>NZ_CAXUSE020000001.1:3485000-4687500 GCF_964253765.1 Acidovorax sp. LjRoot129
ACCGCGCTACGCAGTTCGGTGATGGGGGCATAGTTAGTCTTCAGCATGTTGATCACAGCGTGCAATGTGTGACCCGAGTCTGCAAGGTCATCCACCAACAGGACCTTGCCTGCGATCTCGCCTTTGGGTGTTGTGATGAACCTCGCAATGTCCAAATGGCCTTGTACCGTCCCAGCCTCCGCACGGTAAGAACTGGTAGACATGATGGCCAGCGGCTTGTCGAAAATGCGGCTGAGAATGTCTCCGGGGCGCAAGCCGCCGCGAGCGAGGCACAGAATCGTGTCGAATTCCCACTCGGACTGATGCACCTTGAGCGCCAGCTTCTCAATCAGGCTGTGGTACTCGTCGTAGCTCACGTAAAGGTGCTTGCCGTCTTCAGTCAACATGAAATAGCTCCTGCTTATATAAGAGACTCGTGTCGTCAGATCAGTCGGCAACGTAAGGGTGGCGCATCATGATCGTGTGATCCCGATCCGGGCTGGTCGAAATCATGGCGATCGGCACACCAGTGACCTGCTCGATGCGCTCCAGATAGTTGCGCGCGCTCTGAGGGAGCTTGGAATAGTCCGTGACGCCCACAGTGGATTGACTCCAACCGGGCAGTGCCTCGTAGATCGGAGTGCAGCGGGCGATGTCTTCAGCTCCCATGGGCAGCAGGTCAATGTGCTCACCGTCGAGTTCGTAGCCAGTGCACAGCAGCAGTTCTTCCAGACCGTCGAGCACGTCAAGTTTAGTGATACACAAGCCCGAAAGACCATTGACCTGGGCGCTGCGCTTGAGCAGTGCCGCGTCAAACCAGCCGCAGCGGCGGCTGCGCCCCGTGGTTACGCCCTTTTCAGCGCCCACGGTGCTCATGTGATAACCAGGCGTACCGGGGACTTCCCAATCCAGTTCGGTAGGGAAAGGTCCTCCACCAACACGCGTGCAATAGGCTTTTGTAATCCCAAGGATGTAGTGCAGCATTCCTGGGCCCACGCCCGAACCTGCTGCTGCGTTGCCTGCCACGCAGTTGCTTGATGTAACGTACGGGTAGGTACCATGGTCTACGTCGAGCAAGGTGCCCTGCGCACCTTCAAACAGCAGATTGGCACCTGCGCGATTCGCTTCGTTCAACTCGCGAGAGACATCCGCCATCATGGGCTTGAGCAACTCAGCGTGGCGCATGGCCTCTGCATACACGATGTCAAATTGCACCTTGCCGTCCTGGATGTACTGCTTCAGACCGTCTCCAAAGACGAATGAGGCCGAACCGAGGTACGTAGTGAGTACGTGGTTGTGCAAATCAAGCAACTCGCGCAACTTGGCGGCGAAGCGCTCGGGGTATTTCAGATCCTGCACACGCAGCGCGCGGCGTGCAACTTTGTCCTCGTAGGCCGGGCCGATACCACGGCCTGTCGTGCCGATTTTTTCAGTCCCGCCTTGTTCACGCGCCGCTTCCCGCGCAACATCGATTGCGGCGTGGAAAGGCAAAATCAGCGGGCACGCCTCGCTGATGCGCAGGCGCGAGCGCACCTCAACCCCCGCCTTCTCAAGGCCTTCAATTTCTTCGAAGAGCTTGGCCGCCGACAAGACCACGCCGTTGCCGATGTAGCACTTCACACCGGGGCGCATGATGCCGCTGGGGATCAGATGCAGCGCAGTTTTCACGCCGTTGATCACCAGTGTGTGACCCGCGTTGTGGCCCCCTTGGAAGCGCACGACGCCCTGAGCGCTCTCGGTCAGCCAATCGACCAACTTGCCTTTGCCCTCGTCGCCCCACTGCGTTCCGACCACTACTACGTTGCGACCTTTGGTTGCTTTCATCTCAAACCCACTTCAATATTCAATTGCTTAAACAGCCTGCACGACCCACCGGTCCGCAACCCGCACTAGTTCCCGGTCGCAGTGAAACTCGTCCACTTCGCTCTCATGCCCCGGCAATACACACACGACGGTCTCCCCTGCTGCGCGCAACTGCGCGATGGCCGCGTTGACGTCAGAAGCTTCGCCCCATGGCGCCCGAATAGCGGCTTTCAACGCGCGGGGCAACACCACGCTTACTACTTGCTTGATGTCCAGGCTGAAACCCGCAGCCGGGCGATTGCGGCCGAATACGGCGCCAACTTCGTCATAACGCCCACCCCGCACCAGCGCATCACTTGCGTTGGGAGCATAGATTGCAAAGCGCGCGCCGCTGTAGTACGCGTAGCCGCGCAAGTCAGCCAAGTCGAAGGTAACAGTGGCCCCATCAAGACGAGATGCCAGCCACTTCAAATTTGATAGCAGACGAGGCACATCAGAAAAGCGCTGGAGCACTTTTTCCGCCTCAACCAACACACTCTGATCTCCATACAGGTGCGGCAATGCCATAAGGCCTTCGCGCGAATCCCGCGGGAAATCGCGGGTCAGCACCGCCAACTCGCCCGTGTCTTTGGCTGCCAGTGCCGCATGGATCGCTGCGAGCACTTGGGCATCCGGCGCTACACCTCGCAGCAGGCTGCCCACGACCCGCACGTCCGCCAGATCGACCGTCGTATCTTGAACATCTGCTACGCGCAGGCACTCACGAGCCAGCTGCAACGCTTCGAGGTCGGCTTCAAGCCCCGCGTGTCCATAGATTTCTGCACCGAACTGCAGTGGCTCGCGGGTGGCATGGGGCCTGTCAGGGCGCGTGTGTAAGACCGGGCCGCAATAACACAGGCGCGTAATACCTTGGCGGTTGAGCAAATGTGCGTCAATGCGAGCAACCTGGGGAGTCGTGTCCGCCCGCAGCCCCATGGACCGGCCGGACAATTGATCTACAAGTTTGAACGTTTGCAGATCCAGCGCTTCGCCCGTGCCCGTCAGCAAGGATTCAAGATGCTCCAACAACGGCGGCATGACCAGTTCATAGCCATAACAACGGGCTGTATCAAGCAGCCCGCGACGCAATTCTTCGATGTGCCGCGCTTCGGACGGCAAGACATCGGCAATGTGATCCGGCAGGACCCAAGCAGACATGGAGAAAAGGGGAGGCTGTTAAAACCGCGATTCTACCGGGAGCCGAGAAGGGCCCCGACAGACATCCTGCTGAACACGATAGAAGGGAGTCAGAACCAGAACATTGCCAAACCAGCCAAGATGGCCAACAGGGCAAAGAAACGGATCTGACCGTCCTGCAATTGCGCGATCTGGCCGACCGCCCGCCGCCAGGCTTGCGGCGAAAGAAAAGGCAACAATCCTTCGATCACAAGGACCAGCGCAAGCGCTGCCCACAGGCTCTCAGAACTCACGAATGGGCAGACGACAGCAAGCGCAAGGGCAGTCCGACAAGATTACTTACGGGCAGCAGCAGGCGCAGCCGCCGACGTTCCACCGCGGAAGGTCTTGAAGAACTCCGAGGACGACGGATCCAGCACCATCACATCGCTCTTCTTATTGAAGCTCAGCTTGTAAGCCTCCAAGCTCCGATAAAACTGCGCAAACTGGGGATCACGGCCAAACGCCTCGGCATAAATTCGCGCTGCTTCAGCGTCTCCCTCGCCCTTGATCTTTTGTGCATCGCGGTACGCATTTGCAATTGTGATTTCACGCTGGCGGTCTGCATCCGCGCGGATTTTTTCACCCTCGGCGGCGCCTGTAGAACGCAGCTCGTTGGCTACGCGCTTGCGCTCGGCCTCCATACGGCGATAGACAGATTCGGTGATGGCTTCAACGTAGTCGACCCGGGTGATTCGCACATCCACGACGTCTACGCCCCAAGGCTTGGCACCACGAACTGTTTCCAGGACCTCGCGCTTGACGTCGGCCATCAGCGCTTCGCGCTTGAGGGACAGCAGGTCTTTCACCGTACGCTTGTTGATCTCTTCCTGGAACGCATTGCGCACCACGCGATTGAGCTGCATTGCGCCAGAACTTTCATCAAGCCCCACATTGCGGATGTACTCGGTGGGCTCCGAAATGCGCCAGCGCACGTACCAGTCGATTACGACGCGCTGCTTTTCCGCTGTCAGCATCGGCTCGGTGTCACTGCTGTCCAGTGTCAAGAGACGCTTGTCGATGTACGACACATTCTGAAAGGGCGGAGGCAACTTGAAGTTGAGCCCCGGCTCGGTGATGACTTCTTTGATCTGGCCTAGCGCATACAACACACCAAACTGCCGCTGGTCCACCACGAAAAGCATGGAGCTCATGAGGGCAAGCACCACCAGCAGGGTGGTTGCAATAAATCCAACTCTGTTCACGAGCAGCTCCTAGCGAGATTCACGATCACGGGTGCGACTGCTGTCGCGCGCCCGAGGGTCATTCGAAAAGGTGGACGGGGGCACAGCGGCCGGAGGAGCCACCGGTGTCGCGGGGCTCGCAGCCGCCGCGTCCTGCGAGCCGCTGGCCACGCTCTGCATGATTTTGTCGAGCGGTAGATAAAGCAGATTGGAACCTTGGCGTGACTCCACCAAGACCTTGGTCACGCTGCCGTAGATCTGTTGCATGGCTTCCAGGTACATGCGATCACGCGTGACTTGCGGCGCTTTTTGGTATTCCGCCAAAACGGACGTGAAGCGCTGTGTATCACCCTGTGCCTGCGCCACGATGCGGGCTTTATAAGCAGCCGCTTCCTCGTTCAACCGCGATGCAGAACCAACGGCGCGCGGAATCACGTCGTTGGCATACGCCTGGGCTTCGTTTTTGGCGCGTTCCCGCTCTTGCCCTGCTTTCAAAACGTCGTCAAACGACGCTTGTACTTGTTCGGGCGGCCGAACGCCTCCCTGCTGCAGGTTGATGCCGACCACCTCAACGCCTACCTTGTACCGATCAAGGATCGTTTGCATGAGTGCGCGTACCCGCGGCGCAATCTGGTCGCGCTCCTCGGCCAATGCCGTGTCCATACGCATCTTGCCTACAACCTCACGCACCGCCGTTTCAGCGGCCTGCACCACGGCGTCCGAGGGATTTTTGCTCTCGAACAGCCAAGCACGGGCGTCGCTCAAGCGGTATTGCACGGCAAACTTGATTTCGACGATGTTCTCGTCTTCCGTGAGCATTGCAGACTCGCGCAAGCCCGTGCTCTTGATGACGGTATCGCGTCCCACATCCGCAGACCGGATCTGCGTGACAAAAACCAATTCGTGGCGCTCGATGGGATAAGGCAGGCGCCAGTTGAAGCCCGCCCCTACCGTGCTCTTGTACTTCCCGAACTGGGTAATAACGGCTTGCTGGCCTTCCTGCACGATGAAGAAACCCGTCCCCATCCAGATGACAAAGGCGATCCCAGCAATCAAACCAACACCCACACCAGCGCTCTTCATGTCTGGCTGAAAGCCGCCGCCCGAACCGCCGCCGGAACCACGGCCTCCGCCATTTTTTCCGCCAAATAGCCCACCCAGTTTTCGATTGAGATCGCGCCAGAGCTCGTCGAGATCGGGGGGCTGGCCGTTGTTGGGACGCTGGTCGCCTCCTCTGTTGCCAGACGGCTGACTCGCTGGCCGGTCATCAGGCCGGACAGTGTCATCGGGTTTATTGTCGTCACCACGCCCCCATCGAGGGTCGTTCAGATTGAACATGCCCCGTACACGGTCTGGCAGCGAAGCCCAGCGTAGGGTGCGTTTTTGAAAAGTCATACGCAAAGTCTCTGGTTCTCTGGTGGCGTTGGTAATGCCGGCATTGTGCCCAATCAGGCCAAATCCCCTGGCAATTCAATGGCGGCATCAGGGGTCATGTTTTCCTGCGCGGCAGCGACGACTGTGGACGCAAGCGAACCGCGAAGTGCATCCAAGCCTTCGCCGGACCGTGCACTCACAAACAGCCGCGGAAGCATCTGCCCGTCCACGTCATAGTGATCCTGCAGAACCGACGGGCGCTGCTCGGGCGCCAGTGAATCGAGCTTATTGAAGATCAGTATCTGGGGAACGTCAGCCGCACCGATCTCGTGCAGTACTTTCTGCACTTGGGCCATCTGCTCCGGAAAACCGGGATTGGAAGCATCGACAATGTGTAGCAGCAGGTCGGCATCCACAGCTTCCTGCAACGTGGCCTGGAAGGCATCCACCAAGCCATGCGGTAGATCGCGAATAAAACCCACTGTGTCCGACAGCGACACGGATCGCCCGGCATCACCCAAATACAGCTGCCGCGTTGTCGTATCGAGCGTCGCAAAGAGCTGGTCGGCTGCATAGGCTCGCGCCTTCACCAACGCATTGAAAAGCGTGGACTTCCCTGCGTTGGTATACCCCACCAGAGAGATATTGAAGGTCTCTCGCCGCTCCCGCTGCCTGCGCTGGGTGGACCTTTGACGCTTGACCTTTACGAGGCGCTCGCGCGTCCGTTTGATGGCGTCGCTGATCATCCGGCGATCCAGCTCAATCTGCTTTTCGCCAGGACCGCCACGGGCACCGATGCCCCCGGTTTGACGCTCCAAATGGGACCAGCGTCGAACCAGCCGGGTGCTTAAATAATGAAGCCGAGCAAGCTCCACCTGGAGCTTGCCCTCATGGCTGCGCGCGCGCTGCGCAAAGATCTCAAGGATCAGAAGGGTACGGTCATTGACCGGAAGCTCAAGATGACGCTCAAGGTTGCGCTGCTGCGCAGGGCTCAGCGACTGGTCAAAAAGAACCTCGGAGGCGCCATGCATTTGCGCCAGGGTTCGTATCTCGTCGGCCTTGCCGCTGCCCACAAAAAGCGCTGCATCGGGCGCCTTGCGCTTGCAAGTCATCCTCGCCACGGGATTCATACCCGCAGTTTGCGACAGCAAGCCCAACTCCTCGAGATCACCGTCAAAATGGGGAAGACCAAAGTCTACCCCCACGAGCAGCACGGGTGTGCCACCCGGCGGAGAAGAGGTCGTCGAACTACTCAAGGCAGAGGGTCCTCTCGCGCCGTAGGGGCAAGAAGCAGCAATCAGATCGGAGTAACAACTCAGGCGTTATTGCTGTCCGCATCCGGGGTTTCGGCAGTAGAAAAGTTGACTGCGCGACCCGGCACGATGGTGGAGATTGCGTGCTTGTAGACCATTTGGGTGACCGTATTGCGCAGCAACACCACATACTGGTCGAAAGATTCGATTTGCCCCTGGAGTTTTATGCCGTTTACCAAATAAATGGAAACCGGCACATGCTCCCGACGCAGGGCGTTCAGGAAAGGGTCTTGCAAAAGCTGGCCTTTATTGCTCACGATATTCTCCGTGTTCAAAGATGTTGTTGTAAACCAGCACCTTACCACACGAAAAGAGCCGCGCCATCCGTGCAGCGCATGGCCCTTTCACACCCCGGCCTTTCAATCAGGCATCATCCCTATCCGCGAAGGGATTGTGGGAAGTTTTCATCTCGATGCGCAGAGGAGTGCCGACCAAATCGAACTCTTTGCGAAAGCGCCCTTCCAGGAAACGCTTATAGGCGTCCGTCACATGTTCCAGAGAATTTCCATGAATAACGATCACCGGCGGGTTCATGCCACCCTGGTGCGCATACCGCATCTTGGGGCGGAACATCCCCGCGCGCTTCGGACTTTGGAACTGTACAGCCTCCAACAAGAGGCGAGTGAGTACAGGCGTGGACATCTTGCAGGTCGCTGACTTGTGCGCTTGAGCAATTGACGCCCATAGAGGGCCCAATCCCTGGCGCTTCTTCGCCGAAATGAAGTGCATTGCAGCAAACTTCAGGAAGGCCAGCCGGGTCTCAATGGAACGCTCCAAAAGCTGGCGCTGATAGTCGTCTACCGCATCCCACTTGTTTACCGCTAGCACTACCGCGCGACCGCTCTCCAGGATATAGCCTGCGATGTGAGCATCCTGGTCGGTGACACCCTGCGTGGCATCGAGGAGGAGCAGCACCACATTCGCAGACTCAATAGCCTGCAGCGTCTTGACCACCGAAAATTTCTCGATGGCTTCGAAGACTTTGCCTTTGCGTCGCAAACCGGCGGTATCTACCAATTCAAAGCGCTGTCCATTGCGCTCGAAAGGCACGGTAATCGCGTCGCGGGTCGTTCCAGGCATGTCGAAGGCGACCAACCGTTCCTCACCCAGCCACGTATTGATCAGTGTTGACTTGCCGACGTTTGGCCGCCCCGCCACCGCCAGCTTGATCACGCTCTTGTCTACTTCGGCATCTGCATCGTCGGGATCGGGCAGCTGCAAAGGCTCGAGCGCCACGTCCACAAGGCCACGGATACCTTGGCCGTGCGCCGCCGAGACCGGGAAGACCTCGCCGAGGCCCAACTCATAAAACTCGGCGAGCTGCACACCTTCCAGCATGCCCTCGGCCTTGTTCGCCACCAGCACGCACGGCTTGCTCAGCCTGCGCAAGTATTTGGCAATGTCATGGTCCTGCGCAGAAACACCCGCCCGCGCGTCCACGACAAAAACGACTACGTCCGCTTCGGCGACCGCCTGCTGGGTCTGCTTCGCCATTTCACGATAAATGCCGCTGGCTGCGTCAGGCTCGAAACCTCCAGTGTCGATGACGATGTACTCGTGCTTGCCCTGCTTGCCATTGCCATAGTGCCGATCTCGTGTCAGCCCTGCAAAGTCAGCAACGATGGCATCACGCGACTTGGTGAGACGATTGAAAAGCGTCGATTTACCGACGTTCGGACGCCCCACGAGGGCGATAACTGGCTTCATTGAATACGACCGATCAATCAATCAGGACGGAATCCGTAGACCCCACCATTGCGCGTCACTACGACCAGCGTATCTGCCGCCACGACTGGCGCTGCGGCAATGCCAGACCCGTCCGTGGCAACACGATTGAGCGGCGTACCGTCCGCACGGGAGAGCAAATGCACCAAGCCGCTTTCGTCGCCGACAACCACCGACCGGCCCAAGAGCAGCGGTGCAGTCAGTCTGCGGTGCTTGAGCCTGTCGGTAGCCCACAGACGCGACCCGTCGCTGCGGCGCCATGCGATCACAGAACCATTGCTTTCAGAACCGAATACTGCATCACCATCGCCGTGTACGCCCTCAGCCCCACTGGCAGGTTGTGTCCAGACCGTCGATCCCCGGGCAGCGTTCACACAGCCCACCGCAGCTTGGAAGGCTCGAGCACAAACGCTATCGCCGATGCGGGTCGCGCGCCCCACCAGTTCCACCAAGCGCTCTACATCATTGGTACCACGCGAGCTGCCCAGCGGAGCCTCCCATCGAACGCTTCCATTGTCGGGATTCAGGCCCACCATACGTCCGGAAAATCCGACCACCAGGGTATCGCCAACAGCCAGCATCAAGCCAGCCTGACGCAAAACCAGCGCTTCACCTGGCCGTTGCTGATTCCAGAGCCTGCGGCCTGTGGCGCCGTCATAAGCAGCAACGGACCGATCGGCGGACAGTACAAAGACACGACCGCCCGCCACCAGCGGCGGAGTGAACACCTGAGCCGCCAACGGCTGGCGCCAACGCTCGCGCCCAGATTCCAGCAGAATCAGCGCGTTGGTACGGGAAACCACAGCGGCAGACTTGCCGTCGCTTCCGACACCTGCAGACAAAGGCTCACCCAGCGCGGTGCGCCACACATCTCCGCCCGTGCGCGCATCCACAGCCGCCACGACACCATCGGCCGAGGCCAGGGTGACTACGTTGCCAGCTGTGTGAATGTCCAGAGGCATTCCGCTGACCGTGCCGATGCGGGCAGTCCATGCCTGACGCACGCCCAAAACGGCCACATTGGCCCCAAGGTCTCCAGGGACCGGCTTTGCACTGCCGCTGTTCCAAAGGGAGCATCCCGCCAAAGTGGCCAACAGCACCACGGATGACACGGCTCGCACGAAGGGCAGCCCACCTTGAAGGCTATTGCTGAGGTTGCGCACCATGATCACTTCGCCCCTTCCGAAGGCGCGGTGGTTGCCGCGATAACCACGCTCTGGGGCGCAACACCCAGCGCGCCCAATTTAATTTCAACAAGGCGGCGGTATTCAACGCCTTCCTCAAACGCTTTATAGGCCTTGGTGTACTCTGCAATCGCCTCTGCGCGCTTGTCCTGAAGCACCAGAATGTCGCCCTTGCGATCCGCAAAGACCGCTTCAAACTCGACAGGGGGACTACCAGCAAGCTGCTTGAGCGCGTCGTCGTAGTTCTTCTGATCCATCAGCACACTGGCAAGGCGCAGCTTGGCGAGTGCTTTGAGGCCGTCGTCGCGCGCATGCTCTGCCACCCAGCCAAGCGATTCCTTGGCAGCATCGGCATTGCCCGCGTCTACCGAAATTTTCGCCAACGTCAGCCCAGCTTGCGCAGCCTGCGTGGTGCCCGCGTACTTCGCTTTGAGGTCCCCAAAAGCTTGAGTTACTCGCGCTTGGTCTCCAGACCGTGCGGCTACATCCACTGCATCGAAAAGCGCTGCAGCTTGCCCCGCCTGACGGTTCTGCCAATACTGATAGCCGTTCCAGGCGGCTAACGAACCTGCGACCACAATCAGCACCGAGCTGATCAAGGTGCCCCAGGTATTCCAAAAATGCTTGAGTTGGTCAAGCTGTTCTTGTTCTTCAAGATCGAGGTGATTTGCCATGGCGTGTATTCGGTTTACCTTTTGGATTGTAGGGTGGGCGCCCAGTCGGAGACAGCATTGAGCGGATGCTCTGCCTGAGCCCCCCCTGCGCCGTCGCGAAGCGACTTGACCACGACCATGCCTCTGGAAAGTTCATCGTCGCCAAAGACGAGCGCGTAAGGTGCGCCGCTCGCGTCGGCCTTCTTGAACTGGGATTTCATGCTCCCCATGCCCTCCCCTCCTGCCGGGGTAGCGTGCATTTGCACACTCACTCCCAGCGCACGGAGGCGCTCTATCGTGCTCACCGCAGTGGGCAAAGCAGCGACATTGGGAATCACCGCATAAACGTCGGGTGCGAGCGCTGGCACCGCATGGGTTTGCTCTTTCAAAAGCTCGAGCACACGCTCCACACCCAGTGCCCACCCCACTGCGGGAGCGGGCTTGCCACCGATCTGCTCGATCAGGTAGTCATAGCGGCCGCCACCGCAGATCGTGCCCTGAGAGCCCAATTGATCCGTGACAAACTCAAACACTGTGAGGTTGTAGTAGTCCATGCCACGTACCAATCGGGGATTGACAGTCCAGGGAACTCCGTTGGCTGTGAGGATGGATTTGACCGCATCGAAGTGCGCAAGGGACTTCGCCCCCAGAAAATCGATCAGGCGAGGCGCAGTCTCTACCAAACCCTGCATAGCCGGGTTCTTGGTGTCGAGAATGCGCAGGGGATTGCTGTGCAAACGGCGCCGGGCCTCCTCATCAAGCACTGCAGCGTTCGCTTCAAAATAAGCAATCAACGCTGCGCGGTGGGCCTTGCGCTCGTCGGGCTCACCCAGGCTGTTGAGCTCCAGGCGCACGTGTTGCAGCCCCAGTTCTCGCCACAACGACTGAGCCAACAAAATCAATTCAGCATCGACTTCCGCGCCGGAGAAACCCAGAGCTTCAGCGCCGATCTGGTGGAACTGGCGATAGCGCCCGCGTTGTGGGCGCTCATGGCGAAACATCGGTCCCATGTAGTAGAGCCGTTTGCCTCCGTCATAAAGCAACGAGTGCTCCGCTACGGCGCGCACCACGCCGGCTGTCGCCTCAGGGCGTAAGGTCAGTTGCTCGCCATTGAGCCGATCCTCGAACGAATACATCTCTTTTTCGACGATGTCCGTCACCTCGCCAAGACCACGCACGAACAATGGAGTGGGTTCGACGATGGGGGTCCGGATGTTGCGATAGGCATAGCGCGCCATCAGGGCACGCACTTTCGCCTCGAGCCATTCCCACCGCGCAGACTCTGGCGGGAGGATGTCGTTCATGCCCTTCACGGCCACCAACTTTTCCGGCTTGGATGAAACAGCGCTTTTTTCGTTGCTCACAAATGTTCTTTTCTTGGATCTAGCGATAGGGCGGCATTGAGGTGCACTCCACGCGACTGCGTGAAGCACACGTCGTGCGATGTCAGCTCGCAGTCACCGCAGCGCCAAAGCGCTTCTCGATGTACTGCTCGACAATTTGATGGAATTCCGTGGCGATGTTGTCACCCCGCAGGGTCAGTGCCTTCTCGCCATCAATGAACACAGGAGCGGCCGGCGCCTCGCCCGTGCCCGGCAGGCTGATGCCGATGTCGGCGTGTTTGCTCTCGCCAGGACCATTCACGATGCATCCCATGACTGCCACACGCAAGCTCTCCACTCCGGGGTACCGCACGCGCCACACCGGCATCTGGGCACGCAGGAAGTCGTCAATTTGTTTGGCGAGCTCCTGAAAAGTCGTGCTGGTGGTGCGGCCGCATCCCGGGCATGCAGTGACGCTGGGCACAAAAACGCGCAGACCCAAGGCCTGCAGTATCTCGGACGCCACCACCACTTCTTGGGTGCGAGCTTCGCCGGGCTGGGGCGTTAGAGAGACGCGGATCGTGTCACCGATCCCTTCCTGCAACAGAACCGACAGGGCAGCAGCAGAGGCCACCGTGCCTTTGGTGCCCATCCCAGCTTCTGTAAGTCCCAGGTGCAATGCATAGTCGCATCGCCGGGCCAACTCGCGATACACCGAGATCAGGTCTTGCACGCCGCTCACCTTGCAAGACAGGATGATCTGATTCCCATCCAGGCCCATCTCTTCGGCTCGCCGGGCCGACTCGATCGCGGAAGTGATGAGTGCCTCGTACATGACTTGGCGTGCTTCCCAAGGAGAGGCGCGCCGGCTATTGACGTCCATGAGATCAGCCAACAATTCCTGGTCCAGACTGCCCCAGTTCACACCGATGCGCACAGCCTTGTCCCAGCGGATCGCCGCTTCGATCATCTGCCCAAATTGACGATCCCTCTTGTCGCCTTTGCCCACATTTCCTGGATTGATGCGATATTTCGAAAGCGCCTGCGCACAGTCCGGGAAGTCCGTCAGCAAGCGGTGGCCGTTGTAATGGAAGTCACCCACCAGCGGCACGCTCTCACCCATGCGGTCCAGCTGTTCCCGGATGTAGGGCACCGCCGCAGCAGCCTCCGGGGTATTGACGGTAATGCGAACAAACTCGGAGCCCGCTTGTGCCAACTCCTTGACCTGGATGGCCGTACCAATCGCGTCCACTGTGTCCGTGTTGGTCATGGACTGCACGCGCACCGGCGCATCGCCACCGACTGTCACGATCCGCGAACCCCAAACCACCTTGGCCTGACGGGAGCGCCGGGGCAGAGGCGAGGCCACCGCTACGGGCCCGAATTCAACTGGAAGCTTTTGCACTATTTCACCTCGAAGCGGGCGACGTTCTCGCGCGACACGCCCGCCAAATCAAAAGGTTTGCCGCGCACGAACACTTCGGTGGCGTCCGCCCGCCCCACCACCACAGCCAGCGGCGCCGGGGCGTTGACGGAGACGGACTCGTCCGCGGCGAGATTCCGCTGCAGCACCACGGTACCGGACGCATCCTTGACCTGCACCCATGACTGGCTTCGCGCACGCAATACCAACGTGCCTGATGTGGCCGCCGCGGCATTGGTTGCTTCGCTTGCTGCACCCAAGGGCGAAGCGGCTTGCGCAGCTACGACATCGGCCGCAGGTCCCGCAAGCTTCGTAGCTGACTGAAGTGAAGGAGCATCCTTGCCCGCGACTGAATCATTCGAATTGGCACGAAGTGCCTCAGGCACAGGGGCCTGCGTTGGCGTCTGCGGTGCCATTGCCACTGGCTCGGCGGTATCGCCCGACGTAGAGGCGACCCGGGCGGACGGGATGAAGGATCCGCCCTGCTCGCGTGGGAAGAAAAAGACGACCAACGCTCCGGCCAACAACGCCAACACCACAACCGTCACAGAGCGTGAGGTGGAGCCCGTCGAGAAGGATGCGGACGACCCCGAGGACTTGCCCGCGCCGACCTTGACCGGAGCATTAAGCCCCGCACTGTCTGCAGACAAGCGCGGGCTGTGGCTTTGCGGCAGCAGGGAGAGAATGGGTGCCGGATCCACCTTGAGCGTCCGGCAGACACTTGATGCCAGGGCCCTCACGAAGACCGTATCGGGCAGCGCTGCGTAGTTGTCAGTTTCCAGCGCTTCAAGCTTGCTCACGGGTACTTTCAAGGCCACCGCCAACGCGGCAATGTGCATACCGGTCGCCTGACGCGCTTCCCGCAGCAGACCGCCCGCCGTAGCTACCCCTTCCACAACCTCACTCATTGAAAGCCCCGCGTTCGTATGCACCAAATTCCCGTGACTCCGGGAACCGCTTGCGCAACTGGTCTGCCAATTGCCTCATGGCGACGGAGTCGCCCAGAGCACGCTCCACCTTGATCCCCAACCACAACGATTCCGAATTGGCGAACTGTCCGTTGTTCAGCCGCCGGATGTAAAACTGCGCCCTGTTGAGCTCATTGCGACGCAGCAGCAGTGCAGCCAGGTGATATCCGACTACCGGATTGGCAGCGTCGAGCTCATACGCTTTGAGCAGCGACTGCTCGGCTTCCACAAACTGGCCAGCGCTTGACTGGCAAAGGCCACGCGCCATGAGGGTCTTGGCCCGCGCCGCATACGCAGGATTGGCCAGAGCACGCCCGAAATGCTGGTCCGCATCCGCAAACTTCTGTTGCTGACAAAGGAGCCATCCGTAGTTGTGGAGAAGGTTCGGATCCCCGCCGCGCAATGCAAGCGCACGACGGAAGCTGTCGTCCGCCTGGGCCAGATCGTTCAGCCGCATATAAATCAGCCCACGGAGGTTGAAAGCGTCCGCGTACGTTGGGTCTATCACCAACGCTTGCTTGACCTCGTCCAGGGCCACCGCAGTCTGGTTATTCTCGAAATAGTTGGACGCCAGCTCAAGCCGGATGCGCGCGCGCCGCCGCCCCTCGGGCTCATCAGAGGGCGTCACGATCCCTGCATTGGAATCAGTGACCGCAGCGCCAGGACTGGTAGAGCAGCCTTGAAGTGCCGCCATGCAGGCAGCAGCCCCACATGCCATGAGTGCCCAGCGGCCCCATTGCTGCCAGCTTCCAACCAAACCCACCATGTAGAGCCTCCTTAAGGTAACCCCAATGCTTGTTGATCAAGTCACCGGTTTGAGCACGATTGTGCGCTGCTTCGCCATACGCTCGGCAGCCCGCGTGCGGTCTTTGACGTCCCCTGCCAATTGGCCGCAGGCAGCGTCAATATCATCGCCGCGCGTCTTGCGCACCGTCGTGACAATACCCGCATCACTCAAGACTTTGGCAAAAGCCAACACTTGATTTTGTGGCGACCGCAGCAGCCCCGACGCGGGAAATGGATTGAAAGGAATCAGGTTGAACTTGCAGCGCACGCCAGCGCCCCGGGCTGGCCTGACCAACTCGATCAACTGCTGCGCATGCTCCAACTGGTCATTGACGCCATCCAACATGCAGTATTCAAACGTGATGAAGTCGCGCGGTGCGTGCGCCAGATAGCGGTTGCAAGCGTCCAGCAGTTCGTGGATTGGGTACTTGCGATTGAGCGGCACGAGGTTGTCCCGCAGCAGATCGTTCGGCGCGTGCAGTGATACCGCCAGCGCCACCGGGCAATCCAGCGACAAACGATCCATCATCGGGACGACGCCTGACGTTGACACAGTGACCCGTCGGCGCGACAGCCCGTAGCCGTGATCGTCCAGCATGGCACGCAGCGCGGGAACCAGCGCCGTGTAGTTCTGCAACGGCTCTCCCATCCCCATCATCACAACGTTGGAGATCACCCGCTCTTCCGAATTGAATCGTTTGCGCAAAGAGTGCTCAGCGAACCACAGCTGGGCAATGATCTCGCCGGTGGTCAGGTTTCTGCTGAACCCCTGGTGACCAGTCGAGCAAAAACGGCATCCGACGGCACAACCGGCTTGGGACGAGATACACAGCGTCCCACGATCTTCCTCAGGAATGAACACCGCCTCCACCGCATTGCCGTCACCCACGTCGAACAGCCACTTCACCGTGCCGTCCGAAGATATGTGCTCGGAAATCACCGGCAAAGCCTCGACGCGGGCGCAGCCCTTGAGCTTGTCGCGCAAGGCCTTGGCCAGATCGCTCATGGCATCAAATTGACTCGCTCCACGCTGATGAATCCAGCGAAAAAGCTGGGTAGCGCGAAACCGCTTCTCGCCCAGTTGCTCGCAAAAAGCCGCGAGCCCGTCGAGGTCAAATTCCAGAAGATTCGTGGTCATCGCGCCGACCTCCCATGAGGTCGGGCGCAGTGCTCCCCATGGCGCAGACATCCCGCAGCGGGAACAGGCATGGGGATCACCATATCAACGCGAGTAAACGTTCAGGCCAGGGAAGAAGAAAGCAACTTCCGCAGCAGCTGTTTCCGCGGCGTCAGAGCCATGCACTGCATTGGCATCGATGCTGTCTGCGAAGTCAGCGCGGATGGTGCCGGCTTCTGCCTTCTTGGGGTCCGTGGCGCCCATCAGTTCGCGGTTCTTGAGGATGGCGTTTTCGCCTTCCAGGGCCTGGATCATCACAGGGCCGGAGATCATGAAATCCACCAGGTCCTTGAAGAAAGGACGCTCTTTGTGCACGCCGTAGAACTGCTCGGCTTCCAGACGCGACAGGTGCACCATGCGGGCAGCCACAACCTTCAGGCCAGCGGCTTCAAAGCGGGCGTAGATCTGACCGATGACGTTCTTGGCCACTGCGTCAGGCTTGATGATGGAGAGAGTGCGTTCGATTGCCATGTTGAATTCCTGAATTAATGATGTTGCTGTGATTCGTTTGTCCAGCGGACAAAGCCCTCGATTCTAACCGGGGCTGCCGCAGGTCGATGTGTCAACGCCCACCGCGCCGAGGGCCACCGCCGCTGCTACCGCTGCCGCCGCCACCGGGACGGCGCTTGTCCTGGCGCTGGCGCGACAGACTGTCTGTGCCGATGTAGCCGACCGAAGTCTTCATCGGGTCAGGTTGCGAGCTGCTCCCCGAGTTACCGCCGCGGCCCCCCTGCCCCTGGCCGCCGCCCTCACGGCGCGGCTTTTGTCCGCGTGCAGGACCTTGCCCGCCAAACGCACCGGTAGGGGTGGGGAATCCGTCGCGGCGCGGGCCACCGTTGCCGCGGGAGGCATTGCGGCCGCCACGCTGGCGTTTGTCACCATTGCGGGCGCCAGCATCGCTGTTTGCGCCTGCAGGGCCCTCAGCACGCGGCGGCGCACCTTCTGACGCGCCAGCGTCGGCAGCCCGGACCAGCGCGCGGATATCACTGTCGTCAAGCTCCAGCCATGCCCCGCGCTTGAGACCGCGCGGCAACACCATGGCGCCGTAGCGGATACGAATCAGGCGGCTGACGGCATGGCCCACGGATTCCAGCATGCGGCGCACTTCACGGTTACGCCCTTCCGAAATCGTGACGCGGTACCAGCAGTTTGAACCCTCGCCGCCGCCCTCCTCAATGGAGCCAAAGGAGGCCATGCCATCGTCCAGGCGCACACCGTCCAGAAGCTTTTGCTTTTCTTCGTTGCTCAGCGCGCCCAGCACGCGCACGGCATACTCGCGCTCCAAACCGAAACGGGGGTGCATCAGCTTGTTGGCCAGCTCGCCAGAGCTCGTGAACAGCAGCAGCCCTTCGGTGTTCAGATCCAAACGCCCTACGGATTGCCACTTGCCCTGCATCAAACGCGGGAGCTTGCGGAACACGGTAGGCCGGTTCTGCGGATCGTCGTGGGTCACTACCTCACCGACAGGCTTGTGGTACGCAATCACGCGAGCCGGCGGTGGGTCGATGCGGAAACGAATGGGCTTTCCATTGACCTTGACCTGATCACCAAACTGGATGCGCTGACCAATGTGGGCGGGCTCGTTGTTTACCGAGATGCGCCCTTCCAAAATGAGCTGCTCCATCTCCAACCGCGACCCCAAGCCGGCCTGGGCCAGCACCTTGTGAAGCTTGGGGGTTTCTACCTGGGGCAACAACACGCGCTTGGGCGCGACTGCGTCTGCCGAACCCTCTTCCTCATCGAAGCGCCCCGACACCACATCGGCGAACTGGTACCCCTCTACGGCGAGCGGGCCGGGATTGCGCTGATTGCCGCGCGCTCCGCCGCCTTGGCGCGAAGGGGGTTGCCGACGGGAATCGCCGTGGTTTGGGCGCCCGTTCCGATTTTCCGACCTGCCGGCCTCTGCTGCTTCTGCCGGCGCCGCTGCAGCATCCGCCCCGACGGCTGCACCCGCATCGGCGGCCGCGTCAGGCCGAGCGAGGTCCACAGGCGGCGCCAAGAGCTCAGGCTGCGCAAGCGCTTGCAATTCAGGCGCAGCATCTGCCACGGCAATCGCCGGTGTCGCCTTCTTGCGGGGCGCACGTTTGGCCGTAGGCTTCTTGGCGGTCACGCCTGATTCTGCATCTGGCTCGGCAGGCATGTTTTCGGGGGTCGAATCGTTCATCAAGTATTTCCCTGGATACCGCCCTGGGTATCGGCATCGGCATCGTCATCGCGGAGACCAGTCTCCACATTCTCAAAAAAATCGTCTCTCACCGGCGTGGGCGGCGGCTCAGGTGCCGCTAGCGGTGCTGCGTCATCCTGGGCTGCCACCTCGGGCTCAGCCATCGCCAACTCAGGCTCAGGTTCTATGACCCCTTGCGCCGCAGCTGCCATGGCTTCCAGCACATTGGCATTTCCTGACGGATCGTCCAGGACCGGCAGTTGGTCCAGCGACTGCAGGCCCATGTCGTCCAGAAACTGCCGCGTGGTCGCAAACAGCGCCGGGCGCCCCACGGTCTCGCGGTGGCCAATCACCTCGACCCAGCCGCGATCCTCCAGCTGTTTGATGATCAGGCTGTTGACCGTCACCCCCCGGATGTCCTCAATATCGCCTCGCGTCACCGGCTGGCGATACGCAATGATCGCAAGCGTCTCCATGGTCGCTCGCGTATAGCGCGGCGGTTTTTCCGGGTGCAGTCGGTCCAGATACTCGCGCATCTCGGGGCGGCTCTGAAACCGCCAGCCCGTGGCCACCTGAACCAGTTCAACGCCGCGTTGCGTCCATTCCAGCTGCAATTCGTGCAGCAGCTGTTTGAGTGTGTCAGAGCCCAGCGCATCGTGAAACAGTACGCGCAGCTCGCGCAACGGTACCGGCTGCTGCGCGCAAATCAGCGCAGTTTCGAGGACCCGTTTGGCATCCACCGTATTCATGGTTTAGCGATTCCTGGAAAAAGTGCCACGCGCTACGGCGGTGTCACATCAACAGCAGGGAGCAATCAATAGCGCACTGTGCAAGGCGCCGCGCGACGCAAAGGCCCGGCGGGATTCCGTCTTCGGGCAGGGGCCAGTATGGCCATCAGGGCGCATTGTAGCCCAGGCCCCATAAAGCCAAGGCTTGGCGCATGTCCTGCGGCACGGGGGCCTGAAACTCCAGCGCCTGCCCCGTCACAGGATGGGCAAACGCCAGCCGGTAGGCGTGCAGCGCCTGGCGCTGCATGGCTTCCACGGGCGCGCCCCCATACAGGGTATCGCCCACCAGCGGGTGCTTCAGGGACGCCATGTGCACCCGGATCTGGTGCGTGCGCCCCGTGTGCAAGGTGCACTGCACCCAGCAGCCTTCATCCGAGCCCTCGAGCCAGCGAATGTCGGTGCGCGCCGCTTTTCCAGCATGAACCGAGAGGTCCACCACGGCCATGCGCAGGCGGTTGCGTGGATCCCGGCCGATCGGGGCATTCACTGTGCGGGTTTTTGGCCCGCTCCAGGCACCGTGCGCCAAAGCCACGTACTGGCGCTTGACGCTTCGCTCCGCAATCAGCGCAACCAGCGCATCCATCGTCGCGCGGTCGCGGGCCACGACCATGAGGCCACTGGTGTCCTTGTCGAGGCGGTGAACAATGCCCGCGCGCGGCACGGTCAGCGCCTTGTCGTCCCGGGCGAGCAAGCCATTGAGCAAAGTCCCGCTCCAGTTGCCCGGCGCCGGGTGCACGACCAGGCCCGCCGGCTTGTTCACCACCAGCAGGTGCGCATCCTCGTAGACCACATCAATGGCCATGGGCTCGGGCCGAAAAGCCTGGCTTTGCAGCGTCGGCCGCATCTCCAGCACGAGCTGGTCGCCTGCCTTCACCTTGGCGGCGGCCTTGATCGCGGGCTTTCCTTGAACACTGACTAGGCCTTGCGACAACAACTGCTGGAGGTAGCTCCGTGAGAACTCGGGCACCAGCTCTACCAGTGCCCGGTCCAGCCGTTCCCCGTGCTGGGCGACACCAACGGTCATCGTCCGAAATTCACTGCCGACATCATCGGCAAAGCCTTCCGGCTCGTCGACGAGCAGATCGTGGGTGCCCTCCGCTGATTCCGCAGGGGCCGTCCTACCGCTGGGCGGCGGATTCACCACGGCTTAGCGCGAAGGCAGATAGCGCGAGGGATCGACAGGCTTGCCCTGCCGGCGGATCTCGAAGTGCAGTTTCACGCGGTCCGCATCGGTATTGCCCATCTCGGCAATCTTCTGGCCCTTGCGCACCGCCTGGTCTTCCTTGACCAGGAGCGTCTGGTTGTGGGCGTAGGCCGTGAGGAAGGTGTTGTTGTGCTTCAGGATGACCAGATTGCCATAACCGCGCAGGCCCGCACCGGCATACACCACGCGTCCATCTGCCGCAGCCAGAACCGGGTCGCCGGCCTTGCCCGAGATGTCGTAGCCCTTGTTCCGGGCTTCGTCAAACCCGGCGATCAAAGAGCCCGGGGCGGGCCAGATAAAGGCCAACTCGTCATCGCCGCCCGCCGCGGCGGGTGCAGCCGGTGCCGCGGCCGGAACGGGTGCGGCGGCCACTGCCGGGCCCGAAGCTGCGGAAGCACCAGGCTTGGCCGCGCTGGCTGGTGGTACCGGCGTGCTGGCGGGCGCGGCTGGCGTGACGGAAGACGAGGTGACCGGGCGCGTGACCACGCCTGTATCGGAAGCCACAGCCGCGGAAGGCGGTGGAGTAGCCGTCACGCGCAGCACCTGGCCGACTTCGATCAGATTCGCGTTTTCAAGGTTGTTCCAGCGCGCGATGTCTTTCCAGCTCTGGCCGGTCTCCAAACCAATACGAATGAGGGTATCCCCGGGCTTGACCGTGTAATAGCCGGGCTTGCCTGCGTTTTCCACGCCGGGCAGCGGCTTGATGGGAGCACCCACCACCGCGCCGGGCTGAACAGCCGGTGCAGGTGCGGAGGACGAGGAGGTGCCCCGGTCTTCCACAGGAGCCTTGTTCAGCCGGGTGCCGCAACCGGTGAGCGCAAGCCCCGCCAGCGCCACGGTAAACCCAACCACAAGACCACGCGATACGAACATAAGCAATTCCCTTCAGGCAATCCCCGATTTTAGAGGGACAAAATGGACCGGCTCGAGCACGTTTTGTTTCAATCCGTGCGAGGTTTTGTCGATCACGAGCAACATCTGCTGCCCACCGGCCACCGCCATGGGGGCCACCAGGCGCCCTCCCACGGCCAGCTGGTCGCACCAGGCCTGCGGCAAAGCGTCACCCCCAGCGGCAGCAATGATGGCGGCGTAGGGCGCGCCCTTGGGATAACCCAGCATGCCGTCGCCAAAAAGCAGATGCACGTTGGCCAGGCGAAACGGCCGCAGGTTGCTGCGGGCCTTGTCGTGCAGACCGCGCAGGCGCTCCAGGGTGTAGACCTCCCGCGCCAGCTGACTCAAGACGGCCGCCTGGTAGCCGCAACCGGTGCCGATCTCCAGCACCCGCCCCAAGCCACCGGCGCGGGCACCCTCTGCGCCCAGCAACAGCTCGCACATGCGCGCAACCACACTCGGCTTGGAAATCGTTTGCCCCAGGCCAATGGGCAGGCTCGTGTCTTCATAGGCCTGGTTGACCAGCGCGCTGTCCACAAAGCGGTGGCGCTCCACTGCGCCCATGGCCTGCAGCACGGCGGGCGACGTGATGCCGCCAGCGGCCAGTTTTTGGACCATGCGTGTGCGCACCGCCACGGAATCGAGCCCGACGCCGGCCGGCGGCAAGGCACCGGGCCGATGGGCTGGCTGCGCGCTTTGTGCGGGCCTTGACGGCAATGGCGCCGCAGCGCCCGGCAGCCGCGCCGGGAACCCGGGGCGACGCTGCGTCATGCCGCGGGGGCGCCCTGCGCCCCCTCCACCCAACGCGAGGCGGTCTGCGCCCAGTAGCCCAGGTTGTCGTGGTCCGTGAGGTCCACCTTCAGCGGCGTGACGGACACATGGCCTTGCGCCGTGGCGTGGAAGTCGGTCCCTTCCGCGTCGTCCTTGGCGGCTCCGGCGCCGCCGATCCAGTACATGGCCTCGCCGCGCGGGCTCTCCTGCACGATCACCCGCTCGGCCGCATGGCGGCGGCCCAGGCGGCAGAGTTTGATCGACTTGAGCGCATTCAGGGGCAGGTTGGGGATGTTCACGTTGAGCAGCCACGGCGTCTCGGTCACCAGCTGCTGCGCCACCATCTGCGCGACCATCTCGCGTGCCTTGGCGGCTGCAGCCTCGATCTCGCCCCAGCCTTTGTCGACCTGAGAGAACGCGATGGCGGGGATGCCGAACAGATAGCCTTCCATCGCCGCACCCACGGTGCCTGAATAGATGGTGTCGTCGCCCATGTTGGCGCCGTTGTTGATGCCAGATACCACCAAATCAGGCCGATACCCCAGCAACCCGGTGAGGGCGATGTGCACACAGTCCGCTGGCGTGCCGTTCACGTACCGGAATCCGTTGTGCGCCTTGTGCACCGACAGCGGCGAATGCAGCGTGAGCGCGTTGGACTTGGCGCTGTTGTTGTGCTCGGGCGCGACCACCTCGACCTCCACGCCGTCGAGGGTTTTGAGCGCATCGTGCAGTGCCACGATGCCTGGAGCCTGGTAGCCGTCGTCGTTGGAGATCAGAATTTTCATGGGTTGCAGCAGGGAGTGCAACGGATTGTAGGTGGCCGTCCGTCTGCCCAACCTGGGCACAACGACAACGCCCACGCCATGCCGGCCGGTCGCTCGTGGGACATCGGGGGCCCCGAGGCCCCGCCTATCATCCGCGGCAACATTGACAGGAGACCTCTTCATGCACGCTTGGCTTTGCACCAACCCCGTCGGCGTCGACGCCCTGAGCTGGACCGAACTGCCCACCCCCACCCCCAAGGCGGGCGAGGTGCTCATCGAGATCAAGGCAGCCAGCCTGAACTTCCCCGATCTGCTGATCGTGCAGAACAAGTACCAGATGAAGCCGCCCCTGCCCTTCGTGCCCGGCTCCGAGTACGCGGGCGTCGTGGCCGCAGTAGGTGACGGCGTCACGCACCTCAAGGTCGGCCAGAACGTGGCCTGCCTGTCGGGCACCGGCGGGTTCGGCACCCACACGATTGCGCCAGCCGCTCTGTGCATGCCCTTGCCCGATGGTTTCTCGCATGTGGACGCGGCGGCCTTCATCATGATCTACGCCACCTCGTACCACGCGCTGGTCGACCGGGCCCAGCTCAAGGCCGGCGAGACGGTGCTGGTGCTTGGCGCCGCAGGCGGCGTGGGGACGTCGGCCATCCAGATCGCCAAGGCCATGGGTGCCCGCGTGATCGCCGCAGCCTCCAGCGACGAGAAATGCGCGCTGTGCACCTCGATCGGCGCGGACGCGACCATCAACTACAGCAAGGACAACCTGCGCGAAGCCATCAAGGCGCTGACCGATGGCAAGGGCCCCGATGTGATCTACGACCCGGTCGGCGGCGACTTTGCCGAGCCCGCGTTTCGCTCCATCGCCTGGCGCGGCCGCTATCTGGTGGTGGGTTTTGCCTCGGGCCCCATCCCTGCGCTTCCATTCAACCTGGCGCTGCTCAAGGGCGCCTCCATCGTGGGCGTGTTCTGGGGCGACTTTGCCAAGCGCGAGCCCAAGGCCAACGCCGCGATGATGGGCGAGCTCGCGCAGTGGTACGCCGCGGGCAAGGTCAAGCCCGTCATTGACCGCACCATGCCCATGGCCGAGCTGCCCGCGGCCTACGCGCACATGGGCTCGCGCGGGGTGATGGGCAAGCTCGTGATGGTCAACTGAACGCCACCGGGAGGGGCGGCTGGCGCCACCCTCCCTCCGGTCCTGGCCCTCGCCCCGCCAGGGGGCCGGTTCCAGGCGGGCCATTTCGCCATCCGGCGGGGCCCGCAAAACCGCACGCTGTGTCAAACTCGCGCCTCCTGCTCCCTCTGACACTGGTGTCCGCACATGGCCGACCGCTCCCCCTCCGAAATCGCACGCGAGACGCTCAAGCAGTTGGCCGCCCGCCGGCTTCCGCCCACGCCCGATAACTACCTGGCGTTGTATGACGAGATTGCGGGAACCCGAAGCCCGCAGCCCTTCCCCGAGGTCCCACTGCACCACATCCTGCGCGTGCTGCCCGGCCAGACGCCGGCGCAAAAACGTTTGCTCGGCCAGTTCGAACGCGCCGTCAACAACAAGGACTGGACCGCCGTACAAAGCGTGCTGGTGGGCTACGCCAACCTGGGCCTCACCCCCGCCGCGGCATCTGCCACCGCCCCGATTGAGACCGCCGCAGACGCCGCCGCTGCCGGCGCGGCCCACATCCTTCCCGACGAGTTTGCGCAGCTGCTCGCCCGCCTGATCGACAACACGCTGCCAGCGCTGGGTGAAGACGACGCCCGCGTCATCGAGATGGCGCAGCAGCTCATCACCTTCTTGAAGGAACCCGCGCCGCCGGTGTCCACCGTCCAGCTCATGCTGGGCAACTTCACCTACCGCCTGTCGTTCGCCACCGAGGAGCAGGCGGCCATCCGCACCAGCCTGCTGGAACTGTTGCACATGGTGTTCGAGAACATCGCCGTGCTCAGCGTGGAAGACCGCTGGCTGCTGGGCCAGGCCGAGGCGCTGATGGCCGCCTCGACGCCGCCGCTCACCCTGCGCCGGCTCGACGACGTGCAGCGCCGGCTCAAGGACGTGATCTTCAAGCAGGGTGAGGCCAAGGCTCGCACGCTGGAGGCCCAGGAGCAGATGAAGGACATGCTCTCCACCTTCATCGAACGGCTGGCCAAGATCACGGCTTCCAGCACCACCTACCAGGGCACCATGGCGCGCTGCGCCGACCTGATCGGCAAGGCCAACACCCTCGAAGAAATCGCGCCCGTGCTGCAAGAGGTGATGACCGCCACGCGCTCCATGGCGCTGGACAGCCGGGTGGCGCACGACGAACTGCACGATCTGCGCGAGCGCACCGAAGCCAAGCGTGCCCAGGTCGCCAAGCTGCAAGAAGAACTCGACCGCGCCAGCGCGCAGGCCCGGCACGACCCGTTGACCGGCTCGCTCAACCGCAAGGGCCTGGATGAAGCGATGGAGCGCGAGATCGCCCGCGCGCGCCGCCTGGGCTCGCCGCTGTGCCTGTCGCTGCTCGACGTGGACAACTTCAAGACCATCAACGACCGCCTGGGCCATTCGGGTGGCGATGCCGCGCTGGTGCACCTGGCGCAGGTCACGCGCGAGGTCATGCGGCCGCAGGACCTGCTGGCGCGCTACGGCGGCGAAGAATTCGTGCTGGTGATGCCTGACACCACGGTCGAGAACGGCGTGGCGGCGATGACACGGCTGCAGCGCGAACTCACCACCCGTTTCTTCTTGCAGGGCTCCGAAAAATTGCTCATCACCTTCAGCGCGGGCGTGGCCCAGCTGACCGACAGCGAAAGCAGCGCCGACGCCATCCGCCGTGCGGACCAGGGGATGTACCTGGCCAAACGCTCGGGCAAGAACCGGGTGATGACCGCATAGGCTGATGAAGCACCCCCTGAGTCGCCTTCGGCGCCTTCCCTCTCTCCTGCGGGAGGGAGACGCCACCAGCGCAGCGGGGCGGCCCTTGCGCGGTGGCCACTGGCCTGGGCCGCGCCAGCTTTCAAGCGCAGCGCAATGACGCAAGATCAGAGGCGAATCTTTTTGCGGCGAGCCGCCTGGGCTGCCGCCGCCACCGCCCTGCCCCGCTGGGCATGGAGCAATCCACCTTCCCTGCCATCGAACCCTTTCGCGCTCGGCGTGGCCAGCGGCGACCCGGCGCCGGACGGCGTGGTGCTGTGGACTCGGCTGGTGCTGGCGGACCCCGCACAGATGCAAGCCGCCCACACCGTGCGGTGGGAGGTGGCGCACGACGCGCGGTTTGCGCAGATCGTGCAAAAAGGAGAAGCCACCGCGCTGCCCGCGCTCGGCCACAGCGTGCATGTGGAGCTGCACGGCCTGGCGCCGGGGCGCTGGTACCACTACCGCTTCATGCTGGGCGACGCCGTGAGCACGGTGGGCCGCACACGCACCGCGCCCGCGCCGGGCGATCTGCCGGATGCTTTGCGCGTGGCCTTTGCCTCGTGCCAGCGCTGGGAGCACGGCCACTACGCCGCGTGGCGCCACCTGGCTGCCGACCAGCCTGATCTGGTGCTGTTTCTAGGCGACTACATCTACGAATACGCCACGCCGAAAAACACCGCGGACCTGGCGCGCACGCACAGCCTGCGGCTGGCCACCACGCTGGCTGACTACCGCGACCGCTACGCGCTGCACAAAAGCGACCCAGCCTTGCAAGCTGCGCATGCCACCTGCCCATGGGCCGTGACGTGGGACGACCACGAGGTGCAAAACGACTACGCCGGCGCCTCTGGGCGCGGCGACGCTGCAAGCTTTCTGGTCCAGCGCGGCGCCGCGTGGCAGGCCTTCTACGAGAACATGCCTCTGCGCGCAGCCAGCCTGAACCGCCCCGTCGCCGATACGCGTTGGGACGCCCTCCAGGTCTACCGCCGCCTGCGCTGGGGCCGCCTGGCGCACATCCATCTGCTGGACAGCCGTCAGTACCGCAGCTGGCAGGCCTGCCGGCCCACGGACTCCGCCAGCAGCGGCGCCGTGCGCGGCGGCAGTTGCGCCGAGCTGGCCGACCCCGCCCGCTCGCTGCTGGGCACGGCGCAGGAACAATGGCTCGACGCCGGCCTGGCGACCGACGCCGCCGCGCAGGGCGCCACGCGCTGGAGCGTAGTGGCGCAGCAGACGCTGTTCTCGCCGCGCCACTACCCGTCCGGCACGGTGTCCACCGACAGCTGGGACGGCTACCCCGCTGGCCGCGCACGCCTGCTGCAATCGGTGGCCCGCCACGCACCGCGCAACACCGTGCTGCTGGGCGGCGATATCCACCAGAACTATGTGTGCGAGGTGCGGGCTGACGCACAGCGCGCGGGTTCGCCGGTGCTGGCCAGCGAGTTTTGCGGCACTTCGATCAGCTCGCGCTCAGGCACCACGCAGGACAAGGTGGACGCGGTCGCGCGGCACAACCCGCATGTGCTGCTGGCCCGGTGCGACCAGCGCGGCTACGGCCTGGCGGACATCACGCCGCGGCGATGGACCACCACCCTGCGCGTGCTGGACGACCCGATGCGCGCGGACAGCAGCGCCAGGACGCTGGCACGCTTTGTGGTCCATGACGGCCGGCCGGGGCCGGTTCTCGACGCCAGCAGCTGAGGCGTTGTGGGGACTTGCCCGAGGGGATGCGCAGCGCGAGCGAAGACATCTATACGCCTCATCCAGCGGTCGTCAGCGGAGTGTGGCGGCAGGCGCTCGCAGCAGCGCAGGGATCGCGACCACGTGATGCGGCCAAACGCGAATGCTATGTATTTAATAGCTATTAGCGCTTACCTATCAAGCGCTAGAGGCCTAAAACACCCAAAATCCAAGCGCCTGTAGCGCAATGTAACGCCGCGCCCCTGCCTGAGCACCGCGCCGTACGATGGCCGCTTCGTGCCACGAAGGAGAAGCCCATGCCAGCCACAACCACCGCCGCCGCCCGCCTAGCGCCCGCCCACCCCACAGCGAACCGGCGCAGCGCCCCAGGCCTCGCCGCCGGTGCCGCACTCGCCGCCTTGCTGGCCGGCTGCGCCAGCGCCCCCTCGCAGTTCGCCTACACCGTGCCCGCCCAGCCCGAAGGCTCATCGGGTTACACCGAAAAACCCGGCTGGGCCACCGAGAAATTCGCCGTGGCCGCTGCCAACCCGCTGGCCACCGACGCGGGCTACCAGATCCTGAAAGCCGGCGGCTCGGCCATCGATGCCGCCATCGCAGTGCAGATGGTGCTGACGCTGGTGGAGCCGCAATCGAGCGGCATCGGTGGCGGCGCCTTCCTGCTGCACAGCACCGGAAAAACGGTGGAGGCCTATGACGGCCGCGAGACCGCGCCCGCTGCGGCCGACGAAAAACTCTTCCTGGGCGCCGATGGCAAACCTGTGCCCTTCTATGACGGCGTGGTGGGCGGCCGCTCGGTCGGCGTGCCCGGCACCGTGCGCATGCTCGAGATGGCGCACAAGCAGCATGGCAAGCTGCCCTGGGCCACGCTGTTCCAGCCCGCCATCACCCTGGCCGAGGGCGGCTTCAAGGTCAGCGCGCGGCTCAACACCCTGGTGGCGGCCGATGCCCACTTGAAGAAGGATCCGGTGGCCGCCGCCTACTTCTACAAGGCCGATGGCGATGCCCGCGACGTGGGCGTGAACCTGCGCAACCCCGAGCTGGCCGCCGTGCTGCGCAAGATTGCCGCCGAAGGCAGCAAGGCCCTGCACGAAGGCGAGATCGCCCAGGCCATCGTCGACAAGGTACAAAAGCACCCCACCAACCCGGGCAAGCTCAGCATGGCCGACCTGGCCGGCTACCGACCCAAGAAGCGCGAGGCGCTGTGCCACGACTACCAGGTGGCCAGCAAAGATTTCCGCGTGTGCGGCTTTCCGCCACCCAGCTCGGGCGCCATTGCCATCGGGCAGATCCTGGGCATCCTCAAGAACACCGACGCCGCCGCCAAGCCGCTGCAGGACGGCATCCCCTCGGCCGACTGGCTGTACCTGTACACCGAGGCCGCGCGCCTGGCCTTCGCCGACCGCGCGCAGTACGTGGGCGACCCGGACTTCGTGCAGCCGCCCGCCGGCAGCTGGAGCAGCCTGCTCGCCCCGGCCTACCTGGCCGAGCGCGCCAAGCTCATCGGCCCGCAGAGCATGAAGGTCGCGCAGCCCGGCAACCCCGGCGCGGTGAAGACCAGCTATGCGCCCATGCCCGACCAGCCCGAGTACGGCACCAGCCACATCAGCATCGTCGACGCGTTCGGCAACGCGGTGGCCATGACCACCACCATCGAAGACCAGTTTGGCGCGCGGCAAATGGTCAAAGGCTTCCTGCTCAACAACGAACTCACCGACTTCAGCTTCGCGCCCGCCGACGCGCAAGGCCAGCCCATTGCCAACCGCGTGCAGCCCGGCAAGCGCCCGCGCTCGTCCATGGCGCCCACGCTGGTGTTCGACAAGGCCACGGGCGAGTTGCTGATGAGCGGGGGGAGCCCCGGCGGCGCGGCCATCATCCACTACACCGCCAAGACGCTGTACGGCGTCTTCAACTGGGGCCTGATGCCGCAGCAGGCCATCAACCTGCCCAACTTCGGCTCCATGAACGGGCCTACGCTGCTGGAGGAAAAACGCTTCCCGCCCGCCACGGTGGAAGCCCTGCGCGCACGCGGCGCCGAGGTGCGCGAGATGAACATGACCAGCGGCCTGCAGGCCATCACGCTGGGCAACGCCCATGGCAAAAAGCTGTGGATGGGCGGCGCCGACCCGCGGCGCGAGGGTGTGGTGATGGGCGACTGAGGATCAACTTCAAGCAAAAAATGCCGCTACCGCTTTCTGGATAAGCGCCAGCAGCTATCAAAAAAAGAGCGTTCTGCAGTCCGTGCTGCAGAACGCTCTTTTTGCTGTGGCACGCCGGCTGCTGCCGCAATGCGGGTGCGGGCAAATCGGCCGCACTTCACACTACTGCGTCACTGCATCACCGGCTCAGCAGCTCACTGCTCGGCAATCACATCCACAAACACCAGCGGCTCGGTGCCGGTATTGACCAGGCCATGCGACTCGCCCTTGCGCACGATGGTCACGTCGCCCGGCTTCACCGCCACGTCCTTGCCATCCTTGTCGCGGAAGGTGCCCCGGCCCGAAATGATGATGTAGGTGTCTTCGTTGGTCGTGTGCTTGTGAAAGCCGATGGAGTCGCCCGGCTGCAGCGTGAGCCAGCTGATCTCCTTGATCGCATGGTCCTTGAGCGCCTTGTCGCGCGTGAAAGCGTATTCGCCAATCAGCGTGCCCTTGCCGCCGCCCGCCGCCTCCTTGTTGACCTTGATCAGCTCTTCCTTGGTAAACACGTCGGCCAGCGCCGGTGCGGCGGCCAAGGCCAGGGCGATGGCAGCGCCGGCAGCGCGGGCCAGGGTTTTGTTGTGTGTTGTTGTCATGAAGTCTCCTCGGTGGATGAAGCCGCGGCTGCGTTTGCGTTTGCGTTTGCGTTTGCGTTTGCGTTGACGTTGCTGCAGCCTGGTGCGGCGGCCACGCCTGCGTGCAGCGGGGCGCGTGCCGGGGAGCATGTTAGGCCCGAACGCGCGGCCTCGCTGCCAAGCCGTCAGGGTTCTGACGGTGTGCCGCTACCCCAGCCGCGCCAGCACCTTGGGCACGCTCGCCACCAGCATTGCCACACCCGACAACGTCAGCATGCCCAGCACGATCTGCCGGAACCGCGCGTCGCTGATGCCGTGGTACAGCCGCGCGCCCAGCAGCGTGGGCACCAGCATGGCGGGGACCACGATGGCCAGCAGGGGCAGGGCCTCGCGGGTGATGAGCCCTGTGGCCGCGTAGGTGGCAAAGGTCACCAGCAGCATGGCCAGGTTGAAGTTCTGGATGATGGCGCGCTGCACGTCCTTGTCCATGCCACGCAGCGTGCACCACAGCGTGGGCAGCACGCCGGTGAAGCCCCCCAACCCGCCCATCATGCCGCCCGCCATCCCGACCACCGCGTCGGCCACGCGGCCGCCGCGGGTGATGCGCGGCAGTTGCTTGGCCATGAGCATCGCCGGGCACCACAGCACCAGCAACATGCCCAGCACCAGCTTGAAAGCGTCCATGTCCAGGCGCGGCAGCACGGCCACGCCCAGCGGAATGCCCGCCAGGCCGCCCAGCACGAAGGGCAGCAGCCGTGCCTTGTCAAAGCCCCGGCGCACCGTGGCCGCTGCCACGAGTTGGCCCACGAGGGCACCGCACACCGTCAGCACAGCCGCCAGGCGCGGCTCCAGCGTCCAGGCCCAGAACGACATGGCCACCATGCCAAAGCCAAAGCCCGACAGGCCCTGCACAAACCCGGCCGCTATGGCGCCCAACGCCACCACCCAAAGTATTGAATCCATCGCCTCGAACTCCTCCGTGGAGTGGCTAGTGTCCGTCAGTTGCTGGACCCGCCTTTGGGGGCGGGCCGCCAAGCCGCGTGGCTACCGCAGTGCGATCGCTGCAGGGTTCGGTGCAGCGTTTCGGTGGCTCTGGGCTTCAGTACAGCGTCGCCTGTTGCCGCGCCGGCAGCTCCTTGTCGTACGTCGCGCCATCAAACGCATCGTGCGTGATGGCCGCAAGGATCGCCCCGGGCGTGGGCACCGTGCGTGGGGTGCCGGGGGGTACGGCGTCCCACAGGCGTGAGCGCTGGATGGCGCGGGCGCACTGGAAGAACACGGTTTCCACGTCGACCACGATCACGCATTTGGGCGGCTGGCCGTTGACCACAAAACGTGCGAGCAGCTCGGGCGCGGTGCTGATGCGGGCGCGGCCATTGACGCGCAGGGTTTCGCCCACGCCGGGGATCAGAAACAGCAGTGCCACGCGCGGGTCGGTCAGGATGTTGCGCAGGCTGTCGGCACGGTTGTTGCCGCGGCGCTCAGGCAGCAGCAGGGTCTTGTCGTCCTGCAGTTGCACAAACCCGGCGGGGTCGCCCCGCGGCGATGCGTCCAGCCCATCGGGGCCGCTGGTGGCCAGCATCACAAAGGGCGAAGCTTCGATCATGGCGCGGTAGGCGGGGTGCACGTTCGGCACCTCTTTGTAGACGGAGGCATCGCTGGGCTTGCCCATGAGCGCTTCAAGGTGCGCCAGGGTGTTGACGGCATGGGGGTCGGCGGATGCGGCGAGGGGTGTGGCGTGGTCTGTCATGGCGGTCATTGGGGGGTGATGAAAATCCGGGCCGGAGTCGATGGTGCGCGAGCTGGCCGGCGCTGACAAATGACATTGCAGCGCAGCATGCGTGACAAAATCGCACGCATGCCGCCCACTCTGCCACAGCGCCTGCCACCGCTTCATGCCGTGCGGGCGTTTGCGGCGGCCGCGCGGCACCTGAGCTTTACCCGCGCAGCGGCAGAGCTGCATGTCACGCACAGTGCTATCAGCCGGCAGGTCCGCGCACTGGAAGAACATCTGGGCGTGGCGCTGTTTGAGCGGCGCGTGCGGCAGGTGCTGCTCACGCCCCACGGCCTGCAATTTTTTACGCAGGTAGAGCCCGCACTGGCGCAGATTGGCGCAGCCGCCCAGGCGCTGATGGCACCCTCTGGCACCCGCACAGTGACGATCAACGTGCGCCCCTCGTTTGCGGTGCGCTGGCTTATCCCGCGGCTGCCGGCGTTTGTGGCGCAGTGCCCCGACATCGAGCCCAACGTGGTCACCAGCACCGTCACCCCCGACCAGGCGGGCGCGCCGTTTGACGTGGCGATACGCCGCGGGCTCGGCGGCTGGCCACACTCCATCGCCGCGCAGCCGTTTTTGCATGATGAGGCGCTGGTGGTGGGCACGCCCGCGCTGTGGGCCGCCCACCCCGTGAGGGCGCCGCGCGACCTGGGGGCGCATGTGCTGCTGTGGTCGCGCTCGCGCCACAGCGATTGGGAAGACTGGAAGAAACAGGTGGGCGCACTCGGGCTGCAGCCGGCCGGCCAGCTGCAGTTTGACCACCTGCACTTCGTGCTGCAGGCGGTGCTGGACGGCATGGGCTTTGCGCTCGCGCCGGCCTCACTCATGGCGCAGGACCTGGCGGCCGGCCGCCTGGTCTGCCCGCTGCCGGGCCTGGCCTTGCCGCTGGCGCGCCACTACTACGGCCTGGCGCCCCAGCCGTCGCCGCAGGCGCTGAGATTTGCGGCGTGGCTGGAGCAAGAGCTGCACGCGGCCAGCGCAGCCTGAGCTGGCCCAACCCGGGCTGACCGGCCCAGCCGCGTGCCTGCCGCGCCGCGCCGGGTCAGCGTGCGGCGCGCAGCTTGACGCTCGGAAAATCCACCGGCACGGCCAACGCCACGTTCACGTAGTTGGTGAAGAGGTTCAGCGCCACGTGCGCCACGACTTCCACGATGTGCTCATCGTTCAAGCCCTGGTCGCGCAGCGCCTGCACGTCGGCCGCATCAACTTGACCGCGCTCGTTGACCAGCTTGAGCGCAAAGCGCAGCACGGCGGCGGTGCGGGGGTCGGCTGATTGCCCCGACTGTGCGGCGAGCAGGTCGTCGCCACTCACGCCGGCCTTGCGGCCGAGCGCGGTGTGGGCCGCCAGGCAGTAGTCGCAGGCATTGCGGTCGGCCACCGCGACGGCGATCTGCTCGCCCAGCGCCGGGGCCAGCACGCCGCCGCCCAGTGCGCCGAAGGAGCCCAGCATGCTTTGCAGCGCAGCGGGCGAATTGGCCACCGCGCGGAACATGTTGGGCGTGCTGCCGAAGGCGCCATGGACCTGGTCGAGCAGAGCGCGGGCGCGGCCGGTGGCCGTGGCGGGGTCGACAAGACCCACGTGCGCTGGGGAAGTGGAGGTAGGGGACATGGTGTTTTCCTTGGAAGTTGTGGGAGATACGGTCGGCCGATGCAGCGGGCTGCGCCGGGTGCCTGAAGACAGCACCCCGCCAGTGTCTGGCGATAGCGCATACCATCGGGCATTAAAAATCCATCATTCATACCAATCCATCCAGACCCATATGCACAAGACGGACAACACCCCCGAGCCACCAGCGGCAGCCCTCGCGCCCTTTGACCGCCTGTCTTCCCTGCTGGAGCGGTTCCGCGTGCGTGCGCACCTGTTCCACAAAGGCCCGCTGTGCGGCGTGACGCACTACGCAGCAGCCCCTGGCCGGGGTTTTTTGCACGTGCTGCGCAGCGGCGAAATGGTGGTCACCCACCAGCCCCTGGCCGGCCCGCCGGAGCGGCTGGAGGTGCGTGAACCCAGCTTGCTGCTTTACGCGCGGCCGCTCGCGCATTACTTTCACAACGCGCCCGTCGATGGGGCGGACTTCACCTGTGCGGCGCTGGACTTTGACGGCGGCGCCAGCCACCCGCTGGCCCGTGCCCTGCCCCCGCTGATCGTGCTGCCGCTGCACGCGGTAGATGGCCTCCAGCAGGCGCTGGATCTGCTGTTTGCCGAGACCGACCGCCTGCGCTGCGGCCACCGCGTGCTGGCCGACCGGCTGTTTGAAGTGGTGCTGTTGCAGCTGCTGCGCTGGCTGCTGGACCATCCGCAGGAAGCGCACACGCCGCCGGGCCTGCTGACGGGCCTGGCCGACCCACGCCTTGCGCGCACGCTCACGGCTTTGCACGATGCGCCGGGCCAGGCATGGGGCCTGGAGCAGATGGCCGCGCAGGCCGGCATGTCGCGCAGCGCCTTTGCGGCCCGCTTCAAGACGGTGGTGGGCGAGACGCCAGCGGAGTACCTGGCGCACTGGCGGCTGACGCTGGCGCAGGCGCACCTTCGCGGTGGCCGGTCGATCAAATCGATTGCGCAGGAGCTGGGGTATGCCAACCCGTCTGCGCTGTCGCGGGTGTTTGCGCAGAAGCTGGGCATGTCGCCCCGCGCCTGGCTGGATGACAAGGCCGCACTGGTTTGAGGTCGTTGGGAAAAGCTCGACGACGCCGAGCACCGTCACCACAATGCCGTCGATGCGGTGGACGCTGCGGGGTGGTGCGCCGAGGCATGCCGCAACAGCCGCGGGGGTCGCCCCACACCAAAAATATTGATAAAAATCGGCCCTAGCGCTTATTCCTATTGCACTTATAGCTATTTAATTTATAGCAACCCAGTTGGAAGTCCATTCGCCTCGAAAGGAGCCCCCCGCCATGAACCCCGCCCTCTCCCAACTCGCCGCTGAATGCGGATTGGCCGACGAAGCCCGCGCGGGACTGCGCCTGGCTTTTGGCCTGGCCTGCGTGCAGCGCGTGCGCCATTTGCTGGAAGACCCCGAGGCCATCGCCGGCCTGGACACGCTGGCCGGGTTCATTGCGGGCACCGTGGATGCGGCCACGCTGGCGCACACGGCAGCGCGCTTGAAAGAGGTGGCGTCGCACCACCGGGGCTCGCAATCCATCGACGGTTCGGCCCACGCTGCCGTGTCTGCCACCTACGCCGTGGCCCATGCGCTGGCAGGGCGCGCGCTGGACGCCGCCAGCTACGCCGCCTATGCCACCGTGTACGCGTATGGCGGGTACGCGGTGCAGGACGCGTCTGCGTTTGAGCCGGAGCAGCAGTGGCAGGTACAGGCCCTGCAGAGGTTGCTGGGCGAAACATCGCGCGGGCAGGCGCAGGCACGGCACGCCGGCGACCCGCACTGCCCGGCCTATTCATCGGGCTGACCTGCACGCCAGGCCGCACAGGGCTCAGTGGCGGCCGCGATGGCCCTGCTTGGCGCGGTACATCGCGGCGTCGGCACTCGCCAGCAGGTTGTGCGCGTCCTGCGCATCGCGCGGGAACAGGCTCACGCCAATGCTGGGCCGCACGGGCAGCAGCTGGCCCTTGATGTCGAGCGGTGCGTCAAACGCGTTCTGCAGCTTGGCGGCCACCTGCAGCGCGGCTTCTTCAGAGTCCACGTTCTCGCACAGCACCGTGAATTCATCGCCCGCCAGCCGCGCCACAGTGTCGGCCTGGCGCACGGCGCCGGTGATGGTGCGCGCCGCAGCCTGCAGCACCAGGTCGCCCACCGCGTGGCCGTGCGCGTCGTTGATGCCTTTGAAGTCGTCCAGGTCCACGAACAGCAGCGCGCAGTTGCGGCCGCTGCGGCGCGAAAGCTCCAGGGCCTGCGCCAGCCGCTGCTCGAACATGCGGCGGTTGGGCAGGCCGGTGAGCGCGTCGTGGTGCGCCAGGTGCGCCATGGCGTCGCGGCTGGCGTTCAGCTCGGTCATCTGGCGGCTGATCTGCTGCTCCATATCCTCAAAGCTGCGCGCCAGCTCGCCGATCTCGTCCTCACGCTGCAGCGGCAAATCGCTGTGGGGCCGGCCCTGCGAAAACGCCTGCGTGGCCCGCACCATGGCCTTGAGCGGCCCGGTGACCAGGCGCGACACCCACGCCGCCAGCAGCACGCCCAGCACGCTGAGCACCACCAGCACCTTGAAGATGCTGCGGCCCAGGTCCAGCACCTCGCCCTGCACGGCCGCGAGCGGTTGCGAGAGGCCCACCACCATGAACCGCCTCTCGCCATCGCGCCCAAACGGCATGCGCACGAACGAGAACACGCGGGCTTCTTCGTCGTCGGTGCCCGGCAGGCCAAACACGGCCTCCGTCTCGCGGCCATTGACCAGCGCCGCGGCCGGGGCAAAGGTTTCCTGCACCAGGATGCGCTGGCCGCGGTCAAATCCGAAAGCCTGGCTGGCATCGGGGTGGACGAGGAAGTCTCCCCACCGGTTGCTGAGGAAAAAACCGTACGGCGCCGGCAACGCGGTGTTGAAGTTGCGCAAGAACCGCTGCGCCGCCACCCGCACCACGACCACGCCGCGCACCTGACCGCCACGCACCACGGGCGACGCCATGCTGAACACGGGCAGTGCCTCGGCATCGGCGGCGCCCTCGTGGTTGATGCCGAACTCCGACACGTAGACCTCGCCGGCGCCCAGGCCCAGCGTCTCGAACACAAACGGGAAATGCGACTTCTCCTGCAGCTCGTCCTCGCCTGCGCGGACCCAGGCGTCGCCCTTGCGGTCGATGCGCACCAGCTCCAGGCCGTAGTCCTGCGCGCCGATGTAGCGAATCTGCAGGTAGCTGGGGTGGGCGATCAGGCTGGCGCGGAAGACGTCGGCCAGCGCATTGCGGTCCTGCTCGATGGCGGCCACGCTGGCCAGAAACGCCGCATCGCGCTCCACTGTGCCAAAGCCGGCCTGCATGTGGCGCGCCAGCACCTGGGTGGTGGCCAGCAGCGCCTGCTCGGCCCTCCCCTGCAGGCGGGTGCGGCTGGACTCGAAGGTGTAGTAGCCCGCCAGCACGGCGGCCAGCACACTGAAGGACGCCAGCAAGACCCCCAGCCGCAGTGCAATGCCCCATTTCATGCGGCGCTCCTCAGAACCTGGCCGGACGGTCGCCCGACAGGATGCGCTGCCACAGCTGTGCGCGGCGGGCTTCGTCTTCCACCGGCTCCAGCCACACGATGCTGCCGGCAGGGGCGTCTGCCGACAGCGCTGGCGGCTCGTCGAGCGTGTTGGCCAGCCCCTGGCGGCGCGTCAGTTCGCGGCTGACGGCGGGGTCGAGCATGTGGTTGATCCACGCTGCGGCCAGCTCGACCTGGGTAGAGCGGCGGGTGACGGCCCAGCAGTCGAGCCAAGCCAGCGCACCTTCGCGTGGAACCACATAGCCCACGTCAAGCCCCGCGTCGCGCATCTGCTTGAGCTGCTGCTGCCCATAGTTGGCATGCATCACGGCAATGCGGTGCTTGCGAAACAGCTCCAGCGACTCCTCGGGCAGGCTGTAGAACGCACGCACGTTGCGCCGCAGGGCCACCAGGTCCTTGGCCAGGGGGCTGAACTTGTTGGCATCGATGTGAAACGGCGGCAAACCGCGGTACATGGCCGCGAGCGAAAAGCCGTGGCTGCTGCCATCGAACATCAGGACCCGGCCGCGCCAGCGCGGGTCCCACAACACGGCGATCGACTGCGGCGGGGCGCTGAACGCCTGCCGGTCGTAGATAAGCCCCATCTCGGAGTAGGTATAGGGCATGCCATACACATCGGTGCCCTGCGTGATGCCGGCGATGGACTGCAGGCTGCGAAAACGCGGCAGCTGGCGCTGGGTGTTGGGAATGTTGCCCAGCGGCAACGGTGTGAGCAGCCTGCGCGCCGCAAAACGGGCGATTTCGGCCGTATTGGCGGCCACGAGGTCGAATGCCGGGCCCTCGCGGTTGGCCACCTGGGCGCGCAGCACCTCGTCCGACGCCACGGTGGTGATCTCGACCTTGACGCCATGACGCTTCTCGAACGCGGCCACGATGTCAGGGTCGGCATACCCCGGCCAGGAGAGCACCCGCAGTACGCTGGCAGCCCGCGCGGGCAGGGCCCACAAGGCGGCAGACGCCAGCGGCAGCAGCACCGCCACGTCACGACGGTGCAGCCGCCGCACCGAAGTGCTGGACGCATTGCCCGCCCGCCACCCTGCCGTGACTGCCATGCCGAAAGCCCCGCTTCTGCAATATCTGGTAACAAATAGTTTACGCGGACAATACGCTGCGTGACGATCCCTCAGTCTTTCATTCAGGAACTGCTTGCCCGCGTTGACGTGGTCGACATCGTGGGCCGCTATGTGGAGCTCAAGAAAGGCGGGGCCAATTTCATGGGGCTGTGCCCCTTCCACGGCGAAAAATCCCCGTCTTTCAGCGTAAGCCCCGCCAAACAGTTCTATCACTGCTTTGGCTGCGGCAAAAACGGCAACGCGATCAGCTTTCTGATGGACCACGCGGGCATGGGCTTTGTCGAGTCGGTGCAGGACCTGGCCCAGAAAGTCGGCCTGCAGGTGCCGGACGACGACATTTCGCCCCAAGAAAAAGAACGCGCCGCCGCCGCGCGCCAAAAACAGGCCACCCTGACCGACGTGCTGGAGAAAGCGGGCGACGCCTACCGCCGACAGCTGCGTGAATCCCAGCGGGCCATTGCGTACTTCAAGGGCCGCGGGGTCTCGGGCGCCATCGCCAAGCGCTATGGCCTGGGCTATGCGCCCGAGGGCTGGCGCAGCCTGGCGAGCGTGTTCCCGCACTACGACGACCCGCTGCTGGAAGAGAGCGGCCTCGTCATCGTGGGCGAGGAAGGGCAGGACAAGCGCTACGACCGGTTTCGGGACCGGGTGATGTTCCCCATCCGCAACGTCAAGGGCGAGTGCATCGGCTTTGGCGGGCGCGTGCTGGGAGACGACAAGCCCAAATACCTGAACTCGCCCGAAACCCCGGTCTTCCACAAGGGCCGCGAGCTCTACGGCCTGTTCGAGGCGCGCACCGCCATCCGCGAGCACGGCTACGCACTGGTCACCGAGGGCTACATGGACGTCGTGGCGCTGGCCCAGCTGGGGTTTCCGAACGCGGTGGCCACGCTGGGCACCGCCTGCACGCCCGAGCATGTGCACAAGCTGCTGCGCTTTACCGAATCGGTAGTGTTCAGTTTTGACGGCGACGGCGCAGGCCGGCGCGCCGCCCGCAAGGCCCTCGACGGCGCCCTGCCCCACGCCACGGACACGCGCAGCATCAAGTTTCTCTTTCTGCCGGCGGAGCACGACCCCGACAGTTTCATCCGCGCCAACGGTACGGATGCGTTCGCCAAACACGTGAGCGATGCGGTGCCGCTCAGCCGCTTTCTGGTCGAGGCCGCCAGCGAAAACTGCGACCTGGCCACCGCCGAAGGCCGCGCCCACATGGCCAGCAACGCCCGCCCGCTGTGGACGGCCCTGCCTGACGGCGTGCTCAAGCGCCAGGTGCTGAGCGAATTGGCGGATCTGACCCAGCTCAAGGCCCAGGATTTGGCGGACCTGTGGGGGCAGGCCAGCGCGCGCGAGGCTCCGCGCACCGCCCCCGCCAGTGCAGGCGGCGCACCGGCCCGGTACGCGCCCTCTGCGTACGAGCAGGAGGCGCCGTCGTGGGACGCTCCGCCCGACGCTGGGTCGTGGCAGCCGCAGGGCGAGCCCACCGGCGGCGGATACGGCGGCGGATACGGCGGTGGCTATGGTGGCGGATACGGCAGCGGCGACGCGGGCTACGGCAGCGGCTACGGCCCCAAGCCGGCGTTTCGCAAAAGCGGCGACTGGAAAAGCAACTGGAAGAAAAAAGACAAGGACGCCCCCTGGCCACCCCAGCCGCGACTGCCGCGCACGCCCACGGCCAGCCGCACGGACCACGCTGCGCGGCTACTGCTGTCGCACATGGCGTTTCTGGAAGAGCTGACCCACGACGACCACACCACCCTGTGCGCCCTGCCGTCTCCGCACGGCCCACTGTTCAGCTGGCTCGAAGCGCAGTTTCATGAACAAGGCTCCCTGCCCTGGGCCGTGCTGCGCGAAAGCCTGCGCGAGCACGAATGCGAGGCCCTGGCCGTGAAGGTGATGACGGGATCCCACGCCCAGACCGAGGGGGATCTGCAGGAACTGCGGCTGGAGCTGCGCGATCTGCTCAACCGCATGCAGGTCGAGGACATCGAGGCAGAGCAAAAGGTGTTGATGCTGCAGGCAGCCCAGGACCCGTCCGCCCTGGAGCGCTACCGCGTGCTCGAACAAAAACGCAAGGTTTTGCTCGGCATAGGCGCCAAAGCGGCTTGAAATCCGCCTCGACGGTATAATGTAGGGTTAGTTAGCGGCAAGAGCGACAGCAGCACCTCCGAACCGGGCACACGTGACAAACGCGCACAACCAGCCCAATCATCGCAAGGACTGCACACCAAATGATCGCCCAGACATCTTGCCCCTGAGGGTTTCCCCTCAAAAGCGATGACCTTCCGAGGCTCGCTTGCCACCCGCGCCGGGATCTGTGGCGTTGCGTTTTCTTTGTGTCCGTTTTTGATTCTGAGGTGTCCATGCCCGCTCAAAAGTCCGCGAAGCCGCTCAAGACTGCTCCTGCTCCCGCCGCCAAGGCTGTTCCCACCCCTGCTGCCAAGGCGCCCGCAAAGGCCGCGGCCAAAAAGTCTGCCCCTGCGCCCGCCCCAGTGGCCAAGAAAGTGAAACCAGTGCCCGTGAAAAGTTCTGCCGAGCTGACCAAAGCTGCCGATGAATTGCTGAAGAAGAAGCCTGTCCGCGCCAAGGCTGCTGCTGCCGCGTCCGACGAGGACGACACCCCCAAGAAGCGCCCTGGCCGCCCCGCCAAGGCTGCCGCCGACGGCGATGCCGATGCCAAGTCACCCGCCAAGCGCGGCCGCAAGCCCAAGGCCGGCGCCGCCAGCGTGGAAGGCGGCGATGACACCGACCTGTCCGACATCGAAGCGGACCTGGAAGGCGAAGTCGAAGAGACCACGGAGGCCGCTGCCACGGTCGAGAAGGTCAAGCCGCTGCGCATGAAGATCAGCAAGGCGAAGGAACGCGCCTTGATGAAGGAATTCGGCCTGGACGAAACCGTCCTGTCCGAAGAAGACATGCAAAAGCGCCGCCAGCGCCTGAAGGCCCTGATCAAGCTGGGCAAGACCCGCGGCTACCTCACGCACGTCGAAATCAACGACCACTTGCCCGACAAGCTGGTCGATGCCGAAACCCTTGAAGCCGTCATCACCACGCTGAACGACCTGGGCGTGGCGGTGTACGAGCAGACGCCCGATGCCGAAGCGCTGATCATCACGGACAACGCCCCCGCAGGCGCCACCGAAGAAGAAGCCGAAGAAGCCGCCGAAGCCGCGCTGTCCACCGTGGACTCGGAATTCGGCCGCACCACCGACCCGGTTCGCATGTACATGCGCGAAATGGGCACCGTGGAGCTGCTCACGCGCGAAGGCGAAATCGAAATCGCCAAGCGCATCGAAGGCGGTCTGATGGCCATGATGGAGGCGATCAGCGCATCGCCCGCCACCATTGCCGAGATCCTCAACATGGGTGAGGACATCCGCGAAGGCAAGGTCGTCATCTCGACCATCGTGGACGGTTTTTCCAACCCCAACGAGGCCGACGACTATGTGGCCGAAGAAGACTTCGACGAATTCGACGAAGCCGACGACGACGACGGCAAGGGCGGCTCCAAGGCGCTGACCAAGAAGCTCGAAGAACTCAAGAAGCAGGCGCTGGAGCGCTTTGACAAGCTGCGCGAGCTGTTTGAAAAAGTGCACAAGGTGTACGACAAGGAAGGCTACGGCACCCCTGCGTACGTCAAGGCCCAGCAGGCCCTGTCGGCCGAGCTGATGACCATCCGCTTTACCGCCAAGACCATCGAGAAGCTGTGTGACATGGTGCGCGGCCAGGTGGACGACGTGCGCAAGAAAGAGCGCGAGCTGCGCCGCATCATCGTGGACAAGTGCGGCATGCCCCAGGAAACCTTCATCAAGGACTTCCCGCCGAACCTGGTGAACCTGAAGTGGGTCGAAAAGCAGGCGACCGCTGGCAAGCCCTGGTCGGCCATCATTGCGCGCAACATCCCGCCCATTCAGGATCTGCAGCAAAAGCTGATGGACCTGCAGTCGCGTGTGGTGGTGCCGCTGACCGAGCTCAAGGGCATCAACAAGCGCATGAACGAGGGTGAAGCCACCTCGCGCGATGCCAAGAAGGAAATGATCGAGGCCAACCTGCGCCTCGTGATCTCGATCGCCAAGAAGTACACGAACCGCGGCCTGCAGTTCCTCGACTTGATCCAGGAAGGCAACATCGGCCTGATGAAGGCGGTGGACAAGTTCGAATACCGCCGCGGCTACAAGTTCTCGACCTACGCCACGTGGTGGATCCGCCAGGCCATCACCCGCTCGATCGCCGACCAGGCGCGCACCATCCGTATCCCGGTCCACATGATCGAGACGATCAACAAGATGAACCGCATCAGCCGCCAGCACTTGCAAGAGTTTGGCTTTGAGCCCGATGCGTCCATCCTGGCGGCCAAGATGGAGATCCCGGAAGACAAGATCCGCAAGATCATGAAGATCGCCAAGGAGCCGATCTCCATGGAAACGCCGATCGGCGACGACGACGACAGCCACCTGGGCGATTTCATCGAAGACGGTGCCAACACCGCCCCCATCGAAGCTGCCATGCAGGCCGGCCTGCGCGACGTGGTCAAGGACATCCTGGACGGCCTCACGCCGCGCGAAGCCAAGGTGCTGCGCATGCGCTTCGGCATCGAGATGACCAGCGACCACACGCTGGAAGAAGTGGGCAAGCAGTTCGACGTGACCCGCGAACGCATCCGCCAGATCGAAGCCAAGGCGCTGCGCAAGTTGAAGCACCCATCGCGCTCGGACAAACTGCGCAGCTTCATCGATTCGCTGTAAGCAGCCACTCGCTGCGCCGGCCACGCTGCATCAGGTCAGCGCAACGCCCTGCCCCGCAACCGCGGCGCAGGGCGTTTTTTATGGCCCGCTGCGCGTGTTTACCCTGATACTCTCGACAGCAGACTGACAGCCTGGGCAGTGACCATTGGCAGCCTGCCTTCAGTCACCCTGCACCTGCGCAGTCAAGCCATCAAGCCTGCTGGCGACCACCGCGCAACAGCGACTTCGCTGTGAATCGGTTGCGTAGAGGGCTGTGTCCCGTCCCCGTTCCATCACGAGGTAATCCATGACCGCCATCAACCGCCGCAAGGCCATCGCGCAAACGGCCCTCACCGCTACAGCGTGGACAGCCTTCAACCCTTCAGCCTGGGCGCAAGCCGGCAACAACGCTGCGGCGCCCCGCGCCACGGTGGCCAAGGCCCCCAAGCTGGCGGGCACCCTGCGCATCGTGATCCCGGCCAACCCAGGCGGCGGCTGGGACCAGACGGGCCGGGCGCTGGGTGCAGCCCTGGTTGCCGTGGGCGCGGCAGACCAGATCGAATACGAAAACATTGGCGGCAAAGGCGGCACGATTGGCCTGGCCAAATATGCCGAGAAATACGGCAACGATGCCAACACCCTGCTCATGGGTGGCATGGTGATGGTGGGCGCGGTGGCGCTGCAAAAGCCCGCCGTGGACCTCACCCAGATCCAGCCACTCGCGCGGCTCACCAGCGACTACCTGGTGGCTGCCGTGGCGGCCAAGTCGCCCATCAAGACCGCCAAGGACTTGACCGACGCCATGCGCGCTGATCTGAAGGCGGTGCCCGTGGCCGGTGGCTCTGCCGGCGGGGTGGACCACATCTTTGCGGGCGTGCTGGCGCGCGCCGCCAAGGCCAGCCCCGAGGCCCTTGTCTACAAGCCGTTTGCCGGCGGCTCCGAAGTCGTGGATGCGGTGATCTCAGGCAGCGCGGCCATGGGGCTGTCAGGCTACAGCGAGTTCAGCGATGCGATTGCGGCGGGCAAGCTGCGCGCCATCGGCGTGTCGTCGCGCCGCAGCGCCTTTGGCCTGCCGGCTTTTCGCGAGCAGGGCGTCGACGCGACCATGGCCAATTGGCGAGGCGTGTTCACCGGCAAAGGCATATCTGCCGCACGCATGTCCGAGATGCTGGCCGCCGTTGAGGCCGCCACGGTCCATGAATCCTGGGTCCGCACGCTCAAGAACAATCGCTGGGAACCCTCTTGGCTGACGGGCAAGGATTTGGCAGAGTTCATGGAACTGGACCTCACCACCGCGCGGGTCATGGTGTACCTGCTCAAGCTCAAGGCTTGAAGCGCCACACCACCGGGCCGCTGGTGTTGTACCCCCCGAGGGGACGGTGCAGCCGCCTGTGCTGGGCTGCACCCAGGCCAGCGCCGCGCTGGTCGAAGGTCCTGTACCTGGGCCACAGCGCGATAGAAACCGAAAACGACTTCCGGAGCCGACCGATGAAAATGTCCAACCACTCCATCGGCGCACGCATGGCCACCGCCCTGGGCCTGGTGCTCGCGCTGCTGCTGGGCGCAGCGCTGTTTGGCATCGCGGCCCTGTACCGCAGCCTTGGCACGTACGAAACCACGGTGCAGGAGCGCGTGGCCCAGGAACGCGCGGTGAGCCGCATGGAAAGCGAGTTCAAGACGCAAGTGCTTGAATGGAAGAACACCCTGCTGCGCGGTGAAGACTCGCGCAAGCGCGAGCTGCATTGGGCTGCTTTTCAAGCCAGCGAAAAGCGCGTGGCCGATGCCGCCAAGGCGCTGGACCCGCAGCTGACCGACGCGCAGGAAAAAGCGGCGCTGCAGAAATTCACCCAGGCCCACGCGCAGATGGCCGAGGGCTACCGCAAGGGCTTTGAGGTGTTCCAGTCGCTGGGCTTTGTGCCATCGGCCGGCGATGCCGATGTGGCCGACATCGACCAGGGCCCCGCCAAGCTGCTGACCGCGTTGAGCCAGCAAGTGGCGGCCAGCAGCGCGGCGATTGCCGAGCAGGCGGCGCTGAATGCACGGCGTGCGCTCATCAGCAGCCTGGTGGCGCTGGCGCTGGTCACGGCGCTGGGGGGCTGCGCGGGCTGGCTGCTCACACGCTCGGTGGTGCGGCCGCTGCGGGTGGCGGTCTCGGTGGCCAACAAGGTGGCTGCTGGCGACCTCACCACCAACATCGAAGTGGTGGGCCGGGACGAGCCCGCGCGGCTGCTGGAAGCCCTGCGCACCATGCAGGACAACCTGGAGAACGTGGTGTCCGGCGTGCGCAGCAATGCCGAGGGCGTCGCCAGCGCCAGCGCCGAGATTGCCCAGGGCAACGTGGACCTGAGCATGCGCACCGAAGAGCAGGCCTCGTCGCTGGACGAAACCACGTCATCGATGCAGCAGCTGCAGGCCACCGTGCAGCAGAACGCCTCCAACGCGCAGCGCGCGAGCGAGCTGGCCAAGAGCGGCGCGTCGGTGGCCCAGCGCGGCGGCGATGTGGTGACGCAGATGGTGACGGTGGTCCAGGGCATCCAGGAAAGCTCGCGCCGCATCTCCGACATCATTGGCGTGATCGACTCCATCGCGTTCCAGACCAACATCCTTGCGCTGAATGCCGCAGTAGAGGCGGCGCGCGCCGGCGAACAGGGGCGTGGCTTTGCGGTGGTGGCCAGCGAGGTGCGCAACCTCGCCACCCGCAGCGCCAGCGCCGCACGCGAGATCAAGGCGCTGATCCAGACGAGCGTGGAGCGCGTGCAGGCGGGCTCGGACCTTGCCCGCAACGCAGGCAGCACCATGGGCGAGGTTGTCTCGTCCATCCAGGGCGTGAGCGCGCTGATGGACGAGATCAGCCAGGCCAGCGCAGCCCAGACCGCGGACATGCTGCGCGTTACCCAGGCCATCGTGCGCATGGACGAAACCACCCAGCAAAACGCCGCCTTGGTGGAAGAAAGCGCGGCCGCAGCCGGCAGCCTGAGCGGCCAGGCGCGCCAGCTGGTGGAAGCGGTGGAGGTGTTTCACCTGCGTGGCGGGCACCGGACTCTGGCACTGCCGCCAGTGGCGCGCTGAACGCACTTTTGGGTGATGGCGGCAGCGTCGTGGCCGGTGCGAGCAATGGAACTGATGAAAAGCGTGTTGCTACCAAGTTAATAGCAACAAACCCTTATATATCAAGCGCTAGGCACCAATTTTTTTCATATTTTCGTCCTGGGCGGCCATTACAGCCGATCGATCGATGAATCGATCAATCGATCCATCAATCAATCTTTAGCCCGGACTGCTTGACCAGCTTGGCCATGCGCGCCACCTCGGCGCGGAAGAACGCAACCGTCGCATCCGGCGCGGTGGGCTGCAGCTGGTAGCCCTGGGCCAGCAGGGCATCGCGCACCTCCGGCACGGCCAGCGCGGTGCGCACGCCTTGGTAGATGCGCTCGGCCTCTGCCTTGGGCAGGCCCGCGGGCCCGACGATACCCACCCAGCCATCCAGCACGTACTGCGGCAGGCCCTGCTCGGCGATGGTCGGCAGGTCCGGCAGCAACGGCGACCGGGTGGTGGACGACAGGCCGATGGCCTTGAGCGTGCCGGCTTTGACATGCGGCGCGGCCACCGCCACCGCGATGAACGCGAGCTGGATCTGCCCGCCCATCACATCGGCGGTGAGCGGCCCCATGCCCCGGTAGGGAATGTGCTTGATGTCCACCTGCGCCTCGTGCACAAACATTTCTGCCGCCAGGTGCAGGATGGTCCCGTTGCCCGACGACCCGTAGTTCAGCACGCCGGGCTGCGCCTTGGCCAGGGCGATGAGTTCGCGCACATTCTTGGCTGCGACGGACGGGTGCGCCACCAGCACGAAGGGCGTCGCACCGATCACGGTGATGGGCGTGATGTCATCGACCGCGTCGTAGGGAATGTTCTTGAAGACGCTGGGGTTCACCGCGTGGTTGTTGGACACCATGCCCAGGGCCGATCCGTCCTTCGGCGCCTTCACGATCATCGAGGTGCCGGTGATGCCGCCCGCACCGGGAAAGTTTTCGATCACCACCGCGCGCCCGAGCGACTTGCCCAGCGCCGGGCCAAAGGCGCGCGCGACACCATCCACGCCGGACCCGGCACTCACCGGCAGGATGAGGCGCAGCGGGCGGTCGGCCGCGGCCTGCGCCCAGGAGCTGGCGGGTACCGCCAGGCCGGCGGCTGTCAGCGCCAGCAGTGCGGCCAGCGTGGTTCGGCGGTGTGGGTCCGTGGGCTGGCCGGGGGATGCCGGCTCAAAAAGATCGTGTTCCATCGCGGTTGTCTCCGTTGTGGTGGGGATGGCATTCAGGGCCCGGCGGTGCGTTGCCACCGGGCTCACTGGCTTCAGGCCACGGCGTGGCTGTCTTGCAGCGCCTTGATCTGCTCGGTGGTGTAGCCCAGCTCCTGCATCAGGGCCGCGGTGTGCTGGCCCAGCACGGGCGGCTGCAGCCGCACGCCCAGGCGCTGGCCGTCCATGCGCAGCGGGAACAGCGTGGTGCGCACGGTCTCGCCCGCCCGCTCGCCATCGGGCAAGGTGATGTCGGCCAGGCCACCCGTGGCGATGAGGTGCGGGTCGTCAAACAGCTGCTCGGGGCGGGAGATGGGGGCAAATGGCAGGCCGTGTTTTTCAAAGATGGCCGCGAGCTCGGCCGCGCTGAACGCAGCCAGGCGCTGGCGCAGGTCGGGCATCAGTGCGCCGCGGGCACGCACACGGTCGTTGTTGGTGGCCAGCAGCGGGTCGGCCTTGAGGTCGGCAAAGCCCATGGCGTTGCAGAAGGTGATCCATTGCGCGTCGCTCACGGCGGCCAGAAAAATCTGCTCGCCATCCTTCACGCTGAACACGTCGTACAGCGCCCACGATGAAATCCGGTCCGGCATGGGCGCGGCAGGCTGGCCGGTGACGGCGTACTGCATCATGTGCTGGCCCACCAGGAAGACGTTGTTTTCGAACAGGGCCGAGTCCACCTCCTGCCCGCGCCCCGTGATGCCGCGCTGCATCAGCGCCGCCATGGCACCGATGGCGCCGAACATGCCGCCCATGATGTCGTTCACGCTGGTGCCCGCGCGCAGCGGGTCGCCCGGACGGCCCGTCATGTAGGCCAGGCCTCCCATCATCTGCACCACTTCGTCGAGCGCCGTGCGGTGTTCGTACGGGCCGGGCAAAAAGCCCGTGTGGTTGACGTAGATGAGACGCGGGTTCTGCGGGCTCAGCGCCGCGTAGTCGAGGCCATATTTGCCCATCACGCCAGGCTTGAAGTTTTGCGCGACTACGTCGGCCGAGGCTGCGAGCTTGCGCGCCACTTCCAGGCCTTCGGTGCTGCGCAGGTCGAGCGCAATGCTCTTCTTGTTGCGGTTGAACATGGGGAAGAAGCCGGCGCCGGCGCCCAGCAGGTGGCGCGTGCGGTCACCGTCCACCGGTTCGACCTTGATGACCTCGGCCCCCAGGTCGGCCAGCACCATGCCGCAGGTGGGGCCCATGACCATGTGCGTGAATTCGACGACGCGCAGGCCCTGCAGGGGCAATGCGCGGGGTGTGGAGGCCTCGGCGGGCTGGTCCGGCGGCTTGGATGAGGAAGAAAAGGCGGTGTGGGGAGTCATGCGGCGACGATACGGGATGGAGGGAACACGCAGCCGTTCAGCCTGTGGCGACAGCGTGGGCTGCGCGCCCGGTGTCAGCCGACGAAGAGGCTGCACCTGCGCCAAATCCACCACCCGGCAACCCCGCCTGCCACAGCGTGCCGTGCAGGGTCTCGCCCGCCAGCCAGCCCGCCACACGCTGGCGCAGCACCAGCAGTGCGGCCAGGTCTATGCCGGTGGCCACACCCATGCGCTCAAGCATGAACACCAGATCTTCAGTGGTGACATTGCCGCTGGCACCCGGCGCGTGCGGGCAACCGCCGATGCCGGCCAGGCAGGCGTCAAACCGCGTGATGCCAACCTGCCAGGCGGCGTAGGCATTGGCCAGCCCCAGGCCGCGCGTATCGTGAAAATGCGCACACCACAGCCGCTCGCCCACCAGCGCGCGCGCCTTCTCAAACAGGCGCGCCACCGACGCCGGGTCGGCATAGCCCACGGTATCGGCCAGGCTCACGCGGTCGGCGCCAGCGTCGAGCAAGGCCTGCATCAGGCGCAGGACTTCGCTCTCAGCCACTTCGCCCTGCAGCGTGCAGCCAAACGCCGTGCCCACGCCGCCTTCGATCAAGGTGCGGCTCCCGCTGGCATCGCGCAGCGCACGGATGCGCGCCACCTCGGCCACCACTTCATCGGGCGTCTTGCGCAGGTTGGCCAAGCTGTGGGCATGGCTGGCAGACAGCGGCACAACCATCAGGTCTGCACCGCATTCGAGGGCGCGCTCTGCCCCCTTGTAGTTGGGCACCAGCACCGAGGCAAACAGGCCCGGCAGGGTCTTGGCATGCGCCAGCACCTCGGCCGTGTCGCCCAGCTGCGGCAACAAGCGGGCAGGGACAAAGGAGCCCACCTCGATCTCGCGCTGGCCCGCGGCGTAGGCGGCGTCGAGCCAGTCGATCTTGTGGGCGGTGGAAACGACGGTAGCAATGCTTTGCAGGCCGTCGCGCAGGCCGACCTCGCGCACCACTGCGGTGGCGGCGCCCAGCATTGGCATACCGGTGGGCAGGGTGTTTGGCGATGCAAGGTTGCTCACGGGGTTCTCCAGTTCCAGGTGCGCAAGCCCATTCTAGAAATTCCAATCTGAATCAGAAAATCCATTTAGGAAGCCATATGATTCCAAATCGGAATATCTAAACCGCCTACCTGACATGCGCGACCTCGACCTGCAAACGCTGCGACTCTTTGCCACCGTCTGTGAACACCGCAGCATTGCGCGCGCGGCGGAGCAGGAGTCCATCGTGGGCTCGGCCATCAGCAAGCGGCTGGCGCAGCTGGAAGACACGGTGGGCACGCCGCTGCTGGTGCGCAAGCGGCGCGGGGTCGTCCCCACCCCGGCGGGCGAAACGCTGCTGGAGCATGCGCGCACGATGCTTGCCAGCGTGGGCCAGATCGAGCGCGACATGGCGGCGTATGCCACCGGCACGCGCGGTCATGTGCGCATGCTGGTCACCGCGTCGGTCATGGCCGAGGCGCTGGCCGACGATGTGGCAGCCTTTCTGCAAGACCCGGCGCACCGCGACATCCAGGTAAGCCTGGAAGAACGCGTGAGCCCGGACGTGGTGCAGGGCATCCGTGACGGCAGCGCCTCGGTGGGTATCTGCTGGGACGCGGCCGACCTGTCGGGCCTGGAGGTGTGCGCCTACCGCAACGACCACCTGGCCGTGGTGGCGCACGAGTCGCACCCTGTGGCGCAACGCCAGAGCGTGCGTTTTGCCGAGGTTCTGGACCACGAATTCGTCAGCATGCCGGCGCTGAGCGCGGTGCAGGTGCTGCTGGCCCGCGCCGCAGCGGTCGAAGGGAAAATGCTGGCCCACCGCGTGCTGGTGTCCAACTTTGACGCCGCCCTGCGTGTGGTGCGCGCCAACCTGGCCATCAGCGTAGTGCCGCAAGAGGTAGCCTTGCCGTTTGCAGCGATGGCCCCGGTGCGTGTGGTGCCGCTGAGCGACCCCTGGGCCCGCCGCCGCTTTGCGATCTGCTACCGCAGCGAACAGGCGCTCAGCCCGGCGGCGCGCTTGCTGGTGGGTCATCTGGCCGGGCTGGGGTCGATGCTTCTTCGCTCCCGTGAGTGGGAGGGAAGCACGGGGCGTGAGGTGAAGGGTGAAAGCGCGATCGCTGTAGACATCTGCAGTCCACGCAGCAAAACCATCACGGTCGCCACGCGCCCATCAGCTCCTGGGCCGGACCGTAAGTAGCTCTTCAAATCTGGCATTTGCGGCAGGCTTTTTTCGTCGATTCCACGGCCTGTTCCCGGTTGCGCGCACCCGCCGAAAAGACGGCGGCAACGCTCAGTCAAGTCGATGAATGACACCCCCCAGAACACGCCACTACTAAGTTCACGGCACCGTGGCCTCGTCGCAACAGTTTGATATGTAACGCCCTATTTTTGGGGGTTAGCGCATATGTGGTGTGCATTGTGAGCTACCAAACTTGTAGCAAAATCGGTTCCGGGCTATAGTCAACGCACAACAGCAGGCGGCCTGTATCCGCCCGCACCGAATTTCGATCCAACACTTGCGCGAGGAGAAGCGTCCATGAGCTCCAAAGAAAATGCCGCCATCAACCAGTTGTTCGAGCGGCTCGAATGCCGGTACGCACTGCGCGTGCTGTGGGCCCTGAAGGACGGCCACCCGCAGACGTTCCGCCTGCTGCAGGACAGCGTCGGGGGCATCACCCCCAACACGCTCAACACCCGCATCAAGGAGCTGCGCGAAGCCGGCTTCGTGGACCATGGCAGCGACGGCTACACCGTCACCCCTTCCGGCGCCGACCTGCTCAAGCGCCTGTCCGACGTGCAGGCCTTTGCCACCCGCTGGGTCGCCGGCCGCGCCAAGAAACAAACGCCCTGACAGCAGGGCCCCCTCCCCGCACCCGCGGGGCGCCGCCAAGGCAGCGGGGTCGCTTAAAATACCAGTCTAAATAGCTGCTAGCGCATATCCATGCGGCGTTAGCAGCTATATTTTTAATAGCATTCGAGGAATTTGATCATGGCATTGACCACCACCGCATCCGGCCTGCAGTACGACGACACCACCGTGGGCGACGGCGCTGAGGCCACCAAGGGCCAGAACGTGTCGGTGCACTACACCGGCTGGCTGTACAACAACGGCGAGCAAGGCGCCAAGTTCGACTCCAGCCGCGACCGCAACGATCCGTTCGAGTTCTCGCTGGGCGGTGGCATGGTCATCAAGGGCTGGGACGAAGGTGTGCAAGGCATGAAGGTCGGCGGCCAGCGCACGCTGATCATCCCCGCCGCCCTGGGCTACGGTGCACGCGGCGCCGGCGGCGTGATTCCACCAAACGCCACGCTGAAGTTCGATGTAGAACTGCTGAAGGTCGGGCGCTAAGCCCTTTCACCCCGGCGGCCCACAGTGGCCCCGAGCAAAAAAGGCGGCCTCAAGGCCGCCTTTTTTATGGCTGCGCCGTGCTGTGCGCAAACCACCCAACACGCACAGACCGAACTCAGTCGAAAAGCGCCTTGTCGAGCCGGGCGAACTTCTCATCGCCCACCAATTCGCGGATCTTGGGGGCCAGCGTTGCCAGATCCTCAAAACTGCCCGCGCCTTCCACCGCCAGGTTCAGGCGAAACCCGCGCAAACCCATGCTCGAGGTCAACTGGGTGGCAATCGGGTAGGCCGCCTCGTAGCGTTCTTTGGACGTGCGCCCCGAGCCCTCGACAGGCGAGGCCACCGTGCCCAAATCCATCGCGGCAGCGGCCGATGCAGCGTCTTCGGCCGGGGCGGGTTGGGGCTTTGCAGCGGCTGGCACGGCCTGCCCCGCCAGCGGCTCCAGCAGCCCCTGGTCGAGCATGGCCTGCACATCGTCCTGGGTGATGCCCATGGCTGCGGTAGCGGCCAGTACCTCGCGGGTGGAACGCTTTCCGTCAAAAAGAATGAACGCCGAGCGTTGGCGCGAACTGAGGCTGCCGCGCCGATCCTTGAGTGAATCGAGCCCAGCCTGCGTTTTGACGAGAACCATGAATCTCCTTGAACTGAACACTGGCCGGGCATGGCGCAAGCCGCCTCCTCCACCAATGATTGAAGTCCAGATTCGCACGTTTGCGGGCGGTTGAAAATCGGGGTTTACGCATAACGCGGGAACGCTGGCGACCACGCTGAGGGGCGCCTGGGCACCTCGGCAACTGCACGCAGCATTGCGGCTGCGCTGCGGCAGCCCCTGCAAAACTACAACTCAGACCGGACGCGCGGCAGCTCGGGCGCGGGCCGTGTCACCCAGCTCACCACCAGCGCCACCAGCAGCCCGGTGGGCACGCCAAACACGCCGGCCGAAATAGGCTGGATGCCAAACCACAGCCCGTCGGCCAACATCCAGCTGGGCAGCGCCCGCATGGCGGACACATGCGACAGCATGTAGTAGACCGCGACGCCCAAGCCCGCCAACATGCCTGCCACCGCCCCCTGGCGGGTGGTTCCGCGCCAGAAGATGCCCAGCACCATCACCGGCACAAAGGCCGAGGCCGCGAGCGAGAATGATGCGGACACCATGGGCAGGATCTCTGCCGGCTTGAGCGCAGCCACGAAGGCCGCCGACAAGGCCACCGCCAGCAGCGTGAACTTGGTCAGAATCACGCGCTGCTCGGGCGAGGCTCTCCGCGGCGTGTCGTGGAAATACAGATCGCGCACCAGCGCATTGCTGATGGTGAGCAGCAGCCCGTCCGCAGTCGACAGCGCCGCCGCCAGGCCACCCGCCGCCACCAAGCCTGACACCACGTAGGGCAGACCGCCCAGCTCCGGTGTGGCCAGCATGATGAGGTCGGCCCCCAGGCGGATCTCGCCAAACTGCACGATGCCATCGGCGTTCACGTCTTCCACCGACAGCAGCGAGCCATCCACCCGCGCCCATTGCGCCATCCAGTTGGGCAGCGCCTCAAAGCTGCTGCCGACCAGGTTCTGCATGACCTCGAACTTCACCAACACCGCCAGTGCCGGGGCGCTCAAGTACAGCAGCGCAATAAAGAACAGCGACCACGCCACCGACGCCCGGGCCCCGCCCACCGTGGGCGAGGTGTAGTAGCGCGTGAGCAAATGCGGCAGCCCGGCCGTGCCCACCATCAGGCAGAACATCAGCGCAAGGAAGTTGCGCCGCGTGAGCTCGTACTCGCGCTGCTCCTCCGGGCTGCCATTAGGGTCGCCCACGTAGGCTTGGCTGTGCAGCGGCAGCCCGCCCAAGGGACGGGCCCGCTCATAGTTCTCGCGCATCTCCCGCGTCCAGCGCTCGCGGGCTGCGGCAGCATCGCGCGGCAGCGCGGCGAGCTCCCGGCTGGCCGTGACGATGAGCCCCACATCGGCGTTCTGGGCCCGCAGGGCGCGGATGCGCTCGCGCCCCTTTTCGCGCTCGCGCTCCAGGGCACCTTCCACGTCTTTCAGCCGCACTTCGTAGTCTTTAGCGCGTTGCAGGTAGGTCTGCACCACCTGGTGCTCTGCGGGGGAGTCGAGCAGCTGGGCTTCCAGGTCGGCAATCTTGCTGATCTGCGTGCCATACACCAGCGGCGCAAGCGGGTTGCCCAGCTGCTTGTACGCCAGCCAGGACACCGGGATGAGGAAGGCCAGCAGCAGCACCACGTACTGCGCCACCTGCGTCCAGGTGATGGCGCGCATGCCCCCCAGGAACGAGCACAGCAGCACGCCCCCCAGGCCCAGCATGATGCCGATCTCGAACTGCACACCCGTGAGGCGCGAGGCGATCAGCCCCACGCCGTAGATCTGCGCCACCACGTAGGTGAACGAGCACAGCACCGCCGCCAGCGCCGCAATCACCCGCGGCCAGCGGCCACCGAAGCGCACATGAAAAAAGTCTGGCACGGTGTACAGGCCCATCGCACGCAGGTGTGGCGCGATCAGCATGGCCACCAGGCAAAAACCGCCCGTCCAGCCCAGCAGATAAGCCAGCCCCCCCGCCTGCCCCGGCGTGCCGGAGAACCCCTGAAGGTACAGCGCACCCGACAGGCTGATGAACGACGCCGCGCTCATCCAGTCGGCCGCCGCCGCCATGCCGTTGTACATGGGCGGAATGCCCCGGCCGGCCACGTAGTATTCCTCCGGATCGGTCGTGCGCCCATAGACGCCGATGCCGGCGTAGACCATGACGGTGAGAAAGAGAAAAATCGGGCCGATCCAGTGGCGCGACAGGCCCTGGTGTTCGGCCCAGGTCATCAGCGCGAGGAAGGCCAGCACCCCGGTCACATACAGCGCCAGGATGCGGTGCAGCCGCCACAGGTAGGCCCGGCCGGCGGCAGGCGGAGTGGGATCAGCCATGGGGTGGGGCGGCATCGCCGGTGGGTGCTGCCGCAGCGGCAGAAGCCAGCGCCGCGGCCTTGCGCTCGGCATCCTGTTGCTCAAACCGGTTCATGGCCCAGGCGTAGCTCACCACGATGGCGATGAACACCAGCACTGCGCCCTGGGCCGCAATCCAGTAGCCCAAGGGCCAGCCAGAGACGACGATGCCCTGCAAATCCCGCGCGAAATACGTGGCCACAAAAGAGACCAGCGCCCACAGCAGCAGCAGGCCGCCTTTGAGCTTGAGGTGGCGCACGTCGTGCAGATCGGGCGGGAACGGGCCCGCCATCTCCACATCGGGCGGGCGTGGGGGCTGCGGTTGCGACGACTGCATCACGAACCCGGAGTCGGGGGGTGCGTAGCGCGCATCACAGCCCCGGCGGTCAGCCCGCCAGTTGCTGCCAGGTGGCGATCACGCTGTCAGGATTGAGCGAGATCGACGAAATGCCTTCCTTGGCCAGCCACTGCGCAAAGTCGGGGTGGTCGCTGGGGCCCTGGCCGCAGATGCCGATGTACTTGCCCTCGGCCAGGCAGGCCTTGATGGCCTTCTCCACCAGCGCCAGCACCGCAGGGTCGCGCTCGTCGAAGTCCTGCGCCAGCAGCTCCAGGCCCGAATCGCGGTCCAGGCCCAGGGTGAGCTGGGTCAGGTCGTTGGAGCCGATGGAGAAGCCGTCGAAGAACTCCAGGAAGCGCTCGGCCAGGATGGCGTTGCTCGGCACCTCGCACATCATGATGACCTTGAGGTCGTCCTTGCCGCGTTGCAGGCCGTGGGTGGCCAGCAGTTTGGTCACGCGCTCGGCCTGGCCCAGCGTGCGCACAAAGGGCACCATCACCTGCACGTTGGTCAGGCCCATGTCATTGCGCACGCGCTTCAAGGCCTCGCACTCCATCGCAAAGGCTTCGCCGAAGTCTTCGCTGATGTAGCGCGCCGCACCGCGAAAGCCCAGCATCGGGTTTTCTTCCTCGGGCTCGTAGCGGCTGCCGCCAATCAGCTTGCGGTACTCGTTGGACTTGAAGTCCGACAGGCGCACGATCACGGGCTTGGGGTAGAACGCGGCGGCGATGGTGGCCACGCCTTCGGCGACCTTGTCCACGTAGAAGGCACGCGGGCTGGCATGGCCGCGGGCCACCGATTCCACGGCCTTCTTCAGGTCGGCGTCGATCTGTGGGTAGTCCAGGATGGCCTTGGGGTGCACGCCGATGTTGTTGTTGATGATGAACTCGAGCCGCGCCAGGCCCACGCCTTCGTTGGGCAGCTGGCAGAAGTCGAAGGCCAGCTGGGGGTTGCCCACGTTCATCATGATCTTGGTCTTGATGGCGGGCATCTCGCCGCGCTGCACCTCGGTGACCTCAGTCTCGAGCAGGCCGTCGTAGATGTGGCCGGTGTCGCCCTCGGCGCAGCTCACCGTGACCAGGGTGCCGTCTTTGAGCAGCTCGGTGGCATCACCGCAGCCCACCACGGCCGGGATGCCCAGCTCGCGCGCGATGATGGCGGCGTGGCAGGTGCGCCCGCCGCGGTTGGTGACGATGGCGCTGGCGCGCTTCATCACCGGCTCCCAGTTGGGGTCGGTCATGTCGGTCACCAGCACGTCGCCGGGCTGCACCTTGTCCATCTCGGAAATGTTGTGCACCAGGCGCACGGGGCCGGTGCCGATCTTCTGGCCAATGGCGCGGCCTTCGGCCAGCACGGTGCCCGAGCCCTTGAGCTTGTAGCGCATCTCGGCCTGGCCCTTGGACTGGCTTTTCACCGTCTCGGGGCGGGCCTGCAGGATGTAGAGCAGGCCGTCGGTGCCGTCCTTGCCCCATTCGATGTCCATCGGGCGGCCATAGTGCTGCTCGATCACCAGCGCATAGTGCGCCAGCTGCTGCACGTCGGCGTCGCTCAGCGAATAGCGGTTGCGCTGCTCGGTGGCCACGTCGATGGTCTTGACCAGCTTGCCCGAAGCGGCTTTTTCTTCGGGGGTCGAGAACACCATCTGCAGCAGCTTGCTGCCCAGGTTGCGGCGGATCACGGCCTTCTTGCCGGCCTTGAGCATGGGCTTGTGCACGTAGAACTCGTCAGGGTTCACGGCCCCTTGCACCACCGTCTCGCCCAGGCCATAGCTGCTGGTGATGAACACGACTTCTTCAAAGCCCGATTCGGTGTCGATGGTGAACATCACGCCGGCCGCGCCCAGGTCGGAGCGCACCATGCGCTGCACACCGGCGGACAGGGCCACCACGTCGTGCTCGAAGCCCTTGTGCACGCGGTACGAGATGGCGCGGTCGTTGTACAGCGACGCGAACACTTCCTTCATCTTGTGCAGCACGTCGTCGATGCCCACCACGTTCAGGAAGGTCTCCTGCTGGCCCGCAAACGATGCGTCGGGCAGGTCTTCGGCCGTGGCGGACGAGCGCACGGCGAACGATGCGGCGGGGTTGCCGGCGCTCAGCGTGGCAAAGGCCTCGGCAATGGCGGCTTGCAGGTCGGCCGGGAAGGGCTGGGCCTCGACCATGGCGCGGATTTCGGCACCCACCGTGGCCAGGGCGCGCACGTCTTCGGTGTCCAGGCTCTTGAGCTTGGCGCTGATCTTGTCGGCCAGGCCGTCGTGGGCCAGGAACTGGCGAAACGCGTGCGCCGTGGTGGCAAAGCCCGTGGGCACCCGCACGCCCTGGGGCAGTTGGGAGATCATCTCGCCGAGGGAGGCGTTTTTACCGCCTACCGACTCGACATCGGTCATTCTCAGGTTTTCAAACGGTACGACCAGGGCGGTCGGGCTGAAAAGTGCAGACATGGGAAAGCTCCAGAAGTTGAAACCGGGTCTGCGCGCCCGCCCCCTTGGAGCGATGGGCGAGCGGCCATGCACGGCGGGCGGCTTTGTCGTTGTGGTTGTAGGCCGACGAAGTGCATGGTGAGAATTTGGATAATTGTGACAATTGTAGGCCTGCGGCACTGGCGGCAGGCTGACGCTCTGAAAGGCTCCCCCTCCATGCACACGCGCACCGTATTTTTTGTCTCTGACGGCACCGGCATCACGGCCGAGACGTTCGGCAATGCCATCCTGGCCCAGTTCGAGATGAAGCCGCGCCACGTGCGCCTGCCCTTCATCGACAGCGTGGACAAGGCCCACCAGACGGTCCGCCAGATCAACCATACGGCCGAGATGGAAGGCAAGAAGCCCATCGTTTTCACCACGCTGGTGAACATGGAGGTCCTCAAGGTCATCCAGGAAGGCTGCAAGGGCATGCTGCTCGACATGTTCGGCACCTTCGTGCACCCGCTGGAGGAAGAGCTGGGCATCAAGTCACACCACCGTGTGGGCCGCTTCAGTGACGTGAGCCGCAGCAAGGAATACACCGACCGCATCGAGGCCATCAACTTCAGCCTGGCGCACGACGACGGCCAGAGCAACCGCGACCTGGCCGGTGCCGACGTGATCCTGGTAGGAGTGAGCCGCAGCGGCAAGACCCCCACCAGCCTGTACCTGGCCATGCAGTGCGGCCTCAAAGCCGCCAACTACCCGCTGATCCCCGAAGACTTCGAGCGCCGCCAGCTGCCGCCCGCACTGGTGCCGCACCGCGCCAAGATCTTCGGGCTGACCATCCAGCCCGAGCGCCTGTCCGAGATCCGCAACGAACGCCGCCCCGATTCCAAGTACGCCAGTCTGGTGAACTGCCGCCACGAGGTGGCCGAGGCCGAGGCGATGATGAGGCGATCGGGCATCCGTTGGCTGTCTACCACCACCAAGTCGATCGAAGAGATCGCGACGACGATCCTGCAGGAGATTCGGCCGGAACGCCTGGTGTACTGACGACACCCGAGGGTGGCCGCCTGCCGCGAGAGCGCCGAGCAGCCAAAATATTGATCAAAATGGGCCCTAGCGCTTATTCCATAAGCGCTAACAGCTATTAATAAGTGAGCAATCGACACTGTGCCGGTCGCCCCTCCCCGAGGGGCTAGGGGATGTGCGGGTGCACTCGCACAGCCTCGCGGGTCTACCAACTGCTTCATGATGCGGCCACTGCGCGGCGCGGACAGATGGCTTTGTTCCGGTTCGGGCCACGAGCCCGACCTCCCTCTCGCACCGCAAAATCCACCCGCCTTTTCACCTTTATCTGGACACCGTCCATCACCCACTCCCCCGGAGCCCCTCTTGCAAAAATCTCCCGTCCTTAAAGTTGTCCTGATGGTGTTCGTAGCCACCCTCGTGGTGACCCTGTATGTTGGCAAGCGTTGGTATGACTACGTGAGCAATGCCAGCTCGCCCTACGACGAAGTAGGGATCGAGCTGAACTCCCGCGCGCCCGGCCCCATCAACCGGTGGGGCTGCGCAAAGCTGCAGGAACGCTTTGCCCGGGCGACGCCGCCGTATGGATGCTCGGCAGGCAACGGACGCCAGTGGAAATAGGCCGCCGTTGACGGCGAAACGCACCCACGCCAGCCAGCGGCGCGCAAGGCAGGCGCCGCGCCGCTGGCTGCGGGCGATCTTCTCTTAGGCAGTTGGTTACTTCACCGCAAACCGCACATTCGCCGGCTTCTTGCCCGGCAGCGTCACCAACGCCACCACCTTGGTGCCCGCCGCCACCTTGAACGTGCCATTGGCTTCGAGCTTGCCCTCACCAGCCGGGACCAACACCGCTTCGGATTTTTCGGTGCCGTTGAGCAAGGTCAGCTTGGCGCTCACGCCCTGGGAACTGGCCGGCTTGCCGTGGTCGCGCAGGTGCAGGGTGATCACGTCGGGCCGCGCCACCAGTTCGTAGTCCATGTCGTGGGTGCCGGCCACGATGCCGCCGTGCTGCGGCTTGTGGTCGTCGCCATGGGTGTGGTCGCCGGCGGCGAAGGCTGCGCCAGAGAGGGCCAGAGCCAGCGTGGCCAGGAGGTACTTGGTGGTTGTCATGGAGGTCCTTTCAAAGGGTTGAGGGAACGGGAGAGAGAAAGATCAGAACGCCTCGGCGTTCTTGTCGTCCAGTAGCCGCTCGGCATCGCGGCGGCCGAACAGCCAGAACAGAGCCGGGGTGAGGAAGGTGTCGAGTAGGGTCGAGCTGATCAGGCCCGAGAAGATCACCACCGCCACCGGGTGCAATATCTCGGTGCCGGGGCGCTCGGCCTCCAGCAGCAGCGGGGCCAGCGCGAAGGCGGTAACCAGGGCCGTCATGAGCACGGGAGAGAGGCGTTCGAGCGAGCCGCGCACGATCATGGCGTGGTCGAAGTTCTCGCCCTCCACGCGCATCAGGTTCAGGTAGTGGCTCACCTTCAAAATGCCGTTGCGCACCGAGATGCCCGCCAGCGTGATGAAGCCGATCAGCGCCGCCACCGACAGCGGTTGCCCCGATATCCACAGCCCCAGCACGGCCCCCACCAGCGCCAGCGGGATGTTGGCCATGATCAGCACCGACAGCGTGGCCGAGCGGTAGCGCGTGTACAGCACCACGAACATCAGCACCAGCGAGACGATGGCCAGCATGCCCACCAGGCGGCTGGCCTCCTCCTGCGCCTGGAACTGGCCGCCCAGGGTGATGAAGTAGCCATCCGGCAGGCGCGTCTCGCCCACCACCTTGCGGATGTCGGCCACCACGTCGGACAGCGCCCGGCCCTGCGCGTTGGCAGACAGAACGATGCGGCGCCTGCCGTCGTCGCGGCTGATCTGGTTGGGGCCGTCGCCGTCCTCGATGCTGGCCAGGCGCGACAGCGGCACCCGCCCGCGCGGGGTCTCGATCATGATCTGCGCCAGGCCTTCGAGTGAGCGCGCGCTCTCGGGCAGGCGAACCACCAGCGCAAAGCGCCGGCTGCCCTCGACGATCTGCGTGACCTTTTCGCCCTCCACCAGGCCCTGCAGCGTGGCCAGCACCTGCGCGGCCGGCACGCCGTACTGCGCGGCTGCCGCGTGGTCCACGCGCACGGTGATCTGCGGTGCCAGCACCTGCTTTTCCACCTCCAGGTCGGCCAGGCCGTCGATGGTGGCCAGGCGTGCGCGCAGCGCATCGGCCTGTCCGCGCAGGGTGTCGAGGTCTTCGCCAAAGAGCTTGATCGCGATCTGCGAGCGCACGCCCGACAGCATGTGGTCGATGCGGTGTGAGATCGGCTGGCCGATGGCGATGGCTGCCGGCATCTGCGCGAGCCGGCTGCGGATGTCGGCCTGCACCTCGGCCATGCTGCGCTTCAGCTCGGCCGCAGGCAGCAGGCCCACGTCGAGCTCGCTCACGTGTACGCCCTCGGCATGCTCGTCCAGCTCGGCCCGGCCGCTGCGCCGGCCCACGTGCGTGACCTCGGGCACCTGGCGCACCAGCACCTCGGCCTGGCTGGCCAGGGCGGTGGACTCCGCCAGCGTCACGCCCGGGTTCAGGCGCATGCCGATGAGCAGCGTGCCCTCGTTGAACGGCGGCAGAAAGGTGGTCGGAAAGAACGGCACCGCCGCCACCGAGAGCACCACAGCCACTGCGCTCACGGCCATGGCGATGCGCGGCCGCGCCAGCACACCCAGGAGCCCGCTGCGGTAGCGCGCCTTGAGCCAGGCCACCACGCGCGTGTCGCCGTGGTCCAGGTTCTTCATGCGCGGCAGCAGGTAGAACGCCAGCACCGGCGTGACCGTGACCGACACCAGCAGCGACGCCACGGTGGAGACGATAAAGGCGATGCCCAGTGGCACGAACAGCCGCCCCTCGATGCCCGGCAGCGCAAACAGCGGCAGAAACACCAGCACGATGATGGCCGTGGCATAGAGGATGCCCGAGCGCACCTCCATCGACGCCAGCTTGACCACCTCCAGCGGGTGCAGCCGGTGGTTCGGGTGCTTCGAGCGGTCCATCTTCAGGCGCCGCAGCACGTTCTCCACGTCCACCACGGCATCGTCCACCAGGCCGCCGATGGCAATCGCCAGGCCGCCCAGCGTCATGGTGTTGATCGACAGGCCGAAGTACTTGAACACCAGCGCGGTGATGAAGATCGATACCGGGATGGCCGTGAGTGCGATCACCGTAGGCCGCAGCGTGCCCAGGAACACGAACAAAATCACCGCCACGAACACCGAGGCGCCCATGAGCTTGCCCTGCAGCGTAGTGACCGAGGCCTCGATGAAGCTGGCCTGGCGGAAGGTGACGCGCGGCGCCGCCATGCCTTCGGGCAGCGACTTCTTCAAATCACCCAGCGCCGACTCGATGCTGCGCGTGAGCGCGATGGTGTCGGCCGTAGGCTGCTTCTGGATACCGAGGATCACGGCCGGCTTGCCTTCGAAGCCCGCGTCCCCGCGCTTGAGGGCGGCAGCAAAGGTCACCTCGGCCACCTGGCGCAGCAGCACCGGTTGGCCATTCTTCGCAGTGAGCGCCAGGTTCTGCAGGTCTTCCAGGCGCGATGTGCGGCCCAGGTGGCGTATCAGGTACTCGCGCCCGTTGAGCTCCAGAAAGCCCCCCGACGTATTGGCCGAGAAGCCCTTGAGCGCCCCGGTGAGCTGGTCGTGCGTGATGCCCAGCTCGGCCATGCGCGCCGTGTTGGGCTGCACCTGAAACTGGCGTACCTCGCCGCCGATGGGGATCACCTGGGCCACGCCGGCAATCGCCAGCAGGCGCGGGCGCAGCACCCAGTCGGCGTACTCGCGCACGGCCATGGGCGTGGTGCGCTGCACGTCGATGGGGATCGCCACCTGCATGATCTCGCCCATGATGGAGCTGATGGGGCCCATGCGCGGCGTCACGCCCACGGGCAACCCCTCCTCCATGGACGACAGGCGCTCGGACACCATCTGCCGCGCGCGGAAGATGTCGGTGCTCCAGTCGAAGGTGACGTAGATGAACGACAGGCCCGCGCTGGAGGTGGAGCGCACGCTCTCCACGCCGGGCAGCCCGTTCATCGTGGTTTCCAGCGGAAAGGTGATGAGCTGCTCCACCTCCTCGGCGGCCATGCCGCCGGCCTCGGTCATCAGCGTGACGGTGGGTTTGTTGAGGTCGGGGAACACGTCCACCGGCGTGCGCGAGAGCGTGAAGGCGCCATAGGCCATGAGCACGCCGGCGGCGATGAGCACCAGCAGCCGGTTGGCCAGGCTGTTTTCGAGTAGCCACTTGAACATGCGGTACTCCCTTCAGCGGACTTGGTTGATCAGCGTGGCGCCCTGCGTGGCCACGCGGTCCCCGGCCTTGAGGCCCGAGGTCACGGCCACCGAGGTGCCGTCCAGCGGCACGTAGGTGACCACGCGCGGCACAAAGCGCTCGGGCGACTCCTTGACCCAGACGATGGTCTGGTTCGCGGGGTTGCGCAGCAGCGAGGCCACGGGCACCTGCACACCGGCTGCCTGCTCGGTGGACTGCACGAACACGCGCACGGGCTGGCCCAGGGCCAGAGTGCCGAGCACGGCCGAGTCACCGGCGAACTGCATCGGCAACGCCTGCTCGCGCAAGCTGCGCGCCGCTCCGAGGAAGCGCAGCGGCACACGTTGCCCGCCCACGGCCAGCGCGGCACCGGCGACGCTGTGCGCTTGCGCCGTGTCGTAAGCCAAGGCCTCGATGCGCAGGCGCGCGGGGTCCACCACCTCGAACAGCAGTTCGCGCGCATCCACCACCTGTCCTGCCACGGCGTTGGCCGAGGCGATCACGCCCGACACGGGCGCCACCAGCGCATCGCGCGTTGCTAGGCCGGCACCCACCGCGCCCAGGCGCTGGGTAAAACTCTGCAGCTCGCTCTCGGCGGCCTCGATGTCCTTGCGCGGCACGGTATCTGCTAGCTCTTTCAGCCGCGCCACGCGCCGTGCAGCCAGGTCGCGCGCCGCGCGCAGCTCGGCCTGCTGGGCCACCTGGTTAGAGCGCTCGATGGCGCCCGCCGTGGGCACCACATAGGCCAGCACCTCGCCCTTTCGCACCGCCTGGCCCACGCCAGGCAGGCCCTTGGGGCCCGCTTCTAGGCGCCCGGCCAGCGCGGCCTGCACCTTGCCGCCGGCATTGGGGTCCATCACCACCGTGCCCGCCAGCTCGAAGGCCTTGGGGTGCTGGCCTTCGGCGGCCACCAGGGTGCGCACGCCCAGCTGGCGCTGCGCGGGCTTGGGCAAAAACACGCTGCCATCGGGCTGTCGCTTGGGGCCATTGCCTTCGGCAGCCGGTGGGGCGTCGCCATGGTCGTGGCCTTCGCCAGCGTGTGCCACCGCCGGGGCGCACAGCGCCGCGGCCATCAACAGCGCCGTCATGGAATGCAGAGAGGTCAACCGCTTCATGCTGCACCTCCCAAGCGCTGAGTGCGCGCGGTGCGGCCACGCCGCAGGCGCCATACCGCGGCCAGGGCCAGCAGCACGGCAGCCACGGCGCCTGCGACCAGCGCATTGCGCCGGCCCGTGGGCTCGGCATGGGCATGCGCTGCGGCATGGATGTCGATCTCGCCGGCCAGCAGGTCGGTGTCTTTGCCGGCCACCACGGTGGCGGTGACGGGGCTCACGCCCTCGGCCAGTGGTGCGGCCAGCGCGGCCTGGAACTCGCCGTCCGCCACGCGGGTGACGGGCACGCGTGCGCCGGCAATGTCGAGCTCGAGCTGCGCCTCCTTTACCGGGCTGTTGTCGCCCGCATGGTCGAGGTAGAGCGCCAGCTTTTGCCCGTCGAGCACACCGACCAGCTCGAACAGGTCGGAGGTGGCGGCAAAGCGCGGAATGGCAGGGCCGGCCGCGGCGGCGGGAGCTTCGCCGTGGTCATGCCCAGCATCGGCCAAGGCTGCCGGCGGAACGAGGCCCAGCACCAGAGCCAGGCCCAGTGTGGAAAGAAGAGAAAGGAATGGCATGGTGATCACAAAAATGAGGTGGGGATAAACAGCGCGCTCACTGCGGCAGCAGGCCCAGGGCCTGGCGCAGGGTGGAGACGGCGGCGGCGGCATCGATGCGGGCGCGTGCCCACTGGCGTTCGGCCTGCACGGCTTCGAGCTCCACACGCAGGCGCGTGGGCCAGTCGGCCTCGCCCAGGCGGAAGGCCTTGTCGATGAAGCCGCGCGTGTCGCGCGCCAGGGCCGCATGGCGGGACATGGCCTCGCGCTGGGCCTGGGTGGCCTTTACACGCGCAGTAGCAGCGGCCACGTCGGCGGCCAGGCGGTCCTGCTCCACGCGGGCGCGCACCTCGGCATCGAGGGCATCGGCTCGGGCCGCCGTCTCTTTGGCACGCGCACGGTCACCACCGCCCAGGGGCACGCGCACGCCGACGGTGAAGCTTTGCAGGTAGCGCTCGCCCGCCTGTTCACGCCCGCGCGTGGCGGCCACCGTGAGCTCCGGGTTGGCACGCGTTTGCACGGCGGCCAGATCGGCGGCGCGGCGCGCCACCTCGGCCTGATCCTGCCAGTCGGCCACGGCCGGGTGGTCCGCCGGCAGCGCGGTACCGGGCATGGCTTCGGCCTCTGGCTCTGCACCCACTTCAACGCTGCCACCCCAAGCACTCAAGGCCGCCTGCGCAATATCCCGCGCACCCTCGGCCTCCGCCACCGCGGCTTCAGCTTGGGCCACTGCACCGTCGGCCTGAGTCTGGTCGGCACGCGACATGTCGCCCGCCTTGAAGCGGCGCGCCACATCGGCCGCCAAGCGCTGGGCATTCAGCAGCCGGTCCTGGGCCAAGCCCAGTTCCGCCTGCGCACGCTGCAGGGTCCACCAGGCCTCGCGCACGGTGGCAGCCAGTTGCAGCTGCGCGGCCAGTCGGCGACTCTCCACCGCCTTGATTTCCGCATCGCCCAGCGCAGCCTTGCGTGCGCGCTCGCCGGGCAACCACAGCGGCAGGGCCACGCCCAGCTCGACCTCGCGGCTGCCCTGGTTGCTGCCGGGCCGGTCGGTCTTGGCCTGCAGCTCCAGCGCCGCGGGCTCGGCCGTCCAGGACGATGCGCCACTGCGCGCAGCCTGCGCCGATTCGCGCCGCAGCGCGGCCGACTGCGCCTCGGGCTGGCGCTCCCAGGCCCTGTCGAATAAGGCCTTGAGCGTGAGGGGTGGGGCAGCGGGCGCTGCCATGGGCTGGGCCAGCGCGGCACTGCCGGCCAGCATCCACCCCAGGGCCACGGCCACCATCCATGGCCGAGGTGTGTGTGTTCTTCTCGTTTGTTGCATCCGATTCCTCTGCAGTGGCCAGCGGCCACAGGGTTGAAATCGGCAAGGCACGATGCCAGGCGCACCAGCGTGCGCCGCTACTGCCCGCCAGGGCAGCGTGGAATCATCAGAAAGGGGCTACCCGCAGCCCGCCTCGCCGCTCAGGCGAGGAAGGACCAGTTGGGGCGTTCTGGGCGGGAAAGCGGGGGGTGTACCCAAGCCTGGGTCACATGGTGCACAGGGCGCGCAACCGTGACCACAATGGCCTGGGCATTCGTGCTCAACGCCATGCCGCTGCCGGCACCGTGGCAGGCATGGCAGTCGATGTCGGCCATGGCACCTGGTCCGGTGTTGCCTAAGGCCTTCAGGTCGAGTGCCTCGCCGGCCCCTGGGGACACAGAAGACTCAGCGTGCTCCATGGAGGCGCCGGCATGGTGCTCATGCGCATGGTGACCAAAGTGCGACGCCTGTGGCGCGGCCTCGTGCGCGCAATAGGGCGACGCGGCCGCCCAGATGCTCTGGAGCGGCAGGAACACCAACAGGAATGTGAGCAGCAAGCGGCGCATGGGCAGCGGGATTCTAAGCAGACAGCACAGCCAGCGCCCTCACATGGCCCGCAGCGGACAAGGGCATAGGCCCGTCACCACAAGCCGGACGCCCGGCCTTTCGATGTCGGCCAGAAGCTGACCTTCACAGCGCAGGCTCCGTTATGCTTCTTCCAGAATGGAAAACATCGTCATCACCGCAGCCACGCCCGACGAAATTCGCTCCGGCGAACTTGGCCGCCAACTGCGTCACTACATCTATGGCTTCGTCGGGGAGTATCCCGAGCAGCAGTACATCCGGCTCAACGCCAGAGACGGGAACGGCCGACTGCTAGGCGGACTGCGAAGCTTTGTGTTTCTCTACTGGCTCAACATAGATGTGCTGTTCGTCGAAGCCGACGTACGCGGCTCTGGCCTGGGCAGCCGCCTGCTCGCTGAAGCGGAGCAGCAGGCTATTGAGTTAGGTGCAGCGAACGCCAGGCTTGAGACTTTCGAATGGCAAGCGCCCGCGTTCTACCGGAAGCACGGGTACGAGGAATACGCGCGCGTCGATGGCTATGCCCCCGGGTTCTTCCTCTCCTCCATGAAGAAATCGCTGGCGCGGTGAGAGCTGGCACAACTTCGGCTGCCGGCCAGGAGCAGTCGCTCAGGGTTGCGGTTGAGCGAGTGGCGCTTTCTTTGGTACTGGCTACAGGTTTGAGAGTTTTTGATGACGTACGACAAAAATCTTTCCCCAGTGGGCTGGTATGTGGTCTCGTATTTGATGCGCTTCGTTGAGTTGGAAGACGACAGAAAGGACGATGATGAAGCTCGATTCCTGTCGTGGGAAAACACAATCCTCGTACGTGCATCGACCCTTGAAGAAGCCTATGAAAAGGGCATGACGGTAGCTCGCGAGAATGCGAAACCATACAAGGGCGGAACTCAAGGCGTACCTGTTCAATGGAAGTTGGTAGGTATCACCGATGTCCTCCCAATCTACGAGGAGCTGGAAGATGGGGCGGAAATTTTGTGGACTGAGCGCGCGCCTCGAAAGCTTAAGAATCTCAAACAGATGGTGAGACCGAAGGGCTCGTTTCGGCAGTAGCTGCCAACTTAGAGCAGGGGCGACGAATGTGAACTGGAGGCCCGCTTTCCAGAAAGTTTTACGTCGCCTCAGGGCCCGCTAGCGTCCGTCGCCGTAGGGCAGAATTCGGCCAGGAACGGCAGTTCATAAACGGCTGCTCTGCGCCTCATCGCCAGAGCCTGCGCTATTCCGGTTCCTCTTCATCACCCGAATGCCTCAACCAATCAGGCCCTATTTCGCCAAAGTCCATCGTCGTGCTTGCTGGAAGCAATTCGACTGAGTCGATGGTCGCGCTTCCATTGTCGAAGAGCACGGTGATGATGAGGTCCAGCTCGAGGGCCTCCGTTTGGCTTACCGTAGTTGAGCCCATGCTCGAGTACTCGCGATCGATGGAATCCCAAAGCTGGAAGCTCGCGCTGAAATGCGCTGTGACGTCGATCGTCAGCGAAGTTTGAAGCACCAGCGTTTTGTCCTCGTACTCAACGACGTCAAAGGCTTTGATTTGGTCAGTAAGCGGTGTCACAGATGTGACCTTGACATTGTCTACCTCGGCTTCGTAGTACCAATTGGATGCCGCCTCGAAATCAATGTCGATCTTGTCTGACTGTGTATCGACAGCATCCAGCAAAATCGCATCAAGGTCCTCGATTTTTCCGTCGCGCAGCATGGCCTTGAACAACGCAGCGGCATCGTCCCCACTCGCCTGAAATACCGACAACGCATGGGCTAGGTCGTCAACATAATGGACGTGATCGGACTCTAAGCAGAACCGCTTCCAGTCCCCATCAGAAGAAACTGCGACAACGGTGGTGTCGTTCTTGATAGCCCATCCTTCGAGAGCCAGCAATGCGATGGCATCTGGGAATTCGTACTTCTTAGCCTCCTTGTTGCCAAATGGTGGCTTTGTCTCAACGAATCGCGAGAGCACATCCTGTAAGCCGACGAACTCAGCACAGGTAACCACCGTGGCCGCGCTGTCATCGAGAAATGCCTGCAGGCGTTCTTGTGTTCTTGCGTCGCCCGACTGAGCGCCAAACAAAATACGAAGCGCTTCTACTCGCCTGTCCTTGTCGATGCCCCATGAATTGCCAAGCGGCTTCAGCGCGTTCGTTACTTGGCTACGGACAAGGTCTGCCTCCTTCGTGAGGTGCGCACGCATTTCGTGGAGCACTATGTCCAGAGCCAGATGCTTTGTCTCGGCACGGCTGAACTGAGACATCTTGGCAAGGACACCGCTCTCGAAGCCGTACTGATGACGTTCGACAACTGACGTATCAATGGAGATGGCGCCGACACGACCGGCAACCACGGATTGCTTTAATTCGTCGATTGATAAGACTGCCATATTTCCCTCTTGAAAATTCGTTGCCCGTTGGCGCACTACGCTCGGATTGAACCGAAACTCGGGAGATACCCACAGTGTGTGCCGATCTCAACCCCACTTGATCGTTGGCTGATTGCTCCAAAAGGTTGAACGGCTGCTCTTGGATACCCAATCCCATGGAGCCAAGGACGGCAATGGGCCCCGAGCCGCCATCGACCACGCACGCCGTGGCACGCTCTCGCCCCAAACAAAAGCGACCGGCTGCACAAGACAACCAGTCGCTCTTCTTTTGATAGCTACTAGCGCTTTACCATCAAGCGCTAGCGGCCATTTTTACCTAAAATTCAGGCCACTTCTGCCACAGGCTCGGCGGCCAGAGCCCCCGCTGGCGCAGCCGCCACGACGGGCATGCGGATGAGGTGGTCAAACGCGCTCAGCGCGGCCTTCGACCCATCACCCGCCGCGATCACGATCTGCTTGAACGGCACGGTGGTGCAGTCGCCCGCCGCGAACACGCCGGGGATGTTGGTGCGGCCGTGCGAGTCGACGATGACCTCGCCGAACTTGGACAGCTCCACCGTGCCCTTGAGCCATTCGGTGTTGGGCACCAGGCCGATCTGCACAAACACGCCTTCGAGCGGCACCAGGTGCTCCACGTTGGTGACGCGGTCCTTGTATTTCAGGCCGTTGACCTTGCCGTCGGCGCCGGTGATCTCGGTGGTCTGCGCGTTGGTGTGGATGGTCACGTTGGGTAGGCTCTTGAGCTTGTTGACCAGCACGGCGTCGGCCTTGAGTTGGTCGGCAAACTCCACCAGCGTGACATGGGCCACGATGCCGGCCAAATCAATCGCCGCCTCGACACCCGAGTTGCCGCCGCCGATCACCGCGGTGCGCTTGCCCTTGAACAGCGGGCCATCGCAGTGCGGGCAGTAGGCCACGCCCTTGTTCTTGTACTCGGCTTCGCCGGGCACGTTGACATTGCGCCAGCGCGCGCCGGTGGACAGGATCACCGTCTTCGATTGCAGCGTGGCGCCGTTGGCCAGTTGCACGCCGATCAGGCCGCCGGGCTGCGCCGCGGGGATCAGCTTGTCGGCGCGCTGCAGGTTCATGATGTCCACATCGTAGGCGCGGGTGTGGGCTTCAAGCGCGGCGGCGAACTTGGGGCCGTCGGTTTCGAGCACCGAGATGTAGTTCTCGATGGCCAGTGTGTCGTTGACCTGGCCGCCGAAACGCTCGGCCGCGATGCCGGTGCGGATGCCTTTGCGGGCGGCGTACACGGCGGCTGCGGCGCCTGCGGGGCCACCACCGACGATGAGCACGTCGTACGGTGCCTTGGCCGACAGCTTGGCGGCATCACGGGCAGCGGCGCCGGTGTCGAGCTTGGCCACGATTTCTTCAATGGTCATACGGCCCGAGCCGAAGACTTGGCCGTTCATGAACACCATGGGCACGGCCATGATCTCGCGGTCGGTCACTTCCTGCTGGAAGGCGCCGCCTTCGATCACGGTGGCCTTGATGTGGGGGTTGACGATGGCCATGAGCGACAGCGCCTGCACCACGTCCGGGCAGTTGTGGCAGGTCAGGCTCATGTAGACCTCGAAGTTGAAGTCTCCGTCCAGCGCCTTGATCGAATCGATCACGTCCTGCTCGACCTTGGGCGGGTGGCCGCCGGTCCACAGCAGGGCCAGCACCAGCGAGGTGAACTCGTGGCCCAGAGGCAGGCCAGCAAAGCGCAAGGAGTTGGTAGCGCCCACGCGCTGCAGGCTGAACGAAGGCTTGCGCGCATCGTTGCCATCGGTGCGCAGCGTGATCTTGTCGCTGCGCAGCGCCTGGATGGTCGTCAGCAGCTCGCGCATGTCGCGCGCCGTCTCGCTGTCGTCCAGGGAAGCCACCAGCTCAAACGGCTGCTGCACGCGCTCCAGGTAGGCGGCGAGTTGGGTCTTGAGTTGTTCGTCGAGCATGGTGGTGTCCTTTGAATTTGGAGTTGTATGTGGGGAGCGTGATGGCAAGCGTGGTTCGGATCAAGCCTGCGGGTCAAACTCCGGGCGTAAAAAAGCCGGACGGCATGGCGCACAGGCGCCATGACGCTGTCCGGCTTTGGGGGCCGAAGATTAGATCTTGCCAACCAGGTCCAACGAAGGCGTCAGGGTCTTGGCGCCTTCCTTCCACTTGGCGGGGCAGACTTGGCCGGGGTTGGCGGCGGTGAACTGGGCCGCCTTGAGCTTGCGCAGGGTTTCCGACACGTCACGGGCGATCTCGTTGGAATGGATTTCCAGGGTCTTGATCACGCCATCGGGGTTGATCACGAAGGTGCCGCGCAGTGCCAGGCCTTCTTCAGCGATGTGCACGCCGAAAGCGTTGGTCAGTTGGTGCGTTGGGTCGCCGACCAGAGGGAATTTGGCCTTGCCCACGGCGTCCGACGTTTCGTGCCAGACCTTGTGCGAGAAGTGGGTGTCGGTGGTCACGATGTAGACCTCGGCGCCAGCCTTCTGGAACTCGGCGTAGTTGTCGGCAGCGTCTTCGATTTCGGTGGGGCAGTTGAAGGTGAAAGCGGCTGGCATGAAGATCAGCACGGACCACTTGCCCTTGAGGTTGGCTTCGGTCACTTCGATGAATTCACCCTTGCCGTCGCGGTTGACGAAAGCGGTGGTCTTGAAGGGCTGAACTGGCGTATTGATCAGGGACATTGCTGTTTCCTTAGTGGTTGGTTGTGAGAACAAGGATGGAGTCTAGGCCCATCGGGGCCATGAATCCAATTAATTGATTGAATTGAATCAATTGTCTATGACTATAAGGCGGCGCGGCCTGCCGAGGCTTGAGACTGTGTTGCTCCCTCTGGCACAGAGGGGTTCCGACCTCTTGGACTTCTCGGCGGCGCGCCGGGTTTTGCGCACACCGACTGCTGACCCTTGCGGCAACTCAAACATTCAAATACAACTGATTCGCATTTGAATTCATAATCAGGACACCTGCGCTTCGCTAGTCGATTGCGCAGGCTGCCGGCTGACGGAGGGCCACCCTCCCCCAGCCAGAAATATTGGTCAAAACAGCCTCCAGCGCTTATTCCATAAGCGCCAAAAGCTCATAAATTCATAGCAAAGACCTCCAACCGTGTTCCAAACCCTGTTGATCTGTTTCCGCGAAGGGCTTGAAGCCCTGCTCGTCGTGGCCATTGCCACCTTGTACCTGCGCAAGACCGGGCGCTTGCACTTGCTGATGCCGCTGCGCGCGGGCGTGGTTGTGGCCGCGCTGCTGTCCGTGGTGCTGGGCTGGGTGCTCTCGCAGGTGGGCGCGATGTCGCCCGCGGCCGAGGGCGTGATGGCCCTGGTGGCCGCAGCGGCGGTGGCCTGGTGTGTGGTGCATATGCGCAGCGCTGGCAAAGGCATGGGCCAGGACATCGCGCAGCGCATGGATCGCGCCAGCATCCTGGAAGGCCCGCGCGCCTGGGCTGCGGTGTTCCTCTTCGCCCTGTTCATGGTCGGCCGTGAAGGCGTGGAGACCGCGACCATGCTGGCCGCCCTGGCCCGCAGCGCCGAGCTGGCCTACATGGCGTGGGGCGGGGTGGCGGGCCTGGCCCTGGCGATAGCGATTGCCTGGGCGTGGACCCGTTACGGCCGCGCCGTGAACCTGGCGCGCTTCTTTCAGGTCACCTCGTGGTTCATGGCGGTGTTTGCGGTGCAACTCGTGATCTACGCGCTGCACGAGTTCACCGAAGGCGGTCTGGTCCCGGGCATCGATAACGCCTGGTGGCATGCCAATACCGAGGACCTGGCCGAAGGCACCATCGCGCAGGCGATCTCGCTGGCGCTGGTGCTCGTGCCCACGGTCTGGCTGGGCGTGGCGCAGTGGCGCGACCGGCAGCACAACGCGGGCACGGTGTCCGCCCAGCCGGGCCCATCGGCCAAAGCGCTGTAGCCCGTCAGAAGCCGGCCAGACTGCGGCCGGTACATCTTCCAAGCCCAGGGCCGCAATGCCCCGGGCTTTTGTTTTTGTGGGCGGGAAGCCACGTCGCAAGCGCCCCGCCCCGCGCCTCCCCGCCTGCGCAGATCACCAAAGTGTTTCGGATTGAAACGCCATGAGCTCCCACCCCCCTTCTTTGCGCTTTTTACTGGGTCACCGCCCAAAAGCTGCACTACAAGGCAAAAGGCGGTGACAGCAGATGTCATCAACTGAACGAGAGGGTGTTTCCATGAGCACGAGATCTTTAACTTATGCGATTGCATGCGGCACAGCGGCGTTGGCCCTGACCGCCTGCGGGGGCGGAGGCAGCGACACGGCAACGATGGCGGCAGGCGATCTGTCGGCCGGCAGCGCCAAGGCCGAGGCCGCGAACCTGGTGGTGCGCGCCCGCGCCAGCCTGCTCGCCAACGTCGGCCCCCTGATGCAATTGCGCGTCAACGGCATTGCGGTGGCCGACACCGAAGTGCGCGAGACCAGCTACCAGAACTACAGCTTCACCGTGCCTGCCATCGCAGGCGGCGACAAAGTGGACGTGGTCTTCACCAACGACCTCAACGCGAATGGCGAAGACCGCAACCTGTACGTGGAATCGATCACCGTGAACGGCACCACGGTGGCTGCCACCGCCGAGGGCGTGACCCTGGACCGCGGCACGGGCGCGAAGGCGTTTGATGGCGTGGACGTGATCCCCGGGCAGCGCTCGCTGCTGTGGAACGGAGCGCTGCGCTTTACCGCACCCGGCAGCACCGCCATTGCCTCTACCCTGAGCCCGGGTTGCAAGGCCTTTTACGAAGCGCGCCCCGGCTTTGAGCTGAGCACCGCACGCACCCTGGTGACCGCGGCCACGCTGGCCAAGCCTGCCAAGGGCACCGTGCTGGCAGAACCCGACTACGGGACCTGCTTTACGCGCGCCACCAACCACGCGGCCGACGGCGTGGCGACCTTCGCGCGCAACGACTACGCGCGCCGCCAAGCCTTCAACGCAGACAGCACCCGCCACCTGATCTATGCGCTCGACGGCCACTGGCATCTGTACGACGCACACACGCACGCGCGGCTGAAGGTGCTGCCCTACCTGGCAGCCGATGCCGAGCCACAGTGGCACGCCAGCAACCCCGACCTGCTGTACTACCTGCCCACCAACGGCGTGGGCATGCAGATCCACGAACTCAACACCGCCACCGGTGCCACGCGCGTGGTCACCAACCTGTCTGCGCGCCTGAAAACCCGCTGGCCCGGCGCCAATGCGGCATGGACCCGCTCCGAAGGGTCACCGTCCAAGGACGGCCGCTACTGGTGCCTGATGGTGGACGACGCCAACTGGAAGAGCCTGGGCGTGATCACCTGGGACCGCGACACCGACACCATCGTCGGCACCAAGAACACCAACGGCGTGCGCCCCGACCACGTGAGCATGAGCCCGAGCGGCAACTACTGCGTGGTCTCGGGTGACGATGCCAGCGGCACCGTGGCGTACTCGCGCGACTTCAGCCAGTCCAAGAAGCTGCTGCACAAGTCCGAACACTCGGATCTGGCGATCGATGCCAATGGCGACGATGTGTATGTGTCGGTGGACTATCAATCCGGCGTAGGCGACATCTTCCTGGTCAACCTGCGCACCGGCGTGCGCACCTTCCTGCTGCCCAGCTACCTGAACGGCTCGACCACGGCGCTGCACCTGTCGGGCAAGGGCTTCAACAAGCCGGGCTGGGTGCTGTTGAGCACCTACGCCGACACCGTGAACCGCCAGTGGTTCCACCGCAAGCTGATGGCTGTAGAGCTCAAGGCCAACCCGCAGGTCCACACCCTGGCGTTCACGCGCGTGGCCTCCAATGAGTATTGGTCGGAGCCGCACGCGTCCGTCAACCGCGACTTCACCAAGGTGCTGTTCAACTCCAACTGGGACACGGGCAGCGCGACCGACGTGGACGCGTACATGGTGCAGATCCCGGCAGGCGTGCTCAAGTCCACCGGCTTGCCCGGCACCGGCACGCCACCGCCCACAGAGGCCCTGACGGTCGCCGTGGGTTCGGTCGCCCACGCCGGCTACAGCGCCAGCTACGTGCTGACCACCAACCAGGCAGCGGCTTGCCGGGCATCGTGGAGCACGGGCAACAGCTACGGCGCGCTGTATGACGACATTGCCGCCAGCGCCAACGGCCTCACGCACACCAAGTCGCTGTCGCTGGGCAGCACCGGCGCGCAGACGGTGTATGCCGTCTGCAAAGCCACCGCTACAGGGGCCGAGGAGGAAGTCGCGATCCTGCTCCCCTGACCCGCGCCGACCGCGGTCTGCGGATCCAAAGGGGCTGGCTGCCGTTGAGGCAGCCAGCCCCTTTTTTGGTGTCCAGATGCGAACACAACTCAGCATCACACGCAGACAGAGCGACGCAACAGGGGTTTGGCTTGCGGTGGTGGAGCGAGGTCACGACAATCGGGCCCGAATCAACACAATAAGGAGTCCCCATGAAAGGTGACGCACAGGTTATTGGCCATCTGCAGGCCCAGCTCAAAAACGAACTCACGGCCATCAACCAATACTTCCTGCACTACCGCATGCTCAAGCATTGGGGCTTCGACAAGCTGGCCAAGAAAGAATATGCGGAATCCATCGGCGAGATGAAACATGCCGACTGGCTCATGGACCGCATCTTCACGCTGGACGGCCTGCCCAACCTGCAGGACCTTGCCAAGCTCCAGGTCGGCGAAGACGTGCCAGAGATCCTGGCCTGCGACCTGAGCTCTGAGCTCGGCGCCCAGGCGACGATCAAGGAAGGCATTGCCCACTGCGAAACGGTGCGCGACTATGTCTCGCGCGACCTGCTGCAAAAGATCCTGGACGACACCGAAGAGCACATCGATTTCCTCGAAACCCAGATCGACCTCATTGGCAAGGTCGGGCTGCAAAACTACCTGCAGTCGCAGATGGGCGAGATCGAGTGAGCTGAGAGTTTCACGAGCGCTCCACGAAACTACCAAGAAGAATTAAAAACGGGCCTCGGCCCGTTTTTTTGTGCCGGACTCTCCACAGGCCGTCCGCAAACGCCTCACGAGGCACCCCTACCCGTCACACGATGTTGCAATTGCACATCAAAGCACTCGACGCAGCACGGCGGTTAATGCGAATGCTTCTCAACAAAAGTAGAATGCGCCATACCGGCGGCCTATCTGGTCGCCGAATGAAGGCGCTGCCAAGGCACGCCGCACACACCGCGCGCCCTTCAAGGCCGCACATCCATACTTAGCCAGCCAGTCAGCCCGGGCCTTGCCGCCGCTGCAGCCAGCGTTTGCACACCAACGTGCACTACCTGCCTGGAGCTTGCCCTGATGCTGAGCCGCACCGCCAGCCCCCGCACTGCGGGGTTCTTGTTCCGACCCTTGCGCCGCTGCCGCACGGCGGCACAGCCATGAAGGCCGCCCGCGTCGACAGGCGCTATCGGCTCGCCGTCGCGTCCCGCGCGCTGGCGGCAGCAGGCGGCGGCTACGCGCTGGCTGCCGGCTTCACGGCCGCGCTGTCGCTGCTGCTGGCGCAATCCATGCCGCGGGTCGAGGCCGTGCTGACCGCGACCATGCTCGCCTGGTTGATGTATGCCATCGCCGCCGGCTGGGCGTTTTACGCACGCACGGCCTGGGGGGCCTGGGGCGGCACGTTGCTGCCGGCACTGGCGCTGGGCGCGTGCGCCATGGCACCGCAATGGATAGCGGGTGCGCAATGACAACCACGACCACTACCGCTGCACGCAACGGCGCCGACCGCGAAGGCTTTCGCCAGGCGATGGCGTGGCTGCACACCTGGGCCGGGCTGATCCTGGGGTGGCTGCTGTTTGCGATCTTCCTCACGGGCACGCTGTCGTTCTTTCGCAGCGAATTCAACCTGTGGATGCGGCCCGAGTTGCACAGCATGCTCGGCGCAGCCACCACCCCGGCAAACCAGGCGGCCCAAGCAGCCATCGATGCAGACGGTGCCGCCTTCCAGGTCGCACAAAAATCCATCGATGCGCTGATGCGCAAGGTGCCCGATGTCACGCAATGGATCCTGCACCTGCCCGACGAACGCGACCCCGCCGTCAACATTCTGTGGCGCGACACCGGCAACGGCCGTTTTGAAACCCTGCGCATGGACCCGCAGACCGGCGAGGCCATCGACACGCGCCAGACCATGGGCGGCGATTTTTTCTACCGCTTCCACTTCGAGCTGCGCACGGCCCAGAAGGGCCGGTGGGCCATCGAGGGCCGCTGGGTGGTGGGTGTGGCCACGATGCTGATGTTCATCGCGCTCATCACGGGCGTGATCACGCACCGCCGCATCTTCAAGGACTTCTTCACCTTCCGCCCCACCAAGGGCGGGCAGCGCGCCTGGCTCGATGCGCACAACGTGAGTGGCGTGCTGGTGCTGCCGTTCTATTTGATGATCACCTTCAGCGGGCTGATGATCTTCCACTCGCTGTACATGCCGGCCGGCATCGCAGCCACCTACAAAAACGAGAAAGGCGTGGACTCCAACGCGTACTTTGCTGAGCTCCAGGGCGAAAAGGCGGAGCAGCGCGTGCGCCGCGGCCCGGGCGACAAGGTCGCGCCCCTGCCGGCCATCGCGCTGCAGCCGATCCTGAACGAAGCGCGCACGCGCTGGGACAACGGGCGCATCGGCAGCGTGCAGGCGCGCCGCGATGCCAAGGGCCGCGCGGTGGTGGAGGTCACGCGCCACGAAGGCGACCGCCTGCAATACCGCCCGCCGCGCCTTTTGTTCGACGCCGCCACCGGCCAGTGGCTCGACCAGGCCGACCCCACCGGCCCTGCCGCCAAGACCTACGGCGTGCTGTACGGCCTGCACATGGCGCGGTTTGCCGACGTGGGCCTGCGCTGGGCGCTGTTCGGATTTGGCGTGCTGGGCAGCTTGATGATCGCCACGGGCATGGTGTTGTGGTCGGTCAAGCGCGGCGCCAAACACCTGGGCAGATCGCCATTGCAACCGCAAATGCAGCCCGGCAGCAACGATGCCACCGAGCCCCATGCCAAACCGTTCAAGGCGCCCTTCGGCGAGCGCCTGGTGGTGGGCATCAACATCGCCACGCTGGCGGGCTTGCCGCTGGCTTGCGGGGTGTACCTCGCCTCCAACCGCCTGATCCCTGTGGGCACCGACGGCCGGGCCGATGTGGAACTGGCCTGGTTCTTCAGCGCCTGGGGCCTCACGCTGCTGTGGGCTCTGGCGTGCGCGGTGGTGCGGCCCAGCCGCATGGGCTGGTCGGTGCCGCTGGGCGCGGCGGGCCTGGTGTGGGCCGCACTGCCGGTGCTCAACGCCGTCACCACCCACACCCACCTGGGCATCACGCTGCCTGCGGGGCAATGGGCGTGGGCGGGCATGGACCTGGCCTTCCTGGTCAACGGCGCGGTGTTTGGCTGGCTCTCCTGGCGGCTGCGCCCGGGCCGCGTGCGGCGCGCCAGCGCAGGCGCTGCCCACGTGTCGCGCCAGGTGGGCCCGGCCCCGGACGTTTCCGCCTCGGGAGCCTGACCGCCATGTCGGCATTTCTGCTTTGTTTTGCAGCCTGGGCCGCCATCGCCCTGGGCATGGACCGCCACCACGCAGACGCGCTGGGCAGGGAGGCCACCGCGCGCCGCTTGCTGCAGCTGCGCCGCGGCGGATGGCTGCTGCTGGCCCTGTCGCTGTGGCTGGCGGCGCGGCCAGTGGGCAACGTCCCCGCCTCGGTGGGCATCACAGCCTGGACGGTGGCGCTGTCGCTGGCTGCAGTGGCCGTGACCGCGGCAGTCACCTGGCGCCCGCAGCGCACCCCGGCGCTGGCCGGAGCTGCTTTGCTGGCGGGCTTGCTGGCCTGGGCGCTGGGGTGGTGATGGCCTGCACTTCGCCGCGCTGAGCCGCCGCTCCTGTCCCTTTTCCCCTTTCTCCCGCTTCTTTCTTCACTCACGCCGCTCCCCCAGCCAGCGGGCCGCCAAGGCCTGCGCCAGGCCGGGCGTGCGTGGGCTCTTCGTCGTCACCGCGTTGCGCATCTACCAGGAAAAAAACCATGCACGCCTTTGCTTCCCACCCGCACCACCGTTTGCACCCCTTGATGGCCGCCCTGCTCGTTGCGTTCTGCGGCACCGCGTTTGCGCAAGCCGCGCCGCCTGCAGCCACCACCGCGACAAACACAGCCACCCGGACGCTGGGCGAAGTCACGGTGCAATCGACCACCGGCGATGACGGGTACTCTCCCGCTGCCAGCACCTCGGCCACCAAGGGCAGCGCGCCGCTGCGCGACGTGCCCCAGGCCGTGAACGTGGTGCCCGAGCAGCTCATGCGCGACCAAGGCGCGCGGTCGATGGAAGACGTGCTGCGCAACGTCCCCGGCGTGGCCATGAGCCACGGCGACGGCCAGCGCGACCAGGTGGTGATCCGCGGCTTCACGGCCATTGCCGACCAGTTTGTCGACGGCGTGCGCGACGATGCGCTGTACTTCCGCGACCTGGCCGACATCGAGCGCGTGGAAGTCCTCAAGGGCCCCGCCGCCGTGCTGTACGGGCGCGGCTCATCCGGAGGCCTGATCAACCGCGTGACCAAGAAGCCCAAGTTCGGCGAGACCTCGGGCGAGGCATCGCTGGGCCTGGGCAGTTTTGACTACCGCCGCGCCACGGCCGATGTGAATGTGGGCATCAGCGACTCCGCAGCCTTCCGCATCAATGCCGCGGTGGAAGACTCCGGCAGCTACCGCGACCAGCAGTTCGTCAAGCGCCACAACTTCGCGCCGTCGCTTGCGCTCAAGCTCGCGGCGCAGACCGACCTGCTGCTGCAGTACACCAACGCGCGCGACAAGCGCCTGACGGACTTCGGCATTCCGGCGCTCAACGGCCGCCCCGTCAACGTGTCGCCCCGCACGTACTACGGCTCCAGCAACGCCGCGCAAGACGACACCACCACCAGCACCATGCAGTCGTTCGCGGCCACGCTGAACCACCGCTTCAACGAAGACTGGTCGGTGCGCAACGTCACGCGTTTGTACGACTACGCGCTCGACCGCTACAACACCCTGCCCGGCGGCACCACCGACCCGGTCAACCTGACCGTGGGCCGCACGCGCTCGTTCATCCTACGCGACGAAAAAGGCTTCTTCAACCAGACCGACGTCACCTGGCGCAACCAGCTGGGCGGCTTCAAACAGGAATGGTTGATGGGCGTGGAACTGGGCCAGCAGAAGAAGCGCGCCGAATCCGTCTCGGGCGGCGCCGACCGCGTGCCGATCTTCAACCCCGGCAACCGCCCTGCCCCCGCCATCCCGGCCGCCAGCTTTGCGGCCGACAGCGCCATCCCCAGCCACACCACGCAGGACACCGCAGCTCTGTACTGGCAAAACCAGATCACGCTGACGCCCCAGTGGAAGGCGCTGGTGGGCGCCCGCTACGACGTGTTCGGGCAGGAGACCACGTTCGACCGCAAGCTCGCGGGCCTGTCGCGCACCGACAAGAAGTTCAGCCCCCGCGCGGGCCTGGTGTGGCAGCCCAACGATGCGCTGTCGTACTACGTGTCGTACAGCAAGTCGTTCCAGCCCTCGGCCGAGACCTTTGCGCTGGCGGCCAACACCACGGCGGCCGAGCCCGAGATCACCGAGAACAAGGAAATCGGCGTGAAGCTGGATGTGCTGGACGGCCGGCTGAACTTCACCGGCGCGCTCTTCAACCTGGAGCGCACCAACATCAAGAACACCGACCCGACCAACCCTTCGCGCCAGATCAACGTGGGCACGCAGCGCACCAACGGCCTGGAGCTGACCGCCAACGGCCGCCTGCCCGGCCGATGGGACGTGAGCGCCGGCTACGCCTGGCTCGATGGCCGCATGACGAAGTCGCTGGCCACCACCGGCTCGCTGCAGCTGCCCGTGGCCGCCACCCCCGCGCTGGGCAAGGTACCTGCACTCACGCCGCGCAACTCCGCGTTCCTGTGGGCCATGAAGGACCTGGGCCACGGCCTGCGCGTGGGCGGCGGCGTGAACTACGTGGGTGCGCGCTTCACCTCGCTGACCAACCTGGTCACCCTGCCCGGCTACACCACGCTCGACGCGGCGCTGCAGTACACGCTGGGCCAGTGGGATGTGGACGTGAACATCAAGAACCTGGCCAACCGCAAGTACTACGTGTCGTCCCACGGCAGCAACGACAACCTGATCCTGCCCGGCTCGCCGCGCGCACTGCAGGTGACGCTGCGCACGCGGTTCTGAAGCGGCGCTGTCGTGCCGCCTCCCTGTGCCGCCGCAGGCCGTACGGGCTTTTCAGAACCTTGATTTGAAGCTTTTTAGGCTGCTAGCGCTTGATACATAAGCGCTAGCAGCTACTAAATTAATAGCAAACAAGAAATACCGAGGAGGAATTACCTGTGGGGGATGGTCCAGCCGGCACAGCCGCATCGTTTTAAATTGGCCGGGCCCTTTCAGCGAACCCGCACACAGCTCAGTTTCTCTTCGCCGGGTTGTCCTGACGATAGGTCCGCTGGGGGCGTATCACTAGGCGCTTGACCTGGGCATCCAACTCTTTGCTGTGGTACAGGTCCAGACACTTCAGCAGATCGAATCGAACACCCTTGATTTCCGACTCCACCATCGGATTGGCGTAGTCGCGTGCCAGATAGCTTTCGACCAACGACTTCACCGCATCGGGGCTTTTTTCAAGGTCGTAGTAGGTCCAGTCACGCAAGGCGCTCACGCTGCTGCCGGCGTCCGCCGCCGTGCTCTTGTCTTTGCCATAGGCGGTCGCGATGCAGGTTGCCAAAACCATGTCCCGGTAGTTTTGCGCATAGGTGCGTTCGCCAGCCTGGGGTGAGACGGGTGCGCCTTCCTTTGCATGCAGCGCCGCGGCACTGAGGGCAAGGGCCCACATTGCCGCCATGCGACCGACCGCCATCACGGCAGGCACGCCTGCACGCAGCCGCACCACCCACGGCACCAAGGCAACCGCCATCCGTGGCCTCACATCGTCTCCAGGTGCTGCCGCGCGTGCCAGCCCGCCAGGTAGCCCGTCACCGCGTTGTGCAGCGCATCCAGGTCCATGCCGCGCACCTTGGCGGTGTTGACCACCAGCTTGTGGGCCTTGGCACGATAGGTCACGCGGCCCAGGTTCTTGTGGGGCGCTTGAAGGCGCGGGGCGCCCGGGTGCAGTTCGAATTGCATGACCAGGTTTGAGCCGTTGATCAGCGTCGATGAATAGTCGTTCACGGACGACCAGGGCACGACCTCTGGCCAGCCGGGAACCACGATGCCATCGGCCGTGAGCTGCATGAGCATCACCGAGGAGCGGCGCCAGAACCAGGCAGCAAACGCCCCCAGCACCAGGGCGCCCGCCAACGTTCCGCCCAGCAGCTTCCACGAGCCCGCCAGCGATTTACCGGGCGCCAGGTGGGTCACCACCAAACCGATGAACGCCGCCAAAACCACCGCGGCCAGACCGGCAAAAAGCCAGACGTTGCTCTTGCGCTCATACACCTCGACCGCGCCCTGCGCCTGCTGCACGGCGTCGGTGAGTTCCTTGCGCACCTGCTCGTTGTGCTCGTGCGCCACGCCCTTGAAGTCGGCCAGCAGCCGGGCCTGCAGGCCCTGGCTGTCGGCAAACAGCGAGCGCACCCACACCAGGGATTCCGGGTCCGGCACCGTAAGGGTCGACTGCACCATCGCGTCGGTCACCGGCGCGTTCACGGCCTTGGCGCGCTCCAGCGTCGGAGGATGCGTGTCGGTAGGGTGGGCCGTGGCCACTTCGGTGGCGAAGTTGGGGGCTGTGAGGCCGGTCTCGCGCACGGCGTCGTGCAGCATCTGCACCAGGTCGCTGCCCGCCTGCTGGGGGCGCCGGCCGATGTCGGTAAGCACTTTGTCGACCACCTCATGCAGGGCCGTCACCCGCACCAGCGACCGCGCGATGGCGTCACCGCTGACCAGCTTGGCCGCGACCTGGTCGGCCGCGAATTCGCGCACCCGGCTCCAGTGCTTCACGGCCAGGTCGAAGCGCTGCAGCAGGTATTCGATGAAGGTGGTGGCGGGCAGGTCCATCCATTCGCCGCTGTCATCGCGGCCATAGATGGCATGCAGGCTGGCCACCAGCTGCTGGTAGATGGGCGAAAACTTCAGGCTGTAGGCCGTATCGGCCCCGGCAAAGTGCCCCAGCTCATGGGCCAGGATGGCGCTGATCTCGTCGCGCTGCAGCAGCGAGAGGTACGTGAGCGGCAGGTACATGGTCTCGCCGGAGAGCTGCTGGCCGCTGGGCACCAGCCGCATCGCATGGCCGGTGACGTAAAAGCCATCGGTCAGGCCCACCACCAGATGGGCTGGCGCTGCAGCCCCGGCGCCTTGGGCCAGCGTGTCCACATAGGCCCACAGCGCAGGCGCTTCGTGGCGCGACACCGTCACGCCCATGACTTCGCTGGGTTCGTCGTGCAGCACTTTCAGCGACTTGTAAAGCGCCAGTAACAGCGTTGCGCTCCACCACAGCACCAGGGCGGCAAACAGCAGGATCACCATCTGGAACTTGGCCTCGCCCGACCCTGCGCGCTGCAGGATTACGACCTGGTACGCCACGCCCAGGCGCGCCACCAGCAGGCCCCCCACCGTGGTCATCAGCAGGCCCATGTGCACGGTGAGGTAGGTGGGCAGGAGCTTGCGCCACCGGGCAAACTGGTGCATCAGCGCATCGCGCGACTGCAGTGCCCGGCGGCCGGCTGCATTGACGCCCCACAGCCCCGCAAGCGCCACCAGCGCGGTCAGCACACCCGCCACCATGGCCACGATGCTGGCCGGGCGCACCACAGCCGCCACCTGGGCGCGCGATTCGCTGTCGCCCCGGATGCTTCTGGCGATCTGCTGCAGCTGGTAGGTGGCTGCCAGGCCGCTGACTTGCCGGCCGTCGATGGTGAAGGTGCTGCGGGGGTTGGCGCGGGCCTCGGCCTCGGCCTGGGTCACTTCCTCCAGCAGTTCCTGGAGCTCGGGGGACAAGCCCGTGTGCTGGTATTGCCGGTACTCCCACAGCCCGATGCCCGAGAGCAGCAAGGGAACACACACCGCCCACAGCACCAGTTGGGCACTGCTGGGCAACCGGTTCCACACCTTGCGGATTTTTTGACCGAACGAAGACGCCATGATTTTTGAATGATTGGTTTTTGATGGACTGGAATCGAGGCACCCACGGGTTGCCTGTGGGTGCGCGGGCCACTGCCTCCACGTCAGTGACCAGCCCCCTTGCGGCTGCCAAGCGCCGCCCGTGTAGAGACAGAGGCCGGCGTGCATCAGCGCGGGCCGATTCTGCCGCCGGTGCGGGCCAGAACCCCGCGGTACACAGTGGCAAGAAGCAACCGTTTGTACGTTGTGTGGCGTCGTGCGTTTCCGCGAGGACCGGTCAGCCGCAACCGACAAATCGCCTCCACCTGTCCGTGTTGCGAAAACGCCTCCTCCATGACCCACCAAACCTCAAATCAACGTAAAAAGAACCATTCTCATTTAGAATGTAACTTTACTTATCTGCAAGCCACGGCAAAGCACCCTTGCTTTGCGCAGCCAGCATTTGCCTTCCACCCTGCTGTGGTGAAGGCCGTCTGGCTCGAGCCCGTGGGCTTGCCGCAAATGCCACCCTGACCGCTGCACCGCAGCCATGAGGTTCAGGGGCGTTGCCATGCCAGAGGGTCCGCACCAGCGCTCCCCTTCTGCCCACTACCCGCCATGCTTTCGCCCACCGCCCTGCGCCGCTGGTCATGGACCCACAAGTGGTCCAGCCTGGTGTGCACCGTGTTCATGCTGCTGCTGTGCCTCACCGGCCTGCCGCTCATCTTTCACCACGAGATCGGCCACCTGCTCGGCACCGAGGTGGAAGCGCCTGCCATGCCCGCCCACACGCCGCGCGCCAGCCTGGACAAGGTGCTGGCCGCCGCGCAGGCCCTGCACCCTGACCGCGTGGTGCAGTTCGCCTCGCAGCCCGAGGACGACGACGCGCTGTGGTTCGTCACCCTCACGCCCACGCCCGCACCGACCGAGGACTTCAAGTCCATCGCGGTCGACGCGCGCACTGCCGCCGTGCTGTCGCAGCGGCCGGTGGACGAGGGCTTCATGCACATCATGTTCCGCCTGCATGTGGACCTGTTCGCGGGCCTGGCGGGCAAGCTGTTCCTGGGGTTCATGGGCTTGCTGCTGCTGGTGGCCATCGTCACCGGCGTGGTGCTGTATGCGCCCTTCATGCGCAAGCTGGCCTTCGGCGAGGTGCGCCGGGACAGATCCACCCGCGTGAAGTGGCTCGACCTGCACAACCTGCTGGGCATCGTCACGCTGGTGTGGGCCTTTGTGGTGGGCGGCACGGGCATGATCAACACCTGGGCGGACCTGATGATCAAGTACTGGCAGTACGACCAGCTGTCCACCCTGCTCAAACCGTATGCGGGCCAACCCACCGTGCCCGTGGCCGAACGCGGGCCGCTGCAGCAGGCGCTGCAGGCCGCGCAGGCGCATGCGCCGGGCATGAAGCTGTCGTTCATTGCCTTCCCGGGCACGGCGTTTTCCAGCCCGCACCACAACACGTTTTTCCTCAAGGGCAACGAGCCGCTCACGTCACGCCTGCTGCAGCCGGTGATGGTGGATGCCCGCACCGCAGAGGTCACCGCCGCACCGAAGCTGCCGTGGTACCTGACCGCGCTGCTGGTGTCGCAGCCGCTGCACTTTGGCGACTACGGCGGCATGCCGATGAAGATCCTCTGGGCACTGCTCGACATCGCGACCATCGTCGTGCTGGGCAGCGGGCTGTACCTGTGGCTGCGCAAGGGCGTGCAGGCGGGCAGCGCCAGCAACGCCAGTGCCAGCAGCACCACGGCGGCCGCCACCGTACAAGGCCACACCAGCCTGCCAGCAACGGCTGCAGCGCGCACCGGCAGCCCGCGGCCCCACACGGAGGGCCGAGCATGAAGCCGAACCCGTTGTGGTCGCTGTGGGGCTGGCCCATCGTGATGGGCGTGCTCACCACCACGGGCCTGATCACCGCGCTGGTGTCCGACACCTGGGGCGACTGGTGGTCGTGGGTGGGCCTGGGCGTTCCGGTGGCGGTGATGGGCTGGTTCTCGTGGCCTTTTGCGCACCGTGCCCACCGTGCCTCCTCTGCCCCGCACGCCACCCAAAGCCGCGCCGACGACTCTGCAGATACCGACGTCCGCAGCAGCGACACCGCTTCCGCCCCGCGCTGACACCTCCTTCAATTTCACTTTTCACACCACCACCATGCGCCCAGCCACATCCTTCCAGCCCGCTCCGCTGCGCCCTGTTTTTGCCGCCACGCCGGTGGCCATCGCCGCCGCCGTGATGTTCGCCCTGGCCGCGCCTGCCGTGCTGGCCCAGCAGGCTGCGCCAGCCGCCGCAACTGAAGGCAAGGCGCTGTCCACCGTCACGGTGAACGCCAGTGCCGACGCATCGGCACAGGGCCTGTCGCCGGCCTACGCTGGCGGCCAGGTGGCCCGCGGCGGGCGTGCCGGCGTGCTGGGCACCAAGGACACGATGGACACGCCGTTTTCCATCACCAGCTACACCAACGAGTTCATCCAGGACCGCCACGCCCGCAGCGTGGGCGATGTGCTGCAGAACGATCCCACGGTGCGCGTGGCGCGCGGCTTCGGCAATTTTCAAGAGGCGTATTTCATCCGCGGCTTCATCCTGGACTCGGACGACACGGCCTACAACGGCCTGTACAGCCTGCTGCCTCGCCAGTACATCGCCACCGAGCTGTTCGAGCGCGTGGAAGTGCTGCGCGGTGCATCGGCCTTTTTGAGCGGTGCCAGCCCCAACGGCGGCGGCATCGGCGGCTCGATCAACCTGCTGCCCAAGCGCGCGCCCAACGAGCCCTTGAACCGCGTCACGTTCGGCGTGTCGAGTGGCGGGCAGACGCAGCTCGCGGCCGACATCGCGCGCCGCTTCGGGCCCGACGGCAACACGGGCATCCGCGTGAATGCGGCCACCCACAACGGCGGCACGGCCGTGGACCATGAAGACGTCAAGCTCGGCCTGGCAGCCGTGGGACTGGACTGGCGCAGCCGCGACGTGCGCCTGTCGGGCGACATCGGCTGGCAGGACCACAAGCTCAAGAGCACCCGCACCAACGTGACACTGGGCGCCACGGCCACGCAGATGCCCATGGCCCCGGACGGCGGCACCAACTTCGCACAGCCCTGGACGTATTCCAACGAGCGCGACACCTTCGGCACGCTGCGCGGCGAGTGGGACATCACGCCCGGCATCACCGGCTGGGCTGCGGCCGGCGCACGCCGCAGCTCCGAGGCGAACTCGCTGGCCAACCTGACGGTCAGCAACAGCAGCACCGGCGCAGCATCGACCTACCGCTTCGACAACACCCGCAAGGACAGCGTCAACACCGGTGAAGCAGGCCTGCGCGGCAAGCTGCAGACGGGCAGCGTGGGCCACGAATGGGTGGTGGTGGCATCGCACTTCAGCGCGGACAAGAAGAACGCGTATGCCATGGACTTTGCCAACACGCAGGCCACCAACCTCTACAACCCCGTGTACAGCCCGCTGCCAGGCTTCAGCGCGGGTGCCTTCCGTGGCGGCGACCTGGCCGACCCGCGCCTGACCGGCAGCACGCGCCTGACCAGCTTTGCCATCGGCGACACCATCTCGCTGCTGGACAAGCGCCTGCTGCTCACCGGCGGCCTGCGCCACCAGAAGCTGGAGATCGCCAACTACGCCTACGGCACAGCCGCCGAGACCGACCGCTACGACCAGAGCCGCACCAGCCCGCTGCTGGCGGCGGTGTACAAGCTGGACAAGAGCCTGTCGCTGTACGGCAACTACGTGGAAGGCCTGAGCCAGGGCCAGACCGCGCCCTCCACCGCCGCCAACCGCGGCGAGATGCTGTCGCCCTATGTCGCCAAGCAAAAGGAAGTGGGCGTGAAGTTCGACGGCGGCCGCTTCGGCGGCAGCGTGGCGCTGTTCTCCACCACCAAGCCGCGCGCCTACGTGGGCAGCGACAACATCTTTCGCAGCAACGGCAAGGACCGGCACCAGGGTATCGAGCTGGCCGTGCAGGGCGAGGCCACCAAGGGCCTGCGCCTGCTGGGCGGCCTGACCTGGCTGGAAGCCAAACAGCTGAACACAGGCACCGCCAGCACCGACGGCCGCCGCGTGATCGGCGTACCCAAGCTGCAGGCCAACATCGGTGCCGAATGGGATGTGCCGGGCGTGACCGGCCTGGCGCTGGACGGCCGCCTGGTGCACACCGGCTCGGTCTATGCCAACGCCACCAACACCATCGGCGTGCCCAGCTGGAACCGCCTGGACATGGGCGTGCGCTACCTGACCGAAGTGCAAGGCCGCCTCGTGACGCTGCGTGCCCGCGTGGACAACCTCACCAACCGCAACTACTGGGCATCGTCGGGCGGCTACCCCGGCGCGGGCTACCTGGTGGTGGGTGCGCCGCGCACGCTGTCGGTCAGCGTGGGCGTGGACTTCTAACGAGTGGTAGGCGTTGGTCTGGACCAGCGCCTCACCCTGCCTTGTTCGGGCTGACCTGGCTTGTGCGGGACGTGATGAAGCGCCCCAGATGCGCGGCCCTGGCTGAAGAGCCGCTGGCGCCGCCCAGGGCGAACGGTGCTGCCCGAGGCTGTCGCCCATGTCAGGCAGAAATTGAGGCAAAAAAGCCACCCAGCGCTTATTCCACAAGCGCAGGAAGCTATCAAAAAGTGAGTATTTCACCGCCCCTGCATTTGCAGGTGCGCGGAGCCTTGCGCCCCGCCCTTTGTTGCTGTCGTCGCTATTGCTGTTCTTGTCATCAAACCATTGAAAGGAAAACGTTCATGTCCTCGCACCCCTCCCTCAAGGCACCGCTGCTGGCCACCCTGCTGGCCTGCGCCACCCTCGCCGCGGTCAACACCGCCCACGCCCACCAGGTCTGGCTGGAAAACGCGGGCGGCCAGGCGCGCCTGCACTTTGGCGAGTTCAACGAGAACCTGCGCGAGACCTCGCCTGGCCGGCTGGACAAGTTCAAGGGCGTGCCCACGCTCGAGCAGCAGCGCAGCGGCGGCGCCGCCCAGCGCGTGGAGGGGCAGCTGGGCAAGGATGCGTTCACCTACACCACCACCGGCACGCCAGACACCCTGTTCGCCACCGCCCACTACCCGCTGATCGACCGCAGCCAGCGCAACCTGCCAGCGATGTACTGGCAGCCTTCGGCCCGCTGGGTGGCGGGCCTGACGCAGCCCGTGGCGCCCACCGCGCCGCTGGACCTGGTGCCCACTGGCAAGCCCGGCGAGTTCAAGGTCGTGTTCAAGGGCGCACCGCTGCCCAAGACCAAGGTGCAGCTGGCTGCCCCCTCGGGCTGGACGCGCGAAGCCGAGGCCGATGCCAACGGCACCGTGGCCTTTGTCACACCGTGGAAGGGCCAGTACGTGGCCGAGGTCAAGCACAGCGACAAGACCCCCGGCGAAGCGCAGGGCGAGAAGTACGGCGAAGCCAGCTACGTGACCACGCTGACGTTTGTGCTGGCCGAGGGCATGGCATCGCCCGCGCTGCCGCCTGCGCCCCACGCGCACTGAGGCGCTGAGGCACTGAGGCGCTGAGGCACTGAGCGCTGACGGCGACTGCGCAGCAGCCTCGCGCTTGCTTCGCTGCCGCCCTGCAGCCCTGCGGACACACAGCCACCCGGACACACGCAGCGGTTTGCGCGGCGCGTGCTGCGGCAGCGGGGCACCCCCCGCAGGTCGGCAATGTGATCCATCGGTCTCGGCGGGCGCACGTCGCCATTGCGTGGCCGACAGCCCTGCCCCCATGGCCCTGCTTCCACCCGCTGGGGGCTGGGCCTGCCCCAGCAAGTCCGTCTTCGACCCCGGCCGTCGCCAGTACTCGTGCCACAGGCCGCGTCGGAAGCCCTCTCGCTCAAATATCAAGCCCATTTGCCGTCTAGCGCTTGTTCCATAAGCCTTAATAGCTACCAAAACCATAGCATCATGATTCACCCCCATTTCTTTCGCACCGCGGTGGCCCAAGCCGTCTGCCTTGCTGTGTGCGGCGCGGCGCACGCGCAGGTCGGCACGGCGGATGTCAATGCCAATAGCAGCGCCAGCACGGAAGCCAACACCCTTGTCACGCAGAACACCACCGCGCCCTCCCTGCGCCAGGTCGACGTCATCGACTCCACCGCAGGCGCGGCGGCCACGCCCGCGCGGCGCGCGCAAAGCAGCTCGCGCCTGGGCCTGTCGGTGCTGGAGACGCCGCGTTCGGTCAGCGTGATCGACAACGCGCTGCTGGAGCAGCAGATGGCCACCACCGAGCGCGACGTGCTGCGCAATGCCTCGGGCGTAGCCACGCGCAGCGAGTACTACGGCTCGTACTCGCAGTTCTCCATCCGCGGGCTGTGGGCCAACAACACCTACAACTTCCTGCGCGACGGCGCCAAGTTCGTCCACCTGCTGGACCCACCGCTGTTCAACATCGAACGGGTCGAGGTCATCAAGGGCCCTGCCGCGCTGGAGTTCGGCCAGGTCGCGCCCGGGGGCCTCGTCAACTACGTGAGCAAGCGTCCCCAGGCCGACCCGCTGCGCACCATCAAGATCGGCGCCGGCAGCCACGGCTGGCGCAGCGCCGAGTTCGACCTGACCGGCCCGCTCAACACCGACGGCACGCTGCGCTACCGGCTCGACGGCGGCGCCAGCCGCGGCGGCAGTTTTGTGGACGGCAACACCCCGCGCAAGCAAGGCATTGCAGCCAGCCTGGAGTGGCAGATCACGCCCGACACCGTCTGGCGCGCGCAGGCGGAGACCCAAAGCATCGACGGCACCTCCACCTCCGGTCTGGCCGTGCCAGACCCCAAGAATCCACGCAGCGCGGACGTGCTGCCGGTGGGCGCGTTTTATGGCGAGCCCTGGTTGAAGACCGACGGCCATCTGCGCTTTTATTCCACCGAGCTGCAGCACCGTTTGACGGACCAGCTGGAAGCCCGCGTGCACCTGTCGCGCAACGAGACCTTTCGCAACGTGAACATCGTGTCGCCCATGGGCCCGGCGGCCAACGGCCGGGTGCCGCGCACCTACTGGATGGCGCCGGGACAAAACTACACGTCGGACACGGCACTGGCCGAGCTGCGCGCGCAGCTGCAAACCGGCGCGGTCAAACACACCATGCTGGCGGGTCTGGACTGGCGCGCCATTGCGGGCTTCTATGGCGCGCGCACAACGGGCAACCTGGGCGCCATCGACCTGTACAACCCCATTGCAGGCCTGGTGCCACCCGTGGCCTCCACCGGCGTGGGCAAGCTCTCCTCCGACGCCCGCAACACCGGTGTGTTCGTGCAGGACCGCATGGTGATGGGCGACTTCGGCCTGCTGCTGGGCCTGCGCCATGACAAGTTCAAGGACGCCTACACCGCGCCCGTCACCGACCTGAGCCAGACGCAGCCCAGCGCCGCGCTGAGCTGGGAAGTGCGCCCGGGCAGCATGGTGTACACCAGCTACGCACGCTCGTTCCAGGCCAACTCGGGCACGCTGATCTGGGGCGACCGCGCCGCGCCGCCCTCCGAAGGCAAGCAGCTGGAAGTGGGCTGGAAGCAGGAATGGCTGGACAAGCGCCTGATGACCACGGTGTCGGCCTTCGACCTGGAGCTGACCAACGCGCCCGCCACCGACCCGCTGCATCCCGGCTACTCGGTGCTGACCGCGCGCCAGCGCATCAAGGGCGTGGAGCTGGAGCTGCAAGGCCGCATCACACCTGGCTGGACGGTGACGGCCAATGCGAGCTTCCAAAACCCCAAGGTGCTGGCTGACACCACGGCCGGGGCTAACGTGGGCAACCGCGTCGCGCTGGCCACGCGCCGCAACGCATCACTGTGGACGCAATACCGCCTGCCGCAACTGCCCGGCCTGTGGGTGGGTGGCGGCCTGGTGCACCAGGGCGACAAGTTCATCGCCAACGACAACAAGTGGCGCCTGCCGGGCTACACCGTGGTCGACCTGGCCGTGGGCTACCAGTTTGCGGGTGGCGTGCGGCTGCAGGCCAACCTGAAGAACGCGGGCAATCGCCGCTATTACCTGGACGGAACGACCACCACGGCAGGTTTTGGAAGCGTCGTGCCGGGCACGCCACGCAGCCTGCAGGTGTCGCTGGACTACACGTTCTGACGGCCGCGCTCCGGCGCCCGTCACACACCGACCGAGCACCCAACTCCCAGCACCCATCACCGGGGCTGGGGGCAGGCCCCCCGTGCCTCGCATCCGCTACCGGACATCCCGTTCCCGGCGCCCAGTGCGCAGGCCCGGTGCGGTCGGGCCTGCACCATTTTTTTAACGATCGGAGAACAGCACCATGAAAACTGGCATCACCGTTTGCCGCACTGCCATCGCCCACGCCACATTGCTGGCGCTGTGCGGCGCCGCCCATGCGCAACAAGCCGCGCCCGCCACCACCACCGCGCCATCTGCCCCCACGGCTGAAAAGACCTTGGCCCCCGTCACCGTTAATGCCGGCGGCGAGCAGCAAAGCCCCACCGCCCCTGTCACCGGCTTCGTGGCCCAGCGCGCGCTCAGCGCGACCAAGACCGACACACCGCTCATCGAGACCCCGCAGGCCATCAGCGTGATCACCCGCGACCAGATGGAAGCCCAGGGCGTGCAGACGCTGCGCCAGGTCACTGCGTACACGGCGGGGGCTGTGTCGAACTATTTCGACGCCCGCAGCGATACCTTCAAGGCACGCGGCGGTGACGTGACGCAGTACCTTGATGGCATGGTCCGCTTCATCGGCTACTGGAACGACACGCGGCCCGACCCGTACACGCTCGAGCGCGTGGAGTTCCTGCGCGGCCCCTCGTCGGTGCTGTACGGCCAGGGCAGCGTGGGCGGTGTGCTCAACCTCACCAGCAAACGCCCGCAGGCCGAGCCCTTGCGCGAAGTGCAGGTGCAGCTGGGCAGCAACGCGCGCAAGCAGATCGCCGCCGACATGACCGGCAAGCTCACCGAAGACGGCCAGTGGCTTTACCGCCTGGTGGCTGTGGGCCGCGACAGCGACACGCAGGTGGACCACGTGCGCGACGACCGCCTGGTGATCGCGCCCACCGTGACCTGGAAGCCCAGCGCCGCCACCTCGCTCACGCTGCAGCTCACACACCAAAAAGACAAGAGCGGATCGCTGATCGGCTTCTTCCCGTGGCAGGGCACGCAGCTGCCCAACCGCTACGGCCAGATCCCCACCAACACCTTCATCAGCGAGCCGGGCTGGGACCGCTACAACTCCGAAAGCACCTCCTGGGGCTACCTGTTCAGCCACCAGATCGACAGCGCCTGGACCGTGCGCCAGAACCTGCGCCGCAGCGTGAGCGAGGTGGACTACCGCACGCTGTACACCAGCTTTGCCGCCAACGCAGCCCTGGGCCGTCCCGCACGCCCGGTGTTCAACGCGGACAACCGCACCGTGCTGCGCGACGCGTCGTGGACGCTGGGCAACGCGCGCATGCTGCTGGTCGACACCCAGGTCGAAGGCAAGCTGCGCTGGGGCGACACCGAACACACCGTGCTCGGCGGCCTGGACGTGCAGCGCAACCACTGGGGCCAGCAGACCTGGCGCTCCGTGGCGCCCGCCATCGACGTGTACAACCCCGTGTATGGCAACTTCACGGCGCCATCGGCATCGGCCCTGGCACGCGTGCCCAGCGTGGCGCAGCGCCAGCTGGGCTTCTACGCCCAGGACCAGATCAAGTGGGGCCGCTGGACTGCCACGCTGGGCCTGCGCCATGACAACGCCAAGAGCGACACCGAAGGCCGCCCCGCAGCAGCCGCAGACGACAAGGCCTGGACCAAGCGCGCGGGCGTCACGTACCAGATGGATGGCGGCTGGGCACCGTACGCGGGCTATTCCGAATCCTTCCAGCCTCTGGGTGGCGCCAACCTCTACGGCGTCCCCTTCAAGCCCCAGCGCGGCGAACAGTGGGAAGCTGGCGTGAAGTGGCAACCGTCGGGCCAAGGCATCAGCGCCTTTGCCGCCGTCTACCAGTTGCGCGAGAAGAACCGCAAGACCACCGACCCGACCAACCCGCTCAACAGCCTGCAGATCGGCGAAGTGAAGGTCAAAGGTGTTGAGGCCGAGATGACCGCCAGCCTGGCCCGCAATTGGGACTGGACCGTGGGCTACGCATTCACCGACGCCAAGATCAGCCGCAGCAACACCGGCGACCAAGGCACCCCCGTAGCCAGCACGCCGCGCCATACGGCATCAACCTGGCTGAGCCACCGCTTTGCCAGCAGCGGGCGCGGCGGCTGGACGGTGGGCGCCGGCGTGCGCTACACCGGCTCGCAGTGGAGCGGCACCAGCGCCATCAGCACCCCGGCCGCCACGCTGGCGGATGCCATGGTTGCTTACGACGCAGGCGACTGGCGCGTGGCCTTCAACGTGGTCAACCTGGCGGACAAGGTGCACATCACCCAGTGCCTGGCGCGGGGGGATTGTTTCTACGGACAGGCGCGGACGTATACGTTGACTTCAACGTACCGGTTTTGATGGCGCCCGCGTTGAAATTTTGAGCCCAAACAGGGCCCAGCGCTTGCTGATCAATCGCTTATAGCTAGCGTTTTGATAGCAAACGCATCCAATCGCTGGCGGCGTGGTTTGGCAATCGATGTGCTGAATGCGGCCCGCCGATGCGGAGGACCGCTGTCGTTGAAACTCCAAAGCCGGGCATGGCCGGCCCGCCGCTGACAAGCTTGCGCCCTGCGCGCGGGGCCGCTTCAAGGGGTGGAGCGACCCCGCCCTATCTCCCCTTGCCTCTCACTCAGCCCTTTGCAGATCGACAGGTGCGTGTTCACGCGCGGCGCGCAGGCTGGGCATTGAGCTTCTTCGTGCGGCGGGCATTCAGCCCCGCAGCAGCGGCCAGCAACAACGACAGCAGGAACACCCCCCATTGCGACAGCGTGGGAATCCCGGTGGCACCCGGCGCCAAAGCCAGGGCCACGCCGCCCGGGTCCGCAATGGTGCCGTTCTGCGCCAGATCGTCATCCCCCAGGACACCATCGGTGAGCACTAGCGTCACGGTGCTTCCACCAATCGTCGCGCCAGCGAAGGGGTACCAGTGGGGCGCGGGCTGGCCCGGCGTGGGGCCGTACTTCAGGTACACAGCGCCCGGCGGAAACGGCTGCGGATAGGTCAGCGTGACCGTCACGGTAGCTCCGTTCGGGCAGCCCCCGACCACCACATCGAGCAACCCCTGGCTGAACACAAAGCCCGCCGTGCCACCGGGTGGCGGCGAGGCGGGGGCGCCCGTCAACGGGATGAAATCCGCGCGGTCAAAACCGCAGCCCACGGGCCCCGACAAGCTGGCATTGACGGTGCCGCCTCCGCCCGGGCTCGTCCCCGTCGCCGTGGTGGGGCGCGACCGCGTCACGGTGACTGTGTAGGCCCTGGGGGAGCCATCCTGGGCGGTCACCTGCACGGTGATCACGTTGGTGCCAACGTTGAGCGCAATGGGGCCCGACGCGTTGCCGCTGGTGACGGCAACCCCGTTGACCGTCACGCTCGCACTGCTGTCCGCCACGGTCGGGGTGACAGTGAGGGAAGCGCCGGGGACGGTGGCCGTGTAGTTTTGCTGCGCCGCGCTGAACACGGGGTTCAAGGTGCCGCTCGACAGGGCCAGCGCGGCCAGATTGTTGTTGGCCGACACCGCACGCGTCACCGTGACCGTGTAGGTTTTGGTGGTGCCGTTTTGCGCAGTGACCACGACCGTGACGGTGTTCGCACCGGTGTTCATGGCGATGACGCCGGAGGGGCTACCGCTGGCCACGGCGACGCCGTTGACCGTCACCGCAGCGTTCGGTTCATTGACCGTCGGCGTGACGGTGATGCTGGCGGTCGCGGCCGCAATGGACATCGTGTAGCCCGTGGTGCTCGGCGCAAACGCCGGGCTGATGCTGCCGCCCGACAAGGCCAGGGCCGACAGGTTGGCATCGCCCGATCCCGCGCGCGTCACCATCACGGTGTAGGTCTTGGTGGTGGTGCCGTCCTGCGCTGTCACGACAGTGGTGAGGGTGTTGGCGCCCACCGCCAGCGCAATCGCGCCCGAGGCACTGCCGCTGGTGGTGGCCACGCCGTTCACTGTGACGCTGGCAGTGGCATCGGCCACGGTGGGCGTCACGGTGAGTGAGGTGGCGCCGTTGCCGACGCTGGCCGTGTAGCTGGTGGTGCCGGCGGCAAAGGCAGGCGCCAAGGTGCCGCTGGACAGGGACAGTGCAGACAGATCAGCGTTGCCCGAAGGCAGCGCGCGCGTGATGGTCACGGTGTAGCTTTTGGTCGCGCCGTTCTGGGCGGTGACGACGATGGTGACCGTGTTGCTGCCCGGGTTCATCGCGATGGCACCCGAGGCGGCCCCGCTGGTGACAGCCACCCCGTTGACGGTGATGCTGGAAGTGCCAGCGGCCGCCGTGGGGGTGACGGTAAGGCTGGAGGTCCCGGCCGCGATGGAGGCGGCATAGCCCGTCGTGCCCGCCGCGAACACCGGGCTCAGGGTGCCGCTAGACAGGCTCAGCGCAGACAAGTCAGCGTTGGACGACGCGGCACGGGTCACGGTCACGGTATACGTCTTGGTCGTGGTGCCGTCCTGCGCTGTCACCACAGTGGTGAGGGTGTTGGCGCCCACCGCCAGCGCAATCGCGCCCGAGGCATTGCCGCTGCTCGTGGCGACACCGTTCACGGTGACGCTGGAGGTACCAGAGGCCACGGTCGGGGTCACGGTGAGCGAGGTGGTGGCGTTGCTGACGCTGGCCGTGTAGCTGGTGGTGCCACCTGCAAACGCAGGTGCCAAGGTGCCGCTGGACAGCGACAGCGCAGACAAATCGGCATTGGACGATGCGGCCCGGGTCACGGTCACGGTGTAGCTCAGCGGCGTGCCGTTCTGCGCGGTGACGGCGACGGTGATGGTGTTGCTGCCGACATTCAGCGCAATCGCGCCCGAGGCGTTGCCGCTGGCGGTGGCCACGCCATTGACGGTAACGCTCGCAGTGGCGTCGGCCACGGTCGGAGTGACGGTCAGCGACGTGGTGGCATTGCTCACGTTGGCCGTGTAGCCGGTGGTGCCCGAGGCAAACGCGGGGGTCAGGGTGCCGCTTGAAAGCGACAGCGCGTCCAGTTGGTTGTTGCCCGACGCGGCACTGCGGGTGACCGTCGTGGTGTACGTCTTTGTGGTGGTGCCGTCCTGGGCTGTCACTACTGTGGTGATCGTGTTGGTGCCAACTGCGAGCGCAATCGCCCCCGAGGCATTGCCGCTGGTGACAGCGACCCCGTTGACGGTGATGCTGGCAGTGGCGTCGGCCACGGTTGGTGTCACGGTGAGCGACGTCGTGTTGAACGGGACGCCAGCGGTGTAGGACGTGGTACCCGAAGCGAACACAGGGCTTAGTGTGCCGGCCGACAGAGCCAGGCTGGAGAGGTTGGCGTCGCTCGACGGCGGAGCGGCGCGCGTGACGGTTGTGGTGTAGGTCTTGGTGGTAGAGCCGTCTTCAGCCGTGACGACCGTCGCAATGACATTGCTGCCGACATTCAGCGCAATGGCGCTGGATGCGGCCCCGCTGGTCACGGACAGCCCATTGACGGTGACGGTTGCGCGACCGGTGTCGCTGACTGTCGGCGTGACGGTGATGGAGGCCGTGGCATTGCTCACTGACGCGGTATAGCTGGTCGTGTTGACCGCGAAAACCGGGGACAACGTACCGCTGGAGAGGCTCAGTGCCGCAAGATTGGCAATGGTGCTGTAGACGGGATTGGCGAAAACAAAGGTGTTGAATCCTTGCCAGATATTTTGGTTGCCCGGCTGCGGTGCATTTCCGCCGTCTGAAGTGATGCGCACTTCAGTGACACTGTCGAACTGTGCCGGCAGCGTGACGGTGCGGGCGTATCCACCATTTTGTGTAATAGCGAAGTTGAACGGCGTGCCGCGGGGAACTCCGTTCAAATAGGGAGTGGCGGTGTAGTTGGAGTTCATGCCGTAATAATCCTGAATTAGGAAACTGGTCAGCTTGAACTTGCCCGCCTGGCTTTTGATGATGAACGAATACGCCGACTGATTGTCCTGAGCCCCAGCCGACGTGTCTAAAATCAAAACCGTCCCGACGGCGCCCAAGCCGTTGTTGAACGTTGCCACTGTGCCGGTCGGTGTCCCGCTGGAAGCGGCGAAGAACATTTCGTAGGAAATGTTGGGGATGTCCCCGCCATCACCCTCGCTGTCGTTCAACGTTGCGCCGAAATTGACCCAATTGGCGCCGGTGTTGACGGAGACAGTCCCGGCCACCGACTGCAAGAGTTCGCGGTACGCCGGGAACACCAGTGCAGCAGTGCGCATGGCACCTGTCTGGCGCTCCAGCATCCAGTCTCCCCCTTTGTCGAGGTAGCCCGTAGGATTGGTGGATGCCGCGACTCGAGCACCCGTCGCGTCAGCCAGCATGGCGGTCAACTGCTGCCCATCGGGGCCCTGTCCGACTTCGCAGCCGTACAACAACAAGTCAGCATCGCTGCGCAGAGCTGCACGAATGCGGGCCAGGTCTGTGCTCCGCTGCACCAGCGCGTTCCTGTCCAACTTCAGCGAGCCCAAATTCACAACGCCCGGCGCGCCGTGCGATATCAAATGGACGGCAGGAACATTCCTGCGGCCCACCAACGCATCGGCGATTTGCCGCAGGCCGTCTTCCCGGGCATTCAGCACCACGACCTCCAGAGAGGCACTCGCATCAGCTGCCAACTGCTGATAGTCAGCCACATCGCTTTCGATGAACAAAATGCCAGTGGAGGGTTGGAGCCCTGGCGCCGAACGGGCCGCAGCAAAGGCGGGGAACGCCACCGTGAGCAACACCCACGCAAGGGCTAGAAAAAAGAGCGCCTGTAAGGAGACGAGATTTCTGGTGAGTTTTTCCACTGAGTCTCCGACGCAACAATTAGTAAGTACGCGCAGTACATCATGATTACCAATAATCAACTACCTTTAAGTTGGTCGTTTGCATGACAGGAGGCACAGGCGCGAAGAATCGGGTCGTCGTACCTTTGGCGCCCCGATTTCCACCTCGTTGAACCGGTCTCGACGCCCGATATCCATCGCACCCTCAAGCGGCTGGAGGCACAGTTCTTCTGATGCATATGCCACTTAGGGAGAGCTACCCAAAGCGGGCTCATCGGTCGGCGGCGACGGCAAGGCACGCACTTTCACCAAGCGCTAGCGCACCCGATGGCACGTCGCGGTGTTCAGCTTGTTGTTTGCCACCCACATCCCAAGGCCCCAAGGTGTTTACCCCTGTGGCGCCTCTGCGGCCTCGCCATTAGCATCCCCCTCCGTTGCAAAGTGCAACGATCACATCACCGCAGGCATCAAATTTGCTTCAAGCGACGGCCCGAAGACATTACCCACATGTGTTTTGGCCCGTGATTAATTGTCATCAAACAAAATTTGATAAAGGAAACTTGCTAATGAAAACGATGAACCGCTGCGCTGTGGCCGCGCTCGCCCTGATTGGAACGTCTGCCGCATTTGCGCAGAGCAGCGTCACGCTGTACGGCCGGGTCAACACCACGTTCGAACACCAAAAAGAAGGCAACGTCTCCAAGACCGGCCTGTTCAACAACTCCTCCCGTTTTGGCTTCAAGGGCCAGGAAGACCTGGGCGGTGGCTTGTTGGCTGGCTTCCAGCTGGAAAGCGGCTTTGATTCGAGCTCCGGCGCTTCTGACTCCCGCGGCATTTTTGCGCGCCAGAGCGAGGTGAACCTGTCCGGCGGCTTCGGCATGGTGCGTCTGGGCAACTTCACTTCCGAGTCGTACTACGCCACCGCTGACTTCATCAGCAACCACAACCACGACACCGGCTCGTCGGCCGACGCGCTGTACGCCTACCCCGCCCGCGACATCAACAAGATCGCCTACCGCACCCCCAGCTTTGGCGGCGCCACGGTAGAAGCCGGCTGGGCCATGCACGAGCAGCCCAACGGCGCCGGCGGCAAGAACAGCATGGACCTGGCAGCCAACTACGAAATCGGCAAGCTGGGCCTGGGCGCTGGATATTCCAAGCTGGGCGACCAGAACCAGTTTGCAGTGCGCGCTTCGTACTCGGCCGGCCCCTTCGTGGTGGGTGCCTATGTGCAACGCGACAAAAACGTGTTCATCGCCAACGGCGGCAACCGCACCAACGTGCGCCTGTCGGGCGCCTACATCATGGGCGTGTCCGAGTTCCACCTGAACGTGGGCCGTGCGGGCAACTACTCCCACGTGAGCGATAGCGCTGCTACCCAGTACACGGTGGGCTACAACCACAACCTGAGCAAGCGCACAAAGCTCTACGCCTTTTATACCCGCATCAACAATAACAACAACGCCACCTACGGCGTAGCCACTGCGGGCAACGACTTCAGCTCCTTCGCGATGGGTGTGCGCCACAACTTCTGATGGCCTGACACCCGCTGCTGCCCTGACTGGTGGGAGGGCAGAGACACAGCTATTTACCCCGTACTTCTTTGGAAGTGCGGGGTTTTTTTATGCCCGCTGAAGATGAGTGGCAAGCCGTTGCTGGGGCGCAGACGCCAAGTCGCAGGATGGCCCGGGCACACACCTTGGACCCGAGGTCACCGCCCCAGCACAGCCACCTGCATTTGGGTGCGGATCTCAAAGCCCAGGCTTTCGTACAGGGCAATGGCTGCGTCGTTCGTGGTCCAGGCATGCAGAAAAGGCCGGTCCCCGCGCTGCTGGATGGCGTGGGCCACCACCGACGAAAGCCGGCGGGCGAAGCCGCGCCCCCGAAAGTCAGGATGGGCGCAAACGCCGCTGACCTCGGTACCGCCCTCAAAACGCATGCGCTCTCCCGCCATGGCGACCAGCCTCCCACCGGACCGGATACCCACGAAGCGGCCCATGGTGGGGGTGCGCCAAAGGAACGGACCGGGCTCGGTCAACTGCGCCAAGGTCAGCATCTCGGCGGCATCGGCGTCGCCCAGCTCCACGACCTCCTCAGCACCGGGCTCCGCCGCAATGGCGCGCGTGGCCAACATCTGCACGCCCTGGGCGCGGCGAAGGGCCTGCATCCCGTCGGGCACAGCGATGGGCTGCGCTTGCAGCACGAACGCCGATTCCCCCTCAGCCACCAAGTCCGCCAACGCTGCGAGGCTGGCCGGGTCGCCCTCATCCCGCGCCGAGGCAAACAGATTGACATCACGCCGGTAGCGTTTGGCCAGATTGCCGCCTTCTGCCAAGTTGGGCGCGTAGCTCAGCGATGCCCAGACGGGCCGATCGAACGGGTTGGGCGTGGTCATCGTGCTTTTTCCTTTGCTTTGGTTGTGGCCGCTTTTTTGCGCTTGCGTGTAGCTTGCTCGGTGGCGATGGAGGCAGCCGAGCGCTGCAGCAGCGAGGTACGTTCCAGCCCGGACTCCAGGGCCGCCAACTGGTCCAGCAAAGGCCCTTCAAGCGACGCGCACACCTGGGCGACGGAGGCTTCGAGCACGGGCCAAACATCGCGCTGCGCCCGCTGGACCAGGGCCTGGCCTTGCGGGCTGAGCGCCACCCGGCGCACTCGCCGGTCGCCGTCCACGGCCTCCGACTGCACCAGCCCACTGTCTTCCAGCCCTTTCAAGGAGCGGGTGACCACGGGCTGGCTGACGCCGACCGCTTGGCTCAACTCGCCCACGCCCAGCGCGCCATGCCAGTCAAGGGCCGCCAGCAGCGGAAAGTGCGCTGCGGGCATATCGATGCCGTGCTGGGTCAGCAGTGCCTGCGTTTGCGCCTGCAGCGCCTCGCCAATGCGCTTGAAGCGCGTGCCCAGAGTGAGGAATCCGAGTTCCTTGACGACGTCTTTGATCATGGTTTATTTGGTTAGATATATATCATGATATGCAACTAACAGACTGCGTCAATTCATTTCTTCGCCGTTGCCTTGGCACTTCTTCCAGGACCCATTCCAACGCGCAAAAAACAAAAACCTGCAGGCGCTCTCGCAGGACCTGTTCCTGAAAGATCACCCGCAGGCTTTGACTGAGCCACGCAGGGCGCGGGGCTGCGCACAGCCCCAGAGCCCCGGCGCCCATGTCCCTTACACGTTCATGATCGACACCAGACGCGTGTTCAGATGCGCCTCGATGGCCTCCGGGCCACCTTCCGAGCCATAGCCGGAATCCTTCAGACCACCGAACGGCAGCTCTGCGGCAGGGGCGGCTGCCTGATTGATCCAGAGCATGCCCACTTCAAGGCGCTGGGCCAGCAAGTGCGCGTTCTTCAGCGACGTGGTGAAGGCATAGCCGGCCAGGCCGAACGGCAGGCGGTTGGCTTCGGCAATTGCGTCTTCGATCTTCTCGAAGCCGCGCACCGCGGCCACGGGACCAAAGGGCTCTTCGTTGACGATGCGGGCCGACAGAGGCACGTTGTCGAGCACGGTGGGCTGAAAGAAATTGCCTTCGCTGCCAATGCGCTCGCCACCCGTTACCAGCGTAGCGCCCTGCTGCACGGCATCGGCCATCAAGTCGGCCATGGCGGTGATGCGGCGGGGGTTGGCCAGCGGGCCCATTTGCGTGCCGGCTGTCAGGCCATCACCCACCTTGAGGCCTTGCGCGTACTTGGCAAAGGCCGCGACAAAGTCGGCGCGGATGCTTTCGTGCACCAGGTAGCGCGTGGGCGAAATGCAGACCTGGCCTGCGTTGCGGAACTTGGAGCCGCTGGAGATCTTGATGGCCAACTCGAGGTCAGCGTCCTCCGCCACGATCACCGGCGCGTGGCCGCCCAGCTCCATCGTCACGCGCTTCATGTGCTTGCCCGCCAGCGCCGCCAGCTGCTTGCCCACGGGCGTGGAGCCGGTGAACGTGACCTTGCGGATGATGGGGTGTGGAATGAGGTAGCTGGAGATTTCAGCCGGGTCGCCATAGACCAGGCCCACGGTGCCGGCGGGCACGCCCGCATCGGCAAACGCGCGGATTAACTCGGCGGGGCTGGCGGGGGTTTCTTCGGGCGCCTTGACCAGGATGGAGCAGCCTGCGCCCAGCGCGGCAGCAAGCTTGCGCACCACTTGGTTGATGGGGAAGTTCCACGGCGTGAAAGCCGCCACCGGGCCCACGGGGTCCTTGATCACCATCTGGGTGGCCTTGAGGTTGCGCGACGGCACGATGCGGCCGTACACGCGCAAAGACTCGTCGGCAAACCATTCGATGATGTCGGCAGACGCCATGGTCTCGACCTTGGCTTCGGCCAGGGGTTTGCCTTGCTCTTGCACCATGATGGCGGCGATCGCATCGGCACGTTCGCGCATCAGCGCAGCGGCGCGGCGCATGGTCTTGGCGCGCTCGGCGGCAGGGATGTCGCGCCAGGCTTCAAAGCCCTTTTGTGCAGCGTCCAGAGCGCGGTCCAGGTCGGCCTTGCTGGCGTGGGCCACGCGGCCGATTTCCTTGCCGGTGGACGGGTTGAACACGGCGATGGTCTTGCTGTCGACGGCATCCTGCCATTGACCGGCGATAAAGAGTTGGGTGCTGGGGTAGCTCATGCAAAGGCTCCTGATGACGAAACGGTGGGACGGAACGCGCCGGGCCCACAGGGGCCGTGCCGCGCGCGAAACCAGACACTATAGGCGCCAGCGCGACGCCCCGCAGACGCACTGCGGTAACTCCGCCCTGCCGGGCTGGCTATTGGCCAGCCACACACCGGCACGGGGTTTGCGCTGCGTGGCCCGACGCAGTGCAGACGTAGTGTTGTCGACGGCTTGCGCAGCGCTTCGACAAGCTCAGCGTGAACGGGCGGTGAGGATTGAGGGCGCGGGGCGTCTCTCTCCGCTCTCCGCTCGCCAGTTGCCGGGCGCCGGTCTCCATGGCGCAACATCGCCCCCGCCCGCCACGGGGGCTGTTGCCGCAAAACCTACCGGGACGCTGCCGCCACGTTGGCCGGAGCGTCGCCGCCCCAGCCACCACCCAGCGCGCGGATCAGGCCCACGGTGGCCACGTACTGTGCGGTGCGCACCTGCAGCTCCTGCCGCCGATTGCGCAGCTCGCTGCGGCGCGCGTCCAGCAGTTCCAGCTGGCTGACCAGGCCGTTGCGGTAGCGTGCGTCCGACAGCTGCGTGGCGCGGCGCGCAGCTGTCACGGCACGGGCCTGTGCCTCGGCCTGGCCGGACAGCAGGCGCAGCGAGCTAAGCTGGTCTTCCACGTCGCGGAAGGCGTTGAGCACTTGGCCGCGGTGGTCCGCCAGCGCGGCCTCCAGGCGGGCCTTGGCGCCCTGCACCTGCGCATCGCGCTGGCCGCCGTCGAAGATGGGCAGCGACAGCAGCGCGCTCACGCCCCATGCACGGGCCGACCACTTGAACAAGTCACCCAGCTCGGGCGATGCATGCCCCGCATTGCCGGTGAGCGTGACCGCCGGGAACCACGCCGTCTGCGCCACGCCCACACGGGCCTGCGCAGCCAGCACGGCGGACTGTGCAGCCGACACATCGGGGCGCCGCGCCAGCACGGTGCCGGGCACACCGGGCGGTATGACGGGCAAGGCGGCATCGGTGGCGGCCGCCGGCAGCGTGAAGCCGCTGGCCACATCGCCCACCAGCACGGCCAGCGCGTTGGTCAGCAAGGCTTGCTGGCGCTGCAGTGCCAAGGACTCGGATTCGGTGGAAGACACCTCGGTCTGCACGCGGGCCACGTCCAGCTCGGCCACGTCGCCCGCCTGCAGGCGGCGCTGCGTGAGGCGCAGGGTGTCCTGGTAGGCACCCAGGCTCTCGTTCACCAGCATCTGCTCGGCCTGCACCGAGCGCAACTGCAGGTACGTCTGCGCCACATCGGCCTGCACCATAAGGCGCGTGCTTTGCAGCAGGGCATCGCGGGCGTCGGCATCCAGGCGCGCTGCGTCGCTGGTCTGCGACAAGCGGCCGAACAGGTCCAGTTCATACGATGCGTTGAGGCCTGCCGTGCCCAGCGTGGACGGCGATGAGCTGCCCGTGCTACTGGCACCGGCCTGGCGCGAGACTCCGGCCGAAGCGCCAATCTGCACGGACCGGGCCGCATCGGCCGAGCGCAGCAGCGAGCGTGCCTCGGCCAGCCGCGCGGCGGCCTGCTGGATGCTGGTGTTGGCTTGGCCTGCGCGCTGCACCAGGTCGGCCAGCACCGGGTCTTGAAAGCCCAGCCACCATTCGCCGCGGGGCTGCGCCTCGGCGGGTGGGGCCACGGTCCACGGGGCGACGGGCAGGGCCGCGCCGCCGGCGCTGAAGCTCTCGGGCACGGCCACGCCGGCATGGGGCGCGGGTGCCACGGGCTGGGTCATGCACCCGGCCAGCACCAGGGCCGCGGCCAGAGGTGCCAGCAGACTGAACCTGCGCGAAGGCGCTGCCGCCGTCACCGCGTTGGTGGCAGCCGCATCAGCGTTCTTGTTCGACAAAAAATCCATCATGGTCGGTCTCCTGCCCGCCCTGCTGCCAGGGGCAGCGTGGTGCGGGGGGTGGTATTGAAAATGGCCAGGGAGCCCATCATTCGTGCTCCTTGCGCGGCGCGGCCAGCACAGGGTGGGCGGTGCCACCGCTGCCGGGGGTGTGCGAGATGGGAGCCACATGCGTGCCATGCTCCACCAGCGGGCGGTTGCCTGCCAGCTTGCGCAGCAGCACATAGAACACGGGCGTGAGGAACAGGCCAAAAGCCGTCACCCCGATCATTCCGGAGAACACCGCCACACCCATGGCGCTGCGCATCTCGGCACCAGCACCGGTGGAGAGCACCAGGGGCAGCACACCCATCACGAAGGCCAGCGAGGTCATCAGGATGGGACGAAGGCGCAGACGGCTGGCTTCGATGGCGGCCTGCACGGGGGTGCGCCCGGCAAACTCCAGCTCGCGCGCAAACTCCACGATCAGGATCGCGTTCTTGGCCGATAGCCCCACGAGCACGATGAGCCCGATCTGCGTGAACACGTTGTTGTCGCCGTTGCTCAGCCACACCCCGGTCATGGCCGCCAGGATGCCCATGGGCACGATCAGGATGATGGCAATCGGCAGCGTGAGGCTTTCGTACTGCGCGGCCAGCACCAGGAACACCAGCAGGATGGCCAGCGGGAACACCAGCACGGCAGAGTTGCCGGCCAGGATTTCCTGGTACGTCAGCTCAGTCCACTCGAACGTGATGCCCTGGGGCAGCGTCTCTGCGGCAATGCGCTCGATGGCAGCCTGGGCCTGGCCCGACGAGTAGCCGGGTGCGGGGCCGCCGTTGATGTCCGCGGCCAGGTAGCCGTTGTAGCGCATGGCACGCTCGGGGCCGAAGCTGGGCTCCATCTTCATCAGCGCCGACAGGGGCACCATCTCGCCGGTGGCAGAGCGCACCTTGAGCAGGCCCACGTCTTCAGCCCGCGCGCGGTAGGCCGCATCGGCCTGAACACGCACGCTGTAGGTGCGGCCGAACTGGTTGAAATCGTTGGCGTAGAGGCTGCCCAGGTAGATTTGCAGCGTGTCGAAGATGTCCGTCACCGGCACACCCAGCTGGCGCGCCTTGGTGCGGTCGATGTTGGCGTACAGCTGCGGCACGTTGACCTGCCAGCTGGTGAACAGGCCGGCCAGCTCGGGCGTCTGGTAGGCCTTGGCCATGAAGGCCTTCACGGCGCCGTCCATGGCCTGGAAACCCAGCGACGCGCGGTCTTCGATCTGCAGCTTGAAGCCGCCGGTGGTGCCCAGGCCCGCCACGGGTGGCGGCGGGAACATGGCGATGAACGCATCCTGGATGCTGCCGAACGACTGGTTCAGCTGCCCAGCCACGGCGCCGCCACTCTGGTCGGCGCGGGTGCGCTCGGCAAAGGGCTTGAGCGTGGCGAACACGATGCCGGAGTTGGAGCTGTTGGTGAAGCCGTTGATCGACAGGCCGGGGAAGGCAATCGCGTCTTCAACGTTGGGGTTTTCCTTCATGATCTCGCCCATGCGGCGGATCACGTTCTCGGTGCGGTCCAGCGTGGCGCCATCAGGCAGCTGGGCAAAGCCGATCAGGTACTGCTTGTCCTGCGCGGGCACGAAGCCGCCGGGCACGATCTTGAACAGGCCCACGGTGGCACCCACCAGTGCGAGATAGATCACGAACATCAGTGCTTTGCGGCCGATGACACGCTTGACGCCGCCGCTGTACGCCTCGGAGCCCCGATGGAACAGGCGGTTGAAGCCGCGGAACAGCCCACCGAACACCTTGTCCATGCCGCGCGTGAGCGCGTCCTTGGGCTCGTTGTGGCCCTTGAGCAGCAAGGCGCTAAGCGCTGGCGACAGGGTCAACGAGTTGATCGCCGAGATCACCGTGGAAATCGCAATCGTCACCGCAAACTGCTTGTAGAACTGCCCCGTGAGCCCACTGATGAAGGCCAGCGGCACAAACACGGCCACCAGCACCAGCGCAATCGCGATGATGGGGCCGGACACTTCACGCATCGCGCGGTAGGTGGCTTCGCGGGGGGTCAGGCCCGCCTCGATGTTGCGCTCGACGTTCTCCACCACCACGATGGCGTCATCCACCACGATGCCGATGGCCAGCACTAGGCCGAACAGGCTCAAAGCGTTGATGGAGAAGCCCAGCAGGTGCAGCACCGCGAACGTGCCCACCACCGACACCGGCACGGCCAGCAGCGGGATGATGGAGGCGCGCCAAGTCTGCAGGAACAGGATCACCACCAGCACCACGAGGGCGATGGCTTCCAGCAGCGTGTGGATCACGGACTTGATCGAGGCACGCACGAACTGTGTCGGGTCGTACGCAATGCGGTACTCCACGCCTTCGGGCATGTTCTTCTGGATCTCGTCCATGGTCTTGCGCACGTTGGACGAGATGTCCAGCGCGTTGGAGCCCGGCGCCTGGAACACGCCCATGCCCACGGCGGGGTCGTTGTTGAGCAGCGAGCGCAGCGAGTAGTCGGCAGCGCCCAGCTCCAGGCGGGCGATGTCGCGCAAACGCGTCACCGCGCCGTCGGCACCGGTCTTGACGATGATGTCGCCGAACTCTTCTTCGGTCTGCAGACGGCCCTGGGCGTTGATGGACAGTTGCAGGTCCACGCCGGGCAGGCCGGGCGATGCGCCCACCACGCCAGCGGCGGCCTGCACGTTCTGGCCGCGGATGGCGGTCACCACGTCGCTGGCCGAGAGGCCGCGCTGCGCGACCTTTTGCGGGTCGAGCCACACCCGCATGGAGTAGTCGCCGCCGCCGAAGATCTGCACCTGGCCGACGCCGCCGATGCGGGCGAGGCGGTCCTTCACATTGAGCACCGCGTAGTTGCGCAGGTAGTCGATGTCGTAGCGGTTGTTGGGCGAGACCAGGTGGACCACCATGGTCAGGTCCGGCGCGCTCTTGACGGTGGTGACGCCCAGGCGTCGCACTTCCTCGGGCAGGCGCGGCTCAGCCTGCGAGACGCGGTTTTGCACCAGCTGCTGGGCCTTGTCGGGGTCGGTGCCCAGGGCAAAGGTCACCGTCAGCGTCATCACGCCGTCGGTGGTGGCCTGGCTGCCCATGTAGAGCATGCCTTCCACGCCGTTGATGGATTCCTCCAGCGGTGTGGCCACGGTCTCGGCGATCACCTTGGGGTTGGCGCCCGGGTACTGTGCGCGCACCACCACGGAGGGCGGCGCGACTTCAGGGTATTCGGAGATGGGCAGACCGCGCAATGCGATGAGCCCCCCGAGAAAGATGAGCACCGACAGCACCCCGGCAAAGATGGGGCGGTCAATGAAAAAGCGGGATAGATTCATGGATGCAAATTCCTTGGGTCGCTCTGGCTCAGGCCGCTGGCGACTTGGCTGCGTTCTTGGCTTCCTTGCGATCACCCGCAATCTCGGCCTTGGCGGTCATGGGGACGGACTGGGGCGCTACCACGGCACCGGGGCGCACGCGCTGCAGGCCGTTGACGACGATGTTCTCGCCCGCCTTCAGGCCGGACGTGACCACGCGCAGGCCGTCGATGGGCGCGCCCAGCGTGATTTCGCGGTACTCGGCCTTGTTGCCCTCGCCCACCACCATCACGAACTTCTTGTTCTGGTCGGTGCCCACGGCACGCTCGTTGATCAGCAGGGCCTGGGTGTCACGCGCCTGGCCCATGCGGATGCGGGCGAACTGGCCGGGGATGAGTGCGCCGTCTTCGTTGTCGAACACGGCACGCACGCGCACCGTGCCGCTCTTGGCGTCCACCTGGTTGTCGATGAGCTGGAGGCGACCGGTGTGTGGCGTGCTGCCCGCGGTGCCTGTGCCCATCTGCACGGGGATGCGCTCGATGAGCTGGCGCGCGCTGTGGCCGCGCTGGCCGCTTTGCAGATCAGCCAACGCCTTCACCACGATCTGCTCGTCGGTGTCGAAGCTGGCATAGATGGGGCTCACCGACACCAGCGTGGTCAGCACGGGGGCGCCCGCTCCAGCGGCTACCAGGTTGCCCACGGTGACTTCGATGCGGCCTACGCGGCCCGCCACAGGGGCGCGCACCTGGGTGTAGCTGAGGTTTAGCTTGGCAGTCTTCAACGCGGCCTGGGCAGCGCGCAGGTTGGCATCGGCTTCACGCTGCGCGTTCAGGCGCTCATCGTGCTCGCGCTGGGCAATGGCGCGTTCTTCGAGCAGGCGTGTGGCCCGCTCCATTTCGCTGCGGGTGTACGAGACGCGGGCCTGGGCGGCCCCCACCTGGGCTTCGGCGCGGTCGACCTCGGCGGCGTAGGGTGCCGGGTCCACGGTCACTAGCAGGTCACCCTGCTTCACCAGCGAGCCTTCGCGGAAGTGCACGGCCTGCACCGCCCCGGAAACGCGTGGGCGCACGTCCACACGCTGCACGGCTTCGAGTCGGCCGGAGAACTCGTCCCACAGCGAGATGTCTTTTTGCACCACCGCGGCCACCGACACGGGCATGGCGGGAGGCGTTGCGCCTTCGCCGTTGGCCTGCGCGGTAGGTGCCTGGAAGGCAAGGATCAGTGCGGCAACGGCAGCCGTCACGGCGGTAGCCATGGTGGCCAGGCCCAGGGGGCGGTTCTTGGAGAGCGGATTGGAGTTCATGGTCATTTCAATCAGTGTTGGGGACCGCCTCGCGGGCGGGCCGGTGAATGTTTTCTGCCACGCCCCACGGGCAGCAGGCGGTGGTTTGCCAGGGTTCAGAGCAAGGCGGATGGCAGTCTGGGCAATGACACGGTGGAAAGGTCAAGGCCCAGGTGGCACGCCACCGGCTTCTTCGCACGCCAACGTCAGAAGACGCAGCAGCGCAGGGCGGTGTGACAGCAGGAGCTGCGCGCCCCTGAAAAATTCGGTGTGTTGTTCACGTTGTTATTTCCTCCGTATCGTTGACATCAATGGCCCTGCCAGCCGTCCTGCCCCTCACGGGCCCGGCTTGCAGAAATGAACAGGCAAAGCCTCTCCCTCCGGCATGGCATGCCAGAAGAATCAGCGTTGAAAACCAGGTGGTCGGTAAAGAGGCTGCAGTATCGAACCTCAACTTAAGTTGAGGTCAACACCTTTTTGCAGCCGAGCTTCTCAAGAAGGCACCGGACATCGGGTGGCTTCAAAGAACAGGCGAAATTGCTCTTGTGCTGCGGCAGCACAAGGGCATTCGTGCTCACCGGTCTGCAGCAGGGCATCGGGCCACTGCGCAGCCTTGGCAAACACGTGGCAGGTCACCGCCAAGCCGGCGGCGTCGAGCCGGGCTGCATACGCCACGGCTTCGTCGTGCATGGGGTCGGTGTCGCCCACCAACACCAGCGTGGGCGGCAGGCCAGCCAGGCGGCGCGCGGCTCCGGGCACGGCGTAGGGGTGTTCGGCATCCCGCGGGCCACCCAAGAAATTGCGCCAGCCTTCAGACCATTTGCAACCGGTGGCGGGGCCCGTGGCTTCGCGCAACGAAGCCGTGCCCACGCAAGGGTCCAGCATGGGGGACAACAAAATCTGGCCGGCCAGCGGCGGGTGCGACTGGTCGCGTGCCATCAGGCCCACCGCGGCGGCCAGATTGCCGCCGGCTTCTTCACCCGCCAGGTACACCAGGGCGCCCTGCCCGCCCAGCTTGACCCGATTGCGGTGCACCCACTTGAGCACGTCATAGCCGGTATCTACAGGCTGGGGGAAGGGCGTGAGTGGATAGGCCACCGACACCACCACGGCGCCTGCGCATTCCAGCAGCGACGCCACCGTGCAACCATTGTCCAGGTCGCCCGAGGTGAATGCGCCACCGTGAAAATGCACGACCACCGGCGACACCTTGCCCGTCTTCTTGCGGCCATACATGCGCACGGCCACGTCCTGGCCGTTGGCCACCTCAATGGTGGAGTCGGCGCACACTGACGACGCCTTGGACACCTTGTCAGGTGCGGCGGCGGACTGCGATGTGGAAGATGGCAAGGACGGATGGTCGGGCTGCATGGCATGTACCCAGTGAATTGAGGATGAGTGAAATGTAGTAGCTTGCGCCTTCGGGATAAACAGGCCAAACACCACTGCACTGTTTCCAAAAGCTCAACAATCGGGGGGCGGCCCGCGTGTGAGAATTCCTCAGCACCCACTGGTGGGTGCTGCAGTTTCAGATTTCAAGGAGAAGCCATGGACCAAATACAGGCCATGCGCATATTCGTGCGGGTGGTGGAGGCCGGCACGTTCACCCGGGCGGCCGATTCACTGTCGTTGCCCAAGGCCACCGTCACCAAGCATGTGCAGGCGCTGGAGGAGCGCCTGCGCGTGAAGCTGCTCAACCGCACCACGCGACGCGTGACGGTCACGCCGGACGGTGCCGCCTACTATGACCGTACGGTGCGCCTGCTGACCGACCTCGACGACATCGAGGCCAGCATGACCAACGCGCGCGCCAACCCGCGCGGACGGTTGCGCATCGACGTGGGCACGTCGGTGGCGCAATTGCTGCTGATCCCGCACTTGGCGGATTTCCACGCGCGCTATCCCGACATCCAGCTGGATCTGGGCGTGAGCGACCGCATCGTGGACCTGATCGGAGACAACGTGGACTGCGTGATCCGCGGCGGCGAGCTCAGCGACCAGTCGCTGGTGGCCCGGCGCATCGGCAATCTGGAGTTCATCACCGTGGCATCGCCCGATTACCTTGCGCGCCGGGGTACGCCGGCCCACCCGCTGGAGATCGAAGAGAAACACACCAGCCTGCTGTATTTTTCGCCCCACTCAGGCCGGCACTACCCGCTGGAATTCCGCAAGGACGCCGAGTCCATCGACATCACAGGGCCCTACCAATTGAGCGTGAACGAGGCCAACGCATACGTGACGTCGCTGATGGCGGGCCTGGGCATCGGGCAGATCACGAGCTTTCAGGCCGAACGCCATCTGCAGAGCGGCGCCCTGGTGCAGTTGCTGCCCGAGTGGACCCAGCCCCTGCTGCCGGTGTACGTGGTGTACCCGCCCAACCGCCACCTGAGCGCCAAAGTGCGTGCCTTTGTGGACTGGGCGGCCGAGCTGTTCCAACGTGAAGCCCACATGCAGCGCACCACCTGAATCGGCACAAGCGTGAGCCCCTGGCGCCGAAGCGGCCGGCCCCAGGCGATATGCTTGCGCCATGACCGCGACACCGACACCCCCCGCCCCGGCTCCCGAACCCGCCCCCCGCGACACAGTCCCAGAAACCTCGGCAGATCCACAAGCAGCGGCACCCCCTGTCCGTCAGGCGCGCAATCCGCTGCACGGCGTCACGCTCGAAACAATGGTGGTGGGCCTCGCGGATTATTTCGGTTGGGATGAGCTAGGGCAGCGCGTCCCGATCCGCTGCTTTCAGAGCGATCCGAGCGTCGGCTCCAGCCTCAAATTTTTGCGCAAGACGCCCTGGGCACGCGAAAAGGTCGAAAGCCTGTACCTCTTCATGCTGCGCGACCAAAAGCGCAGTGGGCATCTGGACTGAGCGAGCGCTGCAATGCGGCCCATCCTGGCCGCGCGTGCCGGACGCATGACGGCAAGCGCCGGCAAGGAGCAAATTCCCCGCCCCCAGCCAGCCCGCCCTGGCTTCAGTCGCCTGAGGCCACCAGAAAGTCCCGGCTGATTCCACCCCCGAGGTCATTCACCCGGTCAAGGAACTGCGTCAGGAACGCGTGCAGCCCCGTCGCCAGGATCTCGTCGATGCGGCCGTACTGCAGGTCGGCCAGCAGGCGCCCCGCGCGGCGCAGGGTCTCGGACGACTGCTGGTTGGCCACCACCCCCAGGTTGTCCACCACCTCGCGCATGCAGGCGTGCAATGACCGCGGCATGTCACGGCGCAGGATCAAGAGGTCGGCCACACGGCCCGGGGTGATCACGTCGCGGTAGACCTTGCGGTACACCTCGAACGCGGAGACGCTGCGCAGGATGGCGCTCCAGTGATAGAAATCGTTCTCCTGGTTGCGCTCGCTCGCTCGGCCGAAGAAGTCGTTTTCGACCGCGTGGAATTTCACATCCAGCAGACGCGCCGTGTTGTCGGCCCGCTCGAGGAAGGTCCCCATGCGCAAAAAGTGAAACGCCTCGTCCTGCAGCATGGTCCCCAGCGTCACGCCCCGCGACAGGTGCGACCGGTACTTCACCCACTCAAAGAACTGCCCCGGCTCGCGCTCGAATGCCCCCCCTTCGAGCAACCGGTGCAGCTCCAGCCACGTCTGGTTCTGTGTCTCCCACACTTCGGTGGTGAGCGCCCCGCGCACGGCGCGGGCGTTTTCGCGCGCAGCCCGCAGGCACGACAGGATGGACGACGGGTTGTCGCCGTCACGCACCATGAACTCCAGCACGTTCTGCGGCGTGACCTTGCCATGCCGTGCGGTATAGGCAGGGATCAGCTCGCTGATGGACAGCAGCCCCTCCCACCCTTCTTGCGCCACAACGGCGGACTGGGGCAAGAGCGAGGTTTCATAGCTCACATTGAGCATTCTTGCGGTGTTCTCTGCCCGCTCGGTGTAGCGGGACATCCAGAACAAGTGGTCGGCAGTGCGGCTCAGCATGCGGCCTCCTTCATCGAACAGGGCAGAGAACCCCGCACGTGCTGCGCACGCACGCGATGTTGTATTGAAAGCCCCCCTGCGGTGACCTTTTCTGCCCGCTCGGTGTAGCGGGACATCCAGAACAAGTGGTCGGCGGTACGACTCAGCATCTTAAAAACCTCCCTGTGATTGCGCCATTCCGCCCATGGACTGAGACTGCGACTGCACTGGCAGCGACGGCCCGGCCGTGTCGCCCAGGACCCAGGTGTCCTTGGTCCCGCCGCCTTGGGATGAATTCACCACCAGGGAGCCATCTGCCAGCGCCACGCGCGTGAGGCCGCCGGCGGCCATCTGCACCTCGCGGCCGCTGAGCACAAAGGGGCGCAGGTCGATGTGGCGCGGGGCGATACCGCTTTCCACGTAGGTGGGGCAACTCGACAGGCTGAGCGTGGGCTGGGCGATGTAGCCCGCGGGGTTGGCCACGAGCGCGCGGCGAAAGTCTTCGATCTCGGTCTGTGTGGAGGCGGGGCCGATCAACATGCCGTAGCCGCCGGCGCCGTGCACCTCCTTGACCACCAGGTCCTTCAGGTTTGCCAGCACGTACTGCAGGTCGTCCTGCTTGCGGCACATCCAGGTCGGCACGTTCTTGAGGATGGGCTCCTCGCCCAGGTAGAAGCGGATCATCTCGGGCACATAGGGGTACACCGACTTGTCGTCGGCCACGCCCGTGCCCACCGCATTGCAAATGCCTACATTGCCCGCGCGATACGCTTCCATGAGGCCGTGGCAACCCAGCGTGGAATGGCGCTTGAAAACCTTGGGGTCCAGGTAGTCGTCGTCCACACGGCGGTAGATCACATCCACCCGCTGCAGGCCGCGCGTGGTGCGCATGTAGACAAACTTGTCCTTGACGACCAGGTCCTGCCCTTCGACCAACTCCACGCCCATCTGTTGGGCGAGGAACGCGTGTTCGAAGTAGGCGCTGTTGTGCATGCCGGGGGTGAGCACCACCACCGTGGGCTCATCGGCCGCCGCGGGCGCGCTGGCGCGCAGGGTCTCCAGCAGCATGTCGGGGTAATGGGCCACCGGGGCCACTTTGTACAGGCTGAACAGCTCAGGGAAGAGCCGCATCATCATCTTGCGGTTTTCCAGCATGTAGCTCACGCCGCTGGGTACGCGCAGGTTGTCTTCCAGCACGTAGTACTCGCCCTCGCCCTGCGCATTGGGGGCGCGCACGATGTCGATGCCGGCGATGTGCGCATAGATATTCTGCGGCACGTTCAGGCCGGCCATTTCGGGACGGTATTGCGCGTTGTTGAGGATGAGGTCGGTGGGCACGATGCCGGCGCGGATGATGTCCTGGCCGTGGTAGACGTCGTGGATGAACCGGTTGAGCGCCGTGACCCGTTGCACCAGCCCTTGCTGCATGCTGCTCCACTCGTGCGCCGGGATGATCCGGGGGATCAGGTCGAACGGAATCAGCCGTTCGTTGCCTGCGCCGCCCTCGTCCTTGGCGCCATAGACGGCAAAGGTGATGCCCACGCGCCGGAAGATCATTTCGGCTTCGGCCCGGCGGGCCTGCATCACGTCAGGGGGCTGCTTGCTCAACCATTGCGCGTAGCGCTTGTAGTGGTCGCGCACATCGCTGCCATCAAAAGGCAGCATGGCGTACATCTCATCAAATTTCTGCATGAACTGGCCTCCTGCATGCAGGATAGCAAGTTGTGCGCCCACGCCTGAAAAAATGCCTGCGAAGCCCCCCTGCCGCAAGCCGGCGGTGCGCTCATTCCGCCCGGGGCGGCACCCGGTGTTGCCAGTAGCGGGCCGCTGCATCGCGCTCGCAAGCCACCTGCCCGGGTTGCGCCGACGACCAGGTGGCGGCGCCACACCGCGCGGATTCCACGAGGTCAATGCCGCGGGCGCGGTAGCGCTGCAGGACGTCGGCAGCCGGGTGGCCAAACCGGTTGCGGTAGCCGGCCTGCACCAGCGCAGTGCGGGGCTGGACAGCGTCCAGAAACGCCGACGAGGAAGACGTCTTGCTGCCGTGGTGGGGCACCAGCAGCACATCGGCCTTCAGGGCTGCGCCGCGGGCGAGCAAGGCCTGCTCCTGTGCGGCCTCGATGTCGCCCGCCAGCAAGGCGATCGGCGCACGAGGCCCTGCGGCCGTGATGCGCAGCACGCAGCTGACCGTGTTGGGCTTGGTGGCCTGCGCTGTATCGCCGGCCTGCGGGTGCAGGACCTCAAAGGCCACGCCGTCCCAGTCCCAGCGTTGGCCCGCCACACAAGGTGCGATCGGGCGCAGCGCCTGCAGCGCATGCTCGGCCTCGATCGAGCCGATGGCCTGGGCCTGAGGCTGCTGGGCCAGCACCGCGGCCGCCCCGCCGGTGTGGTCGGCGTCGCGGTGGCTGAGCACGAGCGTGTCCACCTTTTCACCCAGGGCCCGCAGCAGCGGCACCAGCACGCGGTGGCCTGCATCGCTCTCCCGGCTGAAACGCGGCCCCGCGTCGTACAGCAGCGTGTGGCTGGCCGTGCGCACCAGCACGGCGTTGCCCTGGCCAATGTCGGCCGCGAGCAGCTCGAACTGCCCCGGCGCCGGGCGGGCGGGCTGCCACCACAACGCGGGCCAGAGCAGCGGCAAAGCCAGCATCCGCAAGCGCCACGGCAGGCGCGCGGCCAGCAGCGTGCCACCGGCCACCGCCGACACGCCCGCCCACAGCGGCGCGGCCGGCACAAACACCACGGCCCAGGGCCATTGCGCCAGCCATTGCAGCAGCGCCGCCAGCGGCTGCAGGCTGAGCGCAGCCAGGCTCCACAGCGGCGCCCACAGCACGCCGCCCAGCGCCAGCGGGGTGACGACCAGCGTCACCCACGGGATGGCCAGCAGGTTGGCGGCAAACCCCACCAGGGACACCTGGCCAAACAGCAGCAAGCTCAGCGGCGTGAGGGCCAGCGTAACGACCCATTGCTCGCGAAATAATGCATAAAAATGCCGCCCAGCGCTTGATCCATAAGCACTATTAGCTACAGTATTTGTAGCAAACAGCACCCCCACCGCCACAAAGCTCAGCCAAAACCCCGCCTGCGCCAGCGCCCAGGGGTCTGCCACCACCACGGCCGCACAGGCCAGCAACCACACGTGTGGCCAGGGCCAGCGGCGGCCACCCAGCTGCAGCAGCGCAATGGTGGCCAGCATGATCACCGTGCGCTGCGCGGGCACGCCCCAGCCGCTGAACACCGCGTACGCTGCGGCCAGCGCCACGCCGGCCACCAGCGCGGCGGTGGGTGCGGGCACGGCCAGGCACAGCCGCGCCGACCGCCGCCAGAGCGAGCGTACGGCCAGCGCCGCCAGCCAGGCAAACAGAGTGATGTGCAGGCCCGAGATGCTCATCAAGTGGGCCACCCCTGTCGCGCGGAACACATCCCAGTCTGCGCGGTCGATGGCGCGCTGGTCGCCCGTCACCAGCGCTGCAATGACCCCCGCTGCGCGCGCCTTGGCCGGGTCGTCGCCATTCACGTCGCGCGCCAGGCGCTCCAGGATGGCGTCGCGCACGGACTGCCGCGCCCGTTCCACCGGGTGGCGCCACGTCGATGCCAGGCGCACCGCAGGCTCGTCCTTGGGCCCCGCACGCACATAGCCCGTGGCCTGCACGCCCTGCTCCCAGGCCCACAGCTCATAGTCAAAGCCGTGCGGGTTGCGCAGGCCGTGGGGCGCCTTCAGGCGCACGGTCAGCGACCATCGGTCTCCGGCCGTGATGGCAGGGGGCTGGCGCTGCAGGTCGAGCGCACCCGATGCGTCGCGAAACGGACCGCCATACCAGGCCACGTCGATGCGCGGCGGCAACCGCACGGGGGCGCCACCCAGGTGCGCGGCCTCGACATCCAGGCGCAGCCGCGTCCCGGCCTCGTTGGTTTGCGGCATGGCTGCCACCATGGCGGTGATACGGACGTCCTGGCCTTCAAGCGCTGGCTCCAAGGCCTGGTCCACATAGCCCACCGCACGCAAGCCACACAGCGCAAACATGGCCACCACCCCCGCGCCCAGTGCCAACGCGCGGGCGGCCGGCGGGGCCACGGCCCGCCACCGGCTGCCGCCGCGTCCTGCGGCCCACCACGCGGCGCATCCCACGGCACAGGCCGCGGCGAGCAGCCAACCGTAGACCGTCCCCAGCCACAACGCAGACTGCTGCAGCTGCAGCGCCGCGCCCAAGACCAGCCCAAGCAACCACGCAGGCACCTGCCAGGATGGGGTCTGGCTGAACGAAGGGCTCACGCCTTCCAGCCCCGCGCTGGGCGTCGAAGCGGTATCAGGGGCGCTTATGGCGGACATGGGCTGATGCTAATGGCCCCGCGGGGGCCCGGCGGCGGGGTGCGGAGCACCGGCCTGTGTAACACTCGCGGCCACCCCGCCCCACCCACGTGCTGAACGCATCAGGCACAACATGGCATGCAGGTCGCGAATGTCGCGCACGCCACGCACACCAGGTTCAACAGGCGGCCCGGACCCTTCATTCACCGCAACCTATCCCCGAGGAAAACCATGAACGTCTACGACAAGCTGAAAGAACTGAACATCACGCTTCCCCCCGTGGCGGTCCCCGCTGCCGCGTACGTGCCCTTCATGCAGACCGGCAACCTGGTGTTCCTGAGCGGTCACATCGCCCGCAAGGACGGCAAGCCCTGGGCAGCGCAGTTCGGCAAGAACATCACGACCGAAGAAGGCAAGGAGGCCGCCCGGGCCGTGGCCATCGACCTGCTGGGTACGTTGCACGCCGCCTGCGGCGGTGACCTCAACCGCGTGCAGCGCATCGTCAAGCTCATGAGCCTGGTCAACTCCACCGGCGACTTCACCGAGCAGCACCTGGTGACCAACGGCGCGAGCGAGTTGTTTGGTCAGGTGTTTGGCGACAAGGGCGTGCACGCCCGCAGCGCCTTTGGCGTGGCGCAGATCCCCCTGGGCGCGTGCGTCGAAATCGAACTGATCGCAGAACTGGCCTGAGCCACCGGTCCATCCGCAAAAAAGCCCATGGCATCGCTGCCATGGGCTTTTTGTTTTTGTATCGCTAACTGCTGGCGGATCTGCAAGGAGCGCCGCAAGGTAGCTGTGCGCAGGCCCACGTGCCCGCACGCTGGCCACGGCAAGCGATGGCTCAAAAGGATTCCCAGTCGTCGTCGCCCCCTTGCGCGACCGCCGCCGGACGGCTTGCGGACGAAGCCACGGCGGGCGCTTTTGCGGGCGCCGGGGCCTTCTTGGTCACGGCGGGGCGCAAGGCCGTCCCGGTGCTCCCCTGCGCTGGCTTTGCGGCACCGGATGCTGCCGGTGGCCGGAGGGCGCCCGTTGACGTCGGCGCAGCGGCAGGGTGTGCGGCGCGCTGTTGCGGCGCCACTGCAGCGCGTGGGGTATGGGAGGGCGCAGCGGGTGCACCGGGCGCGAGGTCCCCCGCGGCATCCACCTTGAACATCGACACCACCTGCGCCAGGTGGTCCGCCTGCTCGCGCAGGCTCTGCGCGGCGGCGGCGCTTTCCTCCACCAGCGCAGCGTTTTGCTGCGTCATCTGGTCCAGGTTGCCGATGGACTGATTGACCTGCGACACGCCCGCGCTCTGCTCAGACGCCGCAGCGGTGATCTCGCCAATCATGTCCGTCACGCGCTGCACGGATTGCACGATGTCGGTCATCGTGGTCCCGGCGTCGGCCACCAGCCGCGAGCCCACCTCCACCTTCTCGACCGATGCGCTGATGAGATGCTTGATCTCCTTGGCGGCTTCGGCGCTGCGCTGGGCCAGGCTGCGCACTTCGCTGGCGACCACCGCAAACCCGCGGCCCTGTTCGCCCGCGCGCGCGGCCTCCACCGCGGCGTTGAGCGCGAGGATGTTGGTCTGGAACGCGATGCCGTCGATCACCCCGATGATGTCCGCAATCTTCTTGCTGCTGTGGTTGATGTCCTGCATGGTCGTCACGACCTGGGTTACCACTTCGCCGCCGCGGCGGGCCACGCCCGTGGCACCAGCCGCCAGGCTGCTTGCCTGCTGCGCGCTGCCTGCGCTTTGCTGGATGGTGCTGGTGAACTCCTCCATGGCCGATGCCGTCTGCTGCAGGTGGCTGGAGGTCTGCTCGGTGCGGGTCGACAGGTCGTGGTTGCCCGCGGCGATCTCGGCGCTGGCAATGGCGATGCTGTCGGTGCTGTGGCGCACCTGCTGCACCATGCGGCCCAGGTCGCTGCTCATGGTGTAGAGCGAGCGCAGCAGGTCACCAAACTCGTCGCCGCGCGTGACAGACTGCTGCACGCTGAGGTCGCCCCCGGCAATGCGCTCGGCCACACCGCGGGCCTGCTCCAACGGCCGCTGGATGCTGCCAATCAGGTAGTACGCACCGACGATGATGCCCAGCAGCAGCAGGCCCACCGCCACCGCGGCGATCTTCACGGTGAGCATGCGCGAAACCGCCATCTCGCGCTGCTTGGCTTCGGCCGCCTGCGTTTGCTGCTGCACAAAATCGCGTAGCGTCTGCAGGTAGGCTGCCACCGCAGGGTTGTAGGACTGCTTGACCAGCGACACCGCCTGGTCCTGCTGGCCGTCGCCCTTGAGTTTGCGGGCCTGGCCGCGCAGGTCGATCATGGTCTTGCGTGCCGCAGCGATCTTGGCCATCTGGGCCTTGTCGCTGTCGGACAATGCCATGGACTCGAGTGATTTCTGCACCTCGCTGATCTGCGCCGAAGTGGCCGCAATCTGGTCCTTGAACTCGGCCTCGACGGCGGGGTCGCTGCTCACGATCAGCGCCTGTGTGCGCGCCGCATTCGTTTCGGTGAGGCCCGACCAGCGCAGCGCGGCCTGCACGCGGGCCTCCATCTCCTTGGCCACCACCTCGGCCTCGGCCTGCACCTTGGCCGATCGGTAACCCGAAAAGCCCACCACGGCCGCCAGCATCACCACGATCACAATGACCACCATCCAGAGCTTGTGGGCCATCCGAAGTTGCTTGGGCATGGTCTTCTCCTGTCTCGTTGTGGGGTTTGCGCAGCGTGCGCACGGCCAGCATTGCACAAACTGCCGGGCAATGCACCAGGGTCAGCCCCAAGGGGGCCGGCGGCCTGACGGCACCATGGCTCGGGCGGTTGCTACGAAGCCTGCAGCGCTACCCAGTCCGTGTGTCCGCGCCTCCACAATGCGCCCCTCGCAAAGATGTCATGTCAGGCGAAAGGCCAAAACAGGGTGGGACCACGGCGCAGGTCCCGCCCAACCCGCATCACTCCACCCGGGTGACCGCCGACGGCTTGAACCCCAGGTCGGCCGCCTTGCCCTTGCGTCCGCGCGCGGCGCGGGCGTTGTTCAGCGAACGGATCTCCAGCGTCTCCTCTCGTTCCTTGCCGCCGCGGCCGACGCCGTCGATGCGGATGCTGCGCGTGTACGCGGCCGCGCCCGCCAGGGTGTCCTTGGGCTCCAAGTCGATGAGCATCAGGCCCCGGCCGCCGTTGGCCATGGTCTTGAGCTCGGTGATCTCGAAGGTCAGGATGCGCCCGCCCGCCGAGGCGCAGGCCACATGCGTGGCAGGCGGCACAGCCTTGCCGCCGGAAGATCCGGCTGCATGGGAAGGCACGCACACGGTTTCACCCTCGCCCAGCGTAAGGAAGGCCTTGCCGCCCTTCTGCCGCGAGACCATGTTCTCCACCGCCGCCAGAAAACCGTAGCCACCCGAATTGGACAGCAGCAGCGTGGCGTTGGCCGGGCCGGCAAAGTAGTGCAGCAGTTGTGTGCCCGACTCCAGCTCGATCAGCGTGGTCACAGGCTGCCCATCGCCGCGCGCACCGGGCAGCAGCGACACGGCCACCGAATACACGCGGCCGTTGCTCCCGAAGGCCAGCAGCGTGTCGACCGTGCGGCATTCGAACGTGCCGTACAAGCCGTCGCCCGCCTTGAAAGCAAAACTGGACGCCTCGTGGCCATGGCCTGTGCGCGCACGCACCCAGCCCTTTTGCGACACGATGACGGTCACCGGCTCGTCCACCACCTTCACTTCGGCCACGGCCTTCTTCTCGGCCTGGATCAGCGTGCGGCGCGCATCGGCAAAGGTCTTGGCGTCGGCCTCGATCTCTTTGACCATCGTGCGGCGCAGCGAGCCCGGGTTGTTCAGGATGTCTTCGAGCTTGCCCTGGCTTTCACGCAGCTCCTTGAGCTCCTGCTCGATCTTGATGGCTTCGAGCCGCGCGAGCTGGCGCAGGCGGATTTCAAGGATGTCTTCGGCCTGCCGGTCGCTGAGGTTGAACCGCGCAATCAGCGCCGCCTTGGGCTCGTCGGCCTGGCGGATGATGGCAATCACCTCATCGATGTTGAGCAGAACAATCTGCCGCCCTTCGAGGATGTGGATCCGCTCCAGGACCTTGTTCAAACGGTGCTGCGTGCGGCGGGTGATGGTGGTCTGGCGGAAGGCAATCCACTCTTCCAGCATCTGCCGCAGCGACTTCTGGGTGGGCCGGCCATCGAGCCCCACCATCGTGAGGTTGATGGGCGCCGACGACTCCAGGCTGGTGTGCGCCAGCAGCGCAGTGATGAGTTCTTGCTGCGGGGTCTTGCCGGTCTTGGGCTCGAACACCAGGCGCACGGGCGCATCCTTGCTGGATTCGTCGCGCACGACATCGAGCACCGCCAGCATGCTGGCCTTAAGCTGGGTCTGGTCCTGCGAGAGCGCCTTCTTGCCGGCCTTGACCTTGGGGTTGGTGATCTCTTCGATCTCTTCGAGCACCTTCTGCGTGCTCACGCCCGGCGGCAGCTCGTTCACCACCAGCTGCCATTGGCCGCGCGCCAGCTCTTCGATCTTCCAGCGCGCACGCACCTTGAGGCTGCCGCGGCCGGTGCGGTAGGCGTCTGCGATGTCCGATGCAGCGCTGATGATCTGGCCGCCGCCCGGGTAGTCGGGGCCAGGCACCAGGGCCAGCAGGTCTTCCTGGCTCAGCGACGGCGTCTTGATCAGCGCGACACAGGCGTCGGCGATCTCACGCAGGTTGTGGCTCGGGATCTCGGTGGCCAGGCCCACGGCGATGCCGCTGGCGCCGTTGAGCAACGCAAACGGCAGGCGTGCGGGCAGCTGGCGTGGCTCCTCGGTACTGCCGTCGTAGTTGGGCATGAAGTCGACCGTGCCTTCGTCGATTTCATCGAGCAGCAGGCTCGTGATGCGCGACAGGCGCGCCTCGGTGTAGCGCATGGCCGCAGCGCCGTCGCCGTCGCGGCTGCCGAAGTTGCCCTGGCCGTCGATGAGCGGGTAGCGCTGGGCAAAGTCCTGCGCCATGCGCACCAGCGCGTCGTAGGCCGACTGGTCGCCATGCGGGTGGAACCGGCCGAGCACATCGCCCACCACACGGGCGCTCTTGACCGGTTTGGCCGCCGTGTTGCGCGTGGGGCCGCTGTAGCCCAGGCCCATGCGGTCCATCGAATACAAGATGCGCCGCTGCACGGGCTTGAGGCCGTCGCACACATCGGGCAGCGCGCGGCCCTTGACGACGGAGAGCGCGTATTCCAGGTAGGCGCGTTGGGCATAGCCCGCCAGGCCCAGGGAGTCGCCCCCGTCATCGCCTGCGGTGGTGAAATCCAAAGTCGGTTGGTCGCTCATTCGTTGGGTACAACAGTTTCTTGATTCAGGGTCGGGGGCGTGCCCGGGGTCTGCGCCACGCTGGTGGGCGGCAGATTGCCGCGGTTCACAGCGCCACCCGAGAGCTCCATGCGCACGCGGCCCGGTGCCGCGCGGCGGGCCAGCACGGGGGCAGGTGGCTTGAGCTGCGCATAAAGGCCCAGCACCGTGCGCACATAGTTTTGCGTTTCCTTGAAGGCCGGGATCTGGTTGCCCGCCCTTTGCACCGCACCCTCGCCGGCGTTGTAGGCGGCCACGGCCAGGTCCATGCGGCCGGGGAACAGGTCGAGCAGGTGGCGCAGGTAGCGCGTGCCGGTGGGCACGTTGACCGCCGGGTCGGCAAGCTTTTGCTCTACGGTGCGCTTGGCGTCAGCGCTCACGCCGAAGCGGCTGGCCGTGGCGGGCATGACCTGCATCAGCCCCACAGCGCCTTTGGGCGAGACGGCCTTGGCGTCAAAACCGGATTCGGCCGCGATCACGGCCTGCAGCAGCTCGTAGTCCACGCCGTGTTTCGTGGATGCCGCGCGCAAGTGGTGTTTGACGCGCTTGTAGTCCGGTGCGATGTCAAAAAACGCCAGCAGGCTCTTGCCCCCGGCGGGCAGCGCGTAGGGCATGGGCGGCGCATTGGCCGGCGCATCGCGGGTCGAGTCGAAGTCGTTGCCGCGGAAAAATAGCTGGTAGCGCGCATCCACCTGCTCGGCGGCAAAGTGCGTCACGCCGCGCTCGTCCACATGGGCCCACAGGTCCGCCCAGGCCGATTGCTGCAAAAAACATAGCAACAAACCCATGCAGAGCAAGCGCCAGGGGCTTGTTTGACTTGAAATTTTCATATCAAGCCCTGCCACAGGCGCTGTCGCCGTCGCCGTGCACGCTGCGGCCGCAGGCGCAGACCAGCGCACTGCTGCCCGTCAGCGTCGCGCACCACAAACGCAGATCGCGCACCCAAGCCCCGCCGCCCGCGCTGCAAAGAGCACGGGTGGCACCGGGGAGAGGGGTGGCGAGATGAGCAGGCATGGCGGTAGGGCTCGCGCTTGTCAGATATCGATCTCTACCGCGTCGCCGTGCAATTCCATCAGCTCACGCCGCGAAGCCGCTTCGCCCTTGCCCATGAGCTTGGTGATCAAGTTCTCGGTCGCGGCAAAGTCCATGTCGCCCAGCTGCACCGGCAGCAGGCGGCGGGTGTCGGGGTTGAGCGTGGTTTCCCAGAGCTGCTCGGCGTTCATCTCGCCCAGGCCCTTGAAGCGGCTGATCTGGCACTTCTCTTTGGGCACGCCGTCCTTGGCGCACTTGTCGAGGATGGCAGTCAGCTCGCCATCGTCCAGCGCATACATCTTGGCGGCGGGTTTCTTGCCGCGCGCAGGCACGTCCACGCGGAACAGCGGCGGGCGCGCCACGTAGATGTGGCCGGTCTCGATGAGCTTGGGAAAGTGGCGAAAGAACAGCGTGAGCAGCAGCACCTGGATGTGCGAGCCGTCCACGTCGGCGTCCGAGAGGATGCAGACCTTGCCGTAGCGCAGGCCCGACAGGTCGGGCGTGTCGTTGGGGCCGTGCGGGTCTACGCCGATGGCCACCGAGATGTCGTGGATTTCGTTGTTGGCAAACAGGCGGTCGCGCTCGACCTCCCAGGTGTTGAGCACCTTGCCGCGTAGCGGCAGGATGGCCTGGCTTTCCTTGTCGCGGCCCATCTTGGCGCTGCCGCCGGCCGAGTCGCCCTCGACCAGAAACACTTCGTTGTGGGCCAGGTCCTTGCTCTCGCAGTCGGTCAGTTTGCCGGGCAGCACGGCTACGCCGGAGCCCTTGCGTTTTTCGACCTTTTGGCCGGCCTTCTGGCGCGTCTGCGCGGCCTTGATGGCCAGCTCGGCCAGCTTCTTGCCGTAGTCAACATGCTGGTTGAGCCAGAGCTCCAGCGCCGGGCGTACAAAGCCCGAGACCAGGCGCACCGCGTCGCGCGAGTTCAGGCGTTCTTTGATCTGGCCCTGGAACTGCGGGTCCAGCACCTTGGCACTCAGCACATAGCTGGCGCGGGCAAACACGTCTTCGGGCAAAAGCTTGACGCCCTTGGGCAGCAGGCTGTGCAACTCGATAAAGCTCTTGACCGCGTTGAACAGGCCGTCGCGCAGGCCGCTTTCGTGCGTGCCGCCAGCGCTGGTGGGGATCAGATTGACGTAGCTCTCGCGCACCGGCTGGCCGTCTTCGGTGAAGGCCACGCACCAGGATGCGCCCTCGCCTTCAGCAAAACTTTCGTTGTTGCGGTCGGCAAAACCTTCGCCTTCAAACAGCGGGATCACCGGGTCGCCGTTCAAGGTCTGCATGAGGTAATCACGCAGGCCGCCTTTGTACTGCCAGGTTTGTGTATCGCGGGTTTTCTCGATGACGAGCTGCACTGTCACGCCCGGCATCAGTACGGCCTTGCTGCGCAAGAGGTGCGTCAACTCGCCCATGGGCAGTGCGCTCGACTCGAAGTATTTGGCGTCGGGCCATACGCGCACGGTGGTGCCCTGCTTGCGCTCGGCCACCTCCAGCGCACGCGCCACCAGGGGTTCGATCACATCGCCGGCTGAAAACACCAGCCGCGCCGCCTTGCCTTCGCGGTAACTGGTGGCTTCGAGCCGCGTGGCCAGGGCGTTGGTCACGCTCACGCCCACGCCGTGCAGGCCGCCCGAGAAGCTGTAGGCACCGCCCTTGCCCTTGTCGAACTTGCCACCCGCGTGCAGCCGGGTGAACACCAGTTCGATCACCGGGGCGTTTTCCTCGGGGTGCATGCCAAAAGGGATGCCGCGCCCGTCGTCCTCCACGCCCACCGAGCCATCGGCGTGCAGCGTGACGCGGATTTTTTTGCCGTAGCCGGCCAGCGCTTCATCGGCCGCGTTGTCGAGCACCTCCTGGATGATGTGCAAGGGGTTGTCGGTGCGGGTGTACATGCCCGGGCGTTGCTTGACGGGCTCCAGGCCCTTGAGCACGCGGATCGAGCCTTCGGAATATTCACTACTGGTGGACACGGACGACGGTTTGGCAGACATAGCGGCGGATTGTAGTGCGGCACCGGGCCAACAGCTGGATGGAAAAACAGTAGAGGCAACGCTGTCAAAGCCGCAGATGGCGGCATCAGAGACCCGTGGCGGGCGGAGCGGTAGCGCTCCCATCCACAGTGGGGCCTATGGGAAAACTTGCAACACGGCCAAAGGTTCCGCGCTGGCGGTTTTGGCCCGACCCCGCTGCCAACTGTATTGGTCCGCGGTGTATCAGCGCGTTTCACGCAATCTGGCTACATTCCTGCGCATGCATATGAATCCTCCCAAACTGTCCATGTTCCAGGTGCTGGCCTGCGGCGCGGCCATCGTGACACTGTCGATGGGCATCCGCCACGGGTTCGGGCTGTGGCTCTTGCCCATCACGCAGGAGATGGGCTGGACGCGCCAGTCGTTCGCGCTGGCGATTGCGATCCAGAACCTCTCGTGGGGCGTGATCGGCATCTTTGCCGGGATGATCGCCGACCGGTTCGGCGCATTCCGGGTGCTCATGGGCGGGGCGGTGCTGTATGGCCTGGGCCTTGCAGGCATGGCGCTGTCGCCCACGCCCACGCTGTTTGCGCTGACGGCCGGTGTGCTGATTGGCGCGGCGCAGGCTGGCACCACCTATGCGGTGATCTACGGCGTGCTGGGTCGCCAGATTGCGCCCGAGCGCCGCTCCTGGGCGATGGGGGTGGCCGCGGCCGCGGGCTCGTTTGGCCAGTTCCTCATGGTGCCGGTGGAGGGCTGGCTGATTGCCGGCCTGGGCTGGCAGCAGGCGCTGCTGGCGCTGTCGCTCATGGTGCTGCTCATCGTGCCGCTGGCTTTTGGCCTGCGCGAACCCACCTTTGCCGGCACGGCCCCGGCCAAACGCGAGCAGACCATCGTGCAGGCGCTGGGCGAGGCATTCCGCTACCCCAGTTTCAACCTGTTGATGGCCGGCTACTTCGTGTGTGGCTTCCAGGTGGTGTTCATTGGCGTGCACATGCCCAGCTACCTCAAGGACCACGGTCTGTCGCCCCAGGTGGCCAGCTATGCGCTGGCGCTGATTGGGCTGTTCAACGTGCTGGGCACTTATGTGGCCGGTACCTTGGGCCAGCGCATGCCCAAGCGGTTCATCCTGGCTTTTATCTACTTTGCCCGCGCGGCAGTGATCACTGTGTTCCTGCTCGTGCCGCTGTCGCCGCTGTCGGTGTATGTGTTCTCAGCGGTCATGGGCACGCTGTGGCTGTCGACCATTCCACCCACCAACGCCACCATTGCCCAGATCTTTGGCGTGCAGCACTTGTCGATGCTGGGCGGCTTCGTTTTCTTCAGCCACCAGATCGGCAGCTTCATGGGCGTGTGGCTGGGCGGCTATCTGTATGACGCCACGGGCAGCTACGATGTCGTCTGGTACATCGCCATCGGCCTGGGAGTGTTTGCCGGACTGGTGAACCTGCCCGTCAAGGAAAGCCCGATCCAGCGCACCACACCCCAGCCCGCCTGACCATGACCCCACCCGCCATCACCGCCGTTGAAGCCAGCCCTGCCGACGCGCCATCCGCGCGTCCACGGCGCGCACTGCGTTGGCTGGCGGGCGCTGTGGCGGTGCTGGCCTGCCTTATGGTGTTTGGCATGTACACCGCGCCCGACTTCATGGTGGTGCTGGCCGACCAGATGTGGGCGTGTTTCTGAGTCTGTGCGGACAAATTTCAAGCCTTTTTGGCCTCCAGCGCTTGATCCATAAGCGCTGACAGCTATCATTTTAGTAGCATGATGCACGGCAATGAAACCGCTTCCGATTGGGTGCGCCGCTGGTCACACCTGATCGCACCCGGCAGCGCCGTGCTTGACATAGCCTGCGGCGCCGGGCGCCACCTGCGCTGGCTGCATGCCCTGGGCCATGAGGTGGTGGGTGTGGACCGCTCGGCAGAGGCCCTGGCCGCCTGCGAGGGGCTTGGGGAATTGGTCCTGGCCGATATCGAGAATGGCCCCTGGCCGTTGGCGGGCCGTGAATTTGGCGCCGTGGTGGTCACCAACTACCTGTGGCGGCCGCTGATGCCCACCGTGGTCGGCAGCCTTGCGCCGGGTGGCGTACTCATCTATGAGACCTTTGCACGCGGTAACGAAACCGTGGGCCGCCCGTCGCGGCCGGAGTTTCTGCTGGCGCCGGGCGAGCTGCTGGCCGCCTGCGCGGGCTTGCGGGTGGTGGCATACGAGGACGGCTTCTTGCAAAACCCCGACCGTTTCGTGCAACGCGTCACGGCAGTGCGGGAACTCCCGGGGCCGGCCGGTCCGGCCCGGCATCTTCTGCCTAGTTAGAATGCTCCTTTACCGTTTTTCACTGCGGACATGACCTCTTCCTCCGTCCCCCTTACCGGCAGCATCGTCGCCCTCGTCACCCCCATGCACGAGGACGGTAGCGTGGACTACCCTACCCTGCGCAAACTGATCGACTGGCACATTGCCGAAGGTACCGACTGCATTGGCGTGGTGGGCACCACGGGCGAATCCCCCACGGTCAATGTCGAAGAACACTGCGAGATCATCCGCGTGGCGGTGGAGCAATCCGCCAAGCGCGTGCCCATCATGGCCGGCTGCGGCGCCAACTCCACCGCCGAAGCGATCGAGTTGGCCAAGTTCGCGCGCGGCGTGGGGGCCGACAGCCAGCTGCAGGTGGTGCCCTACTACAACAAGCCCACGCAAGAGGGCCAGTACCAGCACTTCAAGGCAATTGCCGAAGCCACGGGCGACCTGCCGATCGTGCTGTACAACGTGCCCGGCCGCTCGGTGGCCGATATGCTGCACGACACCGTGCTGCGCCTGGCCCAGGTGCCCGGCATCATCGGCATCAAGGAAGCCACCGGCAACATCGAGCGCGCCCAGTGGCTCATCCGCGATGTGCCCAAGGGCTTTGCCGTGTATTCGGGCGACGACCCAACCGCTGTGGCCCTGATGCTGTGCGGAGGCCATGGCAACATCAGCGTGACCGCCAATGTGGCGCCACGTCTGATGCACGAGCTGTGCGAGGCTGCGCTGGCCGGCGACGCCAAGCGTGCGCTGCAGATCCAGTTCCAGCTCATGCCCGTGCACCGCAACCTGTTCGTTGAAGCCAACCCGATCCCGGTCAAGTGGGCCATGGCCCGCATGGGCCTGTGTGGCGGCACCCTGCGCCTGCCGATGACGCCGCTGACCAGCGGCAACGAAGCCATCGTCGAATCCGCGCTGCGCGCGAGCGGCCTGATCTGATCCGGGCCGCGCCCGTTCCCTGAGACTTCTTCGAGGATTTCTGCGTGAAAGCTGCTACCACCCGCCTGAGCCTGCTGGCCCTTGCCATGGCCTTGTCCGCCTGCGCCGCCCTGGAAGGCGACAAGATTGACTACAAGAGCGCCGCCAAGGGCTCCACCCTGGAAGTCCCCCCGGACTTGACACAGCTGTCACGCGATTCGCGCTACGCCGTGCCTGGCGGGCCCGTTTCGGCTGCAGCCATGCAAGCCGGCCAAGCCGCCCAGCCTTCGGGCACCGCCAACGCCGCGGCCCTGCAACTGGGCGATGTGCGCATCGAGCGCGATGGCAACCAACGCTGGCTGGTGGTCAACCGCCCGGCCGACAAGCTCTGGGAGCCCGTGCGCGACTTCTGGCAAGAGAGCGGCTTCAACCTGGCCCAGGCCGAGGCGAACGTGGGGATCATGGAAACTGACTGGGCCGAGAACCGCGCCAAGCTGCCCCAGGACTTCATCCGCTCGACCCTGGGCAAGCTGCTCGATTCGCTGTATTCCACCGGCGAGCGCGACAAGTTCCGCACCCGCCTGGAACGCAACGCCAACGGCGGCACCGAAATCTACATCACGCACCGCGGGATGATCGAGGTTTATGGCACGACCACCAAGGACAACACGGTGTGGCAGCCACGCCCCTCCGACCCGGAACTTGAAACCGAATTCCTGCGCCGCCTCATGGTCAAGCTGGGCGTGAGCCAGGAGCAGTCCAAGGCTGTGGCTGCTGCGCCTGCCCCGCGTGCGCAGGCCGCCCGCATGGCCACGGTGGACAACCGCCCTGTGGTGCAGCTCGACGAAGGCTTTGACCGCGCATGGCGCCGCGTAGGCCTGGCGCTGGACCGCACCGGCTTCACGGTGGAAGACCGCAACCGCAACGAAGGCACGTACTTCGTGCGTTATGTGGCACCCAACGCCGACAAGAAGGAACCCGGCTTCTTCGGCAAACTGTTCACTGGCTCGTCGTCCGCCACCCCTCCGCTGAAGTACCGCATCGTGGTGCGCAGCCAGGGTGAGGCCAGCACCGTGTCGGTGCTCAACGAAGGCGGCTCGCCCGAGTCATCGGCCAATGCAGAGCGCATCGTGCGCGTGATTGCAGACGACCTGAAGTAACGGGCGGCATCGCCGCGGAGCACGCACCTCGACGGCTGCTCCGCGGGCCCACGCCCCCCGCCCTCGCCCTCTTCAGGGCGCCCGGGCACGACACACCACCCCGCGACGACTCCACATGCTGCGTTTCAAGAACCTGGGGAGTGGCAGCACTGGCAATGCCACCGTGGTTGAAGGCCGCAGTGGCACGCAGGTGCGTCGGCTGCTGATCGACTGCGGCTTTGGCATTCGGCAATTGCAGGGCCGCCTCGCGCAGGCGCAATTGCAGATCGAAGACCTGGACGCCGTCTTCATCACCCACGAACACTCCGACCACATCGGCTGCGCACAGGCCGTGGCCCTGCGCTATGGCATCCCGGTGTGGATGAGCCAGGGCACCCACGCCGCGCTGGGCCAGCCGGACTTTGGCGACAGGCTGCGCATTGCGCACGACATGGCGCCGATTGATCTGGGTGAGTTCGAAGCCCGGCCCTTCACGGTGCCACATGATGCCCGGGAGCCGCTGCAGCTGCGCTGCTCCGATGGCGCCGCCCACCTGGGTGTGCTGACCGACCTGGGCCACGCGAGCGAACACGTGCTTCAGCAGTTGGCCGGCTGCCATGCGCTGATGATCGAAGCCAACCACGACCCCGCGTTGCTGGAGGCGTCCCGGTACCCGCTTTTCCTGAAGCGCCGGGTGGGCGGCCCCTATGGCCATCTGGCCAATCTCGCCACGGCAGACATCCTGCGCGCCGTGCGGCACCCCGGGCTCCATACCGTGGTTGCGGCCCACCTGAGCGCCAAGAACAACGCACCGTCCATCGCACAAGAAGCCCTTGCACCTGCGCTGGACTGGCCGGTAGAAGCGATCACAGTGGCAAGCCCGGTCACCGGCACCGCCTGGCTGGCGGTTGCTTGCGCTCCAGCGTAGCCAGCCCCCACGCGCCCGGTCGCTCGGCCCTCCGGTTCTTCAAAGTCAGCAGCGGCCTTTTCCAACAACCCGCCTTGGGCCCAGAAAAAGAAAAAGCCCCGACCTTGCGGTGCGGGGCTTTGCGGCAATGGCGGGTCTTGCGACCCGCCAGGCCTGCAGCAAATTACTTGGCTGCGGAAGCGCCGGTGGCGGCCGAAGCGGCAGCGTCAGCAGCGGCCTTGGCGGCGTCAGCAGCAGGTGCTGCGGCGTCGGAAGCGGCAGGAGCGGCGTCGGAAGCAACAGGAGCTGGTGCTGGAGCTGCAGGCGCTGGAGCTTCCACGGGAGCAGGTGCTGGTGCTGGAGCGGGTTCTTCCTTCTTGCCGCAAGCGGCGAGGGCTGCAGCAGCGATCAGGGCGGCCAGAACGAGGGAGTTCTTCATTTGGATTTTCCTAGTTGGACAAACATATCTTGAAAAGCCACGGCGCCCGGCTCTTGAAAGCCCCGGTACGCGTTGGCACAACGCACTTGGCTTGCACCTTTTTGGCGCAGCCGCCGATTATATTGGTATTTAGTCAATACTGACTAACACTGACGAAAGCTTTACAGGCGATTGACATCCAGCAATCCGCGTGGGGCCGTCACAAACCGAGGGTTGAGGCCGGAAAACCCGGCGAGCTCTTGCTGCGCATCCATTCGTTGAGCGTCTCGCGGAGCAGCACGCGCCGCTCGGGCTCGTGGCCTGAAACCCCTACGCAGCGCTCAGGGTCCAGCCGGTGCATGACCCAATGGGGAGACCACAACACGCTTGGAATGTCGAGGGGATCGGCGGATGGACTGCGCCGACAGGTGATGATGTGGTCCCAGGTGCCACGCCAGCGCACAAACCGGGCATGGCGGCGGATCACGTCGTCGTAGCTGCCCGCCAGCATGGTGAATCGGCGGCTGCCATGGGCCCATTCCTGCAGCGCGTCCGTCACCGCCCGCTCACCCAACGGCCAATCATGGAAGTTGGCATCGCTGATGACGATTTCCTGCCAACCGTCCCGCACCGCGGTGGCAAAAGCGTCCCGCACCATCTGCAGAAAGTCTTCACGGCTGCTGAAGCGGCCTGAAGGCAGGCTGGGCGGCAACGTGGAAGAAGGTGTTGTGGACGACGAATCGGTCATGGAAGGTCTCCCAAAGATTTCAGCCGATCTGCTCGGCCCAGGTATGCGCCCATCCGGCATCGCACCACGACGAGAGCAGTTCCAGCGCATCGTCGCTGGCCCGCGCCAGCTCCCGCGCGGTAAGCTGGCGCTGGTCGGCCAGGCGGCGCATCAGCGTGGCGTCCCGGCCCGCGGCGCGGTAGCTTTCGCCGTTGATGAACACGTGGTGGGCGTCGTACATCATGCGGCTCTTGCGGTCCAGGCGCACACCTTCCAGCATCACGCGCGCGTCACCCGGCTCAAACCATACACTGGCCTTGGGCTCGGTCAGGTACTCGCCCAGCGCACGCTCCAGTACCAGCGGCTCGGCCAGGGCGCGGGACAGCGCCTCGCGGGCGAAATCGTGCAGGCCGACCGGAATGGCAGCCGGCTGCGCGACGGCCTCCTGCCCGGCATCTCGGTACAGAAAGGGGCTGCCCTCGGCATCGCCCGCATCCTCGGCCAGCCGCGCCAACAGTTCCTGCGCGAGCTCAGCCCGTGCGGGGGCCCGGAACCCAATCGAATAGGTCATGCACTCGCCTTCGGCGATGCCGTCGTGGGCATAGCGGGGAGGCAGGTACAGCATGTCCCCGGGCTCCAGGACAAACTCTTCCTCAGGCTCAAACTGGTCCAGCACCTTGAGCGGGATGCCTTCGCGCAGCGTCAGGTCTTTCTGCCGCCCGATGCGCCAGCGCCGCTTGCCGTGGGCCTGCAGCAAGAACACGTCGTAGCTGTCAAAGTGCGGACCGACCCCTCCGCCGTCCGATGCATAGCTGATCATGAGATCGTCCAGCCGCGCTTCGGGCACAAAACGGAACTGCTGCATCAGCGCATGCACAGCATCGTTGTGCAGGTCGACGCCTTGCACCAGCAGGGTCCAGTCCGGCTGCTGCAGCGCGGGCAAAGCCCTGCGGCTGAAGGGCCCGTGGCGCAGCTTCCAAGCGCCTTTGACGAGCTGCACGAGGCGTGACTCGACGCCCTCCTCCGCAGCCAGCGCAAAAAGATCGGACCGCAACACGGGCGGCTGAAACTGGGGAATAGCTTGGCGCACCAGCAGCGGCTTTTTCTGCCAGTGGCGGCGCATGAATTGCGCGGGGGTGAGACCGCCGAGCAGGGAGAGAGGTTGCTGGATATCCATGGGGAGACGACCCAACGTGCGGGGCCTTTGGTCAAACTGCGACAATTCTCCTATGGAAATTACCCAACAATGTGTGGTCGCTCTGACCTGGACACTGAAAGACACCCTGGGCGAGGAACTGGACGTTCTGGACGAACCGGTGGAGTTTTTGGTGGGCGGCGACGACCTTCTCCCCCGCATCGAAGAGGCTCTGCAGGGCCATGGCCCTGGCGCCACCCTGCAATTGCACCTCGAACCTGAAGACGCCTTTGGCGACTTTGACGACCAGCTCCTTTTTCTGGAGCCGCGCTCACTCTTCCCCGGAGAGATTGAAGAAGGCATGACGTTTGACGGCGCTGCCCTGCCCGCAGGGTGCAATCCTGACGCACCGCGCACCGTGCTCTACACCGTGGCCGAGATTTATCCGGAACACGTGGTGCTGGACGGCAACCACCCTCTGGCCGGCATTGCGCTGCGGCTGCAGCTCACTGTAGAAGCCGTGCGGGACGCTACTGAAGAAGAGATTGGCCGCGGCAGCGCGGGCACCGGTTTCTTTCGCGTGCAGCCCCAAGCACCGGGCAGCTCACTGCTGCATTGATCCCCAAAACAAGCTCGGGGCGCTTGAACTTCAAGCGCCCCGAGCAAAGACGACGTTTTTTGGTTTAAACGCGGGAGATCTGGCCGTTGTAGAGGCGCACGCGGTCGCCGATGCGCAAATCGCCTGGCGTGCTCACGTCATAGACGCGGTACCCGCCTTGATCCAGCTGGACCGACAGGCGATAGCCCTGCACTTCCTGGCTGTTGTTGCGGCCCTCGATGGCATTGCCTGCAACGGCCCCACCCACGATACCGACACCGGTTGCCGCCGCACGGCCGGAGCCCTTGCCGATCTGGTTGCCCAACACACCCCCGACCACGGCGCCGATAACGGCACCTGCGCCCGAGGTCTGGCCCTGCGAACGGCCCTGCAGCACTTCGATGTTCGAGACACGGCCGAACTCGGTGCCCGATGGATTGTTCGGATAAGCCGGGGCCGTCTGGTACCCGCCGGAATAGCCGCCAGAGTACTGCGGCGCAGGTGCCGCACCGTTGTGACCGCAAGCTGCCAGCGAGGCGGCCAGGACCACAGCACCAGTAATCGCAAAGGGGCGGGTAAATCGCAGCATATTCATCTCCTAAAAAGTGAGCTCGTGCCAGGCACACGGAATCGGCCTTTAGAACACATGCCTTGATTGGAACAACGCGCCAGGGGTCTGGGGCGTAGACAGTTGGAGTGCAGCCACGTGGGTAACAAACTCCTTGAAAAGTAAGCGCCGTCTTACAAGTGGGCTTGCGAAAGGCCTGCCACCTGCGTCAGGCCTTGCCGGTGGAACCGTAGCCGCCCTCGCCGCGCTCGGTGGCGGCGAACTCCGTCACCACATTGAACTGCGCCTGCACCACCGGCACGATCACCAACTGGGCCAGGCGCTCCATAGGCTCGAGCGTGAAAGCGGTGCTGCTGCGGTTCCAGGCGCTCACCATGAGTTGACCCTGGTAGTCGCTGTCGATAAGCCCCACAAGATTGCCCAGCACGATGCCATGCTTGTGCCCCAGGCCAGACCGCGGCAGGATCAAGGCAGCGTAGCCGGGGTCCTTGATGTACAGCGAGATGCCCGTGGGGACCAACTGCCAGGCGTTGGGCTGCAGGGTCAGCGGCGCATCCAGGCAGGCCCGAAGGTCAAGGCCCGCGCTGCCGGGTGTGGCATAGGTGGGTAGCTGGTCCGCCATGCGCGGGTCGAGAATCTTGACGTCAATCTTCACTGCGATTTCTTCTTTCCTGTCTTGTTGCGCTGCTGGGCCACTTGCCGCAGCCGCTCTTGCAATGCGTCGGTGCCAAAGCCCGCCGCGGTGTTTCCGGACGCCACAATTTTGGGCGCCGACTGGATCAACCAGCCCAACCCCCACCAGATTGCAGCCATGACCAACAGCCCGGGCAACGAGCCCTGGCTGAAGATGAACAAGGCGATGCCATGCAGAACGGTGAACAGCAAAAGCACCATTCGAGCGACCCGCAGCATGCCCAGCAGCGGCACAATGGCCTGCGCCAGATCTGGAGGCATCGTCTGCCCTGGCGCACGCGACCCTTCTGAGGGAGACGGTTTGCGCGCCGCCATGCCAGACGACGCAGCAGCCGTTGCAGCCCTGGCCGCGCCGGAAGCGGTCAACCGCTCCACATAGGTCGCAAAGTCGCCGTCAGGTGGCGTGTCCCATTCGGGTTTGGTGGCACCGGTTTGCATACAGCCCCTTCAGACGACATCAGTGACGGGTTGGCGGCAACCGCGCCGCAATGTCTTCAACAAGCTGCTGCGCCAGCGCGCGCTTGGATGCACGGGGCAACTCACGGTGTCCGTTGGCGTCGACCAGCAACAAGGCATTGTCGTCCTGCCCGAAGGTCGCAGGGCCAATGTTTCCTACCAGCAGCGGGACACCTTTGCGTGCCCGTTTGGCCGTGGCGTGGGCCAGCAGGTCGTGGCTCTCGGCGGCAAATCCGACGCAGTACAAGCTTCCGCCTGTGGCCCGCGGCGACTGGGCCACGCGGGCGAGGATGTCGGGGTTCTCGACAAAGCCCAGCGTGGGCGTCTGGCCCGAGCCATCCTTCTTGATCTTCTGGGCAGAGGGGGCCGCAGGCCGCCAGTCGGCCACCGCGGCAGTTGCTATAAAAACAGAAGCACCCTGCGCTTGCTGCTCCACCGCGAGCAGCATTTCTTGAGCAGATTGCACATCCACGCGGCGCACCCCGCGTGGCGTGGGGAGATGCACGGGGCCGGCCACCAGCGTGACGTCGGCGCCCGCTTCGCGCGCGGCACGCGCAATGGCAAAACCCATCTTGCCGCTGGAGAGGTTGGTGATGCCCCGTACCGGGTCAATGGCTTCAAAAGTGGGCCCCGCGGTGACCAGCACCTTGTGTCCTGCAAGCACCTTGGGCGCAAAAAACGCGATCACTTCTTCCAACAATTCGCCGGGCTCCAGCATGCGCCCGTCCCCGGTTTCGCCACAGGCCTGGTCGCCATTGCCCACGCCCAGCACCACGGCGCCATCCTGCGCCACCTGGGCCAGGTTGCGCTGGGTGGCGGGATGGGCCCACATCTCACGGTTCATCGCGGGCGCTAGCAGCAAGGGCACGCGCTCGATAGGCCGTGCCAGGCACAGAAGGCTCAGCAGTTCATCGGCCCTGCCCTGCACCAGGCGTGCGATGAAGTCGGCGCTGCAGGGCGCAATCAGGATCGCATCGGCCTCGCGGCTCAGGTTGATGTGCGGCATGTTGTTGGGTTCGCGCGCGTCCCACTGCGAGCCATACACCGTGCGGCCGGACAGGGCCTGCATGGTCACCGACGTGATGAACTGCTCGGCCGCCTGCGTCATCACCACCTGCACAGTGGCGCCGGCTTTGATCAGCTGGCGGCACAGATCGGCCGACTTGTAGCAAGCCACGCCGCCACTCAGACCCAGAACAATGTGTTTGCCAGCGAGCTCATTCATGGGGCGAATTTAGCAGACGGTGCCAAGAGCCTGTTGACGATCTCCCAGGGGATCGCGTTGGAGCGCAATCGGTATGAGTGGATGCCTCAGGTGCGCCGCATGGGCTCATGCCCATGCAAGCAGCTGGGGCGCCAACACTCAAGTTCATCGACCCGATTTCGCTCCAACCCTTCAGGCAGCGGTCTTTGCGGGCGGTCTGCTGTGTTGCGGCGCTTGCCAATAGCCGAGCTATTGGCTGCGCACCGCGCCTTGCATCCCATCCCGCAAAGACCGCTGCGCGACCCCTGGGAGATCGTCAACAGGCTCTAAGCCAGCCAGAGCGCCCGCAGGTGCCCATCTATAATCCCGATTTCCCACCACCATAAAGCGACATGACCAAATTTGTCTTCGTCACCGGCGGTGTGGTGTCTTCCCTGGGCAAGGGAATCGCCTCAGCCTCCCTTGCCGCGATCCTCGAATCGCGGGGACTCAAAGTCACTCTCATCAAGCTTGACCCCTACATCAACGTAGATCCGGGCACCATGTCGCCGTTCCAGCACGGCGAGGTTTTCGTGACCGACGACGGTGCAGAAACCGACCTCGACCTGGGCCACTATGAGCGTTTCATTGAAACGCGCATGAAAAAGACCAACAACTTCACCACGGGCAAGATTTATCAGTCCGTGCTGGAGAAGGAACGTCGCGGCGACTATCTGGGCAAGACCGTGCAGGTCATCCCCCACGTCACCAACGAAATCCAGGAATTCATCAAGCGCGGTGCCGGCATCGGCACGCCCGATGCCGTGGATGTGGCCATCGTTGAAATCGGCGGCACGGTAGGCGACATTGAATCGCTGCCGTTCCTGGAAGCCGTGCGCCAGATGAGCCTGCGCATGGGCCCCAACAATGCGGCCTTTGTGCACCTGACTTATCTGCCGTGGATTGCCGCGGCCGGCGAGCTCAAGACCAAGCCCACCCAGCACACCGTGCAGAAGCTGCGCGAGATCGGTATCCAGGCAGACGCCCTGCTGTGCCGTGCCGACCGCCGCATCCCCGAGGAAGAGCGCGCCAAGATCTCGCTGTTCACCAACGTGCCCGAATGGGGCGTGATCAGCATGTGGGATGTGGACACCATCTACAAGGTGCCCCGCATGCTGCACGAGCAGGGCCTGGACGGCCTGATCTGCGACAAGCTGCGCCTGAACACGCCACCCACCAGCCTCAAGCGCTGGGACGACCTGGTGCACGAAACCGAGCATCCGCAAGGCGAAGTCACCATCGCGATGGTGGGCAAGTATGTGGACCTGTCGGACAGCTACAAGTCCGTCAACGAAGCCCTGCGCCACGCCGGCATGCGCAACCATGTGCGCGTGAAGATCGACCACGTCGACTCCGAGACCATCGAGAGTGCTGACGCCGCCGCCAAACTCGCCAAATACGACGCCATCCTCGTGCCGGGCGGCTTCGGTGCGCGCGGTGTGGAAGGCAAGATCGCCACCGCGCAATTTGCCCGCGAGCACAAGGTGCCGTACCTGGGCATCTGCCTGGGCATGCAGGTCGCCACCATCGAGTACGCACGCCATGTGGCGGGCTTGGCCAATGCCAACAGCACCGAGTTCGATGCCACCACGCCCCACCCCGTGATCGCGCTGATCACCGAGTGGAAGGACGCCGACGGCACGATCAAGACCCGCAACGAAAACTCCGACCTGGGCGGCACCATGCGCCTGGGGGCGCAAAGCTCCGACGTATCGGCCCAAACGTTAGCGCACAGCATCTACGGCGACGTAGTGACCGAGCGCCACCGCCACCGCTACGAAGCCAACGTGAACTACCTGGACCAGCTGCGCAGCGCCGGCCTCGTGATCTCGGCGCTGACCCAGCGCGAACAACTCACCGAAATCGTGGAGCTGCCGCAGAACGTGCACCCCTGGTTCATCGGCGTGCAGTTCCACCCCGAGTTCAAGTCGACTCCCTGGAACGGCCACCCGCTGTTCAACGCCTTCATCAAGGCGGCCGTGGAGCACAAAAAGCAAGCAAAAGTCTGAGGGAGCCAACCATGCAGTTGTGCGGATTCAACGTCGGCCTCGACCAGCGCTTCTTCCTGATCGCGGGCACCTGCTCCATTGAAGGCCTGCAGATGTCTCTCGACGTCGCAGGCCAGCTCAAGGAAGCCTGTACCGCTTTGGGCATTCCACTGATCTACAAGGGCTCGTTCGACAAAGCCAACCGCTCGTCCGGCAGCAGCCAGCGCGGCGTGGGGCTGGATGCGGGCCTCAAAATCCTGGACGAAGTGCGCCGCCAGTTGCAGTTGCCCATCCTCACCGACGTGCATGACACGGAGCAGGTGGCCGAAGTGGCCAGCGTGGTCGATGTGCTGCAAACACCGGCCTTTTTGTGCCGCCAGACGGATTTCATCCGCGCCGTGGCGCAGTCCGGCAAGCCGGTGAACATCAAGAAGGGCCAGTTCCTGGCGCCCTGGGACATGAAGAACGTCATCGACAAGGCCCGCGCCGCAGCTGCGGAAGCAGGCCTGTCGGAAGACCGTTTCCTCGCTTGCGAGCGCGGCGTGAGCTTTGGCTACAACAACCTCGTCGCCGACATGACCAGCCTGGCCGAGATGCGCAAGTCCGGCGCGCCGGTGGTGTTTGACGTGACCCACTCCGTGCAGAAGCCCGGCGGCCTCGGCGCAGTCAGCGGCGGTGCCCGCGACATGGTGCCGGTGCTGGCCCGGGCCGGTGTGGCCGCGGGCGTGGCGGGGCTGTTCATGGAGACCCATCCCAAGCCCGCCGAAGCCTGGTCCGACGGTCCGAACGCCGTGCCACTCAAGCACATGAAGGCGCTGCTGGAGACGCTGGTGGCGCTCGACGACATCACCAAAAAAAGCGGATTCCTCGAAAACAACTTCAACTGACAGGACGACAAAATGGCCGTTGCCTACATCATCGTAGACATGAAAGTGACCGACCCCGAACAGTACAAGCAGTACATGGCTGCCGCCCCCGCTGCGGTGAAAGCCCATGGCGGCGAGTACCTGGTTCGCGGTGGAAAGTTCGAGACCCTGGAAGGCAACTGGACGCCCGCGCGAGTGGCCATGCTCCGCTTCCCCAGTTTCGAGAATGCCAAGGCTTTCTACGATGCCGAGTTGTACCGCGCCGCGCGCGCCAAGCGCGAAGGCGCCACCGAGTTTTTCAATATGGTGCTGGTCGAAGGCGTGGACGCCCCGGTCTGACCCTTATCTATCCCAAAGGAAAAAAATGAGCGCAATCGTTGACATCGTAGGCCGCGAAATTCTGGACAGCCGCGGCAACCCCACCGTCGAATGCGACGTGCTGCTGGAATCGGGCGTGATGGGCCGCGCCGCCGTGCCGTCGGGCGCGTCCACCGGCAGCCGCGAAGCCATTGAAATGCGCGACGGCGACAAGAGCCGCTACCTGGGCAAGGGCGTGCTCAAGGCGGTGGAGCACATCAACACCGAAATCTCCGAAGCCGTGCTGGGCCTCGATGCCTCCGAGCAGGCCTTCCTGGACAAGACTCTAATCGACCTGGACGGCACCGAGAACAAGAGCCGCCTGGGCGCCAACGCCATGCTGGCCGTGTCGATGGCCGTGGCCCGCGCCGCGGCCGAGGAATCCGGCCTGCCGCTGTACCGCTACCTGGGCGGCATGGGCAGCGTGCAATTGCCCGTGCCGATGATGAACGTGATCAACGGCGGCGCACACGCCAACAACAGCCTGGACCTGCAGGAGTTCATGATCATCCCCGTGGGCGCGCCCACGTTCCGCGAAGCCGTGCGCTGGGGCGCCGAAGTGTTCCACGCCCTGAAGAAGATCCTGCACGACAAGGGCATCAGCACGGCCGTGGGCGATGAAGGCGGCTTTGCCCCCAGCGTCGAGAACCACGAAGCGGCCATCCGCCTCATCCTGCAAGCCATTGAAACCGCAGGCTACACGGCCGGCGAGCAGATCGCCCTGGGCCTGGATTGCGCGGCCAGCGAGTTCTACAAGGACGGCCACTATGTGCTGGAAGGCGAAGGCGGCCTCAAGCTGACTGCCCAGCAATGGACCGACATGCTGGCGGCCTGGGTCGACAAGTACCCGATCATCAGCATCGAAGACGGCATGCACGAAGGCGACTGGGACGGCTGGAAGCATCTGACGGAACGCCTGGGTGACAAGGTACAGCTGGTGGGCGACGACCTGTTCGTAACCAACACCAAGATCTTGAAGGAAGGCATCGACAAGGGCATCGCCAACTCGATCCTGATCAAGATCAACCAGATCGGCACGCTGACCGAAACGTTTGCCGCCATCGAGATGGCCAAGCGCGCCGGCTACACCGCCGTGATTTCGCACCGCTCGGGCGAGACCGAAGACAGCACCATTGCCGACATCGCTGTGGGCACCAACGCCGGCCAGATCAAGACCGGCTCGCTGTCGCGCTCGGACCGCATGGCCAAGTACAACCAGCTGCTGCGCATCGAAGAAGACCTGGGCGAAATCGCGCACTACCCAGGCCGCGCTGCGTTCTACAACCTGAAATGAAGCTCCCCCTGAGCCGCTTCGCGTCTCGGCGCTGCCGCCAGAGTCGGCAGCCCTCCGTGACCGTCCAAGCCTGCGCAGGCAGGCTTGGAGCCGCGGTTCTCAGCTCCTCTCCTGCGGGAGGGGGACGCGCCCAGTGGCCCGGCCAAGCCGGCTCCACGGGTGCGCTGGCCTGGAGCGCGCCCAGCACAACACAGGCACCCTGGACGGGTGCAGCCGCGAGCACAGCGGCACAGCATCGCGCCCAAGGCTGAACCGCCGCCATGGTCTCTCGCATCGTGCCCGTCATTCTGCTGGCCTTGCTGGCAGCGCTGCATGCCCAGCTGTGGCTGGGGCGCGGCAGCGTGCCGCGCGTCAACGAGATGCAGCGGCAGATTGACGTGCAAAAAGCCGCCAACGACCAGGCGCGCCAAGCCAACGAGCGGCTTTCGTCCGAGGTGCACGACCTCAAGGAAGGGCTCAACATGGTGGAAGAAAAGGCGCGCAGCGAGTTGGGCATGGTCAAGCCCAACGAGGTGTACGTGCAGTTCACGCCGCGCTGAGAAACCGGTTGAGGGCGGCTCAATCCAGCACCAGCGCCCCGCCCTTGCACTTTGCTGATTGCGCCTGAGTGATCCGGGTCGTGATCAGCCCGACATTCATTGACCGGCGCCCCGCGCTGCCGCCCTCTGCAGCTGTGGCTGCCCACCCTGTTCTTCTGTTGAATCCACACCGTGCCGCATCAGCCCACCATTGTTCTGCTTGGCGCCCCCGGCACCGGCGCGCAGCTGCTGTACATGGCGTTGGCGGCCCGCCTTGTGGCCGCAGACGTGCGCATTCTCCGCAGCGAGGGTTTGGACGATCCCGAAGTAGCGGCAGCGGTGCGGCACGACACCACCACTGCGCTGCTGATGGGGCTGGATCTGCCCTGCGCTGCCGGTGACCGACCCGCGCAGGAAGCTGCCGATGCCCACCTGCGCGCAGCACTCTCAGCTGCCGGCGTGGGTTATCGCGTGGTCTACGGGCACGGTGACCAACGCACTGCCAACGCCCTCAATGCTATCAAAAATATAGCTATAAGTGCTTATATATCAAGCGATGGAGGCCATTTTGGCTCGAAAAATGACGAACAGACCGAGCGCAGCGCCCGCCTGCGGGCCTGGAACTGCGAAAAGTGCAGCGATCCCGAATGTGAGCACCGCCTCTTCAGCGCCTTGATGGGCCGCGACACGGGGCCATAGCCGCTCCTGATCGATCAGGACAGGGCGCGCGGCGGACCGCCGCTGTCCCATGCTTGAAACCGCAGTGCTCCGGCGGTGGTCGCGCCTTTGCTATGAAGATTGCGATCACGTTGCCGCCGCGGTCGCGCTTGCGGTCGCAGTTGCTGTTGCGCATGCCATGGCCGCGGTTGCCTTTACCGCCTCCCCGCGCCTACACCAGGCCGCGCTTGAGTTCCTTCAGCAGCAACACCACCTGCCCCGACCCGTACCGGTACCCACCGTTGAGCACCGCTACGGCCTTGTCCCACTCGCCCAACTGGGCCAGCTCGATCAGCAGCGCCGCCTGTTCGTGAAAGTACCGGTGCCGCGCCATCAGCACGGCATACGCGGGCAGATGGCCCATCACCTCGCCGCCCACGCCGTGCAGCCACCGCCCCAGGGCGCCCCGGTCGCTGCGGCGCACCTCGGCAGGGTCCAGGCCGTGGCGGGTGCGGCCCTCCAGGTAGTCCATGAGGTGCTCTTTCCATCGCTCGTGGGCGTTGATGGCCGCGTCGATGTCCAGGGCGGCCAGCACGGTGTCTGCGCGCAGCGAATCCGCTGCCTCGCAGGCGCTGCGGCTGTCAATGAGCTCAAGCCCCGGCGCGGCAGCGCGGCCGCCACTGCCAAATACACGACGAAGAATTTGCATAGCCTCTGGTGGGATCGCTCTGGCAGTCTGCGGAGCATGCACAGCCTGCAATGCGCAGCGCCGCAAGGGGCGCGGCAGGCACCGTCATCGGGCTGCGGTGTGAAGAGCGTCGATCTTAGGGGCGCGGGCGGCGAGCGATTGTCAACGATGGTCAGCCGCCGCCAGCGCGCGACACGTCCGCACAGTGCGCCGTTCACGCAGCAGGGCAGCAGAGCGATGACGCCACAAGACGGCAAGCCTGCTCATGGCTCTACGGGGCCTACAGGCCCTACTGAATCCCGCTGGGCCCTGGCAGCTGGCTGACGGTCGGCGGTACAAAAATTTGCGCCGCATCCACCGCATCAAAGCGGTACTGCTGCCCGCAGAACTCGCAACCCACCTCGATGTCTTCGCGCTCGGCCAGGATGCTCTCGGCCTCTTCTGCGCCCAGGTTGCGCAGCATGTTGGTCACACGCTCGCGGCTGCAGGTGCAGGCAAAGCGCGGGCCGGTGGGGCCGACCTGGGGCTCAAAGCGCAGCAGCTTTTCTTCCCAGAACAGGCGGCGCAGGATGGTGTCCACGTCCAGGCTCAGCAGCTCTTCGCGCGTCAGGCTCGACGCCAGGTGCGCGATGCGGTTGTAGTCCTCGTTGTGGCCGATCTGGTCTTCGTTCTCGCGGTGCGTGAGGCTGGAGGCCAGGTTGCCCTCGCCCTTGATCGGCATGCGCTGGATCAGCAGGCCCGCGGCGACCTGTTCGTTGGCGCCCAGCACCAGGATGGTGTCGAGCTGCTCGGACTGCAGCATGTAGTGCTGCAGCACGTCGGACAGGCGCTCAAGCTTCTCGTGCCGGTCGCCGTGCAGGGGCACCACGCCCTGGTAGGGCTGCTGGCCAGGGTGGCGGTCCTTGGGGTCGAGCGTGATGGCGCAACGCCCGCCGCCGCCCACGTTCACCATCTGGCTCAGGCGCGCGCCCTCGGGCACCTCGCCGTTGACGGTGGCGGTGGCACGAAAGCTCAGGTCCGACTGCACCTCGACCACCGAGAGCTTGACCGGGCCGTCGCCAAACACCTGCAGCACCAGCGCGCCGTTGAACTTGATGTTGGACTGCATGAGCACGCCCGCGGCGGCCATCTCGCCCAGCAGTTCGCTCACGGGCGTGGGGTAGGCGCCGGTGCTGGTGTTGCCGGCACGCCGGCGCAGGATTTCGGTCCAGGCATCGGTCAGGCGCACGATCATGCCGCGCACGGGCAGGCCGTCGAAAAGAAACTTGTGGAGTTCAGACACGCAAGGGGTTCCAGGAAATGAATCGGACGGCAGCAGTGCTTAGCCGATTTTGTGCAGGCCGCGTTGGAAGCGGCGCGCGTTGTCGATGTAGTGCTGGGCGCTTTGGCGCAGGCCCTCGATCTGCTCGGGGGTGAGCTGCCGCACCGCCTTGGCGGGGCTGCCGATGATCATGGAGCCGTCGGGAAACTCCTTGCCCTCAGTGACCAGGGCGCCTGCGCCCACCAGGCAGTTTTTGCCGATCCGGGCGCCGTTGAGCACGATGGCCCCGATGCCGATCAACGATTCGTCCCCAATCGTGCAGCCATGCAGCATGACCTGGTGGCCCACCGTCACGCGCTCGCCGATGACCAGGGGTTGGCCGATGTCGGCGTGCAGCACGCTCGCGTCCTGGATGTTGGAGCCGGCGCCAATGGTGATGCTTTCGGTGTCGCCCCGCACCACGGTGCCAAACCACACGCTGGTGTCCTCGCCAAGAACGACATTGCCCATGACCTGGGCACCTTCGGCCACCCAGGCCGAGGCTGCCAGCTGCGGAGCCACGCCGTCGAGTTCGTAAATCGCCATGCAAACACTCCAGAAAGGGGGATCGGGACCAGGCCGCTGATGGTTACAAAGCGTGCGCAGTGTTCCGGACGGCAAGGCCTAGAATTGTAAGGATGGAGCTTCGCCACAGTGCACTGCAGGTTTTGCGCCTCGCAGACCCCGAACAAAAAGCGGCCGCAGCGCTTGATCTGTATGCGCAAGCAGCTACTCTTTCGATAGCAGAGCAGACCCCCACAGCCCCGCCGGACGCCCGCGCCCTGCCCGGCCGCCCCGAGCGCCCGGCGCTGCTGCGCCACAGCGACGTGGCCCGCCGCTCGCCCGCCACCGCCGAGGGGCGCGCGGTCCTCATCCATGCCATTGCCCACATCGAGTTCAACGCCATCAACCTGGCACTCGACGCCGTCTGGCGGTTTGCAGGCATGCCCCGCGAGTACTACCTTGACTGGATGCTGGTTGCCGCCGAAGAGGCGCGCCATTTCAGGCTGCTGAGAGACCACCTGCGCAGCCACGGGCACGACTATGGCGACTTTCCTGCGCACCAGGGCTTGTGGACCATGTGCGAGAAGACCAGCCACGACGTCCTCGCCCGCATGGCCCTGGTGCCGCGCACCCTCGAGGCCCGGGGGCTGGACGCGACGCCGCAGATCCAGGCCAAGCTGCGCCAGGTGGGCACGCCCGACGCGCTGGCCGCCGTGGACATCCTTGACATCATCTTGCGCGACGAAGTGGGCCACGTGGCCATCGGCAACCACTGGTACCGCTGGCTGTGCAACCGCGCCGGGCTGGACCCGGAGAGCCACTACGGTACCCTGGTCAAGCAGTACGAGGCGCCGCGCCTGAAGCCGCCTTTCAACGAAGCCGCGCGCCGGCGCGCGGGTTTTACCGATGCGGAACTGCAGTGGCTGCAGCAGGTGTGACCCACCACCCCACGCTGGCATACCATGGCTCCTACAATCCGCGGCGCCTGTGGCTGCTGCACGAGCAGCACCGCACCCACCCCAACCTCTGATCCATGACTTCACTCTCTGCCCCTGGCACTCCCCTCGCACCACCGCCCGGCGGCCAATCCTCGGTCGCCATGATTGCGCGGCAAGCCATCGTGAACGCGCAGCAGGTGGTGGTGGGCTACGAGCTGTTCAACCGCTCGCGCACCGGCGCCGGGCACACGGCCGCAACCGACGTGATCCTGGTCTTTACCGCGCTTTCGCACGCGGGCACCGAAGAGCTGGTGGGCAAGAAGCTGATCTTCGTCAATTGCACGCACGAGAGCCTCTCGGGCGGCCACCTGGAGCTGCTGGAACCCGACAAGGTGGTGCTGGAGATCCCTCCGCTGGGCCACACTGCGGCCGAAGAAGTCGCCACGCGCATGCCCATTCTGGCGGGGCTGCGCGACCGGGGTTTTCACCTGGCGTTCAACCACACGGTGCTGCAGTCGGCCTATGCGCCCTGGCTGCCGCTGGCGGACTACATCAAACTGGACCTTTCGGTGCTCGCCCCCGACCAGCTGGCGGTGCTCATCAGCTACGCCGGGCGCAACTCCCAGGCCGAGCTGATCGCCGAAAAAGTCGAGACCGCCCAGCAGTACGACATGGTGTCCAGCCAGGGCGTGCAGATGTTCCAGGGCTACTGGTTTGCGCGCCCTGCGCTGGTCGAGGCCAAGCTGCTCACACCGTCGCAGTCCAGCATCATCGAGCTGATCAACCAGGTGCGCAGGCAGGCCAGCACCGACGACATCGAAGAGACCTTGAAGAAGGATGCGGGCCTGGCCTTCAACCTCATGCGCCTGATCAATTCGGCAGGGTTTGGCCTCACGCGCGAAATCACGTCCTTCCGCCAGGCCGTGATGCTGATGGGGCTCAAGCGGCTGTTCCGCTGGGCGGCGCTGCTGCTCACGGCTGCGCGGGCCGGCGGCACACCGTCGTCCGTGGGCCAGACGGCCGTGGTGCGCGGGCGGCTGATGGAGTTGCTGGCGCTGGAAACCCTGCCGCCCGAGGAGGCCGACCAGGCCTTCGTGGTCGGCATCTTCTCGCTGCTGGACGTGATGCTGTCCATGCCCATGGAATCCGCGCTCGGCCTGCTCAACGTGCCCGAGCCGGTGGCGGCAGCGCTGCTGCGCCGCGAGGGTTTCCTCGGCGACCTTCTCACCCTGGCCGAGGCCTGCGAATCCAGTGACGACGCGGCCTTTGACCGCACGGCCGGCTTGCTGCACCTCACCAGCCAGCAGATCAACTTTGCTCACCTGCAGGCACTGGCATGGGGCGACCAGCTCACCGAATGAGCGGCCCGGCGCTGCATGCGTAGCGCCTGGCGCGCAAAGCATTGGTGTGCGGCTGCGACTCCCCGGTCTAGAATCATCTCAACCCCGAGCCAATTACCACAGCGAACCCATGTCGAGCACACCTGACCAAGACGCCCCGGAAGCTGTTTCTGCCGCCGTGGAGCCTGTCGACGAGAACATCGCCATCATCGCCCGCCAGGCCATCGTGGACGAGAGCCGTACCGTCTATGGCTACGAGCTGTTCGACCGTTCCACAGCCTCCGACGCACACACCGCTGCCAGCGATGCCGCCCTGCTGTTCAATGCCCTGTCTTATGCAGGTACCGAAGCGCTGGTGGGCAAGAAGACGGTGTTCATCAACTGCACGCACGACAGCCTTTCGGGCGGCCACCTGGAGCTGATCCACCCCGAAAAAGTGGTGCTCGAAGTCCCACCCCTGCCCGAAGGCGCCACGGTCGAAGAGATCGAAGGCCGTCTGCCGACCCTCGAAGCCCTGCGCACGCGCGGGTTCCGCCTGGCGTTCGACCAGCAGGCCCTCAAGCGCGCCTACACCAGCTGGCTGCCGCTGGCCGCGTTCATCAAGCTCGACATGATGGCCTTCAAGCCCGAGCTGGCGGGGCCGCTGGTGAAGTTCTCGACAATGCACAGCAAGGCCACGCTGGTGGCCGAAAAGGTGGAGACCGCCGAACAGTACGAACTGATGCGCGGCCTGGGCGTCAAGCTGTTTCAGGGCTTCTGGTTTGCCAAGCCCTCATTGGTCAAGGCCACCACCATCCGGCCTGCGCAGGCCACCATCATCCAGTTGCTCAACCTGGTGCGCAAACAGGCCACCACGGCCGAAATCGAAGACCTGCTCAAGAAGGACCCCACGCTGTCCTTCAACCTGTTGCGCTTCATCAACTCTTCAGGCTTTGGCCTGTCGTGCGAGATCACGTCCTTCCGCCACGCGGTGATGATCCTCGGCCTCAAGAAGCTCTTCCGCTGGGCAGCGCTGCTCATGACCACGTCCCGCATGGGGGGGGTGCCGCCAGCCGTGGGCCAAACTGCCGTCGTGCGCGGCCGGCTGATGGAGCTTTTGGCCGCTGAACTGCTGCAGCCCGAGGATTGCGACAACGCCTTTGTGGTGGGTGTGTTCTCGCTGCTCGACAGCATGCTGGGCGTCCCGATTGAAAAGGCCCTCGAGTCCGTGGCGCTGCCCGAGTCGGTGATGGACGCGCTGCTGCGCGGCACCGGCGTGTTTGCCCCGTTTCTCGAACTCACCAAGGCTTGCGAAAGCGGCGACGAAGTGGCTTTTGCCAAGGCGGCCGAGGCCCTGCACCTGTCCAACCGCCAGGTCAACTGGGCCCACTTGCAGGCATTGACCTGGGCTGAAAGCCTCACCGACGACTGACGATGCGGGTCCGGGCGTGCCGACAGCGCGCGCCGCCCTGACTTCCCTGGCACCAAAAACGCACAGGCCCTGGTCATCCAGGGCCTTTTGCTTTGGGGGTGTCAATTTCCCTGGATGCCCGCGGCGCGGACGATGCGCGCGTTGTTTTCCGATTCCTGTGCGATCTGCCGCGCAAACTCTGCGGCCGTGCCGCCCGTGGGCACGTTGTCGGTGGCATCGAGCTTGGCACGGATGTCGGGCAGGGCCAGCGCCTTGTTCACCTCGGCATTCAGGCGCGCCACCACGGCGGCTGGCGTTTGCGCTGGCGCATAGATGCCAAACAGCGACGACAGGTTGGCCGCGGGCTGACCCAGTTCTGCCAGCGTGGGCACCTGCGGCAGCGAGTCCAGCCGCGCGGGCGCACCCACCGCCAGGGGCTTGAGCTTGCCCGCCTGGATGTGCTGCAGCACGGCGGGCCCGGCGTTGGTCGACAGCACCTCGAACTGGCCGCCCAGCGCGTCGTTCATCTGCTGGCCACCGCCCTTGTAGGGCACATGCGTGATCTGCACCTGGCTCTTGACCGCAATCTGCTCGAGCATGATGTGACCGAGCGATGCGAGCCCTGACGTCGCCCAGCGCACCTGGCCCGGGTGGGCCTTGGCGTTGGCCAACAGCGCAGCAAAATCGCCCGCCTTGCTCGCAGGCGTGCCCAACAGCAGCACGGGCGAGTACATAACGCTCACCACCGGGGCAATGTCCTTGATGGGGTCAAACGGCGACTTGCCCAGGTACGGATTCAACGCCAGCGGGCTGATGGCGGCAAAGCCGAGCGTGTAGCCATCGGGCGCCGCCTTGGCCACGGCATCTACGCCGATGCTGCCACTGGCCCCGGCCTTGTTCTCGATGACCACTGGCGTGCCCAGCTGCACCGCCAGCTTGTCGGCCAAAGCGCGGGCCACGTTGTCGCTCACGCCGCCCGCAGGGTAGGCCACGATGATGCGGACCGGCTTGGCTGTGGGCCAGGCCTGGGCAAAAGCCACGGCAGGCGCGAGCGCGAGGGCGGCCGCCGAAAGGACGAGGCGTCTGGACAGCGGTGGCAGGTGGGTCGTCATGCGAAGTTTCCTAATGTCGGGGGAGAGGCAAAAAAATCGGAACTGCGGCGCGACGCGCGGACATGCGCAACGTCAGCCGCGCGGATGGTGCTGCGAATGCAGCACCTTGAGCCGCTCACGCGCCACGTGGGTGTAGATCGTCGTCGTCGAGATATCGGCGTGGCCCAGCAGCAGCTGCACCACGCGCAGGTCAGCGCCGTGGTTGAGCAGGTGCGTGGCAAACGCATGGCGCAACGTGTGCGGCGACAGCGGCACGGTGATGCCCGCAACGGCCGCCCATTTCTTGACGATGACCCAGAACATCGCGCGTGTCATGCCGCTACCGCGCTGCGTCACGAAAAGGTCGTCCGTCTGCTGCCCGCCGAGGATGGCGCCCCGCGCTTCTTCAAGGTAACGTTCGAGCCACATGCGCGCCACTTCACCAAACGGTACCAGCCGCTCCTTGCCACCCTTGCCCATCACCCGCAGCACGCCCTCGTTCAAGCCCATCTGAAAGGTCTTGAGCGTGACCAGCTCCGTCACGCGCAAGCCGCTGGCGTACATCAACTCCAGCATGGTGCGGTCGCGCACGCCCAGCGGGTTGCCCAGGTCGGGCGCGTTGAGCAGCGCCTCCACCTGGGCCTGCGACAGGGTCTTGGGCACGCGCAGCGGCTGGCGGGCGGCCATCAGGCGCACGGTGGGGTCGGCGGTGATGCGCCGCTCCCGCAGTGCCCAGTGAAAGTAGCGCCGAAGCACCGTGAGCCGCCGGTTGGCCGAGGTGGCGCGGGTCTGCGCATGCCGGGCGGCGAAGTAGCCGTTCAGGTGCTGCTCGGCCGTGTCGTCGAGCGCCAGGGCAGGCTGCTGGGCGGCCAGCCATTGCGAATACAGCGTGAGGTCGCGCCGGTAGGCAGCCAGCGTGTTGCGCGAAAGGCCGTCCTCCAGCCACAGGGCATCCACAAAGGCATCAATCGCGTTCAGGCTGGGGGCAAGCATCCAAAAACGATAGCACGTATGCCGTGTCAGGCACGAAAAAAAGCCGCCCGTTGGCGGGGCGGCTTCTGCGCGGGGGCAAGGGCCTGCGCCCTGCTTATTCCAACGTCAGCTTTTGCTTGACGACCACATCCTTGTACACGGCAAACTCGGCCTTGATCTGCTCGGCAAACTGCTCGGGCGTGTTGCCCAGCACGATGGAGCCGGTGTCTTCGATGCGCTTCTTGACGGCCGGGTCTTCCAGCGCCTTGCGCACGGCGGCGTTGACCTTGTCGACCACTTCCTTCGGCAAGCCCTTGGGTCCGACGATGCCGTAGTAGGCCATGCGGTTCACTGGCTCCAGGCCCATTTCCTTGAAGGTAGGCACGTTGGGCAGGGCCGCCAGGCGCTGGGGCGCAGCCACCACGATGGGCACCAATCGGTTGTCCTTGATGAAAGGCAGGGCCGAGGGCAGGTTGTCAAAAATCATCGGCACCTGGCCGGCCACGGTGTCGTTGAGCGCAGGGCCCGCGCCGCGATAGGGGATGTGCGTGACGAAGGTGCCCGACAGGTTCTTGTACAGCTCCATCTGCAGGTGGCCGATGCCACCCGTGCCGGAGGACGAATACGAATATTTGCCCGGCGACTTCTTGAGCTCGGCCACAAACGACTTGTAGTCCTTGGCCGGGAAGCTGGGGTTCACCGCAATGATGTTGGGCGTGGCCGCGATGTTGATGATGGGCGTGAAGTCCGTCAGCGGGTTGTACGGCGTCTTGGGGTTGATGGCAGGGTTCGCCGCCGTGGTGGACACGGTCGCGATGCCCAGCGTGTAGCCGTCGGGTGCCGAGCGGGCCGTTTCGGACGCACCCACCACACCACCGCCACCGGCCTTGTTCTCCACGATCACGCTTTGGCCCAGCGCCTTGCCCAGCGGGTCGGCGATCACGCGCGCAATGATGTCGGTGGTGCCACCCGGGGCAAACGGCACCTGCAGCTTGATCACCTTGTTGGGATAGCCCTGGGCGGCGGCCGATCCGGCGGCGGCGGCCAGTACGGTCAGCGCGAACCATTGACGACGATGCATTTGAGTTCTCCTTCGAACGTGAGGACAGACAGACAGCGCAGATGGTATGCGCAATGCCGCCCCTGCCAGCCTGCGGATTCCACATAAGGGCTAACCCCAAGAGCGGGCTGCGCAAAGCGTCTCAGCGCCCCCCAGAACAGCAGGGCCAGCACCATCAAGTATTCTCAAACCGTGAACTACGCCCAGCTCCTGCTCCCCGACTTCTCCCTCATCCTGTGCGGCTACCTTATCTGCCGGTACACCGCCCTCAACCGGTCAGTGTGGCAGCCGGTGGAGAGCCTGGTGTACTACCTGCTCTTTCCCGTTCTGCTGTTCCAGTCCATCGTCAAAAGCCCGGTGGACATCGGCGCCGCATCGGGCCTGATTGGCGCCGGGCTGCTGTCGGGCCTCATCGGCATTGCGCTCGCCTACAGCCTGCCGCACTGGCCGTGGGTGGGCAAGCACATCGACGCGCGCGACCACGCAGCCAGCGCGCAGGTGGCGTTCCGTTTTAACTCCTTCATTGGCCTGGCGATTGCCGAGCGGCTGGCGGGTGCCGAGGGGCTGCTGATGATCGCGGTGCTGATTGGCGTGTGCGTACCCCTTTTCAACGTGGCTGCCGTGTGGCCCATGGCGCGCAACGGGCAGCACAGCTTTGTGCGCGAGCTGGCACGCAACCCGCTGATCGTGGCCACGCTGTCGGGGCTGGTAGCCAATCTCCTCGGGTTCAAGATCCCCGACTGGGCCGCGCCCACCGTGGGCCGCATCAGCGCGGCATCGCTGGCGCTCGGGCTTATGGCCGCAGGGGCTGGGCTGCAGTTTGGCTTGCTCGCGCGGGGCAAGGCCCTGAGCGTGGCGGTGCTGTCCATCCGGCACCTGGTGCAGCCGCTGCTGGCATTTGGCATGGCGCAGCTTTTTGGACTCAATGCGGTGCAGACCACCATGCTGCTCGCGTTCTCGGCCCTGCCCACGGCATCCACCTGCTATGTGCTGGCCGCGCGCATGGGCTACAACGGGCCGTATGTGGCGGGCCTCGTCACCCTGTCCACCCTGCTGGGCATGCTGAGCCTGCCCTTTGCGCTGGGTTTCTTGCGGTAGTTGGCTGGCATGGCATGGGCCGGGTGCGCCCCTTCCTACGCTGGTGCCCGCGCCACACCGACAAGCCCGGCACCGCCACCTCCCCAGCATGAATGCATCCGCTGACCACCGTGGTCGGCACCTCACCAGGAGATGCACATGCCCAACCAGGAAGAATCACGCGACGGCAAGCCCCATGTCGACAAGGACCGCCCCTCGCCCGATGTGGAACAGTACGCGACCGATGGTCAGAGCAACGCCCGCGGCAAGGGCCCGTCGGACGAGCAGGGCCAAAAGCTTGTGCCCGACACGGACCCCGCGCAGACAGCCAAAGCTGGCACCCAGGGCGTAGCGGCGGACACCGGGGGCCGCAGGCAAGGCGGCGAGGTCGCACCCAGCGCGCTCAACGAAGGCGACCGGGGCGCCGCCGACACCCCGCCTACTACCTCCGAACAGCTCAATTTCGACGACGCCAGCGAGGATCATCCGCGCGGCGACAACCGCCGCACGGGCGGCACCTGGGACACCCCGCCCCACAACACGGGCGACCAGGGCGAGGTAGGCAAAGCACCGGGTGCGGGACTGTCCAACCGCAACGGGCCGAGCGACCCGGATGCCAAAAACGATCCACCGCGCCGGTAAGGCGCTGCGCGGCGCTGGCACAGCGACGACCGGGGCTTTGGCATGATGCCGTTCTCGTTCGCAACGCATCTTCACCACGGATCAGCGGCGTGCACGGTTTTGGTTGCCGTCGCAGCCCGTGGTGAAGGCGCGCTGAGCGCTCCGCACTGCCATACCCCGTCATGCCCGGACCCTGCCCTACCGCCCCCACCTTTTCGATCGCACGCAGGCAGGCCCTTTTTGCAGGCCTTGCCAGCGCCCTGCTGCTACCGCTGGCCGCCTGCGGCCGCAAAGCCCCCCGCGCGCAATCCGTGCCGCCCGATGCCACCGTCCTCGCCCTGGGCGACTCACTGACCTCGGGCGTGGGCGCGTCGGCCGACACGGCCTACCCCGCCGTGCTGCAGAAGCTCTCGGGCTGGAAGGTGGTCAATGGCGGCGTGTCGGGCGACACCTCGGCCCAGGCGCTGGAGCGGTTGCCTGCCCTGCTGCAAAAACACCAGCCCGCGCTGGTGATCGTGGGCATCGGCGGCAACGATTTTCTGCGCCGCCAAAGCGCCAGCACCACCCGCGCCAACATCGTGCGCATCTGTACCGACGCCCGCGCGAGCGGCGCCCAGGTGCTGCTGGTGGCCGTACCCGAGCTGTCTTTTCTGGCGGCCTCGGCCGGCCTGCTGAGCGACCACGCGATGTACGAAGAGATTGCCAGCGAGCTCAAGATTCCTCTGCACCGCAAAGGCTGGTCCAGCGTGCTGGCGGATGCAAGCCTGCGGTCCGACCAGATCCACGCGAATGCGAAGGGCTATGAGCGGTTTGCGCAGGGGCTGGTAGAGACGCTCAAGGCCAGCGGGCTACTGGCGGGTTGAAAGCCGCAAAACCGGCGAGACCCCGATTTGCTACTATTTTTATAGCTATAAGCGCTTATGGATCAAGCGCTGGGCGCCATTTTCATTCAAATTTATCGCCATCACCTCAGCCCAAAGCCCACGCCACGTGTTCGCGCACCAGCGGGCTCGGGTCCTCGGCGCGCGCCTGCAGCGCGGCGCGCACGGCCTCATCCGCGGTGGACCGCAGCGTATTGCCCAGCGCCACCGCCACATTGCGCAGCCAGCGCTCGTGCCCGATGCGGCGGATGGGGCCGCCCTCGGTCATGCGCAAGAAGGTGGCCTCGTCCCACGCGAACAGGTGCACCAGCTGCTGGCCCGACAACCCTTTGCGCTCATCAAAATCCGGCAGCCGGCTGACCTGCGCGAACTTGTTCCAGGGACAGATGAGCTGGCAGTCGTCGCAGCCGTAGATGCGGTTGCCGAGCAGCGGCCGCAGCTCCAGCGGGATCGGGCCCGCGTGCTCGATGGTCAGGTACGAGATGCAACGGCGCGCATCCACCCGGTGCGGCGCGATGATGGCCTGCGTGGGGCAGATGTCGATGCAGGCGCTGCAGCTGCCGCAGTGCGCGGTCACGGGCTCGCTGGGCGGAAGTGCCATGTCGACATAGATCTCGCCCAAAAAGAACATCGAGCCGGCCTCGCGGTTGAGCACCAGCGTGTGCTTGCCGCGCCAGCCCTGGCCGCTGCGTGCGGCCAGCTCGGCCTCGAGCACCGGGGCCGAATCGGTGAACACTCGGTGGCCGAACGGGCCGATGGCCTCGGCGATGCGGTCGCTCAGCTTCTGCAGCCGCGCGCGCAGCACCTTGTGGTAGTCGCGCCCCCGGGCGTAGACCGACACGATGCCCTCATGGGGCCGCGCCAGCCGGCCCAGTTCAAAGGCCTGCCAGCCCTCCTGGGGCGCACCCTGCCCCATGCTGCGTGGCAAATAATCCATGCGCGCCGTGATCACGCTCACGGTGCCGGGCACCAGCTCTGCCGGGCGCGCACGCTTCAAACCATGCGATGCCATGTAATGCATCTCGCCATGGAATCCTTGCGCCAGCCAAGCCGAAAGCCCGGGCTCTGCAGCGGACAAGTCCACCCCCGCCACGCCGATTTGGGAAAATCCCAGTTCGCGGGCCCACTCCTGCATTTGAGGAACGAGTTGACTGTTGCACCACATACCGGCCAGATTGTAGAAAGCGGGGGCCCGGCCCCCGCCGAGCCCATCGAGCCCATCGAGCCCGCCCGCCACTTCACCTGGCGCAGCGAGGACGACACCGCCGCGTTTGCAGGCCGCCTGGCCGCGCAACCGCAGTTGGCCAACGCCTTCGTGACGCTGCACGGCGACCTGGGCGCAGGCAAGACCACGCTGGTGCGCCACCTGCTGCGCGCGCTGGGCGTGCAGGGCCGCATCAAGAGCCCCACCTATGCCGTGGTGGAGCCGCACGATGCCCCGGGCCTGGCGCCACACCCCATGGTGTGGCACTTTGACTTCTACCGCTTTGACGACCCGCGCGAATGGGAGGACGCTGGCTTCAGGGACATTTTTGCCAACCCCGGGCTCAAGCTGGCAGAATGGCCAGAGAAGGCTGCAGCGCTGACCCCGCCTGCGGACCTTGCTATACACATTGAAGCAATTGACGACACGACAAGGACCATCACGGTGCACGCCCATACCGCCGACGGCCGCCAGATGCTGCAGGGGCTCTGAGACGCCGTGAACGAACCCGACATGCACGCCCGTCCCGCCACCCCACACGGCCGCAGCGACGTGAACCCTGCCCGCACGGGCCTGCGCCGTGTCGTTGCCTTGCACCACCACGTGTGCTGGTGCACAGCCCCCGTCGCCAGCGGCTCCACGCGCCGCATCTGCCCATGAGCGACAACGCCCCCAAAGCCCCATCCCGCCGCGCCGTGCTGCAAGCCGGCAGTCTGGTGCTGCTGCTGGGCACACAGCAGATCGCCCGCGGCGCGACCATCCTGGCCGTGCGCGTGTGGCCGGCCCCCGAATATTCGCGCGTGACCATCGAATCCGATGGCGCGCTGGTGGCCAAGCAGTTTTTTGTGACCACGCCGCCGCGCCTGGCCGTGGACATCGAAGGCATCGACCTGAGCCCCGAGCTGCGCGAGCTGGTGGCCAAGGTCAAGCCCGACGACCCGAACATCGCCGGCATCCGCGTGGGGCAGAACGCGCCCGGTGTGGTGCGCCTGGTGGTGGACCTGAAACAGGCCGCCATGCCCCAGGTCTTCACGCTGCCGCCCGTGGCGGCCTACCAGCACCGGCTGGTGTTTGACCTGTATCCCGCCGCACCCGTGGACCCGCTCGAGGCACTGATTGCCGAGCGCCTGCGCGACGCGCCCACTGCGTCCGCCACACCCGGCAAACCAGGCGCTGCCACCACCGCGCGCCCCGCCCCCGCAGCGCCGGCCGAGCACGACCCGCTGGGCGAGCTGATCGCGCAGCGCAGCCAGCGCCCCACGCCCGCGCCGGCCCCCGCGCAAGCCCCGCCGCCCGTCGTTGCGGCAGCCCCAACACCCGCGCCCGCCGAGCCCCCACGCAGCGGCAACCGCGCCACATCGACCCAGACCGACCGCATCATCATCGTGGCGCTCGACCCCGGCCATGGCGGCGAAGACCCCGGCGCCATTGGCCCGGCCGGCACGCGCGAAAAAGACGTCGTGCTGCGCGTGGCGCACCTGCTGCGCGACCGCATCAACGCCACCACCGTGGGCGGCAACCCGATGCGGGCCTACCTCACACGCGACGGCGACTACTTTGTGCCGCTGGGCACGCGCGTGCAAAAGGCCCGGCGCGTGCAGGCCGACCTCTTCGTCTCGATCCACGCCGATGCCTTCACCACCCCGGCCGCGCGCGGCGCCAGCGTGTTCGCGCTGAGCCAGGGGGGCGCGTCCAGCACGGCCGCACGCTGGCTGGCCAACAAGGAAAACCAAGCCGACCTGGTGGGCGGCATCAACGTGCAAAGCAAGGACCAGCACGTGCAGCGCGCGCTGCTGGACATGAGCACCACCGCGCAGATCAACGACAGCTTGAAACTCGGCAGCGTGCTGCTGGGCGAGATCGGCGGCATGGCCAAGCTGCACAAGCCGCGCGTGGAGCAGGCGGGCTTTGCGGTGCTCAAAGCCCCTGACATCCCGAGCGTGTTGGTGGAAACCGCCTTCATCAGCAACCCCGAGGAAGAGCAGCGCCTTAAAAGCAGCGCCTACCAGGAACAGCTGGCGGATGCGCTGATGCGCGGTATCACGCGCTATTTCGCCAAGAACCCGCCGCTGGCGCGCAGCCGCTCGGTGTGAGCTGCGCAGGGCTGGGGCTGCAGGCGGGCCGCAAAGCCTCCAGAGGACTAAAGGGCCGCCCAGTCACTGGCATCAAGTCGCCGTCGAAAACACAAGCCCCATCACGCTGAGCCTGTCGAAGGGCCGCGCCGGGCCCAGGCTTTCCCGCCGGCTCCCGACAACCTCCATCGGATCGGATGACCGAGCCCGAATCCGTAGGACTCCCCGCCTTGCGCACACTGCCAAGTGCAGGCAAAGTAGGCTTCATCGACCACACCCCCACGCGCAATTCGCGGCGCCACACAGGCCCGCAAGCCCCTGGGGAACGCAAGGAGAACACCATGGCACTGCCCCATGCCCAGTCCGGCCAGATCGTCAGCGTGCGCCCCTTGGGCGACCGCCTTCCCGAGGCCATGACCACCGCCATCCTCAAGGCCGGCCAGCTCGAAGTCATGCGCGTGGTGCTGCCCGTGGGCAAATCCATGAAAGAACACCAGACCCCCGGCGAAGCCACCGTGCAATGCATCGAGGGCGTGGTGGAGTTCATGAACGAAGGCGCCGTGCAGCAGCTCCACGCTGGCGACTTCGTGCACCTGGCGCCGCGCATGCTGCATGCGCTCAAGGCCGTGCAGCCAGCGTCGCTGCTGGTCACGCTGTGCCTGCAGCCTGGCGAGCGCTAAAGGCTTTTAGTCGATCAAGGCGCGAGCCGGAACACGCTCACCACCTCGGCCAGCCGCGCGGCCTGGTGCTTGAGGCTCTCGGCCGCAGCGGCGCTTTGCTCCACCAGTGCGGCGTTCTGCTGCGTGACCTGATCGAGTTGCGTCACGGCTTCGCCCACCTGGCTGATGCCGATGGTCTGCTCGCCCGTGGCGCTGGAGATCTCGGCGATGAGGTCGCTCACGCGCTGTACCTGCGCAACGATGTCGTCCATGCTCTGGCCCGCATGGCCGACCAGTTGCGTGCCGTCTTCCACCTTGGTCACGCTGGCGTTGATCAGCGCCTTGATCTCCTTGGCGGCGTCGGCGCTGCGCCCGGCCAGGCTGCGCACCTCGCTGGCCACTACGGCAAAGCCCCGCCCCTGCTCACCGGCGCGTGCGGCCTCCACGGCCGCGTTTAGCGCGAGGATGTTGGTCTGAAACGCTATGCCATCGATCACCGCAATGATGTCGGTGATCTTGCGCGAGGCAGCCGAGATGTCCTGCATGGTGGCCACGACCTGCCCCACCACCTCGCCACCCTTGACTGCCGCGGCCGATGCCGTGCCGGCAAGCACCGCGGCACGCTGGGCGGTGTCGGCGTTGTTCTTCACGGTGCTGGTGATCTGCTCCATCGACGCCGCGGTTTCCTCCAGGTTGCTGGCCTGCTCCTCGGTGCGCTGGCTCAGGTCGGCGTTGCCGGCAGCGATCTCGCTGGAGCCGGTGGCAATGGAGTCGCTGCTGTGGCGCACGTCCCCCACGATGCGCACCAGCGATGACTGCATGACCTCCATGGCGCGCAGCATCTGCGCCACCTCGCCGCGCCCCTGGGCCTGCACGGGCTGCGACAGATCACCCTCGCCAATGCGCTGGGCCACGGTGGCCACCTCGGCCAGCGAGCGGCGGATGCGCCGCACCACCACCCACGACATCAGCACCAGCAGCGCCAGCCCCGCAACGCCCGCCACCAGCACCGTGGTGCGGTACGACTGGATCAGCCCCGCCGCTTCGGCCGCCTGATCGGCCGAGCGCTGCACCTGGTAGCTCACCATCTTGTCGGCCACGGCGTTGTACTGGTCGACCACCGGGGCAAAGCTGCCCAGTGCATAGGACTTGGCCTGCGCCATGTCGCCGGCCTTTTTGAGCGCCAGGGCCTTGTCGCGCACCTCGAGGTAGGGCTTGCGGATGGTGGCCAGCTCTTCCTGGATGCGCAGGCCCTCGGGGCTGTGCTCGAGCTCCGTGTAGCGCTTTTGCACCTTGCTGGTGTCGGCCGTGGTGGCAGCCATCACGTCCTTGAAATAGTTCTGCAGGTCGTCGCCCTCGGACTGCACCACGGCAAACACCCGCGTGGCGTTGACGGCGATGTTGCTGCGCCAGCGCAGCGCCAATTGCAGCCGCTCGACCTGCTCGGTGGCCAGCCGGTCCACCGTGCTGCCCAGGTGCTGCACGCGCACCAGGCTCAGCGCGAGGATGAGCACCAGCGCCAGCACCGCCACCCCCACGATCAAGCTGATCTGCTGTGCCACCGTGAGCTGTAGCCCGCCCTGCTGTGATGTTTGTGCCATCGCTTCTCCTCCTGCCCGCTTGTATGCGGAAATGATCTGCCGCTGCCTGGCGGTTGGCAACACTGCCAAAGCCTTGTTAACCCTAGTGCATACGCGTGTCAGATGGCCCAAATCGGGCGCGGGCGAGGTCAGGCGTCCTACAGGCGGCAGCCTCCCCTGCCTACGCTGTGCACGGGGCGCCCGCGAGATAGTCAAGTCACAGGTCGAGCCGGACGCACCCGCTGCCGGCAACAAGGCCTGATCCACTTAAAGGACTCTAGCCATGAAACTCCGTCACATCCTTCTCGCGACCACTTGTACCGCAGCCCTGGCACTGGGCGGTTGCGCCTCGAATCCTACGAACGCCCAGGTCGGCACCGGTGTCGGCGCTGTGGTGGGCGGTGTCGCCGGCAATGCCATCTTTGGTGGCCCTGTGGGCACCATCGGCGGTGCAGCCGCCGGCGCATTGGTCGGCCACGAAATTGGCGAAGACCGCGACCAACGCCGCGGCTATCGCCGCTGAGTCCTGGGCTGACGAAGCCGCGGGCCCAGCCCCGGCTCTGTCACCCGGCCCAGTGCGAATTTAGGCACAAAATTGGCTGCCTGCGCTTTATACACAAGCGCAGGCAGCTATTTTTTTGATAGCAACCAATCAGGCCGCTGTGCGCGCTTGCCGCCCAGCGCGCCAGGCGCCAAAGATGGCGATCAGGCCGGGGATAAAAATCATCGCCCAGATGATCTTGTCCAGGTTTTCCTTGACCCAGGCAAAGTTGCCGAAGAAGTAGCCCGCGGTGCAGATGCCCAGCACCCAGAGCAGCGCGCCGCCCACATTGAAGGCGGTGAACTTGGTACGGCTCATCTCGGCCACGCCGGCCACAAAGGGCGCAAACGTGCGGATAAACGGCATGAAGCGCGCCAGGATGATGGTGACGCCGCCGTAGCGCTCGTAAAAATCGTGCGCCTGGTTGAAGGCGCGGCGATTGAACCAGCGCGAGTCTTCCCACTGGAACACCTTGGGGCCAAAGTACCGCCCGATCGAGTAATTGCACTGGTCGCCCAGGATGGCCGCCAGCACCAGCACCGTGCAGGCCAGCGGCAGGTTCATCATCCCGGCGCCGCACAGCGCGCCCACGATGAACAAGAGCGAATCGCCGGGCAAAAACGGCATGACCACCACACCGGTTTCCACGAACACGATCAAGAACAGCAGCGCATACACCCACGCGCCGTAGTTCTGCACGAACGCCTCGAGGTACTTGTCCACGTGCAGGATGAAGTCGATGAGAAAGGTGACAAGTTCCATGGGAGTCCGGCCCGGAGCCGGTGGTAAAAAAGGCAGCGGGCATTATCCCCAGCACCGGGAGTCCCCCACCCAAAGCCCCTGCGCGACCTGCCCCCTAAAATCTGGCGGGTGAACGAACCCACCCCCCCTCTCGCCGTGGTGCAGCCCGCATCCGCTGTGGCAGCCACCCCGGTTGCCGCCCCCGTCCGCCGCCCCATCCGCGACCTGCCCGACGAGCTCATCAGCCAGATCGCGGCGGGCGAAGTGGTGGAGCGCCCCGCCTCGGTGGTGCGCGAGCTGGTGGACAACGCGCTCGATGCCGGCGCCACGCAGATCACCGTGCGGCTGTCGGCGGGGGGTGTCCGCCTGATCACGGTGGAAGACGACGGGGGCGGCATTCCGCAGGCAGAACTGCCGGTGGCGCTGCGCCGCCACGCCACCAGCAAGATCACGAGCCTGACCGATCTGGAAACCGTGGCCACCATGGGCTTTAGGGGCGAGGCGCTAGCGGCCATTGCTTCGGTGTCTGAGATGGCGCTGCTCTCGCGCCCGGCTGCACAGGCCAGCGCGTTTTTGCTGGATGCACGCAGCGGCGAACTGCGCCCTGCCGCACGCAGCACGGGCACGACGGTGGAAGTGAAGGAGCTGTTCTTTTCCACCCCCGCGCGCCGCAAGTTCCTGAAGACCGACGCGACAGAACTCGCGCACTGCATTGAGTCCGTGCGCCGCCACGCGCTGGCGCGGCCCGATGTGGGCTTTGCCATCTGGCACGAAGGCAAGCTGGTGGAACAGTGGCGCGCGACCTTCGTGCCGGGCCAGGCCACCGCCCACGGCCTCCAGGACGCGCTGGCGCGCCGCCTGTCGGATGTGCTGGGCGAAGACTTTGTCGCGCAGTCTGTCGCCGTGCAGCACCGCGTGGGCCCGGTGGTCGTCACCGGCCGCGCCGGCCTGCCCGATGCCGCCCGCTCGCGCGCCGACCACCAGTATTGCTATGTCAACGGCCGCTTTGTGCGCGACAAGGTGCTGACCCATGCCGCACGCAGCGCCTACGAAGATGTGCTGCACGGACACAAGCAGCCCGTGTACGCGCTGTACGTAGAGATCGACCCGGCACGTGTGGATGTGAACGTGCACCCCACCAAGATCGAGGTGCGCTTTCGCGACAGCCGCGAGGTGCACCAGGCCGTGCGCCACGCGGTCGAAAACGCGCTGGCCGCGCCCCGTGCTGCAGCGCTGGCTGCCGCCGCCAAGGCCGCAGCCGCCGGGGGCACCGATGGGGAGGCCGGTGGCGCTGCTGATTTCAATCCAAAACAGGCTCCAGCGCAGATCTGGCAAGCACAGTCTGCTATGAAATTTGAAGAGCGGGGCCACCATGTGGCGGACCTGCAGGCGCTGTGGGGGCCGCGCAAGGACGGCGCACCGCTGGGCGCCGCAGCGGGCCATGGCGGGTTCGCAGAGCCCGGGGCTGGGGTGACGGGTTCATCGCAGGGCCTGGGCTCAGGCGCGACGACGTCCTTTTTGTCGCCCACCGCTGCGCTCAGCGCCAACCCGCTGGCCGCTGAAATTGATCGACCAACCGCTGGTGCGAACGCACCTGCAGCCCGTGATGACAACGGCGCCACCTGGCCCTTAGGGCGCGCAGTGGCGCAGCTGCACGGCGTGTACATCCTGGCCGAAAACGCCCAGGGGATGATCGTCGTGGACATGCATGCGGCCCACGAACGCATCGTGTACGAGCGCCTCAAATCCCAGGTGGACGGCGGCGCGCGCATTGCCAGCCAGCCGCTCTTGATCCCCGCCACGTTTGCGGCCACGGCCGAAGAAGTGGCCACGGCCGAAGGCTCCACCGAGGTGCTGGAGATGCTGGGCCTGGAGGTGGTGCCCTTCTCCCCCAAGACGCTGGCCGTGCGCGCCGTGCCCACCACGCTGGCGCAGGGCGACCCAGTGGAGCTGGCGCGCAGCGTGCTGGCCGAATTGGCGGCGCACGATGCCAGCACCGTGGTGCAGCGCGCGCGCAACGAGATCCTGGGCACCATGGCCTGCCACGGCGCGGTGCGCGCCAACCGCCGCCTCACCATCGACGAGATGAACGGGCTGCTGCGCCAGATGGAGACCACCGACCGGTCGGACCAGTGCAACCATGGCCGCCCCACATGGCGGCAACTCAGCATGAAGGAACTGGACGCGCTGTTCCTGCGCGGCAGGTAGCGGCCCGCAGCGCTGCATCTCCTCAGCTTCTTTGTTCTTCCGCATAGCCAGACGCCCTCCAGCCAATGCACTCCACACCGCCCCGCCGGCACCTTCGTCGCCTCCCTCTCGCGGCCGCCTTGATCGCTGCGCTGTGCGCGGCGCAGCCTTCTGCCCACGCCGGGCGCCCCCTCGCTGTGGACGATGCCGGCGTGGACGAGGTCGGCCACGGCCATGTCGAGGTCTGGTGGGAGGGCTTGCGCGGGCAACGCGGCACCTTCTACGCAGCGCCTGCGTTCACCCCCATCGACGGCCTGGAGCTGGGCGCGTTGCTGGCCCGCGACGTGGGCGAGCGCCACACACTGCAGGGCGTGCAGGCCAAATGGCTGTGGAGCCCCGCAGAAACCGACGGCTGCAACGCCGCCAGCACTGCGGGCGTCACCCACCGCCGGCAGGCCCAGGGCCACAGCGGGGGCAGCGCGGTGGCGCTCAACCTGATTGGCACCTGCGCGGCACCCTGGGGCGTGGCCAATGCCAACCTGGGCGCGCTGCGGGAGCGCGCCCAGCCCTGGCGCGCGACCTGGGGCGTCTCGCTGGAGCGCAGCTGGGGCGCCATCACTCCGCATGTGGAGGCCTTTGGGGTTCAGCACAGCGGGCCCACCTTCCAGGCTGGCGCGCGCTACGAATGGGCGCCCGGCCGCCAGATCGATGCCACGGTGGGCCGGCAGCAGGGCCGCACCTTGCTGAGCGTGGGTTTCGCACTGGGCTTCTGACCGGCGGGCCGGGCGGGCTTGCGCAGACCCGTCTTTGGCTGCCGTTAAGGCACAGCGCATTGGTTTATCGGCAGAATCGGCCGCCCTGCCGCACGGACCCTGCCCATGATCGCCCTTGACGCCCAATCCATTGCCCAGACCACCCCCACGGGCAACGCCATCGCGCAGGCGGTGATGGCGGGCTGGACGCTCGGCCCCGTGGTGCACTGCGTGCTGCTGCGCCGCGGCTTCAACCAGGTGTACGAGCTGCGTTTTGCCAGCGGGCTGCACGCGATTGCGCGCCTGTGCGCCGAGCGGCCGCGCGGCGAGCCCAATATCGCCTACGAAACCGCCCTGCTTACGCACCTGCGGGCTAGTGGCATTCCGGTGGCGGCGCCGTTGCCCGCTGCGGATGGGACGTTCAGCGTGGCGGTGGCCTTGCCCGAAGGCGCCCGCGCGCTGCTGCTGTTCGAGTTCCTTCCGGGCGATCCGCCCGGCGAATCGCTGGTCGATCTCGAAGCCACCGGCCGCGGGCTGGCGCAGTTGCATGGCGCAGCACAGGGCTATGAGGGCCCCGACAGCCTTTACACGCTCGACCTTCCCCTGCTGCTCGACGCGTCGCTTCAACGCCTGCTCACCGCGCCCACGGTGGACGAAGCCCTGGGGCGCGAGTTTTCGGCCCTGGCCGGTGCGCTGCGGACGCGTTTCGCCGCGCTGCCCGGCCTCACCCGCGTGCATTGCCATGGCGACTGCCATGGGAGCAACAACTTCATGACGGACGGAGCAGATGGGCCAACGGGATCTCAAGGAGGCGCGGGATCGGAGGGCCGCAGGGTGGCGGCGTTCTTCGATTTCGATGACGCGGGCCCGGGCCTGCTGGCCTACGACCTCAGCGTGTACCTGTGGGTCTTGCTGCCGCGAAGCCTGGAGACCCCGCTGTCGGCACCCGTGCTGGAACGCTGGACGCGCTACCTTGCCGGTTACACCAGCGTGCGCCCCGTGCCCGCAGCCGATCTGGTCGCCATTGCACCGTGCCTGGCGCTGCGGCACTTCTGGGTGATCGGCGAATACGCGGGGCGCATCCCGGTGTGGGGCACGCAGGCCATGCCGACCCACTGGCTGCGCAAGCAGGTGCCGCTGATGCTGGCCTGGATGGAACTGCCGCGCGCCGACGAGCTGGTAGCCGCGGCGCCGGCGGTGCCCGTCGCGCCAGCGCATTGAGTTGCGTGGCCCACCAGGTGACCAGGTGGCTTAAGCGGCTTGGCCAGCAATGAAATAAGCCCGCAACCGCGGGCTTTTTTCTTGGTCAGCAGGCGCGAGGCCTGGCCGCAAGGCGCTTTGGTGCGCGGGCCGATCAGTTGTCCCGCGCTGCCTTGGCCGTGTCCGGGAAGTCGCTGAACACGCCGTCCACGCCCAGTTCGTAGAACAGCTTGTACTCGGCCTTGGGGTCGCCCTTGAAGTCCGACGCCAGACGCTTGGCTTCGTTGCGGAAGGTGTAGGGGTGCACCACCAGGCCGGCGGCATGGGCGTTCTTGACCACATCGGTCGCAGGCATCATCACGCGGTCGCGTTCGTCGATCTTGCCGTCGCCGTTGAGGTCGTCGGCCTTGCCGTCCTTGTTGGCATCCACCTGCTTCGAAGGAATGAGGTACGGCTTCCACGGGCCGATACCGTCGGCGTAGGTCTTGACTTCCTTCAGGCCCGCGGGGGTGAGAAGGCTGGCAAAGGTGCGCGCATCGCCGGCCACGGCAAAGTCATACGGCTTGTCGTAGGGAGCGGTCAGGTCCATGCTGCCGTCGGGGTTCACATCGTTGCCATCCACCAGTTGCACCAGGCGGATCTGGGTCTTGGTGCGCAGGTACTTGAGGTTCGACACTTCAAACGACTGCACGATGACTGGCGAACTCTTGGTCGTGTAGCCGTACTTGGCCAGCGTGGTCAGCAGGCGGTCTTCGAGCGGCAGTCCCAGCCGAGTGTGGAAGGTGGGGTGCTTGGTCTCGGGGTAGACCCCCACCGTGCGGCCCGCCTTGGTGCCTTCGCTCTTGGCGAGGTCCAGCACTTCTTCGAGCGTGGGGATCTGGTACTTGCCGTTGTGCGACTGGTCGCGGTCGGACAGGGGCTGGATGGCGCGCAGAGTCTTGATCTCGGCCAGGGTGAAGTCAGAGACAAACCAGCCTTCTTCTTCGACGCCGTCCACCATTTTCTTGGTCTTGCGGCTGGCAAATTCAGCGCGCGTGGACACATCGGTGGTGCCGGTGATGTTGGGCTCGTGGCGGGCAATCAGCACACCGTCCTTGGTGGCGACCAGATCAGGTTCGATGAAATCAGCGCCCATTTCGATGGCGCGCTTGTAACCCTCGAGCGTGTGGTCCGGCAGGTAGCCCGCCGCGCCACGGTGGCCCACCACCAGAGGCTTGTCACCGTTCAAGGTGGGATAGGGGTTGTCGTCGTTGCCACCACAAGCTGCCAGCGTGGCCACCAGGGCCAGCGCACCCAACTTCGCACCAGAAATGTCCATGCTCTTCTCCTCGTTGTGTTTAGAACCGCCGAACTGTGGTCTTACCGTGTGACACGGACGTGACGTCCCTATGGCAAACCGGTGACGGCCGCCCGCATGCACCAAAACGTGGCAACTCCCTCGCCACATTCCCCACCATTGTGCATAGTCATATAACTTTTGAACATAATTCGATGTTGCAGCGCGCCATTGCCTGCTTTTTTGTTACAGAAAGCTTTTGAACATGAAATACGAGTCCGCAGGCAGCTTCCTTTCTCACGTGGCCCAGCGCAATCCGGGGCAGCCCGAATTCCTGCAGGCGGTCACCGAAGTGATGGAGAGCCTGTGGCCGTTTATTGCGCAACATCCCCGGTATGCCGAGCACGGCCTGCTCGAACGCTTGGTCGAGCCCGAACGCATCATCATCTTCCGCGTTTCGTGGGTGGACGACCACGGCACGGTGCAGGTCAACCGCGGCTACCGCATCCAGCACAGCATGGCGATTGGCCCCTACAAGGGCGGCCTGCGCTTTCACCCCTCGGTGAATTTGTCGGTGCTCAAGTTCCTGGCGTTCGAGCAGACCTTCAAGAACGCGCTGACGACGCTGCCCATGGGCGGCGGCAAGGGTGGCTCGGACTTTGACCCCAAGGGCAAGAGCCCTGGCGAAGTGATGCGCTTTTGCCAGGCTTTTGTCTCCGAATTGTTCCGTCATGTGGGCGCCGACACCGACGTGCCGGCAGGCGACATTGGCGTGGGCGGCCGTGAGGTGGGCTACATGGCGGGCATGTTGAAAAAGCTCTCGAACCGGGCGGACTGCGTGTTCACCGGCAAGGGCCTGTCGTTCGGCGGCTCGCTGATCCGCCCTGAAGCCACGGGCTACGGCACCGTGTACTTTGCGCAGGAGATGCTCAAGCAAAAAGGCCGCTCTTTCGACGGCCTGCGCGTGTCCGTCTCCGGCTCAGGCAACGTGGCGCAGTACGCGGTCGAGAAGGCGCTGCAGCTGGGCGCAAAGGTGATCACTGTGTCCGACTCCAGCGGCACGGTCATCGACGAAGAAGGCTTCACGGCCGAAAAGCTCGCCATCCTGATGGATGTGAAGAACCACCACTACGGCCGGGTGAGCGACTACGCAAAGCGCACCGGCGTGAAGTTCGAAGCCGGCGCACGCCCCTGGCATGTGCCCGTGGATGTGGCCCTGCCCTGCGCCACCCAGAACGAGCTGGATGCGAAAGACGCTGCGGTGCTGATCCAGAACGGCGTCATCTGCGTGGCGGAAGGCGCCAACATGCCTTCCACCATCGATGCCGCCAAGGCATTTGAAGCCGCGGGCGTGCTCTACGCCCCGGGAAAGGCCAGCAACGCGGGTGGCGTGGCCACCTCGGGCCTGGAGATGAGCCAGAACGCTGCGCGCCTGTCCTGGCCGCGCGAAGAGGTGGATGCCCGCCTGCTGCAGATCATGCAAGGTATCCACGCGGCCTGCCTGCGCTACGGCAAACACGCCGATGGCCGGGTGAGTTATGTGGATGGCGCCAACATTGCAGGCTTTGTGAAGGTGGCCGACGCGATGCTGGCCCAGGGCGTGGTCTGACGCGATTGCAGCTGAACACCTAAGCGGTGAAAAGGCGGGGAGTTGCCGGCCATCTGCCGGCCTCTCCCAGGAGATGGGCACAAACCCTGCTTGCCTTGTCAGAACTTTCCGACACGATGGCACTCAGTCCTTCTCATGAAACGCACTCCCCTCCTGATCTCGCTGGCGTTGGCCATTGCCGTTTCGGCAGGCTGCGCCACCCTGGACGCCAAGCAGCGCGAGTGGATCTTCCAGCCCAGCGACCGCAGCTGGGGCGGTGCCCAGTCCACTGCCGATATGGAAGACGTGTGGATCAACTTTGAGTCCCGCGACAGCGGCAAGGCCGAACGCCTGCACGGGCTGTGGCTGCCCCATGAACGCGCCGACGCCCCCGTGCTGCTGTACTTGCACGGCGCCCGCTGGAACGTGTCGGGATCCTCGGGCCGCATCCGGCGCATGCAGGAGCTGGGCTTTTCGGTGCTGGCCATCGACTACCGCGGTTTTGGCCGCAGCAGCGCCGGCCTGCCTTCTGAAACCACGGCGGCAGAAGATGCCCGCGCCGCGTGGGACTGGCTCGCACAGCAGCAGCCGCACAAGCCCCGGTACATCTTCGGCCACTCGCTGGGGGGCGCCATCGCGATCGATCTGGCGCGCCAGGTGCAGGACGAGCAGGGCACCATCGTCGAAGGCACTTTCACCAGCATCCCTGAGGTGGTCAGCACCTTCAAATGGGGCTGGCTGCCGGTGTCGGCCCTCATCACCCAGCGTTTTGAATCGGTGCGCAAGGTGTCCGAGATCGGCTCGCCGCTGCTGGTCGTGCACGGCAGCGAGGACAGCCTGATCCTGCCCACCCTGGGCCGCAAACTGTACGAAGCCGCGCAGGAGCCCAAGCAGTTCCTGCTGGTGGAAGGCGGTTCGCACCACAGCACCAACTCGGTGGGCCAAAGCATGTACCGCGAAGCGATGGCCTCGCTGTTCAAGCTCAAGTAAACCCACTGCGGCTCATGCTTGGCCCGCGGTCATGCGCACACCGCGGCCCGGCGCAGCTCCCCCTCCGCAGGATTGATGTGGCGCAAGCGCGCATCACGGGATACGCCTGCTGGCCCCGGTCGGCGCACCCCCTTCTGGTACCCTCAGACAGATATGTCTGCCCCCTCCGCCACCGCCGCTTCGCCGGCTGCTTTGGTCTCGATTCAGCCCGGCATGGCCATCCTGGTGCTGGCGATGCTGCTCTCCATCCAGCCCGTCACCACCGACCTGTACCTGCCCGCCCTGCCGGCCCTCACGCGCAGCCTCGGCGCGCCCGTCTCGGCCGCGCAGCTCACGCTCAGCGGCCTGCTGCTGGCGTTTGGTTGCTCGCAGATGGTGTGGGGCCCGCTGTCGGACCGCTTCGGCCGGCGCCCCATCCTGCTGGCGGGCCTGGCCATCTACACCGTGGCTTCGCTGTGCAGCGCGTTCGCGCCCACCATGGCGATGCTGATCGTCTGGCGCATTGCCCAGGGCGCCGCGATGGGCGCGGTGGTGATGTGCGCGCGGGCCATCGTGCGCGACCTGTACACGCCGCTGGAGGGCGCCCGTGCGATGTCCAAGGCACTCACGGGCCTGGGCATCGTGGCCTGCATCTGCGCGCCGCTGGGTGGTCTGCTGAGCGAATGGCTGGGCTGGCGCGCGGCGCTGATGGCGCTCACGGTGTATGCGGTGGCCACGCTGGCGCTGGTGGCGCTGCGGTTGCCCGAGACACTGGCGCACCGCAACCCGCGGGCACTGCACCCGGGCACACTGCTTGGCACCTGGCTGCATGTGCTGCGCAGCCCCACGTTCTGGGCGTTCTCGCTGCAGACCACGGCCACCTACGGCGGCCTGTTCACCTTTCTGGCGGCGTCGTCGTTTGTGTTCATCGACGTGCTTGGGCTCACGCGCACACAGTTTGGCTGGACCATGGCATCGGCCTGCGTGGCCTACCTCGCGGGCACCTTTTTGTGCCGCCGTTTGCTGGCGCGCCACGGCCTGCTGCGCACGGTGGCGATTGCGGGCGCACTGAGCGTGAGCGGCGGGACGCTGATGGCGGCTGTAGCCCACATGGGCTGGCACCAGCCGTGGGCGCTGCTGCTGCCGTTTTATCTGTTCATGCTCGGGCACGGCATCCACCAGCCCTGTGGGCAAAGCGGCGCCGTGGGCCCCTTCCCCAAGGCGGCGGGCGTGGCGTCGGCACTCAACGGTTTCATGATGATGCTCGCCGCGTTCGCCATTGGCGGCTGGCTGGGCATGCGCCTGGATGGCACGGTCTGGCCGCTGGTCAACGGGATCTGGTTCTGGTCGGTGGCGCTGGCCGCCATCTCGTGGACGCTGGTGCAGAAGTTTGGAGCGCGGCGTGAGCACGCCTGATCACCCGATGCAGGAGGTGCACGCGCTGCCCACCATCGCCATCGCCGGCCCCACGGCCTCCGGCAAGACCGCAGGCGCCCTGGCGCTGGCTGCCGTGCTGGGCCAGCGGGGCATTCCGGTAGAGATCATCAGTGTGGACTCGGCCCTGGTGTACCGCGGCATGGACATCGGCACCGCCAAGCCCACCCCTGAAGAACGCGCCGCCGCGCCACACCACCTCATCGACATTCGCGACCCGTTGCAGGCCTACAGCGCGGCCGAGTTTGTGCAGGACGCCACGCGGCTCATCGCGGAGATCCGCACACGGGGTGCGCTGCCGCTGCTGGCGGGCGGCACCATGCTGTACTTCAAGGCGCTGTTCGACGGCATCGACGACATGCCCGCCGCAGACCCCGCCATGCGTGCACAGATCGAAGCCCAGGCCGCCGAACAAGGCTGGCCCGCGCTGCACGCCGAGCTGGCGCGCGTGGACCCTGTGACGGCGGCCCGCCTGGCCCCGGCCGACAGCCAGCGCATTCAGCGCGCGCTGGAGGTGTGGCACCTCTCAGGCCAGCCGCTGTCGAGCTTTCACACTACAAAAAAGATAGCTACCAGCACAGACACGACAAGCGCTGGAGCACTTTTTTCCTTAGAACCGGACGATCGCGTCTGGTTGCACGGCCGCATCGCCCAACGTTTTGACGCCATGCTGGCCAGCGGCTTCATCGACGAAGTGTCGGCCCTGCGCGCGCGCGGCGACCTGCGCCCCGACCTGCCCTCCATGCGCTGCGTGGGCTACCGGCAGGCCTGGGAAGAGCTGGACTTCCAGGCCACCCGCGCACCGGGCACGCCATTGAACCTGGCCCACCTGCGCGAGCGCGGCATTGCCGCCACGCGCCAGCTGGCCAAGCGGCAGATCACCTGGCTGCGCAGCATGCCGCAGCGCCAGGTCATCGCCTGCGACCGACCCGGCGCGGTGGACGCGCTGGTGCGGGCCGCGCTGCTGCGGCTGGAGCAGCGCAACGCATGACACTCGCAACCCTTCCTGCAGGGCCAGGCGGCGGCCCCGCATCGGCGCCGGGTGCTGCGATCCGACCGGCGAATGGCACAGCGGCGACCGCCGGGCTGCAGGTAGAGCAATTGGGCAAACACTACGGCGAGACACCCGTGTTCGCGCAGGTGGATTTCAGCGTGGCGCCGGGCGAGTTTGTCGCCATCGTCGGCGACTCGGGCGTGGGCAAGTCCACGCTGCTCAATTGCCTGGCGGGGCTCGACACCTGGGACACCGGGCGCGTGCTCCACGGCGGCGTTGACCTGGGCCCGCTGGACGACACACAGCGCGCGTTGTGGCGCCGCGCCCACGTGGGCTTTGTCTTCCAGGCCTTCCATGTGCTGCCGCATCTGGACGTGGCGCAGAACATCGCCCTGCCACTGATGCTGCTGGGCCAGCCCGACCCCCTCCGCGTGCAGTACATTCTGGACGCCGTGGGGCTGGCCGACATGGGCACGCGATTGCCGCAGCAGCTCAGCGGGGGGCAGCTGCAGCGTGTGGCCATCGCCCGCGCGCTGGTGCACCGCCCCGCGCTGCTGCTGGCCGATGAGCCCACCGGCAATCTCGACCCCACCACGGCGGCGCGCGTAATGGACCTGCTGCTTGCGCAAACGCGCGAGCACGGCGCGTCGCTGGTGCTGGTCACGCATTCCGATGCCGCGGCAGCACGGGCCGACCGGGTGCTGCGGCTGCGCAGCGACGGGATCGCGGCGGGGTCCTAGGAACCTGTTCACGGCTCCAGCCGGGGTGCCCTGAAATGCCCTTTCTGGTGTAGCACCACAGCACGCGCCTCGCCACTTCGGTAGCGCTCAAACTCCAGTTCCGCCCGCACCGCGTCGTACGCAAACCGGTCCTGCTGCCCCGGCACCGGGTAGACCGTGAAGCGCGGCTGGGAGCCCAGGCGCACGTGCAGCCGGCCGCCCGTGGCCTGCACATCCAGCACACTACCGCCGCGCAGGCGGTAGCGGCCCAGGTACGGGGCCAGCTCCTCGGTGGACTGTGGCGGCGCGAGCCCCAGCACCGGCTCCTGAACACGCTGGGCCATCAAGCGTGCGCCAAAGCGTGTGTAGTTCAACACCGCGGGCCGCCCTTCCTTGTCGCGCTCAAAGCGCAGTTGGCGTCCCGATGCCGGCTGCGTGAAGGCGTCGGGACCCAGCACCTGCAGCGGCTCGAACACCCCACCCGTGGGCCGCAGCTGCAACTGGCCATCCACCATGGCAAGGCTCAGGGCGACGGCAGGCGACGCGCGGTAGACCCCTTCATAGGGCGCCAGCGCAGCGGCATCGGTGGCAGGCTGGCCGGGCGGGACCGGGTAGCGCTGCGCCAGCAGGGGCGCCATCACATCCTGCTGCGCGGCCTGTGCGTTGGCCACCAGGGCGATCACCGCTTCGCCCCGGTCGGGAGCCAGCAGCCACACGCTGCGAAAGCCCCCCGTGCCACCGCCGTGCAGCCAGGTGCGCAGCCCATCGCGCTCGCGCAGCATGATGGCGTAGCCGATCTGGCCGCCGTCGTGGTCCGCCAGCGGCGTGAACAGGCGCTCGGCCGCCGGGCCCAGCGGCCCTTGCGCGCCGGCCAGCAGGGCGCGGCTGAACACCAGCATGTCCGCCGCCGTGGAGCGCAAGGCGCCCGCCCCGGCAAACGCATCGAACTCCCACACCGACACTGACACCGCTGCCTCGCCATCGTGCGGGGTGGCCAGGCGCGGCGCCTTGTCGCCCAGCAACTGCACCGTGTCGTGCATGCCCAGCGGGCCGGTGATGCGCTCGTGCACCAGCCCAGCCCAGGGCTTGCCATAGCGCTGGGCCAGCAGCTCACCCAGCACCGCAAAGCCGAGGTTGCTGTACACGCCAGGGCACGGCGGCGACTGGGCCAGGCGCGTGTTGGCCAGGGATTGCCACAGCCGGGCGCGGTCGTAGCCCAGGTAGGGATTGGCAGCGTCGGACCCACGGCGGAAATCCGCAGGCAAGCGCGGCAGGCAAGAGGTGTGGGTGACGAGCTGGCGCAGCGTGATGGCCGCGACCGGTGCGGGCAACGGCGCGGCCAGCGCTGGCGTGCCATGGAGCAGCCCGCCCAGCGTGTCGTCCAGCGCCATGTCCCCGCGCTCCACGGCCTGCGCCAGCAGCAACCCGGTGAACACCTTGCTGATCGATCCGACTTCAAACAGCGCCTGGGCCGGGGCCTCCGGCACGCGCTGGCGGGCTGTGCCATAGCTCGCCTGGCCCCCCTGCCAAATGCCCACCTCGGCCGCGCCGCGCAGCGGGCCCAGCGCCGCAGCGGCCATGGCGTCTGCGGGGCCGGACCAGCCGAAGCTAGCAGCTTGTGCGGAGGCCGCAGGCACTGCCTGGGCGGCCCCGTAGCCCGCGCACAGCGCCCACAACACGCCAACGGCAAAGGCGCGTCCCGGCCAGCGCTGCGTTGGCGCAAGGGTTCCAGTCGTGCAAGCCATCCATCGCCTCTCTGAACAACACCGCGGTGCGGGTGCCGTGCGGGCATCGTGGCACACCAGGGCTGTGGGCCAGCTTAAGAGTCCGTCCACTCTCTTGCGACCTCTCCATAGTGAACCCGCCCCAGCGCACACAGCCCCACCACACCAAGCCGCACAATCCCCCCCATGCTCGCGCTGCTTCGCACCTTCTCCTGGCAAGACCTGCGCCACCACCCTTGGCGCAGCGCCGCGGCCGTGGTGGCGGTGATGCTGGGGGTGGCGCTGGCGTTTGCGGTGCATGTGATCAATGCCTCCGCGCTGGACGAGTTTTCGCAGGCCGTGCGTACCGTCAACGGCCAGCCGGACTTGGAGTTGCGCGCCATGCAGGGCAGCCTGCCAGAGGCGCTCTACGAGCAGCTGGCCACACACCCGCAGGTGGCGCGCGCAAGCCCGGTGCTGGAGCTGTCGGCCGCGGCGCGCACCGTGCAGCCACAGCCCCGCAGCAGCGCCGAGACCAACGCCGAAACCAGCGCCAACACAGCGGCGGCCCGCACGCCGCTGCGCCTGCTCGGCGTCGATGCGCTTCTGCTGCCCACGATGGCGCCCGCGCTCATGCCCAGGCCCTGGCCGGGTGCGGATCGCCTGGCCTTGTTTGCGCCGTCCACGGTGTTTTTGAACCCTGCAGCGCTGCAGGCCCTGGGGCTCGCCGCCACGGGCGCCGAGCCTGCGCCGCAGCTCGTGCTGCGCGCGGGGCTGCAGGAGCTGCGCGTGCGCGTGGCGGGCACGGTGGCAGCCGGCGGTGCGCCGCTGGCGGTGATGGACATTGGCGCGGCGCAGGACCTGTTTGGCCGCGGCGGACAGCTGAGCCGCATCGACATCCAGCTGGTGCCTGGCACCGACCGCAGCGCATGGGAGCAGGCGCTGCGCGCCCTGCCCGGCTGGCCGGCGCAGGTGGTGTTCGCGCAGCCCGGCGATGCGGCGCAGCGCATCAGCAATTTGTCGCGCGCCTACCGCGTCAACCTCACGGTGCTGGCGCTGGTGGCGTTGTTCACGGGCGCGTTCCTGGTTTTCTCGGTGCTGGCGCTCAGCGTCGCGCAGCGCGGGCCGCAGTTTGCGCTGCTGGCCGTGCTGGGTGCCACGCCGCGCCAGCGCCTGGCGCTGGTGCTGGCCGAATCCGCCGTGCTGGGGGTGATCGGCAGCGCCGCCGGCATTGCCCTGGGTACGGCGCTGGCCGCGGTCGCACTGCAGCTGTTGGGCGGTGACCTGGGAGGCGGCTACTTTGCGGGCGTGCAGCCCGCGCTGCAGTGGAGCGCCCCGGCCGCTTTGGTCTACGGCGCACTGGGCGTGGTGGCCGCGCTGGTGGGCGGCTGGTGGCCGGCGCGGGCCGCCCAGGCGCTGCCGCCGGCGCAGACCCTGAAGGGCCTGGGCGCTGCGCCTGCCCAGTCAGGCGGCGGCCGTGTTGGTATGGTTTTGATAGCAATAGGATCCCTTCTGACCAGCGCTCCGCCCATTTTTGGCATCCCATTGGCGGCCTATGTGGCCATTGGCCTGCTGCTGGTGGGGGGCATCGCCCTGCTGCCCTGGGGCATGGCCTGGTTGCTGCACAGGCTGCAGCCGCTGGCCGCGCGCCATGCCCTGCCGCTGCTGGCGCTGGAGCGCGCGCGGCGCATGCGCGGCTCGGCCGCCATCGCCGTCGGCGGCGTGGTGGCCAGCCTGAGCCTGGCCGTGGCGCTCACGGTGATGGTGTCGAGCTTTCGCGGCTCGGTCACGCAGTGGCTGGACGCGGTGCTGCCTTCGCCGCTGTACGTGCGCTCGGCGCTCAACGCACCGGGCAGCGATGCCGCGCTGCTGCCCGCGGGTTTTGCCGAGGCGGTGGCGCAGCTGCCCGCGCTGGAACGCACCGAGCCGCTGCGCGCAAGCCCGTTGCAGCTCGACGCCACGCGCCCGGCGCTCATGGTCATCAGCCGCCCGCTGGGGCCGGAGCCCGAGCGCAACCTACCCCTGGTGGGCGATGCGCTGCCGGTGCCCGCCGGGCGCACGGGCGTCTACGTGAGTGAGGCGGTGGTCGACCTGTACGGGCTGCGCCCGGGCATGGAGTGGCCGGCACTTTCAAAGGCTTTTAGGCCTCTAGCGCTTGATCATCAAGCGCCTGTAGCTATATTTTTTGTAGCAGGCGTGTGGCGCGACTACGCGCGGCAATCGGGCGCCGTGGTGATGGACCGCTCGGTCTGGCTGCGGCTGACCGGCGACGCGCGCACCAGCGACCTGGCGCTGTGGCCGCGCGCGGGCACCGATGGGCAGGCGCTGCAGCAGGCCATTCGCGCAGTGGCTGCAGATTACGCAAACAAGGCGGCCGGCGGCCCGGGCGCAGCGGCATCAGGGGCTGGCGCGTCTAGCGACAACGCATCAACCACACTGGTCGAATTTGTCTCGTCCGGCACGATCCGCGAACGCTCGCTGCGCATCTTTGACCGCAGCTTTGCCGTCACCTACTGGCTGCAGGCCGTGGCGATCGGCATCGGGCTCTTTGGCGTGGCCGCAAGCTTCAGCGCGCAGATCCTCGCGCGCCGCAAGGAGTTCGGGCTGCTGGCCCACCTGGGCCTCACGCGGCGCCAGATCTTGGCGGTGGTGGCCGGTGAAGGCGCGGCGTGGACCGGCGTGGGTGCGCTCGCGGGTGTGCTGCTGGGCCTGGCGGTGTCGGTGGTGCTGGTGCATGTGGTCAACCCCCAGAGCTTTCACTGGAGCATGGACCTCGACATCCCCGCGTGGCGCCTGGCGGCCCTGTGCGGCGCCGTGGTGATCGCGGGCACTACCACCGCCTGGCTGGCCGGGCGCGCTGCGGCGGGGCGCGATGCGGTGATGGCGGTGAAGGAAGACTGGTGAGGGCAACCGCCGCCCGGTGGTCGCCCGGCCGGCCTGCGAGACAATCGCCCGCATGACCGCCCCGACCTCTGCCCCCCAGCACGCCAGCGCCTGGCTACACACCGCCATCGCCCGCATCGAAGCCGACTACCAGCGCAGTGCCGACACGCACCTGATCCCCCTGCGGCTGCCCGCGTTTGCGGCGCATGGGATCGACCTGTACCTCAAGGACGAATCGACCCACCCCACCGGCAGCCTCAAGCACCGGCTGGCGCGTTCGCTGTTTCTGTATGCGCTGTGCAATGGCTGGATCCATGAAGGCTCGACGGTGGTCGAGTCGTCCAGCGGCTCCACGGCCGTGAGCGAGGCCTACTTTGCGCGCCTGCTGGGCCTGCCCTTCGTGGCGGTGATGCCCCGCACCACCTCGCCCGAGAAAGTGGCGCAGATCGAGTTCCACGGTGGCCGCTGCCATTTTGTGGACAGTGCGGGCGAGGTGTACGCCGCGGCCCGCGTCATCGCGGCGGAAACCGGCGGCCACTACATGGACCAGTTCACCTACGCCGAGCGGGCCACCGACTGGCGCGGCAACAACAACATCGCCGAGAGCATGTTCACGCAGATGGCCCGCGAGCCGCACCCCGTGCCGCGCTGGATTGTGGTGGGCGCGGGCACGGGCGGTACCAGCGCCACCATAGGCCGCTACGTGCGCTACCAGCGCCACGCCACGGAGGTCTGCGTGGCCGACCCGGCGGGCTCGGTGTTCAGCGCTTACCACCGCACGGGCGACGCAGCGCTCACGGCGCCCGGTTCGCGCATCGAAGGCATCGGCCGCCCACGGGTGGAGCCGAGCTTTATCCGCACGCTGGTGGACCGCATGGTGGACGTGCCCGACGTGGAATCCATTGCTGCGATGCGGTCGCTGTCGCAACTGCTGGGGCGGCGTGTGGGGCCGTCTACCGGCACCAACTTTGTCGCCATGCTCACCCTGGCGGGCGAGATGCGCGAACGGGGCGAGCGCGGCTCGATCCTGTCGCTGCTGTGCGATGCGGGCGAGCGCTATCTGCCAACCTACTTCGACACCGATTGGGTGGACCGCACGTTTGGCGACTGCTCGGCCGCGCAGCAGCGGGTTGATGCGTTGATCGGCTGACGCCAGCGCCGACGCTGCACTGCCACCCACTATGCACAGCCCCGCACGCCGCCATTGGATGCTGGCGTCCAGCCTGCAAGCCGCAGGGCTGTCCGCGCTGGGCCACGGACTGCTGTGGCCGGGGGCGGTGCAAGCACTGCCTGCCCGGGCTTTGAGCTTTCCGCGCGACCACGGCAGCCACCCGGAGTTGCGCACGGAGTGGTGGTACATCACCGGCCATGTGCAGGCCGCTGGCAGGCCATGGGGGTTTCAGCTCACGTTCTTTCGGTCGCGCGTCGATGCCACGCAGGGCCTGCAATCGGCCTTTGCCGCCAAGCAGCTGCTGTTTGCCCATGCGGCAGTGACGGACGTGCGTGGCGGGCGCTTGCTGCACGACCAGCGCATTGCCCGCGCAGGTTTTGGCGTGGCGCGCGCCAGCGAGTCCGATACCGACATCCGGCTGCAGGACTGGTCGCTGGTGCGCAGTGCGGTGTTTGGCGGTACGACAGCCGGGGCGTCGCCGGGTGGAGCGGCCAGCCGCTATGACGCACGCATCGATGCCGGCAGCTTTCGGCTGCACCTGCAGCTCGACAGCACCCAGCCAGTGCTGCTGCAGGGCCAGCAGGGCTTGTCGCGCAAGGGGCCCGCGGCCGAGCAGGCGAGCTACTACTACAGCCAGCCGCAGCTGGCGGTGAGCGGATCCCTCACGGTCGGGTCTGATCGAATGGCCGTGGCCAGCGGGACTAACACAGGCCGCGCCTGGATGGACCACGAGTGGAGCGAGACCCTGATGCACCCCGAGGTGGTGGGGTGGGACTGGATTGGGATGAACCTGCACGACGGTGGCGCGCTCACGGCGTTTCGTCTGCGCCGCGCGGATGGCTCGGCGGTGTGGGCCGGCGGATCGCTGCGGTTGCCGGGCGGGGCCGTGCAAACCTTCGGCGCCGATGCGGTGGTCTTTACGCCCGAGCGCTATTGGACCAGCCCGGCCAGCGGCGTGCGCTACCCGGTTCAGTGGCGAGTGCAAACGCCCGCAGGCATCTACCAGGCGCGGGCACTGCTGGACAACCAGGAGCTCGACAGCAGCGGCTCCACCGGCGCGATCTACTGGGAAGGTTTGTCGGACCTGCTCAATGCAGCAAGCGAGCCCGTGGGGCGCGGGTACCTGGAGCTCACCGGATACGGAAAACCGCTGCGCCTTTAGAACGCGTTTGTGGTCGCGTTCAGCAGGCTGCAGCGGCTGAAGATGGAGGCGCCCTGAACAGGCGCTGCGGTGTCAGTGCCTGGCCGCACCACCGCCCGACCGGCGCCGTGCCATCCAGGCAATGATCTCGCCCATGATGCCGCGGCGAAAGGCCAGCACACAGATCACGAAGATCAGGCCGGTGACCATGGTGACCGACTCGCCCAGCGTCCTGAACCATTCCACGCTGGTCAGCGCCGCCAGCAGATTGCCGAATTCGCCGATCTTGTTTTCCAGCAGCACCACCACGGCCGAGCCGATCAGCGGCCCGGAGAGCGTGCCGAGGCCGCCCACCAGTGTCATCAAGATGACCTGGCCCGATGCCGTCCAGTGCACATCGGACAGCGTGGCAAAGCCCAGCACCAGCGTCTTGAGCGAGCCTGCCAGGCCGGCCAGTGCGGCCGACAACACAAAGGCCAGCAGCTTGAAGCGGTGCGTGTCGTAACCCAGCGAAATGGCGCGGGGCTCGTTCTCCTTGATGCCCTTGAGCACCTGCCCGAACGGCGAATGGATGGTGCGCACGATGACGAGGAAGGCCAGCACCACCACCACCAGCGTCACGTAGTACATGACGAGGTCGCTTTGCAGGCTGATGATGCCGAAGAGCTTGCCGCGCGGCACGCCCTGCAGGCCGTCCTCACCACCGGTGAACGGGGCTTGCAGGCAGGCGAAGAACAGCATCTGAGCGAGCGCCAGCGTGATCATCGAAAAGTAGATGCCCTGCCGGCGGATGGCCAGCCAGCCGAACAGCAGGCCGAGCAGCGCGCCGCCAGCCGTGCCCAGCAGCAGGCCCACTTCGGGTGTCAGGCCCCAGACCTTGATGGCGTGGCCGGTGACGTAGGCCGCGCCCCCCAGGAAGGCCGCGTGGCCAAAGGACAGCAGCCCCGTAAAGCCCAGCAGCAGGTTGAAGGCCGAAGCGAACAGTGCAAAGCACATGAGCTTCATCACGAAGACGGGGTAGGCGCCCAGGAACGGCGCAGCGACCAGGCCCAGCAGCAGCAGGCCGTAGCCGACGGTGGCAATGTTCTTGATGTTCATGCGGTCGGCCCCTTATTTTTCTTTGCCGAACAGGCCGGCGGGGCGAATGAGAAGAACGATGACCATGATGACGAACACCACGGTGGAGGATGCTTCGGGATAGAACACCTTGGTGAAGCCTTCGATGACCCCCAGGCCCAGCCCCGTGAGGATGGAGCCCATGATGGAGCCCATGCCCCCGATCACCACCACCGCGAACACCACGATGATGAGGTTCTGCCCCATGAGCGGCGTCACCTGGTACACCGGTGCGGCCAGCACGCCGGCAAACGCGGCCAGTGCGGCGCCAAAGGCATAGGTCAGGGTCACCATCACCGGCACGTTGATGCCGAAGGCTTCGACCAGGCGCGGGTTTTCGGTGCCGGCGCGCAGGTAGGCACCGAGCTTGGTCTTTTCGATCACGTACCAGGTCGCCAGGCACACGACCACCGAGGCCACCACCACCCATGCGCGGTAGTTGGGCAGGATCATGAAGCCGAGGTTGGTAGCGCCCTCAAGCAACTCGGGCGTGTCGTATCCCAGGCCCGAGACGCCGTAGATCGAGCGGAACAAGCCCTCGATCAAAAGCGTGAGTCCCAAAGTAAGCAGCAGGCCGTAGAGGTGGTCGAGTTTGTAGATCCACCGCAGCAAGAGCCGCTCGATCAACACCCCCACCAGCCCGACCACCAGCGGCGCCAGCACCAGCATCCACCAGTAGTTGATGCCGAAGTAGTTCATCGCCATCCAGGTGATCAGGGCGCCGGTCATGAACAACGCGCCGTGCGCGAAGTTGATGACATTGAGCAGGCCAAAAATGACGGCCAGACCCAAACTGAGAATTGCGTAGAACGACCCGTTGACCAGCCCCAGAAGGAGCTGGCTCAACAGGCCGGGCAATGAGACACCAAAGAATTCCATGGGAGGCAACGGCTGGTGGAGAGAAGTGGTTCAGAAGAGAAAACTGGCAGGTCCCCGGACCCGAGGGTCCCACCGGAACAAGCGCGGGCGCACCACAGCGCTGCCGGCTTGTTCGCGTGTTTTCAGGGGTTTACTTCCAGAGCGGGCACTTGCTCTCGGCCTTGGTGGTGAACACCGTGTCACCGGGCAGCTTTTTGACCAGCTTGTAGTAGTCCCATGGCTTGGTGGATTCCGAAGGCTTCTTCACTTCCATCAGGTACATGTCGTGCACGTAGCGGCCGTCGGCACGCAGCTGGCCGGAGCCGAAGAAGTCGTTCATCTTCATGCCGCGCCAGGTGGTCATCACCTTGTCGGCATCGACGCTCTTGGTGGCTTCCACGGCCTTGAGGTAGTTCATGGTGGCGGAGTAGTCGGCCGCCTGGATTTCGGTGGGCATGCGCTTCGTCTTCTCGAAGAAACGGGCGGCAAACTTGCGCGTGTCGTCGTTCAGGTCCCAGTACCAGCTGGTGGTGAACTGCAGGCCTTCGGTGTTGCGCAGGCCCAGGCTGTGCACGTCGCTGATGAAGATCAGCAGACCAGCGAGCTTCATGCTCTTGCCGATACCGAATTCCTTGGCGGCCTTGATGGCGTTGATGGTGTCACCGCCAGCGTTGGCCAGGCCCAGGATCTGCGCCTTGGAGTTTTGCGCCTGCAGCAGGAAGGACGAGAAGTCCGACGCGTTGAGCGGGTGGCGCACCGTGCCCACCACCGTGCCGCCCTTGGCCTTGACGACCGTGCTGGTGTCGGCTTCGAGCGCGTGGCCGAAGGCGTAGTCGGCTGTCAAGAAGTACCAGCTCTTGCCGCCGGTATCCACGATGGCCGTGCCGGTGCCCTTGGCAAGGGCCACGGTGTCGTAGGCGTAGTGCACGGTGTAGGGCGTGCACTGGTCATTGGTCAGGGCCGAACTGGCGGCGCCGTTGTTGATGTACACGCGCTTTTTCTCGGCAGCCACTTTGGCGATGGCCAGGGCCGTGCCCGAGTTGGTACCGCCGAACACCATGGTCAGGCCCTGGGTATCGATCCATTCGCGCGCCTTGGACGCTGCGATGTCCGCCTTGTTCTGGTGGTCGGTGCTCATCAATTCGATGGGCATGCCCAGCACCTTGCCGCCGAAGTCGTCGATGGCCATCTGGATGGCCACCGCGCCGTTCTTGCCTTCCACGTCCGCGTACAGGCTGGACATGTCGGTGATGAAGCCGATCTTGACCTTGTCCTGCGCGTGTGCGGCCGAGGTGGCCAGGCCCGCTGCGGCAAGCACCAGTGCGAGCGCTGTGAGTTGGTTCTTCTTCATGGATTGTCTCCTGTAGGTGTGGTGGGTGAAGAAACGAAAGAGGTTCAAAAGGCTCGCTGGCGCGGTCAGACGCCCAGCAGCTCGGTGAGCACCGGCATCTTGGCTTCGAGTTCGGCAGCGCCGAATTTCTCGACGATGCGGCCGTGCTCCATCACGTAGAAACGGTCGGCCAGAGGCGCGGCAAAGCGGAAGTTCTGCTCCACCATCACCACCGTGTAGCCCTTCTCGCGCAGCATCGTGATCATGCGGGCCAGGGCCTGCACGATGACGGGCGCGAGGCCTTCGGAAATTTCGTCAAGCAGCAGCAGATTGGCACCCGTGCGCAGGATGCGTGCAACGGCCAGCATCTGCTGCTCGCCGCCCGACAGGCGCGTGCCCTGGCTGTTCTTGCGCTCGGCCAGGTTGGGGAACATGGCGTAGATCTCCTGCACGGTCATGCCGGGCATGCCCGTCTTGAGTGCAGGCGGCAGCAGCAGGTTTTCTTCGCACGAGAGGCTGGAGAAAATGCCGCGCTCTTCAGGGCAGTACCCCACGCCCAGGTGGGCGATGCGGTGCGTGGGCATGTTCACGGTTTCCACGCCATTGATCTTGACCGAGCCCTTGCGCGCCCCGGTCAAACCCATGATGGCGCGCATGGTCGTCGTGCGGCCTGCCCCATTGCGGCCCAGCAGCGTGACCACCTCGCCCGGCTGCACGACGATGTCCACGCCGTGCAAAACGTGCGATTCGCCGTACCAGGCTTCGAGGTTTTTGATTTCGAGTGCAGGGGTGCCAGCCATCAGTGTGCCCCTTGCAGTTGGCCGTCGGTGGTGCCCATATAGGCTTCCATGACCAGAGGGTTGCTCGACACCTCGGCATACGGCCCTTCGGCCAGCACCGCACCGCGCTGCAGCACGGTAATGCAATCGGCGATCGTGGAGACGACTTTCATGTTGTGTTCGACCATGAGAATGGTGCGGCCCGCCGACACCTTCTTGATGAGTTGCGTGACGCGGTCCACGTCTTCGTGGCCCATGCCCTGCGTGGGTTCGTCCAGCAGCATGAGTTCGGGCTCCATGGCCAGCGTGGTGGCGATCTCGAGCGCGCGCTTGCGGCCGTACGGCAGGTTGACGGTGACCTCGTCCGCGACGTCGGCGAGGCCGACCTCGGCCAGCAGCTGCATCGCGCGGTCATCGAGCTGATGCAGGGTGCGTTCGCTGCGCCAGAAGTGGAATGACGTACCGAGCTTGCGCTGCAGCCCCAGGCGCACGTTCTCCATCAGCGTGAGGTGCGGGAACACGGCCGAGATCTGGAAAGAGCGGATCACGCCGCGCCGCGCGATCTGCGCGGGCTGCTCGCGCGTGATGTCGTGCCCGTTGAAGCGGATGGTGCCCGAGGTCGGCGTGAGGAACTTGGTCAGCAGGTTGAAGCAAGTGGTCTTGCCTGCGCCATTGGGCCCTATCAGCGCATGGATGGAACCGCGGCGCACGGCCAGGTTCACGTCGCTGACTGCGGTGAATCCCTTGAACTCTTTGGTCAGGCTGTGGGTTTCAAGAATGACGTCGCTCATTGCGCCTGGGTCGCTCCGTAGGGGACTGAAGAAGGAGGCCGGTGAAGGTCTCCGTGCATGCGGTATGTCGCCGTGCATCCTATGCTTGCTTACCATGTGGTAGATACTGGGACTAATGCCTATGTATAAACGCCTACGCGGCGGGGACAGGCAGTGCACCCAGAGTGCCGACCCGGGTCTCCACAGGGTTCGGAGAGCGCCGCTGGGCGTGCTGCAGGCGCTCGGTGGACTCATCGCTTGGCCGTTGCGCCGGCTCTCAAAGCACTGAGCATTTGAAGCGCCTGCTTACAAATCCCAGGCGTAAGCAGCGCACCGCGCGCTGGTACTGAGACTGGTGCTTTTGCAGCGCTCGGGTTGTGTGAACTCCGCAATGGCCGTACGGCGGGCCTTTGCCACCACCCGCCTCTACACTCCGCCGATGGCAACCCTTCCCTCCCAGGCGCCCCGCGGCGCACCGCGCTCCCTCACCGGCCTGCTTCCCTTTCTCAAACCCTACCGTGGGCGCATCGCGCTGGCGGGGGTGTTCCTGGTGATGGCAGCCATCGCCACGCTGGCGTTTCCGCTGGCCTTGCGCAACCTTGTGGACGTGGGGCTCATCAGCACCGACAAGGGCGCGCAGACGATGGCGCTGCGCAATCACTTTGAGGTGCTGTTCGCGGTGGCGGTCGCGCTGGGCGTGTTCTCGGCGGCACGTTTTTATATGGTGAGCTGGCTGGGCGAGCGGGTGACCGCCGACCTGCGCAATGCCGTGTATGGCCATGTGCTGCGGCAAAGCCCGCAGTTCTTTGAGACCACGCAGACCGGCGAGGTGCTGTCGCGCCTGACCGCCGACACCACGCTGGTGCAGACCGTGGTGGGCTCGTCGCTGTCAATGGGGCTGCGCAATGCCGTGATGGGCGTGGGTGCGCTGGCTGTGCTGGTGTGGACCAATCCCTACGTCATGTCGATCGTGCTGGCGGCGGTGGTCCTGGTGGTGTTGCCGACGATGTGGATCGGGCGCCGCGTGCGCCGGCTGTCGCGCGACAGCCAAGACCGGGTGGCCGACTCCAGCGCCATCGCGGCCGAGGTGCTCAATGCCGTGCCGGTGGTGCAGAGCTACACGGCCGAGCCGCGCGAAACCAGCCGCTTTATGCAAGCCACCGAAAACGCGTTCCAGGTCGCCATCAAGCGCAGCCGTGCGCGGGCGCTGCTGGTGGCCTTCATCATCATCGCCAACGCTGCACTGCTGCTGTGGGGCCTGTACCGCGGCACCGGGGCCGTACTGGCGGGCAAGATGACGGCCGGCCACCTGGGGCAGACGGTGGTGTACGTGGCCCTGCTGGCTGGTGCGGTGGCGGTGCTGGGCGAGGTCTATGGCGACCTGCTGCGCGCTGCCGGCGCCACCGAGCGGCTCATGGAGCTGCTGTCGAGCCGCTCGCCCGTAGCCGACCCCGACGCACCGCGCGACCTGCCCTTGTCAGGCCAGGGCCTCGCCGTGGAATTCGACAAGGTGCAGTTCCACTACCCGTCGCGGCCTGACCAGCCTGCGCTGCAGGATTTCTCGCTGCGCCTGGCGCCAGGGGAAACCGTGGCGCTGGTGGGCGCGAGCGGTGCGGGCAAGACCACTGTGTTCCAGCTGCTGCAGCGCTTCTACGACGTGAACACAGGCGCCGGTGAGCGCCCGCAGGGTTACGTCCGCCTGAACGGCGTGGACATCCGCGAACTGCGGCTGGAAACACTGCGCGCCAGCACCGGCACCGTACCCCAGGACGCCGTGATCTTTTCGGCCTCGGCCATGGACAACATCCGCTACGGGCGCCCCGACGCCACCGATGAAGAAGTGATAGCCGCCACACGTGCCGCGTTTGCGCACGACTTTCTGATGGCGCTGCCCGAGGGCTACGCCACCTTCCTGGGCGAACGCGGCGTGCGCCTGTCGGGCGGGCAGCGCCAGCGCATCGCGATTGCACGGGCCATGCTCAAGAACCCGCCGCTGTTGCTGCTGGATGAGGCCACCAGCGCGCTGGACGCCGAAAGCGAGCGCATGGTGCAGGCGGCCCTGGACACCGCCATGCAGCGCCACACGGGGCGCCGCACCACCCTGGTCATCGCCCACCGGCTGGCCACGGTGCAGAACGCGGACCGCATCGTGGTGCTGGACCACGGGCGCATCGTGGAAGAAGGCACACACGCCGCATTGCTGGCCCAGGGCGGCGTGTACGCGCGACTGGCGGCGCTGCAGTTCACGGTGTGAACCCAGGGCACCAAATATGATGTTGCTATATTTTTTATAGCTACTAACGCTTTCTGAATAAGCGCCAGGGGCCAAAAACACCTAAAACCAGCAGCCACAAAAGGCTGCGGAGGCCCCAGGCTTACTGCAGGGTTTCCTTGGCAGCAGCGGGCAGCGGAAGGGGCATCACGGCGATGCCCTCCTCGATCAGCTGCACCGCCTCGTCCGGTGTCGCCTGGCCGCGGATGGCGCGCTCTTCCACTTCGCCGTGGTGCATGCGCCGCGCCTCTTGCGCAAAGCGCGGACCCACGTCCTCGGTGTTGGCAACGATCTTGCGCGCCAGGTCCAGCCATGCGGCCTGCAAAGCCGGAGGCAGCATGCTGGCGTCGACCGCGCCGGCAGGGCGCTGGGCCGGGATCACTTCGGTGCCAGGGGTATGGCCTGCGGCAGCGGGGCCTGCGGCGGGCGCGCGTGCGCCCAGGTTCAGACGGGGAGCGCTCAGGCGCTTTTCAATGTGGTCGTCCGCGCACATCGGGCACTGCACCAGCCCGCGCTCGCGTTGGCTTTGGAAATCTTCTTCGGAACCAAACCAGCCTTCAAAGACATGGCCGTGTTGGCATTGGAGATCGAGCACCTTCATGACGGGATTCGCGAGCGGGAAGACCCGGCCCGCGTCCCAGCCGGCATCGACACCCTGTCAGCCATGCCGGCGCAGCAGGTAACGATAGACAAAACCCGGGAAGGCCAGGGTCAGGAACAAGGTGCCGGTGATGGCATAGAACTCCCAGCCTTGCGGCGCGATCTGGCCTGCGCGGCGCTCGAGCAGCAGCGCGAGCCCTCCGACCAGGAAATAGCACAAGATCAGCTCTGCCAGCCGCCCGGCCAGGGGCTTGCGCGGCGATGCCGCGGGGCCCACCACCAGCCAGCGGTGGTTTACAAAGGGCAGGTTCGCAGCGATGAGCGCCGCGATGATGACCAGCCAGACCGATCCGGTGAGTGACACAGGGTGAAAAGGTGCGCGAAGGAACGGGGAGCGCGGAACTGGCGCGCTCAGGTCGCCAGCGCGCGCACCACGGCGTCGGCGCACAGGGCCATCAGGCCGCCGGGCAGGATGCCCAGCACCAGGATCAGCGCACCGTTGAGGGTGAGCACCACACGCACATCCGCAGGGGCCGACACGTTGGAGGCAGTCAGCGGCGCATCGAAGTACATCACCTTCACCACGCGCAGGTAGTAGAAGGCGCCGATGAGCGACATGACCACGGCGAACACGGCCATGGCGATGTACAGCGTCTGGCCCGAAGCCACCAGGGCCTGCAGCACCGCGAGCTTGGCATAGAAACCCACCAGCGGCGGCAGGCCCGCCATGGAGAACAGGCACACGGCCATCACACCGGCGTAGAGCGGGCTGCGCTGGTTGAGGCCGGCAAAGTCAGAGATCTCTTCGCTCTCGAACCCTTCGCGGGCCAGCAGCAGGATCACGCCAAACGATGCGAGCGTGGTCAGCACATAGGTCACGACGTAGAACATCGAGGCGCTGTAGGCGTTCTCGACAGCGGTCGCGTCCACGTTGCCGTTCACCACACCCGACATCAGGCCCAGCAGCACGAAGCCCATCTGCGAGATGGTCGAGTACGCGAGCATGCGCTTGAGGTTGGTCTGCGCAATGGCCGCCAGGTTACCCACCAGCAGCGATCCGATGGCCAGCACCGCCAGCATCTGTTGCCAGTCGATGGCCAGGGGCAGCAAGCCGTCCACCAGCAGGCGGATGGTGATTGCAAAGGCTGCCAGCTTTGGCGCGCCGCCGACCATGAGCGTGACGGCTGTAGGAGCACCCTGGTACACGTCAGGGATCCACATATGGAACGGCACCACGCCCAGCTTGAAGGCCAAGCCCGCCACCACAAACACCAGGCCAAACACCAGCACTTGGTGGCGGATCTGGCCCGAATTGACGGCCTTGAACACCTGGCCGATATCCAGCGAGCCGGTGGCACCATAAATCATGGACAGGCCGTACAGCAGGAAACCGCTGGCCATCGCGCCCAGCACAAAGTACTTCATGGCCGCTTCAGTGGCCGTGGCGTTGTCACGGCGCAGGGCCACCAGGGCGTAGCTCGACAGCGTGAGCAGTTCGAGGCCCAGGTAGATCACGAGGAAGTTGTTGCCCGAGATCATGATGAACATGCCCAGCAGCGAAAACATCGCCAGCGTGAACATCTCGCCGCCGCGCAGCATGCCGCGGTCGGCCGCATAGGGGCGCGCGTAGACCAGCGTGATCATCATCGCCACGGTGGCAAAACACTTGAGCCAGTTGCCCATGGCGTCGCTGACCACCATGTTGCCAAAACCGTAGAAGGTGTTGCCGCTGCTGGCGTACATGGCCTGCAGACCCGCCACGACGGCCAGTGTGAGCAGCGTCAGCACGTAGGTGGCGGTGCGGCGGGTGCTGTGCACACCCAGGTCGACCAGCGCGATCACGCAGGCCATGGTCAACAGCACGATTTCGGGGTAAATCGCGAGCCAGCTGATGTTGTCAATCATCTCGAATCTCTCAGTTCAGTCTGGTCTGGTCAGTTCAGCTTGGGCTGGGCGACGTGCTTGAGCAGTTCGGCGACCGAGGTATCCATCACGTCCGTGAACGGACGCGGATACAACCCCATGGCCAGCACGGCAATCGCCAGCAAGGCCATCACAAGGAATTCACGGCTGTTGATGTCCGTCAAGCCCTTCACGTTCTCGTTGGCCACGGGGCCCAGGTACACGCGCTTGAACATCCACAGCGTGTAGGCCGCACCAAAGATCAGCGCCGTGGCAGACGCCGCGCCGATCCAGAAGTTGGCCTTGGTCGCACCCAGGATCACCATCCATTCGCCCACAAAACCGGCAGTGCCTGGCAGGCCGCAATTGGCCATGGCAAACAGCAGGGCAAACGCCGTGAAGTTGGGCATGGTGTTGACCACGCCGCCGTAGGCTGCAATTTCACGCGAATGCACGCGGTCGTACAGCACTCCGATCGACAGGAACATCGCACCCGACACGAAGCCGTGGGCAATCATCTGCACCAGGCCGCCGGACACGCCGAGATCGTTGAAGATGAAGAAGCCCAGGGTCACGAAGCCCATGTGCGCGACCGACGAGTACGCCACCAGCTTCTTCATGTCCTTCTGGACCATGGCCACCAGGCCCACGTAGATCACGGCAATCAGCGACAGCGCAATCATCAGCCACGCCCATTCGCGCGATGCGTCGGGGGCGATGGGCATGGAAAAGCGCAGGAAGCCATAGGCGCCGAGCTTGAGCATGATCGCGGCCAGCACGGCCGAGCCGCCGGTGGGCGCCTCGACGTGCACGTCGGGCAACCAGGTGTGCACGGGCCACATCGGCACCTTCACTGCAAAGGCGGCAAAGAATGCGAAGAACAGCAGCGTCTGCGCCGTGCGGCTCAGAGGCAGCTGGTGCCAGGTGGCAATGTCAAAGCTGCCGCCCGACTGGTTGTACAGGAAGATCAGCGCGATCAGCATCAACAGCGAGCCGAGCAGCGTGTACAGGAAGAACTTGAACGCTGCGTAGATCTTGTTGGGCCCGCCCCAGATACCGATGATCAGGTACATCGGAATCAGCGTGGCCTCGAAGAACACGTAGAACAGCATGCCGTCCAGCGCCGTGAACACGCCGATCATGAGACCCGAGAGAATCAGGAACGCGCCCATGTACTGGTTCACACGCTCGGTGATCGACTCCCACGAGGCGATCACCACGATCACCGTGATGAAAGCCGTCAGCGGCACGAACCAGAACGAGATGCCGTCCACGCCCAGGTGGTAGTGCACATTGAAGCGTTCGATCCACGCGGCCTTCTCGACGAACTGCATTGCAGCGGTGCCGAGCTTGAAGTCGCCATACAGCGGCAGTGTTGCCAGGAAACCGATAACTGCACCGATCAGCGCCAGCCACCGCACAGCACGTGCATGCTCATCCCGCCCAATGGCCAGCAGCAGCAAGCCGAAGGCGATCGGCGCCCAGATTGCAAGACTCAACAGACCCATTTGTTGTTTTCCTTATTTGATGAGCTGCAAGAGAACATCGCCCCAGACAAACCAGGTCATCAGTGCGAAGACGCCCAGGATCATCACCAGTGCGTAGTGGAAGATGAAGCCGGACTGCATCCAGCGCACAACACCAGACACGCTGCGCACAACCTTCCAGGAACCGTTCACGAGGGCGCCGTCGATGATCGCCTGATCGCCCACCTTCCAGAGACCCACGCCCAGCGCACGTGCGCCGCGGGCGAGGATGTTCTCGTTGATCCAGTCGAGGTAATACTTGTTCTCGAACAAGGTGTAGATCGGCATGCAGATGCGTTTGATGGCCGCAGGCAAAGCCGGGTTCACCATGTACATGTAGTACGACAAGGCCACGCCAGCGACCGCCAACCAGAACGGCGCGGTCTGCAATCCGTGCAAGGCCATCGCCACCGGGCCGTGGAAGATCTCGCCGAGCTTGGCCATCGCCGGGTGCTTGGCTGCATCGACAAAGATCACGCCCTTGAAGAAGTCGCCAAACAGCATGGGCTGGATGAACATGAAGCCCACCACCACCGAAGGAATGGCCAGCAGCACCAGCGGCACCGTCACCACCCAGGGCGATTCGTGCGGCTCGTGGTGGTCGCCATGGCCATGGTGATCGTCGTGGTGGCCATCGTGGTGTGCGTCAGGGTTCTGATCAAACCGCTCCTTGCCGTGGAACACCAGGAAGTACATGCGGAACGAATAGAACGCCGTGATGAACACGCCCGCCAGCACCGCAAAGTGCGCGAAGCCGGCCGCAGGCAGTTGGCTGAAGTGCACCGCCTCGATGATGCTGTCCTTCGAGTAGAAGCCCGCGAACAGCGGCGTGCCGATCAGCGCGAGCGACCCCAGCAACGAAGTGATCCAGGTGATGGGCATGTACTTGCGCACGCCGCCCATCCAGCGGATGTCCTGGTTGTGGTGCATGCCCATGATGACGGAGCCGGCACCAAGGAACAGCAGCGCCTTGAAGAACGCGTGCGTCATCAGGTGGAACACCGCGACCGAATAGGCCGACGCCCCCAGGGCCACTGTCATGTAACCCAGCTGTGACAGCGTGGAGTACGCGACCACGCGCTTGATGTCGTTCTGGATGATGCCCAGGAAGCCCATGAACAGGGCAGTGATGGCGCCGATGATCAGGATGAAGTTGAGCGCGGTGTCCGACAACTCGAACAGTGGCGACATGCGCGACACCATGAAGATGCCGGCAGTCACCATGGTGGCCGCGTGGATCAGGGCCGAGATGGGGGTCGGGCCTTCCATCGAATCCGGCAGCCACACGTGCAACGGGAACTGGGCAGACTTGCCCATGGCGCCGATGAACAGGCAGATGCAGATCACGGTGATCAGCAGCCAGTCGGTGCCGGGGAACGACATGCCACCCAGTGCGCCAGCCTTGGCGAATATCTCGGCGTAATTCAGCGTGCCGGTGTAGGCAGCGATCAGGCCAATGCCCAGGATGAAGCCGAAGTCGCCCACGCGGTTGACCAGGAAGGCCTTCATGTTGGCGAAGATCGCCGTGGGCTTGTTGAACCAGAAGCCGATCAGCAGATACGACACCAGGCCAACGGCTTCCCAGCCGAAGAACAACTGCAGCAGGTTGTTGCTCATGACGAGCATCAGCATCGAGAACGTGAACAGCGAGATGTAGGCGAAGAAGCGGTTGTAGCCGTCGTCCTCTTCCATGTAGCCGATGGTGTAGATGTGCACCATCAGCGACACGAAGGTCACTACCACCATCATCATGGCCGTGAGGCTGTCGATCAGGAAACCGACTTCCATCTTCAGGCCGCCTACCACCATCCAGGTGTAGAGCGTCTCACTGAAGCGCGCGCCGTCGAGCGCCACGCTCTTGAGCGTCATCGCAGACAGGATGAAAGCGACGAGCACGCCCAGGATCGTCAGGGTGTGGGAGAGCCGGCGACCAATCCAGTTGCCACCGAAGGTCGTGCCGAAAATGCCGGCCAGCAAGGCGCCCGCCAGCGGAGCCAGCGGCACGGCCAGGAGCGTTGAAGCAGAGAGGGTTTGACTCATTCTTGAGAACCTTGGGAATGCTGGTAACCCATCAACCCTTGAGGGTGTTGAGGTCTTCCGCGTTGATGCTGGACTTGTTGCGGAACAGGAGCACCAGGACGGCCAGACCGATGGCCGACTCGGCAGCTGCCACTGTCAGGATGAAGAACACGAACACCTGTCCATGCATGTCGCCCAGGTAGTGGGAAAACGCGACGAAGTTCATGTTGACCGCCAGCAGCATCAGCTCGATCGCCATCAGCAGCACGATCAGGTTCTTGCGGTTCAGGAAGATGCCGATCACCGCGAGCGCGAACAGCATCGCACCCAAGGAAAGAAAGTGGCCCAAAGTCAGCGTCATGCTTTTTTCTCCTCGGCGGCTGGCTCGGCAGGCACTTCGGGCGCTGCCTTCTGAGTCACTGCGACCTTCACAACTTCCAGGCGGTCACCGGCGCGCACGCGGATCTGCTGCGATGGGTTGATGGCCTTGCTGTCCTTGCGCTGGCGCAGCGTGAGCGCGATGGCCGCAATCATGGCGACCAGCAGAATGACGGCCGCGATTTCGACTGGGTACAGGTATTCGGTGTAGAGCAGCTTGCCCAGCGCCTTGGTGTTGGAGTACGGCACCACCTGCCCAGCAGCATCCACCATGGTGGCGAGGGCCTTGGGCTCGTCCATGCCGCGAAATCCGCCCATCAACACGGCGGCCATTTCGAGGGCGATCAGAGCGCCCACGGTGGCCGCGAGCGGGAAATTCTTCCAGAACCCCTTGCGCACGGAGTCGATGTGGATGTCCAGCATCATCACGACGAACAGGAACAGCACCATGACCGCGCCCAGGTACACCAGCACCAGTGCGATGGCCAGGAACTCGGCCTTGAGCAGCAGCCACACGGCGGCGGCCTGCGAGAAGGCCAGGATGAGGTACAGCACTGCATGCACGGGATTGCGGGCAGTGATCACCCGGAAGGCTGCAAACAGCAGCACGACCGAGAAGAGATAGAAGAAACCAGTCTTGGCGTCCATGGATCGGGTCTTTATAGAAAGTCTGGCAAAAAGGCCGCGCTCGGCACCGCTCAGCGGTACTTCGCGTCCGCAGCCTTGGCTGCCGCGATTTCGCCTTCGTACCGGTCACCCACGGCCAGCAGCATGTCTTTCGTGAAGTACAAATCGCCGCGCTTTTCACCGTGGTATTCCAGGATGTGCGTCTCGACGATCGAGTCCACCGGGCAGCTCTCCTCGCAGAAACCGCAGAAGATGCACTTGGTCAGGTCGATGTCGTAGCGCGTGGTACGGCGCGAGCCGTCGGCGCGCACATCCGACTCAATCGTGATGGCCATGGCAGGGCACACGGCCTCGCACAGCTTGCAGGCGATGCAGCGCTCTTCGCCGTTTTCGTAGCGGCGCAGTGCGTGCAGGCCACGGAAACGGGGCGAGATCGGGGTCTTTTCTTCAGGGAACTGCACCGTCACCTTGCGACGGAAGGCGTAGCGGCCCGTCAGGGCCATGCCCTTGAGCAGCTCCACGAGCATGAAGCTCTTGAAGAAGTCTTTGAACGAAAAAGGTGCAGCAGCAACAACGGCAGTCATTTGTGTGTCCCGCTTATTTCCAGATATTCCAAGGCGACAGCAGCCATCCGCCCACGAAGAGCAGATACACCAGCGTCACCGGGATGAAGATCTTCCAGCCCAGACGCATGATCTGGTCGTAGCGGAAGCGCGGGAAGGTGGCACGGATCCAGATGAACATGGACACCACCAGGAAAGTCTTGATACCCAGCCAGATCCAGCCCGGAATGAACGAGAGGAATTCGACCGGAGGCAGCCAGCCGCCCAGGAACATCAGCGCGGCCAGGATGGACACGAGCCACATGCTGGCGTACTCGGCCAGGAAGAAGATCGCGAAGCCCATGCCCGAATACTCGACCATGTGGCCAGCCACGATTTCGGCCTCGCCTTCCACTACGTCGAAGGGGTGGCGGTTGGTTTCGGCCACGCCAGAGATCAGGTAGACCAGGAAGATCGGCAGCAGCGGCAACCAATTCCAGGACAGGAACGACAGGCCCATGTTGGCGGCCATGCCGCGGCTTTGGGACATGACGATCTCGGTGAGGTTCATGCTGCCCGACACCATGATCACGACCAGGAAGCAAAAGCCCATGGCGATTTCATAGCTCACCATCTGGGCCGAAGCCCGCAGTGCGCCCAGGAAGGCGTACTTGGAGTTCGATGCCCAGCCGGCAATGATCACGCCATACACCTCGATGGAGGTGATGGCCATCACCAGCAGCAGGCCGGCATTGATGTTGGCCAGGGCTACATCGGGGCCGAAGGGAATCGCCACCCAGGCGGCCAGCGCCGGCATGATGGCCATGACCGGCCCGAGCACGAACAAACCCTTGCTCGCAGCCGTGGGCTGGATGATTTCCTTGGTCAGCAGTTTGAGCGCGTCGGCGATGGGCTGGAGCAGACCCATGGGGCCCACGCGGTTGGGACCATGGCGCACCTGCATGAAGCCCAGCAGCTTGCGCTCCCACAGCGTGAGGTAGGCCACGGCACCCATCAGCGGCGCCAGAATGCAGACGATCTTGAGAAGGATCCAAAGCACCGGCCACACCACGCCGGTCCACCAGCCAAACGACAGCAGGTTCAGGCCCGCGTTGTAGATCGCGTCGATCATGCGGCCACTCCTTCACGTGCGATGCGCGCATCGGCAGTGAGCTGCAGCGATGGGGAACGGCGCACGAGACCGTCGAGTTGATAGATGGAAGCCACGACGGGCTCGCCGACCACAGCCGAGCTGGCGGGCGCTGCTGCGCCGACCACATTCGACAGCTGCTCGGCAGGCACATGCGTGACGCTGCCAGCAGGCGCATTCGTAGCGCGGGCCAGCACGTCCTGCGAGGTCTCGAAATCGAAGCCGGGGACACCGAGCAAATTGGCCAGCACACGCAGGACCTTCCACGCAGGGCGGGTATCGCCCAGAGGGCGCACCACGGCATGGAAACTTTGCAGCCGGCCCTCGGCATTGACGAAGCTGCCCGAGGTTTCGGAGAACGGCGCAATGGGAAGCAGCACGTCGCTGAATTCAAGGTTGGTCTTGAAGGGGCTCATGGTCACGACCATCTCAGCACCCGACAGCGCAGCGGCGGCATTGGCACCCGCGGCAGAGTCAAACACCGGCTCGGTGTTGAGCAACAACGCTGCCTTCAGGCCGCCGGAGAGCATCTGGCCGGCATTGAGGCCACCCTTGACGGGATGGGCGCCGGCGAACTGCGCGCCGACCGTGTTGGCGGCTTCCGTGAGGTAGCCAACAGAGGCACCCGTGTTCTCGCCGATCCAGTTGGCCAATGCCAGCAACCGTGTCGCCTGCGCGTGGTGCGCAGCTGCATTGCCCAGCAACACGGCCTTGCGTTCACCGCCCAGCAACGAACGGGCGATAGCTTGAGCAACATCATCAGCGCTCGCGGCGCCCTGGGGCGCGGCTACGCCCTTTTCTTGCGCCACTGCCGAGGCAATGCCACCCAGCACCTGAACCCATTGGTCGGCACTTTGCACAATGAACGGCTGCACAGGCAATGCCCAGTCGCGGGCCACCGAATCCACGGCACTGACCTGGCAGCCATGGCGGGCAGCCTGGCGGATGCGCTGCGCAAACAGCGGATGGTCTTTGCGCAGGTTGGAGCCCACAACCAGCACGCGCTGCAGCGTGGACAGAGAAGCGATGGACGTGCCCAGCCAGCGAACGCCTTCAGGCGCTGCAAACTCCGCATTGCGCAGGCGGTAATCGATGTTGTCGCTGCCAATTCCGCGCATGAGCGCGCTGGCCAGGTACAGCTCTTCGACCGTGCTGTGCGGGCTGACAAGAGCGCCGATGCTGTGGGCGCCGTGGTCGTTCTTGATGTTCTTGAGACCGTTGGCCACGTACTCGAGCGCGGTTTGCCAATCGACCTCTTTCCACACCCCGCCCTGCTTGAGCATGGGTTGGGTCAGGCGGTCGTCGCCGTTGAGCGATTCGTACGAGAAGCGGTCGCGGTCGGCGATCCAGCATTCGTTGATGGCGTCGTTCTCCAACGGCACCACGCGCATGACCTTGTGGTTCTTGACCTGGATGATCAGGTTGGCACCGGTGGAATCATGCGGGCTCACCGAGCGGCGGCGCGACAGCTCCCACGAGCGGGCACTGTAGCGGAAGGGCTTACTGGTCAACGCGCCCACAGGGCATATGTCGATCATGTTCCCCGACAGCTCGGAGTCGATCGTATCGCCCACTACGGTGGTGATCTCGGAATGCTCGCCGCGGTGGATCATTCCGAGTTCCATCACGCCGGCCACTTCCTGGCCGAAGCGCACGCAGCGTGTGCAATGGATGCAGCGGCTCATCTCTTCCATGGAGATCAGCGGGCCCACGTCCTTGTGGAACACCACGCGCTTTTCTTCCTGATAGCGCGAGGAGGAACCGCCGTAGCCCACAGCCAGATCCTGCAACTGGCACTCGCCACCCTGGTCGCAGATAGGGCAATCCAGAGGGTGGTTGATGAGCAGGAACTCCATGACCGACGCCTGGGCCTTGATGGCCTTATCGCTCTTGGTGCGCACGATCATGCCCTGCGTGACGGGCGTAGCGCAGGCAGGCATGGGCTTGGGCGCCTTCTCGATGTCCACCAGGCACATGCGGCAGTTGGCGGCAATCGAGAGCTTCTTGTGGTAACAGAAATGCGGAATGTAGGTACCCGCCTTCTCGGCTGCATGCATCACCATGCAGCCTTCGGCGACTTCCACTTTCTGACCGTCCAGTTCAATTTCAACCATATGTCTTCTCGCGATCAGGCGGAGGTCGCAGCCTGGGAGGCGTTGTTCCGGATCAGTGCTTCAAACTCGGGACGGAAATGCTTGATCATGGCGCGCACCGGCATCGCGGCGGCATCGCCCAGCGCGCAAATCGTGCGGCCCTGGATGTTGTCTGCCACCGAATTGAGCAAATCCAGGTCGCCCGCGCGGCCCTGGTTGTGCTGGATGCGATCGATCACGCGCCACATCCAGCCGGTGCCTTCGCGGCAGGGCGTGCATTGGCCACAGGATTCGTGCGAATAGAAGTACGACAGGCGCAGCAGGCTCTCGACCATGCTGCGGGAGTCGTCCATCACGATCACGGCGCCGGAGCCCAACATGGAGCCGGCCTTGGCGATGGAGTCGTAGTCCATCGTGCATTCCATGATGACGGAGGCGGGCAGCACCGGGGAAGACGAGCCTCCGGGGATCACCGCCTTGAGCTGACGGCCCTTGCGCACGCCACCGGCCAGTTCAAGCAGCTTGGCAAACGGCGTGCCCATGGGCACTTCGTAGTTGCCGGGCTTTTCCACGTCGCCCGAGACCGAGAAGATCTTGGTGCCGCCGTTGTTCGGCTTGCCACACTCGAGGTACGCCGCACCGCCATTGCGGATGATCCACGGCACGGCCGCGAAGGTCTCGGTGTTGTTGATGGTGGTGGGCTTGCCGTACAGGCCGAAGCTGGCTGGGAACGGTGGCTTGAAGCGGGGCTGGCCCTTCTTGCCTTCCAGCGATTCGAGCAACGCAGTTTCTTCGCCGCAGATGTAGGCGCCGAAACCGTGCGCAGCGTGCAGCTGGAAGCTGAAGTTGCTGCCCAGGATCTTGTCGCCCAGGTAGCCCGCCGCGCGTGCTTCTTCGAGCGCTTCTTCGAAGCGGTCGTAGGTCTGGAAGATTTCGCCGTGGATGTAGTTGTAGCCCACGGAAATGCCCATCGCGTAGGCCGCAATGATCATGCCTTCGATGACGATGTGCGGGTTGAACTGCAGGATGTCGCGGTCCTTGCAGGTGCCCGGCTCGCCTTCGTCCGAATTGCACACCAGGTACTTCTGGCCGGGGAACGAGCGGGGCATGAAGCTCCACTTGAGGCCGGTGGGGAAGCCCGCACCGCCGCGGCCGCGCAGGCCCGATTCCTTCACGGTGGCGATTACCTGGTCTTGCGTCAAGCCTGCGCCCTCGCCCTGCGCCAGGATCTTGCGCAGCGCTTCGTAGCCGCCACGCGCTTCGTAGTCCTTGATGCCCCAGTTCGTGCCATCCAGGCCCGCAACGATCTGCGGGTTGATGTGGCGGTCGTGGAAGCAGGTCTGGACGCCGGTCGCCTGGAACTGCGAGAGGATTTGTGCGGCAGTGGTCATGCTTGTCCCTCTGCGGCCTTGAGGCCGTCGACTAGCTGGTCGAGCTTGTCGGTGTCCATGAAGCTGCACATGGTGCGGTCGTTGACCAGCATCACGGGCGCGTCAGCGCAAGCGCCCAGGCATTCGCACTGCTGCAGCGTGAACAGGCCGTCGGGCGTCGTTTGGCCCATGGTCACACCGAGTTTCTTCTCGAGGTGCTGCAGGGCTTTTTGGCCATCGCGCAGCTGGCACGGCAGGTTGGTGCAAACGTTGAGCTTGTACTTGCCCGTCGGCTGCTGGTTGTACATGTTGTAGAACGTGGTGACCTCGTGCACCGCGATCTGGGCCATGCCCAGGTACTCGGCAATCACGGCCTCGCTCTCAACGCTGACCCAGCCCTGTTCCTGCTGCACGATGGCCAGGCAGGCCATGACGGCCGACTGCGCCTGCTCGGGCGGGTATTTGGCGACTTCGCGCGCAAACCGGGCGCGCGTTGCCTCGGTGATGGCGCCAGCGGTGCCAGCGGTCTGGTTCTTCGACTCGGTCGTACTCATCGGTCAATCTCCCCGAACACGATATCCATGGTGCCGATGATGGCCACGGCGTCGGCAATCATGTGGCCGCGGGCCATTTCATCGAGCGTTGCCAGGTGGGCAAAGCCGGGCGCGCGGATCTTCAGGCGGTAAGGCTTGTTGGCGCCATCGCTCACGAGGTAGATGCCGAACTCGCCCTTGGGGTGCTCGACGGCGGCGTAAGCCTCGCCCTCGGGCACATGGAAGCCTTCGGTGAACAGCTTGAAATGGTGGATCAGCTCTTCCATGTTGGACTTCATGGATTCGCGAGACGGTGCAGCCACCTTGTGGTTGTCGGTGATCACCGGACCGGGGTTGGCACGCAGCCAGTCCACGCACTGCTTGATGATGCGGTTGGACTCGCGCATCTCATGCACGCGCACGAGATAGCGGTCGTAGCAATCGCCGGTCTTGCCCACTGGCACGTCGAAATCCATGCGGTCGTAGACGTCGTACGGCTGGGTCTTGCGCAGGTCCCAGGCAATGCCGGATCCACGCAGCATGGGGCCGGTCATGCCCAGGTTCAGCGCCCGCTCGGGCGGCACCACGCCGATGCCCACGGTGCGCTGCTTCCAGATGCGGTTGTCGGTGAGCAGGGTTTCGTATTCGTCCACACAGGCCGGGAAGCGCTGCGTGAAGTTTTCGATGAAGTCCAGCATCGAACCTTTGCGGTTCTGGTTCATGGCCTCCAGGGCCTTGGCATTCTTGATCTTACTGACCTTGTACTGCGGCATGGAATCCGGCAGGTCGCGGTACACACCGCCCGGACGGAAATACGCCGCGTGCATGCGCGCGCCGGACACGGCTTCGTACATGTCGAACAGGTCTTCGCGCTCGCGGAAGGTGTAGATCAGGATGGTGGAGCTGCCGCAATCGTTGCCGTGCGAACCCAGCCACATCAAGTGATTCAGCAGGCGCGTGATCTCGGAGAACATCACACGGATGTACTGCGCACGGATAGGCACTTCCAGGCCCATCAGCTTCTCGATGGCCAGGCAGTAGGCGTGCTCATTGCACATCATCGAGACGTAGTCCAGCCGGTCCATGTAGGGCAGCGACTGGATATACGTCTTGTGCTCGGCCAGCTTTTCCGTGGCGCGGTGCAACAGGCCGATGTGCGGGTCGGCGCGCTGCACGACTTCGCCGTCGAGCTCGAGCACCAGACGCAGCACACCGTGCGCGGCCGGATGCTGCGGACCAAAGTTCAGGGAATAGTTCTTGATTTCAGCCATGGTGGGTCACGTGGGCGCGGGGGCGCCTTAGTGCAGGCCTCCGTACTTGTCTTCGCGGATGATGCGCGGTGTGATCTCGCGCGGTTCGATCGATACTGGCTCGTAGACCACCCGGCGCTGCTCTGCGTCATAGCGCATCTCGACATGGCCCGACAGCGGGAAGTCCTTGCGGAAGGGATGACCGATGAAGCCGTAGTCGGTCAGGATGCGACGCAGGTCGTTGTGGCCGTCGAAGACGATGCCAAAAAGGTCGAACGCCTCGCGCTCATACCAGTTGGCCGAGTTCCACAGGTCGGAGACAGAAGCCACCACCGGGAAGTCATCGTCCGGGCAGAAGACTTTCACGCGCACGCGCTGGTTCAGGCTGACGGACAACAGGTGCGACACCACGCAGTAGCGGGCACCTTCGTTCACCCGATCGGCATACGAGGAGTAGTCCACGCCGCACAGATCCACCAGTTGCTCAAAGCGACAACCTTCGGCATCACGCAGAACGCGCATGGCGTCGAGATAGTCGGCTGCAGCAACCACCACGGTCACCTCTTCCAGGGCCACGGAAATCTGGCGGACCCTTGCACCAAGGGCAGCGGAAATATGGTCCTTGAGCTTTTCAGGCCGAATGGCAACAGAAGTCATCATCAACCCTTCAGACGCGAGCAATGGTGTTGGTGCGGCGAATCTTTTGCTGCAACTGGATGATCCCGTAGATCAACGCTTCCGCGGTCGGAGGGCAGCCGGGCACATAGACATCCACAGGGACGATGCGATCGCACCCGCGCACCACGGAATAGCTGTAGTGGTAGTAACCACCACCGTTGGCGCACGAACCCATCGACAGAACCCACCGGGGTTCGGACATCTGGTCGTAGACCTTGCGCAGGGCCGGCGCCATCTTGTTGCACAGCGTGCCAGCAACAATCATCAAGTCGGACTGGCGGGGGCTGGCACGGAACACTTCGGCGCCAAAACGGCCAATGTCATAGCGCGCAGCCGCCGCGTGCATCATCTCTACCGCACAGCAGGCCAGGCCAAATGTCATGGGCCACAACGAACCCGTCTTGGCCCAATTCACCACGGAGTCATAGCTCGTGGTGATGAAGCCTTCCTTCATCACGCCTTCAATCATTGCATCATCCTTGCTTGCTGCTGAAGCCAGCTCATTCCCAATCCAGGGCGCCCTTTTTCCACTCGTAGGCAAAGCCCACGACGAGGATGGCCAGGAAAATCACGACCGCCACGAAACCAGCAATGCCCACCTCGTGCAAGGTGACGGCCCACGGAAAGAGGAAGGCGATTTCGAGATCAAACAGAATGAACAAGATGGCCACGAGGTAGTAGCGCACATCGAACTTCATGCGTGCATCCTCGAAGGCCTCAAAGCCGCATTCGTAGGGGGAGTTTTTTGCGGCATCTGGGCGATTGGGGCCCAGTATGTAGCCTAGTACCAAGGGGACAACGCCGACGGCGATGCCGACCAAGATGAACAAAAGGACGGGGAGGTACTGATCGAGGTTCATCTTGAGGATGTGCTCACCGCTGTGGCCTAGCCCGACATGGCCCTTGATGGGTCATGCGGGGAGGCCTTTGTTTTGGTGCCGTCGGCGAGACTCGAACTCGCACAGCTTTCGCCACTACCCCCTCAAGATAGCGTGTCTACCAATTTCACCACGACGGCTGATTTTTGCATCTGGATGGCATGAGGAACCTTGCGGTTTTGGCTTTCCAGACAATCCAGGATTCTACTCCGTAAAAACCCTGCTCCGGGTCTGTCGACCCAATTTAGTGCAGATTATTTGGTGGGAATCTGCGCTGCGCCCGATGCCGCCACGGCAGGCGCAACTGCTGCGCCAGGCGCCGAAGCGGCGGGATTTGCACCTGCAGGTACGGCCGCTGCGGGAGTCTCCAGCACACTGCCTGCTCCGGCTGGACGGGCATTGCCAAAGTAAGCCAGCGCCAGCGTGGCTACAAAGAACACCGCCGCCAACACGGCCGTCGCGCGCGACAGGAAATTGGCACTGCCACTGGCACCAAAAAGGCTACCCGAACTGCCGCTGCCAAAAGCCGCACCCATGTCAGCACCCTTGCCGTGCTGGACCAGGACCAGGCCGATCATCCCCAGCGCGGACAGCATCTGCACCGCCAAAACCACATTCACGATCACGTTCATTCTCTGTTCACTCCTGATTGAATAGCTTCTTGATCCGCCGCCTCAGTGGGCAGCGGAAATGATTTGCAGAAAGTCGGCCGCCTTGAGAGACGCACCACCAACAAGACCACCATCGATATCGGGCTGCGCCAGCAGTTGCGCTGCATTGGCAGCATTCATGCTGCCGCCGTAGAGCAGCCGGATCCGGTCCGCATGCTCGCTAGCGGCTGACAGCTGGGCACGCAACACGGCGTGCACTGCTTGAGCCTGCTCCGGCGACGCCGTGCGCCCTGTACCAATGGCCCATACCGGCTCATAAGCCACCACCACCTCGCTGATGCAGTGGCCGTTGAGATGGATCACCGCAGCGAGTTGGCGCTTCACCACCGCTTCGGTCTGCCCGGCTTCGCGCTCTTGCAGCGTCTCGCCCACGCAGACGATGGGAGTCACCCCAGCCGCCAACGCACGCTGGGCTTTCTCGGCCACCACCACATCGGTTTCGCCGTGGTACTGGCGGCGCTCGGAATGCCCTACCAAGGCATACCGGACGCCAAAGTCCTTGAGCATGGCCACCGACACCTCACCGGTATAAGCGCCCGCTTCGTACTGCGAGACGTCCTGCGACGCAACCGCCACGGCAGAGCCGGAAGTCAATGCCTGCACTTGCGCCAAATAAGGCGTTGGCACAGCCACAGCGACATCACACGCCGCATCGCCCAGCCCTCCTATGAGCGCTTTGAGCAAGGCTTCGTTGGCCGCGAGGCTGCCGTTCATCTTCCAGTTGCCGGCGATGAGTTTTTTCTTGCTGCTCATGATCACCACGTCAAAACGATCTTGCCGATGTGTTGGTTCGATTCCATCAGCGCATGCGCATCGGCCGCACGGGCTGCCTCGAACGTACTGTGGATCACTGGCCGCACCTTGCCCTCCGCCAGCTGGGGCCAGACCTGCTCACGCAGCGCGCGCGCGATGGCACCCTTGAATGCCACAGAGCGGGGGCGCAACGTGGAGCCGGTGATAGTAAGCCGGCGGCGCAGCACCAGCCCCGCGTTGAAATCGCTCTTCACCCCACCTTGAACGGCGATGATGACGATCCGGCCATCCTCTGCCAGGCACTCCACCTCGCGCGCCACGTAGTCGCCCGCCACCATGTCGAGCACCACGTCCACACCTTTGCCGTCGGTGATGCGCTTGACCTCGGCCACGAAGTCCTGGGACTTGTAGTTGATGGCATGCTGCGCACCCAGCTCCAGAGACGCAGCGCATTTTTCATCGCTGCCGGCCGTGGCAATCACCGTGGCACCAAAGGCACGCCCCAGCTGCACCGCTGTCACGCCGATGCCGCTGGTGCCGCCCTGCACAAGCAGGCTCTCACCCGCTTGCAGGCGCCCGCGATCAAAAACGTTGCTCCAGACCGTGAAGAAGGTTTCAGGCAACGAGGCCGCTTCGACATCACTCAGCCCGTCAGGCACAGGCAAACACTGCACCACAGGCGCGACGCACCATTGCGCGTAACCACCGCCCGCCACCAGTGCGCACACCCGGTCACCTACACGGATGCCAGCCGCTGCCATGGCGGCGTCATCGCCGGACTCCACCACGCCAGCCACTTCAAGACCCGGCAGGTCTGACGTCCCCGGCGGAGGGGCATAGTGCCCCAGGCGCTGCAGTACATCAGGACGGTTGATCCCGCTCGCTGCAACACGGATCAGCAGCTCGCCATCACCCGCCTGTGGCACCGGGCGATCACCCAGGCGCAACACCTCGGGTCCACCGAAAGCAGTGATCTCAACAGCACGCATGTTGCGGTTCATTGGACGGTAAATATAGAAGATTTTGGCCGCTAGCGCTTAATCCATAAGCACTAGCAGCTACAAAATCAATAGCAATCAGCACTATCAGCCAGTCACTTGACCGGATGCATCATCCGAAGGCAGGGACTGCTGCTGTTGTTGCTGGTCCGCGGGCTGACGGCTACCGTCACGGCCATGGTCACGGCGCGGCTCGCGATCACCCCGCTCTGCGGGCGCTGGGCGGTCGCCGCCACCCATCGGGCGGTCCGACAGCACCTTCATCGAGAGCTTGATGCGGCCCTTTTCGTCGGTTTCCATGACCTTGACCTTCACGATCTGGCCTTCGGTCAGGTAGTCGGACACTTTCTCGACGCGCTCGTGGGCGATCTGGCTGATGTGCAGCAGGCCGTCCTTGCCAGGCAGCAGGTTGATCAGTGCGCCGAAGTCCAGGATCTTGGTCACAGGGCCTTCGTAGATCTTGCCGATCTCGACTTCCGCAGTGATCTGCTCGATGCGCTTCTTCGCTTCGTCGGCCTTCGTTGCGTCGGTCGCTGCGATGGTGATGGTGCCGTCTTCCTCGATATTGATCTGGCAGCCGGTCTCTTCGGTCAGCGCGCGGATCACTGCCCCGCCCTTACCGATCACGTCACGGATCTTCTCGGGGTTGATCTTCATCGTGTAGAGCTTGGGCGCGAAGTTGGACACTTCGGTCTTGGCCTCGCCCATAGCTTCCTGCATCTTGCCCAGGATGTGCATGCGCGCTTCCTTGGCCTGTGCCAATGCGACCTGCATGATTTCACGGGTGATGCCCTGGATCTTGATGTCCATCTGCAGCGCAGTGATGCCGGTGGTGGTACCGGCCACCTTGAAGTCCATGTCACCCAGGTGATCTTCGTCACCCAGGATGTCGGTCAACACCGCAAAGCGGTTGTCTTCCTTGATCAGGCCCATGGCGATGCCGGCCACGTGGGCCTTCATCGGCACGCCGGCGTCCATCATCGACAGGCAGCCGCCACAGACCGATGCCATCGACGAAGAACCGTTGGATTCGGTGATTTCGGACACCACACGAATGGTGTAGGGAAACTCTTCTTTGGTCGGCAGCACGGCGATCAGCGCGCGCTTGGCCAGGCGGCCGTGGCCGATTTCGCGGCGCTTGGTAGAGCCCATGCGGCCCACTTCGCCGGTGGCAAAGGGAGGCATGTTGTAGTGGAACATGAAGCGGTCTTCGAACTCACCAGCCAGCGCGTCGATGCGCTGCGCGTCGCGCTCGGTGCCCAGCGTGGAGATCACCAGCGCCTGGGTTTCGCCACGCGTGAACAGCGCCGAGCCGTGCGTGCGGGGCAGTACGGAATTGCGGATTTCGATGGGGCGCACGGTGCGCGTGTCGCGGCCGTCAATGCGGGGCTCACCGGCCAGGATCTGGCTGCGCACGATCTTCGATTCGATAGCGAACAGCAGGTCGCCCAGCTTGCCGGAATCAAACGGCTCGCCGCTTTCCTTCAGCGACGCCAGCACGCTGGCATTGGCTTCGCGCAGGGCTTGCGTGCGGGCTTGCTTGCTGCGAATCTGGTAGACGGCGCGTAGCTTCTCTTCGGCCAGGCCCTTGACCTTGGCAACGAAGGCCTCGTCTTCGGCAGGTGCCTGCCAGTCCCACACGGGCTTGCCAGCGTCGCGTACCAGTTCATGGATCGCGTTGATGGCGATGTTGGCTTGTTCGTGACCGAACACCACGCCACCCAGCATGATTTCTTCGCTCAGCTGCTGGGCTTCGGACTCCACCATGAGCACGGCGGCTTGCGTGCCGGCGACGACGAGGTCCATCTGTGAATCCTTGCGGGCCGTCTGGCCCGGATTCAGCACGTACTGGCCGTTGATGTAGCCCACGCGTGCGGCGCCGATGGGGCCACTGAATGGAATGCCGGAGATCGACAGGGCAGCGCTCACGCCGATCATGGCGGCGATGTCGGCGTCAACTTCAGGGTTAAGCGACACGGTGTGGATGACCACATGCACTTCGTTGAGGAAGCCTTCCGGGAACAGCGGGCGGATCGGGCGGTCGATCAGGCGGCTGGTCAGCGTCTCGTGTTCGCTGGGCTTGGCTTCGCGCTTGAAGAAGCTGCCAGGGATCTTGCCGGCGGCGTAGGTCTTCTCGATGTAGTCGACGGTGAGCGGGAAGAAGTCTTGTCCGGGCTTGGCCGACTTGGAAGCGACCACGGTAGCGAGGATGACAGTGCCGTCGATCTCGACCAGCACGGCACCGTTGGCCTGGCGGGCGATTTCACCGGTTTCCATGACGACGGTCTTGTCGCCCCACTGGAAGGACTTGGTGACTTTGTTGAAGATGGTCATGATGACTCCTTTTGCTTCGGTTTTGATAGCTGGTTACGCTGAACCAGCAAGGGCCGGAGGCAATTCAGAACACGATGCCATTCCAGCGATGCTGCAGCACTGGGCGGCGGTTTCAACATCGGTGGAATGACACAGCTTCGCTCTGCTTTTGCGACTCCGAAGTAAAAAACGCCTGAGCTAGCGTGCTAACCCAGGCGTTTTGACATGCGAATGCGCTTACTTACGCAGACCCAGCTTGGCGATCAAAGCCGTATAACGGTCAGCGTCCTTAGCCTTCAGGTAGTCCAGAAGCTTGCGGCGGCGGCTCACCATGCGCAGCAGGCCGCGGCGACCGTGGTGGTCTTTGGCGTGCGTCTTAAAGTGAGGCGTCAGTTCGTTGATGCGAGCGGTCAGAAGAGCCACTTGCACTTCTGGGCTACCAGTGTCATTGGCAGCGCGGGCATTGGCCTTGACGACTTCGGCCTTGATGGAGGATGCGATCATATTTTTCCTTGGATTGAGGCCCACGAAGGGTTGCAGGCCATGTTTTACTTGCGCCAGCAGCTGGAACGGCCGCAGGCGTGCGTCTTGCACCATGCAAAAACCCCACTATCATAGCACCGCACGTCTCGTTCCGCTCATACTATTTGACTCCACTGAATTCCCATGCTTAAACGGCGCTTCAAACAGAATGCACTTCAAAAAAATTTGCCCGCTTCGCACGCCAAATGGCTCGCAGTAATCCTGTCGCTGTACTTCCTGAGCTTCCTGCCGGTCGCACAAGCCCAGCCTAGAGGAGGGAGAATCGGTCCGCCGGGACAGCACCCTGGGGCCATATCAGCCAAGAAAAAACCCGTGAATAAAATTACCTATCAACGCACTGCCTCTGAGGAAAGCCCCGCGGCGCGAGACAAACGGATGCTTCGGGAGTGCAAAGGGATGCACAACGCTGGAGCGTGCCGCGGATATACGCGATAGCAAATTATTGAATTATTGAAACCCCATAAATTTGACCTGCGGCGCCAGACGTCCATACCTAGCCGGTCAAATACCGGTATTTACGAATAACTGTTTACACCCCGCATTAAATCAAATGACAGGAGCAGAATATCGATTGCTACACTAGGCCGAAGCAGATCCAGGCGCGATGCCGAAGTAATTGCCAAATACAGCAATCGGTACCGAGTATGAGCTACGCGTCACTTATGGAGCTCTGTACTAATCCTTGCGCCGCATGGTCGACGAGGCCTTACGCCAAGACACCACAGTCAGGAAGCAATGCAGGATGGGGCCAAGCATCACCCACCAAGCGCACACACGAATGCAAACATAAGTTCATGAACCATGGAAATTTTGGTTCCCTGAAGTGGCCTATCTGGTAAAGCGCCCGCGCGCCCAACACGGAACGCCGGAGCCAATAACCGTGCATCCCCTGATGCTCATCCATTTCATGTGACAGTGGTTAAAGCCCAGCGACAGCCATGGAAAATCACTGCACGACGTGTCAGCCTTCACAACTTTGCTGACTTGACCCACCGGGATGGCCACCTCCTAACGGGTCCAGCATCCTGCGCTTTAAACACCTGCTGGAGCGCCACAAGTTGACCGATTAACTAATGGCTAACGCCAATGCTCGGCTGCAATCGCACGTTAATGCCACGCTGATTGTAGCGCCCCAAGCCACAAGGGACCAACCGGCGAGCAAGACGCCGAGTGCACCATCCCAGAAGGGCAACCAGTGACACTCTCGACATAAATGCCCATATTACCAATGGGTACGACTCGGCCCTGGTGACGCGTTGCAAGGCGCTAGCGGCAACGTCGGTGAAAGCGCATTGAGCAATCAAAACACAGGCCTCCTGCCTCCAGTTGACGCTCTCAAGCGTGTTGCGCTGCCACCTATCACATGCTGGATACCGCTGGTCCTCATGGTCACAAGGAGATCACAAGCGGTCGCCTAACATACAGACATGAGAAATTCATCCGCTCAAATTCGACAATCGATCGCAAGACCACGTTGCTTAAAGAAGCAGGACATTCGGGGCTTCACGATGATCGAGCTCATGGTTGTGGTCGCCATCCTTGCCACACTTACCGCCCTTGCAGCCCCTAGCTTTACGCCAATGATTGAGCGCTGGCGCGCCCGCCAAGCCGTTGAGGAAATGGTGGCAACTTTATATTTTGCACGATCCGAAGGGGTCAAGAGAGGGGGAGGGGTCGTTATTGAAAAAATCCCTAACTCCGCAGGAGTATGTACGCTTGCCCCGAACAATGCAGACTGGGGATGTGGGTGGAGAGTTTTTTTCGACGCCGACCAAGATGGAGGCTTCGACGCGGGCGAACCTATTCTTCAAACTTCGCCCCCCCCCTTAAATACTGAAATAACCATCCCCAGCAACGGCGGGAAAATTGTCGTTGATCGATGGGGTGCATTTAATGGAATGAGCGCTACAGCCATAACCTTCGTACCGAAGGGAAAGAACGTGAGCGATCCAGCGTCGGCTGCAATATGTGTATCCTCGGGCGGGCGGATCAGAACCCTTGCAGGCTCAGGCGTGTGTTGAAAACCTCTGTTATCCGACATTCAACTAACATGTTAATTTCAAAAAACCAGCAAGGCTTTAGCCTTATTGAGTCTCTTGTCGCCATTGTAATAACCGCACTTGGCATTTTAGGGATACTTGGCGTACAAATGCGTACCTTGTCCGACACTCAAAACGGCGTACGCAGAGCACAAGCCATCCGATTAATCGAGGACCTGAGCGAGCGCATTAAGGTAAATCCCACGCCGTTGGCGCCGGCAGTAATGGCCACCTACCGGGTTTCGGCACCTGGCCCTATTGCATCTCCGCCTGCCTGCACAACTGCCTGCACACCAGCGCAGTTAGCCCAGCACGATATCGCCTCATGGAAACAACAAGTAATTAATACGCTCCCGGCAGGGGATGCAGTGGTTTTCTCTGCCGCTGATGAACTTGATCTTAATAACCGGCGGCAGTTGGGGGTAATGGTAAGCTGGATTCAAAAGGAAAGTCGTAAGGAAACCGATAGTAATACCGACTTCGCCACCTACATTGCACCCTTTGCTGCAGCGGGAACTGGGGCGGCGGCAGTTAGCTGCCCGGCAAATAGGATATGCCATCTCCAATACATTCAGGTGGTGGCGCGGTGCCAACAGGATACGGCGGGGGGAGCAGCCGCGGCGACAACGTGGTGCCCATTCACACGCTCCGAACTCCCCTAGAACAGTGGCGCCGCAAATTAAATGACGAATCGAGTGAAATGACGTCACGGAACAAAGTTGTAAATATGAGAACGCCCTCTTCACGTAGTCGTATACAGTCCGGAGCAACCCTTATCGAGTTGATGGTCGGAATAACCATAGGCTTGTTGACTATTGCTGTAGCAATAGGGTCGCTCATGGTATCTCGGGGTGTATCCAGCGCGGTTAGCGACGTTACCGGCCTGCAAGAGCAAGCCAGTTATGCGTTTCGAATTATTGGCCAGCAACTGCGGCAGGCTGGATCGATTCGGTTGGATTTGGCCTCTAACAAGCCTGACGGTACGGCAATCGTCGCGGAAGATGTGGTTGCATTTGAAACCGTCTTTGATACTCAAAACAACACGATCACTGGTTTGGATTCGCCCTCGACATTAACGGTAGGTGCCCAAGCGTTTAACGAACCCAGTTTTCAGGATGCAACTGACCCACAGCTTATCAGAGACTGCATGCGCCAAAAGGCAACGCTGGTCGCTGGCAATGGAAATATTCGAAGCCAGTTTTCGCTGAACGGCGATCAACTAATGTGTCTTGGGTCTGCAAATGCCGCACAGGCCGTCATTCGCAATGTGGCCGCATTTCAAGTAACCTATCTCATCCAAGAAAATGCATTTTTGGGGGCGCCAACCATCCGGCGAGTAAATGCCGCCACGGCCGCAACTGACTGGACACGCGTTTTCGGCGTAGAGGTCTGCCTTGACCTCATGGGAGACGAACGGATTGACACCCGGGGGAATGCGGCGGCAGATGCGCAATACAGAAACTGTGCAGGCACGTTAGTACCTTTCGGGAGCCGGACGCACATGGTGTTTAGAAATGTCTATCAGTTGCGCGGCCAGGGTCGGATCTAATCTCACTTCAAACGCCATGAAATCTACCGCCAGCATCCAACAACAAAAAGGCATATCTCTTTTTGTTGTAATTATTATTGTTCTCTTGTCAACGCTTCTTTCATTATGGGCCTCCAGGTCCGCACTTTTCAATGAGCTGATAGTGGGCAACGACGCAGACTATCAACGAGCATTTGAAGCTGCGCAGGCACTCATACAAGACGCGGAATTTGACATCAAAGGTTCTCGGCCTGACGGATCGTTGTGCGTCCCGTTAGCTGGCTCACCAGCTGTTTGCCGCGTGCCCGACGCAAGTAATACAGTTTGGTTTCCAAATGAAGACAAGGAAGTATCTGAGCTTCTGCACGAGCTTAGTACCGCCACCACTGGTTGCAAAAATGGAATATGTCTTAAGCGCACAGGCAACCAAGATTTCTGGGCCGACACAGCAACACTGACAAGTATGATCGCTGCAGGCGTAGGCGCGAGATATGGCCAATATACGGGCGCTGAAAAAGGAAACGTCAGCAACACCATCCTAAACAATAACACAGCAGGCAGTGGTGGATGGTACTGGGTGGAAGTCATGCCTTATGACCCAAGCGCTGGAAACGGCGCAATTATAACTAGCGGTTCGAATTCCAATTTGCTGCTGAATATTGTTCCTCGGGTGGTCTACCGTATTACGGCGGTAGCTCGCGGCCTTAAGCCTGGAACCCAAGTAGTGCTGCAGTCTACCTTCGTCCGCCAAAAGAAAAAAGACTGAGCATTCAGCCAAACATTACAGAGCAAAAATTGGAGTGGTAAAAAATGAATATTCCTCAACGCTTTAAAAAGACAATACTCAGCGTAACAATCGGAAGTATTACGTTGCCAAACTTTGCGTTTGGCGCGGCAATGAACTTGGCGCAATATCCCGCAGGCACAGCAAGCACGCTGCCTGCGCCAAACGTTATTGTGAGTGTGGATAATTCCGGCAGTATGGGCGCTGCGGGGATGCTGGCACTACGAAACGCGCTTACAACCGCCTTCGCCCCCGGCGTTATGCCGGACGGAGCAATCCGCCTAGCGTACCAATCGATGTGGAATTGCAGCACAATTCCCAGCACGCACCCTCACTGCGCAGTGGGTGGCGTGGCTAACAACACCATGCGTGAGTTGACAGGCCCCGTGGCCACCACAGACCCTAGTCATCGAGGTCAGTTTTTCCGATGGGTTTCCACTCTTGGCCCCGTTGGTGGGACCCCCACCCATCAGATGATGTACAACGCCGGGGAGTACTTGAAAACGACAGGTGCCAATAGCCCCTGGAATGCCACCCCGGGCACTGCCGACGCTGCCCCCGAAACGTGCAGGCGGTCATACAACATCCTGATGACAGACGGTGGGTGGAACACTTATGACGCTACAACCCAGGCCGCAATTAACGCTGCCAGTATTGGGAACGTAGATGGCACCGCCCGTACTCTCCCCGATGGAGCCTCATACGATCCAACCTCTGGCGAAACTCGTATCTACGCGGATGCATTTGGCTCATTTGGTGCAGGGGCAAACAAGCCTACGCTTTCGGACATGGCGTTTCATTATTGGTCGCAAGATTTGCAACCCGCCATAAATAACAACTTATCACCTCAAATAAAAAAAGCCGGGGCGGAAACCTTTTTTGATGGCGCTGCTTCTCAAACAGTTTCTGAATACTGGAATCCCAGAAACAATCCTGCGACGTGGCAGCACATGCAGACATACACCATCGGATTCAATGCTGCGGCGGCTTGGCCGTCGATTGGCACCAACCCCATGTTCAATATCGCGCAGGGTATGTATGGAGGCGATTTCTCACGCGCGGTTGTAGGCACAAGGGCCTGGAGAAGCACAGTACAGGTAGGGCTAAATGACGCCGAACGCTCGGAAGACATTTGGCATATGGCAATTAACAGCCGTGGAAAGTTTTATCCCGCTACAAGCCCTGCCGCACTGACAGCCGCGTTTCAAGACATTCTTAATGTCATTATTTCCGACAACAGTACGCCCATTACTACAGCAGCTGGATCTGCAACTACAATTGCGCGTTCTGATGCGGGGGTATTTAAGGCTGGATACGATGCAAGCAAGTGGTCAGGATATGTAAGATCTGACAAGGTCGAAGCACTTACGGGCAATGAGACCGCAAATCCGGCGTGGGGAATTAACACAGGCGCGTTGGCCCCTGCCGACCGACGCACTACAGCTCAAAAACTGGATGCTCGTGCGAGCATTACAGGCCGAGTCATATACACAACCAATGACGTTACAAATGCGGGCGTTCCCTTTGAATGGGACATATCAACCACAAAACTCAGTGCGGCGCAAAAAACGATGCTGGATGGCGCTTCCATTGGCGAAGACCGGTTGAATTTTCTTCGGGGGGACAGAACAAAAGAAGGTGGTACAGCAGCTCTTCCTTTTCGCATCCGGGCGTCTCGCCAAGGTGACATCGTCAATTCTGGCGTGTGGTATACCCCAGCGCCCGTAAGTAATTTTACCTTCGCGGGCTATAAAACGTTTTCAAGCGCAAATCGCAAGCGTATTCCCATGATTTACGTGGGTGGCAACGACGGTATGCTGCACGGCTTTTCCGCACTTGACGGGGAGGAAGTTGTTGCGTACGTACCTAAAGGTGTTATTAAGAATTTGCCGGAGTTAGCTGATCCGGCATATTCACACCGTTACTATGTCGATGGGTCCCCTTTCACTGGCGACGCTGATGTTTCCGGGCCCGCTGCAGGGGTTCGTGACTGGCGTACTTTGCTGGTGGGGACTTTGGCCGCTGGCGGCAAAGGCTATTTTATTCTCGACGTGACAAAGCCGGGCACAACCGATGGCCTAATTCCTTCTGATTTCACCAACAACGCCGCTGGAGCGGGAGTAGTAGTGCAAATGGATAAAACCATCCACTCAAGCGACGTGCTCGTCTCAACGACTGAAGAAGCCGATATAGGCCATATCTTCGCAGCTCCGGTTGTAGATCCAATTAATCCCTATGTACCCACTCAAATAGTGCGCCTGAACGATAACCGGTGGGCAGTGGTTATGGGTAACGGGTACAATAGTACAAATGAACGTCCTGTACTACTAATTCAATACCTCGACGGTGCTAAGGAGCTCAAACGAATCAGTGCCGCTGCAGTCGGCAGCGCTGAGGCGGTACAAAATGGGTTATCTGCACCTAGGCTCGTGGATCTGAACAGCGATGGCAAACCAGATATCGTTTATGCAGGCGACCTGCGCGGCAATTTGTGGAAGTTTGACATCTCAAGCACGACCCCGGCATCTTGGGGTGTGGCGCTCAGCGGTTCGCCCCTTTATATTGCTAGAGACGGAACAGGAAATATCCAGCCTATTACAGTTCCGCCATCGGTAAAAGTGAATGATCGAGGAGCAGGGGGCATGATGGTGGCCTTTGGCACAGGGCGCAATGTTACTTTGGCTGATCGTACAGATATTTCCTCGCAAACATTTTATTCAATTCTGGACAGCACAAAATACAAAAATAGTGTTACCGGTGTTATTTCTGTTGATCCAGCCTTTCCGGGAGCAGCATTAACAGGGCGGGGCTCGTTGGTTGCCCAAAGCGTTGTTTCTTCCGGAACCGGATCAGGCAGCTACGGTGGGAATACGTTTTCCAGTCTGACCCAGAATACCGTTCCTTACACGGGCGCCTCTGCAAAAAAAGGTTGGTATTTTGATTTACCAGTGTCAGGGGAGCGCCTGCTGAAGCCCGCGTTCTTTTATGACGGCAGCAACGTGCTTGAAGTTCTCTCGCAAGTGCCCGCGTCCAGCGCCCTCATTGGTGGCCCCACATGCAGTCCTAATCCTCAAGCTGAGAAACAGTATCGTACCTTCTTGAATATCATGGATGGCCGCGCTGCAAGCGTTCAGCTGCTCGACAGAAATGGCGACGGCCTTTATAATGCGAGCGATTATTTGGGCGGAGTTTTTGCTTCGCGAATGGACACGACAGGCGGTTCCAAGACTAATATTTATTTGCCTAACAAGGTCATCGCAAAGGGCGAAACAGGGCAAGCTGGAGCCGGTGGTACTCCCCTTGCTAAAGACGACGCCATGCGACTCATGCCAGAACAGCCGCTTAGGCCTAGCTGGCGCCAGGTTCAGTAACCACTCTCGAAACCAGAATGAATACCAAACTACAGCAGGGCTTTACGCTCATTGAAGTAATGATAGTGGTCGCGATTGTTGGAATATTGACTGCCATCGCGTTACCAAGCTATCAGGAATACATTGCTCGTGGCCGCCGGGCGGAAGCAAGGGCGGGCTTGTTGCAAGCTGCGCAGTGGCTTGAACGCGCATCCACTGCAACTGGGCAATACCCTGCAACCGCAGCGTTCCCCCCCAACCTCACAACTGTGCCCTCAGGCGGATATGCGATTTCCCTCCTATCGCCTTCCGCGGGTGCAGGCACATTTTTACTGACCGCAACTCGACAAGGGCCTCAGGCGAACGATCCCTGTGGTAACTACACACTCAACCAAGCCGGCGCGCGCGGATCACTCTTGCTTTCGGGCGGGAAAACGCTGGCTGATTGCTGGAACAGGTAGCGCATAAATTTCATTTTTATTACCACTGTGCGCAGGCAAACATTTAAGCAAATGGCCACTGGAACCCCATCAGCATATAAACATTTCAAGGACGGTCGGCCTTGCGACTCAAGCGCTTTTTTTAACTCCAATCCGCGCGTCGGCTCGCATAGGCAACGCCTTGACAAGCACATATTGCAAGTTGATTGGTCAAGGCTTCGACCAAGGGAGGGCGTTGCCCTTAGATGCCGCGACCCTGCACGACGCTGCTGACAATAGCTACGATGCCGCTGGAGCTACCGCTTACGTGACAGTGAAGCCATGTACCTATGACGGTCGCACGGCGCGCTGTTGCGATGCACTCATTCAAGCAGGCATCCCTAAGGTTATCGCTTCGATTGCCGATACAAGTTCGTTTTCCGCAGGCTGTGGGTTCGAGCGCCTACGCGCGCGGGGGGCATAGAAGTGGTTGTGTACACCGGCACTGATGAGTCGCGAGAACTCAACATCGGGTTCTTCAGCCGCATGATTCGCGGCACGCCGTGGGTTCGCGTGAAGTCGGCTGCGTCGCTGGACGGGACCACGGCGCTGACCAATGGCGCCAGCCAGTGGATTACCTCGCGCGCGGCGCGTGCTGACGGGCACGCTTGGCGCGCGCGGGCGTGTGCTGTGCTGACGGGCATCGGGACGGTTCTGGACGACAACCCGCAGCTTGACGTGCGTGAGGTCGACACGCCTCGGCAGCCCCATGTGGTGGTGGTGGACAGCCAGCTGCAGCTGCCCCTGGACGCCAACCTGTTGAAGCCGGACCGCGATTGCTACGTCTACACCGCTATTCAAGATGCCAACAAGCAGGCAGCGCTTGAGTCCAAAGGCGTTCAGGTGGTGCACCTACCCAACGCTGCCGGCAAGGTTGATTTGGCGGCGATGCTGAAGGACCTGGGCCGCCGCGGCATCAATGAACTGCATGTGGAGGCGGGCCACAAGCTCAACGGATCCCTGATCCGCGAAGGGCTGGTGGATGAATTGCTGGTGTACTTGGCGCCACGGCTGCTGGGCCAGGGCTGGGGCATGGCGGACTTCGGCCCGCTGACCGGGTTGTCGGAAGGGCTCGCGCTGGAATTCAAGTCCGTCGAAAAGGTAGGCCCCGACCTTCGCGTATTGGCGCGCGTGCAAGGGCGAGACACCTTCTAGCAACAGTGGGGGGCCTGCGACCTGGTCGCAGCTGGCCCAAAGCCTTTTGCTATATTTTTAATAGCAATAAAACCGATACAAATAAGCGATAGAGCCTTATTTCATTCGAAATTCGTGCCAGCCTGATCTTTACGACCGACGCCCAATGCCGCGTTGGCGTGTCTCGTTCTAATCCGTTTAGTCCCAACATGGTGCGTGATCGCGCACCATAACTTGGCGTACTTCTTGCTTCAACTTGGTGCAGATCTGGTGTTCCCCACAAGACGCACCAGAAACGATCAATTCAACGCAAGAGGACGTTATGGAAGCACTCAAACAGGGCACGGACGCCTTGTTCATTCTCCTGGGGGCCATCATGGTGCTGGCCATGCACGCAGGGTTCGCGTTTCTGGAGCTGGGCACCGTCCGCAAAAAGAACCAGGTCAATGCGCTGGTCAAGATCCTGGTGGATTTCTCGGTGTCGACCGTGATGTACTTTGTGGTGGGCTACAGCGTGGCCTACGGCACGCACTTCTTTGTAGGCGCCGACTCGCTCGTGCAGCAAAGCGGATATTCGCTGGTCAAGTTCTTCTTTCTGTTGACCTTTGCCGCGGCCATTCCGGCCATCGTGTCAGGCGGGATTGCAGAGCGTGCGAAGTTCTGGCCGCAACTTATGGCGACGGCCGTCATCGTGGGCTTCGTGTACCCGTTTTTTGAAGGCATCGCCTGGAACCAGCACTTTGGCGTGCAAGCCTGGATCAAGGGCCTGACGGGCGAAGAGTTTCATGACTTTGCGGGCTCGATCGTGGTGCACGCGATGGGCGGCTGGATCGCCCTGCCGGCCGTGATTTTGCTGGGGTCGCGCGCCAACCGCTATCGCAAGGATGGAGCGATCTCGGCGCACCCTCCTTCCAACATTCCGTTTCTGGCGCTGGGCGCGTGGGTGCTGGTGGTGGGCTGGTTTGGCTTCAATGTGATGAGCGCCCAGACCGTGGACAAGCTCTCGGGCCTGGTGGCCGTGAACTCCTTGATGGCCATGGTGGGCGGCACTTTGGCTGCGCTGGTGCTGGGCAAGAACGACCCCGGCTTTGTGCACAACGGCCCGCTGGCAGGGCTGGTGGCCGTGTGCGCAGGCTCAGACCTGATGCACCCGCTGGGCGCCCTGGTCGTGGGCGCGGTGGCGGGTGCCATCTTCGTGGTGATGTTCACCCTGACGCAGAACAAATGGAAGATCGACGACGTGCTGGGTGTGTGGCCCCTGCACGGCTTGTGCGGGACCTGGGGTGGGCTGGCCGCCGGCATCTTTGGCAGCAAGGCCCTGGGCGGGCTGGGCGGTGTGAGCTTTTCGGCCCAACTGATTGGCAGCGCCCTTGGCGTGGCATGGGCGTTGCTGGGCGGGCTCGTGGTCTACGGCATCCTCAAGAGCACCGTGGGGCTGCGGCTCACGCAAGAAGAAGAGTTTGACGGCGCCGACCTGTCGATCCACAAGATCAGCGCGACGCCGGATCGGGATGTGAACTGGTAAATGCGCATGGCGCTGGCTGCTTTGTGCCCCGGTGCGCATCCTTTCTGCAAGCATTGTTGTATAGGGTTGGCAGACGACGCCGCTACCGATGGCCGCACGCGCCAAGCAGGGGTGCGATCAACGCCCGTGCGTTTAGTCGCACGGCGGTGTAGCCCCGGCCAGTCAGTTGGGTCGCACGCGGGGCAACCCACTTGATGGTCTCCCGCGCCCGGTGCGGTTGCGGTGCGGGAGCCCCTAGCGACGCGACCACAAAGCCATCCACGAGTCGGTTTGCCGCCACCAAACAACAGCCAGCGCAGCGCGTGCTCACCCACCTTGTCTGCCGGCCAAGTTCCACTACCGCCTAGGCGCGGCGTCTGACACCCGCGGAAAGCCCTGCGCAGTCACAATCGCGCCATGCCGTCCACGCCCACTGCCCCTGCTTTTTTAACCTCCACGGCCCGCTATGGTTGGCTCGCACTTGTGGCCGTGGTGCTTGCCGGGGCCATCACCGGGTGCGCCGGCTTGCCCAAGGATGTGGACCGTCCGGTGTCCAGCGCCCTCGCCTCCCCCGCTGGCACAGCCCTGGGCCAACTGGTTGAAGAGCGCCGTGCCGCTGCCGGGGCGCGTCACCCCTCCGGGTTTGTTCTGCTCAGTGGCCCGCAGGCAGCCTATGGCAGCAGGCTCGCGCTGGTCGACGCCGCACAGAAGACGCTGGACCTGCAGTACTACGCCATCCATGCCGATGCCAGCAGTGAGCGCCTGCTGTTGAGCGTGGTGGCAGCGGCCAAACGGGGCGTGCGCGTGCGCGTGCTGCTCGACGACTTTCACAGCACCGGCCGCGACGCGCAGGTCATGCGCCTGGCCTTTGTGCCCAACATCGAGATGCGCATGTTCAACCCGCTGACCGGTGCGCGCGGCTCGCAGATCGGGCGTATGTTCAGCGTGATCGGCGATTTCTCGCGCGTGCAGCAGCGCATGCACAACAAGCTTTTTATTGCCGACAACGCGATGGGCGTGACGGGGGGACGCAACCTGGGCGATGCCTACTTTGGCAATGCCGAGTCCGGCAACTTTGTGGACCTCGACGTACTGGCCGCTGGCCCGATCGTGCAGGACCTTTCGCGCAGCTTTGACAGCTACTGGAACAACGACCGCGCGTACCCCGTGCAGTCGCTCGTCACCCGCGAGGAGCTGGACGCGCTGCGTGAGCGCCTGCGCGCCACGGACGCCGCCCAGCGCGATCGCGTGGCCGGCCAGGGGGGCACGCTCGCTCCCGACAACCAGCCCCCGGCCGACGGGCGACGCTCTACTGTCGCGCAACGCGCCCGCATCTGGGATCAGCAGCCGATGGACCTGGCCCAGGCCCAGTTCACCTGGTCGCCCGCCGCCGTGTTGGTGGACAAGCCCGCAAAGATCCCGCCAGACAACACGTCGCCCCCTACGCTGCCAGAAAAGGCACCCGCCAACGCGTCGCCGATGGCCATCGCAGCCCGCGGACAGCGTGCGGCCACGGCGGAACCAGCTTCTGCGCCGCCTGCGGTGCCGACGCCCGCTCCGGCCGCCGCACCGGCCAGTGCAGCCGCGCAAGGCAATGGCGCGCCTCCGGCAGTGGCAACTTCATCCGACCGCCCCGCCAATGAGGCCGAGCTCACTGAGGCGCAAACCGACACCGTCGTGGATGGCCTGCTGCAACTCATGGGGCAGGCCCGGCGCGATCTGTTGATCGTGTCGCCGTACTTTGTGCCCGGGCCCGACATGAAGCAGGCGTTTGCCGCAGCCCGTGCGCGCGGCGTGCGGGTGCGGGTGCTCACCAACTCGCTCGCGTCCAACGACGCCCCCATTGCCCACGCAGGCTATGCGCGGCACCGCCCCGACCTGCTGGCCATGGGCGTGGAGCTGTACGAAATGCGCAGCGAACTCCCTGGGGTGCTGAGCGGAGCGCTGGGCTCCACCGGTAGCACCGGTGGCAAGGGCGGGAGCGCAGGGGGCGGATCGATGGGCAGCTCGCGCGCCATGCTGCACTCCAAGCTGCTGATCATGGATGGGCGCCTGCTGGCCGTCGGGTCGATGAACCTGGACATCCGCTCGCAGCGGCAGAACACCGAGATCGCACTCTTGATCCGCAGCGGCGAACTCTCGCGCCGCGCCAGCGCACAGATCGAAAGCGCGCTGCGCGACGCGGCCTGGCATGTGGAACTGAACGACGGTCGGCTGGTATGGCACGCACCGCAAGGCAGCGGCTTGCCCGACGCGACGTCGGAGCCCGATGCCAGCGCACCGCTGCGGTTGATGCTGCAGTTGCTGGGGCCGCTCGCGCCCGATCACTTGCTCTGAGACCAGGCAGACGTCGGGCGCGGCGGCATCACCCCTGCTGCACTGCCACCCAGGCCGTGATGGCGCGTTGATCCGTCATCGTGCGCACATGCTGGTAGGCGACCTCGGCCTCGGGGAAACGCCGGCGCAGCAGGTTGAGCCATTGCTTGAGGCGGCCCGCGCGCTGACGCGGCTCCAGGTCGTCGCACACCAGTTGCCAGAACGCCGCGATGTGCGGCAGCAGCTCGGGCCAACTCACGGTGTCCGCGCCCGGCTGGCCCGCATCCGCCGCCCGGATCGCACGGGCCAGCCCCGGGTCGGCCACGATGCCACGGCCCAGCATGAGCGCAGCGCAGCCCGACACCTCGCGGCAGCGCTGCGCGTCGGCCACGGTCCAGATCTCGCCGTTGGCCACCACGGGGATGCGCACCGCGGCGCGCACCGCAGGGATGTGCTCCCAGTACGCCGGCGGGCGGTAGCCGTCGGCCTTGGTGCGGGCGTGCACCACCACCTCACAGGCGCCGCCGGCCTCCATGGCTTGCGCGCACTCGCGCATCAGGCCGGTGTCGTTAAAACCCAGGCGCATCTTGGCGGAGACCGGCAGGTGCACGGGCACCGCGCGGCGCACGGCCGCCACCACCGCAGCGATGCGTTCAGGATCCTGCAGCAAAGCCGCGCCGCCGCCGTGGCGGTTGACGACCTTGGCGGGGCAACCGAAATTGAGGTCGATTCCCTCGGGCCCAAGCGCCGCCAGGCACGCGGCGTTTTCCGCCATGCTGACCGGATCAGACCCCAGCAGCTGGGCGCGCACCGGCACCCCGGCCAGCGTGCGGCTGCCGTTGCGCAGCTCGGGCACATAGCGCAAGAACACCTTGTCCGGCAGCAGCGTGCCGGTAATGCGGATGAATTCAGAGACGCAGCGGTCCACCCCGCCCACGCGGGTCAGCACATCACGCAGCACAAAGTCGAGAAGCCCCTCCATCGGGGCCAGCAGCAAGGTCATCGCGGGTCGGACGCCCGGCACCGCGTGGGCGCCAAACCGGCACGTGGTGGGAGCGTGTTCACAGGGAATTTGAATATAAACAGGGCCTAGCGCTTATTCCATAAGCGCTAGCAGCTACAAAAACAATAGCAATGGCTTTGAGAGGCAGCCGCGGGTTGCGCGAGCAGCCCGCCATTGTGCGGCACCGGGTCATCACAACGTCATCCCCGCTTGGTGCAATTGCCCCATCCCCCGCGACTGGAGCCACCCATGCTGCTGCAAAAAACCGAAAAAGCCCGCCTGGAACTCTCACCCGGCGTGCGCACGCTGAGCCTGCGGGAGCGCTCGCTGCTGCTGCTGGCCGACGGCAAGCCGCTGTCGGACCTGCAAGCGATGTACAACGGCATCGGCGCGCAGATCGTGGACAACCTCATGCGCCAGGGCTACCTGGCAGGGCCTGCAGAATGGCCGCCCGCGTCCACCGCCAAGCCTGCGAACGCGCCCAACCCCACACCTGCCGCGCCGGCCGCAGCGCGCACCGAGCCCGCAGAAGCCCTGCGCTCCCTGGCCGGTGCCCGCATGTACCTCTTTGACGCCTGCGAACGCCTGTTTGCCCGCCGCGACCCGGTGCTGGCGCAGCAGTTCCGCGAAGCGCTGCGTGCTGCCAAGGACGAGGACAGCATGCTGGACGTGGGTGAAGCGATGTTTGACGAAGTCGCCCTGGCGGCAGGCGCCGAGCGGGCCGCCACCTTGCGCGAGCGGTTTGAGCAACTGCTGCCGGCAGCGGCAAAGGCACCGGCGGCCCCTGAAACAGCCAAATCGTTTGGCGCCACCCAGCCCGTGGCCTTGGCCTGAGCAAGGAACGGGGAGCGAGAAGCGAGAAGAGCAAGCACGGCACCCGCCAGCGGATGGCAACCGCTGGCAAACCCGCGCCCGCGCTCCAATCAGGCGGCCGCAGCGCCCAGCCGCCAGAGCGTCGTGACCTCGGCCGCGCGGGCCGCGTGCAGGGCATCGGCCGCGTCAGCCGCCTTGGCGTGGTGCGGTTTCACGTCGTGCTGGCCACGCACCACCAAGCCCGCTTCGGCAATCCAGCCCAGCAACTGCTCGCGCGGGCGCAGGCCCAGGTGCTCGGCCAGGTCCGACAGGATCAGCCAGCCTTCGCCCGCGGGCTCCAGGTGCTCGGCCAGCCCGGCCAGAAAGCCGCGCAGCATGCGGCTGCCTTCGTCGTACACCGCGTGTTCGATGGGCGAATTGGCCCGTGCCGGCACCCACGGCGGGTTGCACACCACCAGCGGCGCGCGGCCGGGCGGAAACAGGTCCGCCTTCAGCAGCTCTACCCGCGGCAGTACGCCCAGGCGCTGCAGGTTCTCCTCTGCGCACGCCAGCGCACGCGGGTCCTGGTCGGTGGCCACCACGCGTTGCACGCCGCGGCGCACCAACACGGCCGACAGCACGCCAGTGCCCGCGCCGACATCAAAGGCCAGCGTCTTGGCCGGCAGCGGGGTGTTGGCCACCAAGTCCACATACTCGCCACGCACTGGCGAGAACACGCCGTAATGCGGATGAATGCGATTGAGCGGCGGTGCGCCCAGTGCGGACACTTCCACGCCCTTCTTGCGCCATTCGTGCGCGCCGACCAGGCCCAGCAGCTCGCGCAGCGTGGCCACCGAGCGCTCACCCGTGGCAGGGCCCCAGGCCTCGGTACAGGCTTGGCGCCAGTCGGGCGCGCGGCGCAGGGCAATGCTGTAGTCGCCTTCCAGCGGAATCAGCACAGCGGCCAGCACGCGTGCGCGCTGGGCCTGTGCCTGCCGGTGCAGGTGGAAGGCCTCGGCGGGCGTGGCAGTTGCCAGCTTTTGCGCGGCCCGGGCCGCAGCCTTGACCGGTTTGCGGTCGGCCCGGCGCATCAGCGCTTGCAGAAGATGGCGCGCGTTCTGAAAATCACCCTGCCAGAGCAGGCCGGTGCCTTCGGCCGCCATGCGGAACGCCGTGTCGGCGGCCAGCGTGTCGTCGGCAGTGACAACCCGGCGCGGCGCCGGGGCGCCGCTTTCAGAGCGCCACTGGGCTTGCTGGGGCTGGCCTTGATGGCTCCAAGTGATCATGGGTGGGTGCTCAGGCGTTGATCGGGCGCTTCAGGCGCACTTCTTCAATCTTCACGCCACCGACCACCGCCGTCTTGGCCGTGGACAGTTCGCGCTTGAAGCCCGCAAGCTCATGAAAGCGCAGGGCACGCTCGTTGCGCAGCGGCACCCAGGCCGTCACGTTGGTGCAGCCTTCTTCCTGAAGGCCATCGCGGGCGGCGTCCCACAGGGCCAGGCCAACGCCTTGGTTCCAGTGGGTGGGGGCTGCGTAGATGGCCCAGATTTCCCCAGTGGTGGGGCGGGACTTTTCATCGCGCGAGCGGTCGTAGCCGACAAAACCGACGATCTTCTCGCCGTCGGTGGCCACCTGGACCTGGGGCTCGCAATATTCAATGGCTTCGCGCCAGTAGGCCTGGCGCTTTTCAACCGACGACATGGACTTCAACTGCTCGTCTGGCACCACCCCTTTGTATGCCTCTTGGGCAGAGACGGTATGGATCTGGGCGATGGCTTTTGCATCGCGAAGCGTAGCGGGACGAACCTGGATACTGGACATGGAAAAACCGAACGAAACGGGGAATGAAAATACGAAAGGACCGGCATTGTCGCCGCAAACGGTTTTTCACCCTGTGCGGGGCCCTGCCTTGCCCTCGATCACACCCGGTTTCCGCCACCCTGCGGACAGTATCTGTGGCAGCAGCGGCAGTGCTGCGCAACACCATCACCGCGCACTCAGCGCTCTACGCCAGTGCCATGGCACCCACCAGCGAAGCGCCTGCGGCAGCCGAGGCCGCGCGCTGCACCAGCGCCCGCTTGTTGCGGGGGCGCGGCACGTGGACCGCAGGCGGCGTGCCATTGATCGCAGCCAGGCCCAACACCAGCGTGACGGTGTGGGACCCGTCTTCGCGGTCGTCGTCGGCGTAGGCGCGGTAGCTGCCGTTGCCCTGCCCATGGCTGCGCTGCACGGTGTGGAAGGCCACGCGCGCGCCGCTCACCCGGTGGCCGCCAAAAGGCAGCACGCGCAGCCGGGCATCGCGGTCCAGCGCCAGGCCCATGTGGCCGGGGCGGTTGACGAGGTCGGTGCGGACCGCGCGCCAAGTCTGCCCGTCGTCGGTGGAACACTGCCAGGTCCCCGCCTGGGCGTCCAGGTGTTCGATCACCACACCCGCCGACGCCAGCATCCCCGGGCAGTTTTCTTCCACGATCTGCGCGACCGTGTTTCCCCCCAGCCCCGGGCCCCCTGGGGCCACACTGGGCGGCAGAATCCGCGGCTCGTTGTGGCGCGCGGACGCGGTGGCAGAACCAGAGCCATGGATGGATGCAGTGAATGTCATGACAAATCCCTCTGAACAGCAAAAGTGAAAAAGGCAAAGGCTGCGCATTGGTGTGCACTTGCATCCCATCCCCCGCGCTTGCGTTACAGGGGCCGCCGCCCCCTCGGAGGTCGCGCCATGACCTTGCCGCCTTGAGGCGGGCCGGCGCGGCCGGCAAAGTGCTTTTCAATGCTTGACGGAAAGTCTAGAAAGTGCCCTTGCCAGCGTCCATCGCACAAATGGACTAGTCCGCAACACCACGTTGTGCGCAATACTTGTCGGATGACTGCCCGTCTTCTGCTGGTAGATGACCACAACCTGTTTCGCACAGGTTTGCGCCTGATCGTGCAGGACCACCCCGCTGTGGGCACGATTGCAGAGGCGGGCTCCATCGCCGAAGCCTGCGCCCTGAACGCGGTGGACACCGACCTGGTGCTGCTGGACATCCAGCTGCCCGGCATGAATGGGCTCGATGGCCTGCGCCCGCTGCGCCAGGCCTGCCCCCACGCCCGCATCGTGCTTGTGTCCGCCAGTGTGGCGCCCGATGCGATCCACGAGGCGCGGGCCCGCGGCGCCGACGGTTTTCTTTTCAAGTCGGCCAGTGCAGAGGACATCCTCAATGCCATCACCTGTGCGCTGGCCGGGCAGCCCTGCTTTCCCATCCACAGCGGCCACAGCACTGCGTCTCCACGCGGGCCCGCTACCCCTTCACTGACCGCACGGCAACTTGATGTGCTGGCCCTGCTGTGCACCGGCAAGCCCAACAAGGTCATCGCCCGCGACCTGGGCTTGAGCGAAAACACCGTGCGCGTGCACGTGGCCGCCATCTTTGCGCAGCTGGGCGTCAACAGCCGCAGCGCCGCATTGCTGGCCGCGCAGCGCATGGGCTTGTCGACCCCGCAGCTGCATGACACGCTCTGACGTGCTCCCTACGGCGCGTGACGCCATGGATCCGCCCACGCGCTGGGGGTGGCGGGTGTGGGAGCGCGACGAGGTGCTGCGCGAGCAAGTCGCCCTGCTGCGCCAGAACTTTCCGATGACGCTGCTGGCCTCGCTGGCCACGGCCCTGGGCACGCTGTGGGTGATGGCGCACGTGGCAGACACGCAGGCCACTGCCATCTGGCTGGTGCTGCACGCGCTGGTGGTGTGCGGGGTCTACATCACGGTGCAGGGCGTGGCGCCCTTTGCCGACCCCGCGCGGCAAGCGGTGTGCAAGCTCATCGTCTGCATGGCCGCCATGGGGCTCAGCTGGGGCGGACTCGGCTATGTGGTGCTGTACTGGGGCACGCAGGACAGCGTGATCTACGCCATCGGCATCATCAGCACCGTGTCGTCTGGCACGCTGGGCTTGGGGGCGCCCCTGTTCAGAGCGTATGTGACCTACCTGACCTGCGCCATGGGCGGGGTGATGATCGCCGTGGCGCTGGCAGGCGGGCCGGCCATGTGGCCTGCGCTCCTCTTGACCACCGTGTACTACGCACTCACCTGCATGCAGGCACGCACGGCCGACCGCGCTACGCGGCGCAGCATCGCGCTCAAGCTCGAAAACGACCGGCTGGTGACCGAGCTGCGCGCCGAATCTCACCGCGCGCTGGCGGCGCAAGAAGCAGCCGAGCGCGCCGACCGCGACAAATCCCGCTTTCTGGCGGCGGCGAGCCACGACCTGCGCCAGCCCCTGCATGCGATGGGTCTGTTTCTCGAATCGCTGCAGCGCAGCCCGCTCAATGACCACCAGCGCACGGTGCTGGGCCATGCCCACGCTGCCTCGGGGGCGGCAGCCGAGATGCTCACCACCTTGCTCGACTATTCGCGGCTGGAGGCCGGGGTGGTCAAGGTGCGCCCTGCCCCCTTTGCCGTACAGCCGCTCCTGAGCGCATTGGAGCAGGAGTTTGGCGTGCAGGCCGACACGGCCGGGCTGGTGTACCGCACGCGCGAGACGTCCGCCGCCGCGTATGCCGACCGCTCCCTGGTGGGGCTGGTGATGCACAACTTCATCTCCAACGCACTGCGCTACACCGGGCGGGGCGGCGTGCTCATCGCGTGCCGCACGCGCGGCAAGCGCCTGGCGCTGGAGGTGTGGGACACCGGCGCGGGCATACCGCAGCACCAGTGGGAAGACATCTTTCGGGAGTTCCACCAGCTGGGCAACCCGGAGCGTGACCGGCGCAAGGGCCTGGGCCTCGGCTTGGCCATTGTTCAGCGGCTGGCGCGCGAGATGAACACGTCGGTGGAGTTGCTGTCGCAGCCTGGCCGCGGCTCGGTGTTCCGCCTGTGGCTCGACCGCTGGCAAGGTGCACTCGAAGACGAGGGCGCCCCATCACTCGGCCGGGATGCGCACAGCCTCAAGGGGCTGAAAGTTCTGGCCATCGACGACGACGAGGCAGTGCGCACGGGAATGCAGTCGCTGCTGCAAAGCTGGGGCTGCCTGTGCATCACGGCCGAGTCGAGCAAGGATGCGCTGGAGTGCCTGGAAGACAGCACGCTCGACATCGTGCCCGACCTCATCATCACGGACTTCCGCCTGCGCCACGAAGAGACCGGCAAGCAGGTGCTGCAGGCCCTGCGCGCCTACCTGGGCACGCCCGTGCCGGCAATCATCCTGACGGGCGACACCTCGCCGCAGCGCCTGCGCGACGCGCAGTCCACCTCGGCCCTGTTGCTGCACAAGCCGGTATCCACCGGCCAGCTGCGCGATGCCATGGTGCAGCTCATCACGCAACCACGGCCGGCGCCGGCGGCAGATGCTGCGGCGGGCGAGGACCCCGACGAGCCACATGCCGCAGCGACATCGACCGCTATAGCCAGCGCCGAAGCAGGCCCATGACCTGGTCGAACTTGGCACCGTAGGGCGGATAGAACATCGAGCCCATCGACCAGCGCGACTGCACCAGCACCGACTTCTGGTGGCAAAAGCGCAAGAAGCCCTGCTCACCGTGGTAGGCGCCCCAGCCGCTGTCACCCACGCCGCCAAAGGGCAGTTTGTCGTGGGCGATGTGCATCAGCGTGTCGTTCACCGTCACACCGCCGCTCACCGTGCGGCGCAGCACGTCGTCGCGCACTGCTTCGCTCTGGCCAAACCAGTACAGGGCCAGGGGCCGCGGGCCGGCGTTGATGTGCGCAATCGCGTCGTCCAGCCGCTCATACGACACCACAGGCAGGATGGGTCCGAAGATTTCTTCCTGCATCAGCTGCATGGCCGACGTGGCGCCGAACACCAGCGTGGGCAGCATCTGGCGGCTGGCACCGTCGCCCAGCGTGCCGACCGTGGACACCGCAGGCTTTCCGGCCGCGGGGTCGATGGTCTGCACCTCGGCGCCCTGCGTCTGCGCCTGCTGCAGCATGGTGCGCAGCCTGGCGTGGTGGCGCGGCGTGATGATGGAGGCGTAGTCAGGGTTGCCTTCGATGGTCGGGAACAGCCGCGCCACGGCTGCGCGGTAGGCCTGTGCAAACTCGCCCTCACGGCCGCGGGGCAGCAGCACGTAGTCGGGCGCAATGCAGGTCTGCCCGGCGTTCAGCAGCTTGCCGTGCGCAATCTTCAGGGCGGCGTCCTGCATGTCGCAGTGCCCGTCAATGATGCAGGGGGACTTGCCGCCCAGCTCCAGCGTGGTGGGCGTGAGGTGCTGGGCCGCGGCCTGCGCCACCTTGCGGCCTACGGCGGTGGAGCCGGTGAACACCAGGTGGTCGAACGGCAGCGACGCGAACAGCGCCGACAGGTTGGCATCGCCCTGCACCACGCAGAACTCGTCGGGCGCAAAGAACTGCGCTACCAGCAGGGCCAGCTGGGCCGATGTGTGCGGTGTGAGTTCGCTGGGCTTGAGCATCACGCGGTTGCCCGCCGCCAGCGCGGTGATGGCCGGGGCCAGCGCCAGCTGCACCGGGTAATTCCACGGAGAAATCACACCCACTACGCCCAGCGGCTGGCGCTGGATGTGCGCGCTGGCGGGCTGCAGAAAGATGGGCGTGCGCACCTTGCGTGGCTTCATCCACTTCGCCAGGTGGCTCAGCGTGTGCGACAGCAAGGTGCGCAGCACGAAAAAATCCGCCACCTCGGTCAAGCGCGGCGAGCGCATGCCAAAGTCGGCCTGCACTGCGGCCGCCAGCACCGGCCCGTTCTCGTCCAACATCTTGGACAGGCGCAGCAGACGCTCGCGCCGCACCAGGAGCGGCACCTCAATGTGCGCGCGGCTTGCCTGGCGTTGGAGATCGAAGTGGGCGTGGATATCGGCTGGTGTCATGGCTGAATGATAAAGAGGTGCCACCAGCCCGCCTGGCACTGTGCTGCCAGCATGTATGCATGCGGGGCCGGCGCCTGCACGGTGCAGGTTGGAGCATGTCGCAGTATCGGGCCGCAGAGCCCGCGTGCGGTGTCAAAAGCTCTGTCTAGAGAGTTGCGTCGATGCGGACGGGTGCGGATCGATGCTGTGCGGTACGCGCCAGGGGGTCAGTGCTAAAGCACCGATCAGCGCAACTCCCGCGCCTCCACATCGCTCACCTGCGCCGCTCCGGGCAGGATGCCGCCGCGGCGCGGTGCCACTGGCTCCTCTGGGCCCTCGGTACCCTGAGTGCCATCGCCTGCGCCCTGCGCCGCTGCCCGCGTGGCGGTGGACCAGCGCTGGCTGGAACGAAACGCCGTGCTGAAGCCCGTACGCGGGTCCATGCGCATCACCCACGGCGTCACGGGCTGCCCCGTGAGCCGTGCCCAGCCTGCTCGCAAGGTCCAGACCAGCGCCAGCACCATGACGGCCGCCAGGAGGCTCACAAACAGCACCAGCCCCATGGCAATCACCACCAGGCGCACGATCAGGCGCAGCCCATCGGCAACAAATTCGTTCAAACGACACCTCTCCTTCACAACTGCGCCAAACGCCGCCCGGGCTCTCACAGAGCCCGGGCGGCGTGCTTTCAACACATCACGGTGTCAGCCCTGCGCTACGGCGCCGAACTGAAAGACACCGGGCTCGAGCACCGGGTTGACCGTGACAGGAATCACGCTCTTGGGTGGAAAACGCCCTTCCAGCAACAGCTTGGACAGCGGATTTTCCAGCCGCTGCTGGATCGCCCGCTTGAGCGGCCGTGCACCAAACACCGGGTCGAACCCCACCTTGGCCAATTCTGCCAAGGCCGCGTCCGACACCTGCAACTCCAAATCCATCTTCGCCAACCGGGTTTGCAGCAGCTGCAGCTGGATCTTGGCGATCGAAGCGATGTGCTGTGCATCCAGCGCGTGGAACACCACCGTCTCGTCAATGCGGTTCAGGAACTCGGGGCGGAAGTGGTTCTTGAGCTCGCCCCACACCGCTTCCTTGATGTCCTCAGAGTCCTGCCCCACCATGGCCTGGATCAGGTGCGAGCCGATGTTGCTCGTCATCACGATCACCGTGTTCTTGAAGTCCACGGTACGGCCCTGGCCATCGGTCAGGCGGCCATCGTCCAGCACCTGCAGCAGCACGTTGAACACGTCGGGGTGGGCCTTTTCCACCTCGTCGAGCAGCAGCACGCTGTAGGGCTTGCGGCGCACGGCTTCGGTCAGGTAGCCGCCCTCCTCATAGCCCACATAGCCTGGCGGCGCGCCGATCAGTCGGGCCACCGAATGCTTCTCCATGAACTCGCTCATGTCGATGCGGATCAGGTGGTCTTCGCTGTCAAACAAAAAGCCCGCCAGCGCCTTGCACAGCTCGGTCTTGCCCACGCCCGTGGGGCCGAGGAACAGGAACGATCCCGTGGGGCGGTTGGGATCCGACAAACCCGAGCGCGAACGGCGGATGGCGTTGGCCACGGCGGCAATCGCTTCTTCCTGGCCCACCACACGCTCGTGCAGCTTGCCTTCCATCTGCAGGAGCTTGTCCTTCTCGCCCTGCAGCATCTTGGACACCGGGATGCCCGTGGCGCGGCTCACCACCTCGGCGATCTCTTCGGCGCCCACCTGCGTGCGCAGCAGGCGGCGTGGGGCAGGAGCACCGTCTTTGCCGTCCTCTTGCGCCTGCGCTTCTTTCAGCTGGCGCTCCAGGTCGGGCAGCTTGCCGTACTGCAGCTCGGCCACCTTGTTGAAGTCGCCCTTGCGGGTGAACTCCTCGATCTGGAACTTGAGCTTGTCGATGGCTTCGCGCACGTGCGCGCTGCCCTGGGCCTGGGCCTTTTCAGCTTGCCAGATCTCGTCGTAGTCGGCGATCTCCTTTTGCAGCTTGGCGATCTCTTCTTCGATGAGACCAAAGCGCTTGAGCGAGGACTCGTCCTTCTCGCGGCGCACAGCCTCGCGCTCGATCTGCAGCTGGATCAGGCGGCGGTCCAGGCGGTCCATGACCTCGGGCTTGGAGTCCATCTCGATCTTGATCTTGGACGCAGCCTCGTCGATCAGGTCGATGGCCTTGTCGGGCAGGAAACGGTCGGTGATGTAGCGGTGGCTCAGCTCGGCCGCGGCCACGATGGCCGGGTCGGTGATGTCCACGCCATGGTGCACCTCGTACTTCTCCTGCAGGCCGCGCAAGATGGCAATGGTGGCTTCCACCGTGGGCTCGCCCACCAGGATCTTCTGGAAACGGCGCTCCAGCGCAGCGTCCTTCTCGATGTACTTACGGTACTCGTCGAGCGTGGTGGCGCCCACGCAGTGCAGCTCGCCGCGCGCGAGGGCGGGCTTGAGCATGTTGCCCGCGTCCATCGCGCCTTCGCCCTTGCCGGCGCCCACCATGGTGTGCAGTTCGTCGATGAAGACGATGGTCTGGCCCTCGTCCTTGGCCAGCTCGTTGAGCACGGCTTTCAGGCGCTCTTCGAACTCGCCGCGGTACTTGGCACCGGCGAGCAGGGCGGCCATGTCCAGGCTGAGCACGCGCTTGCCCTTGAGGCTCTCGGGCACCTCGCCGGCCACGATGCGCTGGGCCAGGCCTTCCACAATGGCAGTCTTGCCCACACCGGGTTCACCAATGAGGACGGGGTTGTTCTTGGTGCGCCGCTGCAGCACCTGGATGGCGCGGCGGATCTCGTCGTCGCGGCCGATCACGGGGTCGAGCTTGCCCATGCGGGCGCGCTCGGTCAGGTCCATGCAGTACTTGGCCAGGGCGCCGCGCTGGCCTTCGGCCTCGGCGTTGTCCATCTTCTGGCCGCCGCGCACGGCGTCGATGGCGGCCTCCAGGCTCTTGCGGGTCAGGCCGTTTTCCTTGGCGATGCGCGCAGCCTCGCCCTTGCTGTCGATCACGGCCAGCAGGAACAGCTCGCTCGCGATGAACTGATCACCGCGCTTAATGGCTTCCTTCTCGGTCGCCTGCAGCACGCGGCCGAGCTCCGGGCCGCCCTGCACCTGGTCATTGCCCTGCACCTGGGGCAGGCGCTGCACGGCCGACTCCGCCGCGGCCAGCAGGCCTTGTACGTTGACGCCGGCGCGCTGGAGCAACGCCCGCGGGCCGTCGTCCTGTTTGAGCATGGCCACGAGCATGTGCACAGGCTCGATGTAGGCGTGGTCATTGCCCAGGGCGAGGGTCTGGGCATCGCTCAGGGCTTCCTGAAACTTGGTGGTGAATTTGTCGAGACGCATGGTCCAATATCCTCCGAATTGCGCTGCACTTGGGGCAAATCTGCTGGAATTTCAAGACAACGCCCCGACTGGGCCTCGCGCCAGGTCAATGCCGCTCAAGCGCAGGTCTGCCCTGACCGGTGCGCGATTGCCCGACGAGAGGGATGTTCCAGCGGCCCCTCCACACACCCACAGACATCTCCCTCCTGTCTGATGCTCCTGGCCGAGCGCAAAAAAAACGCAGGCGGAGCGCGCCTGCGTTTTTGGTGGGCAGTGCCAATAACTTACTTGGCGGGGACGACGATCATGGTGTCGCCCTTTTTGCCGTCAGCGCCGGTGTCGCCCTTGGCGCCGTCGTAGCCCGGGGCACCAGAGGCGCCTGTGGCGCCGGCAGTACCGGTGGAGCCCTTGGCGCCGTCGTCACCCGTAGCGCCGGAAGCACCGGTAGCGCCCGTCGCACCCGTGGGGCCAGGAACGGCCACCGTGGAGCCGGTCGAGCCGGTGGCACCCGTAGCACCTGCCGGCCCGGCGGGGCCTGGAACGACCACTACGGGTGCTGTCGGAGCCGGAGTGACCACTGTGCGCTCGCAAGCGGCAAGACCTAGGGTGGCGATAAGTGCAGCAATCAGCAGCGAAATTTTCATGGGAGCCTTGTATGGGGAGAAGCGCACGCGACGATGAAACTGTGCGGAGAGTTTCTTTCTGGCCGGAACTCTCACAAGTCACTGGCAAGCGGTAGGGCTAATCTAGCGGCGCATTCCAAACGGCCGTGTAGGACGGCCCGTCGACTGCGTGTGGTCAGGACGGTCAAGACGATGCCTCGCCCCAAAGGCAGTGCGCCTTCGGGCCCTCCCCTCAAGAAGAGCGCTGAGCGCTGGAGCGGCACGTTGGTCGCAATCCCAGCATCGCTACTATTTTGATAGCTACACGCACAATACCAATAAGCGCTGGCGGCCAATTTCATTCAAAATTTCGACTCCAGCCAGCGCGAAAAGGCCGGTCAGGCGTTCTGCGCCACGATGCCCCAGCGCGCCAGCGCCGCGTCGTCGCTCACCCGCGCATCCACCCAGCGTGCGCCTTGCGGGGTGGTTTCCTTCTTCCAGAACGGGGCCTGGGTCTTGAGGTAGTCCATCAGAAACTCGCAGGCCTGAAAGCTCTGGCCCCGGTGGGCACTGGTCACTGCTACCAGCACGATCTGGTCGAGCGGCTGCAACAGCCCCACGCGGTGGATCACACGGGCGCCCAGGATGTCAAAGCGCCGAAAGGCATCGTCCACCATCGCTTCGATGGACTTCTCGGTCATGCCGGGGTAGTGCTCGAGCTCCATGGCCGACACGGTGTCGTACTTTGGCGCCGCCTCGTTGGGCAGCGAGGACTCGGAAGTGGAGGACGTGGAGGCCACATTCCGGTCACGCACGGTGCCCACAAAGCTGCAGACTGCGCCCACGCCCTTGTCACCGCGGCGCAGCGCCGCGATCTCGGCGGAGAGGTCGAAGTCTTCGGTCTGGATGGAGACACGCGGCGCGGTCATGTCGGCAGGTTTTTCTGGCGTGGATTGCATGGGTTGCACGAGAAGGCGCGAGGTCAGGGCGAGCGGTGCAGGCGGGGCGCGGCCAGCAGCGCACGCTCTTCCTCCACCACCTTGTTCAGTTGCGCGAGCGCGGGATTTTGCGGCAGCTTGGCCAGCATCGCCTGCAGGCGCGTCACGTCGCCCACCGACGGGGCCACCTTGATCTGCGCGATGGCGGCGGCCAGATTGCCGCTCTGGATCAGTGCCAGCACTTTGCCGGGCCATTCGCTTTTAAGTCGTGCCATGGAGGATTTTTCGATTGTCTGTACGATTCGCCCGCACTGTACTCCCAGTGCATGCCCGCACGGTCCATCCTGAGTGCCCGCACTGCCTACCTGCACTGTCCCAACCCCATTCCCACCCGCATGGCCACGCAAACCATCACCACCGCCCTGTACATGCTCTACCCTTCGCCGCGCAATACGCACAAGGATGTGTTCGAGCACCAGGTCTTTGTTCCCCATCCCTACGCCATCATCGATCTCGACGTGATGGAACTGTCAGGCAAGACCACGCTGTTTGGAGCTTGCCGGCTGTCAGACATGAAGATGGGCCAGGTGGTGAGCTTCGAGCTGCCCGCGGACCAAGCCCGGTTCGAGCGGCTGTTCACGCCCGATTGATGCGCAATGGGTGCGCGACCGGCTGCTCTGTCTGTAGCAAGCAGCGGTTACGTGGTGTAAGTGCCGCCCACCGGCGGCGGACAGCAGAGATACTCCGCGCTCCATCCATTTCCATCGATCAGGCTGCGCATGAAACACCGACTCCTTCTGCTGACTTTGTGCCTGGCCAGTGCGCCACTGTTCGCGCAAAGCGGCAGTGCTGCCGCGGCGCCCAGCAGTGCCAACATCGCCAGCGCGCCTGGCTACACAGCGTCATCGCTCGTGGGCAAATGGGAGCACCGTTACGACACTGCAGAATCGCGCCTGTACCAGGTGACCGAGCTCAAGGAGAACAAGACCTTTACCCAGCATGCGGTCTACAAGGACCCGCAAGGCAACGTGCTGGTGGACAACATGGCCACCGGGACCTGGTCGTTTGACGGCGTGAACTTCATCCGCGTGGTGACGGCGGTCAACCAGCAAAAGCTCCCGCGACGCCAGCAGGTAAAGCTCGCACACAAGATGGGCGCTGTCACCGCATCCAGCTTCCAATCGGTGGACACGGAAACCCAGCGGCAGCTCCTCTTCACTCGCATGCGCTAGCCCCATACGCTAGCCACCGCGCCCGGCGGCTCTGAGCCGCACGGGCCGGCGCTACAGCATGCAGCAGCCGCCACAATGGCGCATGCACGACGACGACAACCAGATCCATGTTCCGCCCTCTTTCATGGCGGTGTACAGCGACACCCGCAACCGCCTGACCGAAAAGCCCGCCGTGGTGCGCACCCGCTACGAACTGTGTGAGGACCTTGCAGGCCACTTGGTGGAGCATGCACAGACGCTGTACCACGTGCAGGCCCCGTCCGAGTCGGAGATCCTTACGCGCATCCACGCCGGTCTGTGCACCGCTGAGTCGGGCGTATCCGTGCCCGAGGCCACCTGGATCGTCACCCGCCTGGCCGAGCTGCTGACCTGGCCTTGCCCTGAACTGGTTGCGCCTCCGCCCGCAGACACGGCGCCCGGTGCCACCGGAGCGGACAGCCAGAGTTAACCCCCGTTTTGAGCGGCCCCCACCCACCCTGCCGCGCCCACCGTGGCGGCTTGGCGACAGCGGATGCGGAGCCCCTCGCTATACTGCGCCCCATGCCCACGCACTGCACTTCTGCCCTGATCGCCGCTCCCGCGGTGGCCTTGCAGTGCGTGGTCAAAGCCAAAAAACCAGAGCTCATCTGACCGGAGCTGTGGTTCCGTCCGGATGAGCGACGGAACCACCTGGTAGAGAAATTCCCCTTTCTTTCTTCTTCCCTCCCCGGCATTCCGCGCGTTCTTTTTCGGACGGTTCTTCCCTTGGTCGAACCTTGAAAGGACGCTACGCATGCCGACACTGACGACACCCTCCCCCGCTGCCTCCCCGACTACTCCCCCGGCCACACTCCCTGCGCACACCCGCACTCGCTTCAGCGGGCTGTGGATCGCCCTGGTCACGCCGTTCAAGGACGGCGCCGTGGACCATCCGGCGCTGGCAGCCCTCACCGCCCGGCTTTGTGCCGACGGTGTTGCGGGCTTCGTGGCCTGCGGCTCGACCGGCGAGGCGGCGGCCCTCGACAAGGCCGAGCAACTGCAGGTGCTGGAAACCGTGCTCGGCGCCGCCCAGGGTTTGCCCGTGGTGATGGGGCTGTCGGGCTACCACCAGGGCCAGATGCTGGAGCAGGTGCGGGCCCTTGCGCACTATCCCGTTGCGGGCCTGCTGGTCTCCGCCCCCCACTACATCCGCCCCTCGCAAGAAGGCCTGCTGCACTGGTTCCGCACGCTGGCCGACGCCAGCGCGGCGCCCCTGCTGATCTACGACATTCCCTACCGCACGGGCGCCACGATCACCACCGAGACGCTGCTGGCGCTGGCGGCGCATCCGCGCATCCAGGGCGTCAAGGACTGCGGCGGCAACCCCGCCAAGACGCAGGCGCTGATCGCCGATGGCCGGCTGCAGGTGTTGACGGGCGAAGACGCGCAGATCTTCCATACGCTGGCCCTGGGGGGTGCAGGTGCCATATCGGCCAGCGCGCACTGGCAGACGCCGCGTTTTGTGGAGTTGATGGCTTTGCTGCGCTCGGGCGATCTGCACGCGGCGCGCCGTGTGTGGCAGGCCTTGCAACCCTGGGTGGACGCGTGTTTTGCCGAGCCCAACCCGGCCCCGCTCAAGGCCATGCTGGCGCATGCAGGGTGGATGCACAACGAGCTGCGCGCGCCGATGATGCCGGCCTCGCAGGCGCTACAGGATCGCCTGAAGGCGCTCTGAGGCGACCTGCAAGCGCGCGAGAGAGCGCGAGAGAGCGAACCCTTAGCCGCCCGTCACCGGCGGAAAAAACGCCACCTCGGCCCCATCGGCCAGGGTGGCGGATTCATCGCTCAAGGTCTGGTTGAGCGCCATGCGCACGGCCCGGCCGCGCGCAAGGCTGCTGGCATGGGCACCGCCGCGTGCAATCAGTTCGTCGCGCAGGGCACCCAGCGTGGCGGCCGAGGTCTCGACCGCCTCGCTGCCTTGCCCAATGGCCTCGCGGATGGAGGCAAAGTAACGCACAGAGACCTTGTTCATCCCAGCAGCTCCGAAAACGCAATGAACCGCACCCTATCGCCGGGGGCAATCGTCTGCCCCGCCGGGTTGTCGATCACGCCGTCGCCCCAGGCGGCCGAGGTGAGCACGCCCGAGCTCTGGTTGGAAAACAGGTCGAGCCCACCGGCTGCGTTGTGCCGCACGCGCAGAAATTCGCGGCGTTTATCGGCTTTGGGCCAGGTGAAATCAGCGCGGGCAGCGATGGATTGGGGGGCGACATCCTGCACACCCTGCAGCCGCAGCACGAACGGCCGCACCAGCAGCGCAAAGGTCAGAAAGCTCGACACCGGGTTGCCGGGCAGCCCCATGAAGTGCGCAGCGCCCTCTGCCCGGGGAATCTGACCATAGGCAAAGGGCTTGCCGGGCTTCATCGCGATTTGCCACAGGTCCAGCGAACCCAGTGACTCGACGGCGGGCTTGATGTGGTCTTCTTCGCCCACCGACACACCGCCGCTGGTCAGGATCAGATCGTGCGAGCCGCTGGCGGAACGCAGGGCGTCGATGGTGGCGTCGCGCCGGTCGGGCACGATGCCGTAGTCCGTGACGGCGCAGCCCAGGCGTTGCAGCATCGCGCGCAAAAAGAAGCGGTTGCTGTTGTAGATGGCGCCAGGCCGCATCTGCTCGGGCGGTACGTCGCCGGGCATGACCAGTTCGTCACCGGTCGAAAACAATGCCACGCGCGGTCGGCGCGCCACTTGCAGCTGGTGCAGGCCGATGCTGGCGGCCAAGCCCAGCTCGGCCGGGGACAGCCGCGTGCCGGCCGCCAGCACCACGGCGCCGCGGGTGATGTCCTCGCCCGCGCGGCGGATCCATTGGCCGATGGGCGGCAGCACATTCACGCGCACGCGGCCCAGGCCTTCGCCGTCCAGGACTTCGCAGTCTTCCTGCATCAGGATGGTGTCCGCGCCCTCGGGAACGGGTGCGCCGGTGAAGATGCGCGCCGCCGTGCCGGGTGCCAGCGGCTCGCCCGCGCTGCCGGCGGCGATGCGCTGCGAGACGGGCAACACGGCGCCCGCGGCAGGCACGTCGGCACCACGCACGGCATAGCCGTCCATGGCGCTGTTGTCCTGCGGCGGCACATGCAGCGCCGAGACACAGTCTTGCGCCAGCACGCGCCCGTCGGCGTCAAAGGTGGTGACAGTCTCTGCGCCCTGCAGCGGCGCGGCATGGGCCAGCAGCTCGGCCAGCGCCTGGTCCAGGGGTTTCATCGGTGCGCGCGGCGGGAGGCTCATGCCAGATCGACTCCATAGAGTTCGGCGTTGTACTCAAAACGCTCCTGGTGCGCGATGAGCCAGTCCGCCATCTGCGACGGCGCGTTGAGGTCCAGTACCGGCAGGCCGGTGGGCGCGGGCAGGCCACCGGGCGCGTCGGTGGCCACGGCGACGACAAAATCGTCTTCGGGGTAACGCACCGGCTTGGTGGGCTGCCCGGGCTCTGGCGCGCGCCACACCTCGATCTTGAGCAAGTCGCTGTCCTTGAAGCCTTCGACCAAAACCCAGTCCACGCCGGCGTACAGCTCGGCCAGCAGGTGGTGCACGCTGAGCGTGGCGGGGCGTTCGAACTCGCGCACCAGCATCAGGCGTTTGTCGGATGCCGCCACCACCTCAAAGGCCCCTGCCTCGCGGTGCCGGTAGGTGTCCTTGCCCGGATGGTCCACGTCAAAGCTGTGGTGCGCGTGCTTGACCACCGACACCCGCAGGCCGCGCAGCCGCAGCTCGGGGATGAGCTGCTCGACCAGCGTGGTCTTGCCACTGCCTGAGAAACCCGCAAAACCGATCACCTTCATCCATCGCTCCTTGGGTTTGCTACTATTTTTATAGCTACCAGCGCTATACATCAAGCGCTGGAGGCCATTTTGATGCGGAAAATGCACTCCACGGTACCTGCCCGACCACCACATGGCGGCCGGGACCTTTCGCGCCGGCGACTGCCCGTACGCGGACTCGGCAACCGTCAGTTTGCTGGCGCGCAATGGCGTTCGATGTATTGCTTGACCAACTGCACGTTGGCGGGCATCACCTGCACGCGCTTGGGCAGGTCTTCAATGCCCGCAAACTTGGCAGGGCGCTCGGGCGCGTGGCCCAGCGCTTCGACGATGGTCTCTGCAAACTTGATCGGCAGCGCAGTCTCCAGCACGATCATCGGCACCGACGCATCGCCATGGTGCTCGCGCGCCACCTTCACGCCGTCGGCGGTGTGGGTATCGATGGTGACGCCATAGCGTTCGAAGGTGTCCTTGATGGTGGCCAGGCGGTCGGCATGCGTGCTCTTGCCACTCGCAAAACCGTACTTGCTGGCCGCATCGGCAAACAGCGGTTCGGCGCTCAAGTCGAACCTGCCATAGGCGGGCAGCGCTTTGGCAAACAACGCGTTCGTGCGCTGTCCGTTGCGGCCCAGCAGGTCAAAAATGAACCGCTCGAAGTTGCTGGCCTTGCTGATGTCCATGGACGGGCTTGAGGTCTCGTGCGTATCGGCCGCAGCCCGCACGCGGTAGGCGCCGGTGCGAAAGAACTCGTCGAGCACATCGTTCTCGTTGGTGGCCACCACCAGCTTGTCGATGGGCAAGCCCATCTGACGCGCCACATGGCCTGCGCACACGTTGCCGAAGTTGCCCGACGGCACGGTGAAGCTGACCTTCTGGTTGTTGGTCTCCGTGGCCTGGATGTAGCCCGCGAAGTAGTACACCACCTGGGCCAACAGGCGCGCCCAGTTGATCGAGTTAACGGTGCCGATCTTGTACTTGCGCTTGAACTCGAGGTCGTTGCTCACGGCCTTGACGATGTCCTGGCAATCATCAAACACGCCTTCGATGGCGATGTTGTGGATGTTCTCGTCCTGCAGGCTGAACATCTGCGCTTGCTGGAAAGCGCTCATGCGGCCGTGCGGGCTGGTCATGAAGACGCGCACGCCCTGCTTACCGCGCATGGCGTATTCGGCCGCGCTGCCAGTGTCCCCGCTGGTGGCACCCAGGATGTTGAGCTCTTCACCACGGCGGTTCAGTTCGTATTCGAACAGGTTGCCCAGCAACTGCATGGCCATGTCCTTGAAGGCCAGCGTGGGGCCGTTGGACAGGGCTTCAAGCCACAGGCCGTCTTCCAGGTGGCGCAGGGGCACGATCTCGCCGGTGCCGAAGACTTCCGCCGTGTACGTTTTCGCGCAGATGGCCTTCAGGTCGGCGGCAGGGATGTCGTCGATGTAGAGCGACAGGATCTGGAAGGCCAGCTCGGCGTAGCCCTGCTCGTGGTAGGCCTTGCGCAGCTTGGTCAGGGTGGCGTCGCTGATCTTCGGGTACTGCTCGGGCAGGTACAGGCCGCCATCGGGCGCAAGGCCCTCGAGCAGGATGTCGCAAAAACGCTTGCGGTCGGCATGGCCGCGGGTGGAGACGTACAGCATCAGTTCAGTTCCTCTTTGCGGATGCGCGTGATGGGCGCCAGCACCGTGGGCAGGGCCTGCATCTGGGCGATCACGGCGTCCATGGTGCCTTCGCGGGTGTCGTGGGTCAGGATGATGAGATCGGTTTGTGTGGAGCCCTCGCCACCCACTTCGTCAGCCTCGCGCTGCAGCACCGCGTCGATGCTCACCCCGGCCTCAGCGAGCAGACCGGTAACCTTGGCCAGCACGCCAGCCTGGTCGGCCACGCGCAGGCGCAGGTAGTAGCTGGTGACCACTTCGCTCATGGGCAGCACGGGCAGCGTACCCATGGCGTCGGTCAGCGTGTTGGCCTGGAAGGCCAGGTGCGGCACGCGGTGCTCCGGGTCGGCGGTGGCCAGGCGGGTGATGTCCACCAGGTCGGCAATCACGGCGCTGGCGGTGGGCTCGCTGCCCGCGCCCTTCCCGTAGTACAGCGTGGTCCCCACGGCATCGCCCTGCACCACCACGGCGTTCATGGCGCCTTCGACGTTGGCGATCAGGCGCTTGCTGGGCACCAGGCTCGGGTGTACGCGCAGCTCGATGCCCTTGTCTGCACGCTTGGTGATGCCCAGCAGCTTGATGCGGTAGCCCAGTTGCTCGGCGTACTTGATGTCGGCCGCACCCAGCTTGGTGATGCCCTCGACATAGGCCTTGTCGAACTGCACCGGGATGCCAAAGGCGATGGCGCTCATCAGCGTGACCTTGTGCGCGGCGTCCACGCCTTCGATGTCGAAGGTGGGGTCGGCCTCGGCGTAGCCCAGGCGCTGCGCTTCTTTCAGCACCACGTCGAAGTCCAGGCCCTTGCTGCGCATCTCGGACAGGATGAAGTTGGTGGTGCCGTTGATGATGCCGGCGATCCACTGGATGCGGTTGGCGGTCAGGCCTTCGCGCAGCGCCTTGATGATGGGGATGCCACCGGCCACGGCGGCCTCGAAGGCCACCATCACGCCCTTGGCCGATGCGGCCGCGAAGATCTCGGTGCCGTGCACGGCCAGCAGCGCCTTGTTGGCGGTGACCACGTGCTTGCCAGCCGCAATGGCTTCGAGCACCAGCGCACGGGCGATGCCGTAGCCGCCGATGAGCTCGATGACGATGTCGATGTCGGGGTTGGCGATGATGGCGCGGGCGTCGTTGACGACCTGGATGTCGGCGCCCACCGCGGCCCGGGCACGGTCTACGTCGAGGTCGGCCACCATGGTGATCTCGATGCCGCGGCCGGCGCGGCGGCTGATCTCGTCCTGGTTGCGCGCGAGCACGTTGAACACGCCGCTGCCGACGGTGCCGATGCCCAGAAGGCCTACTTGGATGGGTTTCATAGCGATGGGGGAAGAAAGAGTTGGAAGATGAAAAATGGGGCGGGCGTCGGGGGCGGGGGCGAGCTGGCGGGGCGCGGCGTCATCGCGTGACGTACGTGGGCAATTGCCACGCGCCGCCTGCAAAACCGCGGCACATGCTGTCGCCCGCTTCGCTGGTCCGCACAAAGCCCCGCCCGTCAAACTGCCACTGGCGCACCCACCAGCAGTCGCCGATGCCGCGGCCCTTCATCGCCGAATGCACGCTGCCGGTGGCGGGATCGAAATCACCGTCTACATCGGCCAGGGGCTCTGGTTGGTAGGGGGGCCGGTCGTTGGCCATCCACAGCAGGCTGCTGAAGTTGTACGCCCCCATGCCGCAGGGCACGGACAGCAGCACCTTGCGCTCCGTCAGGCGGTACACCTGCACATTGGCCGGGTTGAAGGCGTCGTCGCCGTTGCACTGGCCGTCGACGCCGGAGCGGTCCAGCGCTGCTACCAGCGGCTTGGCCAACGCGGCATCGCCCGGGCGCGTGGGCAGGGGCTTGGAGGTCTTGGCAACCGGCGCGGGCAGTGGCGGCAGCACGGACGATTCGGGGCGCGTGCCACGGCGCACGAGCGCCCCGGGCGTGCCGACGCGGCCCTGAGCCTCGTCCATTTTGAGCATGACGGCACTGGCGCCAGCGAGCGACAGCGTCCATTGGTCCTTGCCCGCCAACACGGTCGCTTCGCTGTTCGTCTGGAGCTCTTGCAGCAGGCGCGGCACCTGGCCCGCTGGCACTCGGGAAATGTCGTGGCCTTCCAGTTCCCGCACCGAGGCCTTGCCCACCCGCAGTTCGAGCGCTCCCAGTTCAGTCTTTTCGGTATGGACCTGCAAATCCACCTGCACGGGTGCGTTGGGGCCTGCCTGGCGTGTCAGGAGGACGGAGACAGGCTCCGAATCACCGTCTTCCGATTGGTAGCCCACCGCCCGGCAGGTGCGGGTGTTGTCGCATTGCAGGGCCCAATCCTTGTGCTGAAAGCTGACGGGCTCGGTCTTGGGGTCGGCGGCGTTCGCGGGCGCCATGCAGGCTGCAAATGCCATCGCCAGCGTGCACGCCCCCGCACGGGCCAGGAAACCCCGGACATGGTCAGCAGCTGGGCGGATGTGCATGGGAGGTCTCGTGTGGGAGACGTGCCGCGTCTTCAGCCGGCCGCGGCGGCAACCGCCACAGCGGCCGCCTGCTGGCGCTTGCGGTACTGCTCGAGGAAGCGTGCCACGCGGCCGATGGCATCGCGCAGATCGTCTTCGTGGGGCAGGAAAACGATGCGGAAATGGTCGGGCGCTGCCCAGTTGAAGCCGGTGCCCTGCACCAGCATGACTTTGGTTTCCTGCAGCAGTTCAAGGAAGAACTGCTGGTCATTCTCGATGGGGTACACGGCGGGGTCCAGGCGCGGGAACATGTACAAGGCCGCCTGGGGCTTGACGCAGGTCACGCCCGGGATGGCCGTGATGAGTTCGTACGCCAGATCGCGCTGCTTGCGCAGGCGCCCACCTTCGCCCACCAGTTCGTTGATGCTCTGGTAGCCCCCCAGTGCGGTCTGCACCGCCCACTGACCGGGCACGTTGGCGCACAGGCGCATGTTCGAGAGCATGTTCAAGCCCTCGATGTAGTCCTTGGCAGGTTTCTTGTCGCCCGACACCACCAGCCAGCCCGCGCGGTACCCGCAAGAGCGGTAGCTTTTGGAGAGCGAGTTGAACGTGAGCGTGAGCACGTCCTCGCTCAGCGAACCGATGGCCGTGTGCTTGGCGCCGTCGTACAGCACCTTGTCGTACACCTCGTCGGCAAAGATCACAAGGCCATGCTCGCGGGCGATGCCGACAATGCCCTTGAGGAGCTCATCGGAGTACAGCGCGCCGGTGGGGTTGTTGGGATTGATGACCACGATGCCCTTCGTGCGGGGCGTGATCTTGGCGCGGATGTCGGCCAGGTCGGGCATCCAGCCATTGGCTTCGTCGCACAGATAGTGCACCGGCGTGCCGCCCGACAGGCTGGCCGCGGCCGTCCACAGCGGGTAGTCGGGCGAGGGCAGCAGCAACTCGTCGCCGTTGTCGAGCAGCGCGTTGGTCGCCATCACAATCAGTTCGCTGGCGCCATTGCCCAGGTAGATGTCGTCCAGCATCACGCCCTTGATGCCCTGCTTTTGCGTCTCGTGCATCACGGCCTTGCGCGCCGCGAAGATGCCCTTGCTGTCCGAGTAGCCTGCCGAATTGGGCAGATTGCGGATCATGTCCAGCTGGATCTCTTCTGGCGCATCAAAGCCGAACACGGCCAGGTTGCCGATGTTGAGCTTGATGATCTTGTGCCCGTCTTCCTCCATCTGCTTGGCCGCGTCCATGATGGGCCCCCGGATGTCGTAGCAGACGTTGGCGAGCTTGGCGGATTTCTGGACGGTTTTCATGCGCTGACGATGAAGGGAGTGGGGCCAGGTGGCGCGCCAGGGCGGCTAGCACCTTGGCGAAACCTATAATTTGACCACAGATCGAATGTGCGACCGGCCCCTGGTCCACCTGAAAGCCGGCCTTCACCACCCCGCTCGCCACGGCGCTCTCCACACCCATGAAATTCCAGCCCGATCGCTCGAACGCACAATCCATCAATGGGTACGGCCCCGGTTGGATCAGCGTGGATGCAGACAAGATCACCCACAGCGTCATCCTGGGCTCCAACGGCCTGCGTAAGCCCTGGCCCTGCGCCCGGTTTGAAGACCTGACGGCCGAGCATTTCGCGCAGCTGGCCGAACTGGAGGGGGAGCTCATCATTTTCGGCAGCGGCACGCGCAACCGGTTTCCACCCCCGGCCTGGCTGGCCCCGCTCATGCAGCGGCGGCTGGGCCTGGAGACCATGGACACCGCGGCCGCCTGCCGCACTTACAACATCCTTGCGAGCGAAGGGCGCAACGTGGTGGCCGCGCTGCTGCTTGAAGTCTGAGCGCTGCCGTTAGAGCCCGCGCAAAGGCGGGCGCACAGACTTCTAAACCCCCTCTGCAAACTGCGTTTTCCCGTCTGGCCCAAGAGCTCAGACACACAGTCTTACATTTGGTTAGCAATCGGTTTCGGGGTAAAATCTCGGGTTGCGGTCGGGGGCACCTACAAGAGCAATAACACACCTGCTCCCCCGGCTTATCAACGACTACATCCTGAGAGATTGAAGAGCTATGGCGATCGTTGTCAACAAACCCCTCCCCGAATTTGAAGCCAACGCTACCGGTGGACTCAAGGTCTCCAACACCTCGCATCTTGGCCAAGTGGTGGTGCTCTACTTCTATCCCAAGGACAACACCCCGGGCTGCACCACCGAAGCGATGCAGTTCCGTGACAAGTACAAGGATTTCGTGAAGGCAGGCGCCGCAGTGTTCGGCGTCTCGCGCGACAACATGAAGTCGCACGACGAGTTCAAGGAAAAGCTGGAATTGCCCTTCGAACTCATCGCTGACACCGAAGAGAAGATGTGCCACATGTTCGGCGTGGTCAAGAACAAGATCATGTACGGCAAGAAGGTCAAGGGCATCGAGCGCAGCACTTTCCTCATCGGCCCCGACGGTACACTGTTCCAGGAATGGCGCGGCCTCAAGGTCCCCGGCCATGTGGACGAAGTTCTGAAGGCCGTGAAGTCCATCAAGGCCCTCAAAAAGGCTGCTTGATTGCCGTCTGGCGCAAGACCAAGGCATCCTCGCCACAGCCTGGATGCTTTGCCAAAGCAGCCATCTGAAATAGGCATAATGGATCGATGCCCCAGGTTTTCGCAACGTTTGCCTTCCCCAACAAAGCCGCCTTGGCCTCCAGGCGGCTTTTTGCTTTCTAGACCCATCCATCGACTCTGAACGAGGCCCTGCCACCATGCCCCTGCCCCCCGCACCCAGCCGGCGCGCCGCGCTCCTCGCCCCCGAGGCCTACGATGTGGCCGCCCGCCCCGGCAAAGCCGCCGCATCGGTGGCCATGGCCGAACCAGTCAATGAGGTGGCGCCCATCCGCGCCACCACGAGCCGCAAAGCAGCCGCCATCGAACGTGCGCCGCTGCAGGTGGTGGCCAGCGCCACATCTTCGGCGCCAGAGCGTGCCAGCACCGCCACCCGCGCTCGCGCAGAGCCCGCAGCAGCGCCGGCCGCACGCAGCACAGGCCGCAAGACGCCAGCACGCTCGTCGGTCACTGCCACCGTAGCACCAGCCCCCGCAGTTGCGGCGCCATCGTCGGCCAGCCGCACCAAGCGCAGCCGGCCACAGGGCCCGAGCAAGCTTTTTGTGCTGGACACCAACGTCCTGCTGCACGACCCCACCAGCCTGTTCCGCTTTGAAGAGCACGACATCTTCCTGCCGATGATCGTGCTGGAAGAGCTGGACGGCCACAAGAAGGGCATGACCGAAGTCGCCCGCAATGGCCGCCAGACCAGCCGCACGCTGGATGCGCTTGCCGGTGTGCAGGGTGCCGACATTGCCAAGGGCCTCAAGCTCGATTCCACCGGCCAGCGCGCCGCCGGTGGGTGCCTGTACTTCCAGACGGCGCCGCTCGACTACAGCCTGCCCACCAGCCTGCCTCCGGGCAAGGCCGACAACCAGATCCTGGGTGTGGTCGAGGCCCTGCGCAAGGAGCACGCGCCGCGCGAAGTGGTGCTGGTGTCCAAGGACATCAACATGCGCGTCAAGGCGCGCGCGCTGGGCCTGAACGCCGAGGACTACCAAAACGACAAGACGCTGGAAGACGGCGACCTGCTCTACGCCGGCGTACTGGCCCTGCCCCCGGATTTCTGGGCCAAGAGCGGCAAGAATGTGGAGAGCTGGCAGAACGGCGCACACACGTACTACCGCATCGGCGGCCCCATCGTGCCGCAGCTGATGATCAATCAGTTCGTGTACTTTGAAGCGCCCGGCGAGCCCAGCCTGTTTGCCCGCGTGAGCGAAATCCGCGAGAAGACCGCGGTGCTGCAGACGCTCAAGGACTACGGCTCGGCCAAGCACGCGGTGTGGGGCGTGACCACGCGCAACCGCGAGCAGAACTACGCCATGAACCTGCTCATGGACCCCGACATCGACTTTGTGACCTTGACCGGCACCGCCGGCACCGGCAAGACCCTGCTGGCGCTGGCCGCGGGCCTGACGCAGGTGCTGGACGACCGCCGCTACACCGAGATCATCATGACCCGCGCCACGGTGAGCGTGGGCGAGGACATCGGCTTCTTGCCCGGTACCGAAGAAGAGAAGATGGGCCCCTGGATGGGCGCCCTGGACGACAACCTCGAATTTTTGGCCAAGGGCGATGGCGGCAATGCCGGCGAATGGGGCCGGGCGGCTACCAACGAGCTGATCAGGAGCCGCATCAAGATCAAGAGCATGAACTTCATGCGCGGGCGCACCTTCCTGAACAAGTACGTGATCATCGACGAAGCGCAAAACCTGACGCCCAAGCAGATGAAGACGCTGATCACCCGCGCCGGCCCTGGCACCAAGATCATCTGCATGGGCAATCTGGCACAGATCGACACGCCCTACCTCACCGAAGGCTCATCCGGCCTGACCTACGCGGTGGACCGCTTCAAGGGCTGGCCGCACAGCGGGCACATCACCCTGGCGCGCGGCGAGCGTTCACGGTTGGCGGACTTCGCGAGCGAAGTGCTCTAGCGCTCTGGCGCAGGGCGGCGCGACCCGTCCTGACGCATCTTGCAAGCCCGGTTGTCTGCTTCGGCAGCCACCGGGCTTTGCTATAAATATAATAGCTTCCAGCGCTTATCCATCAAGCGCTGCCGGCTATTTTTACTAGTAATCGTCGCCCGAACCCATCGCCAGGTTCTCGAAACGGGTCTGGTTCTTCTGGAAGAACAGCTTCACGGTGCCGGTGGGGCCGTTACGCTGCTTGCCGATGATGATCTCGGCCACGTTGGGCTCCTTGGAGTCCTTGTTGTAGTAGTCGTCGCGGTAGATGAACATGATGATGTCGGCATCCTGCTCGATGGCGCCGGACTCGCGCAGGTCGGACATCATGGGGCGCTTGTCGGTCCGCTGCTCAACCGAGCGGTTGAGCTGGGAGAGCGCGATGACCGGGCACTGCAGCTCCTTGGCCAGCATCTTGAGGCCCCGGGAGATTTCCCCGAGTTCGGTCGCCCGGTTGTCAGAGCTCGACGAGCCCGAGCCGCTCATCAGCTGCAGGTAATCCACCACGATCAGGCCGAGCTTGCCGCACTGGCGCGCCAGGCGCCGGGCATTGGCGCGCAGCTCGCCGGGCGTGAGGCCCGGGGATTCGTCGATGTGCAGCGACACCGTGCGCAGCTTCTCGATGGCTTCCGTCAGGCGCGGCCATTCATCGTCGGTAAGCTTGCCGGTGCGCAGATTGCCCTGGTTCACCCGGCCAATGGAGCCCACGATACGCACCGCCAGTTGGGCCGCGCCCATTTCCATCGAGAAGATGGCGACCGGCAGCCCTTCGTTGAGGGCGACGTGCTCGGCAATGTTCACCGCAAAGGATGTCTTGCCCATCGACGGACGCGCCGCGAGCACCACCATGTCGCCCGCCTGCAGGCCGCTGGTCATGCGGTCGAGATCGGCAAAGCCTGTGGGCACGCCGGTCACATCCACCGGGTTGTCGGCCATTTCCTGGACCCGGTCGAGCAGCTCGATCACCAGCGTGTCCAGCGACTGGAAGCCTTGTTTGGTGCGCGAGCCCTCCTCGCCGATCGCAAAAATCTTGGCCTCGGCCTCGTCCAGGATGCGCTCTACCGTCTTGCCCTGGGGATTGAAAGCGTTGGTAGAGATTTCATCGCTGGCCGTCACCAGCTTACGCAGGATGGCACGCTCACGCACGATCTCGGCATAGCGCCGGATGTTGCTCGCGCTGGGCACGTACTGCGCCAGGTTGTTGAGGTAAGCAAGGCCACCCATCTCCTGCGCGTTGCCCTGGTTCTGAAGGTGCTCGAACACCGTGATCACGTCGGCCGGCTTGCTGGCGTTGACCAGCGCACCGATGGCCGTGTAGATCATTTGGTGCTCATGGCGGTAGAAGTGGCTCTCTACCAGCAGATCGCCCACCCGGTCCCAGGCATTGTTGTCCAGCAGCAGCCCCCCCAGCACGCTCGATTCGGCTTCGATGGAGTGTGGCGGCACGCGCAGCTGCGCCACTTCCCGGTCGGGCGGCGGCGCGGGGGGCACGTAGCTACTTTCCTCGAGGGGCGGGAACACTGCGGACATGACGGTACTCCGGACAAAGGCTGAACGCAGGTCCCCGTTTCGCGTTGCGCGCACGGGGATAAGCCTGTGGGTAACTCGTGGACTGCCCGTGGGCAACCCTGTACAAAAATCGGTGACCCAAAGACAAAAGCCGCCCGGGGGCGGCTTCTGCACAGGTCACTGGGTGACGATCAGGCGGTTTCGCCGTAGACCGACACGTTGACTTCCACCACCACGTCGGTGTGCAGAGCCACGCTCACAGCGGTTTCGCTCACGACCTTGATAGGGCCGTTGGGCAGGCGGACTTGCGACTTCGCAACCTTGTAGCCTTGCTTGTTCAGCTCTTCGGCGATGTCGTGGTTGGTCACAGAACCAAACAGACGGCCGTCCACGCCAGCCTTTTGCGTCAGCTTGACGGTGGTGCCGGCCAGCTTTTCGCCTTGGGCTTGGGCTTCAGCCAGCTTGGCAGCTGCTGCCTTTTCGAGTTCAGCGCGCTTGGCTTCGAACTCAGCCTTGGCCGATTCGGTGGCGCGGCGTGCGCGGCCCGAAGGGATCAGGAAGTTGCGAGCGTAGCCGTCCTTGACCTTGACGATTTCACCCAGGTTGCCGAGGTTCACAACCTTGTCGAGCAGAATGATTTGCATGGGTTGTGCTCCTTAGATCTTGTGCTGGTCGCTGTAAGGCACCAGGGCCAGGAAGCGCGCGCGCTTGATGGCGGTGTTCAGCTGACGCTGGAAGATGGCGCGCGTGCCGGTCAGGCGTGCGGGGATGATCTTGCCGTTTTCGGCGATGAAATCGCGCAGCGTGTCGACATCCTTGTAGTCGATTTCTTCAACACCGGTCACCGTGAAGCGGCAAAAGCGCTTGCGCTTGAACAGCAGGGACTGGGTGTTGCGCTTTGGGCGCTTGTCTTTGTTGAACTTCTTGAACGTGGCCATTGCGGACCCCTTGCAAATTAATTTTGTTGAATATCCTGGATGTGCAGCACTGCGGTCTTGCCATTGCGCGGGGTGGCTAGAAATCCACTGAAAGTCCAGAGACTTCCGATGTTCTGCCTTGCCAGACGCTCAGCCATCGCACCAAATGCAACGGCTTTCATGGCGGCCTTGACTTCACGGGGGTTGCCTGCTTCGGTTTGCTGGGACTCGTGTTCGAGTCGCAGCGTGAGGGCAGGCAGTCCGGCGGGCGTGTAGCGCAGGGCTTCAGCCTCTGCGATACAAGCGGTCAAGACAACGCGGTTCTCCACTCCAACGGGCTGGATCAGCGCTCGGCGCGCTCTGGACGTTCCTGGCGCTCGGCGCGATCAGGACGCTCGCCGCGCTCACCGCCAGCAGCTGCGTATTCAGCTTGGCTGGCCTTGCGGGCTTCTTCGCGCTCGACGGTCTTCATCATCGAAGAGGGACCTGCATCGGCCTTCTTCTTTTGAACCGTCAGGTGGCGCAGCACGGCGTCGTTGAACTTGAAGGCGTGCTCCAGTTCAGCCATCACAGCTTGGTCGGCTTCGATGTTCACGCACAGGTAGTGGGCCTTGGCCAGCTTGTTGATCAGGTACGCCAGTTGACGGCGGCCCCAGTCTTCCACACGGTGCACCTTGCCACCGCCAGCGGTGATCATGCCCTTGTAGCGCTCCAGCATGGCTGGAACTTGTTCGCTTTGATCCGGATGGATCAACAAAATGATTTCGTAATGACGCATGCATACTCCTTTTGGGTAAGACCACCTGCTGCGTCTAGAAGCAGTGTGGCAAGGCAAAGCCGGCGATTATAGCCCGCTCGCAACCACTTGTACACTCTGGGCGTTTTCACGAGCGATCAGACCCGCGCCTGGCCGACGGAACCTGGGCCGCTCGGGCACCGCGCCCTTGTAAATCTGCTGTTCGGCGCGACATGCAATACAGCAAAACGCGTCGGGCGAGGGCTTTGTGCCTCATGCCCCTTCGCCAGACCTTGAAATGCCCGGGCATGTCCCCAAATCCCGCGCGGACTCACTGTTTATCCACCTTCAGACCCAAACATGTCAGACACCAGCCAACCCATCCCCCCCCAGAGCGCCCCCGCCCCCGAAGAAGTTGAAGCTGCCATGGCTGCCCACGCCTCCGACGAGCTGGCACGGCTGCAGGGCGAGTTGGCCGAGCTCAAGGCCAAAAGCGCCGAACTGGCCGACCAGTTCCTGCGCGCCAAGGCCGAGGCCGAAAACGCCCGCCGCCGTGCCGAAGACGAAGTGTCCAAGGCCCGCAAGTTCGGCATCGAAAGTTTTGCCGAGAGCCTGCTGCCCGTGGCCGACAGCCTGGATGCCGCCCTCGGCATCAAGGAAGCCACGCCCCAGCAGCTGCGCGAGGGCGCCGACGCCACCCTGCGCCAGCTGACTTCGGCGCTGGAGCGCAACAAGGTGCTGGCCATCAACCCCGAGGCGGGTGCTAAGTTCGATCCGCACCAGCACCAGGCCATCAGCGTTGTCCCGGCAGAGCAAGAAGCCAACACCGTGGTCGCAGTGCTGCAAAAAGGCTATGTGATTGCGGACCGCGTCCTGCGTCCGGCCCTAGTCACCGTGGCCGCGCCCAAATAAAAAAGCCAGCCCGACGACTTGAACCGCCACCGGTTATCCACAAGTTACTAGCCATCCAAACCATTCCAGCATCAGGAGAAAAAAATCATGGGAAGAATCATCGGCATTGACCTCGGCACCACCAACAGCTGCGTGTCCATCATGGAAGGCAACACGACGCGCGTGATCGAGAACAGCGAAGGCGCCCGCACCACGCCTTCGATCGTGGCTTACCAGGAAGACGGCGAAATCCTCGTCGGCGCCTCGGCCAAGCGCCAGGCCGTGACGAACCCCAAGAACACGCTCTACGCTGTCAAGCGCCTGATCGGCCGCAAGTTCACCGAAAAAGAAGTACAGAAGGACATCGACCTGATGCCCTACAAGATCGTGGCCGCTGACAATGGCGACGCCTGGATCGAAGTGCGCGGCAACAAGCTGTCGGCCCAGCAGGTGTCTGCCGACATCCTGCGCAAGATGAAGAAGACGGCCGAAGACTACCTGGGCGAGCCCGTGACGGAAGCCGTCATCACCGTGCCTGCGTACTTCAACGACGCCCAGCGCCAGGCCACCAAGGACGCCGGCCGCATTGCAGGCCTGGACGTCAAGCGCATCATCAACGAGCCTACCGCGGCTGCCCTGGCCTTTGGCCTCGACAAGCAGGAAAAGGGCGACCGCAAGATCGCCGTGTATGACCTGGGTGGCGGCACGTTCGACGTGTCCATCATCGAAATCGCGGACGTGGACGGCGAAAAGCAGTTCGAAGTGCTGTCGACCAATGGCGACACCTTCCTGGGCGGCGAAGACTTCGACCAGCGCATCATCGATTTCATCATTGAAGAGTTCAAGAAGGAATCGGGCGTCAACCTCAAGAACGACGTTCTGGCCCTGCAGCGCCTGAAGGAAGCGGCCGAGAAGGCCAAGATCGAGCTGTCGAACTCGGCCTCGACCGACATCAACCTGCCTTACGTGACCGCCGATGCATCGGGTCCGAAGCACTTGAACATCAAGCTGACCCGCTCCAAGCTGGAGCAACTGGTGGAAGAGCTGATCGAGCGCACCATCGCTCCTTGCCGCATGGCGATCAAGGACGCTGGCGTGTCGGTGTCCGACATCCATGACGTGATCCTGGTCGGCGGCATGACCCGCATGCCCAAGGTGCAAGAGAAGGTCAAGGAATTCTTCGGCAAGGAACCCCGCAAGGACGTGAACCCCGACGAAGCCGTGGCCGTAGGCGCTGCGATCCAGGGCCAGGTGCTATCGGGCGACCGCAAGGACGTGCTGCTGCTGGACGTGACACCGCTGTCTCTGGGTATTGAAACCCTGGGTGGCGTCATGACCAAGATGATCCAGAAGAACACGACCATCCCGACCAAGTTTGCGCAGACCTACTCGACGGCCGACGACAACCAGCCTGCCGTGACCATCAAGGTCTACCAGGGCGAGCGTGAAATGGCATCGGGCAACAAGCTCTTGGGCGAGTTCAACCTGGAAGGCATTCCACCGGCAGCGCGCGGTGTCCCGCAGATCGAAGTCTCGTTCGACATCGATGCCAACGGCATCCTGCACGTGGGCGCCAAGGACAAGGGCACGGGCAAGGAAAACAAGATCACCATCAAGGCCAACTCCGGTCTGTCGGAAGAAGAAATTCAGCAAATGGTGAAAGACGCCGAGCTGAACGCTGCCGACGACAAGAAGAAGCTCGAATTGGTGCAAGCCCGCAACCAGGGCGAAGCCGCTGTGCACAGCGTGAACAAGAGCCTGGCCGAACACGGCGACAAGCTCGACGCCGGCGAGAAGGAAGCGATCACCACTGCAGTGAAGGCTCTGGAAGAAGTCCTGAAGGGCGAAGACAAGGCCGCGATCGACGAGAAGACGACCGCGCTGATGTCCGCCAGCCAGAAGCTGGGCGAAAAGATGTACGCCGACTCCCAAGCGGCACAGGCCGCCCAGGCTGCCGGTGGTGCTGATGCAGGTGCTTCGGCCTCCGCATCTTCGGCCAAGCCAGCCGACGACGACAACGTCGTCGATGCCGAAGTCAAGGAAGTCAAGAAGGGCTGATCCGCCCCCGTTGACCCCAGCCGCCGCGCGGTGCCGTTGACGGTGCCTGCGCGGCGTTACTGTTCCAACCGGGCTCAGAAAGACCATGTCCAAAAGAGACTTTTACGAAATCCTGGGTGTTCCCAAAAACGCCTCGGACGAAGAGATCAAGAAGGCCTATCGCAAGCTGGCGATGAAGCACCACCCTGACCGCAATCAGGGTGACGCGGCCAAGCCTGCCGAGGAGAAATTCAAGGAGGCCAAAGAGGCCTACGAGATGCTCTCCGACCCGCAAAAGCGGGCGGCTTACGACCAGTATGGCCACGCCGGGGTCGACCCCAACATGCGCGGCCCCGGTGGGCCAGGCGCAGAAGGTTTTGGCGGATTTGCCGAAGCGTTTGGCGACATCTTTGGCGACATGTTCGGCCAACAGGGCGGACGTGGGCGGGGTGCAGGCGGCCGACAGGTCTACCGCGGCAACGACCTCAGCTACGCGATGGAGGTCACACTCGAGGAAGCCGCACGCGGCAAGGACGCCCAGATCCGCATCCCGTCGTGGGAGAGCTGCGACACCTGCCACGGCAGCGGCGCCAAACCTGGTACCAGCGCCAAGACCTGCGGAACCTGCCAGGGCGCAGGCACCGTGCAGATGCGCCAGGGCTTCTTCAGTGTTCAGCAGACCTGCCCGCACTGCCGCGGCACGGGCAAGATCATTCCTGAGCCTTGCACCACCTGCCACGGCCAGGGCAAGCTCAAGAAGCAAAAGACGCTGGAAGTGAAGATCCCTGCGGGCATCGACGACGGCATGCGCATCCGCAGCACCGGCAACGGTGAGCCGGGCACCAATGGCGGGCCGCCGGGTGACCTGTACATCGAGATCCGCCTGAAGAAACACGACATCTTCGAGCGGGATGGCGACGATCTGCACTGCCAGGTGCCGGTGAGCTTCATCACAGCCGCGCTCGGCGGCGAGATCGAGGTGCCGACGCTGCAAGGCAAGGCCGCCATCGACATCCCCGAAGGCACCCAGGCCGGCAAGCAGTTCCGCCTGCGCGGCAAGGGCGTCAAGGGCGTGCGCGCCAGCTACCCCGGCGATCTGTATTGCCACATTGCAGTAGAGACACCCGTCAAGCTGACCGAGCACCAGCGCAAGCTGCTGCGCGAGCTGGAAGAGTCGCTCAAGAAAGGTGGCGGACGCCACTCGCCCAGCGGCGAGAGCTGGACGGACCGCTTGAAGAACTTCTTCAGCTGATCTGACCTGCATTCAGAGTCAGTTCCTCGCAAAAAAACCGCACGGCGCCATGAAGCCCGTGCGGTTTTTTCTTGCCTGCTTGCCGCAAGAAGGCCGCACCCGCGATGGACGACATCGCGGTACGCGATGACGACGAGGGTCCTTTTATAGGAAAATATGGCAACGCCTTCTCCAAACGAGAAGTACAGCCCCCACATTCGATGAAAAGCTCCGAGCGCAGTTTTGCGCGCCGCATTGACCTCACCTCGCTGCAGTTGTTTGTGGCGGTGTGCGAGCTCGGCAGCATCGGCCGCGCGGCGGAGCGGGAGTTCATCGCCGCGTCGGCCGTCAGCAAGCGCCTGTCGGACCTGGAAACCGCGGTGGACACCGCCCTGCTCTACCGCCATAGCCGCGGCGTGACGTTGACGCCCGCGGGCGAGAGCCTGCTGCACCACGCGCGCACGGTGCTTTTTGGCCTGGAGCGCATGCAGGGCGAGCTCAGTGAATACGCCGACGGCGTGCGCGGGCATGTGCGCATGCACGCCAACATCTCGGCCATCTTCCAGTTTCTGCCCGAAGACTTGGGCGCCTTTGCGCGCGAGCACAGTCAGATCAAGATCGACCTGCAGGAGCACCTCTCCAGCGACGTGCTGCATGCAGTGCAGGAAGGCGCTGCCGACCTGGGTATCTGCAACGTCGGCATGGCCAGTGGCAACGGCACACTGGATTTACAAAGCCGCCCCTACCGCGCCGACAATTTGGTGTTGGTTGTGCCGCTAGCGCATGATCTGTCTGGATACTCTGCTATCAATTTTGATGAATTGCTGGATTGGGACATCGTCGGCCTGCACGCCAACAGCAGCATCAGCCTGGCCATGCGCGCGGCTGCGGCCGCAGCAGGCCGCCCCTTGCGCCAGCGCATCCAGGTCACCGGGCTTGACGCCATGTGCCGCATGATCGACAACGGTCTGGGTGTAGGCCTGCTGCCCGACCGGGCATTTGAGCTGATGCGCGGCGTGGGCCGCCTGGTGGCCATCCCCCTCACCGATGCCTGGGCCCGCCGCGAACTGCGCGTGGTGGCCCGCGACTTCGACGCTCTGCCCGTAACAGCGCGCCTGCTGGCCGAGCACCTGGCGCCCCGCACCCCAGCCGCCGACGCGGCCGAGCCCCAGCCCTAAAATCACCCACCCCCCGAAAGAAAGCACGCCATGGGACGCACCCTGTACGACAAGATCTGGGACGAGCACGTCGTCCACACCGAAGAGGACGGCACCTCCGTCCTGTACATCGACCGCCATCTGGTGCACGAAGTCACCAGCCCGCAGGCGTTCGAGGGCCTGCGCGAGGCGGGGCGCAAGGTCTGGCGCATGAGCTCCATCGTGGGCACGGCCGACCACAACACGCCCACCACCGGCTGGGAAAACGGCTACGACGGCATCACCGACCCGATCAGCAAGGAACAGATCACCACGCTGAACGACAACATGGCGACCATCTCGCCGGCCGCGTTTTTCCCCTTCATGCACAAGCGCCAGGGCATCGTGCACGTGATCGGCCCTGAAAACGGCGCCACCCTGCCGGGCATGACGGTCGTGTGCGGCGACAGCCACACCAGCACCCACGGTGCTTTCGGCGCGCTGGCCCACGGCATCGGCACCAGCGAGGTCGAGCACGTGATGGCCACGCAGACGCTGCTGGCCAAGAAGGCCAAGAACATGCTGGTGCAGGTGGACGGCACCCTGCCCAAGGGTGTGACCGCCAAGGACATCGTACTGGCCATCATCGGCAAGATCGGCACGGCCGGCGGCACCGGCTACACCATCGAGTTCGCGGGCTCCGCCATCCGCAGCCTGAGCATGGAAGGCCGCATGACCGTGTGCAACATGGCCATCGAAGGCGGCGCGCGCGCGGGCCTGGTCGCCGTGGATGACAAGACCATCGACTACGTGAAGGGCCGCCCCCTGTCGCCCACCGGTGTGGAATGGGACCACGCCGTGGCGTACTGGAAGACGCTGCACTCCGATGCTGACGCGCAGTTCGACACCGTGGTCAAGCTCGATGCTGCCGAGATCCAGCCGCAGGTCACCTGGGGCACCTCGCCCGAGATGGTGCTGGGCATCGACGCCCGCGTGCCCGATCCGGACAAGGAAAAGGACGCCAACAAGCGCGGCGCCATCGAACGCGCTTTGACCTATATGGGCCTTGCACCCGGCAAGGCCATCAACGACATCACTATCGACAAGGTGTTCATCGGCTCGTGCACCAACAGCCGCATCGAAGACATGCGCGAAGCCGCCGCCGTGGTGAAGAACCTGGGCCGCAAAGTGGCCAGTAACGTGAAGCTGGCCATGGTGGTGCCCGGCTCCGGCCTGGTCAAGGAACAGGCCGAGCGCGAAGGCCTCGACCAGATCTTCAAGGCCGCGGGCTTCGAGTGGCGCGAGCCCGGCTGCTCGATGTGCCTGGCCATGAACGCCGACCGCCTGGAGCCCGGCGAGCGCTGCGCATCCACCAGCAACCGCAACTTCGAAGGGCGCCAAGGCGCCGGCGGCCGCACGCACCTGGTGAGCCCGGCGATGGCCGCCGCCGCTGCGGTGCATGGCCACTTCGTGGATGTGCGCCAGTTCGTGTGAGCGGATTGCTGCCCGGCACCACCATCCATTTCATTGATCAATCACTGTCCGTTGACCTCTCCACTGCCTGAAGGAGCCTTGCCATGAAAAAGACCGCCGCATTTGTCGCCCTCTCGCTGGCCTTCCTGCTGGCCGGCTGCAACACCGTCAAGGGTGTGGGCCAGGATGTTCAACGGGCCGGTGGCGCGCTTGAGCGCGCTGCCAACAAGTAAGTAGGTAAGCACCACACCATGCAGAAATTCACCGTGCATAAGGGGCTAGTTGCCCCGATGGACCGCGAGAACGTCGATACCGACGCAATCATCCCCAAGCAGTTCCTGAAGTCGATCAAGAAGACCGGCTTTGGCCCCAACCTGTTTGACGAGTGGCGCTACCTGGACAAGGGCGAGCCCGGCATCCCCGAGTCAGCGCGCAAGCCCAACCCCGACTTCGTGCTGAACCAGCCGCGCTACAAAGGCGCCAGCGTGCTGATCGCGCGCAAGAACTTCGGCTGCGGCTCGAGCCGCGAGCACGCGCCCTGGGCGCTCGACCAGTTCGGCTTTCGCGCCGTGATCGCACCGAGCTTTGCTGACATCTTCTTCAACAACTGCTTCAAGAACGGCCTGTTGCCCATCGTGTTGCCCGAGGCCACTGTGGCCCAGCTGTTCGATGAAGTGGCGGCCTTCCCCGGCTACCAGCTCACCATCGACCTGGAACGCCAGGTCGTCGTGCGGCCCCAGGGCGAAGAGATCCCGTTCGACGTGATCGCCTTTCGCAAGTACTGCCTGCTCAACGGTTTTGACGACATCGGCCTGACCCTGCTCAAGTCCGACAAGATCAAGGCGTTCGAGGCCGAGCGACTGGCCGCCAAGCCCTGGCTAGCCCACACGATGGTGTCGTGAGCCGCAGACCGCCTCATTTTTAAGTCAAAATGGCCCCCAGCGCTTGATACATAAGCGCTTGCAGCTATCAATATAGAAGCAAACTCAATGAAAATCGCAGTTCTGCCGGGTGACGGCATTGGCACCGAAATCGTCTCTGAAGCCGTCAAGGTTCTGGAAGCCCTGGAACTCCCGTTCGAGATGGAATCCGCCCTGGTAGGCGGCGTGGCGTATGACGCCCACGGCCATCCACTGCCCGAGTCCACACTCAAGCTCGCCAAGGAATCCGACGCCATCCTGTTTGGCGCCGTGGGCGACTGGAAATACGACAAGCTCGACCGCCCCCTGCGCCCCGAACAAGCCATCCTGGGTCTGCGCAAGAACCTGGGCCTGTTCGCCAACTTCCGCCCCGCCATCTGCTACGAGCAACTGGTGGGCGCATCGAGCCTCAAGCCCGAGCTGATCGCGGGCCTCGACATCCTCATCATCCGCGAGCTGACCGGCGACATCTACTTCGGCCAGCCGCGCGGCCGCCGTGTGGCCACCGACGGCCACTTCCCCGGCGCCGAGGAAGCCTTCGACACCATGCGCTACAGCCGCCCCGAGATCGAGCGCATCGCCCACGTCGCCTTCCAGGCCGCCCGCAAGCGGAGCAAGAAAGTCACCAGCGTGGACAAGGCCAACGTGCTGGAAACCTTCCAGTTCTGGAAGGACGTGGTCACCGACGTGCACAAGGAATACCCCGACGTCGAACTGCAGCACATGTATGTGGACAACGCGGCCATGCAACTCGTGAAGGCGCCCAAGGCGTTTGACGTGGTGGTAACCGGCAACATGTTTGGCGACATCCTGTCCGACGAGGCCTCGATGCTGACCGGCTCCATCGGCATGCTGCCCTCGGCCAGCCTGAACAGTAGCAACCAGGGCCTGTACGAACCCAGCCACGGCAGCGCGCCCGACATCGCCGGGAAGGGCGTGGCCAATCCGCTGGCCACCATCCTTTCGGCCGCGATGATGCTGCGCTTCAGCCTGAACCAGGAAGCCGCCGCCCAGCGCATCGAAGCCGCTGTGCAAAAGGTGCTGGCCCAGGGCCTGCGCACGCCTGATATCTACAGTGAAGGCACCACCAAGGTGGGCACGGCGCAGATGGGGGATGCCGTGGTCAAGGCGCTGGCCGCCTGAACCCAACCGCTTAGCGGTCACGAAAAAGCGCCGGTCTTCTGGCGCTTTTTTCGTTTTCGAGTCCACGTACCGCCTACAGCCAGGCGTTGTCGATGAACTCCATGATGGAGTAGCACCGGTTCTCCAGTGGCCGCTTGCGCACGGCCGCCACGATATGAGCCACACCCGACGCATACGGTGCATCACCATAGACGCGGGTTTCCAGCTTCACGCTGCAAGGGCCGTCCTCCATCAGCACCTGGTGGTACGCGTGGCGGGCAAGATCCTCTTGGGGGATCTGCAGCGCGCCCCGTTGAACCTCCGGGTCGCGCACGGACTGGATATCGCCAGGCGCGACCCCCAATGCCTGAGCCATGCTGACGGCTGTGCCCGGCACTGAGGACTTCTGCGCCTGGTGGGATTCGGTGAGCCCAATGCGGTAGCCGCGAAACAGATGCCCGCTGCGCTCCAGCATGGCCATGAACTTGAGCATCAGAAGGTTGGTGTTGGGACACAGGACGACCGGAAAACCTAGGGCGGTATTTTCCAGCGCTGACCCAGTGGACAGTTCCACCAGCGGAGAGTGCGTCGATTGGCAAAACGCGCTGACGGCTTGGAGCTCGCGGCCCGAACCTGCATGCACCACGACAGATTTTTCTGTGCGCTGCCCCTTGACCGCCCATGGCACCACCTCGCTGTCACCCTCGGAAGGCAGCGCACCCAGAAGCTCTTTGGCCAGCTTGCCTGACCCCACTACGATGACTTGCATGACTACTTTCGAAGCACCACAAAAAAAGCGATGGCAGGACTGTAGTGCGGCCCAGGCCACGAAAAGCGCCCCACACGCAGTCGTTGGCTCTTTTGATGCCCGCCGTCCGGCTGCCATCAACGCAGTAGTGCCCGCTAAACAACGGCGGACGAGCCAGAACCCGCATCCGCTACAATCCGCGTCTATGTTTGCCGCCCGCCCGTTCACCTTGAACACCGCAACTGCCGCCCTGGCAGGCGTGGCTGTGCGCGCAATCACCACCAAAACCACGACCATTAAGGGCTGACTCAGCCTGGTTCGTCGTGCGCCCCTCCTGGCCAGACGAGCCAGGCGAGCAGTCCCGGTCGGGCACTGTTTCTTACACTGAAAAGGGGCGTTGAAATGAGCAAGTTGGTAGGGTTGGTCGGCTGGCGTGGCATGGTCGGCTCGGTCCTGATGGACCGCATGCAGCAAGAGAAGGACTTCGATCTGATCGAGCCTGTGTTCTTCTCCACCTCGAACGCAGGCGGCAAGGCCCCTGCGCAGGCCAAGAACGAGACTGCACTGCAGGACGCGTTCAACATCGAGGCTCTGAAGCGCTGCGAAATCATCATTACTGCCCAGGGCGGCGACTACACCAACGAGGTGTACCCCAAGCTGCGCGCGGCTGGCTGGAACGGCCACTGGATCGACGCCGCCTCCTCCCTGCGCATGGAAAAGAACGCGGTCATCGTGCTTGACCCGGTCAACATGCCCGTCATCAAGAACGCCCTGGCCAACGGCGGCAAGGACTGGATCGGCGGCAACTGCACCGTGAGCTGCATGCTGATGGGCGTGGGCGCGCTGTACAAGGCCGGCCTCGTCGAATGGATGAGCACCCAGACGTACCAAGCGGCATCGGGCGGCGGCGCCCAGCACATGCGCGAGTTGCTCACGCAATACGGCACGCTGAACGCTGAAGTGCGTTCGCTGCTGGACGACCCGAAGAGCGCCATCCTGGAAATCGACCGCAAGGTCATCGCCAAGCAGCGTGCCTTGACCGGCGCCGAAACCGCCAACTTCGGCGTTCCCCTGGGCGGCAGCCTGATCCCCTGGATCGATAAGGACCTGGGCAACGGGATGTCCAAGGAAGAATGGAAGGGCATGGCCGAGACCAACAAGATTCTCGGCCAGGGCGAAGGCTTCGACTCTGCTGCCGTGCCTGTGGACGGTTTCTGCGTGCGCGTGGGTGCCATGCGCTGCCACAGCCAGGCGCTGACCTTCAAGCTCAAGAAGGACGTGCCCCTGGCTGACATTGAAGCCATGATCGCTAGCGACAACGAGTGGGCAAAGGTCGTCCCGAACACCCGCGAAGCCACCATCAAGGACCTGACGCCTGTGGCAGTGACCGGCACCATGACCATCCCGGTGGGCCGGATCCGCAAGTTGGCCATGGGCCCGGAATATGTGGGCGCCTTCACCATCGGCGACCAGCTTCTGTGGGGTGCCGCCGAGCCCCTGCGCCGCATGCTCCGCATCCTGCTCGACGCCTGATCGACCCCCTCCAAAAGCGCGCACGGCACCCGCTGTGTGCGCTTTTTTGCGCCTGGACATCTCGATACACTCGGTTACGCCGCGTTGGCAATTGGCAACATTCACGCGCCCCAAGTTGGGGCACAAACCGCCCCGCCAAAGCTTCGGCGGCACCTCAGCTTGTCAGTGCAAAACATTGATGCTATGGTGCTTTTTACATATTTTCACGCGCCGGGGCGGGACCTGACCATGACAAAAAAAGCACCGCTCGTCCGAGCCGCAAAAAATCCTCATCAGTTGTTGGCAAACATGCATCGTTGGAAATTCTCTGTTCTGGCGGCTGCGGCCGTGGCGTCGGCTGGCTTTTATGCCCCTGACGCATCGGCTCTGGCGCTGGGCCGCATCACTGTGCAGTCTGCCTTGGGCGAACCCCTTCGCGCCGAAATCGAACTGCCCCAGATCACCCCCGCAGAAGCCGATTCGCTGCGCACCACGACGGCTTCTCCCGATGTATTCCGTGCCCAGGGCATGGAGTACACGCCGACGATGAACAACTTGCAGATCCAGCTGCAACGCCGCCCCGACGGCACCGCGGTATTGCGCCTGAGCAGCGACCGCCCGGTGAATGACCCCTTCCTAGATCTGGTGCTGGACGCCAACTGGGGCTCGGGCCGGATCGTGCGCAGCTACACCATGCTGTTCGACCCGCCAGCGCTGCGCCGCACGGCCCCCAGCGTGACGGCATCGCCCCAGATTTCTGCCCCGGCCGCGCAATCCGCCCCGGCAGTGCGGCCCCCCGTTACGCCGCGCACGAGCGAACCCGCCACGGCCGCCGCGCCGCCAGCGCCCCGCCCTGCACCCGCCCCACGCAGTGCGCCCGCTGATGGTGTCACCGTGCAGTCTGGCGATACCGCCGGCCGCCTGGCCAATGCCTACCGCCCCGCCGGTGTGTCGCTCGACCAGATGCTGGTCGCGATGATGCGCGCCAACCCGGATGCGTTCATCCAAGGCAACGTCAACCGCCTGCGGGCTGGCGCTGTATTGCAGATGCCGAGCGAGAGCGCCGCGCAAGCCACGCCCGCACCCGAAGCACGCCAGATCCTTGCAGCACAGTCTCGCGACTTCAACGAATTCCGCCGCAAGCTGGCTGGCGCCGCGCCTTCCGCTGCTGTCGCCGCGGCCGAGCGCTCTGCGTCCGGCTCGGTGCAGACACGCGTCGAGGACAAGAAACCAGCCACCGCTGCACCCGACAAGCTCACGCTGTCCAAAGGTTCGGTGAAGGGCCAAAAAGCAGCCGAAGACCAAGTCGCCAAGGACAAGCAAGCCAGCGAGGCCGCAACCCGCATGGCCGAGCTGTCCAAGAACATCACGGACCTGAACAAGATAGGTGCTGCCTCGGCACCGGCCGGCAGCAGCGCATCGCCCGCTCCAGCCCCCGCTGCTGCGGCCAGCGCTGCCGCCACGGTGGCAGTGCAAGCGCCCGCGGTGCCCGCCACGCCCACAGCCCCAGCCGCGCCCGAAACACCCGCTTCGGCCGCTGCGCCAGCCTCCCCCGCCAGCGCTCCTGATGCCGTGGCGACCTCTGCCGAAGCAGCATCTGACGCCGCCTCGGCACCTGCTTCGGCCCCCACCCCGGCCCCGGTTCCGGTCCCCGTGCCCGCCGCGCCAGCCCCCGCTGAAGAACCCAGCTTCCTTTCCGGGCTCATGGACGACCCCCTCCTGCCGCTGGCCGGTGGCGGCCTGTTGGCCCTGCTGCTGGGCTATGGTGCGTACCGCGTCGTGCAGCGCCGTCGCCAGAACGCTGGCGTGGACAGCTCCTTCCTGGAAAGCCGTATTCAGCCAGACTCGTTCTTCGGTGCCAGCGGCGGCCAGCGCGTCGACACGGCCAACAGCGAGATGACCACCGGTTCGTCCATGGCCTACTCGCCCAGCCAGCTTGATGCCGGCGGCGATGTGGACCCCGTGGCCGAAGCCGACGTGTACCTGGCCTATGGGCGCGACCTGCAGGCCGAAGAAATCCTCAAGGAAGCCATCCGCCACAACCCGGCCCGCGTGTCGGTGCATGTGAAGCTGGGTGAAATCTACGCCAAGCGCCAGGACCGCAAGGCCCTGGAAGCGGTGGCAGGCGACGTGTTCAAGCTCACCCAAGGCGAAGGCCCCGATTGGAACCGCATTGCAGAACTCGGCCGCGACCTGGACCCCGACAACCGCCTGTACCAGCCAGGTGGCCGGCCGGGCATGGCAGAAGATGAGTCGCCATCGCTGCCTCCAGGCGGATTCGCCAGCACGTTCTCAGGTGCGGGCGCTGGCACGGCCGCCACTGCGGCACTGCCTCCGGATCTCGACCTGGACCTCGACCTCGATCTGCCCGACGATGCATTGACCGACGCGCCTTCCCTCGCGCCGGCAGCACCTGGCGGTTTCGCGGCGGCAGCCGCCGCTGCTGCCGCCGGAAACGCGCGCAATTCGTACGACGCTGATGAGCCATCGACGCTGCGGCCTGGCCTGGACCTGCCCGAGCTCCCTTCGGCCAGTGCGCCTGCATGGAACGCCCCCGATGCGACCCCCAGCCCGATGACTCCGCCCCCCGTGGCGAATCTGGACTTCCCACGCACCGACGACCTGACAATGGCGCCTTCCGGCCCCGTTCCTCTGTCCGCCGATGCGAAGGACTCCGGCCCCATGGAGTTTGACCTGGGCGACCTGTCGCTGGATTTGAACGCGCCATCCACACCCATGGCTGCACCAGCGCCCAAGGCCGTGCCAGCCACTGCGCCGATGGATGATTTTTCTGCCGCGCAAGACGACCCGCTGGCCACCAAGCTGGCGCTGGCCGAAGAGTTCAACGCCATCGGCGATACCGATGGCGCCCGGACGCTGATCGAGGAAGTGGTTGCTGAATCGAGCGGTGCCCTCAAGACCCGCGCCCAGCGCATGCTGGCCGAACTGGGTTGATGCGCCGCGCCCTGCGGGCCGCACCTTACCTAGAACCCCGGGCCGCCCCATGACGCGGTTGGCCCTGGGTGTCAGCTACAACGGTCAGGCCTACAGCGGCTGGCAAAGCCAGCTGTCTGGCAACACCATTCAAGACAAACTCGAAGCGGCCCTGGGCCGCTTTGCTACGCATCGGGTCAGTACCTTGTGCGCTGGCCGGACCGATGCCGGAGTCCACGGGCTGATGCAGGTGGTGCACTTCGACACCCCGTTGGACCGCCCCGCCTCTTCCTGGGTGCGTGGGACCAATACGTTCCTCCCATCCGACATTGCGGTGCAGTGGGCGCAGCCTGTGCCGGATGAATTCCACGCCCGCGGGAGCGCGGTGGCGCGGCGGTACGCCTATGTGCTGCTCCAGTCGCCCGTGCGCCCGAGCGTCGATGCGGGTCGGGTCGGATGGGTGTTCCATCCGCTGGACCACAACGCCATGCGCCAGGCCGCAGACCATTTGCTCGGAGAGCACGACTTCACCTCTTTTCGCGCGTCGGCGTGCCAGGCCAAGTCGCCCGTCAAGACGCTGCAGCGCATCGGCATCTCGTGCCGGGGCCAGAGCGTGCCCCACCCTGAATTGGGCTGGAGCCCCTGCTATTGGCGCTTCGAGTTCGAAGCCAACGCCTTTTTGCACCACATGATCCGCAACATCATGGGCTGCCTGATTGCCATCGGCCAGGGCAAGGAGTCGCCCGACTGGATGGAAAAGGTGCTCGCCACGAGGTCGCGTGATGCTGCCGCGCCAACGTTCTCGCCCGACGGCTTGTATTTTCTGGGCCCCGTCTACGAAGCCGCCTGGGGTCTGCCCGAGCGCACGGCTGCGTATGATTGGCTGCCATGAGACCACCCGCTGCGACACCCTCCCTCCCGCTGCCCAGCACCCGCACCCGCATCAAGATCTGTGGGTTGACCCGGGAACAGGACATCGATGCCGCAGTGGCTGCGGGCGCCGATGCCGTCGGATTTGTGCTGTACGGCCCCAGCCCGCGTGCGGTGACCCCGGCACGCGCAGCACAGTTGGCGCGCCGGCTGCCACCCTTCGTGACGCCCGTCCTGTTGTTCGTCAATGAGGATGCTACAAATGTGATAGCAGCTAGCGCTTTGATAGCGGGCGCTACCATCCAATTCCACGGTGATGAATCGCCGGAGGATTGTTTGGCAGCCACCGGCCGGGGCGCGCGGCCCTACCTGCGGGCCGCACGGATTCCCCTCGGCGATGGTGCGGCACAGTTTGACCTCGTAAAATACGCCCACGATTACTCTCACGCCCAAGCCATCCTGCTCGACGCCCACGTCGACGGTTATGGTGGCAGCGGCAAGGCATTCAATTGGTCACTCCTTCCACCAAGCGTCAGCTCTCACCTCGTTTTGTCTGGTGGACTCACGCCTGCAAACGTGACCGATGGCATTTTGCAAGTCCGCCCGCGTTGTCACACGCTGGCGGTTGATGTCAGCTCCGGCGTCGAGGCCGATGGCCCCGACGGCAAACCCGTCAAGGGCATCAAGGACGCCGGAAAAATCCAAAGGTTCATCGCCGCCGTGCGCGCGGCCGATGCCCAACTTGCAAAGAACCCTCATGAATTCCTATCAGCAACCTGATCCCTCAGGCCACTTCGGCTCTTACGGCGGCAGCTTCGTCAGTGAAACACTCACCCACGCCATCCAGGAACTCCGCGAGGCCTACGCCCGCTACCAGAACGACCCCGAGTTCCTCGCTGAATTCGAGTACGAACTCAAGCACTTCGTGGGCCGACCCTCACCGGTCTACCACGCAGCCCGCACCAGCCGCGAGCTGGGCGGTGCGCAGATCTACCTCAAGCGCGAAGACCTCAACCACACCGGCGCCCACAAGATCAACAACGTGATCGGCCAGGCCATGCTCGCCAAGCGCATGGGCAAGCCACGCATCATTGCCGAGACAGGCGCCGGTCAGCATGGCGTGGCCACGGCCACCATCTGCGCGCGCTACGGCCTTGAATGCGTGGTCTACATGGGCAGTGAAGACGTCAAGCGCCAAAGCCCCAACGTCTTTCGCATGAAGCTGCTGGGCGCCACTGTCGTGCCGGTCGAGTCGGGCAGCAAGACCCTCAAGGACGCCCTCAACGAAGCCATGCGCGACTGGGTCGCGAATGTGGACAACACGTTCTACATCATCGGCACCGTGGCAGGCCCGCACCCCTACCCGATGATGGTGCGCGACTTCCAGAGCGTGATCGGCAAGGAGGCTATCGAGCAGATGCCCTCCATGCTGGCCGACCAGAAGATCGCGGCCGAGCAGCCCGATGTGGTGATTGCCTGCGTGGGCGGCGGCAGCAACGCCATGGGCATCTTCCACCCCTACATTCCGTTTGAGTCCACGCGCCTGATTGGCGTGGAGGCGGCCGGCGAAGGTCTCGACAGCGGCAAGCATTCGGCATCGCTGCAGCGCGGAAGCTCCGGCGTGCTGCATGGCAACCGCACCTTCATCCTGCAAGACGTCAACGGACAGATCACCGAGACCCACAGCATCAGCGCCGGCCTGGACTACCCCGGCGTGGGCCCAGAGCACGCCTGGTTGCAAGAGATCGGTCGTGCCGAATACGTGGGCATCACCGACAAGGAAGCGCTATCGGCCTTCCACCACCTGTGCCGCACCGAAGGCATCATCCCGGCGCTCGAATCCAGCCATGCGTTCGCCTATGCCCTGAAGCTCGCGCCGACCCTGCGGCCCGACCAATCCATCCTGGTCAACCTCTCGGGCCGGGGCGACAAGGACATCGGCACCGTGGCCGACCTGTCGGGCGAAGATTTCTACGACCGCCCCTCCATGCGCGGCCTGTCCGTCAAAGGTGCCGCGGGAGACACCAAGCCATGAGCCGCATCCAGACCACTTTTGAACAGCTGAAAACCCAGGGCCGCAAGGCGCTGATCCCTTATGTCACCGCAGGCTTCCCGTTTGCCGACATCACGCCCGCCCTCATGCACGGCATGGTGGAGGCCGGTGCCGACGTGATCGAACTGGGCGTGCCCTTCTCGGACCCCATGGCCGACGGCCCCGTCATCCAGAAGGCCGGCGAAAAGGCACTCGGCCTGGGGGTGGGCATGGTGCAGGTGCTCGACCATGTGCGCGAGTTTCGCAAGCGCAACAGCACGACGCCCGTGGTGCTGATGGGCTACGCCAACCCGGTGGAGCGCTATGACCAGGTGCACGGCGAGGGCGCGTTTGTGCGCGACGCTGCCGAAGCCGGGGTCGACGGCGTGCTCATCGTGGATTACCCGCCCGAAGAATGCGAGGCCTTTGCCGCGAGCCTCCAGGCCAACGGCATGGACCTGATCTTCCTGCTGGCCCCCACCAGTACCGACGAGCGCATGGCCCAGGTGGCGCGCGTGGCCAGCGGCTATGTGTACTACGTGTCACTCAAGGGCGTGACCGGATCCGGCGCGCTCGACACCTCGGCCGTAGAGCAGATGCTGCCCCGCATTCGCCAGCATGTGACGATACCGGTGGGTGTGGGCTTTGGCATCCGCGATGCGGCCACGGCCCAGGCCATTGGCAAGGTGGCGGACGCGGTGGTTATCGGCAGCCGCATCATCCAGCTGATCGAAGACCAGGAGCACGCCAAGGTGGTCCCGCTCACGATCGACTTTCTACGGGGCATCCGCAAGGCTTTGGACGCGTAAAATCAGGGCTCATCCCCCTGAGCGGCTTTGCCGCTTCCCCCTTCTCTCGTACTCCGCGCGGGAAGGGGGACGCTCCCAGCGCGGCGGGGCGGCCCTTGCGCGGGAGCCCTGGTCTTCAGGACCGCGCCAGTTTCAAGGCCGTGCCGCCAATGGCCCATTCACACAGAGGAAAACCATGTCCTGGCTCGAAAAACTTCTGCCCTCCAAGATCCAGCAAACGGACCCGACCGAGCGCCGCCAGGTGCCCGAAGGCCTGTGGATCAAGTGCCCGAGCTGCGAAACGGTGCTCTACAAGTCCGACCTGGAACAAAACCAGAATGTCTGCCCCCACTGCAGCCACCACCACCGCATCGGCGCCCGCGCACGGCTGAACTCGTTCCTGGACGCCGAGGGCCGCTATGAAATCGGCCAGGAAGTGCTGCCGGTAGACGCCCTCAAGTTCAAAGACAGCCGCAAGTACCCCGAGCGCCTGAAAGAAGCGCTCGAGAACACCGGCGAAACCGACGCCCTCATCGTCATCGGTGGCGCGGTCCAGAGCATCAACGTGGTGGTCGCCTGTTTCGAGTTCGACTTCATGGGCGGCTCGATGGGTTCCGTGGTCGGCGAGCGCTTCGTGCGCGGCGTCGAAACCGCCATTGAACAGAAAGTGCCCTTCATCTGCTTTACCGCCACCGGCGGCGCGCGCATGCAGGAAGGCCTGCTGTCCCTGATGCAAATGGCCAAGACCAATGCAGCACTGACCCGCCTGGCCAAGAAGGGCCTGCCCTACATCAGCGTGCTGACCGACCCGACCATGGGCGGCGTGAGCGCCGGCTTTGCGTTTGTGGGCGACATCGTGATTGCCGAGCCCAAGGCGCTGATCGGCTTTGCCGGCCCGCGCGTGATCGAGTCCACCGTGCGCGTGACCCTGCCAGAAGGTTTTCAGCGCGCCGAGTTCCTGCAGACCAAAGGCGCCGTGGACTTCATCTGCGACCGCCGCGAGCTGCGCAACACGGTGGCCAGCAGCCTGGCCATGCTGCAGCGCTTGCCAGCTGACGCGGTGATGTGAGCACGGCCTGACCGCGGAAACGGAGTGATCCGCTGCGCTACCCAGCGCAGCGGATCACTATTATTTTGATAGCATTAAACACTTTATAGATAAGCGCTAGGGGCATTTTTTATGCCTATTTTTGCGATCAGCGCAGCACGCTGGCCTGCAGATGGCCCAGCACGATCATCGCCACCTGCAGCATCACCAGCGCGGCCAAGGGTGAGAGGTCGATGCCCCCCACCAGCGGGATGATCCGCCGAAGCGGCCGCAGGACCGGTTCGCACAGCCGGGCAATGACATCCGAGAGCGGCGAACGCGCTTGCACCCAGGACATCACGGCATACACAATCAACAGCCCGATCAGCCCGGACACCGCCACCCGGGCCAGCCCGAAGAGTGCCAGCCAGGGCAGCCAGGCCCACGCAGATGCGGCCCCCAGCAGCAAGGTTAGCAAAAGGTACTGCACCAGCTGCAACAGCACTGCGGCCACCAGGCTCGACACATCCCAGCGCCCCACGGGTGGAATCATCTTGCGCAGCGGCAGGATCAGCCAGTCCGTGAGCGCAAAGACCAGCCCGCCCACGGGATTTGCAAACGGCACCCGCTGCCACTGCATGTACAGCCGCAACAGGCACGCCCCCGTGAGCAAGCCACCAACAACGTCGAGCAGGAATGAGGCGATTTGGTAGAGCATGGATGAGACAAAAACGAGGGCCACGCTGAAAGCAGCGCCGTGCCATGGGATGATAGCGGCGGCGGGTGTCGCCCCTACAGCCCCAAGGCCCAATGGCACGGGGTCGCGCGTGGCACCAGCGCCGTCCGCGCTTGCGCCGTGCCGGGCCGGCAACCCCTTGGGCTCGACTTGACGAACGTAGGTCGCGCGTATGTCCAGGGACGGGCCCCCACGGCCTACTTCGTAGCCGGTCAACCGCCAAGCCGCTCTTCGCAACTGACTTGAACATGCCGCCCGCCATCTTCTTTTCATGACTCAGCACCTCACACTGTCCTCGCTGCCGCTGTTCCCGCTGGGCTCAGTGCTGTTCCCTAGCGGCTTGCTGGCGCTGCGTGTCTTTGAGGTGCGCTACCTCGACATGGTGCGCAAATGCCAGCAGGCCGGCGCGCCATTCGGCGTGGTGTCGCTCACCCACGGGCGTGAGGTGCGCCAGGCGGGTGCCCCGGACGAACAATTCAGCGATGTCGGCACCCTGGCCGTCATCGAACAGATCGAGACCCCGCAGCCGGGGCTGATCACCTTGTTGTGCCGCGGCACCCAGCGTTTTCGCATCACCCACCGCAGCCTTCTGCCGCATGGCCTGTGGATCGCTGATGTGGAGCATATGGGCCAGGATCTGGCCGTGCCTGTTCCCGACGACCTTCAGAAAGCCTCCGCTGCCCTGGCGCAGGTGCTGCACACGCTGCAACAGCGCGACCCCGACACACCCACGGCCATCATGCCCACGATGGCTCAGCTGGACGATTGCGGCTGGGTGGCCAACCGCTGGTGCGAGTTGCTGCCGGTGCCGCTGGATCTGAAGCAGCGGCTGATGGAGCTGGACAATCCTCTGGTGCGGTTGGAACTGGTGGGCGATGTGCTGGAGCGCACCGGCATCGCCCCCACGCAATGATGAACGGCCGAGGCACCCTCTCCGGTACCAACCAGCAGACGCGCACGCCCATGCTCCAACGCATCCTGGGCTGGTCCCGCACAGCCAAACGGCTCGTGGTCGTGGCCATGGACGTTTGCCTTGGTGTCGCGGCGATGTGGCTGGCCTTCACACTGCGGCTGGACACCCCCCACTGGCCACAAGGCATGCAGTGGATGGCCTATGTCTTGGCCCCTGTGCTCGCATTTCCCATCTTCGCCAAGCTCGGGCTGTACCGCGCCATATTTCGCTACACGGGCATCACCGCACTCATCACCACGGGCAAGGCGGTGGCCGTCTACGGGACGCTGCTCTTGGCATGCCTGCTGGCTGCACAGTGGGAGGGCGTGCCGCGCAGCGTGGGCATTTTGCAGCCCCTGCTGTTCATGCTTTTGGTGGGCGCCAGCCGCGCACTGGGTTGGCTCGCCCTGGCAGGCCGCAACAGCCGCGCGTCGCACCGACTGCTGATCTACGGCGCCGGCAGCGCCGGGGCCCAGACGGCCGCCGGCCTGGGCAACATGCCCCAGTACCTGCTCAAAGGCTTTGTGGACGACGACGCGAGCAAGATTGGCCGCAGCATCAATGGTGTGCGCGTGCATTCGCCGAAGGCTTTACAGGACGTGGTCCGTCGGCTCGACATCACCGACGTATTGTTGGCGCTGCCCAGTTCCACACGGCAGCGTCGCCGGCAAATCATCGAAGGCCTGCGGGACCTGCCCGTGCACATCCGCACCCTGCCCGGCCTGTCGGACCTGGCCAGCGGCCGGGTCACGGTCACAGATTTCCAGGATTTGGAGATCGAGGACCTGCTCGGCCGTGAACCCGTGGCCCCCGACCCTGGCCTGCTGGGCCGCAGTCTGTCGGGCACCGTGGTGCTGGTCACCGGCGCGGGCGGAAGCATCGGGAGCGAGCTGTGCCGCCAGATCGTGCGCGAGCAACCGCGGCAACTCCTCCTCGTCGAGCACAGCGAATTCGCGCTCTACACCATCCACCACGAGCTGCAAGCGCTGCTGGCACAGACAGGAGAACACGCCTGTGAGCTGACTCCTTTGCTGGCCAATGTGACGCAGCAGGAGCGCATGGCCGACATTTGCCGCCGCTACCGCCCCATGTCCATCTACCACGCAGCGGCGTACAAGCATGTGCCGATGGTGGAGGCCAACGCAGGCGAAGGCATCCTGAACAATGTCTTTGGCACGCTTGCCATGGTGCGGGTGGCGCTGGAGCACGGGGCCAGCCATTTCGTGTTGATCTCCACCGACAAGGCCGTGCGGCCCACCAACATCATGGGTGCCACCAAGCGGGTGGCAGAGATGGTGCTGCAGGCCGTGGCCGCGTCGCCGCGCACACCGTTCGGCACTGATGCGGCGGACGGCCCCTGGAAATGCACCACCCGGTTTTCCATGGTGCGCTTTGGCAACGTGCTGGGGTCCAGCGGCAGCGTGATCCCGCTGTTTCGCAAGCAGATCGCCATGGGCGGCCCCGTCACGGTGACCCACCCGGAGGTCACGCGCTACTTCATGACCATCGCCGAAGCAGCCCAGTTGGTGCTGCAGGCCGGTGCCATGGCCGAAGGGGGCGATGTGTTCCTGCTCGACATGGGCGAGCCGCTGCAAATCCTGGAGTTGGCGCAGCGCATGGTGGCGCTGTCGGGCCTGACGGTGCGCGATGCGCGGCACCCGGCGGGCGACATCGAGATCGTGTTCACCGGCCTGCGCCCCGGCGAAAAGCTCTATGAAGAACTGCTGATCGGCGACAACCCGCTGCCCACGGCCCACCCGCGCATCCTCCGGGCCCGCGAGGAATATCGGCCGTGGGACGAGCTGCAGGCTTCGCTAAAGGCTTTGCGGCAGGCCGCCCAGGCGGGTGACCACGGTGCCATGACCGCAATGCTGCGGCAGCTGGTGCCGGGCTACCAGCCCGAAGCCGCGGACGCGCCGTGAAGCCGGGGCTGGTGCGGGGCACGCTGACCCTGCTCACGGGCAGCGTTGCGGCCCACGCCATTCCCCTGCTGCTGGGCCCGGCGCTCACGCGCGTGTACAGCCCCGAGGCCTACGGGCAGTTTGCGCTGCTCTGGGCGGTGTCCACCAACATCGCGGTGGTGGCGTGCGCGCGGTACGAGTTTGCGCTGCCGCTGGAGGCCAGCGACGAGGGCGCCGCCGAACTGCTGGCGTTGTGTGCGCGCATCCTGCTGGCCGTCACGGCGGCATCCGCCGCTGCGGGTGCCTTGCTCGCGTTCTGGCAAGGCATGCCATTGGCGTGGAGTCTGCCGTTGGCCGTGGCAGCGGGCGGCACAGTGCAGTGGCTCACGATGTGGACCACGCGGTCGCAGAGGTTCGGGCTGCTGGCACTGGCCCGGCTGGTTCAGCAAGGGGGCGGCGCCATCGTGCAGTTGCTGCTGGGCTTGCTGAAGATGGGCCCGCTGGGGCTGGTGCTGGGCGCTGCCACCACCGCGCTGGCCGCCGCCTGCCTGCTGGCCCGGCCAGCGCCCGCAGGCGGTTGGCCAGGGCTGTGGCGCAGGCCGCGGGCTGCCTTGGCAGCGGCTGCCCGGCGGCACCGGGATTTTCCGCTGCTCAACACGCCCCACGCTTTTCTGGGCGCGCTGCAGGACACGCTCACGCTGGTGCTGGTGGCGGCCCTCACCGGCGACGCGGCGGCGGGTATCTGGGCGCTGGCGTTGCGCTACCTCAAGGCGCCGGCCACGCTGGTGGGCGGGGCCTTGTCGCAAACCCTGTACCCGCGCCTGCTGCAGGCCAGGGGCAGCGCTGAAGCGCGCACCATCGTGCGGCGCGCGGTGCTGGGGCTGGCGGCAATCGCATTGCCCTTCGCAGCCGTCCTGCTGGTGGGGGGCCCGTATATCTTCACCCTGGCTTTTGGCGACCAATGGGCGCAGACCGGCGAACTCGCCCGCGCCATGGCGCCGTACATCGCCCTGCATTTCATCGCCTCCCCGCTAGCGGTGGTCACCATGGCCTGGAAGGCACAGGCCTGGGCGCTGCGCCTGGCGCTGGTTGGACAATGCCTGTTCTTTGCGGGCCTTGTGCCAGGGCTGTACCTGGGCGGGCTCACCGGCGCAGGATGGGGCATTTCTGCCAGCATGCTGGCCTACTTTGGCTACTATTTCTGGGCCCTGGCGAACTGGAAGGACATTCCCCATGAGAGCGCTGCTTAACCGCTGGCGTCGCAGCCTCTGGCAGGCACTTTTCTACCGCATGGTGTTCGGCGAGCGCGATGCGGCGGGCCGCGTGCTGGCCCACACGCGCATCGCGCCCAGCACCTGCATCGAAGGCGCCGATGGCCTGCAGCTGGCGGACCACGTGTTCATCGGGCAGTTCAACTTCATCGACGCCACCGGCGGCCTGCAGATCGGCGAGGGGGTGCAGGTGACCAACTTTGTGAGCATCGTGACCCACAGCTCCCACCGCGCCATCCGCTTGCTGGGCCAGGGCTATGCCACGCATGCAGGCACCAAACCCGGCTACATCAGCGCCCCGGTGCAGATCGGCGCCTACACCTTCATCGGCCCACACAGCCTGATCGAGGCGGGCTCGCGCCTGGGCAAGGGGGTGGTGGTGTGCGCCTACGCGCAGGTGCGTGGCGAGGTGCCAGATTTCGCCATCATGGCCGGCGCGCCTGCGCGCCAGGTCGGCGATGTTCGCGCGCGGGACGCGCAGTTGCTGGCGCAATTCCCCGAGCTGGTGCCGCACTATGAATCGTGGGCAGGGGCACTTTCGCCAGCCAGTCCGCATACCGCCCATGACTGAGATGACGCAGCCCACGCCCATGCCCAAGCGAACGCCCCGGCACCTGTGCCTGCTCGGCGACGCCACCAGCCCGCACGTCCAGCGTTGGGCGCGCGAGATGCTGCAGCGCGGCTGGCGCGTGTCGCTCATCACGGCCAGGCCTGCGCAGGTACCCGGCGTGGAGGTCCGCACGCTGCGGCCGGTGCGTCGCTCCACCGACTGGCTTTTTCGCGTCCGCGAAACGCAGCGCCACGTGCGGGAATTGGCGCCCGACATCGTGCACGCCCACTACATCACGTCGTACGGGTATCTCGCAGCGCGTTGCGGCATGCATCCGCTGGTGATGACGGCCTGGGGCACCGACCTGCTGGTCACGCCACACAAAAGCCCGTGGATGCGCTGGCTCACGGGCTGGACCTTGCGGCAGGCGGACCTCATTACCGGGGACTCGGCCAGCCTGATGGATGCCGTGGCGCGGTTCGGCCCCGCCTGCCCGGCCGAAGAGATCCACTGGGGCGTGGACCTGAACCGCTTTCGCCCTGCGCCCTGGCACAGCAAGCCCGCCACGCACCTGGTCAGCCTGCGCGCCTGGGAGCCTAACTACCGCATCGCCACCATCGTCGACGCCTTCGCCCGCCTGCGTGCCGGGCTGCAGGACCACGACCTGCACTTGCACCTGCTGGGCGGAGGCACCCTCGAGCCCGCCCTGCGCCAGCAGGTGCAGGCCGCAGGGCTGCAGCAGTGCGTGCACCTGCACGGCCGGCTGGACGATGCGGGCATGGCGCGCGTACTGGGTGATTGCAAGATCTCCATCTCGGTGCCCGACAGCGACGCCACATCGGTCGCGGTGCTGGAGAGCATGGCCTGCGGCCTGGCCGTGGTTGCCAGCGACCTGCAGGCCAACCGGCAGTGGCTCGGTGCGCAATGGCTGGTGCCGGCGGGCGATGCTGCGGCGCTGGCGGGCACCTTGCGCACCCTGGTGACCGACGACTACACAGCGCGCCAGGTAGGCGAGCACAATGCGGCGCGCATCGCCCAAGATGGCGACCGCGCCGCCCAGATGAACCGCATGCATGTGCTCTACCAGCGACTTGCAGGCGCACAGTGAACTTACCCGTGAACATCCCAGAGGACCGTGACTTGAACCCGCTGCTCATCAGCGTCATCGTGCCGTGCCGCAACGAGCGCCAGCACATCGATGCCTTTTGCGACTCGGCCATCAGCCAGGTGCTGCCCGAAGGCTGGCGCATGGAAGTGCTCGTGGCCGACGGCGACAGCGACGACGGCACCCGGCAGCGGCTGCAGGAGCGCTGCGCCAGCGACCCTCGCCTTGTGCTGGTGGACAACCCCGGGCGCATCGTCTCCACCGGCCTGAACGCCTGCATCGCCCGGGCCCGCGGAGCCATCATTGCGCGCCTGGACGTGCACACCCAGTTCGCGCCCGACTACCTTGCCCAGTGCATAGCAGCCCTGTCGCGCACGGGCGCCGACAACGTGGGCGGGCCGTGGGTGGCCCGCGGCACCGGCCGCACGGGCGCAGCGGTGGCGGCGGCCTTCCAGTGCCGGTGGGTGGTGGGCGGCGCCCGGTCGCGCGACGTGCAGTTCGAAGGCGCGGTGGATACCGTCTACCTGGGCTGCTGGCCGCGCAGCGTGTTCGAGAGCTACGGCCACTTCGACGAAGCCCTTGTGCGCAACCAGGACGACGAGCACAACCTGCGGCTGCGGCTGGCCGGTGCGCGCATCTGGCAGAGCCGGCTGATCCGCTCGACCTACCATCCGCGCAACTCGCTGCGGCACCTGTTCTCGCAGCAGCGGCAGTACGGCTACTGGCGCCCCTTCGTCATGCGCAAGCACGGCCAGCCGGGTGCCCTGCGCCAGCTCGTACCGGCCATCTTCGTGGCTGCGTTGGTTGCCACCGCAGCACTGTTGCCCTGGACGGTGCTGCCCTTTGCGGGCCTGGCACTGGCGTACGGCGCCTATCTGCTGGCCGCATCCGCGGCAGCAGCCAAGGCTGCGGGCGACTGGGCCCTGCTGCCGCGCTTGCCAGCGGCCATTGCGGCTTTCCATGTGGGCTACGGCCTGGGCACCTGGCGGGGACTGTGGGACATCGTGCGGTCGCGCACACCGTCGGCCGACTTTGCACGGATCACCCGATGACCATGCAAGAACCCCAGGCCGTCGAGGCCCGCTACGCCCGGCGCGATGCAGCCGCCGACGAGGCCCGCTACAGCCTGTATGGCAACGCGGCCGCGCTGCAGGCCCAGCAGGAGCGCCTGCGCGCCATGGCGCGCACCTGGGCAGTCCACGGCTGGCACAGCCTGGGCAACCGGCGCATGCTGGAAGTCGGCTGCGGCAGTGGTGGCAACCTGCAAGACCTGATCCGCCTGGGCGCCACGCCGGGCTGCCTGACCGGCATCGAACTGCTGCCCGCCCGCGCAGCACTGGCGCGGGACCTGCTGCCCGGTGCGGTCACCCTGCTGGAGGGCGATGCATGCCGCGCCGATGTGCCGCCGGCCAGCCAGGATGCGGTGCTCGCCTTCACGCTGTTCAGTTCGCTGCTCGATGCTGCCTTCCGCCGCGAAATGGCGGAGACCCTGTGGCGCTGGGTGGCACCAGGTGGGGGCGTGCTGGTGTACGACTTTGTGGTGGACAATCCCCGCAACCCCGATGTCCGGCGTGTTCCCTTGCAGGAGCTTCAAGCCCTGTTCCCCGGAGCGCAACTGCGGTCGCACCGATTGACGCTGGCACCGCCCATCGCACGACGGTTGCCCGCATGGATGATTGCACCGGCGTCGCAGCTGCTGCGCCCGCTGCGCACCCACCGCCTGACCTGGGCGGCCAAACCTTGATGAACACTCCCGCACACACCGGGCGCCCCACGCACGGAGCGCCGCACCGCATATGAAGATCACTGTCATTGGCACCGGGTACGTGGGCCTCGTCACCGGTGCATGCCTTGCAGAGATGGGCAACCACGTCGTGTGCATGGACCACGATGCGGCGCGCATCGGTGCGCTGCGCCAGGGGCACATCCCCATCCATGAGCCGGGCCTGTCCGACATCGTGGTGCGAAATGCGCACGCGGGGCGGCTCAAGTTCACCACCGACATGGCCCAGGCCGTCGCGCACGGCGTGATCCAGATGATCGCCGTGGGCACGCCGTCTGGCGAAGACGGGTCGGCCGACCTGCAGCACGTGCTGGCCGCCGCGCGGGCCGTGGCGCAGCACATGGAGCAGTACAAGCTGGTGGTCACCAAGAGCACCGTGCCCGTGGGCACCGCCGACAAGGTGCGCCAGGCCATGGACGCGGTGCTGGCCGAGCGCGCCACGCAGCCCGCCTACTCCATCGCCTCCAATCCGGAATTTTTGAAAGAAGGCTCCGCCGTGCAGGACTTCATGCGGCCCGACCGCGTGATCGTCGGCACCAGCGATGCCGAGGCCGCCAGCCGCCTGCACACGCTGTATGCGCCTTTCATGCGCAACCGCGACCGCTTCGTGGTGATGGACGTGCGCAGCGCGGAGTTCACCAAGTACGCGGCCAACGCGATGCTGGCCACCCGCATCAGCTTCATGAACGAGCTGGCCCTGCTGTCAGAAACGCTGGGCGTCGACATCGAACATGTGCGCAACGGCATGGGCATGGACCCGCGCATCGGCACGCATTTTCTGTACGCCGGGGCCGGCTATGGCGGCTCGTGCTTCCCCAAGGATGTGAGCGCTCTTCTCAAGACCGCGTCCGACCACGGGCACCATTTGCAGGTGCTCGAAGGCGTCAAGGCCGTCAATGACCGGCAAAAAGGGGTACTGGTGCGAAAGGTGCTCGCGCGCTTCGGACCCGACTTGAGCGGCCTGCGATTTGCGCTGTGGGGCCTGGCGTTCAAGCCGGGCACGGACGACATGCGCGAAGCGCCGAGCCTCACCGTGATCTACGACCTGCTGGAGCGGGGGGCCGAGGTCTGCGCGTACGACCCGGTCGCCATCGCGCAGGCGCGCAAGACGCTGGGCGACCGCAAGGGCCTGCACTTTGCGGACAGCGCCAATGCAGCGCTGGACGGCGCCACGGCGCTCATCATCGTGACGGAATGGAAAGAGTTTCGCAGCCCCGACTTCGACCACATCGCGGCCACGCTGCGCGCACCCGTCATCTTCGACGGCCGCAATCTTTTCGAGCCCACAGAGATGAAGACCCTGGGCTTTGAATACCACCCCATCGGCCGCGCCGCGCCCTGACCCGGCCCGCCCCAATTATCGCCACTCGACCCGACATGCCCCACCCATCCACCCCGTCTTCGCCGCCCAGTTTCATCCCTTTCGCCAAGCCGGATATCGGGCCCGCGGAGATCGAGGCGACCACCGCAGCCATGCGCTCCGGATGGGTGACGACGGGGCCTAAAACCAAGGAGTTCGAGCAGGCGTTCGTGCAGTACCTGGGCGGCAATGGGCTGGAGGGAATTGCGGTGAACTCAGCCACCGCAGGCCTGCACCTGGCCCTGGAAGCCCTGGGCATCGGCCCCGGCGACGAAGTGATCGCCCCCACGCTGACCTTCACGGCCACGGTCGAGGTCGTGCGCTATCTGGGCGCCGACCCGGTGCTGGTGGACGTGGACCCAGTGACGCTGAACATCGACCCCGCCAAGATCCGCGCCGCCATCACGCCGCGGACCAAGGCCATCATGCCGGTGCACTACGGCGGCCTAGCCTGCCCGATGGACCAGATCCTGGCCATTGCCAAGGAGCATGGGCTCAAGGTGGTCGAAGACGCGGCCCACGCCCTGCCCACCACGTGGCAGGGCCAGTTGGTTGGGCAGCTGCAGTCCGATGTGACCGTGTTCAGCTTCTACGCCAACAAGACCATCACCACCGGCGAGGGTGGCATGGCTGTCACGCGCGATCCGCAACTGGCCCAACGCATGCGCGTGATGCGCCTGCACGGCATGAACCGCGATGCGTTCGACCGCTTCACATCGAAAACACCCGCCTGGTACTACGAGGTGGTCGCCCCGGGCTTCAAATACAACATGACGGACATCGCGGCCGCCATGGGCGTGGAGCAACTCGCGCGGCTGCCAGGCTTTGTGCAGCGGCGCCAGTACTTGGCGGCGCGGTATCACCAACAGTTGGCCACGCTGCCGCTGGTCTTGCCAGCGGAGGCGCCCGCTGGCGACACGCATGCCTGGCACCTGTATGTCATACGTTTGCAGCACGGCACACGACTGGGCCGGGACGACGTGATCCAGGCCCTGTCGGACCGGGGCATCGGCACCAGCGTGCACTACGTGCCCCTGCACCGGCACCCCTATTGGCGCGACCGCTACGAGCTCACGCCAGAGATGTTTCCGCAGGCCGATGCGGCCTACCAGTCGATGATCAGCATCCCTTTGTTCACCGCCATGAGCGACGCGGACCAGGACCGCGTGATCGCAGCCCTGCACGAGGTGCTGGGCTGACCCACCCCATGCCCAAGCGCCTGTTCGACCTGGCTTTCTCCTCGCTGGCCCTGGTGCTGCTGGCGCCGGTGCTGGTGGCCGTGGCGCTGTGGGTCCGGCTCGACTCGCCCGGCGGCATTTTCTTTCGGCAAACCCGCATCGGCCGTGCGGGACAGCCTTTTCGCATCTACAAGTTCCGCACCATGCAAGCCGGTGCCGATGCGGCGGGCCCCGCGATCACGGTGGGGGCCGATGCCCGCATCACCCGCGCAGGCCACTGGTTGCGGCGCACCAAGCTCGATGAACTACCGCAGTTCATCAACGTGCTGGTGGGAGATATGAGCATCGTGGGCCCGCGGCCCGAGGTGCCCCGCTATGTGGCGCTGTACCCCGAGGCGTTGCGGGGCATCGTGCTGAGCGTGCGCCCCGGCATCACCGACCTGGCGTCCATCGAATTCCGCGACGAGAGCACGCTGCTAGGCCAAAGCAGCGACCCCGAGCGGACCTATGTGCAAGAGATTCTGCCGATCAAGCTGCAGTACGCGGCCCGATACGCCCGCGCGCACACCCTCTGGGGCGACCTGAAAATCATCGCGCAGACCGCCGGCGCACTGTGGGGCGGACGCTCCCACAGGGACATGGCGCCAAAAGACGGCGCATAGCCGATAAAATGAGGGGTTTGGCCGAACCCTGCCTTTGCGGAGCCCGGCCCCAATTCACGCCACCGCACCGACGGCCCCCTATGTCAGACCAGAACCTCGCCCCCGCCTCCCAGGACGACAACCAGCTCATCGCCGAGCGCCGCGAAAAGCTTCGCGCCTTGCGCGAGGTGCAAGCCAATGGCGGCGGCGTAGCCTTCCCCAACAACTTCAAGCCTGCCCACAAGGCAGCGCAGCTGCACCTTGAGCACAGCGACACCACGAACGAGGCCCTGGAGGCCACGCCCGTGACCGTCTCGGTGGCGGGCCGCATGATGCTCAAGCGCGTGATGGGCAAGGCCAGCTTTGCCACGGTGCAGGACGGATCGCTGGGCGACGTGGGCGGCCGCATCCAGCTGTACGTGACCCGCGACGCCGTGGGCGAGGAGCTGTACGCTGCCTTCAAGCACTGGGACCTGGGCGACATCGTGGGTGCCGAGGGCACCCTCATGAAGACCAAGACCGGCGAGCTGTCGGTCAAGGTGACCAGCCTGCGCCTCTTGACCAAGAGCCTGCGCCCCCTGCCGGACAAGTTCCACGGCATGGCCGACCAGGAGCAGAAGTACCGCCAGCGCTATGTGGACCTGATCACCGACGAGCAGGCCCGCAAGCGCTTCATGGCGCGCAGCAAGGCCGTGAGCGGCCTGCGCGACTTCATGGTGAGCCACGGCTTCCTCGAAGTCGAGACGCCCATGCTGCACCCGATTCCGGGCGGCGCCAATGCCAAGCCGTTCGTCACGCACCATAACGCGCTGGAGCAGGAGATGTACCTGCGCATCGCGCCGGAGCTGTACTTGAAGCGCCTGATCGTGGGTGGTTTCGAGCGCGTGTTCGAGATCAACCGCAGCTACCGCAACGAAGGTATCTCGGTGCGCCACAACCCCGAGTTCACCATGATGGAGTTCTACGCGGCGTACTGGAACTATCTGGATCTGATGGACTTCACCGAGACGCTGATCCGCGAAGTGGCATTGAAGGCCACGGGCAGCCTGCAGCTGACCTACCAGGGCCGCGCGGTCGACCTGTCGCAGCCGTTCGCGCGCCTGACGATCCGCGAAGCGATCTTCCAGTACACCGAAGCCGGCGCCCATGTGGACGATGCTGCCTGGCTGACCAGCGCCCTGAAGAAGCTGGGCCTGAACGAAGAAAAGAACAAGCTGTCGACCCGCACCCTGGCCAGCCTGCAGGTGCTGTACTTCGAAGAGACGGTGGAAGACAAGCTGTGGCTGCCCACCTTCATCATGGAGCACCCTACCGAAATCTCGCCGCTGGCCCGTGCCAACGACACCCGCCCCGAGGTGACTGAGCGCTTCGAGCTGTACATCACCGGGCGCGAGTTCGGCAATGGATTCAGCGAGCTCAATGACGCTGAAGACCAGGCTGCGCGCTTCCAGGCCCAGGTGGCCGCCAAGGACAGCGGTGACGACGAAGCGATGTTCTACGACCACGACTTCGTGCGGGCTCTGGAATACGGCATGCCGCCCACAGGGGGTTGCGGGATTGGTATCGATCGCCTCATGATGCTGCTGACCGACAGCCCCAGCATCCGCGACGTGATCCTGTTCCCTGCGTTGCGCCGCGAATCCTGAAAGAGCGCGGGCGCCCTGTGCCGGGTGCTTGCGCCGTCTCACCGCTCTCAGGAGTCACCGTGCCATTCACCTCCAGCAGCACGCCCTACCCCACCACACAGGCGCTGCCCGGGGGCGGCAGCGGTTTCTCGGTGTTGGTGGTCGAGGACCAGGGCTCCGTGCGCGCTGCGCTGGTGGCTGAACTCCGCCGCGCAGGGGTGACCGACATCTTCGAAGCGCCCGAGGGCAACGTGGCTTTGCACCTCTTCAAGTCCCACCGTCCTGATCTGGTTCTGCTCGACATCAAGCTTCCTGGCAAGGACGGCTACTGGGTGGCGCAGCAGATGCGCGAAAGCGAGGCCGGCGACTGGACCCCCATCATTTTTCTGTCGGGCCTGGACAACGAACTCGACGTGTGGCGCGGCATTGAGGTGGGTGGCGACGACTACCTCGTCAAGCCCGTGCGGCCCATCGTGCTCATGGCCAAGCTGCGCGCCATGCGGCGCCTTTTGGACATGCGGCGCCGGCTGGTGTCGATGTCTGCCGAATTGCATGCGGCCAACCAGCGGCTCAATGAGATGGTGGAGGTTGACGCCTTGACCGCGCTGGTCAACCGCCGTGGCTTTGACCGCATCCTGCACAACGAGATCCTGGCTGCGCGCCGCGACGCGACGCCGCTCACGCTGATGCTGTGCGACCTGGACCATTTCAAGCTCTTCAATGATGCCAGCGGGCATGTGCAAGGCGATGCCTGCTTGAAGGAAGTGGGCCGTTTGCTGCGCGAAGTGTGTGTGCGCCCGCGGGACGTGGCCTCGCGCTACGGCGGCGAGGAATTCGCGCTCATCCTGCCCAACACGCCGCGCTCTGGCGCCATGACGTTTGCGCGTGCCCTGGGGCAACTGCTCAAGGTGCGGGCCCTGCCGCACCCCGGCTCACCACTGGGCAATACGCTGACCTTGTCGGGCGGCATCACCACCTGTGTGCCCGACGACAGCACCAATGCCGAGAGCATGATCATGCGCGCCGACCAGGCCCTGTACGCCGCCAAGGCCCAGGGCCGCAACCGATTCTTCAGCTTTGAAATGCAGATGGACACCCTGGAGCAACTGCGCAATTGAGTTTCTTTTCCGCCCTTTCGCTAGACGCCACCGAGCGCAGCGCCCGTACCGCCGTATCCCGCATGCAACTCCTGACAACGCGCTTGCCCGCCTGGATGCAGGACTGGCTGGAGGTCATCGTTCCCAGCATGCAGATCCTGCTTATTCTGTTCGTGGCCTGGCTGCTGCAGCGCGTGCTGCGCCGCATCGTGCGCCGCGCCAGCCTGCGCTACCAGGTGCCGGACGAACTGGTGGTGCCCATGAACGGCCTCATCCGCTGGATCATCGTGGCCAGCGCGCTGCTGCTGGTGCTCGAGCGCATGGGGGTGTCTGCCACGGTGCTGTGGACTGCATTCACCGGGTTTGCCACTGTGGGTGCCGTGGCGTTCTTTGCCGCATGGAGCGTGCTCTCTAACCTGTTCTGCGCACTGCTGATCTTTACCGTGCGGCCCTTCCGTATCGGGGACTACATCGAGGTGCTGGACACGGCCGAAAAGCCGGGTGCCAAAGGGCGTGTGGTGGACATCAACTTGCTCTACACCACGCTGGAAGACCACGCCGGAGCGCACGGCAGTGCCTGGTTGCAGATTCCCAACGCGCTGGTGTTTCAGCGCGTGGTGCGGCGCTTCCATGGCGTTCCGCCACCGCCCGCACCGCTGCCGCCATCGGCGGCCACACCGGGCGATGCGGCGGAGAGCGCGCCAGCAGCGCAAGCGCCCGCCACACCAGGTCCATTTAGCACGCCGTGAATACGTGCGCACGATGCGCATCGCCTCGGTCGCGCGGCATAGTGATTGGCGGTGGCTCCGCTCGCGCGGCGGTGGGCCCGGCGGCCGCAGCGCGCAGGCTCCTAGCCGCCGCTGATGTCGACGATGCGCGTGACATGGTTGCGAAAGCTGTGCACCACCAGGTTCGGCGCCACGGGGACGGCGCGGCCTTCGAGCATGTCGTGGATCATCGAAATGGCCAGCGCTGCAACCGCAAAGCTGCCCACGGAGATTTGTGATGCCGGGCAAGGCCGGCCGTCCTCCATCACGGTCAAGGCGCGCGCGACCTGCTCCATGACCTGTGCGTCGAGGTGCGAGCCGATGCGCGACATCACTTGGGCGAACACCGCGCCGTAGCCGGCCTCGCCCTGGGCCGCCACGCGGGCCACATCGGGGGCGACGATCTGCGGCAAGGTCGGCCCGCTGTGACCAGGGAAATACAGCACCCCCGCGCCAAAACCGATCGACAGTGCAGTGAACACCGGCCGGCCCATGGCCCGCGCGGTACCGTGCAGATGCAGGATGGCCTCGAGGTCCAGGAAGTCGATGGTGTCAAAGACCACGTCGGCCTGGCCCACCAGCGATTGCACGTTGCCCGCGTCCAGATTGGCGGCAACGGCCGTCACGGCGATGTCCGGATTGATGCGACGCAATTGCCTGGCCAGCGCATCGACCTTCAGCGAGCCCACATCTGCAAAGTCGTAGAACTGCCGGTTGAGGTTGTGCAGCTCGACCGTGTCTCCGTCGACCAGCACGAAGTGGCGAAAACCCATCCGCGCCGCCGCGATCGCGGTGGAGGCTCCCAGGCCACAACCTGCGATGAGCAGGCGTACCTCCGATATCTTGTGCTGGATGGACCGGGCCACATAGCCCTCGTTGCGGGCCACGAAGGTTGGGTAATCGAACGAGGCAGTGGTCATGAAGTGAGGAGCGGCAGTGCCGCCAAAGGCGATAGATCAAACAATGTTGCATGCCCGGCCAGGTCAACCAGTCAGCAAGCCCGCCAACCCGCAGGCAAAGTCAGCAGCCGCGCCAGCTCTGGCCGGCGCGCCGGGGCGTCAAGGCAGCAGGTCGAGCGCCTGCATGTAGGCGGGCTGGACCATCAGCTCGTCCCACGGCTGCGGCAGCGTTTCAGGCAGCAGTGCCAGGCGGCGCGATTCGCTGTCCACGCTGGGCTGCCAACGGCCCTCGGCCAGCGCCTGGTCCAGGCCGTCCAGCAGCTCGTCCACGGCCTGGCCGTCGCCCAAACTCTGGTTGCACAGCAGCACCAGGTCGCACCCGGCGCCGAGGGCTGCGATGGCCGCATCGGTGTAGCTGACCAATTGGCCATCGAGGCGGCGCGCGCCTTCCATGCTCAGGTCGTCGCTGAAGATCGCGCCATCAAAGCGCATCTGGCGGCGCAGGATGTCTTGCAACCAGCGCTGCGAGAAGCCCGCGGGACGGCTGTCGACCTTGGGGTAGATCACATGGGCCGGCATGACGCTGGTAAGCGTGGTGCTGAGCCAAGGGTACGGCGCGGCGTCGTCGGTCAGGATGGCCTTGAGGCTGCGGTGGTCCACAGGCACCTCGGTGTGCGAGTCAGCCTTCACAAAACCATGCCCCGGAAAATGCTTGCCGCAGTTGGCCATGCCTGCCTGGAGCAGGCCGTGCATCAGGCTCTTGGCCAGCAGCGCCACCACGCGCGGGTCGCGGTGGAAGGCGCGGTCGCCGATGACACCGCTCTCGCCCCAATCCAGGTCCAGCACCGGCGTGAAGCTGAAGTCCACGCCGCAGGCGCGCAGCTCGCTGCCGAGCACATAGCCTGCGGCTGTGGCGGCATTGGTGGCCCGCAGGGCTCCGCTGCCCGGCACCGCCTTGGCCCCCTCGCCGTCGTTCATCCACAACTCGCCCAGTGCGCCCATGGGCGGAAGGTGCGTGAAGCCGTCGGTGCGAAAACGCTGCACGCGGCCGCCTTCGTGGTCTACGCAGATCAAAAGGTCGTCGCGCACGGCCTTGATGCTGCTCGCAAGCTGCAGAAGCTGGGCCCGGTTTTCCCAGTTGCGGGCAAACAGGATCACGCCACCCGTGAGCGGGTGCGCAAGGCGGCGGCGGTCCACGTCGGTAAGCTCGGTGCCAGCCACGTCGAGGATGAGGGGTGCGTGTTCGGTCATGGGATCAAAACAATGGTTTGCTATTTAAATGATAGCTATCAGCGCTTATCAATCAAGCGCTGGAGCCCAATTTCGCTTCAATTTTCTCGACCACGCAGAAGCTGGCCGCGTAATCAGTCTCGTCGGTCACGCTCAGGTGTGCGGTGAGACCACGCGCTTCAAACCAGTCCTTCAGCGCGCCGTGCAGCACGATGACAGGCTGGCCGGTGGCGAGCTTGGCCACTTCGCAGTGGCGCCAGGTCATGGGCATGCGCATCCCCAGGCCGATGGCTTTGCTGAAAGCCTCCTTGGCCGAAAAGCGGGTGGCCAGGTAACGCAGGCCGCGATCAGGCCAGCGTGCGCTGCGGTCGCGCCATGCGGCCATCTCGCCGTCGGCCAGGACTTTTTGCGCAAACCGCTCGCCGTGGCGCTCCAGGCTGGTGGCGATGCGCCGGACGTCGCAGATGTCAGTGCCAATGCCGTAGATCATATTTTTGCACCCAATAGGCCGCTAGCGCTTATCCATCAAGCGTCAGCAGCTATCAAATCAGGAGTTAGCGGCCACATCGCCGGCACCACGCCGGATGCAGTCGAGGTACGCCTGCACCGTGGCGGCGTAGCCCAGCTCCAGCGCGTCCGCGATGAGCGCGTGGCCGATGGAGACCTCCAGCACGCCGGGCACGCTGCGCACAAAGGCAGTGAGGTTGTCGCGGTTGAGGTCGTGGCCGGCATTCACCCCGAGGCCGGTATCCAGCGCGGCCTGGGCGGCATCACGGTAGCGCGCGAGCTGGTGGGCCTGATCAGGGGTGGCCCAGGCTGCGGCATAGGGCTCGGTGTAAAGCTCGACGCGGTCGGCACCCACGGCCCGGGCGGCGGCCATCTGCTCGGGCGCGGGGTCCATGAAGAGGCTCACGCGCACGCCCAGGGCCTTGCATTCGGCGATCAGGGGCGCAAGCCGCTCGGCGTCCTGCGGAAAGCTCCAGCCGTGGTCGCTGGTGAACTGGTCTTCGCTGTCGGGCACAAGGGTCGCCTGGTGGGGGCGTACTTGGCGGATGAAGTCCATCAGGTTCTGCGACGGGTTGCCCTCGATGTTGTATTCGCGGTCGGGCCACGCCTTCATCAGCGCCGCGAGTTCGAACACGTCCTGGCTGCGGATGTGGCGCTCGTCCGGCCGGGGGTGGACCGTGATGCCCTGGGCCCCGGCCTGGAGGCAGAGCTCGGCCGCGCGCGTGACGCTGGGAATGCCCAGGTGGCGCGTGTTGCGCACCAGGGCGACCTTGTTGACGTTGACCGACAGCGCGGTGGTCGGGTGCGAAGCGTGGAGTGGCTGGTTCATAGGGCCTGCAGGTCGATCATGAGCTGGCGGGTGCGCAGCGTCGGGCTGCCGCAATGGTATTGCAGCAGCGTACGCAGTTGCGGCTTGAGTTCGGCCGACACCGGAGCGCAAGCGCGCAAGGTGGCGGTGTAGCTGGCGACATCATCAAGTCCCCGCTGCAGCGCCTGCCATTGGCTGCCCATCAGCCCGCCCCGATCCGCTGCCGAGGCGGCACGCAGCCCCCCCTCGGGCACGAGCGTGTAGCGGGTGTCCGCCACCAAGGGCGCCAGGGTCATGGTCTGCGCGGCGAGGCTGGGCAAAAGGCCGATCTCGCGCAGCAGCAGCAGCTCAAAGCTGCGCAGCACGGGCTCGAGGGCATCGCCATGTTCACTGGCCAGCACGCGCACCACACCGGCGTAGGCGTCAAACAGCGCGGCATGCGGGTCTGCGCGCGCGAGCAGGCGCAGGAGCAGTTCATTGAGGTACATGCCCGACAGCAGCGCATCGCCCGTGGGCATCACGTGCCCGCCCACCCACTCCGCCCCTTTGAGCGCGTGGATGTCGGCTGCGCCGTCGCCGCCCAGGGTGTAAGTCACCAGCAGGGGCTGCAGCGGGAGCAAGACCGGGCGGAAGTTGGAACTGGGCTTCTTGGCGCCCTTGGCCACAAGGGCCACCCGGCCATAGTGGCGGCAGAACACTTCCAGGATCAGGCTCGACTCGCTCCAGTCGTAGCTGTGCAGCACGAAGGCGGGTTCATCGGAGATGCGCTTGGCGGCGGCCACGGGGAAGGGTCAGGTGGTTGGAGTCAGATAGCGAGGTGGCGATGGGGAGTGTGGCATGGCGATGGAACACAGGACTCGGATTCTGGGGCGACTGCTGGGGCTCACCGGTGCTGGCAAATTCAGCGGGCATCCAGATCCATCACCAAGACAACTGGAAGGCAGACCGGTGCGCGCTCTTCAAGGCTCCGTCCCAGCGAGCCCGGAGCTACGGAGCCTGTGTGGCCAAGGGCCCCCCCTGTCCCATCACTCGTAGCCGAACGACCGCACGCGCGCTTCGTCGTCAGCCCAGCCGGAACGGACCTTGACCCAGAGTTCAAGGAACACCTTGGCATCCATGAGTTTTTCGAGCTCCTGGCGCGCTTCGGTGCCGATGCGCTTGAGGCGCTCGCCCTTGTCGCCAATGACCATCATCTTGTGATTGTCCCGCTCGACCACGATGGTCGCCGCGATCTTCACCAGACGCTTGTGCTGCTTGCTCGCCTCTTCCTCGAACTTGTCGATGACCACGGTCGAGGTGTAGGGCAATTCGTCGCCCGTGAAGCGGAACAGCTTCTCGCGCACGGTTTCCGACGCCAGAAACTTCTCGCTGCGGTCTGTCAGCTCATCCTCGCCATACCACCAGCCCTGCTCAGGCAGGTACTTCGCGCAGATGCCAAAAAGGCGCTCGATGTCGCCCTTGTTCTTGGCGGACATGGGCACGAATTCGGCAAACGGGTGGCGCTCTTGCATGCCCTTGAGCCAGGGCGCCAACTCGGCGCGGCGGTTCACCATGTCGAGCTTGTTGGCCAAGAGCAGCGTGGGGATGCCGGGCTTGAACAGGCTCAATACCTTGGCGTCGGCCAGCGTAAAGTTGCCCGCCTCGACCACAAAGAGGATCAGATCCACATCGCCGATCGCACCCATCACGGTTTTATTGAGGGACTTGTTGAGCGCCGTGGCGTGGCGCGTCTGGAAGCCGGGCGTATCCACAAAGATGAACTGCGTCTGCTCCCGGGTGCGAATGCCGGTGATGCGGTGGCGCGTGGTCTGCGCCTTGCGCGAGGTGATGCTGATCTTTTGGCCCACCAGCGCATTGAGCAGCGTGGATTTGCCCACGTTGGGCTTGCCCACGATGGCGATCACGCCGCAGCGCTGGCCCGGCACAGCCGCAGGGGGCGAAGCCGCCGCCAGCATCGCCTCGAGGTCATTTTGGGCCCCAGCGCTTGCTGCACCTTCATTGCCCGCTACATCTTTGGTAGCATCATTCATAATTTCTTTGCTTTCAATGTGGCCAGCATGGCCGCCGCTGCCGCCTGCTCGCCCGCCCGCCGCGAGCCGCCGATGCCCCGCTCGGTCAGGCCCAATTCGGGAATGTCGCATTCGACATCAAAGGTCTGGCGGTGCGCCGCCCCGACCGTCGCCACCACGCGGTACTGCGGCAACTTCATTTTGCGGCCCTGGAGCCACTCCTGCAACGCGGTTTTAGGGTCCTTGGCCGCGGCTTGCATCTGCGGATTGATCTCGACGCCTTGGAACAACCGGTGCACCAACGCCTCCGCGCTGGCATAGCCTGCATCGAGGTACACGGCTCCAATGAGCGCTTCGAGCGCATCGGCCAGGATGGAGGGCCGCTGCTGGCCGCCGGATTTGGACTCGCCCTCACCCAGCCGCAAGACTTCGGAAATTTTGAGCCCCAACGCTAGCTGGTGCAGTGTGTCCTGCTTCACGAGGTTGGCGCGCACCCGGGACAGATCGCCCTCGGGCAGATCCGCCAGCCGCTGGTAAAGCAGGCTGGCCACGGCCAGATTCAAAACGGAATCGCCCAGAAACTCCAGGCGCTCGTTGTGGTCGGCCGAGAAACTGCGGTGCGTGGTTGCACGCTGCAGAAGGGAAGGATCGGAGAAAACATGCTGCAGGCGCGCCTGCAGCGCTAGAAGGCCGGGTTGCACTAGTTGGTCTGACCTTCAAAGCGATAGACGAGGTAGGCCGGGCCTGCCAAGGCGATTTCGCGGGAGTACTTGAAGGACACGACGACCTTGTCCCCGCGTTTGCCGATTTCCAGGTCTTTGCCCTGAACGGAGGTGATGTTATCAATGACGCCAGCGCGATCAAAACCCGCACGTATCTCCGCTACTGTCGAGCCTTCTTTAGATGCTTTGGCGGCCGCTTTTTTTATGGCTTGATATTCTAAGAAGATCGGCACCGACTGCCCGCCAATCGCAAACGCAGCCACGGCGATCAAGCCAATAAAAATCACGCCAATGAACGACAGCCCACGCTGGCGAGACCGGCTTGCAAAACGGTTGCTATGCATGTATTTCCCTCCCGATTTATATAAAGGCTACAGGCGCCTGTTAGTTGAACGAGCCAATGCGCTTGAGGTTGCCAAAATTCATCCAGACAAAAAATGCCTTGCCGACGATGTTGGCCTCGGGCACAAAACCCCAGTAGCGCGAGTCCAGGGAATTGTCCCGGTTGTCGCCCATCATGAAGTAGTGCCCATCAGGTACCTTGCACACGACACCCTCGACACTGTAGCGGCAGTTTTTGCGGTAGGCAAAATTGCTCGCGCCCTGCAGGAACGCAGGAACCTCCGGGTTGTTCAGCAAGCGGTGGGGCTTGGCACCGAGCTGCTCTTCAAACTGCTTGAAGTAGCGCATCGAGTCTTCTTCCAGAAAATCTGGCAACGCCTGGGTGTCCACGGCCTTGCCGTTGACCGTGAGGCGCTTGTTGATGTAAGCGACTTCATCACCCGGCACCCCCACCACGCGCTTGATGTAGTCCAGGCTGGGCTGCGGCGGATAGCGGAACACCAGCACGTCACCGCGCTCAGGCTTGTTGCCTTCGGTGATCTTGGTGTGGATGACCGGCAACCGAACGCCGTAGGTGAACTTGTTCACCAAAATCAGGTCGCCCACCAGCAGCGTAGGGATCATGGAGCCCGAGGGAATCTTGAACGGCTCAAAGAGGAACGATCTCAACAGAAAGACCGCGACGATCACCGGAAACAGCCCGGCAGTCCAGTCCAGCCACCAAGGCTGCATGAGCACCCGCCCCTTGGCCTCCTGCGCATCCTCCACCTTCTGGATGCCCATGCGGTTCAGCTCAGCCCGGCGTTGCACAGCAGCATCTTCGATCGCCTGCGCTGCACGGCGGCGCTGGGGCAAAAAGTACAGCCGCTCCGCGAGCCAATACGCCCCTGTGACCACGGTGGCCAGAAACAGCAGCAAAGCGAAGTTGCCTTCGATGGCACCAAAGTACCAGGCCCCGATATACCCGCCAAATGCGGCCAGAACCATGGCCGTGAGAATCTGCATTGCTTGCATCAATCTTCCACCTGCAAAATGGCCAAGAACGCCTCTTGCGGCACCTCGACGGATCCAATCTGTTTCATGCGTTTCTTGCCTGCCTTCTGCTTTTCGAGGAGCTTGCGCTTGCGGCTGACGTCACCGCCGTAGCATTTTGCCAGCACGTTCTTGCGCAACGCCTTGATAGTTTCGCGCGCAATAATGTTGGCGCCGATGGCTGCCTGGATGGCCACGTCGTACATCTGGCGGCTGATGATTTCACGCATCTTGCCCACCACGGCGCGCCCGCGGTACTGCGATTGGGAGCGATGCACGATGATGGACAGCGCGTCCACCTTTTCGCCGTTGAGCAGGATGTCGACCTTCACTACATCGGAGGCGCGGTATTCCTTGAACTCATAGTCCATGGAGGCATAGCCGCGCGACACGGACTTGAGCTTGTCGAAGAAGTCGAGAACGATCTCGCCCAAAGGCATTTCGTAGGTCAACATCACTTGGCGGCCGTGGTACGCCATATTGATCTGCACGCCGCGCTTTTGGTTGGCCAACGTCATCACCGGGCCGACGTAGTCCTGGGGCATGTACAGATGCACCGTGACGATGGGCTCGCGCACTTCTTCCAGACGGCCTTGGTCGGGCATCTTGGAAGGGTTTTCGACCATGACGATCTCGCCATCGGCCTTGACGACCTGGTAGACCACGCTGGGTGCTGTGGTGATGAGGTCCTGGTCGAATTCGCGCTCCAGGCGCTCCTGCACAATCTCCATGTGCAGCAACCCGAGGAAGCCGCAGCGAAAGCCAAAGCCCAGCGCCTGGCTGACTTCGGGTTCATAGTGCAGCGAGGCATCGTTGAGTTTGAGTTTTTCCAGCGCGTCGCGCAGGGAGTCGTATTCGCTCGCTTCGGTGGGATAGAGTCCCGCAAAAACCTGCGGCTGGATCTCTTTGAAGCCGGGCAGCGCCTCGGATGCGGGGCCAGCGTTGTTGGGCAGCTTCTTTTCCAGTGTGATGGTGTCACCCACCTTGGCGGCTTGCAGCTCCTTGATGCCGGCGATGATGTAGCCCACCTGGCCCGCATCGAGCGAGTTGCGCGGCTCGTTGGCGGGCGTGAATACACCGAGGTTGTCAGCGTTGTACACCGCCTCGCTGGCCATCATCTTGATGCGCTCACCCTTGAGCAGGCGGCCGTCGACCACGCGCACCAGCATGACAACACCCACATAGCTGTCGAACCAGCTGTCGATGATCATGGCGCGCAAAGGGCCATCGGCCTTGCCACGCGGCGCGGGCACCTTAGCCACGATGGCCTCCAGGATCTCGTCAATGCCCATGCCGGTTTTGGCTGAGCATGGAATCGCATCGCCTGCGTCAATGCCGATCACGTCTTCAATTTCTGCCTTCGCGTTCTCAGGATCTGCATTGGGCAGATCCATCTTGTTCAGCACTGGCACCACCTCCACACCGAGGTCCAGTGCGGTGTAGCAGTTCGCAACGGTCTGCGCCTCTACCCCTTGCGATGCATCGACCACCAGCAATGCGCCTTCGCATGCCGACAGCGAGCGGCTTACCTCATACGAGAAGTCGACGTGGCCCGGTGTATCGATCAGATTGAGGTTGTAGACCTGTCCGTCCTGAGCCTTGTATTGCAGCGCTGCGGTCTGCGCCTTGATGGTTATCCCACGCTCTTTTTCGATGTCCATCGAGTCCAGAACCTGGGCCTCCATCTCGCGGTCTGCAAGCCCCCCACAGCGCTGGATCAAGCGATCAGCCAACGTCGACTTGCCATGGTCGATGTGCGCAATGATGGAAAAATTTCTGATGTGGTTCATCAACGGAAAGCGTCAAGTGATTGAATTAAAACGGAGCCCACAAGAAAAAAGGGCGCGTCGAATGGCGACGCGCCCTGAACCAACAATCATTGGCAACTGCGATAGTTGGAGCTTCATTGTAGGCAAAAAGCCCGCGAGAAAAAGCCCACACGAGTGCATTGAAGGGGAGTTGCCGGGGTGCAACAGCGAAATTATTCACAGCTTATCCACAATCAACACAGCAACAACGCTGGACAACTTGTGGGTGAGCTGTGGATCAGCTGTGCATTGCACACTTCCATCCCGCATCGTGGATCACAGTCCAACCAATATACCAATCATGGTTGAACAGGGGCCTCTATTCTATCGAATTCGATTGAAGGCCAGCCTCTGAAGTAAGTAGAAGCTAACATCTGCGATGCGGGATCGACGCCAAAAAAGATTTCTAGGCAGCCTCTCCCAAGTTAGCGACAGACCGATTTAGCTGGCCTCGGGTCGGCATGCTGCTCAGCGCCCAGGTCGGATCAGCGCATATTGAGCCCACTCGCCACGGCGGTACAGCACATTGATGGCCTTGCCCTTGTCTGCCTTGCCCAGCACAGATTCAAATTCTTTTACACCCGACACTTCAGTGTTTGCGACTGCAAGAATCACATCACCCTCGCGCAGACCCGCCCGGGCAGCGGCATCCGTCGCAGCGGCCACCAGCACCCCGCCCTTGACCTTGAGCTCCTTCTTTTGCGCGTCGGTCAACTCGGTCACGGCCAAACCAATCTGCTGCGCTGCCGCTGAGGCCTTCGGTTTTTCTTCGCGCTCTGCGGCTTTAGCCGCAGGCTTGTCGGGTTCGATTTCGGCAATGGTGATGCCCAGATCCCGCGAAGCGCCTCGGCGGAAGACCGTCATGGCGCTCTTGGTACCGGGCTTCGTATTGCCCACCAGTCGGGGAAGATCCGCCACCTTTTCGATCGGCTTGCCATCAAAGCGGGTGATGATGTCGCCCGCTTCGACGCCTGCTTTGTCTGCTGGCGAACCTGCTTCCACGCCCGTCACCAAAGCCCCCTGCGCTTTGCCCAGGCCAATGGACTCCGCCACATCCTTGGTGACCTGTCCGATCTGGACGCCAATCCGTCCGCGCGTGACACGACCCGACGCGCGCAGTTGCTCACTCACGCGGATAGCCTCGTCCATGGGGATCGCAAATGAAATGCCCATGAAGCCGCCTGAGCGCGAATAGATTTGGCTGTTGATGCCCACCACTTCACCGCGCATATTGATCAGCGGCCCCCCGGAATTGCCCGGGTTGATGGCTACGTCTGTTTGAATGAACGGTAGATAGTCGCCCGTATCGCGCTGCTTGGCACTCACGATACCTGCGGTGACGGTGTTCTCCAGCCCGAACGGCGAACCGATAGCCATCACCCATTCGCCCACTCGCAAGCGGTTCAGGTCCCCCACCTTGACGGCCGGGAGCCCCGTGGCCTCGATCTTCACCACGGCCACGTCTGTCCGCTTGTCGGCACCCACGATCTTGGCCTTGAACTCGCGCTTGTCCGTCAGTGTGACGATCACTTCGTCAGCGCCCTCCACCACATGGGCGTTGGTCATGACAAACCCGTCTGCGGTCAGGATGAAACCCGAACCAACACCCCGGGGCTGCTGATCCTCGTCCTGCGGGCGCTGTGGACGTTGCTGTTTTGGTGCATTTGGAATCGGCACTCCAAAGCGCCGGAAAAACTCCAACATCTCCTCATCCATGCCGCTCGCGTTCGCGCGGCTTGATGCCTTTTCCACAGTTCTGATGTTCACCACCGATGGGCCCACCTGGTCCACCAGGTCTGTGAAGTCCGGCAACCCCCGGACCGCAGCGGCCGGCTGGGCCAAAACCACCTGAGGAGAAAGAGCAAACGCCCCGGCGAGGCCGGCAAACATGCATGCAAACGCCATGGAGCGCATCGGTTTCACATCCAACTTCAGCATCATCGACCTTTCGTGAATTGCTGCGACTGCAGCCATCAAACTGTATGCAACTGTGAAGAGTGTGCGGGCAATTGGTTCCCGTCGCAGAGGGCTAGATGTCGTTTAGGGCAACGCCGCAGCTAGCGCACGGAACGCTTTGCCGGAAGTGATCCAGCTTTCAGTCAGCGCGTGCGCTCGAGCTGCCCCGCAAAAAGGCGAAGGGTTTGCAACGGCACCTCGCCGACTGCGGTGAGCCAAACGTCGGGCAGGATCTTTTGTGCCAGGAGTTGCGTGGCGCCCATGCCGACGACCTGTTGCTGCGCGGGATGGCGCTGGGGATCGAACGGTTCGAAGAACAAGGACACCGAAGCGAGGCCGTCGGAGTAAAGGCATTGAAGAACGCTTTGCGCTTCATCGGCCGTAGAGACGGTACGTCGATGGCAACTCACAGGGACAAAGCCCGCGACCGGTTGACGCAAAGTCCATCCTTCGACGGAGGGAGTCGTTCTGACCACGGCGGGCGCCACGACCTTGTAGCCCGCGGTGGCATCCATCAGACGCGAAAGCTGTTCTACGCGCACGGGGGCATTCAGGTCCAACTCCGAAAACGCCGCCTGCTCCAGAACGCGGCCATCGGGGCCCAGTGTCTGCAATTTTACGACCAGGCCCGTCTCCTGCTCGCTCCACAGTTTGTAGCCGAAACGCAGCGAATCCAATGGTTTAAACCACACCACATCCGCAACAAACCCGGCCACCCGCTCCTGCCCCACCGGACGCGATGCATAAAACTGCGAAATCGAGGTGCCGTCAACGACAGGAACACGGGGAAACAGTCCAGGGGCTTCGCGTCGATCTGAACGGACTGTCCGGGACTGTGGCCAAAAGGTTCGCACTTCGTCATTGCGCCGAAACACAACCCTTGGCGTACCACTCAGTGCTTCAACCCGCTCCAGTTGCTGCCGGCCATCGCACGCATGCCAGATGCGGGAACTGGCCATTGCCCCCGAAGACGCCAGCACGACAAAAGTACCCGCGTAGGGCCGGACGCAGGGGGCGCTGCGCATGCGCTCCATCCATTGCACGACGTCGCGTGCCGCAGCAGACAGCGTCGCCTCACTGGCAGGCACGGGTGTTTTTTCAGAGGTGGACTGCCCCATCGCCGCGGAAAGTCCCGCCGAGCAAATTGCTGCAATCGCCCACGATCTGAGCGCTTGACCTCGGGACGCCCTACCGCCGTGCTCAACAACCATCTTGCTCATTACACCGTCTCAGCACCAGGCACCGGCGATGTCTTAACGGCCGGGGGAATCAAATGTCGCGTTGCGCAGGAAGCCAGCCGGCATCTGTAGCGCAGATGTGCTGCCAAACTGCTTGTGTGCAGCCAGCAACTCATCGAGCCGAGGATCACGAATCATGACTTGGCCGCCTTCGGCATCGGCCACCGCAACCACTGGCGCTGCGCCAGGGCTGGACACAGAATCGGGCGTGCGGGCAAGCTGCGCCCCCCCAGCCGCACCCGGGCCGCCAGGGCCCTGCAGCGTTGCCAAAGAGGTCCAGCCGATGGCTGCCACCGCTGCGAGAGACGCAAATCCGGCCACCATCTTCCAGCGAAAGACCGATGCATTGGCGGCGGCTTCCATGGCGGGTGCTACCACTGCCACCTGCTGCTCGCGCGCATCAACATGCACGGTGGGAGGGGCCTCCTTGGCCAACTCCACCTTCAGACGCGCCATGAAGTCGGGGCTCGCCGGCCGCGCCAAGTCGGAAGAACGCAGCACGTCGCCCACCAGATGGTAGAGCTGCCATGTGGAATGCCCTTCAGTTTCCGCCGCATACGCCAACGCGTCCCTGAATTCGTCGCCATGCAACTGGCCGTCAGCCAACGCCGACAATTGCTCACGTTTAGTCATTGGGCCAGTGTCCAAGCCATCTGCCCATCCATCGCTTTGTACAGACTTGTTCATTTCTTCACCTCACCACCGTTTGCCTGACTGGTTTTCAAGCAGGGGACGCACTTTCGCCGAAATGGCTTCACGCGCCCGGAAAATCCGTGACCGCACCGTGCCGATGGGGCAATCCATGGCCGCAGCGATCTCTTCGTAGCTCAGCCCCTCAATCTCTCGCAAGGTCACCGCCTGGCGCAAATCGTCGGGCAATGCCTCCATCGCCGCGTTCACAGCCTGCGCAATTTCTCGCGCGGCAAGGATTGTTTCGGGGGTTTCGTCGCTGGTTAGTTCATGCCCGAGGCGGGAAGTTTCATCGTCATCGTCACTACCGCGCAGCGCATTTTCTGAGATGACCGGATTGCGCTTCATGTCCATGAGCGCCTTCTTGGCCGTGTTCACGGCGATTCGGTAAAGCCAGGTGTAGAACTGCGCCTCGCCACGGAACTGGTGCAGCGCACGGTAGGCGCGGATAAACGTCTCCTGCGCAATATCTGGAACGATATCGGTGTCCCGCACCATACGACCGATGAGCCGCTCGATGCGGCGCTGGTACTTGATGACCAGTAACTCATAAGCACGTTGATCGCCCGCAACCGTACGCTCCACCAATTGGAAATCGCTGTCGTCGGGAGGGGAAGGCGGAATAACAGTCATGGATACTCAGGATTCACGCCCACGGTGGGTGGCCGGGGCAGTCACGTCATTGTGGTCAACGCCCGGTCTGGCGCGCGAATATACAGCACGGCGCAGATCCAACCAACGCTCGGGCCCTGCTGAACGCTCCAGCCACAGCCAGATGCGGCCACGCCCCACCACACTGGCGTGGAGCCAGAGGTGCGATTGCACATCCAGAAGGACCTCCGGCGCCTCAGCCAGCGGCATGCTGGAGGCGCGGGCGCCGAGCACCTCGAGCATCCAGCTCTCGCCGTCCCAGCGCAAATGGCCTACAAACTGGGCCGTCCAAAAGTGCAGTGCGCCGCCCGCGGCGATCAACCAGAGGCCCGCGCCTGCCCAGACAGGCCATCGAGATACACCATGCACGCCAAAAAATAACCACCCGGCGAGCACGGCAGTGCCGACAAGCAGCACGGCTGACAGCACAAGAGCCAATGCGCGACTTCGCCGAACGGGGTAGTGCACCGCCGGTGGCCGCCGCGAGGTAGAACTCATGATGAAGTACCGAGCGAAGGTCCGCAGCGCAAGCCGCTCACCAAATGAAGGCCGCCGCTTAACCGCGAACAAACCTCTGTCTTGTAACAAGACAACGACTTGCCAGCCCGTTCGAAGTGCGCGCCAGAAATAGCCAGAGAATCAGACGCGCTTGAAGACCAGCGTTCCGTTGGTGCCGCCAAAACCGAAGTTGTTCTTGACGGCCACGTCGATCTTCATGTCCCGCGCGGTGTTGGCGCAGTAGTCGAGATCGCATTCAGGGTCTTGATTGAACAGATTGATGGTCGGTGGGACCTTCTGTTCGTACAGCGCCAGCACCGTGAAAATGCTCTCGATCCCGCCCGCTCCGCCTAGCAAGTGGCCGGTCATGGACTTGGTCGAGCTCACTACGGTCTTGTAGGCATGGTCGCCCAAGGCCGCCTTGATGGCATTGGTTTCGTTGAGGTCACCCAGGGGCGTGGAAGTGCCGTGGGCATTAAGGTAATTAACTTGGTCGGCGTTCATGCCTGCGTTGCGCAAGGCATTCAACATGGCGCGGCGGGGGCCATCCATGTTGGGAGCCGTCATGTGCCCGGCGTCAGCGCTCATACCAAAGCCGCACAGCTCTGCATAAATCTTTGCGCCGCGGGCTTTTGCGTGTTCGTACTCTTCAAGCACCATCACACCGGCGCCCTCGCCCAGCACAAAGCCGTCTCGGTCTTTGTCCCAGGGGCGCGAGGCCGTCTTGGGATCGTCGTTGCGCGTCGAAAGGGCACGCATGGCAGCGAACCCGCCGATACCCAACGGCGACACGGTGGATTCGGTTCCACCGGCCACCACCACGTCGGCATCCCCGTACTCAATCATGCGACCGGCTTCACCGATGCAGTGCAAGCCGGTCGTGCACGCTGTCACCACAGCAAGGTTGGGACCTTTGAAGCCAAACCGCATGGAGACATGTCCAGCCACCATGTTGATGATGGATGCTGGAACGAAAAACGGCGTTATGCGCCGCGGCCCCCGGTTGGTAAGTTCTTCGTGGGTGTTTTCGATCAGCGGCAAGCCGCCGATCCCCGACCCGATCACGCACGCAATGCGGGTGGCCAATTCTTCACTGAGCGCTTCACCCGTCGGCAAGCCGGCGTCCTGCACCGCTTGTGCAGCCGCGGCAATGCCGAAGTGGATGAAACTGTCCATCGCGCGCGCATCCTTGGCGCTGATGTAAGACTCCAGGTCGAAACCTTTGACCTCCCCTGCGATCTTGCAGGCGAAGTTCGATGCATCGAACTTGGTGACGAGGTCAATGCCGGACTGGCCGGCAAGAATATTGGCCCAGGACTCGGCCACCGTGTTACCCACGGGGCTGACGCATCCCAGGCCGGTCACGACAACGCGACGACGGCTCATGCGTGAAAAACCTTCTTCTTGAACAGCTTGAGTCAGGCGCAGTGCGCCGCTCAGGCCTTCTGGTGGGTGTTGGCGTAGTCGATGGCGTTTTGCACCGTCGTGATCTTCTCCGCGTCTTCGTCGGGGATCTCGATGCCGAATTCGTCTTCCAGGGCCATCACCAGTTCTACCGTGTCCAGCGAATCAGCGCCGAGGTCAGCGACGAACGCTTTTTCGTTCGTGACTTGGGACTCTTCCACTCCGAGTTGCTCGGCAATGATTTTTTTGACGCGTGCTTCGATATCGCTCATGGTTTCCCTCTGGGGGTTGTGAATGAATCCGCGATTCTAGCTGCTTAAGGAGAAGCCCTAAACAGCCCGCCGTCCGGATGAAGCGGCGTTATCTTTCATTAATTACATGTACATGCCGCCATTGACGTGCAACTCCTGCCCCGTCACATAGCCAGCCTCGCGCGAGGCGAGATAAGCGACTGCATGCGCGATGTCCTGGGGCTTGCCCATGTGGCCCAGCGGGATCTGCGCATTGAGCGCTTTTTGCTGTTCTTCGGGCAACACAGATGTCATGTCCGTCTCGATGAAACCGGGTGCCACACAGTTCACGGTGATGCTGCGGCTGCCCAGCTCACGAGCCAGTGCGCGCGTCATGCCGGCCACGCCCGCCTTGGCTGCGGCGTAGTTGGCCTGCCCCGGATTGCCGGATGCGCCCACCACGCTTGTGATGCTGATGATGCGCCCGAAACGCTGCTTCATCATCGGACGAATGGCGGCGCGGCTCATGCGGAAAACGGCCTTGAGATTGGTGTCGAGCACCGCATCCCATTCATCGTCCTTCATGCGCATGGCCAGGGTGTCGCGGGTGATGCCTGCGTTGTTCACCAGCACGTGCAGGCCGCCCTGCTGCTTGACGATGGCGTCCAGCAGCGCGTCGATAGCGGTCATGTCATTGACATTCAGATTCGCGCCGCGGCAGCCTGGATAGGCCGACAGGGCCTGGCTGATGCGCTCTGCGCCTTCGTCCGTGGTGGCAGTGCCGACTACCTGGTAGCCACGCGCGGCAAGCTCCAGCGCAATGGCCGCGCCGATGCCTCGCGATGCGCCCGTGACCAGCGCGACCTGCGCTGTCGATGTGGATTCCGTCATGCCAGCAACTCCCGGGTTTCGGCCAGCGAGGCCAGATCAAACAGTGCACCACCGACCAACTCTGGGTCGATGCGCTTGGTGAGACCCGCCAGCACCTTGCCGGGGCCACTTTCAATGATGTGAGTCACGCCGCGCGCCTTGAGCGCCTGCACACACTCCACCCAGCGCACAGCGCCAAAGGCTTGGCGGTACAGGGCGTCGCGGATCGCGTCCGCATCCTGCTGCACAGCAACGTCCACATTGTTGAGGACAGGAATTTGTGGGGCGGCCAGTGCCACGTCCGCCAACGCTGCACGCAGTTTCTCGGCGGCAGGCTTCATCAGGCTGGAGTGGAATGGCGCGGACACCGGCAACAACAGTGCACGTTTCGCGCCTGCGGCTTTCAACAGCTCGCACGCCTTGTCGACACCGGCCTTGGTACCCGCAATCACAGTCTGGATCGGGTCATTGAAATTGACCGCTTCGACCACTTCTGAGGTCCCTGCGCCGAACGATGCCAGAGCCTCTGCGCAGCCAGCGATGACCTTGGAGGCTTCCATGCCCAGGATGGCGGCCATGGCGCCCGTACCCACCGGCACCGCTTCTTGCATGGCGGTGGCGCGCAGGCGCACCAGCGGCGCCGCTTGCGCCAGCGTGAGGACACCCGCAGCCACCAGCGCTGAATACTCGCCCAGCGAGTGCCCGGCAACGGCCGCGGGAGTGGCACCACCTTCAGCGCGCCACACGCGCCAAGCCGCCACACCCGCCACCAGCATCACCGGTTGCGTATTGGTGGTAAGCGCCAGCGCTTCCTTGGGGCCCTCCTTGATCAGATGGCCCACGTTTTCGCCCAGCGCATCGGAGGCTTCCTGCAGGGTCTGCGCCACCACGGGATGGTCGCCCCAACCGTCCAGCATGCCCACCGACTGCGAGCCTTGCCCCGGAAAGACAAATGCAAAAGTCTTCATCATCAAATCATCCAAAATATGAGTGAAATAGTGCTCCAGCGCTTATCCAGAAAGCGCTATTAGCTACAATTTCAGGAGCACCGCGCCCCAGGTGAAACCACCGCCCACACCTTCAAGCAGGAGGGTTTCGCCCTTCTTGACTTGGCCGGTGCGTACACCGTGGTCCAGCGCCAGGGGGATGGATGCGGCCGATGTGTTGCCATGCTGGTCGACGGTAACGACCACTTTCTCCATGGACAACTTCAGTTTTCTGGCCGTGCTTTGCATGATGCGGATGTTGGCTTGGTGCGGAATCAGCCAATCAATGTCGGCTTCCGTCATGCCTGCCTTGTCCAGCACGGCGTGGGCAGCCTTCTCCAGCACCCCCACCGCCAGCTTGAACACGGCCTGTCCATCCATCTTGAGCATAGGATCGCCCAACACCTGGCCGCCCGACACATTGCCGGGCACGCACAGGATGCCGACATGCTTGCCGTCGGCATGCAGATCGCTTGAGAGCACGCCCGGTGTCTCGGACGCTTCCAGCACCACGGCGCCTGCGCCGTCGCCGAACAACACACAGGTCGTGCGGTCGTTGAAATCCAGGATTCGGCTGAAGACCTCCGAGCCGATCACCAGTGCGCGACTCGCAGCGCCCGACTGGATCATGGCATCGGCAACCGTCAATGCATACACAAAGCCGCTGCACACTGCCTGCACGTCAAAGGCGGCACAGCCATTGGCACCCAGCTTGTGCTGCAGGATGCAAGCAGTAGAAGGGAACACCATGTCCGGCGTCGACGTGGCCACGATGATCAGGTCGATGTCGGTGGGCTGCAGGCCCGCCGCCTGCAAAGCGTTGCGTGCGGCTTCCAGGCCCAGATCGCTGCTGGCCACGTCCGGCGCGGCGAAGTGGCGCGCCCGGATGCCGGTGCGCTCCACGATCCATTCATCCGAGGTTTCGATACCGCGCTGGCCCAGTTCAGCCACCAGATCGGCGTTGGTCAGCCGGCGAGGAGGCAGATAGCTGCCTGTGCCGGTAATGCGGGAGTAGCGTCTCATCAATGTGTCGTCGTCGCCGCTACGCCTGGCTGGCTGGGCACTGCAGGCGCCAGCAGAGGCGCCGCATGCGCAATCCGGGTCCGGACACGGTCGAGCAGGTTGTTGCGGGCTGCATCATACGCCCGGTTCAAAGCCTGCTCGAAGGCCATCGTGTCGGCCGATCCATGGCTCTTGAACACCAGTCCACGCAGTCCCAAAAGTGCTGCTCCGTTGTAACGACGGTAATCCATGCGCTTCATCAGCGCTTTTAGGACCGGATAGGCGACGATGGCGGCCATCTTGGTCAAGATATTGCGTGAGAACTCGATCTTTAGCGATCCGATGATCATGGATGCCACGCCCTCGCTCGCCTTGAGGGCAACGTTGCCCACAAAGCCGTCACACACCACGATGTCGACCGTGCCTTTGAAGATGTCGTTGCCTTCGACATTGCCAAAGAAGTTCAAATCACCGGAGTTGGCAGCAGATCGCAGCAATTCGCCTGCACGTTTAATGACTTCGCTGCCTTTGATGGCCTCTTCACCAATATTGAGAAGACCGACGGTGGGCTCGCCCCCATCCTTGAGGACAGACACCAAGGCCGAACCCATCACCGCGAATTGCAGCAGGTGCTCGGCGGAGCAATCGACATTGGCGCCCAGGTCCAGCACCGTTGTGGCGCCCCCCGCCGCATTGGGCAACTGGGTCGCAATGGCCGGGCGGTCAATGCCATCCAAGGTTTTCAACAGATAACGAGCAATCGCCATCAGCGCGCCCGTGTTGCCCGCCGATACCGCGGCAGCGGCCACGCCGTCCTTGACCTGCTGGATGGCGACGCGCATGGACGAATCCTTCTTCTTGCGCAGGGCCACTTCCACCGGATCATCCATGGCCACCACTTCGGAGGCAATGACGATGGTGGCACGGTCGTGCGAGAACGACTGCAGGCTTTCGGCCAGGCCTACAAGCAGCAGGCGGGCGTCTGGATGATTGTCGAGAAACTGGCGGCACGCCGCGAGCGTGACGCGGGGGCCATGGTCGCCCCCCATGCAGTCAACAGCCAGTGTGATCATGGGCGACTAGTCTTGCCGGCCGAAGGCCGGGCGATGGAAATGCAATAGCCAAAACAAAGGCCCGCGCTACGGTTGAGTAGCAACGGGCCTGTGGATGGTACGAAGGTCAGGCTTCGGACTTGTTCTTCAGCACCTGGCGACCACGGTAGAAGCCGTTGGGGCTGATGTGGTGGCGCAGATGCGTTTCACCAGTGGTGGGTTCCACAGCAATGCCTGGCACAACCAGGGCATTGTGCGAGCGGTGCATACCGCGCTTAGAAGGGGACTTTTTGTTTTGCTGAACGGCCATGGTGGCTCCTGGTCTTGAATAGGGTTGGTAAAAACGCGATCAGCCCATAAAAGACACGAGGGGATTCGCGAGAAGCCCTCGATTATAACCCAATTGGTTTTACTGCTTACCTATGACCTTTGGGTTGCGCTGTAAGGGGCCCTGCCAGCACCTGCATTGGCGCTATTTTTCGAGCCCAAGGGAAGGCTCAATTCGCCTTGCCGTCCTTGCGCAAGCCGGCCAGGGCGGCGAAGGGATTGGGCTTCTCGGCACTCGCTTCCTCAAAGTCGTCGTCGGTGGACGCCATGGGCACCGAGCTTGGGCATTCGTCGTGTTTGGGCACCACGGGCAAAGCCATCAGCAACTCGTCTTCGATCAGCTCGCGCAGATCGAACTCACGACTCATGGCCAGCAGGTCTTCTTCGCTCTCATCATCCAGCGCTTCGGCCGTGGCCTCGTCGGCCACGAAGCGGAATGCACGGTCAACCGCCAAAGGCACGTCCACCGGCGTCAGGCAGCGCTGGCATTCCATCGGAAAACTGGCGGAGACTTTAATGGTCAGCCACACCTGCCCCATGCCGCCAAGCGCCGTGCGCACCTCGCCCTGGGCTTCCCAGTCCACCATCAGGTCCGGGTGCAGGCCCTTGGCCTCCTGGGCCAGCCGCTCATACTTCAATAGGGAGTCGTGGCCCGACAGCCGTCCGCCCGCCTGTGCGAAGGCTTTCACGTCCAGGCGCTGCGCGGAGAATTCCTTGGTCATGGCGGCAGTGTAAGAGAATCGGCGCATGCATCAATCCCCCCCCCTGCAACGCCCACTGGTATTGGGTTCGACCTCGCGCTACCGCCGCGAATTGCTTGAGCGGTTGAACCTGCCTTTTGACGTCGCCGCCCCGCATGTCGATGAAACACCGGAGCCCGGCGAAGCCCCACGCGCGCTGGCATTGCGCCTGGCGCTGGCCAAGGCACGCGCCGTAGCGCAACAGCATCCCGAGGCCGTGGTGATCGGGTCGGACCAGGTTGCCGACCTGGCTGGCACGCCGCTGGGCAAACCCGGTGAACACGAACGCGCCGTGCAGCAGCTGCGCCAGATGCGCGGCCAGACCGTGATTTTCCAGACCGCCGTGGCAGTGGTGTGTTTGGCCACGGGGTTCGAGCAACTGGATCTGGCGCCCGTGGAAGTGAAGTTCCGCGATCTGTCGGATGCCGAGATCGAGCGCTACCTGCGCACCGAACAACCCTACGACTGCGCCGGCAGTGCCAAAAGTGAAGGCTTGGGCATTGCGCTGCTCGACGCCATCCACAGCGATGACCCGACCGCCCTCATCGGCCTGCCCTTGATTCGCACCTGCCGCATGCTGCGTGCCGCGGGGCTGGTGCTGCCATGAGCGCTGCATCTTCACCTGACCACGGCCCTGCAGTGGACAAGCCGGCATCCGTGGGCACGCTCTATCTGGTGCCCGCCCCGCTCGACTTCGGCTGCGACACAGAAGCGCCCCTGCAAGATGCGTTGCCAGCCAGCACCCTGCAAACCGCCGCGCGCCTGACCCATTGGGTGTGCGAGAACGCCAAAAGCACGCGCGCCTATCTCAAACGCATCGACGCCCTTCACCCGTTGGCGGCGCCTCTGCAGCAGCAGCAAATCACCGAACTGCCGCGCGAGGTGCACAAAAAGGGCGACCACGGCGGCAAGGGCTCGCCACCGTTCGACGCCCGCCCGCTGCTCAAAGCCGCCTTGGCCGGGCACGACGTGGGGCTGGTCAGTGAGGCCGGCATGCCCGCAGTCGCCGACCCGGGCTCGTCCGTGGTGCGCGCGGCACATGACCTTTCCATCCCGGTAGTGCCGCTGGTGGGCCCGGTGTCGCTGCTGCTGACGCTGGCGGCCAGCGGCCTCAATGGGCAGAACTTCGCCTTCGTGGGCTACCTACCGCAAGACGCGCAAGAACGCAGCCAGCGCATCAAGGAGCTGGAGACGCTGGCCCACAGAACGGGGCAGACCCAGCTCTTCATCGAGACGCCCTATCGCAATGCGGCGCTGTGGCAGGCCCTGGTGCAGGGGCTGCAGCCACACACCCGTTTGGCGCTGGCCAGTGGCCTCACGTTGCCCACGGCCCGCATTCAGAGCCGGCTGGTGCAGCAGTGGCGCCAGCAACCCTCGCCGCCCGACAACAGGACGCCCGTGGTGTTTGCGCTGGGGCATTGAAGCAAAAAAGCTCATTTGCTATATTTTTTATAGCTATAAGTGCCTATAAATCAAGCGCTGGGGCTTAAATTCACTGTGAGTTTGCGCATTAACCAGCACCAACACCTCTTGGTCTTCCGCCCTCCCGCCCTGCTCCTGTCGGTCCCAAAAAATAACCCCGTGCAACCTAAAGGCTGCACGGGGTGCTTATCTGTAGATATGCGCGCCACATGGCGCGAGACCCGCGGCACTACACCCGCTACGGGGCGCGCCGCCCAACGCGCTAGCGGTCAGCGCAGCTGCGGCCCCGACAGGGCCAGAGCCTTCATGGCCCCTACGCCAACGGCCGCGCCAAAACGCTTGACCAGCCGCTCGGCCACGTTGTCGCGGCGGGTGTAGTCGATGATGTCTTCCGCCTTCACCACCTCACGCGCCACGTAGTCGAGGTTGCCGAGGTTGTCGGCCAAGCCCATCTCCACGGCTTGCTGGCCGGTCCAGAACAGGCCGCTGAAGGTGTCTGGCGTGGTCTTGAGGCGGTCGCCACGCCCCGCCTTCACCACGGCAATGAATTGCTGGTGGATCTGGTCGAGCATGGTCTGCGCATAGGCGCGCTGCTTTTCGGTCTGCGGGCTGAAGGGGTCAAGAAAGCCTTTGTTCTCGCCAGCGGTCAGCAGGCGGCGTTCGACGCCCAGCTTTTCCATGGTGCCGGTGAAGCCAAAACCATCCATCAGCACGCCGATGCTGCCCACGATGCTGGCCTTGTCCACGTAAATGTCGTCAGCGGCCGCAGCGATGTAGTACGCGGCCGAAGCGCAGGTTTCTTCGACCACGGCATAAATCGGCTTGTTGTGCTTGGCCTTCAGGCGGACGATTTCGTCGTTGATAATGCCGGCCTGCACGGGGCTGCCGCCTGGGGAATTGATGAGCAGCACCAGCGCCTGCGAGCCCTCGTCCTCCAGCGCGCTGCGCATGGCGGCCACCACAAACTCGGCGCTCGCCTCAGCCCCGGCTGCGATCTCGCCCTTGATGTCCACCACCGCCGTGTGGGGCGTGCTCTTGCTGGTACTGGGTGACGCCTGGCGCAGCGCGAGGAATGCAATGGCAGCGATCAGCAGCAGCCAGGCCATGCGAAAGAAAATCTTCCAGCGGCGCGAACTGCGCTGCTCGTTGAGGGTAGCGAAGGCCAGCTTTTCCAGCGTGGCGCGTTCCCAGCCGGGTTCACGCGATGAGTCGCTCACAGATGCTCCTGAATTTGTAGCTGCTTGCGCCCACAGGTCGGGCGCGGGATTGCTCTTGGGGTCAAAACCCGAAGAGCCGGGCTGTTGGGAATCGGTCGTCATGTGATGTGTCCTGGCACTGTGCAGTCGGCACGGCCGTGGAAGGCGGTCTCTGTAGGGTTCAGAAGTCGACGGGCTGCAGGTTGTAGGCAGTATGCCAGTGCACCACGCCATCGCTTTCCGTCAAAGCTATTTTCACCAAGCCCCCACGGCACGGACCGCCGGCACATTGCCCGGTGCTCGGCAGGTAGGCCGCACCGTGTGTGGCGCACAGCAGCCATTGGCCGGTGTCGTCGAAAAAGCGGTCGGGCTGGTAGTCCATCTCCATCGGCACGTGTGTGCAGCGGTTGAGGTAAGCATGGGGCTGGCCGCGGTAGCGAATCGCAAACGCCCGGCAGGTCTGCCCGGAAAACACCACGTCAAACGGCACGGCCAAACCACTGTCCACAAGGGCGGCGCTGTTGCACAGCGGAACGGTGCGCTCCGGCTGATTCATCATTTGCACGCTGGATTCCACGGGCCCCTCGTCAGGCGTTCTGCAGCAGCCAGCCGTGCAGCTCGCGCACCGAGTGCGCCACATGCAGGGGGCGGAGCGCATCAAACACCTCAGGCTCGTGCGCGCCGTAGCTCACCCCCACGCTGGCACAACCCGCGTTCACCGCCATCTGCAGGTCGTGGGTGGTGTCGCCAATCATCAACAGGCGGTCGGGCGACACGTCGAACTCGGCCATCAGCTCCTGCAGCATCAGCGGGTGGGGCTTGCCGGCGGTCTGGTCGGCCGTGCGCGAGCCATCGAACATGCCGCGCAAGTCCACCGAATGCAACGCCTCGTCCAGGCCTCGCCGGCTCTTGCCCGTGGCCACGGCCAGCAAATGCCCGCGTTCGCGCAGGTCTTTCAGCAGAGGCAATACACCTTCGAACAAGCTCAGGTCGTCCTGGTGCTGGATGTAGTGGAAGCGGTAGCGGTTGCCCAGATCGTTGTGGCGCTCGGGGGGCACATCGGGTGCGGCGTGGGCCAGAGCCTGCATCAGCCCCATGCCGATCACATAGGCGGCGTCCTTGTCAGTGGGCACCGTGCCGCCCACATCGCGCACCGCTTCCTGGATGCAGCGCACGATGATCGCGGTGGAGTCAAACAGGGTGCCATCCCAGTCAAAGGCGATGAGATCAAAACGGCGGGGGCGGAAGCTGGAGGCGGGCATGGGAGGGGGTGCTCGCGCCCCGTCAGGGCGCAGGGGAGACAAAGTCGGCCAACTCGGGCGGCAGCTCGGCATTGAGCGCAACGCGCTCGCCCGAAGCGGGGTGGTTGAACTGTAACCGCCAGGCGTGAAGGAACATGCGTTTCATCCCCAGCTTCAACAGGCGTTTGTTGAGGTCGAAATCGCCATATTTGTCGTCACCGACGATGGCATGGCCCTGGCTGGCCAGGTGCACGCGAATCTGGTGGGTGCGGCCGGTCTTGATCGTCACTTCCAGCAAGGACATGGCCGGCAGGCCCTGCGCAGTGCGCGCCGCCACCGCGCTGCGCACCTTCACCAGCGTGATGGAGCGCATGCCGTCCGGGTCGTCGGCCGTGGTCACGCGCACGCGGCGTTCCCCATCAGCCTGCAGGTACTTGTGCAGCGGCAGGTCGACCACTTTCTTGTTGGCGGGCCAGGCGCCGGTGACCAGCGCCAGATACGTCTTGCCCGTCTCGCGCTCGCGGAACTGGTCCTGCAGATGGGTCAGCGCCGAACGCTTCTTGGCCACGAGCAGGATGCCCGAGGTGTCACGGTCCAGCCGGTGCACCAGCTCCAGAAATTTCGCTTGCGGCCGCGCCTGGCGCAATTGCTCGATCACGCCAAAACTCACCCCGCTACCGCCATGCACCGCCACGCCGGCGGGCTTGTCGATGGCAATGACGTGATCGTCCTCCAGCAGGATCGGGAATTCGCGCGCGGGCGCCGGGCGCTCGGCTTTTTCGGCCACTTTGTCCGAAATACGCACGGGCGGCAGGCGCACCAGATCGCCCGCCTCCACACGGGTGTCGGCGCTCACGCGGCCTTTGTTGATGCGCACCTCGCCGCTGCGAATGATGCGGTAGACGTGCGTTTTGGGCACGCCTTTCAAGTGGCGTATCAAAAAGTTATCGAGCCGCTGGCCCGCGGAGTCTTCGTCGACCTCCACCATGCGGGCTGCGGGAAGCCCCGCAGGAGTGTCGGACGGTTTGGCCCCTATAATGTGTTTCACCTGCGCGTCGTCATGTAAGTGGTTGATTTGTCTGGAGTTTAGTCCACACAGCCCTTGCCCTTCGTGCAGGCAGGTCGATGCCAACGGGCGTCGTGCGCGCAGATTGCAGGCCAGATGCCTGCGGTGGCCTGCACTTCGTACGGCGGGCTGACAGGTTGAAACACTGATACGGAATCCCCCAAGCTGGCAGATGTTCCCCACCCGGGAGCGGTCTGCCAGCGGATCGAAGCGAGCATGTGGCTGTTGATGGCATGGATGATGACCTTGTGGCGGAGGCTGCGGCCTTCGGCTGCATGCTCAAAATCGCCTTCAGCGCTCAGCCAGCAAGCGCAATCAGCTACTCTTTTGATAGCAAAACTGCGTTCCTACCACTCGCCCCCTTCCACGCGCCCCTGCCTCCCGATGCTGCGCTAGAGCGCGGCAGATCACTGGCATCTCCGGCAATTCCCTTCGTTTCGATGCGTCAGTCCAGGCATTCACAGCTCCTGTAGAGCTTGTTGTATTGGTTTGGAAACTGTGGGCGGCAGCCCGCGCAGCCCTCCCTGCTGAGGAGGTGGGCTGCACCGCTGCTGTCCGCGAAACACTGAAGGAATCGCATCATGAAGCGGATGCTCATCAACGCCACGCAGCCCGAAGAACGGCGCCTGGCCATCGTCGACGGACAAAAGCTCCTCGACTACGAAATCGAAATCGAAGGGCGCGAACAGCGCAAGGGCAACATCTACAAGGCCGTCGTCACGCGCGTCGAGCCCTCGCTGGAAGCCTGTTTTGTCGACTACGGCGAAGACCGCCACGGTTTTCTGCCGTTCAAGGAAATCTCGCGCAGCTACTTCGCCCCCGGCGTCTCGCCCGGCCAGGCGCGCATCAATGAAGTGATCCGCGAAGGCCAGGAACTCCTGGTCCAGGTCGAAAAGGAAGAGCGCGGCAACAAGGGCGCTGCCCTGACGACCTTCGTCAGTCTGGCCGGCCGCTACGTCGTGCTGATGCCCAACAACCCCCGTGGCGGTGGCGTATCGCGCCGCATCGAGGGCGAGGACCGCGCCGAGCTCAAGGAGGCGATGGACCAACTGGAATATCCGAACGGAATGTCCATCATCGCGCGCACCGCCGGCATCGGCCGCACTGCGCCCGAACTGCAGTGGGACCTGAACTACCTGCTCAAACTCTGGACCGCCATTGACGGCGCTGGCAAGGGCGGCAAGGGCGCGTTCCTGATCTATCAGGAGTCGAGCCTCGTCATCCGCGCGATCCGCGACTACTTCAACAACGATATCGGTGACATCCTCATCGATACCGACGACATCTACGAACAGGCGCACCAGTTCATGGCGCACGTCATGCCCGAGCATGCCGGCCGTGTGAAGCGCTACCGCGACGACGCCGCCCTGTTCAGCCGCTTCCAGATCGAGCACCAGATCGAATCGGCCTACGCCCGCACCGTGCAGCTGCCCTCGGGCGGCGCCATCGTGATCGACCACACCGAAGCGCTGGTCAGCGTGGACGTGAACTCGGCCCGCGCCATCAAGGGCGGCGACATTGAGGAAACCGCCACCCGCACCAACCTGGAAGCCGCCGACGAAGTGGCCCGCCAGATGCGCCTGCGCGACCTGGGCGGCCTGATCGTGATCGACTTCATCGACATGGAAGAGTCGAAGAACCGCCGCGAAGTGGAAAACCGCCTGCGCGACGCGCTGCGCCAGGACCGCGCCCGCGTGCAGTTCGGCACCATCAGCAAGTTCGGTCTCATGGAAATGAGCCGCCAGCGCTTGAAGCCCGCCCTCTCCGAAGGCTCCTCGATCCCCTGCCCCCGCTGCGGCGGCTCGGGCCACATCCGCGACACGGAAAGCTCGGCGCTGCAGATCCTGCGGATCATTCAGGAAGAGTCCATGAAGGACAACACGGCTGCCGTGCACTGCCAGGTGCCGGTGGAAGTGGCCTCGTTCCTGCTGAACGAAAAGCGCACCGAGATTGCCAAGATCGAACTCAAGCAGCGCGTGGCCGTGCTGATGGTGCCCAACAAGACACTGGAAACCCCCAACTACCGCCTGGAGCGCTTGAAGCACGACGACCCGCGCCTGGACCACATCGAAGCCAGCTACAAGCTCGCCGAAGAAGTGGAAGACCCGACCGCCGTGACGCGCCGCTCGCAAGAGCCGACCAACAAGCAGACGCCGGTGATCAAGGGTGTGCTGCCGGATGCTCCCGCACCGCAGGCCGAACCCCGTCCCGAAGGCGCTGCCCGTCCGCCCCGCGCAGGCCAGGCACCACGCCCTGGTGCAGCAGCGCCTGCCACGGTGGCACCCGCCCCCGTGGCCGCAGCAAAGCCTGCAGCCGCTGCCGCGCCGCAAGAGCAAGGCTTCTTTGCCTGGCTCAAGGGCCTGTTCGGCTTGGGCAGCACGCCAGCCGCGGCCCCTGCGCCGGTGGTTGCCCCCGCCGCCGCACCCGCGGCTGACACGTCCCCCCGTGGCGAGCCCCGCCGCGATGGACGCAACGGTGAAGGCCGTGGCGGCCGCGGTGGACGTGGCGGCCGTGATGGACAACGCGAAGGTCAGCGTGATGGCGCCGGCCGTGACGGCAACCGCGAAGGCAGTGGCGACAGCCGCGGCCGCCGTGGTGAACGCTCGGCCGAAGGCCGCGCACCGCGCGACGCCGAGAACCGCCCCCCACGCGACGCTGAACGCCGCCCCGAAGGCGAAGGCCGTGAGCCACGTGAAGGTGGCCGCGAAGGCCGCAATGGGCGCGAAGGTGGTGGCCGTGGCCGCCGCGACGCAGAGCCACGCAACCAAGCCGCCGGTGTGAACGGTGACAACACCGCAGCGCAAGCCCAGGTGGAAGGCCCGAACAGCCAAGGCAACGCCGATGCAGTACCTGGCGCACAACCCCGTGGCGAACGCGGCCCACGCCGTGAACGTGGCGAACGCGGTGGCAACCGTGGTGAGCGCAGCGAACGCGCCCCCCGCGCCGCCGAGGGCCAGGAAGCCGCCGCGGCCTCGGTCGCCGGCGACTTTGTGGACACGTCCCCGCTGGCATCGCTGCCTGATCTGGACCTGACGGGCAACGAAGCCGCAGGCAATGCAGGCGGCGCCGTGACCGAAGAGCAGCGCCGCGAGCGCCGCTCGCGCGACCGCTACGGCCGTGACCGCCGCGAACGTGGCGACCGTGGCCCGCGCGACAACGCGGACGTGGCTTCAGCCCCGGCCATGCTGGACTTCGACCCCACCGTCGCAGTACCCCAGGACGCCCCCGTGGCCGCCGAGCAGGACGATCAGCCACGCCGCAGCTACTTCAGCACGGCCCCCGCAGCCCCGACCGACACCGCACCAGCAGCCGCACCGGCCGTGGCCGCTGTACCGGTAGCAGCTCCGGTGGCAGCACCCGTTGCAGCGCCTGTGGCCGTGGCACCCGCCGCTCCTGCAGCCATCGCAGTGCCTGCAGCTCCGGTCTCGGCGCCTGCCCCGGTAGCCGCAAAGCCCCCCGTTGCGGCACCTGTCGCTCCGGCCGCTGCACCGGCTTCAACTGGCAATGGCATGCCACGCGTGTCAGCGTTTGCCTTGCCGATGGATGAGCTGCAGCAGGTTGCTGCATCGTCGGGCCTGCAGTGGGTGAATTCGGACGCGGACAAGATCGCAGCCGCGCAAGCAGCGATTGCCGCCGAGCCGCGCCCGATCCATGTGCCACGCGAGCGTCCTCCCGTGGTCGTAATGGACGAAGGCCCGCTGGTTCTGGTGGAAACCCGCCGCGACCTGTCGGCGATGACCCTGCCCTTCGAGAAGCCACCTGCGGCCTGATCGCGGACTCGGTCTTCCGGGCAATAAAAAGGCGGCTCTTGAAGCCGCCTTTTTTATGGCTGGGGTGAAGTGGATTGGGTACTTGAGTAAGGCTCCGAGCCCTGCGCCAAGGTCGCCCAGCGCGCAACCGCATCCTTCACGCTCAATCCTGAGTCCTCACTCGCTCAGTGCCTTTGGACGTCCGTACCGCAGGCCCCCACACGCCATCGGGTCAGCACCCCGGCAGGCGACCTTGCCCCTCTGCCCGTGCACGTAGGTATGCAATACCCGCGAACGCGGCCACGCCCGCTCCAGCAGTTACCATTTTGTCCGTCGCCTAGGAGCGTGCGCGGCAGAAGGCATCGAAGCGAAACGCGCGAAAGCCGCGGATCGTGTGGTGCTACCGACAAGCCCAGGGTAGGCCCCTGGGCGCAGGTGGTAGTGCTACACAAGACCGGTTTGTCGCGCGTTGAAGTCGATGCTCCTTCTGCCGCGCAGGCTCCTAGCCCCACCCACACAGCGACCCCGCCACCCCGATGGCTGCTGCATCCAACCTGCTGGCAGCTTGCCCCCTCCGACCCACGCACCGCCCGCCCGGCCCCGCCCATGCTGTTCCTGCTCTCGCCCGCCAAGTCGCTCGACTACGACACGCCGCTGCCCGAAGGCCTGCCGCACACCACGCCCCAATTCGTGCCGCAATCCACGGCGCTCATCGACGTGCTGCGCACGCATTCGCCGCAGAGCATTGCTTCGCTCATGGACCTGAGCGACAAGCTCGCCGCGCTCAACGTCGCCCGCTACCAGGCGTGGCGCCCACGGTTCACGGCCACCAATTCGCGCCAGGCTGCGCTGGCTTTCAACGGGGATGTGTACGACGGACTGCAGGCCCGTTCGCTTTCTGCCGACGACCTGGCCTGGGCCCAAGGGCATGTGGCCATCCTGAGCGGGCTGTACGGCGTGCTGCGCCCGCTGGACCGCATGCAGCCCTACCGTCTTGAGATGGGCACGCGCCTGGCCACCGACGCCGGCAGCAACCTCTATGACTACTGGGGCAGCCAAATCGCCGAACACCTCAACACCCGGCTGCGCGCCGACACCACCCCGGTGGTGGTCAATCTCGCCTCGCAGGAATACTTCAAGGCCGTGGACCGCAAGGCCCTGAAGGCGCGGGTGATCGACTGCGTCTTCGAGGACTACAAGGCTGGCGTCTACAAGATCATCAGCTTTCATGCCAAGCGCGCGCGCGGCCTCATGGCGCGCTACGCCATCACGCAGCGCGTGGCCACACCGCGCCAGCTGGAAGGGTTCGATCTGGACGGCTATGCTTTCGTCCCCGGGGCCTCTTCTCCAGAGCGCCTGGTGTTTCGCCGCAGATTGACCGACTGAAGGAAGCTGACCGCCATGAGCACATCCTCCGCCATCCAAGCCATCACCCCCGAGCTGCGCCGCTGGATCATCGAGCAGGCGCAGGCCGGCCACGCCGCGCCGGTGGTGCTGCAGTCCATGCGCGACGCGGGCTGGGATGAGGACGTGGCGGCCGAGGCGATGGAAATCACGTTGCAGGACCACCTCAATGAGCAGGCCGTGCAGCAGGGCCTGCCACCCGCCGTGCCGGTGCCGGAGCCCCAGCTCGATGAATCCCCCGCCCAGGTGGACTGCGGCGACCGCGTGGTCCATGTGCTGCTGTCCATCGCGCAGCCGCGGGTCGTGGTGTTTGGCAACCTGCTTTCGCCCGAGGAATGCGAAGCGCTCGTTGCCGTGGCCGCGCCGCGCATGGCGCGCTCGCTCACCGTGGCCATCAAGACGGGCGGCGAAGAGGTCAACGACGACCGCACCAGCGACGGCATGTTCTTCCAGCGCGGCGAGACCGAGCTGATACAGCGCATCGAAGCCCGCATTGCCCGGCTGTTGAACTGGCCGCTGGAAAACGGCGAAGGCCTGCAAGTGCTGCACTACCGCCCCGGCGCCGAGTACAAGCCGCACTACGATTATTTCGACCCCGCCGAGCCCGGCACGCCCACCATCGTCAAGCGCGGCGGGCAGCGGGTGGGCACGCTGGTGATGTACCTCAACACGCCCGACAAAGGCGGTGGCACCACGTTCCCGGATGTGCATGTCGAGGTTGCACCGCAGCGCGGCAACGCGGTGTTCTTCAGCTACGAGCGGCCGCACCCTTCCACCCGCACCCTGCACGGGGGCGCTCCGGTGATTGCCGGCGAGAAGTGGATCGCCACCAAGTGGTTGCGCGAGCGAGAATTCAAGTAAAAACAGGCCCTAGCGCTTATTCATCAAGCGCTTACAGCTATTATTTTTATAGCATCAAATCCGGTACCGAATGAACACGCCAGAACAATCCCAGCTCGGCAAGGCCTCGGCCTATGTCGACCAGTACGACGCCTCGCTGCTCTTTCCCATCCCCCGCGCTGGCAAGCGGGCCGAGATCGGCATCGCTGGCGCGCCACCGTTTTTTGGCGCTGATTTATGGACGGCCTTCGAGCTGTCGTGGCTCAACCAGCGCGGCAAGCCGCAGGTGGCGCTGGCGCACATCACCGTGCCGTGCGAGACGCCCAACATCGTCGAGAGCAAGTCCTTCAAGCTCTACCTCAACAGCTTCAACAACACCCGTTTTGCCGATGCGGCCGAGGTGCAGGCGCGCATCCGTGCCGACATCAGCGAAGCCGCCTGGCGCGGCTCGGACCGGCCCGCCACCGTGGGCGTCAAGCTCATCAGCCCCGAGCTCTTCGACCAGGAACCCGTGCACGAGCTCGACGGCCTGAGCCTGGACCGCCTGGACGTGGAATGCACGCAGTACGAGCCTGCGCCCGAGCTGCTGACAGCGGTGGTGGGCGAGCCCGTCGTGTCAGAGGTGCTCACGAGCAACCTGCTCAAGAGCAACTGCCTGGTGACCGGCCAGCCCGACTGGGGCAGCGTGCAGATCAGCTACACCGGCCCGCAGATCGACCAGGAAGGTCTGCTGCAGTACCTGGTGAGCTTTCGCAACCACAACGAATTTCACGAGCAGTGTGTGGAGCGCATCTTCATGGACGTGTGGACGCGTTGCCAACCCATCAAGCTCACCGTGTATGCACGCTACACGCGCCGGGGCGGTCTCGATATCAACCCGCTGCGCACCAGCCACCCCCAAAGCCTGCCGCGCAACGTGCGCACAGCGCGGCAGTAAGCCCACACCCGTCAGCCCCGCACATCGATCCAGTCGCACCGCAAGGTGTGGCGCAAGTGCGCGCGCGTTCGCCAGGTGACATAGAGGCTGGGCCCGAAGATACCGACCAGGCACAGGGGGGCGATCAACGCCTCGCCAAACGCAAAGATGGGAAACCAGCCCACCCAGCCCAGCATCCAGAGCGTCAGCACCAGATCCCACAGGTGGTATTCGAGCGGATGGTCAGCCTTGTGCGCAACATGCCATTGCTTGATGCGTTGCAGCTCATTCAAGGTCATGGAAATCTCCCGGAAAACGGGAAATTCAATGTAAGTTACAAGTAAGAATTCGTCAAGACGCGCCAGGAAAGGAAGGGCGATGCGCCATCGCCCCGGGCAATAAAAGTCACCCACCTGCGCGCTGATCCAGCGGGCAGCCAGCGCCTGAGCATGCGTTCAGGGCGCCGACGTCCGGTTTACTGCGCGGGTTTATATGCCGCAATGGCCTTGGCCAGATCGGTGGTTTCCTCGCACTGCGCGCAGATGGCTTGCAGCTTGGCGAGCTGGGCTTCGGCCTGCGCCTTCTGGCCCACCTTGAGGTAACCCATGCCCGAGTATTCCAGCGCGCCCTTGTGGCGGGGGTCCAGCGCCAGGGCCTTGTTGTAGGCCGCAAAAGCCTCGTCGTATTTGCCGAGCCAACGGTTGGAGTAGCCCAGCAGGTTGTACGCATCTGCGTTCTGCGGGTTCTGCGCCACCACCTTGCTGAAGCTGCTGGCAGCCAGCGCCCAGTTCTTTGCATCGATGGCTTTTTTGCCCACGGCAAAGTCGTCGATGCGTGTGTTCTCCACCGGCGTGGTGGGCGTATCGGCTGCCTGGGCAACCGGCGGCGCGAACACGACGGGTACCAGCATCAGGGTGAGGCTCAGCAAGGGCGCAGACATCAGGGGGCGAACAGAAAATGAAGGCATGGGAGGCTCCTGAAAAACGTGAAGTGGGAAAGGCCGGAGGCCGCGCTGGCCCCATGCCGGAGACCGGCACCTCGGATAAACGACACGGATTGCAAAACGGATGCAGCGCCGGACAATTATTTCTGCAAAGCCGATGAGAGCCTTGCGCCGCTCACCACAGCTTGGCGCAGTTGCCGGTGAAGAGCACGTTGCTGCTGGGCACCTGCGGTGTTGCCGATGCCTCCAGCGTCACCATGAGTTTGCTGACCTTGGACAGCAGCTTCTCTGACGTATCCGGCAACACCGACACCGCAGAACCCGCCACCGGCACCGTGCCCAACACAAACGGGGCGCCATCGGCTGGCACCGCCCACAACACCAGCTGCGGGGCTGCGCCAGCCACAGCCGCAGGAGTCGTAGGAAGCGTGATAGGCCCAATGACCTTCACCGTCAGCGAGCGCCCATGGCGCAGCGAACTCACCAGCACCTTGCCGTTGCCCGCAGCGTCCGTCAGCAGGCCCACATAGGCCTGCGGCAGTTTGTCCCCTGCGCGCAGGGCCACCTGGTCGCTCGACACGAACAAGGTTGGCACCGCGACCACCAGGGCCACGGTGCCCATCACACCCAACGCCACACCCGCAAAGCCCTGCAATACGCCATTGCGCCGCCACAGCGCACCGGCCCAACCGCCTTGTGTGGCTGCCGCTTTCACATCGCGAGGCCGGGTGCGCGCCTCAATGGCGGCCCACACGCGCGGTGGTGGCTGGTGCACCGGCACCGAATTGGCCAGCACCCCCAGTCGCCCTTCCCACTGCGCCACCAGCAACTGCACGTCGCTGCGATCACGCAGCAGCCGCACAAACCGGCGGCGCGCGCCACCGCCCAGCGTGCCCAGTACATAGGCAGACGCCAGGTGGTCCAGCAGCGCGGGGTGGGTGTACCTCATGCGCCCACCCCTTGTGTGGCCAGGCAGTTCTTCAGGCGCTCCAGGCCGCGCCGGATCCATGCCTTGACCGAGCCCAGCGGCGCGCCCATCTGCGCCGCCACCTCGGAATGCGACAGGCCCTGGTAGTAGGCCAGCGCAAGGCTTTGCCGGTAGCTCCCCTCCAAGGCATTCATGCAGCCTTCAATGTGCAATGCCTGGGTCGCCTGCTCCAGCAGATGCAGTGCGCTGGGCGCAGGCGCCAGCGCAGATGAAGACGCAGCACCCATCGTTTCGCTGCCATCCGCCTCGCTGCTTACAAGCTCTGCGGTGTCGTGCCAGAAGCTTTCTGACCGCCGCGCACGGGCACGCAAGGCGTCCAGCGCCTTGTTGCGCACGATGGCAATCAACCATGTCATGGGCTGGATGGGCTGCCCGCCCACCTCACTGCGGTAGCTTCCAGCGTTTTTCCAGATGCTCACATAGGCCTCTTGCAGCACATCCTCGGCCGCCTGTCCTTGCCCCAACATACGGACGGCCACCCCAAACAGATGCACATGGGTGCGCTGGTAGACCTGCGCGAAGGCAGCGTGGTCTCCCCCGGCGGCGGCAAGGATCAATGCCTGCAGCTCGGCGGAGGGGACATTGGTGGCAGGGGCCATATGCGGGCGAGTATAGGAACGCGGCAGAGGTTGCAGGCAGGCTGCGCTCTGGGTGTTTACGCCGATTGCCACCACCTCGCAGGGCCGTGAAGCGGCACGAAGCGGTGTCGATGCGCGCTAAAAAAGCTGCGCTGTACCACCCACACCGTCTGTGTCATCTGCGACGCCTGGTTTGCGCCGACGCGTTTCCGCGGTGGCCCCAGCCCGTGGCTCCAGCACTGGTTCTTCCCCCCGCCGCGCCAGCGTGCTGGCCCGCACCCCCAGCAGGCGCAGGCGTTTGTCCAGCGGCACGCGTTTGAGGCACTGCCCGGCCAGTTGGCGGATCGTAGCGCCGTCGGCCGTGTAGATCTGCGCCGTGTGGTCGCGCGTGGCGATCTTGAAATCGTCGTAGCGCAGCTTGATACCGATGGTGCGCGCCACATAGCCCTTGCGCTGCAGGTCGGCGGCCAGGCGCACGCACAGGTCGGTGAAGATGGCCGACAGCTCCGCCCGGTCGCGCACGGCGTGCAGATCGCGGTCGAAGGTCGTCTCGCGGCTCATGCTCACCGGCTCGCTCTCGGTCACCACCGGGCTGTCGTCGCGGCCCCACGCCACGCGGTGCATCCACGCGCCGCTGGACTTGCCAAACCGCGCAATCAGCCACTGCGGATCTTGCGCGGCCAGCTCACCGATGGTGTGGATGCCCAGCCCAGCCAGCTTCTCACCCGCCTTGGGGCCGATGCCGTTGATCTTGCGCACGTTCAAAGGCCATATCTTCGTCTCTAAGTCGTCCTCGTAGACGATGGAGATGCCGTTGGGCTTGTTGAACTCGCTCGCCATCTTGGCCAACAGCCGATTGGGCGCCACGCCGATGGAGCAGGTGAGACCCGTCACGTCGAAGATGCTTTTCTGGATCAACCGCGCCAGCACCCTGCCCCCTTCGCGCTGGCCGCCGGGCACGTCGGTGAAGTCGATGTACACCTCGTCCACGCCCCGGTCCTGCATCACCGGCGCAATGTCGGTGATGGTGCTCTTGAACAGGCGCGAAAAGCGCCGCACCTCGTCAAAGTCCACCGGCAACACGATGGCCTGCGGGCACAGCTTGGCGGCTTTCATCATGCCCATGGCCGAGCCCACGCCATACTGCCGCGCAGGGTACGTGGCGGTGGTGATCACGCCCCGGCCGACGTAGTCTTTAAGCAGCGGGAAGTCTTCGACGGGAATGAAGCACGGCTCGCGCGGACCGGAGCCGTCAGGGCTTTGCAGCAACAGGTCGTCCACCTTGCGCCGACCGCCACCGATGACGACCGGCAGGCCCTTGAGTTGCGGGTAGCGCAGCAGTTCGACAGAGGCAAAAAACGCATCCATGTCCAGGTGCGCGATGCGGCGCAGCCGGCCATCCGATGGCGTATCGGCAAAGGGCGGTGTGGTGGCGACGGGAGTGGGTTCGGTCACACGCGCTATTTTGCGCGGTGTTCCGGCCCCGTGGCCGGAGCTACCGCACCCGGTCGCTCCGTCTTATCGCTTGAACAACCCGGCCGCCGAGGTCTTCCATTTGTCCACAGCTTGCGCGCCTGCTGCCAGCACGGGCTGGGCGGCATCTGTGCTGTCAGCGTCGTCGACCGTAGCGATCGGAGGCAGTGCCGGATCAGCGCTTGGTGCTTCGCTCGCGGCAGCGGCAGGCGCGGTCAGCTGCGGCACGTCCCGGCGGTAGTTGCCCGCCAAAATCTCGCGGTACTGCTCGCCGCCCGCGTACTCCTTCAGGGCCTTCAGGCGCACCGGGATGAAGGGGTGCGTGGTGCTGGAGTTCTCCATGATGGACACCAACTGCACCAGCTTATTGACCTCCTTGTGGGCCTCGGTCTGCGCAATGGTCTCCTCGATGTTGCGCTCGTCTTCATAGCCCGCCACCTTGCCCGACAGCTTGGCCAGTGCACTCAGGCCAGGCGCCAGGTTCTGCAGGCACAGCAGCCCAGCGCGGTCGCAAGTGAATTCGGCCCGGCGGTACCACTCCCAGTACGCCAGCAGCAGCGGAATGCGCAGCATGCCCACGCCAGGGACTGGGACGACAGAAGCCAGGATGTCCCAGTAGCGGATCAGCATGTCGCCCAGCTGCCGGTACAGACCATGAGCGGCCTTGATGTGGCCCACCTCGTGGCCAATCACAAAGCACAGCTCGTCGGGCGTCAGCGCCTCCACCAGGCCGCTGTGCAGCACGATGCAGGTGCGCCGCTGGCCCGACGTATAGGCGTTGAGCTCGGGATTGGTGGTGATGTAAACATCCGGCACCTTGCACGACAGGATGGCGCAGCAGCGCTCGACCAGCGCATACAGCGAGCCATAGTTGTTGGCACTGATGCGCACCATCTGCTCGTTGTTGTTCAGGTGCGTGATCTGCTCGGAAAAGTTGGCGTCCAGCCACGACAGCAGTTGCCCGGCGCCCGGAATGCCCTTGAGCGCCGCCAGGGCCTCCTGGTCGCCCGGGTAGGTGAAGGAGGTGTACGAAATGTCGGTCAGGATCACCTGATTGCTGGCATACACCAGGGCGTCGGCATGTTTGAGGGCTGGCATGGGAAGTGTGAAATGGGTGGGGACGTGGATCATTCCACGCCCCACGGCTCCACCCAGGCCCCGCGCCCCACCATCGTGTAACAAATGGCACGGCCCGGCCGCGCGCGCCCACCCGCTCGGAGTCGCCGCCTACTGCTTGGCGAGAGCCGCTTTGCGAATCCCCTGCAGCGTGCCAGTGGGCGTGATCGCCTCGGGGTCGATCAGGCAGTGCAGCACGCTGGGCAGCCCACTTGCGCGTGCGCGCGCCAGGGCGGGGGCGAAGTCTTCAGTGCGCTCCACGCGCTCGCCATGGCCGCCGAAGGCCTGGGCGTAGGCCTTGAAGTCGGGGTTCTTGAGCGCCGTGGCGCTCACACGGCCGGGGTACTCGCGCTCCTGGTGCATGCGGATGGTGCCGTACATGGCGTTGTCCAGCAGCACCACGATGATGGGCAGGCCGTACTGCACGGCGGTCGCGAACTCTTGCCCGTGCATCAGGAAGTCGCCGTCGCCCGCAAAGATCACCACCTCGCGCTGCGGCCACAGCCGCTTGCCGCCCACACCGGCCGGCAGCCCGTAGCCCATCGACCCGCTGGTGGGCGCCAGCTGGCTGGCAAACGTGGTGAAGGGCCAGAAGCGGTGGATCCAGGTGGCGAAGTTGCCCGCGCCGTTACAGAAGATGGTGTCGGCCGGCAGCACGTCCTTGAGGTGCTGCATCACCTGCCCCATCTGCAGGTCGCCAGGGATGCGGATGGGCGCCGGGTCGCTCCAGGCCAGGTAGTCGGCATGGGCGGCTTCGGTGTGGGCCTTCCACGGCACCGGCGCTGCGGGGCGCACCGCATTCAAAGCCGCGGCAAAGGCCTGCGGCGTGGCGTGAATGGCCTGCGTGGGGCGGTAGAGCTTGCCCAGTTCATCGGCGTCGGCATGCACATGCACGAAGGGCTGCGCGGGCGTGGGAATGTCAAACAGCTCGTAGCCCTGCGACGGCACTTCGGACAGGCGACCGCCCACCACCAGCACTAGGTCCGATGCGCGGATGCGCGCCAGCAGCTTGGGGTTCACGCCCAGGCCCAGGTCGCCGCCATAGCAGGCGTGCGTGGCCGCGAACAGCATCTGCCGGCGGAACGAGCAGTACACGGGCAGCGACCAATCTGAAGCAAACGCCGTGAATTCGCGCACCGCCTGCTCGGACCAGCGGCTGCCGCCCAGGATGGCCACGGGGCTCTGGGCGGCCTGCAGGCGCTCGGCCAGCTCGGCCATCTGCGCGGCGCCGGGGTGGGTCTCGGTGACCTGGTAGGGCAGCGCGTCGGCCACGGTGGCGGCCTCGGTCAGCATGTCTTCGGGCAGCGCCACCACCACGGGGCCGGGGCGGCCCGAGGTGGCGACATGGAACGCCCGCGAGATGAGTTCAGGCACGCGCGCCGGGTCGTCGATCTGCACCACCCACTTGGCCATGGTGCCGAAGACGGCGCTGTAGTCGAGCTCCTGGAACGCCTCGCGCCCCATGGCACCGCGCGCCACCTGGCCCACGAACAGGATCATGGGCGTCGAGTCCTGGTGCGCGATGTGCACGCCGGCCGACGCATTGGTGGCGCCCGGCCCGCGCGTCACGAAGCAGATGCCCGGCTGCCCCGTGAGCTTGCCCTGCGCCTCGGCCATCATGGCTGCGCCGCCTTCCTGGCGGCACACCGTCACGCCGATGTCCGCATCGTGCAGGGCGTCGAGCACGGCCAGATAGCTCTCGCCCGGCACGCAAAACAGCTGCTGCACACCGTGGGTGATGAGCTGCTGGACCAGGATCTGGCCGCCGGTGCGGCTCTGGGCGGGGCTGGAGGTGGAAGGCGTGGTCATATCAAAAGGTCCGGAACGAGAAATCAAACAAGAAAACAGGCGGGTCAGCGCAGCGCCTCGCACGCACGGCGGATGCGCGCGCAGGCCTCCTGCAGATCAGCCATCGACGCAGCGTACGAGATGCGGAAATACGGCGCCAGCCCCAGCACACTGCCCGGCACCACGGCCACATGGAACTCGCGCAGCAGGTAGTCGCAAAAATCGGCGTCCGTGCGCAGCAAGGCGCCGCCCGGCGTGGTGCGGCCCAGCACGCCTTTGCAGCTGGCAAAGGTGTAGAACGCACCCTCGGGCACGCGGCAGCGCAGGCCCGGCGATGCGTTGAGCGCGGCCACCACCACATCGCGCCGCGCCTGGAACTCGCGGCAGCGCTCGGCCACGATGTCTTGCGGGCCGGTGAGCGCCGCCACGGCCGCTGCCTGGCTGATGGACGACGCGCACGACGTGGCCTGGCTCTGCACCACGGCCATGGCCGCAATCAGCGCGCGCGGGCCTGCGCCGTAGCCGATGCGCCAGCCGGTCATGGCGTACGACTTGGACACGCCGTTCACGGTGAGCGTGCGCTCGCGCAGCGCAGGCAGCACCACTGCCGGCGTGGCAAACGCGTGGCCGTCGTACAGGATGTGCTCGTAGATGTCGTCCGCCAGCACCCACACCTGCGGGTGGCGCAGCACCACCTCCAGAAGGGGCCGTAGTTGCTCGGCGCTGTAGGCCGTGCCGCTGGGATTGGATGGCGAGTTGATGAACACCCAGCGCGTGCGCGGCGTGATGGCCGCATCCAATTCCTGCGCCGTGATGCGAAAGCCGTTGTCCTCGCTGCACGGCACGACCACAGGCACGCCGCCCGCGATCAGCACCATGTCGGCGTACGAGGTCCAGTACGGCGCGGGCAGGATCACCTCGTCGCCCGGGCTCAGGCTGGCCATCAGCGCGTTGTAGATGACCTGCTTGGCACCCGCGCCTACGGTGATCTCGTGGGTGGCAAACTCCAATCCGTTGTCGCGGCGGAACTTGAGCTGGATGGCAGCCTTGAGCTCCGGCGTGCCGTCGAGCACGGTGTAGTGCGTATCGCCCCGCGCCATGGCCCGCTGCGCAGCTTCCTGAATGTGCACTGGCGTGTCGAAGTCCGGCTCGCCCAGGCCCAGCACGATCACGGGCTGGCCCTGGCGCTTGAGTTCGTTGGCCGCCTGGGTGATGCGCACGATGTCCGACACACCGATGGCGCTGATGCGGTCGGCCGCGCGGAAGGCTGTGGCAGGGAGGGCCGTGGCGGGGATGGCAGCGTTCATTGCTGGTAGGTCTCCAAGGGCTTGTCGTTGGGCGTGGCGAACAGCTGGCGCAGCGTGGTGCCCAGCGGCAGGTTCAGGCTCATGTTCTTGGGCGGGATGGGGTTCACGAACCACTTGGTGTAGATCTTTTCCATCTCGCCGCTTTGCATGAGCTTGGTGAGCACGCCGTCCACCGCGGCCTTGAAGGTCGGGTCGTCCTTGCGGAAAAGCAGCGCAATCGGCTCAGCGCCCAATGGCTCGCCCACGATGCGGTAGGCCGATGGGTCCTTGGAGTTGGAGATCAGGCCCGCCAGCAGGTTGTCGTCCAGCACGAAGGCGTCGGCGCGGCCGGATTCGAGCAGCATGAAGCTCTCGTGGTGGTCCTTGCCCAGCACCGTCTTGACGGGCGCGCCCAGCGTGCGCTCCTGCTTGCGCAGCAGCTGCACGGCCGTGGTGCCGGTGGATGCTGCAATCGTGCGGTTGCCCAGCTGGCTGATGGACTTGAGGTCCGAATCCTTGCGCACTGCCATGCGCACCTCGCTCACATAGGTCGTCACCGCAAAGGCCACCTGCTGCTGGCGCGCGGTGTTGTTGGTGGTGGGGCCGCAGCCGATGTCGAGGGTGCCGTTCTGCACCAGGGGCAGCGTGTTCTGCGCGGTGACGGCCATGTATTCCAGCTTGGCGTCGGGCACGATTTCTTTGAGCACGCGCTCGCACAGTTCGACGTGATAGCCCACGTATTTTTCATTCGCGCCCAGCGCATAAGCCATGGGCGGCGAGGTTTCGCGCACGCCCAGCACCGCCTTGCCCGATGCCTTGATCTTCTCCAGCGTGGGGGTGGTGGGCGTCTGCGCGTGCGCAGGCGCCAAGGTGGCGAAGGCCAGGGTCAGGCCTGCGGCGAGTGCAGTGAAGGGGGTGCGGGAAGTTGCCATGGTCGTTGTCTCCTTGTGGTTGTCGTTGGTTGTCGTGGTTGGCTTGGGGAAAAATGGACTGTCAAAAAAATTGGCAGCGCTGGCTTCAGATCACGTTCTTTTCAAGCAGCGGCTCGTTGCGCGCAATGCGCTCGATGGACAGGGGCGACAGGTCCAGGCTCTGGTAGCGGCCCATCAGCATCAACTCGGCCAGGCCGCGCCCCACGGCCGGGCATTGCTGCAGGCCGTGGCCCGAGAACCCGTTGGCCAGCACGAAGTTGTCGCACGCCGGGTGCAGGCCCACGATGGCGTTGTGATCGAAGGTGTTCATCTCGTAGTAGCCCGCCCAGGCGCCCTGCATGCGCAGCGCCTCGAAGCCCGGAATGCGTTCGGCCAGGGCAGGCCACACGTGGTCTTCAAAGGCGTGGTGCTCCGGCTCCAGCGGCGCAAAGTCGGCATCGTCGCCAGCCTGCGGCGCAAAGCCGCAGATGAAGCCCTGGCCCTCCGGCCGCAGCCAGATGCCGCTGGTGTCGATGAGCAGCGGGCAGCCGGGCAGCGCCGCGGGGCTGGCCAGGTGGAACACCGTGCGGCGCTTACCCACCACGGGCAGGTCGATGCCTGCCCAGCCTGCGATGGCCGCCGCCCAGGGGCCGCCGGCATTCACCGCAAAGCTGCATGGCAAGACATCGCCGCTTTTCAGTTGCACGCTGGCGACGTGCTGCACGCCGTCGCTGCGGGCCATCTGCAGGCCCACGGCTTCATCGGCCACATAGCGCACGCCCTGGCTCTGCGCCTTCTTGCGCAGCGCGGTCAGCAGCAGGTAGCCGTCGAACCAGCCTTCGCCCGACAGCCCGAGCGAACCCAGCACCACATCCTGCAGCGCCAGCCACGGGAACCGCCCGGCCAGCTGCTGCGGGCTGAGCAGCGCCACATCGGCGCCGTGCCGCTTTTGCAGCGCATGGTTCTCGCGCAGCGTGGCCTCACCGGCCGCGGTGGCCAGGTACAGGTAGCCGCCTTCGTGCAGGCCCACATCGGGTGCATCGCCGTTGCAGGCGAGCAGCGTGCCGACATTGCGCAGAAAGCCGATGCCATAGGCCGAGATCTGAACGTTGATGTCGGTGGAAAACTGCTGGCGGATGGAGCTGGCCGACAGCGCGGACGACGCGCGCGCGTAGGTCGGGTCGCGTTCGACCACCACCACCGAGCAGCCCGGCTGCTGCAGCGTGAGGAAGTACGCAATGGCACTGCCGATGACGCCGCCGCCGATGATGACGATGGGAGACGTGTCGGCGGGCATGGACGCGCGTGCCACTGCGCTGCTCACACGTCGAAGGTCACGCCCTGCGCCAGCGGCAGTGCGGTCGAATAGTTGATGGTGTTGGTCGCGCGGCGCATGTAGGCCTTCCAGCTGTCCGACCCCGCCTCGCGCCCGCCACCGGTTTCCTTCTCGCCTCCAAATGCGCCGCCGATTTCCGCACCGCTCGGGCCAATGTTCACGTTGGCAATGCCGCAGTCGGACCCGGCGGCCGACATGAACAACTCGGCCTCGCGCACATTGAGCGTGAAGATCGACGAAGACAGGCCAGCGCCCACCGCGTTGTTCATCGCAATCGCCTCGTCCAGCGTGCTGTAACGCACCACATACAGGATGGGCGCAAAGGTCTCGTGCAGCGCCGGGCCTTCATGGGCTTTCAACTCCACCAGTGCAGGGCGCACGTAGTACGCGTCGGCACCGCTGATGCCGTCCACACGTCCACCACCGTGCACCGTAGCCCCCAGCGCGCGGCTTAGCTCCAGCGCCTGCTGCATGCCATCAAACGCCTGGCGGTCGATCAGCGGGCCCACCAGCGTGCCGGCCACGCGCGGGTCGCCCACCTGCACATTGGCGTACACCTTGGCCAGTTGCGGCACCAGCTGGTTGTAGATGCTGTCGTGCACAAACAGGCGGCGCAGCGTGGTGCAGCGCTGGCCCGCGGTGCCCATGGCGGCAAACGCGATGCCGCGCAGCGCCAGGTCCAGATCGGCCATGGGCGCCACGATGGCGGCATTGTTGCCGCCCAGCTCCAGGATGCCGCGCGCAAACCGTGCGGCCAGGCGCGGGCCCACTGCGCGGCCCATCGCCGTAGAGCCGGTGGCCGACAGCACCGCCACGCGGGCATCGTCGACCAGCACCTCGCCAATGTCGCGCTGACCGATGATCAGCTCCAGCAGCCCCTCGGGCGCGTCGCTTCCAAACCGCGCAATCGCACGCTGCGCAATGGCGTGTGTGGCCAGGGCCGTGAGCGGGGTTTTCTCGGACGGCTTCCACACCACCGAATCGCCACACACCAGCGCCAGCGCCGCGTTCCACGACCAGACCGCCACCGGGAAGTTGAAGGCCGAGATCACGCCGCACACGCCCAGCGGGTGCCAGGTTTCCATCATGCGGTGGCCAACTCGCTCGGTGGCAATCGTCAGGCCGTACAGCTGGCGCGACAGCCCCACCGCAAAGTCGCAGATGTCGATCATCTCCTGCACCTCGCCCAGGCCTTCGGACGGGATCTTGCCCGCCTCGATGGTCACGAGTTGGCCCAGGTCCGCCTTGGCGGCGCGCAGTTCTTCGCCCAGCAGGCGCACCAGCTCGCCGCGGCGTGGCGCAGGCACATTGCGCCACGCGTGGAAAGCCGCCTGCGCGCGGCCGACGGCGGCCGTGGCGTCCGCTGCAGAAGCCTGCGGCACCGCGCCAATCGGCTCACCCGTGATGGGCGAGCGCGCTGGCAGGCTGCCGCCGACGTAGGCCGCACGAGGCACGCCCAGGCGTTGCAGCAGTTGATCGACTTCGGTCACGAGGGAGGGGGTGGCGGCAGAGGTGGCAGACATGGCGGCTCGCAAAAGGCAGACAGAAAGACAGGCAAAGATGGGGAAGCGCATGGGAAAACGCGCAACGAACGCGCCAATATCCGCCAATCGCGCCGCGCTGGATAGCAAAAAAACGGAACTACTTGATCACAAATCAGAATGAAGTGCCTGAAAATAACAGGACCGGCACCGCCCATCCAATCAGCGCTGACGGCTTAAATGATCCATTTTTTGGCATCGCCGATCATTCCCCCAACGCATGACCATGTTGCGCCGCACCTTCCTGCCCTCCACCGCCGACCTGCTGGCCTTTGAGGCCGCAGCCCGCCACCAAAGCGTCTCGCGCGCGGCCGAAGAGCTGCACCTCACGCAAAGCGCCGTGTCGCGCCAGATCCGCCAGCTGGAAGAGCAGCTGGGCACCGCCCTCTTCCACCGCGTGCGCCAGCGCGTGGTGCTCACCGATGCGGGCCGGGTCTATGCCGCCGATGTGCTGGCCGTGCTGCAGCAGCTGTCGGCCAGCACGCAAAAAGCCATGGCGTTTTCCAGCACCGACGGCCTGCTCAACCTGGCCGTGCTGCCCACGCTCGCCACCCGCTGGCTGATCCCGCGCCTCTCCGGCTTCATGGAGCTGCACCCCGAAGCCATGGTCAACTTCTCGGCCCGCACCGAGCCTTTTGACTTTGCCGGCACGCCGTTCGATGCGGCCATCCACTTCGGCGCCCCGCACTGGGCGGGCGCCGTGTGCGAATACCTGATGCACGAGGAAACCGTGCCCGTGTGCAGCCCCACCTACCGAGACCGCCACGGCATCCACACCCCGCAGGACCTGACCCGCGTGGTGCTGCTGCAGCAAAGCACCCGCCCCACGCAGTGGGCTGAGTGGTTTGAGCTGCTGGGCGCCCCCACGGCGCTGGCTCTGCGCGGGCCCCAGTCTGAACACTTCGCGATGATCGCCCAGGCTGCGGTATCGCATTTGGGCGCCGCGTTGCTGCCGCGTTTTTTGATCGAGCAGGAGTTGGCGGCGGGGAGTCTCGTGGAGTTGTCAGACCAGGTGTTGACGAGCACCGATGCGTATTACCTGGTGTACCCGGAGGCGCGGGCGCAGACACCGCTGGTGAAGGCGTTCAGGGATTGGGTGGTGGGGGAGTGCGGGGGGCAGCGAGAGAGCGCAACGTAACCTTGCCGTCCATAGGTTGAAGCGAAGAATATGAGCAAAAATGGCTCTAGCGCTTATCGCCAAAGCGCAAGCAGCTATAAAGGCAGAAGCAATTTTTTGTCGGTATCAGAAGCACGGACGCGCAGAAACAATGCCCGCGCAGGACTGCATACAGACAAAGCACACAGGACCAACGAATGAGCCAGGTACCAGCCACCCCTAGCGACAACCTGCACGCAGAGCTACGCGCCCTGATCGCCACCAGCCGCCAGCGCCTGGCAGGTGCAGTAAATGCGGAATTGACCCGTCTGTACTGGACTGTGGGCGAACGCCTGCGTATAGAGGTGCTGGGCGGCAGCGACCGCGCCAGCTACGGAACCCGGCTATTGGACCAACTGGGCCAGCAACTCTCCACCGAGTCGGGCGCGGCTTTGAAGCGCGAAACCTGCGTCGCATGGTGAAGTTTGCAGAAGCGTTCCCGGATGCTGCGATTGTGTCGACGCTGTCGACGCAATTGAGCTGGAGCCACTTGGTCACCATCGTGCCCCTCAAAACACCCGAGGCCCGGCAGTTCTACGCCCTGCGAGCCGCACAAGACCACTGGAGCGTGCGAGAACTGGCGCACCAGATTGATCGCAAGGCCTTTTGAGCGCACGGAGCTGGCCTCATTCCAGGCTAGTACACCTTTGAAACCAGTGCACGTCGAAGCACCCAGCAGCAGCCCCGCCCTCGTCTTCAAAGACCCCTACTTTCTCGACTTTCTGGGCCTGCGCCAGGGCCACGACGAGGCCAACCTGGAAGCAGCCATCCTGCGCCAGCTCGAAGCCTTCATTCTGAAGCTGGGCCGGGGCTTTGCCTTTGTCGAACGGCAAAGGCGCATCGTCATCGACGGCGACGATTTCTACCTCGACCTGCTCTTCTACCACCGGCGCCTGCGCCGCCTCGTGGCCATCGAGCTGAAACTCGGCCGCTTCAAGGCCGCCCACAAAGGCCAGATGGAGCTGTATTTGAAATGGCTGCACAAACACGAGCGCCAGCCCGGTGAAGAAGCGCCAATTGGCCTCATCCTGTACGCCGAGTCCAGCAGGGAGCAAGTGGAATTGCTGGAAATGCACAAGGGCGGCATCACGGTGGCGGAGTATTGGACTGAGTTACCGCCGAAGGCTGAACTGGAGCAGCAGCTGCATCAGGCGTTGCTGGAGGCGCGGGAGCGGCTGGCGCAGCGGGGGGTTTTGCTGGCGCCGAAGAGTGGTGACTGATTTGGCAAGAGCTTTGGGTGCCCTCGCAATTTGAACGGGGCGCCCAGGTTGGGCTTTCGACCACAAGACACCATTCGCTTCTATCGTCCGACTGTGAGTTAGATTCGCCAGGCATCAATGGAAGGCATAGGCCATGGCCAAACCACACGTCACGCGAACCCTTGGACCAATTCATTTCGAGGACCTCGACCCCCACCGATTTGAGGACTTGATTCGCCAGCTCGCTTACGACTTCCGGTCATGGAAGTCCATTGAGTCCACGGGTCGTGGCGGCGCTGACGATGGATTTGATGTCCGAGCCTTCGAGGAGGTAAGAACGCCAGTGACATCTATCGAAGACGATGTTGACGCAGAGGATGCACCTCATCCGATGGAAGGCAACCTCTGGATGATTCAGTGCAAGCGCGAGAAAGAAGTGGGGCCCAAGAAAGTCGCCACAATCATTTCGGACGCGGTGACGGCACAGAACCCACCTTATGGCTACATCCTGGCAGCACCCGTGCACTTCTCCAAGGCCTCACACGATCGCTTTCGAGAGGAACTCCGTTCTCGAGGAGTTATGGAGTTTTATCTATGGGGTGCTGGCGAACTTGAGGACATGCTGTTCCAACCGAAGAACGATCACATCCTGTTTGCGTTCTTTGGCATATCACTGGTGACCAAGCGACGATCCAGAACGGCTTCCGTTCGCTCAACAGTGTTGGCCAAGAACAAGCTGATGCGTGTACTCGGAGAGCCGCCGACCGGGTGCATCCTTATCCGCGATCTGAGCGACGAAAACTATCCATTTGAGGATGACTACCCAGACTTCGACACGAAACCCCGGTGGAAGAAATACAAGGTGGAGTCGTTTGATCCCCGTGGTTTGGTGGTGACGGTAGCTAGGCATTTCGCGTACTGTGATCGCGACAACAAGGAATGGGACTTCACGAGGGTTGTAGATGAACATCAATTTGCCTTGAGCCATCGGGACGCTCAGGACGAAGAGCTGCTAGCGCAACGACTCGCAGTCCAGGGCTTCTGGGAGCTACTGCCGAGAGCAAATCGTGCCATGTGGGTGCGTCGTGGCCTCATCCGTTTCGACAACATCGAGTACGTCGACGACAAGGGTGATGTCAACTTCGAAATGCCGCACATCTATGTGCTGTACGAACCGAAGCACGGCCCTTTCTCCGGTTACTACGAATGTCTGGAGATCAACGAGCACACGCAAGTGTCGTTGGAGGATTTCACTCGCGGGAAAATCTTTCCCGACGAGTTCTCTGCGCCCAGCTTCGGAAAAATCCACGACGATCAACCCTTGGTGATTGATGAAGCTACACGTTCGATGCTGCAGCACGGACGCCACGAAGTCACGCTTTACGGTCTCGGTACTCAATACGGCCATCTCAAGCCAACCGATGTTGTCCTGGTCGAGGGACAAAAAATGAGCACTGCTGAGAAGCAGTATCTCAAGGTGACAAGCATCAATGCAGTGAAAGCTGAGTTTCTTTTGAAGCAGGCAGGGGACAACCTGACCATGCAGAACGACATGAAGCGACAGATCGGGCGTCCATTAAAGGCTTCAGAAAAGGTCCGAGTTGTGGAGGCTGTCGCCATCTATCAGTGGCAGATTGATCAGAACCGTCCCCTGATCTAACCGAAGCCGCCTCTGGATAGGAGAGCTGCTGAAACCGCTCCTGCAGTGTTTCGCTACGTTCTCCGGAATAACTCAATGGCAAGACCCGCAGTGGTTGCAAACTGCTTTTACCCCCCACCACCCCAATCACCTGCGCCTCAGCTCGCACGGAGGACAAACTCTGCGCCGGCCGCCCCAACGTCGCATCAAACGGATCGATCTTCGGCCCAATCGCCACCGCTTCGCGCTTGACCCCCGTCGGCAGCCGTTCTTCATTCAGTCGTGCAGAGCTGGTGCCCACACTCAGCGCCGCCACGGCCCGGCCCTCGTGGTCGCAGATGGGTACGGCCACGCCGACCATGCCTTCGAGCCACCCGGTGTTGCGGCCTGCGTAGCCCCAGTGGTGCACGCGCTCGATATCGCTGAGCAAACTCTCCTGCTACCTCAGGTTCTCCCGCGCATACGCGTAAACAGCGTCCCCCAAAAACTCCACCATCCTCGAGTGATACCCGTTGTGAAACGCCTTCATGTCCGCGTTGTCTTCATAGAACAGCGCCGTGCCTACATACGCGTCACTCGACGGCGCGTAAAAGCGCGATGCGATGGCGTAGTGCTGGGCCATCAGCGCCTGGATGGTGGGAGACGCAGGCTCGTTTGCATCGATCAGCGGGGCCAGTTCTTTATAGAAAGCATCGAAATCGGCGTGCGCCTGGGGCTTGTCGACGTGGGCCCAGTTGTTGGTGCTGGCCAGGGATTGCGCTTGCTCGGCGCGCTGTGCGGCGCGGCACTGGTCAAGGTATTGGGGGGTAGCTTGTTGAAGAAGACCCATGGTGTGGCGTGTTCGTTTTCAGAAAGATGTTGATTGCGCTGCGGCGTGCGCCGTTGCTCGGCGGGCGGCGCAGACGCGCAAGAGCGCGGACTATAGCGGCGCATCGGCGCAAGCGACAGCCGCATGGGGAACCCGTGCTTTTGAGGCCACAAGACTTGCACAGAAGGCATTGCGAATGCGGCGGGTTGAGCCATCGTCCGCTTGCACCGTACGCATTGCATTGCACGGCACACGGCACAGGGCGGTGTGCACCGCGCTTCAGTCGACTTGTCGGGGTGCTGCCACCCGGTCTGGGCTCGGCGTCACCCGTTGCTCTGGAGGCGACCCCGCCAGGCTCTGCGCAGGCCGCCGCAACGTCGCATCAAACGGATTGATCTTCGGCCCGATTGCAGCCGCCTCGCGCTTGAGCAGCTCCACCACCGTGGGCATGCGGTCGGCATTCAAGCGGTCGGCGATGGTACCCACGCTCAGCGCCGCAACCGCGCGGCCTTCGCGGTCGCAGATGGGGACGGCCACACCGGCCATGCCTTCGAGCAGGCCGGTGTTGCGGCCCGCGTAGCCCTGCTGACGCACGCGCTCGATCTCGGTGCGCAAATACACCTCGTCGTACAAGCCGTACTCGCGCACGCGGGACAGGTTGAAGCGGATGACTTCTTCGCGCTCGGCCTCGGGCAAGAAGGCCAGGATGGCCAGCGCGCCCTGCCCCACCCCCAGCGCCACGCGGCCCCCGATGTCGCCGGTGAACGAGCGGATCGGGAATGGCCCTTCGCTGCGGTCCAGGCAGATGGCGTCGAAACCGCTGCGGGCCAGCAGGAAGATGCTGTCGCCCAGGCTGCCGCACAGCCGAAGCAGCGCGGGGCGGCAAAGGCTGCGCAGGTCGCCCGGGTTGCCCGCGCGCGCGGCCAGTGCAAAGAAATCGATGCTCAGGCGGTAGAGCTTGCTGCGCTCATCCTGCTCGACCATGCCCTCTGCTACCAGCGATTGCAGCAAACGGTGCGTCGTGCCTTGTGTGAGACCGATGGCGCGCGCCAATTGGGTGACCCGGCCGCCCTCGGCCTGCACGGCCACCAGGGCGCGGATGAGTGCAAAGACCCGGGGTACGCCGCCCGTGCCTGCGGTTGCTGCTTCCATGAGTCGTTCCTGCGGAATAGATGGGTTCCATTTTACCCATCACATTCCAATCATCGGAATAATTTGAAGAAAAATTCTGATTAATGGAATACCCGGTGCGATCTGGTTCGGTTGTTGCAATAGAGTGAATTGAAAACGCCAAGCCTATTCATCCTGAGCGGCCCCACGCACCAGCCCGGTGCACCGGAGACACAAAGCCACTTCAGCGACGGCGGCTCGGCGCAAAGACATCCCCCACAGCGGCGCACAGGCCGCGCGGGTGGCAGAAACCGGAACCTGCGAAAGGCCCACCATGTCCTTCCTGAAGCTCACCGATGTGACCAAGTTCTACGGCAGCACCTGCGCGGTGCAGTCCATGAACCTCACGGTAGAAAAAGGCGAATTCGTCTCCCTGCTCGGCCCCTCGGGCTGCGGCAAGACCACCACCTTGCAGATGGTGGCGGGGTTCGAGGCGGTGACCAGCGGGCGCATCGAACTGGACGGGCGCGACATCACCCACGCCAAGGCCAACACGCGCGGGCTGGGCATCGTGTTCCAGAGCTATGCGCTCTTCCCGCACATGACGGTGGCCGACAACGTGAGCTTTGGCCTGGAGATGCGCAAAGTGCCCAAGGCCGAGCGCAAGGACCGCGTGGCCCAGGCCCTGGGCCTCGTGCACCTGGAGCCGCACGCCACGCGCTACCCGCGCGAACTGTCGGGCGGCCAGCGCCAGCGCGTGGCCATGGCGCGCGCACTGGTCATCGAGCCGCCGGTGCTGCTGCTGGATGAGCCCCTGTCCAACCTCGACGCCAAGCTGCGCGAGGAGATGCAGTTCGAGTTGCGCCAGATCCAGCGCAAGGTGGGCACCACCACGGTGATGGTCACGCACGACCAGAGCGAGGCCATGTCCATCAGCGACCGCGTGGTGGTGATGGAGGCCGGACGCGCCACGCAGATCGACCACCCTCACCGCGTGTACGAGCACCCGCGCACCCGCTTCATCTCCACCTTCGTGGGCAAGGCCAACCTGGTGCCCGGCAAGGTGACGTCGGCGACCAGCACGCACACCCACGTGGGCGCAGGGCCCATCGAGGTGCGGGTGGACGGCGCGCAGTTTCGCCCCGGCGCGGCCGTGTTGCTGAGCGTGCGGCCCGAAAAGCTGCAGTTGGTGTCTGCAGTGCAGGGCCGTATCGACGGCGAAGTGCGCGAGCGCTTCTTTCTGGGCAGCCAATGGCTGTACCGCGTGGGCACCCCCATGGGCGACCTGATGGTGCTGGCACCCAACGACGGCCGCACGGCGCTCGACGAAGGTGACCGCACGGGCCTGGACTGGCCCGACCACTGCATGCGCCTGCTGCCTGCCGATGAAACCGCGGTGGCAGGTGCCGAGGCCGAGGCCACGCCATGACAGCCGCCCCATCGACCCTGTCCGCAGCACCCCACCCGCTGCTGGGCAAGAAGGCCATGCCCTGGTGGCTGTCCGGCCCGGCGCTGCTGCTGTTCACCGTGCTGCTGCTGGTGCCGCTGGCGCTCACGGCAGTGCTGTCATTCAACGCATTCGACCCGGCCACGGGCGTGAAGGCGGGCGAGTTCACGCTGGAGCACTACGGCCATGTGTTTGCCGACTCGTACTACCACGCGATCTTCTGGCGCACCTTCTGGATCGCCGGGCTGGTCACGCTGATCTGCGTGGCCATCGGCGCGCCCGAGGCCTATGTGCTCAGCCGCATGCGCAACCCGTGGCGCTCCATCCTGCTGCTGGTGGTGCTGGCGCCCTTGCTGGTGTCGGTAGTGGTGCGGGCCTTTGGCTGGAGCATGCTGCTCGGCCCCGAAGGGCTGGTGAACGCTGCGTTCGGCCTGGTCGGCATGGGCCCGGTGAAGATGCTTTACACCGAGATCGCCGTGGTGGTGGCGCTGGTGCACGTGATGCTGCCCTTCATGGTGATCCCCGTGTGGACATCACTGCAAAAGCTGGATCCGGGCGTAGAGAACGCCGCCTTGTCGCTGCAGGCGTCGCCCTTCACCACGCTGCGGCGCATCGTGCTCCCGCAGGTGCTGCCGGGCATTCTGTCAGGCAGCCTGATCGTGTTCGGCCTGGCGGCCAGCTCGTTCGCCATTCCCGGCCTGCTGGGCGGGCGGCGGCTGAAGATGGTCGCCACGGTGGTCTACGACGAGTACCTGCACGAGCTGAACTGGCCACTGGGCGCGGCCATTGCGCTGACCTTGCTGGTGACCAACCTGGTGGTGATGCTGAGCTACAACCGACTGGTTGAAGGTCGCTACAAGAAGTCGCTGGGATGAACATGACAACCCCCACGCTCCATCACTTCGTGTATTCGCTGCCCCCCATGGGGGCGCAGGCCTCCCTTGGGGCGGCCCGGCGGGAGTCAATCCGCAAAGCCCCCACGCTCCATCACTTCGTGTATTCGCTGCCCCCCGAGGGGGCGCAGGCCTCCCTTGGGGCGGCCCGGCGGGAGTCCTGATCCATGCAAAAAAACGGCCCCATCGCCCTCGCGTTCAACGCGCTCGTCATCGCCTTCATGCTGGCCCCGCTGCTGGTGGTGTGCATCGTCGCGTTCACCCCGCACAACACGCTGACGCTGCCCACCACCGAGTTCTCGCTGCGCTGGTTCAAGGCGGTGTTCGACCACCCGGACTTCATGCAGTCGTTCTGGAACAGCCTCTGGCTGGCCCTGGCGTCGGCCACGCTGGCGACCGTGCTGGCGGTCCCCGCGGGCATTGCAATCACGCGCTACGACTTTCCCGGTCGCGGCTTTCTCAACGGGCTGTTTTTGTCGCCGCTGATCATCCCGCACCTGGTGCTGGGCGTGGCCCTGCTGCGCCTGTTCGCGCTGATCGGCGGCACGGGCAGCTTTGGCTGGCTGGTGGTGGCGCACGCGCTCATCGTCACGCCGTACACGCTGCGCCTGGTGGTGGCGGCGCTTGTGGGGTTCGACCGCAGCGCCGAGCACGCGGCCCTGTCGCTGGGCGCGAGCCAGGCCGCGGTGTTCACGCGCATCACGCTGCCGATGATCTTGCCGGGCGTGACGGGCGGGTGGATGCTGGCCTTCATCAACAGTTTTGACGAAGTGACCATGTCGATCTTTGTCACTTCGCCCAGCACGGTGACACTGCCGGTGCGCATGTACATGTACGCCACTGAATCCATCGATCCGCTGATGGCGGCCGTGTCGGCGCTGATGGTGGCGGTGACCGCTTTTGCCATGGTTCTGCTCGACCGCGTGTATGGCCTGGACCGTGTGCTGGTTGGCCGGAAATGACGCAACATGACTGAATCCACCGCCCTGCTGCACCGCGTGGCAGAAACCTCGCGCCGCGCGGTGCCCTTCATGCTGGACGGGCGCCCCACCACGGCGCTCGAAGGCGACACCGTGCTGACGGCCATCCTCACCCAGCGTGCACAGCTGCACCGCAACGAGTTCAGCCACGAGCCGCGTGCTGGCTTCTGTTTGATGGGCGCCTGCCAGGACTGCTGGGTGACGACCAACAGCGGCGAGCGCCTGCGCGCCTGCAGCACCTTCATCACACCCGGCATGGCGTTGCGCACCGAAGCCGCCGACGCGGCCACCTTTGCCAGCGGGGGCCAGCCATGACGACGGCGCCTGCTTTGCAACCCGTGATCGTGGGCGCAGGCCCGGCCGGCATCCGCGCCGCGCAGACGCTGGCGGCGCACGGCGTGAGCCCCGTGCTGATCGACGAAGCCGCGCGCGGCGGCGGGCAGATCTACCGGCGCTCGCCTGCGCACTTCCAGCGGACCCCCGCCACGCTGTACGGCACCGAGGCAGCGCGCGCAACCGACTTGCACAGCACGCTGGATGGCCTGCACGCACAGATCGATTACCAGCCCGACAGCCTGGTGTGGAACGCGCAGAGCGGCCTGCTGGACGTGTTGCACGGCCCCATGCAGACCACGCGCACCGTGGCGTACGGCCAGCTCATCGTGGCCAGCGGCGCCACCGACCGCGTGCTGCCCCTGCCGGGCTGGACACTGCCGGGCGTCTACACGCTGGGCGGCGCACAGGTGGCACTCAAGTTCCAGGGCTGCGCCATTGGCAGCCGGGTGGTGCTGATGGGCACCGGCCCGCTGCTGTACCTGGTGGCCTACCAGTACGCCAAGGCCGGCGCCATGGTCGCTGCGGTGCTCGACACCGCGCGCTTTGCCGACCAGCTGGCCGCCGTGCCCGCCATGCTCACGCAGCCTGCGGTGTTTGCCAAAGGCGTGTACTACGTGGGCTGGCTGCGGGCGCACGGCGTGCCCATGCACAGCGGCATCCGCCCCATGCGCGTGCTAGGTGAGGACCGTGTGGCCGGCGTGGTGTGGGCCGATGGCGCGGGGCGCGAGCACACGCTGGACTGCGACGCCGTGGGCTTTGGCTACGCGCTGCGCTCTGAAACACAGCTGGCCGACCTGCTGGGCTGCCGCTTCGCCTGGGCCCCCATGCACCGCGCCCACCTGCCCGAGCGCGATGCCGCGGGCCGCAGCAGCGTGCAGGGCGTGTACCTGGCGGGCGATGGCGCGGGCATCCTGGGCGCCGACGCGGCCGAATGGGCCGGCGAGCTGGCCGCACTGGCTCTGCTGAAGGACCACGGGGCGACCGTGGATGCGGCGCGCATGCAGACACTGCAGGGCCAGCTCAGCCGCCTGGTGCGGTTCCGCCAGGGGCTGGAACGCGCATTCCCCTTCCCCACCGACTGGGCCACACACGCGCCCGATGCGCTGGTCGTGTGCCGCTGCGAGAACATCACGGCCGGCGAGCTGCGCGCCTGCGTGCGCGAGAGTGGTGCCGACGAGATGAACCGACTGAAAGCGCTTACCCGCGTGGGCATGGGCCGCTGCCAGGGCCGCAGCTGCGGCGTGGCCGCGGCCGAGATCCTGGCCCAGGCCACCGGCCAGCCCGTGGAGCGGGTGGGCCGCCTGCGCGGGCAGGCGCCGATCAAGCCGATACCGATCCAACTGCAGACCCGGCAGACCGCCGACGCGGGAGCCGGCGCATGAGCCGCAGCACCAGCAACACCCGCAGGGTCAAGACCGACGTCGCCATCGTGGGCGGCGGCATTGTGGGGGCATCGGCCGCACTGGCCCTTCGCCGCAAGGGCGTGGACGTGGTGCTGCTCGAACGCGACCTGTGCGGCTCGCGCTCCAGCGGCGTGAACTACGGCGGCGTGCGCCGCCAGGGCCGCCCCCTGAGCCAGCTGCCGTTGGCGCAGCGCGCCCATGACATCTGGGCACGCCTGCCGCAGCTGATCGGCACCGATGGCGAATACGCGCGCACCGGGCACTTCAAGATTGCGCGCAGTGAGGCGGACCTCGCTTCGCTGGAGCACTACGCCGCCCAGAGCCGCGACTTCGACCTGGGGATCGAGCTGGTCTCAGCCGCACGGCTGCGCGTCCAATGCCCCTGGCTCGGCGGCCGTGCGGTGGGTGGATCGCTGTGCGCGCAGGATGGCCAGGCCAACCCGCGCCTGGTGTCGCCCGCGTTTGCAATCGCGGCACAACGCGCGGGCGCGCAGATTTTCGAGCGCTCGCCGCTCACCCACATCGAGCACAACGGCCAACAGTTGTTCACGCTGCATTCAGGCTCGGCGCTTGAGGTGCAGGCACCGGTAGTGCTCAACTGCGCAGGTGCATGGGCCGGCGCCATGGCAGAGCAATTTGGCGAACCCGTGCCGCTGCGCTCGGGCCACCCGGCCATGATGGTCACCGAGCCCCTGCCCTACTTCATGCACTGGAGCCTGGGCGTGGAAGGCGGCGGCATCTACTGCCGCCAGGTAGCGCGCGGCAACCTGGTGCTGGGCGGCGGCTCGGGCGTGGGGCTGGACGATGACCGCGCCCGCTCGGAGCGCAGCGCCATCGCGGCGCTCACGGTGCAGGCCATCGAGCTGCTGCCGGCACTGAAACACGCGCACTTCATCCGCACGTGGAGCGGCACCGAAGGCTACCTGCCCGACCGCCAGCCCGTGCTGTGCAAGAGCCGCACGACGCCCGGCCTGATCCATGGCTTCGGTTTTGCGGGTGCGGGCTTTCAGATCGGACCCGCCGTGGGCGAGGTGCTGGCGGAACTGGCCCGCGACGGGCAGACCAGCACACCCATCGACGCGTTTTCCATCGCGCGTTTTGACGAGTCGCCAGCGCCCATCGCTTCTGCCACTGCCACCACAACCACAGCGCAGGCCCACTGAGCCCGCCGATCTCTCACCCCCCTTACCCCCGAAAGGCAATCACCATGAACTTCGCTTTCCGCTCTCACGCTTTTCTGCGCCACGGCCTGCTGGCTGCGGCTGCCGCAACGGCCCTGGCCGCCAGCGGCATGGCTGGCGCACAAACCAAGACGATCTACATCGGCATGAATGGCGGCACCATGGAGAAGGCGTACACGCAGTACGTGTTCCCCGCGTTCGAGAAGCTCCACGGGGCCAAAGTGGTGGTGGTGCCGGGCACGTCCTCCGACATCCTGGCCAAGGCCCAGGCCAACAAGGACAAGCCGCAGATGCACGTGATGTTCCTGGATGACGGCGTCATGGTGCGCGCCATGGGCATGGGCCTGTGCGAGAAGCAGCGCCCCAACCCGCACCTGAACGACATCTACCCGGCAGCCCGCTTCAAGGACGACTTGGCCAGCGGCGTGAGCCTGGGCATGACGGGCATCGCCTACAACACCAAGATGTTTACCGAGAAGGGCTGGGCGGCGCCCACCTCGTGGATGGACTTTGCCGACCCCAAGTTCAAGGGCAAGGTGGTGTTCCAGTCCATGCCGTCGTCGTCGTTCGGCCTGCATGGCTTCTTGATGTTCAACCGCATTCAGGGCGGCAACGACAAGAACGTGGAGCCAGGCTTCAACAACTGGGCCAAGACCATCGGCCCCAACGTGCTCGAATACATCCCGAGCTCTGCCAAGATCTCCGAGATGGTGCAGACCGGCGAGGCCGCGATGTTCCCGCTGACGCCCACGGCTGTGGCTGCGCTCAAGACCAAGGGCATTCCGGTGGAATACGCACAGCCCAAGGAGGGCTCGGTGGTGCTCATGACCGGCCAGTGCGTGATCGCCAAGAACAGCGAACCCGAGCTGGCGCAGAAGCTCGCTGAGTTCTTGCTGAGCCCGCTGGCGCAGGCCAACGTGCTGCAGTTCGGCGCGCAGATCCCCACCAACCCCAAGGCACCGGCCGTGGGCGAGGGCGCGGCGCAGGTGGCGCAGATCAGCCAGTGGATGAAGAACGCCGTGACGCTGGACTGGGACAGCGTGAACGCGAACCGCCCGGCCTGGAACACGCGCTGGAACAAAACCATCGAGCGTTGAGCATCGCGCGTCGAGCCGGGGCGCGAGCGGCAGTGCCTCGGCTTCGACAAGCTCAGCCCGAACGGTAGGCACACCTGCGGGCCATTTGCCACAACGACCTGTGACAAATGTCACCAGCCCCGCAACACCCTGCGCCAGCAGAGTGCGCCAAACCGCTTCTTCGACTTCAGAATCCGCCGCCTGAACACGGAATTCATTCGAAGAAGAGGGTCCCCACCATGAAACGCTGGATCAAATGGACTGCAGGCGGCGCACTGCTGCTGGGCATGATCGTTGCCGCCACCGCAGCCAGCGGCCTGTACCTGGCCGAGCAGCGGCGCAACCGATACATCGACATCAAGCCGCGCCCAGTCGCCTACACCACCGACGCGCAGACCATCGAACGCGGCCGCTACCTGTACACATCGCGCGGCTGCACCGACTGCCATGGCGCGCAGGGCACGGGCCGCGAGTTCGTCAACGACGGCAAGGGCACGCGCATCGCCGGACCCAACATCACCTCGGCCGGCGTGGTGGGCCGCTACCAGCCCGAGGACTGGAACAGCGTCATCCGCCACGGTGTGAAACCCAATGGACGACCCGTGCTGGTGATGCCCAGTGAAGACTACAACCGCTTCACCAACGATGACCTGAACGCGCTGGTCTCGTACGTGCGGCAGCTGCCCCCGCAACAGGCCACGCAACAGGCGGTTGTCGACCTGCCCCGCCCCGCATGGGTGCTGTACGGCCTGGGCGTGATCCCCGACGCGGCCGCGCGCATTGACCACCAGCTGGCGCCCTCGCGCCCGGTGCCGGCCGGCGTGACGCTGGCCAACGGCCAGTACGTGGCCAACATGTGCATCGGCTGCCATGGCGCGACGCTGGAAGGGGGCAAGATCCCCGGCGGCCCGCCCGACTGGCCGGCGGCTGCAGACATCCGCCCCGGTGCCCAAAGCGCCAACAGCGCCCTGGCGCGCTACCCCAACGCGGCCAGCTTTGTGGCCATGCTGCGCACCGGCAAGCGGCCGGACGGTACGCCCATCCAGGTGATGCCGTTCGAATCGCTGGGCCAGCTGAGCGACGTGGATGCGCAAGCGCTTTACCTGTACCTGAACGCCCCCGCTGGCAGCGTGAAAGTGGACACCCTGGGCGCCACGGCCGGCAGCCAAAAGAGCAGCGCCAACGCCGTGCCCTCCGTGGCAGGCGGGCTCAAGCTGCCGGGTTGACCGAGGGGCAAGATCCCAATTGCGCGGCGCTGCTCCCAACCGTTCGGGCTGAGCCCGTCGAAGCCCTGCGCAGCGTTTCGACAAACTCAGCGTGAACGGTTGTGTCTCTTTTCAAAATCAGGGTAGCCCGACGTGAGCTACGCTTGACCAAACAAGAAGAAAAGACAGAGAACCTATAGACGGACCCGCGCCTGCGGTGACCCATCCATGCCTCGAAGGTCAGCTCCCGGAGTGGGCATGCGCGCCGTGCGCGGGCGCAAGGCTGTAGGAGCCGGCGGGTCCGCCTGGCGTGTTGGACGGCGCAGCAGGCGGAGCCCGGCGCACGCGCGGCACCACGCTAAGTTGCACGCTGTCGAGCACCGGCCCCGGCACCACGTTGAGCGCCTTGCGCGGCAGGTCGACCAATTGCTCGGCGTGCCACACGCGGACCTGGGCGGCGCCGTCGGGCACGGCCGGAAACCGCGCAATGCCGTCGTTGTCGGTCTTGAGCGTCCAGGCCGAATCGGTCACGAACACGTGCCCACGCATGGAGCCGTGCAGGTGGCAGCCCAGCAGCACCACGCCGGGCGCATCGAGCTTGACGTCGGCAGAGTTGGCCGGCTTGCCGTCGGCCTTGCCCGCCAGCCGCAACTCGAAGTTGGTGCTGCTGGCCGATGCACCCGGCGCCGCTGCCGCCGAGGCCGCGCCCGTGGGGTTACCACGCACATGGTGGTCCCAACGGTCCTGGTTAGTAAAGCGCACCGTGGCGCCCACCGGCACTACCGTCACCGCGGGCAAGAAACGCATCTTTTCCTGCTCGATGGTCGGGCTGGCCTGCAGCAGGCTGGGCTGCGCGCCCGCTGCGTTGCCGGGGTACACCACCACCACGGCGTCCGGCACGGGCTTGCCGTCGCGGTCCAGCACCTGAATTTGGACATTTCCGGCGCTAGCGCTTGTCCACAAAGCGCAAGCTGCTATCAAAACAATAGTATTTTTCATGGGCGGTTCAGCGGATGGTGATCACGTCGCGGTGCATGGGCGCAAGCAGAGCCAGCAGGCGGTTTTGCTGGGCGAAGGGTATGCCCTGGGCATCCATGGCGCTTTGCAGCACCTCCACCAGGGCGTTGAAATGGCCCTTGTTGATGTCCATGTCGGCATGGGCCGATTTCATGTCAGCGCCTTCGTATTTGCAAGGCCCACCGCTCAGTTGGCAGATCTGGTCGGTCAGGCTCTCCTTGAGGGCCGCAGGTTTCACGTCCTTGAAGTGCCCGCCGATGCGTGGGTCGAGCACCACGCGGTTCACAAAATCGTCCATCAGGCGGGTGATGCCGGGCTTTTCGCCCAGGGCCTGGTACAGGCCGGCGGGCGCCGCCATGGGAGTAGCCGGCGCGGGCTGCGCCAGGGCAGCAGGCGCCCACCAACAGGCGGCGGCCAGGCTGAAGGCGGTGAGGGTGTTGCGCGAGATCGTCATGGGTTCTCTCCAGAGCGGGGCTTAAAACGCCACCTGGGCCGACAGGTAGTAACCCGTCTGGCGGCGGTTGTTGGTGATGCCAGGCACGATGCGCCCCAGGTCCACATAGGCCAGGGTCACCGAAACGTTCTTGGTGGGCGCCCAGGCGATGAAGATGTCCTTCCAGTCGTCCTCGCGCAGCGCGGCGCCCAGCCCGGCGGCGGCGCCCAGCGCCTGCAGGTTGTTGGGCTTGAAGCGGTACTCGGCACCGACTGCGAGGTTCTTGCTCAGCAGGTAGGCGATCGAAAACTCGGGCTGCAGGCTGCGGCTGTGCTTGCCCGGCGCGGCCGAGCCAAAACCCAGCAGGCCGTTCTGGTTGGCATTGGTGTAGCGCAGCGTGCCGTTGACCAGCACGCTCTGCGCGAGCAGCAGCTTGGTGGCGCTCACGTACACGTCGGTGCCGCTGGTCTTGGTGCCCAAAAAGTCCAGCACCGAGCCGATGGAGCCCGGGCGTGTGCGCTTGTGCTCCAGCCCCACGGCGATCTGCGGCATCCACGAGTCTGCGTCGAGCACGGCGTCCCCCGCCACCTTCACCTTGAGACCTATCACGTCCATCTTGATGTGCTGGCCCGGCGCCACGCCAAACGGCGCAATGCCGTTCAACGCCAGCGCGGGCGAGGCATCGAAATCCTGCCGTGCCAGCGAAAGCTCGACCCGGTCGTGCAGGCCCACGGCCACGCCGTAGCCGTTCAAGCTGTAGTCCTGCGTGGCGGCCCGCGTGGCATAGCCGCTGAAACCCACCTCGCCCGCTGTGGCGTTGGTACCGATCACGGCCCACGGCGTGAGCCCGCCCCCTGCGGCCCCACCGATGCTGCTGACGCCCCCCGTGAGCAGCAGCTTGCCGGTGTCGGCCTGGGCGGCATGGGCAGCCAGCAGCAGCCCGACGGACATCGCGAGCAATCGCGGATTCTTCATGGGAGGCTCCTATTTGTTAAAAAATGCTTCGGCGGTGTAGTTACGCACAGTAACTGCAGACAGATGCAAATGCCAGAGCTCGACTGCGGGTCTTTGCAGAAGCTCGCTGCCCTCTCTGTCAACTGGAGTAGGCAACGCGCTGTACCGTCCAATACACCGACAGCATCAGCAGCGCCACCGAGCCCCCGCGCAACACCACCGTGCGGTACAGCGCCCAGCGGCCCAACACGACAGACACCGCGCACCACACGGCCACGAGCATGAGCTGGCCGGCCTCGACCCCCAGGTTGAACCCCGCCAGCGCCCAGACCAGCAGACTGCCTGGTACTCCCGCCTCGACCAGCACGCCCGAGAAACCAAGCCCGTGCACCAGCCCAAAACCCAGTGCCAGCCAACTGCTGCGCAGGCCCCGCACCGGAAACAGGTTGAGCAGCGCCGAGATGCCGATGCTGATCGCGATGGCAGGCTCCACCCAATCCCCCGACACAGTGACCCAGCCCAGGCCCGCCAGCGCCAGCGTGACCGAGTGGCCCACGGTGAAGCAAGTCACGGTAATTAGCAGCGCTTTGAGCCCAGCCAGCTCCACCCAGGCACCCGAAGCCACTTTCGCCGCCGGGGGCGTTGTTCCCGAAGTCGCGGCCGTCCGTTGCCGGGCCAAGGAAATCGGCAACAGCAGTGCTAGCAAAAAGGCCAGGTGGTCGTAGCCCTCCAGAATGTGGTGCACGCCCTCCGCCACAAAGTGCAGCAGCGTGGCCATCCCGCCGCGGGTTGCGCCAGCAACTTGCGGGCCCGCCCCCGCCACGGCATTGGCCGTGCTGATTGCAGCAGCGCGCAGTTCGGCGCTCGCGCGTCCATCAGGTGCCAGCACGGCCGCCAACGGCTGGCCGCTCAGCGTTCCGCCCACCAACAGGCGGTGCGTGGGGTCGATGCCCTGCATCAGGCCGTAGCGCAGGGCCAGGACTTCGGCCGGGGCGCAATTCAGCGTGCCAGCCAGGCGGGCATAGCGTCCATCCGTGCGTTGCTCCAGTGCTTCAAAGCGCCAGGTGGCAGTGACCGCCGCAGCGCCACACTGCCACTGCATGCCCTGGCCCAGCCATTGCGCCATCGCGGGCGCGGACTGCCGGACCTCACCCCAGGTGAGCTGGCGGTCGCCGTCGGCATCGAGCTGGTCGAGCGCGGCATCGACGTCCTTGAGCGCCACCGACATCGAAAGGCCGACCGTGCCCCCTGCAGCTGCCGCCTCCGCCGAGGCCGGCGCATCCGCTACGCGCAGGTACGCGTCGCTGGCCTTGTGGGCCCAGGCGCTGGGTGCCAGCACCGCGCAGGCCGCTGCCAAGGCCATGATGGCCACGAGCGGGCGCACACGTTTGAATTTCATCGTCCAGTCGGTGCCGCGCATCATTGGCCTTTCGGGGTTTGCCAGCGCGCCAGGCGCACATCGCGCAGGCCCGCTTGCTGCAGGGCCTGCCGCACCGCCTGGTGCCCGGCCGCGTCGCCCGATTGTTCGGACGCCTGCAGCGCCAGCCACCAGTCCAGCGGCTCTTTCTGCAGTTCAAGATTGGTGCGGGCGGCTTGCCACGCAGCGGCCGGTTGTGCGTCCAGCCACAGGGACAGCATTGCGCGCTCTCGGGCATGGGCGTCCAGGCCTTCGCCCCGCGCGCCGATGGCGGCAAAGCGGGCCTTGATTTCCAGCGAAAGGGGCTGCCACGCAGCATCCCCCGTCAACCGCAGGGCATGCGCACGCCGCAGCAGCACGGCGTCGCTGTCGGGCTGGCGGCGCAGCACCTCCAGCGCAGCGTTTGCACGGTTGCGGCGCAACAGCAGGTCGGCATAGGCCAGCGCCGTGTAGCCGTCGGGTGCGTCGGCCAGGCTGCGGCGGTACGCGGCATCCGCTGCGTCATCGCGCCCTGCGCGTTCGTCGCTCTCGGCCAGCAGCGATGCAATCCAGGCCCGCTGGGCCGGGTCGCTTGCCGCCTGCTGTAGCAAGGCGGTAAAGCCGCTGCGCGCCGCATCGTGCTGGCCCTGGAGCGAGCGGCTTTCTAGCAGGCAGGCAGTGGCATACAGCGCAGCGCCGTGGCGCGCCACGTTGCGGCACGCGGCTTCGGACGCCGCGTAGCGACCCGCCACGCGCTCCAGCGTAGCGAGCGTGAGCCAGCCCTGCACCTGCGCGGGCTGCGCCTGCAGGGCACGCTCGAGCGTGGCGCGTGCGGCGGTGAATTCGTGGCGCCCTTGCTCCACGGTGGCCTGCAGCACCAGCAGCTCGGGGGGTGCATCGGGCTGGCCCCACCAGCGCGACAGCGCGGCCTGTGCACGGCCGAGGTAGCGCGGGTCGGCGGTCTCGCGCGACAGCGTGATCCAGCGGCGGGCAGTGACGGCGGCAGCCTGGGGCGTGGCCGGGGCCACGCTCACGCGCTCGGGCAGGCGCTCGACGACTTCAGCGTCGGGACCTGGCCGCAGGTCCTGCGGCGGGGTGGCGGCCCATCCGGTGCCAAGCCAAAACACCAGGCACAGGACGGCGCAAAAAGGGTGGGCAGGTTTTTTCATGGGCGGGCTCGGGCAGCAATCGAAGTTGGGGGAGGCCAGCTCCCCCAGGGGCAAACCTGGCTGCGCGCCATCAACGGCGCGCAGCCAGGCGCAGCGCGAGAACTCAGAGCCGCGAATCAGGCTCTTCGGTCTCGGTGCTGGACAGCACCAACTGGTCCACCGCGAGCGGCTCGGCGGTTTCCGACGTGCCGCTGGCCACGATGGGCTGCACATACGCAAACGCGTTGACCGTCACCGGGCCACCGCCCGGGTCGGCCGTGTTGTCGCCACCACCGCCGCCGCCACAGCCGGTGATTGCCAATGCCGCCACCGCGGTCAGGGCCAGATGTTGAATCCGAAGGGTTGTTGGCATGGTGTTGCTCCTCCGTTCAGAAGTTCTTGGCGCCGGGCAGCGGCGGGTTCACGTACGGGAACGCCGTGCGGTAATCCGTCGCCTTGGTGCGCGAGCCGTCCACAAATGCCACGCCTCCTGCAGGGGCGTCGGCGGGCTTGCAGCCCACCTTCAACGCGTCCGTGGCACCGGTCACCGTGCACAGCGCACCCATGGCCACGCGCAGCGACACGTCCACCACGTCGTCGCCCAGTCGGCGCCCGTTGGGGAAGCCCGCGGCGTCGCCTGCAACCACACCCAGGGAGTTCTGCGCACTCGCCGCCGTGGCCGCAATGCCGGTGTTCAACCGCAGCATTTCGGCCAGCGGGCCGCCCGAACCCAAGGCTGTGATGTTGCCCGGGCGGTTGACGGTGGGCAGCCCCGTGAGAAACGCGGTCATCAGATCGGTGCGCGGGAAGTTGGTGGGAGCCTTGGCACCGAACAGGACCTCGATCAGTGCGGGCAGCGTGGGATGCGTCACATAGTCGGCAAAGTTGGCCGCATCGTCCTTGGGCCGGGACGCGTTGAACTTGTCCTTGTCCTTGAGGCCGATCACCACTTCATTGACCAGCGGCATGCCCAGGCGCGAGACCTGCGTCCATGCGCCGCCGGCCTTCTCGCTGGCCTGCAGGCCCGAGTCCGGCTTGCCGTTGAGCAAGCGGGCCTGGCGCAGGCTGGCCGTGGTCCAGCCGCCGATGACCTTCTCGCCCGAGGCCGCCGTCAGGCAGTTGGTGGGCACTTCGACCGCGAGCGAGGTCACGTTCTTGTCGGCGATCTGCCCGGCGCCGAAAGCGGCTGCGTTCGACTCGCTGGTGATGACCGCAGCGGGCGCGTTCACCAGGTCGAAGATCGTGCCCAATGACACCGGGAAGGGGTCCTGCCGCTGGCCCACAAACACTTTGCCAGGCGTGGAGCAGCCGGGGATGTTGATGCCATAGACATATTTGCCGGCATAGGCGTCGTAGGCAGCTGCATTGCCCAGCGATTTTTCGCCGATGTAGTCGATCGGCTTGGTGAAGGTGGTGCCACCACCGGCCAGGGTGATCTGCTCGCGCTTGCCCGTGCGGCGGTCGCCACGCACGATGAACATCTCATACTCTTCGCGGTACGCCAGCGGATCGGCTGCTGTGCCACTGATGCCACCGGCGTTGCGCAGCGGGATCGCCACCTTCTTGCGCGCACCATCCGGGCCGATGTCCAGCGTGATGCCGTTGCCGCCGTTGTTCAGCGTGTTCTTGAAGCGGAACTGGAAGGTGATGTCTTCTGCCGCATCGCCGTTGTTGTCGATGTGGATCTCGTACAGCGCATTGGGGTCCAAGCTGAAGTAGTTCGGGCCGCCGTAGGCATCCTGCAGGGGCAGGTAGTTGGCGATCATGGTGACAAAGCCCGCTCGGCCGGCTTCGTAACTGCTAAACAGGTAGAAGTCGGCGCCGTCGACCTTGGGCTGGGTCGTGATGAACGGTGCCTCGCGGTGGCTGGACGCCAGACTGACGCCTGCTGCGCAGGCGCCTAAGGCGGCCAGCGCGACCAGACTGAGTTTCCTCAATTGCATGGAGATCTCCTCGTAGATGGATGTGGGATGCCAATAGCACCCCACCTCCAATACGGCCAAGAGACTCCACTGGATTCAGCCGTTGCCGATCTCCTTGGCACGACAGGCGACCAGCACCCACCGGCGCGCTGACGGCCTCCCGATCAAGTCGCCTTGCGGATCAGCGCGCCCTTGAACAGCACCGGCCCCGTGGGGCCCGTCGCGCCCGGCACGCCGCCCAGCGGTTCCAGGCTGATAGCCAGTGTCGGCACCTCTTTCACGTCGCCTTCCTGGGCCGCAAGCTTGAGCAGCTTGTCGTGCCCCAGCACGCCCAGGGATCGCGGCCCGCCGGCGGGCGGTAAGGCCCACAGCTGAAGCGACTTGTCCGCGCCTTCCTGGAAGCCGCCCACGCGCTGCAGCACCAGCTGGTTGTGCTTGGGGTCGTAGGTGACCAGCATCGAGGCCGCAGCCTTGTCGTCGGCCAGCACGGCCACATACTGGATCTGCGGCGTGGTTTGCAGTTGTTGCTGCAGCGCGGCAATCTGCGCGCCAGTGGTGGCGCGCAGCCCACCGTTGACCTGCACGCCCACCACCACCGCTGCGAGCGTGGCGATAGCTCCAGCGGCCGCTGCGCCGCGCCATACCAGCAGGTTGCGCCACCAGCCCACAGGGGCTGCAGCAGCAGATTCAGCCGTGCGCGCTGCGCGCATCGCTGCCGCGGCCTTGTCAGCCTGCACCAAGTTGTCGATGCGCGTCCACACCGCAGAGGCGGGGTCCACCGCGGGCTGCAGCTCGGTGAGGCCGGCCCAGCGGCTGTGCCACACCAGCGCAGCGGCGCGCACCGTGGCGGATTCGCGGGCCAGGGTTTCAAAGCGGCGGCGGGCGCCACCGCGCAATGTGCCCAGGGCATAGCTTGCGGCAAGCCGCTCCAGCAAGTCGGGGTGTTGGGTGATATTCATAGCAGCAGCTCCTTACGCATATCGCGACATGCACGTACGCAGTTGCTCAAGACCCCGGCGAATCCATGTCTTGACGGTGCCCAGCGGCAGCTTGAGCTGCTCAGCCAGCTCGGCGTGGCTTTGGTCGCGCAGGTAGGCCAGGCTGACCACCTCACGCTGTTTGTGATCGAGCTTGCCCAGGCATTGGTGCAGGGCAAACGACTGCTCGCTCGCATCGGCAACGTCCATGGGGTTGGGCGAATCGCCCTCCAAGGTCTCGCCCAATGCGTCGTCCAGTTCATTCATGAGGTCGGAGCGGTCGCTGGTGCGCTTGCGCAGCGCATCGAGCGCGCGGCTGCGCACAATCAGCCCCAGCCACGCCATGGGCGGACTCAGCGAAGCCCGGTAATTGCCGGCCGAGCGCCAGATGCTGAGAAAGGACTCCTGCAGCACATCCTCGGCCGCATCGCGGTTGCGAACCACGCGCAGGGCCAGGCCGAAAAGCCGCGACGAGGTGCGCTCGTACAGCCTTTTCAGCGCGGTGTCGTCCTGCGCGGCGATGCGGTCTAGGAGGTCCATCAGTTCGTGGTCTGGTTGGGGGGTGCTCATGCGCCCATTCTCTGAGATTGATCAGTTCTTACGGGATTGCAGGGGCTTGCTGTAGGTGAATACGCCACAGCGGGCCATCTGGATGTGGCTGCAGGCAGAAAACGTGCTCGCGGGCGCCCACGCCCTGCCGGGGCCGGGCAACACAGCTTGAAAGCGGAGCGCTCCTTGAATCCACCCTGCAGGCCCGTCCGTATTGCAGAGGCTGCTGCGGGCACCCCGCCAGATGCACCACCAACACCCATCGCCCGCCGACCGCCATGAAACGCCCCGCCCCGCTGCCCTCTTTACGTCTTGCCAGTGTGGTGGCAGCCCTGCTGTGGGCCGCACACAGCCCTGGCGCGGCCCAGTCGGTGGAGCGCGGCCGTGCCGTCTATGCGGCGCATTGCAGCGCTTGCCACAGCGTGGCCCTGCACGGCGACGGCCCCGCGCACGTGGGCGTGGTGGGCCGCCGCGCGGGGGCCTTGAAAGACTTTGACTATTCGCCCGCGCTGCGCAACAGCAAGATCCTGTGGACGCGCGCCACGCTGAAGGCCTGGCTGACCAATCCCGAGGCATTGATCCCGGGCCAGGGCATGGACTACCAGCTGGACGACGAACGTGAGCGCGAAGACGTGGTGGCCTACCTCGCCACGCTCAAGCGCGTGCCGATGGTGGGCACGCGTTGAGCCCTCACGGCGAGATCACGCCGTGGGATAGGTGCCGGGCAGCAGGATGGAGCGGTCCACCGTGTTGATGTTGGTGTGGCCGCAGAACGCCATGGTGATGTCCAGCTCGCGCTGAATGATCTGCAGTGCGCGGGTCACGCCGGCCTCGCCATAAGCACCCAGGCCGTACAAAAAGCTGCGGCCGATCAGCGTGCCCTGCGCGCCCAGTGCGCGGGCCTTGAGCACGTCCTGCCCGCTGCGGATGCCTCCGTCCATCCACACCTCGATGTCCTTGCCTGCCGCCGCCACAATGCCGGGCAGCGCGGCGATGGAGGATGGCGCGCCATCGAGCTGGCGGCCGCCGTGGTTGCTGACGATGAGCGCATCGGCGCCGCTGTCCACCGCCAGGCGCGCGTCTTCGGCGTCCATGATGCCCTTCAAGATCAGCTTGCCGCCCCAGCGCTTCTTGATCCACTCCACATCGGCCCAGTTGAGCTGCGGGTCAAACTGCTCGGCTGTCCACGACGACAGGGACGACAAGTTGCCCACGCCTTTGGCATGGCCGACGATGTTGCCAAAGCTGCGGCGCGGGGTGCCCAGCATGCCCAGGCACCAGCGCGGTTTGGTGGCCAGGTTGATGAGGTTGGCAATGCTGGGCCGCGGCGGCGCTGACAGGCCGTTCTTGATGTCCTTGTGGCGCTGGCCCAGGATCTGCAGATCCAGCGTCAGCTGCAGGGCCGAGCAGTTGGCGGCCTTGGCGCGGTCGATGAGGCGATTGATGAAGTCGCGGTCGCGCATCACATACACCTGGAACCAGAACGGATGGCGGCCCGTGTGTTCGGCGATGTCCTCGATGGAGCAGATGCTCATGGTCGAGAGCGTGAACGGGATGCCGAACGCCTTGGCCGCCTTGGCGCCCAGGATTTCACCGTCGGCATGCTGCATGCCGGTAAGGCCCGTGGGCGCAATCGCCACCGGCATCGCCACGTCCTGGCCGACCATGGTGGTGCGGGTGCTGCGGCCTTCCATGTTGACGGCCACGCGCTGGCGCAGCTTGATGCGCTCGAAGTCGGCCGAGTTGGCGCGGTAGGTGCCCTCGGTGTACGAGCCCGAATCGGCGTAGTCATAGAACATGCGCGGCACGCGGCGCTGGGCCACCACACGGAGGTCTTCGATGCAGGTGATTTTGGACAGGTCGGGCACGCGAAGTCTCCAGAGGCTAGAGGGTGAACAGGGTGGGCAGCAGTACAGGCAAACAGGCTGCGGGGTCTGCGGGGTCTGCGGGGTCTGCGGGGTCTGCGGCGGATGGTAGGCAGTTGCGCCGCGCGCGGCCATCAAAATAATTTGCGCGGGGCTGCAACAAATTTTCATCGCCGAGCAAGGCGGCGCGTGGCAGCGGGATCCTTGGTCGATTGATTTTTGAATAAAAACAGGCTCCAGCGCTTATCCCATAAGCGCTAGCAGCTACATATTTAATAGCAAACGGTTTAGCAAGCCTTACCGCGCTCAACCGGCTTGCAAGGCTGAACGTACCCGCCATCCGACCGTGGCCAGCGGCTATTTCGACGGGCCCGTTGCAGGGTTGGGCAACACCACCTCGGGCTCGGTCTCCGGGCCGCGGTACAGCATGAAGCGCATCCGCCCGCCACGTTTGGCGGCGTACATGGCGCTGTCGGCGTGGCGCGAGAGTGCGTCGAAGGTGTCGCCATGCTGGGGGTACAGGGCAATGCCGCCGCTCAGCCCGATCTGCACGAAGCGGCCCGCCAGTTCAAACGGCGCATCACACGACGCGAGGATCTTGCGCGCCACGTTGCACGCGGGCTCGGCGCCGTCGAGCCCCGGCAGCAGCACCACAAACTCGTCGCCGCCCTGGCGGCACACGGTGTCGGACGCGCGCACGGCGGCTTTGAGGCGCTGGGCAAACTGCACCAGCAGCAGGTCGCCCACATCGTGGCCCAGGCTGTCGTTGACGGCCTTGAAGCCATCCAGATCGAGGTACATCACCGCCAGGCAGTGGCGGTGGCGCCGCGCCTGGGTGATGGCCATCTGGGCGCGGTCGTGCAGCAGCACGCGGTTGGGCAGGTCGGTCAGCGCGTCGTACTGGGCCAGGTGGGCCATGCGCTCGGCCATCACCACCGATTCGGTCACGTCGCGCAGCACGGCCACGGCGCCCGTCACCACGCCGTGGCGGTCGGTGATGGGGCTCGATGTTTTCTCCACCTGAAAGCGCTGGTCGCTGGTGCGGTGCACGATCACGCCGCGCACCGAGCCGGCCACCTGGCCGCTCTCGATGACCGCCAGCAGCGAGCTGGCCAGCACGCCATCGTTGTGGTTGCTGCGCAGCACCACCACCTCGTCGATGCGGCGCCCGGCCGCGTCAAACGCCTGCCAGCCCGTCAGGCGCTCGGCGGGCGGGTTGAGGTAGGTCACGATGCCGCGCGCGTCGGCGCACACCACGGCGTCGCCGATGGACTGCAGCGTGAGGCGCACGCGCTCTTTTTCGTCGAAGAGCTCGTCTTCCATGCGTTTGCGGTCCGAGATGTCGGTGACCTGGACAAAAACGCCGCGCACCTTGTCACCCTCAGCGTCTGGCAAAAACGACGCCATGGTGTGGCGCCGCACGCCGCGCACGTCGACGAAGGTGCGCTCGAACAACTGGGGGTCGCCCTGCAGCGCCCGCTCGAGGAAGGGCTTGGTTTGCGCAAAGTAGTCGGGGCTGTCGAGCTCGCTCAGGTGCATGCCGCGCAGCGTTTCGGGCTGCACGCCGAACCAGTCGAAGTAAACGCTGTTGGCATACCGGTTGCGCAGGTCGTCGTCCCAGTAGCCGATCATCGAGGGCAGGTTGTTGAGGATGGTGCGCGTGTTGCGCTCGGCCTCGCGCAGCAGCCCGCTGACCCGCTGGCGCAGCGTCAGTTCGCGCACGAAGAGTGTGGCCAGCCCGACGCAGCTGATCATGAGCAACAACGCAAAACCGCCCAGCACCCACGCGCTGCGGTACCACTTGGCCAGGATGGTGTCGGTGGCCTGCGCGACGTTGAGGATCAGCGGGTAGCGCCCCACAGGGCGGAAGGAATACATCCGCTCCATGTTGTCGATGGTGGAAGTGCCCACAAAGGTGCCCGTGCCCTCCGCCTGAAAGCGCAGCATGTTGGGCGTGCCGGCCAGGCTGCGGCCCACGTCGGCATCGCCGTAGGGAAAGCGGGTGATGACCACGCCATCGCTGCGAAACAAGTTGACGCCGCTGTTGAGCCCCATGTCCAGCGAGCCGAACAGCTCGTTGAAGTAGCTCAGGCTCACGTTGCCGACGACCACGCCGGCAAAGCTGCCGTCAGGGCGGTAGTAGGCGCGCGACAGCGGCAGCACGTTGACGCCGGTCACGCGCGAAGGCACGGGCTTGCCGATGTACAGGCCCTCGTGCGCTCCGTTCTGGAACACCGTGAAGTACTCGCGGTCGGCCAGGTTGATGCGGCGCGGCGACAGCGGGCGGGAGTCGAGCAACACATTGCCCTTGTCGTCGAGCACCATCACGTCGCCCGCGCCGCGAACGCGCAGCGAGTTGTCGAACACCACGCGCGAGCGCAGGTCGGGGGGCAGCGCCCACACCTCGGGCTGGCTCACCTCGCGGACAACGCCTTCGAGCGACTTGTCGAAGGTGTCCAGCGCCCAGGTAAGCCCCTGCTCCAGCGTGCGCGCCAGGTTGGCATTGGTCTGCGCGGCGTAGTTCCACTCGTCGGTGCGGATGGTCCAGATGGTGCGGGCAAACAGCGCGCCGATGCCCAGGGAGACGAGGAAGGCCAGCCAGATCAGGCGGTGGGTGAAGAACTGGCGCAGGAAGGGCATAGAAATATCTTGTAACGATTCTTGGCCCTGTAATCAATCAATACCCCCACGGGGGCTTGCCCTGCGGCCGGCCCGGGCAAGCCCAAGCCGCGCTGCCGGCGGCGCTGGCGGGATGCGCGCCCAATGAACGCTCCACCGTATGCGCGGGATTGGCCGCCGTCAATGCGCACTGGCCCGGGGTGTTGCACCCAGGGCACCGGCGCCACGCACCTCGATGCGGATCTCGTCGAGCACCTCGCCGCGCGCATCGGTGAGCTGCACCACATGCCGGCCCGGCCACGGCAGCCAGGCCACGCGCGCGCCGCGGCCCAGCGGCTTGCCGTCCATGCGCCACAGCAGCCCCTGGCCGGTGGCAGTGAACTGCAGGCGCTGCCGCTCGGGCGGGATGTCCGGGTCCAGCGCGACGATGGTGCCGGGCGCCGGGGCGGTGATGCGGGCGGCCGGGCCGGGGCTGGAGCCGCCCGTGGTGGCTGTGTTGTTGGCCTCGGCAGCGGTCGCGGCCGCCTGGGCGGGGCCGCGCGTGGCATTTTTCAAGCCTTTTTGGCCTCTAGCGCTTGCTGTATCTGCGCTATCAGCTCCTGAATCAATAGCAAACAGCGTTTGCTGCGTGCCCTGCACAAACCATTCGTCGCGCGCGGCCTCCAGCGGCTGGCGTGTGTCGGCTGCACCTTTCCCTGTACCTGCACCTGCAGCGCGGCCTGCGCTGGGGCCCCGCGGCGCCGCATCCGCATCCACAGCCGCAGCGGCGCCAAACCGCACCGGGGCGCGAACCAGCCCCGCGGGCGCCTTGGGCGCACGGCTGGGTTCGCGGGCGTGCAAAAAGCGCATCACCGCGGCCCAGATGGGCGCTGCACCGCTGGTGCCGCTCACGTCGTGCATGGCGGCGCCGCTGGCGTTGCCCACCCACACGCCCACGGTGTAGCGCTCCGACCAGCCCACGGCCCAGTTGTCGCGCATGTCCTTGCTGGTGCCCGTCTTCACCGCTGTCCAGAAGCGCGTGGCCAGCACGCTGTCGGTGCCGAAGGTGCGGGCACGGGCGTTGCCGTCGGACAGGATGTCGCCCACGATGAAGGCCGCGCGCGCATCGAGCCCGGGGGTGAACACCGGCGGGCGGCCCGGCGCGGGCGCGGCCAGGGCGACCGGGCTCAGGCGCCCGCCATTGGCCAGTGTGCCTGCAATAGGACTGGCCCGCCCGCCGTTGGCAAGCGTGCGATAGGCATTGGTCAGGTGCAGCAGTGGCACCTCGGGGCTGCCCAGCGCCAGGCTGTAGCCAAAGTAGTCGCCGCTTTCGCGCAGCGGCATGCCCACCGCACGCAGCTGGCGGTGAAACGCGTCGGGCGAGACCATGACCAGCGTGCGCACCGCCGGCACGTTGAGTGACGCGGCCAGCGCGGTACGCACCGACACCCACCCCTTGAACTGCCGGTCGTAGTTCTGCGGGATGTACAGCCCGCCCGCCGTGGCGATGTGCGCGGGCGAGTCATCCACCAGCGACGCCGCGGTCAGCCGCCGCTGTTCAATCGCCTGTGCATACAAAAACGGCTTGAGCGTGGAGCCCGGCTGGCGCAGCGCCAGCACGCCGTCCACCTCGCTGGCCTGGCTCAGCTGGCCCGACGAGCCCACCCACGCCAACACCGCGCCCGTGGCGTTGTCGAGCACCAGCACGGCACCGTCTTCCACGTTGCGCCCGCGCAGCTCGCGCAGGTGCTGCTGCAGGCTGGCGACGGCAAAACGCTGCAGCGGCGCGCGCAGGGTGGTGGACACACGCTCGGGCACCGGGCCGGCGCGGTCCTTGAACTGCTGGCGCAGCAGGTGGCGCGCAAAGTGCGGGGCCACGCCCTCGCTGGCGTCGAACGCGCGGCGCTGCAGTGCGGCGGTGGTGTACACGTCGAGCGCATCGCAATCCACGCGGGGCGGCGGGGCCGCAACCGGCGCAGCCGCAGCGGGTTGCGCCGCGCCGCGGGTTGCGGCCTGTGCCACTGGCTTTTGGGGCGGCAGGGCCTGCATATCGCGCAGCACCCCGCAGGCGCGCTGTGCGACCAGCGCTGGCCGCGCGTTGGGCGCGCGCACCAGCGCGGCAGCCACCGCCGCCTCGCGGTCGTCCAGGCCGTGCGCCGCCTTGCCAAACAGCGTGCGAGACAGCGCGTCGATGCCGACCAGCTCGCTGCGGAACGGCACGAGGTTGAGGTACGCCTCCAGCACCTGGTCCTTGCGCCAGCGCCGGTCCAGCACCTGCGCCGCCACGGTCTGCCCGAGCTTTTGCACCACGGTGCGCCCGCCAGGGCCCTGGCGCCAGTCCCCGTCCAGCAAACCTGCCAGCTGCATGGTGATGGTGCTGGCCCCGCGCGCGCGCTGGTTCCACAGGTTGCCCCAGGCTGCGGCCGACGCGGCACGCCAGTCCACACCGCTGTGCTCGAAGAAGCGCTTGTCCTCGCTTAGCACCAGCGCCGTGCGCAGCGCGGGCGAGATGTCGGCCAGCGCCACCCACTGCCCGCGCCGCACCGTGGCATCGGTGCGCACGCGCTGCAGCACCTCGCCCTCGCGCGACAGGATCTGGGTGTCGGAGGGCTTGAAGTCGGCGCGCACCTCGTCGAAGGACGGCAGGGCGTGCGCGCTTGGCACCCCCAGCAGCATGGACAAAGCCACGGCAGCCACAGACCGTGCCGCTGCCAGTGGTACGCCGCAGAGTAGCCACGCGTCCGGCACGCCCCTATGCCGGGCCATGGACGCACCCCAGCCGGCCGACTGATTGCCACTGCGGGGCGAACGTCTGCGCAATGCCCATCACCCGCCCGACTCCAGAAATGTCTTGTAGTTATCGAGGATCGCCTGCCAGCCCGCGCGCTGCTGCTCGGGCGGGAAGGTGGTGTCGGGGATGAAGCTCTGCCGCACCTCGGTGCGTCCGCCGGGCAGGTCGACAAAGTCGACCACCACCTCGCGGTGCTCACCCAGCGCGTAGCGCAGCCGCCGGTGGGGCACCACCTCGGTGAAGGTCCCGGCGAAGTCGAACCCCATGGAACCATCCTTGGCCTCCATGCGGTAGCTGAAGGCACCACCCACGCGCAGGTCGTTTTCGGCGTGGGGGCAACACCACTCGGGGCTGGTGAAGTTCCAGGCGGTGATGGCGGCCGGGCTGACAAAAGCCTGCCACGCACGTTGCGCATCGCAGCCGACCTCGACGGAGACGGTGAGCAGGGAGTGTGTTGGCGGGGGGGTGGAAGCATTGGTCATGTTCATGGCTCCTTGGAACGTCGTGGCACCGGTGACTGCTGCCGCGCGGACAGTGCCGCCGGATTTTGCCGTGGTTGGGTGGGCGAACCCTTGTAAGCAGGGCAGGCACGCGGCCTGCCCCGCCGCAGCGGCTTACTTGCCCGCCTCTACCTTCACGCGGGCGTTCGGTGCCTCGCCAAACATCTCGGGTGCATACATCGCCTCCACCCGGCTCGGGGGCAGCGCGAAGTCGCCCACGTTGTTCAGGCGCACGGTGTACTCCATCTTGACGACTCCCTTGGGCAGGTACTCGTAGTAGCTGCGGAAGGACTCGAAGCTGCGCTCCTCGAATGCGGGCCAGCCCGCGCCGCTCTTGGGCTTCTCGCCCTGCGTCGCGATAGCCGAATCACGCCCCAGGCCACTGCCCAGGATGGTCGCGCCGCCCGGGATCGGGTCGGTGATGGCCACCCAGGTCATGTCGGCGCTGGCGTTGACTTCCAGCGTCACGCGCAGCACGTCGCCGCGCGTGTACTGGCCTGCGGGCAGCGACTTGTTGGCCTGCTCCACCGGCGTCACGGTCTTGGTGATGCTGTACCCCGCGGCAAACGGCGCCTTGAGCTGGACAGCGGCCACCGACTGCAGCGTGAGCCACGGCTTGCCCGGGCCCTGGTGCGTGACGGCCAGTTGCTCCTTGCCCCCCGCCTTGCCTGCAGTGGCCGACCAAGGCAGGAACATGCCGTTGTTCTTCAGATTGCCCGGCGAGGCGGGCGCGCCAAACCACGTGCCCTGGTGCGGCGCACCGGTCACGTCGGTGGTTTTCACGCGCTCGACCTTGCTCCAATCGACAGCGGCGTTGTTGCCTCCCATGGCGGCTTTCGTGGTGCCCGACACTGGTACGGCCTCGAACTTGGCGCTGAACTTCTCCAGCGCCAGCCCGCCCCACAGGTTGGCCGTGGTGGTGTGCCACGCCCCGCCCTGCTGGCGGCTGATGAAGCCGTTGGCCAGGCGCCCCATGTCGTCCTTCCAGGTCGGGTCGTCCATCACGGCCAGCATCAGGCGCGCGGTGTTCACGTCGCCGTTTTGCATCAGCCACCACCAGTAGTCGTCCTGTTCGGTGCTGAAGATGAGCTTGGTGCCCTGGAACGACAAGCGGCTGCGCAAGATCTGCTGGGCCTCGGCCAGGCGCTTGTCGCGCTCGGGCACATCGGCCACGCGCTTCAAGATGTTCACCCAGTCGATCACCGCATGGGTGGGCCACTGGTTGGGCGCGATGGTGATGCTGTTCACCATGCGGCCCTGCGCCTTGCCGTAGCGCGAGAGCGCCTCGATGGCGGCGAGCTTGCGCATGTCCAGGTCTTTGCGCGGGCTCCAGAAGCTGCGCTCGATGCGGCCTTCGATGAAGGCGATCAGGCCACGCTCCATCGGGGCACGCACGTCGTCCGGCAGCGCAAAGGCGGAGTTGACCGCGGCAGCCTCGTGCGTGGCCGCCAGCACATAGGCCGTGAGCGTGTCGCTGCCCCGGTTGGCATCGCCGTCGCGCGGCGGGAAGTAGTTGGCCAGGCCGTCGCTGTCGAGGTAGGTGGGAATCTGAGCCACCACGGTCTGCCACAGCGCGCCGTCGCGCAGACCCACGGCCTTGCTGGTCTTTTGCTCCAGGCAGGCGAAGGGGTAGCGGGCCCACCAGTCGCGCACGCCGGGCAGGCCTTCGGCCAGCTTGGGCTGCAGCGACATCTTGAGGCCGCCGCGGCCCGGCAGTGCATCGGCGGGCGGGTTCACGTCCAGGTTGAAGCTGCCGTCCACCTGCACCAGCGTGGCCTGCTGCACCGTGAGGGGCACGGCGGGGATGATGCGCTGGCGCGCCTTGAGCGCATCGCGCGCGCCACTGACCGTGTCCTTGGCTTCGATCTCCCAGAGGATGGACTCCGACCGCGTCTGCGCCAGCTGCGCCGGGGCCGTGACGTTCCACGCCACCTCGCGCGCCTCGCCGGCCGGGATGTCCACCATCTGCGGCTTCAAGTCCAGCAGCGTGGCGCGCGGCGACACCTCGACCTTCATCGCGGCCTTGGTGGTGTTGCGCAGCGTGAGCTGGGCACGAAACTGGTCGTCCTCGCGCACCAGCGGCGGCAGGCCGCTGATGATCTGCAAATCTTGCGTGGCGCGGATGCTGGTGCTGCCGGTGCCGAACAGGCCGGTGGACGCATCCGCCACCGCCACGATCTTGAAGGTGGTCAACGCATCGTTGAGCGGCACCGTCACCTTGGCCTGGCCGTTGGCATCGAGCACGATGGCGGGCTCCCACAGCAGCAGCGTCTCCAGCAGCTCGCGCGTCTGCGCCTTGCCGCCACCACCGCCCGCGGGCACGGCCTTCTTGCCGTAGTGGCGCCGGCCGATGATCTCCATCTGCGCGGTGGATGTCTCCACGCCCCAGCTGCGGCGCTGGAGCATGGCTTCGAGAACGTTCCAGCTGTTGTTGGGCATCAGCTCGAGCAGCGCCTGGTCCACCGCGGCCACGGCCACTTCGGCATTGGCTGCGGGCTTGCCGCCGGGCAGCGTGGCGGTGATGGTGACCTGCGCCTTGCCGCGCACGGCGTAGCTTTCCTTGTCGGCCGCCACCTTCACATCGATCTGGTGCGCCTGGGTGCCCACGCGGATCTCGGCCAGGCCCAGGCGGAACGAGGGTTTGGACAAATCGACCAGCGCCGTGGGCGCCTGGTATTCCTTGCCTTCGTACCAGAAGGACGTCCACCACTCGCGCGGCGCCTTGAAGCCCCAGGTGAAGAAGCTGTACCAGGGCACCTCGCGCAGTCGGCCGCGCAGGGCCAGCACGCTCACGTACACATTGGGCCCCCATTCGGGCCGGATCTTGAGGCTCACGGTCGGGTCTTGCCCGTTGAGCTGCACCACCTGCGTTTCGATGATGCCCTCGCGCTCCACCGCCACGAGGGCGGTCGCATAGCGAAACGGCATGCGCACCTGGAACTTGGCGGTCTCGCCGGGCTGGTAGCTCTTCTTTTCGGGCAGCAGGTCGATGCGGTCATGGTCCTCGCCACCAAACCACAGTTCGCCCTGGCGCGTGACCCACACCGACGATGCGGCCACGCTGGTGTTGCCATCCTTGTCAGTGGCAGTCACCACCAGTTCCACCTCACCGGCTACATCGAGCTTGGACTCGCACAGCAGCAGGCCGCGGGTATCGCTCTTGCCGCTGCACAGCGTGCCCAGGTCCTTGGTTTCGGTCTGGTTGTCGTAGCTGTAGAAGCCGCCCACCATGCGCTTGCGGGTGGTGGTGGTGATGCGCGCAATGGCCTGCACCTGCAGCGAGGTGTCGGCGGCCGGCTTGCCGTTGTGCTGCAGTGCCAGCGCCTGAAAGCGGATCTTCTGGCGGGCCGAGACCCAGCCTTCGGTCTTGACGCCTGCCACCACGCCGGCTGGCCACAGGGCCTGCACGCTGCGCAGGGTCTGCACCTCGCCATTCGGGTCGGCATAGGTGGCTTCCATCACCAGCTCCTGCGGCTGGCGCGCCTGGGGCACGTTGTCGATGGTGACTTTGCCGGCGCCGTCCTTGTTCAGCGTGAGCGGCAGCTTGTCGGCAATGACGCGCGCATCCTGGCTGGCAGCGGCCTCCTCGTCGTCACTGCTGGCCGCCGCTTGCTCGCGCGGGCGCGGCGGGTTGAAGCTGAAAGCCTCGTAGTCGCTGTAGTTCAGCGCCTTGCCGCGCACCATGGCCGACACACGCACCGGCAGGTTGGCTGCGCCACCGCCCGACACATAGTTGATCTGCACGTCGGTGGGCACGGAGCGCACGCGCACCAGCGCCTTCTTGTCGGCGGGCGCGATGCGGCCCTCCAGCACCGGCAGGCGGAACTCCTCCACGCGGAACTCGCCGGACGTGAAACTGCGGCCACTGTCGGACTGGTTGCGCAGCTCGACCTGGTACATCCCCAGCTTGGCGGCCGGGGGCACGGCAAAGGTGTTTTGCGCGCTCAGGCCGCCACTGGGGGTGCGGCGCCAGACCAGGGGTTGCTTGAACTGCTGGCCGCTGCCCACATGCGTGATGACCAGGCTGTCGGGGCCGGTGTCGGGCACGCCGAAGCCCTTGCGGGTTTCGGTGCGCAGCAGGTGTTTCATCGACACCGTTTCGCCCGCGCGGAACAGCGTGCGGTCGAAGATGGTGTGGGCGCGCTCATCGGGCTCGGGCGTGCTGCTGGTGGGCACGTTGAAGCGCCAGGGCTCGATACCGCGCTGCCAGTCGCTCCACGTGAAGGCCATGTCCTCCACGCCGTCGGCGCCCTTGCTGCGCGCGCTCACAAAGTAGCCGCGGCTGCCCTCGTACTCGCCATCGCCTTCACCACAGGTGGAGGGATCGGTCGAGACGCCTTCCAGCCGCGCCAGGCCCTGCGCATCGGTCACGCCGGTGGCCACTTCCTTGCCCACGCAGTTGGACACGCGCACCTTGGCCCCCTCCACGGGCTGGCCCTTGTCCAGCGTGGTCACCCAGGCCATCGCGTTCTCGCGGCCCAACTTGAAGTGCACGCCCAGGTTGGTGACGAGTGCGGAGGTGCGCACATACATCGTGCGTGCGTCGCCGTGGCGGTCATCCAGCAGCGAGGCCCCCAGCTTTTGCGAGGCGATCTCCACCACGTGGAAGCCGGGCGACAGCGGAATGCCGACCACCTCGAACGGGCGCACATCGCCGCTGGCGGGCTTGGGCAGGTCCAGCGTCTTTACGCCGCCCTTGCCCGCGAGCAGCGACACCATGCGCGTCTGCACATACTCCCGGTCGTCGTCCAGTACTTTGGGCAGCGGGCCCGTCACGTCTCGGCGCGCCTGCTTGCGCTGCACCGTGTAGTTGTCGTAGCGCTTGACCTTGCGAAACCACGCAATGATTTCGGCGTCGGTGCCGGGCGTGAAGGTGCTGACCTTGCCTGCCGGCGCTGTGGGGGTGGGGGTTGCGGCCGGGACGGCGCCTTGTGTGCCGGGCTGCAGGCCCTGCACGCGCAGCTGGGCTTCGACGTTGCGCAGCGTCACGGGCAGCAGCGCGGGCGGGTTGTCAGACGCCGGACCTTCGGCAAAACGCTCCACGATGCCAAAGGACGCGGCGGCGAACTTGGCCAGCGGCGGCATGCCACCCGTGGCCACCTTGAGCGGAAAGCTGTCGATATTGCTCAGCGCGCGGCCCGAGGCGTCCTTGAAATCCTTGGGCAGCTCGAGCGTGAAAGCGGTGCTTTCGGCCAGCGGCGCACTGAACTGCACGCTGCTCACCAGCGCATCGGCCTGCGCACCTTCGGCGCCGCCCTCGATCTGCGGCTTGAGGGTGTCTTTTGCCGACTTGAGGCGGATCGCCGCCGCCAGCTTGCGCGGCACCGGCGCGTTGAAGGACAGCTGCATCGGGCGGATCGGCAGGCAGGCGGCCTGGGCATTCTCGCGTTCGCAGCTGAATTCGGCCGAAAACGGCTCGCGCACCTTGAAGTCAAAGCGCTTTTCCACCGTGTTGGCCACACCGCTGGGGGTGGCCACGCCCTTGCCAAACACGATTTGGACTCGCGAACCGGAGGTGAACCGCCGGTTGCAGGCGAGCGTGGCGTACTGCAAGGGGTCTTTCGCCGCGTTTTTTTCCAGGCCCAGTGTCTTCAATATTTCGGCGCGCTGCAAACCCTCGATCAAACGCACCGGGACGCGCTCGCCCACGCCTTCCACCGTGCACCATACGTTGGCCTGGACGCTGGCGGTGGTGGCGGAGCCGTTGAACTGCAGCACGAAGAACTGCTCTTCGTCGATGGGTACGTAGGGGCTGGGACGGATGTCCTGGACAAACGGGCCACCGCTATTGAATTGATAGCTTAAAGTGCCCTTCAGATCAGCGCCAGCGGCCGATTTGAATCCGGTTTTGACGGTGGCGGTGCAGCGCACGCCGGGCGGCAGGTCGCGCTCAAAGTCAAACACCCACTCGCGTTCGCTGGTCCAGCGGCCGGTGCCTTTGGTGGCGCTGGCGTCGCTGCAGCTCAGGGCCAGCGGTGCTGGCGCCTTGGGGTCGCCAAAATTGACGGCCGCCCCGTCGAATTTGGCCACCACCTGGCGCACGCGCGCCACCTCGCCTTGCGGCGAAAAGCTGGTGATCTGCAGGGCTTGTGCACCCCAGGCCGCCAGCGACAGGCCAGCGGCCAACATCCATTTTTTTGCGTTCACGCTTTCCCCTCCGAAGGAAGCGGCGAGCGTAACAAAACGGCACCGATACCGGCACCGCGTTGCACGCGCTTACGTGTTGAGCGTGACTTTTTGCCGAATCGGAGGGGTCGGAGGGTGCTGCTCTGATTTGCACCGCACCGCGGCGCACAAACGCCGGGAAAGCGCCCGGCGAAATGCTATCGAATAGATAGCTATTGGCGCTTATCCATCAAGCGCTAGATGGCAATTTCATGCTTTATTTTGGCACCGCTACCGATCACTGCGCCACAAATCCGCTAGTCTTGATGATGCGCGTCCAGGCCTCGGTGTACGCCTTCTCCCGCGCACCCAGCTGCGGCGGCGTCATGTGGCCCACGGTGAGGCCCATGGCGGTGAGGTGGTCGCGCACGTCGGGCAGGGCCACGACCTTGGCGAGTGCGGCCGAGAAGTCGGTGATGAACTTCTGCGGCGTGCCGGCAGGCGCGTAGATGCCGTAGTACGGCAGGTCTTCAAAACCCTTGAGGCCCATTTCGTCGAACGTGGGCACGTCGGGCATGGCGGCCTGGCGCTTGGTGCCCAGCACACCCACCACGCGCACCTTGCCGGCCTTGTGGTTCTCGATGAAGTCCTGCACCGACGCCACGCCCGCGCCGATCTGGTTGCCCAGCATGTCGGCCATCATCGGCGCGCTGCCGCGGTAAGGCGCCGATACCAGGTCCAGCTGGTACTTTTGCCCCAGCAGCTTGACCAGAAACTCGGGCGTGGACGCAGGCGCCGGAATGCCCACCGCGCCCTTGCCGTTGCCTGTGGTCTTGACCCAGTTCACATACTCCGTGAACGACTTGGCCGGCGTGCCGCCCGACACCGCGAACGCGTTCACGAAGGTGGCAAAGCCGCCCACGGGCACAAAGTCGCGCGCGGGGTCGAAGCCCGGGTTCTTCACCACCTGGGGAAGGATCGAGATGGTGTGGTCGTGCGTGAGGAACAGCGTGGTCCCATCCGGCGCCGCGGCCTTGAGCGCCTGTGCGGCGATCTGGCCGCCGGCACCCGGGCGGTTTTCCACCACCACCGGCTGGCCCAGCTCGTCCTTGAGCTTTTCAGCCAGCGTGCGCGCAATGGCGTCGGTGCCGCCACCCGGCGGGAAGCCGACCAGCAGGCGGATGGGCTTGGGGGTCTGGGCAAAGGCCAGGCCCATGGTCAGCGCGACGCCGGCCAGGGCACTGGTGCGCACAAGCCGGGACAGCAGGCTGCGGCGAGAAGGGGTCGTCATGGAAGAACTCCGGATCTGTGGTGGTGCGTTGCAGCGTTGCCGCAAAAATCAAGCCAAGCGGGCGCGGTGGCGTGCGACCTGCGCGCGCACCTGGGCGGGCGCCGTGCCGCCCAGCGTGTTGCGGGCGTTGAGCGAGCCGCGCAGGCTCAGGCACTCGTACACGTCCTTTTCGATCTGGGGGTGAAAGCCCTGCAGCACCGTGAGCGGCAGCTCCGACAGGTCGCACGCGTGCGAAGTGGCCGCCTTCACGGCATGCGCCACCGTCTCGTGCGCGTCGCGGAAAGGGAGGCCCTTTTTGACCAGGTAATCAGCCAGGTCGGTGGCAGTGGCGTAGCCCTTGAGCGCAGCCTGCTCCATGGCCGGCGCGTTGACGGTGATGCCGCCCTCCTTGTTGCCCGTGGCGGGGTTCAGCTGGCCGCCGACCATCTCGGCAAAGATGCGCAGCGTGTCCTTGAGCGTATCCACCGTGTCGAACAGTGGCTCCTTGTCTTCCTGGTTGTCCTTGTTGTAGGCCAGTGGCTGGCCCTTCATCAACGTGATCAGGCCCATGAGGTGGCCGACCACGCGCCCGGTCTTGCCGCGCGCGAGTTCCGGCACGTCGGGGTTCTTCTTCTGCGGCATGATCGATGAGCCCGTGGTGAAACGGTCGGCGATCTTGATGAAGCCGAAGTTCTGGCTCATCCAGATGATGAGTTCTTCAGAGAGGCGGCTCACATGCACCATGCACAGGCTGGCGGCGGCGGTGAATTCGATGGCGAAGTCGCGGTCGCTCACAGCGTCCAGGCTATTCTGGCACACGCCTTCCATCCCGAGAGTTTTCGCCACGCGCTCGCGGTCCAGCGGGTAGGTGGTGCCGGCCAGGGCCGCGCTGCCCAGGGGCAGCACGTTGGTGCGGCGGCGCACGTCGGCCATGCGCTCGGCGTCGCGCTTGAACATCTCCACATACGCGAGCATGTGGTGGCCAAAGCTCACGGGCTGGGCCACCTGCAGGTGGGTGAAGCCGGGCAGGATCACCTCGACATTCTGTTCGGCCACGTCCACCAGCGACACCTGCAGTTCTTTCAGCAGATCGCCAATCAGATCGATCTCGCCGCGCAGCCACAGGCGCACGTCGGTGGCGACCTGGTCGTTGCGGCTGCGGCCGGTGTGCAGGCGCTTGCCGGCATCGCCCACCAGCTGGGTCAGGCGTGCTTCGATGTTGAGGTGCACATCTTCCAGATCGAGCTTCCATTCAAACGCGCCGGACTCGATCTCGGACGTGATCTGCGCCATGCCGCGCTGGATGGAGGCGTGGTCCTCCTGGCTGATCACGCCCTGCGCCGCCAGCATCTCGGCGTGCGCCAGGCTGCCTGCAATGTCGGCCTGCCACAGGCGCTTGTCGAAGAACACGCTCGAGGTGTAGCGCTTGACCAGGTCGCTCATGGGCTCCGAAAAGAGCGCCGACCAGGCCTGTGCCTTGGTGTCGAGCTGGTTGTGGGATGGCGCAGACGGCGTGGCGCTGGTGGCTTGGGCTTTGGACATAGGAGGGCAATAATCCGGAGGTTCAGACACCCGGACAACCCGGGCGCCGCAATGCAAAACACGCAAATTTTATCGACCCCGCCTCCACCGCCGGATTCCGACACGCCAGGGGGCGCTGCGCGAAGCCTGCGCGCAGGGCCGGGCCTGGCGCGCAGCGGCAGCGGGGGGCCACCGCGGCGGGCGCTGGTGTTTGATGCCTGCCAGGTGGGCGTGGTGCTGCGTGCCGTGCTGTTTGTGGAGCTGGTAGTGGGTGTGGGCGCCATGTACGGGGCGCGCAACCCGGTGGAGTGGCTGGCCACGCTGGCGCTGCTGACGGGCGGTGCCCTGCCGGCCACGCTGGTGTGGCTGATCACGGCGTGCAGCCTCAAGACCCTGCTGCAGCGCCTGTCGACCGCGCAGCAGTACGTGGCCGGCGTATTGCTGGGCGCCTTGGCCGGCGCCTACGCGTGCGGCATGCTCACGCTGGTGTCGCAAACCACCTCGCCACCGTGGCTGGCCTGTGCGGCCACTGGGGCGCTGCTGGCGGCCATCCTGGTGGCGGCGCTGGTGCTGCGCGCACGGGGCCGCACGCCGGCGGCCACCACCGCGCGCCTTACCGAGCTGCAGTCGCGCATCCGCCCGCACTTTTTGTTCAACACCCTCAACAGCGCGATTGCGCTGGTGCGCGACGAACCGGCCAAGGCCGAGTCGCTGCTCGAAGACCTGTCCGATCTGTTCCGGCATGCACTCATCGAGCAGGGCGAGTCGGTCACGCTGGCCGAAGAAGTCACGCTGGCGCGGCGCTACCTGGCGATTGAGGAAGTGCGTTTTGGCCAGCGCCTGCAGGTGCAGTGGAGCCTGGACCCCCGCACCGATGGCGCACGCCTGCCGCCGCTGCTGCTGCAGCCGCTGGTCGAAAACGCGGTGAAGCACGGCGTGGAGCCTAGCGCACGCGGCGGCAGGCTGCGCGTGCTGACCGAGCTGCGCGGCAGCCGCGTGGTGGTGCGCATCACCAACACGCTGCCGTCCAAGGACGGCCGCGGCGGCAAGGACGACGAGCCCTCCACCAAGGGCCACGGGATCGCATTGGCCAATGTGCGCGCCCGCCTGGCCCTGCTGCACGATGTGCAGGGCGAGTTCACCGCCGGCGTGCAGGACGGGCTGTACCAGGTCCGCATCACCCTGCCCGCACCCGAGCAGAAAAAAGACCGCGTGCCGCGCCCCGACGACCGGGCGACAGGCAGCGCCCGAGGCCGACCGAACGGCAGCAAGAGCGCCCCACCGCCGCGCCGCAGCGCGGTGCCCGCCACCGAAGACCCCACCCCGCCCCCAGACGACCATGAACATCCTCATCGTTGACGACGAAGCCCTGGCCCGCAGCCGCCTGCGCACCCTGCTGTCCGACTGCGCCGACGCGCCTTCGCTGCAGCGCCTCTCGGTGGCCGAGGCCGCCAATGCCGGCGAGGCGCTGACCCAGCTGAGCGCGACCGGCGGGCGGGCGTTTGATGTGGTCCTGCTGGACATCCACATGCCCGGGCAGGATGGCCTGGCCCTGGCGCATGCCCTGCAAGCGCTGCCGCACCCGCCTGCCGTGGTGTTTGTGACGGCGCACATGGACCACGCGGTGAGCGCGTTCGAGCTGGACGCGGTCGACTACCTCACCAAGCCCGTGCGCCGCGAGCGCCTGCAGCAGGCGCTGGCCAAGGTGCAGCGCAGCACCCGCACACCCGGCTCTGCAGCGGCCGCCGCGCCCAGCGTGGCCGACGGCGAAACCCTGCTCATCCAGGACCGCGGCCGCACCGAGCGCCTGCCGCTGGCCGAGGTGCTGTACTTCAAGGCCGAGCAGAAGTACGTGACGGTGCGCACCGCCACGCGCAGCTACATCATGGACGGCGCGCTGAGCGAGCTGGAAGCCAAGTTTGCGCCGCGCTTCATGCGCATCCACCGCAACGCCCTGGTGGCCCGCCGTGCCGTGCGCGCGCTGGAAAAACATTACGACGCCGAGGAAGGCGAAGGCTGGGCGGTGCGGCTGCAGGGATCGACCGAACTGCTGGCGGTGTCGCGGCGGCAGGTGGCGGCGGTGCGGGAAGAGTTGGCGAGATAAAACGCTGGCCTGAGGCACGCTCGCCCTGGCGACACAGGCCAGGGCCCCTGCGCCTTGAGCCTGAGCCGCCTGCGCGGGCAGCTTGGCGCGGTAAGTAGCTCAGCCCTGAAAAGGAACGCCACCGACGACTCGGTGGCGACAGCTCCATGGCGGCCCCGGTATCAGCTGCCAGCATTTTTCGCTGATTGCTATTTTATTGATAGCTAAAAGCGCTTGATGAACAAGCGCTAGCGGCCTAAATCGCTTCAAAACCGTCAGGACACGCACCCCATCAACGCCCACCAGCGCGGAACTGGCTTCGGCCGGCAGCCGGCGGCGCTACCGGAGGTGAAGCGCCCAGCGCCTCAAGCAATCACGCCCAGCGGCTCCAGGCTATCCATCAATGCCCGTGTGCTGCGCCACTCACCAACGTCACGATGACCATGCCCGCGATCAGCCAGGCGATCTGCGCCACGGTTTCGCGGGCTGTCAGGCGTTTTTGCAACTGGGGGATCAGGTCGGCCAGGGCCACATACACAAAGCTGCTGGAGGCCACGGCCAAAAAGTACGGCAGCAGGTCCTGCATCTGGCCCACCAGGAAGTAGCCCACCGCGCCACCCAGCGCCGTGACCGCGCCGGCCAGTGACACCTTGACCAGCGCCATGCTGCGATTGGGGCTGGTCTGGCGCAACACCACCAGGTCGCCCATGTGGTGGGGCACTTCGTGCGCCAGCACCGACACGGCGGCGATCACGCCCAGGCGTATGTCGGCCATGAAGGCCGATGCGATGAGGATGCCGTCGCCAAAGCAGTGAACGCTGTCGCCGGTGAGCACGGCCCAGCCACCGGACCGGGGAGCGTGATGGTGGTGGTGCACATGGCCGTGGTCATGGCCTTCGTGGGCGTGGTCGTGCGCGTGATTGCCGGACGGCGCTGGGTGGCTGTGCTCGTGCCCGTGGTGCCAGAGCTCGGCCTTGTCGAGCAAAAAGAAGAACACCACGCCCACCAGCAAGGTGGCAAACAGGTCGTGGGCGCCGGCCTGGCTTTCGAAGGCCTCGGGCAGCAGATGCATGAAGGCCGTGGCCAGCAGTGCGCCCGCCGCCAGGCTCAGCAGGTGCTGGGGGCCCACGCTGTCTGCGCGCCCGCCCAGGCCCAGGCGCATCAGCAGCGCGGCCAGCCACACGCTGCCAATACCGGCGGCCAGGGTGGCCAGGATGATTGCTACCAAAGTCATAGCTACTTGTGCTTTATGAATAAGCGCCAGGGCTTATTTTTGTATCAAATTCTGGCGCCGCGCCGCGGGGCAAAAAAAGCCGCCCATCGGGGCGGCTTCGGTTGCGGCAGCGGGCAGGCCGCGGCGGTCAGACCACGCCGTGCTTCTTGAACCAAGCCAGCGCCCGCATCCAGCCATCGTCGGCCGCTTCCTTGCGGTAGCTGGGCCGGTAGTCGGCATGGAAGGCATGGGGCGCGTCAGGGTAGATCACGAACTCCGATGCCTTGGCCTGCGGCGAACCACTGGCCAGGGCAGCTTTCATCTTATCAACCGTGTCAAGGGGGATGCCGGTGTCTTTTTCGCCGTACAGGCCCAGCACCGGCGCCTTGAGGATCGGGGCGATCTCCACGGGGTGCTTGGGCGTGAGGTCGCTGGGCTGGCCCACCAGCCGGCCGTACCAGGCCACGCCCGCCTTCACCGGGCCGTGTGCGGCATACAGCCAGGTGATGCGCCCGCCCCAGCAAAAGCCGGTGATGCCCACGCGGGCAGCGTCGCCGCCATTGGCGGTGGCCCACTGCACCGTGGCGTCCAGGTCGGCCATCACCTGCGCATCGGGCACCTTGGACACCACTTCGGCCATGAGCTTGGCCACTTCGGTGTACTGCGCCGGATCGCCCTGGCGCGCATACAGCTGGGGCGCGATCGCCAGGTAACCGGCTTTGGCAAAGCGGCGGCAGGTGTCGGCGATGTACTCGTGCACGCCAAAGATCTCCTGGATCACCAGCACCACGGGCAGGCCCGTCTTGCCGGCAGGCGCGGCGCGGTAGGCCGGCACCTTGAAGCCATTGACCATGAAACTCACCTCACCCGCTGTAAGGCCGTCGCTGGACGTGGCGATGGCCGTCTGCGCCATGATGGGCGCGGCGGCAGCGGCGTAACCCAGGCCCAGCGCAGCTTGCAGCGCGGTACGGCGGGTGGCGCCGGATTCGGTGGTGCGGCCGGGCAGCAGGGCGTGGGCGTCGGAGTGCAGGTCGTCAGTGAGCATCGGTTTCTCCAGCAATGAGAAGGGTGGATGGGACAGGGAGGCGGCCCTGGAGTCTAGGACGTTTACGAACCCGGTGCAGACCGGCCCCCGCGCTTGGGGGAATTTATGGATGACATGCCCACGACTTTCTGCGAACCTGTTTAAGCCCTGGCCAAACCGCAGCCCCATTGCACCTCGGTGGTGCGACCGCGATGTTGGCCTTGGCACCGCAACGCCTATCGCGGCCGACATTTCACCCAGACCGACCGACAGACCATGAACCCTGCTCCGCCGCGCGACGACCCCACGGCCTTGCCGGTGGTAGCTGCCTGTGGCCTGGGCGGGCTGGCTCTGCTGGGGTGGGCGTTGGCCAGCCACACGCTGCACACGCCAGCACGCACGGCGCTCATCTGCGCAGGGGCCATGCTGTTGCTGGTGGCCGGCCTGCACTGGCGCATGGCGCACCGCACCCAGCGGCTGCAGGCCGAGGCCCATGCAGCGCAACACGCGGCGCAGCGGGCCGGCGCGCAGCTGACGGCCACGCTCGACATCCTGCCCGCCGGGCTGGCCATCTACGACGCGGACGACCGCCTGGTGCTGTGCAATGCCCGCTACCGCGAGGTAGCGCCCGGGGTCTCGATGCACCTGGACTACGGCACACGGTTTGAAGACGTTCTGCGCCGCATCGCCGCGTCGGGCGAGATCCTCGAGGCGGAGCCCCACATCGAGGCCTGGATCGCCACACGCATGGAGCGCCACCGGCAGGCCGCAGGAACCGCCCTGCAAGAGGTGCGTGGCGACCGCTGGGTGCAGCTGACCGAGCGTGCGCTGGCGGGCGGCGGCACGGTGGTGATGCGCACCGACATCACCGACGCCATGCACAAGGAGCGCGCGCTCAAGCAGGCGCTGCAGCATGCCGAGCGCGCCGAACGCAGCCTGCGCGAGGCGGTCGATGCGATGCCGGCGGGCCTCGAAATCTACGACGAGCAAGACCGCCTGGTGCTGTGCAACGAGCACATGGCGCGTCTGCGGCCGCAGGTGCCGGTGGAGGCGCTGCTGGGCAAGACCTACGAAGAGCTGCTGCGCGAAGGGCTGCGCCATGGTGTGCCGCAGGAGGCCGCGGGGCAGGAGGAGCTCTGGCTTGCGCACGAGCTGGCCATCCGCGGCCACCGGCCCGGCCCCGAGGTGCGCCGCTACCCGGGGGGCGTCTGGATGCACATGCACGAAAGCCGCACGCCGTCGGGCATGACCGTGTGCGTGCGCCTGGACATCACCGACCTCATCGGCCAGCGCCAGGCGGCCGAGGCGGCGCGGCAAGAGAGCCAGCAGATCCGCCAACTGCTCGAGCGCGCGGTGGAGGCCCTGCCGGTGAGCATCGAGATCTTCGACGAGCAGGACCGGCTGGTGCTGTACAACCAGCAGCTGTCGCGCATGTACCCACACATGAACTATGCGGAGCACCTGGGCCGCAGCTTCGCCGACATCCTGCGGCACTCGGTCGACCGGGGGCTGATCCCCTCGGCCCAGGGCCGCGAGGAGGCCTGGATCGCCGAGCGGCTGTCCGAGCACGGCAGCCGCACTTCGAACCTGGTGCAGCGGCTGGCCGATGGGCGCTGGATCAACATCTACGAAACCCGCACGCCCGAGAACTACGTGGTGGCTGTGCGTTTGGACATCACCGACCTGATCGAGCAGCGTCAGGCCCTGGAGTCCGCGCAGCACGCAGCCCAGGAAGCGCGCCAGCTGCTGCACGACGCCGTGGAGTCGCTGCCCGAAGGCTTTGCGCTGTTTGATGCCGACGACCGGCTCGTGGTGTGCAACGCCCAGTACCGCAAGCTCTACCCCATCTCGGCGCCCATGATCGTGCCCGGCAGCACCTTTGAAGAGATTGCACGCTACGGCGTGGAGCGCGGCCAGTACCTGGACGCCGTGGGCCGCGAAGAGGACTGGATCGCACAACGCGTGGCAGACCACCGCGCCGCCGACCACGCCATGCTGCAGCGCCTGCCCGATGGGCGCTGGCTGCAGGCCGACGAGCGCCGCACGCCGCAGGGCGGCATTGCGGGCGTACGCACCGATGTGACGCAGCTGGTGCGCAAGGAGCAGGAGCTGGCCGCCGCCAACGAAAAGCTCGCCCTGCTGTCCACCACCGATGGCGTGACCGGCATCGGCAACCGCCGCCGTTTTGACGACCGGCTGGCCACCGAATGGCTGCGCTGCGCGCGCCACCAGGCGCCGCTGGCGGTGGTGCTGATCGACATCGACCACTTCAAGCTCTACAACGACCACTACGGCCACCTGGCAGGCGACGAATGCCTGCGCCGCGTGGCGCAGCTGCTGCAGGCTTCCATCCGCCGCGCTGACGAGGTGGCCGCCCGCTACGGCGGAGAAGAGTTCGTGCTGCTGCTGCCCGATGCACCGCTGGCCGATGCCGTGACCGTGGCACAGCGCTGCCTGGACAGCTTGCACGGCGCCGCCCTGCCCCACCCACGTTCACCCACCGCCCCCATGCTCACCCTGAGCATTGGCGTGGCCAGCCTGGTGCCGCGGCCCGAGGTGGGCTCCGACACCCTGGTGCAGGCGGCCGACGCCGCGCTGTACCGCGCCAAGCACGGGGGGCGCAACCGCATCGAGGTGTTCGCACCCCACCCAAGCCCCGCGCACCCCGCTACTGCGGCACGTAGTCCGACGGATATTTGAGCGAGTCCACCAGCAGGTGCGACATGCGCATGCCCAGGTTCAGGCCCTTGGGCGGAATGGGCGAGGTGAACCATTTGTCGTACAGCCGATGCAGCTCGCGTGTGTGGATCAGCCGGCGCAGCTCTGCGTCCACCACGGCCTTCAGTTCGGGGTTGTCGCGCTCGAAGGCTACGGCGTAGGGCTCGATCGTCATGGGCTTGCCGATGACCTTCAGGTCCTCCGGGCGGCTGTGGCTGGCGCGCAGGCCGAACAACAGCACGTCGTCCATTGCAAAACCTTCCACCTTGCCGTCGACCACCCAGCCGAACCCCTCGGCATGGTCCTTGGCGGGCTCGATGCGCACCCGGATGGCCTTGGCCGCAGCCTCGCGCGCCAAGGAGTCGATGTTGGTGGTGCCTGCCGTGGACGCAAGCGCTTTGCCGTCCAGGTCTTCAATGCGCGAATATGGCTTGCCGCTTTGCACCACGATGCGCGAGGACGCGATGAAGTGCGCGATGGTGAAGGCCACCCGCTGGCGGCGCGCCGCGGTGTTGGTGGTGGAGCCACACTCCAGGTCGACCTCGCCCTTCTCGATGGCGTCGAACCGGTTGCTCGAGGTCACCATGCGGTAGGCCACGCGGGGTTCGCGCAGCTTGAGATGGCGGCCCAGTGCCTGCGCAATCTGCAGGCAGACATCCACGCTGTAGCCCATGGGGGTGCCATTGGCCACATACGACATGGGCACGGACGATTCGCGGTGGCCAATGACCACCACCCCGCTGGCCTGGATGCGCTGCAGGGTCTTGCCTGCGGTGCCGGGCGATGGCTGTTGGGGCGGCAGCGCTGACTGCGCACTGGCCATGCCCGCCACGGCAGCAAGGCACATCGCGAGGCCCGAGCGCCATGCCGACTCCCGCGCGCGGACCCGCACCGCCGCCTCTGTCTTGAGGAATGCCATCACTTTGCCTTCAGAGAAAAGGGGGCGCGCCGCAGCCGGAATGGCGCGTGCACGCGCTTCAACAGGTAGGGGCCATCTCGCGGTAGGCATGCCGCGCCAGCGCCGAGGCCAGCACCACCGAGGGGTTGACCAGCGACAAGCCCGGCAGGCGCGGGTGTTCGGCCAGGGCCAGCGGAATCTCGGTACAGCCCATGATGAGTGTGGACACGCCGTGGCGCTGCTGCAGCGCGAGCGACACCGACTCAAACCGCTGGCGCGCCAGCGTGTAGTTGCCGGCCTTCACGCCGTCGTAGATGCCCTGCATCAGCAGCTCACGCTCGTGCATCTCGGGCACAAAACAGCCGATGCCGGCGCGCTCCAGCTCGCCTTGGTAGAGGCCCGCGTCGTAGGCACCTTGCGTGGCCAGCAGGCCCACGCCGCGCACCTCGCGCGCAGCCATGTCGGCGACCACCTCTTGCACGCCGTGCAGCACCTCCAGCTGAGGAAACCGCTGCTGCAGGATGCCGTGCCAGGCGTGGGCCGTGTTGCAGGCAATGGCCACCACGCGCGCGCCCAGCGCTGAGAGCCGCCCCGTAGCCTGCAGCAGGGGTTCGGCCGGCTGGTGCGCGCCCGGGCGCGTGTCGTGCAGGGCCGCCGTGCGATCAGGGATCGGCACCTGCGCCAGCCAGTGTTCGGGGTAGGCCTGGTCGTGCACCGGAATGCCGAGGGCCCCCATGTGCTCGGTGCAGGCCTGCACGAACAGGCGCACAAAATCCGCCCCGGCAGCCGGCCCCATACCCCCCAGGATGCCCACCACCTGCGTGGCGGGGTGGTGGCGTGCAGACACACAAGAAAGCATGCTCGCGCCGCCTTACTGCGCTGGCTTGTCGCTCTGCGCGACCAGGTTCTCGCGCAGTTCCTTGCTCATCGGCAGGCTCAGGTTCTGGTTGCGCGGCGGCACGGGCGCGTTAAACCACTTGGCGTAGAGCTTTTCGAACTCGCCCGACTTCATCATCCCGCCGATCACGCCGTTGACCAGCGTCTGGAACTGCGGGTCGTCCTTGCGCAGCATGCAGGCGTAGGGCTCGACCTGCAGCGAGTCGCCCACCACCGCCCATTCGGCCGGGTTGCGCACATTGCCCATCAGGCCAAACAGCAGGATGTCGTCCATCGCAAACGCCTCGGCGCGGCCGCTGTCCACCAGCAGCACGGCATCGTCGTGGTCCTTGCCCAGGACGATGTCCATGTCGAGATTGTTGTCGCGGTTGTACTTGCGGATCACCTGCGCGTTTGTGGTGCCCGAGGTGCTGGCCACCTTCTTCTTGGCCAGGTCGGCGTAGTTCTTCACGCCCGAGGTTTTCTTGGTGAGCAGCCGCGTGCCGGTTTAGAAATAGTTGATGGCAAATTGCACGTCCTTGCCACGCACGCTGTTGTTGGTGGTCGATCCACACTCCAGGTCGATGGTGCCGTTTTGCAGCAGCGGGATGCGGTTTTGCGAAGTGACGGCCTGCAGCTCGACCTTGAGTGCCGGGTTGTTCACACGCTTTTTCACGGCGTCGACCACGGCGTTGGTGATGTCCACCGCAAAGCCTACCGGTGCGCCTGGCCCGGCCAGGTAACTGAAGGGCACCGACGACTCGCGGTACGCCACGGTGATCTTGCCGGACTCGGCAACCTTCTTGAGGGTGTCGGCGCTGACCACAGTGCTAGCCAGCAGGCCAGAAGCCACGATGGCGGCGGAGGTGACGGCAGAGAGCTTCATGGAAATCCCTTTGTGCAAAAGCAGATGGATGGAGGCAAAAACGAACCAACGATAGACAGGCAATCGAACTGAAAACCTGGCGAACAGACGATCGGATGAATGCAAAAAAACCGGAACGCAGGGCCACTGTAGAAATTTGCGCTGCCTTTGAACAATTCATTTGCGCAGGGTGGCCATGACCAAAAGTTATGCCGCCAGTTTGGTGCACACGGCCGCACCATCCAAGTGCTTGCAACAGGCATCTTTTTCCCGAAGGGGGGGCGCAGCTGTGCGGCGCGTCAGTCCCGGCCCCGCACATAACTTCTTGGCATGGCCTCCCATGGCATTGGCATTGTTCAAGCGCAGGCCCCCGCCCTACATTGACTTCCACCCACCCATCTATCCACCCACCCACTCACTCACAAGCCACACACAATGCAGGTATGTGTTCTCGGCGCAGGCATCGTCGGCCTGGCCACCGCGTATGAACTCCACCAGCGCGGCTTCAAGGTGACCGTGGTCGACCAGGCCCAGCCCGGCACGGGCGCCAGCGGCGGCAACGGTGCGCAACTGAGCTACAGCTACGTGCAGCCGCTTGCGGACGCAAGCATCTGGCGCCAGTTGCCACGTCTGCTGTTGTTGCCCCATTCGCCCCTCAAACTGCGCCCGCAATGGGACCCGCACCAGTGGCGCTGGGGCGTGGAGTTTTTGCGCGCCTGCAACCGGCACACGTCAGAGCGGAGCACGCGCCAGCTGCTGGAGCTGGCCGCGCTGAGCCGGCAACGGCTTGAGGCCATGTTGCAGGCCGAGCACCTCGACTGCGACTTTTCGACCACCGGCAAGCTGGTGCTGTACGACACGCCCGCAGGTCTGGCCGCAGCGCGCCGCCAGATGGAGCTGCAGCAGCCCTGGGGCAGCGCGCAAACGGCCATATCTGCCGCGCAGTGCGTGGCGCTGGAGCCCGCCCTCGCCCACTACCGGCACCACATCGCCGGTGCCATCCACACGCCCAGCGAATGTGCGGCCGATTGCCTCAAGGTGTGCCAGGGCCTGCAGAGCCTGCTGGCCGCACGCGGGGTACGCTTTGTGCTCGGTGCGCGGGTCGATGGCTTTGTGCGCCAGGGCCGACGCATCGTGGCGGCGCAAACGAGCGCCGGAATCATCGAGGCCCAGCAATTCATTCTGGCTCTCGGCAGCGCCAGCCACCAGGCCGCGCAGACACTGGGGTTCCGCCTGCCCATCTACCCGCTCAAGGGCTACAGCATCACGCTCGACATCGCAGATGCCAGCGGTGCGGCGCCACGCGTCAGCGTGACCGATGCAGCCCGCAAGGTGGTCTTCGCACGCATTGGCCAGCGGCTGCGGGTGGCGGGCATGGCGGAGCTGGTGGGGCACAACCACAGCATTCCACCCGCGCGCATTCAGAGCCTGTGCCAGGCCACCAGCGCACTGTTCCCCGGTTGCAGCGACTTTGCCGAACTGCGCCCGTGGACCGGCATGCGCCCCGCCACGCCCACCGGCGTGCCCATGGTGGGCCACCATCCCCAGGCGCCAGACAACCTGCTGCTGAACACGGGGCACGGGGCCTTGGGCTTCACGCTTGCGTTCGGTACGGCAGCCCAGGTGGCGGAGCTGCTCGCGCCTGTCTGATCTTTCTGCCCTGCGGTGAACTCGACCCGCTGCACACGGGCCCCGCGCTACAGACACCGCCCGTTTACTCGACCACGGGCACGCCCACGGACTCCATCGTCTCGGCCACCGCCTGCCGCATGCAGCGCGTCATGGCGCTGGCCAGCAGCGAGCTGGGCCGGTTCACCGTGCGCAGTGACTTGATGGGCACGGCAATGTGGGGCGCGAGCGCCAGCACATCGACCTTGCTACGGTCCGCCGAAGCGGCGGTGCACGCATCCACGATCGCCACTGCGTGCCCGTGGTGCGCCAACGCCAGTGCCGCATGGTAGGTCTGCACGGTGATGGCGGTGTTGAGCCCCACGCCTGCCTCGCGGCACGCATGGCTGACCACCGTGCCAATCGGGTCGCGCACATCCAGGCGCACCACCGGGGTCTCCGCCAGGTCGGCAAGGTGCACGGTGCCCGAGCGCACCAGCGCTGCATCGAGCATGCCCTTGGGCGCCACGCACAGCATGCGCCCATCGGCCAGATGCTCCTGCGTGAGCGAAGGGTGCGCCACGGCGCTGAACACAAAGCCCACGTCGGCTTCTTGCAGCACCAGGGCCGAGATGATCTGCGGCGAGTGCAGCGCATCGATGGTGATGACCACATCCGGATGGGCCTGGCGAAAGAACCGCAGCGCGCGCGGCAGCACTTCGTAGCTCAACGCAAGCACGCTCAGGATGTGCAGCTCCCCCTCGCGCCGGTCGCCCTTCAAACTGTTGGCCAGGCGCTGCACGTCATCGAGCTGTGTGAACAGGCGCTCGATGTGCGGGTACAGCGTCTGCGCCTCGGTGGTGGGGACCAACCGGCCCTTGACGCGGTTGAACAGGGGGAAGCCCAGTTGCAGTTCGGCATGGGCCAGGATGCGGCTGACCGCGGGCTGGGTGACGTTGATGAGGCGGGCCGCCGCACTCACGCTGCCGGTGAGCATGACGGCGTTAAAAACTTCAATGTGGCGAAGGCGCATAGGTTAAGAACCTGTTGAATGTCTTTTTCGGGTCGCACAAATGCCTCGCCGGGATGGGATGCTAGGCGCGGTGCGCAGTGGATAGCACCGCTATCCACAAGCGCCGCAACGCCGCAGACCGCCCGGCAAGGCACTTGCCCGAAGGGTTGGAGTGAAATCGGGTGATTGGACGCCCAGGCTGCTTGCATGGGCACGAGCCCACGCGGCGCATCCTAAGCATCCACTCCTCCCGATTGCACTCCAATGCGATCCCCAAAAAGACATTGAACAGGTTCTAAAGATGCAAGGAACGCGCCGGTTGCGCAATCCTTGAATCTCCCCATTGCAGAGACGGATGGCGGCGACCGGCGCGGTAAATCGCTTTGCGGAAGCAGCGGCAAGACTACAGGGACATCGACGGCCGCGCCGCCATGGCCGCACGCCAGCGCAGCAAATGCGGGTGCTGCTCGCCCGGCTTTTGTCTGACCACACGCGCAAAGTCCACCGCCACCACGGCCGTGATGTCCGCCACGCTGAAGCGATTCGTGGCGATGAATTCGCGGCCCGCCAGACGCTCGTTCAACAAGGCAAAGAACTGCGCCACCCGCACCAGACCACGCTCGGCCAAGGCAGGGATCTGGGGGTAGTCCACCGCGCCTGGCAAAGCCCGGTTGGCCATGGCGGGCGCACTGTTGCGCAGCGCCTCGGCAATGGCCAGCAGGCCTTCAAACTCCATGCGCCAGTTCCAGCTGGCGACCTCGGCTTTCTCCGCAGGCGTGTCGCCCAACAGCGGCGGGTTGGGATAGCGGGCTTCCACATACGCGGTGATCGCGGCGTTGTCGGCCAGCAGCAAGCCATCGCCGGTACGCAGCGCGGGCACTGTGCACTGCGGGTTGATCTGCCGGTAAGCGTCGCCCAGTTGCTCTCCGCTGCGCAGGTCCACCTGGACGGTGTCGTGGGCAACGCCTTTTTCTGCCAGCAGGATGCGCGCGCGGCGCGGGCTGGGCGCCGTGGCGCAGTCGTACAGGGTGATCATGGTGGCGCCTTGCAAAGCACTCAGCGGGCGGGCGACGTAGCGGAGGAAGCCGGCGCTGCAGCGTCCAGCTTGTCCTGCGTCTTTGTATCAAAGTCGCTGGCCTCATGCCGCTCACGCAGCTGGTTAGCGGGGTCGCCCGTGACACGATTCACCTTGCGTCCCCGCTGCACCGCCGGGCGCTTGGCAATCTGATCGGCCCAGCGCACCACATGCGTGTACTCATGCACCTGCAAAAACTCGCCGGACTCATAGGCCTGGCCCTTCACCAGCAAGCCATACCAGGGCCAGATCGCGATGTCGGCCACCGTGTACTCGTTGCCAATCAGAAACTCATTGTCGGCCAGCCGTTGGTTCAGCACATCGAGCTGGCGCTTGACCTCCATCGCATACCGATCAATCGCGTATTCAATCTTGGTGGGCGCGTAAGCGTAGAAGTGCCCGAACCCGCCACCCAAGAACGGCGCACTGCCCATCTGCCAGAACAGCCACGACAGACACTCGGCCCGCGCCGCGCCACTGGTGGGCAGAAAGGCGCTACCGAACTTCTCAGCCAGGTACATCAGGATGGCGCCGGATTCGAACACCCGCACCGGGTTGGCCGCATCGCTGCGGTCCAGCAGTGCGGGGATCTTGGAGTTGGGGTTCACCGACACAAACCCGCTGCCGAACTGCTCACCCTCGTTGATGCGGATCAGCCACGCGTCGTACTCCGCCCCGCTGTGGCCCAGAGCCAGCAGCTCCTCCAGCATCACGGTTACCTTGACGCCATTGGGCGTGCCCAGCGAATACAGCTGCAGCGGGTGGCGGCCTACTGGCAATTCCTTGTCATGCGTGGCACCGGCGATGGGCCGGTTGATGCTGGCGAACTTGCCGCCGCTCTCTTTGTTCCATTGCCAGACGGTGGGTGGGGTGTAGGGGATGGACTCGGGCATGCAGGGGCTCCAGGCAAATGTGGGACAGACGGCCATGCGGCCACGCGTTGCCTGACGAGTTTAGCGATCACCCTGCGCGCCTGCATGCCCGCTACGCATACCCTTTTCGGCGACACTTCCAAGCCCTTTCATGCCGCAAGGCAAGGCTGGGGGGCCCGCTGAGCCATTTGTGCCACTGGGCGCGCCCAGCGAAGACAACTGCACCCGGTGGCGACCCAGGGGCAATTCCTTGTCATGCCCCTGCGGTGGGCCGTTGATGCTGGCGAAATTGCCGGCATCGCGATGGCGCTGCCCCGATAACAGTGGAGGATGACTTACCTCGGATTACTACGGCGTTGGGCGCAACCTCACAAACATTGCGCGACGCGATGAGTTAGAAGACCATGGGTGGCCTTTAAAAACGGAGAAAAACATGCGCTTGGAAGGGTCCTGTCATTGCCAGAAAATCAGGTTCACCGTAGAGGCCGCTGAGCCGGTCCCCTTCATGCGTTGCTACTGTTCCATCTGCCGCAAGACGGCTGGAACCGGCGGCTACGCCATCAACCTGGGCGCGGACACCCACAGCATGCGAGTGGTGGGGAAGCGCTACCTGCGCATCTATCAGGCGACTTTGCGCGATGACGTGGGTTCTCGCTCCAAGGTGAGCCAGGCGCGGCGCTATTTTTGTGCGCGGTGCGGAAGCGCACTGTGGGTTTGGGACCCGCGTTGGCCCGACCTGGTGCACCCTCACGCAGGTGCTATCGACACGCCGCTGCCCCTTGCTCCAGAAAACGTGCACATCATGCTCGACTCCAAGGCACCATGGGTCGAGGCTGAGGGTAGCGAAAGCGATCCCCGTTTCGCCAAGTACCCGAGCATGTCGTTGGCTCAGTGGCACCATCACTGGCACTTGGCCCCGCCGACCAAGATGCCGGCAAATCCGGATGTCGATCAATAGCCCGACTGTCTCGGTGCGTGCCACAACGGATCAAGAAGCAGAGTGATCAGGTGGTGCGGCCGCTTGTTATCCCGCACAGCGCTCGAACAGCCTGGACGACCATTTGTTGCCAAGTCGGCGTGTCCGGCGCAAACCTCTACCAAGACTTCTACCCCCGGCCCACAAACGGCATCTTGGTCGCCATGACTGTGTGGAAGAGGACGTTCGCCTCCAACGGCAGATTCGCCATGTAGAGGACTGACTGCGCCACAACTTCGACGTCCATCAAGGGCTCCACCGCAATCTCGCCGTTGGCTTGTGGGACGCCTTTCGCCATGCGAGCAGCCAAGTCGGTCATGGCGTTGCCAATGTCGATCTGGCCAACCGCAATGTTGTAGGCACGGCCGTCTAGCGCTGCCGTTTTGGTCAAGCCCATCACCGCATGTTTGGTGGCGGTGTAGGCCGCTGAGTTGGGCCTGGGTGCGTGCGCAGAAATCGAGCCGTTATTGATGATGCGCCCACCTTGCGGGCTCTGGTCGCGCATGACACGGAAGGCCTGTTGCAGGCAATAGAACATGCCGTTCAGGTTCACATCCACAACATCGCGCCACTGCTGCGGCGTCCACTCCAAGAAAGAGCCCGGTGGGTTGCCCCGACCCGCATTGTTGAAAAGCAAATCCACTCGTCCAAAGCGTGCAACCGCCTTCGCAAAGAGGCTTTCAACGGCTGAGGCATCGGTGACATCCGTGGCAACGCAAAGGATCCTGTCAGCGGCGCCGTGAGTTGCGTTCGCTTGCGCTTGCACTTCATCCAGGTGTGCACTGCGGCGACCGGCCAGTACAAGACGGTAACCAGCGCCTGCCAGCGCGAGCGCGACTGCTTTCCCTACGCCGGACCCTGCGCCGGTGATTACTGCTACTTTGTCGTTGTTCATGGTACGGAGGTATGAATGAAGGTGGCAAGCGACTGGAAGTCCACGTGATGTTTGATTTGCCAACCTGAAATTTGCAAAGTGAAAACCGCTGGGCAATCTATTGAGAGATGCCTTCGCTCAATGCGCCTTATCCCAATTCGGCCCGACCCCCACCTCCGCCAGCAACGGCACCTTGAGCTCCGCGACCTCCGCCATCAATCGCGGAATGTGCGTACGGATCCACTCGACTTCGCCTTCGGGCAATTCAAAGACCAGTTCGTCATGCACCTGCATGATCATCTTGATGCCCGGCTTGTTCGCGTCCAGCTCCTGCTGCACCGCCACCATGGCCTTCTTGATCAAATCTGCCGCCGTGCCCTGCATCGGCGCGTTGATGGCAGCACGCTCTGCCCCGCTGCGGCGCGGGCCGTTGGGGGAGTTGATCTCGGGCAAATACAGGCGGCGGCCGAACACGGTCTCGACATAGCCCCGCGCCTTCGCCGAGGCCTTGGTTTCGTCCATGTACTGCTTCACGCCGGGGTAGCGCTGAAAGTAGCGGTCGATGTAGGCCGCAGCGGCCTTGGTTTCGATGCCCAGGTTCTTGGCCAGGCCAAAACTGCTCATGCCGTAGATAAGCCCGAAGTTGATGACCTTGGCGTAGCGGCGCTGCTCGCTGCTCACTTGATCGACCTCCACACCGAACACCTCGGCAGCCGTGGCGCGGTGCACGTCCAGGCCGTTGCAGAAGGCGTGCAGCAGCGATTCGTCACCGCTGATGTGCGCCATGATGCGCAGCTCGATCTGCGAGTAGTCGGCGCTGGCAATCACGCAGCCCGCAGGCGCCACGAAGGCCTCGCGCACGCGGCGGCCTTCGACCGTGCGGATGGGGATGTTCTGCAGGTTGGGGTCGTTGCTCGACAGGCGCCCGGTGATGGCCACGGCCTGGGCGTAGTGCGTATGCACGCGGCCGGTGCGCGGGTTGGCCAGGGCGGTCAGCTTGTCGGTGTAGGTGCCCTTGAGCTTGGACAGGCTGCGGTGCTCCAGCAGCTTGGCGGGCAGCGGGTAATCCTCGGCCAGCTTTTCCAGCACCTCTTCGTCGGTGCTGCGCGCGCCCGTGGCGGTTTTCTTGACCACGGGCATGCCGAGCTTGTCGAAGAAGATTTCGCCGAGCTGCTTGGGTGAGCCCAAGTTGAAGGGCTGGCCCGCGATCTCGTACGCCTCTTGCTCCAGCTGCATGATGCGCTGGCCAAGCTCGTGGCTTTGCTGGGCCAGCGTGGCAGCGTCGATCAGCACGCCATTGCGCTCGATGCGGAACAGCGTTTCGCTGCTGGCCAGCTCCAGCTCGTAGATGCCGCGCAGCTTGTCTTCGGCCTCCAGCATGGGCCACAGCACGCGGTGCACGTCCAGAGTCTGGTCGGAGTCTTCGCACGAGTAGGCCGCGGCCTTGTCCACCGCCACCTGGGCAAAGGGGATCTGGTGCGCGCCCTTGCCGCACAGGTCTTCGTAGCTGATGCCGGTGCGCCCGGTGTGGCGCTCGGCCAGGCTGGCCAGGCCGTGGGGTTTGTGCACTTCCAGCACGTAGCTTTGCAGCATGGTGTCGTGCGCGTAGCCCTTCACGTCGATGCCGTGGTTGGCGAACACGTGCTTGTCGTACTTGATGTGCTGGCCCAGCTTGGGGCGGCTGGCGTCTTCAAGCCAGGGCTTGAGCCTGGCCAGCACTTCGTCCAGCGGCAGCTGATCGGGCGCGTCGGGCCCGGCATGGCGCAGCGGGATGTAGGCGGCGGCGCCGGGCTCGACGCTGAAGCTGATGCCAACGATCTCGGCGCGCAGTTCGTCGAGCGAGGTGGTTTCGGTGTCGATGGCGGCCAGCGGGGCGGTCTGCAGGCGTTCGAACCAGCGGTCGAAGTCGGCCCAGGTGAGGATGGTTTCGTAAGACACCTCGCGGCCCTGCGCGGCCTCAGCCACGAAGTTCACCTCGGGCGAGGCGAACAGGTCGCCGCTGGCACCGGGCAGCGTGGCCGTGGTGTTGGCGGGCGCGTTGGGCTCCAGGGCGCGGGCCAAGCCCTTGAAGCCGAATTTTTGATAAAAATCGCGCAGCGCGCTGGATTCTTCTGGCTTCATAGCTATTGAATCAATAGCAGGCAAGCCGTCTACATGGCCGGCGAGGTCGCAGTCGGTCTTGATGGTGACAAGTTGCCGCCCGGTGGGTAGCCACGGCAGCGCGCCGCGCAGGTTCTCGCCCGCCACACCCTTGATCTCGTCGGCCCGGGCGATCAGTGCGTCGAGCGAGCCGTATTCGTTGAGCCACTTGGCGGCGGTTTTGGGGCCGACCTTGGGCACGCCGGGCACGTTGTCCACCGTATCACCCACCAGCGTCTGGTAGTCCACCATCAGCGTGGGGGCCACACCAAACTCGGCCGTCACGCCGGCCACGTCGCGCTTCTTGCCGTTCATGGTGTCGATGATGGTGATGTGCTCGTTGACCAGCTGCGACAGGTCCTTGTCGCCGCTGGAGACGATCACCTCCACACCCTGCGCGGCCGCCACGGCGGCCAGCGTGCCGATCACGTCGTCGGCTTCGACGCCCGGCACGCACACCACGGGCCAGCCCAGCAGGCGCACGACCTCGTGGATAGGCTCGATCTGCGCACGCAGGTCGTCCGGCATGGGCGAGCGCTGGGCCTTGTATTCGGGGTAGATCTCGTCGCGAAAGGTGGGGCCGCTGGCGTCGAACACGCAGGCGGCGTAGCCCGACGGGAACTCGCGCCGCAGGGCCTGCAGCATGTTGACCATGCCGCGGATCGCACCGGTGGCCGGGCTGTTGGGGTCGCCGGGCACCGCGCGCAGGTCGGGCATGGCGTGGAAGGCACGGTAGAGGTAGCTGGAGCCGTCCACCAGCACCAGGGTTTTTTTGCTGCCCGGCTGCTCCGGGGGCTGCGGCGGCTGACCGCCAGCGGGGGCGGATGAGCTGGGGGATACGGGGGATTCTTCGGTCATCCGCGGATTGTGCACGCGCAGGCCCGTGGCGGCCGGCGCTCTACAATCCCGCCCATGCGCGCTGTTCACCTCCTTTTGCTGCTGGCCATGGCCTCCGGCTCCGTCCTGGCCCAAAATTCAAGTCCAAATGCCCCCCAGGGCACAGCTGACAAGCGCGAGGCGCTATCAGAACCAGAGCAAACGGGTGGCCGCGGCAACCAGCGCACCGAGCGCATCCGCATCGAAGACGAAGGCAGCCGTGTGGACGAATTGCGCGTCGGTGGCCAGACCCAGACGATTTCTGTGCAGCCCAAGACCACCAACCTGCCCGGCTACGAAGTGCAGTCACCCGACGGCGCACGCAGCCGTGCCGGCAGCAACAGCGGCGCAGAGACGACCACCGCCCCGCGCGTGTGGAACGTGCTCAAGTTCTGAAGCGTTAGGCGGCGCGCGTACGCACCGCAGCATCCCAGCCGCTTTCGGGGCGCCCTCGCCCTCGCACGCCGCCCCTATCAGTCCTCCCCCGTCAGTCCTTCACCCCAACCGCACCCTGTTGCACCCCTGAGCGATGGCCGTTTTTACTGAAGTCTCCAACACCGAGGCGCAAGAGCTGCTGCGCCGTTTGCAACTGGGTGAACTGGTGGAGCTGCGCGGCATCGAGGGCGGCATCGAGAACACCAACTACTTCCTCACCAGCGACCAGGGCCAGTTCGTGCTGACGCTGTTCGAGCGCCTCACCGCCGAGCAGTTGCCGTTCTACCTGCACCTGATGAAGCACCTGGCGCACGGTGGCGTGCCCGTGCCCGACCCGCATGCCGACCGCGACGGCGACATCCTGCTGTCGGTGTGCGGCAAGCCCGCCGCGGTGGTCAACAAGCTGCGCGGCAAAAGCCAGCTGGCGCCACAGGGCGTGCACTGCGCGGCCGTGGGCACGATGCTGGCGCGCATGCACCTGGCCGGGCGCAACTTTGATCGCCACCAGCCCAACCTGCGCGGCCTGCCCTGGTGGAACGAAACCGTGCCCGTGGTGCTGCCACACATCGGCCCTGAGCAGGCAGCGCTGCTGCGCTCGGAGCTGGCCTACCAGAACCACGTGGCCGCCAGTGCTGCCTATGCGGCCCTGCCAAGCGGCCCGGTGCACGCCGACCTGTTTCGCGACAACGTGATGTTCGAGGGCGAGGAGCTCACGGGCTTCTTCGACTTCTACTTTGCCGGTGTGGACACCTGGTTGTTTGACCTGGCTGTGTGCCTGAACGACTGGTGCATCGACCTGCCCACGGGCCGCCACGACGCCGAGCGCGCCAAGCGCATGCTCGACGCCTACCAGGCCGTGCGCCCGCTCTCCGCGGCCGAGCGCGAGCTGCTGCCCGCCATGGCGCGCGCGGGGGCGCTGCGGTTCTGGATCTCGCGGCTGTGGGACTTCTACCTGCCGCGCGAGGCCTCGATGCTCACGCCCCACGACCCGACGCACTTCGAGCGCGTGCTGCAAAACCGGATCGCGCGGCCTCTGCACCCTTGAGCCGACGTTGGCCCACGTGCGCGCACCGGTCACCGCACGCTGCACGAACCGAACAAACCGCACCAAGCCAGATTTCGGACTTCTGCCCCGCTGACCCGGACACCCTGCGCGGCGTCGGAAAAGCCGTGCTGGAGTAAATTCAGCGCTATTCCCAACCGCCACCGCCTTGCCTGCAGCGCGCCCTAGCCGGCACCTGGGCCCGGGCGCAGCCACCTTTTTCTTCCCGATTGCATTCATGAAACTCCACATCGTTCCCGCCCGCACCGGCATGGCCTGGGTCAAGCTCGGGATCCGCGCGTTCTGGCGGCAGCCGATGGCGCTGGCGGCGCTGTTCTTCATGACGATGGCGTCCATGTCGCTGGCCACGCTGATTCCGCTGGTGGGCCCGGCCATTGCACTGGTGCTGCTGCCGTCGGCCACGCTGGCGATGATGGTGGCGGCGGCTGAGGCCACGCAGGGGCGCTTCCCCACGCCGGCCGTGCTGCTGGTGGCTTTTCGCACGGGGCGACAGCGGCTGCGCGACATGCTGACGCTGGGCGCGCTGTACGCCGTGGGTTTCCTGGGCGTGATGGCCCTGTCGGCCCTGCTGGATGACGGGCAGTTTGCCAAGGTGTACCTGGGTGGCGCGCCGCTGAGCAAGGAGCTGGCGGAGGACGCATCGTTCCAGAGCGCCATGTGGCTGGCGATGGCGCTGTACCTGCCGCTGTCGCTGCTGTTCTGGCACGCACCGGGGCTGGTGCACTGGCATGGCGTGCCGCCCGTCAAGGCGCTGTTCTTCAGTATCGTGGCCTGCATACGCAACTTTGGCGCCTTCTTTGTCTACGGCCTGGGTTGGCTTTTTGTCTTCTTGCTGGGTGGTGTGGTGGTGACCCTGGTGACCGCGCTGCTGGCCGTGCTGGGCTTGGCGGGTGCGGCGTCGGGCGGCATCATGGTGGGCGGCGCGATGATGCTTGCGGCCATGTTCTTCACGTCCGTGGTGTTCACCTTCCGCGACTGCTTCGAGCCGCCCTACCACCCCGCCAACGAGGCGCCCCATGACGACGCACCGCCCCCACCACCCGCTTCAACTCCTGGGCCGCTCTGAAGACGAGCTGCTCTGGCACCGGCGCCGCAGCCTGCTGCAGGCGGCGGCGGTGTGGGTTGCAGCTGGCGGCTGGGCGGGCGCCCAGGCCCAATCGCGCAGCAGCATCGTGGAGCTGCGCGGCGACGTGCGGCGCAATGGCGAGGCGCTGACGCCGCAGCACAGCATTGCGGCCGGCGACCGCATCGAGACCGGGCCTGCTTCGACCGTGGTGTTTGCGGTGGGCGACGGCGCCTTCATGGTGCGACAGAACTCGCACGTGTCGCTCGAGGGTGACACGCCCGCCGCCGTCAAGGTGTTGCGCCTGATCAGCGGCGCGGTGGCCAGCGTGTGGGGCCGGGGCGCAGACCGGAAGGTCATCCTGCCCACAGCCACCGCCGGCATCCGCGGCACGGGCGTGTACGCAGAGGTGTTTGCGGACCAGGGCAACCGCGGCTATTTTTGCAATTGCTACGGCACCGTGGACCTGGCGACGGGCACGGAGAGCGTGGTCAGCGAGGCGTCGTACCACCAGTCGTTCTGGGTCGAAAACGCACCCCGCAACGGCCGGCTGCTCACGCCAGCGGGCGCCATCAACCACACCGATGAGGAGATGGAGTTCCTCGCCAGCCTGATCGGCCAGCGCACGGCATGGCAGATCGCCGGGCGCAAGGGGACCAAGGACGGCAGCGGGCAGATGGGCTACCCGGCCGCGCCCGGGGGCAGCACACCAGCCGCGCCGCCTGCGCCCGCATCGCCTCCGCCTGAAGTTCCCGCTGCGCCCGCTCCGGTGCCTCGCGCCCGGCCGCCTTCGCCCTACGGCTCTGACTACTAGGCTCTGAAGCAAAAAAAGCCGACCTACAGGCCGGCTTTCGAGAGCATCGCGAGAGACAACGAGGATGGGCAAGCCCCTCACGCTGTCCTCAAGAATTCCCTTTTTAAGTACCGATGTTGCCGCCGTCGTTCTTGGTGATGACGATGGTGGCCGAGCGGGGACGCTTTCCTGCGCCATAGCCCGCGTTGGCAGGCCACTGGCTCTGGAACTTGGCAGCATCGGCCAGATTGGCCATGCCCGTGCCTTCACCCGGGTGCTGGATGTTCACGAAGATGGTCTTGCCGTCCGGCGTTTCGGCCAGGCCCGTGATCTCGGAACCCTTGGGGCCGACCAGGAAGCGCTTGAGCGTGTCCGGCGTGGCGGCCTTGCCCACCGGCGTGACGATGTCGAACTTGCTGCCGTCGGTCTTGGTGTAGGTCAGCGTCTTCTTGCTGCCATCGCCCACTTGACCAGGCACGGCCGCCAGCATCATGCAGTTGCTGGCATCGGTGTAGGCGCCGTCATCGGTCTGGATCCAGCAGATGCCCGTGGCCTTGCTGAAGGCCAGGCCGTCGGGGCTGGAGAAGTCCTGTTCGTCCGTCAGGGCCGAGATGTTGATCAGCGTCTTGTCGGCGCTGGCTTCGGCGCCAAACAGGTACACGTCCCAAGTGAAGGCCGAGACGGATGCGCCTTCCTTCAGGCGCACCATGTGGCCGTTGGGGTTGCCGTCCTGTTTGGTCGTGCCCTTCATGTCGGTGTAGGCACGGGGGTTGGCCGCGTCGGGCAGGTACTGGCCGCTGGCTGGGTTGGCGCTGCGGGCGCTGTTGTTGGTCAGCGTGAAGTAGACCTCGCCGTTGGCGGGGTTCACGGCGTTCCACTCGGGGCGGTCCATCTTGGTGGCACCCACGGCGTCGGCGGCCAGGCGGGTGTTGATGACGATGTCGGCCGCGTCGGCAAACTTGTACGTGGCATAGCCGCTGATGGCGGTGTTGGTGAGCGACAGCTCCACCCAGCTGCCCGTGCCGTCGGCGTTGAACTTGGCAGCGTACAGCTTGCCGCTGTCCAGGTACTTGTCGCCAATGGCCAGGCGGTCATTGGCGTTGGCGTCGGCCGGGTTCCACGTGGCGGTGGACACGAACTTGTAGATGTATTCGCCGCGCGAATCGTCACCCATGTAGATGGACAGCGGCTGGCCGGCCACTACCTTGCCGAACGCTGCGCTCTCGTGCGCGAAGCGGCCGAGGCCCGTGCGCTTCTTGGCCATGCGGGTCTTGTCGTAGGCGTCGATCTCGACGATGTAGCCCATGCCGTTCATCTCGTTGCGGTAATCGTCCGTGCCGTCCACCGAGGTGCCGGTCTTGCTGTTGTTCCAGCGCTGGTACTTGTCGTCGGCGCCGCCGGTTTCCCAGCCGTGGCGCGATGCGGCGCCTTGGTTGCGGCCATAGCGCTTGAGGGACGTCACGCTCTTGTCGTTGCCGCGTGCGGCATCGTCTGCGGCGCCGCGCGTGAAGTAGCCAAACCAGTTTTCTTCGCCGGTCAGGAAGGTGCCCCACGGCGTCTTGCCCGTGCCGCAGTTGTTCAGCGTGCCACGCGTGGTGGTGCCGGTGGGCGAGAACTTGGTGAACAGCTGCGCGTTGCCACGGGCCGGGCCCGAGATCTCGATGGGGCTGAGTGCGGTCAGACGGAAGTTGAGCGCCGAGTTTTGCGCATAGGCCCACTTGCCGCCGGACTTGGCCACTTCGATCACGGCGATGCCGTGCACGTCGGTTTCCTTGTCGACTTCGGCAGCCGGACGGGGCAGCGTGGTGGCCCCGCCATTGGCGTGCAGGAAGTACGAGGACAGCTTCTCGTCGGTGGTGGCTTCGTGGTTGATGGCCAGCAGACCGCGGTCGGTGGCGTTGTCGTTGCGCTTGGCGTCGGCACCCAGGCCGAACCATTCCATGCCGTCGTGGTGGTCGCCGGCGCGCTTGTCAAAGTCACCGTCGGTGCCGTCGTTCTTGTAAGCAGGCACGCCTGCGGCGATGGGGTCGCCCAGCGCAAACAACACACTGGCGGTGTAGCCGGCGGGGATCACCACGCTGTCGGCCAGGCTCTTGGGCACGGCGCCAAAACCCAGCAGCCTGGGGCCGGCAGGTGGAGGGGTAGGCGTCACGGCGGGGTCGTCACTGCCACCGCAGGCGCTCACGCCAAAACCGGCCAATGCGGCCGTACCCACCGAACCCACGCTGCCACGCAGCAGGCCACGGCGCGACAGGCGAGCGCCCAGCACCGCGTCAAACGTGGGGTTGGCGGAGGTGTTGGCGTTTTCGTTGTTGAAGTCAATGGCCTGCTCGGGCGCATCCACACGGTGGGTCATGGGGTCTTCCTCGGGGGTGTTGGTTACAAAGCCTGTGGAGCGTAGAAACACTGGATGACATCGACGTGAAGCTTTTGCGTCGGTTTGGTGACAGGGGTTCTCGACCCACTCCTGAGGGCATCATCAAATAAGAATCACTCCCATTTGTATAATCCGGCTTGCTCCCGCCAACCCAGCCAGCTGCCCGCGTCTACCGATGCGCGACCCCGTCCTCAGCCAGTGCGGCCCTGCGTTTAACCACCCCCTTGTTTGCGATGCGCGCACGGCCGTTGCCGCCTAGCGCCACTGCGTGACTCCACGGAAGACCCCTGCATGACCTTTCCTGCCCTGAAGACGTCCCTGCTGGCGGCGGCCTTGTCCGCCTGTGTGTTCAATACGGGGGTGGCTGCGCAGACCGGTACCGCCGCCACTGCAGCAACACAGACCCAACCAGCCCCTCAGCAGGCCGCAACGGCTCAAGCTGTGGCTGCCCACTACGCCGTGCTGGTGCACGCCAACTACGCCGACACGTTGGCAAGCGCCCAGGCGCTGCGCGAATCCGTGGCGGCCTTCACCGCCAAGCCTTCGGCCGACACGCTGGCCGACGCCCGCAAGAAGTGGCTGGCCGCGCGCGAGTTCTATGGCCAGACAGAGGCCTTCCGCTTCTACGGCGGGCCCATCGACAACGACAACGGGCCTGAGGGCCGCATCAATGCCTGGCCCATGGACGAATCGTTTGTGGACAGCGTGCAAGGCAAGCCCAATGCAGGGCTGGTGAACAACCGCAAGTTCGCCATCAACAAGAAGACCCTGTCCGCGCAGAACGAGCGCGGCGGCGAGGAGAACATCGCCACCGGCTGGCACGCCATCGAGTTCTTCCTGTGGGGCCAGGACCTGTCCGAGACGGGCCCGGGCAATCGCAATTTCGAGGACTTCGTGGACGGCAAGGCCCCCAACGCCGGCCGCCGCCGCCAGTACCTGAACGTGGTCACCGAGCTGCTCATCGACGACCTCACATCCCTGGTGAAGGCCTGGGCGCCGGATGCCAAAAACAACTACCGCAGCAAGTTTGTGAAGGGCGGCCAGGAATCCGTGCGCAAGATGCTGGTGGGCCTGGGCTCGCTCTCGCGCGGCGAGCTGGCCGGCGAACGCCTGGAAGTGGCCCTGAACAGCCAGGACCAGGAAGACGAGCACTCGTGCTTTTCGGACAACACCCACCGCGACGCGGTGACCAATGCCAAGGGCATCCAGAACGTGTGGCTGGGCGAGTACCAGCGCGCCGACGGCAGCGTGGTCAAAGGCGCCTCGCTGCGCGACCTGGTGGCCGCCAAGGACGCGGCGCTGGCCGACAAGACCACGAAGCAGATCGCGGCCTCGGTGGGTGCCGCTGAGGGCATCCAGGCACCGTTTGACCGCGAGATCATCGGCGGCAAGGACGCCCCGGGCCGCCAGCGCATCCAGAAGACCATCGACAGCCTCACGCAGCAAAGCAAAGACCTGGTGGCCGCAGCCAACGCGATCGGCATCACCAAACTGACCCTGGTCCAGCCTTGAGCATGCAGCTTTCGCAAGCCATTGGTCGCCAGCGCGCCCTGCGCCTGGCGGCAGCCAGCATCGGCATCGTCGCCCTGGGCGGCATGGGCTACACCGCGTTGACGGCAGCGCCCCAGCCCGACCCGCTGGGCGAAAAAACCGGCGGCGAAACCACGGTGTTCGCCACCGGGCGCAACGCCTTCTCGTTCCCGGCCGCCAACCTGTCCGATGAGGAGCGCACGCGCTTCGTCATTGGCAACTCGTTCTTCCGGCGCAACTGGGTGGAGGCGCCCGCGTCGACCAAGGCGCGCGACGGGCTGGGCCCGCACTTCATCGCGCGTTCGTGCGGCGGCTGCCACGTGCAGGACGGCCGGGGCGAGCCACCGGCCATCTTCAACCGCCTGGGCGAAACGAAGGACCCCACGGTGGCCTTGCTGATCCGCCTGTCCATCCCCGGCACCGACGTGCGCGGCGGGCCGGTGCACGACCCGGTGTACGGCGACCAGTTCAACAACGCGGCCATCCAGGGCGTCAAGCCAGAAGGCCGCGTGACCCTGCGCTACGACACCATCAAAGGCAAGTTCGCCGACGGCACGCCCTACACGCTGCAAAAGCCCACGTACGGTTTTGCCGACCTGGGCTACGGTCCCCTGCACAAGGACGTGATGACGAGCCCGCGCATCGCGCCGCAGATCATCGGCGTGGGCCTGCTCGAAGCGATTGCCGAGGCGGACATCCTGGCCAACGCCGCAGACCAGGCCGCTGCCCCCGGCCCCATCAAGGGTGTGCCCAACAAGGTGTGGGACGGCCCTGCACGCCGCCTGATGGTCGGCCGCTTCGGCTGGAAGGCCAACGTGGCCACCATTGCACACCAGACGGGCGGTGCCTTCCTGGGCGACATGGGCATCACCTCGCGCCACTTCGCGCAAGAGGCCTGCACACCCACGCAGAAGGACTGCCTGGCCGCCCCCAGCGGCAAGAGCGGTGGCGAGCAGGGCCAGCCCGGCGTCGAGATCGACGACAAGACCCTGGCCGACGTGATCTTCTACCAGGCCACGCTGGCCCCGCCCGCGCGCCGCAACATCAACGCTACGCAGGTGCTGCGCGGCCAGGCGCTGTTCTCGCAGGCCCAGTGCGCTACCTGCCACCGCCCGAGCTACGTCACCAAGGAAGGTCCCTTCCCCCATCTGACCAGCAAGGCACTGAACGGCCAGCGCATTGCGCCCTATACCGACCTGCTGCTGCACGACATGGGCGAGCGCCTGGCCGACGGCCGGCCCGACTTCGGCGCCAACGGCCGACAGTGGAAGACTCCTGCGCTGTGGGGCACGGGCCTGATCAAGGACGTCAACGGCCACACCCGCCTGCTGCACGACGGCCGCGCGCGCGGTGTGCTCGAAGCGGTGCTGTGGCATGGCGGCGAGGCCGAAGAGGCCAAGGACCAGGTGCTCAAGATGAAGAAGGCCGACCGGGACGCGCTCGTGAAATTTGTGGAGTCGTTATGACAGATCACCCCCACACTCCGCCGCTGCGCGGGTCGCTGCCCCCCAAGGGGGCCGCTGTTCACCTTCTCACAGCCGCCTTGCTGCTGGCCACCCTGGCCCCACTCGCAGCGCAGGCACAGTCTGCCGCTCCCACTGCAACCACCGTCCCACCATGGCAGCGCAACGCCGTGCCCTTCTACGACACGGTGCATGCCCTGCAAGGCATCTACGGCCACTGGGCCTTGCCGCGTTCACAGGACTTTGACCGCGATGCCCGCGCCCTGGTGCCCGCCGTGGCGGCGCTGTGCCAGGCCCCGGCGGCAGACGGCAAGGCGGCGCTCGAATCCGCACGCACTGCCTGGCAGGCCACGGCCCGCGCGTGGGAGCAGCTCGCCGCCGTGTCTGTGGGCCCCGTCATCGCACGCCGCAGCCAGCGCGCCATCGACTTCACACCCACACGCCCCGCGCTGATCGAAAAAGCCATCGGCACGCAGCCCCAGGGCGCCAAGGCCTTCGAGCGCATCGGCACGCCCGCCAAGGGCCTGCCCGCGCTGGAATGGCTGCTGTGGACACGCCCGGCCCAGCCCGGCAGCCCCGCCTGCAGCTACGCGCACGAAGTGGCCCAGGACGTGGCGCGTGAATCGGCCGCACTGGCCAAGGCCTATGCCGACGCAGCCACCACCGACTGGGGCGCCGAGGACGAGCAGGAGGCGTCCACTGCGGCCATCAGCGAATTCGTGAACCAGTGGGTGGGCGGCATCGAACGCCTGCGCTGGGCGCAGATGGACAAGCCCCTGCGCGCCGCGGGATCGGGATCCGGCACCCGCACGCCCGACTACCCCCGCACCGCCAGCGGCACCACACTGGCGGCCTGGGCCGCGACCTGGGGTGGCCTGCGCAGCCTGACCACCCTGCCCGCCAGCGCCGACATGCCTGCCGCCGGCGAAGCCCTGGTGCCGCTGGAGATGTACCTGCGCGGCAAGGGCCTGAACCCGCTGGCCGACAAGCTGCGCCAGGCCACCGACAAGGTCGACGTGTCGATGGCCCAGGTGCAGAAGTCCGGCTTGCAGAACAAGGCGGCCATCCAGCAGATGGCCAAGGATCTGACGGCGCTGAAGTTTCTGGCCGAGTCCGAAGTGGCGCCGGCGCTGCAGGTGAGCATCGGTTTCTCGGATGCAGACGGTGACTGATCTTCTGCACCGCCGCCGTGCGCTGGCCCTGCTCGGGGGCCTGGGCGCCTGCGTGATTGCGCCCAGTGCCGCCTTCGCCAAAGCCGGTGATCGCGTGCAGCTGGCGGCCGCGTGGGAGCGCCAGGGCAGCTTTTACATCGGCCTGCTGTCCACACGGGAAGGCGCTGGGCAGGCGCTGCAGATCCACGCCGCGCTGGAAGTCCCCACACGCGCCCACGGCCTGTGCGTGCTGGCCGACGGCTCCGTGCTGGCCACCGCCCGCCGGCCCGGTGACTGGCTCGTGCGCTGGCATCCGGGACAGGGGGCGGAGCCGCAGTGGCTCTGGCAGGACGGTGAACGGTCGTTCAACGGCCACGTGCTGGCCAGCGCGGACGGGGGTCAGCTCTACACCACCGAAACCGACGCAGAGACCGGTGCGAGCTCTATCGTGGTGCGCGACGCCCGCACCCTCGCGAAGACCGCCGAATGGCCCACCCTCGGCATCGACGCGCATGAATTGGTCTGGGACACGCAGGTCGGCAGAAACCAAAGCGGCGGCGCCCCCACCTTGATCGTCGCCAACGGCGGCGTGCCCACCGCGCCCGAAACCGGCCGCGTCAAGCGCAATCTGGACACCATGGACTCATCGCTCGTGCGGCTCGATGCCCGCACGGGCCGGCCGCTGGGCCAATGGCGTCTGCAGGACCCGCGCCTGAGCCTGCGCCACCTGGCCTGGAGCCCTGATGGAACCACGCTCGGCATCGCGCTGCAGGCCGAGCACGACGACACTGCCGCCAAGGACACCGCCCCCGTGCTGGCTCTGTTCGACGGCACGGCGCTGCGCGTGGTGGCCGCGCCCCAGCCCACCGCGCAGAGCCTTCGCGGCTACGGCGGCAGCATCGCCGCGACACCCACAGGCTGGGCCGTGAGCTGCCCACGCGCCCACGGCATTGCCACGTTTTCGTTGCAGGGCGCGTGGCAGGGCTTGGTGCCACTGCCTGAGGTGTGCGCGCTGGCGATGCGCGGCGGTGCGCTGTGGGCAGGCGGGTTGGCGTCCAGCCTGCAGGATGTGCAGGCGCGGGCCCCGTGGAACCACCCGCATGGTCAGGCCCTGCACGGTGCGCGGCTGGACAACCACTGGGTGGTGGCCTGAATTTCAGTAAAAACAGCCTCTAGCGCTTGATAGATAAGCGCCAAAAGCTATTAAAACAATAGCAAATGCACTTGTATGTTCCAGTGCCCGCGGTCACCGCCCCGTGAACATGAAATACGCCAGTACACACACCGCCAGCGCCACGATCAATTTGGCAATCCACGGGGTGACCAGCCACGCGCCCAGCACCACCGCGACGCGCCCCCACAGGTGCGGCGACTGCAGCGCGTTGGGCTGTTGCGCAGCAGGCGGGGCATTCTTGGCTTGTATCGGGTAGCCGCACGCCGGGCAGGCAGGCGCCTGGGATGACACCTCACGACTGCATTCGGGGCAACGGATGAGCGCCATGGTTTACCTGCCCTCCTTCGTCGGCACGCCGATCAGGATCTGCACACGCCGATTGAGCTGCCGACCCTGCGGATCGTCGCGTCCATCTGGCGTGGTGTTCGGCGCTATCGGGTCCCGCTTGCCTCGCCCCTCCACACGCGCCTGGCGTTGGGTCTGGCGCTGCAGTGCGCGCGCCACGGCCTCGGCACGGCGGAGCGACAACGCGTCGTTGTAGGCGTCGGTGCCCTTGCCGTCCGTGTGGCCCAGCACTGAGAGCGGGGCGGTGGCGTAGCTCTTGATGAGCTCAGCCGCCTTGTCGAGCGACGGCGCAGCGTCGGCACGTAGCTCGGCCTTGTCGAAGTCAAACAACACGTCCGCCGGCAGGTCGATGGAGATCGCCTGCTGGGGCGTCGGCCGGGCCTTGAGTTCGACCAGCAACGCACGTGTCTGCTCCAAACGCTCCTTGGGTACCTCGGCCTCGCGCAGGATGGTTTGTGGCCCGGCACTGCGCTGCAGCGTGGTGTCTTGGGTGCGGCTGACCAAACCGCCGGCAGGCTCCTGCTTGCGCAATGTGGTGGCTGGCGCACCCGACGCGGGCACGAGGCGGGTGGGCACATCAGCCAGTGCCCGGCCGCTGCGCACCACCTCTTGCGCCGCCACAGGCAACGCCCATGCCAGCACCACGAGCGCTAAGGACACCCCGGCCTGCCTGAGCGTGCCGGCGCGCGCCGGGCGGCCCGTCTGCGTTCGACGCCGCATCAGCCGCCTTGCAAGGGCAGGTCGACCACCAGCCCCGGCGCGACGATGTTGTCGCCTTGGTTGCCGTCGTTGAACACGAGCTTGAGCTTGCGCGCCGAGGGCGCGACCGCGCCCATGAAGACCAGCTGGCCGTCCAGCGTCTCGCCTTCGCGGATGGTGATGTCGCGGTTGTTGTCGGGCCGCTTGATGTGCAGGCGCGCACCGCTCTCGTCCTGCAGGTAGGTGTCGGCCAGGGCCAGCATGGTCGTGTCGGTGATGCGGTTGGCAAACGAGATGCTCACATCAAGCACGGTGGCGTCGGCGCCAATCTCAACCGCCTTGATGCGCACCGTGACGCCTGCAGCGGCCACGCCCTGGACGGACAGGGGCACGCGCTTGGGGGCTGCTGCGGTGGGAGGTGCCGCTGCCAGCGGGGGTGCCGGCTGCGCTGCAGCTGGGGGTGTTGTTGTTGCGGCCGGGCTGGCGGCGGGTGCAGCGCTGGCCGGCGGGGCGGCGGGCGCGTCAGGCGTGCGCTCTTTGCACGCGGCCAGCATCAGGGCGGCGGTGGCGACGGCCATGGCCAGGGCTGCGCCCTTGCGCGGCGGTGGCCATCCAGAGTTCGAAAAAATCATGTGTCTGATGCTCCTCGTGCGATAGGGGTGGTCGGTTCAGTGGTCCATGAACTACGAGCGGTGGATTGTTGCGGCGCACGGCTATTGCTGCGTAAAAAGATGTAGATCGGTCACACGCGCCACTCAGAGCTCGCGTTCGGCCACATGCGCTAAACCTGTTGGGGTCATACCCCCATGCATAAATGCCAAGACGAGTTTTGCCGAACGAACAGTTCCTCGGACCCGCCGCTCCACAAGGCAGCCACTCTGGTCCCCAGTTGATGGTTCGGCGTGTGCAAGTGAGACCCACCGGGCCTAAGGTTCACGCGCCTGCGGTCGGTGCTTTGAGTTTCCTGAGCTCAACCAGGATGCGCGCTGCCGCGTCATCGGCACTGCAATGCGCGGTGTCCACCACCAGGCGGTCGCCGGACACCCACGGCGCATAGTCGTGCCGGCGCACGGCGGCCCAGGTGGGTGGCAGGAGTCCGGGCACGTTGCTCACCTGCCGTCGCTCAACCCGCTTTTGATGCTCGGCCACATCCGAGCAGACCACCTCGACATCAAGCCACGGCACCTGCGCGGCAAGCGCCACGCCGTGCCAGGCTTTGCGCGTCACGGGCAGGGGGTTCACGCTGTCGGCCAGCACCGGCAGGCCCAGCGCAAGCTGGGTCTTCGCCACTGCATACGCCGCCATGTAGCCCGCTGCGCCCACATTGGGAACTCTGGGCCCATCGGGTCCATTGGCCGCATCGCATGCACTGCCTGCGTTGCCTGCAGTGCCTGCACCCTGACCCGCCAAAGCACCCGCATCCCGCAGCGCCTGCTCGATGGTGTCGATGCGCAGATACACCGCAGGCCACCGGGCCAGGAGTGCGCGGGCGATGGTGCTTTTGCCCACACCCGGCAGCCCGCCCAGCACCACCAGCATGGGGCCGGCGGGCGCGGTCACTCAGTCCACCACCGTGAGCTTGGCTACCGAAAGCGCCAGCCACTTGGTGCCGTGGCGCGGGAAGTTGACCTGTGCCCGCGCGTCGTCGCCCGTGCCTTCGATGGCCAGCACCTTGCCCTCGCCGAATTTGGTGTGGAACACGGCAATGCCTGCCCGCAGGCCGTGCGCCGGCGCCGCCTTCTGCACCGGCACCGGGGGGCTCGCAAAGGTATCGGATTTAAAGCCAAATTGGCTTCTAGCGCTTGATCCATAACCGCTACCAGCTCCTGAATTAGGAGCAAACGTGCCAAACCCCTGTTGCTTGGGCGTAATCCACTTGAGTGCGCCCTCAGGCAGTTCGTCGAAGAATCGGCTCTTGATGTTGTAGCGCGTCTGGCCGTGCAGCATGCGCGTCTGCGAGTGGCTCAGGTACAGGCGCTTGCGGGCGCGGGTGATGGCCACATACATCAGGCGGCGCTCTTCTTCCAGGCCGTCGCGTTCGTTGGCGGAGTTTTCGTGCGGGAACAGGCCCTCTTCCATGCCGCCGATGAACACGCCGTCGAACTCCAGGCCCTTGCTGGCGTGCACGGTCATCAGCTGCACGGCGTCCTGCCCGGCCTGGGCCTGGTTGTCGCCAGCCTCGAGTGCAGCGTGGGTGAGGAAGGCAGCCAGCGGCGAGAGCGTCTCGCCCGTGTCGGCGTCCACGATGCCAGGCACACCTTGCGGCAGCGACTCGTCGAGCACCGGCGCATTCGGGTCCAGGCCCTGGCTGACCGCGCTTTGCGTGAGCGGCGCGCCGTGCTCGTCCAGCGGCAGCGCTATGGCATCTCGGCCAAAGCCTTCCTGCGTCACAAAGCTCTCGGCTGCGTTGACGAGTTCTTCCAGGTTCTCGATGCGGTCGGCGCCTTCCTTTTCTGTGCGGTAGTGCTCCACCAGGCCAGACGATTCCAGCATCTGCTCGATAATGCCGCGCAGGTTCAGCCCCTGGGTCTGCTCGCGCAGCACATCCACCATGGCCACGAATGCGCCCAGGTTGGCGCCGGCCTTGCCGGGCACGGCGCTCACACCGTCGTGCAGCGAGCAGCCCGCGGCGCGAGCGGCGTCCTGCAGCACCTCGATGCTGCGCGCCCCGATGCCGCGCGGCGGGAAATTGACTACGCGCAGAAAGCTGGTGTCGTCGTGCGGGTTCTCCAAGAGGCGCAGGTAGGCCAGTGCGTGCTTGATTTCAGCGCGTTCAAAAAAGCGCAGGCCGCCGTACACGCGGTAGGGCACGCTGGCATTGAACAGCGCAGATTCGATCACGCGGCTTTGCGCATTGCTGCGGTAGAGCACGGCGATCTCCTTGCGCTCAAAGCCATCGTTGCGTACCAGCTGCTTGATTTCATCGACCATCCACTGCGCTTCGGCCAGGTCGGTGCTCGACTCGTACACGCGCACGGGCTCGCCGGGCCCCTGCTCGGTGCGCAGGTTCTTGCCCAGGCGGCGGCTGTTGTGGCTGATGAGCGCGTTGGCCGAATCCAGGATGTTGCTGTAGCTGCGGTAGTTCTGTTCGAGCTTGATCTGCTGCTGCACATCGAACTCGCGCACGAAATCGGCCATGTTGCCCACGCGCGCACCGCGAAACGCATAGATGCTCTGGTCGTCATCGCCCACCGCAATCACGCTGCCACGCGCCTCAAAGCGGCCGCCGATTTCATTGCCCGCCAGCTGCTTGAGCCAGGCGTATTGCAGCTTGTTGGTGTCCTGAAACTCGTCGACCAGGATGTGCGCAAAACGGCGCTGGTAGTGCTCGCGGATGGGCTCGTTGTCGCGCAGCAGCTCATAGCTGCGCAGCATCAGCTCGCCAAAGTCGACCACGCCTTCGCGCTGGCATTGCTCTTCGTACAGCTGGTAGACCTCGACCTTCTTGCGGCTGTCGCTGTCGTGGGTGGGCACGTCGCCGGGGCGCATGCCTTCTTCCTTGCAACCCGCGATGAAGTACGACAGCTGCTTGGGCGGAAACCGCTCCTCATCCACGTTGTGCTGCTTGCACAGCCGCTTGATGGCCGAGAGCTGGTCTTGGGTGTCGAGGATCTGAAACGCCTGCGGCAGCCCCGCGGCCTTGTGGTGCGCGCGCAGCAAGCGGTTGCACAGGCCGTGGAAGGTGCCGATCCACATGCCGCGCACATTGACCGGCAGCATGGCCGACAGGCGCGCCACCATTTCCTTGGCAGCCTTGTTGGTAAAGGTGACGGCCAGAATGCCGCCCGGCGTGGCGTAGCCGTTTTGCATGAGCCAGGCAATGCGCGTGGTGAGCACGCGGGTCTTGCCCGAGCCGGCGCCTGCCAGGATCAGCGCATGGCCCGCGGGCAGCGTGACGGCTGCGAGTTGCTCGTCATTGAGGTTCTGCAGCAGGGGAGGCTGCGGGTGTTGTGTGGACATATGCCATTGTAGAAAACAGCCCGACTATCATCCGGTCTCCATCCATCCCAGAAGGAGATCTACGTGAAGGTCAACGCTCGCAAACTTCGCGTGGCAGGAGTGGCAATGGTGCTGATCGGCCTTTACGGTTGCGGCGGTGGTGGCAATGAAGCGCCAACAGATACCTCGCCACCGACTCCGGTGCCGCTAAATCCGCCGCCGGCGCTGACATATAAGCCCGATGCGAAGGTTTGCGCTTGGATGATTGAGCACATCAAGCCCTTTGTGTGGCCTTCGCAAACATGGGGGCCGCGCACCTGGCAGCCGGCCCAAATCGAGACTGTGCAGACACCACTTCGTGACAACCAGGGACTGGTCCGATATCAAGTGACGAGCAGCCCCGTGGTGTTGCATGCCCACTATGCACCGCAAATTGAGGCGAAGGGGCTTGCCTATTCCAGCGGTGAGCTGTGGGCTCAGGAAGCCTCGTGCAAACACGGCATCGGCATTGACTCCCAACAATATTCGTCACTCAGCGCGTATTGGCTCGCATACATGCCGGATACCACCGCTGGGCGCGTGGCGCTTGAAGAGTACACAGCTGGCATCAAACAAATAGCCATGCCAGACCCTTGCAAGCCAGGGCCAGGGTTCCCGGAAGCCCCCGCACGGCCCCCCGGGTGCACAACTCCACCACAGTAGCTGCGAGCGACCATGCGTCTCCTGACTGCTCTTTTGCTTGCCACAACTTCGTTGGTGGGCCACACCCAATCTGTATGCTCCAGCGATGGTGATGCCAAGCCGGTTGCATTGTTCGAACGCTTCCTCAGCGCGGACTGCGAGGCCTGCTGGTCCGATCGCACCGTCCCGGCCCCATCTGCCACGAGTGGCACCGTGGTGCTCGACTGGATCGCGCCGGGTGCATTGGGTGACGACGCCCCGCTGTCGGCCGCTGCGACGCGCGACGCGCTCGACCGGCTCGATGCCCTGGGCCGCAAGCCACCCACCGCCACCGATGTGCACACCGCCGTGGTCGAGGCCGCTGGAGGCAACGCGGGGCTGCGCGTGGCGCACGGGATTCCGTTCAATGACTATGTGGGCGCGTCGATTCACTTCAATCCGGCGCGGCGGAATACGGGGAGCCGTGGCGCGGCGCTGGGTGACCTTCACTATTACCTGGTGCTGGTAGAGGCCGTGCCCGCGGGCACCGATGGCACCGCCAGCTCTCGAAATATTGTCAGAAACATGCTCCACGGCACGTGGAACAAGCGCAATACGCTATCAAAACAAGAGCATATGAAATGGATGGAGGCCCGGTCCATGCGCATCCCCGAAGGTGCCCAGTCCGAGCGCCTGCGCATGGTGGGCTGGGTAGAGGATGCCCAGGGCCGCACCATTGCCGCAGCGCAATCAACCTGCCGGTGATACCGGTCATACCGATGCGGTTATAGGGCCCCGGGGACAGGCGGGTAGAATCAATCACCGGGCCCAAGTTTCTTGACGCCCGGTTTTTTTGTGCCCGCGCACTGCGGGGATCGGAGCGGCCTCCTCGGCCCGCACCCACGGAACCGGTCTGAAAGCCAAGCGCCCGCCGCAGCCGAAATTGTTCGGTTGCGTCCTTTTATGGAGCTTGGAATCTCATGGAAATCTTCGACTACGACAACGTTCTCTTGCTTCCGCGCAAGTGCCGGGTGGAAAGCCGCTCGGAATGCGACGCCAGCGTGGAATTGGGCGGCCGCTCGTTCCGGTTGCCCGTCGTGCCCTCCAACATGAAGACGGTGGTGGACGAAAAGATCTGCACCTGGATGGCGCAGAACGGCTACTTCTATGTCATGCACCGGTTTGACCTGGACAACGTGCAGTTCGTCAAGGACATGCACGCACAAGGCTGCTACGCCTCGATCTCGCTGGGCGTGAAGCAGCCCGACTACGACACCGTGGACCAGCTGGTGGCCTTGGGCCTCACGCCCGAGTACATCACCATCGACATCGCCCACGGCCACGCAGACAGCGTGAAGAACATGATCGGCTACCTGAAGCAGCACCTGCCCAAGGCCTTTGTGATCGCCGGCAACGTGGCGACGCCGGAGGCCATCATCGACCTGGAGAACTGGGGTGCAGACGCGACCAAGGTGGGCGTGGGCCCGGGCAAGGTCTGCATCACCAAGCTCAAGACAGGCTTTGGCACGGGTGGCTGGCAGCTGTCGGCGCTCAAGTGGTGCGCGCGCGTGGCCACCAAGCCCATCATTGCCGACGGTGGTATCCGCAGCCACGGCGACATCGCCAAGAGCATTCGCTTTGGCGCAAGCATGGTGATGATCGGCTCGCTGTTCGCAGGGCACGAGGAGTCGCCCGGCCAGACGGTCGAGGTCGACGGCGCGCTGTTCAAGGAGTACTACGGCTCTGCCAGCGACTTCAACAAGGGCGAGTACAAGCATGTCGAAGGCAAGCGCATCCTGGAGCCCGTCAAGGGTCCATTGGCCGGCACGCTGGTCGAGATGGAGCAGGACGTGCAAAGCTCCATCAGCTACGCCGGTGGCAAGAAGCTGATGGACATCCGCAAGGTCAACTACGTGATCCTGGGCGGCGACAACGCGGGCGAGCACCTGTTGATGTAACTCGGCGCCGGTGGCCTGCTGCGCAGGCCCTGCATCACGATCGCAGCAGGTTTTGCGCCATGTGGTGCAGGTCGTGCCCCGGCTTGGCCAACGCGTCCACGATGCTGAAGTGGTGCAGGCCGGGCAAGCTCACGCTGCGGGGCACAAAGTGGCTGCCCCAGGCGTCTTGCATCAATTGGTTCTGCCGCAGGAACTCGGGGCTTTCATCCGCGCCCACGGCGCAATGCAGCGTGCCGGTGGCAGGCTCCAGCAGGCGTGCAGGGCTGTATTGCAACACCTGCTGTTCCGTCAGGTTCAGCGCGGCCTGGTACATGGGGGTGTACATGATCGGCTCCAGATCGTGGATGCCCGAAATCGACAGCGCATTGCGCACCAGCCCGTCGGGCAGGCCGTTGGCGATCAACGGCCACACGCTGGTCAACAGCATCGCGGCCAGATGGCCGCCTGCCGAATGCCCTGCCACGGTAATGCGCTTCGGGTCCCCTCCATGGCTGGCAATGTGGTGCGCCACCCAGGCCAGCGCCTTTTCCATCTGCCGAAGGATGTGGGGAATGGTGACCGGCGCCTCGGGCGTGCCGGGGCACAGCGCGTAGTTCACCACCACCACACAAAAGCCGGCCTGCGTGAACGGCGGGGCGATGAAGGAATGGTCGGACTTGTCGAGTGCGCGCCAGTAACCGCCGTGGATAAACACCAGCACCGGAACACCCTCAGGGGCGGTGCGCGCGGCCGGGAAAATATCCAGGCTTTCTCCCGCACCCGTGCCGTATGCCACGTCCAGCACGCAGGGTTGGCTGGCCCGCACCCGCGCTGAGTCTTCGGCCCAGCGCTGCAGGTAATCCATGTGGTCAGGAACCAGGGCGCGGTTGTTGTACATGCGCTCCAACCACGCGGGGTCATTGAGGGGCAGGCTCATGAAAAGTCTCCTTGGGGCAGCAGAATCATCTTGCCAATCGGGCGCTGCTGCAAGCTCGGTGACAGGCAGACACGGCAAAAAGGCACATGATGCACAGAGCGACAACCCTCGACAGATAACGCCATGACGACTTCCACACCGCTTCGTATCGCCGTCCTTGGCATCGGCATGATGGGCCGCCCCATGGCGCGCCGGCTGAGCGAAGCCGGCCATCAGGTTCACGCCTGGAACCGCACCCGCGCCAAGGCCGAGCCTTTGGCCTCAATCGGGATCACCGTGCACGACACGCCTGCAAGCGCTGTCCAGCAGGCCGACATCGTGGTCAGCCTGTTGGAGAACGGCCCGGTGGTGGGGCAGGTGCTGTTCGACTCGGGCACCGCAACCGCCATGCGCAAGGGCGCGCTGTTCATCGACATGGCCTCCATCCAGCCGCGCGAAGCGCGTGACCACGCAGCGCGCCTGGGGGAGATGGGCCTCACGCACCTGGACGCCCCCGTGTCAGGCGGTACCGTGGGCGCAGAGAACGGCACCTTGGCCATCCTGGTCGGGGGACGCCCTGAGGACTTTGCCCGCGCCCTGCCCGTGTTCTCGGCCCTGGGCCGCGCCACCCATGTCGGGCCGCACGGCGCCGGCCAGTTGACCAAGCTGGCCAATCAGATGATCGTGGGCATCACCATCGGCGCGGTGGCAGAGGCGTTGCTGTTTGCAGCCAAGGGAGGTGCCGACATGGCGAAGGTGCGCGAAGCCATCAGCGGCGGCTTCGCCGACAGCCGCATCCTGCAGCTGCATGGTCAGCGCATGGTGGAACGCGACTTCGCCCCGCGCGGCCGCATGGCCGTGCAACTCAAGGACATGCGCAATGCCCTGGCGACTGCGGGGGAGATCGGGTTTGATGCGCCTATCACCGAGCTTTTCGAGGCTTTGTATACGGAAGGCGTCGAGCACGGGCTGGGCGAGCTGGACCACAGCGGCCTGTTCGTGGAGCTGGCGAGCCGCAACGCAATGCAATAATTTTGAAGCCCTACTTGCAAGGCAGCAAAAAACTGGTGCATAATTCGAGGCTCTGCAGCGATGCAGTCAGAACATTAAAAGGTTTGGGTTCTTAGCTCAGTTGGTAGAGCAGCGGACTCTTAATCCGTAGGTCGAGTGTTCGAGTCACTCAGGACCCACCAAGCCAAGCCGCAAGGCTAAATAAGCCGCAGCTATCAAATCGATAGCGGCGGCTTTTTTCTTGCCTGCGTTATGAGACGTTTTATGTGACGCGTCTCATATCCAGTGCCCTTTTCATTTGAAGAGGGGTGTCTCATATCCAGTGTTTTGGCCGGTTCCCACCGGGGTGCGAATTCCAGGCAAGTTCATGACGAAACAGCATGAACTGAGCGCCGGTGTCCCTGCCGGTGATCTTGGCACCCAAGAGCAGGTCGATACCTTCAGAACAATGAGGGTTGGATGAGTGTGTAGCCGGCCTCGGGACCTGCGTCGAAAGCTTCAGCGGGCGATAGCCGAAGGAGCCCAAGCGCTTCGTCCACAGTGCCGGCCAGCCACGTATCCACGTCGCCTTGCTCAATGGGAATGACGCTGCGCTTGTCCTGCTGCTCGGGCGGCAGCGGACGTTTTGTTGCCTTGTCCATCTCAGGTTTATGCATCCGGCTCATCAGCTGGTGAGAGTTCGCGTGTTTGGTCAGCATGCTGTAGCTCTCGTGCTCGTCGCCCGTGCGCGGGTCTATCCACGTGCTCCAGATGCCAGCAAGGCCCCATAGGCCGCCATCTGCACGCTTAAACGCCCAAGGCACATGGTGGCCAGATTCCCAGTTTGGCTCGATGAACTCAAGCGCGGGAATGATGCAGCGCTGACTTTGCCGCCACGGCCCCTTAAAGCTGGCTTTGCGGGACAGTTCCTCGGACCGAGCATTGCTGGTGGAGTACCTGTGATCGGCTTTGTCAGAAAACGCTGGGATAAGGCCCCACCGGCCCGCCAGCATCTCTCTGCCGCTTGCCGCCCCTTTAGGACACCTGATGAACAGGCCACGGCCGCCGGGCAGCAGCACCTTGTTGAAGATGCGTCCATGGTTGCGTGCGTCAATCCGCCACTCGCGTTCAGCTGCGGATTCGTTGGGGGAGATGTACCGAGTACACATGCTTGCTCCTGCTGAGATAGCACGGATCGTAGGCCCTGCGCGGGCTAGCGCAAAGTGCAAAAAAGAGGGCTGCGAGGCCACTCAAACACTGTATATTTTCACAGTATTGAGACAGGAGGCCACCCCATGAACACCCTTGAAGTTACCTACTCCGTCGCATTGCGCGACTACCCCGAAGACCTGTTGGCGGCCGACAGGATCAAGATTGAAACCCGCTATGCCGTGGAACTCGAGCGAGTCATTGGCACCCCCGAAGAAGTGGCGGCCACGCTGGACACTCTGCAGCTGCTGCAGTCATCGCCCCCGGGTTCCTTTTCGCCGGATCAGCTCGCTGTCGTGCGGCGTTGGGGGGTCGCGAGTACGGCAGCACGTCGAGCGGCATTAAAGGATGTGGGTGATGCCGAAGGGTGCCGATTCGAGGTGGAACGCATTCCTTTTTGAGCCGGTGTACTGCATTGTTTACCGTCTCTACGACGGAAGGGGCGTCCGTCTCGCGCCTGATGTAGCACAGGCGAACGGAGTGCACGGCTGGCTGGTCTACCGGACCAACCACCCTAAGACAGGCATGCCGTATTGCCATGCGGATCTCCTCCCCCTTCCGGAGGCATCTGGGCCTTCCATGATGTTTCCCACACTCAGGCATGCAACGCTGCGAAGGTGTGAGGGGGGCATGAGATTTACCGGCCAGGAATGGAATGTAGACCAGCGCTATTTCAAGCAGGGTTGGTGGGCGGTACCGCTGCCTGGAGTTGATGGGGCAAGTAATTCCACTTCGGCCACCGCTTCCACGGGCCCTGTAAGCAATTGAAAAATCAAAGCGGGCTGACAACAGTTGTTACGCGCCTCATGGAAATTACCTCTCATGCAAAATATTCTGAAAGACGCACCGGGTCGCTATAACCCGAGCAGTTACCCTCGCCCGTCCGATCTGTCACCAAAATGGGCTGCGGGGGTAGTTACAAAAGTCCGTTCCGTGCGTGTAGCCGCTTTGGCTGGTGGAGTCATTTATGACGATCCTGAAATGGATTACGTCCTTCAAGACGCTGCGGGGGTTATCGAATTGACAGGGGGTCGCGAGGGCGCAGTTCGAACATGCCTAGTCATCGGTTTTTCGAACTCGCCAGCACTGCCGCCCCCCTCTTTTGCCTTAGACGAAGGGCGGGCGATTGGCACGCTGTCGCTGCCCGCTCAATTGCTCCCATCCTTTCTGCATATCGCTCAGCTCCCAAACGCTCACTTCCGCCTAGGCGGCGACGGCAGCGTTAACGGTCTCACTTCCGAGCCGACGATGTTTCAACAGGTTAGGCAAATGGAGTGAGGCAACTGACGAAATCCGGCAAATCCCGTCACTCGAAACTTGTCGAAAACCGGCCGCGAGCCCGCACCAAGCCTTGCGCTGCCTGGGGTCGGCAGGGTCGGCAGATTCAGCCTATCAAGAGGGCAGGCGCGGCGGGGTCTCGACTGCGCGCCAGGGCAGTTGACGGGTCGGCTTAAGGTGAGGCTGCGAGGGTCTGCGGGGCTGGCTTCGCCGCCCCTAGCCAGTGGCCTCGTGTTAGTTCGAAGGGATGGTAGGCAATGGCAGTCGTCTGCTTGACGCTCAGCGCCATGACTTGCAAACTTGTTTGCACTAGGTAATTTTGGACATGGCGAGGCTACTGCGTCATTCAGGGAGATACGGAAGATGCTGACCACCGAGTACCGACGACGGACGCCAGACGGCAAGGAAACCTATTGGATTAGGTTGCTCAAAGTCAGTGCCGATGAATGGCGCATCGCAGCAATCGAACTGTTAGACGGAAGCGAGATTGAACTTCCTGAGAGCTGCCCCTACCCTACGGAGGAGCACGCTTTGAGCGTTGCCGAGGGCGTGCTGGGGCGAGGCGGCAAGCTCCTAAACTGACCTTACCCGGCCTCTGCGTCGCCCACGCCCACCACGTAAGGGTCGAAACGCACCACTTCGTCGCCCAGCCAAGCATTCAGCTCGCTGAATCGAGCCTGCAACGGCACGATCTCATTGCGGGCGAAGACTTCGGCGGCCGGCCGCACTGCGCCAAAGCCACCGGTATTGCTGGGCACTACGCCCATGAGCTGGGGCGGGATGCGGTGGGCCGCCAGCAGGTCGTCGCGGCTCACGTTCTTGATGTTGAAAAACTCGTCCTTCGCGGCCACCTCGGACAGGGGTATCACCTGGATACCGTCCTTCTTGCCGTTGGGCGCATGCATGAACAGGTTTTTGAAGTTGCCCGGCCCCTTGCTCTTCTTGAGCGCATCGCGCAGCGCATCGACGTCGCCCTGCTGCTGGGCCGCATCCGACAGGTACAGGATGAAGCCGGCGTGCGAGCCGTTGTTGTAATACTTGCGCCGGAACAAGGTGGCCGACTCGTTGAGCCAGGCCGACTGCAGAGCGGCCAGGTACTCGGGCAGGCCGTACACCTCCTGGTTCACATCCGGCTCCATCAGGTGGAACACCGCCCCACGTTTAAATTCGTGCTCGGTCTTGTGGCCCTGCACGAAGAAGTAGCTATCCAGCTCAGAGCCGCGCCGCATGTACTTCGCCAGCGCGTGGCGCAGGGGCAAAGAGCCGCCCAGCCTGTTGCGAGGCCGCTCAAGATAGGCGTTGCCAAAGGTCAGAAAGTCCAGCGCATATTTGCTGAACGTCGCCCGGTCGAGCAGCTTGTGCGGCTTGAACGTGCTGGCCAGCACGTTGCGTTTCACATAGAGCGCGCTCGCATGGTGCGGGCTCGCGCGGAACGACTTGGCCAGGCCGTCCCAGCTCAGGGGTGGCTCGTACCACTTCCCATTGATCCAGCTCTCCACGTAGTCCAGCATCTCCCCCTGCATCACTGGCGCGGGCTCGCCGAAGGTGAAGGCCTCGATCTGCGAGCGCTCGCCCGCCCCTGGCGTGTTGGTGGCGGCCTTGTCGGCCAGGCTCATGCCAGCTGTCATCAGAAAATCTCCATGCTTGATTGATTGGTGCCGGTGGTGCCTTCCAAAGGCTCGTTATCCAGGGCGTGCATGCAGGCCCATGCCAAATCCGCGTGCCCTGTTTGTTCGGTGCGGCCGGCTGTGTAGGTGGCTTGGCTACCGCTAGCGGTCAAGGTCCGCTTAATGGACATGAACGCCTGCGCCAGGTCGATGCCCGTTGCGCCGTTGTCGAACTCCAGACGGCCTTTGCTGATGATGTTTTTGGCCTTGAGCACCAGCATGGTTTTCACCTCAACCGAATAGTTGATGGCCTTTGCCGCCGGGTAGAACTTGCTGACCAGCTCGTACACGCCGCGCCCCATACCGGTGGTGTCGATGCCGATGTGCGCCACGTTGTAGCGCTCCGTGATCTTCTTGATGGCCTCGGCCTGGGCCTCGAAATCGAGCCCACGGAACTGCAGCGTTTCGAGCACACGGAATTTGCCGCCGGGCGCGGCCGGGGGCGCCAGCACCACCAACCCGGCCGAGTCGCCGGACCGCGAAGGGTCATATCCGACCCACACCGGGCGAAAGCCAAAAGGCCGCATCGCCAGCTGGTGCACATCGCTCCACTCCACCCAGCTATCGACCATGCAGGCCTGCAGCTCAGTCAACGGAAAGATGCTGAACGTGTCGTCCATGAATCCGCACATCAGCAAATTGGCGAATTCCTCGGGGCTGTACTCGTGGCGCAGTTCCTCGATATCGAACAGGTTGCACCCGCCGTGCATGGCATCCAAGATCGTGACGATCTGGCGCCAAATCTTGTCCTCGCCCGTGAAGCCGCCGGCCAGGTGCGTGTGCGACAGATCCAACTTGATGCGCTCGGCCTTCGCGCGCTTGCGGTTGTAGCGGTCCCCGCTCCACAGCGCATAGGCCGGGTGTTGGATGCTGCTGGGCGTGGAGAAGTAGGTCTTGCGCCAGTGCTTGTGCATGGCCATGCCCGAGGCCACCTTGTTCAACTCGTCAAACTTGCGCGTCCAGAAGCACTCGTCAAAGTAGAAATTGCCGTGGTACCCCTGCGCCGTCAGCGCGTTGGTGCCGAGGAAATACAGCGTCGCGCCGTTGCTCAAAACGATGGGGTCACCCGACAGCTCCACACCGCACGCCTCTTTGGCAAAGGCGATGATGTACTGCTTGAAAATGTGCGCCTGGGCCTTGGATGCCGACAGGAAAATCTGATTGCGCCCAGTCTCCAGCGCATCGGCCAGTGCCTCCCGGGCGAAGTACCACGTTGCGCCGATCTGCCGCGACTTCAGGATGAAGCGCGTGCGCTCGTCGTGCGCAGCGCGCCAGACCTTCTGATATCCGAACAGAGAGCCGGCGAAACAGTCCAGCAGCTGCTGGTGCTCGTTCTCGTCGAAGTGGTTGCGCTCGGGCTGCTTCTTGGGCCTGTCGTTGCGCCGGTTGATCGCCGGGTTCAAGTCCGCTTCCTTGCCCGTTTTCTCGTACTTGTGCACGCGGGCCAGGCGCTCAATCTGGCGCCCGAGTAGGTCGATTTCCTTGAAATCGCCCCCGGTCTTGTTGTCCTTCATGACCAGCTGCGCCATGCGGGTTTCAATCACCGCTTCGACCCGCTCCACGGGTTGCGCCTTGTCCCAACCTTCGGCATCCTTCCACCCCTGCACGGTGGAGCGCGGTTCCTCGATATATGCCGCAATGGTCGTGACAGCCCACCCCTGCCAGAACAGGTGCCGCGCCGCACGGCGCTTATCGGCCGCCAGGCCGGGACCGGGCAGTGTGGAAAAGGGCAAGGCTTTGGCGATGGCGTCAGCAGGCATGGGGCCAAGTTTGGGCCGCCCACCTGTGAAAAAGCACACGCTCCCCAGCCCTACTGCATGTGCCTGAACGGCGCACATGCGGCATTCATTGATGGGTTCGCGCGACGGCGAGACGATGGCAGCTACTGCAAACCATCGCTCTCAACGCAACCGAGGAACCCAGCACCATGGCATCCAAAACCACCGCGGCCAGCACTGAAAAGCCGCTCAAATCGCGCTACTTCCGCGTGGCGACCGAAGGCGCCACCACAGACGGCCGCGCCATCACCCGCGACCAGATCAACCAGATGGCGAAGAACTTCGATCCCGCGAAGTACGGCGCCCGGGTGTGGGTGGAGCACATGCGCGGCTTGTATGCCGACAGCCCGTTTCGTGCCCATGGCGACGTGCTTGCAGTCGAGGCCCGCGACGTGGAAGACGGCAAGCGCGCACTGTTCGCGCAGATCAAGCCGCTGCCCGAGCTGGTGGCCATGAACAAGGCCGGCCAGAAGATTTACACCAGCATCGAGGTCCACCCCAAATTCGCCGACTCGGGCGAGGCCTACCTCACCGGACTGGGTGTGACCGACAGCCCGGCCAGCCTGGGCACCGAGGTGCTGACCTTCGCTGCGCAAAAGCCCGAGGCCAGCCCGTTCGCCAAGCGTAAGAGCGATGCCGGCGCGCTGTTCAGTGAAGCGGTGCACACCGAACTGGTTTTCGAGGAAGACGAAACGCCCGAGGCCGAACCCAAGGCGTCCAAGTTCTCCGCCGTGCTCGATGGCCTGGTGAAGCGCTTCACGGGCCGGGCGAAAGACGACGACACCCGCTTTGCCGAAGTGCTCAAGGGCTTTGAGGCCTTCGGCATCTACGCCGATGCGCAGGACAAGGCACACGACGACCTGAAAGCAGAGCACGACGCCCTGGCCAAGAACTACACCGAGCTGTCGGGCAAGCACGACGCCCTGGTGAAACGCCTTGAAGAAACCCCCGAGTCGGGATTCACCACGCGCCCACCAGCAAGCGGCGGTGACGGCGCAGCAAAGACCGACTGCTGATCCCCACTCGCTCCCAATCCACCCCAATAAATCCCCAATCCATCACCCAGGAACACCGACATGCACACCGTTACCCGCCAGGCCATCGCGGCCTACTGCGCCCAGATCGCCTCCATCAATTCCGTGGCCAGCGCCAATGAAAAATTCACGGTGGCGCCGACCGTGGCGCAGACCCTGGAAACCAAAATACAGGAGTCTTCTGACGTTCTCCAGCGCGTCAACATCGTCCCCGTCCGCGAGCAGCAGGGCGCGAAACTGGGCCTAGGCATCAGCGGCCCCTCTGCCAGTCGCACCAACACCAAGTTGAAGGACCGCGCGACCCGCGACCTGACAGCGCTGGACGGCACCCAATACCACTGCTTTCAAACGAATTTCGACACCCACCTGGAATACGCAAAGCTCGACATGTGGGCGAAGTTCAAGGACTTCCAAACCCGCGTGCGCGACTCCCTGGTGATCCGCCAGGCGCTCGACCGCATCATGATCGGCTTCAACGGTACGGCCGCGGCTGCTGAAACTGACATTGCCGCCAACCCCATGCTGCAGGACGTCAACAAAGGCTGGCTGCAGCAGCTGCGCGAGACGGCCCCCGAGCGCGTCATGGACGAAGGCGCCGTGGGCGCTGGCGCCATCAAGGTCGGCGACGCTGCCGGCGCGCACTACAAGAACCTCGACGCTCTGGTGTTTGACGCCATGACGCTGCTGGACCCTTGGTTCCAAGGCGACACCAGCCTGGTGGCAATGGTCGGCGGCGAGCTGCTGCATGACAAGTATTTCCCGCTGGTCAATGTCAAACAGGCGCCGTCTGAAACCCTGGCCTCTCAGGTGGTCATGGCTCAAAAGCGCATCGGCAACGTGCAGGCCGCGCAGGTGCCTTTCTTCCCGGGCAGCTCCATCCTCATCACCAGCTGGGACAACCTGTCCATCTACTGGCAGGAGGAAACCCGCCGTCGCCTGTTCACAGACAACGCCAAGCGCGACCGCTACGAGAACTACGAGAGCGTGAACGAAGCCTACGTGGTGGAAAACCTGGGCAAGGCCGTGCTGCTCGAAAACATCGAGTTGGTCTGAGCGGGTTCCCATGACATCCCCCGCGAAAGCCCACAAACTGCGCGTGCTGGCCGAGCTGTCGGCCAGGGCGGCGCCCCACGGCCACGAGGTCCGGGGCACCGCCTACGAGCTGATGCTGCGCCAGCTTGCTGAACACAAACGGCTGCTCAAGAGCATCCAGTCGGTGGAACGCAAGATCGAGGCAAAGCGCGAGTTGCTGGCCGTGTACGACGAATACCTGACCGGCGCGCTCGCTGGCGGCCAGGGCGGGCACGACATGGTGCTGGTCACGCTAATGGTGTGGCACATGGACACCGGCTCTTGGCTGCGAGCCCTGGAGCTGGCCGGCTATGTGATCGCCAACGGTCTGGCGATGCCCGCCGACTACTCGCGCACGCCAGCCGTCATCTTGATCGACACGGCCGCCACTGCGGCGCTGGACGGCAAGCTGTTCGGCGATGAGGCCGTGCGCGTGCTCGCAGAAGTCGCGCAGCTGACCGAAGCCCACGACGCACCCGACCAAGCCCGCGCCAAGCTGTTCAAGGCCATTGGTTATGCCCTGGTGGGCCGCACCCCAACGACAACACCTGACTACACAACGGTGGACGAAACCAAGGCCCGCGCGGCCATGGCGCAGTTCTCCCGCGCAAACGAACTGTTCGCGCAAGTCGGCGTGAAAAAAGACATGGAGCGCTTGGAGCGGCGTTTGAAGAACGCCGCGCCGACCTCCTGACCGAGCGTACCCCGCACCCTGGCGGCTCCGGGTGCCGCGACCCAAGGGCGCAAGCCCAGCGATCAACGCACCCGGACCACCGCCACCAAATTCCTACACCGAGGCCTGACTGTGAGTTTCGTTGCCACCGCCAAACCCCCTGTTGTCGGCGCAGAGCTGCCGGTGCAAAACCATCCGTGGTTTCCGGCTATCTCGCCCGAAGCCCTGCGCAAGGCCTGCCGCCTGGATGGCACTGTCACGCCCGACCGCCTGCGCCTCGCGCTGGTGGCGGCATTGCGCAGCGTGAACGGCGAGCTGCGCGCCTGGCGTGATGCGCACCAAGCCATGGGCTATGCATCGTTGTCGGCCGTGCCCGGTGATGAGCTGGACGGCTCTAGCGAGAACGAATCACGCTACCTGCACGCCGTCTATTCGCACGTGCAGGCAGACCTGGCGGAGGCTTACCGCGACATCAGCACCACGCCCTCCAGTGACGGCAAGGGCGACCGCATCAAGGAAAAAATCGAGAGCCGCGCAGACACGCACCGCCAGGCCATGCGCTGGGCCATCTCCGACATCCTGGGCATCGGCCGCACCACCGTGGAGCTGATCTGATGCCGCAGGCCATCGCGCGCGACCACGAAACGCTCGACCAAATCTGCCTGCGCACCCTCGGGACCACACGCGGCACCGTCGAAGCGGCGCTGTCCATGAACCCTGGCCTTGCAGCAAAAGGCGTTCACCTGGCCGCCGGTGATCTGGTTCAGCTTCCCGACGCCCCTGCCCCCACCACCCGACCAACCATCAACCTCTGGGACTGAGCCTTCATGGACAGCACAAGCATTGTCAAAGCCGTGGGCGTGGAGGTCGCAAAGGCCTCGCCGCCCGTAACCGTCGCCGCGAATCAACCGGGCGGGTTCTTTTCGTGGAGCCCTATCACCACACTCACCTGCGTGTACCTCGTACTGCAGATCGCCTATCTGGCGTGGAAGTGGCAAAACGAACGCGCCGACCGCAACGCCGAGCGCGTCGGGGGCAGGCCGTGAGCACCACCATCCGCCAGCGCCTGGCAGTGGCGGCGCTCACCCTGTCGGCGGCCGGCTTCGCCACCTGGACCGCCAGCGAAGGCGACGGCCCGACCAGCGTGCGCGCCGATGGCGCAGTGGTGCATCACCCCTACGTGCCCACGGTGGGCGACGTGCCCACCATCGGCCATGGCTCCACCCGTTACGAAGACGGCACGCCAGTGCGGCTGTCCGATAGCCCCATCACGCGCCAACGCGCCCAGCAGCTCGCCCGCAACCTGCACAGCGAGGAAGAGGCGCGGTTCAAAGCCAGCCTGCCCGGCGTGCTGCTGTACCCGGGCGAGTACGACCTTTATCAAGATTGGGTGGGCCAGTTCGGCAGCGGCAACTGGCGCAAGCCGCAATCACCTCGCACGTGGCTGCTGCGGGGCGATTACGCGGGCGCTTGCCACGCCCTGTTGCAGTGGCGGTTTCAGGCCGGCCGGGATTGCCGACTGCCCGTGAACTGGGGGCCGAAGGGCTGCAAGGGCGTGTGGACCCGCCAGCAAAAGAGGCATGCGGACTGCATGGCGCTGCAATGATCCTCGCCACTCTTCGCGCCAACGCCTGGAAGTACAGCGCCATCGCCTTGGGCCTGGGCCTGGGCTTCGCACTGCTGATGCAAACCATCGGCCTGGCAGAGGCCCGGCTGGAAGCCGCCCACGCGGAAACCACCCTGCAGACCGAGCGGGCCGCCGCGGCGCGCGCTGCGCTGAAAACCTCAGAACGCTATCGCAAACTGGAAGGAACCCACCGTGAAGAAATCGCCCAGAGCGACACCGATGCACTGGCCGCCATTGCGGCGGCTGATGCTGGCCGTGATCGCGCCATTGATACTCGCAACCGGCTGCAGCGCGACCTTGCCGACTACCTCATCCAGCACCGTGCCGCCGCCCAGGCTTGCGCCGCTGCCGGGCAGTGCGCGCCAGACGCCGCCCCCACCGATCTGCTCGCCGACTTGCAGCGACGCGCTGACGACAGAGCGGGAGAGCTGGCGCACGTCGCTGATACCGCCCGCGCCCGTGGCCTCGCCTGCGAGCGGGCCTACGACAGCGCCCGCGCAATGATGGAGGCCGCGGCCAATGCTCAAGCCCAGTAGCCTGCGCGACCAGCTCACCGCCGCGGTGCCCTGGTTCGTGGACAACCCCGAAAACCTGGCGTTGTTTATCAGCTCGGGCCGCATCACCACCACGGGCACGGGCTCCCTGTCGTTCGAATACGCCTACACCCTGCAGGTGGTGGCGCTGGGTTACGCGGGCCACGCCGATGCGCTGGTCGTGCCGATGCTGGAGTGGATCGCGCGCAACCAGCCCGAGCTGTTCGACAACCCCGATAAACGCGACAAGGCACTGCGGTTCAATGCCGAGTTCCTGACCGACATCACCACCGATATCGGCTTTGAAATCGACCTGACTGAGCGCGTGCTGGTGCGCCCTCGCGTAGGCGCCCCGGCTGGTGCCGTTGAGCTGCACCACGTGCCCGAGCCGCCCCACCCCGTCCACATCGACAAGCCCGAGCATTGGTCCCTGTGGATGCATGGCGAGCTGCTGGCCGAGTGGGACCACGACCCTCGCTGACCTATGGACGATTTACAGCGCCTTGAAGGCTGGTTGTCGCCTCTCCTGTCCCGCTTGACCGAGGCCGAACGCCGGGTCCTTGCGCGCGACGTGGCGCGTTATCTGCGCGCGGGGAACGTAGCCAACATGCGCGCCCAACAGGCGCCAGACGGCACACCATGGGAGCCGCGCAAGCCCAATGCCCTGCGCCAGGCGCGAGGCGCCGTACGCCGCACCGTGAATAAGCCATTGCCGATGTTCCAGAAGCTGCACACGGCCAAGCACCTCAAGGCTCAGGGGTTGGCCGATGAGGCCGTGCTGCAATTCGTCGGACGGGCTGACCGCATAGCGCGCGTGCACCACTTCGGGCTTGAAGACCGCGTAAAGCCCGGCGGGCCGACCTACCGATATCCCACACGACGACTTCTGAGCATTACTGCGGATCAAGTGGAGCGCATACGTGACCTCGTTATTTTTCACCTGCAGCGTTTTTGACCCTAACATGCGCGCCACAGCAAATAGATGCAGGCACCGATGGACAAGCTCACCCCTTCCGCCACCCCACCAACAACCGCAGGAAACGCAAATGCAGTAACTGCTGCAGCGGTAGCCGTGCCGATTAAGGCAGGGATCGAGCCCACCACCATCGCGATAACGTTGGCCCCCCCTCAGTCGGCAGGCGTTCCGATGATTGAGAACCCAACTATTTGGGTCTCCGTCCTCACATTCGTGGGCGTTCTGATATCGATTTGGTATGCGGGCAAGCGATTGAAAAAAGAGCTTGCTCATTCAGCGGCAGAGGCGCAATTGAACCGAGCAGATTCAAGGGAGCTGGCCGATGCGGAAAGGGAGAACGCACGCGCTGAGGCGCACAAGGACAGAATCACAAGTGCAAGGCGGACGGCTTACACGGAGGCCAACGATGAACTGCAAAAATCCATCGGCTTTCTGAGCACACTCCAAAATAAGACTGCAAGCGATTCCGATATAGGCGGCTCGCTCAGCGGCTTCTATTCGGCAACGGCGCGAATAGAACTGATTGCCGAAATGGGCACTGTTTTGCTTGTGAAGGAGCTGACGCGAAAGCTAACAGTTCTTTTTATGGACTCTGCAGCAGAGCTCGTCCCGCTGTATGCAAAGAAGTCGGATCTGCTTCTAGCCCAGGAGCGCTACAAGTTGATAGATGCACAGCACAAGGAATTGAGTCCGATTTATCAGGCCGGCATGATGCTCAATCCGCAACAGCAGCACTTTAGAGATGAAAAGGAAAGGCTTGAAAATGATCTGCAGCGTCTGAGAGAAACCATCGAGAGCGTAACGGCGCAGATTGAAGAGATGAAGAAAACCTATGCGCTGGGCCTGGCGGGAAAGCTCATAGGCCTTCATGACCTAATAAGCACTTTGACTATTCGCGCTCGCCAGGAAATGGGGGTCGAGACAGACGTCGAACAATATGAGACTGCTGCGCGTCTATCAGTTCAAGAATCATCAGGCGCGCTCGCGAGGTTGGTTTCTGCTGTGGAAGCCACCAAGCGGTAGGAGTAGGACGCGATTGCATGTGCAAGTGCCTTGCACACGCTCAATCGCGTGCGCTTCTGAGCGCATGCGGGCACCATCGTTTGAATGGATCGGCCTACCAAACAGAGCGAATCGCCCCTTGAAATAAACCGGCGCCTGGAGAACATCCTGCGCGCCGGAACAGTTGCCGAAGTGCGCCACGGCAAACCCGCGCGCTGCCGTGTCCGCAGCGGCGACTTGCTCACCGACTGGCTACCCTGGACCAGCGGCAGCGCGGGCGGTGCATCGCGCCGCCAGTGGTGGCCGCCCAAGGTCGGCGAGCAGTGCATGGTCATGGCTCCCGGCGGCGACCTGCTCAATGCCGTAGTGCTGCCCGGTGTCTACAGCGATAAGGCCCCGCAAGGCAGCGAGAACCCCGACGCCTACCGCCTCGACTGGAGCGAAACCGAGGGGATGGAGCATGACGCGGGCGCCGGCATGCTCACCATCACCTGCGAGCAAGGCATCACCCTGCGTGTGGGCCAAGCCTTCATAGAACTGCGCCGGGATCGCATCGTCCTGTCTGCCGGTGGCGGATCTCTGGTGATCGACGCCGAGGGCGCCACCGGCTCGCCCGATGTGCTGGCCGGCGGGATCAGCCTGCGCAACCACGTGCACGGCGGCGTCAAGCAAGGCGACGACGACACCCAAGGCCCCAAATGAACCGCTTCACCGGCCACTCCATTGCCGGCCTGGAGCACCTGCGCCAGTCCGTGGGCGACATCCTCACGACGCCCATCGGCACGCGCGTCATGCGGCGGGACTACGGCTCGCTGGTGCCCGACCTCATCGACCACCCCGACACGCAGGCCACGCAGATTCGCCTGTTTTCCGCCATCGCCAGCGCCCTGATGCGCTGGGAGCCGCGCATGCGGCTGTCGCGCGTGCTGGTGGCCCGCGAGGCCGACAAACCGGGCCGCCTACAGCTCACACTTGAAGGCACCCACCTGAACGAATACCGCCGCCAGCAACCGCTGTCCCTACAGCTCACTGTGACCGGCCGGCGTGGGGGTGCTGCATGACCATTCAAGACCTGAATAAGCTCCCCCCGCCCACCGTGGTGGAGTCCTTGGATTTCGAGACGATCTACGAAACTCACCGCGACGACTTGCTTGCGCGCTACCCCGCCGCCGCCGAAGTCATCGCGCTGGAGTCCGAGCCACTGACCAAGCTGCTGCAGGCCCATGCTTACCGCGAGCTGTTGTATCGCCAGCGCGTGAACGATGCGGCCCGCGCCTACCTGCTGGCCTACGCCACGGGCGCGGACCTGGACCACAAGGGCGCTTTCTACGGCGTGCCCCGCTTGCCTGGCGAGGCTGATGCGCGCTACAGGGTCCGCATCCAGCTGCGCATTCGCGCACTTGCTGGTAACGGCACCCGCGAGCACTACGAACTGGCGGCCATGACGGCATCACAAAACGTGCGCGACGCCATCGCCATGCAGCCCTGGCCAGGGTCTGTGCGCGTGCAACTGTGGCTACACGACACCAACACGGCAGATGCCACTCAGGCCGCCGTATTGGCCGCTCTCAACGCTGATGATGCCCGCCCCCTGGGCGTGGCCGTATCCGTGGCGCTCGCCCGTCCCCGCGCCATCAACATCACTGCAGGCCTGGTGCGCGAGGCCAGCGCGCCGACGACGCTTGTTGCCCAGCTGCAGGCCGCACTGCCTGCCGCCCTGGCCAGCTATGCGCGCCTGGGTCGCGCCGTGTCGCGCAGCTGGATTACGACGCGTCTGCACGTGGAAGGCATTGCCGCGGTGCGCTACCCCGATGCATCCGCGCCTGCCGACATCACACCCATGGCAGATGACGAATACCCCGTGCTCGGGGCCTTGCTGCTGATCGATGAAGGCATGCAGTGACCACGGCCGCCACTGCACGCCGCCACCTGCTGCCGCCACAGGCCACGCAGCTGGAACGGGCCATCGACCAGACACTCCCCCAGTGGGATGCACTGGCCGGCGCGCTCCAGCCACCCAGCGAGGGCACTCCCGCAGCGTTTGCGCCCTGGCTGGCCGCAGAGTGGGGCCTCGCCCCATTCGCTCGCTACTTCCCCACGCTGGATGCGCTGATAGCGGCCGGACTGCCCTGGTTGTTCGAGCGCGGCACCGCCGCCAGCGTGCACCGGGTGCTGGGCTGGGTCGGTTTCCCTGATGCACGCGTGGACGAACGCGGCGCTCTGCTGCACATCAACCTGGGCCGCCCCGCCACCGCGGCCGAGATGGCCCTGATTGCCCACGTGGTGCGCGAGTCCGTGCCCGTGCACGTGCGCTTCTGGCGCGTGTTTTGGGACCATGACCGCCGGCCGCTGCGCCTGGACGGAGGCCAGCCGCTGGACACCGCGCAGCTCGATGGGTCTTCGGGAGTGTGGGTCAGTGTGGAAACCGGCGAGCCCATCAAGGCCAGCTTCGGCATCAAGCACAGCGGCACAACCACCAGCACCGCCGGCCAGCCGCTGGCCACTGCCACGGCCGCCTATGTGACCAAGCTCACCCGCAACGACAAAGCGGTGCTCGACTGCTGGCGCCTGGACTCCCGCCTGCTGGCCAATGAGTTCGGCGGCATCGGCGAGCTGATGCGCGGCGAGGCACCCGGCTACGTGCGCGTACAGGGCGAGGGCGGCGCGCCTGGCGTTGCCGTGCAAACAGAAACGCCATGGAGCGCGCCGCCTGCCGAGCTGGCCGGCACCGCCGACGCCATGGACGAACTACCGCCCGCCCTGCCCCAGCCGCAGAGCTGGAACGGCACCTGGGGCGCCCTGCGCTGGCGCCCTGTCTATATCGAATCCAAATCAACGGAGAGCACCTAAATGGCAACCCTGCAAGACGATGGGCGCATTGCCCTGGCCATGGCCATGGCCGCACAGCCCGTGCATTTGACCTGGGGCCGTGGCCTGCCCGCCTGGGACGCTGTGGCCGAGCCCGAGCCCAGCAACGCCAGCGCCCTGGTGGACGAAGTGGGCCGCCGCCTGGCCACGTTCGTGGGCTATGTGGAGCCGGACGCCGCCGGCGAAGTGGAGCTGCCCAGCGGCAGCAAATACGCGGTGGTGGCCGGCCCCACCCGCTGGCTGTACGTGCGCGTGGTCTTCAACTTCGAGGACGCGGACGGCGAAACCATCCGAGAGCTGGGCATCACCTTTGGCGCCTCCACCGTGGCGGGCTTGCCCGCTGGCCAGCGCTACTTCACACCCGTGCAGATCGCAGAGCCCGGCCGCCTTTACACCCTTGAGCGCGTGCCCGCGTTCACCCGCAATGGCGCCGTGCGCCAGACCTTTGAATACGTCCTGCCCTTCTAACCCATGAGCGCAAACCCACTCGCCATCTATGACCGGCACGACCCGGCCAAGAACTACGACCGCCACCTGTTCCGCGCAGACAAGGTGCTGCAAAGCGCCGAGCTGAACGAAGTACAGCGCGCCATGCACACCCGCATTGCGGGTATCGCGGGCATCCTGATGAAAGAGGGCTCCATCATCAGCGGCGCCGGCATCATCGTGAACCACGACACCGGCGCCACCACCTGCGAGAGCGGCGCCATCTATGTGGCCGGCGCCGTGCGCGGCGTGCCGCCGGCCGCCCTGGTGATTGCCACCGTGGGCGTGGTGTTCGTCGGCGTCTACCTGGTGCGCGATGTGGTCACCGAGCTGGAAGACCCCGAGCTGCTGAATCCGGCGGTAGGCACTGACGGCTACAAGGAACCCGGCGCGGCGCGCGAGCGCGTGCAGCTCGCCTGGGGCGTCCAAGGTTCTGGCCAGGCCGGCGAGTTCTTCCCGGTGTGGACTGTTGAGGATGGGTGGGTGCGGCCCAAAGAAGCGCCCCCCAACATCGACGCCGTAACCACTGCCATCAAGGCCTATGACGTGGCCAGCACGGGCGGCACCTACATCGTGCGCGGGATGGAGCTGCGCATGGCGGCAGACCTGCCCACGGGCGAGCAGGTTTACAACCTGGGCGAAGGGGCCGCCCGGATCAACGGGGCCGCGCTGGAGCTGCCCAGCGGCCGGCGCGTGGTGTTCAACGCCTTGCCGGACCTGCAATGGATCGACAGCGAACCCCACCTGTCCACCACCAACGGCGCGCAGCGTATCGACTTCGACCGCTGGCCCATGGTGGGCGCCCCACAGGTGCGCATCATCAAGCGCCGCACGGTGGACGTGGTGCACGGTGGCTTTGTGGGTGCAGCCGACCCACTGCCCGATAACAGCGTGCAGCAGATCGAGCTGATCCAGCAGGGTGCAACCGTGTTCGCCAACCCCGCCGACTACAAGCTGACGGCTGGGCAGGTGGACTGGGCCGCAGGCGGCGCAGAGCCTGCGCCAGGCAGCACCTACCAAGTCACGTATCTCTACGTGGCCGTGGTGGCACCCGATGCGGTGGACTCTCGCGGCCTGACCGTCACCGGCGCAGTGGCGGGCACCACCGTGCTGCTGTCGTACAACTTCGCGTTGCGCCGCATTGACCGGCTCACGCTGTCGGCCGATGGGGATATCGCCTGGGTGCGTGGCGTGCCCGCGCCGTGGATTCCCATTGCCCCGCAGGTGCCGGGGAACGTGCTCACGATTGCGTCGGTCTACCAGACCTGGGACGCGCAGCGCCGCATCACCCTGGACGGCGTGCGCATGGTGCCCATGTCGGAGATTGCGGACTACCGCGCCATGATCTCGCGCATCCTGCTGGATCAGGCCGAGCTGCGCCTGGCCGTGGATATCTCCGGGCGCTATTCGGGCATCAAGAAAGGGCTGTTTGCCGACCCGATGCTGAGCAATGCCATGCGCGACGCCGGCCAGCCGCAAACTGCCCTGGTGGCGGCCAGCGCCCTGCGCTTGCCCATCACGTTCAAGGTGCACCAGATTGGCGTGGCCATCAAGACACGGCAGAGCCCGGCCTACACGCAGCGCGCAGCGCTGTCGCAGCTGGCGCGCACGGGTTCGATGAAGGTCAACCCTTACAACGCCTTCGACCCCCTGCCCCGGCCCGTCACGCTCACCCCTGCGGTGGACCGTTGGACGGATGTTTACGACACCTGGGGCCTGCCCACTTCGGTGGCTATCAACTGGTTCGCAGCCACCAAAGGCATGGACGAAGCCAAGGTGCGCAGCCAGACCACCTCGCCTCTGGAGTACCTGCGCCAGATCGACGTGCGCTTTGATCTGAACTTTGGCCCCGGCGAAACGCTGCAGTCCGTCACCTTCGACGGCGTGGCCGTGGTGCCCGAGGCGCTGCCGGGCGGCACCCTGGTGGCCAACGCCCAGGGCGTGCTGTCGGGCACGTTCCCCATCCCGGCGAACGTGCCAGCCGGCACCAAGGCCGTGGACTTCCGGGGCACGGGCGGCAGCGCCGCCTCTGCGCTGTTCACCGGCCAGGGCGAGCGCACCGACCGCGAAATGTCGCAGATCATCTACTTCCGCGTCATGCCGGTGGACCCGCTGGCGCAGACGTTCATGCTGGATGCGCCCGTGCACAACACCGGGGTGGACCTGTGGTTTACCGCCAAGGGCACCACGGGTGCGCTGGTGCAGGTGCGCGAGGCAGAAAACGGCTTTCCTACGGCCCGCGTGCTGACGGAAACCCGACTGCTCCCGGCCGGCATCAAGACAGACGGCACGGCCACACGGGTCGAGTGGAGCCCGGTTGTCCTGCAAGCCCAGCGCGAATACGCCCTGGTGGTGCTGAGCGACGACGACACCACGGCGCTGAGCCTGGCCAAGCTGGGCGGCTGGGATGAGCATGCATTGCGCTGGGTCACGCCGCAGCCCTACCAAGTGGGCGTGATGCTTTCCAGCTCCAACGCCAGCACGTGGACGGCGCACCAAGACCAAGACCTGACGTTTGCGCTGCTGGCCGCCAGCTACAGCGAAGCCGAACGGGTCATCGACCTGGGCACGGTGGACGTGCTGGACGCAACTGACCTGTGCGTGCAGGCCTATGCCCACCAGCCCAGCACCGCCGCTGCGTGCGTGTTCGATATCGCGGCTACTGGCATTGCCCACACCGTGCAGGCGGCGCCTGGCCAGGTGGTGGAGCTGCCCAGCCGCTACACCGGCCCGGTAAACATCAAGGCTCGCCTTCGCGGCGATGCCAACTTTGCGGCCGTGCTGGAGCCCGGTATGCAGCTGGTGGTGGGCTCGCTGCAGGATGCGGGCGACTACATCAGCCCGATGCTGGGCGCCGGCGGCGTGGTCACGGTGCGTGCCACCTTGGAGGCCTACCTACCGGCCGGCACCTCGCTGCAGGTGCATGCCAAGGCCGATGCGCCTGGCGCGGTGTGGACCGAGGTGCCCTACCTGTCATCCAGCGCCATGACGGCTGGTGTCATGGAGCTGACCTACGAACTGCAAGACCTCGCGGCCGAGCGGCTGCGCCTGCGGGTCACGGTGCACGGCGGGTTCAATGCTCGGCCGTGGGCGACGAACCTGCGGGCGGTGGTGTTGTGATGACGAACGACCGCACCCCGGCGCTGAATCTGGCGCTGCCGCACCCGCAGAACTTGCTGGAAGAAGACGTGCTGCGTCTGCGCGAGTCGCTGGCGGCCGTAGACAGCGCTTGCGACACCCTGGCCGGACTGATCGAGGGCCGCGTGACAGACGGCGAGCTGGCCACGGCCGTGACGGCGCTGCAGGGCAGCATCACGAACCTGGGCACCACCGTGGCGTTTCTGACCGCCAGCAAGGTGGGCGTGGTCAACGGTCAGACCGGCCCGGCCGTCACGCTCAAGCCCTCGCACCTGGCGCTGGGGCCGGCCAACGGCCCGAGCCTGCAGAGCATCACCCGCGACGGCCTGGGCCGCATTGCCACGCTGTCCACCACCGTGGGCGGCCAGGTGGCGCTTCAGACCCTGGCCTACGACGGCGACGGCCGCCTGGCCGGCGTCACCACCATCTATGACGGGCGCACGCGCACCGAAACCCTGAACTACACGGCCGGCGTTCTGTCGGGCCTGTCTGCCGTGGAGGAAACGACCCCATGACGATTGATATTGCAGTCCTTGCTGAAACCCAGCGCCAGGGCGATGCCACGCGCGCTGCCCTGGGTGTGCAGCTGCGCAGCCGGCCCGTGTGGAGCGGCGCCGGCCGCTTCACGGGCGTGCCAGTGCGCTACGCCAACCCGTACCGCCTGCGCGGCGTGAACTCGCCCGAGCTGCTGTACGAAAACATCGTGCACAACGGGACGGTGTACTGCGCCGAAGGGGGCAGCTCTGCCAACGTTTACACGTCTACCGACCTCAAGATTTGGACAGCGCGCCAGGTGGATGTCAGTACGCAACTGATGCCGGGCAAACTGATGGCCGCGGGGTCATTGCTGTTTACCGCCACTGCCTATTCGGGAAACGGTGGCCTGCGCACGTCGGTCGACCACGGTGTGACATGGAATTACCAAGGCTCCGTAGGGACTATGGATTCGTTGTGTGCCGCTGGCGGCATTGGTTACGCCATGGGCATCGGTGTAAACACAGCCTTCAGGACCATGACTGCCGCAGCGCCGGTGCCAGCCAACCGCAACTTTGCTACCGCTCAGCAATGGCGCAAGGTGTTGCACAACGGCGTACGTTGGCTTGCTTTAAACGAGGCACACAGCGTGGGCGAGTGGAGCGCCAACGGGCTGGACGGCTGGGTCAGTTCGGCGGGCTTGGCCGCCGCGCTGGCCAGCATGCCTAACGGTACACGCCGCGCTTACGCGCTGGGCGGGCGGTTCCTCGTGGTGACCTTGGCAGAGGGCACGTTATCGGGCATCTATTCCGACGACGCGAGCGCCTGGAGCGCGGGCGCCGTAGGCGACATGGAACCTACCGGCTTGCGTGTTGCACAACTGGGCGAAAGCGCTGCGGAGATGGGCGGGGTGCTCTACATCCCCGTGAAGCTCACAGACGGCGCGACCTATTGGACCGCCCTGGTGGCCACAGCGGACGGAACGAAGTTCAAGTGGCTGCCGTCCTTCTGGCGTGGGGCTGAGGCGCTGCCCAGCATCCGCACCCGTGTCGGTGGTGGAGGCCTGGTGTTCAACGGGTCCGGCCAAGCGGGTGTGCCCCCTGCAGCCCGCTACGAATCTAACCCCGACGCACTGGAGGTGTACTTTGCCATTTGAATTCGACCTGCACGGATGGTTTGCGGGCGGCGTGGCCGAGCCGGGCCTGCGCACAGTGACCGCCGCGCCGCCTTCCCAATCGACCACCACCACCGAGGGCGAGCCGCGCGCCAATTGGTCCGGTGTGGCTTGGGTGATGCGGCCCTACGTGGCACCGTCGCCCGAGCCCGAAGCGCCGGCAGTGGCAGCACCGCGCATCGTGTCGGTGTTGGGGTTCCGCCGTCGCTTCACCCCTGCAGAAAAAGCCGCCATCGAGTGGGCCGCAGTGGACCGCCCCGACCAGCCGGACGCGCTGCGCATGCAGGCCGCGGCGTTGCGCGCCACGCTGGCCGACCAAGCCACCGCACAGTTCATCGACCTTGAAGACCCGGCGACCGTGCACGGCGTCCAAGGGCTTGAAGCCCTGGGCATCCTCGCGGCCGGCCGAGCCCTCGAAATCCTCACCGCCCCCATTCAACCCGAAGAACTCCCATGAACCTGCTTACCTGCCTGGCCACCCTCGCCGCTGTTGTCGTGATCTGGTGCACCGTGCCCGCACTGTGGGTGCTCTGCCTGCATCACGTGCCTATGGCCCACCGCCGCGCCGCTGCGCTGTCGTTCGGCCGGGCCTCCCTGCGCGGGCTGGTGATGCTGCCCATTGATCTGCTGGCGCCGTTCGTGGTGCCCATCGCCCTGCTGCAGACCCGCTGGGAAGACGACGCCCTGCCGCGTTGGGCCCGCTGGTGGGGCAACGATGTGGGAATCAACGGCGACAAGTTCCTGTGGGTGGTAGACCCGGCCACCGGCCAGGGCGTACCGCTGCCCATTCCGCTGGAAGACACGCCCGCAGCCCGCGCGCTTTGCTACTGGGCGCCAGCGCATCACCCGCGCAGCCGGTGGGCGCGCTGGGTGTGGCTGGGCCTGCGCAATCGGGCGTCAGCGCTGGCGCTGCAGCTGGGCCACCCGACCGACTACGCCAAGCCGGTGGATGTGTGGGGCGATCCGGCCACCGGCCGGAGTCGTGAAGGCTGGGTGCTGCGCCACCACAACGGCGCGTATCAGCTGCACGCCACGCGCCGCGCCGGGCCGCTCTGCCTGCGAACGAACTACGGGCACAAGGTGGACTTCACCACCTGGCGCCGGCCCACCATGCCGGTGGTGTGCATTGCCATCAGTGCGCTATCGTGGAAAGAACCGCAGCCAGCGGCCGCGACATAAGTCCACCGCTTCACATCAAGCCCGCCAGGCACAGGCCCGGCGGGCTTTTTCATGTGCAAGCGCTGCCCACATGCCTATCTGGTGGCCTTGCGCGAGGGAAGGAAAGACGATCAACACATCGCATTTTTCCCTTCCCAACCGGAGAGCCCATGGCCACCCTTGCCAACTTCCACCACGGCGTGCGCGTCACTGAAATCAATGACGGTCTGAACCCCATCCGCATCGTGTCCACGGCCGTGATTGGCCTGGTGGCCACAGCCTCCGACGCTGATCCCGCGGCCTTCCCCCTCAACACCCCGGTGCTCGTCACCAAGATCGATGCGGCCATCGGCAAGGCCGGCACGCTGGGCACCTTGGCTGCGTCGCTCAACGCCATCAAGGAGCAAGCCCGGCCGGTGCTGGTCATCGTGCGCGTGGAGGATGGTGTGGGCGCAGACGATGAGGAGAAAGCCGCGGACCAAGCGGTGAAGGTCATCGGCACGACTTCCCCCGCCGGTAAAAAAACCGGGCTCCAAGCCCTGCTGTCGGCGCAGGCCGAGCTGGGCGTAAAGCCGCGCATCCTGGGCGCCCCTGGCCTGGATGGCCAGGCAGTGACCGACGCCATGGTGTCCGTGGCCCAAAAGCTGCGCGCCATGGTGTACGCCGCCGCGCAGGGTGACACCATCAGCGAAGCGCTTGCCTACCGCGACCACTTCGGCGCGCGAGAGCTGATGCTGCTGTGGCCCAACTGGAAGGCGCTGAAGACCGGCACTGGTGTGGTGGAAGTGCCCGCCGCAGCCTATGCGATGGGCCTGCGCGCCCGCATCGACACCGAGCAGGGCTGGCACAAGTCCCTGTCGAACGTGCCAGTGAATGGCGTGCTGGGCTTGTCCAAGGATGTCTTTTGGGATCTGCAAAGCTCCGACACCGACGCCGGCATCTTGAACGACGGCGGCATCACAACGCTGATCCAGTCCACCGGGCACCGCTTCTGGGGAAACCGCACCACCGAAAAAAACGGCCTGTTCTTCTTCGAGACCGCCACGCGCACGGCGCAAATTCTGGCCGACACCATGGCCGAGGGGCACATGTGGGCGGTGGACAAGCCGCTGCACCCGTCCCTGGTGAAAGACATCCTTGAAGGCATCAACGCAAAGTTCCGCGAGCTCAAGTCGCTGGGCTACATCCTCGACGGCCGCGCCTGGTACGACGAAGACATCAACGAAACCGCCACCCTCAAGACGGGCAAGTTGACCATCGACTACGACTACACGCCCGTGCCACCGCTGGAAGACCTGAGCTTTCGCCAGCGCATCACCGACCGCTACTTCGCTGACTTCGCCCTGCGCGTTGGCACTGGCCAGTAAGCGCGGCCCGCCCCCACAACAACCGGAGAAACAAACATGGGACTGCCCCGCAAACTCAAGAACTTTGTGCTGTTCAACGACGGCACCTCGCATGCTGGCGAAGTGCCAGAGGTCAACCTGCCCAAGCTGTCGCGCAAGATGGAGGATTACCGCAGCGGCGGGATGAATGCCCCCGTCAAGCTCGATTTCGGTATGGAAGCCATGGAGATGGAATGGACCGCCGCCGGCTACATGAAAGAGCTGTTCACCCAGTGGGGCACGCTGCGCCACGACGGTGTTTTGCTGCGCTTTGCCGGCGCGCTGCAGGCCGACGACAGCGAGGGTGTGGACAGCCTAGAGGTGGTGGTGCGTGGCCGGCACTCCGAAATTGACCCGGGCTCTGCGAAGGCCGGCGAGCCCACGGCCATCAAGATCAAAAGCGCCATCAGTTACTACAAGCTGGTGATGAACGGCGAAACCTTGGTCGAGGTGGACGCCGTGAACATGGTGGAGATGGTGGGCGGCGTGGACCGCTTGGCCGAAGTTCGCCAGGCACTGGGTATCTAACGCCCGGCCAGCCACCGCGCGGCCCCGAGAGGGTCGCGCCCCCTCCCCCCATTCGAGAACTTGAACCATGACGACTCAAGACCAGACCACCGCCCCTGCCAACGCCGCCACCAAAGTGGCCGACAAGGCCGCCCCCAACACCGTGACGCTCGACACCCCCGTGCGCCACGGCGATCAACTCATCACCGCCGTAACCCTGCGCAAGCCCAAGGCAGGCGAGCTGCGCGGCATTGCGCTCACCGAGCTGCTGCAGCTCAAGGTAGAGGCCATTCAGGCCGTGGTACCCCGCATCAGCTCGCCCATGCTGCACAAGCAGGATATGGCGAATCTGGACCCCGCAGACTTGGTGGCGCTGGGGGGCGTGGTGATCGGTTTTTTGTTGAGCAAGGAACAGAAGGCGGACTTCCTGACCGAGTAGAGAACGCCATGGCCGACCTGGCCATGGTCTTTCACTGGACGCCAGCCGACATGGCCGGATTCACCCTGCAAGAGCTGATGGAGTGGCGCGAGCGAGCCCGCGCCCGCCATGAGCGGCAGGACTGACGCGCGCCCCTTCCCCACAGCAACACGCCTGCCATGAAGCACTCTCACCTGAACCCGTACCAAGGGCCCCGCCATGGCTGACCAACTGCGCCTGCGCGTGGTGCTCGACCTAGCCGAACGCGTGCTGGCCCCCATGAAGCGCATCAGCGGCGCCAGCGGCGACACCGCCCGCGCGCTGAAGGCCGCCCGCGACCGGCTTAAGGAACTGAACGACCAGCAGGCCGCTGTGGGCAACGTGCAAAAGCATGCCGCCGAGTTGGCCCGGCTGAACAACGCGCTCAAGGTGAAACAGGCGCTGCTCGACGGCATGCGCGCCAGCGGCACAGCCACAGCCGCGCAGCTCAAGCGGGAGGAAAACGGGGTGCGCAAGCTCGCCGACGCGCTGGAGCTGCAAAAGGCGGCGGCCGTCAAGGCGCGCGCCGCGCTCAATGCCATGGGGGTGACGGGCAACCTGGCCGCCGCGCAGGCACGGCTTAAAACCGACATCGACAGCGCCACATCCGCCATGGCCAAGCAACGCGCCGAGCTACAGCGCCTGGGCGCCCAGCAGCGCCACCTGCAAGAGCTGCGCGACAAGCACTCCAAGGCACTGCTGCATGCCGGCGTGGTGGCAGGGGCTGGCGTTGCCATGCAGGCCGCCGGGCGCCGCGGGGTAGACGTGGGCATGGGGCCGGTGAAGAACTACTCCAAGCACGAAGACGCCATGATCGGCATTGCACGCCAGGTGCCAGGCGCGCGCGATGAGATGGGCAAGCTCGCCGAGGTCTACCGACAGGCCGAGCGCGACGTGCGCGAGCTAAGCGGGCGTATCCCCCTGGCCACTACCGAAATCACGAACATGATGACGGCCTCGGCCCGCATGGAGGTGCCTACCGACAAGCTCAAAGAATTTACGTTGATGGCGTCGGAGATGGCGACCGCTTTCGACGCTGTGCCCGATGAAATCACCGAGCGAATGGGCAAGGTGGCCAAGACCTTCAATATCCCCCTGACAGAGATTCGGGGCCTGGCTGACTCCATCAACTTTCTGGACGACAACGCCATCAGCAAGGGCGCGGACATCATCGATTTCATCACGCGCGTGTCCGGCGTGGCGGCATCGGCCAAGATGGACCCGCGCGACTATGCGGCGCTGGGCTCCACCCTGCTGACCCTGGGCGAGCGGACCGAGACCGCCGGCACCGCGACCAATTCGATCCTGCAGACCATCGCGGCCGCAACCAAAGGCACCAAAGGGTTTCGCAGCGCCCTCGGCGAGTTGAACCTGTCGGCCGAGGAACTGGAGCGCGGCATGACGCGCGACGCCATGGGCACCCTCAACAAGGTGATGGAAGCCATCAACGCACTCCCCGAAGAAAAGCGCCTAGGCGTGATGGTGGAGCTGGTCGGAAAAGAGCACTCAGACACCCTGGCCAAGCTGGTAGCCAACCCCGATGAACTGGCGCGACAGCGCGGGCTGGCCACGGGCGACAAGGCCAAGGGCTCCATGGGCCGCGAAGCCGAGGCGCGCAACCAAGCACTGTCCGCCCAATGGCAAATGACCAAGAACCGCGCGTTCAACCTGAGCGCGACCGTGGGCGAAACCCTGGCCCCTGCCCTGCTGCAGCTGCTCAAGGCGATCAACCCGCTGATCGAACGCTTCGGCAAGTTCGTTGAGCAGCACCCTGCCCTCGTTAAATGGGTGGTGGGCTCTGCGGTGGCCGTGTCTGGCCTGATGGCGGTGTTGGGCATGCTGCTGGTTCCGCTGGCCCTTGTCTTTGGCAAGGCGATGCTGCTGCGCTACGCGTTCGCGTGGCTGTCCGCCACCTTGTTCGGCGCAAAGGCTGCAACAGGCGCGGCGGCTGCGGGTATGGGCCTGCTGTACCGGGTGGGCTATTTGGCGGGCCAGGCCTTCGCCCTGCTGAGTGGTGGTGCCGGGGTGCTGCTGGCAGTGCTCCGCACGGTGGCTGTATTCCTGCTGGCAAACCCCATCGTCGCGGCGCTCGCCCTCATGGCCACGGCCGCCTACATGGTGTGGCGCAACTGGGACGGCATCAAGGGCGGGCTGCTGGCGATCTGGCAGCAACTGTCGGGCGCAGTGTCGGCCTGGTGGGCCAGCACCGCGGCCGGCGCCGCTGCGTTGTGGCAAGACCTGGTGGCGCTGAAGGATCGGTTTTTCTCCGCAGGCTCTGACCTGATGGACGGCCTCATGAACGGCATCACCAGCCGGCTCGCGGCCGTGCGGGAGGCCGTGACGGGGGTGGCCGAGGCTATAGGCGCCTGGTTCCGCGAGAAGCTGGGCATTGCCTCGCCGTCCAAGGTGTTCATGCAGTACGGCGGCTGGATAAGCGAAGGGGCCGCGCTGGGCATTGCAGGCGGCCAGGGGGCCGTGCGCACGGCCGCTCTTGCCATGGCCACTGCAGCAACCGCCACCATGCCGCTAGCGGCCGATGCTGCCGCCCTGAGCATCGACGCCCGCGCCCCGCTGTCGGCGGCCGGCGCCGTGGCGCCCGCGGGCATGGGTGGGGGCAACACCTACAACATCACCATCAACGCTGCGCCGGGCATGGACGACAAGGCCCTGGCCCGGGCAATTACCGCCGAGCTAGACCGGCGCGAGCGCGCGGGCCGCTCACGCGCCCTGTCGTCCCTGCATGACATCGACTGATCGGAGCACACCATGCACATGATGGCCCTCGGGCAGTTTCTTTTCAGCCTGCCTACGCTGGCATTCAACGACTTCAAGCGGCAGACCAGCTGGCGCCACCCCAGCAACTCGCGCGTGGGAGCGCGCCCGGCCAGCCAGTCCCTCGGGCCAGGTGATGACACCATCTGCCTGTCGGGCTTGCTGGTGCCCGAGTTCGCAGGAAGGCGCATCTACCTTGACCAGCTGCGCGACATGGGGGACAGCGGCAAGGCCTTCGCTCTGGTGTCTGGCGCGGGCGAAAGCTTCGGCGCCTACGTCATCGAGAACGTCAACGAGACCGGCACCCTGCAAACCGGCCAGGGCGTACCGCGCCGCGTGGAGTTTGACTTGCAGCTCAAGCGGGTGGATGACATCCGAGCCGAGCCGGGCGGCGGTGTGGACCCAGGCCCCATTGATGACTACTGGGAGTGGTGGCTTTGAACGACCACCTGCAAACCGCGCAGCTGTACGACGCCCCGGCCTATGCGCTGACGGTGGACGGCCGCAACATCACCGCCAACATTCGGGCGCGCTTGATGTCGCTGACCCTCACCGAATCCCGCGGCGATGAAGCCGACCAGCTCGACATCGAGCTTGACGACACAGACGGCGAGATGAACCTGCCACCCAAGGGCGCAGAGATCGCCCTGCAGCTCGGCTGGCGAGACTTTCGCTTGGTGGACAAAGGCTTGTTCGAGGTGGACGAAATCGAGCACTCAGGGGCGCCGGATCGCGTCAGCATCCGCGCCAGGTCGGCCGAGATGCGCCGCCAGCTGCGCACGCGCAATGAACGCAGTTGGCACGACACGACGCTGGGTTCCATCGTCGGTGACATCGCGCAGCGCAACAACCTGGTGCCACGCGTAGACGCCACGCTGGCAGATGCCAAGGTGGCGCACATCGACCAGACAAACGAAAGCGATCTGCACTTCCTCACGCGCCTGGCCAAGAAGCACGACGCCGTGGCCACGGTGAAGAAAGGCCGTCTGGTGTTCCTACCCATCAACGGCACCCGCAGCAGCACGGGCGAGGAACTGGAGGCCATCACGCTGACCCGCGCGGCCGGTGACAGCCACCGATACCACACAGCCGACCGCCACAGCTACAGCGGGGTGCGCGCCTATTGGCACGATAAGAACCGCGCTGAAAAGCGCTCTGTGCTGGTGGGAACTGAGGACAACGAGAAGCGGCTGAAGGACACCTACGGCAGCGAGGATGACGCCGTGGCCGCCGCACGCGCCGAACAAGGCCGAGTGGAGCGCGGCAAAGCCACCATGGAACTAACTCTTGCCATGGGCCGCCCCGACTTGATGCCGCAGACCCAGGTGACGCTGCGGGGATTCAAGCCTGAAATCGACGCCACCCACTGGCTTGTGGTCAAGCTTACGCACAACATGGCGGAAGCCGGACTCACTACCCGCATTGAACTGGAAACGGCCAGACAGAAATGACCGCGATAAGTCAAAGCATGGCGACAATTCCTTACACAGCTTTCGGTGCGAAAAGCTCAGGATGAGCTTGCATAGATGACCGATGGAGTTGGGTCTCTTCGCCCCAATCATCACAGCTCTTCAGAGGTCGGTTTATGAGTATCACAATTGCTGTTGCAGAGACGGTGCCCCAAGAGGTGTTTGCGCGCGTCGAATCCCTAGCTAGACTCCTCCAAACCGCAGATCTCACCTTTCATGATTTGCCTATAGCGGTCAAACGGGGCCCATCGACTTCGGTCGCGGTCGCAGTTACAGATGACGACGACAAGATGCGAGAGAAGCTCCTACAGCTACTTGTCGAAGACGCTATAAAAGGCGAATCGGACTCTATGCTCGGTTCGCTTTGTTAAGGTCCGTCCAAGCGGCTTGGCCCGCTCGACAGCGCTCGGACCGACAAAACAGTAGGAAGGCGCTGACGCAGCGCCACTGAGTGGAAAGCAAACTTACCGGTTCGCCTTCCCGTAGCCTTTTCTTCGGCCATGAGCATCACCGTTTCCATCGCGCCCGATGTGTCCAATGCAGACTTCCTCCAAGTGGAGGCCCTGGTCGAGCACCTCACTCGTGCCGATCACAACTTCAAGGGTCGAGCAATCACTGTAAAGCGTGGGGCAGTCACCTTCGTGGCAGACACTGACGACATCTTGCGCGGCGCCCTTCTGCGCATCATGGTCGAAAGCATTTTGAAGTGAAAACCCATTACCCGACCTACGACTCGTCAAAGCGCAGCACCACTTCGGGGCGGTTGAACTGTTCACCGGGGCCCCGAAGCTGCAAGGCCATAACGTGGCACCTAAGCCCCGGCGCCGCCATGTAATCCATCACCATAGTGGTAGCGGTCACGGAAACTTGCAGGCCGCAAAACGTCCCTGAGTACAGCTCCTCAGTATTTTCCTCGGCAACAGGCGCGCGCGACAGGTGGTGTGACTCCACAAATTCAGCAAGGTCGCGCTGGCAGTGGATCGACGCGAATGCGCTCTTGACCCTGGCAATTACCTCATCAGTATGTGAATCCATGCAGTGATGCCAAAAAGGCCGATACGCTCTATCTGGCCATGTTAATTGCTCATCTCCCTTTGTACAGAATTTCGAACAGCCCATCAGTTGACCGCCACGCCGGCTCAGACTCAGCATGAAATGACAGGAAAAGGAGTATGCCGAGGCAAGGCGCGTAACGTGCAGTTACAAGGCGTATCGTCGCGCTGGTAAGCTCCTGAGCCCACCCGCGAGCGGGTCGACCAGCGCAGAAAACAATCTTTCAACATGACTACACAAGTTCGTAACAACGTGCACGTTCTAGGTGAAGGCCCAGCAACGATTTTTTTCGCTCATGGGTTTGGCTGCGATCAGAACATGTGGCGGCTCATGGCCCCTGCATATGCGAGCAGATACAGAACAGTGCTATTTGATCTCGTCGGTAGCGGCAACTCGGACCTGAAGGCATTCGATCCAGACAAATACAGCACGCTGCAAGGCTACGCGAACGACTTGGTTGAAATCATGCAGGAGTACGCGCAAGGACCCGCGGTAGTCGTTGGACACTCTGTCAGCGCCATGATCGGAATGTTAGCGGACATCGCGTCGCCTGGCTTGGTAGCTGCACATGTGATGGTGGGGCCTTCGCCTTGCTACATCAACGATGACAGCTACGTCGGCGGCTTCACGCGCAAAGACATTGAATCCCTTCTGGATGCATTGGAAAGCAACTATTTGGGCTGGTCTAGCACGATGGCTCCAGCGATCATGGGCGCCCCGGACAGACCAGAGTTGGGGGAAGAACTGAGCAACAGTTTCTGTCGTACTGATCCAGAAATCGCGAAGCATTTTGCGCGGGTAACGTTCCTGTCCGATTGCCGGGCCGACTTGGAGCGCCTCACAACCCCGACGCTCATATTGCAATGCGATGAAGACATGATCGCGCCCGTCGCGGTGGGTGAGTACATGCACAAGGTATTGCCGCGGAGTACGTTACGAGTGATCGAAAACGTGGGGCACTGCCCTCACCTAAGTCAACCAAGTGCGAGCTCGCAAGCAATGGACCAGTTCCTTCGGGACCAGGGCCTCTGAGATGCACATTCACGATGGAAGTGCGCTTTTCGATTCAATTGAGGACCTTCCATGCGGCATCGTCACTACCGACTCAAAAGGCTTAGTTATCGAATCCAACACCACCTTCTGTGAATGGATGGGATACCGTAGAGAGGAGGTCGCTGGAATACGGTACCTCCAGGATTTCTTTACGATTGGCGGCAAGATCTTTTATCAAACCCACCTTGCACCTCTTGTAGCGATGCAAGGATCAGTGGCCGAGGTAAAACTGGACTTGCTGCATCGAGATCAATCGACGGTACCGGTTGTGTTCAACGCCAAACGATATCAGCATGGCGACAAATGGTTTCTTCGAGTAGCTGCGTTCATCGCTCGTGACCGAGATCGATATGAACGTGAACTACTCCTGTCTCGCAAGAAAATCGAAGGCACCTTTGATGAGGCAAATCGGCTAAGAAAACAGTCGGAAGACCGCGCACTTTTCGCCGAGCAGATGATCGGGATCGTGAGCCACGACCTTCGTAACCCTTTGGCCGCGATCCGTTTGGGCGTCCAGGGTATGAAGAAAAAAGGCGTACCCCAAGATCAGAACGAGATGCTGAGCAGGATCAACAGGGCGGCAGATCGAGCTAACCAGCTCATCAAAGACTTGCTGGATTTCACGTCAGCACGTATCGGAAGCGGCCTTAAGGTGGCATCGGCTGAGATAGATTTGCGCGAGACGGTGGCGCACGCCGTAGAAGAGCTTTCGCTGGCATATCCTGGGCGCCGGATCGCTCACATTCATTCCGGTTCGAGCATTTGCCACGGGGACGCAAACCGTATTGCGCAAGCGATAGGCAATTTGGTGTCCAACGCTGTGATCTACGGAGATTCCAGCAGGAACATCACGGTGACGTCTTCCATCGACCAAAGTCAGTGGACGGTGGCCGTGCATAACTGGGGCTCAGTTATCGCGCCAGAGGCACGAGAGCGATTATTCTCGCCAATGGTTCGTGGAGTGGAGGCAGGTAGCGCCAACCGTAATGTCGGCTTGGGCTTGTACATCGTTAACGAACTGACGAAAGCGCATGGTGGCGTCCTGGATGTATCTTCAACAGAAGAGCTGGGCACTAAATTTGAAATGCGTGTCCCCCTGCCCACAACCGATCCTTAGCCGCGGAGGGGCAGTAAACGCGGCTATCCGCGTATCCAAGTTGGAAGCCCATCGACTATCGTGCAGACCTTCTCAGTTCTACCCATCAGTTGGATTGCCCCCACTGAGTAGGCTCCGCCTTGGTATTGGCAAGCGGCTATCTCATCATGCAGGTAAGAGGCGCGCGCCGTGGCCCCATGGATAACGTTTGTCATGCACAGCCATGCAAGGGCCACACTCGCGGAGCCCAAAAAAAAGCCATGGCAAGCGCGCCCTGACTAGTGTTCTCGATGTACTTGTTGATGTGAGTAATCGCGTTCCCGGCCACCACTTGCCCGGCGTCTCTGCCAATCACTACTTTCCCTTGTCCCTGCACAGTTGATCCTCGTGGTCGATGCGATGATGCAAATTGTTGCAGAGCTCTCGTGCATTGATGTGGTTTCTACAAATGGGCGCTTTGCTGCGAAAATTAACCTTGCTTGCCGTCGGACCAGAGCGCGCATTCGAAGGGAACCGCCCCTGCTCACAAATTGGCGTGGATAAATTCTTTATGCAAACGATTCCCCCGTCACTTGACGTCGGCACGACCGCGGAGATCCATATGCATCAAAACCCTGTCCACCACCTTGAGTTGGCTGAGTTCGTCGAGAACGGCGTCGAGTGTCTGCACCAGGTCGGGTACGACGGCACTATTCTCTGGGCCAACAAAGCAGAACTGGAATTGTTGGGCTACGCCGCCGAGGAATACATCGGAAAAAACATCACGGAGTTCCACGTAGATCCTCCCGTCATTGCCGACATCCTTAAACGCCTGACCGCCGGCGAAACACTGCGCAACTACGAGGCGCGTGTCCGCTGCAAAAATGGCGAAATCAGGCACGTCTTGATCCATTCCAGTGCTCGTTTTGAAAACGGCAAGCTGCTTTACACACGTTGCTTTTCTAGAGATGTGAGCGAGCGTGTGGCACTGCGACACGTGGAGTGGGAAAGGGACGCACTCTTGCGTGAGGCTCCTGTTGCAACCGCTTTGCTGATGGGGCCCGAGCACAGGTTTCAGCTGGCGAACGATCTCTACAAGACGATGGTCGGGCGTCAGCAATTGGAAGGAAGGACCTATCTCGAAGTTTTTCCTGAACTCCAGGATAGCGACGCGCTAGCCGCTTTGGACCATGCTTTTGCAACTGGTGAGCCCTTCGTCGCGCATGAGCACCGCATGCTCCTTGACCGCACCGGTAGCGGTCAGTTAGAGGAATGTTTCTTCAAGTTCAACCTTCAACCGATCACCCGCGGCACCGGAAAGGTTCAAGGTCTGATGGTTGTGGCTGTGGAGGTCACAGACTTGGTTGTGGCGAGGCGGCTTGCCGAAACTGCGAAGATGGAGCGCGAGGCGCTTCTTGCAGAGCTCAAGATTGCGGCCAATGCAAAGGACGAGTTTTTAGCCGTACTCGGGCATGAATTGCGTAATCCTCTCGCGCCAATCGTGACATCGCTCGAACTCATGAAACGTCGCGGCGACCTTACCAGTTCGAGGGAGCAAGCGATCATTCATCGCCAAGTGCGGCACCTTACACGGTTGGTGGACGATCTAATGGACGTCTCGCGCATCACACGTGGAAAGGTGAGCCTGCGTATCGAGGCTGTAGAGCTCGGCCCTGTTTTAACTAAGGCTGTCGAGATGGTGAACTTGCTGATCGAGCAGCGGGGACACACGCTTCATACGGATTTTCCAAACACAGGGATGCTCTGCAAAGCCGATCCCGTTCGTCTGACGCAGGTGGTGAGTAACCTACTTACCAACGCGGCACGGTATACGCCTGACGGTGGACAAATTCATCTGAAGGCCCGTTGCGACAATGGCTTTGCCGTCATATCCGTATCTGACAACGGGCAGGGCATCTCTTCGGATGTGCTGCCCCGAGTCTTCGACCTCTTCTTTCAAGGTACCCGCAAGGTGCACCAGGCTGAGGGAGGGCTCGGTGTAGGGCTCGCCTTAGTGAAGAGTTTGATCGTTGCCCATTCGGGCTCCGTACATGTTGATAGTGGTGGGCCGGGCTTGGGCAGTACGTTCACGGTGAGCATCCCCCTTGCTGCTTCATCTCAAGCGACCGATGAACTTGTCCCAATGAGTATGAGTAGTAAGGGGCCCTCGCGGAAAGTTCTCATCGTTGACGATAACCAGGACGCTGCAGATCTTCTGGCAGATTTGATGCGCATGAGTGGGCATGAAGTCCGTGTCGCGTACGAGCCCGCCACGGCTTTGACGCTGGCGTCCACTTTCAGGCCGGACGTAGCGTTACTAGACGTCGATCTGCCGGTGATGGACGGATATGAACTGGCAGCCCAAATTCGTAAGGAAATGGGTGGCGCAACGCCCGCAATGTACTCGCTCACTGGTTTCGGCCAAACCAGTGATCGTGAGCGCAGCGTCGCTCAAGGGTTAGCGGGCCACTTCGTAAAACCCGTTGAAATTGATCGTCTTCTTCTCACTCTTGCAACGCTACCCGTGGCTCCGTCCTGACGCGCTTGCAGCTATCGGGCTCGAAGCTCTGCAACTGTTATGGGGAACCGGACGTCCCCAGTTGTGCCTCACTTGCGGCCCTTCCCTACATTGAAGGTCATAGGCGCTGTTACGGTCTGATCGCCCTGGACCTGCTGGCCCACACTGCCCGCGATGTGCACGTGAGCACCGCTCTGATTGGCAACACCGCTGCCTCTGCTGGCGAGTCCTGCAACAGCTTGCACGATGCCTCGCCCATCTGCATCGGCGCGCTTGTACAGATCCAACAGTGCGCTCTCATCGGGGGACAAATTGCCAGAGTTACCGCGTACGCCGGTTAGAACATAGGCGGCATCCAACCCTCGCAGCGCTGCAAGTGCCAGGAATTCCGTGCCCACCGCAGCCACAGCTCGTTCCCAGTCTTGGTAGGTTCGCGCTTTCGTCCCGCCGAGCTCGGCCATATCGGTTTGCGAAAGGCCCAGTTTTTCCCGTTCCTCACGTAAACGGCCAGCGACCAAAACACGGAATTCTGTATTCATCTATTGACTTGCACGGAATTCCGTGCAGAATGCGTTCTACGTTGTAACCAAGTCACCCTAAATAGTACAGGCACGGCAGGACCATGTTTACCCAACTGACCACACGAACGGAAATGCGTCCGGCATTAGCCTCAAACCGGCTAATCCACGACAAGCCCATTGCACTGCGCATGACCCAGGCAGAGCGCGACGAGGCATTCCAGTTGGCCAGCGAGGAAAGTCGCAGCGCTAGTAGTTTTGCACTGCATGCCTATCGCCTCGGGGTGGCCGAACACAAACGCCGCCGCGCTGCACTCGCCGCCGCCGTCTGAAAGCATCGACGTCGTGCGCCTTCTTCATGCCCAACCGCGCCGCTTTGGGCTTTCGGCAGTGCGCACGGCCATTGGCGCGGTGGCCTATGTCACGCCGCAGCTCCGCTTGCTCGCCCATCCACACAGCAATCGCGGTGGGTCCATTGTGCTGGCCCCTGTACGCACTGCCGCCGAGCCCATGGCCGTTTGTGCGCACTACTTCACGCCCGCTGCAGTTATTGAGGATCGCCACCCATGCGCATGATGTGCCCGCATTGCAAACAGAACGCCTACACGCGCCACAGTGGGCAGCTGACCACCACCAGCCGAGAAACGATCTTTCAGTGCCGCAACTTCGAGTGCGGGCATGTGTTCTCGACGGTGACGGAAATCAACCGGACCATCAGCCCATCGGCCACGCCTGACCCCACGGTGGTGCTGCCCATGTCCACGCATATCAAGCGCGCGCTCTTACAACAGCAGCTGCAGGCCATGCCATCGGCCGACTACCGGCCGCGCCTTGGCGGCCTGGTGACCGGCGATCTGTTTGAAGCGATGCCCGCCGCCGGGTAGCGCCCCTCCCCTTCCCTTTTCCACACGCCTGACGGTGCCCTTTTTGGGCGCTGGGGGGATTCGTTCGCCTTGAGTTTTTGGAGTGCCTATGACAACCACCAGAAATCCGACCCGCCGGGCCGTTTGCAGCGGGATGCGCTTGATAGCAATACGTATCAGCGCGCTGGCCTTTGCAGTGGTGGCTGTTGCCCTGGTGACGGACGCCATCCCTCTGCTGTGGCTGTCTGCCGCCCTGATGGTGGCTGGCCTGGCGGCCATGGTGGCCGCACTGCTGGAGCTGGCCCCATGAGCTGCTACCGCGTGACGCACATCGACGTGCACCACCGCCGCCGCCGCATGCGTGTGCAAGCGTTGAACCGCGCCGGGGCCGTGGCCTGGGTCGAGCAGCTGTACGGCGATGCCTGGTACATCGCCGCAGTGCGTGAGGCTGGGGGCCGCTGAGCATGTCTGAAGCAACGCACGCCGAGCCGCTGCAGTCACCCGTGGCGCGTGAGCACTATGCCCGCCTGTTTGGGGTGGGCAATGGCTCGCTGCGCGATGAGTTCGTGAAGGTGGCCAGCAAGATGCAATGGTCAGACGCTGAATCACGCGAGTGGGCGCGCCTGGCAGAAACGCACCGCATGGCGTTGATGCTGCTGGCCGGTGTGGATGGTGACCTTGGCGCGCTGGCGCAGCGGCACTGGCGCGAGTTGCCCGAGCCTGAGCGTGTGGCCTTGAAGGCTGAGGCACGCTTTGCGCGGCGCGAGTTTTCGCGGCTGCATGCACTGACGGGGCGCTGGTAATGGCTAAGCGCAGCCAATACCGGGACTGGGGCCTCGTAGAGCGTTGGCAAGCCAACACCTTGGCCGCCAAGCTGACGGCAACGCTGCCCAAGCAGTGGGCCGAGGGTGTGGCAGAGCTGCGGCGCCCGCAGCCAGACACCCCTGTGTGGCAGCGCAACAGTGCATGGCTGGAGCGTTTGCAAGCATTCAAGGCAGAGCACGGCGACGCGCTGCACTGGAGCATGAGCGATTCGGATATCTGCGAGCGTGCGCAAGCTGTCGCCGAGGCCGTTACGCGGTTGATGGATCTGTGGCCCGAGCCGCTGAGCGAGGCAGAACAAAAGGCCTTGGTGCTGGCTTCGTGCGGCCTGCTGGATGTGGACCCACCCGAAGCCGAAACGCGCAAGGGTGTGATCGGCAAGGGCCAGGACGTTGCGTTCTGGCGCAAGCGCCTGCGCCAGAAGGTGGCGCGGATTCGTGAGCTGGGCGCCATCAAGCTGGGCGTGGTGAACCACCAGCGTGGCGGCTACTGCAGCAACGCAGCGGTGGAAAACCGCCAGCAGCAGTTGGCGCGCGCCGCGGCCATGATGGAAAACACCCTAGTGCGCAATGAGGCCGGCCAGGTGTACCGCCTGGGCGAGCTGGCGAAGCTGGGTGTGTCTGACCGCGATGTGCGCCGCGGCGAGCTGATGGTGCGCATCCGCGGTTGCGAGGAATACGCCGACGCGGCGGGCCATGTGGGCCTGTTCTTCACGCAGACCCTGCCAAGCCGCTTCCACGCCATGCTGGCACCGCTCAAGGGCACACGCTTGCCGTCGCGCAAGAACCCGAAATTTGACGGCTCCAGCCCGCGCGAGGGACAAGCCTGGCTGTGCAAGCGCTGGGCCGATGCGCGCACAGCGTTAGACAAGGCGGGTATCCGCTTCTACGGCTTTCGCGTGGCCGAGCCGCACCACGATGGGTGCCCGCACTGGCACTCGCTGTTCTGGTTCCAAACGCGCGAAGAAGCGCGCCAGGCGTCAGCCATCATCCGGCAGCACTGGCTCAAGCCCGATGACTGGGAGTTCCCCGAGGTAGTCGGACGCAAGGCCCGGTCGGTGCTGATGACACCCGAGACGGGTGCCCGCAAAAACCGCGTGAACATCAAGTGGCTGGACACCGGCGGCGCCGCTGCGTACATCGCCAAATACGTGGCCAAGAACGTGGGCGGCTCGTACCAGATCAACCACCTGGACGGCCAAGCCGATGGCCACGCGCAGGGTCAGCTGTTCGATGTGAGCGCGGGCGAGGTGCCCGGCTACGTGCGTGTGGACGCCTGGGCCGCGACGTGGGGAATCCGACAGTTTCAGCCCATCGGCCAGCCCAGCGTGGTGGCCTGGCGCGAGATGCGCCGCGTGACGCACGACCAAGTAGAGCAAGCCCGCATTGAGGGCGACACCATCGCCTGGCGCATCTATGGCGCCGTGCACAAGGTCGGGTCCATTAAAGCCGACTGGCGCCGGTTTATGGAGCTGATGGGCGGCCCCTGCCGCAAGCGCGGCGAGTGGGCCATGTCGGTGGCGCACCGCGAAACCAAGACCACGAACCGCTACGGCGAGGACGTGGAAAAGAAGGTGGCCGTGGGCCTGGCGCTGCAATCGGGCCGGTGGCTCATCTCGCGTCGGCAAGCGTGGAACCGGGTAGCTGTTGGTACCCCGGACCCCGGTGCCCGCGCCGCGCAGGCGGCGCCTTGGACTTGTTTCAATAACTGTAGAGCACGCCTCACCGGCGAGCTGCGCCGGGCCTTTTTAGGCCGAGGGCGCCACGAAATCGAGGACTGGACAACGCCAGCCGAACCGCAGCAGCCACCCCACCGGCCCGCTGCCCACCCTTCCCCCGAGTTTTTTCAACCCTGAACCACTGCAGGAGGTATGACCGTGCCCGCAAAACTGACCATGCCCACGCTGGGCGGCCTCGCAAATCCGAAGTTCCGCTACGTCGATAGGGACCACACCAACATCGCGGACACGTTCAAGCGCGCCCGCCGCGCACTGACCAGGGCGCAGCAGGAAGCGCAGTCCGCCCAGCAGACGCTGGAACTTGAGCCCGAGGGCGCCACTGTGGTGACGCTGCCCCAGCGCGCCGGCCGCCGCAGTGCATGACGCCCGAGGAACAAGCGCAATGGACTCCCGCGATCTGCCTGCATTGCACCCATGGGCGCCCGTTTACCCAGCAGCTGCTGTGCCACTGCCCGGCTCTGGTGGCCACTCACGGCGTGCAGCCGGTCGGGGTGATGCGCAACCGGGCCGACGCCTGCGCCCAAGCGCAGCATCGGTCCATTCCGCGCCACCCGGTGCACTGACGGACACCCGCGAGGCCCAAGCCATGAACCTGCAAGCCCTGGCCCTGCTGGTGCCGCCTCTGCGTGGTTGCGCTCTGTGCAGCCACGGTGTGGACCGCAACGGCGTGCGCCACTGCAACGCACCGGCAGTGCGCGATGTCTTCGGCGTGCAGCCGGTGGCTACGGCACGCAGCTGCGTGGAGGCGTGCGGCCCTGCTGCCGCGCATATGCACATCAACGCTTGGAGCGCGGCATGACGCTACCCCGCGTTGAAGCCATGCGCGCGGCCTGGCAGGCGCTGGCCCACCTGCCTGCGTGCCGCGACTGGCCCGCCGACTACGACGCCGTGATGGCCGACCCGGTGCGCATGCGCCTGGTGCGGCTGCAGGCCACTTTCATGGCGCGCATCGCCACAGCGAAGGCCGAGGCCCGCTCACCGCCGACACGGCCGATTGCCATGCACCCGCCCTGCTTTGACCGCAAGCGGGCCGCGGCTGGCGACATCGACGACTGATTCACATGAACCCGAGGAAACCCATGAAACAACCCCTGATAGTCGCCCTCACCGGCAAGCCGGCCACCGGCAAAAAAACCATCGCGTCGATGCTGGCCCCCGGCCAGGGCTTCGCGGCCGTGTCGTTCACAGAGGCCGTGCAGCGCGACGTAGCGCAGGCTTGGCGCCTGGACGTGCGCCTGCTGTCTGAACCCCGCCTGCGCAATACCCCGTTGAACGCCCTGGCGGCTGGTGTGTGCAGCGACCCCGCTTTCATGCTTTGGCTTACCGATGGTGGCGAAACACTGCCGCCGCCGCGCACCCCGGCATGGGCCATGCAGCGTTGGGCAGAGTTCCGTTGCCGGTTCATCCCTGATTTCTACTGCCGGCAGGTTGAGCGCCAGATTGGGCGCTTGGTGGGCTGCGGCTGGTCGCGCATCGTTGTGCCTGACCTGGCCACCACAGCGCAAGAAACCATGCTGCGTCGGCTGGGTGCGAAGGTGGTGCGCGTCCATCGCATCGACCTGGCCGAGGCACCCCAGCTGCGGCAGGACGGAGCGCCGGACGTTGCCATCAACTCCCACGGGGACATCGAGAACTCGGGTTCGCTGGAGGGCTTGGCCGAGGCGGTGAGCGAGTGCATCGAATTCCTCGACGTGCTGCTGGTTGTGGAATGGCCAGTGCTGCCCACGCCAGAGAGCGCCGCGGCCTGACGGTGGTTGCCACATGAACGCGGCCCACCTCTCCCCACCATGGCTCACCGACGCGGAAATTGTCGAGATGTGCGCCCCCCTGGAGCAACCGGCCGCGCAGTGCCGGCACCTGGAAAGCCTGGGCCTGCTCGTACGGCGAAAGCCAAATGGCCGCCCGCTGCTGATGCGCAGCGAGCTGGACCGAGTGCTGGGCGCGACCAGAATCACGGTGCAAGCGGCAGCGCCTGCGCCTTCAATGACCACCCCGAACGTTACTGCGCTACGGGACCACCTGAGCAAAAAGAAACATGGCGCGACTGCGTAAAGACGGGGACCCGCTCGGCCTCAACGGCACACGCCTTTCGTTCAAGCATGGGGCCTTCTACTACCGCCACCGTGATGGGAGGTGGGAACACCTGGGCTCGGACGTGAAGGCCGCGAAAGCTCGTGCGTCGGTCTACAACGACCCAGCCGGCACCTATGGCACCGTTGCCTACTGGTTGGACATGTTCATTGTGAATTGCGCAGTGCGAGTGAAGGCAGGCACCCTTGCACAGCGCACGCTTGACGACTACACGAAGAACGTCGAGCCGCTGAAGGCCTACTTCGGAGGGATGTTGCCTGATCACATCCAGCCGAAGCATGTGCAAGCGTACCTGGATATTGGTGCCGAGGAAGGCAGACCAGTGCGCGCCAATCGCGAGCGGTCGTGCCTGAGCTCGTGCTTGAGTTGGCTGATGCGCACTGGACAGTCGAATCTCGCGATCAACCCGTGTATGCAGGCCAGCGGGACCAAAAGCAATACAGAAACGCAGCGAGAGCGCTATGTAACCCACGAGGAGTATCAGGCCGTGTACGAAGCCGCCGGCACTCAGGTGCGCATGCTCATGGAGTTGACCTATCGGACCTTGCAACGACCGGAGAGCGACATTCTGGAATGGACGCCTGCGATCCTCGCTCGCGACCCCCACAGCAAGCGACGGGTCATCCAATTCACACAGGGAAAGACCGGACGTCGCATCAAGATCGCGATGACTGAGCAGCTGGAAATTCTGGTTATGCGGGCAATGGGACCCGTGCCCCACCTCGATCAGACGCTGGTGCACAACCGCCGAGGGGATTCCTACACTTACAGCGGGATCATGTCGATGCTGACTAAGGCTATCGCGAAGGCAAACGCCGCACGCAAGAAGAAGGAGTTGGCAAAGATCGAGAGCTTCGGCTTTCGCGACCTGAAGGGCAAAGGGGCGACCGACATGTGGCTGGCCGGCACTCCTATCGAGCAGATTCAATTGCTCTGCGGGCATTCAGATAAATCCACCACTGAAAAGTACATCAAAGCGCGTTGGAACGCGACGGCGTTGCCCAACGAAACAGAGCTGGCCTAGCGAGGGCAGGCCGCTTTCAGCATGAAGCGGCACCGGCCGCCGGATGCGCTTATCTGACCGATGCGCGACTTCTGCGAGTGGTTCCGGCGCCATATGTGCGATGCCGCACAGACGGCAATCCCGGGACATGCCAACCTGCTGAATGGAACAAAATCTTTCCGTCACAAGCGGCTCGGTGTCCCGTGACATAGCGAGATGGGTCACGGCCCTCGGCGCAGCTCTGGAACACATCGACCGAATGGCCAAGGGCGAGACCACGCACCCTGCAGTGACAAGCGAATTGCTTGCTGCCATCGAGGTAGCGCGCCAGCGATGCGTGGGCGAATTGCAATCTGGACCTACACCGACGTGACTTGGCCGGACGCATACGGCGCAGATGCATAGGGGCCACTTCACTTACCGCTTTTGGCACGCTGGCCTAGCCATCCAAACGGGGAATGAACTGGGGGGCCGCAAAACCGTTTGCCTCAAATACAGTGCGCGGGTCCCGGAATGAGACGAACCGATGCTGCAAATGGCGTAGCCACGCGGCTTCTGGCTGTATTGCCACAGCGGCCTCTTAATCCGTAGGTCGAGTGTTCGAGTCACTCAGGACCCACCAAACCAAAGCCGCTGCAATCAAAAGGTTGCAGCGGCTTTTTTCTTGCCTGCGTTGTGCGACGTTGGATGTGACGCGTCTCATATCCAGATCCCTTCTCAATTCGCGGAGGGCCGTCTCCAATCCAGTGTTTAGGCCTGTTTCAAGTAGCCGTGAGCTTGCCCTCAGTTCATGACGGACGCTCATGAATTGCATGCGATGAGCGCTTTGCCCTTGCCGAGTTAGCGAGACATCAACCCCACGACGGCTTTGGCTTCTGGATCATCTGGAGAGGCGCCCCGTACACCGACCAGCGCCACGTCGTCTGCCCAGGCGTTCTCTCAACTGCTTCGCGGTTCCAGACCGGTCACGCCAGCATCGCGATGTTGAACATACGCAATCTGGCCCCTGATCACGAGCCTTCGCGCTCTACCTAGCCGACCGCTGAAGACTCGTCGCGCCCAAACCACAATCGGAAAATACTATTCTTAAACAAGAAAATTCTTGGTATTTATAGATATAAATTCACTTCATTCATCAAATGGAATTTATGATCAGTAACTGGAAGACAGCAGCTGCCTGGGCTCTCATAGCCCTGGGCTTTCTCCATATCGCTATGGGTTTCGCGCGGTTTAAACAGCCTTTTATGGCGGCGCTATCTGAGGGAATTTTTGACGCCTTCAAAGCCGATGACACGCGTCGCCTGGCTTTCTGGTTCACGCTCCTTGGCCCCGTGCTTTTGCTGTGCGGGCACCTCGCATTGCGGGCTGCCCAAGGGGGAGATTTGGAAACCTTGGGGCTGATCGGGCTGTACCTGCTGGTGGCTGCGGTTCTGGGCATCGTGGCCTTCCCGGCGTCGCCACTGTGGGCGCTGCTGGTGGTCGCAGGGCTGTTGTTCGCTGCGGGGCGGGGTTGGCTGACCTGAGCTCTCGATCTTTTTTTTCTCGCCTTCGTGCCTCAGAAACTAACCATTGACCGCGTACATGTCCATCGAACACCCCCACGTAACCCCCGTGCCGCTTCCTTCCGAATCGGCGATTGCCAACGTCTACGCATCGGTGAATCTTGCTGACGCCTACTCCATCGAACTCCCCGCCGATGCGTCGACCCATCCCGAACTGTTGGCGAGGTTTATCTTCGCTCACCAAGCGCCATGGATCAGCAGCCTCATGGCGGTTCGAGACGCGGCCGTGGCCGGGTTCGGCTTGAAGACAGCCAAGCATCTCGCATCACTGGAGGCACAGAGCGGAACGGGCCGACTCAGCATCTTTAGGGTCTACAGCACAAGTCCAACTGAAGTTGTTTTTGGAGAAGACGACAAGCACCTGGACTTCAGGATTTCTGTTCTGTGCTCTGGGGGGCCATCGCCGGGCGCTCAACGCCACTTGACTATGTCGACCGTTGTCCATTGCAACAATCGCTTAGGTCGTCTCTACCTTTTTCTCATTGCTCCGTTTCACCGCTTGGTCGTTCAGTCCAGTCTTCGGAGTGCTGCACGGAGCGGCTGGCCCTCGGCGACAAAGGGGTAAGCCCATCCTAATCATCACCCGCCGCCCATTGCGGGCAAACCGCCATCACGCGGACCCCGCCTGGCCTACTGGCCATGCCGGTCATGACCAACATCAATGGGCCTATGGGTAAGCAGGCAACGTCAACGTCAATGGGTCATTCCGCCGCTCTGGTTCTATTGGGTCTCTGGGGGGTCCTGGAGCTTGGGATGGCAGGCACTCTGACCCTCGCCTTCTGGTTCGCTTGGCTCCTGTATGCCGCCTTGCTTGTGTGGATGAGCAGCGGAAGCACGGTGGGCGCGTGGCTAGTTCTTGCCCCGCCTTCATGGCTGGCCGCATTCAGTGGGGCAAATGTTGTTCCGCAGGTGCTGGCGGTATTGGCGGGTGCAAGCGTCAGTCCACACGCCTTGCCCGGCGCGCTGCTAGTGACTTTTCCGTGTGGTACCGCCGTGGCAATCCACCTCTGGTATGCAGCGGCGGCATGCAAGAGGTAACCGGACTGTTGGCAAACCCAAGTAAGCCACTGCCGGAAGCTTCGGCTCTCCCGAGCTTCTGATCACGAAGCTCCAGTCCAGCGGCTTCAATGTTCGGTGCGAAGCTGGCATGCGCGGGTGGTTCGCCTCGTCACACAAAGCGTTTAACCCTCCCATGGAGAGACGTCGAGCGCGCGCATCCACTAGCCGCCTGTGGCTGATTCTGAACAACGCCGTCACGCAGCTACATCTTTCTCGCGCTGCGGTTCACGCCCCGGCGCTCGAGTGTCGGGCGCACAAGACGGCCCCCGGGTCTCCGGCGACTAATGACTACAGACACCGCGCCGCCCCCGGCGCACGCTATGGACAGCATTGATGACCAACGGGGCTGGGTCTCTTCGCCGCAGGCACAGCAATCCCACAACCCAAGGTTATCCATGGCTATCACTATCACCGTTGCGCAGACGGTGTCGAACGACGTTTTCTCTCGAATCGTTGCTTTGGCACAGGTTTTGCGGCAGTCGGACCCCAACTTTGAAGGCTTGACCATCTCCGTGTCGCGGGGTGCTGACACCCTCGTCACGGACACCGACGACAAGCTGCGCGAGACGCTCTTGCACCTGCTGGTTGAAGACGAATTGGCCGCCGGCTCGGAGCCGTCGTTGCATACGCGTCACTTTCCATGCAACGACCCGCCTGGGATGAGCGGGCGCCCATGACCGCCCTGCAAGTCGCTAGCAGGCAAGCTATTCATGGGAATCACCATCACCGTTTCGCACACTACCTCTGACCAGGATTTCGAAAAAGTCGAAGCACTTGCGAAGCATTTGCAGGGCAACGACTACAACTTCAGCGGCCGCGCCATTTGCGTGGAGCGCGGCTTGTTGACCGAAGTGAAGGACACCCAAGACGCGCTGCGTGGCGCGCTTTTGTGGTTGATGGTGGAGGCGGTGCTGAACCATCGGACTCCCTCCAGACCAGGCGCTGCGTAGCGGTCCACAAAGTGGCAAGAGCCGGGTCCCCCCGCGTTGGTTTGGCGACCAGCACATTGCTGGCGGGGTAGGACCCAGGCTTGGGGTGGTGCGTGGCGACTACATCTGGTGCCACACGCTGGGCGTTTCCCGCGACAAGGCGGCCCCTGTTCAAATCACCACCTCGCGCAGCGATGAAGAAAACCTGGCGTGCTGTCAGCCCTTGGCAGTATCGCGAGCCTGCCTCAACAGCTTTCTGGCTAGGATAGGGAAGCTGGCGCAGCACTGTGCAACCACGGTGTCAGCTCAGACCGGTTCCGCCGGGCCAATATTTGAGTCAAATTGGCCGCTAGCGCTTGTTCTATAAGCACTTAATGCTATTTTATTTGTAGCATCAAAGTGATTGTACGAGCAGCACGCGAGCTCTGCAGCCCCTTTACCACCACACAGACCACGAGAACATCCATGTTGACTGCACCGCTGCCACGACGGACAGCCCTGCTCACGGGCCTTGGCTGGCTTGCCCCGCTGGCGTTGTACGCGCAAGCCCAGCCGCCGGCCGTTGCAAAACTTGCCCGGGGCGGACAATGGCCCGCCTGGGACCACTTCAAGGCCCAGTTCGTCAGCGAAGACGGCCGCGTGATCTCCAACGATGACGACGGCACCCGCACCTATTCGGAAGGTCAGGCGTACGGGCTTTTTTTCGCGCTCGTGGCCAACGACCGCAAGGGATTCGACGCCATCCTGCGCTGGACCGAAAACAACCTGAGCGGCGGCGACCTCGCAGTGCGCTTGCCCGCCTGGCTTTGGGGCCGCCGGCCCGACGGGACCTGGGGCGTCATCGATAGCAACGCGGCTTCAGACGCCGATCTCTGGATCGCGTATGCACTGGGCGAAGCCGCCAGGATCTGGAAATCGCCGCGCTATCACGACCTGGGCGCGCGCCTCGCCATGCGAATCCTGGCCGAAGAGACGGCGGATTTGCCGGGCCTGGGCGTCACGCTGCTGCCCGCACCCCGCGGATTTGTGGAGGCCGAGGGCCGCTGGAAGCTCAACCCCAGCTATCTACCGCTGCAGGTGATGCACCGGCTTGCGGCGCTCTACCCGCACGCCGCGTGGAAGCCACTGGCACAGAGCTCTGAAAAAGTGATCGCGGGCGCCTCGCCCAAAGGGTTTGCGCCCGACTGGATTCTCTATGACGCAAAACTCGGCTTCCTGGTCGACGAGAAGGGCAAGGAGAAAGGCCAAGGCGGCTACAACGCGATCCGTGTGTACCTGTGGGTCGGCATGCAGCACGCTGCGTCGCCCGGCCGCAAAGCGCTGCTCTCGGCACTGGGCGGGATGGCCCGGTACGTGCGCGAGCAGGGGCATCCCCCGGAATCCATCGACGTATTGAGCGGCCTAGCCGCCGCAGCCGGTCCGTCGGGTTTCTCTGCAGCGATGTTGCCCTTTTTGCGGGCGCAAGGGGACGATGCAGCGCTGGAGGCACAGCGCCGCCGCCTCACAACCAACCCCGTGCGTCCCAACGCGTACTACGAGCAGACCCTGGCGTTGTTCGGACTGGGCTGGATGGAAGGCTGGTTCCGGTTCTCGGCTGCGGGCCAGCTCCTGCCCAAAAAAACGGTGCCGTAAGGTTGACCCGGCGCTGCCCGTGCGGCGACGCCTGGGCATAGGCACGGGCCAGTGATCGAGGTTTCGGCAACTTGCGGTGCCCTGCCAACGGCCGTCCGCTTAACATCGCCCTCTTGCCTCCACCGGTCGCCGCAGCAACCCGCATGACTGCGGGGCCGCCCAACAGCTCCACACCTTCATGAACCCCAACGCCCACACGCTCTGGCGCGCCCCGCAATGGGCGCTGGCCGCCCTGCTTGCCGTGCTGGGCATGCTCGGCCCGTTTTCTATCGACACCTACATCCCCGCCTTCACGGGGATCGCCGGGGCGCTCGGCGCCACGCCGGTCGAGATGCAGCAGACCTTGTCGGCCTATCTCTTCGGGTTTGCGTTCATGAATCTCTTCCACGGTGCGCTGGCGGACAGCTTTGGCCGCAGGCCGGTGGTGCTGTGTGGCATTGCGATGTTCACAATCGCCTCCGCCGGATGCGCCCTGTCGCAAAGCATCGAGCAGCTTATCGCGTTTCGGGCGTTGCAGGGTTTGTCGACCGGTGCGGGCATCGTGGTGTCGCGCGCTGTGATCCGCGACATGTTCCCGCCCGCGCGCGCCCAGCAGGTGATGAGCCAGGTCACGATCTACTTCGGGGTCGCGCCAGCCATCGCACCCATCGTGGGCGGCTGGTTGTTTGTGCACACCGGTTGGCACAGCATTTTCTGGTTTCTGACGCTCGTGGGTGTCGTGCTTTGGATCGCCAATTTCAAGCTGCTGCCGGAGACTCTGCACGCAGACCTGCGCCAGCCTTTCAACGTGCCACACCTGATGCGCGGCTACTGGCAACTCGGATCGAGCCCGCGCTTCGTGCTGCTGGCCCTGGCCAGCGGCGTGCCGTTCAACGGGATGTTCCTTTATGTGCTGGCGGCGCCGGCGTTTCTGGGCGAACACCTTGCCTTGGCTCCCACGCAGTTCTTCTGGTTCTTTGTGCTCACCATCGCCGGCATCATGGGCGGCGCTTGGCTCAGTGGGCGGCTGGCGGGCAAGATCGCGCCCAAACGCCAGATCCGCCATGGCTTTGTGATCATGTGCATCGTGGCGGTGCTGAACCTCGGGGCCAACCTGGTTTTCCCGGCCCATGTGGCCTGGGCGTTGGCGCCCATCGCCGTCTTTGCCTTCGGCTGGGCGCTCATGGTGCCCGTGGTCACCTTGCTCGTGCTGGACCTGTACCCCGAGCGCCGGGGCATGGCGTCGTCCATGCAGGCGTTTGTGGGGTCCACGGCCAACGGGCTGGTCGCCGGGGTCATCGTGCCGCTGATCATGCATTCCACGGTGTTGCTGGCCCTGGCATCGTTGCTGATGATGGCCATCGGCATGACAGCCTGGATTTACCTGCACCATCGCTGGCCCGACGTCGGCCGCACCGCCACTGGCGGCTGAAATCAGACTCTGAAGCAGGTACCGAGGTCCGGAAGAATCCCGGAGGGCCATGCAGCTAGGGGTTGCCCTGCCGCCGTTCCATGCCCCTATCCTGGTAATACCGGTTCTTCGCCGCATACATGGCCTGGTCCGCACGATGGATGGTCGCCTCCACCTGGTCGCCTGACCCACACGAGGCGACACCCATGGCCAGGCTGATGGGCTGGCCTGGATAGAACTGGTTGTTCAGGTCCAGCATTGAGAGAATGCGCTCTTGCAGCGCAAACGCGCTGCGTTCATCCATGCCCGGCAGCAACACCATGAACTCGTCCCCGCCGATGCGCGCTGCACAGGCTGGGGCGTCCACGGCCTTGGCCAGCACTTCGCCTACCCGGCGCAGCAGGGCGTCCCCTGCGGCATGGCCTTCTTCGTCGTTGACGGCCTTGAGCCCGTTGAGATCGATCGCGATGACCGACAGCGGCCACGGGCCCTTGCGCGTGATGCGGTTGAGCTCCTCGGCATAAAACGCACGGTTGCGAAGCTGCGTCAGCACGTCGTGTTTGCCCAGGTATTCGAGGTAGGCCTCGGCCTTCTTGCGTGCTGTGATGTCCACCAGCGAGAGCAGCACCAGACCCCAGTCGGCAAGATGGTCTGCCAGCACTGAAAATTGCATGTGGATGTGCACCGCATCGCCCGACAGTGCGTAGTTGACCACCTCGCGCTGCTGGAACGTCTTGCCTTCCCACAGATCGATCAGCTGCTCCGCAAACGACTCGTGCATTTCGCCGCGGAACACACGGCCGATGTTGTTGAGCAGCACCTCTTTGCTAGCTGCACCGAACATGCGCAAGGTTTGCTGATTCACGTCGATGACGCGGATCTCCTGCATGCAGCGCGTCACGAACTCAGGGTGCACGGTGATAAAGGTCTTGAAGTCGTCAATGCCCTGAGCCCGAACGCTGTCGAGCAGGTTTTTGACAGCGCTGAAATCCTCGACCCACAGCGACACGGGCGAGTGCTCGAACAGGTCCCTGGCGTGTTGCTCGCTGCGCCGCAACCGGCCGGCGCCCCGCACCTGGGCCGTGATGTCTTCCAGCGACAACAGCACGCGCGCCCAGTTTTCTTCGTAGCCGGGCAGGATGCGCCCCCGAACCTGCACGTCGAGGCGCCGGCCATCCAAGGCGTAGTTGACGCTCTGGTTCGAAAACTCGTGCTCCCCGTCCCACAGTGCCGCCAACTCATGCGTCACCGCATCGTGCATGTCGTCCCTGAAGACCTTGTCGAGGTTTGCGACCAAAGCCTCCTGGCTGTCGGCGGCAAAAAGCTCCAGGGTCCGGCGGTTCACCCTCACCACCTGGAGCGCAGCACTGCATTGCCGCACGCGCGCCGGATCCCGCGCAAGGTGGGAGCGAAGGTCGGTGACGCCTTCTGCGCGCCAGCTGTCAAACAGCTGCTTCACAGCGCTGTAGTCCTCTATCCAGAGCGAGACCGGCGCCAGTTCGAACATGTGCTCAAAGTCCGCGGCTGAAGATAAAGAAGACGACACAGCTGATTCCTCCCACGTCATTATTGTCGAGCCGCTGCGGTGCCCTGCCACGCCCTTGGCCGGCGCTCAAACAAAAAGGCCGGCACCTTGCGGTACCGGCCTTTTCTTTTGCACTTGATCGCAGCCCTGTCGGGCCGGATCAGAGCGAACCTTGATCAGCGAGCGGGGCGCGCTGGGCGCTTGCGCGCGTCGTGGGCCACGAAAGGCTTGACACCGCCACCAGCGGGCTTGGCAAAACCAGGCTTGCTGCGGGGTGCGAAGTCACCACGCGGAGCACCTGCATCGGCACGGGGGGCGAACCCACCGCGGCCAGCGTCACCAAAGCCTGGCTTGCGGCCAAAGCCTTCGCCATCACGGCGCGGGGCAAAACCGCGGTCATCACGGCCGCCAAAGCCACCGCCACCATTGCTGTCGCCGCGGGGCGCGCCACCACGGGGGGCGTCACGACCGGCAAAGCCGCCGCCGAAACCACCACCGAAGCCGCCACGGTCATTGCCGTTGCCACGCGCCGGGCCACCGAACTTGCGGTCACGGCTGTCGCGGTCGTAACCACCGCTAGGGCGGCCACGGCCACTGAAATCACCACCAGCGCGCGGTGCCTGTGGCGGGCGCTGCGAAGGCTCCATGCCAGGGATCACTTCGGCCTTGAACTGCTGGCGGCTGTACGACTCAATGTCGTAGATCTTGCGGCGGTCGCGGAACTCGGCAAAGGTGATGGCCAGGCCATCACGGCCCGCACGGCCGGTACGGCCAATGCGGTGGGTGTAGTCCTCGGCCTTCATGGGCAGGCCAAAGTTGAACACGTGGGTGATCGTGGGCACGTCAATGCCGCGTGCAGCCACATCGGTAGCCACCAGAATCTGCACCTGACCAGCGCGCAGTGCCATCAAGCGGCGATTGCGCAGACCTTGACTCAGGGCGCCATGCAACGCAACGGCCGAAAAGCCTTCTTGCTGCAGGTCGTTGGCCAGGCCGTCGCACTCCACCTGGGTGCTGGCGAACACGATGGCCTGGTTGATGCCGGTGTCACGCAGCCAGTGGTCCAGCAGCTTGCGCTTGTGCTGGGCATTGTCGGCCCAGTACAGCATCTGCTTGATGTTGGCGTGCTTTTCCTGGGGCGAATCGATGGTGACCTTCTGGACCGCCGAACCACCGTCGTGCATCACACGCATGGCCAGTTGCTGGATGCGCGGCGCAAAAGTGGCGCTGAACATCATGGTCTGCTTGCGCTGGGCGGTCAGCTGGTTCAGTTCGGCCAGATCGTCCGAGAAACCCAGGTCGAGCATGCGGTCGGCTTCGTCGACAACCAGGAACTGCACCTTGTCGAGCTTGATCTGCATCGAGCGCTGCAGGTCCAGGAGGCGGCCAGGGGTGGCCACCACCAGGTCGGCGTTCTGCAGCTTGGCGATCTGCAACTGGTAAGGCATGCCGCCCACCACGTTGGCCACGCGCAGACCACGGCAATGCTTGACGAGGTCGATGGCGTCGTGCGCAACCTGCTGCGCGAGTTCACGCGTGGGGCACAGGATCAGGGCACCTGGGGTGGCAGCCTTGAAATTGCGCGTGCTGGTGGGGTCCTTGCGCTTTGCGCGCTTGGGAGCGGGTTCGCCACGCTCAGCAGCTTCGGCCACGGAGCGGTCAAAAGCAGCGCGCTCTTCAGCTTCGGCAGCAGCTTGCTGGTTGATCAGCGTGTGCAGCACGGGCAGCAGGAAGGCGGCGGTCTTGCCGGAGCCGGTCTGGCTCGAGACCATCAGGTCGATGTACTTGGTGGCGTCGTTGCCGCCTGCCATGGCCAGGGGAATGGCCTTGAGCTGCACGCCGGTGGGCTGGGTGTAGCCCAGATCCGCCACGGCTTGCACCAGTTCAGGTGCGAGGCCCAGTTCGATAAAGCCGTTGGGTTCGGCAGTCACTGCCACGTCGGCGTCCAGGGCGTCAATGCCCACAACGTCAAGGGGGGACTGCACGAAAGCGTCGGCAACAAAGGAAGTATCTGCAGGCGCGAATTCGCCCTGCACCAAGGAGGTGTCGGTCATGATTTTTCTCTCACGAGGACGATCGCAGGCGTAGCCCGCGATTGGCTTCGTCAAATGGTTAAAAAACATCAACCATCAAACGAAACCTGCGCTGGCTCTAGGAATCAGGCCGGTGCGGGTGGGCTGTTATTCGCCAGTCCTGCACTGTCGAAAGACAGTGGGCTGGCTAGCCCGGTGTGTGAGGGGAGATGCACAATCTGCGAGGGCTTTCCCACGCAGCCAGCGATTATGGCACGGTTTAGGGTTTCCCCGCAATACCCTTTCACCCAGCTGCCTCAAATAGATCGCGACGTGCTCCCGCCTGGACGCGCCACGGTCGTCCATCGGGCTGCGCTTATCGGTGCCATGCATTCCCAGTGCGACGCCGTCGCCGCCAGGCTTCACCTCACACCCGTTCTCAGACCGACAACAGGTGTTTTCGGTAGTGCGCGAGTTCTTCAATCGATTCGTGCACATCGGCCAGTGCCGTGTGTTTCTGGGCCTTCTTGAAGCTGGTGTAGGCCTCAGGCTTCCAGCGTTTAGCGAGTTCCTTGAGGGTGCTCACATCCACGTTGCGATAGTGGAAAAAGCGCTCCAGCTTGGGCATGTAGCGCACCAGAAAGCGACGATCCTGGCCAATGCTGTTGCCGCACATCGGCGCCACGCCCTTGGGCACGTATTTCGAGAGAAAAGCGAGGATCTGCTGCTCCGCCTCTTCTTCGGTCACGGTGGATGCCTTGACCTTGTCAATTAGTCCACTGCGACCGTGTGTGCCCTTGTTCCAGGCGTCCATCTTGTCCAGCAGGTCGTCCGATTGGTGGATCACAAACACGGGGCCCTCGATGCGGGGCTCGAGGTTGGGGCCCGTCACGACGACGGCGATCTCCAACAGGCGGTCGGTGTCGGGCTCCAGGCCGGTCATTTCGCAGTCCAGCCAGACCAGGTTCTGGTCGGATTTGGCAAGGGCTTGAGGGGTGGGGTTGTTGGCTTCTGACATGGCGCGGATTGTCGCCGATGGCCTAAACTCGCCGCTCATGCCCATTTCCGACGCTTTTTCCCCTTCGATGGCGCTGACGCTCGCGTTTGCCGCCGCACTTTCCCTGGGCCTGGTTCTCAAATTCTGGCTGGCTACCCGGCAGATCCGCCATGTCGCCCGCCATCGCGCGGCGGTCCCCGAACCTTTCGCAGAACGCATCACGCTCACCGCCCACCAAAAGGCCGCCGACTACACCATCACCAAGGCCCGGCTGGGCTTGCTGGAGACGGCACTGGGCGCTGCCGTGCTGCTGGGCTGGACGCTGCTTGGAGGCCTGGATGTGCTCAACCAGTGGCTGCTGCAGACCCTTGGCGGCGGCATGGGGCAGCAGTTGGCGTTGATCGTGGCGTTTGCTGCCATCGGCGGACTCATCGATCTGCCGCTGTCGCTGTACCAGACCTTTGTGGTGGAAGAGTGTTTTGGCTTCAACAAGATGACGTGGCGGCTGTGGCTTGCCGACGCGGCCAAGGGCCTCCTGGTCGGTGCGGTCATTGGGCTGCCCATTGCAGCGCTGATCCTCTGGCTCATGGGCGCCGCGGGGCCGTTGTGGTGGCTTTGGGCCTGGTGCTTCTGGATGGGTTTCAATCTGCTCCTGATGGTGATCTACCCGACCTTTATTGCGCCGCTCTTCAACAAGTTCCAGCCGCTTGAAGATGAATCGCTCAAGGCCCGCGTGACCGCGCTGATGCAGCGCTGCGGATTCTCGGCCAAGGGCCTGTTCGTGATGGACGGCAGCCGCCGCAGCGCACATGCCAATGCGTACTTCACCGGTTTTGGCGCAGCCAAGCGCGTGGTGTTCTACGACACGCTGCTGCGCCAGCTGGCACCCGGCGAAGTCGAGGCTGTGCTCGCCCACGAGCTGGGGCATTTCAAGCACCGCCACATCATTCAGCGCATCGTGGTCATGTTCGGGCTGAGCCTTGCCGGGTTTGCGCTGCTGGGCTGGCTCTCCAATCAGGTGTGGTTCTATACCGGTCTGGGTGTGCGGCCCAACATCTCTCTCGACCCGGCCCTCGCGGCCGCCCCCAATGACGCTCTGGCACTGCTGTTGTTCATGCTGGTGGTGCCGGTGTTCACGTTCTTCATCTCGCCCCTGTTCTCGCAACAGTCCCGACGCCACGAGTTCCAGGCCGATGCCTATGCCGTGGCCCAGGCCAGCGGCGCCGACCTGTCGTCGGCCCTGCTCAAGCTGTATGAAGACAATGCCTCCACGCTGACACCCGACCCGGTTTACGTGAAGTTCTATTACTCGCATCCGCCCGCCACCGAGCGATTGGCGCGCATGCACACCCCCGCCCACCCATGACCACCATGCTGAAGAAAAAAGACTGGTCCACACTGACCCGCCGTGCGCTGACCGCTACCGAAGTCGTAGCCAAACTGGCCCAACTCGAAGGCTGGAGCCTCACCGGCGACGGCGCCAACGTGGCCATCGAGAAGACGTACCAGTTCGCCAACTACTACGAGACGATTTCGTTCGTGAACGCGCTGGCTTTTATCGCCAACGCTCAGGACCACCACCCCGACCTGTCGGTGCACTACAACCGCTGTGTGGTCCGGCTCAACACCCACGACGTGAACGGCATCTCCTCCACCGACGTCGAATGCGCCGCGCAGTTCGACGCCCTGATCGCATGAGCCTGTTGCGCACGCCCCTCCATGGCTGAGCGCAGCGCCCTCATGGAAGGCACCGTGGTCGCCAGCCACGGCCGCCACTGCATGGTCGAGACGCCGGACGGAGAGCGCCGCATCTGCCACCCACGCGGCAAGAAAAACCAGTGTGTGGTTGGTGACCGCGTGCTCTGGCAGTCGCCTCCTCCCGGCCAGGGCGACGAGGGCACGATCGAGAAGGTGCAGCCACGGCGCAACCTGTTTTATCGCCAGGACGAAATCCGAACAAAGTCCTTTGCCGCCAACCTCGACCAGATCCTGATCCTGATTGCGGCGGAGCCCGTGTTTTCGGAAAGCCAGCTCGCCCGCGCGCTGATTGCGGCCGAGGCGGAGGGCATCAAGCCCATCATCGGCTTGAACAAGAGCGACTTGGTCGAGCCCTTTGCGCGCGCCTGGCAACGCCTGCTCCCCTACCGCCACATGGGAGAGGGCCAGCACTACGGCGTGCTGCCACTGTCGCTGACCTTGTCGAGCGACGTGGACCGCGCCTTGCTCATGAAGCACCTTGAGGGCAAGACCACGCTGGTGCTCGGGCCGTCGGGGTCGGGCAAGAGCACGCTGATCAATCTGCTGGTGCCGGGTGCCACGGTGCTCACCGGCGAAATCTCACAGGCGCTGAATTCCGGCAAACACACGACCACCAGCACGCACTGGTACTGGATGGATGCGGAGCGCAAAACTGCCCTCATCGACTCGCCGGGCTTTCAGGAATTCGGGCTGCAGCACATTGCCCCTATGCAACTGGCGCCCTGCATGCCCGACATTGCAGCCCACGCGAACCACTGCAAGTTCTACAACTGCACCCACTTGCATGAGCCGGGTTGCGGGGTGCTGGATGCAGTCAAATTAGGGCCTAGCGCTGGTGGAATAAGCGCTACGCGCTATAAAATTTATAGCGACCTGTTTGAAGAGCTGGGCCACACGCGGTATTGACCGCTCTTGCGCCGCCGGAGACTGCATCGCGCGAGCATTGACGCGCATCGCCCTCTTACGGCACCCCCTACACCAGCGCACCTGAGGAACTGGCTCTGTCCGGCCACAGGCTGCTGTCTCTTCGGGTGAAGCCGCGCAGTGGCTCGTGGGGCCGGTTAGCTACCCCAACAAACGCGCCAGGGTGAGCAACGCCAGCAGCAGCATCCACACCACTACCGAGCGCCAGACCAGGCCCACCACACTGCGCAGGTGGCCCACTTCGGGCTCGCGGCCCGGCGTGGCGTCGCTGTCGCCTAGATCGGCATCAATCTCCAGCCCCTGGGGCGTGTGCAGTTCGGTGCGCGCCTTCAACGCCTCGCCACCCAGGCGCACGTTGATCGCGCCGGCGGTAGCCGCCAGCACCACACCGTCGTTGTCATTGGGAAAGCGCTGAGCATGAAAGCGCCAGCCCTCGATCGCCTCTTCAAAGCTGCCGACCACCGCAAAACTCAGCGCCGTCAGGCGGGCCGGGAGCCAGTCCACTGCCGTCCAGGCCTGGGCCGATGCCTGCTGCAGCGAGGCGCTGGCCGGTTGGGCGCCGGCGCGTTGCTTGTACTGCCAGTAGCGCGATACGAACTCGGCCAACCGGTACAGCACGGCGCCCGTGGGCCCGAGCCCCAGCGCCGCGAGCACCGAGAACCAGGCCAGCACGCCAAACACATGCCGGTGCGCTGCCAGCACCGAATACTCAATCACGTGGCGCACGATCTCGCTGCGCGGCAGCGCGCCTACGTCCACCTGCTGCCAATGCGCCAGCCGCTCGCGGGCGGCGTCTTCGTTGCCCTCTTCCAGCGCGTCGCGGATGCCCGTGAAATGGTGGCTGAACTGCCGAAATCCCAGCGTGACATACAGCACGGCCACGCTCCAGAGTACGGCAAACGGCCAGCCCAGGCCCCACAACAGCAACCAGTGGATCGCGAGCGTGATGAGGGCTGGGACGATCACCGCCAGGCTCCAGGCCACCCAGCCGTGGTGCGGTTTGCCCGCGTCGAAGTTGCGGCTCACGGACAGCGCCCAGGCACGAAGGCCGGCATGGATGGGGTTGCTGCGAGCCAGCGGACGTGCCTGCTCGATCAGCAGAGCGAACAGGATGGCGAAGAAACTCATGGGGGGCAATGATACTGGCGCTTCACCCCGGCGCGCCTTGCTGCACTGCGGCGATCAAGCCTGCATGAAACGGTAGAAATTGCGCAGCATGCCGGCCGTGGCGCCCCAGATGAAATGGGTTTTTTCGCCGTCGTGGAAGGGCATGGAGAACCACTCGCGATGCACCCCATCATGGTCGAACACATGGCGCCGATGGTTGGCCGGGTTGAGCAAAAAGGCCAGCGGCACTTCGAACAGATCGGCCACTTCGTAGGGGTTGGGCTGCAGCACGCAGTCGGGCCGCACCAATGCCACCACGGGCGTGATGATGAACGACGAACCCGTCACATACGTGGGTAGCGTGCCCAGCACCTCAACAAACTCCCCGGCCAGCCCCACTTCTTCCTGTGCTTCGCGCAGCGCGGTATCGGCTGGCGTGGCGTCCTCAGCGTCGGCGCGCCCTCCTGGGAAGGCCACCTGCCCTGAATGCGTGGACAGGTGCGTCGTGCGCTCGGTCAACAGCACCGTGGGCTGCTCGCGCAGAATGATCGCGAGCAGCACGGAGGCGTGGGCGGGCTCGCGGTTCATGAACTTCTTTTCGGCCACCACCTCAGGCTCCCACTGGGGTGGGTGGGCAAAACGCGCGCGCAAGGCCTGCGGTGTCTGCGCCTCGGCCGGCACAGCCGGCAGGTGCGTGTCGACGCCCGCGACCGGCACCTGGCGCGGATCGAAATCCGGCAGGCTGGACAGCGGGACGATGACGGACGAGACAGCGGGGGGCGACGAAGAGCTCACGGGTGGGCTGAAAAGGAAGAAAAGGAAAGGGGCGGGCCTGAAAGTTAAAAAGCCGCTACAGGCAATCGCTGTAGCGGCTTGTCAGGACTGGGCCGTGGTGCCCAACTTGTCCGATCAGGCGGCCGTCGTAGCGGCAGCAGCTGCCTTGTTGACGCGCTGTGGCAGCTTTTCCTTGATACGTGCCGACTTGCCGCTGCGCTCACGCAGGTAGTACAGCTTGGCACGGCGCACATCGCCGCGGCGCTTGACTTCGATGTTGGCGATCAGCGGGCTGTATGTCTGGAACGTACGCTCCACGCCTTCGCCGCTGGAGATCTTGCGCACGGTAAAGCCGCTGTTCAGGCCGCGATTGCGCTTGGCAATCACCACGCCTTCGTAAGCCTGCACGCGCTTGCGGGTACCTTCCACCACATTCACGCTCACGATGACGGTGTCACCAGGAGCGAATTCGGGGATGGTCTTGTTGAGGCGGGCAATTTCTTCCGCTTCCAGTGTCTGGATCAGGTTCATTTGGATTTCCTTGGGATCTTGACCGCGCCAAAAATGGCTGCATCGGGATTGATGTCTCAGTGTCTTGAGCAAATTTTGCAAAAAGACGGCCGGGCAGAGGATCGAAAAGCCTTTGATTATAGCAAGCTAGCCCAGTTTGGCCAATACGGCTTCGTCCGCGGCGGCCAAACGGCCCGCGCGGCGGGCAGATTCAATCAGGTCAGGGCGGTGTTGGGCGGTGATGGCCAGCCGCTGGTCGCGGCGCCAGCGCTCGATTTGCGCATGATGGCCAGACATTAGTGCGGCTGGCACCTGCTGCCCTGCCCATTCTTCGGGACGCGTGTAGTGCGGGCAGTCGAGCAGGCCATCCAGCGCCGGGTTGAAGCTGTCGAGCTGGTGACTGCCCTCGTCATTGAGCACGCCGGGCTGCAGGCGCGCCACGGCATCGAGCAACGCCATGGCGGCAATCTCTCCACCCGACAGCACAAAGTCCCCCAGGCTGATCTGTACATCGACATGCGTGTCAATGAAGCGCTGATCGATACCTTCGTAGCGCCCGCACAGCAGCACCGCGCCGGCACTGGCGGACCATCGCTCCACGGCCGCATGGTTGAGCGGGCGGCCGATGGGCGAGAACAACACCAACGGAGCCTGACTGACGGTGGGCTCTGCCCGCTCGCTGCGGATAGCAGACAGGCACCGCGCCAGGGGCTCGGCCAACATCACCATGCCGGGGCCGCCGCCAAAGGGCCGGTCGTCCACGCGGCGGTAGTTGCCGTCCGCGTAATCGCGCGGGTTCCACAGCCGCACATCGACCTGGCCGCTGGTGTAGGCGCGGCGTGTCACGCCGCTGGCCAGAAACGGCGCAAACAGCTCGGGGAACAGGGTGATGATGTCAAAGCGCATGGTGCGCAGCGCGGCCGGTGCGTGCTGATCAGTAGTCGGGCTGCCAGTCGACCGTGATGCGCTTTTCGGGCAGATCCACCTTGTCGACGAAGGCCGAAACAAAAGGAATCATGCGCTCCTGCGGCTTTCCGTCCTGCTCGTAACCAAGCACCAGCACCGTCTGCGGGCCGGTGGACATGAGCTCCTGCACCACGCCCAGCGCCACACCTTCGCGGTTGATGACCGACAGCCCAATCAGGTCGACCCAGTAGTACTCGTCCTCCGTGGTGGAGGGAAAGCTCGAGCGCGGCACAAAGATGCGCGCACCGCGCAGTGCTTCCGCCGCGTCGCGGTCGTCAATGCCCTGCGCCCAGGCGACCACGGTGTCGGAATGGTTCTTGGCCTGGCGGATGGGCAGCAGCAACGTGCCAGCAAAGGTCTTGGCACCGCGCTCGGACGGCTGCAGGTACCAGCGCTTGGCCGAGAACAGCACCTCGGGATTGCTGCTGTGCGGCAGCACCTTGAACCAGCCCTTGATGCCCCAGGCATCGGCGATGCGGCCCACTTCGACGGCGTCGGCGGGCAGCTCTGTGGGTTCAAGGGTCAGATGGGCAGCCATGGCAGTGATTCATTCCAGAATAGGAAAAGGGCGGGTTCCGCTCGGCAAGCCGAGGGAACCCGCCCTTTTCAGGGAGCTTTAAGCAGCCTTCTTGGCGGCTTGCTTGACCAGGCGGTCCACGGTAGGCGACGTTTGGGCGCCCACGCCAACCCAGTAGGACAGGCGATCTTGAACGATGCGCAGGCCTTCTTCGGTTTCCTTGGCGGTGGGGTTGTAGAACCCGATGCGCTCGATGAAGCGGCCATCACGGCGCACGCGCTTGTCAGCAACGACGATGTTGAAGAAAGGACGACCTTTGGAGCCGCCGCGGGAAAGTCGAATGACGACCATGATTTATCCTTCGGGTGGTGAACTCCGGCAACATTTGCCGTGAGCCACTGTGTTCGCAACCATATTCGCAACGCTTGAGACACGCGACATGGCCACCCGGCCAGCGACACGCTGCAAAGCCCGCGATTATATCCACATCTGTTTTCCATGCCCACTATTCGTCCCAGCACTGACGCCGACCTGCCCGCCATCACGGCCATCTACCGCCACCACGTCCTGCACGGAACCGGCACTTTCGAGATCGATCCCCCGTCTGAAGCCGACATGGCAACGCGCCGCGCCGACGTGCTGGCCAAGGGCCTTCCCTGGGTCGTGGCCGAGAAGGACGGCCGGGTTCTGGGCTATGCCTACGCCAACTGGTTCAAGCCGCGCCCGGCTTACCGCTTCTCGGCGGAAGACTCGATCTACGTGGCTGATGACGCCCGCGGCCTGGGCCTGGGCCGCAAGCTGCTGACCGAGCTGACCGCGGCGGCCGAGGCCGCTGGCGTGCGCAAGCTGCTGGCCGTGATCGGCGATTCGGCCAACGCCGGCTCCATTGGCGTGCACCGTGCGCTGGGCTTTACCGATGTGGGCGTGATGCGCTCGGTGGGCTGGAAATTTGGCGCCTGGCGCGACATCGTGCTGATGGAAAAGTCACTGGGCGCGGGCGACACCACGTCGCCGGAATAATCCCGCATGAAAAACAAGACCCTGGCAGCGTGGCTCGCCTTTCTGGGCGGGCCGCTGGGCCTGCATCGCTTTTACCTGCATGGCCTGTCCGACCTGCTGGGCTGGTTGCTGCCCCTGCCCACGGCGCTCGGTGTCTACGGCATCCAGCGCGTGCAGCAGTTTGGCCAGGACGACCCGTACAGCTGGATGCTGATTCCGCTGCTGGGCTTCACCATTGCGGGCTGCGCGCTGCAGGCCATCCTGTTCGCATTGAAGACGCCTGAAGCCTGGAACGCCCGCTACAACCCCGGCGCCGAACCCGACGCCGCCCCGGGCCGCACGCGCTGGCTGACCATTGGCGCCATCGTGGCGTCGCTGATGATCGGCACGGCTGTGCTCATGGCCAGCATGGCGTTCAGCTTTCAACGGTATTTCGAATACCAGATTGAGGAAGCGCGCAAGATTTCGCAGTGACCGTGCCTGCGGGTGGCGCCCGATGCAGTGCGGCACGCACCGCCGTGCGTCCGCCCGCAGAGCCGACAAAAAAATAAACGCCCCACAGAATTGGCATTCCATGGGGCGCCAGCGCTTGTCAAATAAGCGCTTATTGCTATCTATTCAGGAGCAAAAAACCACAACATCAAAAGAGCTGCAGGCTGATCCAGTACGCGACCGCTGCCACGAAGGCACTGGCCGGGATGGTCAGAATCCAGGCCCAGACGATGTTGCCCGCCACACCCCAGCGCACGGCACTCGCGCGCTGCGTGGAGCCCACGCCCACGATTGCACCTGTGATGGTGTGCGTGGTGGACACCGGAATGCCCAGCGTGGTCGCGAGGAACAGCGTGAGCGCCCCGCCCGTCTCGGCGCAGAAGCCGCCCACGGGCTTGAGCTTGGTGATCTTCTGGCCCATGGTCTTCACGATGCGCCAGCCGCCGAACATGGTGCCAAGGCCAATGGCCACGTAGCAGCTGATGATGGTCCAGGTGGGTGGCGAGGCATCGGTGGCCGACGTATACCCGGTGGCGATCAGCAGCAGCCAGATGATGCCGATGGTCTTTTGCGCATCGTTGCCGCCGTGGCCCAAGCTGTACGCACCGGCAGACACCAGCTGCAAGCGTCGGAACCACTTGTCCACACGGCTGGGCCGGGCGCGCCGGAAGATCCATGCCACCGCCACCATCATGATGGAGCCGAGCGTGAAGCCCAGCAGGGGCGAGACAAAGATGAACGCCACGGTCTTCAGGATGCCTGCCGACACCAGCGCACCCGCACCGGCTTTGGCGATCACCGCGCCCACAATGCCCCCGATCAGCGCGTGCGACGAGCTGCTGGGGATGCCGTAGTACCAGGTGATCACGTTCCAGGTGATGGCGCCCACGAGCGCGCCGAACACCACATGCGTGTCGACCACCCCAGGCTGCACGATGCCTTTCCCCACGGTGGCGGCCACCGAGAGGTGGAAGATGAAGATCGCCACGAAGTTGAAAAACGCCGCGAACAGCACCGCCTGCGCGGGCTTGAGCACGCCGGTGGAGACCACGGTGGCAATGGAGTTGGCAGCGTCGTGGAATCCGTTCATGAAGTCGAACAGGATTGCCAGCGCCACGAGCAGGACCACGACCCACAGGGCCGCTTGCACGGTTTGTACGGGTTCCATGCTGGTCAGCCGGGGATCAAGAGTTCTCGAGGACGATGCCCTCGATGCAGTTGGCCACGTCTTCGCACTTGTCGGTGATGGTCTCCAGCAGCTCATAGATGGCTTTGAGCTTGATCACCTCGCGCACATCGGGCTCTTCGCGGAACAGCTTGCTCATGGCGCTGCGCATCACGCGGTCGGCGTCGGATTCGAGCTTGTCAATCTCTTCGCAGGTCTTGAGCGCGGCCTCGGCGACAGCCGGGTCGGCAATCTTTTCCAGCAGCTTCACCGCATCGCGCACCCGCTCGCAGCACTTGAGGCTCAAGTCCGTGAGGCGCGTGATCTCTTCCGTCATGTGGCGCACGTCGTACAGCGCCATGGTCTCGGCAGAGTCCTGAATCAGGTCGGCCACATCGTCCATCGTGTTGATGAGCGTGTGGATCTGCTCACGGTCGATGGGGGTGATGAAGGTCTTGTGGATGGCCTTGTTCACCTCGTGCGTCACGCGGTCGGCAGCACGTTCGGCGTTGTCCACGTCCTGGTTGTACTTGTCGCGCAGGTGCGGGTCGTTGTAGTTGGCCACCAGTTGCGAGAAGGCCCGGGCCGCCTCCACGATGCGGTCTGCATGCTGGTTGAACATCTCGAAAAAATTGCCTTCGCGTGGCAACAGCTTGGCAAACAGCATGGGAGCTCCTGCAGGGGGATCGGTTTTTTAGGAAAGAGACAAAGCCATGACAGAAACATGACTTTTCGATGACCCGGGGAGTTTAACCGCCCGCCCTCTGCGCCTTGGAGCGCGGCGGCTCCGCAAGCCGACCCGCTGCAGCCCAGGCGGTCAGGCGCCGCGGAAGATGAAATACACCGCGCCCACCAGGCACAAGCCCGCCCAGAGATAGTCCCACTTGAGCGGTTGCCCCATGTAGAACACCGCAAAAGGCACGAACACCGCCAGCGTGATCACCTCTTGCATGATCTTGAGCTGCCCCACGTTGAACTGCGTGAACCCGATGCGGTTGGCGGGCACCTGCAGCAGGTACTCAAACAGCGCGATGCCCCAGCTCACCAGCGCAGCGATGTACCACGGCGATGCCGCCAGGTTCTTGAGGTGTCCGTACCAGGCAAACGTCATGAAGACGTTGCTCGCCGTAAGCAGCAGCACGGTCTGTAGAGGTATGGGCAGGGATTGAAGAGTGTTCATAGGGCCGACGCCAGCGGGAAAAGGCTGAATTATGGGCAAAATTGGCCTCTAGCGCTTATTCAATAAGCGCTGGTAGCTATGTAAACAATAGCAACATGCACCCGTCTCGGAACGCGAAACTTCTACACGGTGTGGCAGGGCTGGATGGCCACGGGCAACTTTGCGCCCTCTCCCCATTGCCCGCCTGCCCGGCCCCGCAACGCACCTGTTTGCGGCCCGAGGGCGCGGGCCAGCCCGCGCCCCAAGACCCCATCCGCGATGGTCAGCGCACTCCTACATCCACCCGCCGCTCACTCCCACGCCCAGCCCCAGGCAGCGCAGTAGATTGGTCTTTCCCCTTTCGCAGGGCGGTCGCTTCGGCCCCGCCCTCTTCGCTCACCTGACGGCTTTGAACAGGACCTCTCCATGACGACCCACTCTTCCTTTCGCGCGCTTCCCCTGGCGGTGGCCATCGCCGCCTGCGCGGGCCTGGGCGCACACGCGCAGACCAGTAGCTCTTCTTCCGCATCCGGCGCGGCCGCGCAGGGACGCACGTCGGACCGCAACTCGGTGCTGCCTTACACGCAAGACGGCTATGTCGGCATGAGCGCTGGCCGCTCCAACTACAGCCTCAGCAACGGCCCTGCCGGGCTCGGGCTGAGCCGGGACGACTCCGGCAACGCGTTCAAGATCTACACCGGCGGCTTTTTCCACCGCAACATGGGTGTCGAAGTGGGCTACCTCAACGCCGGCACCGCACGGCGCCTGGGAGGCGACACCAAGGCCCACGGGTTCAACCTGAGTCTGGTGGGGCGCGCTCCGCTCAATGAACAATTCGACATCTTCGGAAAACTGGGCACCACCTACGGCCGCACCCGCACCTCGGGCGTGGCAGGCACGGGCGTGGCCATGGGCAAGGAAGACGGCTTTGGCCTCTCGTACGGCCTGGGCGCACGCTGGGCCTTCACACCGCAGTGGGCGGCGGTCGTGGAATGGGAACGCCACAAGTTCAAGTTCTCGGACGGCGACGACTCGGTGAACCTCACGACGGTGGGTTTGCAGTACCGCTTCTAGGCGGCCTGCCGGCAGTCGCCGCCTGATCGATCGACAGCCGGGGTGACCACAGGCAGACCCATCCGTCAGGCGGTAAGCCAAGCCCCACAAAGCAAAAAGCGCGGCTCGAAAGAGCCGCGCTTTTCCTTTGCGGGGGCCGCACGGCAGAAGCCGTCCTCCCCCAGAGGCCCACACACCGCGGGCCCCGGCCTATCACTCGCCCAGGTAGGCCGCCCGCACCTTGGGGTCGTTCAGCAGATCACGGCCCGGGCCGGTCATGGTGATCAGGCCGGACTCCATCACGTAGCCGCGGTCGGCAATCGCCAGCGCACGGCTGGCGTTCTGCTCCACCAGCACGATGGTCACGCCCAGGGCGTACACGTCGCGCACCACTTCAAAGATCTTGTCGACCATGATTGGCGACAGGCCCATGGAGGGCTCGTCCAGCAGCAGCACCTTGGGCTGGCTCATCAGCGCACGGCCCATGGCCAGCATCTGCTGCTCGCCGCCCGACATGGTGCCGGCCAGCTGGTCCTTGCGCTCGCGCAGGCGCGGGAAGATGGTGAACATCTTCTCGATGTCGGCCAGGATGCCCGCCTTGTCGCGGCGGATGTAGGCGCCCATCTGCAGGTTCTCGGTGATGGTCATGCGCGCGAACACGCCGCGGCCTTCCGGCACCATCACCAAGCCTTCCTTGACCAGGTCCCATGCGCCCTTGCCCTTGATGCTCTTGCCCAGGTATTCGATGTCGCCATCGTTCATGCCCAGGGTGCCGGTGATGGCCTTCATGGTGGTGGTCTTGCCAGCACCGTTGGAGCCGATGAGCGACACCAGCTCGCCTTCGCGCACTTCGAAGTCCACGCCCTTGACGGCCTGGATCCCACCGTAGGCCACTTTCAGGCCCTTGACCTGCAGCAGTATCTTGTTGGATTTTTCGGCCATTCTCAATGTCCTCCGGTGCCCAGATAGGCCTCAATCACTTTTTCGTTCTTTTGCACTTCGGCAGGGTTGCCTTCGGCAATCTGCTTGCCGTAGTCGAGCACCGTCACGCGGTCGCACAGGCCCATCACCAGCTTCACATCGTGTTCGATGAGCAAGATGGTGCGGTTGTCGTTGCGGATGCGGTCGATCAGCTCGCGCAGCTGCACCTTTTCGGTGGCGTTCATGCCGGCGGCCGGCTCGTCCAGGGCAATCAGTTGCGGGTCGGTGGCGAGCGCGCGGGCGATCTCCAGGCGGCGCTGGTCGCCGTATGACAGCGTGCGCGCCTTGTAGTCGGCAAACTTGCCGATGCCCACGTAGTCGAGCAGCTCCTGTGCGCGCTTGGCGATCGCGGCTTCCTCTGCCTTGAAGCCCTTGGTGCGCAGCACGGCGCCCAGCAGCCCGGACTTGGTGCGGATGTGGCGGCCCACCATCACGTTTTCAAGCGCCGTCATTTCGGCAAACAGGCGGATGTTCTGGAACGTGCGGGCAATGCCCGCCTTGGCCACTTCGTGCACGGCGGTGGGCTCGTAGGGCTTGCCCGCCAGCTCGAAGGTACCGCTGTCGGGCGTGTACAGGCCGGTGATCACGTTGAAGAACGTCGTCTTGCCGGCGCCGTTGGGGCCGATCAGGCCATAGACCTGCCCGCGCTGAATGGTGATGCCCACATCGGACAAGGCCTGCAGGCCGCCAAACCGCTTGGAAATGCCGGCGACCTTCAGCACCACTTCATTGGATTTCTCTGTCATTGCTAACTTTCGGTGGTGTTCGGCTTCAGGTCTTCTGGGTCAGGCTCTTGCCATGCTCAGGCGACGGCCACAGGCCACGGGGGCGCAGCAGCATGATGATGATCATGGCCAGCGCGATCAGCAGCTGGCGCAGGATGGCCGAGTCCAGGCGGCCGTCCGTCATGGCCTGCAGCGGGCCGGCGACGTAGCGCAGCACTTCTGGCAGGGCCGACAGCAGCACGGCACCCAGGATCACGCCGGGGATGTGGCCGATGCCGCCCAGCACCACCATGGCGACGATCATGACCGACTCCATCAGGCTGAACGACTCGGGCGACACGAAGCCCTGGAACGCACCGAACATCGCACCCGACACGCCGCCAAACGAAGCGCCCATGCCGAAGGCCAGCAGCTTCATGTTGCGGGTGTTAATGCCCATCGCCTTGGCGGCGATCTCGTCTTCACGGATGGCCATCCAAGCGCGGCCAATGCGCGAGTCCTGCAGGCGATAGCAGATGATGACCGAGACCACCACCAGGATCAGGAACAGGTAGTAGTACAGCGTGACCGAGTTGATGTCGAAGCCAAACAGCTCCAGGCGCTTGCCCAGGTCCAGGCCGAAGATCTTGACCGAGTCGATCTGCCCGAGGCCCTTGGGGCCGTTGGTCAGGTTGACGGGGTGGTCCAGGTTGTTCAGGAAAATCCGGACGATTTCACCGAAGCCCAGGGTCACGATGGCCAGATAGTCGCCGCGCAACTTGAGCGTGGGCGCCCCTAACAAGGCCCCAAAGAACGCCGCCAATATCGCCGCCGCCGGTATTACCAGCCACAGCGAGGTGTGCAGCCCGTTGGGGAACATGGCAGCAAACGCCGCAAAGTTGTCTGCCAGGTGGGGCGACGCCATCAACGCGAACAGGTAGGCGCCCACGGCGTAGAACGCCACGTAGCCCAGGTCCAGCAGGCCGGCGTAGCCGACCACGATGTTCAGGCCCAGGGCCAGCAGCACGTACAGCAGGGCCAGGTCGGCAATGCGCACCCAGGCGTTGCCAAAGGATTGGAGGATCAGCGGCAGCACCAGCAGCGCGATGGCGCCGAGGATCCAGTGGGTCTTGGTGTTCTTCATGGTGTGGTCTTCCTCAGGCTCGATCCGCCACACGCTCACCCAGCAGGCCCGATGGGCGCAGCGTCAGGATGATGATGAGCACGATGAATGCAAAGATGTCGGTGTAATGGCTACCCAGGAGGCCGCCCGTCAGCGTGCCGATGTAGCCGGAGCCGATGGCTTCGATGAGGCCCAGCAAGATGCCGCCCACCACCGCGCCCGCCAAGTTGCCGATGCCGCCGAACACGGCCGCCGTGAAGGCCTTGAGGCCCGGCAGGAAGCCCATGGTGTGCTGCGCCGTGCCGTAGTTGGACGCATACATCATGCCGGCGATGGCCGCCAGGACGGCCCCAATGATGAAGGTGGCCGAGATCACCATGTCGGGCTTGACGCCCATCAGGGACGCCACGCGGGGGTTCTCCGCCGTGGCACGCATCGCGCGGCCGAGGTTGGTGTGGTTGACCAGATAGACCAGCGAAGCCAGTGCCACTGCGGTCACGCCCAGGATCAGGATCTGCGTGGGGGTGATGAACGCGCCGCCCACCTGGAAGGGAGTGCTCGGCAGCAGGGTGGGGTACGGCTTGTAGTTGGGCTTCCAGATGATCATCGCCAGCGTCTGCAGCAGGATCGACATGCCGATGGCGGTGATCAGGGGGGCCAGGCGCGGGCTGTTGCGCAGCGGCCGGTAGGCGACTTTCTCGATGGTGAAGTTCAGGGTGGCGGCCACCACGCAGGCGATGATGGTCGCCAGCAGCAGGATGAGCCAGCCGGGCGCGCCGGGCATGGCCGCTTGCATCATTCCTATACAACTCCAACTGGTGAGTGCCCCGATCATGAGCACCTCGCCATGGGCGAAATTGATCAGCTGAATAATGCCGTACACCATTGTGTAGCCCAAGGCTATCAAGGCGTACATGCTGCCGAGAACCAGACCGTTGATGATCTGCTGCAGCAAAATTTCCATAAGAGAAGTCCTTCGTTTGTGACGTACCCACCGCTCTGGCACCGAAATCGGTACAGCCTTGTGGGCCAGCCTGCCATGTAGCAAAAAACCCGCCAGAAGTGCAGCTGTGCGGGTTTGTGGACGGGATTGTAGCGAGTAGTCACCAGCGGCCCGCACCAAGCCGGCCGGGGTTTTCCCTCGGGTTTTGGCCCCATCAGCGCGCAACGCAGCGCATAAGCCACGATGATGGAAGCAGGAATATTGATGTGCAGGCTTATTACCGAAGTCATGCGCAATCGGCATGAACCGCGTCCGACGCCCGCCCCTGCTTGCGCTCAAGGGGTCTCGGCGGGGCCCTCTGCATCGCCCGTGGCTGCATTGCGGTTTTGCAGCTCACGCAGTTTCTGTGCGATCTTGATTTCGAGCCCACGCTCGACCGGCTGATAAAAACCCGGCGCGAGCATGCCTTCAGGCAGGTAGTTTTCGCCCGCCGCAAAGCCGCCTTCTTCGTCGTGCGCGTAGCGGTAGCCCTTGCCGTAATCAAGCTCTTTCATGAGCTTGGTCGGTGCGTTGCGCAGGTGCATAGGCACCGGGCGCGTGCCGTCCTTCTTCACCCAGGCGCGCGCGGCGTTGTAGGCCTTGTAGACCGCGTTCGACTTGGGCGCCATGGCCAGGTACACCACACATTCAGCCAGCGCCAGCTCCCCCTCGGGGCTGCCCAGGCGCTCGTACACCTCGGTGGCGTCCAGCGCCAGGCGCAGCGCCCGCGGGTCGGCCAGCCCGATGTCTTCGCTGGCCATGCGCACCAGGCGGCGCGCCATGTAGCGCGGGTCGGCACCGCCATCGAGCATGCGCACCAGCCAGTACAGCGCCGCGTCGGGGTCGGAGCCGCGCACGGATTTGTGCAGCGCGCTGATGGTGTCGTAGAACTGCTCGCCACCCTTGTCGTAGCGGCGCATGCGCTCGCCCAGCACCTTGAGCAGCCAGGCGTCGGTGATCTCGGCCAGCTTTTCTTGCGTGGCGGCCATGGCCAGCGTTTCCAGGGTATTGAGCAGCCGGCGCGCGTCGCCGTCGGCGTAGGCCACCAGGCGGTCGATTGCTACATCTTCGATAGCAGGTAGCGCTTTCTCCGCCTGCGCCAGGGCTACGATTTGCTTCAAATCGTCTTCCGACAGGGGCTGGAGCACGTACACGGCGGCGCGTGACAACAGCGCCGAGTTGACTTCAAAAGACGGGTTTTCAGTGGTGGCGCCGATAAAGGTGAAAAGGCCCGATTCAACGTGGGGCAGGAACGCGTCCTGCTGGCTCTTGTTGAAGCGGTGCACTTCGTCGACGAACACGATGGTGCGCTGCTGCATGAGGCCGTCGCGCGCCAGCTCGGCCCGTTCCACCGCCTCGCGGATGTCCTTGACCCCGCCCAGCACGGCGCTGATGCTGATGAACTGCGCATCGAACGCATCGGCCATGAGCCGCGCAATGGTGGTCTTTCCCACGCCCGGCGGCCCCCACAGGATGCAGCTGTGCGGCCGGCCGGATTCGAACGCGAGCCGCAACGGCATCCCCGGCCCCAGAACGTGCTGCTGGCCGATCACCTCGCCCAGCGTGCGCGGGCGCAGACGCTCGGCCAGGGGCTGGTGGTCGGGGTGCGCCGACGAGGGCGCTGCGGCGCTGGATGGGGTGGCAGCCATGTTTGACAGGTCCTAATCCACACAGCGCTGCGCGATGCACAGCAGCTCTCTACCGTCCAATGCGGTCGCGCGCTCGGCACAAGGCTGCGAGGCGTCTCGATGGAAGCAAAGTGGCAAGCTCATTTCCTGATTCCAACATATCCGATCCACCCCGGCGCGAGCACGCACGCCGGCCACTGTCCACCTCATGCGACAGGGTCGCGAATCGGCAGCGTCTAGCATCGGGCTTTTCATCCCCCATTTTTTTGGAGCTCTGCCCGCTATGTCCTTAGCCGCCAATATCGTCGTCGGTCTCATCGGCGTCCTGCATGTCTACATCCTCGTGCTGGAAATGTTCCTGTGGGAGAAGCCAGCCGGCCGGCGCGCCTTTGGTCAGTCACGCGAGCAGGCCGCTGCCACCAAGGTACTGGCTGCGAACCAGGGCCTGTACAACGGATTCCTCGCAGCCGGCCTGTTCTGGGGACTCACGCTGGGCGACGCGGGCGGGCTGGGCGTCAAGACATTCTTTCTGCTGTGCGTGCTGATTGCCGGCCTGTACGGTGCCGCCACCGCCAGCCGCAAGATCCTGTTCATCCAGTCCGTCCCGGCCGCTATCGGGCTGGCGCTGTTGTGGCTGGTCTGAGCACTGCGATTGAGCATCAAAATGGCCGCCAGCGCCTGTCCAGCAAGCGCTGACAGCTATATTTTTTATAGCAAACTGACTTACTGCTTCACCACGTCCGCGCCGGCCGGCGGCTTGAACTGAAAGGTACCGGCGGGCAGCGCCGTGTTGGCCTGCATGCCGTTGAAGCGGATCAGCGAGCGCTGGCCGAAGCTGTCCAGGATGTCCAGGGCAGCCAGTTGCTCACCCGCAAAACCCACGCGCACGCTTTTGAGCTGGCCTTCCTTGGTCTTGGGCGAGGCCAGCACCCATTGCAGTCCGTCCTGCTCCGGCGCGTTCTCGAGCGTGAACTCGGCCTTGAGCGCCGACAGATCCGGCGCCGACGCGAGCAGCGCTGCGGGCGTGGTGCCCAGCGCCTGCGCCTGGGCCCGCTGCGTGACCTGGTTCAGGTCCACGTCGTACAGCCACAGCGTCTGGCCGTCGGCCACGATGGTCTGCTCGAACGGCTTCTTGTAGACAAACTTGAAACGCCCCGGGCGCTGGAACTCGAAGCTCCCGCTCGACGTCTTGGTGCGTGCCGTCTGCCCGTCTTTGGGCGGCGACGTCACGGTCTGGCTGAAGTCAGCACGGCCCGTCTGCGTGCCCTTCATGAAGGATTCAAGGCTTTTCAGGCCGTCAGCGCTTGCTATACCTGCACCGGTAGCTATCAAAATAAGAGCAATCGTTTTTTTCATGGAATTCCTTGTGTTGGGAGACCGGCCTGGGGCATGGGTGCAAACGCCTTCTAAGCCCCGCGCCTTGGCTGCTGCGCTGCCATCACCCCTGACGGCTGGTGCCGGACAAGAACACCGCAGCGCAGACGACGGGTGGCCTATTCCCGCGCAGGCACCAGCACTTCGCGCTGGCCGCTGGTGGTGAGGCCGCTCACGATCCCCGCCTTTTCCATGTCTTCCAGCAGCCGCGCCGAGCGGTTGTAGCCAATGCGCAGCTTGCGCTGCACGTACGAGATGCTCGCCTTGCGGTCCTTGAGCACCACTTCGACGGCCTGGTCGTACATGGGGTCCTTCTCGCCGCCGTCACCACCGTTGCCGTCCCCTGACAGATCACCGTCACCATCCACAGTTCCGCCTTCGAGCACGCCTTCTATGTAGTCCGGCTCCCCTTGTGCCTTGAGGTAGTTGACGACACGGTGTACTTCCTCGTCCGACACAAACGCGCCATGCACCCGGATCGGCAGGCCCGTACCGCTGGCCATGTAGAGCATGTCGCCCATGCCCAGCAGAGCCTCAGCGCCCATCTGATCGAGGATGGTGCGGCTGTCGATCTTGGAGCCCACCGAGAACGCGATGCGGGTGGGGATGTTGGCCTTGATCAGGCCCGTGATCACGTCCACGCTGGGGCGCTGGGTGGCCAAGATCAAATGAATGCCCGCCGCCCGCGCTTTTTGCGCCAGCCGGGCAATCAGCTCTTCGATCTTTTTGCCCACCACCATCATCAGGTCGGCCAGCTCGTCGATGATGACCACGATGTGCGGCAGGCGCTGCAGCGGCTCGGGCTCTTCGGGCGTCAGGCTGAAGGGGTTGTAGATGAACTCTTCGCGCGCCTTGGCTTCGTCGATCTTGACGTTGTAGCCCGCCAAGTTGCGCACGCCCAGCTTGCTCATGAGCTTGTAGCGGCGCTCCATCTCGGCAACGCACCAGTTCAGGCCGTTGGCCGCCTGCTTCATGTCGGTGACCACGGGCGCCAGCAGGTGCGGAATGCCCTCGTAGACCGACATTTCCAGCATCTTGGGGTCGATCATCAGCAGGCGCACGTCGCGCGCCTCAGCCTTGTAGAGCAGCGAGAGGATCATCGCGTTGATCCCCACCGACTTGCCCGAGCCGGTGGTCCCTGCCACCAGCACGTGTGGCATCTTGGCGAGGTCGGCCACCACCGGATTGCCCACGATGTCCTTGCCCAGACCCATGGTGAGCATGCTCTTGGCCTCGTGGTAGACCTGCGATCCCAGAATCTCGGACAGGCGGATGGACTGGCGCTTGGCATTGGGCAGCTCCAGCGCCATGTAGTTCTTGCCGGGGATGGTCTCCACCACGCGGATCGAGACAAGGCTCAGCGAGCGCGCCAGATCCTTGGCCAGGCCCACGATCTGCGAGCCCTTCACGCCCGTCGCAGGCTCAATCTCGTAGCGCGTGATCACCGGGCCGGGCATGGCCGCCACCACGCGCACTTCCACGCCAAAGTCCTTGAGTTTTTTCTCGATGAGGCGGCTGGTCATCTCCAAAGTCTCGGGCGCCACGGTTTCCTGGCGCTGCAGCGGGCCGTCGAGCAGATCCACCAGCGGCAGCTTGCTGTCGGGCATCTCGGTGAAGAGGGGCTTTTGGCGCTCTTTCACCACGCGGGCGCTTTGCGGCACATCCGTCAGGATCGGCTCGATGATCTGGATGGGCTCTGGGTGGTGCACTTCGCTCTCGGTGCGCTCCTCCAGCACCACCACTTCGCGCTCGCGCGCGGCCTTGCGGCCCACCGCCACGTCCTTGGCCACTTCGCGCTTGGCCAGGCGCGACTGCACCAAGGAGTCGATGCGCGAGCCCAGCACCTCGGCCACGTGGCCCCAGGAGAAGCGAAACACCAGCGCCGCGCCCAGCACCGCCAGCACAATCGACAGCAGGGCCGAGCCGGTATAGCCCAGCCACTTCACGCTCGCGGGCCCCACCACGTACCCCAGCACGCCACCGGCGTGCCCGCCCGGCAGCAGGGATTCGAACCGGTACATGCGCGACCACTCCAGGGCCGTGCTGGCGCACATCAGCAGCACCAGCCCACCCCAGAACAACGCCCGCCGCTGCATCGGGCTGGCGGCACCCGGCACCGGCTCGCCACCGCGCATCCAGCGCGCCAGCGACGACAGCCAGGCGCGCACGCCCGCAGCCACACACCACCACACGGAAAAGCCCATCGCAAAATAGCTGCCATCGGCCAGCCAAGCGCCGAAGCGCCCCGCCCAGTTGGCCACCATGCGCACGTCGCGCGCACCAGAATTGGAAAACGCAGCATCCTGCGTGGAGTAGCTGGCCAGCGCCAGCAGCCAGAAAACCAGGGCCAGCAGCCCCACCATCAGGCCAATCTCATGGCCAAAACGGGCGGCGCCCGTGCGAGGCGGCGACTTGGCCGCCGACGATGCGTTCAGGGTATTGAGGGAATAGGTCATATGCGTGCCGGGCGAGCTTACCGCAAGCACCGTGAACGCTTCGGTCGCGCTGACGCATACCGCAAAGCCATACGTCAGAGCCACTGCGGCCAGTTACGAAGCACAGCACGAGTCGCCGTACTGTACTGACTGCTGTGATGGCAGGCGTTGGGACCGCAGTTTGATAATGCCGGTCTGTACCATTCGCGACTCACCTGTCGAGCACCTTGGCAAACAAGCCTGCTTGAGCGAATGAAAGTCACCAGTTTCAGCAATGGCCATCCACCTGTTCACTCGCGCCGCAACCACGCCTACACCACTTGAATTGCAGACCCTGCTGCACCTCTATCAAGAGGGCGATCTGCAGGGAGCTTATTTGAAAGCACAGGCGCTGACCGTCCAATTTCCCAAGCACGCAATGGGATGGGGGATTCTGGGCGCCATTCATCGCGCGCGCCGCGACGATGCGAAAGCCCTTCCGTGCTTGAAAAAGGTCGCGGAAATCAGCCCCAGCGATCCCACGGCACACTTCAATCTGGCCAATGCGCTGAGGGACCTGGGCCTTTCGGAAGAAGCCGCAAACCACTACCACCGCGCTCTGAAGCTCAAACCCGACCTCCCACACGGTTTTTTTCACCTGGGAAACATGCAGCATGAGTCTGGCAAGCTCGCTCTGGCCGAACGAAGCTATCGGCGGGCCCTGGATCTGTCGCCCGATCATGTCGAAACCCTGAGCAACCTCTCCTACGTACTGCAGGACTGCGGTCGCCTACAGGAGGCCCTGGCAGTCAACGACCGTGCGCTGGATATCCAGCCCTCCAACGCCGCACTTCACTACAACCGCGGCGACCTCCTGCTGGAACTGGGCTTACTCGACGGCGCGGAAACCGCGGCACGCAAGGCGATAGATCTGGCACCTGACATGGCCCCTGCACGCGCACTATTAGCTAACGTGCGCAAGACCCGAGGGGATCTGGAGGGGGCGGTAAGCGCGTACCACGATGCCCTCGCCATCGAGCCTGAGAACACTGACATTCAGAGCAACCTGCTCTTCACGCTAAGTTATCTGCCGTCGTACAGCCAGTCTGATAGCTTCAAACGCGCCCAGGCGTTTGGACAAACAAGCGCCCGGAACGTCAAGGCGCTGACACAGGGTTGGGCAGGCGACCCTTCCTCCCAGGTACTGCGCGTGGGACTGCTATCTGCGGATTTGCGCAATCATCCCGTCGGTCATTTCCTGGAGGGGGTGCTCGCCCACCTTGATCCGAAGCGTGTCGAACTGGTGGCGCTGAGCACCCAGACCTTCGAGGATGAACTCACGCGTCGCATTCGCCCCGCCTTCCGGGAATGGCATTCGCTTGCTGGCATGTCAGATGCAGATGCTGCGGAGATGATTCGACGCCTTGGGTTGCATTTAGTGGTCGATCTGTCAGGCCATACCGCGGGGAACCGGTTGCCCTTGTTCGCCTACCGCCTTTCCCCCGTGCAAGCGACTTGGCTAGGCTATTTCGCAAGCACCGGCTTGCGTGAGATGGACTATTTGATTGCAGATCCGGTCAGCCTGCCCGCTGAATGTGAACCCTATTTCACAGAATCCATATGGCGGCTGCCCGACACCCGCTTGTGCTTTACGCCGCCAAGGGAGGCCATCGACGTGAATCCACTTCCTTCTATTTCCAATGGCTTCGTGACATTCGGCAGCACCAGCAACCTGCTAAAGCTTAACGATTACGTTGTTGCGTTGTGGAGCCGCATCCTTGGTAGCGTGCCCGGGAGTCGTCTGCTGCTCCAAGCCAAACAATTGGGCTCTGCCGACATGCGAAATGCGCTGGCTCAGCGCTTCGCGGCACATGGCGTCCAGGCAGTCCAACTGCTGCTGGAACCACCTACTGAGCGCAGCAGTTACCTTCGTACATACCAACGCATCGATTTTTGCCTGGACCCATTTCCTTTCCCCGGGGGAACGACCACCGCAGAGAGTTTGTGGATGGGCGTACCTGTTCTTACCTTGAACGGCAGCCATTTCCTGGCCAAGCAAGGCACTGGGCTGATGACCAGCGTGGGCCTCTTTGACTGGATAGCAACCGACGAGGAAGACTACGCCGCACGCGCCGTGCGGTTCGCTCAGGATGTTCGCTCCCTAGCAGAACTCCGACAATGCCTGCGCCAAAGGGCGCTGGCATCGCCGATCTTCGATGCGCCTCGTTTCGCGCAGAACCTCGAAGCTGCCTTCAGGGGTATGTGGGAGCAGAAGAAGCAGGCGGGCCTCCTTTCCGGACTCAGCTGAGCGCGTTCAACCGGTCCTTGAGCAACGTCGCCCCTGTTGGCAACGCCTCGATGAAACCGCGCTCCTCCAGGTCCTTCATCACGCGGCTGACCATCTCGCGGGAGGCGCCCACCATCTTGGCCAGGTCCTGGCGGGAGATCTTTTCCTTGATGATCAGCTGGCCTTGGGCATCGGGCACCGCGAAGTCCAGCAATGCATGGGCCACGCGTCCGTACACGTCCAGCAGCGCCAGGGATTCAATCTTGCGGTCGGCGTGGCGCAGGCGCTTGACCAGGCCGCGCATCACCACCAGGGACATGGAGGCGTTCTCGGTCAGGCAGCGGGCAAATTCTGCGCGGCCCAGCATCAGCACGTCGGTCTGCACCTCGGCGCGCACGGTGGCCGAATGCGGCTCGTTGTCGATGATGCTCATCTCGCCCAGATAGTCCCCTTGCGAGAGCGTAGCCAAGATTACTTCGCGGCCGCGGCTGTCGGACGTCATCACCCGGGCGCGCCCGGTGAGCAGGATGAAGAGCGCGTTGGACTTTTGTCCCTGCTCCACCAAAGGCTCGCCGCGCTTGAAGCGGCGCTTGATCACGGCGCCGCTGATCACCTCGGCCTGCGACACCGTGAGCAGCGAAAACAGGGGCACCCGGCGCAGCAGGTCCAGGTTGGACAACATCGTCGACATGGAAACTTCTCCTCTAGAGCGTGTGATGCGCTTTCGCGTGCCGCAAAAGCATGGGCTATGCGCGGCTCCACCTGTGCCGCGGCGGGTTATCCATCGGTTCTTACAATCGCCGTGATTGAAATTGGAGCGGCTGGTGGCAATCGCAAGCGATTGATACTTGGCGCCCTGCCCCACAGCTTTCCCAACAGCGCCCCATGTAGCGGACGCAAAACACAGGCTTTTACCATGTCCACCAACCAACACGCGAAAGTTCTGATCCTCGGCTCTGGCCCAGCGGGCTACACGGCCGCCGTCTATGCAGCGCGCGCCAACCTCAGCCCCGTGCTCATCACCGGCATGGCCCAGGGCGGCCAGCTGATGACCACGACCGAGGTGGACAACTGGCCTGCCGACGTGCACGGCGTGCAGGGACCCGAGCTGATGCAGCGTTTTCTGGAGCACGCCGAGCGCTTCAAAACCCAGGTGATCTTTGACCATATCAACAAGGTCGATTTCAGCCAGCGCCCCTTTACGCTGACGGGCGACAGCGGCACCTACACCTGCGACGCGCTGATCCTGGCCACGGGCGCATCGGCCAAGTACCTGGGCCTGCCTTCGGAAGAAGCCTTCATGGGCAAGGGTGTGTCGGGCTGCGCCACCTGCGACGGTTTCTTCTACCGCGAGCAGGACGTCTGTGTGGTCGGCGGCGGCAACACGGCCGTGGAAGAAGCGCTGTACCTGTCGAACATCGCCCGCAAGGTCACCCTGGTGCACCGCCGCGACAAGTTCAAGGCCGAACCCATCCTGGTGGACAAGCTCAATGAGAAGGTTGCTGCCGGCAAGATCGAGCTCAAGCTGTTCAATACGCTCGATGAGGTGCTGGGCGACCACACCGGCGTGACCGGCATCCGCATCAAGAGCACCAAGGACGGCAGCACCGAAGACATCAAGCTGCAGGGCTGCTTCATCGCCATCGGCCATGCGCCCAACACCGAGATCTTCCAGGGCCAACTGGAGATGGAAAACGGCTACATCATCACCCAGGGCGGGCTCAAGGGTTTTGCCACGCAAACCAGCGTGCCGGGCGTGTTTGCCGCAGGCGACGTGCAGGACCACGTGTACCGCCAGGCCATCACCAGCGCAGGCACGGGCTGCATGGCCGCGCTCGACGCCCAACGCTTTCTGGAACAGGAAAGTTGATCAAAAACTGGGCATCAGGCTATAATCTGCGGCTTTGCTGAATTCGGCCCGTTTTTTGCGGTCCTCCGAAGCAGGCAAATCGGGTTACCGCCACCCTTTCTGGCGAGGTGAGGCCGCAAGCCAACCTGGGAAACTGCTCCTCAGGGCCCAGCGAACGGCCGTTAAAAAGTATCGGAGTGTCCTCATGGCACGCGTCTGCGACGTAACGGGCAAGAAGCCCATGACGGGGAACAATGTTTCCCACGCCAACAACAAAACCAAGCGCCGGTTCCTGCCGAACCTGCAATACCGCCGTTTCTGGGTCGAGACCGAAAACCGTTGGGTTCGCCTGCGTGTTTCGAGCGCTGCCCTGCGTTTGATCGACAAGAACGGTATCGACTCGGTGCTCGCAGACCTGCGCGCACGTGGTCAAGCCTAAGGAGAAGCACCATGGCAAGCAAAGGCGGACGCGACAAGATCAAGCTGGAATCCACTGCGGGTACCGGTCACTTCTACACCACGACCAAGAACAAGAAGACGATGCCCGAGAAGATGCTGATCATGAAATTTGATCCTAAAGCTCGCAAGCACGTTGAATACAAGGAAATCAAGCTGAAGTAATCCAACTTCGGTTTGCATCCTCAAAAAACCGCCCTCATCAGGCGGTTTTTTTATGTCTGGAGAAGACGCGCAGGCACCCACCCATCGCGTGCACTTCCCCGCTGGCTCCTCCCCGCGTGCCGGATCAAGCAGCCTTGCGCGCACGCGGTGCCTCGGCCAATTGGGCTGCCATCAAGGCTCCCAGAGTGCGATACCCCTCCTCCACCTCCGGGGTGAAAGGCATGCCACAGCTGAGCCGCAGAAAATGCTCGTAGCGGCCGGTGTTAGAAAACATGGGGCCAGGCGCGATGCGGATCCCGTTCTGGAGCGCCGCGTCGTACAGGCGTGTGGACGAGATCCCGGTCGGCAGTTCGAGCCACAGGCTCAGTCCGCCGGGCGGCAGGCTCAGGCGCGTCCCCGTGGGGAAGTGCCTCGCCACCGCGCGGGCTGCCTGCTCGCGCTGTATGCGCAGCTGCGCACGCATCCGGCGCATGTGGCGCTCGTAGGCCGGCGAGTCCACGCTGCGCGCCGCCAGCAGCTGGGACCAAGTCTGCATGTTGCGTGTGCGCGCAAACTTGAGCATCTGCACCCGGGCCTGCCAGCGGCCGGCGCTCATCCAGCCCTGGCGCAGGCCCGGCGCAAAGCTCTTGCTGAGCGATGCGCAGTAGATCACCTGGCCGGCATCCCCCTGGCGGTCCCAGGCCTTGGCGGGCCGCAGCACGTGGGGGGATTCGACAAACTCCCGGTAGATATCGTCCTCGATCAGGGCCAGGCCGTATTCGACGCACAACGCCACCAGGCGCTCCTTGTGCGCGTCGGGCATCACGCTGCCCTGGGGCATCTGCAGGTGGGGCACGACAACCACGGCTTTGAGCCGCGGCTCGTTGCGTGCGGCCAGCTCCAGCGCTTCCAGCGACATGCCGGTGTGGGGGCTGCAGGGGATTTCCAGCGCGCGCAGCCCGCTCACCTCAATGGCTTGCAGGATGCCGAAAAAGGTGGGGGATTCAACCGCGATCACATCGCCAGGCTGCGCCACCGCGTCCAGGGCCAGGTTGACGGCCTCGGAGTTCCCATGGGTTGCGCCGATGTCGGCTGGCGCCACACACACGCCAAACGTGAGCGCGTGGCGTGCCATGGCTTGCTGGAACTCTGGATGCGTCGTGGGGGCGGAGGGGCAGTACAGCAGGACGTCGGGTTGCTCGCGCAGCAGGCCCTGAGCGAGCCGGTTGAGGGCGGTGGCATCGAACAGGCTGGGCGCAGGCATGGCGCTGCCCAGGTCCAGCGGCAAGGGCCCGGCCCGGCGGGCCTTGTCGAGAAACACCGAAATGCGCTCATTGATGCCGGTGAACACCTGAGGGTCGCTGGCCAGCGGCTCGTGCACCTCCGGCTCGCGCGCAAGCGGCAAGACGACACCCCCCACCTCGCGAACGAAATACCCCACACGTTCGCGCGCCTCCACACAGCCTTGGGATTCAAGATGGCGCAGCACCTGCAATGCGGTGGTCAGGCTGACCTGATGGCGTTGGCACAGCTCGCGCACAGACGGCATGCGCATGCCGGGCTTCAAGCTGCCCGCGGCAATGGCCTGTTCGTACAGCGCCGCCAGCTGGCGGTAGAGAGCAGGTTCGCGGGGAGACGGGGGATTGGAGGTGGAGGCAGTACGTGTGGACATGGGCGGAATCCTGGAGTGCTGCTGTGCTGTGCTGCGCTGTGCTGTGGCGCGGGCGGGCACCGAGCCGGTCGATGGTGCCCCAACGCCACGCAGCGGTACAGATACAGGAATGGTCAGAAGCAACCATAACAGTGTGCACGCAATCGCTGCTGTTCTACCTTAAGCAGTGGGTTGTGTACCTGTTGCCGCTGGCCTGTTTTTTTTACGCTAGAGGCCTCTCCACAGCCCTTTGCACCAGGAGCACGCCCCATGACCACACGCCCTCTGACAGCTGTAGCTAAAGCCACCGCCACGTTCTCCATAGCACCCGGGCAGAGCCTCTGGGCTTGCCTCGCGCCAGGAAGCAGCCTGCTCATTACCCAAGGCCGCGTCGCCATCCGCCCTGCGCCCTATCCCGGCGGGCAGGCCACGAGTCTGCCGCCCACCGCCGTGATGGATGCCGGTGAACACCTGGTGTGGCATGCGAGCCCTCCACAGGCAGCCTGGGTCCAAATTGACAGCACGGCGCGCCAAGCCGCCGAAATCACCGTCGTAGAAAAAGCGCAGGCGCCCGGGGTGGCGTCGAAGGTGTGGGGACTCTTGCAGCGCACATTGTTTGCGGCCCGCGATGGGGCCGATAAAGCGCACGGGGCAGGCGGGGCGTGTGGGCCCCAGCCCGCACATTGCGTCGCCAAGTAAAAAGCAAAAAAGGCCTTGCCAGGTGGCAAGGCCTTTTTGCAGATCAGCGCAGCCGGTTCAGGCCTGGGCTGAGCGGAGCCGCAGCGAAAACTCACGCAACGCAGCAACGCCGCTTTCTTCTGCTCGGCGGCACCATGCCTGCAGGTCTGCCGTCAACTGCTCACGCGACTGCGTGGTGTTGAGCCACAACTGGCGCAGTTCTTCGCGCATGGCGACCATCTTGTCGAGCGAAGGATGGGCGGCTCGCACCTGGGCCAATTGGGGCAACACCACGGCCGGCACCTTCTCGGTATCGCGGTGCAGCCAGCGCTTGGCGGCCGTGAGCACCGAGACATCCGCATGCCGGGCCTGCAGTGCAGCGATTTCTTCTTTGCAGGCTTGGCGCACCCCGCGCGCATAGGCAGCCATCACCTCGTAGCGGTTGGCAATCAAGGCCTCCAAGGTCTTCTCGTCGGCCACTGGCTTCACCGCGCCCAGCTGCAGCTTGGGCGGCATCTTCTTGACCGTAGCCCAACCCACTTTCTGCATCAAGCTGATGTAGGCCCAGCCGATGTCGAACTCATAGGGCTTGACAGAGAACTTGGCGGACGTGGGGTAGGTGTGGTGGTTGTTGTGCAGTTCTTCGCCGCCAATGATGACGCCCCAGGGCGAGAGGTTGGTGCTGGCGTCCTGCGCCTCGAAATTGCGGTAGCCCCAGTAGTGGCCCACGCCGTTGACGATGCCTGCCGCCCAGAACGGAATCCAGAGCATCTGCACCGCCCACACGGCAGCCCCCAGCGCACCGAACAGCGCCAGGTTCAGCACCAGCATCAGGCCCACGCCTTGCCAGCCAAAGCGGGTGTAGACATTGCGCTCCATCCAGTCATCGGGCGTACCGTGGCCGAATTTCTTCATGGTCTCCATGTTCTTGGATTCGGCGCGGTACAGCTCGGCGCCGCGCCACATCACGGTATCGAGGCCACGCGTCTGCGGGCTGTGGGGGTCGTCCACGGTTTCGCACTTGGCGTGGTGCTTGCGGTGGATCGCCACCCATTCCTTGGTGACCATGCCGGTACTGAGCCAGAGCCAGAACCGGAAAAAGTGCGAAGGGATGGCATGCAGATCGAGCGCCCGGTGGGCCTGGGTGCGGTGCAAAAAAATCGTGACCGCCGCAATGGTGATGTGCGTGGTGGCCAGGGTGTACAGCACGACCTGCCACCAGGACAGATTCCACAATCCATGGCCCAGCCAGTCAATGGCAGCGTTCAGAACCGCCCAGTCGGGTAACAGCATATTCACAAATACCTCTACAGAGAACCTGCTCCATAGTGAAACAGACCCCCGATTTTAAATTGACACCCCATCTTTAAGTAGAGGGGAATCCGTAGGATTGACGCTGGTTTACACGTCGTTTGGACGCCATCTAGCTCTCAACAGCTCTGTTCAGGTAGCGCACACAGCCTCCAGCGTCAAATCCTGCCGGCATCAACCCTTGCGGGTCCAAACGGCCGCAAAAAAGCCATCCGTCTGATGGATATGGGGCCACAGGCGCAAATAACCACTGCCTGACGCGCCCCCGCTGCACAGTCCCTGCGCGCCTTCTACCTTGAGCTGCGCGAGCAGCTCTCCGGCATCCACCAGTTCGAAGTCAGGGTGGGCGGCGCTGAAAGCCTCGGCAATGGCTTCGTTTTCCTGCGGCAGGATGCTGCAGGTGGCGTACACGAGGCGCCCACCCGGCTTGAGCAGCCGCGCGGCACTGTCGAGGATCGCGGTCTGCTTGGCCACGAGTTCTTCCACCGCCTTGGGCGACTGGCGCCACTTGAGGTCGGGGTTGCGGCGCAGGGTGCCCAGGCCCGAGCACGGCGCATCAACCAGCACACGGTCGATCTTGCCGGCCAGGCGTTTGACGCGGTCATCGCGCTCATGGGCGATGGCAGCAGGGTGCACGTTCGACAGTCCGCTGCGGGCCAGGCGGGGCTTGAGGGCATCGAGCCGGTGGCCCGATACGTCAAATGCATACAGGCGGCCGGTGCTGCGCATGCCCGCGCCAATCGCCAGCGTCTTGCCGCCCGCGCCGGCGCAAAAATCCACGACCATTTCGCCACGCTTGGCGTCGAGCAGCAGGGCCAGCAGTTGCGAGCCTTCATCCTGCACTTCAATCGCGCCACGGGTGAACACATCCAGCTTGGTCAGCGCGGGCTTGCCATCGATCCGAAGACCCCAGGGTGAATACGGCGTGGGCACAGCCTTGATACCGGCCTTGGCAAGCTCCTTTTGCACATCGGCACGCTTGTCTTGGAGCGCGTTGACCCGCAGGTCCAGGGGCGCAGCGTTCGACAGGCTCTCTACCAGCGGCCAAAAGCCGGTGCCCAGCTGATCCTTGAGCGGCTGCACCAGCCACTCAGGCAGGTTGTGGCGATGGCGCTCCATCAAATCGTCCACCGTGACGGAATCGCACTGCTCGAGCCAGTTCTTTTCCTGATCGGTCAGAGCGCCCAGAAGGAAGTCGCGCGGGCCGTAAAAGCCCAGGATGGCCAAGCGCCGCTCTTTCGGGCCCGAGCCCGAGGGGGCCATGTGGTCGAACAGCAGCTTTTTGCGCAGCACGGTGTAGACCGTTTCGGCCAGCGTGGCTCGCTCACGGGGGCCAAGGCCCCGGTTGTCACGGAAAAAACGCGACACCACCGCATCGGCGGGGTGTTCAAAAGTGAGGGTGAGCCTGACGAGTTCGGCACAGGCGTCGAGAAGAACTTTGGGATGCATCCCCCGATTGTCCCACTGTGGATGGAAGCCCCCCTGAGTCGCCTTCGGCCACTTCCCCGCTGGGGGGCGCGCCCCCAGCGCACGCAAGCGAGCGCCGCATACGCGCCGGGCAGCCCTTGCGCGGGGCGCTGGCCTTGGCTGGCTCGCTGCAGACCGGCAGGTTGCGCAAAGCGCAGTGTCACCAACTACGTGTCACCTCAGAAGGCAGAAGGCGCCGCCTCTCAACGCACGTAAACAGGGTCAAACGCGTAGCGCTGGATTTCCTTGAGCGAAGGCGATTCGCCCGCCCACAGCGCCAGCGCGGGGCCCGGGAGGCTCAGGTTGCGCTCCAGGCTGCGGCACAGGTGGTAGCGGCTTTCATCGTCCATGCCGGGCAGCTCCAGGAACACCAGGTACGCCCGGCGCTGCGGATGCTCGCGCAGGTTCTTGCGCACCAGCCAACAACGGGTGAGAGCTGCGCAGCGGGCCAGCTCCGATTGCAGCTCGGCCAGCTCAAAGGGGCTCAGGTCATTGCGCGCGATCTGGTTGAAGAAGGAGGTACCCGACAGCTCCTCCCAGGCGCGCTCTTCGGACTCCTGCGCGCGCTCCAGCCGCTTGCGCCATTGCTTGAAGGCCGCCGCGTCATGGTCCTTACCCATGCGCGGAGTCTCCAGCTCGGCCAGTGCGGTGCGCGCGGCCCAGTAGCGGTCGTTGCTGCCAGCCTCCCACACCCGGTGCAGCAGCAGGAGCCTTCCCTCGCGGTCGTCCTCCGGCAGGCAGGGCACCAGTCCGCACAGGGCGGGGGGGTATTCCGCGCTGCGCTCGAGCGCCAGCTCATACAGCGCACCCACATCGGCGTGGGGGTCGAGGTGGCGCTTGAGGCGGGCCAGCTCCACCAGCTCGGCGGCGCTGCTCTGGGCCATCGACGCGCCGAGCGCTTCAGCCCGTGCACGCACACGCTCCAGCCACGCATGGTGCTGCTTCCACTCGGTGGCGTTGTCGCGGCACCATTGTTTGTCAAAGTGTTTTACCCACCGCTTGGCCTCGTCGCCCAGCAGGGTCAGGGCATTGCCATGCGACCACTCGGGCAGTGTGGGCGTGGCATCCAGCGCTTCGATGCGGTCCCGAAGGCCGGGGTGGGTGTCGTCTACACCGCTCAGGCGCTTGAGCGCCTGGCGCAGTGCGTCGTTGGCAAATGCGGCATCGGGCGCCTTGGCCAGACCCCGGCGCATGCTGCGGTAGGGCCCCACCGGCAGCGGGTTGCCCGCGGCGGCGCACCAGTGGTTGCCCCAAAACTCCGCCTGCAGCCACGCACCCCGGATTTCGATCTCGGCCAGAGCGGCAGCCGTCACATCCCGACCCAGCAACTTGCCTGCAATGCGGTCGGCCTCGTACTCGTCCTGGCGGGCCAGCGCAAAGGTCTTGGCCGAAAAACGCGGAAAGTACCAGCGCATGAAAGCCTGCGTGGCGGCCGCCACCGGGCCTTCGTCGTCGGCCAGGCTGTGGTTCAGGCGCATCCACGACAGGCGGGTGCGGTAGATCCAGGCGGCAAACCGGCCGTGGTCGCCGCGCAGGTGGCCGTATTCATGGGCCAGCACAGCCAGAAAACGGGGGCGGTCCAGGGCCATGAGCAGCGGCAGGCCGATGGTGAGATGGTTGACCGCGCCGCCCAGCAAACCATAGCGGGGCACCTGCTGAATGCTGGCGTTGAATTCATCGCTCAGCCACACCTTGTGGATGGGTGGCCCCTTGATCTTGCGACGGATGCGCTCGAGCGCCTCGAACAAGTCCGGCGCCTCCAGTGCGGTGATCTCCACGCCTTGCGGCGCCTCCATCCGCACCCACAGCGCGCGCAGGCTTACCCAGAGCAAACCGGCCGCGGCCAGCAAGGGCCACAGCATGGCAAAGCGGACGCGCCCCTGCAGCAACTGGGGCACGATCCACAGCAAGAGGCCCGCGGCCAGCGCCATGCAGCCCAGGACCCAGGCATAGCCCAACGCTGCAAATGCGGCCACGCTGCGTCGGTACGCGCGACTGTTGTCGGCGCTGGCATGCTCGCTCATGCGCACAAGGTGCACAAAATCTGCCTGATCCACGGCTCTCCCCCGGTAAGTTTGCTTTTTTTGACCGCTCTCCGAACCTGCGATCCTAACGAACCATGAACGACAACGACCTTCCCGACCTGATCCGCACCCCGCCCGGCCTGTACCGCCACTACAAGGGCATGCTTTACCAGGTGATCGACACGGTGCGCCACAGCGAAACGCTGGAGCCTATGACGCTGTACCGCGCGCTGTACGGCCAGCACGGCCTGTGGGTGCGACCGGCGGCGATGTTCGAAGAGAAGGTGGTGATCGACGGCGTGCTGCGGCCGCGGTTCGAGAAATGCCCGGAAGGTGCCGAGCCCGGCACGACGGGAGGATGAGGCTGGCCACTGAGCCTGGGGCTTTAGGGCCGCGTCCGCCATCCGTAACCTGCAGAGCGTGGGCGACTTCGGCAAGTGCCGGAGGTAACGCCACTGCACCCGCCAGCAGGAAATTTTTGAATGAAATTGGGGCCCAGCGCTTGATCCATAAGCACCAATAGCTATCATTTTTATAGCTAATCGATTCTCCGCTGCCGCGGCGCTCACGAATCGCTCTGCAGGCCCCCTACGGGGCCCGCATTCCGGGACTCAAATAGCCCAGCAGAGAAAAATTGCCAGCCCGTCGCCCCGCTCCCACAGGCGAGGCGCCGGCCCCCTCAAGCCCTACAGCCGCTGCACCAGCGCCCGCACAGCGCGGGGATAAATCACATGCTCCTGCGTGAGCACCCGGGCGGCCAATGTATCGGCCGTGTCATCTGGCAGCACAGGCACCACGGCCTGGTCCAGGATGGGTCCGACGTCCAATTCGGCCGTCACCTGGTGCACGGTGACCCCGGCAAACTTACAACCCGCGTCGATGGCGCGCTGGTGCGTGTGCAATCCGGTGAAGGCCGGCAGCAGCGAGGGGTGGATGTTGATCAGCCGCCCCGCATACCGCGCCACAAAACCGGGCGTGAGGATGCGCATGAACCCGGCCAGCACGACCAGCGCGGGGTCGTGGCGGTCCAGCAGCGCCGCCAGCTCGGCGTCAAACGCCTCGCGGCTGGCAAAACCCTTGTGGTCCAGCACCTCGGCCGCGATGCCTTGCGCGCGCGCAAAGGCCAGCCCCCCGGCGTCCGCCTTGTTGCTCACCACCGCTGCCACGCGGGCCCCGTAGCGCTGTTCCCAGTTTTCCTGCTGGGCGGTGCGGACGATGGCGGCCATGTTGGAGCCGCCGCCTGAGATCAGAATGACGATGTTCTTCATAAATTGCCCCGGATTATCCCAGCCATGCCTTTTGATCCCGCCATCCGCCCCCTCACCCCCCACGAAGCCCGCGTGCTCGCCACCCTGATGGAGAAAGCCCGCACCGTGCCCGACAGCTACCCCATGTCGCTCAACGGCCTGCTGACCGGCTGCAATCAGAAGACCAGCCGCGACCCGGTGATGAACCTGAGCGATGCCGAGGCGCAAGAGGCCCTGGATTCGCTCAAGCTCCTGAGCCTGGCGTTCGAGAGCAGCGGCAACCGCACCACGCGCTGGGAGCACAACTTTCAGCGCGGCGTGGGCGTGCCCGAGCAGTCGGCGGTGCTGCTGGGCCTGTTGATGCTGCGCGGCCCGCAGACCGCAGGGGAACTTCGCATCAATGCCGAGCGCTGGTACCGGTTTGCCGACATCTCTTCGGTCGAAGCCTTCCTGGATGAGCTGCAGGAGCGCAGCGCCGAAAAAGGCGGTCCGCTGGTTGTGTTGCTGCCCAGGGCCCCGGGCGCACGTGAGCAGCGTTGGGCCCACCTGCTGTGCGGCCCAGTCGATACCAGTGCCAGCGCGATGGTCAGCGGCGGTGGAGGGGGCAGTGGCGGGAGTGGGGGCAGCGCAACCGCCGCCCTGCAAGCCCGCGTGGATGCGCTCGAAGGCCAAGTCACCGCCCTGCAGGCCACCGTGCAGCGGCTGTGCGCCGAACTGGGAATCACGGGCGAAATGTCACCACCCGGACAGGACTAAAACGAACGACCGTGCTACAAATGCGGAATCACTTGGAGACAAACCGCATGGATCTCGCATTCACCCCTGAAGAGCAGGCCTTCCGCGAAGAAATTCGCGCCTGGGTTCACGCCAATCTGCCCAAAGAAATTTCGCACAAGGTGCACAACGCCCTGCGCCTGACCCGCGACGATCTGCAGGGCTGGGCCAAGATCCTGGGCAAGAAGGGCTGGCTGGGCTTCGGCTGGTCCAAGGAATTCGGCGGCCCCGGCTGGACCGCCGTGCAAAAGCACCTGTTTGAAGAGGAATGCGCCCTGGCCGGCGCGCCCCGCATCGTCCCTTTCGGCCCGGTGATGGTGGCGCCGGTGATCATGGCTTTCGGCAATGCTGAGCAGCAAAAACGCTTTCTGCCCGGAATCGCCAGCGGCGAAGTCTGGTGGAGCCAGGGCTACAGCGAACCAGGCTCAGGCTCTGACTTGGCATCCGTCAAGACCCGCGCCGAGCGCGTGGGCGACAAGTACATCGTCAACGGCCAGAAGACCTGGACGACCCTCGGCCAATACGGCGACTGGATGTTCAACCTGGTGCGCACCAGCACCGAGGGCAAGCCGCAGACCGGCATCTCCTTCCTGCTGCTGGACATGAAGTCCAAGGGCGTGACCGTGCGCCCCATCAAGCTGCTCGATGGCGAGTGCGAAGTCAACGAAGTGTTCTTCGACAACGTCGAAGTGCCTGCCGAGAACCTGATTGGTGAAGAGAACAAAGGCTGGACCTACGCCAAGCACCTGCTCAGCCACGAGCGCACCAACATTGCCGATGTGAACCGCAGCAAGCGCGAGCTGGAGCGTTTGAAGCGCATTGCCAAGACCGAGGGCGTATGGGATGACGCGCGTTTCCGCGACCAGATCGCGCTGCTCGAAGTGGACGTCGTGGCGCTCGAAATGCTGGTGCTGCGCGTGCTGTCGGCCGAGAAGTCGGGCAAGAACTCCCTGGACATCGCGGGCCTGCTCAAGATCAAGGGCAGCGAGATTCAGCAGCGTTATGCCGAGCTGATGATGCTGGCCGCTGGGCCGTTTGCCATGCCTTTCATCGAAGAGGCCATGGAGGCCGGTTGGCAGGGCGACGCTGCCGCAGGGGCGCTGGGCGGTTTCCCTGGCGGTGTCACCGCCAACGCACCACTGGCGTCGACTTACTTCAACCTGCGCAAGACCACCATTTACGGTGGCTCAAACGAGGTCCAACGCAACATCGTGGCTCAGACTGTTCTCGGCTGACGCCGACAACAGTCCGCGCTTTGCACGACAGGACTGCTCCCCCGTGCCCCCTCCAGGAGGGGGTTCCAGCTAGAGCTTCGCTGGTTGTAGAAGGCGCCACGGCGCCACAACCTGCACAAGGAGAGACACATGGATTTCGATTTTTCTGACGACCAGGAACAACTGCGCGACGCCGTGCGCAAATGGGTGGACAAGGGCTACACGTTCGAGCGCCGCCGCGCTGCCGTGGCTGCCGGCGGCTTTGACCGCGCCGCCTGGGGCGAGCTGGCCGAGCTGGGCCTGACTGCGCTGACCGTGCCCGAGGCGCACGACGGCATGGGCCAGGGCGCCATCGACGCGATGGTGGTGGCCGAGGAACTGGGCCGCGGCATGGTGCTGGAGCCGATCGCCCAGGCCTTCATCGCCAGCAGCGTGCTGTCGCAGTACGGCGCTGCCGACGTGCAAGCCGCCTGGCTGCCCCGCGTGGCCAGCGGCGAAGCGCTGGTCGTGCTGGCCTACCAGGAGCGCAAGGCACGCTACCGTCTGGACGTTTGCGAGGCAAAAGCGGCCCCAGCGCAAGCTGGTCATGCGGTAACCGCTACAAAAAGCATAGTAGCCGCTGGTGACCAGGCTGACGCGTTCATCGTGCCGGCGCAGCTCGACGGCAAGATCGCCCTCTTCCTGGTCGAGCGCTCGGCCGCTGGCGTCACCACGCGTGGCTACGTCACGCAGGACTGCAGCCGCGCGGCGGAAGTGCAGCTGGCCAACGCCCCCGCCACGCTCATCACCACCGACGGCCTGGCCGCGCTGGAACTGGCGGTGGACACCGGCATCGCCGCCACCTGCGCCGAGGCCGTGGGCGTGATGGACAAGACTGTGGCGCTCACCGTCGAATACATGAACCAGCGCAAGCAGTTCGGCGTGTTCATCGCCAGCTTCCAGGCGCTGCGCCACCGCGTGGCCGATATGAAGATGCAGCTGGAGCTGGCCCGCTCGATGAGCTACTACGCCAGCCTGAAGCTGGGCGCTCCGGCCGCCGAACGGCGCGCCGCCATGGCGCGCGCCAAGGTGCAGCTGGGCCAATCGATGCGGTTTGTGGGCCAGCAGTCGGTCCAACTGCACGGCGGCATCGGCGTGACGGACGAGTACATCGGCAGCCACTACTTCAAGAAGCTCACGCAGCTCGAAACAGCCTTTGGCGACACGCTGCACCACCTGGGCGAAGTGTCGGCCCGCATGCAGGACACGGCCGGCGTGTTTGCGTAGAGATGCCCAGAGACTCTGACTTGTAACGCCCCTGTGCAATGCTCGTGGATTCCCCAGTCCACGGGCATTTTTTCTTATTGGAGACACGCCAATGAACACTGCTTTCCTGCAACGCCGATCCCTCTTGCTCGTGGCAACCGCCGCGGCCAGCCTGGCCCTGGCCGGCTGTGCCACCCAGGGCCCCAGCCTGGCCGAGGCGCCGCCCATCGTCTTCGTGCACGGCAACGGCGACACCGCCGCGCTGTGGCAGACCACGGTGTGGCGCTTCGAGTCCAACGGCTGGCCGCGCGAGCGTTTGCATGCCATCGACGTGCCCTACCCGCTGTCGCGCGACGACGATGCCAAACCCCAACCGGGCCGCACCTCGGCGGCGGAGCACATGGCCTACCTCAAGGCCGAGGTGGACAAGGTGCTCAAGGCCACCGGCGCCCGCCAGGTCGTGCTGGTGGGCAACTCGCGCGGCGGCAACGCGATTCGTAACTACATCTACAACGGCGGCGGCGACAAGACCGTGAGCCACGCCATCCTGGGCGGCACGCCCAACCATGGCGTGTGGGCGATACCGGGCTTTCGCGAAGGCAATGAATTCTCGGGCACCGGCCCGTTCCTCAAAGCCCTGAACGCCCCCAAGAATGCCGCCGGCGACGAGGTGAGCGGCCCGGTCAAGTGGATGACCATCCGCTCGGACAACAACGACAAGTTCGCGCAGCCCGACGGCCTGTGGATCGGCCAGAAAGGCACGCCCACCAACGTGACCGCCGCGGGGCCCGAGCTCAAGGGCGCGACCAACGTGGTGATCCCGGGCATCGACCACCGCGAGACCTCGTACTCGCCCGCAGCGTTTGAAGCCACCTACCGCTTCAGCACCGGTAAGGCACCGGTGCGCAGCGGCGTTGCGGCCGAAAAGTCTGTGGTGCTCAACGGCAAGATCACGGGCCTGGGCGTGGACTCTGCCGACGCAAAGACCGGCAACTTCAGCAACAATCTGCCGCTGGCTGGTGCGCAGCTGGAGGTCTACGTCACTGACCCCACCACCGGCGCCCGCACCGGCGCCGCGTTGCTGCGCAAGACGGTGGGCGCCGACGGCGTCTGGGGTCCGCTGACCACCCAGCCCGGCGAGCCGCACGAGTTCGTGATTTCAGCCCCGGGCTACGCGACAACGCACATCTACCGCAGCGGCTTCCCGCGCAGCAGCGATCTGATCCACCTGCGCCCAGACCGCATCGCCGACGCGGACAAGACCGCCGAATCCATCGTCACCCTGACCCGCCCCCGCGGCTACCTGGACCCGGCGCGCGACAAGATGCTGCTGGACGGTGCGCCGCCTGCAGGCGTGCCGGCTGGCGCAGGGGTGGCATCGGCCAAGGTCAAGCCTGCCGGCGGGCAGCGCGCTATCGCGGCAGAGTTCAACGGAGAACGTGTGGTGGGCCAGACCTGGCCTGCGGCCAGTGGCCACTTGGTGTTTCTCGAGCTTTCCAACTAGCTAAGCATCACGACCCTCGCTGAAACAGGCGCTGCCTGGAGAGGCGACGCCGACAAGCCCTTGCACGCCCCCAGCAAACCCCCAGGGGTTCGCCCCTTGGGCCGCGCAGGGCCTGCCGGCAAATCCAGGATAATCCGCAATCCGTCTGCGGCAGCCACCGCAGTTCAGCCGAGCTCTCCTTCGTTAGCTCTGCATTTGCCCACATTCCTGCCCCATGAGCGCTACTGCCACCGATCCCAACATCAAGCACCTGAAACAAGCCCGTGAGCAGATCGCCAAGGGCGATCTCAAGAACGCAGCGCTGACGCTCAACAAGGCCAATGCCAAGTGGCCCCAGGACCCTCGCGTCTTCATGCTGGGTGGCTTGCTGGCAGAGAAGTCCGGCAACATCAAGGGCGCTTTTGAAGCCCTGCGCAAGGCGGTTTCACTGTCTCCAGACTGGGGGCCCGGGCTGCTTGAACTGGCTTTGCTGCTTGCGCGCCAGAACCAGTTCCAGGAAGCCGTAGAAACGGCCGAAAAGGTCGCAGCGCTCGAACCCAAGAATCTGCAGGTGCTGGCCGGTGTGGTGGACATTGCCCACCGGGCGGGGCACACCGAAATGGCAGTGCGCCATCTGCGCCGCGGCCTGGAGCTGGTGCCAGGGGACGTCATGCTGCGCCGCCTGCTGGCCCGTGATTTGAGCGAACAAGGCCACCATGAGGATTCACTTGCGATGTGGGCGGCGCTGATCGCTGAAAACCCCGCCGACACCCAATCTCTCGTTGGCCGCGTGCAGGCGTGTTTGGCAGCTGGCAAACCGGCCGACGCACAGCCCGACACCACCGCCCTGCTGGCCCTGGCGCCTCAAGATGCGGTCTACCAGTACTACGACCAGTTGGCCCGCGGCGAAACGCCTGCCCAGCAGCCGTCTGAACTTACGCAGCCATTGTTCGACAACATGGCCGAGTTCTATGACTTGCACATGGTGCGTAGCCTGAAATACCAGTTGCCCAAGCAAGTGGCAGAAAAAATCACTGCGCGCTACCCCGACAAGAAGCTGAATGTGTTGGACCTGGGTTGCGGCACCGGCCTGCTGGGGGTTTGCCTCGGACGCCTGGACGGCTTTCTCATCGGCGTGGATGTGTCCACCAAGATGGTCGAACAGGCGGCACGGCACAACGTCTACGACCGCTTTCACACGGTCAACTTGCATGACGCTCTGCGCGAAACACCGGGTGGGCTGTACCAAGCCATCACCGCGCTGGACGTGTTCATTTACGCGGGCGACCTGACCGAAGCGATTCCGAACGCCTATCGGGTGCTGGCTGACGACGGGATGCTGGTTTTCTCCTGCGAGACTGCCAGCGAAACCGGCCCAGACCTGGTGCTGCTGCCCACGGGGCGCTACGCCCACAAGCGCAGCCATGTCGAAGCGTTGTGCAAGGCAGCGGGCTTTGACACGGTGGACATTGAAGAAACCGTGCTGCGCCACGAAAGCCACCAGCCTGTGAATGGCTTCGTGGTGACTGCGCACAAGCCGGCCTGACGAGGCTAACCACACCAGGTGCGGGCGGGCCGCGGCTTTCAGCAGCCAGCGCCCGCTGATCTGTCGTATTAATCGACGTTAGCTACGGACCTGGGACTAAGCCAACAGACGCGACGACTTGGGCACGTGGGCCATCAAAAACTCCATCTGGTCGGCCAGGATGCGCCGATTGCGCAAGATGAAGTCCTCCCACAGGCTCGGGATGTACGGCGCGTAGAGCAGCGGCATGTGGGCCTGCTCGGGGGTGCGCGGGCCTTTGCGGTGGTTGCAGGGGCGGCAGGCGGTGACCACGTTCATCCAGTGGTCCTGGCCGTTGCGGGCAAAGGGCACGATGTGCTCGCGCGTGAGGTCTTCTTCGTGGAAGTGGCCGCCGCAGTAGGCGCAGACGTTGCGGTCTCGGGCGAAGAGTTTGCTGTTGGTGAGGCTGGGTTTCAGGTCGAACGGGTTGATGCCCGGCACACCCTTGGTCCCGATGATGCTGTTCACCGCGATCACCGATTGTTCGCCGGTGACAGCGTTGTACCCACCGCGGAACCGGGCGATATGGGCACCCGACTCCCAGCGCACCTCATCGGCGGCGTAGTGGATGACCGCCTGCTCAAGCGAAATCCATGATTGGGGCAGCCCTTGGGCCGACAGCTTCAAGACCTTCAAAACACGCCTCCTGGAACAAGAATGAACACAAGGAATCGGAACGCGGATGTCTCGCGTGCGGTCCTGCGCTGGACTGCACCTCGGTCACAATATACTCCGTTTTGATGACAAATTGGCGTCCTGCGCTTGATAGACATGCGCTTGCTGCTATCAAAAAGATAACAAACCGATGAAGATCTTTCGCGGATTCCACCACAGGGGCATCGCCAGCGCGTGCGCGCTCACCATCGGCAATTTCGATGGTGTGCACCGGGGCCACCAGGCCATGCTGGCCCTGCTCAACAACGAGGCGGCGCACCGGGGGGTGGAGAGCTGCGTGCTGACCTTCGAGCCCCACCCACGCGATTACTTTGCAGGCGCCCACCACAAGCCCGAGCTGGCGCCGGCGCGCATCGGCACGCTGCGCGACAAGCTGACCGAGCTGGCGCGCTGCGGTGTTCAGCAGACCGTGGTGCTGCCGTTCGATGCGCAGTTGGCAGCGCAGTCGCCCGCAGAATTCATCGACGAGGTGCTCATCCGCGGCCTGGGCGCGCGCTACGTGCTGGTGGGTGACGATTTCCGCTTTGGCCGCCAGCGTGCGGGCGACTACGCCATGCTGGACGCGGCCGGCCAGGCCCGGGGCTTTGACGTTGCGCGGATGAACAGCTACGAGGTGCACGGACTCAGGGTGTCGAGCTCTGCCGTGCGCCAGGCGCTGGGCCAGGGCGACATGGAAGCTGCGGCGCGGCTGCTCGGGCGCCCTTACACCATCTCAGGCCACGTGGTGCATGGGCGCAAGCTGGGGCGGGAGCTGGGCGCTACGGCCGAGGGCGCGGGCGACGGGTTTCGTACCCTGAACCTGCGCTTTGCGCACTGGAAACCCGCCGCCAGCGGCATCTTTGCGGTGCTGGTCCACGGGCTCGCCGATGTGCCATTGCCAGGCGTGGCCAACCTGGGCGTGCGGCCGTCCCTGGACCCGAACGATGTGAACGGCGGGCGGGTGCTGCTCGAGACCCATTGCCTGCAGTGGCCTGCCGATCTGGGGCCCGAAGGGGCGTACGGTAAAATCGTGCGCGTGGAACTACTGCACAAACTGCACGACGAGCTGAAGTACGACAGCCTGGATGCCCTGACGACGGGCATCGCCAAGGACTGCGCCGATGCGCGTGCCTACTTTGCGACGGCCCACGTTCCCTCGCACACCGAGACCCGGCGTCAGACCACGCGCGACCGAATTTGAGGGGGCTGCTTTCCGCAGCGCCTGCCTCTGCAGGCCCGTCCTTCTTCGCGCACACCCCTCTCCCGATCCGGGCACGCCCCGGAATGCCCCCTTTTAAGGCACCCTCATGTCCGACGACAACGCCAGTTCTGCATCTGCACCCGCACCCACCGCCACGGACTACCGCAGCACCCTGAACCTGCCCGACACGCCCTTCCCTATGCGCGGCGATCTGCCCAAGCGCGAGCCGGGTTGGGTGAAGGAATGGGACGACAAGGGCCTGTACAAGCGCCTGCGCGATGCCCGTTGCGGTGCGCCCAAGTTCATCCTGCACGACGGCCCGCCCTATGCCAACGGCCAGATCCACATGGGCCACGCGGTCAACAAGATCCTGAAGGACATGATCACCAAGGCGCGCCAGCTCGAAGGCTTTGACGCGCTGTACGTGCCCGGCTGGGACTGCCACGGCCTGCCGATCGAGAACGCCATCGAGAAGAAACACGGCCGCAACCTGAGCCGTGACGACATGCAGGCCAAGAGCCGCGCGTTTGCCACAGAGCAGATCGAGCAGCAGATGGTGGACTTCAAGCGCCTGGGCGTGCTGGGCGAATGGGACAACCCCTACAAGACCATGAACCCCGCCAACGAGGCGGGCGAAATCCGTGCGTTCAAACGCGTGATGGAGCGTGGTTTTGTCTACCGCGGCTTGAAGCCCGTGTACTGGTGTTTTGACTGCGGCTCTTCCTTGGCCGAGTTCGAGATCGAATACCAGGACAAGAAGAGCACCACGCTCGATGTGGCCTTCAAGGCGCACGAGCCCGCCAAGCTGGCGGCCGCCTTCGGCCTGCCAGCGCTGGCCAAAGATGCCTTTGTGGTGATCTGGACCACCACGGCCTGGACCATCCCGGCCAACCAGGCGCTGAACCTGAACCCCGAGATCAGCTACGCCCTGGTAGACGCGGGCGAGCGCCTGCTGCTGGTGGCCGAACCGCTCGTTGCCGCGTGTCTGGAGCGCTACGCCCTCACCGGACAGATCCTCGCCACCACCCTGGGCAAGAACCTGGGCGGCCTGGAGTTCGAGCACCCGCTGTACGACGTCGATGCCGGCTACCGCCGCCTCTCGCCCGTCTACCTGGCCGACTACGCCACCGCCGACGACGGCACCGGCATCGTGCACTCCTCGCCAGCGTATGGCCTGGAGGATTACAACTCCTGCACCGCCCACGGCGTGAGCAACGACGACATCCTGAACCCCGTGCAGGGCAACGGCACGTACGCGGCCGACTTCCCACTGTTCGGCGGCCAGCACATCTGGAAGGCCGTGCCGGTGATCATCGAGGCGCTGCGCAGCGCTGGGCGCCTGATGGCCACCAAGGACATCGTCCACAGCTACCCCCATTGCTGGCGCCACAAGACGCCGGTGATCTACCGCGCCGCGGCGCAGTGGTTCATCCGCATGGACGAGGGCGAAGGTGTTTTCACCAAGGCAGGCGAAAAGCCTGCGGAAACACTGCGCCAGATCGCGCTGGGCGCGATCGAGCACACCAGCTTTTACCCAGAAAACGGCAAGGCGCGCCTGTCTGACATGATCGCCAATCGGCCTGACTGGTGCATCTCGCGCCAGCGTAGCTGGGGCGTGCCCATCCCGTTTTTCCTGCACAAGGATTCGGGCGAGCTGCACCCGCGCACCATGGAAATCATGGACCAGGCGGCAGACATCGTCGAAAAGGGCGGTATCGAGGCCTGGAGCCGCGTGACGGCCGAAGAGATCCTGGGTGCGGCTGATGCGCCGCTGTACACCAAGAGCACCGACATCCTCGAAGTGTGGTTCGACTCGGGCTCCACGTTCAGCCACGTGCTGCGCGGCACCCACCCCAACGTGCACCACGACACCGGCCCCGAGGCCGACCTGTACCTGGAAGGCCACGACCAGCACCGCGGCTGGTTCCACAGCTCGCTGCTGCTCGCATCGGCGCTCGAAGGCCGCGCGCCCTACCGCGGCCTGCTGACCCACGGCTTCACTGTGGACAGCCAGGGCCGCAAGATGAGCAAGTCGCTGGGCAACGGCATCGACCCGCAGGAGATCAACAAGAAGCTCGGCGCCGAAATCATCCGCCTGTGGGTGGCCGCCAGCGATTACTCGGGTGACATCGCGGGCGACGAGAAAATCCTGGCGCGTGTGGTCGATGCCTACCGCCGCATCCGCAACACGCTGCGCTTCCTGCTGGCCAATGTGAGCGATTTCGACCCGGCCACGGACACCGTGCCGTTCGACCAGATGCTGGAGATCGACCGCTATGCGCTCACCCGCGCGGCCGAGTTCCAGGCCGAGGTGCTGGCTCACTACAAGGTGTATGAGTTCCACCCCGTGGTGGCCAAGTTGCAGCTGTACTGCTCGGAAGACCTGGGCGGCTTCTACCTGGATGTGCTCAAGGACCGCCTGTACACCACCGCGCCCAAGAGCCTGGCGCGCCGCAGCGCACAGACCGCGCTCTACCAGATCACCCACGCCATGCTGCGCTGGATGGCGCCGTTCCTGTCGTTCACGGCCGAAGAGGCGTGGAAGGTGTTCGGCCAATCCGACTCCATCTTCCTCGAGACCTACGGCTCGATCACGGGCGCCGACGAAGGCGTTCTGGCCAAGTGGTCGCGCCTGCGCGAGATCCGCGATGCGGTGAACAAGGAAATCGAATCGCTGCGTGCCGCGGGCCAGGTCGGCTCATCGCTGCAGGCCAATGTGGTGCTCACCGCTGCGCCTGAGGACCACGCGCTGCTCGCCAGCCTGGGCGATGACCTCAAGTTCGTGTTCATCACATCCGCTATCGAATTAGTAGCTGGAAGTGCACTACAGATAAGCGCCAGGCCCAGTTCTGACGCCAAATGCGAACGTTGCTGGCATTACCGCAGCGATGTGGGGCAGGATGCGGCGCACCCCACCATCTGCGGGCGCTGCACCAGCAACCTGTACGGCGCTGGCGAAAGCCGGGTGCACGCATGAGCGCGGGCAGCAGCACAGCGCTGGGCGGGCGCTCCGGCGCGGGCATGTGGCCATGGCTCGCGTGGGCCGTGGTCCTGCTGGTCGCCGACCAGATCACCAAGACGCTGATCATCAACCACTACCAGCTGGGCGATGCCACGGTCATCACCAACTTCTTCAACATCGTGCGGGCGCACAACACGGGTGCGGCGTTCTCGTTTTTGCAGAACGCGGGCGGCTGGCAGCGCTGGCTGTTCACCGGCATCGGCGTGGTGGCCACGATCTTCATCGTGTGGCAACTGCGTGCGCACCCGGGGCAAAAGCTGTTCAGCTTTGCGCTGTCCAGCATCCTTGGGGGTGCGGTCGGCAACGTGGTGGACCGCCTGATGCATGGCTACGTGGTGGATTTTCTCGACTTCCACTGGGACTTCCTCGCGGGCATCTTCCACGGCGGCCACTTCCCGGCGTTTAACGTGGCGGACATGGCGATCAGTGTCGGGGCAGCTTGCCTGATCCTGGACGAGGTGTTGCGGATGCGGCGCGAGCGCCAAAACGCGCGCTAGGCCCCGTCGCAACATGGGCAGCACCTCCAAACCCTTGCCCATCAACGGCCCGCCCTGTGCGGGCCGTTTGCATGGCGGCTGCCCAAGTGGGTGGCTTTCGCAAGCGGCTGGCGGAGGCCAGGTCCCGGCCCCAGCACGCCGCAAGGAGGCCACCGCCTTTCGCAATTGATCCACCGCGTGAGGCACCGCGCGCACCGGTGAAGCCTGAGCCCAAGGGCCACGCCACCACCGGTGCAATCGGCCGCGTCAAAGCCCGATCAACGCCTTGGCCACGTATCCGGCGATGCGCGGGTTTTCGGTCAGTCTGCGTGTGCTGTAGCCGTACCAGTCCTCGCCAAAAGGCACGTAGATGCGCACGGTAAAGCCCATTTGCCGCAACCTGTCGCGCAAGGGCTCGCAAACGCCCAGCAGCATCTGAAATTCGAACCGGGTGTGATCGATCCCGCGGCAGCGGACCATTTCGATGATCTGCCCGATCAGCCCGGCATCGTGCGTGGCGATGCCTACAAAACTCCCTGCTTCAAAGCAGCGCGTCACGTGGTTCAGAAAATGCCCGTTGATGGCGCGCCGGTCGCTCCAGGCGTTGGCCACCAGGTGGGCGTGGTCTTCCACATAGATCCCTTTGCAGATGCGCAAGGTGCAGCCCTGCTCGACCAGAGGCTCGATGTCCTCGTAGGTCCGCTGCAGATAGGCCTGCAACGCCAGGCCCGCGCCAGTGGAGCGGGCCCGAAGACCGTTGAACAGCGCGATTTCCTTTTGCGTGCAGCGTACGTCCTCCATGTCGATGCAAATGGAGTTGTGATGGCGCGCCGCGGCATCCAGCACGCTGCCGGCAAGGTGCTCGCACTGGGCGGCATCCAGCAGCAGGCCTAGCGCCGTGGGCTTGATGGAAATGTTGGCCTGCAGTCCGTGGGCGGCAATCGCACCGAGAAGTTCGATGTAGGCGTCGGCAGTGGCCTGTGCCTGCGGCAAGCTGGACACCGCTTCGCCCAGGATGTCGAGCGTGACAGGGAAACCCTGCGCGTTGAGTTGCTGCACGCGGACCCGTGCTTGGCCCAGGTTGCTGCCGGCGATGTAACGGCGGGAAATTTTATGGACCAGCGCGCGCGGGATCCAGGGAATGGCGCGCATGGCCAGGGTATTGAGAAGTTGCATGTTGGCGATCCGATGAAGAACAGAACAGCTGCTCACAAGCCACACCGACGGGTCTCGGCGATGGAGGGGCGGAGCAGGACAGCCGGCCCGGGGCGGGCTGGCAAGGCAACGCGGTGCCGCGAGCGCTCAAGGCGCTGCAGCCGCCGTTGCGGGCGTTCAGTTCTTCAAAGGAGGCCAGGCTGCGCGGTGCATGCGTCGTCTTTGGTACGTGCGGGTGTACGGGGTGGCAGGAACCAGCGCTCAGGTTCGTGGGGCGAGGGGCCCCAACGCGAGTGGGTCAGGCGCGCATGGTACAAGGTTTGCACAGCGCAAAGCAGCGACCAACGGGGGGCGCCGGGCTATCCGCCACACCGCGGCACCCCTGCCGCAATATGGGCATCTGTCCTCGCTATCGAATCAGGAGTATGCTTATATGTCAGTTTTGTGACAATTACAGGTGCCACCGCCCTTGCGTGCAATCGCTGCGGCAGTCGCGCAACCGGCAACGCAGACCCATCTGCCAGCGCTTGCCGGCACAAAATGTAAACGCCGCCCCTGAGTACCCGTCAAACGGACGCTGGATGCCCTTGCATCTGCCGTGGGCCCGGCGCATGCTCTTTTGCGCGCACCCGTAGGAGTCTGTCGGACTTGGAATCGTCGGCTGCAAATTGACCCCAGCGGTCCATTTTTCACCGTCTTTTTGCCCCATAGCTCGGCTATGGGGCTGCAAATCCGGCAAAAAACTGTCCTCGCTGGACCCAATTTTCGCGAATCGACGCTCCAAGTCCGACAGACTCCTAGAAGAAGAAACGACGGTTTTCCATGAAGCATCTCTTGAATTTGTTGGCGGCGGTATCGCTGCTGATCTGGGGCACCCATCTGGTGCGCACCGGCATCCTGCGTGTGTTTGGCGCCAACTTGCGCCAGCTGATCGCCCACAGCGTCAGCAACCGCTTCACCGCCGTGCTGTCTGGCATCGGGGTGACCGCGGTGGTGCAGTCGAGCACGGCCACCGCGCTCATCGTCTCGTCGTTTGTCGGCCAGGGGCTGGTGGGCCTGCCCGCCGCGCTGGCCGTGATGCTCGGCGCCGACGTGGGCACCAGCGTGATGGCCGTGGTGTTCTCGATGGACCTGTCGTGGCTCTCGCCGCTGTTCATCTTTGCGGGCGTGGTGCTTTTCATCTCGCGCAAGGACACCGCCGCAGGCCGCGTGGGCCGCGTGCTCATCGGCCTGGGCCTCATGCTGCTGGCCCTGCGCCTTATCACCGAATCGACCATCGTCCTCACGCAGTCGCCCACCGTGCGTGCGCTGCTCGGGGCGCTCACCAGCGATTTGTTGCTGGAGATTTTCACCGGTGCGGTGCTGGCCATCGTGGCCTATTCAAGCCTAGCCACCGTGCTACTGACCGCAGCGCTGGCCGGCTCGGGCGGCATCCCGCCCGACGTGGCGCTGGGCCTGGTGCTGGGCGCCAACCTGGGCAGCGGCGTGCTGGCCGTGCTCACCACCATGAAGGCCAACGTGCAGACGCGCCAGGTGCCGCTGGGCAACCTGTTCTTCAAGATCATCGGCGTGGTCATCATGACGCCGCTCACCGGCCTGTGGCTACAGCATGTGCGGCCGTATGTGCCGGAGATTGCGGCGCTGGTCGTGCTGTTCCACCTGGCCTTCAACCTCGTGGTGGGCATCATCTGCATCGGCCTCACGGGCACCGTGGCGCGCGCCGTGCAGCGCCTGCTGCCGCAAGAAAAAGCCCAGGCCGCGGGCACACGCCCGCAGCACCTGGACCCTTCGGCCCTGGCCACGCCGTCGCTGGCCATCTCGTGCGCCGCGCGCGAGGCGCTGCACCAGGCCGACGTGGTCGAATCCATGCTGCGGGGCCTGCACAAGGTGATCCAGACGGACAACCTCCAGCTCGCCCAGGACCTGCGCAAGCTCGACGACGAGGTGGATGGCCTGTACTCGGCCATCAAGTACTACATGACCAAGATTTCGCGCGAGGCCCTGGACGAGCGCGAAGGCCGCCGCTGGGCCGACATCATCAGCTTCACGATCAACATGGAGCAGATCGGCGACATCATCGAGCGCGTGCTGATCGACATCGAGGACAAGAAGATCAAGAAGGGCCGCCAGTTCTCTGAAGCCGGCATGGAAGAGATCAATGAACTGCACGCGCGCCTGATCGACAACCTGCGGCTGGCGATGAGCGTGTTTCTGAACGGCAGCGTGCGCGATGCGCAAAAGCTGCTCGAAGAGAAAGCCCGCTTCCGCGACCTGGAGCATGCGTATTCGGTCACCCACCTGGCGCGGCTGTCCGACAACACGGTGCAGAGCATCGAGACCAGCTCGCTGCACATCGACTTGATCAGCGAGCTCAAGCGCATCAACTCGCTGCTGTGCTCGGTGGCCTACCCGATCCTCGAATCGGCCGGCGCCCTGGCACCCAACCGACTGCGTGCCATGGTCGACCAGCCCTGAGGCCGGGACTCTGCGCTTCAGGTTTTGAGGTGTTTTTGGCCTCTAGCGCTTGATGTATAAGCGCTAGCAGCTATTATTTTTATAGCAAACAGCAAAAGATTGCTCCGAGCAGATCCAGGCAGCTTGGGCACAGTCGTTCAGACAGTCGCTCCGACATCCGCTTCGACAGTACTTTCGCAGCGACTAAAACAAGGTCACAGCCCCAGAAACCCTGCAATCACCAGCCCGGCTTCCAGCGTGAACTGGCCTTGTGCCACCTGCTCGCGCACCTCAGGGATCGGCAGCAGGTCAAACCGCTCCACCTCGCCGTCCTGGTTGCAAGGCTCCATGCCCTCGGGCACTTCGGCGCTGAACCAGTCGATGCGCTCGAGCATGTAGCCCACGCCACCGCCCTCGCGGCTGGGGCGGCCGAAGTCGACGTGCCCGCCGCGGGTGACGTGGTGCAGATCACTGATGCGCAGCCCGGCCTCTTCCCAGGTCTCGCGCGCGAGCGCCTCGGGCAGCGAATCGGCGGCCGACACCATGCCGCCCATCAGCGTGTCCCACAGGCCGGGGTTGTTGGGCTTTTGCATCGACCGCTTTTGCACCCACATGCGGCCATCGGGCGCCAGGCCCACCAGGTGCACGGCGCGGGTGGTGATGCCCAGCACGCGCACAGCGCCGCGCTCTACCGTGGCCACCACCTCGCCCGCGGCGTTGCACACGGCCAATTGCTCATCGCGCCACGGGCCGCACAGGCTCTCGTCGCGTAACGCGGCCGCCAGGGAGTTGAGGGCGTCCGTGGCACTGCCCGGCGGGGCTTGCAGCCACCAGGCGGGCGCATCGTCATGCTCCTTAATTGATAGCGAATAGCGCTTATCCAACAAGCGCTGGAGGCTTATTTGATGCAAAAAACCTTCTGCCACCGACCCGATCACCTGCCCGGCCACCACCAGAGGCTGGCGCGGCTGGGCCGGCGGGCGTTGCGCTTCGTGCCGGGCGCCCGCCAGCCACTGGTCGAACGCGGGGTTTTGCATGACCGCGTTCACAGCGTGAGGATGGTGGAGCCGGTGGTCTTGCGCGCTTCCAGGTCGCGGTGCGCCTGCTGCACCTCGGCCAGCGGGTAGCGCTGGTCGATGTGGATCTTGACTTGCCCGCTGGCCACCACGGCAAACAGGTCGTCCGCCATGGCCTGCGTGCTCTCGCGCGTGGCAATGTGGCTGAACAGCGTCTGGCGCGTGACATAAATCGAGCCCTTGGCACCCAGCGAGCCGGGCGCAAACGGCGGCACCGGGCCCGAGGCATTGCCAAAGCTCGCCATCAGGCCAAACGGCCGCAGGCAATCGAGCGATTTGTCCCAGGTGTCCTTGCCCACCGAGTCGTACACCACCTTCACGCCTTTGCCGCCCGTGATCTCCTTCACGCGCGCGGTGAAGTCCTCCTGTTGATAGTTGATGGCGTGTGCGGCGCCGTTGGCCAGCGCCAGCTGGCACTTGGCATCCGAGCCCGCGGTGGCGATGAGCGCCAGGCCCAGCGCCTTGGCCCACTGCGTGGCGATCAGCCCCACGCCCCCTGCGGCCGCATGGAACAGCACGTGGTCGCCCGGCTGCAGGCCCTCCACGGGCAGTGTTTTCTTGAGCAGGTACTGCGCCGTCAGGCCCTTGAGCATCATGGCCGCGCCGGTCTCAAAGCTGATGGCGTCGGGCAGCTTGCACACGCACTTGGCGGGCATCACGCGGACCTCGCAATAGGCGCCCGGTGGCTGGCTGGCGTAGGCGGCGCGGTCGCCCGCCTTCAGGTGCGTGACACCCTCGCCCACCGCTTCGACCACACCCGCGGCTTCCATGCCGATGGTGGCGGGCATGTTGAGCGGGTACAGGCCGGTGCGGTGGTACACGTCGATGAAATTCAGGCCGATGGCGTGGTGGCGGATGCGGATCTCGCCGGGGCCGGGCTCGCCCACGGCCACATCGACCAACGCAAGTTCTTCGGGACCACCGTGCTGGCGGATCTGGACGGCAAGGCTCATGAAAAGGCTCTCCTCAAAAGATGTGGGTGCGATGACGGCGGCCATCCTGCCACGAATCGTGCGAACGCGTCGTCCGCCTGACCGGGGTGAAGCAAGGGCCTTGCGCCGCCGCACAGCGCCACCGCGAGCGCACCGTTACAGTGCAGGCCCATGACACAAAAACTCACGCCCGGCACGGCGGCGATCCTGGTAATACCGCCGCTGCTGTGGGCCGGCAATGCCGTGGTGGGGCGGCTGGTACACGAGCTGATTTCTCCCGCTGCCCTCAATTTCATCCGCTGGGTGCTGGCCTTCGGCATCCTGCTGCCGCTGGCGCACGGCGTGCTGCGCAAAGACAGCCCGCTGTGGCCCCACTGGCGCCGTTATGCGCTGCTGGGGCTGCTGGGCATCGGCCTGTACAACGCGCTGCAGTACATGGCGCTGCAAACATCCACGCCCATCAATGCCACGCTGGTGGGCTCCAGCATGCCGGTGTGGATGCTGGGCGTGGGCGCGCTGTTCTTTGGGGCGGCCGTCACGCGGCGCCAGCTGCTGGGCGCCTTGCTGTCGATGTGCGGCGTGCTGCTGGTGCTCAGCCGCGGCGAATGGGCGCAGCTGCTGGCCTTCAGGCTGGTGCCGGGCGACCTGTTCATGCTGCTGGCCACCGTGTCGTGGGCGTTCTACAGCTGGCTGCTGTCGCGAACCAGCGAGCCCACCCGCATCCGGGGCGACTGGGCGGCGTTCTTGATGGCGCAAATGGTGTTCGGCCTGGCCTGGTCGGGCAGCTTTGCCGGCGTGGAATGGGCCACGGGCCATACGCACGTGGACTGGGGCTGGCCGCTGGTGGCAGCGCTGGTGTTCATTGCCGTGGGGCCCGCCGTGCTGGCCTATCGCTTCTGGGGCGTGGGCGTGCAGCGCGCGGGGCCTGCGGTGGCAGGCTTTTTTGTGAACCTCACGCCACTGTTTGCGGGCATCTTGTCGGCCGCGTTTTTGGGCGAGACTCCGCAGCTGTTCCACGGGGTGGCGTTTGCGCTGATCGTGGGCGGGATTGTGGTGTCGTCAAGGAAGTAGCCATGGCTCTACGGTGAGCGGACACCACGGCGGAGTGCGCCGTGCTCCGTATGCTCGCCTTCCTACTCCTGCACGCGCAGCGTCTCGGCCGAGGCGTTGAAACCGGCTTCCTGCTGCGCAAAGTCCGCCACGGTGGCGTTGTAGTTCACGCCCACCATGTGACCGCCCAGGCTGGTCAGGTACATGAGGTTGCGGATCTCTGTGTCCACCGCCGGGGCCGTGCTGTCCATGCGCACCCAGCGGTGCTCGGCAATGCCCACCAGCGATGAATCCCGCAGCACCATGCCCGGCGTGAGCTGGGGCAAGGTGGTTTCCATCGCGGTCTTGAACTCGGGCAATTGCGCAGGGGTCAGGGGCCTTTGCGCCATGCGCGACCAGGTCACCGCCACCGTGCTGCTGCGCCTGGCGTTGCCCCAGGCCGCCAGCGGCCTGCGGCCATGGCGGCCAAACTTGGTTTGCAGCTCCTCTTCGCTCAGGGCGGTGTAGTCCGCAGGTGTGTCGAGCCGCAGCGTGCCGCTGGGTGTCTTGACGGTTACCGGTTCAGCAGCGACCGCGCTGCAGGCGAGCACAACAGCCGCCGCGCAGCAACGCCAGGTCAAAGCACTGGCCGACAGGGGCGTCCACGATGTCATGGGGCAGTCCTTGGTTTGCAATGGAATTCCCGGCACGCGCCGTTGGCCGTCAGTGCACGGGCCGCAGCCCAGGGCATGCACAGCGCCGCGCGATGGCTCAGCGCTCCGACAGGGCGCCTGGCAAGGTGGCATGCACAGGCGCGTCGCCCGCCGCACTGCGCAGCAGCGCTTCCAGATCGGCCACCGGATTGGGCATGGCGAGCAGATACCCCTGGAAGAGCTGGCAGCCATAGTCCGCCAGCAAGGCCTTCTGCGCGGCGGTCTCCACCCCCTCGGCGATCACGTCGAGCTCCAGGTTGCGGGCCATGCCGATGATGGTCTGCACGATCACATCGTCGGTGTGGCGCACCCCCAGGTTGCGCACGAAGGACTGGTCGATCTTGAGCTGGTCGATCGGCAGCCGCGTCAGGTAGGCCAGCGACGAGTAGCCAGTGCCGAAGTCGTCCACTGAAAAACGCACGCCCTTGGTCTTGAGCAGGCCCATCTTGGCGATGGTGTCGTCCACGTCGTCGAGCACCAGCGATTCGGTGAGCTCGAGCTTGAGCAGGTGCGGCCGCGCGCCGGTTTCGCGCAGCACCTCGACCACGCGGGCCACGAAGTCGCGTTGGCGGAACTGCCGGGCGCTCACGTTGACCGACAACTGCACATGCCGGTAGCGCGGATCGTTGGCCCACGCGGCGAGCTGCTCGCACGCGGTGCGCAGCACCCAATGGCCAATGGGCACGATGAGCTCGCTCTCTTCGGCCACGCGGATGAAGCCGCCGGGCGCCACCAGCCCACGCTCGGGGTGCTGCCAGCGGATCAGCGCCTCGGCGCCCACGATGCGGCCGTCCAGGTGGAACTGGGGCTGGTAGTACAGAACAAACTGCCCCGCCATCAGCGCGGTCTGCAGGTCGGCCTCCAGCTGCGCCCGGGCGCTGATGGCGATCTGCATCTGGGGGTCGAAAAAACACAGCGCATTGCGCCCCTGCGATTTGACCTGGTACATCGCGATGTCGGCCTGCTTGAGCAGATCGACCGAGGGCTGCAGCGCGCCGCCCATCAGCGTGGCGCCAATGCTGGGCGTGCTGTGGTGCGTGTGGCCGCCCAGCGAATACGGCGCGTTGAGCGTGCGCAGGATCTTTTCGCCCACGCGGCGCGCGTGGGCGGCGGCCTCCTCGCTGTGCAGCGACAGCTCGTGCAGCATGACCACAAACTCGTCGCCCCCCAGGCGCGCCACGGTGTCCTCGCGGCGCACGCAGGTCTTCAGCCGCTCGGCCACCTGGCGCAGCAGCATGTCGCCCACCTCGTGGCCCAACGTGTCGTTCAGGGTCTTGAAGTGGTCGAGGTCGAGAAAAAGCAGCGCGCCGTATTGCCCGCTGCGCGTGCTGGCGGCAATGACCTGCTGCATGCGGTCCATCAGCAGGCGGCGGTTGGGCAGGTTGGTCAGCGGGTCGTAGAACGCAAGGCTCTCGATCTCGGCGCTGGCGCGGCGCAGGGCGGTCACGTCGTGGTAGGTGATGACGAGTCCGCCATCGGGCGTGAAGCGTTCGGTGATCTGGATCGTGCGGCCGTTGGGCAGCACCTGTTCGTGCGGATCCTGGTGCTGCTTTTGCTGGAGCAGCCGCTGCTCCACCCAGCGCATGCGCTCGTCTTCGCTCGCACGCGGCAGGTGGTGGCGGGAGGTTTCTTCCATCACCCGCCGAAACGGCACACCGGGCGCCATGGCGACGCGCAACCACGGAAAGATTTCTTCAAAGCGGCTGTTCCACTGCACCACGCGTTGCTCGCCGTCGAGCAGCAAGAACCCACTGACCATGGACTCCAGCGCCTGGTCGAGCGTGGCCTTGGACTGCGCAATGGCCATGCGCGCCTGGGCAAGGCGGTGCAAATAGCGCAGCGCCAGCAGACCCGCGGCAACGATCATCGCCAAGAACAGCAGCCCGGTGAGGGCGATGGCGTTGCGCTGGTCGCGCCAGCCCGCCAGCGCGTCGCGCAGCGGGATGCTGGCGGAGATGCGCAGGTCCTGGTAGAGGATGGGGCGGTAGACCAACAGGGCGGGTTCGCCGCTCAGCCGCGCCGGCGCCTGCCACTGCTGGCCCAGCGTGGTCAGCTCGTGCAACGGGGGGGCCAACGTGATGGTGGCGGCCTCTTCGCGGCTGGGCACACTGAGCAGCAACTGCCCGGCTGCGCGTTCCAGCGTGACCTGCAGGCCGCTGATGTCCACGCCCTGGACCAGCACCGAACTCAGCGCGTTGACAGGGACTTCGGCCACGGCCACCACGCGGGTGCTGTCGGCCATGCGCAAATGGCGGGCGAAGTAGAGCACGCGGTCGGCAGTGGCAAAGCTCACCACCGGCGGGCTGATCATCAGGGTGGAGACGGGTTGCTCCAGCACCGAGCCCAGAAAGCCCGGGGGCAATTGCACCGGCAGCGCACTGCCTGCGGCGTCGGACGACCCCATGGTCTTGCCGTTTGCATCGAGCAGCGCCACGTAGCGCACCATCAGGTTCTGCCGGGCAGAACTGCGCAGGCGCTGGCTGGCAAGATTGGGGTCAATCCAGTCGCCCTGTGCGCCCGACAGGCCCAGCAGCTCGTCCATGCTGGCCAGCAGCACATCGACCGCCAGCAGCGACCGGTTGAGCGCCGCCTCAGCGCCTGCCACAAAGCGGGTGGCCTGGGCTTCGTTGTCGGCCTGCGCCACCTCGCGCGCATTCCAGACCAGCGCAGCGGAAACCAGCACCACCGCCGCCGAGAACACCGCCGCGCCGGCCCAGACAGCGGCCTTGATGCGCAGCGGCGTGTTGCCCTCGTTCATTTCGCGGGGGCTGCCGCCAGGCCGCGAACGGGGCCGATCGTCTGGTTCCACACCTGGGCGCACCGCGCCCCGCAGCGCTGCACCCAGCGCGGCAATACCGTCGAGGCAAGAATCTCCTGGCGGCTGCGCTCATCCTGCGACGACGAAGGCACCACCACCATGCTGCCCTTGCGGCCCCCCACACACGCGGCAGCGCCGCGGTTGCAGGCCATGCCGTCCAAGGTCTCGCGTTCGGACTCCTCCCAGATGGCGGTCTCCAGCCTTGGCAGCTCGCGGCGCAGCAGGGCCCGCAGGTCGGGCGGCAGGGCCTCCCACGCGGCCTGGTTGGCACCAAAGATGGCCAGGCCCCAGGTCACCGGCATGGCGTGGACATGGGTGGTGATGGACGGCAGACCCAGCGTGTTGCCTGACATGGTGCCGGTGATGGCGCATTCGGTGTTGCCCGCCGTGAGGCTGGGCACGATCTGCGCAAACCCGGTCAGCACCGGCACGCCGCCCAGCGCGCTGACGAAGTCTGCCTGCGTGGACGATGACACGCGTGTGCGCCGGCCCGACAGGTCGGACAGCATGCGCAGCGGCTTCTTGCAGTACACCACCTGGGCGGGGTAGACGTACACCGCCAACGCTTCGATGCCGTGCTGCTCGCGCAGAGCTTTTTCCAGGTAGGGCCGGAAGGCACCCAGCGTGGACTTGAGCGTGGCGATGTCGGGATTGAGCCCCGCCAGGTCGGGCGCGGTGTACTCGGGGTACTGGGCAGTGAAGGAGCTCATGAGCGTCGTGCCAAACGGCACCACGCCCAGTTGCAGCAGGCGCAGCATCTCGGCACCGGGCACGCCGGCGCGGTCAAACGGCACGATGTCCGCGTCAAACCGGCCACCGCTGATGCGCAGCAGCTCCTTGCTCCAGAAGGGCTCTTCCTGCCGGACGTATTGGTTGATGCCCGCAAGCCCCCCCACGATGCGCAGCTTGTAAGGGGCGGCAGGCGCTGCCGGGGTGGTGCCGGTTTGCTGGGCTGCGGCGTAGGGCAACCCACAAAGCGCCGCCGCGGCGACGCACAGCGCCGCGATGCGCTGGCGGGTGCGAAGGCGAGAGCGCGAGATCAGAGTGGGCGTTGGCTGCATGGCAACGGGGTACTGTCACCCGTAAGCAAGTAAAGAGGGCATCGTAGACCGAAGCTTCAGGCCCCGCGCCGGGTAAAACCCGCCGCTCATGCCCGTCGCGCAGTAGAAACCGCGGCGACCTGCGACACAAACCGGAGGGTGAATGCGGGGGTTCATGGTCCGGACTTTCGTTGAGTGCAGGGGCCCCATTCTTTACCAAGTTTTTCCACCTGGCAGGAAAGCTGTCGGCAAAATGCCACGAGATCGCGCCGTTGGCAACTGAATAATTTGCGCGGTCCCCGGCAAGGGCGGCGACCGCGCCGCCACCCCGCCCTCCAGGATCAGAAAGTCCCGGCGTACGCGCCCCCGTCGGCCAGCACGTTCTGCCCCGTCATGTAACCCGCCTGCTGGCTGCACAAAAACGCGCAGATGGCGCCGAACTCCTGTGCCGTGCCATAGCGCCCCGCGGGAATCTGCGCCTGCTGCGCCTGGCGCACTTCGTCCACGCTTTTGCCGGCCTTGCCCGCGGCCGCAGTGACGGTGGCGGCCAAGCGGTCGGTATCGAATTTGCCCGGCAACAGGTTGTTGATGGTCACGCCGCGCGCAGCGATCTTGCTGCGCGAAACGCCCGCCACAAAACCCGTGAGCCCGCTGCGCGCGCCGTTGGACAAGCCCAGGATGTCGATGGGCGCCTTCACCGCGCTGGAGGTGATGTTGACGATGCGGCCAAAGCCCCGGGCGGCCATGCCGTCCACCGTGGCGCGGATGAGCTCGATAGGGGTCAGCATGTTGGCGTCCACTGCCTTGATCCACGCATCGCGGTCCCAGTCGCGGAAGTCGCCGGTGGGCGGGCCGCCTGCGTTGGTGACGACGATGTCGAAGTCACGCCCCGGGCCACCGGCCGCGGCAAACACCGCATCGCGCCCGGCAGCCGTGGTGATGTCGGCAGCAACGGCCAGCACCTGTGGTTTTGAACCATTTTGGCCGCCAGCGCTTGAATACATTGCACTTTCAGCTATCAATTGTGCAGCAGCCTGCTGCAAAGCCTCTGCATTGCGTGCGTTGATGACGACGTTGACGCCCTCGCGCACAAGGGCCAGCGCGCTGCCGTAACCCAAACCCTTGCTCGCGCCGCACACGAGCGCCCATTTGCCTGCGATACCCAAATCCATAACAATCCCCTGGTTGCACACTGATACATATAGCGCCGGGAAATCATAAAGGGAGAGCACCGCCATGAACCGCTTGCACCAAGGAGCCCTTGCCATTTGGCTGGCTTCCATATTTCTCGGCTTGACGACGGGCATCGCCCACGCTCAAGAGGCGGCCGTGGTCAAACGTGCTACCCAGTTGCGCGACACCCCGGCAGACACCGGCGCCAGCGTGGCACCGCTGGAGGCCAACGCAGTGGTCACGCGCAGCAACGAGCGCAAGGGCGCCTGGACCAAGGTGAGCACGCCCCAGGGCGCCACGGGCTGGGTGCACATGTTCGACCTGGGCCCGCAGACTGGCTCGGCCGTCCCCAGCAACAACGCGGCCACCAGCGGCCTGCGGGGCCTGGGCGGGCTGTTCGGCGGCAACAGCGGCCCCACGACCACCGCGACCTCCACCGTGGGCATCCGCGGCCTCGGGGCAGAAGACATCGCCAACGCCCAGCCCAACCCCGCGGCCGTCGGCCAGGCCGAGGGCCTGCGGATGAATGCGGACCAGGCGCGGCAGTTCGCCACGACGGCATCGCTGCAGCCGCGCACCGTGCCGCCGCTGGTGGCGCCGGCCCGGCCCACTTCGAGCGGCAGCGGCGGGGCCACGGGCTCATCGGCCAATCCGTCTGACCCCAACTTCAGCCCGAACTGAGGAGCGCCGCCATGCGACTATCCACCCGCCTTGCCAGCACGCGTTTGCTGGCCACTGCCGCCGCTGCCCTCGTGCTGACGCTCGCGCCTGCCACCGGCCAGACCCAGGGCATGCTGAACATCCTCAACGCCATCACGGGCGGCGGCGGCAACACCAATGCCGCGCAAGGCGAAGACCTGCTGGGCATGCTGAGCCGCTCGGTCGAAAGCATTGACGAGCCGCGCGAAATCGCCATTGGCCGGCAACTGGCCGCGGTGCTGCTGGGCAGCAAGCCGCTGCACCCCGACATGGCGCTGCAGCGGTATGTCAACCAGCTGGGGCGCTGGATCAGCCTGCAGTCCGACCGGCCCACGCTGCCCTGGACGTTTGTGGTGCTCGATGACGCCGGCTACAACGCGTTTGCCGCGCCCGGCGGGTATGTGTTTGTGACCAAGGGCCTCATCGACCGCTGTGCCGACGAGGCCGAGCTGGCCGGCATTCTGGCGCACGAGATCACGCACGTCACCGCCAAGCACCACCTGCTGGCCATGCGCAAGACCGCGCAGTCGGGCATGCTCACGCAGCTTCTCGCGTCGCAGATCAAGACCAACGCCGTGGGCAACATGGTGGCGTCGCAGTTCCTGGCGCTGGGGCGCAATCTGTATGCGCGCGGGCTGGATCAGTCTGATGAATACGAGGCCGACCTCAAGGGCGTGGCGCTGGCCACGCGCGCAGGGTTCGACCCCTATGGTTTGGTGGCTGTGTTGCAGCAGCTGCGCACTGCAGCGCCCGACAACCCCATGTTCACGCTGGCGCTGGCGACACATCCCCCAGCCCAGGCGCGCCTGGAACAACTGGAGGTGGGCATGGGCAAGCACCTGGACGCCTTCACGGGCGCCGCCCCGGTGACCGTGGCCCAGCGCATCAACGGCAAGCCCGCCAGCGCTGCCGCCCCGGCCGCGGGGACGAGCCCGCCAGCGAACGGCGCCACGCCCGCGCGCAAGCCGGCACCGGTGCCGTCGAAGAAGAAGGCTTCCTAGAACCTGTTCCAGATCTTTTCGGGGTCGTAGAGTGGCCCGCGGCGTGAGGCAGCGCGCGCGGCAACGCTGCGTCACCAAGGGGCCGCGTTGCTCTGCGCTTAGGCGCTTGCGCTTCCTGGACCTCAGCCGCCGGTGGAAGCGGCCGGCCCCTCATGTCTGCCGTTCAGGTCGGCGCAGCACGCGCCATGCGCGTGAACACAAAGATCCCCACGATCACCAGCGCCGTGCCCGCGGCCACCCACAGGGTGAAGGGCTCGCCCAAGATCCACACGCCCATCAAGATGGTGGACAGCGGCCCCACCATGCCGGTCTGAGCCGTCAGGCCCGCGCCCACGCGCTCGATCGCCATCATCACCATCAACACCGGCGCGGCCGTGCACAGCGTGGCGTTGAGCACCGACAGCCAGATCACCTCGGGCGCGACCACTGCGGCGCTAAAGGGGCGCAGGACCACAAACTGCAGCAGGCAGCACAGGCACGCCACCGTGGTGGCCAGCCCCACCAGCCGCAGCGCCCCCAGCCTGCGCACCAGCTCACCGCTGTAGACCAGATAGATGGCATAGCTCACGGCGCTCAGGAACACCAACAGCGCCCCCCAGGCCGCATCGGAGCCCTGCAGGGTGGCCTCGTGCCCGAACACCAGCACCACGCCGCAATAGCTGATCAGCATCCCCACGGCCTGGCCCCAGTGGATGCCACGCCGGTACAACACCCAGCCCAACATCACCACCAGCGTGGGGTTGAGGTACAGGATCAGCCGCTCGAGGCTGGCGCTGATGTAGGCCAGGCCGGCAAAGTCCAGAAAGCTGGCGAGGTAGTAGCCCGTGACCCCCAGGCCCAGCACCCCCAGCCAGTCCTTGCGGCTCAAAGGAGGCTTGCCGCGGCTGGCCCACCAGGCCATCACGGCAAAGATGGGCAGCGCAAACAGCATGCGGTACATGATGAGCGTGACCGCGTCGACCCCATGGCGGTAGGCCAGCTTGACGATGATGGCCTTGCCGCTGAATGCGATGGAGCCGAGCAAAGCCAGCAAAAGACCGCTTGCTACGTTTTTTGTAGCTGCTTGCGCTTGTACAGATTGCGGTGGGGCCACTTTTTATTCAAATCCTTTGCCATCAATAGCCTGCGACCTGGCCATCGCGGCGCGGATCGCTGGCGGCCACGTAGCCGTGCACCTTGGGGTCGCCCATGCGCCAGATGAACTGGCCGGCGCCAAAGTCCTGGTAAGAATCCTGGATCACGTCCATGTGGTGCCCCAGCCCCTGCAGGCCCTGCACCGTGGCCGCGGGCATGGCGGCCTCGACATTGATAGACAGCCCTTCATTGAAGCGCCAGCGCGGCGCATCACAGGCAGCTTGGGGGTTCTGGCCGTAGTCGAGCATGCGCACCAGGGTTTGCATGTGGCCCTGCGGCTGCATGTTGGCGCCCATCACGCCGTAGCTCATCACCGGCTGGCCGTTTTGTGTGAGGAAGGCAGGGATGATGGTGTGAAACGGCCGCTTGCCTGGGGCCACCAGATTGGCACGGTTGGCCCCCCGGGGATCGGTGCTGAACGCCTGGCCGCGGTTTTGCAGGCTGATGCCGAAGGTGGGCTCTACACACCCGGAGCCAAAGCCCATGTAGTTGCTCTGAATGAAGCTGACCATCATGCCGTTTTCATCGGCTGCGGTCAGATAGATCGTGCCGCCCTTCACCGGATTGCCTGCCCCGAAATCCTGCGCCTTGCTCATGTCGATCAGTTTGGCACGGGACGCCAGGTACGCGTCATCGAGCATTTGCGCGGGTGTCACCTCCATGGACGATGGCTCGGCCACGTAGCGGTACACATCGGCAAACGCGAGCTTCATTGCTTCGATCTGGAGATGCTGGGACGCCGCACTATCGACGGGCAGCGAGGCCACATCAAACTGGTCCAGGATGCCCAGCGCGATCAGCGCCGCGATGCCCTGCCCGTTGGGCGGAATCTCGTGCAGGGTGTAGCCGCGGTAGTTGCGCGCGATGGGGGTCACCCATTCGGGCCGATGGGCCGCCAGGTCTTCGAGCGTGAGGCTGCCGCCCTGGGCCCTGGAAAAAGCCACCAGCGCCTGGGCGATTTCGCCGGTATAGAACGCCTGGCCGCGCGTGGCGCCGATGGCGCGCAGGCCCCGGGCGGCGGCTGGGAACTGGAACAACTCACCCACGTTCGGCGCTCGGCCCCAGGGCATGAAGCTCTCTGCAAAGCCTGGCTGGGACTGCAGCTCGGGCACTGCGGCTTCCCACTTTTGCTGCACCACCACAGGCACCAGATAGCCCCGCTCGGCAATCTCGGCCGCGGGCTCCATCAGGTCGGCAAAAGGCAGCTTGCCAAAGCGCTCCGACAGGGCCACCCAGGCGCTGACGGCGCCCGGCACCGTGACGGCATCCATCCCGCGCCGGGGTGGCGAGGCCTGGCCAGCACCATAGCGGCCGTGAAAGTATTCGGGCGTCCAGGCCTGCGGCGCGCGGCCCGACGCGTTGAGCCCGTGCAAGGCCTTGCCGTCCCACAGGATGCAGAAGGCGTCGCTGCCCAATCCATTGCTCACGGGCTCGCAGATCGTCATGGCAGCGGCTGCAGCCACGGCGGCATCGACCGCGTTGCCGCCCTGCTGCAGTATGCGCAAGCCGGCCTGCGCGGCCAGCGGGTGCGAGGTGGAAACGATGTTGCGCGCGAACACCGGCAAGCGGGTGCTGGCATAGGGGGTGGTGTAGCTGAATGGCATCGGGCCATTATGGGCCGGTGCCTTCGGGCTTGCAGTGCGCTGGCGCGATGCCAGACCGCTCGGGTCGACCGTAGCGTTCACACATTCCGGTAGGTCCCCACCGTGCTGTACATGGCCTAGACCACCTGCCGCATGCGCATACGAATGCACAGGCACACGCACAGGCACGGCAGATCAGCCAGGGCCGCCGCGCCACACCGTCGCATCAACAACGTGTGCATTCATGCTGATGGCGGTACCTTCTGGCGCCGCACGCAAAGTGGATAGCGACGCCCGCGTTCAGGGCGTCTCCGCTCAGCCGTGCTTGCGAAACACCCGGTGGTGCAATCGCCGCAGAGACCACCACACGCCGAGCGCCACCACCGGGATGGCAATCGCCGCCGTGGTCTCGGCCGACAACGGCCAGCCGAGTTTTTGCGCCCCCTTGGCGAGGTAGCTCACCAGGCCCACGATGTAGTACGTGATGGCCGCCACCGAGAGGCCTTCCACCGTGGACTGCATCTTCAGTTGCAGGTCCTGGCGGTGGTTCATGGTCGTCAGCAGTGCCTGGCTGCTTTGCTGCTGCTCGATCTCCACCCGCGTGCGCAGCAGGTTGCTCATGCGCGAGACCCGCTGCGACAGCGCATCCTGCCGCCGCGTGGCCCACTCGCAGGTGCTGCGTGCGGGCGTCAGGCGCCGGTCCATGAACTCGCGGATCGTCTGCATGCCCGCCAGGCGCGATTCGGCGATGTCCTCGATGCGGCGGTCCAGCAGTTCAAAGTACGCACTGCTGGCCGAAAATCGCGAATGGGTGGCCGCGTACTGGCTTTCCACCTGTCCCGCCAGGCGGGTCAGGCGGTCCAGCAGCACAGGCTCGGCGTCGCGGTTGGCGGTGCGGATGGCGTCGGCCAGCTCCGCCAGTTCGCGCTCGGCAAAGGCCAGCACGCTGGCGGCTTCGCGCGCCGCGGGCAGTCCCAGCAGCGCGGCCATGCGGTAGGTTTCGATCTCGAGCAGGCGCTGAACCAGCCGGCCCAGGCGGCGCGGCGTCATGCCGCCGGCCAACAGCACCATGCGCGAGAAGCCGTCCGCATGGATCGCAAAGTCGGTGTACACCTCGCCGTGCCCGTCGGCCACGGTCGAGGCGACCAGGGTGTCCTCATGCAGCACGTGCTTGACCAGCGATCCCGAGCCGAAGCTGTGCGTGGGCAGCACCCACAGGTTCAGGCTGCACAGGCAGTGCCCCGGCAGGGCACCCAGCCACTCGTGGGGCACGGCCTCCACAGCGCTGGTGGGCTCCCGCTGCTCCCCAAAGGCGTCCGCCGGGGTGGGGACCATGAAGGTCCAGCTCACAAATTCGGTATGCAGCTCCCACCGCAGGCGAAAGCCGCCCAGGTCCATGCGCAGGTGGGTGGTGTGCGCGTCAGGCAGGGCCATGTGGTGGTCGCGCAAAAGGGCCGCCACATGCGCCCGGCTCGCCTCGCGCCCGGCCGCATCGGCCAGCATGACGATGTGCGCAATCGCCAGCGGTGCTGCCATGGCCTCGGGCGGGCGGGCATGGATTTCGTTGTGCAGCATCGCCCGGTGGGGGTGCTGTGCGAGATGGAATGGTGTGGGCATGCGGTCCTCTGCCCGCGATTGTGTACCGGCGTCAGCGGGGTGCCGCCGCGCGGCCTCGCCAAAAAACAACGGCACCCGAGGGTGCCGTTGTTCTGGAGTCGGATGAAAAAGCAGCGCGCTCAGTCCTCGACGAATGCCTCTTCGCGCTTGTTCTTCACGGAAGGCAGCAGCACGATGATGAGCAGCAGCGCAGCGGCAGCCAGCAGGCCGGCCGACAGCGGACGCGTGACAAACACGCTCCAGTCGCCCCGCGACAGCAGCAAGGCGCGGCGCAGGTTTTCTTCCATCATCGGGCCCAGGATGAAGCCCAGCAGCAAAGGCGCAGGCTCGGTGCCCAGCTTGTGGAAGATGTAGCCGACCAGGCCAAACGCACCCACCATCCAGATATCAAACGTGTTGTTGTTGGTGGAATACACCCCCACCGCGCAGAACAGCACGATGGACGGGAAGAGCCAGCGGTAGGGCACCGTGAGCAGCTTGATCCAGATGCCGATCAGCGGCAGGTTCAGCACGATCAGCATCGCATTGCCGATCCACATCGAGGCGATCAGGCCCCAGAAGAGTTCGGGGTTGCTGGTCATCACCTGGGGACCAGGTTGGATGTTGTGGATCGTCATCGCGCCCACCATCAGGGCCATCACGGCGTTGGGTGGGATGCCCAGCGTCAGCAGAGGAATGAAGGAGGTTTGCGAACCTGCATTGTTGGCCGACTCGGGAGCCGCCACACCGCGGATGTTGCCTTGGCCAAATGGCACTTCGCCGGGCTTGAGCTTGGTCTTCTTCTCGACCGTGTAAGCAGCAAACGCGGCCAGCAATGCACCACCGCCGGGCAGGATACCCAGTGCCGCACCCAACGCCGTGCCACGCAGCACGGCAGGAATCATGCGCTTGAAGTCTTCCTTGGTCGGGAACAGGCCCTCGACCTTGGCAGTGAACACCTCGCGCTCATCGTCAGGACGCGAGAGGTTGGCAATGATTTCGCCGTAACCGAACACGCCCATGGCGATGGTCACAAAGCCGATACCGTCGGTCAGCTCAGGGATGTCGAAGCTGAAGCGGGCCACACCCGAATTCACGTCAGTCCCCACCAGGCCCATCAGCAGGCCCAGCACGATCATGGCCACGGCCTTGAGCAGCGAGCCCGAGGCCAGCACCACGGCACCAATCAGGCCCAGCACCATCAGCGAGAAGTACTCGGCAGGGCCGAACTTGAAGGCCACTTCGGTGAGCGGCGGCGCAAACGCGGCCAGGATCAAGGTGCCCACGCAGCCCGCAAAGAACGAGCCCAACCCCGCAGCAGCGAGGGCGGGCCCCGCCCTCCCCTTTCTCGCCATCTGGTAGCCATCGATCACGGTCACCACCGAGGACGATTCTCCCGGCAGGTTGACCAGGATGGCCGTGGTGGAGCCGCCGTATTGGGCGCCGTAATAGATGCCAGCCAGCATGATCAGGGCGGCCACCGGAGGCAGCGCATAGGTGGCAGGCAGCAGCATGGCGATGGTGGCCACAGGGCCGATGCCCGGCAGCACACCGATCAGCGTGCCCAAGAGGCAGCCGACAAAGCAGTAGATCAGGTTCTGGAACGTGAATGCCACGCCAAAACCCATCGAGAGGTTATTGATCAAATCCATGGTCGGTGCTCCTGCTTAACCCGTGATGAAACTCGGCCACACAGGGAACTGCAGCTTGAGCGCCCAGACGAAAGCCACGTAGCTGCCAATGGCCAGCACCGTGGCGAGGACAAACACGGACTTCGCATGGAACTCCTGCCCTGCAAGACTTGCAATGAACGTCAGTGCATAGATGCCGACGATGAGGCCCATCGCAGGCACGCCCACACTGGGCAGACCGCCCAGCAAGATGCCGAAGGCGAAGTTGGCGGCCAGGATGAAGAACAGCGGCTTCCAGGCCCACTTGCCGATCTTGTCACCGTCCTGGGTTTCCACTGTGGTGGCTTTGAAGGTGATCACGCTGCCGATGATGGCCAGCAGGATCCCCAGCAGCAGGGGAAAGTAGCCCGGGCCCATGCGTGCACCGTTGCCGACGTTGTACGTGGTTGCGCCCCACGCAAACGCTACGCCGATGCTCATGAACATGAGCCCGGCAAAGAAGTCTTTTTGACTTTTGATTTTCACGAATTGTCTCCTTGGCGGAAATCTCGACTGCGCGATTGTGCGGGCAACAATGCGCCTCACAGATGTGGATTCCACCTACATCCAGTAACGTGTTACCACCTGTTGTCGGGGCGCAGGTGCCCGTCAGATCATTCCAGCGGCGGCGTGGCAGCGACCACTTCTTCCATGGTGGTGATGCCTTCGGCCACGCGCAGCGCCCCCGCCAGGCGCAGTGGGCGCATGCCGTCCTGCACCGCCTGGCGGCGCAGGCTGTCGATGGACGGTGCCTGGTTGATCTTGTCCTTGAGGGCCTCGCTCACGGTGAGCAACTCGTACAAGCCCATGCGCCCGCGGAAGCCACCCATGCGGCAATCCACACAGCCGACCGGCTTGTAGGGCTGGTAGCCCCCGCTGAGCTTCCAGGGCTTGACCATGGCCGCCAGGGCTTCGCGGTCGGCGCCCTCGTCCTTTTGTTTGCACTGCTTGCACAGGGTGCGCACCAGGCGCTGGGCTAGCACACCGAGCAAGGTGGCATTGAGCAGGTACGGCGGCACACCCAGTTCCATCATGCGGGTGATGGCGGACGGGGCATCGTTGGTATGCAGGGTCGAGAACACTAGGTGGCCCGTGAGCGCCGCCTGGATCGCCATCTCCGCCGTCTCCAGGTCGCGGATTTCGCCCACCATGATGATGTCGGGGTCCTGCCGCATCAGTGCGCGCAGGCCTTCGGCGAAGTTGAAGTCGAGCTGGGGCTGCACCTGGGTCTGGTTGAAGCTGGGCTCGATCATTTCGATCGGGTCTTCCACCGTGCTCACGTTGACCTCTTCGGTCGCCACCCGCTTCAGCGTGGAATACAGCGTGGTGGTCTTGCCCGAGCCCGTGGGCCCCGTCACCAGAATGATGCCGTGCGGGCGTTTGACTAGGCTCTCCCAGCGCGCCGCATCGTGTTGGGCAAAGCCCAGGGCATCAAGATCCTTGACGGCATTGTCCGGATCAAAAATCCGCATCACCATCTTTTCGCCGAAGGCCGTGGGCAGCGTCGAGAGGCGCATTTCCACCTCCTCGCCGCGCTGGTTGCGGGTCTTGATGCGGCCGTCCTGCGGGCGGCGCTTTTCCACCACGTCGATGCGGCCGAGCAGCTTGATGCGCGACACCATCGCGTTGTGCACGCCCATGGGCATCTGGTACACGGGATGGAGCACGCCGTCGATGCGAAAGCGGATCACGCCCTGGTCGCGGCGCGGCTCCAGGTGGATGTCGCTGGCGCGCTGGTCAAACGCGTACTGCCAGAGCCAGTCCACCACCTTGACCACACCCTGGTCGTTGGCGTCCAGCTGCTTGTTGCTCTTGCCCAGCTCCACCAGTTGCTCAAAGCTGCTGCCACCCGAGTTGCCACCGGCCTTCTGTGCGGCGCGCACCGATTTGGCCAATGCAAAAAATTCGGCGGTGAAGCGGTGAATGTCCAGCGGGCTTGCGACCACGCGGCGCACAGTGCGCCGGGACTGGCGCTCCACCTCTGCCACCCAGTCATCGATGAAAGGCTCGGCCGTGGCCACTACGACCTCCTTGGTGGTGACCTGCACCGGCAACACCTTGTGGCGCTCGGCGTAGGTGGCGCTCATGGTGTCTGCCACACGGCCCACGTCCACCTTGAGGGGATCAATGCGCAGGTAAGGCAACCCAGCGCGCTTGGCGATGTATTCAGAAAGGGCTTCAATATCGAGCGGTTTGCCGTCGCTGGCGCGCTCCATCGCCACGTTGGCAAGGCGGACCAGCGCGTGCTGGGAGCTTTCTGCCTGCGAGCAGCGGGCGACCGTGCGCTGGGCCTCTTCGGGGGAGATGACCTGGTCATCGCTCAACCACTGCACCACGCGGCGCCAGTCCATGGGGCCCGCATACGACCGGCCCGCAGTGGTATCAGGGGAAGCGAGGGACGTTTTCATGAAAGACCTTTTTCGGTAGGGCGCCGCTGGCGTGTGGGGTCAGGCAGCCACGGGCTTGAAGACCCGCAGCCATTTCGTGGTGGGCAAATCCCAGCGGGCTTGAATCGCCTCGGCCCGGGCAGCCAGCTCCGTACGCTTGGGTCGCGTGGGATTTCGCTGGGCGAGCACGACGGTGTTGCCCTCCCGCGTGGGTTTGAACGACCAGAGCGCGTCTTCGCCAAAGGCTTCGGCCATGCTCTTGAGGCTGCGGTCGTAGCTGGATGCTCGGCCGAACAGGTTCACGGTCATGCTGCCGGTTTCGGTAAGCAGTGCGCGGCAGTCGGCGTAGAAGTCCGGGCTGTCGAGCACGGGCGCGGCCGCGTCGTGGTCATACAGATCCACCGCCAGCGCGTCCACAGTGCCCAGCCACATCGGGTTCTGAATCTCCTTGGCAGCGTCGGCCAGGACCACGCGCAGCTTGGGGCCGTCGGGCGGCAGCTTGAACCATTGCCGGCACACCGCCACCACCTGCGGGTTGAGCTCGATGGCCGTGGTGCAGATGCGCAATTTCTTGTGGCAGAACTTGGTGATGGCGCCGGCCCCCAGGCCCAGCTGCATGGCGTGGCCTTTGGAGACTTGCGCGGGCTCGGCAAACAGCAGCCAGGCCATCATGCGCTGCACATATTCCAGCTCCAGCTCAAACGGCTCGGCCACGCGCATCGACCCCTGGATCCAGGGCGTGCCCAGGTGCAGGTGCCGCACCTCCCCGTCGTCGGAGACGCTGACTTCTGGCAGCTCTGGGGTCGTGTTCTTTTTTCGGGTCATTCAGGCAGTCAAATCAATCTGTGGGCGGCCATCAGCTCCGACCAGGCGGCCAATTTACGCTCAAAACTCCACGAGGCGTTGGCCGGGCTGGTCGACGGAAGCCGCACCGCCGTGACGTGGGGGATGTCTGGCGCGCCCAGGCAGGCCAACGCGGCCGGGGCATGCCGAAAACTCTCGGCACCGTTGTGCGCCAGGGCCGCCAGGCGCGGGCAGAGCCCTTGCAGGCGGGCGAAGTCGTTGACCTGGGCGCGGCGGATACTGGCATCCAGGCTGCCGTCGCGCTCGCAGCTTTCGTAGACATCCCACATCCCGAGGCCGCGGGCCAGCAGCCAGTCGCAGCGCTGCGGGTAGGGGCCTGGCAGCGCATATTGCGGCCACAAGGCCTGCAGGATCTTCCAGAAATGGTTCTGCGGGTGGGCGTAATACTGCTGCGCCCGCAAGGAGGCCGCACCTGGAAAGCTCCCCAGCACCAACACCACCGTCTCTCCGGACGCCACAGGTGGCAGCCCTTGCCAGCGGGGGGCGGCAGGGGCTGGCGTGGCACCGGTTGTAGGGACTTCAGGCATGCGGCGATTCTGGACCGAAACCGCGCGAGGCCCCTTGCCGGTTCACAAAAAAGATAGCTGCAAACCGTGACCCATCCAGCGCAAACCTCCCAAATTGCTCCACATTCTGGCCGCGCGGAATGCGCTCACGCCACCGGCGCCAGCAAAGCTTGCAACCGCGGCAACGCCGCACATGCGTTGCGGGTTGTGGCCGCGGCCAAGGCCTGCAGAGGTTGGCCGCGCAGCTGTGCCAGCACCTCGGCAATGCGCGGCAACTCCCCGGGCGCATTGCGCCCCTGGGGTTGGCCTTCGGCCCGCTGGGCTGCCGTGGTGTAGAGCCAGTGGGGCTGGATGTCGGGGGCGTCGGTTTCCATCACCAGGGCATCCCCGGGCAATTCAGCCGCCAGGCGGCGCAGCTGCAGGGCCCGGTCATAGGTCATGGCGCCGCCAAAGCCGAGCTTGAAACCCAACCCGATGAACGCCTGCGCCTGCTGCAGGCTGCCATTGAAAGCGTGCGCAATGCCGCCCTGCACGGGCAGCTCGCGCAGGCCCTTGAGCAATTTGTCGGACGAGCGGCGTACATGCAATATCACCGGCAGATCGAACCGGCGCGCCAGCTGCAACTGCGCCCGGTAAAAGCGCTCCTGCCGGGTCGGGTCGAGGCCGGCGACGAAATAGTCGAGGCCGATTTCACCGATGGCGACCAGGCGCGGGTCCGCGCGGTGCTGTTCCAGTTCCGCGGCCAGCCGGTTCAGGTCTTCGTCCTCCGCACGCCCGGTGTACAAGGGGTGGATGCCGAGCGCGTAGCTGTCCCGATGCCGATGCGCCAGCTCCCGCACGGTGGCCCAGTTGCTGCGCTCCACCGCCGGGATCACGCAATGCGCCACGCCGCGTGTACGGGCTTCCTGGCGGACCGCATCGCGGTCGGGGTCGAACTCGGGCGCGTCCAGGTGGCAATGGGTGTCGATCCAGGCAGTCATCCATTCATGATGCCTCACGAAACCTTGCAGGTGCATCTGGCTCGGATACGTGCTAACGTGAAAACCATGCGCTTTTCCCCGGCGCAGTAGAAAAGGTGACAGGATGCCCCGGCCCGCCCTCTACAGCAGTTCCCGCCCAGCCCGCCGCCCCGCTGCGGAAGGGGACGTTCCGGCCACTGCGTCTGCCTCTCAAGCCTCGGCAGCCGATGACATCGGCCTCGCTCCCTCCACTCCTGCCCTCCCCGTAGCTGCAGCCGCAGCCCCGCTGTCCCGGCGACATGTGCGCAGCCTCTGGGCCATGATCGCGCTGCTCTCAGCCCTGCTGGTGGCCAGCCTGTGGCTGCACCACCGCCCCGCCCCGCGCAAGATCACACAGGAAGACATCGACGCCGCAGTACTGCGCACGCTGGAAACCACCACACTGCCTTCCGCCGCAGCCCGCGCTGTCGAGGCGATCTCGCCCTCCATCGTGCGGGTGGTGGGCTACGGCCGCAGCAAGAACGGCAAGGAAGAAGTCGAGCGCGGCGTGGGCACCGGCGTCGTCATCATCGACAAGGGCGTGATCCTGACCAACCTGCACGTGGTGGCAGGCTCCGACCGCATCGCCATCACCTTCCACGACGGCCTGGAGACCACGGCCAGCATCACCGGCGCCCAGCCCGAGAACGACCTAGCCGTGCTGCAGGCCCACAAAGTGCCCGACGACCTGTTTGCCGCCCCGCTGCGCTCCACGCAGGACCTCCGCCCGGGCGACCATGTGGTGGCTGTTGGCTTCCCCTTTGGAATTGGCCCTTCGGCCTCGGCGGGCGTGGTGTCGGGCCTCAAGCGCGAATTCACCTCGCCCGAAGGCAAGCGCCAGCTCAGCAACCTGATCCAGTTCGACGCTGCGGCCAATCCGGGCAATTCCGGCGGCCCGCTGGTCACGCTCGACGGCGAGGTGGTGGGCATCGTCACTGCCATCCTCAATCCCACCTCGGCGCGCACCTTCATCGGCATCGGCTTTGCGGTGCCCATTGAGAACGCGGCGTCTGCCGTGGGCATGCCGCCTTTCTGACCCTGCCTATCGACCCGTCTTCCTCAAGGAGCACCATGGAATCCACCCCATCGCCCCATGCCACCAACGCCTCCACCGCCACCTTGATGGAACAGGTGCTCTACGAAGTCAAGCGCGTGGTGGTGGGCCAGGACCGCTTTCTGGAGCGCGTGATGGTCGCCATGCTCGCCCAGGGCCATCTGCTGGTCGAGGGCGTGCCGGGCCTGGCCAAGACGCTTACCGTGAAGACGCTGGCCAGCACCATTCAGGGCAGCTTCAAGCGCATCCAGTTCACGCCCGACCTGGTGCCCGCTGACCTGGTAGGCACCCGCATGTACAACCAGAAGACGGGTGAATTCAGCACGGCCCTCGGCCCGGTGTTCACCCACCTGCTGCTGGCCGATGAAATCAACCGCGCGCCCGCCAAGGTGCAAAGTGCCCTGCTCGAGGTGATGCAGGAGCGCCAGGTCACGATTGCCGGCGAGACGCACAAGGTGCCCGAGCCCTTCCTCGTGATGGCCACGCAAAACCCGATCGAGACCGAAGGCACCTACGCGCTGCCCGAGGCCCAGGTGGACCGCTTCATGATGAAGGTGCTGCTGGGCTACCCCACCGAAGAGGAAGAGTTCGTGATCGCGCAGCGGGCGCTCGACCTGCCCGTGCAGGTGTTGCCCGTGGCCACCACCGCCCAGCTGGCCGTGCTGCAGGCCGAGTGCCGCACGGTGTATGTGGACCCGTCCATGCTGCAGTACGCCGTCAAGCTGGTGGCCGCCACGCGCGTGCCGGCGCGGCACGGCTTGAAAGAGCTGGCCGGTTTCATCAGCTGCGGCGCCAGCCCGCGCGCCACGATTGCGCTGGCCGAAGGCGCGCAGGCCCTGGCCATGCTGCGCGGGCGCAACTACGTGCTGCCCGAGGACATGACCGACCTGGCCGCCGATGTGCTGCGCCACCGCGTTGCGCTGTCGTACGAGGCGCTCTCCGAGGGGCTGGACGCCGACGCACTGATCCAAAAGATCATGGCCAAGATTCCTGCGCCTGCACGCCCCTTGCACCACGAGCAAAAAGTTGCCTGAACTTTTTTGACGACCGCCATGAGCACTAAGCCGCCTGAAGCCCCTTCCGCCACGGTCCACGCACTGCCTACCCTGCCGGGGCAGGCCGACCGGCTGCTGCGCGAGCTGGAGTGGAAGGTGATTCGCCGCCTGGACGGCCTGCTGCAGGGCGACTACCGCACGCTGATGCGGGGCAGCGGCCTGGACCTGGCCGACCTGCGCGAATACCAGCCCCACGACGATGTGCGCCATATCGACTGGAACGTGACCGCACGCCTGAACGTGCCCCACGTGCGCGTGTTCACCGAAGACCGCGAGATGACCGCTTGGTTCCTGCTCGACTTGAGCCCGTCGATCAGTTTTGGCCCCGCGGGCCAAACCAAGCGCGACATCCTGACCGGCTTTGTCGCCGTGCTCTCGCGCCTGCTCACGCGCCACGGCAACCGCGTGGGCGCCATGCTGTACGGCGGCGGCGGCGGCCAGGCCGAACGCGTGGTAGATGCCGTGCTGCCACCCCGCAGCAGCCGCGCCCACGTGCTGCATCTGGTGCACCGGCTGCTGACCCCCGAAAAAGCCGCGCCCAAGCGCACCAAAGCGGGCGGTGGCGCCACTGAGCTGCATCGGCTGCTGCTGACAGGGCTCACCAACCTGCGCCGCCGCTCCACTGTATTCGTGGTGTCGGACTTCATCAGCGCCCCCGGCTGGGAAAAGCCGCTGGCCCAGCTCGCCCAGCGGCATGACGTGGTGGCCGTGCGCCTGCTCGATCCGCTGGAGCTGGAGCTGCCCGACGTCGGCCTGATCACGCTGCGCGATGCTGAAAGCGGCGAACAACTGATGGTGGACACCCACGACGCCGGCTTTCGCCGGCGCTTTGCGCGCCTGGCCGCAGAGCGCGAGGCGACGCTGCGCGAAGGGCTGACCCGCGCCGGCGCCGACACGCTGGAGCTGTGCACGGACGACGATCTGGTTGACGCCCTGCTGCGCTTCATGGACATGCGCCAGCGCCGCGTGCGGACGCCACGCGGCCGCTCCATCGCGCCACTGGCGGGGGCAACGGCCGTGCCCGCCGCGGCCTGAACGACCACCCACACGCCACCCGAGGACCCGCACCATGGTTTTTCTCTGGCCCACCCTGCTCTGGCTGCTGCTGGTTGCGCCCCTCTTGGTGCTGCTGTACTGGTGGCTGCTGCACCGGCGCAAGAAGACTGCGCTGAGCTACTCCAGCCTGTCGCTGGTGCGCGAGGCGCTGGGCCCTGGCCAGCGCTTTCGGCGCCACATCCCGCCGGCTCTGTTCCTGCTGGCGCTGATCGCATTGCTGCTGGCCGCCGCCCGGCCGCTGGCGGTGATCACCCTGCCTTCGCAGGACCAGACCATCATGCTGGCCATGGATGTCTCAGGCAGCATGCGCGCCACCGATGTGGAGCCCGACCGCATCACCGCCGCCCAGAACGCCGCCAAGGCCTTCATCACCGAACTGCCTCGGCACGTGCGCGTGGGCATCGTGGCGTTTGCCGGCAGCGCCCAGCTGGCCCAGCTGCCCACCCAAAGCCGCGAAGACCTGGTCAAGGCGATCGACAGCTTTCAGCTGCAGCGCGGCACAGCCACGGGCAACGGCATCATGCTGTCGCTGGCCACCATCTTCCCCGACGCCGGGATCGACATCGCCGCGCTGGGCGGCCGCCAGGCCATGCGCCCCAAGCCCATCGACGAGATCGGCAACAAGCAGGACCCGGCCAAGACCTTCACCCCGGTGGCACCGGGCTCCTACAACTCGGCCGCCATCATCATGCTGACCGACGGCCAGCGCACCACCGGCGTCGACCCGCTCGAAGCCGCCAAGTGGGCAGCCGACCGCGGGGTGCGGGTGTACACGGTGGGAGTAGGCACGGTGCAGGGCGAGACCATCGGTTTCGAGGGCTGGTCGATGCGTGTGCGGCTGGATGAGGAGACCCTGAAGGCCGTGGCCACCCGCACCAATGCCGAGTACTTTCACGCCGCAACGGCAGCGGATCTGAAGAAGGTGTACGAGACCCTCAGCTCACGCCTCACGGTGGAAAAGAAGGAGACCGAGATCTCCGCCCTGCTCGCACTGGCAGGCGCGGCGCTGGCCCTGCTGGCGGCGGCGTTGTCGGTGTGGTGGTACGGGAGGGTGATGTAGCAACCAGCATGTCGTCGACACGACGTGCCAACCAGGAGACATCCATGCGTTCTTTGATCCAAGCGTGCGCCTTTGTGCTCGTCGCCACGGCGGCCGGCACCGCACTGGCCCACAACTGCCCCAACGAAATGAAGGCCATCGACGCCAAGCTGGCCACCAATCCGAGCCTGTCGGCAGACAACGCCGCCAAGGTCAAACAGCTGCGCGCCGACGGCGAAGCGCACCACAAGGCGGGCAAACACGACGACTCGATGAAATCGCTGGCCGAAGCCAAGAAGATTCTCGGCATCTGAGCCGCGCCCCGGCCCGCAACGCTGGGCTCAGCGGTGGGGCCGAGCTTGCCTAGCTTAGCCGCCCTAGCACCAGCCGCACCACGCGGTCGCAGCGCGCGGCCAGTGACTCATCGTGCGTGACCATGACAAACGCCGTGCCCTGGTCGCGCGCCAGTTGCAGCATCAGGTCGAACACGCCGTCTGCCGTGGTGCGGTCCAGGTTGCCAGTGGGCTCGTCGGCCAGCACACAGGCGGGCCGCGTGACCAGCGCACGCGCAATCGCCACGCGCTGGCGCTCGCCGCCCGACAGCTCGGCGGGCCGGTGCATCAGGCGTTCCTTCAACCCGACGGAGGTGAGCACCCGCTCAGCCTCGGCATGGCACTGCGCCAGCGGCATGCGGCGGATGCGCAGCGGCATTGCCACGTTGTCCAGCGCGCTGAACTCAGGCAACAGGTGGTGGAACTGGTAGATAAAACCCAGGTGCTGGTTGCGCAGCTGGCCCTGGCGTTCTGCCGACAGCGAGGACATTTCGTCGCCCTTCAGCCGCACGGTGCCTGACGTCGGCGCATCCAGCCCGCCCAGCAGGTGCAGCAGCGTGCTTTTGCCAGAGCCCGACGCGCCGACGATGGCCAGCGTTTCGCCGGCATGGATCTGCAGGTCCACGCCCTGCAGCACGGTCACGTCCAGGCGGCCTTCGGTAAAGCGCTTGGTGATGCCACGGGCTTCCAGTACGACCTGGTTTTTCAAGCCATTTTGGCCTCCAGCGCTTGATGGTACTGCGCTAGTAGCTACATTATTCATAGCGAAGTGCCTCGGCGGGGTTCACGCGGCTGGCGCGCCAGCTGGGGTACAGGGTGGCCACAAAAGCCAACACCAACGAGATGATGCCGATGGGCAGGATGTCGCTGCTTTGCGGCTCGCTGGGCATCTTGCTGATGAGGTAGATGTCCTTGGGCAAGAAGCTCGCGTTCAGCGCCTTCTCGATGGTCGGCACGATCACGTCGATGTTGAACGCGATCCCCAGGCCCAGCAGCAGGCCCACAGCCGTGCCGATCACGCCCACCATGGCGCCCTGCACCACAAAGATGCCCATGATGCTTTTCGGGCTCGCCCCCAGCGTACGCAGGATGGCAATGTCGGCGCGCTTGTCGGTCACCGTCATCACCAGGGTAGAGACCAGGTTGAACGCGGCCACGGCCACGATCAGCGTCAGGATGATGAACATCATGCGTTTTTCGAGCTGAACGGCCGCGAACCATGTGCGGTTTTGTTGCGTCCAGTCGCGGATCAGCAATTGGCCGCTTAAGGACTGCGCCAGCTGCTGGGCCACCTCGCGCGCCATGTGCAGGTCCTTGAGCTTCAGGCGCACGCCCGTGGGGCCTTCCAGGCGGAAGATGCGCTGCGCGTCCTCGTGGTGCAGCAGCACCAGGGCGGAGTCGTATTCGTAGTGGCCCGAGTCGAACGTGCCGGCCACCGTCATCTGCTTGAGGCGCGGCACCACTCCCGCCGGGGTGACCTGGCCTGCGGGCGCGATGAGCGTGACCACATCGCCAGCGCGCACGCCCAAGGCGCGGGCCAGTTCACCGCCCAGCACCACGCGGAATTCACCGGGCACCAGCTGATTGAGCACCTGCTCATTGGCAGCGGCCAGGTCGGTCACCGCGCCTTCGAGCGCCGGGTCGATGCCGCGCACCAGCGCGCCCTTCATGTCCTCACCCCGTGCCAGCAGCGCCTGGGCCGCCACAAACGGCGCAGCGCCCACCACGTTGGGGTTCTGCTTGGCCTCGGCCAGCGTGCGTGCCGGGTCGGCCAGGGCCGCGCCCTGGGGCGCAAAGATCTCGACGTGCGAGACCACGCTGAGCATGCGGTCGCGCACTTCCTTCTGGAAGCCGTTCATCACCGAGAGCACGATGATGAGCGCCGCCACCCCGAGTGCAATGCCCAACATGGACACGCCCGAGATGAACGAGATGAAGCCGTTGCGCCGCGTAGCGCGGCCAGCGCGCGTGTAGCGCCAGCCCAGGGCCAGTTCGTAGGGGATTTTCATGGATCAAAAAGAAAGGGCCCGGGCAGTGCGGAATGCCTGGGAGCCTGCGCGGCATCGGCAGCATTGGCTGCCACCTTCACCGCCCCGACTCCCAGCCTGGGCGGGCAGATTGTGGCATCCCGGACAATAGCCGGATGTCAGACACCCACCATTTGCTCATCCCCCATGCCGCCAGCACGGCCCCGGGATGCCAGCAAGCCCTGCAGGGCCTGGCCCTGCCCCACCTGGACCGGCTGCTGGCCCGGCTCAGCCCCCACGCTGCCGGCAGCGACAGCGGCGAAGACACCAGCTTCTCCACCCCGCACGAACGCGCCCTGGCGCGCGCCCTGGGCCTCCCCGCGCAAGACGGCCGCATCCCCTGGGCCGCATGGCATCGCCACCAGCAAGGCCAGCCGGCAGACGGCGAGGCCTGGGCGTTCGTCACGCCCTGCCAGTGGCAGGTCAGCACCGACCACGTCACGCTGCGCGGCCCCGAGCAGCTCGCACTGGACGAGGCCGCATCGCGCGCGCTGCTGGCCATCGTGTCCCCCTGGTTTGCCGAAGACGGCATCGCCCTGCACTACGACCAGCCCACACGCTGGCTGGCCAGCGGCCCACTGTTTGCCCAGCTTGCCACCGCCTCGCTGGAGCGCGTGCTGCAGCGCGATGTGCGCGCCTGGATGCCGGATGTGAAAGAGGCCCGCACGCTGCACCGCCTGCACAGCGAGATGCAGATGCTGCTTTACACCCACGCCTTCAACGACGAGCGCTCGGAGCGCGGGCTGCCGGTGATCAACTCGTTCTGGGTGCATGGCACGGGTCCATTGCCTTCGCCTGCGCCTTCAGCAACTCCTGCCCCGACGGTGCCCTCCACCTTGCGCGACGCCGCAGTCAACGAAGACTGGCGCACCTGGGCCGCCGCCTGGACCGCGCTGGACGCTGGCCCGGTGGCCGATCTGCTGCGCAGGGCCGAAGATGGCGCGCCGGTGCAACTGACACTGTGCGGCGAGCGCAATGCGCTGGCCTTCCACACCGCGCCGCGCACGCTGGCCCAGCGTTTTCGAAGCATTTTCAGGCCCCAGCGCTTTATGGACGTGCGCGAGCAGCTATGAAAATAATAGCAAGAGACATTCCCCCCCGCGCCGCCTGGGCGCTGGAGCAGGCCGGCGTGCACCCGCTGCTGGCGCGCCTGTACGCGGCGCGCGGCGTGCGAGGCAAGGACGAGCTGGACGACGGCTTGGCCCGGCTGCTGCCGCCCAGTGGCGACAAGGGACTCAAGGGCATTGAGACCGCCGCCCGCCTGCTGGCCGATGCCATGGCGCAGAACAAACGCCTCGTGATCGTGGCCGACTACGACTGCGACGGCGCCACCGCCTGTGCCGTGGGCGTGCGCGGGCTGCGGCTGCTGGGCGCGCAGCATGTGGACTACCTGGTGCCCGACCGCGTGACCGATGGTTACGGCCTCACCGCATCCATCGCCCGCCGCGTGGCCGAGCGCGGCGCCGACGTGCTGATCACGGTGGACAACGGCATCGCCAGCGTAGAGGGCGTGGCCGAGGCCAAGGCGCTGGGCCTGACGGTGGTCGTCACCGACCACCACCTGCCCGGCCCCGAGCTGCCGGTGGCCGACGCCATCGTCAACCCCAATCAGCCCGGCTGCACGTTCGAGAGCAAGTCCATGGCCGGCGTGGGCGTGATGTTTTATGTGCTGCTGGCGCTGCGCGCCGAGCTGCGGGCGCGGGGCGTGTTTGATGCGGCCAGCCAACCCAAGCTCGACCCGCTGCTCACGTTGGTTGCGCTGGGCACCGTGGCTGACGTGGTCAAGCTCGACGCCAACAACCGCCGCTTGGTCGCGCAGGGCTTGCGGCGCATCCGCGCGGGCCAGATGCCGGCCGGCGTGGCCGCACTGTTCCACGCCGCCGGCCGCAAGGCGCCCGTGGCCACCACATTCGACTTCGGTTTTGCTCTGGGCCCGCGCATCAACGCCGCAGGGCGCCTGGCCGACATGACGCTGGGCATCGAATGCCTGCTGACCGACGACGCGGGCCGCGCCGCCGAGCTGGCCGCCACGCTCGATGGCATCAACCGCGAGCGCCGCGAGATTGAAGGCGGCATGCGCGAGCAGGCCATGCTGATGGCCGAGAGCCTGTTCCAGGAAGACGAAGAACCGCCGCCGGCGATCAGCGTGTTCGACCCCGATTTTCACGAAGGCGTGGTCGGCATCGTGGCCAGCCGCATCAAGGACAAGCTGCACCGCCCGACCTTTGTGTTTGCAGCCAGCAGCGCGCCGGGCAAGGAACATGAGCTCAAAGGCTCGGGCCGCTCGATCCCCGGCTTTCATCTGCGCGATGCGCTCGACCTGGTGGCCAAGCGCCACCCGGGCGTGATCCTCAAGTTTGGCGGCCACGCCATGGCGGCGGGCTGCACGGTGGCCGAACAAGCTTTCGAGGTGTTTGAGCGCGCCCTGGCCCAGGTGGCGCAGGAGTGGTTGGACGCCGCCACCCTCACCCGCCGCATCGAGACGGACGGGCCCCTGGCCCCCGAGTACTGCCGTGCCGACATGGTGGACACCCTGCACCACGAGGTCTGGGGCCAGGGTTTTGCACCCCCCACCTTCAGCGAAGAAGTGCAGATCGTGAGCCAGCGCCTGGTGGGCGAGGCCAAGAACCACCTGTCGATCAAGCTCATGCACCAGGGCAACCCGGTGGACGCCATCTGGTTCGGCCACACCGAGCAGCTACCCGCACGCGTGCTGCTGGCCTTCCGGCTTGATGTGAACGAGTGGAAGGGCGAGCGCAGGGTGCAGTTTCTGGTCGAGGGGGCGCAGGTGTAGGAAAGCTGCACGGGCCCGCTTCGGGCGACGAGCGTACCTGGTGGGCTCAAGGTCGGGGTGGGTCCCGAGGGCGTGAAGCGCAGGGATCGCCACTGCGCTGCTTGCAGTAAGACCCGCTGCCAGGGCAAGCACTTCGCGATACCCATTGTCCGAGCCTCCAGGCGCAGGCCGCAGCGGCCGACCGTGACGGCGGCGGTGGCCGTGCGCACGCCCATGGGTGCCTCCCTTCAGGCCTGCGCCGGGCCTTTGGCGCGCTGGCGAATCGCCGTCACCGGTTCACCACCATGCCCCCAGTTCTCCGGGTCGACCTCATCAATGATCACCGTGACGGTGTCGGGGCGTTTGTCCAGCACTTGCTGCATGAGCTGCGTGACGCCGGTAATCAGCGCGGCCTTTTGCGCGGCGGTGGTGGGCACGTCACGGCGCGCCAGGCGGATGTTGACCAGGGGCATTCGTCTTTCCTTCTTCAGAGCATCAAGCTGGACAAAACAAAAGGCAGCCGAGGCTGCCTTGGAGGACGGGCGCCAGCGGCATTTTTAAGTAAAAACGGCCGCCTGCGCTGGATGAATAAGCACTTGTAGCTATCAAATCAGGAGCAAATGTCTTTGCGCCTGCGATAGCTCAGAAGCTTTCCCAATCGTCATCCCCACCATTGGCCGCAGCGCGCGGTGCGGGGGCCGACGATGCGCTTGGGGGTCGCGCAGCGGGAGGGCGCGCCACTGGCGGCCGCGCGGCCGGGGCAGGAGCCGCCGACGATGACAGCCGCGGCGCCGCCGGGGCGCGCGGTGCGGCGGGCTTGGCGCCGGTGACCCGCGGTGCGCTGGCCGAGGCCGGTTTGTTGCCCACCGCGGGCCTTGGCGCTGCAGCGGGGGCCGGCGCAGGGCGTGGCGCTGGGGCCGGCGCGCGCACCGCGACGGCGCCGACGTTGAACACCGACACCACTTCGGCCAGCCGCTGGGCCTGGTCGCGCATCGATGCGGCCGCGGCGGTGGATTCCTCCACCAGCGCCGCGTTCTGCTGCGTCATCTGGTCCAGGTGCGTCACGGCCTGGTTGACCTGGGCGATGCCATCGCGCTGCTCGCCGGACGACGCAGTGATCTCGCCGATGAGGTCGCTCACGCGCTGCACGCTGGCCACGATCTCGCCCATGGTCTGGCCTGCCTGGGCGACCTGCGCCGAGCCGGACTCGACGTTCTCGACCGAGGCGCTGATCAGGTTCTTGATCTCCTTGGCCGCCTCGGCGCTGCGCCCGGCCAGGCTGCGCACTTCACTGGCCACCACGGCAAAGCCGCGGCCTTGTTCGCCCGCACGGGCGGCTTCCACGGCGGCGTTCAGCGCCAGGATGTTGGTCTGGAAGGCGATGCCGTCGATCACGCCGATGATGTCGCTGATCTTGCGCGAGCTGTCGGTGATCTGCTGCATGCTGGTGACCACCTGGCCGACCACCTCGCCGCCGCGTGCCGCCGCCTGGGCTGCCGTGCCCGCGAGCTGGTTGGCCTGGCGGGCCGTGTCGGCCGACTGGCTCACCGTGGCAGTCAGCTCTTCCATGCTGGCCGCGGTTTCCTCCAGGTTCGAGGCAGTCTGCTCGGTGCGGGCCGACAGGTCGTGGTTGCCATTGGCGATCTGGATCGACGCGGACGAGACCGCGTCCACGCCGCCGCGCACCTCGCTCACCACGCCGCGCAGGCGGTTGGACATGGCCGACAGCGAGCGCAGCATGTGACCGAACTCGTCCTTGCGGGTGGACTGCAGTTCGCGCGTGAGGTCGCCAGCAGCAATCGCATCGATGGTCTGCACGGCTTCCTCGAGCGGCACGGTGATGGAGCGCACGAGCTTCCACGCAAGCAGCAGCACCACCACGATCAGCACGGCCGACATCACCAGGCCCTGGATGGCGTAGGCAACGCGGCGCTGGGTGGTTTCTGCACGGATCTCTTCGCGCCGTTTTTGCAGCACCGCCACAAAGTCATCCTGCGCCTTGAGGTAGCGCGCCACCAGGGGGGTGAGTTCGTTGTCGGCAAACTGCTGGGTCGCCACGCCGTCGCCCGCGCCCTTGAGCTCCCAGGTCTTGGCGGTGGCGGCCAGCACCAGCTTGCGTTCGGCCAGCACTTTTTCGAGCGCGGCTTTTTCCTCGGGCGCCGTGGCGCCGGCCACGATGCCTTCCTGGATCTTGTTGATGCCGCCAATGATTTCCTTGACCTTGGCGTCGTACTGCTGTGCCAGCACCGCATCGGTGGTGACCGCGCCGCCCATCACCATGTTCACCGCGGTCTCGGTGGCGCCGCGCCAGCGTATGGCGGCAGAGATGCGCTCTTCGATCTCGACCACCTGGTCCATCGCGCCCGACATCGAGGTGTTGCCCCGGTATTGCTGGTAGCCGGAAATGACCAGCATGACCAGCATCAGCAAAAGAAAAGCGCCCCACAGTTTTCTTGCTACCCGGATATTGTCGATTTGCATGGTGTTCTCTTTGTCGAAACGTGGGAGTGGCAAGTATGCAGGCACACGCTACACACAGCTGCATGCGGGCCCTGATGGCGCTAACGCCTGCGAACCCGTGTCGGCGGCGAACGCGGCGCAACGCAATGCCCCTCTAGCCAGTGTTGCCGGGCGCGCGCGACCGCGTTATTGGTACAAGCCCTAAAATGCCAGCGTGACATCCCCCATCCTCAACGCCGACCTTCACTGCCATTCCGTCGTATCCGATGGCACCCTGACTCCCGAAGACCTGGCCGCGCGCGCCCAGGCCAACGGGGTCGAGTTGTGGGCGTTGACCGACCACGACGAGGTCGGCGGCCAGCACCGGGCCATCGCTGCCGCGCATGCGCAGGGCATGGCCTACCTCACGGGGGTCGAAATCTCCGTCACTTTTGCCGACACCACGGTCCACATCGTGGGCCTGGGGTTTGATCCCGACAACGAGCAGCTGGCCCAGGGCCTGGCCGCCACCCGCGGTGGCCGCGGTGAACGCGCGCTGGACATGGCCGAGCAGTTGGCCAAGGTGGGCATCAAGGGCGCGTACGAAGGCGCGCTGCAGTTTGTGGGCAACCCGGCACTGATCTCGCGCACCCATTTCGCGCGCTTTCTGGTGGAAACCGGCGTGTGCCGCGACACCCCCGAGGTGTTTCGCAAATACCTCACCGAAGGCAAGCCCGGCTACGTGCCGCACCGCTGGGCGTCGCTGGGCGATGCCGTGCGCTGGATCACCGGGGCCGGCGGCATGGCGGTGATCGCCCATCCGGCGCGTTACAAGTTCACGGCCAACGAAGAATTTGCGCTGTTTTCCGAATTCAAGCAGCACGGCGGGCGCGGCGTGGAGGTGGTGACCGGCAGCCACAGCGCGTCCGAATACGTCACCTACGCCGCGATGGCGCAGGAGTTCGGCCTGGCCGCCTCGCGGGGCAGCGATTTCCACAGCCCGGACGAGTCCCACACCGACCTGGGAACCCTGCCGCTGCTGCCCGGCCAACTGACCCCCGTGTGGGAGCTGCTGGCAGAGCGCATCCGCCACCCCGCTGCCGCTTAAGACGGCGCCCCCCCAACACCATGGCCCAGTATTTTGAAGCGCACCCCGACAACCCCCAGCCGCGGCTGCTCAAGCAAGCGGCCATGCTGCTGCAAAAGGGCGGGATCGTGGCCGTGCCGACCGATTCGAGCTACGCGCTGGTCTGCCACCTGGACGACAAGGACGCCGTGGACCGCCTGCGCCGCATTCGCCAGGTGGACGAAAAACACCATTTGACCCTGCTGTGCCGCGACCTGTCGGAGCTGGCCAACTACGCGCGGGTGGACAACCGGCAGTACCGCCTGCTCAAGCTGGGCACGCCCGGGCCCTACACCTTCATTTTGGAAGCCACCAAGGAAGTGCCGCGCCGCGTGAGCCACCCCTCGCGCAAGACCATCGGCCTGCGCGTGCCCGACCGCAAGGGTCTGCAGCTGTTGCTGGAGTTGCACGGCGCGCCGCTGTTGGCCACCACGCTGATACCGGCGGGGGAGAGCGAGCCGCTGAACGACCCGCAAGAGATCCGCACACGCTACGAGAAACTGCTGGACGCCATCGTGGACGCAGGCGCCTGCCCGCTGGAGCCCACCACGGTTATTGACCTCACGCCCATGGGCAGCGGCGGCGATCCGGAAGTCATCCGCGAAGGCCGCGGGAGCCTGCAGGCGCTGGGGTTGTAACGCCGAAAACCCCAGGCTCGGCTTTGCCTCTGCAAGCGCGTGCGTTTTGAATTAGCGCTCCAAGGAGTCTATTGAGGGCTCACTACCTGCGACTGAGGTTGCTGCCTAGAAGCCGAGCATAGACCGGTCCCGCTCCCAGTAACCAGCGCCCAAAACTGGCGCTGCCCAATACCCAGCACCACCGTGGAACTGGCTCCGCCAGGCCACGGGTGGTGTCCCCCTGAGGGGGAAGCGGCGCAGCCGCTCAGGGGCTACAACTTAAACGCGCCGACCGCCTGCTCCAGGTCACGCGCCTGCGCCGTGAGCCCGGCGGCGGTGTTGACGGCGTTCTGCACCAGTGCCGCGGTTTCCTGGGTTGTGCCGTCCATGTGCGAGACCGCCACGTTCACGTGGCTGATGGCGTCGCTCTGCTCGCGCAGCGCGGTGGAGATTTCGCTCAGCAGCGAGCTGACCTGGCCCACGGCGGTGACGATCTCCTGCATGGTCTTGCCGGCCTTGCCGACCTGGCCGGCGCCGCTCTCCACCTGCTCCACGGATGCGCTGATCAGCGCCTTGATCTCGCGCGCCGCCACGGCGCTGCGCTGGGCAAGGTTGCGCACTTCGCTGGCCACTACGGCAAAACCGCGGCCTTGCTCACCGGCGCGGGCGGCTTCGACCGCGGCGTTCAGCGCCAGGATGTTGGTCTGGAACGCGATGCCTTCGATGACCTGGATGATGTCCACGATCTTGCGCGAGCTGCCGCTGATGGCCTGCATGGTCTGCACCACTTCGCCCACCACGGTGCCGCCATGCTCGGCAATGCCCGACGCTTTGACGGCCAGATCGCTGGCCGAATGGGCGCGCTCGGCGTTCTGGCGCACGGTGGCGGTCAGCTGCTCCATGCTGGCCGCGGTTTCGGTCAACGATGCCACCTGGTCTTCTGCCCGGCGCGAAAGGTCGGTGTTGCCGTGGTCGATGTGGTCCGCAGAGGTGCTGATCGCATCCGCGTCGTCCTTGATGCGCGAGACCAGGTCGGTGAGCGTGTCTTCCATCGTGCCGAGTGCGCCCAGCAGCCGCCCGAAGTCTCCTTTCAGCTCGGTGCTGAACTCCTGGCTCAGGTCCCCCGAAGCGACCGTCTCCGCAATCAGGATGGCCTGGTTGAGCGGGCTCACGATGCTGCCGCGCAGGCCGACAAAACCCATCAGCGACAGCGCGACGACGGCCAAACCGCCGCCCACGATCCACCAGCGTGCGCTGGACAGATGTTCCTGACCAGCCTGTGCCGCGCGCTGGGCATCGGGCCCGGCGGCTGCAGCGGTGGCGGGGGCCCCGCCGCTTGCACCCGTCAGGGACGACAGTGCGCCGCGGTAGGCGTCTTCTGCCCGGGAGATGCGTGACAACCCCATGCCCACGAGCACAGCGACGATGAGGGTGATGCCGCCAAACGCCAGGATGAGGCGGGTTCCGATTCTGAGCTGATCAAAGGGCACGGGATGGGTCTCCAGGAGCTTGGCAAAAACAGGTGCAGGCGGTCACGGGGCGACGCCGTCGGGTGGGATTGGTAACCGAATGCGACATGCTATCAATGATTGGAAGCGCGGGCCAGCGGGCCGCACCTGCCGGTCAGCGCTGTGTCTTTTTTGGCGTGGCGGGTTGCACAGCGACGGGTTGAACCCGTAGGCACCAGCGCGTGTGGCCCCGTTGGTCTGCGCGACTTGCTCAGGTGTTTTCAAGGCGATTTTTCAAGTACTTTTGGCCGCTAGCGCTTTCTGCATATGCCCGCATAGCTATTATTAGGATAGCAATTGATTCTCAGCCGCCCGGGCGCGGTGGAGACTGCGCTTGCCGCTGTGTTTGCCGATGTACATCGCGGCGTCGGCTTGCTGCAGCAGCCGTTGTGCGTCCTGGCTGTCCAGCGGCGCCAGTGCATAGCCGATGGTCAGCCCCACCGACAGCCGCAGCGGCCCCACGGCGAACGGCTGCTCGAACGCCCCCAGCAGCGCACGGCCCAGCGCCTCGGCCTCTGCAGCGCTGTGGAGCCCGGGGGCCATCAGGATGAACTCGTCGCCACCGAGCCGCGCCACCACGTCTGCCGCGCGGCACCGGCCCTGCAGGCGCTGCGCCACCGCCACCAGCAGCGTATCGCCCACGTCGTGGCCATGGCGGTCATTGATGGGCTTGAAACCGTCCAGGTCCATCAGGTAGACCGCCACGGGCCGCTCGGGCGTTGCGCGGGGCAGCGCGGCCTGCAGGGCCTGCTGCAGGCCGCGCCGGTTCATGAGGCCGGTCAAAGGATCGCTGTGCGCCAGCGCGTGCATCTGGTCGCGCTCGTGCAGCGCGCGCTGGGCGGCCGCCTGCAGCGCCTGCGTGCGCAGGCCCATCACACGCAAGAAGAGCAGCATGTCCAGCGTGGCCCCGATCTGAAAGGAATGCAGGGTCCAGAAATTGGCCGGCAGCACGCCATACACCAGGCCGGCCATGACCAATACCGCAATATCAAAGACGGTCCAGGCCAGCAGCAGCGTGCCGCCGATCGGGTCACGCTGGCGCCACCGACGCACCGCGGCCGGCAAGCTCAGCAGCAAGGGCATGGGCCCCACCAGTGCAATGTAGATCGTGGTGGTGCGCACGCTCAGCAGGTCCAGCGCGAAGACCAGGCCGCACAACACCGTCAACCCGGCGCCCGCGTGCATCGCGCGCTGGTAGCGGCTGTGGCGCCCCGCCCCCGCGAGCGTATGGCACAGAAACAAGAACGAGCCCGCAAGCCCCAGCAACCCGGCCAGCACCGCGCCGTGCAGCTCCATCCAGACGTTGCCCGGCCAGAAAAACTGCACCGCAATACCAAAAAACTGCAAGGAAAAGCCCGCGCTTCCGAACACCACCAGCGCGTAGTAGCCAAACAGCCGCTCGCGCTGCAGCAGGTACTGGATCAGGCTGTAGACCAGCAGACAGAAGGCCACGCCGTTGAGGAAGCCCTGCAGCATCTGCTCACGCAGCGCACGGTACTGGGCCACGGGCTGCTCGCTGATCGTGATCGGCAGGATCAGCGGGCCGGGCGAGCGCACGCGGACCAGCAATTCGTGGCGTTCGCCGGGCACCAGCGGCAGCACCATCGCCGGTGTGCGGCTGGCCAGCGTGGCCGGGCCCGGGGGGCGCAGGTATCCGCCTTGCTGCTGGCGCAGCACTTGGCCGGCGCGTGCCACGACGATGTCGAGCTCCTGCACCGACCCGTACTCCACGGTCAGCACCCAGTGGCTGTCGGCCTGCCGCGGCGCCACCACCGGGATGTGCAGCCACATCGCTTCCTCGCGCACCCCCAGCGACCCACCGCGCCGGGCCGGTTCTTCAAAACGGTCAAGCTGCTGCAGAACCTGTTGCGCGCTGAGCGAATGGTTGGGGTCCGCGAGGATCCGGATATTCGGCCACGCGTCTTGTGGTGACGCGCCGATCTGCAGCTGCAGCGGGTCGCCGTGCAGTGATGGCTCTGCGTGCACCGCGCCAGTGGCGTCCCACACTGCACCGCAGAACATCAGGCCCAGCAAGATGGCCCGGCAAACGCGGCGCCAGGACTCACGGATGGCGCCCAGGTCGCTGTGCACGTGTGCAGGGAAATGCATCAGAGGGGCGGAATAGGGACTTGTTGCTGGACGTAGCCGCGTGCAGTGTAGGCCAGCGCACGGGGCCCTCCACAAGCCGCGCCGCCCCGTCTGAGACAATCGACCGGTGGACATCTCCAATCTCATCCAAACCGTTCTGATCTACGCCCTGCCGGTGCTGTTTGCCATCACGGTGCACGAGGCAGCCCATGGCTACGCCGCGCGGCACTTTGGCGACAACACCGCGTACATGATGGGGCGCATCACCCTGAACCCCATCAAACACATCGATCCGGTCGGCACGATCTTGATGCCGCTGCTGCTGTATTTCGCCACCTCGGGGGCGTTCTTGTTTGGCTATGCCAAGCCGGTGCCCGTCAACTTCGGCAACCTGCGCAACCCCAAGCGGCACATGGTGTGGGTGGCGCTGGCGGGGCCGGCGTCCAACTTCTTCCAGGCGATTTTTTGGGCGGTGCTGCTGGTTTCCATGGTGGGCTCGGGGGTGGAGGAGCGCTTCTTCATTGAGATGGCGCGCGCCGGGGTGCTGGTCAACCTGGTGATGTGGGCGTTCAACCTGTTCCCGCTGCCGCCGCTCGACGGCGGGCGCATCTTGGTGGGCCTCTTGCCGTGGAAGCAGGCGCACATGGTCTCGCGCATCGAGCCTTGGGGCTTCTTCATCGTGATGGGCCTCGTGATCGCGGGCGTGGTGGGCACGTTCTGGCTGCGCCCGCTGATGTCGCTGGGCTACGGCGCCATCACCCTGTTGCTCACGCCCTTGACCGCGCTGCTGCGGTGATCCCTGTTTTCTTTCGTTTTCTGGCAAAGCTGTTCCCATGAGCATCACGCGTTTTCTCACCGGCATCACCACCACGGGCACGCCCCACCTGGGCAACTTCGTGGGCTCCATCCGCCCCTCGGTGGCGGCCAGCCTCACGCCCAACGTGCAGAGCTTTTACTTTCTGGCCGACTACCACGCGCTCATCAAGTGCGAGGACCCGGTGCGCATCCAGCGCTCCACGCTCGAGATCGCGGCCAGCTGGCTGGCTGCAGGCCTCGACCCTGAAAAGGTCACGTTCTACCGCCAGTCCGACATCCCGGAGATTCCCGAGCTGACCTGGCTTTTGACCTGCGTGACCGGCAAGGGCGTGCTCAACCGCGCGCATGCCTACAAGGCCAGCGTGGACAAGAACACCGCCGCCAGCCGCGAGCAGGACGATGGCGTGACGGCCGGCCTCTTCATGTACCCGGTGCTCATGGGCGCCGACATTTTGATGTTCAAGGCGCACAAGGTGCCCGTGGGCCGCGACCAGATCCAGCACATCGAGATGGCGCGCGACATGGCCGCGAGCTTCAACCACCTGTACGGCGAGCACTTTGTGCTGCCCGAAGCCGCCATCGACGACCACGTGGCCACCTTGCCGGGGCTCGATGGCCGCAAGATGAGCAAAAGCTACGACAACACGATTCCGCTGTTCAGCTCGCGCGAGCAGCTCAAGAAGCTGATCGGCGGCATCCTGACCGACTCGCGTGCGCCCGGCGAGGCCAAGGAGGTCGAGGGCTCGGCGCTGTTCCAGATCTACCAGGCGTTTGCCACGCCTGCCGAGACCGAAGCACTGCGCAAGGCCTACGCAGACGGCATTGCCTGGGGCGATGCCAAGCAGTTGCTGCTGGAACGGGTGGACCAAGTGATCGCCCCGATGCGCGCGCAGTATGAGGAGCTCATCCACAACCCTGCGCGCATCGAAGCCACCCTGCTGGGGGGTGCCGAACGTGCCCGTGCGATGGCCACGCCGTTCATGCGCGAGCTGCGCGGCGCCGTGGGCCTGCGCAGCCTGGGCCAGGCCGCCACCGCGGCCAAGCCGGCAAAGGCTGCCAAGGCCGCTCTGCCCGCGTTCAAGCAATACCGCGAGGCCGACGGCAAGTTCTACTTCAAGCTCGTGGCCGCCGACGGCCGCCTGCTGCTGCAAAGCACCGGTTTTGACGCGCCCAAGGAGGCCGGCCAGGCCATCGGCCAGCTGCAAAAGGACGCAGGCGCGCTGCAGGCCCTGGCCCCACGCCTGGCGCCAGTGGATGGTGTGCAGGGTGACGAGGTGGCTGCAGCGCTGAAGGCGCTGGCAGAGGCTGCCGCCGCGTCCTGAACGAATCACCGCGCTTGAACAAAAAGCCGGCCCCTGTGGCCGGTTTTTTTTGTTTGCTATTAATTAGATAGCTATCAGCGCTTATCCATCAAGCGCTAGCGGCCAAAAAAGCTTCAATCCCGGTACCGCACCAGCGCCCACAGCGTTGGCCGCTCGCCCTGGCGCAGCCCGGTCTGCACCGTGCCGGTGAAGCTCCAGCGCCGGTCCAGCGATTCCCAGCCGTGGCCCAAGGCCAGGCTCCAGCCTGGCGGGCGCAGGGCCGTGTTGGCCTCGTCGGTGTAGCGCGCGCCGCGCCATGTCATGCGCAGCAGCGAGAAGCTGCGGCCTTCGTGCCGCCACGTGGTCTGGGCCAGCACCACATGCCGGGCAAAGCCGGGCAGTTGCAGGCCCGCAAAGCCTGCACCGGTGTTGCGAGAGTCGGTGTGGATGTAGCTGCCCAGCACGCTCCAGCGCGGCCCGAGCAGGTGGTTGACCGACACGCTGGCCTGCGCCAGGTGCCCCTGGCCAAAGATGGGCGACCCTTCGTAGGTGTTGAGCGTGGTCTGCGCGTTGAGCACCACCGGCGCGATGTTGCCAACGTTGTCGAACAGTGCGCTGGTGTTTTGCGCAAACAGCCGGCCCCCTTGCGCCAGCAGGTTGCTGATGCGCTGGCCCGACAGGCTCGCCCCGATGAAGGTGGATGCGTTCAGCTCCCAGTCGAGCTGCACGGCGTGCTTGCGCGCGTAGCTGCCGGCCATCAGGTACTGGTTGTCCACCGCAATCGCGCCCGTGGCCACCGGCGCCAGCGTATGGGTGCCGGCGGCGCGCAGGCTTTCTTGGTATGCCCAGTGCAGCGCGCGGCCGGGCCCCAGGCGCAGGCTGGCGCCCACGCGCGGCAGCAGGCGGCGGCGGTGGGCGGCGCTGTCGTTGAGGGGATCGAGCAGGTCCTCACCTGTGGCGGTGTCGGTGAAGCGGTCTTTTTGCTGCGTGGTCATGTGCGGCCAATAGGCCTCGGCCATCCAGCTCCAGGCGCCGCTGCGCCATTCGCCCGCCACCCAAGGCATGCTGTAGCGCTCGGTGTTGGTGCGCGGCGTGGTGATCTGCAGGTCAGAAATCACGCTTCCGCTATCGCGGTCCACGCGCTCCAAGCCCAGGCTGAGGCGGTGCGCGCCCCAGAGCACGGTGTGCCGCAAAAACACGCCCTTCTCGTCGCTGGCAAAGCGGTAGTCCTGCGGGCCGTAGCGCGCATCGTCCAGCACCAGGCCCACGGTCTGGCGGCCGGTATGGACCTTGATCCAGGTCTGGCTGTCGGCCGACCAGCGCCACGACGCGCCCATGTCGGTGCGGCGTGCGCGTGTTTCGGCGCCGCCGTTGAAGGTGACGCTGTTGCCAAAGTCCAGGCCGTCCGGAAAACGGTAGCGCAGCGTGGTGTCGCCATGCAGCGCAAAAAGCGCCAGGCTTTCGGTCGGCCGGGCGCCCACTGCCAGGTCGATGCCGGGCGATGCCATGCGGTAGCGCGTGTTGGGCGGGCCTTCGCGCGGCCACATCTGCACGTCGATGGCGCGCACCAGCCAGGCCACCGGCAGGGTGCTGGCGGCCAGGCCGCGGTGGCCCACATCCACGGTGGCGTTGTGGCGCAGCGGGTTGCGCTCGGCGCTGGCGCCCGCGGTCCATTCGCTGCCGGTGGTCAGCATCAGCGGTGCGCGCTTGTCGCTGGCGCCAAACACGGTGGGGTCGGTAAGGTAGCCCTGAAATAGCTCGGAACGGCGGTTGAAGTCGCTCTCGTACCGGTCGGCCAGAAAGAAATGGCTGCCCGCCCACAGCGGGTAGTACGAAGCACTGGCGTACGCGCGGGCCCAGTGCTCCATGCCGAAGTCCCCGAGGGCCTTGCCCAGATTGGCCGAGCCCTGGCTGTCCGACGCGAGCGCGTTGAGCGACTTGAGGTACGGCAGCCGCGTGAGCGCCTCGCGCGCCGCAGCGATGGCCTGCACCGGCTCGCCGCTGTCGTTGCGCAGCATGGCCTCGATCTGCCAGGGCAGCGGGTCTCGCGGGTCGGCCAGGCGTGCGCGGTCCAGGGCATCCAGCGCGGCAGCGCGTTCGCCCAGCGTGTACTCGGCCACCGCCAGCCACACCTGGGCGCGCGCATGGCGCGGCTCGATCACCAGGGCCTTGAGCAGCTGGGTGCGCGCTGTCTCCGCATCGCCCTGGCGCAGGGCCAGCAGTCCGGCGCCCGCCAAGCCCACGTAGTCGTCCGCCGCCAAGGCCAATGCGGCATCGAAGCCGGCGCGGGCTTCGGGCAGGCGCAGCGACTCGGTGGCGGCGGTGGCCAGCTCGCTTTGGTACGCGGGGTCATTGGGGGCGAGCGCCACCGCACGCTCCAGCGCGGCACGGGCCGCCCGCGGGTCGCCGCGCTCGTGTTGCGCGCGGCCCCAGGCCCACAGCGCTTGTGCCTGCAGGGAGGGGGGCACCGCGCCCGCGCTGTTCGAGGTGTGGTCCACCGCCGTGCGGTACCGGGCCAGCGCGGTATCGGCCTGCCCGTCCAGGCGATGCCAGTCGCCATCGGCCAGCAGCAGTTCGACGGCGTCGGGTGCTGCGGCGCGCGTGGCGTCGAGCCACCGGCGCGCCTCGGGCTGCCGGTCCAGCGCCATGAGGAGTTCAGCCCGGCGGGCCGCCGTGCGCGCATCGCGCGTGCGCAGCCAGGCCGCGGCCAGGCGGGTTTGTGCGGCCTCGATCTGGCCGCCCAACACATCCAAATCCGCCAAGGCCAGGTCGACCACGGCGCCACCCCCGCCCTGCGCGGCCATCGCCTGCAGCTGCTGCTGCGCGCTGCCCCATCGCCCGGCCTGCAGATCGGCGCGGACGGCGGCGAGGGCGGGCGAAATGCCAGTCTCTTGAAACTCCGCCCAGCGCGCCACGTTGGCCGGATAGGCCATCACCCACTGCACCCGGTCGCGCGGGCGGACCAGCAGGCGTTTGACCGGCGCACGGCCCGGCTCTGCGGTGCCCTGCTCGGCCGGGCCCAGCTGTACGCTGCCCTGGGCGTTGGACAGCTCCACCAGCCCCGACAGCACGGTGAGCGTAGTGCGCCCGGCCGCGTCCACCTCCACATCCCAGTCGGTGCCGCGCACCACGGCCAGCGCCGCAGGGGTTTGCAGCTGCAAAGCGGCGGGGGTCTTCTTGGTGCGGGCCCACAGGCGGCCGGCAGCCAGCTCCAGCACGGTGCGGGCGGGTTGCGACTCGCACAGGCGCACCTGGGCCTCCGCCGCCATGCGGATCTGCGTGCGGTCGGCCAGCAGCAGCGCAGCCGATGACAGGGCCAGCGTGCGCACATCGGCGCCAGGGCGCAGCTGCTGCGCCAGCGCGGCGGGCGACCACGGCTCGGTGCCCGGCGCCCGCGTCTGGCCCCGGCCGGCCAGGGCCACGATTTGTGCGGCGGGCGCACCGGGCGCAGCCACGGTGCCCGTGCACTGGGCCCAGGCAGCGGGGCCGCCGTAGCCAGCGGCGGCCAGGGCCAGCGGCGTCATCCAGACAAGGCGGTGTGCGCGCATGGTGGCGGGCCTTTCGTGAAAACAGGGCGTCAGGACTTGTCGAGCGCGCGGGCGCTGAACAGGGGTTCGGAAGTGTTGGCCCGCGGCCTGGGCGCTGGGTGTTCGCCCATCCGCGCCTGCACCCGGCCGCGCAGCTGGGTGGTGTGCGCAAGCCACTGCGGCGCGTGCTGCTCTGCATGCGCATGCCAATACGCGCAGCACTGCAGGGCCGCGGCCCAGTCGCCCGCGCGTAAGTGGCCTTGCAGCGCCACGCTGATCTCCACCAGCCCGGTGTCATCGCACGGTGTGTAGACGTCGATACCCACACTGCGGCCGGCCAGCACCACGGTGTCTACCCACAACAGACGCGCCAGCTCGGCACCACCGGGCCCCATCGCGTCGCGCGTGGCGGCCGACAGCAGGACGCTGGTGCCAAACGCTTTATTCGCGCCTTCCAGCCGCGCGGCGGTGTTCACGGCGTCGCCCACGGCGGTGTAGGTAAAGCGTTCATGCGATCCCAGGTGTCCCACCGCGGCCTCGCCCGTGTGCAGGCCGATGCGCAGCAGCACCCGGCCAAACGGCGTGCCCTGCCATTCGGTGCGCAGGGCCACCATCTCGGCCTGCATGGCCTCTGCACACGCCAGGGCGCGCGCGGCGTGGGCGGGCTCGGGCAGCGGCGCGTTCCAGAACGCCATGACGGCATCGCCAATAAATTTATCCAGCGTGCCGCCGTGCTGGTGCACGCAGCGCGTCATGCGCGAAAAGTAGGCGTTGAGCGCACGGGCCACGGCCTCGGGCGGCAGGTGTTCGCTGGCTGCAGTAAAGCCCGCCAAGTCTGAAAACAGCAGCGTCAACACGCGGCGCTCACCCTGCACCGCAGGCATGGCGGCGCCGGCTGCGGTCAGCGCATCGACCACCGCGGGCGGCACGTAGCGCGCAAAGTCGCTGCGCAGCTGCTCGCGGCGGCGGCGCTCGCGCCAGTAGCTGCTGGCCGCGCCCACATTGAGGTGCAGCGCGAGGCCAACCAGCGTGGGCAGCGCGCTCCACCACACGCCCAGCAGGTAAGCCCAAAACGCGCCGATCAAGGCCAGCAGCGACAGGGCTACGGTGAGCCAGCTGGCCCGCCAGCCACTCCAGTGGCGCGTGGTCCACGCCACCAGGGCCACAACCAGTGCGGCCTGCAGCGCCGGGCCGGCCGGGTGGGCGGGCACGATCCAGTCGCCGGTCAGCCCATTGATGAGCGCCGTGGCGTGCAGAAACACGCCCGACTGCCTGCCCCCGCCCAGCACGCGCTGGGGCGTGGCGAACTGGTCCACCCCGCCCACCGGCGTGTTCTGGCCCAGCAGCACGAGCCGGCCTTGCAGTGCGGCTGCGGGCAGGTGGCGCGCGGGCTCGAGCGCCTGGGTGTAGTGGGCGTATGGCAAAGGCACTTCGGGCGCGTAGTAGCGCAGCAGTGCGCCCGGCGGCGGCGCCGTGACGTTGCGCCCGGCACTGCGCGCCACCGCCCGCCAGAACGCGTCTTCACGCACCGGCATGCGGCGCAGCACACCGTCATCGTCCACCTGCACCGCCACACTGCCGTGCGGCGCCTGGCTGAAGATGGATGGGACCGTCTGCTGGTAGTGCGCCACCTGCGAGCTTTGCACCGCCACCTCGGCGCTGGCCAGCACCACGGGCAAACGGCCCTGCAGTGCGCGGGCCAGGGCGGCATCGTCGGCGGGGGTCTGGGGCGCGGCAAACAGCAAGTCGACACCCAGCGCCGCGGCGCCCCCGGCCGACAGCGCTTGCACCAGCTGCGCGTGCAGGCGGCGCGGCAGCGGTGGCGATTGGTTCAGCTCTGCCAGGCTGGGCTCGTCCAGCCCTACCACCAGCACCCCGGCATCGGGCCGCACGGGCGCGGTCAGGCTGCTGAGCAGGTCATATTCGAGCCGCTGCAGCACCGTCCAGATGGGCAGGAGGTGCAGCAGCGCGAGCATCAGGAGCGCAGCCAGCACCCGCAGTGCCAAGGACTGCCACGCATCCTTCACCCCGACCGGTGCCCGACTGCCTGCCATTCCCCGCCCTCCCGCGCCGTTCAGGCGCCATCACGCAGCAGCTTCACCAGCACCTTTACGCAGCTGCGTGTAACACACTGTATCTCTGCAGCCAGGCCCTGCCCAGCGTAGACACCCTGATATGGCCAGCCGGCCACACAAGGCCTGGGCCCCTGCGCAGGCATGTGCTTAAACTGCCCCCTCACCTGTTTGTGGAGATGCCATGAAGCTGTTGACCGCCTCCCTGTGCTCCTTGTGTGTGATCACCCTGCTGGCCGGCTGCAACGCCGCCACCACGCGCCCGTCCTCCGCCATGGCCTCGGGCCGGGACCGCACCTTCAGCGTGCCGGTGTATGGCACGGACACCGCACCTGCCTACGCTGCCGCCACACGCGAATGCCAGAAGCTCGCGCTGTTTCCCAAGCTGCTGCGCAACGATGGTTCGCGGCTGGTTTTTGAATGTGTGAGCGAAGCGCCCGGCCGCCAGCCATGAGCGGCCCTGGAGCGCGTGGCCGGGTAGGCCGCGCAGGCCGCGGCAGCCTCGCCGTCGCCGCCCTGCTGCTGGCAAGCGTGGCGCATGCCGCGCCTCCCACCACCTGGACCAACCGCCTGGGCATGGTGTTTGTGAAGGTGCCCGCAGGCAGCTTCACCATGGGCGGCGTAGAACCGCCAGAAGTGCTCGCGCAGGCCTACCCCACACTGGAGACCCGGCGCTTCACCGACCTGGCCGACGAGCAACCTGCCCACGCCGTGCACATCCGCCGTGCGTTCTACCTGGGCCAACACGAGGTGACGGTGGGGCAGTTCAGGCGCTTTATCGAGGCCTCTGGCTACGTGCCTGAATCGATCGCAGATGGCACGGGCGGCTACGGCTACAACGCCCAGTACGACCCGGCCACCACGCGGCGCGGCGACGCCTTCGAGGGGCGCGACCCGCGCTATTCATGGCGCAACCCAGGCTTTGCGCAGGGCGACGACCACCCGGTCGTCAACATCACCTGGAACGACGCACAGGCCCTGGCCGCATGGCTGACCCGCACCGATGGCCACCGCTACCGCCTGCCCACCGAGGCCGAGTGGGAATACGCCTGCCGCGCCGGCACCCGCACCCGCTACCCCCACGGCGACGACCCACAGGGCCTGACGCAGGTGGCCAACACGTTCGACCAGACGGCCGTACCGCTCTGGGCGCGGTGGCAGCAGCATGCGCTGGCCGGCAGCGATGGCCACGCCTTCACGGCGCCGGTGGGCAGCTACGCCCCCAACGCCTTCGGCCTGCACGACATGCTGGGCAATGCGTGGGAATGGGTGTCGGACTGGCATGGCGACGACTACTACGCCAAGTCCCCGCCCTCCGACCCGCAAGGCCCCGCAGAGGGCTCGGTGCGCGTGCGCCGGGGGGGCTCCTGGCACACCTGGTCGTTCTACGCGCGCTGCGGCTACCGCAACTGGAACAGCCCCGAGACACGCTACACGCTGGTGGGCATGCGGCTGGTGCGCGAGATCGCGCCGGCGCCGCGCCGCCGTAATCCCGCCCGCTGAGGATTCCTGCCGATTGGCACCCGCTGCAGCGGCCGGCCATCGCCCGCGCGTGCCCGTCGCGCAACACTCCGTGAACAAATGTCAACTTGCTGACGAGGGCGCGGGCGCCGCGCCGGCCGCACCGCGGTTATCGCAAATAATCCGCCATTGAATTTTCGACAGGGGACACCATGCGCATAGCCGCTTTGGACGACGATGCGCTCCAGCTGGATCTGATCAAACAAGCCACCGAGGCGCTGGGCCATGTTTGCCACACCCACCTCAACGGCGCCGACCTGCTGCGCGAGATGCGGCGCGAAACCTTCGACCTGTTGATCGTGGACTGGCACCTGCCCGACACCACGGGCCCGGAAGTCGTGCGCTGGGTGCGCAAGAACGTTGGCACGCAGTTGCCGATCCTGTTTGTCACCCACCGCCAGGAAGAGCGCGACATCGTCGAGGGCCTGGGCAGCGGCGCCGATGATTTCATGGTCAAGCCCGTGCGCATTGGCGAGCTCAACGCCCGTGTGTCGGCCCTGCTGCGGCGCGCCTACCCGGCCAATGCGGGGGGTGTGGTGGAGTTTGGGCGCTACCGCTTTCTGTCGGAAACACGGTCTATCGAGATCGACGGCGCTCCCGTGGAGCTCAAGAACCGCGAGTACGATCTCGCCCTGTTTCTGTTCCAGAACATGGGCCGGCTCCTGTCGCGTGACCACCTCAAGGACATCGTGTGGGGCCAGGTGGCGGACGTGATGTCGCGCTCGCTGGACACCCATATCTCGCGCTTGCGCACCCTGCTGGACCTGCGGCCTGCCAACGGCTTCATCGTCTCGGCCGTGTACGGCGTGGGATACCGGTTCGAATCCGTTGAGCCCCAGCGAAAAGGCTAGGCAAGCCTCGGCCGGGGCAGAAACACCTATCCAACCCGCCACTTGTGGCCCTGCAGATACCGCGACCCGCCCGCCACTGCGCGCAGGCTGAAGGAGTTTTGACTTGTCAACGAACCACGGCCGCACCCGCTGGGCCCTCACGGCCCCCGCCGCGCTCACTCTCGGCTTGCTCGCGGGATTGGTGACCACCACCGCCAGCGCCAACCCGGCCGCAGCGCAGAACGACGAGATCGCCCACACCGTGCAGGAGGGCGACACGCTCGAAGCCCTCGCCAAGGCGTACCTGGACGCCCCGCGGCAATGGCCGCTGCTGCAGGCGCGCAACAAGGTGGCCAACCCCCGGCAGTTGCAGCCGGGCTCGGTGGTCTGGATCCCGGTGCGGCTGCAACCAGCGGAGTCGGCCACGGTGGAGTTTGTGCACGGCCCAGTCACGGCACAAGGTCAAGGCAATGGGGCCGCGGGACCCGTGTCGAAGGGCGGCCGGCTGGACGAAGGCACGGTGTTGCAGGTCGGGCCGGACGCCTTCGTGGCGGTGCGGTTGGCCGATGGCACGGTGGTGCGCGTGCAGGCGCAGTCTGAACTGCAGCTGCGCCAGCTGCGCCGGCGCGGCCGCGCAGGCAGCCTGCAGTCGGTGCTGGAGATGCGCAGCGGCGCCGTGGAGTCCTCGGTGCCGCCCAAAGCCGAGGCGTTTCGCCGGTTCGAGCTGCGCACCCCGCAGGCCGTGACCAGCGTGCGCGGTACCCGCTTCAGCGTGGCCATGGGCGACGCCGGCCAGACCACCGCGGCGGTGCTCGACGGCTCGGTCGCAGTGCAGCAGCGCGCAGATTCCGCCCACGCGCCCCATCCTTCCGCCTCTGCGCAACCGCACCCCGCCGCGCTGCTGGCCCCCGGCCAGGGCCTGGCGGTGGCGGCCGACGGCACGGTGGGTACACCCCGCGCCCTGCTGCCTGCGCCCGACACCTCGGCCGTGCCTGACACGCTGGGCGACGCAGGCCTTCTGGCGATTGATGTGCCGGCGCTGCCGGGTGCCGCCCGCTACGAGGCCCAGGTGGCGCAGGACGCGGACTTCACGCAGGTGCTGCGCCATGGGCGATTTGCCGATGGGCATCTGCGCTGGCGGGCGCTGGACGACGGCCGCTACTACCTGTCGGTGCGCGGGGTGGACGACGCCGGCATCCCGGGCCGGCCCGCCGTGTTGCCGTTCACCGTCAAGACCCGCCCGGTGGCGCCGCTGTACCAGTTGCCCGCGCCCGGCGCCGTGGTGGGCACCAGCACGGGCGAGCTGCAGTGCACACAGGTACCCGGCGTGCGCTGGTACCGCGTGCAGGTCGCCAGCAATGCACAGTTCAACCAGCCCTTAATCGACGCGCAGCGGCTGACCGAATGCCGCCTGCCGCTGACCGCTCTGCCGGCCGGCAACTACTTCTGGCGCGCGGCCAGCGTGCTGGAGCTGCCCGGCGGCCAGGCAGACCAGGGGCCGTTTGCGCCACCGCAGCCCTTCATGGTGGCCGACCGCCCCGCCGCCCTGTCCTTGCAATCGCTGCAGGCGCAGGACGGCGAACCGACCGTGCGCCTGCATTGGCCTTCCCAGGCCGGCCAACGATTCCGCCTGCAGCTGGCCGCGGCTGCTGACCCTGCTTTTGACCAGCCAGTGCAAGACACCGTGCTCGATGCGGCCGAGTGGACTGCTAGCCACCTGGCTGCGGGCGAGTACCTGGTGCGCATCCAGGTGCTGGACCCCACGGGCCTGCAGAGCGACTTCTCGCCCCCGCGGCAGATTCGCGTGGGGACGGGCCTTCGCACCGGTGCGGGCTTGCCCGTGTCCACGTCCACCGGCCAGCCGGTGGGACGCCCTTGAGCCGGCGCGGATTGCCCCCCCGGCCACAGCGGCCTCATCAGCCCCTTGCCCTGCAGGACTGAGCCATGTGGAGCATTGCACGCACGCGCGGCCGGCAGCGGCGCCTGGAGTGGGCCGTTCTGGCCATCGCCCTGCTGGCGCTGGTGGCGTGGCTGAGCCCACCCGCCAACCTGGGCCGGGTCAATCACCTGGTGCAGGACGCGGGCCTGCGCCTGGTCTCGCGCCCCGCGCACTCGGACATCGTGATCGTGACCATCGACGATCCCAGCATTGCCGCCATCGGCCGATGGCCGTGGCGCCGCGCGCTGCATGCCGAGCTGATCGCACGCGTGTCGGCCCAGCAGCCACGCGCCATTGGCATGGACGTGTTGTTCAACGAAGACGACCTGGACTACCCCGAGGACGACGTCCTGCTGGCCGATGCCATGCGCCGCAGCGCCCGCGTGGTGCTGCCCGTGCTGCGGCGCGGGTATGGCCCGGCTGCCGACATGGCCGACCTGCCCTCGTCCGCGTTTGCCGACGCGGCCGCCCGCCTGGGCCACGTGCACGTGGTGCCGGACAACGACGGCGTGGTGCGCAGCCTGTACCTGCAAGAGGGGCCCGCCGCGGCGCCCTGGCCGCACTTCAGCATGGCGCTGCAGTGCGTGGCCGAACCCGCCCTGCCCCACTGCGCAGCAGCGCCGGCCCACCCTGCGCAAGCCGGCGGGTGGCAACGCGCCGAGCGGGCGCTGATCCCCTACGCCGGCGGCCCGGGCCACTTCACCGCCTATTCGTACATCGACGTGTTGCGTGGCCAGGTGCCCGCTGATGCATTCCGAGGAAAGTACGTGCTGGTGGGGGCTGCGGCCTCGGGCCTGGGCGACCTGTTTGCCACGCCCGTGAGCCACCAGTCGCGCCTGATGCCGGGGGTGGAGGTGGTAGCCCAGGTGCTCGACGGGCGCCTGTCGGGCGTGCGCATCCTGCCCGCGGCTCCAGTGCTCAATACCTTGTTCAACCTGGCACCGGTGGCTGGTGCGTTGCTTGCTCTGTTGCTGGCCGGCCCGTTTGTGGCGCTGGTCACCAGCGCAGCGCTGGGGGTGCTGACGCTGCTGTTGAGTGTGGCGCTGCCCTGGTGGCTGGGCCTGCAATTTGCGCCGGCGGCGGCGCTGACCGGCCTGGTGCTGGCCTACCCGCTGTGGAGCTGGCGGCGCCTGAGTGCGGCTGCGCACTTCCTGCGGCTGGAAATGGAGCGCCTGCAGCGCGAGGGGCTGTCGCTGCGGCTGCCGGGCGGCTCCAGCGATTCGGGCGACTTTCTGGAAAAGCGCATCAACGCGGTGGAACGCGCGTCACGCCAGCTGCGCGACCTGCACCATTTCGTGAGCGAAAGCCTGCAGCAGTTGCCCTCTCCCACGATCGTCTGCGACACCGGGGGTCGAATTCTGCTCAGCAACATGGCGGCACGCCGGCATGTGGGCGGCGACCCTCTGGCGCCGCTGCAGGGCTTGTCGGTGGTCGAGCTGCTGGCCGACCTGGTGCAGCCCGCCACAGGCCTGCCGCTGATTACCCACGACAAGCTCCACAGCCGGGCCATGCCCGAGCAGAGCGAAGGCCGGGATGCCCAGGGCCGCAGCCTGCTCGTGCAATGCCGGCCCTTTACCGACCTGGCCAAGGCGGGATGGCTGCTGACGCTGGTGGACTTGACGGACATGCGCCGCGCACAGCTGCAACGCGACGAGGCCATGAACTTCATCTCGCACGACATCCGCGCGCCCAACGCCTCCATCCTCACGCTGCTGGAGATGGAGCGCGCCTACCCCGGCCGCCTGCCGGGCGACGAGCTGATGCAGCGCATCGAACGCTATGCGCGCGCATCGCTGGGCATGGCCGAGAACTTCGTGAAGCTGGCCAGCGCCGAAACGCAGGAATACCGCATGGCGCCGCTGGATCTGGTGGCGGCACTGGCAGAAACCGTGGACGACGCCTGGGCCCTGGCGCGCGAAGGCAGCGTGGACGTGGCCATCACCGCCGCGCCGGACACCGCGCCCACCCTGGGCGACCGAGCGCTGCTGTGCCGCGCACTGGCCAACGTGCTCCACAACGCGATCAAGTTCAGCCCGGCCGGTGGCCACGTGCACTGCGCCATTGCAGAGCGGGGCAGCCAGTGGGTCGTGTCGGTGCGCGACCAGGGCCCGGGCATCGCACCGGAGCTGCAGGGGCGGCTGTTCGCGCCCTTCCAGCGGCTGCACGACCGCAGCCACCCCGCCATCGGCGGCGTGGGGTTGGGGCTGGCGCTGGTCCACACGGTGGTGCAGCGCCATGGCGGGACGCTGGAGGTGGACAGTGACGTAGGGCAGGGAGCGGAGTTCAGGCTGGTGCTGCCGCAGCAGTCCTGAGGGGATCGGCCGGGACCGGTATAGGCCTTGGCCTTGCCCTTGGCCCTGGAACCGGTTAGAGGCACCGCGCCGCCACCAACAAGGGCGCATTCGCAGGCCGAGGGCCTCCCACCGCATTTGCTACTATTTTTATAGCTACAAATGCAATATGAATAAGCGCTAGAGCCTATTTTTATTCATTTTCTGCCGCGCAGGCTCCTAGGGGGCTGCGATGGCGTCGGCCGGGGCCGGCAATGAAAAGCTGAACGTCGCCCCGCGGCCTACCTCACCCTGCGCCCATACGCGGCCACCATGGCGCACCACGATGCGCTCGACCAGGGCCAGCCCGACGCCGGAGCCCGGAAGCTCCGCACCGGTGTGCAGCCGCTGAAACAACTCGAACAACCGGTGCGCGTGGGCAGTGTCAAACCCCATGCCATGGTCGACCACCTGATAGACACACTCGCCGCCCTGCAAGCTCCCGGCAATCTGAATGCGGGCAGCGTCTGGGCCGCTGTACTTGACGGCATTGGAGACCAGGTTCACCCACACCTGCCGCAGCAGCGCGCGGTCCCCCCAGGCTCCCGGCAAGGGCGTCACCGAAAACTCGGCGGCCCGCCCTGGCTCCGCTTGCCGCAGGTCTGCAATCACCTGCTCTACCAGGGCATTCATGTTGACCGGGCTCAGGTGCAGCGCCTGCCGCCCCTGGCGCGAAAAAGCAAGCAGGTCGCGGATCAGCTGCCCCATCTGTTGCGCGCTGTCGCCAATCACGGTGAGCATGCGCAGCGTCTCCGTGTCGCTCTGGCTTTCAGGCCTTTCGAGCAGCATGCCGGTGAACCCCTGGATCGCCCGCACTGGCGCCTGCAGATCGTGCGAGATCGAGTACGAGAACGCGTCCAGCTCCCGGTTCTTGTCTGCCAGCTGGGCCGCCTGCGCCTGGATCTGCTGGCGCTTGTCACGCTCCTCCTGGTAGGCCGCGGCAAGCCGCGCGTACAGCATGGTGTTCTCAACCAGCAGCACGGACAACAGCACCGTGGAGGCCATCAAGCCGTAGAGCCGCCCGGCATAAAAGCCCAGGTCGAACCGGCCGGCGTTGAGCACGGCCGACAGCGCGATGTCGAACAGCCATGCGCACATGGTGACCATGAGCAGCAAATCGAGCACCGACGTCGGCCTGCGCCGCAGCAGCAACACCAGCGCCACCACGCTCACGCACCACACGGTAGATACCACCGTCAGCATCGCCGGCGTGTACCGGCTGCCCTGCATGATGGGCGGCAGCAGCGACTGGCCCAGGGTTGCCAGGGCGGTGAGCGCAGCCACCGCCGCCAGCACCGCGGCCACGCTGCCCAGCGTGGAAAGCACAAACCGCCGTGGCGGGGCTGCAGCGCCAGCGGTATCCCCATCGCGCACGGCGGCCGCCGGCTTGAGCAGCGCATAGACGATCACCGCCGCCGGAAACCCCGCGTGCCAGAACATGTACAGCCACGCCGTGCTCTGCGGCCCCGCGCCCAGCCACCCACCTTCGACCACCACCCCCGGAAAGGTAAGCGCGTGCGCAATGGCAGTCATTGCGGTGAACAGATAGCCGCAGGCCAGCACACGCAGTCCAGCGTGCCCCAGGATGCGGAACTGGCCCAACAGCAGCACCGCAGTGACCAGATCGCTCAACGCCAGCGCGGCTTGGTACGCCGGAATGAACGCCGTGATTTTGGGCAGCGGCAGCTTGGCCAACGGGACGGCCAGCGCAAACAGCAGCGCGGACACCAGCACCGCCCCCCACGCCCAGCGGCGATGCTGGGCGGTGGCGGTGGCCATTGCCAGGAAAACAGGTCGCTCTGCAGGGGTCGCTTCAAGGTTCATGGTTTTTGCACGCATGGAACACTGGGAAACCGTGACGTGAATGCCGCGCCCGCCGGCGAGGGCAGTGCGGGCGCCGTCCAGGCAGCTGCACACCATCATGCGCGAGGGCCGGAAAGAGCACAAAGGGAAAATCAACCCGCTGTGTTTTTGACCACGGATCGTGGTTGGCTCAATGGCCGAACTAGGGCACCGTAGCGCCGTCGCGGGCACCCTCAGGCTCGCCGCCCGCCCGTCCACGGCAGCCCGCAGGCGCCGTCTGTGGTGGCTGCACCCCTCAAAGGCCGATGCGAAGCCTCCAAAAAACCTTGCTATACTCGCAGGCTTCGACACACAGGAGAGGTGGCAGAGTGGTCGAATGTACCTGACTCGAAATCAGGCGTAGTGGCAACACTACCGTGGGTTCGAATCCCACCCTCTCCGCCAAACACTAAGCGCCACGGGCCCACAAGCCCCTGGCGCTTTTTTATTGCCTGCAAGCGCAGGGTGGCGGCGACGCCAACTCATCGCCATGCCCGACAGATGCCGGCCTCCCAATGGCTTGGTGTTCTAGGCGACATCCGCCCGTCCACCACGCTCTCCACCTCGTGGCGTTGTCCGACGCGCCCGGCGAACCCGGCCCGGTAAGGTCAAACCATCTCATTCAAGGAGTTTGGTATGGACCGTTTAGACAACACCGATGGGGTTCCGCATTCGTCGGGACGCAACAAATTTGCCACCAAAAGGACGTTGACCCTCACGCTGATCGTGGTCGGCTTCGTGCTCGTGGCGATGATGGTGCCGTGGTAACGGGCGATCAGGCCAGGCGCTCCGATAGGGCCACCACGCTCCAAGCAGTGCGAGTCGGACAGACCGAAGCTACCGCACTCAGCGGCGTTTGTTTGCTGCGCTGCCGTCCACCGCAGCGCAGCCCACGGCCAGCCCCACGGCAAACAGGAAATAAGTCCACGCCAGCGATTTGCGGGACACCCGGTGTTCGTAGCCTGGCGTGAGCCGCTCCGGCGTGAGTTGGAAATCGACAAAACAGGCAATGGCACTGGCCGCCCCGCACGCCGCCGCCAGATGGCGCGGCGTAACGGCACGGGGCCGTGCATGAAGATAGGCCGCGAGCCCCGCCGCCCAGAAGGTAGCGGCCACATGGTGGGTGACGTAGCCGACTGCCGTGTGTTTCAAATCCACCTGCTGCTGGTGGAGCGCCTCGCGGTTCCAATACCAGTGGCTGACTGCATTGATAGGCGCCGCGGCGCTGCCGGCCTCGCGCCGGCCCGCGACGACAAGGGCGGCGGCCGAAAGGACGCTAGCGTAACTGCCCGCCACGACCGCCCTCAGCACGCTGTGTAGGAAATTTCTGCTCATGGCTCACCACTGTGGCGAGCCCACTTCGACCGTCTGTAGGACAGACTCCTGCAAGCAATTGCGCAAAATGTCCGCGGTGTGCCGGACAGGCGGTTCTACGCTGTTCCAGATGAGGATTCTCATCACCGGCACTTCGGGCTTGATTGGCGCTGCTCTGGCTGCTCGGTTGGAATCACGCGGCCACAGTGTGGTGCACGCAAACCGGCGCCCGCCCTTACACAGCGGGGTAAAAGAGGCCGTCACGGTCGATTTTGCGCAGCCGCCCTCCAGCGCATGGTGGGCGCAGCATTTGCAAGGCGTCGATGTCGTGGTGAACGCCGTTGGGATTTTTCAGGAGTCAAAGAACCAGACATTTGCCGCCGTCCACACCCACGCGCCGCTTGCTTTGTTCAGTGCAGCAGTCGACGCGGGGGTGGGGTTGGTCATACAGCTGTCGGCGCTGGGTGCGGACGAAAACGCCACCACGCGTTTTCACATCAGCAAGCGGGCCGCTGACTATGCCCTGCGGCGGCTGCCCGTGACATCCGTCATCGTCCAGCCCTCTCTGGTGTATGAACCGGAGGGTGCAAGCGCCTCACTCTTCAATCGCTTGGCCCTGCTCCCCATGCTCGCCCTTCCCGCTGCGCGGGCACCCGTGCAGCCCGTGCACCTGCAAGACGTCATTGACGCGATGACGCACCTCATCGAACACCCGCCCATCGCCTCGTGCACGGCGCATGCCGTCGGCCCCGAAGCCATGACGCTGAAAAGCTACCTGCTCAGGCTGCGCCAGGCCTTGGGGGTTGCACGCAGGCCGCTCGTGCTGGACATTCCCCTGGCCTGGGCCACGGCGGGCGCCAGGGCCTTGTCTGCAGTCATGCCCAGGCTTGCCCGCTTTGCAAATCCAGACGCCCTGTCCATGCTGGCGCGGGGCAATACCGCCGACCCCTCGGGCTTCGCCCAGCAGCTGGGCAGAACGCCAACGCCCGTAGAGTCTTTCCTGCGCAACGACCAGCGCCGGCCTGTGCGCGAGCACGCCCAGCTCAGCAACCTGCTGGTGGCGATGCGTGCCAGCGTGGCCACGGTGTGGATCGTCACGGGACTGCTCTCTTTAGGGCTCTACCCCGTACAGCAGAGCCTGCAGCTGCTCAGCGAGTTTGGCCTCAACGGCTCCCTGGCTTGGGCTGCGCTGTACCTGGGCGCGGTGCTCGACCTGATTTTCGGCTTTGCTGTGCTGTTTGCGCCGCAGCGCTGGGTGCCCGCCGTGTGCTGGGGGCAAATTCTGCTCATTGCCGCGTACACAGTGCTCATCACTTGGCGCATCCCACACTGGTGGCTGCACCCTTTCGGGCCCATTCTCAAGAATCTTCCCATGCTGGTCGGCATCGCGATGCTTGCTACTTTTGCCCGGAGGCCGTGATGGAATACCTCGTCGTCAAGTGGCTGCACATCCTTTCGTCCACGGTGCTTTTTGGCACCGGAATCGGATCCGCTTTTTACCTGCTCACCGCTGCCTTGGCGCGCAACACGGCAGTGGTCGCGCACGTTTCACGGTGGGTCGTGCGCGCCGATTGGCTTTTCACGGCCACCACCGCCGTGCTGCAGCCATTGACCGGATGGTGGCTGATGCATCTGGCGGGTTTGCCCCACGGCACGTCGTGGATCGCTTGTTCAATCGGCCTCTATGCGGTTGCGATGGCGTGCTGGCTGCCGGTTGTGTGGCTGCAGATCCGGATGCGGGACCTTGCGTTCCAGGCCAGCGAACGCGATGAGTCTTTGCCCCCAGCCTTCTGGCGCTGCTTCGGCTGGTGGGTGGCGCTTGGTGTGCCGGCGCTGGTCGCATTCTTGGCGGTGTTCTGGCTCATGGTGGCCAAGCCAGCGTGACGACCGGACGGCGCGCAGCGACATCAGAGTGGGTATCACATGTCACTGGCCGCGCTTACGAATGGCATTGGCGTCCGCCTACAGGTAGGGGGGTGCGCATTTCAGAAGATGACCTGGCTTATCAATCTTCAGGAGTACCTTCCATGCCTTCCAGCCAACGCCAGAAAGACGTGTGTGACCTGCTTGACGCCGACCACAAGGCCGTCAAGAAGATGTTCAAAGACTTTGAAACCCTCACGGAGTCCAAGGCCCGCAACGCAGCGCAACAGCGCCTGGACCTCGCCCGTGAAATCTGCACCGAACTGACGGCACACGCCCAGGTTGAAGAAGAAATCTTCTACCCAGCCCTGCGCCAAGCCATCAAGGAAACCGACTTGCTGGCCGAAGCCGAAGTCGAGCACCAGACCGCCAAGGACCTGATCGCACAGATCCGCGCCGCGGAAACCGCCGACGAAGAGTTCGACGCACGCGTCAAGGTGCTGAGCGAGTACATCGACCACCACGTCAAGGAAGAGCGCAACGAGATCTTCCCCAAGGCCCGGGCTGCCAAGAAGCTGGATCTGGTTGCCATGCGCGACGAGGTGGAAGCCCGCAAGCAGGAGCTTCTGGACGAGCAACTGGCGGCAGCCTGATCCATTAAACCGCGGGATGCCCGGAGGTGATCGATGTGGGAAATGACACTCCCCTGGTGGGAGTTGATCGTGCGGGCCACAGTGGTGTATGCACTGCTGTTGCTGCTGATCCGTCTGTCAGGCCGGCGCACTGTCGGCCAGTTCACCCCGTTCGATCTTCTGGTGGTGATGCTCCTCAGCGAATCCGTCTCCAACGCGCTGACCGGTGGAGACGATTCGCTGGCCGCCGGCCTTATCAGTGCTGCCACCCTCATCGGCCTGAACACGTCGGTGGCCGTGGTTGCAGCGCGCAACGCGACGGTTCGCACCTTGCTGGAGGGCGAGCCCGTGCTGGTGGGCAAGGACGGGCACATCCTTCACCAAGTGCTCAAGCGGCTGCACATCCCGGAGTCGGACGTGCTGCAGGCATTGCGCGAAGCCGACTGTGAACTCGCGTCCATGCAGTGCGCATTCCTGGAAGCCGATGGCCAGATCAGCATCTTGAAGAAGCCCACCGGCTGAGCAGCGCGAGCGCTGCAAACCCGTTGGAATTTCAACGTCCCAGTTACCCACAGAGCACATCTACCATGCCCAAAGAACGCAAAACCTCCAGTGCAGCCGCGACCGCCGCCGCTGCAAAAAACACAGACAGTGGCCCGTCCACCATGGGACCTGCGACCGACCTGGCGTCTGCCAAGGCTGGCGAGACCAACGACCTGGCTGCAGCCATGCCATTCAATCCCGGCAAGGCGGGTGAGCATGGATTCAAGAACGGCGTCAGCCCGCCTGCAGGTGCCACGGTGGAGCCCGCGTCCCGATTGCCGGGAGCAAGCACTTTGTCCGAAGCCAACAGCAGCGAAAAGACCGGTACCGTAGCCCCGCAAGGCGTCAACGCCACCATCGCGCCGCTGGACCGCGTGCGTGTGGATTCGACCGGACAGGTTCTGACCACCAACCAGGGCGTGGCCATTGCCGACAACCAGAACTCGCTCAAATACGGCGAGCGCGGGCCGGCGCTGCTGGAGGACTTCATCCTCCGCGAGAAGATCACCCACTTCGACCATGAACGCATTCCAGAGCGCATCGTTCATGCGCGTGGCTCGGGCGCCCACGGTTTTTTTGAATGCTACGAGCCGCTGACCGACCTTACCCGTGCGGCGCCTTTCCAGGCGGCCGGCAAGGTGACTCCTGTGTTCGTGCGGTTTTCCACTGTGCAGGGGGAGCGCGGCTCGAAAGACACCGCGCGGGACGTGCGGGGCTTTGCCGTGAAGTTCTATACCGATGAAGGCAACTGGGACCTGGTGGGCAACAACATGCCCGTGTTCTTTATCCAGGACGCGATGAAGTTCCCGGACCTGGTGCACGCCGTCAAGCCAGAGCCCCACCACCAGATGCCGCAAGCCGCGAGCGCGCACGACACCTTCTGGGATTTTGTCTCGCTCATGCCCGAGTCCACCCACATGCTGATGTGGGTGATGTCGGACCGCGCCATCCCGCGCAGCTACGCCACCATGCAGGGTTTTGGGGTCCATACCTTCCGGCTCGTGAATGCCGCGGGCGAGTCGGTGTTTGTCAAGTTCCACTGGAATCCCAAGGCCGGCACACACTCGCTGGTATGGGACGAGGCCGTCAAGATCTCGGGCGCGGACCCCGATTTTCACCGCCGCGATCTGTGGGAGCGCATCGAGGCAGGCGCTTATCCCGAGTACGAGCTGGGGGTGCAGGTGTTCACTGAAGAGCAGGCCGAGAGCTTCAGTTTTGACATTCTGGATGCCACCAAGATCATTCCTGAAGAGCTGGTGCCGGTGCGCCCCGTGGGCCGCATGGTGCTCAACCGCAACCCCGACAACTTTTTTGCAGAAACCGAGCAGGTCGCCTTCTGCGCCGCCCACGTGGTGCCGGGCATCGACTTCTCGAACGACCCGCTCCTGGCCGGACGCATTCACTCGTACGTAGACACGCAGATCTCGCGGCTCGGCGGTCCCAACTTTCACGAGCTGCCGATCAACGCGCCGATTGCGCCCGTGCACAACAACCAGCGCGACGGCATGCACCGGCAGGCCATCCACCGCGGCCGGGTCTCCTACGAGCCCAATTCGTTGGCGGGGGGCTGCCCCTTCCAAGCCGGCGCCGCCCAGGGCTTTGTGTCCGTCCCCGCGCGCATTGACGCCAAGGAAGCCCAGGGCAAGGTCAGGGCCAAGCCCGAAAAGTTTGCCGACCACTACACCCAGGCCCGGCTGTTCTTTGACAGCCAGACTCCCGTCGAGCAGGCCCACATCGCCGCCGCGTTCCGCTTCGAGTTGAGCAAGGTCACGGTGCCGGCCGTGCGCGAGCGCATGGTGTCGTCGCTGCGAAACGTGTCGGACGATTTGGCCACCCAGGTCGCGCAGGGGCTGGGCATGGAGACCCTGCCACCGGCCATGCCGCGTGCGCTGGCCAAGCCGCCCAAGCCTGAAGTCGCCAAGTCACCGACCCTGTCGCTCTTTGCGCGGCCCGGCGATGGCAGCCTGCTGGGCCGCAAGATCGCAATCCTGGTGGCAGACGGCATCACCGGCCAAAGCGCGGTGGACCTGCACGCCGCGCTGGCCGCCCAGGGCGCAGTGCCGCGGTTTGTTGCGCCCCGCATCGGCCCGGTCAAAACCGCGGACCAGGTCGCCATCAATGCCGACGCCTCGCTCGAGAACGAGCCAGGTTTCCTGTTCGATGCCCTGGCGCTCCCCGACGGCGAGGCGGGCGTGCAGACCCTGGCGGCCGACGGCCACACGATGGAGTTCATCAAAGACCAGCACCGGCACTGCAAAACGATTCTCGTGATGCCCGCATCGTCTGCGCTGATGCTGAAGGCCCAGATTCCGTCAGCGCTGGCGTCCGGCGAGCCCGACCCTGGCATCGTTTTTGGAGCCACCCCTGCCGACTTCAAGGCCTTCATCCTCGGTATCGCGCAGCACAAGCATCCGGAACGGGAAACCGATCCGCCGGTCGTCTGACCGCCAGCGCCCGCCACTCCCCGGCGGGCGCGTCGCCGCAGGACGGCACACCTCATCCTTGCGACAGCCATGACGGCAAAAGCCCACGACCTTTTCGACCGTGCACGGTTGGGTCCGCTCAAGGCGAGCCCCACCGTACTGGTGCTGGTGGACTTCATCAATCCGATGCGGTTTCCCGGCGCTGCCAATCTGGCGCGTGGCGCACTGCCCGCAGCGGCCGCTACGGCGCGCCTGAAGAAACGGCTGTCAAAACAAGGCGTTGCCACCATCTATGCCAACGACAACTACGGCATCTGGCACTCGGACTTCAAGGAACTGGTGGCGGCCTGCCAATCGCTGCCCGGGGTGCGCGGTGAGATCGCATCCCTGCTCGCGCCCGACGATGATGACCTGACGGTGCTCAAGCCGCGGCATTCTGCCTTTCACTCCACCCCTTTGGACCACCTTTTGCAACAGCTCAAAGCAAAAGAGCTGGTGCTGGTCGGGCTGTCCACCGACATGTGCGTGCACCTCTCCGCCATGGATGCCTACATGCTCGGATACAAGGTGTGGGTGCCCAGCGACTGCACCGCCGCCGAGAGCGAGGAATCCAAAGCGGCCGCACTGTTGCAAATGTCGCGCGTGCTCAAGTGTTCGACCAAGAAAGCGCACTGAAACAGGGGACGTCGGAGCGGCCATAGAACGGATGCCGCGGTGCGAACGAAAGCCCTTAAACGCGCGGGCCGCACCGGGTAGTCCGATACCTACAAAGCGTCTCTGTAAATTCCTGCAACTGTGTGTTGCACCGCAGCAGAGGATGGAGTTCCGCCGGCTGCCTCGCTGGCTCCTCTACTGCCCTGTCGGGCATGCCCCTTTGTTATGGAGCGACCCATGTCACGCACAAGGAATGTATTGGCCATCGTCATGGCTGGCGGCGAAGGATCGCGCCTTCATCCTCTCACTGCAGAGCGCTGCAAGCCCGCTGTGCCGTTCAACGGCAAGCACCGCATCGTGGACTTTGTCCTGTCGAATCTCGTGAACTCCGAGATCTATTCCGTGTACCTACTCGTCCAGTACAAGTCGCAGTCGCTCATTGAGCACGTCCGGCAGTCCTGGACGATGACCCGGTTCATCCCCCAGCATTTTGTGACCGTGGTGCCGCCCCAGATGCGCAATGGTCCGGAGTGGTTCCAGGGCACAGCGGACTCGGTGTACCAAAACATCCACCTGGTCGAAAGCTTCCAGCCTGACATCGTCGCGGTATTCGGTGCGGACCACATCTACCGCATGGATGTGCGCCAGATGATCGACTTTCATACGGCCACCAACGCCCATGTCAGTGTCGCCACCCTGCCGGTGCCGCTGGCGCAGAGCAACCAGTTCGGCATTGTGGAGATCGATGCGCAGCACCGGATCGCTCAGTTCGTGGAGAAGCCCGCCTCCACCCTCCCTATGCCCGGCAGCACCACCCACGCGCTCGCATCCATGGGCAACTACCTCTTCAACGCCGATGTGCTGCTCGATGCGCTCAAGAAGGCCCACGCCAGTGGCCACAGCGACTTCGGCCGGGACATCCTCCCCACGATGCTCCAGTCGCACCGTCTCATGGCCTACGACTTCAACACCAATGAAATCCCCGGGACAGAAGCCTACGAAGAGCATGCTTACTGGCGGGATGTGGGCACCATCGATGCGTACTACGACGCCCATTTCGACACGCTGGGCGCTACGCCCCGTTTCCGCATGACCAACCGGCAGTGGCCGATTTATGCGAGCCCCGACCAGGCGGAGTCAGCCCAGATTGAAAACGGCGTACTGCACCGCTCTGTCGTGGGCTCCGGCAGCATCGTGGATGGAGCCACGCTCGACCACGCCATGCTGCGCCGCTCGGTGCTGGTGGAGCGTGACGCGCACCTGCAGCATTGCATCGTGATGGAACGCTCGCGCATCGGCACGGGCGCCCACGTGCGCCGCGCCATCATCGACCAGGACAACGACATCCCCGCTGGCGAACGCATTGGCTTCGACCTGGACGTCGACCGCAAGCGTTTTCACGTGACACCCAGCGGCATCGTGGTGGTACCCCGGAACTTCTTCCCGGCGCAAAGCCACGCCACCAGCCCCCACCCCGCCGTCGGGAGGCTGCGCCCCGCGGCCTCTGCCGGTGCCTACACCGCCTTGTTTGACAGCGAGCTGCGAGCCGCTGCATGAAACCCATGACCCCAGATTCTGGCCACAGCGATGGCCCTGTAAAACGCGCTCGTGCCACCCGCCACCGAGTAGAAACTGGCAGCCCCTGGCCGCTGGGCGCCACCGCGGATCGCCACGGCGTGAACTTCGCGGTGTATTCGCGCATTGCCGACCGCGTAGAGGTGTGCCTGTTTGCGCCGGATGGGCGCGAGACCCAGCGCATCGCGCTGCCGGGGCTTACCGACGATGTGTGGCACGGCTTCATCCCCGGCCTGCGTGCGGGACAGCACTATGGGCTGCGGGTTCATGGCCCGTACGACCCGGGCCAGGGGTTGCGCTGCAACCCGGCCTTGCTGCTCATCGATCCCTATGCCCGTGCGCTGGATGGGCCGGTGCGCGGCGCCTCCGACCAGTTCGGCTATGTCCTTGGGCATCCGGACGAAGACCTGATTCCAGCATCGGCCGACAATGGGGCCACGGCACCCAAGGGCGTCGTGGTGCGTTCACGGTTCGACTGGGGCGACGACCGTCCACCCCGTGTGCCGGCGCGCGAGACCGTGTTCTATGAAGTGCATGTGAAGGGCTTCACCCAGTCGCTTGCCGCGGTGCCCGAAGCGCAGCGCGGCACCTATGCCGGCCTGGCCAGCCCGCCCGCCATTGCGCACCTTAAAAGCCTGGGTGTTACGAGTGTGGAGCTTCTCCCGGTGCAGGCGTTCATTGACGACCAGCGCCTGGTGGAGCTGGGGCTTGCCAACTACTGGGGCTACAACACCCTTGCTTTTTTTGCGCCCGAGCCCCGCTACGCCACGCAAGCCGCACAGGTGCACGATGGCGGTGTGGACGAGTTCAAGGCCATGGTCAAGGCGTTGCACGCCGAGGGGCTGGAGGTGATCCTTGACGTGGTCTACAACCACACCGCCGAGGGCAACCACCTGGGTCCCACACTCAGCCTCAAGGGGCTGGACCACGGCGCCTACTACCGCTTGTCGGAAGACGCGCGCTTTTGCGTGGACTTCACCGGCACGGGGAACACCGTGGATACCAGCAGCCCGCCGGCCCTGCGCCTGGTGCTCGACAGCCTGCGCTACTGGGTGCAAGAGATGCACGTGGATGGCTTTCGGTTTGACCTCGCAGCCGCGCTGGGGCGCGATGCCGCCGGCGAATACACCTGGCGTTCACCGTTTTTTGCGGCCATTGCGCAGGACCCGGTGCTGGCGCACGTCAAGCTGATTGCCGAGCCCTGGGATCTGGGACCCAACGGATACCAGCCAGGCGGGTTTCCGACCGGTTGGCTGGAATGGAACGGACGTTACCGCGACGCGGTGCGCGACTACTGGACCAATGCCGACAGCAGCTTGCCCGCCTTTGCGGCCAGCCTGTGCGGCTCGGCCGACATGCTGGAGCCGCGCCGGCGCCGCCCCACCGCCAGCGTGAACCTGGTGACGGTGCACGATGGCTTTACGCTGGCGGATTTGGTGAGCTACAACGAAAAGCACAACGAAGCCAACGGCGAGGACAGCCGCGACGGCGAAAGCCACAACCGCAGCTGGAACTGCGGCGCTGAAGGCGATACGGACGACCCGGAGATTCTGGCGCGGCGCCAGCGCCAGGTGCGCAACTTCCTGGCCACCCTTTTTCTCTCGCATGGCACACCGCTGCTGCTGGGCGGCGACGAGTTGGGGCGCACGCAGCAGGGCAACAACAACGGCTATTGCCAGGACAACGCCCTGTCGTGGTTCGATTGGGAACGTGCGGCACACCACGAAGAACTCCAGTCTTTCACCCGGGACTTGCTGGCCCTGCGCCGGGACCTACCGGTCGTGCGCCTGGCCGACTGGCCCCACCATGCCGCTGGCGCCCCCGCCAGGGTCACCGTGCAGTGGCACAGCGTGTGGGGGCTGGAGATGACTGCAGAGGAGTGGGATGACCCGGCGGTGCGCTGCGTGGCTGCGCTGATGGAAAGCACCCGGGCGGGCGAGGACTCGCTGATGATGATGTTCAACTCCTCCACCGAGGAAACGGTCTTTACGCTGCCCGCCGACGACACCCCGCGCTCCTGGACCCTGCGGCTGGACACCCGCCATGCCCAGGTCGTGGGCGCCGCCACCGACGCCCACACCACACCGCATGAAGCGGTGAACGCGGGGGAGCACTACACACTGCTTCCGCACTCCATGGTTGCGTTCACTGCGCCTTCACGCGCCGCCGACGCTGCGCATGGAACGCCCCCCGGCAAACCATCACCAGCCACCACCGCATGAACGCCAACGAAAACCTCCACGCCCTCGCACACGCCCACACCATGCCTTTTGGTGCACGCTGGCGCGAAGGCGGCGGGGTCGATTTCAGCCTGTGGGCCCCTGCGGCCGAGTCGGTCGCGCTGATGCGCCAGGACGGTAACGGCACTGAACTGCACCCCACCCCTGCACACCCCGCGCAAGGTGGCTGGTGGCACGTGCACGCGGCCGATGCCACGCCCTCCACGCGCTACCAGTGGCAGATCAACGGCGACCTCAAGGTGCCCGACCCCGCAGCGCGCCAGGCACCGGACGGGCCACATGGGCTGTGCGTGGTCACCGATCCAGGCGCCTACGCCTGGCACAAGCCCGGCTGGCGCGGCCGCCCCTGGCACGAGCTGGTGTTCTACGAGCTGCATGTGGGCACCTTCACGGCCGAAGGCACCTACGCAGCGGCAGAGGCAGAACTTCCCCGGCTCGCCGCACTGGGATTTACCGCCATCGAACTCATGCCACTGGCCACCTTTGCAGGCGACTGGGGTTGGGGGTATGACGGTGTGCTGCCGTTTGCACCGCACCCCGCGTACGGGACGCCCGATGAGCTCAAACACCTGGTGGACGCGGCGCATGCGCTGGGCCTGTGCGTGTTTCTCGACGTGGTCTACAACCATTTCGGGCCCGATGGCAACTATCTGCATGCGTACGCGCCTGCGTTTTTCTCACCGGTCAATGAAAGCCCCTGGGGCGCGGCCATCAACTTCGACAACGACGGCAGCGAGATGGTGCGTGCATTCTTCGTGCACAACGCGCTGTATTGGATCGAGGAATTCCACATGGACGGGCTGCGGCTCGACGCCGTGCACGCCATCGTCGACGAGAGCCAGCAGCACATACTTAAGGACCTCAGCACACAGGTCCGGGCCCTGGCGGACGCTACCGGGCGACACGTTCACCTGGTGCTGGAAAACGAAAAGAACCAGCCTCAGTGGCTGACCGCCCCCCAGGGCACGCCGGGCAGCTACGACGCGCAATGGAACGACGACTTCCACCACGCGCTGCATGTGGCGCTGACGCGGGAATCGCAGACCTACTACGCCAAGTTCGCACCCGACCCCATCGCCCTGCTTGCACGGGTCATGACGCAGGGTTTCGCTTTCCCCAACGGCCACCCGGCAACGCCTGCTGATGCGCAGGTTCCCTTGGCCGCCCTCGTCAACTTCCTTGGCAACCACGACCAGGTGGGCAACCGGGCCTTCGGCGAGCGGCTGTCGGCGCTGGTGCCCGAACCCGCAGCCGAGCTGGCCCTGCTCCTGGTGCTGCTGGCGCCCTCGGCGCCCATGGTCTTCATGGGCGACGAGTTTGGCGCAACGACCCCCTTCCTCTACTTCGCCAACTGGGAGGGGGAGTTGCGCGACGCGGTCCGCGCGGGGCGGCAGCGGGAATTCAGCCATGCCACCTCCGACGATCATCCCTTGCCTGACCCCTGCGCCGCAGAGACCCGGTCCGCGAGCCGCCTCGACTGGGTGCAGTGCGAACTCCCGGCCGGCCGCGAACGCAGCGCACTGGTACAGCGCGCCCTTGAAATCCGGCGCCAGTATTTCGAACCCCACGCGCTGCAGCTGCTCGCAGGCGCCCACACAGCCGAACGCATAGGCCAGCGCGGATTGCGCATTGGCTGGCGCTACGGCGGTGGCCGCCAGATATGGCTCGAAACCAACCTCGGCCCCGATACCTTGCAAGGCCCGCCCGCTGCACCAACGGGCAGGGTCATCTTTCAGCACCGCTGGGCGCCAGGGTTGCCTGGCCAGCAGCAAGGCTGGGCGCCCTGGTCGGCCCAATGGACCTTCACGGACGCTCCTGCATGAACGCACCCCACTTCACCACCCTCCCCGCGGGCGGGACGGACGCCGATCTGCTGCGCCAAGCCGAACGCGCGGGCATTGCGACCCAGTACACCGGCTTCTGGGGCGAAACAGTCAACGTGGGCTCCAGCGTGCTTCGGCGCGCGCTGCACGCCATGGGCACCTACGTGGATGCGCGCGCGCACCCTGACGTTGTAGTGGTCCCTCTGGGTGATGCGTGTCCCGTCGCGCTGCCCTCGCCCTCCGACTGGGAACTGCGCGCGCTGGATGCCCCAAAGGCCCCTCCCTGCGCCCAGGGCCACGGCGACGTGGCCGAGTTGCCCGCCACGCTGGCGGCAGGCTACTACGAGCTGCGCGCGGCCGGACAGGTGCGCAGTGTGCTGGTGGCGCCTGCGCAATGCTGGTTGCCCGAAGGTCTGCGCCAGGGCGCGCGCTGGTGGGGCGTCACCACACAGATGTACGCACTGCGTTCCGAGCGCAGCTGGGGCATTGGCGACTTCACCGATTTGGCCCAGTGCGCCGCCCTGTCGGCCGCGCAAGGGGCCGCCTTTGTGGGCGTGAGCCCGCTGCACGCGCTGCGCCCCGGCCAGCCAGAAGCCGCCAGCCCCTACAGCCCCAGCAGCCGCGTGGCGCTGAACGTGCTGCACATCGACGTGACCGCCGTGCCCGAGTACCTGCAGTGCGAGGCGACGCAGGCGCTGCGCGACGACCCCGGGTTTCGTGCCAGGTTGCAGGCTGCGCAGCAAAGCCCCACGGTCGACTATGCAGCGGTAGCAGCGCTGAAGGACGCGGCACTGACCCGCCTTTGGCAGACCTTTCAGCGCACCGCCCGGACGGGCGACGGCGCGCGTGGCGACGCATTCGACCAGTTCCGCAAGGACCATGCCGACACCCTGGGCCCGCACGCCCGCTTCGAGGCGATTCAGTGCACCCTGCAGTTGCAGGATCCCGCCGTGTGGGGCTGGCCCGCATGGCCCGAAGCTCTGCGCGACCCGCAGGGCGCGGCTGTCCAGGCCTTTGTGCGCGAGCATGCCGACGTGGTGGCTTACCGCTTCTGGCTGCAATGGATCGCGCACGAACAACTGGCGCAGGCCAGCGCAACGGCACGCTCGCTCATGCCCATTGGCCTGTACTGCGACCTGGCCGTCGGCGCGTCCGATGGCGGCACCGACACCTGGGCCGACCCATCGTTGTATGCCCGGGGCATGAATGTCGGCGCCCCACCCGACCCGCTCAGCACCCAGGGCCAGGACTGGGGCCTTCCGCCCGTGAACCCGGTGGCGCTGGCGGCAGCGCAGTTCGCCCCGTTCCGCCGCATGCTGTTTGCCGTGATGCAATCGGCTGGTGCGGTGCGCATGGACCACGCGATGGCCCTCATGCGCCTGTTCTGGACCAGCCCGGATGGCGGCACCTATGTCGCCTATCCGCTGCAGGCCATGCTGGCGGTGATCGCCATCGAAAGCCACCGCCACCAGTGCATGGTCATCGGCGAAGACCTGGGCAACGTGGCGCCCGAGATGCGCGAAGCGATGGCAGCGCACGCCATGCTGTCGTACCGGCCGCTCATCTTTGAACGCCTGGACGGTGGCGCTTTCCGCCCGCCGGTCCAGTGGCCTGCGCCTGCGCTCGCCGTGGTCAGCACGCACGACTTGCCGACACTGGCGGGTTTTTGGGCGGCCGACGACGTGGGCGTGCAACAGCGGCTGGGGTGGCTCGACGGTGATGCGCACCTGCGGGCGCTGCTCGCCCGCGCGCAAGACCGCACCCATCTCCTGGCTGCGCTGGATGCCGAGGGCCTGCTGCCCGAAGGCGTCACGCTGGATGCGCAATCCGCCCCCGAAATGAGCCCCGCGCTGGCCGCCGCCGTGCACCGCTTCCTGGCGCGCACGCCCTGCCAGCTGGTGGGCGTGCAGCTCGAAGACCTCATGGGCCAGCGTGAGCAGTCGAACGTGCCGGGTACTACGGACGACGTGCACGCCAACTGGCGCAGGCGCATGGGCGTCACGCTGGAGCAATTGGCCGCCGCGCCATTTTTTGGCGCCATTACCGCCGCAGTGCGCGCCGAGCGCCAATCGCCCCAGATGGCCGCGGGGCCACTGCCCGCATTGCAGACCGCCGACGTGCCGCGGGCCACGTACCGCGTGCAGCTGCACAAGGACTTCAATTTTGAGCAGGCGCGCGCGGCCGTGCCCTACCTGCACGCGCTGGGCATCAGCCACCTCTACACCTCGCCCTATCTCAAGGCTAGTGCCGGCAGCACCCACGGCTATGACATGGTGGACCCCTCGCAGGTCAACCCGGAGATCGGCACGCCCGAGCAACACGAGGCCCTGTGCGCCGCGCTCGACGCCCACGGCATGGGCCACCTGCTCGACACCGTTCCCAACCACATGGGGGTGGACGACGAAGGCAACCGCTGGTGGTACGACGTGCTCGAGCACGGGATGTCGTCGCCCCACGCCGCCACGTTCGATATCGAATGGAACCCCGCCAACCCGCAGACGGGTCAGCGGCTGTTGTTGCCGGTGCTGGGCAACCACTACGGCAAGGTGCTGGAAGACGGCGAACTGCAGGTGCGGTTTGATGCCGCCACCGGCCGGTTCCTGGTGGCGTATTGGGAGCGCGCCTTTCCGCTCGACCCCCAAAGCTACGCTGCGCTGCTGGCCACGGCCCCCTTGCCCGTGGCGGCCGCCGACGGCTCGGGCCTGGACGATCTTTCTGCCGTGCACTCGCTGCTCGACGCGTTGGCCCTGCTGCCGCCCCACACCACACAAGACCCCGCAGCCCAGGCGACCCGGTTGCGCGACGCCGCGCTGCACCAGCAGCGCCTGGCCGAGTTTGCGGGACGTCACGCCTGGGTGCGCGACTGGATCGACGCCAACCTGCGGCACGTGAACGGCACACAGGGTGTGCCCACGAGTTTTGACCTGCTTGACCAGCTGCTGCAGCGCCAGGCCTACCGGCTGGCGGATTGGAGGGTGGCCGGCGACGACATCAACTACCGGCGCTTCTTTGACATCAATGCCCTGGCGGCCGTGCGCATGGAGGACCCCGCTGTGTTCGACGCGGTGCACGCACAGACCTTCCGCTGGCTGGCTGAGGGCAAGGTCACCGGCCTGCGCATCGACCACCCCGACGGCCTCGCCAACCCCGCCCAGTACTTCACGCGGCTGCAGCAGCGCCATCACCAACTGCGCCAGGCGCAGGGGCAGCCACCGCGCTCGCTGTACATCGTGGTCGAAAAGATCATGGCCGAGCACGAGCCGCTGCCGGCCGACTGGCAAGTGCACGGCGGCACGGGCTACCGCTTCGCCACGCTGGCCAACGGCGTTTTTGTGGACGCCGACGCGCAGGAGCGATTTGACGCGGCGTACGTCGGCTTCACCGGGGATACACGACCCTTTGAAGAGGCCGCACGCGAATGCAAGCGCCTCATCATCGAGACCACGCTGTTCAGCGACCTGGCCTGGCTGGTCCACACGCTCAGCCAGATCACGCAGGCGGACCGGCGCGTGTGCGACTTCACGCGCAACCAGCTCAGGGTGGCGCTCACGGAAGTGGCCACGCAGTTCCCCGTGTACCGCACGTATGTGGTGCCTGGGGGCGCGCCGCCGAGCACGCTCGACGTGCAGCACATCGACCGGGCGATCGCGGCGGCGCGGCGGCGGCTGGGCACCTCCGAAGGGGGGCTGCTCGTATTCTTGCGCAGCGTGTTGATGGGCGAAGAAGGCGCGCAGCCCGAGCTGCGCGCGCGCTTCATCCGGCGCTGGCAGCAGTTCACTGCGCCCGTCATGGCCAAGGCGGTGGAAGACACCTTGTTCTACCGCTACGTGCGCCTCGTTTCCCTGAACGATGTGGGCGCCGAGCCGCGCCGGTTCGGCCTGCCGGTGGGCGCGTTCCACCACATCAACCAGCAGCGCTCACGCTACGACCCCCACGGGCTTCTGGCCACGTCAACCCACGACAGCAAGCGCTCGGAGGACGTTCGCTCCCGGCTCAACGTGCTGTCTGAACTGGTGCAAGAGTGGGAGAGCACCGCGCTTGCCATGCAGGCCGCCGGGGAGCCCTACCAGGACGTGGTGGACGAGGCCCCGGCGCCGAGCGCGCACGACCGCTGGGCGCTGTTCCAGGCGCTCGTGGGCATCTGGCCCGCCGAGGGCGCCGACCCCAGCGCCCTGCCCATGCTGCGCGAGCGCATCCAGCGCTACATGGTCAAGGCCATCCGCGAGGCCAAACTGCACAGCAACTGGCTCTTTCCCAACCAGGCCTACGAAGACGCGGTGGCGCGCTACATCGACAAGGCGCTGTCGTCGGGTGATTTCCGCCGGCCGCTGCAGGCCTGGGTGCAGCGCATCGCGCCCTACGGGTTTCGCAACAGCCTGTGCCAGGTGGCCATCAAGCTGCTGGCGCCGGGCGTGCCCGATATCTACCAGGGTTGCGAGGAGTGGAATTTTTCGCTCGTCGATCCGGACAACCGCCGGCCGGTGGATTTTGCTGCGTTGATGTCCACGCTGCAGCCGCTGCAGGCCCTGTACGCCGATGGCGCCCACCCACCTCCCGCGCGCTGGCGTGACCTGCTGGGTGACGGCCAGCCCATGCCTGCCGCCACCAAGCAGCTGGTGACCTGGCGGCTTCTGCAATTGCGCACGCAGTACGCCGCCTTGCTGCGCGATGCCATCTACGTGCCGCTGGCTGTGGAAGGGCCGGCCGCGTCGCATGTGCTGGCGTTTGCGCGCGTCCACGAAGGGCAGGCCATCGTGCTAGTGTGCAGCCGCCTGCTGGCCGTGTGGGCTGCGCAGCACGCGTCCGATTGGTCGACCACTGAGGTGGCCATGGCCAGCGCCCACCCGGCACTCGCCAAGCCCCAGCGCTGGGTCGAGCTGTTTACCGGCATGGCGCTGGACAACGCCCCGGCGTTGCCGCTGGCCGAGGTGCTGGGCGCCGTGGGGCCGGGTGGCGACCGCCTGCCGTTCGCCGTGCTGATCGCGCAAGATATGGCCCCATGAAGATTCTGTTCGTCACGCCCGAGTGCGCCCCCATGGTCAAGACCGGCGGGCTCGGCGATGTCAGCGCCGCCCTGCCGCGCGCCCTGGCGCAGCGCGGCTGCGATGTCGCCATACTGATGCCGGCCTACGGCGAAATGAGGGTTGAAGGCACGCTGGCCGCCACCCTCACGCTGCCCGCCGAAGGCCGCTGGCCGGCAGCGCAGTTGCTCCATGTGGTGCCTGCGGACGGGCCACCGCTGTTTTTGCTGTCGTGCCCGGCGCTTTATGGCAGCGCGGCCACGCCGTACTCCAACCCCGGCGATGCTGACGGCCATCTCCACGGCCACTCCCAGGCCCTGCGCTTTGGGCTGCTTGCCCAGGTGGCGGCGCGCATCGGCTCCCGCGACACCCCCTGCGGATGGCAGGCCGATGTGGTGCACGCCAACGACTGGCCCTGCGGCCTGGCCCCCCTGTACCTGCACCAGCGCCGCGAGGCGGGCGATGCCACTGCGGCCCGCAGCGTGATGACCATCCACAACCTGGCGTTCCAGGGCGTTTTCCCCATGGACGCGGCAGACATGCTGGGCATCCACCCCGTCCATCGGGGCATCGAGGGCGTGGAGTACTGGGGCCAGTTGTCCATGCTCAAGGCCGGCCTGCAGTTTGCTGACGCAATCACCACGGTCAGCCCGACCTACGCGCGCGAGATCCAGGAGCCCGAACTCGGCTTCGGCCTTGATGGCGTGCTGCGCGCCCGCGCGGACCGGCTCCACGGGTTGATCAACGGGATCGACACCGCCGTGTGGAATCCGCGCACCGATCCGTTGATCCACGCCGCCTATGGGCCCGACGATCTCGGCCCGAAGGCGGTGAACCGGGCCGCGCTGCGAAGGCACTGTGGGCTGGCGGACAGCGACGGTCCCCTGTTCGGCTTTGTTGGGCGGCTCACGTCGCAAAAGGGCCTGGACCTGGTGCTGCAGGGCAGCGCGCACCTGCTCTCGCAGGGCGGCCAACTGGTGGTGCTGGGCAAAGGCGACCCGGACCTGGAACAAGCGGTATGGGCCCTGGCCTTGGCACATCCGCGCCAGGTCTACGCGTCTGTGGCGTTCGATGAAACCCTGGCCCATCGCATCGAGGCCGGGGCCGACTGTTTTCTGATGCCCTCGCGCTTTGAACCCTGCGGCCTCAACCAGATGTACAGCCTGGCCTACGGCACACCGCCGCTGGTCACCCCCACAGGGGGCCTTGCGGACACGGTGACGGATGCGGACGCTGCCCGCGCCGAAGGCACCGGATTTGTGATGGATGCTGTGACACAGAGCGCGTACGAAGCTGCGCTCGACCGCGTGTTTTCCGCGTGGGAGGATCGGCCGGGATGGCAGAGGTTGCAACAGCGCGGCATGCTGCGGGACCACGGATGGGAAAGCGCAGCCAGACCCTACGTGTCGCTGTACCAGGCGCTCATCGAGGGGTGATGCCCGCATGCGTGGCGCTGGCACTGCCCGCGCCGGCCCGATAGCGACAAAGCCGCCAAATTCTGAACAAAACAAGGCCCTGGCGCTTGACAGCATTGACTTTATTGCTATCAAATACATAGCATTAACTCGTTATACCGGGCCGCGACGCCTCAATGACTCTCAGGGCTGCGCAGGATCCCCGGGGGGCGCCAGCGCCTCGGTGGCCACACGCAGTTCTGCAGGCGGCATCAGCACCAGGTGGTCATTGGAAATGATCGGCACAAAACCGAGCGGGCCACGCTTCTTGTGGAATGGGGTATCGAACTTCTCGGCGATCGCGGCAGTGGCCTTCTCGAAAAATGCCGTGCGGGCGTTGGCGTTGCCGTAGCTGATCTCTTGCTGGTTCCAGCGCACGCGCCACTGCCCGCGGGCGCGCTGTATGCCCACGCGCACATGCTCGTCCACACACTGGCCTTCGAATTTGAAGAACAGCGTGAGCCCGAAATAGACAAAACCGTCGTCGCCGACCTGCAGGCGGGGCGACAGCGTGGTACCTCCATCGCGCACCCGATCAAGGTGCTCGTCGAGCACATAAAACTCGATGTCGGTGGACTTTGCGCCCAGGTACTCGATCAGCTCGATCCGGAGCTTCTCCGCAAAGACCTTGCAGTCGTCCTTGTGCCGTTCAAAGTCCTGGCACCAGGCCCCGGCTTTCGCCTGCAGTTCTTCAAAACGTGTCGTGGGCATGGTGGGTCCTCCGCAACGAGGGCACGGTGTCAGCGGCCCGGTGCTCCGGCGGCCTTTCGGGCATCCACGCAGCACCGGGCGGCCGTGCCAAAAAGGGAGTCGGCCGCTCTCACACGGGCCGCCCTGCAAAGATGCGCGTGGCTTCCAGCCCCGTGGGCGTCCAGTGCAAGGCAGGCGACATGGCCTGCAGCAGCAGATCGCGCCGTGCAGCCCCGTCGAGCACGGGGTAGCGCTCGCGAAAGATCGACAGATCGGCGTCCAGGGCTTCTGCGCTGGGCGCGGGCTGGGCCCGCTGCGCCATGCGCAGGCGCTCGGCCACCCGAAAGCTGATGGGCCGGGCCCGCGGTGCTTCGTGCGCGGCAGTCGCCTCGAACGAGGCACCGTCGACACTGGCCGAGCCCCGGATCCAGTCGTGGATCACCTGCAACTCATAGGGGGAGAACACGCCGAACATTTCGGCCCGCTCGCCCTGCAGCAGGCGCCAAAAGCGGCTGTTTTCGGCCGGCTGGTTTTTCTGGATCCAGCCGGCGCGCTCCAGCGCATCCAGAAACTCCGGCACGTTTTGCGGGCTCGAGAGCCAGTCGTTCACGCTGCGCCCATTGACCTTGCAGAAGTCCGAATGCGCACCGTTTCCGGCCGGCGACTTGTGCGCAAAGATGCGCACCACTTCGCTGTCGATGTCGAACCCCTGGATCACATCCACCGTGCCCGTCCCCAGGTTGCCCAGCTTGGCCCCGGCGCGCACGCGGCGCCAGTAGTCACCGCCGTCGTCGATGCGCGGCGCGGCATCCAGCGCGGCCTGGCAGGCACGCCGGGCATGGCCGGTGTCGGCGTTGTCCACCGTGACATGCAGGGTGAAGTAATACGGGTCGATCCCCAGTTCATTGAGCTCGTAGGCGGTGATGAGCAGGTGCAGTGGCAACTGCTCATACCCCAGGTTGAAGCCCACGATCTCTGGCAAAAAATCTTGCGCGTTCCAGCCCAGCGCCAGCTGAATCAGCCCCTGCTCATACAGCCCATCGGGCAGGCCATCGACCGGGTCAAGGCCGTAGCGCGACAGCAGGCCGCGGTACAGCGTCACGTGGTTCTTGTCGGCGTCGCCACTGCCCAGCTCTTCGAGGTAGGTCACCACCAGATCCGACAGGCGCGGATTGTCGGCATGCGCACACAGGCCATACAACCAGGATCCGTCCACCAGCTTGGTGGGCGACACCTGGCGCAAAAAATACATCGCGTGGGCGCGGTTGCTGAAGTAGCGGCGCGGTGCGCCCTGCTTGCGCAACTGCAGATAGGCCTGGTACTGCGCGTGCACGCGCTGCATGTTGGTTTCCATCCAGCTCGTGAGGTCGGCAGGGTCCTCCGGCAGGTCGTCCACCAGGGTGGCGGTTTGCGCCACCGCGGCGCGCAGGAAATCCACCGCGGCATCGCGGTCTTCCTGCCCCGGAATCACATCGGCCAAGCGGCGGTACAGGGGCTCAAACCGCGCAGCGGGCTCAAATGCCGGGCGTGAGAAAACCGTGGAGAGTGCCGGGTCGGCGGGCTGGGGGCGTTCCTGCAGGATGGCGGACATGGAGTAGGCAAATTGAGGTAGAGCCTTGAGGATGCGCCGGCCCAGGTGCCCCACCCATCGGGCCACGCCGCCTTACCGCGTGGGGCATCTCCTACGCCGTTTGCGGGCCCGCGGAGCCCAGCCAGCCCAGGCGCTGCAGGCGCGCCCACTCGCCCCCCTCCAGCCGGTCGCCGATGTCCCGCCGGTACCGGAGATTTGGCACCGCCACCGCCTGGGCCACACGCAGGGCCTCGGCATTAGCGCTCGACGGTGTCGGGCCACATCCGGTGGCGACGCCCAGGTACCCGCTCTGGCCGCTGGTGACCAGTTGGCCGCCCTCCAGGGCGACCTCCGCAAAATGAAGCGCACTGGCATCGGCCTGCGACAGCCCGGGCCGCAGGCAGATGGGCAGCCCTTTGGAGAGCGCCTCGTACCCGTACGAATAGGGAAAAGGCGGCACCGTCAACACCACGCCGGCGGCAAATCCGTCGCGGGTGCCAAACGTGAGTTCCTGTTTGCCCAGCAGCGTCCCAAAGATTTCGTCCCACGGCTGCAGGTGCAGGGCCTCGCAGATCGCAAAGCCTGGGTAGCCGAAGCGGCTTGTGAACTCCAGCGGCCACAGGCCGGCTTCGTTGGCGATGAGGTTCACGTTGATGTAGCCGCAGTAGCCGCCGTCGCGCAAGGCAGCGGTCAGGGGGGCGAGCACCGTATCGAAAAGGCGCCGCGAATGTCGGTAGGACACGATGGTGCCCATCTCGCCGGTGAGCTCACCGAGGTCGCCGGGGAAAAAGCGCTTGTGCTCGAAATCAATGCACGCCGGGGCCAAGAACACCTCGCCATTGAAGTACGCCCCCACGCCCACCTCCACGCCTTGCAGATGCTCCATGAGCACGAAGTCCGCGTCCGCAGCGTCGGGCGCTGCGTTTTGCGCGCGCTGGTAGTGCTGCAGCAGCGCGATCACATCCAGGCCGTCGTCCATCGACCCGACAAAGTTGCGGGTGCGCAGGGCGTTGGCACCATTGAGCTTGAGCACGTACCGCGCCGGGTGCTGCCGCACAAAATCCACCGCGGCGGCGTAGTCGCGAAAGACATGGCTTGCAGCGGTGCGCATGCCCGCCGCGCGCAGGGCCGCCTGCCCGAACTCGCGGTCGCCTTCGAGCCGGTCTCCAAAGGCGCTGCCGCCGATCACGTTGAAGCCCTCGCGGCGCAGCGCGTCCTGGGTCTCTCCGTCCGTCGCGCCTTCAAACAGCAGGATGCCGTCCTGGCCCGCTGCGCGCAGCCAGCCCAATTCTTGCTGCCAGTCGTCGGTGGTCGTCAGCATGCCCGCGAACACATCGCGGTAGGCCGGATCACGCACAAACACGCGCACGTCGTGCCCCCGCCGCGCCAGGCCCCAGTACATGGCGGCCAGGTCGTTGGTGTCGCCGACGCCCAGGAATCTCATGGCTTGCGCACGGTCAGTGCCACGGCAGCGATGCGGTCCACATCGGCGTAGGCGCTCTTGTGCAGCTCTTCGCCAAAAACGTCGGGGTCGAGCTCCTCGTAACTCCACACGCAGTCAGAGTCCGAGAGGTGGGTGCGGCACGCGGTCTGCAGCGAATCCACGCCCCCGGCAATGGCTGCGCCGGTGTACAACACCAGCCGCCCCCCAGGCGCGAGCCGCGGCAAGCCTTCCCGCAGGATGCGCAGGGACAGGTCCTCGCCCCAGCGTCCACCACCGTGGCGGTACAGGCGCTGGGCTTCGTCGTTCAGGTACGGCGGGTTGGCAACCACCAGGTCGAAGTCGCCCGTCACGGCGCTGAACAGATCGCCCTGTACGAACCCCACACCCGCCACGCCTGCCAGCGCCGCGCTGGCCCGGGCAAACACCAGGGCCGTGGCGCTGATGTCCGACAGAATGACCCGGGGCTCAAGCCGGCTCTGCGCCGTCGCAGCGACCAGGCCCCCCGCGCCCGAGCCACACCCCACATCCAGGATGCGGGGCCGCGCACCCAGGGGCCGCTTGGCCAGCTCACGCTGGATCAGCGTGGCGAAACGGTAGGTGTCGGGCCCAAGGAACACCGACTCGTTCTGGTCGGTCGGAAACGACGAGTGGGCAAACAGCAGCGTGCCGATGGTGGAATACCGGACTGCCGCCCGAAACAAGCCGTCAGCGGTGGGGCTTGCCAAGGCCGCGTCCTGCAGCCAGCCCATCACCTCGCCGGGCAGCAGGTCTTTGGCAAACGGTACGTTCCACCCGAAGACATCGCGAAGATCCCTTGCAGGGGCGGTGCCACGGCGGCCGAGCACCACTGCATGGGTGGCCGGCGTGACGGTGGTGAATTCGTAGCGCTGCGCTTGCAGCCATTGCCCAACGCGTACCAGCGCGGCCGTTTGAGCATCACCCCCTCTGGTGGAGTCCATGTGCATTCCTTGTGTGCTTGTGGTTGTGCAGGACCTTGTGGCGCAGTGGTGAGCGACCAGACTGCGGAGCGCTCACGTTAAGCAACTCTGCCGCAGCGGCGTGTAAGACAAGGGACAAGCTTGGAGCCTGCACCGCACGCGGCCCTACATAGCGGCCGATAGTGAATCCCCAATTCGCCAATACAACTGCCGCTGAACGCAGCGACGGCACGATGTGAGCTGGTGCCGATGAGTTAAAGAGGTCCTACGCCGGCGTAGTACGAAACCTACTTGGCGCTTCGCAACCCATCTTGAAACTGCAGACACACACGAAGTTGGTCGTGTGTTTTTTCCAACCACTTCAGGAGATAAAGATGGCCAATAGCAAGGACAACCAAAACCAGAACAGCGGCGGGAACAACCAGTCGGGCAAGTCGGAACGCGGCTTCGCATCCATGGACAGCGAACGGCAACGCGAAATTGCCGCAGAGGGCGGTCGTGCGGCCCATGCCTCAGGCAACGCACACGAGTTCAATTCTCAAGAGGCACGGGAAGCGGGCTCCAGAAGCCACAGCGGTGGCAGCAACAGCACGTCCAATTCCGGTTCGAATTCTGCTTCGAACTCTGCCTCAGGCAACACGCGCGGGGGCAGCAGCGAGCAGCATGCCCGCGCCGGCAGCCAAAGCCGCAAAAACGATCGTTGATCTCGTCTGAACGAACGGGAATCGAAGCCCTCTGGGACTTCGATTCCCGTTTTTACGTGTCCAACGCCGAAGTCAGTCGATCCCCCTTCGCGGTACAACGCACCACAAGCTGTTTCGGGCTGTCTCGACTACAAAAGACTCAGATCGATCCTACGCAGCCCCCGACGTTCCCGTCCAACACTTGCTCTTTAGCTTTAACCGGGTCATGGCCAGGGGCGGTTGGAAGAATTCGGCGGATCGCCCCTTGGCAAAGTGCTTGCCAGACCCCTTCTCTGCGTACAGCAAGATAGAAGGGAGAGTCGGCAAGAGTTCATTCAGCAACTTCAAAGCAGCATCCCATCGAGAGGTACGCACGTGACTGCTCTAGAACCCGCATCGCGGGGCATCAATTTATCCAAGCCCCATACATTTCTTCCCGAATGGGAGCACTACGTCGTGAGCAAGGTCAAACATGTGCGCGCTGCCATGTTGTCGGGCCTTGACCCTTTTCAAGACGATTCTTTCGTCGTGCCCTATGCCACCGGCTTCCTGGAGTTGACCGGGATGCGCGCAGGCGCGCACAAGACCCTGCTCAAGATCGGGTTTACCGACTCGCTAGATTTGCCTCCGCCCACATTTCGCTTGTTTGACAACGAAGCGGTGGGCACGCTCATCATGTCGTCGCATTGTTTTGCGCCCGCGCTGCAGTTCGCCAATTCCGCAATGGCGCATTTCCGCATTGGCGGCGATGGGCGCCGCAATGCGCTGGCCACCGACATGGCGTTGCTCAACACGCCGGCCTGAGGGAGCCTCCGCCCGCGGCACAAAAGCGGGCGTTCACTCAGACCTCGGTTTGCCGCGCTGGCGCACTCAACTTGGAGTGCGCGCGCGCGCAGCAACCTCGGCCCACCCGTCCACCCCGTCAGGCAGTTGCTGCCAGAACCTCCGTGCCGCCCATGTAGGGTCGGAGAACGGCTGGAATCTCGACGCTTCCATCCGCGCGCTGGTAGTTCTCCAGCACCGCCACCAGCGTGCGGCCCACGGCCAGGCCCGAGCCGTTCAGGGTATGCACCAGTTCGTTCTTGCCCTGGGCGTTTTTGAAGCGCGCTTGCAGGCGGCGGGCCTGGAAGGCCTCGCAGTTGCTCACCGAGCTGATCTCGCGGTAGGTGTTCTGCGCGGGCAGCCACACTTCCAGGTCATAGGTCTTGGCAGCGCCAAAGCCCATGTCGCCGGTGCACAGGCTCATCACGCGGTACGGCAGGCCCAGCTTTTGCAGCACGGCTTCGGCGTGGCCGGTCATTGCTTCCAGCGCTTCGTAGCTTTTGTCGGGGTGCGCGATCTGCACCATCTCAACCTTGTCGAACTGGTGCTGGCGGATCATGCCGCGCGTGTCGCGGCCGTAGCTGCCGGCTTCGGACCGGAAGCACGGCGTGTGGGCCGTGAGCTTGATGGGCAGCTCCGATTCGGCCACGACCACGTCGCGCACAAAGTTGGTCAGCGGCACCTCGCTGGTGGGGATGAGGTACAGCGCGGCGTTGTCGGGCACTGGCTCGCCGTCCTGGCCACCCTTCTTGGCGGCAAACAAATCGCCTTCAAACTTGGGCAGCTGGCCTGTGCCCTTGAGCGAATCGGCGTTCACGGCGTAGGGCACGTAGCACTCGGTGTAGCCGTGCTCCTGCGTCTGCACATCCAGCATGAACTGCGCAAGCGCGCGGTGCAGGCGGGCAATCGGCCCCTTCATCACGGTAAAGCGCGAACCCGAGAGCTTGACGCCCATGTCGAAATCCAGGCCCAGCGGCGTGCCCACGTCCACGTGGTCCTTCACTTCGAAATCGAAGCTGGCGGGGGTGCCCCAGCGGCGCACTTCGACGTTGCCAGCTTCGTCGCTGCCCACGGGCACGCTTTCGTGCGGCAGGTTGGGCACCGCGACCAGCATGGCCTGCAGTTCGGCCTGAATTTGCTCCAGGCGGGCGGCTGATTGTTCCAGCTCGGCCTTGCCCGCAGCCACCTGGGCCTTGATGGCTTCGGCACCGTCCTTGTCGCCCCGGCTCATGAGCATGCCGACCTGTTTGGACAGCTGGTTGCGCTGGGCCTGCAGCTCTTCGGTGCGGGTCTGCAGCTTCTTGCGCTCGGACTCCAGGCTCTGGAACGCGGAGACGTCCAGGAAAGCCTGGGGCTTTTTGCGGGTTTCCAGCCGCGCGATGGCGGTGTCGAGGTCTTTGCGGAGGAGAAGAATGTCAAGCATCGCTGGATTTTAGACCCCCCCTGAGTCGAGAAATCCTATCCCCCCTGAGTCGCTTCGCGCCTTCCCCCGGAGGGGGACGCACCCGGTGGCCCGGCAAAGCCGGTTCCACGGGTGCACTGGCGCAGCCAGCGCCAGTTGCGTGCGCCAATCTCGGCCTAGCTCAGGCTTGCAGGGTCAAAGTTGGCACCGCAAAGAATGAGGGCCACCGTCTCCTGCGGCTCAGGCCGGTAGACGCCGGTTTGCAACGCCGCCAGGCCCAGCGCGGCCGCGGGTTCCACGGCAAGCTTGAGTTCTTTCCACAGCCACAGTTGGGCCGCGCGGATGGCGTCATCGGGCAGCAGCAGCGCGTCGTGCACATGGCGCTGGCTCACTTCCCAGCCGAGGGCGCCGATGCGCCGGGCGCCCAGCGAATCGGCAGCGATGCCGCCGACCTCCACATCCACCGGCTCGCCCGCCGCGCGCGCGGCGTGCAGGGTGGGGGCGCGTTCGGGCTCCAGGGCCGCCACGTGGGCGCGGCTTTCGACCCACGCGGCCACGCCGCCGATCAGGCCGCCGCCGCCCACGCTGACCAGCACCGTGTCGGGCAGGCGGCCACCCTGCTCTTCCATCTCCAGCGCCAGGGTGCCCGCGCCCGCCACCACTTCGGGCTGGTCGTAGGCGTGGGCCTGCAGCGCGCCGGTGGCCTGCTGCCGGGCCACGCAGGCCTCAAAGGCCTGGGAGTACACGGCGCCCGTGACGACCACCTCGGCGCCGAGGGCCCGCAGGCGTGCGCGCTTGGCTTCGGGCGAGACCTCGGGCACAAACACCTCGCAGCGCACGCCCAGCGCCTGGGCGGCTGCCGCCACGGCGATGCCGGCGTTGCCGCCGGACGCAATGATCACGCCGCTCGCGGGCACCGTGTGGGCCAGCAGGCGGTACAACATGCCGCGCGCCTTGAAACTGCCGCCCACCTGCAGGTGCTCGAGCTTGAGCCAGACCTCCGCACAGTCCACCCCCAACGATGCGCCCGGCAGGCGCAGCAGCGGCGTGGTGCGCAAAAAGCCGGGCTGGCGGGCGTGGATGTGGCGGCGGGCGTCGGCAATGGCGGCGCGATCGATCATGCGGAGACTCCAGGGGGACCAAAAGGCGAGGCAGGCAGTGTAGGCGCTGGAAAGTCCCCGCCATCACCACACCACCGCTGCCAATACCCTTGCCCGCAACACACCGATACACCACCGCCCTGCGCCAGACCACCGAAGCTGCCGATAACATGGAAAGGCCCGCTGCTCGGCGGGCGCGCCAGCAGGAGGCACCTCATGTTCTTTGTGTTCGGCCCATCAGGGCAGATGTACCGGGGCGGGCCGGAGAACCTCTCGCACGTGGCCCCGGTGCGGCGTGTTCAGCGGCCGCAGGCACTGCACACCCGCACGCTCGATGCGCCCGACGAGCCCTTCCTGCCAGTCTCACCCCAGTTCACGCCACCCACCAATCTGCGCCTGCAGGACGCGGTCAGCGCCTATGCCCAGGTCGAACAAGGGCCCCAGCTGGCGCGCCAGCCGCTGACCAAGGTGAGCGATGTGATGACGGCCAATGCCGTGAGCGTGCCGCCGGACGCGCTGGTCAACGACGCCTGGCAGACCCTGGCCGAGCACAAGGTGGCCCAGGCCCCCGTGGTCGACGCGCAGGGCCGCGTGGTCGGCCTGCTGCTGCGGGCCGACATGGCGCCGCTGGACCTGCTGCCCGAGCCCGGCGCGGTGCAGCAGGCGATCGACCTGGCCCGCCGCCCGGTGGCTGAAGTGATGGTGAGCCCCGTGCCCACCGTGGCCGCCGACACCGAGCTGCGCCGCGTGGCGGCTGTGCTGCTGGAAACGGGCCTGCCCGGACTGCCGGTGACGGACGATGCGGGCGCGCTGGCGGGCTTTATCTCGCGCACCGACATCCTGCGCGCCGTGGCGGCCGACCCGCCGCTGGACCTGTGGAGCGGGCAAGCGATGCCGCTATGACGGCTTGGACATCACCGATTTGGCATCAAAATGGCCTCTAGCGCTTGATACATAAGCGCTATAAGCTATTAATTTAGGAGCAAATGCCCCGCAGGCCGCAAGGGACCGCCCTGCATCGCTCCCCGAGCCTCAATGCGCCGCAGGTCCGGTCTCGGGCGTGCGCTCGCGAATCTCCAGCCCCGTCGCCGCGTCAATGCGCAGCCCCTTGGGCAGCGGGAACTTGATGGTCTCCTCGATGCCGTCCATGCTGCGCACCGACACCGCGCCCAGCGCCTTGATGCGGTCGATCACCTCGCGCACCAGGATCTCGGGCGCCGACGCCCCCGCGGTCAGGCCCACACGCTGGGCCCCGTCAAACCACTCGCCGCGCAGCTCGTCCGCACTGTCCACCATATAGGCAGTGGTGCCCAGTTTGGCGGCCAGCTCGCGCAGGCGGTTGCTGTTGGAGCTGGTGGGGCTGCCCACCACGATCACAACATCCACCTGCGGGCTCAGCACCTTGACGGCATCCTGCCGGTTCTGCGTGGCATAGCAAATGTCCTGCTGCTTGGGCTCGCGCACCTGCGGAAAACGCGCACGCACGGCGGCGCTGATCTCGGCCGCATCGTCCACGCTCAGCGTGGTCTGCGTGACGACGGCCAGCTTGGCGGTCTGCATGGGCTGCACGCGCGCTACGTCGGCCACGTCTTCCACCAGGTGGATGCCGTGGTCAAGCTGGCCCATGGTGCCCTCGACCTCGGGGTGGCCCTTGTGGCCGATCATGATGAACTCGTAGCCCTCTTTGGCGAGCTTGGCGACCTCGACGTGCACCTTGGTCACCAGCGGGCAGGTGGCGTCAAAAATGCTGAAGCCGCGCGCCACGGCCTCTTGCTGCACCGCCTTGCTCACGCCGTGGGCGCTGAAGATCAGCGTGGCGCCGGGCGGCACGTCCGACAGCTCTTCGATAAAAATCGCGCCCTTGGCCTTGAGGTCGTTGACCACATAGGTGTTGTGCACGATCTCATGGCGCACGTAGATGGGCGCGCCAAATTTTTGCAGTGCGCGCTCCACGATTTCAATGGCGCGGTCCACGCCGGCACAAAAGCCGCGCGGCTCGGCCAGCAGGATCTCTTGCGGGGCCTGCATCACAGAATCCCGATCAGTTCGACTTCGAACGTCACCGGCTGGCCCGCCAGCGGGTGGTTGAAGTCAAACAGCACCGCGCCGTCTTCGCGCACCTGCTGCACCGCGCCGGCGTAGCTGCCCTGCCCGTCGGGCGTGGGGAACTGCACCACGTCGCCCACGCTGTAGCGCTCGTCGGGGTCGCCCAGCTGGTTCAAGAGCTTCTTGGCCACCCACTGCTGCATGTCGGGGTTGCGCTCGCCAAAGGCCTCGCCCGCGGGCAGATCAAAGGTGGTGCGGGTGCCTTCGACCAGGCCCAGCAGGTGCTGCTCCATCGCAGGCGACAGCTGGCCCCCGCCCAGGGACAGCGTGGCCGGCTTGTCGGCAAAAGTGTTGATCACATCCCCCGCCGGGCCGGCCAGGCGGTAGTGCAGCGTGAGGAAGGAGCCGGGCTGCACAGTGGGAAGGGAAGCGTCGATAGAGGTCATGAAAGTCCAAAGAGCGTGTTTTGCACTTTTACGTGCCCACGAAAGCCGGGAAAAGGCCCGGCCACTAGGCGCAGAACGCGCCACGGTATCCATACCGCAAGCGGTTTGCAACAACGTGGCCGGGCCTTTTCCCGGCTTTCCCAGAGGGTTGAGCCCAAAGGCCAGCACTCGCGGCGTTGCAGCCCTTGCCAAGGCCCCGGCCTTGGCGGCGGTCCGCGCCTTGCGATCACTAACCTTTGGACTCAACGTGGGTACGTAAAAGTGCAAAACACGCTCTAAACTGATCTGTATTGTAGAAAACCGGGCATAGCCCTACGCCGTCGACCCCTGACGGGCGTCAAAGACCCTGCGCCATGCCCCTCAAAGACCTGCCTGCCGACGCCCAACCGCGCGAAAAGCTCCTCGCGCGCGGCCCCGCTGCGTTGGCCGATGCCGAACTGCTGGCCATCCTGCTGCGCACCGGCATCGTGGGCAAGGGCGTGCTGCAGATGGCGCAGGAGCTGCTGGACCCTCCTTCCATCGACACCGCCACCGGCAAGATCACGGGCGGGTTTGGTGGCATTGCCGGCCTGCTGCACACCAGCGCCACGGACCTGGAACGCATCAAGGGCCTCGGCCCCGCCAAACGTGCCGAGCTGGTGGCGGTGTTGGAGCTGGCGCGCCGCGCCCTGGCCCAGCAGCTGCGCGAGCGCGAGGTCTTCGGCTCGGCCGACGCCGTCAAGCACTACCTGCAGCTGCACCTGGCCGCCAAGGGCCACGAAGTGTTTGCGGTGCTGTTCCTCGACGCGCAAAACCGCCTGCTGGCCATGGAGGAGCTGTTTCGCGGCACGCTCACGCAGACCAGCGTGTACCCGCGCGAAGTCGTGCTGCGCGCGCTGCACCACCAGGCCGCTGCCGTGGTGCTGGCCCACAACCACCCAAGCGGCAGCGTCGAGCCCAGCCGCGCCGACGAGGCGCTGACCCAGACGCTGAAAACCACGCTGGCCCTGGTGGACGTGCGCGTGCTCGACCACGTGATCGTCGCGCCCGGGCAGGCGTTGTCGATGGCGGAAAAGGGGTTGGTGTGATGCCAGCGGCACCCCCGCCACCGTCACCTCCGGCGCCCTTCACGGCGCTGCAGGCCGCGCTGGCCCGCGCTACACGCGCCGGGCGCGGCCCTGGCGCAGGTGCCAGCGATGGCCTGGCCAGCACATCCCAACCGGCACCCGATACCACGCCCGTCGCCAGTACCGTGCCCCGCGGGGCACGGCGTGCAGCCGTCACCAGCCAACGGGCCGCGGCCAAGGCGGCCCAGCGCCCGCTGCAGCCACCCCGGCCGCCGGGTTTGGCATCCAGCGCGAACACACCAGCCACACCCGCACCGCGGCGCCGCGCGCCACCGGCCCCACGCAGGGCGGGTGAACGCATCACGCAACTGCAGGACCTGGCCACCGTGTCCCGCCGCCTGCGCGAAGCCCAGGAGCGCGCCGAGGCCGAAGAAAAAGCCCGCCGCGAGGCGGCAGCACGCCAGGAGGCCGAGCGCCACCTGTTCAGCCGCAGCGTGGGCGAGGTCACGCCCCTGCGCAACCTCAATCTGGCGCGCCTGCGCCGCCGCCTGCCGCCGCCCCTGCCGGTGCAGCACTGGCTGGACGAAGAGCGCGTGCTGCTCGAATCCATCAGCGACGACTTTGATGTGAGCACACTGCTCGACACCGACGACCAACTGAGCTTTCGGCGCCCCGGCATTGGGGTGGAGGTGACGCGCCGCCTGCGCTCGGGCCACTGGAGCATTCAGCGCCAGCTGGACCTGCACGGCCTGCGCGTGGACGAGGCGCGCGAGGCGCTGAGCGACTTCATCCGCCACGCCCACAAAACCGGCCTGCGCTGCGTGCGCGTGGTGCACGGCAAGGGCCTGGGCTCGCCGGGCAAAAGCCCCGTGCTCAAAAGCCGCGTGCAGCGCTGGCTGGTGCAAAAGAACGAGGTGCTGGCCTTTGTGCAGGCCCGCCCCATGGACGGCGGTGCGGGCGCGCTGGTGGTGCTGCTGCAGCCCGTGCTGCACCGAAATTGAGGCAAAAAATAGCCTCTAGCGCTTACTCCACAAGCGCTAATAGCTATTAAATAAATAGCAAATCAGTAAGGCTGGTAGCCCGCCTGCAAAGGCCGGCATGGGGAGCGAGGGGGAGTTCCTGCGCACCCGCTGCAGCGCGGGCGACTTGTGGCTCGGGCGGCCGGCTGCTTGGTAACGGCTAGCAATAGCCACGGCCATTGTTTCGCTTGCACCTCGCCTTGCAGCCCGCCCCGACCCGCAGCGCCCGCTGGCAGATCGGTCCGTGCAGAAGCTCCCTCAGCCATTCATCTACTTCGACAGGTCAACCGCGTACTTCGACGTGCCCTTGCCCGAGCCGTCATCGGCCGCCACCAAGGTCACGTTCGACAGGCCCGCCGCCTGCGCCACGCTCAGCCCATTGGCGCCCGAGCTGAACACCACCGGCCCGGCCACCGTGGCCTTGGCAAAGCGCCAGCTCTTGGCCGCGCCGTTGCCCGTGCGGGTCACGGCCGGGTTCTTGCGGACGTACTCGATCACCACGTCGCGGTTGGCGTCGGGCGACGCCCAGATGGTGCCCGAGCCATCCAGTTTGTCGATGAAGCTCTTGCCGCTGGTGGCGCGGTAGTTGTTGGTGGCGATCACAAACTCCTGCGCCACGTCGATGGGCTTGCCCAGGTAGGTGAGGTTCTGGATGCGGCTGCCCACAGGCTTCGTCACGTCGATCTCGTACTGCACATCGGCGGTCGTGAACATGTCGAAGTTGTAGCCCGGGAAGGTGCTGATGAGCTGCTGCTCGCCGGTCTTGGCGGGGTCGATCTGGTTGAAGCGCTTGGCGGCGGCTTCCAGCCAGTTCTTGATGTCGCCGCCGTTGACCTTCACCGCGTACACCGTGTTGGGGTACAGGTACAGGTCGGCCGCGTTGTTGATGGCCAGCGGGCCCACGGCCACGTCGGTGTAGTCGGCGCCGCCCTGGAAACCGCTCTTGAATGGCGCGCTCACGGACAGCACGGGCAGCTGCGCATACTGCGGCAGGCTGGCCTTGAGGTACGCGGCCACATAGGCCTGCTGCGCCTGGTTCACGATCTGGATCGCGCCTGGGTCGCCCACATCGGCAAACAGCGTGCTCATGCGGAAGTCCGTCTGGCCGATGGGCGTCTTCACGTACTGGATGGCCGCCTGGTGCTGGGTCTCGATCAGCGGCGCCACGCTGGCGTCCGCATCCACCGTCACCGTGGTGCCCGCCGCGTTCTTGCTTTGGATGTTGCGCAGCTCGGACTTGCTGGCCGCCTTGTTGACCGTCCACTTGGCGCCATCCCACTGCAGCGCCAGCTGCACCACGCCCAGCGACTTGCCCCAGGAGCTGGCCATCACGGCAGGCACGCCGTTCACGGTGCCGGCCTTGTGGTCCACGCCCGGCAGGTTGAAGCCTGGCGTGGCCGCCGTGTCAGGGAACACGCCGTGCTGGTGCCCCATCACCATCGCGTCGATGCCTGGGACCTTCGACAGGTAAAGCCCAGGGTTCTCCATGGTGGCGGAATACGCCGCACCGTCCATGCCGCCGTGCAGCAGTGCCACCACGATGTCCGCGCCCTTGGCGCGCAGCTCCGGCACGTATTTGGTGGCCGCTTCCACCGCGCCTTCGGTGGTCACCTTGCCTTCCAGATAACGCTTGTCCCAGTTCATGATGCCGGGCGTGGTAAAGCCGATCACGCCGATCTTGATGGGCAGCTTCACTTCCTTGCCGTCAGCGCCCTTAGCCGTCAGCGTGCGCTCCAGCACCGTGTATGGCTGCACCAGCGGCTTCTTCGTCTTGTTGCTGGTCACATTGGCCAGCACCATCGGGAAGCCCGCACCCACGCACTTCTTGCTCGGGTCCACGCCGTCGACATCCAGGCCACCACCCAGCACCTGGTTCAAGAACGGCAGGCCGTAGTTGAACTCGTGGTTGCCCAGCGTGCCGGCATCAAAGCCCAGCGCGCCCATGGCCTTGTACATCGACAGCTGCTGCGTGCAGGCAATGGGGTTGATGGTGGCTTCGTAGTCGGCCAGCGCCGTGCCCTGGATGGTGTCGCCGTTGTCCACCAGCAGCGTGTTGGCAAACTCCTTGCGCGCCGCGCGCACCAGCGTGGCGGTGCGCTCAAAGCCGTAGCTCTTGTCCTCGGCCAGCTTGAAGTAGTCGTAGCTGCGCACGTTGAAGTGCAGGTCGGTGGTCTCCAACACGGCCAGCGTGGCGGTGGCGCCTGCATTGGCATTGTTGTTGTTACCACCGTCGCTGCCGCCACAGGCCGCCAGCGATGCGGCGATGGCCACCACGCCCCAAGTGGCGGTGCGGCGGGAGACGAAAGTCAGCTTGCTTAGATTGCGTCCAGACATGAACAAGGCCCTTGTTGAAACAAGGGACCGAGTGTCTGGTGGGGGTTTGACAACGGTGTGACGCGGGCAAAGCCCTGCCACGCCTCAGGCAATGCGGTGCACGTCGCCGTTGTGGGGGGACGCACTTTCGTGGAACAGGTCTTCGAGGAACTGCGCGAGTTCGTGCTCTTCCACAAAGTCGGGGATCACGAAACCCGACGGAGTCCGTTTGCCGTCGCCGCCCACCCGGTAGGCCTGCCACAGCGCGCCCTCGCGCCGCACTTCGACGATGCGGCCGAAGACGTTGAAACGCGGGTACGCAGGGGTGGGGCTGCTGGGGGTCGTCGGCGTGTTCATGGCTTGGTACTGGCTATTCCTCGGCAAGCTGCGGGTATCCATCGCAAATCTCCACCCACGCGGCCTTGGAGCCTACATAGATGTGCTTTTGCGGCGGCGAGTCGAACGGGGTGTCGAGCGTGCCCAAAGGCACGGCCACAAGATCGGCATAGGCACCCTCGCTGTGCCACAGCAGCGGCGACCCGCAGCCCGAGCAGAACTGCCGCGTGACCTGGGACGAAGAGCGATAGGTGCGCAGCAGTGCCTGGCCCGACACGAAGCGGTGGTGCTCGCGCCGGGCGTTGCCGTAGCTTGCAAATGCCGCGCCGTGGGCCTTGCGGCACATCGAGCAATGGCAATGCGACGACGCCCGCAGCGGCCCGGTGACTTCATAACGCACGCCGCCACACAGGCAGCTGCCGCGGTGTTGCACGACGGGTTCGTCCATGGGGTTCTCCAGTGAATGGGGGGCCGGGATTCAAGCGCGGGGTCTGCCACTTGTGGTGCGCGCCGTGTGGGGCTGCGGTCACCCGGTAGCCGATCAGGCAGTCAACGCAAATTCTACGGAGCCACGGACGCAATCAAATCCACCTCGACCGTCGCATTCTTGGGCAACTGCAGCACGCCCACCGACGTGCGCGTGTGCGCGCCGGCCGTCCCCAGCACGGTGAACAACACCTCCGACGCGCCATCGGCCACCTCGCTTTGCTGCGTGAACGTGGGGGCCGACTGCACATAGACGGTGATGCGCAGAATCGACTGCACGGCATCGAGCGAACCCAGCGACCGCTGCAACAGCGCCAGCGCGCGCATCACGCAGACCTTGGCGGCCTTTTGCGCGTCGACCAGGCTGGTGGCGGCGCCCGCAGCGCCCGTCACCACCACGGTGTCACCCACCCGCGGGATTTGCCCGCTCAGGTAGATGTGGTGGCCGTCGCGCACCAGCGGCACGTAGTTGCCGCCAATCTTGATATCGCCGTCGAAGCTGTAGCCCAGGGCCTGGGCTTGTTCTTGAAAACGGGCGTCACGGGACATGGAAAACCTCGGCCATTAAAAGGCCACCACTATGCCATCCGGTCGCCTGCAACGGCCGCAGCCCCCACCAGCGCACCCGTGGAACTGGCTTCGCCAGGCCACCAGGTGCGTCCCCCTCTGGGGGAGGCGCCGAAGGCGACACAGGGGGAGTCACATATACCGCGCAAAGGGGTCGACCAGCGAAGCCAGCGTCGCACCGGCTGGCTGGCCGGCGCTGTCCGCACGCCAGGCGGGCTCGGGCGCTGCGGCCACGGGCGTGACCTTGATCGGCTGCATGCGGCGGCCATACACGCGCTGCACGCGCTCGTCGAGCGTGGGGTGGGTGTCGAGCCAGCGCTCCATGCGCCCGCCACCGCCCACATCCACCAGCAGCATGTGCTGCACCGACGGATGGCCGAGGCCCGTGTGGCTGTGCTGCTCGTAGCCGCGCGGGGTGTCCCGGCGCTGGGCCATGACTTTGCGCAGCACGCCGCCCAGGCCGTCCTTGCTGCGCGTCCACTGCACGGCGCGCGCATCGGCCAGGTACTCACGCTGGCGCGACACGGCGGCCTTGAGCATGCGGCCCGTGAGCCAGCCCGCAAAACCCGCCAGCATGATGGCCGAGCCGAACCACCATGAAAGACCCCGGCGCTCGCGCAGCGTGTCGCCAAAGTTGTAGACCAGCTCCAGGCCGAACACCATGCCCGCCAGTTGCATCTTCAGGCGCGTGTCGCCCTCGTGCAGGTGCGACAGCTCGTGGGCGACCATGCCCTGCATCTCTTCGCGGTTCAGGTAATCCAGGGCGCCTTGCGTGACGGCGATGACCGCATCGCTCTCGTCCCAGCCGGCGGCAAACGCGTTAATGGCGTCAGTGCGCGGCATCACCATGATCTCCGGGCGCGGCATGTGGGCTGCAATGCACAGCTCATCGACGATGTTGGACAGGCGCTGCTCGGCATGCGAGAGCGAGGGCCGCAGCTCGCGCGCACCCACACGCTTGGCCAGCTTGACGCCGCCGGCGCGCAGGTTGGACGTCTCCACCCACCAGCCGCCCAGCACCAGCATGAGCGACACGCCCACGTTGGCAGCCAGAAAACCCTGGGGGAACGGCAACCGCACGGGCAGCAGCACGGCCATCAGCCACCAGGCCAGCGCCAGCGCGGCGTGCACGGCCACCACCAGCACGGCCACCGACAGGGCAAAACCCAGCAGAAGGCGGCGCGTTTCGCTGCGCGCGTCTGCCTGGTGATCCCAGAACTTCATGCAGCTCCCTCCGTCTTGTTAGAACCCATGCGCAAGCCTCCCGCGGACCTGCCAGCGCACCTGTGCAACCGGCTCTGTTGCCACCGGGGGCGCCCCCTTGGGGAAGGCGCCGCAGGCGACTCAGGGGGCCCAAAAATTCAGGAGGTGAACCGCACCTGGGGCGCAGCGCGCTCTTCTTCGCTGCGCGTGGATTCGAGCATGGGCGCTGGCGCAAAGCCCAGCAGGCGCGCAACAACGAGGTCCGGAAACTGGGTGGCGGCGTCGTTGAACTCGAGCGCCTGGTCGTTGTAGGCCTGTCGCGCAAAGCCCAGGCGGTTTTCGGTGCTGGTGAGTTCTTCGGACAGCGACTGCATGGTGGCGTCGGCCTTGAGCTCGGGGTAGCTCTCGGCCACCACCATCAGGCGGCCGAGGCTGCCGCCCAGCACGCCTTCTGCCGCGGCGAGGGCGCCCATGGCACTGGCGCTACCAGGCTCAGCACGCACGGCGGCGGCGGCGCCCTGCGCCTGGCCCCGCGCCCGGATCACGGCTTCGAGCGTGGCGGCCTCGTGGGCGAGGTAGCCCTTGGCGACTTCCACAAGGTTGGGGATCAGGTCATACCGGCGCTTGAGCTGCACGTCGATTTGCCCAAACGCGTTGGCGATGCGGTTGCGCAATTGCACCAGCCGGTTGTAGACGCTCACGCCCCACACCACCAGCACAGCAATCACGCCCAGAACGATCCAAGCAGTAGCTGACATGTCCCACCTCCGTTGTTGTGAATTAGTGGGCGAATCTTAGTGGGGCGCCCTGGCGCAGAGCCCTATATATTGCAAAAGGTAGGGATTTAGAGCCAAAACAGGCCCCAGCGCTTGTTCTATAAGCACCAACAGCTATCAATAGCGTAGCAATCGGCCGCCACTGGCGCAGCCCAGGCGAGCGCACCCGTGGAACTGGCTCCGCCAGGGCACCGGGTGCGTCCCCCTTCAGGGGGAAGGCGCCGAAGGCGAGTTAGAACCTGTTCAAAATCTTTTCGGGGATCGCGTTGGAGTGCAATCGGTATGAGTGGATGCTTCGGATGTGCCGCATGGGCTCATGCCCATGCAAGCAGCCGGGGCGTCCAATCACCCGATTTCACTTCAACCCTTCGGGCAAGCGCCTTGCCGGGCCGTCTGCGGCGTTGCGGCGCTTGTTGATAGCTGGGCTATCAACTGCGCACCGCGCCTAGCATCCCCCTCCCGGCAAGGTGCTTGCGCGACCCCGAAAAGATCTTGAACAGGTTCTTAGGGGGTGCCCTTGTTCCTCATCCAGTCCGCCGTGCCCATGAAGCTTTCCTTGAGCCGCGCACGCAGCGCCTCGGGCACGCCGGTCTCACCCATGGCCTGGTCCATACACGCCACCCACTGGTCGCGCTCCTTGATGCCGATGGAAAACGGCATGTGCCGCATGCGCAGGCGGGGGTGGCCAAAGCGGCTTTGGTAGTGGTCGGGGCCACCCAGCCAGCCGCAGAGAAACCAGAACAGCTTTTGCCGCGCCTGCGCGAGCTCGCTGCCGTGGGCCGCGCGCAGTTCGGCGTAGCCAGGTTCCAGATCCATGAGGTCGTAGAAGCGCTCGGTGAGGGCGTGCACGCGGTCTTCGCCACCGATCCATTCAAAGGGTGTGGCCGCAGGGGCCGCGGTGTCGGGTGTGTCGTTCATGGGATTGAAGGGCTTGGCGAATGCAAGCGCGTTTAGCGAGTTTGATTATAAAAAAACCGATGTTCAGATCTGGGCGTTGGATCAGTAGCCTTGGGATCTTCAGGGCACGGGGCTCTGTCCTGTCATGTCGGTCATGCGGCATTCCCGGTCCATCCTCATCATTGTCTGGAGAAAATTCGATGCGCATCCGTTTCATTGCCTCCCTGGTCGCCGCGGCCTTCGCCGTGTCGGGGGCCGCCCACGCCGACCAACTGGCCGACATCAAGAAAAAGGGCGAACTGGTCGTGGGCGTGCTGGGCACGGACGAACCCAACAGCTTCATCGACCCCAAGACGCGCGAGTTGATTGGCTACGACGTGGACCTGGGCAAGGCGATTGCCAAGAAGATCGGCGTCAAGCCGGTGTTCAAGCAACTGGCCGTGGCCGCGCGCATCCCCGAGCTGCAGCAGGGCCACGTGGACATCCTGGCCGCATCGCTCACGCACAACAAGGAGCGCGAGGCGCAGATCGACTTCTCGCTCACCACTTTTGTCACCGGCCAGAAGGTGCTGGTGAAGAAGGCCAGCGGCATCAAGGACGTGGCAGACCTGGCCGGCAAGCGCGTGGTCACCGTAAAAGGCGGCACGCAGGAACCCAATGTGCGCAAGGCGGTGCCTACCGTGGACGTGGTGACGTTCGAGACGACCCAGCAGGCCTTTTTGGCGCTGCAGCAGGGCAAGGGCGTGGGCTACGTCAACGATGAGTCCTCGCTGATCGACGACTTCGCCAAGCTGGGCGAGCGCAACAAGGACTACGCCATCTTGCCCACCAACCTGAGCGTGGAGCCGCTGGCCCTGGGCATCAAGAAGGGCGAAACCGCCGTGAAGTCCGTGGTGGACGAGACGCTGCGCGAACTGGAGAAGTCGGGCGAAGCCGAGAAGATCTTCTTCAAGTGGTACGGCCCACAGACCAAGATCAAGTTCACCACCCGCCCCTTCAAGTTCGAGTCGGACAAGATCGACGGTTGATGGTGGGCCGCGATCGCCGCGCCACCACCTCTGCGCCGCTGGTGGGCGGGGTTCGCGAGAAAGCCGGCGCCGTGGTCGCGGGCATTGATGACACGGCTAGCCCCGCCTGCGGCGCAGCACCCTTGCTCCAGCCCTGCAGGCCCTCCCCGCTGCAGCGCGCCGGCCGAGTACCGTCTTCCCCCTTGGGCATGCATGCCACTGTTTGATTTCTCCCTCCTGCTGAGCGGCCAGTACCACCTCATGCTGGTGGGCGGCTTGTGGCTGTCGCTGCAGCTGCTGGCCACATCGCTGGTGCTGGCCCTGCCGATGGCCCTGGTGGTGGCGCTGCTGCGCCTGGCACCGGTGCCGCCGCTGCGCTGGGCTGGCTTTGTGTTTGTAGAGGGCCTGCGCAATGTGCCGCTGCTGGCGCACATGCTGTTCTGGTACTTCGGCGCGCCCGAGCTGCTGCCCGAAGCGTCCAAACAATGGCTTTACGACAGCGGCCATGCCGAGGCGGCCGCCGCCATCGTCGCGCTGTCGCTGTACACCGCGGCATTCATGGCCGAGGACATCCGCAGCGGCATCCGGTCCATCCCCCCCGTGCAGATGGAGGCAGGCCGGGCGCTGGGCTTTGGCTTTTTGGCGACCATGCGCCGCGTGGTGCTGCCGCAGGCGCTGCGCATCACGGTGCCGCCGCTGATCTCGCAGGCCCTGAACCTCTGGAAGAACACCTCGATAGCCACCGTGATCGGCGTGGCCGAGCTGATGTACCAGGCAGCCAAGATGGAAAGCGCCACCTTCCGCAGCGTGGAAGCCTTTGCCTTCGCGAGCATGGCTTACCTCACGGTGTCACTGCTCATCACCGGCTTGGCGAGCTGGTACCACCACCGCTATCCGGTCCGGACGATCTAGATGCTGGAATTGATCAACACCTACTGGCTGTATTTCCTCGTCGGCCAGTATCCCAACGGCGCGCTGGGCGGCCTCGCACTGACGCTGGTGTTGGCGGCTGGGGCCCTGGTGCTGGCGCTGCCGCTGGGCGTGGTGTTGGGCCTGGCGCGCGTGAGCCCGTGGCGCGTGGTGCGCTGGCCGGTCACGGGCCTCGTCTTTGTGGTGCGCGGCACGCCGCTGTTGATGGTGATCTTCTGGGCCTACTTCTTTTTGCCCAGCGTGACGGGCGTGAAGACCGGCCAGTTCACCACCATGCTGCTGGCGCTCGTCATCTTCAACGCGGCCTACCTGGCCGAGATCGTGCGCGCCGGCATCGTCGGGCTGCCGCGCGGGCAGATGGAATGCGCGCGGGCCCTGGGCCTGCCCTACGTGCACGCCATGCGCCTGGTGGTGCTGCCGCAGGCACTGCGCAGCATGCTGCCGTCGCTGGTCAACCAGTTCGTCTCCACCATCAAGGAGACCTCGCTGGGCTACATCATTGGCCTGACCGAGGTCTCGTTCATCGCCACCCAGATCAACACCCAGGTCTTCACCCGGCCGGCCGAGGTGTTCGGCACCCTCGGCCTCACCTACTTCGTGCTGTGTTTCGGCCTCTCGCGCCTGGCCTATGGGCTGGAGCGCCGGCTGGCGCGGCGTGCACCACAAGCTTCTACCGGCAGCACTGCGGCTGCGCCAACCGCAGCAACAAACGCAGCAGCAACAACATGATCGAACTGCACAACGTGAACAAGTGGTACGGCAGCTACCACGCCCTGGTGGACGTGAGCGAAACCATCGAGCAGGGCGAGGTGGTGGTGGTCTGCGGGCCTTCGGGCTCGGGCAAGTCCACGCTGATCCGCACGCTCAATCGGCTCGAACCCATCCAGGGCGGGCGCATCCTGATCGATGGGCACAACATCTACGGGCCTGGGGTGGACGTGAACACGCAGCGCTCGCGCATCGGCTTTGTGTTTCAGCAGTTCAACCTGTTCCCGCACCTGTCGGTGCTGGACAACTGCACCCTCGCGCCCATCCAGCTGCGCGGCCTGTCGCGTGCGCAGGCCGCGCAACGCGCCATGGCGCTGCTCGAGCGCGTCGGGCTGGCGCACAAGGCGAACGCCTGGGCCAATGAGCTGTCAGGCGGGCAGCAGCAGCGCGTGGCGATTGCACGGGCGCTGGCCATGGAGCCGCCGCTGATGCTGTTCGACGAGCCCACGAGTGCGCTCGACCCCGAGATGGTGGGCGAGGTGCTGGTGGTCATGCGCGACCTGGCGCGTGATGGCATGACCATGGTCTGCGTGACTCACGAGATGGGATTTGCCCGCGAGGTGGCCGACCGCGTGCTCTTCATGGACGAAGGCCGCGTGCTCGAACGCGCCATGCCGGCGGACTTTTTCACCCGCCCGCAGCACCCGCGCGCGCAGCAGTTCCTGTCGGACATCCGCACGCCGTTTGCCAAGGCGGCGTGAAGCGGCCGGCGGGCGCGCCCAGCGCATGGTGTGCGGCGCAAATTTGAATCAAATAGGGCCCTAGCGCTTTATATATATGCGCTTATAGCTATCAAATAAGGAGCAAACTACTCCGATGCGCGGCGCAGCGTGTCCACCACCGGGCGCAGCAGCACCTCGCGCAGGCCCCACCAGCCCGCGGCCAGTGCCAGTACCGCCCCGGCCAGGGCGCCTGCCAGCGGCACCCAGGGCGACGCAGTCCAGGCGAAGTCGAACACGAAGCGCGCCAGCGCCCAGCCCACGCCCACCGCCACGCTGCTGGCCAAAAATCCGGCGAGCAGGCCCACGCCCATCAGCTCGGCACGCTGCACCTGCCGCAGCAGGCTGGCGCGGGCGCCCACGGCGCGCATGATCGCGTACTCGCGCGCACGCTCCTCGCGCGTGGCGGTCACTGCGGCAAACAGCACCACCAGCCCCGCGGCCAGCGTGAAGGCAAACAAGAACTCCACCGCACGAATCACCTGGTCAAGCACGCGCTGCACCTGGTTGATGGTGGCAGCCATGTCCACGTTGGTGATGTTGGGGAATTGGCGCACCAACGCGTTGTCGAAGCCGTGGGCCTCGGGCGCGCGGTAGGCGGCCAGGTAGGTGACGGGCACGTCCTTGACGCTGGCCACCGGGTACATCACAAAGAAGTTGGCACGCATCGAGCCCCAATCCACCTTGCGCAGGCTGGTGATGCGCGCCTCGTTCGGCACGCCGCCCATGTCGAACTGCAGGCGGTCGCCCATCTTCAGGCCCAGGGTTTCGGCAATGCCTTCCTCCACGCTGATCGCGCCCTCCTCGCCCGCGGTCCACTGGCCGGCCACGATCTGGTTGTGGGGCGGCGCCTCGGTGGCGTTGGAGAGGTTGAACTCGCGGTCGACCAGGCGCTTGGCGCGGTCGTCGGTGTAGTCGGCCGGGCCCACGGGTTTGCCATTCACGGCCAGCAGGCGGCCGCGGATCATCGGGTACCAGTCGTACTTGGCCACACCGCCGTCCTTGAGCGCCTGCTGAAACGCATCGGCCTGGTCGGGCATCACGTTGATCACGAAGCGGTTGGGCGCATCGGGCGGCGTGGCCTTGCGCCAGCTGTCCACCAGGTCGGTGCGCAGCAGCACCAGCAGCACCAGCGCGAGCAGGCCCACAGCCAGGCTGCTGACCTGCACCACGGCATACGCCGGCCGCGCAGAGATCTGGCGCGTGGCCAGCACCAGCCAGCGCGGCGCGGTGGCTTCGTTCACGCTCCTCCTCAGCAGCTTGACCGCCACCCAGGCCAGGCCCGAAAACAGCAGCACGGCGCCCGCAAAACCGCCCACGGCGATGAGGCCCAGCTTGATGTCGCTGCTCACGGCCAGCAGCAGCGCGGCAAAGCCGGCGATGCCGATACCCAACACGGCCAGCGATGCCGGCTTGAGCCCGCCCACGTCGCGGCGGATGACGCGCAGGGGTGGCACCTGCGCCAGCTGCAGCACCGGCGGCAGGCCAAACGCGAACAGCAGCGTGAGCCCCATGCCCAGGCCAAACGCCACCGGCCACAGGCTCGATGGCGGCAAGGCCGATTCGACCAGGCCCGCCAGCAGCAGCACAAAGGCGTAGTGCACGGCATAGCCAATCACCACGCCGAGCGTGCTGGCAAACAGCCCCACCAGCGCGAACTCGGTGGTGTAGGCGCCGGCAATGGTGCGCTGGCTTTGCCCCAGCACGCGCAGCATGGCGGAGGCATCCAGGTGTTCTGCGGCAAAGCCGCGCGCGGCCAGCGCCACGGCCACGGCCGACAGCAGTGCGGCCAGCAGCGCGACGAGGCTCAGGAATTTTTGTGCGCGGTCCAGCGTCTGGCGCATCTCGGGACGGCCGCTCTCCAGCGACTCCACGCGCACGCCGTGCACGTCAGGCTTCTTGATTTCGGCCGCGGCCCAGGTGTTGAAGGACTTGACGGCCTGCGCAGGGCCGGTGACCGCAAAGCGGTAGGTGAGGCGGCTGGCGGGCTGCACGAGTCCGGTGGCGGCCAGATCGGCTTCGTTGACCATCACGCGCGGTGCGAAGCTCATGAAGCCCGCACCCCGGTCGGGCTCGATGACGATGATGCGCGCGATGCGCAGCTGCGCGTCACCCAGCAACAGAAAGTCGCCCATCGCCAGGTTCAGCGATTCGAGCACCGGCGCATCGACCCAGACCTCGCCCTTGGCCGGAATGTCGCGCGTGGGCTGGTCGAGCGCGCCGGGCGCATCGGCCACCCGCAGGCTGCCGCGCAAGGGGTAGCCAGGTTGCACGCTCTTCAAGGCCACGAGCTTGCTGGCGCCGCCCTGCGCATCGCTGGCGCGGCCCATGGTGGGAAAACCCAGCGTGGTCACAGATTTCAGGCCCAGCGCCTTGGCCTGGTCCACAAAAGCCTGCGGCGTGGGGTTGTCACTGGCCACCACGGCGTCGCCGCCCAGCAGTTGCAGGGCATCGCGCTGCAGGCCGCCTTGAAGGCGGTCAGCAAAAAAGCCCACCGACGTGAGCGCCGCCACCGCCAGGGTGACGGCAACGATCAACAGGCGCAGCTCGCCCGCGCGCAGGTCACGGGCCAGGGTGCGCCAGCCCAGGCGCAGAAAAGACAGGTTCATGGCGTGGGACCTTATCGCAAAGAGAGCGGGCCGTCAGCCCGTGGGGTGTTTGGCCGGGGCGGGCGGCACTGGCGGCGCGCCCTCAACAGACCCAGGCAGCGACGGATCGGCGCCCACCGCTGCCGGCCGATGTGGCTCCGTCAGGGCCGTACCGTGGCGGTGGCTTCAGCCCCTTCGCCGGAGTTAAGCCGCTGCTCCAGCGCCTTGAGCACAGGCTCGATCTCAGCGCCCACACGGATTTGCGGGTTGGAGAAACCGTCGGCCTTGCCGGCCTCGACCTCGCGCTGCTGGATCAGCGGCACGGCCTTGGCAAAGGCGTCGGTGAACGAATGGGTCTGGCGCAGTTGCTCGTTGAACACCGCACGGCCAAAGAACGTGAGCTCGGACCGCGTGCCGCAGCCGTACGAGGTGTGCGTGGCGTCGGCCGCCGTCATGATGAGCGTGCTCTCGGTGGCGAGGGTGTCGACCCAGCCGCCCGAATAACAGGCGGACACGGCGATCACGCGGTGGCGGATGCCGGCTTCGTCGAGCGCGGCGCGCAGCATCTCGGGCGTGACGGGCGGCACTTCGAGCGGCCAATGCGAGGCGGCCAGCGCATGGTCGCGCGCACCGTGCGAGGTCATGTAGACCACGAGCACATCGTTGCCACGGTCCATGCGGGAGGCGAGCGCAGCGATGGCGCGCTGCAGGTTCTGCGGCGTGGCCCACAGGTGGGTGCCGGCAGTTTCTGCATGGTTGAGCAAATGGAGGACCCGGCCCTGCGCGTCAAAACGCTCTTGCAAGAGCGTGCTGACCATGGTGCTTTCGCGGCGGAACACGTTCTCGCCGGCGTAGGGGGCAAACACCAGGCCATAGACGTCGACCACACCTTCGCGCTGTGGGGCCAGGGCTTCCACCTGCTTTTGCCACAGGGCCTGCTGGCCCTCAAAAACCGGCTGGGACAACACGAGGCGCGCTGCCTCAGGGGTTGGCTCCTGGGATGCGGCGACCGCTTCGGTGTCAGGCTCCCACGCCCGGTCGGAAAACTGCCATGTCCCCAAGGCCACAAGGCCTGCCAGTCCTGCAGCAAAGGCTGCGGTGCGCACGCGCGACCGAATGAAGCGGGCACTGACTACCACCATGGCCGCCAGCAGCCATACAAACAACGGGATGTAGAGAGCCCACAGCACCCACACGGCGACCTCCCCGTCCCAGGTCTGAGGCTTTTGCGCAGCCCAGCCCATCAGCCCGTACGAGAGCATTGCGGGAATCATCGGCGCCCAGGTGGACAACACCAACCACGCACCCAGTCCGCCCGTTGGGTTCTGGCTGGGTTGCCCTGGGGCTTCGTTCTGGGCACGCAGCGCCGGTGCCATGGCCCACCATGCCAACCACAGCTGTGCCAGCATGATCCAGTAAGGAATCAGCCAGCCGCGCACACTGAACTGGGCCGGCCCCGCCACCTCCAACCGTCCAGCGGCCACCACCAGCGCGCCACTGGCCAGCACCAGAATCACCAGCTGCCAAGGGGTGGGAGCCGCTGCGCCGGTGCGGGGAGCCAGGAAGAACGCAGCGCGCAAACCTTCGCGCAGCCAGCACCACAGCGAGAGGTGGGCTGGACCTGCGGGCCCCGTAGACAGGCTGCTGGCAAGCGGCGCCGGCTCGGTGGGCCCGCCGCTCAGGGGGACCTCGATTTCTCCGGGCAGGGGGCCCCATTGGCTTGGCAAGGTGTCGCTCCAGGCAACGTGGACTTTCTGGTCTTTCATGCGCGCATCATGCCATCGCGACGTGACGCAGCCCGGGCGCTTTGCCGGATCGATAGGTCGGTCTGGGGGTGCTCTGCGGACCCCAAACCGGGGACATGCCTGGGCAAGCCGCGGCCCAGGATCCAGCCGGACGTCAGCTTGCCGCAGCGAGCCCCGGCAGCGGTGCGATCACCGGAGGCTGCGCCAGACCCGGCTGGAGCACCAACCGATCCGCCCCGGTGTAGCAGACAAACCGGCGGTTGGTGGCCCGCCCGATGGCGCACAAGCCCAGCTGCTGCGCGACCGCATGGCCCATCTGCGTCATGCCGCTGCGCGACACCACGATGGGCACGCCCATCTGCGCCGACTTGATGACCATCTCGCTCGTGAGGCGGCCCGTGGTGTAGAACACCTTGTCTGCGCCGGACATGGGCTGGATCGTGCCCGTTTCTGTTTCAGTTTCCGTTTCTGCCGCCATGGCCAATGGGGAATGCGCCTGTGCAGCCTGCGGAGCTTGCGCGTTCATCCACATCCACCCAGCAATCGTGTCGATGGCGTTGTGGCGCCCGACGTCTTCCACAAAGGTGAGCAGCGCTTCGCCCTGGAACAGCGCGCAGCCGTGCACCGAACCGGCAGATTTGTAGGTGGTCTCCTTGATTCGAATCGCGTTCACGATGCCGTACAGCTGCGCCTGGGTCAGGCGCGCTTCGGGCAGCACGATGCGGTCCACTTCGTCCATCAGGCCACCGAACACGCTGCCCTGCCCGCATCCTGTGGTCACCACCTTGCTCGCGGTGCGCTCCTCAATGCGCTCGATGCCGTGGCGGGTGCGCACTGCCGCGGCATTCACGTCCCAGTCCACGGTGATGGACTCGATGTCAAACACCGACTCCACCAGTCGCTGGTTGCGCAGGTAGCCCAGCACCAGCAACTCCGGCTGGGCGCCCAGGGTCATCAGCGTGACCAGCTCGCGCTTGTCCACATAGACAGTGAGCGGCCGCTCCGCAGGGATCGAAACATGTTCGCGCTCACCCAGTTCGTTGACTACCTCGACGCTGTGGGTGAGTGGGGCCCGGGCCTGCGTGAGGCGAGGCCATGGCGGGGCGGCAGAAGCCGCGGGGGTGGGGGAGGTCATGGGCGGAATATACGCAGGCACCCGCAAAGCGCATCGGCATTGCGGGCCGCGGCGAAGGGCTGGCGACGGCAGCTGACACGGCCGGTGGGCCGCCGTCAGCGGTCAACCGTCAGCCATTGGCTGCCTCAGGACTTGGGCGCTGATGCCGTCGCAGCAGCCGGCGTGACCGTGCTGGGCGGGCTGCTGGCCGTGCCAGGTGGCGAGTGGGCGCCTGACGCCTCCAGAGGTTTCGCTTCTGGCGGTGTATAGGCGAACGGCCCGGGGTCCGCACACGCAGAGGCGCTGACGGCCGTGGTAGCCGTGGTCGGCGTGGCAGGCTTGGCCGCGGACTGGGTCTTGCGGTAGTGGGCTGCGACCTTGTCCTGGGCCAGGCACAGCTTGTAGTTGTCGACCTTGCCGGCCCACGCAGTCTTGGCCGCAGCCTCGGCGGCCTTGGCAGCGGCTTCAGGTGACGGCGCGGGCAGCTTGGCAGACGCCAGCGTACAGACGCCGACCGCGCACACGGCCAGCAGGGACGAACGGAAAAAATGCGTCATGGTGCGATACCTCATACCTGCGCGGGGTGGCCCGCTGTTGGCGTTGCAGCCGCGTCGACCGCTGGCGCATCGGTGCTGCGCTGGCGCGGGATCTTGCCCGCCTGGACGTCGTCGTACCAGAGCTCGTGGTGTTCCTTGGCCCAGGTGTCGTCGACATAGCCGGTCTTCATGGCCTTGTAGGCGCCGTGCATGCCGATGGTGCCCATGTAGATATGGCCCATGAACATCATGATCATCACCACGGTGGCCACGGCATGCACCATGTGCGCAATCTGCATGGTGCCGCGCTCGTAGATGAGCCCGGGAATCAGCTTGTCCAGCACCAGCCCGGAGGCCACAACGATCACGCCCAGGCCTAGCACGCCGGCCCAGAACACGATTTTCTCGCCAGCGTTAAACCGGTGTGATGGCACCTCTTGCTCCGAGAGCATCCCACCGCCCTTGGCGATCCAGGTGACGTCCTCTCTACGCGGAAGGTTGTCCTTGAGGAAGGTGAAAAACACGATGACCAGCGACACCGCAAACAGGGGGCCTGCGAAGTTGTGGATGTTCTTGAGCGCGTAAGCCAGCCAGCCGAACAGCGTACTGCCCAGGATGGGCAGCAGGAAGAATTTGCCAAACGCCATCACGATGCCCGAGACCGCGAGGGCCACGAAGGCGATGGCGTTAGCCCAGTGGGCCGAGCGCTCGAACGGCGTGAAGCGCTCAATCTTGCGGCCGGTCTCTGCACCGTGCAGCCTGATGGCGCCCTTGCGCCAGTAGAACAGCGCAATGGCACCGGCCACGATGAGCACAAGCGAGCCGCCGTACGGGATGATCCAGTCGTTGCGCACCTGCCGCCATGCCTCGCCAGCGTTGGTCACGCGCGAGCCGGGGTACTGCACAAAACGCTGGATCAGGTTCCCAGCCTCCGGAGCCTGGCTCGTGGGCAGGCTGCTGTAGCCCGTCACGCCCTGCCCCACCTGGCGCCACATGGGCGCGTTGTTGCCGGGCTGGACCTTGGCACGCTCGCCGTTGGTCTGCTCCGCGTACTTCGGATCGGCGCTCGCGTCGGGCTTGATCTGAAAGATGTTCTGGCTCTGGATGCCGCCCGGCGCTGGCGCCATTGCCGGTGCCGCAGGTGCGGACACCGCAGCCGGGCTGGCCGGGGCCGCGTCCGCCGCCGGGGCTTGCGCCTGCGCCAGCCCGGAGGCCACGCCGGCGGCCAGCGCCAATGACCACAGGATGTGTTTCATGGCAGGCCTCACTTCGCGGTGGTGCGGGTGTACTCGTTCTGGCCGTACTGCTGGCGCGCCTTGAGCTGCGCTTCCCAACTGGCCTTGTCGCCGGCCTTCCAGCCGGGCTGGGTGAAGTTGCTGCCCGTGCCGGCATAGGACGCCGCATCGCTGCGAATGCCTTCACCGGTCTGCGGCTTCTCGCCGCAGGCCGCCAGCGATGCCAGCGCGAAGGCCACGGCCGCGATCCCCAAGGTGCGTTGCATCATGACTTGCTCCCTGCAGGCTGGCCGCCCTGTTGTGAACCGTAGGCGGTGCCCCAGCCCCAGACCTCGGCACCCTTGCCACGCTGCACCACGCGGTTGCGGAAGATGTCCGCCACCACATCGCCGTCGCCGGCCAGCAGAGCCTTGGTGGAACACATTTCTGCGCAGGCGGGCAGCTTGCCCTCGGCCAGGCGGTTGCGACCGTACTTTTCAAACTCGGCCTGGCTGCCATTGGTTTCGGGGCCGCCAGCACAGAAGGTGCATTTGTCCATCTTGCCGCGCACGCCGAACGTACCTTGCGAGGGAAACTGCGGCGCGCCGAACGGGCAGGCATAGCTGCAGTAGCCGCAGCCGATGCACACGTCTTTGTCGTGCAGCACCACGCCTTCTTCGGTGCGGTAGAAGCAGTTGACGGGGCACACAGCCATGCACGGTGCATCGCTGCAATGCATGCAAGCCACCGAGATCGACTTTTCGCCGGGGACACCATCATTGAGCGTGACCACGCGGCGGCGGTTCACGCCCCACGGCACCTCGTTCTCGTTTTTGCAGGCGGTGACGCAGCCGTTGCATTCGATGCAGCGTTCTGCGTCACAGATGAATTTCATTCGTGCCATGTGTCTCTCCTTGCGCTGCGCGACTACGCGCGCTCCACGTTGCAGATCGTGGTTTTGGTTTCTTGCATCATGGTCACGCTGTCGTAGCCATAGGTGGTGGCGGTGTTCACGGCTTCGCCGCGCACCACGGGTGCCGCGCCCTTGGGGTAATAAGCCAGCATGTCAGCGCCTTGCCAGCGCCCAGAGAAGTGGAAGGGCATCCACACCGTATCGGGCGCCACGCGCTCAGTGACCAGCGCCTGCACATTGAGCCGCGCGCCGGTGGGCGAGCTGAGCCACACGCGCTCGCCGTTGCGGATGCCTCGGTCCGCCGCCGTCTTGGGGTTGATTTCGACAAAGGCCTCCTGCTGCAGCTCAGCCAGCCAGGGGTTCGAGCGGGTTTCTTCGCCGCCGCCTTCGTATTCCACAAGGCGACCCGAGCTCAGGATGAGCGGGAATTTCTCGTGCACCTTGTCGGCAATGTTCTTGTCCTGCACGCTCTTGTACAACGTAGGCAAGCGCCAGAAGGCCTTCTTGTCGTCGTGTGTCGGGTACTTGGCCATCAGGTCGGGCCGGGTGCCGTACAGCGGCTCACGGTGCTGCGGAATCGCGTCGGGGAAGTTCCACACCACGGCGCGGGCCTTGGCATTGCCGAAGGGGTGGCAGCCGTGCTTCATGGCCACGCGGATGATGGCGCCCGTGGGGTCGGTCTTCCAGTTCTTGCCTTCGGCCTTCGCCTTCTCGGCATCGCTGAGATCGTCCCACCAGCCCAGCTTCTTGAGCAGCACGTGATCGAACTCGGGGTAGCCCGTGGTGATCTCGCTGCCCAGCGAGAACGACCCGTCTTCTGCCAGCAGATTGACCCCATCCTTCTCTACGCCGAAATTCGCACGGAAGTTGCCGCCGCCGTCCATGACGTGCCGGGAGGTGTCGTACAGGTTGGCCGAGCCGGGGTGCTTGAGTTCGGGTGTGCCGTAGCAGGGCCAGGGCAGGCCGAAATAATCACCGCCAAAGTCGTAGCCCGTTTCCTTGTCCTTGCCGCCCTTGGATTTGAGCGTCTTGACATCGAACAGGTGCATGTTCCGCATGTGGGCCTTCAGGCGCTCGGGGCTCTGGCCCGTATAGCCAATGGTCCAGACGCTGCGGTTGATTTCGCGCAGGATGTCCTCGGGCACGGGCTCGTCCATGCCCCTGACCTTCTGCATCTTGTAGTTCTTGGACAGCTCGGCCGCAAAGCCCAGCTTCTCGGCGAACTGGTGCATGATCATGTGGTCCGAGCGGCTCTCCCACAGCGGCTCGATCACCTTCTCGCGCCACTGGATCGACCGGTTGGACGCTGTCACGGACCCGCTGGTCTCGAACTGCGTGGCCGCCGGCAGCAGGTACACGGCGCGGTTGGGATTCAGATCTTCGGCCTTGCCCGGCATGGCCGCCATGGCTGCGGTGGCCGACGGGTACGGATCCACCACCACCAGCAGATCGAGCTTGTCCATGGCCCGCTTCATCTCGAGGCCACGCGTTTGCGAGTTGGGCGCATGGCCCCAGAAGAACACGCCGCGCAGGTTGGAATCCTGGTCGATCAGCTCGTTCTTCTCCATCACGCCGTCGATCCAGCGCGACACGGTGATGCCGCTCTTGGTCATCATCGCGGGCGACGCGTACTGTTTCTTGATCCACTCGAAGTCCACGCCCCACACGGCCGCGAAGTGCTTCCAGGAGCCTTCGGCCAAGCCGTAGTAGCCCGGCAGCGAATCGGGGTTGGGGCCCACGTCGGTGGCACCCTGCACGTTGTCGTGGCCGCGGAAGATGTTGGTGCCACCGCCGGACTTGCCCACATTGCCCAGCGCCAATTGCAGGATGCACGAGGCGCGCACCATGGCGTTGCCGATGGTGTGCTGCGTCTGGCCCATGCACCAGACGATGGTGGCCGGCTTGGCCATGGCCATCATCTGCGCGACCTTGAACATCTGGTCCTCTTTAACGCCGCAGGCTTCTTCGACCTTGTCGGGCGCCCATTTGGCCAGCACGTCCTCGCGCACCTTGTCCATGCCATAGACACGGTCGTTGATGTACTGCTTGTCTTCCCAGCCGTTCTTGAAGATGTGATACAGCAGGCCGAAGAGGAAAGGGATGTCCGTGCCCGAACGGATGCGCACGTACTCGTCGGCCTTGGCGGCCGTGCGGGTGAAGCGCGGGTCCACCACGATCATCTTGCAGCCGGTTTCCTTGGCGTGCAGCATGTGCAGCATGCTCACGGGGTGGGCCTCGGCCGCGTTGGAGCCAATGTACAGGGCGACCTTGCTGTTTTGCATGTCGTTGTACGAATTGGTCATCGCACCGTAACCCCAGGTGTTGGCTACGCCAGCCACCGTGGTCGAGTGGCAGATGCGTGCCTGGTGGTCGCAGTTGTTGGTGCCCCAGAAGCTCACGAACTTGCGCATCAAGTAGGCTTGCTCGTTGTTGTGCTTGGACGAGCCGACGAAGTACACGCTGTCCGGGCCGCTGGCCTTGCGCAGCTCCTGCATCTTGGCGGTGATCTCGTTCAGGGCCGTGTCCCAGCTGATGCGCTCGTACTTGCCGTTCACGAGCTTCATGGGATAGCGCAGGCGGTACTCGCCGTGGCCGTGTTCGCGCAGTGCCGCGCCCTTGGCGCAGTGCGCGCCCAGGTTGATCGGCGAGTCGAACACGGGCTCCTGCCGCACCCACACTCCGTTCTCCACCACCGCGTCCACCGCGCAGCCCACCGAGCAATGGGTGCAGACGGTGCGGCGCACCTCGATCTTGCTGTCGCCGATGGCGACCTTGGCGCCTTCAGCCGCGTTGGATTTTTTGACCAGTGTCAGCTGGGACGCAGCAATCCCGACACCGACCCCGAGACCCGAGCGGCGCAAGAACGCTCGACGGTCCATGGTGGGGAGGGCCTGGGACAAACCACGGCGCAGGCTGTGGACGAACGGTGACGCAGACGCTGCGCCCGGCGCGGCGGGCGACGACTTCTTGGTGAGCAACATGGGCGCCCCGTAGTCAGAGTTGGGTGGTTTTGTAGTACTGCTTCACGTGGGCGGACAGGTGGTAGCCGCCGCCCTTCTCGGGCGCCACGCGAGTGGGCTCGGTTGCTGCCGCATCAAGAGAAGGGGCAACCCCCGGAAGCGCCACCACAGCCGCTGCTGCGGCACCGACGGTGGCTGCGCCGGCAAAGAACTTGCGGCGCGAGGGTTGAGGCTGGCTGTTCTGCATGCGTGTCTCCAGAATGGCGGGCAGCTATGAAAAGTTGTTCATACAGTCTATGTCAGCGATTGCAACACTGCAATCGAGGCGTTCACTACCCACCAACTTACTCATCTTTTATAGCGAGTGCCGATAGAGCCGCAGCGGTTGTGCATCAGTCGAGCATGTCAAAGCCCTGCATCTCCACCGACACAAAAGCCCGGGTGAACTGCGCCACTGCGGCATAGAACCGGGCCTGCGGATGCCCCGCGAGCGCATCGCACAGGGCGCCCACCCAGGGCTGCAAATGCGTTGCAAAGAAGTCGCGCTGCGCCGTCAGATTGCAGACCGCCACGTCGTCGCCGGCGATCAGGTAACGCATCACCTCGCAGAGATAGGCCACGTGGTCCTCGGTTTCCGGCATGGTCTCATCGCGTGCCAGGCCCAGCTGCTGCAGATCGCCGCGCAGGCGGGCCAGCGGCTTTTCATTCAAGAAGCCGCTCAGGTAGTGCGACGCGTACACGTACACCTCGGGCTTGCCCACACCGCCAAACAGGCGGTCGAACTCGAGAGCGATGGCGGTGTCGTCCAGCGCGCGTGCCGCGCCCACCAGTTGCTGCCACGGCTCTTGCAAAAAACCGCCCGCAGCGGGCGCCTCGGTCACGGCCACGCGCAATGCCGACAACAGCTCCGCGCCGGGCGCTGCGTAGTACAGCTGCGACAGCAGGCCGTACAACTCGGCCCGTGCGGTCTCTTCGTCCAGCGCCGAACTGCCGGCGGATGTCATGGAAGGTTGGGCACTCACAGGTCCGTCACTTTCGCTTCAGTTTGGGAGGAATACAGGTCGATCACGCGGCAGTCGCTGCACATCTTCAGGCGCTCCAGCGCGTCGCCCTGGAACATCGGATGGCCCGAAAGCTTGCCCAGCATGGCCTCGATGGCCTTGACCGTGCCGAACGGCTTGCTGCAGCGCACGCAAGCCCAGGGCTTGGCCTCGTTAAGCACCCGCAGTTGCGCACGCTCAGGCGTGAGCAGCAGGCGCGGCTGCAGCGCAATCGCATCCTCGGGGCAGGTGGTGGCACACAGGCCGCACTGCACGCAATTCTTTTCGATGAAACGCAGTTGTGGCAGTTGCGGGTTGTCTTGCAGGGCGCTCGCGGGGCAGGCGCTCACGCAGCTCAGGCACAGCGTGCAGCGGTCCTTGTTGACGGTGATGCTGCCCAGCGGGGAGCCAATGGCCGGCAGGGCAATGGCTTCGGCCCGCAGCTCGGCTGGGCCCCGCGCGTGCTCGATGAGGTGGTCGAGCGCCATCTCCAGCGTGCTGCGCTTTTCCTGCGCCACGGCATGGCGCGCGGGCACGGTCGGTGTGGCCTGCCGCGTCTGCCCCAGCGCCTGAAGCGCCGCATCCAGTTCGGTGGGGTGCGCGGCCTTCAGCAGCTGCAGATGGCTGCCTGGGTAGCCCAGGCCGCGCAAAATGGTTTGCCCAACATCCATCTGCGCTTGCAGCCCCTCAAGGTACTGCGGCGCCTCTTCATCCGTCACCAGCACCACGACCTGCGATGCACCATAGGCCACCGCGCTGAGCCACAGGTCTATCCCCGTGCTGGCCGTGTGCCACAGCGCCATCGGGATCACCCGGGCCGGCACACCGTGCGCCACCTTCAGTTGCGCTGCACGGCCGAGTTCCTCCACCAGGCCCTGGCCCCGCTCCTGGCTGTGCAGCAACAAGGCCGCGTCCCGGCCGCCCGCGGCGGCGTAGGTCGACAGCAGCGTCTTGATCTTCACGCCCTGCTCCGTGGCGCTGGGGTAGGCATAGGTCAACGCGCCAGTGGGGCACACCGTGGTGCAGGCGCCGCAGCCCACGCACAGGTTGGGGTTCACCTTGATCTGCTGGCGGCTCTTGTCGCTGGCAATGGCCTCGGCCGAGCAGATGTCCACGCAGGCGTTGCAGCCCACGGTTTCATTGCGGCTGTGGGCACACAGCTTTTGTTTGTAGACAAAGAATTTGGGCTTGTCGAACTCGCCCACCAGCTCGCGCAGGCGCAGCAGCGTGGCGATATCGCGCCCGTCCCAGCGGAAGTACCCCTGGGGCAACGCGTGCTGCACAAAGGTGGGCGTGGCCGTGGCTGCCCGCAAGTCCAGCACCAGGTCAAAGTGTTGTGCTTGCACCGCCGCATCGCGCTCGAAATCGATGGCACCCGCCACCTGGCAGACCTTCACGCAGGTGCGGTGCGATTGGCAGGCGGCAAGGTCAATTTGGTAGTCCAGCCCGATGGCGTTCTCGGGGCAGGCCGCCACACAGGCGTTGCAGCGGGTGCACAGGTCCAGGTCAATAGGGTTGTCGGCCTTCCATTGCAGCTCGAACGCGCCCAGCCAGCCGGTCAGATCGGTGATGCGCCCACCCAGCACCGGATAGCGGCGCGTTTGTGCGCCCCCCGCAGCGCCGGGGCCCTGCGTGAACAGAGTCACTTCCAGCACGTCCGACACCATGGCCGCGGCGCGCTCGGCCACATCCAGTGGCCCGATGATCAACAGGCGCCCGGTGCTCTTGAAAGTGACCGTGGGCACAGGTGCGGGTTCGGGCAGCTTCGCCGCCGCCAGCAGCGCCGCGATCTTGGGGGTGGCCTGGCTCGCATCGCGGCTCCAGCCGCCGGTCTCGCGGATGTTGACGAAACGAATGGGCGACACCGCCCCTTCGGTCTGCTGGCCCAGCTCGGCAAACAGGCGCTGCTCCTGCGTGCAGGCCACCACCACGTCCTGGCCGCTCTTGATGGCCTGCTGGAACGCTCCGGCCTCGCGCCGGCACAGGGTGGAGTGAAGGGTCAGGTCCTTCTCATGCAACGCCTCGCCCAACGCCTTGGGGTTGAGAGGCATCGTCTGGTTGCAGTCGCAGATCAGCGTGGTGGTCATGTTCTGGTTGGCTGGCTGGCGTGCCGGCCGTCCCGGGGTGGGAGGGCGCGGGCGCGCCGGGCTCGCTGGTGGGCTCGCTAGGAACAGCGGTGCATACCCCCGACTGTGCCACGCCGGCCACTACTTCTTCCTCCGCATGATCCCGAGGCTGAGCGTGGGCCGGGGGCTTTGCCGTATCGCCCTCTGCGGCCTGGTCCTTCTCGTGATCGAAGAAGCCCATGGCGTGGGCGCTGGCCATCTGGCGCAGCATGCCCTCGGGCAATGGGTCGGGCTGGCTGTAGTCGCCCACGTAGATATCAAGGCCGTCCATCACATTGAAATGGGGGTCGGCAAACAGTTTCTTCATGGCCAGGTTGCGCACCTCGGGCGACACGGCGTGCTGGACGAAGGGCTTGAAGTCGGACTCGGGCGTGAGCGCCTGCGCGTCGCCCAGCGTGGGCGGCGGTGGTGCCTCGGCTGCCGGGCCCGCATCGCGGGCCGTGGGCTGCGACACGCCAGCCGGGGATGCCGCGCTCGCAGCTGTCGGGGCTTTGGCTACGGCCGGCGCGGCGGGTTGCGGGGCTGGTGCCGGCGGCTCCTCCACTGGCTTGCCCACGCGCACATCCTGCTTGCGGCGCGACCAGCGCCCGAGGAATCCGTCAGCCACGGCCTGCCCTTCCCTCTCCACCCGCACTTTCGCTTCCGCCGCCGCCTGCTCCGCCACCGCCACCGCCACCGCGCTGCTTTTCCGTCGATACGGACGCCGGGTTGCCAAACCGGTCCTGCAGCGTACGGAAGCTGTCGGGGCGCTTTCTGCGTTTGGGTTCGGGCTGGTAGTGCGCATCTGCAAAGGCACGCAGCACCTCCAGCACCTCGGGCGGCGCGGGCACCTGCTCCACGGTTTCCTGCGCGTCCAGCCAGCGGCCGGCGTCGTGGTAGCTCAGGCTCACGGCCAGGGGCCGGGCCATCGGTATCTCGCCCGTGCCTGTGTCTTCATCGCGGCGCCACAGCACAAACCAGCACGGTGCCGGCGAGCTGAGGTTGAGGTGGTAGCCCTCGGCGTCGTCGCGGAACAGCTCCACCACAAAACCCGGGAACAGCCAGCGCTGCTCGCGCTCGTCGTTCAGCAGCTGGCGCGGCTCGGTGCCAAACGCGGGCTCGTTGATCACCACGTCGGCCAGTGACCACCGCCAGGGCTGCCAGCGGTTGTCGATGCGCTCGCATCGCATGATCACGGCAACGTCGGTATGGGGGCGCTCAGTCATGGGTTCTGAATGTACTCGGCACTCCCCGCCCCCGCCCAATCCCATTGCCATTCCCCCGGCCGGTACTCAGGTCAGCAATTCCTCTGGCGAGCCGAGCCGCTCGATGGCCACCGCGCAGTATTTGAACTCCGGGATCTTGCCAAACGGGTCCAGCGCCGCGTTGGTCAGCAGATTGGCCGCCGCCTCCCCATAGGCAAAGGGCATGAACACCGTGCCGCGCGGCGTGCCGTCGTCGCGGCGCACGCGCACCTGCAGCATGCCGCGCCGCGAGCGGATGCCCACCAGCGCGCCGGGTGCCACGCCCAGCCGCGCCAGTTCATCACCGTGCAGCGATGCGGTGGCCATGGGCTCGATGGCGTCCAGCACGGTGCTGCGCCGGGTCATGCTGCCCGTGTGCCAATGCTCCAGCTGGCGGCCGGTGATGAGCACCAGGGGGTAGTCGGCATCGGGCTTTTCGGCGGCCGGGATCACGCTGGCGGGCACCAGCTGCAGGCGGCCCGTGGGCGTCGGGAATTTTTCGGTGAAGACGATGGGCTGGCCCGGGTCGTCGGGCGTGAGGCAGGGGTAGGTCACGCTGGAGTCGCGCTCCAGCCGGGCCCAGGTGATGCCTTCAATGCTGGCGTGCATGGCCCGGCGCATTTCGTCGTACACGGCAGCTACGCCGGATTCTTCGCCTTCATAGCGCCAGTCCAGACCCATGCGCGCCGCGAGTTGCTGAATGATCCACAGGTCCGGCTGCGCATCGCCAGGCGGGTTCAGCGCACGGCGGCCCATCTGCACCATGCGGTCGGTGTTGCTGGCCGTGCCGGTCTTTTCGGGCCAGGCGCTGGCGGGCAGCACCACGTCGGCCAGCCAGGCGGTCTCGGTCAAAAAGATGTCCTGCACCACCAGGTGCGACAGGCTGGCCAGCGCGTGGCGCGCGTGGTTCAGGTCGGGGTCGCTCATGGCGGGGTTCTCGCCCATGATGTACATGCCGCGCACCTTGTGGGGGTCGCTGTCGGGCGCCAGGGCCTTGTGCATGATTTCGACCACGGTGTAGCCCGGCGCTTCATCGAGCTTGGTGCCCCAGAAGTCCTCGAACCAGGCATGCGCGCCCGCGTTGTCCACGCGCTGGTAGTTGGGGAACATCATCGGGATCAGGCCCGCGTCGCTCGCACCCTGCACGTTGTTCTGGCCGCGCAGCGGGTGCAGGCCCGAGCCGGGCTTGCCGATCTGGCCGGTGACGGCGCATAGCGCGATCAGGCAGCGCGCGTTGTCGGTGCCGTGCACGTGCTGGCTGATGCCCATGCCCCACAAAATCATCGAGGCTTTCGACTTGGCAAACGCACGCGCCACCTCGCGCAGCGTCTCGGCCGGGATGCCACACACCGGGGCCATGGCCTCGGGGCTGCAGCCCACCACATTGGCCTTGAGCGCCTCGAAATTATTGGTGCGGTCGCGGATGAAGGTCTCATCCACCAGGCCCTCGTCGATCACCGTGTGGATCAACGCGTTGAGCATGGCCACGTCGGTGTCGGCCTTGAACTGCAGCGTGCGCCAGGCGTGGCGGCCAATGTCGGTGATGCGCGGGTCGGCCAGCACGATTTTTGCGCCGCGCTTCACCGCGTTTTTCATCCACGTCGCCGCCACAGGGTGGTTGGCCGTGGGGTTGGAGCCGATCACGAAGATCAGCTCGGCATGCTCCACATCGCCCGCCGGGTTGCTGACTGCGCCCGAGCCCACGCCTTCGAGCAGCGCGGCGACGCTGGACGCATGGCACAGCCGTGTGCAGTGGTCCACGTTGTTGCTGCCAAAGCCGGTGCGAACGAGTTTCTGGAACAGGTAGGCCTCTTCGTTGCTGCCCTTGGCCGAGCCGAAGCCCGCCAGCGCCTTGGGGCCGTGCGAATCGCGCAGGCTTTTCAGCGTGCCGGCGGCCAGGTCGAGCGCTTCGTCCCAGCTGGCTTCGCGGAACGCTGCGCGCCAGTCGGCGCCGTAAGGCATCACCTCCTTCGGCACGCCGGGTTTGCGGATCAACGGCACGGTGAGCCGGTCGGGGTGGTGGGCGTAGTCGAAACCGAAGCGCCCTTTCACGCACAGACGGCCATGGTTGGCCGGGCCGTCGCGGCCTTCGACGCTGATGATTTTTTCATCGCGCACGTTGTAGGTGATGAGGCAGCCCACGCCGCAGAACGGGCAGACGGAGTCGACCTTGCGATCCACCTTTTGCGAGCCGATGTGCGTCTTGGGGCTGAGCGCGCCCGTGGGGCAGGCCTGCACACATTCGCCGCAGGCCACGCAGGTGCTCTCGGCCATGGGGTCGTCGAGGTCGAACACGATCTTGCTGTCTGCCCCGCGCAGCGCGTAGCCGATCACGTCGTTCACCTGTTCTTCGCGGCAGGCGCGCACGCAGCGGTTGCACTGGATGCAGGCGTCCAGGTTGACGGCCATGGCGGGGTGGCTGAGGTCGGCGGCCGGCTGCTCGCGGCGTAAGGCCTTGAGCGCCGGGCGCACCGAGACGCCCAGGCGATCCGCCCATTCGCTCAACTCGCCGTGTTGGCCTATCGTTTCCGCATTTTTTAAGTCAAATTGGCCGCTAGCGCTTGATGCATAAGCGCCACCAGCTATCAATTCAGGAGTATTTGATTTTTCATCGTTCCAGCGGTAGCCCACATCGGGCATGTCCGACAGCAGCATCTCCACCACCATCTGCTGGCTCTTGCGGGCGCGGGGGCTGGCGGCCGACACCTTCATGCCGTCGGTCGGCGCGCGGCAGCAGCTGGGGGCCAGGGTGCGCTCACCCGCGATCTCGACCACGCAGGCGCGGCAGTTGCCGTCGGGGCGCAGGCCGTCTTGATAACAAAGGCGGGGGATGTCCACGCCGTGGCGCTGCGCGGCTTTGAGGATGGTCTCGCCGGGGTTGGCAGTGACGGGCTGGCCGTCCAGCTCAAAGGCCACGACGGGCTGCGCAACGGCAGAAGTCAACACGGCGCTCATGGCTGCAGCCCTCCGGGCAGTTGCTCGGCGAGCGGGCTGTTGCGCGGCTTGGGCAAGTCGCCCGGCCACGGCGCCTCGCCCACCTCGTGCGCAAAATATTTGTGGATGCAGCGGATGGGGTTGGGCGCGGCCTGGCCCAGCCCGCAGATGGACGCATCGCCCATCACCTGGGCCAGGTCGTCGAGCAGTTCTTCGTCCCACTGCGGGGCGCGCATCAACTCCGCGGCCTTGGCCGTGCCCACGCGGCAGGGCGTGCACTGGCCGCAGCTTTCGTGTTCAAAGAACCGCATCACGTTCAGCGCTGCATCGCGCGCCCGGTCGTGGTGGCTGAGCACGATGACGGCGGCCGAGCCGATGAAGCAGCCGTAGGGCTGCAGCGTGTCGAAGTCGAGCGGGATGTTATTCAGGCTGGCGGGCAGAATGCCGCCCGAGGCGCCGCCGGGCAGGTAGGCGTAGAGCTGGTGGCCGTCGGCCATGCCGCCGCAGTATTTGTCGATGAGCTCCTGCACCGTGATGCCGGCGGGCGCAAGCTTGACGCCCGGGTGCTTGACCCGGCCGCTGACGCTGAAGGATCTCAGGCCTTTGCGACCATGGCGGCCGAAGCTGGCAAACCACTGCGGCCCGCGTTCGACGATGTCGCGCACCCAGTACAGCGTCTCGAAGTTGTGCTCCAGCGTGGGCCGGCCGAACAGGCCCACCTGCGCGATGTAGGGCGGCCGCATGCGGGGCTCGCCGCGCTTGCCTTCGATGCTCTCGATCATGGCGGACTCTTCACCGCAGATGTAGGCGCCCGCACCGCGCCGCAGCTCGATGTGGGGCAGCGGGCACGGCGGCTGCGCGTGCAGGTCATCCAGCGCCGTCTGCAGCAGCGCGCGGCAGCCGTGGTACTCGTCGCGCAGGTAGATGTAGACCGCCTCGGTGCCCACCACCTGCGCGGCGATGAGCACGCCTTCCAGAAAGCGGTGCGGGTCGCGTTCGAGGTAGGTGCGGTCCTTGAAGGTGCCGGGCTCGCCTTCATCGATATTGACGGCCATCAGTCGCGGGGTGGGTTGGTCACGAACGATCCGCCACTTGCGCCCCGCCGGGAATCCCGCACCGCCCAGGCCACGCAGGCCCGAGTCTTCCATGGCGGTGAGCACGGCCTCGGCATCCATCTCGCCATTGACCAGTGCAGCGGCGGTCTGGTAGCCGCCGTGCGCGCGGTAGGTGGCCAGGTCGGTGTGGGCGGGGCTGATCCCGCCTGGCTGCCCAGGCACGCTCTTCTCGGCCAGCTCAACAATATCAAAATTGATAGCAGAAAGCCCTTTTGGATGAAGCGCTAGAGCCTGATTTGGCTTCAAATTGACGGTTTCCAGCACCGCATCGACCGTGGCATGCGGCACCGGGCACTGGTGCACCACCGCCACCGGTGCCTGCTCACAGCGGCCCACGCAGGGCACGGCCTGGACTTGCACATCGCCCTGTCCGGCTGCGCGGAGGCGCTCGGGCAACTGGGCCAGCAATTCACCTGCACCGGCCAGGCTGCAGCTCAGGCTTTCGCACACCCGCAGCACCAGGCGCGGGGCCACAGCGTCCGCGCCGCGCGCGATCTCGAAGTGGTGATAGAAGCTGGCCACCTCGTACACCTCGGCCATGGGGCGGTTCAGCTGTTTCGCCAGCGCCACCAGGTGCCGGTCGTGCAGCACGCCAAAGTGGTCGTTCAGGCGGTGCAGGTGTTCGATGAGCAGGTCTTGCCGAAAGCCATCGGCAGGGCGCGGCCCCAGAAGCGCAGCCACGTCGGCCATGGCGTGGTCTTCAGGCTGGCGGCCTTTCAGTCGGCTCTTGCGGCGGATGCGCTCGCGCATGTCGTTGACGGACACGGCGGCCACGACGGCTGAGGAGGGGGCTTCAGGGGCGAGGTGCATGGAGCGAAATCGTGGAATGTCTTGGGGTGGTGATGAACCCGCCTGCATAAGGCCGCCAGGCGGGCGCAGTGTCGGTGAGGCCCGTGGGCGCGTCAAATTGGCGATGCACATGGGCCGATCACAAAAACAAATGAGCCGCGGCCGGTGGCGTTGTACGGGTAGGGGGTGGGGAACCGGTCAGCCGGCCGCCCTGCCCACGGGCAAGTTCGCCAGCAGGCGGCTCGCCAGCATCGCTGCAAGGTCTTGCACAGGGGGCATGGTGGACACCGGCGCGGCCGACAGGGCACCGTCGATGGCAAGGCCGGCCAGGCCGTGGGCCAGGCTCCATCCCGCCAGCGCCAGTTCGTCGCCTCCCTCTGGCACATGGGCGTGGGCGGCTCTCCGCAGCACCTCAAAAGACCCATCCGCCGCCGCCAGCAGCGCCGGGTGTTCCGGCTTGCGCTGCAGCAGCGGGCTGAACATGAGCCGGAACACCGCCGGGCGGGCCAATGCAAAGCCCACGTACGCCGTGCAGTGCCCGACCAGGGTGGCGGCGGTGTCGCCCGGCTGGTGCGCGCCTTCCATCGCCGCGGCCAGGTCGGCAAAACCGCGCGCGGCCACGGCTGCCATCAGGGCTTCGAGGTTGGCAAAGTGGTGGTACGGAGCGGCGTGCGACACGCCCGCGGCCTTGGCCACCGAGCGCAGGCTGAGCGGCGCACCGTCGGCCAGCAGGCCTTCGGCCGCGGCGACGAGGGCAGTGCGCAGGTCGCCGTGGTGGTAGCTGGCACGCGGGGTGAAGGGGGTGCCGGGGGTGCCGGGGGTGGGTGGGGTGTCGGAATGGCTCACAAAAGCAATCTTGACACAGTCAAGATGCGCCCAGACAATGCACCAATCCTGACACCGTAAAGATCAATCCATGATACGACGCTTCCTCCAGGCCACCACGGCCGCGATGGCCCTCATCCCGGTCGCCACCGGCGTGCTGACCATGATGGGCATTGACGACCCGATCTACCACGCCAGCGGCCTGCCGCGCGATGCCCTGCTCGACGGCAACCTGCGCTTTTTTGGTGGCATGTGGCTGGCGCTGGGCCTGGCGATGGGGTCGCTGGTGCCACGCATCGAGCGCGAGGGGCGGATGTTTGCGGTCCTCTGGGGCGCGGTGTTTCTGGGCGGCGTGGGGCGGGCGCTGTCGATGGCCTTCGTCGGACTTCCGCCCGCGCCATTCATCGGCTTCACGGTACTGGAGCTGATTGGCGCCCCCGCCTTCATCGCATGGCAGCGCCGCGTGGCAGCGCAATCGGCCGTTCAATGACATCCAAAGGACATCCTGTGCGAACGCAAAAGCCCAACTACTGGTACTTGGCCGCAGCCATGCTGTGTTTGTTCATGATGGGGATGCAAATCTTCGTGGGCAGCCCGCAACTGAACGCGCCCATTCAAGCAAGCTCGCTGCCGCCGGGCATTCGGGCGGTTGCGGAAGTGGCCTGGCATTCCGTGACCACCGCCTACGGGTTGATGGTGGTAGCGCTCATCTACCTGTTTATCCAACCGCACAACGGCGCTCTCGCCAAGTACATCGTTGCGCAACTGATTGCTTTGTCTGCGCTGTTTTTGACTTACAGCATCACACGCTTTGGCAACGTCACCAGCCTGTATCTATGGCCTCTTTTTCTGGTCATCGCGGCGACGGTGGGCATGGGTGTGCGCAGCGTGCGTTCATTCAACCAGCCCTGACTGTGGCGGTCCGCTGAAAAGGCGGCGGAGTTACTTTGGCCTATCGCTGCGAAGCCGTCAGCAAACCACTGTGCGCTGTGGCGTGCTGCAGCCACGCCGGGTCTTGCGCCAGGGCCAGCGCCGCATCCAGCGCCCGCGTGGGCTGCACCTGGCGGTGCGACATGAAACCGATGGGCGTGGTGAGCACCGGGCCGACAAGCGGCAAGGCCTCCAGCCCATCGTGGCCGCGCACGGCATCCACCAACGCGCCGGGCAACACGCTGCACAGGTTGCCCGCCACCACGGAGAGGGCCAGGGTCAGCACCGAATCGGTCTCCATGGCCGGCAACACGGTAGCGCCCGCACTGCGAAAAGCGCCGTCGACCAGGCTGCGGTTGTGCATCTCGGGCGTGAGCAGGCACAGCGGCTGGGCGGCCGCCTCGGCCCAGCCGATGGGCGGGCCGATCTGCAGGCCGCGGCCTTGGGGGCTGCCTGCCCGGCGCAGCAGAAAGTAGTGCTCCACGTACTGCGGCCAGGCCCGCAGCTGCCCGCCGCGCGCCGGCATGCGCTCGGTGTAGCCCAGCGCAAGGTCGAGTGAAATGCTCTCCAGCCCCGCTTCGATGGCCTGCGAGCTCATCGACAGCGCCACCGGCACGATGCCCGGATGCCGCGCCTGCAGCTGCGCCGCAAACCGCGCCAGGATGGGCATGGCCGTGGGCACGGCGGCGAGGCGCAGCGTGCCGCGCGGGTGGGCGGCGTCGCTGCTGAGGTCCTGCTGCAGCAGCTGGTGTTCGTGCAGCATGCGTTGGGCGGTAGCCAGCACGCGCTCGCCCTCGGGCGTGAAGCCTTCGAAACTGCGGCCCCGGCGCACCACCACCACGCCAAACTCTTTTTCGAGCGCACGCAGCGCGTTGGACAGCGCCGGCTGCGTGATGTGGCAGGCCTGCGCCGCCCGGCCAAAGTGCCGGTGCTCGTGCAGCGCCACCAGGTAGCGCAGGGACGCGAGCAGGTTCATGGGGTCAGGCCTTGGTGTCTGGCAATGTGGGGTTGCCCGCCAGTTCCCGCTCGATCTGGGCAATGCTCGGCAGACTGGTTTCCAATTCGGCGGGCAACGACTCCAGAAGCTTGTATTCCGCGACACCCAGCGGCTGCGCCTTGTCGCGCAGCGCGTATTCGGCCACCACCTTGTTTTTGGATTTGCACAGCAACAAGCCGATGGTGGGGCCGTCGTCCGGATGCTTGACCTGGGCATCGACTGCCGTAAGGTAAAAACCCAATTGGCCCAGATGTTCTGGCTTGAATTTGCCGCCTTTGAGTTCAATCACCACGTAGCAGCGCAGCTTGAGGTGATAGAACAGAAGGTCGATGAAAAATTCGTCACCGCCCACGTCCAGCATCACCTGCCGCCCCACGAAGGCGAAACCCGCGCCCAGCTCCAGCAAGAACTCCGTCACATGCTTGACCAAGGCGCCCTCGATCTCGCGTTCATGCGCTTCATCCGATAAGCCCAGGAAGTCGAAACGGTACGGGTCTTTCAAAGACTCGCGGGCCAGGTCCGACTGCGGCTTGGGGAGGCTGGCCTCGAAGTTGGTGACCGCCTGGCCGCTGCGCTCCAACCGACGGGTTTCGATGTGGATGTTCAACACATTGCGCGACCAGCCATACGCAATGGCGTTTTGGGCATAGGCCAGGCGCAGCGCGGGGTCCTTGAGCTGGGTCAGAAGCACCAAGTTGTGTCCCCATGGCAATTGTCCAACAGCCTGTTGGACAATTGCCGCATCGGGCCAGGCCTGAGCAAACGCCCGCATGTACATGAGGTTGGCGCGAGAAAACCCCTTCATCTCCGGAAACGCCGCGCGCAGGTCCTGCGCCAGCCGCTCGATCACCTTGGCGCCCCAGCCCTGCGCCGCCTGCCGCTGAAGAATGTCTTTGCCGATCTGCCAGTACAGCAGCACCAGCTCGCGGTTGACTGCCAGCGTGGCGCGCTGCTGGGCGCTGTGGATGCGTCCCTTCAGGTCGGCCAGCCAATCGGTGTAACCGGCGGGCGGGTCAGTCAGGCCAACAGGCTTTTCGCTCATGGCTGCGATTTTTAGATGTTTTTGGCCTCTAGCGCTTATCCATCAAGCGCAAGCAGCTACGTATTTAATAGCAACCAGAAGGTGAGAATGAATCCGGCGTGTCCGAGCGGGCTGCACAAACGTGCCTCATCAAGGCGCAAAGCGCAGCCATAGCTCGGGCTATGGCGAGCATTTGCAACGCCGAGGAGGTGCGTTTTTGCGGGACGAGCGCGCATGACGGGTTCGTTCGCACCTTCTTTAGGTGTTTTTGCTGATCGAAATCGTCGGAAACTTGTTCGAGAAGTCCTTGGCCTGCTGCGCAATCTTCACCGCCACGTCGCGGGCCACCTTCTTGTAGATCTTGGCCACGTCCCCATCCGGGTCGGCCACCACGGTGGGCTTGCCGCTGTCGGCCTGCAGGCGGATGCTCATGTCGAGCGGCAGCGCGCCCAGGTAGTCCATGTTGTATTCGGCCGCCATCTTCTTGCCGCCGTCGGCGCCAAAAATGTGCTCCACGTGGCCGCAGTTGCTGCATACGTGGGCCGCCATGTTCTCGACGATGCCCAGGATGGGCACGCCCACCTTCTCGAACATCTTGATGCCCTTCTTGGCATCGAGCAGGGCGATGTCCTGCGGGGTGGTGACGATCACCGCGCCGGTCATGGGCACGCGCTGCGACAGCGTGAGCTGGATGTCGCCGGTGCCGGGCGGCATGTCGATGATGAGGTAATCGAGGTCCTTCCAGTTGGTCTGGCGCAAGAGCTGCTCCAGCGCCTGGGTGGCCATGGGGCCGCGCCAGATCATGGCTTCGTCCTGGTCCACCAGGAAACCGATGGACATGACCTGCACGCCGTAGTTCTCCAGCGGCTCCATGGTCTTGCCGTCGTCGCTTTCGGGGCGGCGGTTGATGCCCAGCATCATGGGCTGGCTCGGGCCGTAGATGTCGGCGTCGAGCACGCCCACGCTGGCGCCCTCTGCGGCCAGCGCCAGGGCCAGGTTGGCGGCGGTGGTGCTCTTGCCCACGCCGCCCTTGCCCGAGGCCACGGCGATGATGTTCTTGACCTGGGGCAGCAGCTGCACGCCGCGCTGCACGGCGTGGGCGATGACCTTGGTGGTGATGTTGACCGAGACGTTCTCGACGCCCGCCACGCCCTTGGCGGCCGTCACCAGGCTGCGGCGCAGCTCGGGCACCAGGCTCTTGGCGGGGTAGCCCAGTTCCACGTCGAACGCGACGTCGCCACCGGTGATCTGCACGTTGCGCAGGGCGCGGGTGCTGACGAAATCCTTGCCCGTGTGGGGGTCCAGAACGCTGGAAAGAGCGGCCAAGAGGCCCGGTTCGGTGACTGCCATTCAATAAACTCCAGAAGAGGCGGGTAGTCTATCCAAGCGCTGGCCTTAAGAACCTGTTCAAGGTCTTTTCGGGGATCGCGTTGGAGTGCAATCGGAATGAGTGGATGCTTCGGAAGCGCCGCATGGGCTCGTGCCCATGCAAGCAGCCGGGGCGTCCAATCGCCCGATTTCACTCCAACCCTTCGGGCAGTAGTCTTGGCGGGCGGTCTGCGGCGTTGCGGCGCTTGTGGATAGCCGGGCTATCCACTGCGCACCACGCCTAGCATCCCCTCCCGGCAAGGTGCTTGCGCGACCCCGAAAAGATCTTGAACAGGTTCTTGACTGAAGGACAATGCGCACGCCTCGACGCAGCCAACGCCCCCCCAAACCGACACCCCAAAGCAAAAGGACCCCCGTGAAATTCAAGATGGCCGAAAAGTCCCTGTTTGCCATGCTGCTGCGCTCCCCCTGGTGGGTCAGCTTCCTGGTGGTCGGCCTGATCGTGGTGGCAGCGGGCGCGCTGCTGCCCAAGGAATATTTTGCGGCCGGCGCGCTGGCCAGCTTCCCCATCTTTGTGGTGGGCTGCATCGCGGCCTGGAAGCAGTTGCGTGCGCCTAAGCCCGCCCAGGTGGCCGAGATGCTGGACGCTGTCTCCAGCATGCCCTGGCGCAGTTTTGCCGACACGCTGGCCGCCGCCTGGACACGCGCGGGCTACGCGGTGGAGCGCCTGCCCGCCAACGGCGCGGCGGACCTCTCCCTCACGCAAAACGGGCGGGCCACGCTGGTCAGCGCGCGCCGCTGGAAGGCCGCCACCCACGGTGTGGAGCCGCTGCGCGACCTGCACGCCGCCATGCAGGCGCGCGATGCACAGGCCGGCATCTACGTGGCCACCCACGGCCAGCTCAGCGACAACGCGCGCATCTTTGCCCGCGACCACGGCATTGCCGTGCTGCAGGGCGACGCGGTGGCCGTGCTGCTGCTCACCCAGCGCTGATCGGCCCTGACATCGCCCCTGCGCTCGGCCCTGCACTGGGCGGCCCGCGGCGCGCCATGCGGGTTTTCCCAGATGGAGCGGCCGGGTGCGCGCTCCACACTTGGCGCACCACCCTGCCGCCTTGCCGATGCATTCGACCCACCCCCAAGAAGCCGCCCCCCACCCTGCCGCAGGCCCGGCCCACAGCGCCACCGGCCTGCTTTTGACCGGCGGCGGCGCCCGGGCGGCCTACCAGGTGGGTGTGCTGGAGGCCATTGCCGACATCCGCATCGCCTGCGGCGCAGGCCACGAGCCCAACCCGTTCCCCATCATCACCGGCACCTCGGCCGGGGCCATCAACGCTGCGGCGCTGGCCTGCGGGGCCGACAATTTCGACCGCGCGGTGCGCCGCATCGCGCGTGTGTGGCGCCAGTTCCACGCGGGCCAGGTCTACGGCGCCGATTCGCTGTCGGTGATGCGCAGCGGGGCGCGCTGGCTCACGCTGCTGTCGATGGGCTGGGCGCTGGCGCGCTGGCGCCGCATGCGGCCGCGCTCGCTGCTGGACAACGCGCCGCTCGAGAAGCTGCTGGTCAAGATGGTGCCCCTGGTGCGCCTGCCCCGGCTCATCCGCAAGGGGCACCTCACGGCGCTGGCGGTCACGGCGTCGAGCTACAGCTCGGGCGAGCACGTCACCTTTTTTGAATCCAACACCCCCGTGCAGCCCTGGGTGCGCTCGCAACGCAAGGCGGCGCGCGACCGCATCACGCACGAGCATTTGCTCGCGTCCTCGGCCATTCCGTTCATCTTCCCGGCCAAGGGCATCACGATCGACGACCACGTCGAATACTTTGGCGACGGCTCCATGCGCCAGTCCGCGCCCATCGCACCCGCCATCCACCTGGGCGCCGAGCGCATCCTGGTGATCGGCGCCGGCCGCATGCACGAGCCCAAGGGCGACACCGCTGCCAACCCCACGCCCAGCTACCCCTCGCTGGCGCAGATCGCGGGGCATGCGCTGTCCAACATCTTCCTGGATGCGCTGGCGGTGGACGTGGAGCGCGTGCAGCGCGTCAACCAGACCCTGACCCTGATCCCGGCCGACGTGCGCGCCAAGAGCGCGCTGCGCCCCATCGAACTCCTGGTCATCGCCCCGTCGCAGCGGCTGGACGCCGTGGCCGCGCGCCACGTGGGCGACCTGCCCGGCCCCGTGCGCACCATGCTGGCGGCGCTGGGCGTTACCTCCAACATGGCCGACGTGCGCGGCGCCGCGCTGGCCAGCTACCTGCTGTTCGAGGCCAGCTATACCCAGGAGCTGATGGCCCTGGGCCGCGCCGACACGCTGGCGATGCGTGCCGAAGTCTGCCGTTTCTTTGGCTGGACCGACACCGGCGCCGAGCTGCAGCCCCGCGAGCACGCCTGAAGGCCGGCCGTAGCGCCCTGCGCATCCGAACCCCGGGGAGTCCTGCCGCCCTCAGGCGCCCCACGTGTTCAAGCGGGCGGGCCCCAAGCGCCTAAAATCGCGGGTTCCGCCTGAGAAAGCCGCTTTCATGACGTCCTCCGCCCGCAACCTCTTCGTTACCACCGCCCTGCCGTATGCCAACGGCAACTTCCACATCGGCCACATCATGGAATACATCCAGGCTGACATCTGGGTGCGGTACCAGCGGATGCAGGGCCACGCAGTGAACTTCGTGGGTGCGGACGACACCCACGGCGCGCCGATCATGATTGCCGCCGAAAAGGCGGGCAAGACGCCCCAGCAGTTCGTGGCCGACATCGCCGCCGGGCGCAAGCAGTACCTCGACGGTTTTCACATCAGCTTTGACAACTGGCACAGCACCGATGCGCCAGAGAACCACGACCTGGCGCGCCAGATCTACCGCGACCTGCGCGACCGCGCCGATGGCTCGCTGATCGAGGTGCGCACCATCGAGCAGTTCTTCGACCCCGAGAAGAACATGTTTTTGCCCGACCGCTATATCAAGGGCGAATGCCCCAAGTGCCACGCCAAGGACCAGTACGGCGACAACTGCGAGGTGTGTGGCTCGGTCTACGCGCCGACCGACCTGATCAACCCGTTCTCTGCCCTGTCGGGTGCCAAGCCAGAGCTCAAGAACTCCGAGCATTTTTTCTTCAAGCTATCGGACCCGCGCTGCGTCGAATTTCTGGAGAAGTGGACGCAGGACGGCAAATTGCAGCCCGAGGTGGCCAACAAGATCAAGGAATGGTTCAGCGTGCGCACCAACCCGGACGGCACGACCAGCGAAGGCCTGGGCGACTGGGACATCAGCCGCGATGCGCCCTACTTCGGCATCGAGATTCCTGATGCACCGGGCAAGTACTTTTACGTGTGGCTCGACGCGCCCGTGGGTTACCTGGCCTCGCTGAAAAACTGGTTCGACAAGGGTGGGCCCAAGGCGAAGCACGGCGACACGCGCAGCTTTGACGACTACATGGCCGCGGCCGACACCGAGCAGTACCACTTCATCGGCAAGGACATCGTCACCTTCCACACGCTGTTCTGGCCCGCGATGCTGCACTTCAGCGGCCGCAAGACGCCCAACAACGTGTTCGTGCACGGCTTTTTGACCGTGAACAACGGCGAGAAGATGAGCAAGAGCCGCGGCACCGGACTGGACCCGCTCAAGTACCTGAGCCTGAACATGAACGCCGAGTGGCTGCGCTACTACCTGGCGGCCAAGCTGTCGGCGCGCAATGAGGACATCGACTTCAATGCCGAAGACTTCATGCTGCGCGTGAACAGCGATCTGATCGGCAAGTACGTGAACATCGCATCGCGCGCCGCGGGCTTTTTGACCAAGCGTTTTGACGGCAAGCTGACCAGCGACTTTGGCGCCACGGGCGCAGCCTTGCTGGCAGACGTGCGGGGTGCCAGTGGCGCCATCGCCCAGATGTACGAAGCGCGCGAGTACGGCAAGGCCACGCGCGAGATCATGCAACTGGCCGACAAGGTCAACGCCTATGTCGACCAGAACAAGCCTTGGGACCTGGCCAAGGACGCTGCCAACAACCAGGCCCTGCACCAGGTGTGCTCGGTGCTGATCAACACCTTTGCGGCGCTCACGCGCTACCTGGCCCCTGTGCTGCCGGGCCTGGCCCAGGCCGTGCAAGGTTTTGTGGGTGTGGACATGCAGCAGTGGGACGTGGCGGGCGACGTGCAATCGATCCAGCCCTACCAGCACCTCATGCAGCGCGTCACCCCCGAGCAGCTTGAGGCATTATTTGAGGCCCCAGCGCAGGCAGAACAATCGCTGGCAGCTACTGAAACCATAGCAGCACCTGGCGGCGAGGAGCTGGCCCCCACCATCACCATCGACGACTTCACCAAGATCGACCTGCGCATCGCGCTGATCGTGAACTGCGAGCCGGTGGAGGGATCGACCAAGCTGCTGCGCTTGACGCTGGACGTGGGCGAAGGCCGCACGCGCAATGTGTTCAGCGGCATTGCCAGCGCCTACCAGCCCGCCGACCTGATCGGCAAACACACCGTGATGGTGGCCAACCTGGCACCGCGCAAGATGAAGTTCGGCGTCTCCGAGGGCATGGTGCTGGCCGCCAGCCATGGCGACGAGAAGGCCAACCCCGGCATTTATGTGCTCAACCCCTGGCCCGGCGCCACGCCGGGCATGCGGGTGCGCTGAGCACGGCGAATCTCATGCGCCTTGGGGTGTCTCGGTCGGCAGTGGCCGCGCTGCTGCTGCCCTGGCTGATGACGGGCTGCGCGGTGGTGACTGTAGCCACCACGGCCGTGAGCGTCACCGCGTCGGCCGTAGGGCTGGCGGCCGATGCCACGGTGGGCACGGTCAAGGTGGTGGGCAAGGGCGTGGGCAAGGGCGTGGGCATGGCGGCCGATGCGCTCTCCAGCGACCCGGCGGCGGACCACAGTGGCATCCAGATTCGCGAATCCATCCGCCCTGGGCCCTGAGCCCAGGCGCCCCCTCTTGCGGCAGCGTCCCTGCGCCCGCTTGTCACCAGGCAAGCTCACTCCCCCATAGCACTTGGACTGGGCCCACGCCAAGGCCCCGCCGATTGACTGGGTTGTGAGCGGAACTCGATCCGACGCTCGCCCTGCATCCGCGAGTTGCGGCCCCGCTCAACGGCCCGCCCAACCGCCCTGCACCACGCGCCCTCAGCCGCCGTGGTACCGCCCCGGCCGGTGGCTGATCCACAAAAACCCGCTCATCACCAGCACCGCCAGCACCGAATAGGCCACGCGGTCCGGCGGCACCACAAACAGCGCCAGCAGCACCACCGTGCCGTCGATCATCATCTGCACCTTGCCGGCGCGCATGCCGTAGCGGCTTTGCAAATACAGCGACACCACGGTGGCGCCGCCCAGGCTGGAGCGGTGGCGTGCCAGAAACAGGCAACCCGTGCCCAGCAACAGCCCGCCCAGCAAGGATGCGAACAGCGGGTTGAGGTAGTCCACATGCATGACGTGCGGGAACAGCTCGGTCAGCAGCGACAGCAGGGCCACGCAGACAAAGGTCTTGATGGTGAACTCGCGGCCCATGCGCGTCCACGCGAACCAATAAAACGGCAGGTTGACCACGAAGAACAGCTTGCCGAACGAGATGCCCGTGACGTAGTGCAGCAAGAACGCCGCGCCCGCCGTGCCCCCCACCAATAGCCCCGCCTGGTTAAAGAGCATGAGCGCCATGGCCACGAACAGCGTGCCTGCAAACAGGGCCTGGGCGTCTTCGAACGCGCCGTGGCGCAGGGTGGCCGCGTCGGCAGCGGCATCGACTGCGGACGTGGCAGAGGTGGCGGGTGTGACGGAGGTGGCCGGGGTGTCAGGCATGGAGTGGTGGTCGGTCATCGAATCGGTGGGGCGCGGGCCGCGCCAGCAAATGCCGGGCAGCAAGCAATATGCCAGGGCACGGCCCGCCAGAGCAGCGGACACATGGCGCTGCCGAGGGGGATTTGAAGCATTTTTGGCCGCCACCGCTTATTCCATAAAGGTTTATTGCTATCAATATTGATAGTTTGCCCATAGGACCGCTGCTGACTCTGCACGGGCAGTGCTGCTGCTCACGCCGGCAGCTGGGCGGCCGCACGGCATGCAATGTGCTTCCCGGCTGCGCACCGTTCGCCCCAATGCACGCCGCAGCCCGCCCACCACGCACATCGACCCGGCCGCACAGCCGGCCGTGGCCCGTGCCGCAGCCTGCGAGCGCCCCCTTTCAGAGAAAGTGCCCGCCCCATGACGTCGTTTTCGCCCGCCTTCCGCCCCCGGCTGCTCGATGCGCTGCGGGGCTATGACAAGGGCCGCTGGCTGGCCGACGTGGGTGCAGGCGTCACCGTGGGCATCGTCGCGCTGCCGCTGGCCATGGCGTTTGCGATTGCCAGCGGCCTCAAGCCCGAGGCGGGGCTGTGGACGGCCATCATCGCGGGCTTTTTGATCTCGGCGCTGGGGGGCACCAATGTGCAGATTGGCGGGCCTGCAGGGGCGTTCATCGTCATCGTCTACGGCATCGTCGAGCGCTATGGCGTGGCCAACCTGCTGATCTCTACCGCCTGCGCGGGCGTGCTGCTGGTGGTGCTGGGGCTCTTCAGGCTGGGCACGCTGGTGCGCTTTGTCCCGGTGAGCATCGTCATCGGCTTTACCAACGGCATTGCGGTGCTGATCGCGCTGTCGCAGGTCAAGGACTGGCTGGGGCTGTCGATTGACCGCATGCCGGGCAATTTTTTCTCGCAGGTGGGCACGCTCGTGGAGCACGCGGGCAGCTTCAACCCGTATGCGTTCGGGCTCGGCGCGGCGTGCGTGGCGGGCTTGTTTGCCTGGCCGCGGCTCACGATGAAGGGTTCGCCGGTGATGCAGGTGCTCGAGCGCCACACCGTGCGCAACTTTGCGCGCATGCCCGCGCCGGTGGTCGCACTGGTCACGCTGAGCCTTTTGGCCTGGGCGCTGGGCTTGCCGGTCGAGACCGTCGGCTCGCGCTTTGGCGGCATTCCGCAGGCGCTGCCCGCGTTTGCGCTGCCCGATTTTTCATGGGAGACGGTGCGGCTGCTGGTCACGCCCACGCTCACCATCGCGCTCTTGGGCGCCATTGAATCGCTGCTGTGCGCGCGCGTGGCCGACCAGCTGGCCACCGACCCGCACCACAAGAAGCACGATCCCAACCAGGAGCTCATCGCCCAGGGCGTGGCCAACCTGGTGGTGCCGTTTTTTGGCGGCATGCCCGCCACGGGCACCGTCGCGCGCACGGTCACCAACATCCGCTCGGGCGCGACATCGCCCGTGGCGGGCATGGTGCACGCCGCCACGCTGGCCGTGATCGTGCTGGTGGCTGCGCCGCTGGCGCTGCACATTCCGCTGGCGGTGCTGGCAGGCATCCTGCTGTATGTGGCCTGGAACATGGGCGAGTGGCACGAGTTTGTGCGCCTCAAGCACTTCAGCAACCACTACCGGCTGCTCATGCTGGGCACGTTTTTCCTCACCGTCGTGTTCGACCTCACGGTGGCGGTAGAGGTGGGGCTGTTCATGGCCTGCGCGCTGTTTGTGCGGCGCATGAGCGGGCTGTTCCGCGTGGTGCGCCAGCCGGAGCCGGAGGGGGCAGCGGCCACTGGGCGGCCCACGGCCACCTGGCGGCTGCATGGGGCGTTGTTCTTCGGCGCTGCCGGCAAGATCGACCCCATCGTGCAGGCGGTGGAGGCCGGCCCGCCGGGCATGGACGTGGTGCTGGACGCAAGCGAGCTGGTGGCGCTGGACACCACGGGGCTCGACGCGCTGGCGCAGATCCTCAAGGCCGTGGCCGCGCGCGGGGGCCGGCTGAGCGTGGTCCACCTGCACGAGCAGCCGCGCTCGCTCATCGAACGGTCGGGCTTTGCCAGCCAGCTGGCGGCGCAAGGATTGGGGGATTTGACGGTGTGAAAACGCTGGAATGCACCCAGCAAGCGAGCGCGGGGACGCAACCGCCAGCGGGCGCGGGGGGCTTTCCGCCTATTTGCCGCCCTTGAACTCCGGCGCCTCCAGGTCGGGGCCGGTTTGCGTGCGCAGCACAAACTGGTCGGGCCCGTAAACCACGGTGAACAGCTTGGCCTGGTTGGGTGCCTCCAGGTAGCGCCAGTCCGCATGGGTTTCGCGCTTGAGCTCGTAGGGCGTGACCTTGGCGGGCTTGCCCAAGAGGCGCCGCACCTCGTCCATGCGCTGTCCGGGCGACACGCGCGCGAAATTTTCGGGGGTCAGCACCTGGCGCAGCGCGGTCATGTGGCCGTCGGGGCCGATGGTGATCATGTAGTTGACCTGGCCCGCGGGCTGGCGGTTGTACTCGAAGGTGCGGGCGCCGCCGGGCTCGTCCCAGATGTTTTCGGGGGCGCCGAAGCGGTCGCGCACATCGGCCTCGGTCGAGACACCCTCCTTGAGTTCGCTGATGCGCTGCGGGTCGCAGGCGGTGAGTGTCAGCAGGGAAAAGACGGCGGCGGCCAGAGTGGCTGCGCGATATATCAGGGTCATAAAGCGGTCCCGGTAAAATCCTTGGGCTTGAGAGCACTCCTGCGTGCTCACGGCAGTGCACAGCACGCCCTAAGAATGAGGTTAACAGTCATGTCCATTTTCCGCCGCCCCGACTACCAGTCCGACGCCACCCAGTTCATCAACGAACTCAAGACCAGCCGCCCCGAGCTGGACCAGCAGCAGCAAGCCGGCCGCGCCCTGCTGTGGGACAAGCAGGTGGACCGCAAGGCCTGGGGCGAGTACCGCGAAAGCCAGGTCGCCCAGAAGCCCTACGTCTACCAGACCAACGCGGACTGACCCGTTGGCGCTCCGTCTGGGCATCCAATTGGCCGCCAGCGCTTGATCCATAAGCGCTTGTAGCTATAAAATTAATAGCAATCGATGACCCCATCGCGCCAAGCCGAAGCCGCCGGTGACGCGGGCGGCATGCCCGACGTGGTCGACCAGGTCGCGCTGGCGCGCCTGTACGGCGAGCCGCTGTTTGCGCTGCCCACCGACCTGTACATCCCGCCCGACGCGCTCGAGGTCTTCCTCGAAGCCTTTGAAGGCCCACTCGATCTGCTGCTGTACCTGATCCGCAAGCAGAACTTCAACATCCTGGACATCCCCATGGTGGGGGTGACCAAGCAGTACCTGGCGTATGTGGACGAGATCCGCAGCCGCAACCTGGAGCTGGCGGCCGAGTATTTGCTGATGGCGGCGATGCTGATCGAGATCAAGTCGCGCATGCTGCTGCCGCCCAAGAAGCAGGCCGAAGGCGAGGAGCCCGAGGACCCGCGCGCCGAGCTGGTGCGCCGCCTGCTCGAGTACGAGCAGATGAAGATGGCCGCCGCCCGCCTGGGGCAGCTGCCGCAGTACGGGCGCGACTTTTTGAAGGCCCAGGTGTACATCGAGCAAAGCCTGCAGCCGCGCTTTCCAGACGTGCACGTGGTGGAGCTGCAGGACGCCTGGCGCGACATCCTCAAGCGCGCCAAGCTCGTGCAGCACCACAAGATCACACGCGAGGAGCTCTCGGTGCGCGAGTACATGAGCATGGTGCTCAAGACCCTGCAGGGCCGCCGTTTTGTCGAGTTCGAAGAGCTCTTCGAGCCCGAGAACGGCAGCACCGTACTGGTCGTGACCTTCATCGCGCTGCTGGAGCTGGCCAAGGAAACGCTGATCGAGATCACGCAGGCCGAGGCCTTCGCGCCGATCTACGTGCGCCTGGCCTATACCCCCGCGTAGCGCCCCCTTCCACCGCCGGGCCGGTGGCCGTGGCATTCCCTCTTCTCCCCATCGCAACGCCATGGCATCCCACGACTTCGACGTCCTCATCGTAGGCAGCGGCCTTGCCGGCCTTTCGGCCGCGCTGCACCTGGCCCCCACGCACCGCGTGGCGGTGATCACCAAGCGCGCGCTGCAGGATGGCTCCAGCGGCTGGGCGCAGGGCGGCATTGCGGCCGTGCTGGCCGATGATGACAGCTTTGCGGCGCACATCGAAGACACGCTGGTCGCAGGCGCCGGCCTGTGCGACCTGGCCACCACGCGCTTCGTGGTGGAGAACGCCCCCGCATCGATCGCCTGGCTGCGCGAGCTGGGCGTGCCCTTCACGCTCGAAGGCGACCAGCTGCACCTGACGCGCGAAGGCGGCCACAGCGCGCGGCGCATCGCGCACGTGACCGATGCCACCGGCGCGGCCGTGCAGCGCACGCTGATCGAGGTGGTGCGCGCCACGCCCGGCATCACGGTGTTCGAGCACCACACGCTGGTGGACCTGATCACCACGCGCAAGCTCGGCCTGCCCGGTCACCGGTGTCTTGGCCTGTATGCGCTGGACAGCGACACCGATTCCGTTGTGACATTCCGCGCGCCGCAGACCATCCTGGCCACGGGTGGCGCAGGCAAGGTGTACCTGTACACCACCAACCCCGACACCGCCACGGGCGACGGCATTGCCGCCGCCTGGCGCGCGGGCTGCCGCGTGGCGAACATGGAGTTCATCCAGTTCCACCCCACGGGGCTGTACCACCCGCACGAAAAGTCCTTCCTCATCAGCGAGGCGGTGCGGGGCGAAGGCGGAAGGCTGCTGCTACCCCCTTCGGCGGGCGGCACGCGCTTCATGCTGGACCACGACCCGCGCGCCGAGCTGGCCCCGCGCGACGTGGTGGCCCGCGCCATCGACTTTGAGATGAAGAAACATGGCCTGGACTGCGTGCACCTCGATATCTCGCACCAGAGCCCGGCGTTTTTGCAGGAACACTTCCCCAACATCCTCGCGCACTGCGCGTCGCTGGGCATCGACATCACCAAAGAGCCTATCCCCGTGGTGCCCACCGCACACTTCACCTGCGGCGGCGTGCTGACCGACCTGGCCGGCCGCACCGACCTGCCGGGCCTGCACGCCGTGGGCGAAGTGGCCTGCACCGGCCTGCACGGCGCCAACCGGCTGGCCAGCAATTCGCTGCTCGAATGCATGGTGTTCGCGCGCGCCGCGGCCCAGGCCATTGCCGCAGCGCCCGCGGCCGAGCTGCCCGCCCTGCCCGCCTGGGACGACAGCCGCGTGACCGACGCCGACGAGTGCGTGGTCATCTCGCACAACTGGGACGAGCTGCGCCGCTTCATGTGGGACTACGTGGGCATCGTGCGCACCAACAAGCGCCTGGAGCGCGCCGCGCACCGCATCGCCACGCTGCAGGGCGAGATCAACGAGTTCTACGCGCACTTTCACGTCACGCGCGACCTGCTGGAGCTGCGCAACCTGGTGCAGGTGGCGGACCTCATCGTGCAGAGCGCACAGATGCGCCGCGAAAGCCGGGGCCTGCACTTCAGCCGCGACTACCCCGAGCTGGCCGCGCCCGCTGCGCCCACCATCCTCGTACCGCCGTTAGCCAGGCGCACCGCAGACAAACCGAGCCTGCGGCCATGACCTACAGCGTCAAGGAAATTTTCTACACCCTGCAGGGCGAAGGCGGCCAGGCGGGCACGCCCGCCGTGTTCTGCCGCTTTGCGGGCTGCAACCTCTGGACGGGCCGCGAGCAGGACCGCGCGCAGGCCGTCTGCCAGTTCTGCGACACCGACTTCGTCGGCACCGACGGCACGCTGGGCGGCAAATTCGATACCGCCACGCGGCTGGCCGACACCATCGCAGCGCAGTGGCCCACCGGCGCGGCCCACCGCCTGGTGGTGCTGACCGGCGGCGAGCCCCTGCTGCAGGTGGATGCAGCGCTCATCGACGCGCTCCACGCGCAGCAGTTCCGCATTGCCGTGGAAAGCAACGGCACCGTGCAGGCACCCGAGGGCATCGACTGGCTGTGCATCAGCCCCAAGGCCGGCGCGCCGTTCGTGCAGCGCAGCGGGCAGGAGCTCAAGCTCGTGTGGCCCCAGCCCGGGTTCGACCTGCGGGCATTGGAGCGTGACACGCAGTTCGGCCACCGCTTTTTGCAACCCATGGATGGCCTGCTGCAGCGCCAGAACACTGCCGCCTGCATCGACGCCTGTTTGGCCAACCCCGCGTGGCGCCTGAGCCTACAGACCCACAAGCTCACCGGCATCCGGTAGGAGAGGCCAATAAAACTCCCCTGGCGTCGTTGTCCCGCCTTGTCGTACTACTCGTACTGCCTACGGCGGAACGCCTAGCCAGGGCCGCTTCGCTGAGCTTTATTTGCCTCTCTAAGCCCTTTCAAATCACCGTATGTTGTTCACCATTTCCCAGCGCTTCTTCTTCGACGCCGCCCACACCCTGCGCCGCGAGATCGAGGCCGAAGGCAGCCGCCGCGTGCACGGCCACACCTACCACGCCGAGGTATCCCTGAGTGGCCCGCGCGACCCCGCCACCGGCATGGTGCTGGACCTGGGTCTGCTGCGCCGAGGGCTGGAGGTGGTGCGCGAGCAGCTGGACCACCACATGCTCGACGACGTGCCCGGCCTGGGTACACCCACGCTGGAGAACCTGTGTGTTTTTATCGCCCAGGCCCTGCCCGCCGACCTGCAGCCGCGCGTCAGCCGGGTTCGGGTGTGGCGCGATGCGCTCGGCGACAGCTGCACGCTGGACTTCACGCCTGCCTGAAGGGCACTGCGCTCCCTGCCCGTCGGCAGCCCACCCTCCCAGATTCCAAGACTTCACCCAGGAAGCCCGATGTTCCGTACCCTGCTCAAATCCAAGATCCACCGCGTCGCCGTGACCCAGTGCGAGCTGCACTACGAGGGCTCCTGCGCCATCGACGAGGACCTGCTAGCCGCGGCCAACATTGCCGAAAACGAGCAGATCCACATCTGGAACATCAACAACGGCGAGCGATTTGTCACCTACGCCATCAAGGGCCAGCGCGGCAGCGGGATGATCTCGGTCAACGGCTCGGCCGCGCGCCGTGCCTCCGCTGGCGACCTCATCATCATTGCGGCCTTCGCCCAGGTACACGAGGACCAGGTGCCCACCCACCAGCCCCAGCTGGTGTTTGTGGACGAGCACAACCGCCAGACCGAACTGCGCCACGCCGTGCCCACCCAAGTGGTCTGAACATGCAGCCCACGCACGACGGGCTCGCGGCCCGCAGCCTCGCCAGCGTCTGGCACCCCTGCACGCAGATGAAGCGGCACGAAGCCCAGCCGCCCGTGGCCATCGCCCGCGCGCAAGGCCCTTGGCTTTATGGCACCGATGGCCGGCGCTACCTGGACGGCATCAGCTCCTGGTGGGTCAACCTGTTTGGCCACAGCCACCCGCACATCCAGGCCGCGCTGGTGGACCAACTGGGCAAGCTCGACCACGTGATGCTCGCAGGCTTCACGCATGCGCCGGTGGTGGAGCTGTCGGAGCGCCTGGCTGCGCTCACCGGCCTGGGCCATGCGTTCTACGGCAGCGACGGCGCGGCGGCCACCGAGATCGCGCTGAAGATGAGCGCGCACTACTGGCGCAACATGGGGCGCCCCGCCAAGAGCCGCTTTGTGGGCCTGGCCGGGGGCTACCACGGCGAGACGGTGGGCGCGCTGGCCGTGACCGACATCGCGATCTTCCGCGAGGCCTATGCCCCGCTGGTGCGCCTGGCCGACACCGTGCCCAGCCCCGATGCACGCGGCGCCGCTGCCGGTGAGAACGCTGACGATGTGGCGCGGCGCGCCATTGCCGCGCTGGAAATCTGGCTGGCAGAACACCACGAAACCACCGCCGCCTTCATCGTCGAGCCGCTGGTGCAGTGCGCCGCCGGCATGGCGATGCACAGCCCCGAATACCTGCGCCTGGCGCGCGCGCTGTGCAGCCGCTACGAGGTGCACCTGGTGGTGGACGAGATCGCGGTGGGCTTTGGCCGCACGGGCACCATGTTTGCGCACCAGCAGGCGGGCATCCGCCCGGATTTCATTTGTCTGTCCAAAGGCCTCACGGGCGGCACGCTGCCCCTGTCGGCCGTGCTGACCACCGATGGGGTGTACGCCGCGTTCTACGACGACGATGTGGCGCGGGGCTTTCTGCATTCGCACTCGTACACCGGCAACCCCCTGGCCTGCCGCGCGGCGCTGGCCACGTTGGAACTGTTCGACGAGCTCGATGCCCTGAACGCCAACGCGACCCTGGCCCTGCGCCTCGACGCCGCCTGTGCGCCTCTCACCCACCATCCGCGCGTGCGCCATGCGCGCCGTCTGGGGATGATCTGGGCCTGGGACATTGATACGGCAGCCCCCGACTTTGCACGCCGCTACCACCAGCACGCCATGGCGCGTGGGCTGGTGCTGCGGCCTATTGGAAATACGTTGTACGCCATGCCACCCTATGCGCTGGATGAAGAGGCCGTGCAGTGCCTTGCCAGCGGTGCGCTCGACGCGCTGAACGCCACTCTGCACGAGGAGAACCCATGATTGGATGTTTTGTCACCGGCACCGACACAGGCGTCGGCAAGACGCTGGTGTCCACCGGCTTGCTGCACGCCCTGGCGCCGCACCACCGCCGCGTGGTTGGCATGAAGCCCGTGGCGGCGGGCGTGGTGCCCTGGGGCGAGGACTGGGCGAGCGAAGACGCGATCGCGCTGCGCTCGGCCTCCACCCTGGCGGTGCCGCCCGAGCTGGACAACCCGGTGCTGCTGCTCGACGCGCTCTCACCGCATATCGCGGCCGAGCGGGCCGGGGTGCAGATCGATATCGCAGCCATCGTGCGCAGCTACCAGGCGCTGGCGGCTGCCGCCGACGCGGTGGTGGTCGAAGGCGCGGGCGGATTTCATGTGCCGCTGACCGACACGCAGACCGGCGCCGACCTGGCGCAGGCCCTGGCGCTCCCCGTGGTGCTGGTCGTGGGCCTGCGCCTGGGCTGCCTCAGCCATGCGCTGCTCACGGCCGAAGCCATCCGCGCGCGCGGCCTCACACTGGCCGGCTGGGTAGCCAACCGTGTGGACCCCGAGATGGAGGCCGCCGACGAAAACATCGCCTACCTGCGTGCCCGCCTGGGCGCACCACTGCTGGCCGACGTACCGCACCAGGAGCTGCCCGACGCGCGCAGCCTGGTGTTTGAACTCCCGGGGGCCTGGCTGTGACGGCGCCCTCCTCGGCCACGTCGTGGTTGGACGAAATCCCCGCGCAGCTCGCCGACATCGAGCAAGCCCACCTGCTGCGCCGCCGGCGTGTCGTGCAGCCCGGCGGCGGTGCGCGGCTGATGGTGGACGGCCAGCAGATGCTCGCGTTTTGCAGCAACGACTACCTGGGCCTGGCCAGCCACCCTGCGCTGGCCGAGGCTGCGCGCGAAGCCACGCACACCTTTGGCGTGGGCTCGGGCGGATCGCCCCTGGTCAGCGGGCACAGCGCCGCCAACGATGCGCTGGAGCACGAGCTGGCCGCCTACGTGCAGCTGCCCCGGGCGCTGTACTTTTATGCGGGCTACGCCACCAACACCGGCATCATCCCCGCGCTGGTGGGTGCGGGCGACGCGCTGTTTTCCGATGCGCTCAACCACGCCTGCCTGATCGACGGCGCACGCCTGTCGCGCGCCACCATCCACCGCTATCCCCATGCCGACCTGGTGGCACTGGAGGCGCTGCTCGCCGCCAGCCCCGCGCGGCGCAAGCTGGTGGTGAGCGATGCAGTGTTCAGCATGGACGGCGATCTGATCGACATCCCGGCGCTGCTGGCGCTGTGCGAGCGCTACGACGCGCTGCTGCTGCTGGACGATGCCCACGGGTTTGGCGTGCTCGGCCCCCAAGGGCGCGGCAGCCTGGCGCACACGGGCCTGACCGGCACCGCCGCATCGCGCCGCGTGCTCTATATGGCCACGCTGGGCAAGGCTGCGGGCGTGGCCGGCGCTTTTGTGGCTGGCAACGCCACGCTCATCGAATGGCTGCTGCAGAAAACGCGCACCTACATCTTCGCCACAGCCGCGCCGCCGCTGCTGGCTGCAGCGCTGCGCCAGAGCCTGGTGCTGATGGCCGCGGCCGACGACCGGCGCGAACACCTGCGCCAGCGCATCGCCCAGTTGCGCACGGGCCTGGCCACGCTGCTGGGTGCGGCACCGGGTGCGCAGGGCTGGCAGCTGCTGCCCTCACACACCGCCGTGCAGGCGCTGGTGGTTGGCAGCAATGAGGCCGCGCTGGCCCTGATGGAAAGCCTGCGCCAAAGCGGCCTGTGGGTACCGGCGATTCGTCCTCCGACCGTGCCAGTGGGCACGGCCCGGCTGCGCATTGCGCTGTCGGCGGCACACACCGAAGACGATGTCGACCAGTTGCTGCAGGCGCTGCACCGATACGCCGCGGAGTGCACAGCGACAGCACAGGCCTGAGAACCTGTTCAAAGTCTTGTTGGAGATCGCATTGGAGTGCAATCGGAACGAGTGGATGCTTCGGATGCGCCGCATGGGCTCGTGCCCATGCAAGCAGCCGGGGCGTCCAATCGCCCGATTTCACTCCAACCCTTCGGGCAAGTGCCTTGCCGGGCGGTCTGCGGCGTTGCGGCGCTTGTGGATAGCCGTGCTATCCACTGCGCACCGCGCCTTGCATCCCATCCCGGCAAGGTACTTGTGCGACTCCAAAAAGACATTGAACAGGTTCTGAGGTTTCAACGCCCTGGGCGCTGCGCATGAAACGACGCGGCCGAAGCCAGTGCTCCCGTGCAAGGGCCGCCAAGCCGCGTATGCGGCGCTTCGCTTGCGTGCACCGGGAGCGTCCCCGTCCCGACTCGCGCAGCGGGTCGAGAGAGGGGTGAAGGCGCGGCAGCGCCTCAGGGGGTGTTTCCGTTCACGTGCTTTCCTTGACCACGCGGCCATGCAGTTGCTGCAGTGGCCGTGCGTTGGCGCTGTACATCTGGCGGAACGACTTGATCTGCGCGGCGCTGAGCTTGACGGGTTCCTTGAGCACCATCCACTTCACGCCTTCGGAGCAGGGTGGCGTGGTGAGCGAGCCATCAAAGCTGTAGTAGCCCTTGCTGGCGGGCAGCAGGGTGCTGGCGTCCAGGCTCAGGCCATCCACCGTCACCTGTTCACCCACGCGCGGCAGGTGCGCAAAGATGGGGGCCCAGGCCGCGTTGGTCTTGCCCGGCTGGATCAGCACGGCCACGACACCGAGGCCGCCCTCGGCGCTCTTGTGCACGAAGTGCGCCACCATGGCCGCGCGCTTGCCGCCAATGGCTTCTTCGCTGGGGGTGTGGAAGTGGAACTGCAGCAACTCCATCGGCTTGCCGTCGACCACCAGCTTGCTGCCGGCGGGCATGTTGACCTGCACCGTGTGGCCGTTGTTCACCAGCGTGGGGGCACCCGCTGCGTACTGGAACTCCAGCGCAGGCAGGGCTTCCTTCACGGTCTTGCGGATGTCGATAGGGCTTTGCGCCGCACCGCGGGCGCAGGCTTCGAAGCCGGCCTCAAGCTCGCCCCAGTGGGCAGCACCGTGCTTGCCCTTGTATTCCCAATGGGGTTTGGCGCCCTCAGCGCTGGCCCAGGTGACAGCGCACAGCGCGAGGGCAGCCACTGCGGTGTGTCGGATCAATGTTTGGTATGTCATGGTTTTATTGAAAACAACAGGGATGGGTTGCTGCCGCCGCATTGCCCCGGTGCCGCACACCAGCACCTCCTGGCCCGGCGGGGCCGGCAAGGACGTCTGGGCGCGGCACCGGCACAAGGCCAGCCAGCAGCGCAATCCCCGCCGAGGGCGGGGACACCCGGATTCTGAACACGCCGCCTGCCGCCCAGCAACCAAAATCTTGGCCGGGTCCGGCGGCTGTGTCTCGCGGAAAACACGAGGCACAGCGCGGCGGGCCCATGCTGCGCCGCGAGTCTTAACAGCCCCTTAAACTGGTGGGCTGGACTGAACGCGCCCACAAACCACCGTGTAAACCGGGCGCGTACCCCTTTGAACGGACCGGAACCGAACCACCATGCCCCACCTCGTCGTCGAATACTCCGCCAACCTGCCCCACTTTCCGGAGGCCGAAACCCTGACCGAGCTCAACACGGCCCTGTGCGCCCACCCCGAAGTGCAAGACGAGGCGGACCTGAAGACCCGCTTCGTCGTGGCCGACAGCTTCGAGATCGGCACCGCCCCGGCCCACCGCGGCTTTGTGCACGCGCAACTGCGCCTGCTGTCGGGCCGCACGCCCGAAGCCAAGAAGGACCTGTCGCAGCGCATCGCCGCCGTGTTGCGCGAACGCACGCCGCGCCCCCAGGGTGTGATGGTGCAGCTGAGCGTGGAAGTGGTGGACATGGACCGCGGCTCGTACGCCAAAGAACGGCTGTAAGCCCCGGGCCGCCGCGGAGGGCGGCTAGAGGGAAAAAATCAAAGAAAAATAGGCTCTAGCGCTTGTATATCAAGCGTTTATAGCTATTAAAACAATAGCAAATGAGTTCAAGGGCTTGTGCGCGAACGGCACGCCGGCGACTCTGTCGCGTTGTGGTGCCGCGGCTTTCGGTGCCGCAGCGCTCCGTGGCAGCCCCGCCGTTTGCGGCCCGCAGCTTCAGCCGGGCGCCGCCACCAGCTCCGCCTCCAGCCAGCCGCGCAGGCTATTGATGAAGGCCCAGCCCTGCACGCGGGGCACGTCCTCCAGGCGCAGCACATCCTCCACCACACGGCCTTCGGCCAGGACTGCAGCGCGGCCCACGCCGGGCAGCAGGCCGCAGGCCAGCGGTGGGGTGATCCAGCGGCCGTCGAGCAGCGCAGCGATATTGCCGAAGGTGGTTTCGGTGATCTCGCCGGCCTCGTTCCACAACACCGTGTCGAACACACCGGCCGCCTTGGGCGCAAACGCCGCGTAGTGGTCGCGCCGCGTGGTCTTGTAGCGCACAAACTCGCTGTGCGCGGCCAGGAAAGGACTGCTGGCCAGTTGCAGGCGCACCGGCTCTGCGGTGGGCAGCAGCGCAAAGGCCTCAACGCGGGCGCTGCCATCTGAGGCCAGCAGCAGGCGCACGCGCCAGTCGCCGTCCAGGTGCTGGAGCGCCGCAATCTGCAGCTCCTGCCGCACCCCGTGCACACGGCACGGAAATCCAAAATGTTCGGCCGCCTCGCTCATGCGCTGCACGTGGGGGCCCGCGTGCTGAAACTTGCCGTGGTTCAAGGCCAGGGTTTCCAGGATCTCGAAGGGCGCGCTGGCGCGCTCAAGGAACGCCCGCTTGTGCCGCCACTCCGCCCATTCCGCATCCACCTGCGCACCAGACGTGATGCCGCTGCCGATCCCGCAGCTCACGCTGTGCTCGCCCCGCTCTGCGGCTGGCAGGGCTTCAGCAGCCGCATCGGCGCCCTTTGCGGCGGCGTGCACCACCACGGTTCGGATCGGCACATTGAATGTCGCGGCCACCGCGTACCGGCCATCCGCCCCTGCAGCGCCCGCGGGCCGCACCACGCCCACGGCACCGCAGTACACGCCGCGCGGCGCGGGCTCCAGCGCGTGGATCATCTGCATCGCCCGCACCTTGGGCGCTCCCGTGACGGAGCCGCAGGGGAACAGCGCCGCAAACACATCGGTGAGCGTGGTCCCGGGGCGCGTGCGGGCCACCACATCGGACGTCATCTGCCACACCGTGGGCAGCGCTTCGGTGGCAAACAGCGCCGGCACGCGCACGCTGTGCGGCACGGCAATGCGCGAGAGGTCGTTGCGCAGCAGGTCCACGATCATCACGTTCTCGGCCCGCTCCTTGGCCGACGCGCGCAGCCGCGCCTCCACCGCAGCATCGGCCTCGGGGGTGGCACCGCGCGGCGCTGTGCCCTTCATGGGGCGGGCCAAAATGGCGCCACCGTCGGGCGCATCGCACCAGTCAAAAAACAATTCGGGCGAGACGGACAGCACCTGGTCGCCGCCGGTATCGATGTGGGCGGCATAACCGCCCGGCTGCGCCCGCTGCAGCGCGGCGAACAGGCCGCTGGCGCTGCCTTGCAGCGTGCCGTGCAGGGGCGCGGTGTAGTTGACCTGGTAGAGCTCGCCAGCACCGATGGCCTGCTGAATGTGGGCCATGGCGCTGTCGAAGTCGCTGCGGCTGAGGGTGTCCTGCCACGTGACCTGGGCGGGCGGCGCGCTGTCGTCGGCGGGCCAGGGCTCGGGTTCGTCGTACACCGCAAACCAGGCCAGGGGCTCTGCCCCCCCGGCGCCCGCCACGCCATGGGTCTGCAGCGCGGCATCGAAGGCGGCTGCGGCCTCGTAGCGCACATAGCCCACGCACCACTGGCCGCGCGCGGCCGCGCCGTGCACGGCGTCGAGCACCTTGCGCACCTCGCCCGCCGTGGCAGCCGCCAGCACCCTGCGCGGCGCACGGAAGGCGTGGCGCAGGCGCGGGGCCGCGGGGTCTTGCGGCTGGGTGAAGTCGATGCGGGAAGTGGTGGTCAAAACAGGGCCCGGTGGCGGGTCACGGTCGGCGCCGGTAGCGGTACAAATGGTAGCAAAGGATGCCGTTCACCGAGCTCAGAGCGGCTAACAAAACTCAGCGAAGCGGTTCTGGCTAGGCGCTGCATCGCAGGCAGTACGAGTAGTACAACAAGATGCAGCAACGACGCCAGAAGAGTTTTGTTAGCCGCTCTATACGGCGCCCAGGTGCGGCACCAGCGCCGACGTGGGCTGCCCGTTCTTCAGCGCCGCGGTAAACGCCAGCATGCGATCGATGGGCTGGCGCGCGCGCGGGATCAGGGCAGCGTCCACGTGGATGGCGTTGGCGCCGGTCTCCAGCACACGTGCCACGTCGGCCAGGCCATTCATCGCCATCCAGGGGCAATGCGCGCAGCTCTTGCAGGTGGCGCTGTTGCCGGCCGTGGGCGCTTCGTAAAACGTCTTGCCGGGGTTGAGCGTGCGCAGCTTGTGCATCATGCCGTTGTCGGTGGCCACGATGAATTCACTGGCGTCCAGCTCGCGCGCGGCCTTGAGGATCGCGCTGGTGGAGCCCACGGCGTCGGCCAGGGCGATCACGTCCGCAGGGCTTTCGGGGTGCACCAGCACCTTGGCGTGCGGGTGCTGCTGTTTGAGCGCTTCAAGCTCAAAGGCCTTGAACTCGTCGTGCACGATGCAGGCGCCGTTCCAGAACACCATGTCGGCGCCCGTTTGCTGCTCGATGTAGGCACCCAGGTGGCGGTCGGGCGCCCACAGGATCTTTTGTCCAGCGGCCTTCAAGGCACTGACGATGTCGAGCGCGCAGCTCGATGTGACGAGCCAGTCCGCCCGCGCCTTCACGGCCGCGCTGGTGTTGGCGTAGACCACCACGGTGCGGTCGGGGTGCGCGTCGCAGAACGCGCTGAACTCCTGCACCGGGCAACCGAGGTCCAGCGAGCAGGTGGCATCCAGATCAGGCATCAGCACCGTCTTTTCGGGGCTCAGAATTTTGGCCGTCTCGCCCATGAAGCGCACGCCGCTGACCACCAGCGTCTGCGCCACATGGTCGCGGCCAAAACGCGCCATCTCGAGCGAGTCGCTCACGATGCCGCCGGTTTCTTCGGCCAGGTCCTGCAGGTCAGGGTGCACGTAATAGTGCGAGACCATGACCGCGTTCTTTTCCTTGAGCAGGCGGCGGATGCGGTCCTTGATCGCGGCGCGCTCCGATTGAGACGGCTCGGGCGGCACGCGCGCCCAGGCGTGTTTGGTGGCGCAGACGGGGCCTTCCTGCGCCTGGAGCGGCTGCTCATACTCGACATCGATGCGGTTCAAGACGGACGTGGTGGTCATGACAGCTCCTGCAGGCGCATAGAGAAATCGGTGGCCTTGACGTCCTTGGTCAGTGTGCCGATGGAGATGCGGTCCACGCCGGTTTCAGCCAACGCGCGCAGGCCGTCGAGCGTGACGCCGCCCGAGATCTCCAGCACCGCACGGCCGGCGTTGATGCGCACGGCCTCGCGCAGTGTGGGCAGGGGCATGTTGTCCAGCAGCACCATCTTGGCACCGGCCTCCAGCGCCTCGTGAAGCTGGTCCAGCGTTTCCACTTCGATCTCGATGAACTTCGCCTGCGCGGCCATCTGACCGGCGGCGCGCAGCACGGCAGTCACACCGCCGGCCGCAGCGATGTGGTTCTCTTTGATGAGCACGGCGTCGTGCAGCCCGATGCGGTGGTTGGTGCCGCCGCCCACGCGCACCGCGTATTTCTGCGCCAGGCGCAGGCCGGGCAGGGTCTTGCGCGTGTCCACGATGTGTGCCCGGGTGCCGGCCACCACGTCCACATACGTGCGGGTCTTGGTGGCCACTGCCGACAGCAGCTGCAAGAAATTAAGCGCCGTGCGCTCGGCCGACAGCAGCGCGCGGGCGTTGCCTTCGAGCTCCAGCACCACCTGGTCCGGCGCGCAGCGCTGGCCTTCGGCCACATGCCAGGTGATCTGCACGCTGGGGTCCAGCGCGCGCAATGCGGCGTCGGCCCAGGGGGCGCCGCAGATCACGGCGGATTCGCGCGCAAGGATGCGGGCGTGGGCGCGGCGGGCGGGGTCGATCAGGCCGGCGGTCAGGTCGCCACCGCCCACGTCTTCGGCCAGCGCGCGGGCCACGTCGGCCTGCGCCAGGGCCGCCACATCGTTGTCGCTGGGCTTAGGGTTCGAAATCGTCATGGGGCGCGAGCATACCGGGAACGCAATAGCCACCGGTGCTGCGGCCGCAGCCCGGCGGCCGTGCGCCAAACCCCTTGGGATGGCCTGCATAACCCTCGCGAGGCGGTGATAGTGCGGATCGGGAGGGGCTGCAAGGCGCCTTTTTGCAGCCAATAGCCCGGCTATTGGCAAGAAAAGCAACGCAGCAGACCGCCCGAGGCCGCGCTGTCACAGACCGCAGGGAGTTATGCAGGCCATTCCTAAGTACACCCATTATTGGTCGCATAGACTCGCGGCAATTTTTTGCCCCTGGGAGCTCCATGACTGCCAACAGCCCTGTCTCTGCCACGCCCTACGGCACGCTGCCGCCGGCATCGCCCCTGCCCCAGCGCCGCCCGGTCAGCCTGCCGCGCCTGGCGCAGATGCGCGACGCGGGTGAGAAGATCACCATGCTGACCGCTTACGACGCGACCTTTGCGGCCGTGGCCGACGCGGCGGGCGTGGAGTGCATCCTGGTGGGCGACTCGCTGGGCATGGTTTGCCAAGGTCTGCCCAGCACAGTGGGGGTGAGCCTGGACACCATGGCCTACCACACGGCCAGCGTGGCGCGTGGGCTGCACCGCGTGCAGGCCACCGCTTGGCTGGTGGCCGACCTGCCCTACGGCACCTATGCCGAAAGCCGCGAGCAGGCCCTGCGCAGCGCCTGCGTGTTGATGCAGGCGGGCGCGCACATGGTCAAGCTCGAAGGCGGGGGCTGGACCGCGGCCACGGTCGAATTCTTGGTGCAGCGCGGTGTGCCCGTGTGTGCCCACCTGGGCCTGACGCCGCAAACGGTGCACGCACTGGGCGGCTACCGCGTGCAGGGCAAGACCGACGACGCGGCCCGCACGCTGCGCAAGGAGGCCCATGAGCTGCAAAACGCGGGCGCCGCCATGCTGGTGCTCGAGATGGTGCCCGCAACCCTGGCCGCCGACATCACGGCCGAGCTGCCGCACTGTCACACCATCGGCATTGGCGCTGGCAACGGCACCGCCGGCCAGGTGCTCGTGCTGCACGACATGCTGGGCGTGAACCTGGGCAAGAACCCAAAGTTCGTGCACAACTTCATGCAGGACGCGGGTAGTGTGCGCGGCGCCATGGAAGCCTATGTGCAGGCGGTGAAGCAGGGGCAGTTTCCGGTCAACGCCGTGCACGCCTGGTAGCGCCCCCGCCGCACCCCACCCGCGCTGCCGTCCTCTCTATTTCTTGCCCAACCCTTCCGACTCCCGATGATCATCGCCCGCTCCATCGCCGACCTGCGCCAGGCCCTGGCCCCGCACCGCCGCCCTGCCTTTGTGCCCACCATGGGCAACCTGCACGAGGGCCATCTGGCGCTGGTGCGGCAGGCCAAGCCCCTGGGCGACGTGACCGTGGCCAGCATTTTTGTAAACCGCCTGCAGTTCTTGCCACATGAGGACTTCGACAGCTACCCGCGCACCTGGGAGGCCGACTGCGCCCAGCTGCAGGCCGCTGGTTGCGACGTGTTGTTTGCACCGCGCGAGAACGACCTGTACCCGGAGCCCCAGGCTTTCAAGGTGCACCCCGACCCGCTGCTTGCCGACATGCTGGAGGGCCACTTTCGGCCCGGCTTTTTTATTGGCGTGAGCACGGTGGTGATGAAGCTCTTTGCCTGCGTGCTGGGCCAGACCGGCGGCACGGCGGTGTTTGGCAAGAAGGACTACCAGCAGCTCATGGTGATTCGCCAGATGGTGCGGCAGTTTGCGTTGCCCATCGACATCGTCGCCGGTGAAACCAGCCGCGCCGCGGATGGGCTGGCGCTGAGCTCGCGCAATGGCTATCTGACCCCCGAAGAGCGGCAGGAGGCTGTGGCGCTGTCTGAAGCGCTGCGCCAGCTTGCCCGGCAGTGGGCAGGGTCGGCGCCCGGTGAGCGCGCTGCGCCGGAACTGCAGGCCGTGGAAGCCCTGCGCGCACGCGGCTGGCAACCTGATTACCTGACCGTGCGCCGCCGCGACAACCTGCAGCCGCCTGAGGTGCAAGACGGGCCTGGGACCCTGGTGGCGCTGGGCGCGGCCCGCCTTGGCAGCACGCGGCTCATCGACAATCTGGAGTTCTGAACACTACAAATTTGATAGCACAAAGTGCTTATGGATAAAGCGCTGGAGCCTGTTTTTATTCAGATTTTGGTGCCCAACCGCCCTGCGCCAGCCACCGCAGCAGCAGTTGGTTGACCGCCTCGGGCTGCTCCATGGTGAGCATGTGGCCGCAGTCGTCCAGCACGGTGTAGCTGGCACCCGGAATCAGCGCGGCGATCTCTGCCGAGCACTCGGGCGGCGTGAGCTGGTCGGCGGCTCCACACACCACGAGGGTGGGACACGCCACCTGCGGCAGGTGCACACGCGCATCGGGGCGGTGGATCACCGCGCGGTTCTGGCGCACCAGCTGCTCGGCGCCAGCGCCCAGCACGAAGTCCAGGTAGGCCTGCACCAGCGCAGGCCGCGCCGCATTGGCGGGGTGGAACGCAAAGGCCACGTTCGGCTCGATCACCTCGCGCAGCTTGCCTTGCTTGAAAAGCTCCATCGCCGCCTCGCGCAGCGCGCGCATGTCCGGCGTCTCTGGCCGGGCGGTGGTGCCGAGCAGCGCAAGGCCCGCTACGCGCTCGGGTGCCTGGCGCGCGGCTTCCATCGCAATCATCCCGCCCATGGACGCGCCGCACAGCAGCAACGGCCCCGCATATTCGGCCAAGACCAGCGCCGCCATGTCTTCAATGCGCAGTGCGCCGGGCCGCGCCTGCGCGGTGGCCACCACGGGCTGCAGCGCAGCAGGCATGGCCGGCAACTGGGCCTGCCACATGGTGGCATCGGCGGCCAGGCCGGGGATCAGCACGAGCTGGGGAACGGTGGGTGTGTGGGAAGGGGTCGTCGTCATGTTGGCGGCAACAGCTGCAAAACAACGGGCGCGCGGGCCGCTCAGGCTTCGGCGATCGGCACGGCCTGCGCCTGGCCCTGTGGCGCCTGGTCCTGCACCAGCTCGTGCACAAAGCGCAGCTTGACCATGGCACCGGGCGAGAGCGCGAACGGGTACGCGTCGTCCTGGCCCAGGCTGCGGTTCAGGCTGTTGAGCATCAGGGTCAGTGGCACCCACTGGCGGACCATCTCCAAAAAGCCCGGCCGCGGGTCGGCAAAGGGGTCGGTGACATGGTGGCGAACGGCGCCCTCGGGATCGGGCACCGTCACGCTGGCCTGGTAGCTGGCAGCGGTTTCGAGCAGGTCGACCAGATGCAGATAGTGCGCCCAGGTTTCGGCCCAGTCTTCCCACGGGTGGGCGGCGGCATAGGCGCTCACGTGGCGCTCGGACCAGTCGCCCAGCTCCGAGCCGCGGGCGTAGTGGGCGTCGAGTGCGGCCGAGTAGTCCTGGCTCTCGTCGCCAAACACCTGGCGAAACGCATCGGTGCGGCCGCCGTCGCGCACCAGCTTGTCCCAGTAGAAATGGCCGGACTCGTGCCGCAGGTGGCCAATCAGCGTGCGGTAGGGCTCGCCCAGGGCAATGCGCCGCCGCGCGCGCTCATCGTCGTCCGCCTCGGCAATGTTGAGGGTGATGGTGCCGCCCACGTGCCCGGTCAGGATGGTCGGGCCACCCGGCAGGTCCGCCAGAAATTCAAAGAAAGGCCCGCTGCGGCCGTGCACCCGCTCCAGGCCCAGCCGCGCGAGGGTGTAGAACAGCTGGCGCTTGGCGGCCTCGATCTGCTTCCAGCGCCGCAGGTTGGCGGATTCCGACAGATCGGGCAGCACGCGGGTCTGGCGGCAAGATGCGCACAGCCCCGCATGGTCATTGGCCGGTATGGCGAAGTTGCAGGCTTGGTAGTAGGTGTGGTTGTGGCACATGCGGTACAGGCGCCCGCTGTACTGCCCGCTGTTGCGCGCGCCCATCCGGCGCCACAGGCCCGGGCCGTCCTGCGGCGCGGGGGCCAGCGCAGCCATGGTGAGATCGTCGGGCAGAAAGGCCAGCGTGCTGCCGCAGTGCAGGCACTGCACGCTGTCAAAAAACACCAGATGACCGCAGTGGTCGCAATTGAATACACGCATGGAGCCGAGCTTATACCCACGTGGCAGGTGAAGCGCAAAGGCAGAGAGCCGTTACACGGCAATTGCACTCACCAGAGCAAAAAAGAAAGGCTCCAGGCGTTGAGTCCTGGAGCCTGCTCTGCGATCTGGCTGGCAGCGGTGCGAGCCACTATCAGCCTGATCTACGCCATGCCATTAAGGGCGCACGACGATGCTGTTGCGCACTTCACGCACGTTCTTGGTGTTGCGTGCAATGGCTTCAGCCTGGTTCTTTTCGTTTTGCGACTTGGCAAAGCCGGACAGCTGCACCGTGCCGTTCAGCGTTTCCACGCTGATGGAGGTGGCAGACACGGACTTGTCTTCGGCCATCTTGGCCTTCACGGCGGTGGTGATGCCGGCGTCGTCCACATAGGAGCCCATGGTCTGTTGTTCGCGGGCAACCGAGCAGCCGGTGGCCGTCACGATGGTGATGCCAGCAACAGCTGCAAAAGCGAGGGCACGTGCGTATTTCATGGTGTTTTCCTTTTTCGAGATGGGTTGGAACGCGGGTGCTGGTAGTTGCAATCTGCCGGTCTGTTGCACCCTCCGCGACCGGCGGACTGTAGGGTTCGGGTTGTTGGTTTTATGGAGGTGGCGAATCGGCCGTGCCAGCATGCCACCGAACCTGGGATTTAGTACGCAGCGTGGTGCGGTTGGCGACGGCGCGAAGCCATCATCAGCAACGCAGCCAGCGCAGCGCCCGATGCTGCTGCAATCACCAGCGACTTGGTAGGCTGCTCGGCCACGTACTTGTTCGTGGCTTCGGCGGCTTCATTGAGCTTTTGGCGGGCCTTGGCGCTGGTCTCGGCGCAGTAGTCGATGCTGCGGGCGGCGAGTTCCTGGGCACGTGCGGCCAGATCGTCAATCACCGGATCTGCCTGGCTGCGCAGGGTGCGAACACCTTCTTCTGCTTTTTCAAGCGAGGCGTTGGCGGCATTGCGAGTGGACTGCACTGCGTCTTGTGCGCTTTGCAGAACGTCGTCAGCAAGGTGGCGTGCGCTGTCGGCAACTTTGTCGGTGGCGGTCTGAATGGTCATTTGGGGGAACTCCTTGAATGAGGGTGTTGCGGTATGCGGGTTGTCCAACGCTTGGCGTCAGCCCTTCCTGAGCAGACCAAGGACAAAGGTGACGATGGCCATGATCACGAAAACAAAGAACAGAATCTTGGCAATGCCCACAGCGCCGGCAGCGATACCGCCAAAGCCGAAGAGGGCAGCGATCAGTGCGATCACCAGAAACACAACTGCGTAATGCAACATTTCCTTCTCCTGTGAGGGGGCCGGCATGCCGGCCGGATGGATGGCCGAAAGAACTTCAGCGCCTGGGGTCACTGTAGTGAGCCTGCCGCTTCGAGGATGCCGGTCCTTGGCGCGCGGCCTTGTCGGCCGTGCAGCGCGCCCCGTGTAGGACGAGGCGCTGCGAAAAACGCTTAGCAACCGCGTGACCGCGCAGCGGTTTTTGGACAGGCGCAATCCAAGCCGAAACTGTTAAAGCGAGTGGGGGATATCCCCGCGGCAGGGAGCCTGCGCGCAGCATGTGAAGTCGATCTAAGCAGCGGCGCGGCTGCGGACCGGAGTGGAACAAGGCGCCTTGCCAAAGCGGGCATTGCTCGCGAGACAAGCAGGGACCACCGCGCCCTATTCTGTGTCGATCCGTCTACCCCTCGCCTGTCCGGGAGCGGATCGAACCGCCAGCGCTCAGCCCGGCAGGGCCGGCGTCTCCGCGGACTCCGAAGCGCTTTTCCCCAACGGCATCACGGCCGAAACCAAAGTGCCGCTGCCGGGGCGCGAGGTGATCGACAAACGCCCGCCGGCGGATTCGACGCGGTGGCGCATTCCCGACAGGCCGTGCGATGTGGGGCGCACCGTGGCGGGGTCAAAACCCAGCCCGTCGTCGCGCACCTGCACCGCCACGTGCGTGGGGTAGCTGTGTATGGACACCAGCACCTTGCTGGCCTTGGCGTACTTGCCGATGTTGGTGAGAGCCTCTTGCACCATGCGGTACACGGTGAGCTGCGAGGCGTCGGGCAGCTCGACGGACTCGAGGCTGGTCTCGACCTCGATGCCGGCGCGTTCGGCGTATTCGCGGGTAAGGATTTCGATGGCGGCCGTAAGCCCCAGATTGGACAGCGACGAGGGCCGCAGGTCCTCGATGATGCGGCGCTTGAGGGCGATCCCGCTGTTAAGCGTTTCGGTCAGGTGCTTGAGCCGCTCGGTCACCTCGGTCAATGAAGGATCGATCTTCGACTTGAGCCGCGCCACGTCCAGCTTCGCCGCCGTGAGCAGCGCGCCCAGCTCATCGTGCAGCTCGCGCGCCAGATGCCCGCGCTCTTCTTCGCGCACCTGCTGCAAGTGGTTTGCCAGCTCGGACAGCGTGGCGGTGCGGTCCCTCACCAGCCCCTCCAGGCGGTCCCGTTCGCGCTCGAGCAGCGCTTGCTCGCGCAGATTGACCACCTGCAGCGCCTGGGCCTGGCGCAGGTACATGTAGAACGCCAACAGCCCGATGACGGTGACGGTCGCGATGCCGATGCGCGACAGCATGAGCGACTGCTCGATCTGCTCCTGGCCCAGCTGCACGTGCTTGTCGCTGCGCGCAATCAGCTCCAGCGCGTGTTTGCGGATCGCCTCCATGTGCTCCTTGCCCACATCGGTGTGCAGGATGAACTTCCAGGCGTCTTCATTGCCCTGGCGGCGCAGGCGCAGGCTCAGTTCCATCTCGGCGAGCTTGCGGGAGATTTGCCGCGACAGCAGCGCAAACTCCTGCATGTCGCTCGGCGCGTCCATGAAAAGCCCGCGCAGCCCGTCCAAATTGGTTTGCACGGTCGCCACGGCCTTGTCATACGGCTCCAGATACGCTTCGTTGCCGGTGAGCAGATAGCCGCGTTGCCCGGTCTCGGCGTCCAGCATGCTTTGCAGCAGCAGATTGACGGCCTTGCGCGTGTTCTGGCCATGCGTCATCTGCTCCACGGCATCCTGGGAACGCATGTGGCCCGTTTCATTGATGCCCACCAAAACCATGGCCGCAAGCAGCGCCATGGGCAGGCTCAGTGCCATCTTGCGGACTTTGGGCAACCAGATCCGGGTGTTTTCTTTAAGACTCATACGCGTTATTCTGGATAATGTCTGATGACCCGAGTGTCACATCGCATTCAGCTGTGACAGGCCGGGGAACCTTTGCAACCAACAACATCAGGAGCGGACTCACCGCCCTGCGAAAGAAAGATCGATGATCAAGATTGGCATTGTGGATGACCACGCGATTGTTCGTTCCGGGCTGCGACAGTTCCTGTCGGAGCATGTGGATCTGCGGGTTGAGGGCGAAGCAGGCAACGGCCGCGAAGCCATCGACCTTGTGCGCAACAAAGAAATCGACGTGTTGCTGATGGACCTGTCGATGCCCGGACAGAGTGGCCTGGACGCCCTGGCCATGCTGCGCGCCAAAGCGCCCGACATGGGCATTTTGATTCTGAGCGGCTACCCCGAAGAGCACTACGCGATCAATCTGATCCGCCAGGGCGCGAGTGGCTACCTGAACAAGGAGTGCGAGCCTTCGGAGATCGTGGAAGCGATCCGCACCATTGCGCTGGGCCGCCGTTACCTCACGCCGGCTGTGGCCGAATTGCTGGCGCAGCAGCTCAATCGCAAGGACGACGCGCCCCCGCATGAGCAACTGTCCGAGCGTGAATTTCAGGTGTTCCTCAAGCTGGCCAAGGGCGAGACGGCGGGCGACATCGCCAAGGCCCTGTCGCTCAGCGTCAAGACCGTAAGCACCTACCGCACGCGTTTGATGGAGAAAATGAGCCTGTCGTCCAACAGCGATCTCACGTACTACGCGCTCAAGAACCGCCTGATCGACTGACATGGATCGATGGCCTCAGTCCGGGGTCATTGGTTCTGCGCTCGCCACGGCCGCAACGGGCTGAGCGCGAAAAAACCCACAAAGAGCCGGACCCGCAGCGACGCTGCGGCGGCTCACGCAGCCTGGCCTGGGGCCGGCAGTGGGGGGTTGTTGGAGTCCAACCCCGATGGATTGCTGTGATGGATGCAGTAGTCCACCAGCGCATCGATTTCATTGGATTTGTCGAACACGGCATCGACACCCAGCTGGGCGCAGCGCATGCGGACGTCGGGTGTCGCGTAGTTGCTGAGGACGACCATTTTCTGGCCGGGTCGGCGGTCGCGGCAGGCGGCCAGTACACCCAGGCCACTGCCTTGGCGCAAAAACAGATCCACGATGGCGAGATCCCACTGTCCGCTATTGCCAAGCAGCCAGGTTTTCCCCTCGTCTTCGGTTTCTGCTACTCCTACCGCCTCCACAGACGCCAACTCTTCCAGAGTACCAATCAGGTTCTCGCGGATGGTCGCGTTGTCTTCAACGATATAGGTGCGGAGTTTCACAAGGATGGGTCCAATCACACGACCGAAGCAAAATGACGCTGGTCGAGCTTAGACTTTAACGGCAGCGGTCGCTCGATTGTGCCAGTGGCTGCGGGCGCGGACCGTAGGAGAAATCCTACCGCGCAACACACACCGGGCACTGGGGTGCGCGCTGAACATGCATGGTGCTCCACTCCATGGAGCGTCCATCCAACATGAGCAATCTGCGGGCCAAGGACAGGCCCACACCCGCCAGCAGCTTGAGCGCCTCGGCCGCCTGCACCGCGCCGACCACACCGACCAACGGCGCGAACACGCCCATCGTCGAACACGCCACTTCTTCAAACGCGGCGTCCGGCGGAAAGATGCAGGCATAACACGGCGCGCTGGCAACGCGCGGGTCCACCACCGTGATCTGGCCGTCGAAGCGGATCACTGCGCCCGCCACCAGGGGCTTGCCATGCCTCACGCAAGCCGCGTTCACAGCGTGGCGCGTGGCGTAGTTGTCGCTGCAATCGAGCACTACCGTGGCATCGCGTACCAAGGTGTCGAGCAGGCTGGCGTCGGCCCGCGCCTGCAGCGCCGTCACCTGCACATCAGGGTTGATGGCAGCCATAGCAGCGGCGGCCGATGCCACCTTGGGTTGGCCCACGCGGGCCGTCGTGTGGGCGATCTGCCGCTGCAGGTTGGTGAGGTCGACCACATCGTCATCCACCAGCGTGATGTGCCCCACGCCCGCCGATGCGAGATAAAGCGCTGCCGGCGAACCGAGACCTCCGGCGCCGATGATCACAGCGTGGGACGCCAGCACGCGCTCCTGGCCTTCGATGCCCATCTCATCGAGCAGGATATGGCGGGAGTACCGCAGGAGCTGTTCATCGGTCATGGGGAGTCTCAAGCCAGGGGCAAGTCAAATAACAAAGCACAAAACAACCAACACAAAAGGAAAAAGCCGGATCCCGCTGGAATCCGGCTTTGGCAGATCGAGCGCGCGGGCTCAATTCTCTTTCTTTTCTTCCTTGCGTTCGGTCAGCGTCTTGCTGACTAGCACCGACCGGCCCTTGAGCTGATTGAGCGCCTGCACCAGCTGGAAGTCCTTGTCGGTTCCGAACTCGGGCGGCTTGCGGTCGGCAGCGGGCTTCTTGGCCTCGTCTTCCATGCGCTTGCGTGCGTCCTCGCGAGCCTTTTCACGGGCCTCATCCTTCTTTTCCTCGCCTTGGCCGCTGCCCAGGTGCTTGTCCAGGTCGGCCTCGCGCATGCGCAGGGCGGCAAAGATGTTGCCCTCTTCCGACTCGTCAATCATGACGTCGGGCACGATGCCCTTGGCCTGGATGGACTTGCCGCTCGGGGTGTAGTAGCGCGCGGTCGTGAGCTTGATGCCGGTGTCTGGGCCCAGGGGGCGCACGGTTTGCACCGATCCCTTGCCGAAGGTCTGGCTACCCATGATGGTGGCACGCTTGTGGTCTTGCAGCGCACCCGCGACGATCTCGCTGGCAGAGGCAGAGCCTTCATTGACCAACACAACCAGCGGCACCGACTTGAGCGAGGCCGGCAGGCGTCGCAGTGGGTCACCGCCACCGCGGCGCTGATAGAAATCGGGCGAGGCTTTGTACGTGGCCTTGCTGTCTGGCAACTGGCCGTTGGTGGTGACCACGGTCACGTTCGCGGGCAAGAACGCAGCTGACACCGCAACGGCTGCATCAAGCAGACCACCGGGGTCATTGCGCAGATCGAGCACCAAGCCTTTGAGGTTGGGGTCCTGCTTGTAGACCTCTTCCACCTTGCGCACAAAGTCGTCCACAGTGCGTTCCTGGAACTGCGACAGGCGGATCCAGGCGTAGCCGGGCTCGATCACCTTGCCCTTGACGGACTGGGTCTTGATCTCTTCGCGCGTGATGGTCACGGGGAACGAGCGGTTCTCGTCCTTGCGGAAGATGGTGAGCGTGACCTTGGTGTTGGGCTCGCCGCGCATGCGCTTGACGGCATCGTTGAGCGACAGGCCCTTGACCGCGGTTTCGTCGATCTTGGTGATCAGGTCGTTGGTCTTGAGGCCAGCGCGAAACGCGGGGGAACCTTCGATGGGGGACACCACCTTGATCAGCCCGTCTTCCTGGGTGATCTCGATGCCCACGCCCACAAAGCGGCCCGAGGTGCCCTCGCGGAATTCCTTGAAGGACTTCTTGTCGAAATACTGGGAATGTGGGTCGAGGCTCGACACCATGCCGGAGATGGCGTCGGTGATGAGCTTCTTGTCATCCACCGGTTCGACGTAATCGGTCTTCACGAGGCCGAACACCGCCGAGAGCTGCTGGATTTCTTCCAGCGGCAGCGGGGTCATCGCCCCGCGCGCCACGGTCTGTAGCGATACGGTGGTGAGCGCCCCCGCCACGACCCCTACCGACACCCATCCCGCAATTTTGAGTTTCTGGCCCATACAACAACCTTTTCCCGCTTCGAAATCAATATACACCTTGGAAGGGCCAAACCCGCTGCGGTTCCGCACGGGCTCTCGTTTTGGCAGCGGAATATGGCGGGTTTCCCCGTCTTTACTCTGGCTTTACGCCTTGCCCTGGGATGCCACGGCCGCTGCAGCCTTGGCAGCAGCCTCGGCGTCGCCAAGATAGTAGTGGCGGATCGGCTTGAGGTCGGCATCAAGTTCGTATACCAGTGGAATCCCGTTGGGAATGTTCAGGCCCACGATTTCCGAGTCGGAGATGCCGTCCAGGTACTTCACCAGCGCGCGGATGGAGTTGCCGTGGGCCGCCACCACCACACGCCTGCCCGACCGGATAGCCGGGGCCATGGCATCGTTCCAGAATGGCAGCACGCGCTCCACGGTGTCCTTGAGGCATTCCGTCAGCGGCACGTTGCCTTCGGCCAACCCGGCATAGCGACGGTCGCTGCGCTCGCTGCGGACGTCGGTGGCTTCCAGGGCTGGCGGGGGCGTGTCGTAGCTGCGGCGCCAGACCAGCACCTGCTCGTCGCCGTACTGCTTGGCCATATCAGCCTTGTTCAAGCCCTGCAGTGCGCCGTAATGGCGCTCGTTCAGGCGCCAGTCCTTGACCACCGGCAACCAGGTGGAGTCCATCTCATCCAGCGTCAACCACAGGGTGCGGATGGCGCGCTTGAGAACGCTGGTGAAGGCCAGGTCGAACTCATAGCCCTCGGCCTTGAGCAGCTTGCCGGCGGTCATCGCCTGAGACACGCCGGTGGGCGTCAGGTCGACGTCGGTCCAGCCGGTGAAGCGGTTTTCAAGGTTCCAGGTGGATTCGCCGTGGCGGATCAGGACGAGTTTGTGCATGGTTTCCCTAGGAGAGGCGGGTCAAAGAAATTTGGCCAAAAGCCGAGCATTCTAAAATTACGCCGTTCGCCAACCCAAGGAATCTTTGTGAAATTCATTATCGACAACTGGTATCTGATCTTTGTTGCACTGGCTTCGGGCGGCATGCTGCTGTGGCCGGTCCTCAAGAATGCCAGTGGCGGCTCGCTGACCCCAGCGCGGGCCGTGCAGCTCATCAACCGTGAAAAAGCCGTGGTCATCGACGTGTGCGAGACCGAGGAATTTGCCATTGGCCATGTCGGCGGCGCCAAGAACGTGCCGCTCGGCCAGCTGGAGGAACGCCTGCCTACCGTGGTCAAGAACAAGGCCTTGCCCCTGGTGCTGGTCTGCGCGACGGGCGCCCGCGCCAACCGGGCGCTGGCCATTGCCAAAAAGCTCGGCTACGACAACGCCCAGGCCATGGCCGGCGGTTTGAAGGCCTGGCGTGAAGCCAGCCTGCCCGTAGAAAAAGCCTGACTGTAGAAAAACCTTCAACCACCCCCAACTGATACCTTCAGCCAGGAAGAGAAGAAAGGATTTCCGCCATGCAACCCGTGAAGATGTACACCACCGCCGTCTGCCCCTATTGCATCCGTGCCAAGCAGATCCTCAAATCCAAGGGCGTGGAGCAGATCGAGGAGATCCGCATCGACACCGACCCGGCTGCGCGCGCGCAGATGATGGAGACCACCGGCCGCCGCACGGTGCCGCAGATCTACATCGGCGACACCCACGTGGGCGGCCACGATGATCTGGTGGCGCTGGACAGCCGCGGTGGGCTCATGCCCCTGCTGGGCGGCGCCTGATCCTTATGGGAGCCTCTGCGCGAATCCCTGCGCCATGGGCATCTGTGGCCTCGGGCGGTCTGCGGTATTGCAACTGCTCGCAATAGCACTGCTATTGCTGCGCTTTGCGCCGTGCAGCCCCTCCCGATCCCACGGCGCCCACTTGCCGCGTGGTGCGTGCAGAGGCTCCCTTGGGGCGCTGCATAATGCAGCCCCATGTGCCCGCTGCGGGAGTTTTCCGTCAGCGGGTTTTGTTTTTCCTAGAAATTTCGTAAGAGCAAAGAGACTTCACCATGGCCGACCAAGAAACCCCCGTATTCCAGATCCAGCGCGTCTACCTCAAGGACCTGTCGCTCGAGCAGCCCAACTCCCCCGGCATCCTGCTCGAGCAAGAGCAGCCCAATGTGGACATCCAGCTCGGTGTGGAAGCCACGCCGGTCGCTGAAGGCATCTACGAAGTGGCCGTGACCGCCACGGTGCAGACGAAGATCAAGGACAAGACCGTGTTCCTGGTCGAAGCCAAGCAAGCCGGCATCTTCGAGATCCGCAACATTCCGGAAGACCAGATGGGCCCCATTATGGGCATCGCCTGCCCACAGATCGTGTACCCCTACCTGCGCGGCAACGTGGCAGACCTGATCAACCGCGCAGGCTTCCCGCCCGTGCACCTGGCCGAAATCAACTTCCAGGGCATGTACGAGCAGCAGCAAGCCCAGGCCGCCGGCCAGCCTTCGCCGATCATTACGCAATAAGTCGCACAGCGTTTGGGGCCAAATTGGCCTCTAGCGCTTGATACATAAGCGCAAACAGCTATGAAAATCATAGTTCTTGGCGCGGGCGCCTGGGGGACTGCGGTCGCCATGAGTGCGGCCCAGCACCCCGCCGGGCACACGGTGACGCTGTGGGCGCGCGACGCGGCCCAGGCGCAGCACCTGCGCACGCAGGGGCAAAACGCGCGCTACCTGCCCGGCATCGCCCTCCCTCGCTCACTCTCGATTGCAGACGGCGACTTTGCTGCGCTGCTGCCGGGTGCCGACCTGGTCATCGTGGCCACGCCCATGGCGGCCCTGCGCGGGATGCTGCAGGCGCTTGCCGGCTGCGCCGCGCCCGTGGCGTGGCTGTGCAAGGGTTTCGAGGCTGTGGCCCCCGGTGCCGATTCAGCATCGTTTGGGCTGCTAGCGCACGAAGTACAAGCACTGGTAGCTCCTGATTTGATAGCAGGCGTGTTCAGCGGCCCGAGCTTTGCGCAAGAAGTGGCGCTGGGCCAGCCCACGGCCCTGGTCGCCGCAAGCCACCACGCTGCCGTGCGCGAATCGCTGGTAGCGGCCTTCCACAGCCCCAGCGTGCGCGTGTATGCCAACGAGGACATCGTGGGGGTGGAGGTGGGCGGCGCGGTGAAGAACGTGCTGGCCATTGCCACGGGCCTGTGCGATGGGCTGGCGCTCGGGCTCAACGCCCGCGCCGCGCTCATCACCCGCGGCCTGGCCGAAATGACGCGCCTGGGCCTGGCGCTGGGCGCGCGGCCCGATACCTTCATGGGCTTGTCGGGCCTGGGCGACCTGGTGCTGACCGCCACGGGCGACCTGTCGCGCAACCGGCGCGTGGGCATGCTGATGGCGCAGGGCCAGACCCTGGCGCAGGCCGTGGAATCACTGGGCCATGTGGCCGAGGGCGTGTACAGCGCGCGCACCGTGGTGCAGCGCGCGCATGCCCTGGGCGTGGACATGCCGATTGCCGAGGCGGCCGTGGCGCTGCTGGATGGCCGTTTGAAGCCCGCCGAGGCCGTGGCGCAGCTCATGGGGCGCGGGCCCCGGGGCGAGATCTAGCCTGAGGGGCTACGCCCGGGCTGCATCGCTGGTGCTAATGGCCCGCCAGTGCCCGCCGTCACCCCGGTGCGGCGAGCGCCGTTCGCTGCATGCACGCCGCCGGGCTCCCCCCACCACATATCAATCAACCAAGAGTGCATCGCGCATGCACTGCGCACTCACCCGCCGACCGACAACCGCCGCATCAGCCCCTCTTCATCGTCCGGATGAAAAAAGTAGGGATAAAAGCTGCGCTCTTCGCTCGACAGCCGGGGCTGGCCGCCAAATTTTTCGATCAGCCCGCGCCCTTTTTCTGCAGAGATGTGCAGCAGCACGGCCGGCGCGCCGACCCGGCCGCACATGCGCTCGGGCCCCAGCACATCAAAGCGCAGCATGCGCCGGTAGAACGGCGCGTGGCGGGGGTTTACCTCGATGACGAGGTCGGTGGCGCGGCGGGCCCGGAAAGCCGCGATCCAGGCGATGTGAAAGATGGCCCCCAGCACCTGCTTGGAGCGCACGCCTGGGTCCATGGCGAGCTTGCCCATCTCGCAGATCCGCGCCCCGCGTTCTCGCAGCTCGCTGATGTATTCAGGGTAATGCTCTTCGGCAGCCAGGTAGCCATCGTCCATGCGGATCGAAATCGTTCCCTGCGCCTGACCGTCAATCTGCACCACCAGGCTGCTCTGGTCGCTGTCGTGCGAGAGCGTGGCCTGCATGTGGTAGCCCCGGCTGGCGTACATGCGGGCCAGCAGGCCCTGGCCCTTGCGCGACAGGCGGATCTTGCAGGTCTTGGTTTCGACGGCGCCAAAGCGGCTTAAATACTCGCCCGGGTAGTCAAGTTCGACAATGGTCTGTCCCTCAGCGTGCATGGCAGTCTCCGTTGGGTCACTGCCAACCGGTTGCCGGCTGGGCAGTGGGACGCAGCTTAGCGGCAACCGGTGCCGCTTGCCCGGCAAGGGCGCGGCTGGTAAGACCAACGGCGGACGCCGCCTTGCCAACGGCGCTTTGACGCCCACTCCACCGTGTCGCGCTCGCCACGCAAAAAAATGCCGCGTGGCGCCCCTGAAGGCACCACGCGGCATTTTTTGTTCCCTTGGAGGGGGTGTCTCTGCGTTCAGAACACGCCGAACAGCATGAGCAACAGAACAACAGAAAGTGGTACGCCGAGCAACCAAGCAATGATGGGCATCTTGAACTCCTTGAAGGGGTGAAGTGGGTAGGTGTCGCTACCTTATCGCCCCCCTTTTGGCCGCGCTGTGCGCCAGTGCTGCACATGCGCGTAGTCCCGTGCCTACCGGGTGTCGGCCCCGTGCCCGCGCGATGTGGGGGTGCTTACAGCCCCACCTCAAGCGCCAGCAGTTCGTCCACCGTCTGGCGGCGGCGGATCACGCGGGCCTGGCCACCATCGACCAGCACCTCGGCAATCAAGGGGCGGGTGTTGTAGTTGGAGGACATGCTCGCGCCGTACGCGCCCGTGTCGTGGATCACCAGCAGGTCACCCACCTGCGCGGCGGGCAGGTCGCGCGGCAGCACCACGCCGCCGTCGCCCTGGGTGAACACGTCGCCCGATTCACACAGCGGGCCGGCGACCACGGTGGGCTGCTGCGCAGCGCCGTCCGCCGTGCCATCACGGCGCAGCAGTTCCATGGCGTGGTAGCTGCCGTACATCGATGGGCGCATGAGTTCGTTGAAGCCCGTGTCGACCAGCACAAAGTGGTTGTTGCCCGCGTTCTTGGTGGCGCGCACCTCGCCCAGCAGCACGCCGGATTCGGCCACCAGGTAGCGGCCCGGCTCGATCTCCAGGCCCAGCTTGTGGCCCACCACCGCTTCCGCCTGCTGGCGTGCGGCATCCCACAGGCCGTGGTAATGCTGGGTGTCGACCACCGGATCACCGCTGCGGTAGGGTATGGACAGGCCACCGCCCGCCGAGATGGCGTGCAGATCGTGCCCTGCCGCGTGGGCGGTGCGCACCAGACCCACCATGGCGCCGCAGACTTCGGCCAGGTGGCTGTAGTCCACGCCGGAGCCGATGTGCATGTGCAGGCCCACGAGCTTCAGGCCGTGCTGGGCGATCGCCGCCAGCGCCGCCGGCAGGTCGGTGTGCCAGATGCCGTGTTTGCTGTGCTCGCCGCCGGTGTTGGTCTTGTTGCTGTGGCCGTGGCCAAAGCCGGGGTTGATGCGCAGCCACACGGCATGGCCGGGCGAGCGCTGGCCCAGCTGGTGCAGCATGTCGATGGAGCCCGCGTTGACCGGTACGCGGTGCTCGACCACACAGGCCAGCGTGGCCGCGTCGAAGAGGTCGGCGGTGAAGACGATCTCGGACGACTCTCCACCCGCGGTATAGCCCGCAGCCAGGGCGCGCAGGATCTCGCCGCGCGAGACCGCGTCCACCTTCACGCCCTCTTCGCGCATGAGCTTGAGGATGTGGATGTTGGAGCAGGCCTTCTGCGCAAAACGCACGGTCTCGAAGTTGGACACCTGCGCGATGCGCTGGCGGATGGTGGCGGCGTCATACACCCACAGCGGGGTGCCGAACTGGTCGGCCAGGGACCATAGCTGGGCGGGGGAAAACGGGTTGGACATGGAGAGCTCCGAAGACAGGAATACGCGGATGAAGCCGGGATGATGCAGCGCCGCGGGTATTTGGTCGAATGCTTAATTCATCGCTATCCATTCAATATGGATATGCTTGCGCTATGCCCGACACACCCGCTCCACTCGCTCGCCGCATCACCCACCGGCACATCGAGGTGTTCCGCGCCGTAATGGCCGCAGGCAGCGCCACCGGTGCGGCCGACCTGCTGCACAGCTCGCAACCCACCGTGAGCCGCGAACTGGCCCGGCTGGAGTCGTTGCTGGGCTACGCCCTGTTCGAGCGCATCCAAGGCCGGCTGCGCGCCAATGCGCGGGCGCTGGCGCTGTGGGATGAAGTACAGCGATCCTGGCAGGGCCTTGAGCGCGTGGTGGACCGCGCCGTGGCGCTGGGCCGGCCCGACGCGGTGCAGCTGTCGGTGCTGTGCCTGCCGGCGCTGGCGCACGCGCTGCTGCCGGGCGCAGCGGCGCGGCTGCTGCGGGCGCAGCCGCACGCGCGCCTGTCGGTCACGCCGCAAGAATCGCCGCTGCTGGAGGAATGGATGAGCGCCCAGCGCTTTGACCTGGGCCTGTGCGAGCAAACCGCCGCACCGCCTGGCACCCGCGCCGAGGTGTTGCTGACGCTGGACGAAGTGGCCGTGGTGCCCGTCGGCCACGCGCTCGCAAACCGCCCGGTGCTGCAATTGGCGGATTTCGCGGACCAGCCGTTTCTGAGCCTCTCGGCCGACGACCCCTACAGACGCCTGATTGACGCGCGTTTTGCCGAGGCCGCCGTGCCGCGCACCCTGCGCATGGAAACCCACAGCGCCGCGGCCGTGTGCGCGATGGTGGAGCATGGCCTGGGCCTGGCCATCGTCAATCCGCTGACCGCCCTGGCGGCGGCGGCTGCCAACGGCCGGCTCGTGGTGCGGCGCCTGGCGTTTTCGATTCCGTTCAGCGTGGGGTGCGTGCTGCCGCTGTACCGCCCGCCCTTGCCGGAGGTGGCGCCCATGCTGGAGGCGCTGCGGGCCGAGGCGGCGGATGTAGCGCAGAGGCTGGAGGCGCTGCCGTGAGGGCTGGACTCTGGAGCGCCGGGTCCAAAGCCGACACTATAAAATTGATAGCTATTAGCGCTTATAGATCAAGCGCTGGCGGCCAATTTGACCCAAAAAATGGAGATCAGGGAGGCGTGAGGGTGCGCACCTTGTCGGCCAGCCGCTGCTCCACCGACGGCGACACGAACTTGGTCACTTCGCCGCCCAGCACCGCGATCTCGCGGACAAAGGTGCTGCTGATGAACTGGTACTTGTCGCTAGGGGTGAGGAAGACGGTTTCCACCTGCGGCATCAGGCTGCGGTTCATGCCGGCCAGCTGAAACTCGTAGTCGAAGTCGGTCACGGCGCGCAGGCCACGCACCATGGCCTTGCCGCCGCGCTCCACCACAAAGTCGCGCAGCAGGCCCGAGAAGGCCTCGACCTGCACCTGCGGGTAGTTCTTGACGGCATCGCGCACCATGTCGATCCGCTCTTCCAGCGTAAACAGCGTCTTCTTGTGGTGGCCCGCGGCCACGGCGACGATCACTCGTTCGAACAGCTGGGTGGCCCTGCGCACCACGTCTTCATGGCCCAGGGTGATGGGGTCGAAGGTTCCGGGGTAAACGGCGAGTACGTTCTGGGCCATGGCTGGTGGTCTCCTGTCTGGCGGAATGACGTTGGCCCCGGCCCCGGGCGCCTGCCCTTTGGAGGCCAGCCGGGCCGCGTGCGCGCATTATGCAGTGCAGTGCAACATGGCCCGGGCCGGGCGGCGGCGCGTCCGCGTGGCCGCAGCGCAGCGTCCGTGCGCGCGGCGCGCCGTGCAGCCGCCCGGCGCGCGGCGTGCGCATTTCATCCACCTGAACGATGGCGCCCGGGCCCATCCGCCCTACCATCCGCCACCCGTCGTCCGCCCATGGCCCTCCAGCCCGCCCGCCTGTGACCGCTACCCTGCCCCCTGCCGAGCCCACCGCGGCCTCCACCCCCACCGCCCCCACCACCATCAGCGACGCGCTGTTCGACACCGCTGCCTGCCTGAACTGCGGCACCGCGCTCAACGGCCCCTTCTGCGCGCAGTGCGGGCAAAAAAAGGCCGCCCGCATGGGCACCAGCACCGTGCGCAAGGAGGCGTGGGAGCGCTTTCGCTGGTTTGAATGGAGCACCATCCGCAATGCGCTGCGTGTGCTGCCCCAGCCGGGCACGATGGCGCGCGAATACGTGCTCGGCCAGCGCAAGGACCACCCGCACCCGCTGACCCTGTTGTGCCTGGCCATCGGCTTCTTGCTCATCGTGCTGGGCCACACCGACTACCTGAGGCCCGAGCTGCCCAGCGAAGAGGCGCAGCGCATGTACGCGCTGGTCACCGGGTATTCCAAGTGGTCGTTCTCGCTGGGCGCGGTGGCGGCGTTTGCCAGCATGTGGATCGTGTTCCGGCGCTGGGGCTACAACGCGGCCGAGCTGCTGGCGCTGGCGCTGTACTGCCAGGCGGTGTTCATCGCGCTGCAGATGGTCAACCAGCTGCCGCTGGTGCTGGCCCCTTCGCCCGGCCTGCTCAAGTGGCACAAGGCCTGGTCGCCCTGGTACATGACGGCGCTGCAGACGCTGATGCTCATGGTGGCGCTGCGCCAGTTTTTTGTGGTGGACCTGCGGCGCGATGGCTGGCGGCTGCTGCTGGCGGGCGCGCTGTTTGCGGCGCTCAAGTGGCAGGCCACCCAGTGGTATGCGCGCGGCGTGGTGGAGCTGGTGCTGTGGCAGATGGGGGGATGAGGCCTGCGCCACCGGGGCGTGGGACCTGAAGAGGCCGTCTGTCGTCAGGGTCTGTGCGACGCCCCTACGGCGCTGCACCGGGTCGCCCACCAAGCCACCAACCCTTGGATATTGATAAAAAATAGGCCTTGGCGCTTATCCATTAAGCATTTATAGCTATTAATTTAATAGCAAACGAAAAACAGCCGCGCGGCGCGCCCCGCCACCGCCTCGCCCCTCCATCCGTGAACAAAGTCATGGAAAGCGCCGCAGGCACAGGGCCATCCTTCACCTGAATGATGCCGCTGCCGCGATATCGCCCCTACCATCCGGCGCAGTTCATTCGACACGACAAGGAGCCGCCATTGATGGGTGACGCACAGGGCACGCAGCACCTCGGGATACCGGGCTTGGACACGCTCATGGCCGAGAGCCTGGAAGCGCTGGGTGAGACCGGCATGGTCGAGCGCCTGCTGCACCGCCTGGGCGAATCGCTGGGCAGCCACAAGGTGGTGCTGTTTTGCCCCCTGCCCGGCTCGGACGACCCCCTGGCTGCCTACCAATACGGCATGCCCGACGATTTTCTGGCGCGCTACGCCCAGCTCATCCAGGGCAGCGACGCCTGGAGCGAAGCCCTGGAGCGCCAGCAAGGCCAGGCGCTGGCCCGCGGTGGCTCGCTGAGCCAGCAGCTGGTGGCCACGCCCGACCTGCGCCGCGGTGCTTTTTATGCCGACTACCTGCAACCCCTGGGCATCGACGCCATGGTCAACGGCGTGGTCGAGGCCTCGCCCGAGGTCGGCATGCACGTGCTGGCGATGTACAACGACCTCGGCCAAAGCGAGTTCACGCTGGAGCAATTTGCCCGCCTGCGCGCGGTGACGCCCTGGGTGCGCAGCCTTATGCGGGCGCAGCGCCGCCTGCAGCAGGCCCGGCGCCACACCCAGGCGCTGGAGCGCACGCTCGACCAGCTGCCGCTGGGCGTGATGCACGTCAGCCCGCGGGGCGAGGTGCGCTACCTCAACGAACATGCGCGCGCCTGGCTGGGCGTAGAGGACGAATGCCGCGTGCTGCTGCGCCACGCCACCGGCTGGCAAAACCGCCAGCCGCTGCAGCTCGCGCAAGTGCACCCCGCCCTGGCGCCGCTGCTGTCGGCAAGCCTCAGCACCCAGTCGCCGGTGTCGGCGCGGCTTGAGACACAACACGGCCAATCCGCGATGGCCTCGAACACGCTGGTGGCCCTGGCCGCCCCGCTGCGCCAGGGCGCGGAGGCCGCCACCGAGCATCTGGCGCAATTCATTTTGGTGCCCGAGGCGCCACCACATGCCGGTGCCACCGTGTCGGTATGCAGCACGCTGTATGCCCTGACGCCCGCCGAGGCCGCGCTGCTGCCCCTGCTGCTGCAAGGCATGACACCGCGCGAGATGGCCGACAACCGGCACGTGAAGATGCCCACCGTGCGCTCCCAGCTGGCCAGCCTGTATGCCAAGACCGGCACCCGCGGCCAGGCCGAACTGGCCCAGCGTGTGCTGCGCGTGGCGGCGCTGGTGACCTGAATGGTTGAACCACCTGGCGCCCTGCCACGGACTCCAGATTCCCCGACTTCCTGCTTTCGCTTCCTCTCTTTTTTCCATCCCCGCAACGGCGCCCATCGCCGCATGAAAGGCCTCCGCCCATGAAGAACTTCCGCGACCCTGCCCGCATCCGCCCCGTGGCCCTGGCCTGCTGCGCCCTGCTGGGCCTGGCCTTTGGCGGCCTGGCCATGGCCCAGAAAACCGCTGCAGGCGGCAAGCCCAGCAAGGCCCAGCTCGCGGCCGAGCTGGCCGCCACGCTGCAGGCGTGTTCGTATGACGGCAGCCCCCTGGCGTTTTCGCCGCCCGACCTGTCCAAGGGCGGCAACACCGGCCGCGATGTGGTGGCCGAGATCATGAAATACACCGGCCTGCCGGCCAACTTTGTGGTGGTGGAGGGCAAGGTGCCCAACGCGGCGGCGGTCATCATGGCCGGCCCCGACAAGATCCCGCGCCGCGTGATTGCCTACAACCCCAGCTTCATGGGCGACGTGATCCAGGCCACCAAATCCAACAACTGGGCGCCCGTGAGCATCATGGCCCACGAGATCGGCCACCACCTGTCGGGCCACACCATCGTGCCCGGCGGCAGCCAGCCGCCCATCGAGCTCGAATCGGACAAGTTCAGTGGCTTTGTGCTCTACAAGATGGGCGCGCCGCTGGCCGACGCGCAGCGCGCCATCGCCACGCTGATCCCCGAGAAGGACGGCGAAACCCACCCCGGCCGCAAGAAGCGCCTGGCGGCCATCGAATCGGGCTGGAAGGAAGCCTGCGAGCTGCAAGGCGGCGGGCCGCAGTGCTCGGGCGGTGTGCCCGTCCGTGTGGCGGCTGCCGCAGCGCCCGCGCCCGCACCAGCCGCTGCACCGGCACCCACCGCTGCGAAGTCGCCCGCGCCTGCGCCTGCGCCAGCTCCCGCCACCGCAAAGTCGCCCGCCCCTGCACCCGCCACCGCCACCGCCCCTGCACCGGTCACTGCCCAGACCAAGGCGCCCGCGGGCCCGGCCCTTGCCGCCGCAGCGCCCGCGGAGACCCTGCCCAAGGCCGACGCGGCCGCGATCCCCTCCAAGGGCACGCAGTTCATCTATGACGAGTTCGGCTACCTCGACGCGGGCATCCGCGCCAAGTTTGAAAAAGAGATGTACGAGCACGCGCAGCAGGTGGGCGTGGAGATCGTCACCCTGCTGGTGAAGGACCTGGACGGCAAGACCGCCGAGGAATACGCCTGGGCCATGATGCGCCAGCTGCGCGTGGGCAAGCTCGATGTGGGCAACGGCGCGGTGCTGGTGATTGCGCCCGAGCAGCAGCAGGTGGGCGTGGCCATGGGCCCCGGCGTGGCGCTGGAGATGAAGAACCAGGACAAGGCCGCACAGCTCAAGCGCTGGATGGACAGCGCCTGGAGCGTGTGCAAGAAGAAGAACGCCTGCGGCACCTGGACCGAGAACCTGCTGGGCGCGGCCGACCACATCCGCCGCGACACGCGCCACTGGGACTGGACCGTAGCCTACAGCTCGCTGGGCGACATCCAGAAGATGCAGGCCGACGAAAACGGCAAGAAGCTGGCGCCCAAGGAGAGCAAGGTCTGGCGCAAGATCGTGCGCCTGACCGGCACGATCGAAACCCTGAACCCACCCGTGGGCGTGAAGAGCGCGTGGGTCAGCGAGCCCAAGGTGAAGGCCGGCCAGAAGGCCGTGCTGCTGCGCAGTGCCGAAGGCCTGACCACCATGCTCTACGTCGATGCACACACAGAAGGGCTGCAGCCCGGCGGCAAGCTGGAAGAAGGCAAGGTCTACTCGGTGGTGGCGCGCGAGGCCGGGCTGTCGTGGAACCCCAAGGACACGCAGTCGCTGGACGTGCTGAGCTACAACGTGGCGCAGTGATGACGATGTTGCCAACGACGCGCGCAGCCATGGTGGCCATGGCGCTGGCGGGCCTGGGCAACTTGCTGCTGGCCGCGTTCTGGATGTTTGGCGCGCTGCTGGGCGCCAACGGCATGGACTCGGTGCGCGGCGGGCGGTTCTTGGGCGGTTTGGCGCTGGTGCTGGCCCTGCTGTGGCTGGGGGGCCTGGTGCTTGCGCGGCATTTGACGCACTGGGGCCTGGCGCGCGGGTGGAACACGGCGCTGAGCGTGGCGTTGGCCACTGTGCTGACCATCGCCGCGTGGATGGCGCTGGCGTTCATCGCCACCGTGGTGCTGTCGGCGTGAGTCGAAAAAGAAGAAGAATCTTGGAGATGGTCCGGGCGATACCGATGAAAAAACCACCGCAATACCTTGCACTGCCCGTAACCCGGTCGGCGGCACACGTTGGCAAGCTGTCGGCAACCCTCGTGCTTGCACTGCTGCTGGCACCGCTGGCCGCCACCAGCGCCCATGCCGCCGACAACTTCTGCGGGCAGAAGGCGCCCCACCCCATCGACAAAACCCTGGCCGCCTCGGCAGAGCGCAGCGGGGGCGTGACGGCCGACCTGGCCGATGCGCAGTCCGCAGCCTATGCCGCGTGGGACAAGGAGCTCAACCGGATCTACGCCCAGGCGCTCAAGGCCGCGGGCCCTGCCCGGCGCGACGCGCTGCGTGCGGCACAGCGCGCGTGGCTGGCGTTTGATGCGGCCCAGGCGCAATGGGATCTGGCGTTGCATGCGGACCAGGGGACGTCGGCCACCCTCAACGTCGGCGGCGCAGCGCTGGCCCGCCGGCGCGCGCGGGTGTGCGACCTGAGCACGGACCTGGAGAGTTTGAAGACGAACGGGTGAAAGCGGGGCGGTTACCGCGGGACTTCAGTGTTGCCGCGGGGCTCAACAGGGTCGTTGAACCGTCGGGGCAATCCTGGTTGCGGATGTGGTCGCCGCCCCAGTTGCCGCCGCTCTTGCCGTGCAAAGCCGCCTCGCCACCTGCAGGCCCGCGGTGGCTCAACACGGAAGCGCTTACAACCATCACTACAAAAATGATAGCTACAAGCGCTTTATATACCAGCGCTAGCGGCCTATTTCATTCAAATGAGACCGCCCTAGTCAAGGCGCAGGGCTTCCACCACGCTTAAGCAAATGGGCATGCACCGCCCCAGCCTTGAGGTGACGGTGCACGGCCAGCCCGTGGGGCGCAAGCTCTTCGTCCGTCCAGGCGCGCGGCGCTTCCAGGTACACAAAACCGTCGGCCGACACTGCCTTGGCTGCGGCTTCGACCGCGGGCTCGAACAGGGGGCTTTCAAACGGCGGGTCGATCAGCACCAGGTCGATGCTGCCCGGTGCGGCCTGCTTCAGTGCCGCGATGCCGTCGCCGCGCTGTACGCGCACGGCGGATGCCTCCAGGCGCTGCTGCAGCGCGTGCAGCTGGGCCACGAGGGCGGCGTCGTTTTCGACCAGCTGCACGGCGCTGGCGCCACGCGATGCGGCCTCAAAACCCAGTGCGCCGGTGCCGGCAAAGGCGTCCAGGCAGCGCCAGCCGGCCAGGTCCTGGCCCAGCCAGTTGAACAGGGTTTCGCGCACGCGGTCGGGCGTGGGGCGCAGGTTCGGGCGCTGGGCCACGGGCAGCCGGGTGCGCTTCCACTGCCCGCCGATGATGCGGATTTCGCCCGCGGCTTTGTGGGCTGCGGGGGTGGCGGTTTTCTTCGCTGCCTTGGTGGCGGCGGGTGCCGCATCGGCAGGCTTGGCCGCGCGGGCCAGGCGGCCGCCGGGCAGGGATTCGGGGCGCAGGGTGGAGCGGCTCATGGATGGGCTTTCGTGCAGGGGATAAAGGTGTTGCCGGTGTGCCGGGCGCAGCGCGGCGCAGCGCTCATGGCTTGGCCCCCACCACCACGGTCACCATGCGTTCGGGCTGGAGCTTTCGGGCCATGGCGGCGCGCACGTCGGCCACCGTCAGCGCTTCGACCTTTTCCGTCCACTTGTCGAGATAGTCGAGCGGCAGGTCGTTCCACGCAATGTTGGCCACGTTGCCCAACAGCTTCTTGTTGCTGTCGATGCGCAGTGCAAACCCGCCGATGAGGTTGTCCTTGGCGGCACGCAGCTCGTCTTCGGTCGGGCCGTCGGCCACAAAGCGGGCGATCACGTCGCGCGAGACCTTCACGGCCTGGGCCGCCTGGTCGGGCCGGGTCTGTAGGCCCACCGTGAACGCGCCCGCATGCAGGCCGGACGCGAAATAGCTGTACACGCTGTACGAGAGGCCGCGCTTTTCGCGCACCTCGTTCGTCAGGCGCGAGACAAAGCCCCCGCCGCCCAGGATGTGGTTGCCCACCAGCAGTGCGACAAAGTCCGGGTCCTTGCGCTGAAAGCCGGGCTGGCCAATCAGCACATGGGCCTGGGCCGAGGCAAACGGAATGTTCTGTTCGGCCGGCGCCGTCAGCGCATTGATCTCGCCCACGGGCGGCAGCGGCGCGCAGCCCGATGCGGCGGGCAGGCGCGACAGCAGTGTGGCCACCAGCGTCTGGGCCTGCGCGCGCGACACTGCGCCCACGATGCTGACCTTGGCGCGGCAGGCGCCGATGTGCTGGGTGTGAAAGGCCTGCATGTCCGCCACGTTGATGCGTGTCAAAGTGTCTTCGGTGGTGCGCACGCCATACGGGTGGCTGCCGTACACGGCCGAGGCAAACGCGTAGCCGGCCACGGTGGCGGGGCGGGTGTTGGCTTCTTTCAGGCTGGCGACCCAGCGCGCGCGGTCGCGTGGCCACACGTCGGCGGGCCAGCTGGGCTCGCCGATCTGGCGCGCGGCCAGGCGGGCGGCACGGTCGAGCAATGGCGGATCGGTGAGCGAACGCAGCGAGTAATGCAGGGCGTCGTTCTCGGCGCCGGCTTCAAAGCTCGCGCCCAGGTCGGCCCAGGCTTCGCCCAGCCCGTTCTCGTCGAGCGCGGGTTCGCTGCCTGCGGCCTTCACGCCCTTGCTGGCCATGGCCGCCACGGCACTGGCCAGGCCCGCTTGGCCGGCCGGGTCGCGGCGGCTGCCGGCGTCAAAGTCGATCTGCACGTCCACCATCGGGATGACCGGGCTTTCGACCAGGTAAACCTTGGCGCCGCTGGGTTCCGTCCAGTGCTGGATGGGCAGCAGCGCCCAGGCAGAATTTGAATAAAAAACGGCTCCAGCGCTTATCAGTAAAGCGCGAGCAGCTATGTTTTTGATAGTAATCATGTAGTGTGGCCCCGGTGCGGGTTCAACGGATGACGGCGCCCGGCGGCAGCGTGGGGCGCGCGCGGGGGGCATCCAGCGGCTGCGGCAGCAAGGTGGCCACGGTGAGCTGGTCGTCGCCAAAGTATTTGGCGGCCACGGCCTGCACCTCGGCAGGGGTCACGGTGCGCAGCAGCGCCAGCAGGCGTTCGTTGGCATCGAGCGGAAAGCCCTGGATCCAGTTGCCGCCGAGCTCCTGGGCCTGGCTCATGACCGAATCGCGCTCGTACACGGTCGAGGCGATCCACTGGGTTTTGACGCGGGTCAGTTCGGCCTCGCTCACGCTGTCTTTCGCCACGCGGGCCACTTCGGCACGCAGGGCGTCTTCGACCTGCTGGGCGGTCTTGCCGGCAGCGGGCACGCCGTTGAGCATGAACACGCTGGGCCCACGCCCCGTCACCATGGCACCGCTGTTGGCGCTGTCGGCCACGCGGTTCTCGCCCTGGGTCAGCGCGCGGTCCAGCCGTGCGCCGTCGTAGCCATCCAGAACCGCCGACAACACCATGAGCGCGAGCGCATCACGGTCCTCGTCGGTCAGGTCCACCACCCGATTCAGGCTGGGTGCGCGAAACGCCAGCGCCACATAAGCCTGTTCGGCCGGCGCCTTGACGGCGATGCGACGCAGGCCCCGCTGCGCGGGCTCGGTGCGGGGCTTGCGCTCGGGCAGCGCATGGGCGGGGATGCTGCCGTAGTACTTTTCTGCCAGCGCCCGCACCTGGGCCACATCCACATCGCCGGCCACCACCACCGCGGCGTTGGTGGGCGTGTACCACTGGCGGTAGAAGGCGCGCGCGTCGTGGGGCGTCATCGCGTCGAGGTCGCTCATCCAGCCCACGATGGGGCGGCGGTAGGGCGACGCGGTGAAGGTGGCAGCAAAAAGCTGCTCGGCCAGCATGGCGCGGGGTTGGTCCTCGGTGCGCAGGCGGCGCTCTTCCTTGACCACTTCGAGTTCTTTCTTGAACTCTTCATCCGGCCAGTGGTTGTGGGCAAAGCGGTCGGACTCGAGCTTCATCACGTCCTCAAGCCGGCTCGAAGGAATCTGCTGGTAGTAGCCCGTGTAGTCGCGGCTGGTGAACGCGTTTTCGCGCCCGCCCAGCGCCGCCACGCGCCGCGAGAACTCGCCCGGCGGCAGCGTCTTGGTGCCCTTGAACAGCATGTGTTCCAGCACATGGGCCACGCCCGTGGTGCCGTCCACTTCGTCCATGGAGCCCACGCGCACCCAGACCATGTGCACCGCGGTGGGCGCGCGCCGGTCGGGCTGCACGATCAGCTGCATGCCGTTTTTCAGCGTGAACTGCTGCGCGCCGGAGGCCGTGGTGGACGGCGTGGCGGAGGGTTGAGACACCGGGGTGGTGGCCGCAAAGGCAGCCCCGGACGAGAGGCAGGCCAGCAGGCCCAGTAGGGTGAAAGCGCGTTTCATAGAATGGGGTGATTCTAAGAACCCGCCAATGTTCAGTTTTTTCAAGAAAAAGCCCACCCCCGAGTCCGCACCCACACCGGAGGCCGCCGCACCTGTGCCGGCGCCACTGGCACCTTCTGCAACGCCTGCTACATCGCCTGCTCCCGCGCCAGCGCCAGCCTTTGCGCCGGCACCGACCGCTGTCGCTACGCCCGCGCCTGCCCCTTGGCCCCCCGCTCCCGCGCCGCTGCCACCGGTGGCTCACCCCGGCCCGCCTGCGGTGCCCGTGGAGCCTGCCCCGGCGCCAGCGCCCTCGGCGTTTGGCTGGCTGCGCAACCCGTTTGGCAACAAGTCGCCTGAGCCAGCAGTGGCACCTGCGCCTGTGGCAACGCCAATTCCAGTGGCTGCACCTGCCGCGGCGCCGCTGACGCCTGCACCAACGTCTGCGCCCGGTCAGCTGGCGCCCGCGCCCCCACCAGTGGCCGCGCAGCCGGTGGTGCCCCCAGCGCCTGCCCACTTCACCCCGTCACCTGCGCCCGCAACGGCTGCGTCTGTGCCTGCGCCCGCCCCGGCCGCCCCTACGGCGCCAGCGATCCCCGAGCCCGAGGCCGAACGCAAAGGCTGGCTGGATCGTCTGAAAGCCGGCCTGCGCAAAACCGGCACCAGCATCACCACGGTGTTCACCGGCACGCAGATTGACGATGCGCTGTACGAAGAGCTGGAAGAAGCGCTGCTCATGGCCGACACCGGCGTGAAGGCCACCACGCACCTGCTGGAAGACCTCAAGCGCCGCGTCAAAGACAGCAAGACCACCGACCCAGCCGCCGTCAAGGGCCTGCTCGCCGATGCGCTGGCCGACCTGCTGCGGCCGCTGGAAAAAGCGCTGGTGATCGGCCAGTACACGCCCACCGTGATCATGGTGGCGGGCGTCAACGGCGCGGGCAAGACCACGTCCATCGGCAAGCTCACCAAACACCTGGCCGACGAAGGCGCGGCCGTGCTGCTGGCTGCGGCCGACACCTTCCGCGCCGCGGCGCGCGAGCAACTGGGCGTCTGGGCCGACCGCAACACCGTGGAAATCGTGAGCCAGGAAGGCGGCGACCCCGCCGCCGTGAGCTTTGACGCCGTGACCGCCGGCAAGGCCCGGGGCAAGGATGTCGTGCTGGTCGACACCGCCGGGCGCCTGCCCACTCAGCTGCACCTGATGGAAGAGCTCAAAAAGATCCGTCGCGTGGTGGCCAAGGCCGATGCCACTGCCCCGCACGAGGTGCTGCTGGTGATCGACGGCAACACGGGCCAGAACGCGCTGGCCCAGGTGCGTGCTTTCGATGACGCGCTGCAGCTCACCGGGCTCATCGTGACCAAGCTCGACGGCACGGCCAAGGGCGGTGTGCTGGCAGCCATCGCGCAAGAGCGCCCGATTCCGGTGTATTTCATCGGCGTCGGCGAAAAGCTGGAAGACCTGGAAACCTTCAGTGCGCGGGAGTTTGCGCAGGCGCTGCTGACTTGAGGTGGGGGCAGCGGGCGGGCTCCGGCTACCGCCCCGCAACTTGCGCCGAGCGTTGATCCTTTTGAACGCGGGCCCGGGCACCAAGGTTTCGGCGCCCGCAGTGGGGGCGCCTGGCCTCAGCAATCAACGGCGCGAGGGTGCAGCGGAGCCTGCCGCTCGGTCAGGCCAACACGGCGGCCTGGGCAGCCTGGGCGACCTGGGCATCAACCCAGCTGGCGTACTCGGCAGAGCCCTGCACCGCCTGCACCACCAGCTGCGGTAGTGCATAAGGGTGCTGCGCCCGCAGCAAACCAAGCAACCCATCCACCGCCCGCGGCACTGTTTTGCACACCAAGCGGAACTCCCGGTCTTCCTGCAGGGCACCCTGCCAGCGAAAGTACGCGGTGATCGGGTCCACCTGCACACACGCCGCCAGGCGCGACTGCAACACCGAATGCGCCAGCCTCCGCGCCTCGGCTTCGTTGGCCACCGTGGTGGTGACAACACGGATTTCGCAAAGGGCGGTCGGTTCGGTCATGCGCGTCTCCCGAAAGCTGGGCTGCGCAGTCTGCCATAGGCCCCTTCGCAATACCACCCGGGAGAACGCCGCCCCGAATGGCTGGGTTCAGGCGCTTTGGTGGGCGATTGCAGACCTGCCCGAGGGTTGGCGTTGGCATGGGCGGCCGCCACCGCCAAGTTGCCGATGGCGGTGGACAGGGGCTGCAAGAATGAAAAAAGGCGCCCAAAGGCGCCTTTCTATTTACCAGGCCGGAGCCCGGGAAACTCACATCGCGTTGCCGATTTCGCCCGCCGAGATTTGGCCGGTGCGCACAGCGTCCGCTGCCTGTGCACGCACCGCAGTGCGGTCGGCCGTGGACTCGTAGGTCACCACACGCGAACCAGCAGGCTCAATGCTGCGTGTCTGTGCCACGGTGGCAGCTTCTGCGGAAACTTCAGCACGGGTGCGGCTGGTTTCAAACTTGGTGGCGAATTGCGAAGCATCGGCTTCGTCGGCTTGGGCGGCAAAAGAAGCGAAGGCAGCGACAGCGGCGATGGAGAGGAAGCGTGCAGTGTTGTTCATGATGAAGGTCCTTGAAGTTTAAAAAGCGTCTCAAAAAAACCGGAGCGGGGCAGAAAACCAGGAGTTGCCTCAGACCGGGTTCGGTGAGTCGCCTTGCGGGTTCGGCTCATCGATGGGTTGAACTGTACGCCTCACCTGGTCGCAGAAAAACTAGCGAGTCGCGAACTGACTGTTCTGTAAATGACAACAATCGCCGCACGGGGTGGCCAATAAGCACTCCACTGCATCAAATTGCGTTTCTGTCAGGTTTCGATGTGCATCACAGTGCAACTCCGCGGAACCTTCAAGCGCTTCGGCTGCCCCTACAACAGTACTTGCCACCAGAAAAAACCCCTTTGAAATCAATCATCTTTGGCGATTGCCCCGCTCCAAGAGGCTGCGGACCTTTCACAAGAGACGTTTGATCGCCCGCGGCCCGCTCAGAACAACCAGACGGGAACTCTGGGCTTAGCACTCGATCTGATGGAGTGCTAATATTCACGGCTTAGAGGAAAGGATTCCTGGAATGAACATTCAGTCTGGAACCGCGACGACGACTTTGGCCCCTGCCAACCCTTGGGCGCTGGTGCCCCCGCTGGGCAACCTGGACGCCTACATTTCGGCCGTCAACCGCCTGCCGCTGCTGACCCCCGAGGAAGAGCAAACCTATGCGCGCCAGCTGCGCGACAACAATGATGTGGATGCCGCCGGCCGGCTGGTGATGTCGCACCTGCGCCTGGTGGTCTCGATTGCGCGCCAGTACCTGGGCTATGGGTTGCCTCACGGCGACCTGATCCAGGAAGGCAACGTCGGCCTGATGAAGGCCGTCAAGCGCTTTGACCCCGAGCAGGGCGTGCGCCTGGTGAGCTACGCCATGCACTGGATCAAGGCCGAGATCCATGAATACATCCTGAAGAACTGGCGCATGGTGAAGGTGGCCACGACCAAGGCCCAGCGCAAGCTGTTCTTCAACCTGCGCTCGATGAAGCAGGGCTTCAAGGCCGACGCAGCAGCCGCTGACGCTGCGACGCACCGCGACACGCTGTCCGAAAACGAGATCGATGCCGTCGCCGCGCACCTCAATGTGAAGCGCGAAGAAGTCATCGAGATGGAAACCCGCATGTCGGGCGGCGATGTACTGCTGGACCCCGCGCCTTCGGACGATGGCGAGCAGGCCTTTGGCCCCATTGCCTACCTGGCCGACGCCTCGCATGAGCCCACCGCCATGATCGAGTCGCGCCAGCGCGATGCCCTGGCCACTGACGGGATCGCCACGGCGTTGAACAGCCTGGACGAGCGCAGCCGCCGCATCGTGGAAGAGCGCTGGCTCAAGGTCAACGACGACGGTACCGGCGGCATGACGCTGCACGACCTCGCCGCGGTCTATGGCGTGAGCGCCGAGCGCATTCGCCAGATCGAGGTTGCCGCGATGAAGAAGATGAAGAAGGCCCTGGCCGAATACGCCTGAGCACCGACGCACGCAGTCGGAACGGACACAGGGGCGCGGTAATATTCCGCTCCTGCAGAAGATGCCTCACGGGGCCCCAGTTCTGGGGCCCCGTGCTGTTTTTGGCCCCCTACATTCCAAAGGAGACTCCATGTCACGCCCCGCATTCCGCCGTGCCTCGCTGTTGATGATCGCCCTGGCGGCAGCTTCCCCCTGGGCCCTGGCCCAGAGCACCGCCGCCAAGCCATCGGCATCGCCCGCTGCAGCCGCACCGCTGAACTGGCCGACCAAGCCCGTGAAGATCATCGTGGGCTTTCCGGCCGGCTCGTCGCCCGACCTCACGGCGCGCACATTCGCCGAGCCCTTGTCCAAGGCGCTGGGGCAGCCGGTGATCGTGGAAAACAAGGTGGGCGCGGGCGGCAACATTGGTGCTGACGCGGTGGCCAAGTCGCGCGACGACCACACCATCGGCCTGATGATCAACGGCAACATGACCATCGCCAAGATGCTCAACCCGGCGGTGCCGTACGACCCGCTGAAGGACCTGGCCCCGTTGAGCCTGATCGGCACCTCGCCCCTGGTACTGACGGCGCCCGTGAGCCAGCCTGGCGTGCCAGCGACGGCCGATGCGCGCGAGTTCTTCGTGGCGGCGCGCAACGGAGGCGACAAATGGAGCTACGGCACGCCCGGCGTGGGTACGGTGGGCCACATTGGCACCGAGCTGCTCAAGTCGCGCAGCAACATCAACCCGGTGCATGTGCCCTACCCCGGCTACCCGCAGGTGGCCACGGCCATGCTGGGCGGCCAGCTGCAGATGGCGCTGATGCCCCCGGCGTTGGCCCAGGCTCAGATTCGCGCCGGCAAGCTGCGCGCGATTGGCGTGACCTCGGCGGGGCGCAGCCCGCTGGCACCGGATCTGCCCAGCCTGGCCGAAGCGGGTATCCGTGGCTTCAACCTGGAGATCTGGAACGCCTTTGCAGCGCCTGCCACCATGCCCAAGCCGGTGCAGGCCAAGCTGGCCGCGGTGATCAGTGAAATCGCCCGCAGCGAAGACGTGCGCAGCAAGCTGTTCCAGCAAGGATGGCAAGTGGCTGGCACGTCGCCCGAAGGCCTGGCCAACCGCATCAAGGCAGACACCAGTCTGCTAGGCGGCGTGATTGCGATGCGGGGCATCAAGGTCGAGTGAAGACCCACGGACAAAGAGCAAAAGGGCCCATCGCGGGCCCTTTTTTTATGGCCCTCGCCTGGCAACGCCGGAGCGCAAACCGGGCAAGAGCGCCGAGTGCTCAGCCCGCTTCGCCCAGCAATGCTTTAACGTCCGAAGCCAGGGCCTGCGCGCCGCTGCCGTAGCGGTTGTACACGCGCAGACGGCCGGCAGTGTCATACACATAGCTGCCGGCAGAGTGGTCCATGGTGTAGCTCGTGGGGGTCTTGCCGTCGACCTTCTTGTAGTAGATCTTGAAGTCCTTGGCGACGGCGGCGAGCTGCTCGGCGCTGCCGTAGAGCGCGAGGAACGTGGGATCAAAGTTGGCCATGTAGGCCTTGAGCACCTCGGGCGTGTCGCGCTCTGGGTCGACCGTGACGAAGATGCCCTGCAGGCGGTCGCCGTCCTTGCCCAGCATCTTCTTGACCTCGGCCAGTTCCTGCATCGACGTGGGGCACACGTCGGGGCACTGGGTAAAGCCAAAGAACACCACCACCACCTTGCCCGCAAAGTCCTTGATGTGGCGCGCCTGCCCGTTGTGGTCGGTCAGCGGGAGGTCCCGGGCGTAGTCGGCACCGGTGACGTCCACGCCGCGAAACTCCGCCTTTTTCTCAGAACAGGCACTAAAAATGGCTGTAGCGCTTATAGATAAAGCGCTGACAGCTATTAATTTGATAGCATTTCTCTTGAGCATGGTTTACAGCACGTAGTGGTCCACCAGCAGTGCGGCAAACAGCACGCTCAGATGGATGAGGGAAAAACGGAAGGTCTTGCGCGCCAGCGCGTCCGAGTAGTTGCGCCACAGTGCAAAACCGTAGCCACAAAAGCCCGCGCTCAGCACAACGGCCGCCACAAGGTAGATCCACGAGCTCATGCCGTACACAAAGGGCATGAGGCAGCCTGCGAAAAGGATCAGCGTATACAGGAACACCTGCAGCCGGGTGAACTCGTTGCCATGCGTCACCGGCAGCATGGGCAGGCCGGACTTGCGGTAGTCCTCCACCCGGTACAACGCCAGCGCCCAGAAGTGCGGCGGGGTCCACAGGAAGATGATGAGGAACAGAATGAGTGCCTCGGGGCCGACATCGTTCGTCATGGCGGCCCAGCCTAGCACCGGCGGCATGGCGCCGGACGCTCCGCCGATCACGATGTTCTGCGGCGTGAGCGGCTTGAGAATGACGGTGTACACCACCGCATAGCCGACAAAGGTGGCAAAGGTGAGCCACATCGTCAGGGGGTTCACCCAGAAATACAGCAGCGACGAGCCAGCGCCGCACAGCACGGCGGAGAACAGCAGCGTCTGGGTGTTGGAGAGCTCGCCTTTGGCGGTGGGGCGCCATGCGGTGCGCTTCATCTTGGCATCGATGCCCTGCTCGACGATGCAGTTGAAGGCCGCCGCAGCGCCTGCCACCAGCCACACGCCCAGCGAGGCCAGCCCCATCAGGCCCAACTGTGCCGCCGACGGAAGGCCGGGCACCGCCAGCACCATGCCGATGAGCGCGCAAAACACGATCAGCTGCACAACGCGCGGCTTGGTCAGCGCATAGAACTGCGCAAAACGCGACGGCGGGGAAACTACGGCGGGGGCAACACTCATGCGGACACTCTCGATGCGCTCACACGCGCGGAAGATTCTTGGGGTGCGGGCGCGGCGGCGCGGCTGGATGCCAGGGCCCAGGTGATCACCACCACCAGCGCGGCAGCGCCGCCGGTGTGCAGCACGGCGGCGACCAGCGGCCAGTCGAGCACCACGTTCGACAAGCCCGTGGCCAACTGCAGCAGCGCCAGGGCAGCGATCCAGCGGGCCTGCACTGGCAGCGCATCGCCGCGCCGCAGTCGCCATGCGGCCCAGGCCAGCGCCGTCAGCACGATGTAGGCCGCCAATCGGTGCGCATAGTGGATGGCCGTGAGGCCTGCAAAACTGATGTGGCTGCCATCCTGAAGCATCCCCAGCGCGCGCCAAACCTGAAAGCCGTGGGCAAAGTTCATGTCAGGCCACCAGCTGCCTTGGCAAGTGGGAAAGGTGGTACAGGCGAGCACCGCATAGTTGGTGCTGACCCAGCCACCCAGCACCACCTGCGCCGCGACCAACACGCCCGTCGCAATCAGCCCGCGCCGCAGGGCCGGCGAAATGCGGACCGGCGCCTGTTCCTTCGCATGGTGGGTGTGGCGTACTGCCTGCAGGCACAGCAGGGCCAGCAGCACCAGGCCGCCGATAAGGTGGAGCGTGACGATGGCCGGAAACAACTTCATCGTGACCGTGAGCGCACCGAACGCACCTTGCAGGCATACCCAGAACAGCGTGAATGTGGGCCACCACGGGCTGAGCGGCGGCGCCGCCACACCGCCCCGCGCAGCGCGTCGGTGCTGCACCCACGCCGACACCGTCAGCACGATGATGAGCACGCCCACACCGGTGGCCAAATAGCGGTGGATCATCTCGACCCACGCCTTGCCGTGGGTGACCGGGCCGGTGGGCATCGCCTCTTGCGCGGCAGAGATCTCGGTGCTTGCGCCCACGGGGCTTGCGCTGCCGTAGCAGCCAGGCCAATCCGGGCAGCCCAGGCCTGAATCGGTAAGGCGGGTGAACGCGCCGAACAGCACCAGGTCGAAAGTCAGAAACAGCGTGAGCACCGTGAGCGCCTGCAAGCGGCGCAGCGGCGAGCTGCCGCGGTTGCGCAAGCCGACCCAGGCCAGCGGGCCCAGGGCGATCACCACGCCCAGCAGCATCATGCGGGCGAGCGGCGCGAGGTCGTACAGGGGTTGCTGAGCGTCCATCAGGGCTTTCCGGGCCGGCCGGCTTCGTCCCACGAGGACGAGGCGCGCAGCAGACGCTCAAGATCGCGCTTGGCCTTGGCCGCGCCTGCGGTGTCCATGGCAGCAGGAAAACGCATCATCCAGTTGCCCATCGGGTCGACGACGTACAGGTGATCAGCCAGCTGGTGGCCCGCTGCGGGGGCCAGCCAGGCATTGAGCGCTGCACCATCCACCCGCGTCACCGTGGCCTTCTGCAGAGCGGGCGTCAGTTCGGTCGGGACGGGGGCCTCATCGTTCACCAGCCACACCCAGTCCACGCGCTCCTTCTCCTTGCCCAGGCTCTCACGCAACTGCCGCTGCAGGTACAGGTGCTTTTGGCACGCTGCGTCGCAAGCGCCACCGGCCACGCTGACGAGCAACCATTGGCCTTTGAGCGATGCCAGCGGTGCGGGCTTGCCGTCCAGCGCCGTCGCAGTCAGCTCGGGCATGGTGCGCTGCGGATCGATCAGCTCGCCATAGTTGCGCCGGCCTTCAGGGCGGATCACGTAGTACGTGAGGTACGAGGCCACCACGGGGGCTGCGCAGATCAGCAGCACGCCCAGCATCTTCCAGCGGCCGTGGCTTGTGCGCTGCACCGACGCCACAGCGTCTGCGGCTTCGGGCAGCGTGTGCACCGTCAGCCCGAGGGGATGGTGGTCCCCCTGGCCCTCAGGCGGCAGGCTGGCTGCGCGGGCGAATGAACCGTCGGACGAGTTGGAACCAGACATAGAGGAGTGCAATCAGGCCGCAGAGCCCGAACCATTGAAATGCGTAACCGTAGTGTTTGTCGACGCCTGCGCCGACCACGGGCCAGTCGCGCTGCAGGCCTTCGCTTGCGTTGCCGGTCTGGAGCACCGTGAGGTTGGCGAGCGCAAGACCGGTTTCGGTGCGAAACGCTGCCAGGTCGAGATTTTGCCGGATGCGGGAAGACCCCTGGACGCTATCGGCGCCCTCGAATTCATACAGGCGCGAGGGCGGCGCGGCAACCCGGCCCTGAACCCGGACCACCGCGTCCCGTGGTGTCTCGATCTGCGGGAGTTGGGCGCGGTCCTGGAAATTGCGGGGCGCCCATCCGCGCTGCACCAGCACCACCCCGCCGCCCGTGGCGGTCAGCTGCAGCGGCGTCACCACAAAGAACCCCGGCCGGCCCAGCATCTGCCGGTTGTCGAGGTACACGGTGTGCTCGGGCAACCAGCGGCCTTCGAGGATCACTGCGCGGTGTACCAGCGCCTGCGCATCGGCGGCGTCTGTACTGGACAGCAAAGCCACGCCGTTGATCGCGGGCAACCGGCCGCGCTCGTCCAGCGCCGCCTGCAAGGTTTGCTTTTCAGCGGCCCGCGACAGCTGCCAACGCCCCAGCGACGCTGTAATGGCCATGCCCGCCAGCGCCGCGAGCGCGATCAGCCAGAAACGCAGGCCCACAGGACGTTGGAGGTCGGTCACGGGATAATGGGCTCCATGAAATATCTTGTGGTGGTGGCGTTCATCGCTATTTTGGCCAGCCTCGCATCGGCCTTGTTCTTCATGATGCGCAATGGCCGCAACGACAAGGACGACAGGGCCAAGGGCAACCGCATGGCCAAGGCCCTGGCACTTCGGGTGGGGCTGTCCATTGTGCTGTTCCTTTGCATTCTGGTGGCGTGGCAACTGGGCTATATCCAGCCGACGGGGTTGCCTGCGAGCCGTTGACCGGGGCCGCTGAGCAGCTGGGTCAGTCCTTGCAATGGGCTATACATCCCTCTGCAGTTTCGAAGGCATTTCAGCCCAACAAAAAAGCGCCTTGCGGCGCTTTTTTCCCGGGGGTCCTTGGGATTTACATCCAGTAGACCAATACGTACAAGCCGAGCCACACCACATCCACGAAGTGCCAGTACCAGGCAGCACCCTCAAAGCCAAAATGTTTGTCTGCGGTGAAGTGGCCTTTTTGCAGGCGCAGGGTGATGACCAGCAGCATCAGCATGCCCAGGAACACGTGGAACCCGTGGAAACCCGTCAGCATGAAGAACGTGGAACCGAACACGCCCGAATTGAGCTTGAGGTTCAGGTCGGTGTAGAGGTGGTAGTACTCGTAGCCCTGCACCAGCAGGAAGACAAAACCCAGCAACACCGTCGCCCACATGAAAGCGATGGTCTTGGCACGGTGGCCTTCGCGCAGCGCATGGTGGGCAATGGTCAGGGTCACGCCCGAGGTGAGCAGCAGCGCGGTGTTGATCGTGGGCAGCCAGAAGGGGCCCACGGTCTGGAAGGGTTCCACAATGCCGGCGGGCGATGCTGTCGCACCGGCCGCCAGACTGGGCCAGACAGCCTTGAAATCAGGCCAGAGCAACGCGTTGTCCAGACTGCCTAGCGCGGGCACCGAGTGCGAGCGGGCCCACCACAGCGCCGTGAAAAACGCGCCGAAGAACATCACTTCGGAGAAGATGAACCAGCTCATGCTCCAGCGGTAGGAGATGTCGATCTTGTGCCCGTACAGGCCGCCTTCGCTCTCGCGCACCGCGTCGCCAAACCATTGGTACAGCGTGAACAGCCACCACACCATGCCAAGCAGCAGGGAATATTTGCCCCAGTCGTGGCCGTTGATCCACTGGCCTGCGCCCAGGATCACGAAAAACAGGCCGATGGCCGCCATCACAGGGTGACGCGACTCGGCAGGTACATAGTAGTACGGGGTTCCGCCGTGGGTTGATGCACTCATTTCAGCTCCTGACTCTCTCAAAATCTATGTTCGGTCTTGTTCTTCGGGACTTGCTAACCAACAACCAGCTCACTCACACGATCCAGTTCACCAACGCGATCAATCCAAGCACCAGCAAAAACACCGCCACCAGGCCGACCACCACGATGTGCAGCGGATTGAGCTTTTCCACATCCTGCTGGTACTCACTGCCCTTGCGCAATCCAATCAGCGACCATGCCACAGCCTTGATGGTGCGCGGCAACGAGCCCTTGCGTTCATGCGCCTTTGCGGGCGGCCGCTCTGAAGGCTCGGTCACGAGCCCGCACCTGTCGACAACGCGGCGGGAACCACGCCCTCTACCGAGGCCGTCGAATCCGGTGCCGCCGGCGTCTTACCGCCCACTTCAAAGAACGTATACGACAGCGTGATCGTGGTCACATCCTTGGAAAGGCGCGGGTCAATGACAAACGCCACTGGCCATTGTTTCTTTTCGCCGGGCTCCAGCACGTACTGGTTGAAGCAAAAGCACTCCAGCTTGTTGAAGTGCGCAGCCGCCTGGCGTGGCGCGTAGCTCGGTATGGCCTGTGCCGCCATGCGGCGGTTCTGGATGTTCTGGAACTCGTACATCACCGTCGTCAGCTCGCCGGGGTGCACTTGCACCGATCGCTGCGCGGGTTTGAAGTCCCACGGGCCGCGCGCATTGGCATCGAACTCGACCGTGATGGTGCGGCTCTTGTCCACCTGCGTGTTGGACGGCACCTTTACATCCTTGCCGGCCACGCCGTTGCCTGGCACCTGGCGCTCGGAGAGCGACAGGATGTTGATGCCCGTCATCTCGCAGATGTGCTTGTAGATCGGGATCAACACATAACCGAAGGCGAACATGCCGGCCGCAATCACGACCAGCTTGCCGACCATCTTGGCGTTTTCGCGGCGCAGGCTCATGGCAATCGGGCGCTCAACGCGAGAGGTACACCACCTTGACCATGAACCCGACAAAGAACACCACGGCCACGGAGGCAAGAATCAATGCCATCCGCAGGTTGTTCTTCTTTTGCTCGGGTGTCATGGGCATGGCATCAACCAATCACGCGGGTTGCCGTGGCATCCAGCTTGGGCGGGTTCTCGAAGGTGTGGAACGGTGCGGGGGAGGGCACTTCCCATTCCAGGCCTTCTGCGCCGTCCCAGGGCTTGGCCGAAGCCTTCTCGCCCTTGCCGCGCATGGCAGGCACGACCACGGCAATGAAGAAGTACACCTGCATCAGACCGAAGCCGAGCGCGCCCACCGAGGCAATCGCGTTGAAGTCAGCAAACTGCATGGGGTAGTCGGCATAGCGACGGGGCATGCCAGCCAGACCCAGGAAGTGCATGGGGAAGAACGTGATGTTGAACGTGATCAGCGAGCCCCAGAAGTGGATCTGGCCACGGGCTTCGGAGTACATCACGCCAGTCCACTTGGGCAGCCAGTAGTACACGCCGGCGAACATCGAAAACAGCGAGCCGGCCACCAGCACATAGTGGAAGTGGGCCACCACGTAGTAGGTGTCCTGCAGCTGGATGTCGATGGGGGCCATGGCCAGGATCAGGCCGGTGAAACCACCCATGGTGAACACGAAGATGAAGCCCACAGCGAACAGCATGGGGGTCTCGAACGTCATGGAACCGCGCCACATGGTGGCAATCCAGTTGAAGATCTTCACGGCCGTGGGCACGGAGATCAGCATGGTCGCGTACATGAAGAACAGCTGGCCGGTCACGGGCATGCCGGTGGTGAACATGTGGTGGGCCCACACGATGAACGACAGGATGGCGATGGACGACGTGGCATACACCATCGACGCGTAGCCGAACAGCTTCTTGCGGGCGAAGGCCGGCACGATCTGGCTCACGATGCCGAAGGCCGGCAAGATCATGATGTAGACCTCGGGGTGGCCGAAGAACCAGAAGATGTGCTGGTACATCACCGGGTCACCGCCGCCAGCGGGGTTGAAGAAGCTGGTGCCGAAGTGGCGGTCCGTCAGCGTCATGGTGATGGCGCCGGCCAGCACGGGCATCACGGCAATCAGCAGGTAGGCGGTGATGAGCCAGGTCCAGGCAAACATGGGCATCTTCATCAGCGTCATGCCGGGGGCGCGCATGTTGAGGATGGTGACGATGATGTTGATCGAACCCATGATGGACGAGGCGCCCAGGATGTGCATCGCGAAAATGCCGGCGTCCATGGAGGGGCCCATCTGCAGCGTCAGCGGTGCGTACAGTGTCCAGCCGGCAGCGGGTGCGCCACCGGGCATGAAGAACGAGCCCACCAGCATCGCTGCGGCGGGAATCATCAGCCAGAAGCTGAAGTTGTTCATGCGCGCAAAGGCCATGTCGGATGCGCCGATCTGCAGCGGGATCATCCAGTTCGCAAAGCCCACGAAGGCCGGCATGATCGCGCCGAACACCATGATCAGTCCGTGCATGGTGGTCAGCTGGTTGAACAGCTCGGGGTTGACCAGTTGCAGGCCGGGCTGGAACAGCTCGGCGCGGATCAGCAGGGCCAGGACGCCGCCGACCATGAGCATGGTGAAGGCGAACAGCAGGTACAGGGTACCGATGTCCTTGTGGTTGGTGGCGTACACCCAGCGGCGCCAGCCGGTGGGGCCATGGTGCCCATGGTCGTCGTGTGCGTGGTCGCCACCGTGCCCGTGGTTGTCGAGAACTGCGCTCATTGTGAATTCCTCAATACGTTGGGGCGGTGATTACTTGCCACGCTGGGCGACGACTTCGGCTGGCTGCACCAGTTGGCCGGTCTTGTTGGACCAGGCGTTCTTGGTGTAGCTGGCTACGGCCGCAAGGTCCGTGTCGCTCAGTTGCGCCCACGATGGCATGGCGCCGTTGGCCGCGCCCTTGAGCAGGATCTGCAGCTGCTTGGCGTGGTCGGCATCGAGCACCACTGCCGAGCCGTCCAGCGGCTTGATCGGGCCGGCGCCCTTGCCGTTGGCCTGGTGGCAGGCGGCGCAGTTGGCGGCATAAACCTTCTCGCCGCGCTTGGAGATGTCGTCCAGCGTCCAGACCTTGGTCGGGTCATCGAGCTTGGCGGCGGCCTTCTTCTTCTGGTCGCCAACCCAGGCGGTGTAATCCTCGGCGGACACCACCTTCACGTGGATGGGCATGTAGGCGTGCTCCTTGCCGCACAGCTCGGCGCACTGGCCGTAGTAGTCACCGATCTTCTCGGCGCGGAACCAGGTGTCGCGCACAAAGCCGGGGATCGCGTCTTGCTTGATGCCGAAAGCGGGCACCATGAAGGCGTGGATCACGTCGTTGGCGGTGGTGATGATGCGGATCTTCTTGTTGACCGGCACCACCATCGGGTTGTCCACCTTGAGCAGGTAGTCTGCGGGTGCGTCCTTCACGTTGCCGCTGTCGGACATCACGCGGTGACTGCTGTCGAGCGTGGACACAAAGGCCAGGCCCTCGCCTTCGCCGGTGAGGTAGTCATAGCCCCACTTCCACTGGTAACCCGTGGTCTTGATCGTGAGATCGGCGTTGGTGGTGTCCTTCTGCGCCACCAGCACCTTGGTCGCGGGCAGGGCCATCAGGATCACGATGATGAAGGGGACGATGGTCCAGATCACCTCGACGGTGACGGATTCATGGAAGCTGGCCGCCTTGGCACCCTTGGAGCGGCGATGTTTCCAAATCGAGTAGAACATCACGGAGAACACGGCCACGAAGATCACCGTGCACATGATCAGCATCATCCAGTGCAGGAAATACTGCTCTTCAGCGATCTTGGTGACGGGCGGAGCCAAATTCAGCTGGTTGACTGCAGGGCCGCCAGGCAGGTCCTGAACGGCATGGGCTGCAGAGCCCACCCATGCACCGGCAATCAGCAGCAGAGAAGCCAGCTTGTTGGAAATGCTCTTCATAGTTCTCACTTACTTCTAAGCCTCAATTTAACCAATCCCCTGCGTGCGCCTGCGTGGGGTCAGGCTGCGCGCAGAGCCATGCGGATCTCCGATGCAAGGGCCGCTCGAAGTTCGGGGCGCATGAAGCGCCCCACTTCGACCGAACGGCCCTGCGCAGACAGCATGATCAGCGAACGGTCTCCGGTCTTGGGCTCGACGCGAACCCGGTCCCGGTCAAACTCGGCGCGTTCCAGTTTGCCTGCTGTCTCCCGTTCCACCACCAGGCGCGAACCCTGCAGTGAAATCCTCTCGCCATCCGCCGCATGGCGACCGTACATGGCGAATGCAATTCCTACGGCCACGATTTCTAGCCATGCGAAAGGCATGACCAGCCGGGCGCCGAGCATCCAGAACCCCGATGCGATACCCAGTGAAAGCAGGCAAAGGGACAAATACGTCCAACCCAACTGCGCCGGTGTGACCGAGCAATTGCGAGCGAGACGCCAGTCCACGCGCTGACCTGACACCGTGGCAAAACGAAAAACCAATCCCGTCACCGGATGTGCTCACCAAACTGCCGACCGCCCTGACACGCCACAGGGCGTGACAGGCCTAGCCTGCAAGGTTGCGCGGGAAGATGCCCGAAATCTCAATAACCCTGAATTGTAGCGTGCCTTGTTCCATGTCATTGACACCGTTGTTGCACGGCGGACCCCGCTGCCCCGTCTTTGTGCAGTCGCTCCGAAGGCCTGCCTGGCACAGGCAGAGCGCAAGGCCGGAAGACCGCCGTTTCAGGGCTTGTGGGACGTGTTTTCGTTGCCACCCTGGCGCAGCATGGCACGCATGTCCTGCAGCGACACCGCACTGCTTTCGCTGACGCGCACGCGGGGCGCGGGCTTGAACGCGTGGCCGTAGATGATCTCGAAGGTCAGCGCCAGTTGCCCGCCCTGCGCCGGGTCCGCCAGGCGGTCGGCCAGTGCTTCGTACAGCCGCGCCCGCCAGTGCCTGCCGCGCAGTGCGCCAAAGCGCTGCGGGTGCAGGTTGCAGCCGAGCTCGCGCAGCTCCTGCAACAGCCGCTCAGGCGTGGCAAAGGTCAGCGTGATGCGCTCCATGTCCATCACGGGCTCGGCAAAGCCAGCATGCACCAGCATGTCCCCCCAGTCGTGCATGTCGGTGAAGGCATGGCCCGCGGGTGGCCAGCCGAGCGCGGCATAGACGGCGTGCAATTCGCGCAGCGTATCGGGGCCCAGGCACGAGAACATCAGGTAGCCGTCCACCCCCAGTGCCCGGTGCCACTGGCTGATCAGCGCCTGTGGGTCGGCCGCGGTGTGCAGCGCCATGTTGGCCCACAGCATCTGCACGCTGGCATCCGCCGGCTGTCCAAACTGCATGCTGGCGGCAGCCCAGCGCGCAGGGTTCCACCACGGCCTTGCCAGCACTTGCTGGGCGGTGCTCTCGCGTTGTGGCGCGCTTTCGTACACCTGGCAACGGACTTTGGGATAGCGGGCGCTTACCAGCGCATGCGCCTTCAGCCCGCCGCGCACCGCGTCCCAATGGCACCACGATGCGGGCGCTTCGCGGATCCACTGCAGGCGGTCTTCCATGCGGCGGGCGACTTCCTCATGCAGCCAGGGCGACGCCGCGGGCGCGGCCGCGTGCCAGCGGGCTGCGGCAACGGGATCAATGGTGGGGGGGCGCTCGGAAGACATGGGGTATGCGGGGGACGCGCGAGTATATTGATTCATGCTCTTCACGGCCCTCCAGGGGATTTCGGACCGCCTTCGCACCACCGCTGGCAGTGTGCCCAGCCAGTGTGCGGCGTGCCACGCCTGGCCAGCCCAGCGCGTCTGCACAGCCTGCACAGCGCGATTTGCCCAGCCTGCCACGCGCTGCCAGCGTTGTGCGCTGCGGGTGCCAGACGGCGTTGCCACCTGTGGCGCCTGCGTGTTGAACCCGCCGCTGTTTGATGCCTGCCTGGCCGCGGTGGACTATGCGTACCCCTGGGCCGGCGCATTGGCCGATTTCAAGTTCCAGGGCGATCCGGGCTGGGCTGGCACGCTGGCCACGCTGATGCGCAGCACGCCCGGTGTCGAAGCTGGGCTGCAGGCAGCGGATTTGGTGCTGCCCGTTCCCCTGTCCACCGACCGCCTGCGCGAGAGGGGCTACAACCAGTCGGCGCTGCTCGTGCAACACCTGTCCCGGCCCAAGGCCGACGTGCTGAGCCTGTTGCGCGTGCACGCCACCGAAGCCCAGAGCGGCCTGCCGCGCGCGCAACGCCTGCGCAACCTGCGCGGCGCCTTTGCGGTGGAGCCCGCGCGCGCTGCCGCCTTGCGAGGCCGGCGCGTGGTGCTGGTAGACGACGTGATGACCACCGGCGCGACCCTGCATGCCGCCACCGAGGCTCTGCGCGAGGCCGGCGTAGCGCACGTGACCGCCGTCGTGCTGGCGCGCACCGCGGCCGACTGACGGGATACTTTTGATTACCAGCGGTTGCTTAACTCACAGTCGGGCCGATGACAATGGCAGGCATATGTTTCACATCGTCCTTGTCGAACCCGAAATTCCGCCGAACACCGGCAACGTGATTCGCCTGGCGGCCAACACGGGCTGCACCCTGCACTTGATCGAACCCCTGGGGTTTTCGATGGACGACCGCCAGATGCGGCGCGCGGGGCTCGACTATCACGAGTACGCCCAGGTCCAATGCCACACTGGCTGGACCGCCTTCTTGCGCGACGCCCAGCCCGACCCCGCCCGCATTTTTGCCATGACGACCCATGGCTCGCAGTCCGTGCACTCCACGGCATTTTTCCCCGGCGACTGGCTGGTGTTTGGCGCCGAAACCCGTGGCCTGCCGTCCGAGCTGCGCGACAGCTTCCCCCCTGCACAACGCCTGCGCCTGCCCATGGTGGCCGGCCAGCGCAGCCTGAATCTCTCCAATGCAGTCGCAGTGACGGTGTTTGAAGCCTGGCGGCAAAACAGCTTTGCCATGCCCGACGGGGCCATCGAGGTGGAGCCCGAAGGCACGATCATCAGCGGCTTCGCCCAGCTGGGCTGACCACCCTCCGCATTGCGGAGTCCAACGCTACGCCTGTCACCGTCACTTGGCGAGTGCTGCGTGCCCGTGCTGCTCGGCCATGGCCCGCGGCACCTGTTCGGTGAGGAAATCGAGAAACACCCGGGTGCGCGCCGGCAGCATGCGGCCCGAAGGCAGCGCGGCATAGATCGTGTAGCGCGAAAAGATCCACGCCGGCAGGATGTGCACCAGCTCACCGCGGGCCAGGTGCTCTTCAGCCAGCAGGCGTGATGTGACCGCCACACCCGCGCCATCCACCGCAGCGCGCAGCAGCAGTTCGGTACTCACCGACTGCAATACCGCCGGCACATCGATCTCTTGCGGCGGCAGGTTGCCGCCGATCGATTGCAGGCGCAGCTTGCGGCCCGGCCCGACCTGGGAGCGCGCTGCCATGCCGGAATCGCGCAGGTAGTCGTGCTTGAGCAAATCTTGCGGCTCGCGCGGGATGCCGCGGCGCTCCAGGTAGTCGGGCGACGCCACCACGATGGCCTCGCCCTGCAGCAGCGGGCGCGCCACGATGTTCGCGTCGAAATCCTCGCCCGCCACCATGATGGTCACGTCGTACTCGTCCACCCGCGCCGACGCATAGGCATCCAGGTCGATGTCGAGCAGCAGTTTGGGGAACTCGGCATGCCACAGCGCCACCATGGGCGCGAGGAAATTGGTGGCCAGCACGGGCGCCGCCACGATGCGGATGGTGCCGCGCAGGTCGCGCGTGCTGGCCGCGGCGGCGGCTTCGGCGTCGTCGATCTCGTGCAGGATGGCGCGCACCCGTTGCAGGTACGACTCACCCGCGTCGGTGAGCGCGAGCTTGCGCGTGGTGCGCTGCAGCAGGCGCGTGCCCAGGTGCTGCTCCAGCTCCGCCACCATGCGGGTGACCACGGGGGGCGACATGTCCATGGCGCGGGCGGCGGCAGCAAAGCCACCCTCCTCCACCACACGCTCAAAAACCTTCATGGCTTGCAGGCGGTCCATGGTTCAGGCCCCCCGCACGGCAGAGGCCCGGCTCAGGCCGGGGCGCCGAAATTGCGTGCCAGCGATTCCGCTACGCACACAGGTTTGTCGCTGCCCTCGCGCTCCACTGTGACAAGCCACGTCATCTGCATGCCATCGGGTGCGATCGGCTCGGCGGCCTGCAAGGTCAGGCGCGCCCGCAGGCGGCTGCCCACCGGCACTGGCGACGTAAAACGCACGCGGTTGAGCCCGTAGTTGACGCCCATGCGCGCGCCCTCGATGGTCAGCCCCGTCTCGAAGAACTGCGGAATCAGCGACAGCGTGAGAAACCCGTGCGCAATCGGCGCGCCAAACGGCCCGGCCTTCGCCCGCTCGGGGTCCACATGGATCCACTGGTGGTCGCCCGTGGCCTGGGCAAACAGGTTGACCTGTTCCTGCGTGATGGTGATCCAGTCGGTCACGGCGACTTCTTGGCCCACGCTGGCGCTGACTTCGGAGTAAGAGCGGAAGATTTTCATCGCCCCAATGTAGCGCTGCGAGGGGGAGCGTCATGTCTGGCACGGGACACTGCCCCGCGAGTGCACCGACCAAGCGCGCAACGCCAGCAACTGGCGCGACCCAGGCCAGTGCCACCGTGGATCTGGCTCTGCCAGTCCACCGGTGGCGTCCCCCTCGGGGGAAGGCACGCAGCGCCTCAGGGGGGCACTTCATGTATTCAGCCACGTACAGATTCCTTGCCATTGCTCCAGATCCCGCGCCACCCGGCCCGGCGCCACGTCAAACAGCGTGAGACCGTGCGCTGCCAGGTGGATGTAGTTTTGCGTGTCGCGCAGGTAGCCCAGCACGGGAAAACCGAGCGTGTCGACAAAGTGGTGCAGCTGCTCGGCGGCCTTGGTGCGGGCGTCCACGCGCATGCCTACGATGCCGACCTGCACGCCCTCCGCATGGCGGCGCTCGGCCAGCTGGTCCAGAAAACTGCGGGTGGCGAAGATGTCGAACACGCTGGGCTGCAGCGGCACGATGATCTTGTCCGCCAGCTTGAGCACATCGTTCAGGCGCCAGCCGTGCAGGCCCGCGGGTGTGTCGAGCACCGCGTGGGTCGTGCCCTTGGGCGGGCGGCTGATCACGTCCGAGCTGATGCCGTCCCACGCTGCGATGGGGCGCGCCGCGGGCGGGCGCAGACCCAGCCAGAGCCGGGCGGACTCCTGCCGGTCGGTGTCGCCCAGAATCACGGAATGCCCCTGGCTTGCCAGGTAGCCCGCGATGTTGGTGGACAGCGTGGACTTGCCCACACCGCCCTTGGGATTGGCGACAACGATCACTGGCATGACGAGCTCCTTGGAATCAGTGGGTCCATGAAAAATACAAGCCAAATCGTGCCCTGGCGCTTGATTGATAAGCGCCAGAAGCTATAAAAATATGAGCAAATGCTCCCTCGCAGTCCGTCTGCGCGCGACACGCTCTCAGCCACAGTGCCGCATGGGGGCCGATGCCTGCCGGTCGGCGGAAGTCCGCCGCCTCAAGCGTGCTGACCGCCGCGCTTCACAAAAAACAGCCCTGCGCCCACGGCCATCAGCAGCCCGCCAAACACCCGGTTCTGCGTGCGCACCGCCCGTGCGCTGCGCATCATGCGCCGCAGGGCACTGGCCCCGAAAGCGTAGCCGTGCATCACCACCACGTCCACCGTCAATGTGGTGGCGGCCATCACCAGCAGCTGCGTCCACAGCGGGCGCGTGTCGGTCATGAACTGGGGCAGCACGGCGACCATGAAGATGATCCCCTTGGGATTGGTGGCGTTGGTCAGAAAGCCTGTGAGGCAGCGCTTTTGCCAGGTGCCGGCCGCGGCGGCCTCGTCGCCCTGCGCCAGCGGCGCATCGCCCGCGCGCCACTGGTTGAAACCCACGTAGATCAAATAGCAGGCCCCCAGCACTTTGACGATGCTGAAAGCCAGCTCGGACGCCAGCAGCAGCGAGCCCACGCCCGCGCCGGCCACCAGCAGGATCAACAGCAGCCCGAGCTGCAAACCGAAGATGGTGGCGCCGGTCTTGCGCACGCCGAACGAGAGGCCATGGCTCATCGACAGCACGGCCCCGGAGCCGGGCGACACCGCAATCAGGCACGATGCCGCAAAAAACGCGAGCCAAGTCTGCAAGTCCATGAGATCACACCGCGCTGGCGGCCAAGGGGAGAAAGGGCCCGCATCTTAGCAACGCGGCTTGCACAGCGGCTTGTTTAAGGCAAAAACGGCCGCCAGCGCTTGACCTATAAGCGCTACCAGCTATCAAAACACTAGCAAGCAAAGCAGCATGGCCTAGACTGGCTACAGAACACGCCCCACTGCCCGCCGCCAAGCCGCAGCGGTGCCAGAATCCTTGCCAACCCGCCCGCTGGCCCAGCGCCTGCCACCTCCCACCTCAGCCCCGCCTTCTTCGGCCCCTGCCCTACCCGCCCACCTATGGAACACGCCCCCACCTGGCTCACCTACGGATTTTTGTACCTCACCGCCGCGGTGCTGGCCGTGCCCATCGCCAAAGCGCTGGGGCTCGGGGCCATCATTGGCTACCTGGCGGCAGGCATCGCCATCGGGCCCTGGGGCCTGGGCCTGGTCAGCAATGTGCAGGACATCCTGCACTTCGCCGAATTCGGCGTGGTGCTGATGCTGTTCCTCGTCGGGCTGGAGCTGCAACCGAGCCGCCTGTGGGCGCTGCGCCGCCCCATCTTCGGCACCGGCTCCGCGCAGGTGCTGGGCTGCGCCGCCGTGCTGTTTGCGCTGGGCGCCCTGGCGGGCCTGCCCTGGCGTGTGAGCCTGGTGGGCTCGCTCGGCCTCGCGCTGTCGTCCACCGCCATTGCGCTGCAGTCGCTGGCCGAGCGCAACCTCATGCGCACCCAGAGCGGGCAAGCGGGCTTTTCCATTTTGCTGTTCCAGGACGTGGCCGCCATTCCCATCCTGGCCCTGCTGCCGGTGCTGGGCGCCGTTGCAGCAGGCGATGGCGCGGGCCACACGCCGGGCCAAGTCGCGCTGGAGGTGCTCAAGATCGTGGGCGTGATCGCCGCCATCATCCTCGGCGGGCGCCTACTGCTGCGCCCCGTGCTGCGCTGGATCGCCAAGAGCAACACGCCCGAGATCTTCACCGCCGCCGCGCTGCTGCTGGTCGTGGGCATCGCTTACCTGATGGTGATGGTGGGCCTGTCGATGGCGCTCGGCGCCTTTCTGGCCGGCGTGCTGCTGGCCGACAGCGAGTACCGGCGGGAGCTCGAAGCCGACATCGAACCCTTCAAAGGTTTGCTGCTCGGCCTGTTCTTCATCGCCGTGGGCATGAGCATCGACTTCGGCGTGATCCTGCGTTCGCCCGGCCTCATGGCCGCCATCCTGGTCGGCTTTTTGGCGGCCAAGGCCATCGTCATCTACACCCTGGCCAAGGTCGTCGGCATCCCATATCAAGAGCGCCCGGTGTTCACGCTGCTGCTGGCGCAGGGTGGTGAATTCGCTTTTGTGGTGTTCCAGGCCGCAGCGGGCGCCAGCGTGTTCCCGGCCGAGACTGCGTCTCTGCTCATCGGTGCGGTGGCGCTGTCGATGCTGATCAGCCCGCTGCTGCTGGTGCTGCTGGACAAGGTGCTGCTGCGCCGCTACGCCAAGGTCAAGGCGCCGACGGCCGATGAAATTTCAGAGCCCCAGGAGGCCCCGATCATCATCGCGGGCTTCGGCCGCTACGGCCAGATCGTCTCGCGCGTGCTGCTGGCCCAGGGCCTGCGCACCACCGTGCTGGACCACAGCGTGGACATGCTGGAAGTGGCGCGCACCTTTGGCTACCGCGTGTTCTACGGCGACGCCACGCGGCTGGACCTGCTGCGCATCGCCGGCGCCGAACACGCCCGCATCCTGGTGGTGGCGGTGGACGACGCCGAGCAGTCGCTCAAGATCGCCAAGCTGGCCCGCGAACACTTCCCGCACCTGCAGGTCGTCGCCCGCGCCCGCGACGTGACCCACTGGAACAAGCTGCGCGACATCGGCGTGACCCTGGTCCAGCGCGAACTGTTCGAGTCCAGCCTGCAAAGCGCCCACACGGTGCTGGAGTTGATGGGCCTGCCCTCATCGGAAGCCACCGTGATCACGCAGCGCTTTCGCACCCACAACATCGCGCTGGCCGACCGCATGTACCCACACCACAAGGACCGCGCCAAGTTCATCGCCGTGGCGCGAGAAGGCCGCAACCAGTTTGCGGAGCAGATGGCGCGGGAGCGGCAGGAGACAGCGGCGCTGGGTGGAGCGGGTGGTGCGTATCCGGGGTATGACGGGGTGGCGGGTGGGGAGGATGCCGAAGAGACCACAAGCGCTCAGGATTTGAGTGAAAACAAGCTCTAGCGCTTACCTACAATGCGATAGAAGCTATGCTATTAATAGCAACAAATAACAACTACGGCGTCGGGAGGCCTCATTGATTCGAGCCCCACTTGTGGGACCTGTCCCACTGCTATGCAGATGGCGTTTTCTGAAAAGCTTTGAAGTCTTCGGAGAGGCTTTTCTTTAAGCGGTCTGCCGTGCGTGATTCTGGCTTCCAGCGGTCCGTTTTGGCCAACCACTGACGGAAATTCGCCCGCATGAACATCTGCCCCGGCTCTTTAAGATCCATGTCCGAGAGGTAAAAGTGCTCGGGCTTCTCTCGATACCTCGTGACCAAGCTCACAGTTGCAAGATTCATTTCGTCCAGGGCCTGCGCAACGCCCAACGACATGCACAGTGTCCTATCCCGATAGGCTGTGTTCTTGTTGCGCGGGAGGAGCAGAGGATTTGAGAGGTAGAGATCCCCAAACTTCCGACAGAGCGCCTCATGCAACTCGGTGAGGGTCTTGTCGGTTGCCTCCCTGGCGCAAGACATACAAATGCCTTGGGCCGCCTTCAGAGTGTCTTCGAGCGCTAGCCGTCCGCAAGCGCTGCAAGCCCCACGGGCGGGTTCCATAGAAATCTCCCGAAGTAAAAAAAGCGATCTTGGTCCAGCAGCTTTGGGGGCTACATGGAAAGGCTCCGTTCAGATAGCACCGCGCCCACGGCAGGGTTCGGACGCTAACGAATCAACGACCAGCGGGCTCCAGCGTCAACACATGCAGCACCGCGCGCTGATCCGGGACGACCTCGACATCGGCCCAACCGCCCAGCCCAGGGGGACGCGCACTGCGCCGTTTGCAGGCTGCGACCAGCACTACCTCCGGCTGCGGCACCACGCTCAGGCGCACGGTGGGTGGAGTGCGGTCTTGTGCGCTCACGGCAATCTCATAGCGCTTGGCGATGAACTGGGCAGTGCGGCCGAACTGTTTGCTCAGCGCCTGCCACTGGGCGTCCGCCAGACAGTAGCGCTGGCGCAGGTTGGCTTTTGCGAGGGCCTGCGGGGTCACCAGGGAGTACGCGGGTCGCAAGCGGTAGCGGATGTCCAGCATCTGGCCCGGCGGCAGCGCGACGCCCAGCGTGCGCTGCGCGCGCCACTGCGCAAGGTGGTCGGCGCCCGAGGTGCCGATAGCGCCTGCGCGAACAAGCTGGGCGAGCAGGTCGGCGGAGATGCCTTCGGGGGCGACAAAGGGGGGTGTATCGGCGATCAGCCAGGGGTTGATGCCGGCTTGTTGCAGCAGGGTAGAAACATCTACTGCGCCTCTGCCTGCCACTGCCCTGACGGATTCCGTCACAGGCGCAGGCTGCCCTGCGCTGAGCACACGCAGCTCGGGAAAGTGGCGGTCCGGGTACGTTTCCGAATCGCCCAGCCAGCCGAACAGCGGGCCTTGAATCAGCCACTGCGCCGGGGCTGGCAGCGTAGCCTGAGCCGTCAGCGATACAGTCACTTCATCCCCTTCCATGCGCACCGCGCTGCTGTCGATCACGCTGCGTGGCGATGCATCCTGCGGCGCAGAAAGCATGCGGGGGGCGACACCCTCGCTGGTGTCGTCGGCCATGGCGGTGTGCGCCAGGCACAGGCTGCCGATGACCACTGCGGTACAGCGGGCAGCGACGCGCAGCCGCGCCGAACGCTCATGAATTGGAACGGTCATGGCGCAGTGGTCTGGTAGCGGTAGATCTTGGGAGGGTCGGGCCGCCAGTAACGCAGGGACGCAGGCATGTACGCGGGTCCGTTCGGACGGGTGGCGGTGAAAATGTCGTTTTGCTGCGTCCAGCTCTTCCCGTTGGCGTTGACGCGCGCCGTGGTGGCGTCTTCCTTTTGCAGTGCAGCGCCCGCGTAGATCGCCATGTGGTTCGGCCAGGACAGCACATCGCCCACTTGCACGGGCTCATCCGACCCCAACAACCGAAACAGCCCCGAATGCCGCGCATAGGTGGGGAAGGTGCCTGAGGGCTGGTAGTCGTAGGGAAAGCCCGCCGCGCGGTAAATCAGGAAGGTCGTCCCGCTGCAGTCCCCCGCAACGCCTTTGACGGACGAAGAGCCCCGCAGCGAATACGCGGTCCCTTTCCAGGTCGCAGCCTCTTTGATGAGTGGGAGGGCCTCATTGGCGGTGATATCGCGCCTTGCGGTTTGCGTCATGTCGGAACGGTTTTCGGGAAATGTGCACAGGCACCAACGCGGCGCCGGGCCTGCTGGAGGACCGCAAGACCCACCAACTTGGCTTGCTTGGTGAGTGCGCAAAGCCCGCGATGGTATGCGTGCGACCGGCTTTTCTCGGCCCGCTATACGCTGCAATGTGTGCCGCACACGAAACATTTGCAGCAAACTGCTTCTGCAATGGAGGGGCAGATGGAAGCGCCACACACCATGCTTCGTAGCCGCCATTCGTTTATTAAACAAGAACTATTCGCATTACAATCGACAACTTACAGCAAGCCGACGTCCCGACCCAGTGATGTGAGCCAGCGCATTTTCGTTTCTCCGCTCACACCAACGGGACCCCCATGTCTTTTCAGCTTCCGCATGCTGCGGCCGTGTCTATTTCGTCGCGGGCATCGCGCGCTCGGCCGCGGCAGGCAGCCCTCCTGGGGTTGACGCCGCTGGCCTTGTGCCTGGCCCAGGCAGCCATCGCACAGCAGACGGCCCCTGCAGCTCCAGAGGCCGCCTCCGCCAACGCCACAGCCCCCCAGCTGCAAGAAGTCCGCATCAACGCCAGCACCGAAAAAGACATGGGCTTTTCGCCCGTCGAAGCGCAGACCGCCGGCAAGGCGCCCATGCGCCGGCTCGAAACACCGCAGTCCATCAGCGTGGTCACGCGCGAGCAGATGGAGTCGCGCCAGATCGTGAACGTGCAGCAGGCCCTGCAGACCGTGGCGGGCGTGAGCCCCGTGAACTTCGGGCGCCGGGGTTTTGACGACATCAACATCCGCGGCTTCCGCTCCACCGAATCCATCCTGGTCGACGGCCTGGTGCAAAGCCCCGGCATGTGGGCCAAGCTGCAGCCCTACGGCTACGAGCGCTTCGAGGTGCTCAAGGGCTCGGCCTCGGTGTTGTACGGCCAGGTGCAGCCCGGCGGCATCGTCAATGCGGTGAGCAAGCGGCCCAAGAAGGATGCGCTGAAGGAGGTGGGCGTGGAAGTGGGCAGCTTCGGCCAGCGCACGCTGCAGGCCGATGTGAACAAGCCACTGTCCGAATCGGGCAAGACGGCGCTGCGCATCAATGCGCAGGTGTCCGACTCTGACGATCCGACACAGTTCGTCTACCGCAAGGACCGGTGGTTCGCGCCCTCGCTCTCCATCGACCTGGGCGCGCAGACCGACCTGGTGCTGTTTGCCACCTACAGCCGCAGCGAGTGGATGCGCCAGCAGGGCATCACGCCGTACGGCACGCTGCTGCCCAACCGCAACGGCACGCTGTCCCGCACGATGTTCACCGGCGACCCTGCCTTTGGCGTGTACGACGTGGAGAGCACCACGCTGGGCTATTCACTGGAGCACAAGGTGTCCGACGCGATGACCTTCCGCCAGAACGTGCGCTACGAGACCGAAAAGGGCACGGGCAACTTCGTCTCCAACCAGGCGCTGCAGGCCAACCAGCGGCTGCAGAACCGCCAGGCATCGCGCCAATACATGGACTACGACCTGCTGGCCACCGACACCTCGATGCTCACGCGCTTCGAGGCGCTGGGTGCCAAGCACCAGATCGTCACGGGCTTGGATGTGCGCAGCGGCCACAGCCTGCTGGCCAGCCGCACCTGCCGCATCGGCGCGCTGGATTTGTTCGCACCCGTCTACGGCATGCAGGCCGTCTGCCCCACGGCGCTGACCAGCGACGCGCCCGCCAAGCTCACCGTGGCCGGTTTGTATGCGCAGGACCAGATCAAGTTCGGCCAGGGCTGGACGGCCCTGGTGGGCCTGCGCCGCGACTGGTCCACCAACGACACCCACAACCGCGTGGCCAACACGCAGACGCGCCAGAAGGACAGCGCCACCACGCTGTCCGCCGGCCTGGTGTATGAGTTCAAGCCCGGCTGGGCCGCGTACGGCAGCTATGGCGAGTCGTTCCTGCCCCAATCGGGCCTGACGTTTGCGGGCTCGCCTTTCGTGCCCGAGACCGGCAAGCAGTGGGAGGCCGGTGTGAAGTACGAGTCGCCCAATGGCCAGCTCACCGGCGCACTGGCCGTGTTCGACCTGGTGCGCGAGAACGTCACTACCGCCGACCTCGTAAATACAGGCTTCAGCGTGCAGACGGGCCAGCAGCGCGCACGCGGCCTGGAGGTGGAACTGGGCGCGGACATGAAGAACGGCTGGAAGCTGACCAGCGCCTACACCTACACGCAAAGCAAGGTCACGCGCGACAACAACGCCGCCATCGTGGGCCTGCCGCTGAACCTCACGCCGCGCCATACGCTTACGGCCTGGGCCACCTACAAGTTGCCGCAGTACCAAAGGGTCACCGTGGGCCTGGGCGGGCGGTATGTGAGCGAGCAGATTGGCTCCTACCCGTTCACGCTGCCGTCGTACGTGGTGGCCGATGCGTCCATCAGCTACGCGGGCGACAACTACCGCGTGACGGCGGGCGTGAAGAACGTGTTCAACAAGGCGTACTACGACGGCGCGATCAACGCCAACGTGGTGTCGCCCGCGTTGCCGCGCAGCTTCAGCCTGGGTGTGACGTACTTCTTCTGACCGCAGCGCCATCACCCCGCTACCGCGAGCCGACGACCATGACCAGCCAGCGCACCCTGAACCGCCTTTTCGTCCTGCACTCCTGGGCGGGCATCGTCACGGGGCTGCTCATGTTCATCGTGTGCTTTTCGGGCGCGGTGGTGGTGTTCAAGAACGAGATCGACCTGTGGGCCAACCCGTCGCTGGCCCAACTGCCGCGCTCTGCCACGCCAGCGCCGCTCGATGCGGTGCTGACCCAGCTGCACACCCGCTACCCCGGTGCCACGGTGGAGACCATCGCGCTGCCCGATGCGGTCAACCCGAGCTACTTCGCCTTTGTGCGCGAGCGCGGCGCACCCGCCAGCACGCGCACCAAGGTGGCCCTGCGCTCGGACACGGGCGCGGTGGTGGGCCCGGTGGACAGCCAGCTGGGCCAGTACCTGCGCATGCTGCATGTGTTCTTGTTCTTCGGGCCGCGGTGGATCGTGGGCTTTCTGGGCGCGGCGATGCTGGTGCTCATCGTCACGGGCATCGTCATCCACCGCAAGATCCTGGCCGAGCTGTTCACCCAGCGCTGGGGCCGCAGCTTTCGCGTGGTGATGTCCGACCTGCACAAGTCGGCAGGCATCTGGGGTCTGTTCTTTCACATCCTGATCGCTACGACCGGTGCATGGATGGGCCTGGCGCCGCTGTTCGAGCAGGGCTACAAATACGTGACCACCAGCAGCATCGAGGCAGCCGCCCCAAAGCCTGCGCGCAAGGCCGCAGGCGATGCCGCAGAGCCCGTGCGCATGCAGTCGCTCGATGCCCTGCACGCCACCGCGCAGCAGGCCGTGCCGGGGCTGGAGGCGCGCTATGTGTCGATGCGCCGCTGGGGCACCGACACGGCCGAGGCCAGCTTCACCGGCAATCTGGACGGCCACCTGGCCAGCACTGCGCGGGTGGACACCAACGCCGCCACCGGCGTGCCGAAAAAGGTGCACGACCCGCGCACTGCCGGCTTCTGGTCGCTGGTCAATGGCCTCATGGAGCCGCTGCACTTTGGCGACTTTGGCGGGCTGGCGCTCAAGTGGCTGTATTTCTTTCTGGGCATGACGCCCGCGTTCCTGTCGATCTCGGGCACGCTGATCTGGCTCGACGCGCGCCAGCAGCGGCGGCGCGAGGCCGAGGCGGCGCAGGCGTCGGCCGGGGGCATGGCGGCCGCGGGTTGAGGCCCCATCAACTGCACGCGCTCATCCGCCCCTACCCACCGTTATTCATCGTCGATTTCTGCCGCCCCCATCAACCCATGCAACGCTTCTTTCTGGCCCTGCACGCCACCACGCCCGCGGCGCTGATCGTGGCCGCGTTGGTGCACCTATGGGGTCCGCCCGGCTTGCCTTCGCTTGCGCAGCGGCCGGTGTGGGCCGTGTGGATGCTCATCGGCACATGGCTGCTGCTGTCTGCGCTGGCGGCGTGGGCGCTGCGCACGCTGGCGCTGTGGCGCGTGGCGCTGGGTGGCGCGGGCGTGCTGCTGGCGCTGGCCGGTGCGGTGGGCCTGGTGCTGGGCAGCGCGCTGGCGTCCGGCATGCTGGTGAGCCTCGCGTTGGTGGGCGCTGCGTGCGTGGGCATTGCGGCCTTTATCGGGCCGCAGCGCGTGCAGGCGCCTCGGCGCAAGGCGGTGCGCCACCCGGCTGCGGCCGCGCCGGGTCGATCCGCCCATCCCAGTACGCACCACCCCACCACCCAACGCCGCCGCTGGCCCGCACGCGTTTTGGCCCGCTTTGGCATCCCTGCACACCTGCCGTTTTGGCTGGCCGGTGCACTGGCGATAGAGTCGTTTCGGCTCGCCCACATCGTGGCGACGGAGCCCGCGCGCTCGTCGGGCATGCTGGGCCTGCTGCTGGCTTTTTTTGTCGCGCTGCCCGCCGCCGCGGTGCGCCACTGGACGCCGCGCACCGCCCTGCTGCTGTGGGTGCTGGCAACGCTGGCCTACGGCGGCTTGGCAGCCAAGGCGGGGCTGGATCAGTGGACCATCGCCGCAGCCCTGTGCGCACTGGCCGCGGGTGCACCGCTGCTGATCCGCGCACGGTGGAGGCTGCGCACGCGGCAGGCGGGGCGCATCATGCCCACCGCGCAGGTCCAGGCTTCTGACCGCCACCCGCCGGAGGCCGCATGAACGAACTCATCGCCGCCTGCGCCGCACTGGCCTCGCTGATTGCACTGACCCACTGGGCGCGCGCCGTGCCAACCCGCGCCTGGGGCCACGGTGCCGGCAGCACAGGCCAGGCTCCACCTGCACCGCTGCGCGCCTGGCCTGTGGCCATTGGCACGCTGGTGCTGCAAGGCTTGGCAGCCACCGCCGCGACCGGGCTGGCCGCGGGGCTGGCGCTGGTGGCCGCGTCGTGGATGGTGCTCGGCTGGCTGCTGGTGCTGGCCATGAACCAGTGGCCCGCCGCCAGCCTGCCGTGGGCGCAGCGGCTGGGCGCGCTGGGCGGGGCGGGGTGTGTGCTGGCGCTGACGTGGGAGTTGGTACGTGCAGGGAGCTGGGCGGCCTGACGGGCCGCGGGCCACCTCCGCCGGGTGGGCCAAAGCGCAGACTTGAGGCAAAAATGCCCCCCAGCGCTTGATGCATAAGCACTTTTAGCTATGTATTTAATAGCATAACCTCTAGGCAGCACTGCGCTGCGCGCCGGTGTCTGCACCCGCCGCCCCACGGCACAATCGCGCCCATGGACCAGTTGCTCGACGCCCCCTGGGTGCACACCCTGCGCTTCTTTCTTGAAGTGGCCGCCACCATCGCGTTTGCACTCTCGGGCGTGATCGCCGCGGCACGCAAGCGGCTCGACGCCGTGGGCGTGTGTGTCGTGGCCTTCGTGTCAGCCTTTGGCGGCGGCACGCTGCGCGATTTGCTGCTGGACCAGCGGCCCTTCTTCTGGATCCGCCACACCGGTTTTGTCTGGGGCATCCTGGCCCTGTGCGTGGGTGCGATGCTGTTCATGCGCCAGCGGCACTTTCAACCCACCGAGCGCGCCATGTTGCTGCCCGACGCGATTGGCCTGGGCCTGTTCGCGGCGGTGGGCGTGGACGTCGCCACCGCCATCGGCATGCCGCCGATCATTGCCGTGATGATGGGCGTGACCACCGGCGTCTTTGGCGGCGTGCTGCGCGACGTGCTCTGCAACGAAGTGCCCCAGGCCTTCAGCGACCACCGCCCCTACGCGCTGTGCGCCTTCGCGGGCGGCTGGGCCGACGTGGCGTTGCGCCAGATGCCCAGCCCGGACTGGACGCCGCTGCTGGCCTGCGTGCTGGTGACGGCCGGCCTGCGCGGCGTGGCCTTGTGGCGCAACTGGCAGTTGCCCGCATGGCGGGTGTGACAAAACCGGGGGCCGCCGGCCGCGAGCCCACAGCGTCACACGGGCTGGCCATGGCGCCACCGTGACAGCGCTGTACCCCAGCGCCCTGCACACTGGCCACGAGGAGCTTGACCCACCATGACCCCAGACCACCCCACGCCCGCACACTTGCGCGCCACCGCGCTCATCGACAGCGACACCCCCCCTGTCCAGACCTTCGCGGCTGAACACGCCCGCGGCACCACCGACCGCGAACGCGCCGTCGCCCTGTACCTGGCCGTACGCGACGGCTTTCGCTACGACCCGTACCGCATCGACCTCTCGCCCGCCGGGATGAGGGCGAGCAGCGTGCTGGCCAACGGCTACGGCTGGTGTGTGCCCAAGGCCGCGCTGCTCACCGCCGCGTGCCGCGCAGCGGGCATGCCGGCGCGTTTGGGCTTTGCGGATGTGAAAAACCATCTGAGCACGGAGCGCATGCGCGAGACCATGAAGACCGACCTCTTCATCTGGCACGGCTACACCGACATCTGGCTGGGCGGCCAATGGCGCAAGGCCACGCCGGCTTTCAACATCGAGCTGTGCGACCGCTTTGGCCTGCTGCCGCTCGAATTCGATGGCGAGAACGATTCGATCTACCACCCGTTTGACAAGACCGGCCAGCGCCACATGGAGTACGTGCACCAGCGCGGCGCCTTCGACGACATGCCGCTGGCGCAGATCGTGGCGGACTTCCAGGCGGTGTACGGTGGCTGGCTCGACAGCGCCAGTGGTGGCAGCGGCACGACCAGTGCGCTGCACGGGGCCAGCTTTGACAGCGACGTGGAACAGGAGGCCGCGCGATGACCGCGGCCGCGCCAGGCGCATCGAATCGAGCACCAGACAGCATGCCCGCCACCCCCGAAGGCTTTGTGGTGCTGGCCATGGGTGGCCCGTTCATCCAGAACAACGGGCCCTTGTATGTGCGGCGAGACGGCAACACTGTGCAGTTCGGCTTTCGCGTCGAGCAGCGCCATGTGAACACCATGGGCAACCTGCACGGCGGCATGATGGCCACGTTCTGCGACATGCTGCTGCCGCTGTCGGTGCACAGCAAAACTACGGAACTGGCGGACCGGTTTCTGCCCACCATCAGCCTGCAGGTCGACTACCTGGCCCCCGCCCGGCTGGGCATGTGGGTGCAGGGCGAGGCCGAGCCACTGCGCATCACACGCTCGCTGGTGTTTGCACAGGGCCTGGTCACTGCGGACGGCGAGCCTTGCGCGCGGGTGAGCGGGGTGTTCAAGATCGGGCCCGTGGGTCCTGCCTAGAACCTGTTCAATCCTCCAACACGCAAGCATCTTCATGACGCCCACGCCCCGCGACCTGTCTACCGAAGTGCAGCAATTCTTCGATGACTTCGTGGCCGCATTCAGCGCCTTCAACGGCCCGCGCATCGCAGAGCGCTACGGCGTGCCGTATGTGGCTGTGAATGCCCACGGGACATGGCGGCGGTTTGAAAGCGCAGGCGAAACCGGCGGCTACTTCCAGCAGGTGGTCACGCAGTACCACAACGAGGGCTGCCGCAGTTGCCGCTATCGCGACCTGGAGGTGCTGGCCCTCGGCCCCAGCGGCGCGCTGGCCACGGTGACGTGGGAGCTGCTGCGCGAAGACGGCAGCGTCTTGAGCAGCTGGCGCGAGTCGTACACCCTGGTGCGCGGCGCGGACGGGCTGCTGAACATCGCCGCGTCGGCGGACCATGCGCGCTGAGCTGTTCAGGCCCTACCCCTTCGGCGCTGCGCCAGCCCCCTCGATCCCCAGCACCCCCACCACATGCTCCACAAACCGCGCCAGCTTGGGCAGCTGCCGCCGGTCCGGCGCATAGACGAGTTGCACCGCGCGCGCTGCGGGCAGGCAGTGCGCCATCACTGCGACCAGCGCGCCGCTGGCGAGGTCGTCGGCCAGTAGCACCTCGGGCTGCATGACCAGCCCCAGCCCGCGCAGCGCGGCCTGGCGCAGGCCGTCGCCCTGGTTGCAGGTCAGGCGGGCGTGCTCGGGCCAGAAGAACTCCTCGTTGCCGTCGCGCAGCGTCCATTCCACACGGCGCTGCCATACCGAATGGCCCAGGCACTGGTGTTGCGCCAGGTCGGCCGCGCGCTCGGGCGTGCCGTGGCGCCGTAGGTAGGCCGGCGCGGCGGCAATCACCATGCGGTAGGGGCGCAGCGGGCGGGCCACCAGGCCCTCGTCCACCACCTTGCCGATGCGCACCGCCACGTCAAAGCCCTCTCCGCCCAAGTCCACCACGCTGTCGGTGAGCTGCAGGTCCACGCGCACCTGTTCGTGGCGCTGCAGAAAGTCAGCCACCAGCGGCGCAATGACGTGGTTGCCCAGCGTGAAGGGTGCGCTCACACGCAGCAGGCCCTGGGGCACGGCGCGGCTGCGCTCCACGGCGGATTCGGCCCAGCGCACCTGCTCGAGCACGCGCTTGCTGTCTTCGTAGAACGCAGCGCCCACCTCGGTCAGGCTGTTCTGGCGCGTGCTGCGCTGGAAAAGCCGCGCACCCAGGTGGCCCTCGAGCTGCTGGATGTGTTTGCCCACCATCACGGCGGAGATGCCCAGCTGGCGCGCGGCGGCGGCAAAACTGCCGGCCTCGACCACGGCGGCCATGACCTCCATGTTGCGGAGCTTGTCCATGGCGATTCCTAATCAATGGTTAGTACATGAAGAACTTCAATGTACTTTATGCACTGAATGATTAGCAAAAGAATCGGGGCTGTCGATTGTTGTTCTTTCTTCAACCCTTCTTTCAAACCAAAGGAAATCACCATGTCCAAGATTCTTCTCATCGGCGCCAGCGGCACCATCGGCCAGGCCGTGCAAGCCAACCTGGGCGCACGCCACGACGTGATCACCGTGGGCCGGAGCAGCGGCACGCACCGCGCAGACCTGTCTCAGCCCGCGTCGCTGGCTGCGCTGTTTGCCGCGGTCGGCCGGGTGGACGCCATCGTCAACACCGCCGGCAACCTGCACTTTGGGCCCCTCACCGAGATGACGGCCGAGCAGTTCAACCTGGGTTTGCAGGACAAGCTGCTGGGCCAGGTGCAACTGGCGCTGCTGGGCCACAAATACCTGAACGATGGCGGCTCCATCACGCTGATCAGCGGGGTGCTCTCCATCGAGCCCATCCGCAACGGCGCCAACGCCACGGCGGTGAATGCCGCCATCGAAGGCTTCGTGGCCGCCGCTGCCATCGAGCTGCCGCGCGGGATCCGCATCAACGCCGTGAGCCCCACCATCCTGACCGAGTCGGTGGGGGTATATGGGCCGTTCTTCCCCGGGTTCGAGCCCGTGCCCGCTGAACGCGCAGCCCGTGCCTACCAGCGCAGCGTGGAGGGCGGACAGACGGGGCAGGTGTACCGCGTGAATGCCTGATGGCACCAGTGCATATTGCTATATTTTGAGTAGCAATAAAGCATTACCCATCAAGCGCTAGCGGCCATTTTTATTCGAAATTTGGCACCGCCCAGGGCCAGCGCCTTCCTCTCTAACCCGAGGGGAGGCTCCCGGCAAGGTGCCCCAGCTGGCGCACTGCCTGCTCCAGCTCGCGCGTCCAGGGGCGGGCGATGTTCAGGCGCAGGTAGCTCGCGTATTTGGCGGTGGTCGAGAACAGCGCCCCGGGCGTAAAGGCAATGCCCTGCGCCACGGCCAGCCGCAGCAGGGCGAGCGAATCCACGGGCTCGGGCAGTTCCAGCCACAGCCACCATCCACCCGCCGGGCTGTGCACCCGCGTGCCGGCCGGGAAATGCTTGCGCACGGCCTCGGCCGCGCGCGGCGTGGTCTGGGCCAGCCGCTCGCGCAGGCGGCGCAGGTGCGGCTGCAGCGCGCCGCTGCGCAGAAACTCGGCCATCACCGCCTGCTCCAGCCAAGGCGCCGCGAGCGAGGTACTCAGCTTGAGCGACTCCATGCGCGCATGCCAGCGCCCGCCCGATGTCCAGCCCAGGCGGAACGCCGGGGCCAGGCTCTTGCTGCTGCTGCCGCAATAGATCACGCGGCCGTGGCGGTCCCAGGCTTTCACGGGTTGGGGCCGGTGCAGTGTGTGCGAGAGATCGCCAAACACATCGTCCTCGATCAGCGCCAGGTCGTGCTGCTCCACCAGGCGCAGCAGGCGGCGCTTGTTGCGGTCGGGCATGGTGTGGCCCAGCGGGTTCTGGAAGTTGGGCATGGCGACCACGGCGCGCACGCCGCCCTGGTGTTCCAGCGCGTATTCCAGCGCTTCCAGGCTCATGCCTTCGCCCGGCGTGCAGGGCAGCTCGATGGCGCGCAGGCCCAGGTTGCCCAGCATCTGCAGCAGGCCAAAGTACACCGGCGACTCCACCACCACTGCATCGCCCGGCCGGGTGACGGCACGCAGCGCAACGTTGAGGGCCTCGGTGCTGCCGTTGGTCACCAGCAGTTCTTCGGGCTGCAGGTCCAGGCCGTAGGTTGCCATCCAACTTGCCAGCTCGGTGCGCAGCGCGGGCAGGCCGCTGCCGGTGGGGTAGGTGCCCAGCATCTCGGGCTGGCTGCGCAGCAGGCGCTGGGCGATGCGGGCCAGGGCGTCGGTGGGGTACCACGCGGGCGCGGCGTTGGCCAGGTGCAGCCCCCACTGCAGGGGCTGCTGTGTGGTCAGCGAATACAGCTGGGTCATGCGGTGCTCCAGCGACACCAAGCGGTCAAACTCGACCGGCGGCGGAGTGGGCTGCGCGCTGGCCTGTGCCTGGCGCACGCCCCGCGCGGCGGCCCCGCCCGGCCCGGCTGAAGCGGCGTGGCCCGGGGTGGGCTCTGCGACATACATGCCGGACTTGAGCCGCGCCTGCACGGCGCCCAGGGCCTCCAGGTGGCGGTAGCAGCGCACCACGGTGGCCACGCTCACGCCCTGCGCCGCAGCCAGCGCGCGCACCGACGGCAGGCGCTCGCCCGGTGCGTAGCGCTGCTGGGCAATGTCGCGGCGCACCAGCTGTGCAAGTTGCAGGTAACTGTGCTGCAGTACAGATGAAGATTCAGCCATCTGTACAGCATAAACCGTGGGCAGACTGTGCCCGCCCGCCGGGTGGTCTGCGGGCACCATGGCCCCATGACAACGCAGCACCACCCCACACACCCATCGCCGGTATTGGCGACCGCCTCGACCCGCATTGCTGGCGCTGCGCCCGCCACCACCGGCCCAGTCCCCGTATTGCCCGACCCCGCAACCGGCACCCGCTGGACGGCCACAGCCCACGACCTTTTCCCCGCCGTGGTGGCGGGGCTGGTGGCCGTGCTGATCTCGTATGCCGGCCCCCTGCTGCTGGTGCTGCAGGCCGCGCAGGCCGGGCACCTGTCGGCGGCGCAGGTCACCTCGTGGGTGTGGGCCATCTCCATCGGCGCCGGGGCGTGCGGCCTGTGGATGAGCTGGCGCCAGCGCGTGCCCGTGGTCTGCGCGTGGAACACGCCCGGCGCGGCACTGCTGGCGAGCGCGCTGGTGGCCTTGCCCTACAGCCAGGTGATCGGTGCCTATCTGGTGGCTGCGGCGGCATTGCTGCTGATTGGGTGGACCGGCGTCTTCGACCGGCTGATGGCGCGCATTCCGCGCAGCCTGTGCGCTGCCATGCTGGCGGGCATCCTGCTGCGTTTTGGCGTGGACGCCTTTGGAGCCGCCCGCAGCACGGTGGAGGGCGCGCCTTGGCTGGTGGGCGCCATGTTTGCGGGCTACCTGCTGTTCAAGCAGCGCTCGGCCCGCTATGCGATTGCACTCACCTTGTTGCTCGGGATCGCCCTGTGGCAATGGCTGGGCTGGGGGCAGGTGGCCGCGCAACCCGCCGCCAGCGCCCTGGGCACCTCGCCCTCCGCCTGGGGCCTGGCGTTGCCGGTGTGGACCACGCCCGAATTTTCTTGGATGGCCATCCTGAGCACCGCCGTACCCCTGGCAGTGCTGTGCCTCACCGGCCAACAGGTGCCCGGCGTGGCCGTGCTGCGTGCATCAGGCTACACCGCCCACAACAACCAGCTCATCGCGGGCACCGGCCTGGCCAGCCTGCTGCTGGCGCCGTTCGGTGCCCATGGCATCAACCTCGCGGCGATCACGGCCGCCATCTGCACCGGCGAAGAAGCCCACCCGCTGCCCGAAAAACGCTGGGTGGCCGGCGTGGCCTGCGGCCTGTTCTATCTGCTGCTGGGCAGCTTTGCGGGGGCCATCACCTACGCCTTTGCGCAACTGCCCGCCGCGCTGGTGAGCACCGTGGCCGGCCTGGCACTGCTGGGCGCCATCCAGAACGGACTGATTGGCGCCCTGGCCGAACCCAGCGAACGCGAAGCGGCCCTGGTCACCTTTGTGGTCACTGCCTCCAACGTGAGCCTGCTGGGCCTGGGCTCCGCCTGCTGGGGGCTGGCGCTGGGGCTGCTGACCTGGTGGGTGCTCAAGCCCCGCGCCGCCGCTGTGCACACCAAGGCATGAAGGGGTTGGCGCCGTTGAACTGCGGCGTGGGGAATGGAGAGATGTGCTCTTAGAGCCTGTTCAAAGTCTTTTTTGAAGATCGCATTGGAGTGCAATCGGGATGATTGGAAGCTTCGGATGTGCCGCATGGGCTCGTGCCCATGCAAGCAGCCGAGGCGTCCAATCGCCCGATTTCACGCCAACCCTGCGGGCAAGTGCCTTGCCGGGCGGTCTGCGGCGTTGCGGCGCTTGTGGATAGCGGGGCTATCCACTGCACCCCGCGCCTTGCATCCCATCCCGGCAAGGTACTTGTGCGACTCCAAAAAGACTTTGAACAGGCTCTTAGCCATCTCCCTCAGCACAGTTCAGCATCCACTGAACGCCGAACCGATCCGTCAATTTGCCGTAGTAGTCGCCCCAAGCCTGGATGCCCAAGGGGGTTGTGACGGTCCCGCCAACTCCCAGGGCCTGAAAGAGCTTGTTCGTGGCATCTCGGTCGTCCATCGCCAGCAAGTGCGCAGAGCCCCGCATGGGTTCAGCGTCATCGTTGTCCGAGGCATAAAAGAGGAGGCCGGGACCCTGGAACTTGGCGTGCATGACCTTGGCGCGCAGGCCCTCGTTCTTGACGGGCATTCCATCCACCCCGTAGCGCAGCACCTCCACAACGTGGCCAAGACCACATTGCGCGTAAAAATCCAGAGCCTTGTCGCAGGTCGTGGTGAAGAACAGATAGTTTGAGAGTTGCATGGTCGTATCCCTGGAAGGCGGAACGAAGTTGCGACACTGTCGGCCCCGCCCCCGCAAATTGGCTTGGCAGCCCGGCGCTATCAGGCCGCGGCAGCCCCCGCACCGAGCTGCGCGTTGGTCAGGGCCATCCCGGCAATGCCCCAGGCCCCATCCACGGCGTGCACCACGTTGACCCAGATGCGTTCCTTGGGGTGCTGCGCGCCCGACAGCTCATGAATGATGCCGGTAGCCTCCTCGATGTAGCCGACCTGGACTTCACGGCTGGCGAAGGCGAACGACGGAACCTTCCATTCGACAAAGGCCACAGAGGCCTCCTGTGACCCTGAATACGTGTGCTCCTTCGGCACGAGGTGGATGGAACCCACGATGTTGCGTTTCATCGCTTCGTTGCCCGCCATTCCGTGCCACTTGAGCATGGCATCGGACAGTCGGCTGAAGGCGACTTTTTCCTGGCCTTCGGGCAGGACGCCTTTGGTGAGGGTGAGAGTGAGTGGCATGGGTGGTTCCAGATCAAGACAACGGCGTTGAACTCATGCCCTGCCGTGTGCAGGGAATTTCAAGTAACGACCGTTATCTCATAATACATAACGATCGTTCTTTGAACAACTACAATCGTCTGCATCACACGCCAGAGGAGTTCCACGTGGTCTCAAGGTCCGAGCAAAAGGTGCTCACGCGCCAACGCATCCTGGAAGCCGCGGGGCGCGGGTTTCGCAAGGGGGGATTCGGCGGGGTCGGGGTGGATGGCCTGGCGAAGGAAGCGGGCCTGACCTCGGGCGCGTTCTATGTTCATTTCGACTCCAAGGCCCACGCGTTTCGCGAATCGGTGGCACAAGGCATGGCCGAATTGAAAGGTGGCGTGCAGTACTACCAAGCGGAGCATGGGCGCAACTGGTGGCCTGAATTCGTGCGCTTCTACCTTCGTGCCAAGCGCACCTGCGACCTGTCGGAGAGTTGCACGCTGCAGACGATGCCGCCGGAAGTCGCGCGGGCGGACGAGGCCTCCCGCTCCACCTTTGAAGCGGCCTTGCGCGATGTTGCGCAGGCGATCATCGATGGCCCCGCCTCACCCGGCGCGCCACGGGACCTTGGCGCCGCCTGCGCCGCCCTCTCTTCGCTGGTGGGGGCCGTCACGCTTGCGCGTGCGGTGGGGAGTGAAGTGTTTGCGGACCAGATCGCGGCAGGAGCGGAACACGCATTGCTCGGCACGGCGGCCGGCAAGAAGGGTTCCGTCAAAACCAGCTGAACCGCGACCTGAAAGGTCTGCAGCGGCGGGATATGGCTCTCTGCCGCGAGAGTGCACGCTCCAGAGTACCTACAGCCATTTGGAAATGGGGCAGGGCCTCACTGCCCCACAGGCATCCTTCAGTCCAGGCTGGCGCCCGATTCCTTGACGACTTTGCCCCACTTCACCGACTCGGCCTGGATGAAGGCGGCGAACTGCTCGGGCGTCTCGCTATACGTCTCGGCGCCTTGCTCGTTGATCTTCTTCTTGACCTCGGCCTGGTTCAGCACCTTGGCCAGCGCAGTGTTGAGTCGGGCTAGCACCGGTGCGGGCGTGCCAGCGGGCGCAAACATGCCGAACCATGAAGTCGCCTCATAACCCGCCACACCGGCTTCGGCGATGGTGGGCACATTGGGCAGCTCGGGCGAGCGCTTGGCAGTGGTCACCGCAATCGGCACCAGCTTGCCTGAACGCACGTGTTGAATCGCCGAGGGCATGTTGTCGAACATGATGCCGATCTGGTTGCCCAGCAGGTCGGTGACGGCTGGTGCGCTGCCCTTGTAGGGCACGTGCACCATGTCCACCTTGGCCAGGCTCTTGAACAGCTCGCCCGACAGGTGAATGGAGCTGCCGTTGCCCGATGACCCAAAGTTGAGCTTGCCGGGGTTGGCTTTGGCGTAGGCGATCAGCTCCGGCACGGTCTTGAAGGGCTGGGCCGGGTTCGCCACCAGCAGGTTGGGCACGTTGGCCACGCGCGTGAGCGGCGCGAAGTCCTTGATGGGGTCGAACGGCATCTTCTTGTACAGCGCGGCGTTGATGGCGTGTGTGCCCACCGTCCCCATGAAGAGCGTGTAGCCGTCGGCCGGGGCCTTGGCCGCCAGTGCGCCGCCGATGTTGCCGCCCGCACCGGCGCGGTTGTCCACGATGACCGACTGGCCGAGTTCGGTGGTCAGTGCCTGGCCGATGATGCGGGCCAGGATGTCGGTGGTGCCGCCCGCGGCAAAGGGCACGACGATGTTGACGGGCTTGGTGGGGTAGGCCTGGGCCAGTGCGGCAGAGCTGGCCATGAGGCCTGCGCCCAGCGCGGCGGCAGAGGCGATGGCGCCCAGGGCAAAGCGGCGGCCCGCAGAGGTCGTGGAAGTGGTCATGAGGCTTGTCTCCTTCAGGATGGTGGTGAAAAGAAATCGGTGCAGCACGCCGTCATGTGGCCGTGCCATGGCCTCAACCGGGCGCGAGCGCCAGGGCGAGGACATCGGTGGGCGCCCTCTGTCAGAGGGCGATGAAAGTCGTTAGATCACACGCTAGACAGGGGCGACCCCCAGCGTGGTGCCTCCGCACACGTACAGGATCTGTCCCGTCACAAAACCGTTGTCGGGGGAGAGAAAGAACAGCGCGGCGCGGGCCACATCCTCGGCGGTGCCCATGCGGCCCACAGCAATGCTTTTGAGAATGCGCTCGGTCTGCGGCGCGCCCTCGGGGTTGCTCTGGCGGAACAGTTCGGTGGCAATCGGCCCAGGGCCGATGGCGTTGACGGTGATGCCGTCGCGACCCAGTTCCATCGCCAACGTGCGCGTCATGCCGATCATCCCGGCCTTGGTGGCCGAATACACGATGCGGTCGCCCTTGCCCAACGCGGCGCGCGACGACATGTTCACGATGCGGCCCTGGCCACTGGCGCGCAGGCTGGGCAAAAAGGCCTGCACCAGCAGCATGGGCGCACGCAGGTGCAGGCCCACCACGTCATCCAGCTGCGCCGTAGTGGCGGTGTCGATGGTGCCGGGGCGCGTGGCGCCGGCGTTGTTCACCAGCGCCGTGACCTTGTGTTTTGCGGCGATCTCGGCCGCGCGTTCGCGGGTCGAGGCCTCGTTGGTCAAGTCGCCCTGGTAAGACGTGAGTTGCGGGTGGCTCCAGGTGGGCAGCACGTAGTCCAGATTGACCACGGCGCGTCCCTGGGCCAGAACGGCTTCGGCAATCGCCTTGCCGATGCCGTTGCTGGCGCCGGTGATGACCGTGACGGCAGTGCTTTTATCAACTGCCGTCACACGCGCTCCAGGATGATGGCGATGCCCTGCCCCACGCCGATGCACATGGTGCACAGCGCGTACTGGCCGGCGTGTTCGTGCAGGCGGTTCACAGCCGTGGTCACCAGGCGCGCGCCGCTGGCACCCAGCGGGTGGCCCAGCGCAATGGCGCCGCCCCAGGCGTTCACACGTGCGTCGTCGTCCTTGAGGCCGAGGGCGCGCAGCACGGCCAGGCCCTGCGCGGCAAAGGCTTCGTTGAGCTCGATCACGTCCATGTGGTCAATCGTCAGGCCCGTCTGCGCCAGCACCTTGAGCGTGGCGGGGGTGGGGCCGAAGCCCATGATGCGCGGCGCCACGCCGGCCACTGCCATGCCCACCACGCGGGCGCGGGGCTTGAGGCCGTATTTGGCAGCATGGGCTTCATCGGCCAGCAGCAGCGCGCAGGCGCCGTCGTTCACGCCGCTGGCGTTGCCCGCCGTGACCGTGCCATCGGGCCGCACCACGCCCTTGAGCTTGGCCAGCGCTTCCAGGCTGGTTTCGCGGGGGTGTTCGTCCTGGCTGACGATGATGGCGTCGCCCTTCTTTTGCGGGATGTGCACCGGCACGATCTCGCGCGCCAGATGGCCGGCCTTGATCGCCGCCACGGCATTGAGCTGGCTGGCCAGGGCCATGCGGTCTTGTGCTTCGCGCTCGATGCCGAAGTCGGTGGCCACGTTCTCGGCGGTTTCGGGCATCGAATCGACGCCGTACTTTTCCTTCATCAGCTTGTTGATGAAGCGCCAGCCGATGGTGGTGTCGTACACCGCGTTGTTGCGGCTGAAGGCGCTCTCTGCCTTGGGCATGACGAAGGGCGCGCGACTCATGCTCTCCACGCCGCCCGCGATCATGAGGCCGGCCTCGCCCGACTTGATGGCGCGCGCGGCGGTGCCCACGGCATCGAGCCCCGAGCCGCACAGGCGGTTGATGGTGGCGCCGGCCACGTCGATGGGCAGGCCCGCCAGCAGGCTGCTCATGTGGGCCACGTTGCGGTTGTCTTCACCGGCCTGGTTGGCACAGCCGTAGAGCACGTCGGACACGGCCGCCCAGTCCACGCCGGGGTTGCGGTCCATCAGCGCCTTGATGGGGATGGCGCCCAGGTCGTCGGTGCGCACGCTGGACAGAGCGCCGCCGTAGCGGCCGAAAGGGGTGCGGATGGCGTCGCAGATGAAGGCTTGGCGTTGTGTGCTCATGGTTTTGTCTCCTCGTTTCTTGGGGGGTGGATTCAGGCGGCGGGGCGGATGGGCAGGCCCACCAGTTGCTCAAGCTCGGCCAGCGGCAGGCCGGGCACGGTGTCGATGAGCTGCAGCCCCGTGGGCGTGCAGGCCAGTGTGCACAGATCGGTGTAGATGCGCTTCACGCAGGCGACACCGGTGAGCGGGTAGGTGCATTGCGTCACGATCTTGCTGGCGCCCTGCTTGGTCAGCAGGTCCATCATCACCCAGGTCTGCTTGGCGCCGATGGCCAGGTCCATGGCGCCGCCCACGGCGGGGATGGCGCCGAGCTCGCCGGTGCTCCAGTTGGCCAGGTCGCCGGTGGCGCTGACCTGGAACGCGCCCAGCACGCAGATGTCGAGGTGCCCTCCGCGCATCATCGCGAAGCTGTCGGCATGGTGAAAATACGCGCCGCCGGGCAGCAGCGTCACCGGCTGCTTGCCGGCGTTGATGAGGTCGTAGTCCTCCAGCCCCGCCGCGGGCGCCGGGCCCATGCCCAGGATGCCGTTCTCGCTTTGCAGGATGACCTCGCGGCCCGCGGGGATGTGGTTGGCCACCAGGGTCGGTTGGCCGATACCCAGGTTGACGTAGGCACCGTCGTGGATGTCTTGCGCCACGCGTTGTGCCAACTCGTCCTTACTACGTTTTTGATAGCTGCTCACGCTGATTCCTTCTGCGCCGGGGGCCATTTTTATGCCGATTTCTTGAAACCACCGGCTTGCGTGGCAGTGCGCTCGATCTTGACCACGTGGGTCACGTAGATGCCGGGCGTGACGACGGCCTCGGGGTCCAGCGCCCCCAGCTCCACCACCTCGTGCACGGTGGCAATGGTGGTCTTGGCGGCAGTGGCCATCACCGGGCCGAAGTTGCGGGCCGACATGCGGTAGGTGAGGTTGCCCCACCGGTCGCCCTGCTCGGCCTTGATCAGCGCCACGTCGCCGTGGATGGGAAATTCGAGCACGTAGTGTTTGCCGTTGATCTCGCGCGTCTCTTTGCTGGCCGCCAGTTCAGTGCCGTAAGCGGTAGGGCAGAAAAAGGCGCCAATGCCCGCACCCGCAGCGCGCAGGCGTTCGGCCAGGTTGCCCTGGGGCACGAGTTCTAGTTCGAGCTTGCCGCTGCGGTACAGGTCGTCGAACACGTAGCTGTCGACCTGGCGCGGAAAGCTGCAGATGATTTTGCGCACCTGGCCCGCCTTGAGCAGCGCGGCCAGGCCCTGGTCGGCATTGCCGGCGTTGTTGTTGACCACCGTGAGGTCGCGCGCGCCCTGGGCGATCAGGCCGTCGATCAGCTCGCCGGGAATGCCGGCCGTGCCAAACCCGCCTATCAACACCGTGGCACCATCCTTCACCCCTTGAAGGGCCTGGGCCACCGACTCCGCCAGCTTGTTGATCATCGAACCGCTTTCATGATGTGCTTGACTCAAGATAGAATATGTTCGCTTATAGAACAACTGTTCGCATAAAGAATTATAGTTGGCATACGTATGAATTCCCAAACCCCTGAAGCCAAAGGCCCCAAACCGAGCGACAGCTATGTGCAGTCGTTTGCCCGCGGGCTAGAGGTGATCCGCTCGTTCAGCGCCGCCCGCCCGCAGCAGACGCTGAGCGAAGTGGCCGCGCAGACCGGCCTCACCCGCGCCGGCGCACGCCGCATCCTGCTCACGCTGCAGACGCTGGGCTATGTGGAGACAGACGGCAAGCTGTTTCGGCTGAGCCCGCGCATCCTGGACCTGGGGTTCGCGTATTTGTCGTCGCTGCCGATCTGGAACCTGGCCGAGCCGGTGATGGAAGACCTGGTGGAAGAGGTGCGCGAGTCTTCATCGGCCGCCGTGCTGGACGGCCTGGACATCGTCTACGTTCTGCGCGTGCCGACCCACAAGATCATGCGCACCAACCTGGGCGTTGGCTCACGCCTGCCAGCGCCATGGACGTCGATGGGCCGGGTGCTGCTGGCCGGGCTGCCGGATGCCGAACTGGAGGCGCGGCTTGACGGACACCCGCTGGAGCGCCTGACCGAACACACGGCCGCCGACCTGCCGACGCTCCTGACCCGCATCCGCCAGGCGCGCGAACAAGGCTGGTGTTTGGTGAACCAGGAGCTGGAAGAAGGCCTGATTTCGATTGCTGCACCGCTGACGGACCGTACAGGGCGCACGGTGGCAGCGCTCAACATCAGCGGGCAGGCCAACCGCACAAGCGCCGAGGTGATGCAGGAGTCGCTGCTGCCCGCATTGCTGCGTGCGGCCAAGGCGATTTCTCGAATGATGGGGGCGCCTGGGGCCTGAACGGCATAAAAGCCTGGCGGGGCAGGAATGGCATTGCCGGCACGAAAGCCGCAAAGCCGAGGAGAAGTTTGGAAATGCACAGGGGCGCGAAGCCCCATGGGATCACTCAGCGCAACGAGCGGCCGGGGCTGAAGCCCCGCTGGCCCTCGCCTTGCGTGGATGCGAGGACCGGGGCATCAACGCCCAACTGCTCGCTGCGGTGAATGGGGTCCGGCTGGGGCAGATCTCCACCCTCTGCCCCAGGACCCAAGAGAAACGGTTAGCGCTTGCGGAAACCCAGCACCAGCACCACGCCGCCCAGCACCATGGCGCCCAGGCTCATCCACTGGGGAATGTTCACGGATTCCTTTTCCTTCACGGTCAACTCCAGAGGGCCCAACTTGGCTTGGGTGGTGTCCTTGGTGAAGCTGAAGCCTCCGGTCAGGAACCCGGCCAGGCCCAGCACCAGCAACAAAGCTCCGACGATTCGCAATGCAGTCATGAAAATTCTCTCCCCAACAGCCGGGTAGTTATAGACGTTGGCAAAGCGGGCCCGGCCCCGTATCTCTGCGCTCTGCCAATGTAGTCGCGCAATGGGCCAGGCCGCGTAGGACGTCGCCGCCGGCCTGCGCCGAAAGCGTGCAAACCCTTGCGGTGATGGGCGCAAACCCTGCGTGCTAACCTCCGAGCCCATGTTCAGCCCCTCCCAAGCCGACGTGCGCCGTTTCTTGTGCGGCGTGCACTCCAAGACCCAGGCCGGCGCCCCCATGGAAGCCATCGAGACGCTGGCCAGCCTGTGGATCGCCGAGCACCCCGAATACCACGGCGACCTTGCCAGCGCCGACGCCGCCGTGGCGCGCAACTACGACGAGACGCCCGGACAGACCAACCCCTTCCTGCACCTGTCGATGCACCTGTCGATCAGCGAGCAGTGCAGCATCGACCAGCCCCGCGGCATTCGCCAGGCGGTAGAACTGCTGACCGCGCGCCTGGACTCGTTGCACGACGCGCACCATGCGGCCATGGATTGCCTGGGTGAAATGCTGTGGGAGAGCCAGCGCGCAGGCCGCCCGCCCGATGGGAATGCCTACATTGCCTGCGTGCAGCGGCGGGCGACGAAGGACTGAGAGGGCCCCGAGGGGCCGGTCCGCAGTCGATCAGGGGCAACCGAGACATACCGCCAAGCTGGACGCCGCGGGCTCCCTTCGGGGCACCGCATCGGCTGTGCACGCTCCGTCGGTCCTCGCAGTCGGTAACGGCGCCACACCTTCGCCGCCGAACCGGCTGGACGCTTGCCGCACCCGCGCCGCCGCAGACACAATAGGACACCCACTGGCCGCGCGCGGCACGCTCCTTGCGTGATTCCCTGCAGTCCGGTACCGGAGCCCCACGGATGCGCGCATTTCAGCTCTCCCTGCGAACGGCCATCGCCGTGCCCTTTGCCGTGCTGTTCGCAGCCACGGTGGCACTGCAGACCATCACGCAGCACCGGCAGATCACTGACCTCATCGACCAGGAAAGCGTGCGCCTGCTCGATGCGATCACCAACACCTCGCGCGGCCGCCTGGCCGAGTTTCTCGAAACACCCTTCCTGATCCAGCGCAGCATTGGCGACGCGATTGCGCGCCACGGGCTTTACCAGCCGGGCAACCTGAAGCCGGTCTACCAGCACCTGCAGAGCATCTTTGCCGAGCTCTACACCGACCAGCAGCAGATCAGCCTGCTCTGCTTTGGCAGCCAGGCCGGCGAATACGCCGGCATCCGCCGCGAGGCCACCGCACCCAACGGCTTTCGCCTGATCCTCAAGGACGGCTCCACCCAGGGCCAGATGAACGTCTACGAAGACGAAACCACCGCCAAGGTGGCCGCCGCCTTCCCCAACTACGACCCGCGTGGGCGGCCCTGGTATGCGCCCGTAGCGCAGTCGGGCAAGGCGCTGTGGTCGCCCATCTACACCACGGCCGGCGAGCGGGGCGACATGACCATCTCGGCCGCGTCGCCCGTGGTCTTGCAAGGCCAACTGCTGGGTGTGATGGAGGCCGACGTGCGGCTCGATAGCCTCAATCGCTTCCTGCGCGACGAGCCGCTGCGCGGCCAGGGATTGATCTTCATCAGCGATGCAGAAGGCCGCATCGTGGCGCACTCGGAGCCCGGTGCGCTGGTCACCGACCGCAAGGACGCGACCGGCCAGCGCGAGCGACTGACTGTGGCGCAGAGCGCCAGCCCACAGATCCGCGCCGCGGTGCCGTACCTGGAGCAGGCGACCACAGTCGAAGGCACGGGTTTTCGGTTTACCCACGAGGGCGAGCACTACTTTGGCCGCGTCACGCCTTACGCCGACGCGCGTGGCATTGAATGGCGCATCGTGGTGCTGCTGGCGGAGTCCGACCTGCTGGGCGACTCGCGCAACGCCAACCGGCGCGCCCTGCTCGCGACGGCCGCCATCGCCGTGCTGGGGTTGCTGCTCGGGTTGTGGGTGATTCAGCGGGCGGCCCGCCCCATCCTCCAAACGGCCGAGGCCGCCAACCGGATCGCACGCGGCGAGTGGAGCGCGGGTATAGGCACGAGCAGCCCGTTGCGGGAAACCACGATCCTGGTGGAGGCCTTCAACCAGATGGCGGACCGGCTCGAGCGCTCGTTCAACCAGATGCGCGAACTGCTCATCTACGACAGCCTCACGCAACTGCTCACGCGCCGCGGTTTGCTGGAGCAAGCCCATTGGAGTGAGCCGCAGCCTGCGGTGCTGGTCCTGGTGGGGCTCGACGGCTTCCGGGCCATCAATGACAACGTCGGCTACGGCACAGGCGACCGGCTGCTGCAGGCAGTGAGCGCACGGCTGCGCGCGCGCTTGCCCGCCCCAGTGGTCATGGCCCGTTTGGGCGGCGACGAATTCGCGCTGCTGCACCTGGGCAGCGAAAATTCCGCGCCCGAAGCAGACATTGCGAAGGTGGTGCTTGCACTGTTCGCCACACCCTTCGCTGCGGGGGCGGACGAGGTCATGGTGCATGCCTCGGTCGGTGTGGTGAGCGGCCAACTGCAGGGCAACGACCTGCCCGAATGGCTGCGCAACGCCAGCATTGCTCTGGGCGAGGCCAAGCGCCGCGGGCTCAACCAGTGTGTGGTGTTCGAGCGCGGCATGGCCGAGCAATCTCTGGAGCGCGCGCGGCTTGCCACCGAGCTGCGGCAGGCTTTGGAGAAAGAACAGTTCCTGGTGCACTACCAGCCGGTGATCGACCTGACCACCGGCCGGGTCAGCGGCGCAGAGGCGCTGCTGCGCTGGTTGAGCCCCGCGCGGGGCCTGGTGCCGCCGGGGGTGTTCATCCCGGTGGCCGAAGAATCGGACCTGATCCTTGCGCTGGGCGACTGGGTGCTGCGCCGCGCGACGCAGGACATCGCGCAGCAGCTGCCGCACCTGCCCGAGGGCTTTGAGGTGCATGTGAACGTGTCGGCGCGGCAGCTCATTCAGTCTGACTTTCCCAGCACGCTGCAGCAGGTGCTGACCACCAGCAGCCTGCCGCCTGCACAGCTGACGCTGGAGCTGACGGAATCGGTGCTGCTCGAAGGCGATGCGGTCACCGGCCAGCGCCTGGCGCGCATCCGTGCATTGGGCGTGAAGATCGCCATCGACGACTTTGGCACCGGCTACTCGTCGCTGGCCTACCTGAGCCGCCTGCCTTTTGACTGCGTGAAGGTGGACCAGAGTTTTGTACGCGACCTGCTGGACTCGACCCAGAACGCGGCCATCGTCACCGCGGTGCTGAACATGGCACAGGGCTTTGGCGTGACCGTGGTGGCCGAGGGCGTGGAGACCGAAGCCACCGCGCGCCGCCTGCGCGAGATGGGCTGCGCCAGCGCCCAGGGATACTGGTTTGGCCGGCCTGCGCCACTGCAGGACATGGACCTTTCGGTGCGTCTGCTGGAAGGGGACGGTACTGGCGCATCGGCAGTGTCTTTGCCGTCGTGATCGCGCTCGGGTCAGACCGTCACTGCTTCACCGGCTCACCGGCTCACCGGATCACACTGCACCGTGCCCCAATGCCAGTGCGTCGCACTGCCTTGCCCATCTGTAGCCATCGCACCGACGTGTCGGGCTGACGAGGCATCCACCACGGACGCAGGCATAAAAAAACCCGCCAGGTCGTAGCGGGTTTTTGTGGCTGTGGCGGGCAGTTTGCTTCACCTCACCGCGGGCCCTCATCCGATCAACGGAAGCGCGATTGGGGCACCACGTGCAGGTCGCCTTCGACACCGCCAATGTAGTTGGACAGTGCCTTCAGTTCCGCGTTGGTGAACTGCTTGGCCACGCCGGCCATGATGGCGTTGCTCCGGCCCAGGTTGGGGTTCTTCTCGGCCTTGTAGGCCTTGAGGGCCACGAACAGGTAGTCAGCGTGCTGGCCTGCGATCTTGGGGTACGAAGGATCGATGGGCTTGGCGAAGTTGTCGCCGTGGCACGAAACGCAGGCGCCCTTCTTGAGCAGCTCCGCCACTTGCACGCTGGGTTCGCGGGCGGGTTTGGCGGGCAGTTCTGCGCTGGTCTTGCCGTGCTGCGCGTAGTAGGCAGACACGTTGGCGATGTCTTTTTCGGTCAGCGACTCGGCAATGCCACGCATGGTGGGGTGCCGGCGCTCGCCCTTTTGGTAGGCCACGAGCGATGCGGCGATGTACTTGGCGCTTTGGCCCGAGATCATGGGCACCTTGTGGATCTCTGGAAAGCTGGCCTGGTAGCCTGGAATGCCGTGGCATCCGATGCACATGGCGATCTTTTGCTTGCCGGCTTCCACGTCGCCTTGGGCTTCCTGGGCATGGGAGACGGCGGTCACGGAAGCGACAGCCAGGGCAAATAGCGTGGTCAGCGTTTTGTTCATTTTGCGCGCACAATCTCGTGGAAGTTCAGTCAGCTCAGGAAGCTGATCAGCCGCAGATTATAGCCAGCGGCTGTCAAGGCCTATTCATCAACGATCCGGTGATTTCCCTCATGAAATTCCAAGGTTCCCAGAACTACGTCGCCACCCAAGACCTGATGCTTGCCGTGAACGCGGCCATCACCCTGCAGCGGCCGCTGCTCATCAAGGGCGAGCCCGGCACCGGCAAGACGATGCTGGCCGAAGAAGTCGCCCAGTCCCTCAACATGCCGCTCCTGCAGTGGCACATCAAGTCGACCACCAAGGCGCAGCAGGGCCTGTATGAATACGACGCCGTGAGCCGCCTGCGCGACAGCCAGCTCAACGATGGCGACAGCTCTGAGCGCGTGAAGAACATCCGCAACTACATCATCCAGGGTGTGCTGTGGCAGGCCTTTACCGCGGACGAGCCCGTGGCGCTGTTGATCGACGAGATCGACAAGGCCGACATTGAATTCCCGAACGACTTGCTGCGCGAGATCGACCGCATGGAGTTCTACTGCTACGAGACGCGCGAGCTCATCAAGGCCAAGCACCGCCCGCTGGTGTTCATCACCTCCAACAACGAAAAAGAACTGCCCGACGCCTTTCTGCGCCGCTGCTTCTTTCACTTCATCAAGTTCCCTGAAGCCGACACCATGCGCCAGATCGTGGGCGTGCACTTCCCCACGCTCAAGAGCGAGTTGCTCAGCGTGGCGATGAAGACGTTTTATGACGTGCGCAACCTGCCGGGCCTCAAGAAGAAGCCCTCGACCAGCGAACTGCTCGACTGGCTCAAGCTGCTGGTGGCCGAGGACATTCCACTCGCCGCGCTGCAAAGTGCCGACAACAAGGTGGCCGTGCCGCCGCTGGTGGGCGCCCTGCTCAAGAACGAACAGGATGTGGGCCTGTTCGAGAAGCTGGTGTTCATGAACCAGCGCAACCGCTGACTCCCGGCAATGGCCCAACCTCCCACCCCTTCGCTGGCAGACGGCGTCGCCGATGCCATTGGTTTTGTCGGCGGCGCCCTGGCCGGTTTCTGGCTTGGTCAATGGCTGGGCTTCGATATCTTTGCGGCCGGCTACGGCAGCAAGACCCTGCTCGGCATTGCGCTGGTGGGCCTCGGGGGCGGGCTGGGCCTGCACGCCGCCAGGCGCTGGCAGACCAGCCGGCGCCGCAAGGCTTCCAACGACTGACGACTGACGCTGACCACTGATCAAGACCATGGCCTTTGTAGAACCCGTCACGCTGCGCGACCGCGGCATCCGCCTGGAGCCCCTGGCGCTGTCCCACGAAGAAGGCCTGGCCGCTGCGGCCGCCGATGGCGAGCTGTGGAAGCTGCGCATCACCTCGGTGCCCGAGCCCCAGGACACCCGCGCATACATCGAAGCGGCCCTGAAGATGCGCGAGGAGGGCAACCGCTTTGCCTTCGCCGTCGTGGACGACGCCACCGGCAAGGTGCTGGGCACCACCAGCTATCACGACATCCTGCCCGCCGTGCGCCGCGTGGAGATTGGCTACACCTGGTACTGCCAGAGCGTGCAGCGAACCCACGTCAACACCACGGCCAAGCTGTTAATGATGGGCCACGCTTTTGACACGCTTGCCTGTCACGTGGTGGGCTGGCGCACCGACAACTTCAACTTCGCTTCGCAAAAAGCGATTGAGCGGCTGGGCGCCAAAAAGGATGGCGTGATCCGCGGCCACGCGCTGCGCCGCGACGGCACCATCCGCGACACCGTGATGTACAGCATGCGCTCAGGCGAATGGCCCGAAGCCAAGGCACAGTTGCTATATCTTTTAGAGCGCCGAACGCTTACGTAGCAAGCGCTGGAGGCCAAAAACATGCTGATCGACTTCTTCTACATCCTGCGCTCGGCCAAGCTGCCGGTGTCCGTGAAGGAATACCTCACGCTGCTTGAAGCGCTGCAGGCCGGCGTGGTCGGCCCCAGATCGGATGACGCGTGGAGACTGGACGACTTCTACAACCTCTCGCGCCTCACGCTGGTCAAGGACGAGAAGCACTACGACAAGTTCGACCGGGCCTTCGGCGCCTACTTCAAGGGTGTCGAGATGGTGGCCGACTTCACCAAGGAGATTCCGGCCGACTGGCTGCGCAAGATCCTGGAGAACGAACTCACGCCCGAGCAAAAAGCCGCCATCGAGAAGATGGGCTGGGACGAGTTGATGGAGACGCTGAAGAAGCGCCTCGAAGAGCAAAAGGAGCGCCACGAGGGCGGCAGCAAATGGATCGGCACCGGCGGCACCAGCCCGTTCGGCCACGGTGGCTACAACCCGCAGGGTGTGCGCATCGGCGGCGCCGGCAAGAACAAGAGCGCCGTGAAGGTGTGGGAGCAGCGCGCCTACAAGGACTACGACGACCAGCAGGAACTGGGCACGCGCAACATCAAGGTGGCGCTGCGCCGCCTGCGCAAGTTTGCGCGCGAGGGCCATGAGCTGGAGCTGGACCTGCCCGACACCATCCGCAGCACGGCGGCCAATGCGGGCTACCTCGATATCAAGATGGTGCCCGAGCGGCACAACAACGTGAAGGTGCTGCTGCTGATGGACGTGGGCGGCACCATGGACGAACACATCCAGCGCGTCGAGGAACTCTTCAGCGCCGTGAAGACGGAGTTCAAGCACCTGGAGTTCTATTACTTCCACAACTGCGTGTACGACTTCATGTGGAAGAACAACCGCCGCCGCTTCGCCGAGAAGTTCGCCACCTGGGACATCATCCGCAAGTACAACCGGGACTACAAACTGATCTTCGTGGGCGACGCGACCATGAGCCCGTACGAGATCCTGCAGCCCGGCGGCAGCGTGGAATACAACAACGAAGAGCCCGGCGCCGAGTGGATTCAGCGCCTCACCCACGCCTTTCCCAAGCACGCGTGGATCAACCCCGAGCCGCAAGGCGTATGGCAGTACCGCCAGAGCATCAGCATCATCCAGCAGCTCATCGGCAACCGGATGTATCCGCTGTCGCTCAGGGGGCTGGAAGAAACCATGCGCCTGTTGTCTAAATAGGCTCCAACTTGCGCCCTGAGGCTTCTCCGCTATGGGCCCAGCGCGCGAAACTGTCTGACATAGCCGGGGTGCTTTTCGGGGCATAGTCGCAAGGCCACTTTTCGGCCGCGCCATACGAGCCGGGTGGCGCTCCGCAGCTCCGCCACCGCCCGCCCCACCACTCCCCTGCCCGCCGTGCTCTTTCGTTCCCTGCGCTCCACCGCCATCTCCCCAACGCCGGCCCTGTGGTCGGCGTTGCTGCTTATTGGCGTGTTGGGGTTGCAGGGCTGCAGCATGCTGCGCCTTGGGAAGGATGACGAGGGTGATGGCAAAAAGTCGGGCGCCACGGCGGTCATTGCAGAGTCCTCGTCACCGTCGTTTGCAGTGGACGTGCGCGCGCCGGACGAAGTACGCGGCACGCTCGAGCGCCACCTGGAGCTGCAGCGCTTTCGCAACCTGCCCGACCTGAATGCCAGCGAGCTGCAGCGCCTGCTGGGCGCGGCCGACGCCAATGCACGCGAGTTGCTGGGCACGATGGGGTACTTTGCGCCCACGATCACGGTCGAGCTGACGGAAACTCCCGAGCGCAAAACCGCGCCGCGCACCGTGGTCGTCACCGTGCAGCCCGGGCCCCAGACCCGCATTGCCAGCACCGACATCGACTTCACGGGCGGCCCCCCAGCGGCCAGCGAGGACACCCAGGCCAGTACCCGCCAGCAACAGCGCGTGCAGCGCGACTGGTCGCTCGCGCCCGGGCAGGCCTTCACCCAGTCCGCCTGGGACTCCGCCAAAACCGATGGCCTGCGCCAGCTGCAGGCCCGCCGCCACCCCACCGCCCGCATCGCCAGCAGCCGCGCCGAGATCGACGCCGACAAGCACGAAGCCAAGCTCAACGTCACCTACGAGCCCGGCCCGGTGTATCGCTTCGGCCCCCTGCGCGTGGAAGGCAGCGAGCGCTATGACCCCGACGGCGCCCGGCGCCTGGCGCGCCTGCCCACGGGCGCTGTCTACGACGAAGCCGAGCTGCTCGACGCCCAGTTGCGGCTGGCCAGCAGCGGCTACTACGACGCGGTGTTCCTCACGCTCGACACCGAGGGCACCGACCCGCAGGCCGCCCCCGTGGTGGCCCAGGTGCGCGAAGCGCCTTTGCAAAAGCTGGTGTTCGGCCCGGGGTTTTCGACCGACAGCGGGGCGCGCCTGTCGCTGGAGCACATTCACAACAAACTGCCCGGCATCGGCTGGCGCGCAGTCAGCAAGCTCTCGATGGACCGCGAGACCAAGCTCGCGAGCACTGAATGGACGGCGCTGCCCGACACCAATGGCTGGCGCTGGTTTGCCGGCGGCCAGCTGCTGCGCGAGGACACGGGCGATTTCGAGACCAACAGCGGGCGGTTGCGCTCGGGCCGCAGCAAAAACACCAAGCGCATCGACCGCAGCTACTTCCTGCAGTACGACTACGCCAACAGCCAGGGGGTGAACGCGCCGCCGTCGGGCACGGCGGTCAGCGTCAACTACGGCTGGACGGGCCGCTACTTCAACAACCTCACGGCGCCCACGCGCGGCCACGGCGTGGCGGTGGAGCTGGGCCTGGGCACCACGCTGCGCCCGGAGCGCGACCCCTTCGTGCGCACGCTGGTGCGCTGGCAAACCTTTGTGCCCGCAGGCCGTGTGCAGGACGACGCCGGCCAGGCCCGCAATGCCCGCATCGCCGTGCGCACCGAAGTAGGTGCGGTGCTGGCGCGCGATGGCGCCCAGTTGCCGGTGACACAGCTCTTTTTGACGGGGGGCGACACCACCGTGCGCGGCTACGGCTACCGCAGCATCGGTGCGCGCACCGACAACGGCAAGCTGTACGGCGGCCGCTACATGGCTGTGGGCAGCGTCGAATGGCAGCGCCCCATCGTCTACAAGGGCGAAATGACCGACTGGGAAAGCACCCTCTTCGTTGACGCGGGCGCTGTGGCAGACCGTGCCGGCGACCTCGACCCACGCGTCGGCGTGGGCGCCGGCGTGCGCTGGCGCAGCCCCGTGGGGCCTCTGCAGGCGGACCTGGCCTACGGCGTAAAGGCCAAGGAACTTCGCCTGCACCTGCGGCTGGGATTCAGCTTCTGATGGCAACTTCGAGCCCAACGCCGCCCCGCGCGCCGTCTTCAGACTTCAGCGCCGGCGCCTCGCCCCAACCACCGCGGCGGCGGCATGTGCACCGTGCAGCGCGCGGCCTGGGTTGGCTGCTGGTCGCGCTGGTGGCGCTGCTCATTGCAGCGGCTGCCGCGCTGTGGTGGTGGTCGGGCAGCAACACCTCGCTGGCCGCGGCGCTGGCGCGTGCTGCACGGCATCTGCCCCCCGACCAGCAACTGGAAAGCCGCGACGTCAGCGGCTCGCTGCGCGGCGGCGGGAGCATTGGCTGGCTGCGCTGGAGCAGCCCCGCGCTGTCCGTCGAAGTGAACGACATCACCCTCGGCTGGCAGCTTGCCCCGCTGCTGCAGCGCAGGCTGGAACTGGGCGAGGTGCACGCTGCGCGTGTTCAGATCACGCCGGTGGCGGATGCCCCCACCAAAGACCCCACCGAGCCGCTCACGCAATTGCGGCTGCCGCTGCAGATTGGGGTGCCGTTTCGTGTGGACGAAATCCAGTGGGCCGGCCCGCCCGCCGTGCAGGTGCTGGGCCTGCAAGGCGACTACCGCTTTGACGGGCGCGAGCACCGCCTGAAGATCGACAACGTGGAGCTGGCCCAAGGCCGCTACACCGCCCGCGCCACGCTGCAGGCAGACACCCCCATGGCGCTGGATGCCACGGTAGACGGTGCCGTGCAGACCGCCGTGCCCGGCGGTGGCGCCGCTCTGCAGCTGGGCGCGCACGCTACGTTGCAAGGCACGCTGGCCACCGCCGCGGCGCAATTGGAGCTCAAGGCGCGCATCAGCCCTGCAACACCGGTCAGTGCAGCCACGCCCACCATCGATCCAGCAAAGCCTGCAACAACCACCACACCTGCCACACGCGCACCCCGCACGGCCACTCAGGCTGCGCCACTGCCGCCCACACAGCCCATGCAGGCCGATGTGGCTGCCACACTCAACCCGTGGGCCACGCAGCCTTTGCAAGCCGCCAGCGCCACGCTGCGCGCGGTCGATCTCGCAGTGCTGTGGCCACAGGCCCCGCGCACCCAGCTGCACGGCACGCTGCAAGCGGGGCCCGCACCGGCGAGCTCATCGGGAGCTGCCGCTGGCACCACGCCCAGCCAGCCCGGCACGGTTCCCGCATCTCCGTCGACGCCCGCCACAGGCTGGGCGCTGCAAGCCCAGTTGCGCAACGACCTTGCCGGCCCATGGGACCAAGGCCGCCTGCCGCTCAGCGCGCTGCAAGCCAACGCCAGCTATGACGGCACGCGCTGGACCGTGCCCACGGCCATCGCGAGCGCCGGCCAGGGCACGGCCACGCTGCAGGGCCACTACACCCCATCCACCCAGGCCGTGGAAGGCCAGGCCGAACTGCGCAACCTGCGCCCCGACGCGCTGCACACCGCACTGGCTGCGAACCCCCTGGCGGGCCGCGTCAGCGCCCAGACACAGGGCGACAAGGTGCGCTTTGATGCAGACATCCGCGCGGCGGGTGCCGCTGCTGCGCCAGCACGTGCCACCAAAGACCGCCCCGCGCTGCTGTCCATCAACAGCCTGGTAGCAAAGGGCCACTGGCAGCCCGGCGCGCAGCCGGGCGGCGGCACGGTGCAGCTTGATCGACTGATGCTCGACGCCCTCCAGGCCCGCGCCGAAGCGACGGATTTGCGCATCGCCTTGACGGGCCCCGCAGCCCAAGGCCAGCTTGCGCTGACCGTGCCGGGCGCCACCGCACGCGCGCAGGGCAGCATCGCCCCGACCACCGGCGCAGGCGATCTGCAGGTGCAGTGGGCTGACACTGAAGTCACTCAACACTGGCTGACCAGCCTGCCCTGGGTCGGCAGCGCGGTGCAGACAGCACTGCAGGGCGCCACGGCCAAGGGTGCGGCATCGATTACCGCGCGCTGGAAAGGCGGCTGGCAGACGGCGGCCCGCCAACTCCAGGCAGCCAGCGCGGGCAACGCCCTGCCCGCCAGCAAGGACGCCTTTGAACTGCAAGCCACGCTTGCGACGCAGCAGCTGGCCCTGTCGCTCCCCCCAGCCAAGGACGCTGGCGCACGCGCCACGGCAGTGCAGCTGCGCGGTGTGAAGGCAGAGCTCTCAGGCAACCTGCTGCAGGCTGCCTTGTCGGCAAATGGCGAAGCCCGCTTGAACGCCAGCCAGGCACAGCAAATGCAGCGCATCACGCTGCAGACCCGCCTCACGGGCGGGCTATCGGCCCCGGCGCAGTGGCAGGCACAGATCGCCGAGTTGCGCCTGCAGGCAGAGGATGCCCAGCGCCCCGGCACCTGGGCTCTGCAGCTGGCCGAGCCACTGACCATCACGGCAAACCGGGCCAGCGGGGGCGCCACAGCACCCGCCAGCCAGCGGGCAGGCACCGGAAACCGCAACACGGCAACACCAACCCGCACGCCAACCCCATCGGCCTCCACGCGCACCACGATCCAGGCGTCCGCAGGGCAGGCCCGCCTGACCGGCCCGCAACCCGGCACTGTGGTGCTGCGCTGGCAGCCCGTGCGCGTCACCACAGGCCCCGCTTTGCAGTTGCAGACGCAGGGCACGCTGCAGGGCCTGCCCATGGCCTGGGTGGATGCGCTGGGCATCGGCAGCACCCCTGCAGCCGCAGGCCGCCCGGTGCAGGCGCTGCTGGCCCGCATGGGCCTGGCCAGCAGCATCGTGCTGGATGGGCAATGGATGCTGGACACCACCAGTGCCCTGCGCGCCAGCGCCAGCCTGCGGCGCGCCAGCGGCGACTTGCGCATCCTGGCGGGCGACCCCACGGCCGTCACCGCAGTGCAGAGCAGCGGCCAGGGCGCCGGCGCAGGTGCCACCACCGTGATCGCCACCGAAGCAACCTCGGCCCCCACAGCCGGAACGCCCGCCGGCGTGCGCCAGGCCGAGGTCTCCGTCGAGCTCGAAGGCGACGCCCTGCGCGCACGGCTTGCGTGGGCCAGCGACCGCGCTGGCGAGATCGACGCCAGCGCCAACACCCGGCTCACGCTCGCGGGCGGCGGTGCTGGCACGGGCACGGACCTCGCAGCCATCACCTGGGCGCCCGATGCCCCATTGGCGGGCACCCTGCGCGCGCGCCTGCCCGACGTGGGTGTGTGGTCGGCCCTGGCGCCGCCCGGCTGGCGCGTGCGCGGCACGCTCGATGCCAGCGCGACGCTGTCGGGCACGCGCGATGCACCCCGCTGGGCGGGCACACTCGGCGCAGACGATCTGGCCGTACGCTCGGTGGTCGATGGCGTGGACCTGCAAGGTGGCCGCCTGCGCGCCACGCTGCGCGGCAACCAGCTCGACATCACCGAGTTCCGCCTGCAAGGCGGGCGCGGCAGCGGAGCGCGCATCGCCGGCTTTAGCGGCAACCGCACTGCGGCACCGCAAGACGGCGGCACGCTCACCGCCACGGGCCGCATCACCTGGGGCCAGGCCGCCAATGGCATGTCGGGCATTGGCATGGCGCTGCAGGCCGAAGCCAAAGCGCTGCAAGTGCTGGTGCGGGCAGACCGGCAGATCAGCGTGTCCGGCCAGCTCCAGGCCCAGCTGCAGCAGGGCCAGATCAGCCTGCGCGGCAAGCTGACCACCGACCGCGCCACCATCATCCTGCCCGACGAAAGCGCGCCCACCCTGGGCTCTGACGTGGTCGTGCGCTCGGCCGCCAAGGACAAGGAAGACCAGGCCAAGGCCCAAGCCGCCGCCCGCGCCAACCAAGTGGCCGCGCAAGCCCAGACCGCCAAGCCCCCCGACATCGCCATCACCCTCAACCTGGGCCGCGACTTTGCACTGAGCGGCCACGGCATCACCACCCGGCTAACTGGCGAGGTCGACATCCGCAGCAGCGCCGTGGCAGGCGCCCCGCCGCGCGTGACGGGCGAAGTCCGCACCGACGAAGGCCGCTACCGCGCCTGGGGCCAGATGCTGGATGTGGAGACCGGCCTCATCCGCTTCAACGGGCCGTACAACAACCCATCGCTCGACATTCTGGCGCTGCGCCCCAACATCAGCGTACGCGCTGGCGTGCAGGTCACCGGCAGCGCACAGGCACCGCGGGTGCGTTTGTATTCCGACCCCGAACTGCCCGACGCCGAAAAGCTCTCGTGGGTCGTGCTGGGCCGCAACGCCGCCGCAGGCGGCGCCGAAGCCGCCGTGATGCAGCAAGCCGCCCTCGCCCTGCTGGGCCGCGGCGGTAACAACAAATCCGGCGCCAACATGGCCAGCCGCGTGGGCCTGGACGAAATCGGCTTTCGCGGCCCGGGCGCCGGCGACGACGCCAGCAGCGCCGCCCTCACGTTCGGCAAGCGGCTGTCCAAGGATCTGTACGTGACCTACGAACGCAGCCTGTCGGGCACCTTGGGCACGCTGTACATCTTCTACGACCTCTCGCGCCGCCTCACCCTGCGCGGCCAAACCGGCGAAAAGAGCGCGGTGGACCTGATCTACACGGTGAAATACGATTGACCAAGTGCCCGAAAGGAGCCTCGCGCGGCGCCACTACAATGCGCGGCTGCCTCTTCGTAGTTCAATGGATAGAACGAGTGCCTCCTAAGCGCTAGATACAGGTTCGATTCCTGTCGAAGGGACCATTGACCGTCTTAGAACTCAATGGCTGAGGCACTTCAATTCAGCTCTGGAGACGTGCCGCGGACATGGAGCGAAAGGGATCGAACTCGAGCTTGCACCTCGTTGCAAAATTTCTGGTAACCCATCGTGCAGCCTAGCCACTGTGCTCTAGAGGTAGAGAACGTTTATACGGGATCGCTCTGAGTTGCCGGTCGTGGAAGTCGGTGAGTCCTGCGCCAGTTCTGCTCCGACTAGTCGGCCAGCGTGGCGTCCACGTGTTGCCCGAGCGCTACGCTCCACGGCGTAGCGGAATCTCGGCGGAGTGCTTGTCCCCCTATCCGGGCCGAATGGCCTGTGTGCCGCCGAGGTTGCGCAGGACCGCGCCATGGCGCACCTTCAGGGTCTCTGCGTATAGCGCTCCAAGGGTAGTGCCAACGCAGACGCGCTCATACTAAACTTGGGAGCCGGTTCGATCGGGCAATGGGTTTTCCACTCCTAGCCTAACTGTGGCAGCCGCAAACGCTACCGCTTGAGTGGCGCCGCCATCCCGCCCGTGCCGCCAGGGGCAATTGGAGAAGTCTGCCCCGTTGGCGCACTGGGTACGGCGGTTGTGCCCGTTGTTCCGGTCGTGCCTTGTGCACCGGGCGTGCTGGGCGTCGTACCGAGCTGCGATGGTATAGGGCTTGGTTGCGCAGTGATCGACTGTTGTTGCGGGGTTGGGGGTTGCTGAGGAGCCCCCACGCGCTGCCCGGCACTTACTCCGGAGGATGTGCCGGCGGCTGTAGGCGTGGTCCTGGGTGCACCGACCTCTGTAGGCTTTTGCGTTGCAGTTGGTGGCGCGGCCGGTGGCGCTGCGTGTGTTTCAGCTGGCGTCTGTGAAGGCGGCACGGACGGCGTCTGCGAAGGGGAGGTGGACGGTTCCGGAAACGAGGTTGTAGGCGCGGGGACGCCTGGAACAACCTGCATCGGAGCGGTCATCTGTGCGGCTACGGATGAGGCAGCCGTTACGGCGGCAACAAGCAGTGTGATGGTGGCAATACGCATGGGAGGTCTCCTGAATATGGGCCAACTTTGCGCTTTGCCGCCGTCATCCAGACGTCAGAAATTTACCCGCCGCGCTGTCCGCCTTGGCCAGTGCCTTTGTGTTCCGCCCCACCTGACCGCAATAGTCTTCCGACTGGATCTAAATCATGTGCAGGATGAAGAACATGGGGTGATTGTGCCCAGACCTTGCACAAGCAGTCGCGTGGGCCGCACGGTGGATGCCAGCAAGTCCTATAGGGCGCCAAACAAGGAGTCAGACCCGCCCGTTAGCGCCTGTTCGACCAAAATTTCCACGAGCTTCTGTCGAGAGTATTCCTCGTCCGTCACCATGGTCTGAACGGTATCCATCGGCGTGCGCCTTACGATAATTTCTGCATCCCTGAAACTGGAATCCGCCGAAGGCAGTCCCCTGGCCAGTCTCTCAATTCGCGCGAAAGCGTCGTCTGGCACGGTATCTGCCACTGCTATATCGATTTTCATTGCGACCTTGATGTTCTCGTAGCTCAGAGTCGACATTAGCACTCTGCCAGAGGCCCCGCGCCACCTTCGGGCGCTCATTGAACCAGGGATCACTCTGATCAACAAAGGGGATTCGGAGCGATGTTGGGTAATTGGTACCTTGTCGACAGGCCGCCAGTTCGTAAAAGCTCAGCTTGTCGGGTGGTGTCTCAACGTTAACCGCCCTTAAGACGGTTTCTTCTGCCCCCTCGCCCCACTCAATGGGGCCTACCGAAGCATCCGTCTCCTCTCTCCCCAAAACCCCGTCAGGCACCCGCTTTCTAGGCGCTACCCCTACACGTTAGTTCTCTAGCTCCCCACCAATGTCGCATCTTGCTTGCCTTGGAATGAACGGACGGCAATGTCGCCCGAGCTGTTCTGGAGATAGTAATGACGACCAATCAGCAGCGAAATCAAAGTCAGAGCAATCAATCTCAGCACGACCAGCAGAACCGCCAGCAGGATCAAAGCAATCCTCAAATCAGCGGAATCAGCAAGGGCAGCAGCAGTAAGGTAGCGACTGATTCAAGCCAGAAATAATAAAGCCCCGGCGCAACATGCGCCCGGGCTTCAAAGCGCTACAGCTCAAGCGCTACGCCATCATTAATTACCGCGTCGCATCCTTGACGACTTCCTTGGCGTCGCCGTAGGTCTTCTGGGTCTTCCCTTCAACCTGCTTGGCAACGCCCTTGGCTTGCTGTTCTGGGCTGTTGATCATCTCGCCGGTCTTTTGCTGGGCCTTGCCAACAACATCCTTCACAGCGCCTTTGACTTGATCGGTGTTCATTGCAAATCCTTTCAGGAGTTAGTGCGCCACAACCGTGCGACGCATGGATTGAATCCTAGGGACGGTGAATCTCGCCAAGCGCCGGAACACATCAGGTACGGTCGTCAGCAACAACCTACAGGGGACACAGCGCCCCGCATCGCCACTGCAGTCGTTGACTCATTAACGTTGAGTCCACGAGGCCCAGCGCACGCAACGTTTCCCGGCCTTGCGCTTACTACTTAGAGATGCAGCGCTATCGGTGTTTGGCTAGATCACGTGCCATAGCGAGGTTGTCCGACAGGGCTGGCACACGCCGCGGCCTACGGTGAAGGATCGTGATGTCGCAACGGGCTCCCTCAAATCTCTCATTGAAGGATCGAAGGGGCCAGCGGCCTCCATCACATCGGCAGCCTGTCGCCTGACCTGATGCCGCTGACCTTCCCACATTGCAAGGAGTATTCGACATGAACCCAACCACCAGCCAGCGCCCCGCCACCGCGCCCGCTTCCAACACCGGGGCGGCACAACAGACTCCGCGCCCTACCAGCGGGCGAGAAAACAGCGGCCTGATGTTCTTCTTCATCGGGGCAGCGCTGCTTGCGTTGCTCCTGGTGCTGTTCTTCAACGTGCTGGGCCCTGAGGGCGCGTCGCGTAGCGGGGTGGGTGATGGCCCCGCGCGTGCCCCCGCCGGGCAAACCACGGGTGGACCGAGCCCGTCGAGCGCCAATACGCAGCCGGCCGCTGAAGCACAAGGAACGAGCGGTGCGGCCACGGGGGGTGCAGCGCCGGCCGCTATCAATGCGCCGCAAGCCCCGGACACCCAGACGCCCCCTGGACGTGAAGGTGTAGGCGCACCAGTGGGCAACACGACCGGCGCTGGCCGAGACAGCACGCAGACCGCGCCCGAGGGGACTACGGGCCGGACGGGGACGACGCCGGCTCGTTGATCGGGGTGCAGAACGTTCTTTATGCTCGGACGGTGACTCAGCACCCAGCACTAGCCCCGGGTGCGGTGACTGGTCACTTTCTAATTGAGGGCCCCTCGCTAGGGGGCCAATGGAGACGTTGAGCTAGCGTAGCGGTCAAACGCACGCAAGGTGAGCGCGCCCGGCCGCAGCGGCCAGGCCCAGCCCGCTGGCGCTACTTGAGCCACTTGCGCTTGGCGCGCGGCTGAACGGTGATATCCACCGCCTGGTGCACGGCGGGCCGGCCGTTGGAAGGGTCGGTCTCGACGACATCTTCCAGGTCGATGTCCTTCACGTCGGCATCGGTGTTCTGTTCAAGGTCTTCCAAGATGGCGCTGACCTTGCGTTCAGCCTCTTCGATTTCGGTTTTGGGCAGCGGGGGGATGCGCATGGAGCTACTCCTGAGGGACAGATTGGATCGAGCCATTTTTGTAGTCGAGCAGACCGCCGCTTGTCATCCTTTGCCGAATCCGCGGCTCAGTAAGCAGCGTTGCTGCATTAATCCCATGGGGCACGGACCCCTTTCAGGCCGCTCAAGCTGCCTGCGGCTCCACGCGCGCAGGGGCTGCAGGCCGCCCCGCAGTCAGTGCGCTGCCCATGGATGCCGCCACGATGCAGGCGATGGCCAGCCATTGCAGCAGGCTCAGGTATTCACCCAGCAGGCCCACGGCCAGCACGGCGGCGACGGCGGGTTCCATGCTGATCATGATGCCGAAGGCTTCTTTAGGCAGGCGCTTCAGGGCCATCATTTCGAGCGAGATGGGGATCGCGCTCGAGATGGCCGCAACGCCCAGACCCACAAGCAGCACGGTGGGCGTGAGCAGCGCGGCGCCAGCGTGCACCACACCCACCGGCACCACGACGATGGCCGCCATGAGCAGGCCGAGCGATACCGAATGCCCCGCGTGCAGATGGCCGGCGCGTTTGCCGAACACGATGTACAGCGCCCAGAACACGGCCGCGGCCAGGGCGTAGAACACGCCCATGGGGTCAAGCGTGCTGCCGTTCAGGCCCAGGGGCAGCAGCATGCCCAGCCCCGCCATGGCCAGCGCCACCCAGACAAAGTCCACCGCGCGGCGGGACGACCAGATGGCCACCGCCAGCGGGCCCGAGAACTCGATGGCCACGGCCAAGCCAAACGGCAGGGTGCGCAGCGACATGTAGAACATCAGGTTCATGGCGCCCAGCGCCGCGCCATAGCAGGCGATGGCCGTGGCGTCGGCCCGCGACAGGCGCCAGCGCCAGGGGCGCCACAGCAGCAGCATCAATACGGCCGACAGGCCCACGCGCACGGCGGTGGTGCCTTGCGCACCCACGGCCGGGAAGAGCACTTGTTTGGCCCACGAGGTGCCAATTCCGAGGGCTGTGACGGAGCCAAGGATGGCCAGGAAGGGAATAAATCGTTGAAACGGGGTCGCGGTCATGCGTAAAAATATAGTTCGACTAGCGCGTGCGTTTGGCTCTTTTTTGAAGCCCGCTGCGCAACTTTCGCTCACAGCCCACCCTGAAGGCCGCCCTGCATGCCTACCAAGCCAGCTACCACCGCCAAGGCACCTACGGCCTCCACCTCCGCATCGCCGCCAATGGCCGCCTTACAGCACCAAGGGCTCGACCGATTTGACCTGGCGATCCTCGACATCCTGCAGACCGACAACACCACGCCGCAGCGCTTGATCGCCAAGGCCGTGAACCTGTCCGCGCCTGCAGTGCAGCGGCGCATCAAGCGGCTGCAGGAGTCGGGCGTGATCCGCGCCAACGTGGCGGTGATCGACCCCGTGAAGGTGGGTATGCCGCTCACCATCGTGCTCGAGATCCATCTGGAGAACGAGCGCCCCGACCGCACGGCCCCGCTGCGCGCGCGCATTGCTGCGGAAGACGCCGTGCAGCAGTGCTACAGCGTGACCGGCGAGGCGGACTATCTGCTGGTGGTCAACGTGGCGTCGATGGCGGATTACGAGGCGCTCACGCGGCGGTTGTTCGACGGGGACGACAACGTGCGGCGGTTTCGCACGTCGGTGTCACTGGCGTGCTTGAAGGCGGGGCTCAAGGTGCCGCTGGGCAGTGGTGACGGTGGCGCGGCCTGAGTAGCAACGCCGGCTGCGGAAATCTGAGCCCTTGTGCGCGCTACACCCCCTGCGCGGACGAGCACCAAGTCACAGCTGAGCCCTTCAGCGATACGCCCACATAAGGCGAGCCAGCGCATCGTCGGTGAGTCCGCTGCGGGCCCCTGCCCCGGCCCTCGACCCCCTAAAGATTGACCGCTACTACTTGCCCTGGGCCAGGTACGCCGCCACCAGCGCATTCGCATGCCCATGGCCCAGGCCGTGGTCTGTCTTGAGCAGGGTGACGTACTCCATGTGCTTGCGCGGGCCCGCCGCGCGCAGCACGTCCATCCAGTGGTTGATGGGCTGGCCGTACTTGGACTCGATGGACGGGAAGTACGAGGCGGGGCCTTTGACGGGGGTGGTGTTGTTGCTTGGCTCAGGCATGGCTTGGGTCCTTGGTGGATGGGCATAGGGGCAGGCGGGGGCCCGACACGTGCCGTGCACCCCTGTTTCTGCGTTTCCTGTTCCTACGACGAACGAAAGGGCTGAGTATCGACAAACCCTTGCCAAATAATTCGGAGGTTTGGCTGCTGTTGGCCGCTCGCCGCCATCCTAGCCTTGGCGGACAGCCGTGCGGCGACACGCGAGACTGTCCTACGGCTGTCAGCGAGTTCAAGCAATCCTCGGAATGCCGGTTACCCCCGACGATTTCCCACCTGCACCACCAATGGGAACAACACATGAAAACGCCAAGTCTGCTCTGGTCCGCGCTCATTGGGGCGGTTGCCAGTGCCCGCTCCATGACACCGATGGCCACGCTGTCGGCAGCGAGGCTGCTGGGCTACGCCACGCCGGGCAGGCTCGCACTGCTGGACCGCCCCTTGTTCAAGTATGGCGCCCTCGCAATGGGCGCCGGGGAACTGGCCGGCGACAAGATGAAGACGGCCCCTGACAGGACGGTGGCCCTGGGCCTGTTAGCGCGGACCATGAGCGCCGGCATCGCCGGTGCGGCACTTGCCCCGCGCGGCCGTGAGCAAGCCGGGGCGCTGGCGGCGGTTGCCACCGCAGTGCCTCTTGCTTACCTCACCTTGGACGCCAGAAAAAGTACCATGAAACACATCGGCCAAACGCGCAGCGGCCTGATCGAGGACGCGTTGATCATCGCTGGCGGTATCGCCGTCGTCGCCCTGGCAGTCAGGCCCAGCAAGCGCCGCTGAGCGTGCGCAGCACGTCAGTCAGGGCACGGTGTAATCCGAGCAATCGGGCGCCGGCGTATCGGGCACGTAAGCACGGGCTTGCGGGGCGAAGCGATACAACCGCTGGTAACTGCATTGGGGGTCGGTCACGGTCACCAGGTCGCGTTGGCGAAGTGGCCGCGCCGCCAGCGAGTCTTTGGACCGCGACACGTGCCCCGGAAACGATGTCGCCTTGCTGCGATAGCGCAGCACCGGCCACCCTGCAGCGGATGCTTGCGTCAGCGCAATGGTCGCGTCGAAGTTGTATTCATCGTGGCAGGCTCCGGCGCGCTGCTTCATGTGGCGCTCGCTGAAACACGCCCGGATCGTCGCGCTGGAACTCTGTGGAACACGCAGAACCTCGAACGGTGATTGGTCGGGCAAAAAGGCGATGAGGTGCAGGGTGGTTGCACTGGCCCCACCGCCCGAATACATGGTGCGCTCCTGCGTTTGCACGCCCACCAGAAGGCCGCCCCCGAAGCGGATGAGCTTTGGCCACAGCTGGACAGAAGCGTCTGCGGAGGGCAGCCCTGCAATCCGATAGGGCGTGTGCGCCGGATCGCCCTGGCCGCCAGGCAGCTGCAGGCTCAACTCCGTGCCACCGGCCGCGTCGGTGGCACACGCCTGGCCTTCGCAGCCAGATTGCGATGGAGCGATGTCCACACAGAGTTTGTCTGGCGTACAACCGAGCGCGGCCCCGTCTTCGGATTGGCTGATCGCCACCGTGTCCATGCGCGGTGGCGCGGCCAGGGAGGGTAGCGACGACACGAGTGCCATCGCTGCAAGGAGTAGGGATTTGCGCATGATCAAAAGCTTAGCAATTTCAACCCGGCGTTGACTTGAACGCAGCTTCGCAGGCGGGTCTGTGCAAGGCACTGGTTGAGGGTGATGACAGCGCAGACATGCGCCATGGCAAGCCGACGACCTGTGTTCAAAGGCAGGGCACGAGGCTTCCGGCAAATCCCACTTCACGCCAACCCCAGCGTCTTCCGCATCTCTTGCCCCGTCAACCGCAGCCGCGGCCCACTGAGAAGCTCGCACATGCGCGCACTGAGCGGCGCCTGCCCACCATGCTGCGCGGCCAGCCGCACCACCGCTCCGCAGATGGCATCGATCTCGGTCACGCGGCCGGCCTCCAGGTCGTCCCACATCGACGAGCGCGCCTTGGCATCGATCTGCAGCATGCGCCGGGCCAGCCGGGTGAACAGCCAGTTGGGCAGGCGCAGCACGTGGGGCAGCAGGCGCGGCGACACGGCCGTGACCTTGGCCGGGGTGATGCCCGCGCGCGCCATGGCCGCCAGGGCCTCGGTCTGCAGCGCGGCGAACACGTGGCGGCAGTCGCGGTCGAGCAGTTCGTCGCGCAGCGGCAGGTTGGACAGCGCATTCACCGGGTTGTTGAGGTTGAGCAGCAGCTTGCCCCACTGCACCGCGCGGATGTCGGGCGGCAGCACGGTGGCCAGGCCGGCGGCGTTGAGCTCGGGCATCAGGCGCTCGGTGACCTCGTCGCGCTGCAATTGCAGAGGCCCTGCCGTCGCGCGGTGCACGTGGGCGCCGTGCAGCACCACGTTGTACGGCACCATGCCCGCCAGCACGCGCAGGCCGGGGGCCAGGGCCGCCAGCTGGGCCACGTTGTCCACGCCGTTTTGCAGCGAGATGACGGGCGTGCCGGGTGGGCAGGCCGCCGCCAGGGCGCGCGCGGCCGATGCGGTGGCGCCGCTTTTGACGCACAGCAGCACCACGCTGCCGGCCCGGGGCACGGCGTCGGCCACCGTGGTGGCGATGCGCAGGGCCGAGGGCGGCACCAGTTGATCGAACCCGTCCAGGTCGGTCACGCGCAGGCCCTGCATTGCGATGGGCTCGAGCGCGCGCGGCCGGCCCACCAGGCACACCGGGTGCCCTTGTGCAGCCAGCCGGCCGCCCACGTAGCAGCCGATGGCGCCCGCGCCGAAAACGATGAAGTTCATGTGATGACGATCCCGGTCAAGCAGTGTGGATGGCTGCATCGGGGCGCAAGCCCCGCCAGCCCAGCAGCCTGCGCATTGTGCGGTGCTGCCGGGCGGGTGGGTGCCGCCGCGGCGACGGCCGTGTAGCCTTTGGTGTGGGGGCCGGCGCGGGTTATTCAGACCACGATTTTTGGTCTTTTAGGCCTCCAGCGCTTGATTGATAAGCACTAACAGCTATACAAATGATAGCAATGCATCTTTGGACTTCAAGCGGGCATCCCGGAAATTGTCAGACGCCTCCTCTCCACTACCGCAGCCCCGGATCACCGCAGCCGCCCTACCCCACCCCGTTCCACTGCACCGTCACCCGCAACCCGCCCAGCCGCGGCGAGGCATCCAGCACCACCGACGCGCCGTGCGCCTGCGCGATGGTCTGCACGATGGCCAGGCCAAGCCCGCTGCCGGGGGCGCCGTCGGCGGTCTCGCGCACAAAGCGCTGCATTACGCGGGCGCGGTGTTCTTCGGGGATGCCGGGGCCGCTGTCTTCTACCGTGAGATGAACGGCGTCGCCGTTGTGGTTCACACGCCGGATCTGCAGGTCCACCCGGCCGCCCGCGGGCGTGTACTTGACGGCATTGTCGAGCAGGTTGCGCGCCAGCATGCGCAGCGCCTCGGCGTTGCCGGGCACCGACGCCGCGTCGGAGTCGATGAGGCCCAGGTCCATCGACCGGGCCTGCGCAGCAGGGGCCACATCGGCCAGCGCCAGTTGCGCCACGGCCTGCAGGTCCACCGGTTCGGCGTGTGCGCCGGGGGCCGCCGCGCCGGCCTCTTGCCGGGCCAGGGTCAACAGCTGCTCCACCAGCCGCGTCGCACGGTCAATGCCTGAAGAAAGGCGTTCGACGGCGGCCGCCCGTGCGGTGTCGTCGCCCGCGCGCTGCAGGCCCTGCAGCTGCAGGCGCAGCGCGGCCAGCGGCGAGCGCAGCTCGTGCGCGGCGTCGGCCACAAAGTGCTGCTGCGCATCGAACGCGCGCTGCACACGTTCGAACAGCAGGTTGAGCTCGCTCACCAAAGGCTGCACTTCATCGGGCAGTTGCGCGTCGTTCACGGGCGAGAGGTCGTCCGCCTGGCGCTGCGCGAGCTGGCGGCGCACCCGCTCCACCGGCGCCAGCGAGCGGCTCACGCCCCACCACACGGCCAGCACCAACAGCGGCGCCATGATGGCCAGCGGCGCCAGCGTGCGCAGCGCCAGCGCACGGGCCATGTCGCGGCGCGCGGCCATGTTCTGCGCCACCTGGATCACCTGCGAGCGCGTCTGCATCGAAAACACGCGGTAGGTGCCGCCGCGCGCCTGCACGTCGGTAAAGCCCAGCACGGCGATCTGCGGCAGCTCGGCGCCCACGGCGGATTCGAAAATGCGCAGGCCCTCGTTGGTCCACACCTGCACGATGAATTCGTGGTTCTCGTCCTCGGGCTCCAGCCCGGGGCCCAGGCCCTGCGCGTCCACCGGCAGGCCCGAGCGCAGCGCCAACGCGGTCTGCTGCATGTGGTAGTCGAACAGGGTGTCGGCCTCGGCCAGCGCGCCGCGGTAGGCCAGTGCGCCCTGCACCGCGCCCGCCAGCAAGATGGCGGCCAGCAGAAAGATCAACAGCCGCGTGCGCAGCGAGCGCGGCAGCAGCGACTGCAGCGTGGTGCGCCAAGAGGTGGCCTGTTTTTCCATCATCGAGCCAGCCTACGGGACTGCGCGCGACCCAACAAATTGGGCGCGATCGAGGCCGGTGCCCCCGTGCAAGGGCCGCCCCGCCGCACTGGGGGCGTCACCCTCCCGCATTGCACAGCAATGCGAGAGAGGGGGAAGGCGCGAAGCGACTCAGGGGGTGTCATCACGTTTTGGGAACGAGATAGCCCACGCCGCGCACGTTGAGCAGCACCTCGGCCCCCAGCTTTTTGCGCAGGCCGTGGATATACACCTCCACGGCATTGCTGCTGACCTCGTCGCCCCAGCCGTAGAGCTTGTCTTCGAGCTGCTGGCGCGACAGCACCATGCCCGGGCGGGCGATCAGAGGCTCCAGCACGGCCCACTCGCGGCCCGACAGCACGACGGGAACGCCCTGCACCGTGGCCTCGCGCGTGGCGGGATTGATGCACACGCCTTTGTGCTCATACACCGGCTCGGCCCGGCCGGAGGCGCGGCGCAGCAGCGCGCGGATGCGGGCGAGCAGCTCGTCGAGGTCATAGGGCTTGAGCACGTAGTCGTCGGCGCCAGCATCAAGCCCCTCGATGCGCTGGGCGACCGCGTCGCGTGCGGTGGCCACCAGCACGGGGGTGCGGTCCTTGCGCGTGCGCAGGTCGCGCAGCACGGCCAGGCCGTCACGTTTGGGCAGGCCCAGGTCCAGCAGCACCAGGTCGTAGGGCTGGGTGCGCAATGCCGTGTCGGCCGCATCGCCATCGCGCGCCCAGTCCACGGCGTAGTGTTCGGCGCGCAGCAAGTCCTGCACGGCTTCGCCAATCATGGGGTCGTCTTCTACAAGCAGCAGGCGCATGGCAGCGGGCCAGAAAGATCAGCGGAGTGGGGACCCCTCGGAGGATAGCGGCAGCGTTGCGTGCGGTGGACGGCGGGGGCAGCGCGGACCGTGCGGGCGGTGGGGATGGTTTGCCCATGGCACTGCTGCGCGGTGAAACCGCCGCCATCGCTGCGGCCGATGTGGGCGTGACAGGGCGGCGCCCCAGCACACGTTGGCACCATCCGGCCCCTTGCTTCTGCCACCGATTCAAGTTGTTGTGGATAATAATCATTTTCATTTGCATTCATCAAATGGCCATCCACCACCACCCCTTCCGGGCGCGCCCTGCACGGCCTGCATTCGCACCATCGGCCCTGTGCCTGGCCAGCCTGCTCGCCTGTGCGGCCACCCACGCGCAAGACGCCAGCAGCACCGCTACAGCGCCGCAGTTGGCCGACGTGACCGTGCGTGCCACGGCGCAAGAAGACGCCGCCGACCTGCAGCTGCGCCGCCCGGTGAGCGCCGGTGCGTTGGGGGACCGCACGGCGCTGCAGACGCCCTATTCCACCCGCGTGGTCACGGCCGAGACGATCGAGCAGACATCGCCCAACAAGGTCGGCGACCTGTTCTTTACCGATGCCTCCGTGTCCGACAACAGCGCCAGCGTAGGCGCCTGGGCCAGCTACCTCACGGTGCGCGGGCTGGACCTGGACTGGCAGAATTCGTTTCGCATCGACGGCCGGCCGTTCATCAGCTATGTGACGACACTGCCCTACGAACACATGGAGCAGGTCGAGTTGCTCAAGGGCGCCACCGGCTTCATGTACGGCTTTGGCAGCCCCGGTGGCATGGTCAATTACGTGACCAAGAAACCGACCGCCAGCACCGAGAGCAGCCTGAGCCTGGGCCTGACCTCCAAAAGCCTGTGGCGCGCCCATGCAGACCTGGGCGGACGCGTGGGCGACGACGGCCGATGGGGCTACCGCCTGAACGCCACCCATGAAAACGGCGAGACCTTCAACGATGGGCGGCTGCGGCGCAATGCGCTGTCGCTGGCGCTCGACGCACGCCTGACGCGCGACCTGACCTGGGAGTTCCAGTCGCTGGTCCAGGACCGCCTGTCGCGCGATGCCGAGCCCACCATCACCACCGCGTCGCTCGTGGGCACGCGCCTGCCGTCGCCCATCGCCAACGACAACGGCCGGCTGGTGGGCCCCGGCAACTATGCGGACAACACCTTCAAGTACCTGTCGACCGGGCTCAAGTACCAACTGGCGCCCGACTGGCAGGTGCGCACCAGCTACAGCCACAGCGGCACGCGCACGCGGCGCAATGAATCGGTGCTGGACTTGCTGGACGCGGCTGGCAACTACCGCAACGACCGCTCGGACTACGGCGAGTCCTACCAGTTCAACCACCTCGATGCCGTGCTGCAGGGTCGGCTGACCCTGGGCGGCATGCAGCACCAGCTGGTGGCCGGCGGCGTGTGGCAGCAGCAGGCCAACGACTATTCCGCCAACGGCTTCTACGGCACGGTGGGCACGGGCAACCTGGGCACGCAGAACACGCTGGGCTACGCCAGCCAGGGCGACTTTGCCAGCCTGGGCCTGTACCGCGCGGCCGAGATCACGCAAAAGGCCGTCTTTGTGAGCGACACCATCGACCTCACGCCCAAATGGTCGGCGCTGGCCGGCCTGCGCTACACGCACTACACGCAGCGCGGTTTTGACGGCACGGGCGCCGAGACCTCGCGCTATGGCAAGTCGGGCGTGATGACGCCCTCGCTGGCGTTGATGTACAAGTTTGCGCCGCAGGCGATGGCCTACGCGAGCTACGTGCAGGCGCTGCAGCCGGGCACCTCGGTGAGCAACACCACCTACACCAACTACGGCGCATTGCTCGACCCGCTCAAGAGCAGGCAGTACGAGCTGGGCGTCAAGACCGAGCAGGCCGGCTGGTCCGCCACCGCGGCGCTGTTCCGCATTGAGAAGAAGGCAGAGTACGTGCAGACCACCGGCGGCGCGAGCACGCTGGTGCAGGACGGCCGCTCGACCTTTCAGGGCGTGGAGTTCGCTGCCACCGCGCGCCTGGGCCGCCAGTGGCGCCTGGGCGGCAGCCTGATGGTGCTGGACAGCGAGTACGGCCGGGGCAACGCCAACGTGGGCAACCGCGTGGTGGGTGCGCCCAACCTGGTGGCCACGGCGCAGCTGGCCTACCGCGTGGCGCAGGTGCCGGGCCTGCAGCTCACGGCCGGGGCCAAGCACACCGGCAACACCCTGCTGCGCGCCACGGGCGACCTGCGCACGCCCGCCTATACGCTGCTGAACCTGGGCGCCACCTACGACACAGTGGTGGGCGGGTACGACACGACGTGGCGCCTGTCCGTCAACAACGCGGCCGACAAAAAATACTGGATGTACCAGTACGCCAACTACGTGAAGGCGGGCGACCCGCGCACTGTGAGCCTGAGCGCGACCGTACGGTTCTGAGGGCACGGCCGACCGCACCACGGGTGCGGCCGATTCGGCGCGCCGCACAGCCTCACCCCAGGCGCACCGGCACAAAGATCTTGTTGCCATCGCGTTCGATCAGCAGCGCCACCGACTTGCCCGCCTTGGCCATGGCGGTGCGCACCTGGTCGATGTTCTTGGCCGGTGCACCGTTGATGGCCAGCAGCACGTCGCCCGGCTGCACACCGGCGGCAGCGGCCGGGCCGCGGGCCTGCTCAATGACCAGGCCCTCGCTCACGCCGACCTCGCGGCGCTCTTCAGCGTCGAGCGGGCGCAATGACAGCCCCAGTTGGCCCTTGCCCACGGCGTCGTCATTGCGCGCCTGCTTGCTCGCCTTGTCGCTGGCATCGCCCAGGGTGGCGGTCAGCTCCACCACCTTGCCCTGGCGCCACACCGAGAGCTTGGCCTGCTGCCCGGGCTGGGCCTGGCCCACCCAGGCGGGCAGGTCGCCGGATGCGACGATGGCGTGGCCGTCGATCTGGCGGATCACGTCGCCGGGCTGCAAGCCTGCCTTCTCGGCCGGGCTGCCCTTGCTCACGCTGGCCACCAGCGCACCCTCGGGTTTGTCGAGCTGGAAGGATTCAGCAAACGCCTGATTCACCTCCTGCACCGCCACACCAAGTTGCGCGTGGCGCACCTTGCCCGTGGCGACGATCTGGTCCTTGATCTTGGCGGCCAGCTCGATAGGGATCGCGAACGACACACCCTGGTAGCCACCCGAGCGGCTGTAGATCTGCGAGTTGATGCCCACGACCTCGCCGCGCGCATTGAACAAAGGCCCGCCCGAGTTGCCGGGGTTCACCGCGACGTCGGTCTGGATGAAGGGCACCAGGCTGTCATCGGGCAGCGAGCGGCCCTTGGCGCTGACCACGCCGGCGGTCACGCTGTTTTCAAAACCGAAGGGCGAGCCGATGGCCAGCACCCATTCGCCCACCTGCAGGTCGCGCGTACTGCCCAGGCGCACCACGGGCAGGTCCTTGGCATCGATCTTGAGCACCGCCACGTCGGTCTTGGGGTCCGAGCCCAGCACCTTGGCGCGGAACTCGCGCCGGTCGGTGAGCTTGACCATGACTTCGCTCGCACCCTTGACCACGTGGGCGTTGGTCAGCACCAGCCCATCGGCGCTGACGATGAAGCCCGAGCCCTGGCCGTGCGTGGGCACGTTGGGCCGGCCCTGCGCGCCACCACCGGGAAAGCCGAACTGGCGGAAGAATTCATAAAACGGATCGTTGGGGTCCATCTGCGGGCCACGGCCTTGGCGGGCGGCGGGCTGGCCTTCATCGTCATCATCATCATCGTTGGCCATGGCGGCCTTGGTGCTGCCGGTCACGCTGATGTTGACCACGGCCGCGCCGTTTTGCGCAGTGATCTGCGCAAAGCTGGGCAGCGCGCCCCCCGACGGTGCCGCAGGGGTCTGCGCCACGATGGGCGTGGACGGCGTGATCGCGCGGGCCTGGTGTCCGCTGATGAGGCCGGCGCCCGTGGCGCCCAAAGCGCCCGCGGCCACCAGGGCCAGGATCAGGCGGCGGGGAGTGGATGCAAGCGTGTGGTTCATGGTGTCTGCCTTCTCAATCGGGGTTGCGATGGAAGGCAGTGTGGGCAGCGACACTTAGACGAAACTTAGGCGGAACCGGGAAGCCCTCAGCGCGTGGTTATCTGTGCAGCATCCTGGTTTTCCATCGCGCGACGCACTACCCGAAGCCTTCGACATCGGCGCTGCCTAAGACTAGTGCCACCGTGCAAGGGCCGCCCCGCCGCACCGGTGGCGTCCCCTGCCCGCATCGCGCAGCGATGCGAGAGCGGGGGAAGGCGCGAAGCGACTCAGGGGGTGTTCCCTAGACAAACATGCCACCCGACGCCTCGATGCGCTGGGCATTGACCCAGCGCGTGGCCGGCTGCAGCAGCGATGCCACCAGCGGGCCGATGTCGTCCGGCAGGCCCACGCGGCCCAGGGCCGTCTGTGCGGCGACATAGGCGTTCAGCTCGGCGTTGTCGCGCACAGCGCCGCCGCCAAAGTCGGTTTCGATGGCGCCGGGCGCGACCACATTCACGCTGATGCCGCGCGGGCCCAGCTCTTTGGCCAGGTAGCGGCTCAGCACCTCGATGGCGCCCTTCATGGCGGCATACGCTGCGTAGCCCGGCAGGGCAAACCGCGCGAGGCCCGACGAGAAGTTCAGGATGCGGCCGCCGTCGTTCATCAGCGGCAACAAGCGCTGCGTGAGAAAGAACACGCCCTTCAGGTGCACGTTGACCAGCGCATCGAACTGCGCCTCGGTGGTTTCGGCGATGGGCGCATGCACGCCCATGCCGGCGTTGTTGACCAGAAAGTCAAAGCGTTCGCGCTGCCATTGGCTGCGCAGCGCCTGCTGCAGTTGCTCAGCGAATCCTTCAAAGCTGGCCACATCGCCCACGTCCAGCGGCAGGGCCACGGCGCGGCGGCCCAGCCGTTCGATGTCGGCCACCACGGCCTGGGCTTCGGCAGCTTGCTGGCGGTAGGTCAGCACCACGTCGATGCCGCTTTGCGCGGCAGCCAACGCGGCGTTGCGACCCAGGCCGCGGCTGCCGCCGGTGATGAGAACGATGGGGGTCGAGGAGGACGTTGTGGAGTTGGCGGAGGAGGTCGCGGAGGGGGTTGTCATGGCAGTGTCCTTTGCAGTGTGGAGAGGCCCGGCCACACCCTGTGGCCGGGACTGGATGTCACTGTATTGGCACGTCAAAACAAGATAAACCATGCAAAATAGAATTCATTGTCTATACATAACCAACAATGAACCCTCTAGACCGCATGCAGATATTTGCCCGGGTGGCCGAGCTAAGCAGCTTTACCCAGGCGGCGCAGGTACTGGGCTTGCCCAAGGCCAGCGCGTCCCTGGCGGTGCAGCAACTGGAGGCGCAACTGGGTACGCGCCTGCTGCACCGCACGACCCGGCGCGTGCAGCTCACGCAGGATGGGCAGGCCTACTTCGAGCGCTGCAAGGACCTGCTGGACGACGTGGACGAGCTGCAGGCAATGTTCCAGCAGCCCGCAGGCACGGCGCTGCGCGGGCGGGTGCGCATCGACATGTCCACCGGCATTGCGCGCCAGCTGGTGCTGCCAGCCCTGCCCGAGCTGCTCGCGCACCACCCGTTGCTGGAGGTGGAGCTGAGCAGCACCGACCGCCGTGTGGACCTGGTGCGCGAGGGCTTTGACTGCGTGATCCGCGTCGGCCCCGTGGCCGAGCCCGGGCTGGTGGCGCGCCCGCTGGGCCTGGTGCGCGTGGCCACCTGCGCGAGCCCCGGCTACCTGGCGAAGAAGGGCACGCCCCACACGCTGGCCGACCTGGCGCAGCACGATCTGGTGCACTACGTGAGCACGCTGGGCACCCGGTCGGCCGGGTTTGAAACGGTGGACGGCGACACCGCGGCGTTCCACCCCATGGCCGGGCGCGTCACCGTCAACAGCGCCGAGGCCTACCTGGGCGCCTGCGCCGCGGGGCTGGGCTTGATCCAGGCGCCGCTGCTGGGCGTGCGCGAGCTGATCGACCGGGGGCTGTTGGTGGAGGTGCTGCCCCACCACCCTGCCCCGCCCATGCCGGTGACGCTGATCTACCCCCACCGGCGCCACCTGCCCCAGCGCGTGCGGGTGGTAATGGACTGGCTGGCGGCGGTGGTGCAGGCGCATCTGCAGAGCGAGGCGAATGCGGCGGGCGTGGACGGATGAAGTCCTGGCACTGCAGCAGGCACGACTGGCCATTTGCTACTAATTTGATAGCTACTAGTGCATGATAAACAAGCGCTGGAGCCCAAAAACACTCAAATTTTTCTCTGCTGCGGGCTGACGGTGTCGGCAACGCCGCTGCGCAACCTCGGCAAGCCGTGGCCCACGAGCCTGCGCGGCAGAAGGCGTCGAAGCGAAACGCGCGAAAACCGAGGATCGTGTGGTGCTACCGAGAAGCCCAGGGTGGGCCCCTGGGCGCAGGAGGTAGGACTGCACAAGGCCGGTTTCTCGCGCGTTGCAGCCGATGCTCCTTCTGCTGCGCAGGCTCCTAGCCCGTGAAGCGGTACACGATGGCGCCCTGTACCACGTCACCGGGCAACCACCAGCGCACCGGAAACGCCGGGTGGTTGGGCGCGTCCGGGTATTCCATGGGCTCCAGGCAAATGCCATCGCCCGGCTGCCAGAGCCAGTGGCCGGCTTCCGCGCCGCGGCCCCGGTCACGCACCGGGTCGGCCTGGAGACCGTGGGCTGCGTACACCTGCACCCCGGGCGCGGTGGTCCAGACCTCCATCGCGCGGCCGGTGGTCGGCTCGCTCAGCAGCGCGGCGGGGCGCAGGCCGGCGGGGGTGGTGGGTGAGGCTGGGGCAGCGGTCTGCGCCCAGCCAGCCTGCGGGTGATGTGGCGCGTCGTCCAGCACCAGATAGTGGTCCAGCCCACCCGCGCGCGCCAGCTGCTCATGGCGCGGGGCCACTGCATCGGCAATGCTCCGCGCTTGGCGAAAGTCAAACGGCGTGGCCTGCACCGGTGCCACCGTGCCGACAGGGCAGACGTCGGCCGCCAGCGGCACATACCGGCTGGCGGGCAACTGCAGCCGGTGGTGGTGCGTGGTGCCTGTGCCGGCCAGGTTGAAGAAGGCGTGGCCCGTGGGGTTGAACACCGTGGGCGCGTCAGCCACCTGGGCCGTCCAGGCCATGTGCAGAGCGTTGTCGACCGTGACGTGCAGGTGCAACTGCAGGCGCACCGTGCCGGGCACGCCGTCGTCGTCGGTGCGAAAGGTATGGCTCAGGGTCAGTGCATCGGGCTTGACCCCGTCCACCGTAAACACCTGGAAACGGCTGCCGCGCGGGCCGCCGTGGTGGTGGTGCGGGCCGCTGTTGGTGGGCAGCGCATGCTGTGCGCCACCCGGCAGGGTGAGCACCCCATTGCGCAGCCGCCCGGCCCAGCGGCCGACGAACGCGCCCATGGACTGTTGGCCGCCCTGGTAGCCCTGCAGGCTGTCGTAGCCCAGCGCCACATCCACCAGGCCGCCCTGCCCGTCCGGCACCGCCACCTGCACCAGGCGGGCGCCATAGTTGCTCACCGCCACCTGCAAGCCGCCCGCGCCGCGCAAGGTGAAAAGATCGGTGCGCTGCCCGTGCAGGTTGCGCTGAAACGCTTCGCGTGAAAGGGAATAAGCCATGGGCGCCAAGTCTATTTGGCGGCGGGTGGCACGGCGGGTGGTGCGGCGGAGTTTTTGGCAGGCGCATCGCGCGTCACCAGCCAGATGCCCACACACACCAGCACCAGGGCCAGCAGGTTCTTCCATTCCCACAGCGCCTCGCCCAGGAAGACCGCCGACAGCGCCGCGCCGAAGATCGGCACCGTGAAGTTGAACACCGTGACCTGGCTCACGCGGTTGTGTTTGAGCAAGATGCTCCATAGCGAGAACGCGGCCGATGACAGCAGCGCCAGGTACACCAGCAGCGCGGTGGAGCCCCACGTGAAGCCCGTGAGCGACCCGCCCAGGCCCCAGCCGATGGCCAGCAGCGCCACGCCGCCCAGGCCCAGTTGCCAGCCTGTCATCACCACCGAATCCATGCGCTGCGAGACCTGTTTGCCGTAGATGCTGGCGGCGGCCAGCACCAGGGCGGCGATCACCACAAAGCCTTCACCCAGCAGCGTGAAGTCCATGTCCAGCGTTCCACGCCCCAGGTTCACCACCATCACGCCCACAAAGCCCACCACGCAGCCCCAGAGCTTGGCGTGGCTCAGGCGGTCGTTGTGATAGACCCAGTGCGCCAGCAGCACGCTGAAAAAGGTGCCAGTGGCATTCATGATGGAACCCTTGACGCCCGTGGTGTGGGCCAGCCCCACGTAGAAGAACACGTACTGCAGCGTGGTCTGCGACAGGCCCAGCACCACCAGCTGGCGCGCACTGCCCGCCCCCAGGTTCACGATGGGCTTGCGCTGCGCCAGCGCCCAGGCCAGCAAGATAAGCCCCGCCCCCAGAAAGCGCCACCCGGCAAACACCAGCTGCGAGGGAATGTCGCTCCTGGCGATGCCGAACCAGGCGTAGCCGGTCTTGATCGCGGGGTAGGAGCTGCCCCAGAGCAGGCAGCACAGCAGCGCCAGCGCCACCAGGACCTTGCGGTCGGAAAATCGGGTGTGACCCATGGGGATTCGTGTCTCTCTAGTGAAACAGCCCGTGCAAGGACGGGCTGTGAAGGTGTCTTGCAGCCCGCAGGTGCGGGCGGCCAGGGCTGAAGAATCAGGTCACCGGCGCGGGGTTAAACAGCACCAAGGCGTTGTGCAGCTTCCAGTGCTCGGCCCAGGTCTTCTTGCGGCCACTGGCCACGTCGAGCAGCAGGTGGAACATCTCCCAGCCCAGGTCCTCGATGGTGGCCTCGCCGTCGGCGATCTTGCCTGCGTTGATGTCCATCAGGTCGTGCCAGCGGCGGGCCAGGTCACTGCGCGTGGCCACCTTGACCACGGGGCATTCGGCCAGGCCGTAGGGCGTGCCCCGGCCGGTGGTGAACACGTGCAAATTCATGCCGGCGGCCAGTTGCAGCGTGCCGCAGATGAAGTCGCTGGCGGGCGTGGCGGCGTACACCAGGCCGCGCTGGTCGCGGCGCAGTTTTTCGCCGGGCGCCAGCACATGCGCAATGGGCGCGGTGCCGCTCTTGATGATGGAGCCCATGGCCTTCTCGGCGATGTTGGACAGGCCACCCGCCTTGTTGCCCGGCGTGGTGTTGGCCGCACGGTCCACTCGGCCGCGGTCCAGGTAGCGGTCGTACCAGCCCAGCTCGCGCACTATTGATTCGGCCACTTCGGGCGTGGCGGCGCGGCTGGTGAGCTGCTCGACCGCGTCGCGCACCTCGGTGTTTTCGCTGAACATCACCGTGGCACCGGCGCGCACCAACAGGTCGGCGCAAAAGCCCACGGCGGGGTTGGCGGTGACGCCCGAGAACGCATCGCTGCCGCCGCACTGCACGCCCAGCACCAGCTCGCTGGCCGGGATGGTCTCGCGGCGGCGGGCGTTCAGCCGCGTGAGGTGAGGTTTGGCGCTTTGCAGGATGTCGTCGAGCATCGACATGAAGCCCACGTGGTGGTCGGCCTGCAGGCACACCGTCTCGGGGCCCAGGGCCGCATCGCGCTCGTCGGTGATGGGGAAGCTGCCCGGGGGCAGCAGGCGGTCGGGCTGCAGCTTTTCGCAGCCCAGGCTCACTACCATGACCTCACCGCCAAAGTTGGGGTTGAGGCTGATGTTGCGCAGCGTGCGGATGGGGATGATCGCGTCGGGCGCGTCGATGGCCACGCCGCAGCCGTAGCTGTGCTCGAGGCCGATCACGTCGTCGACGTTCGGAAACAAAGGCAGCAGCTCGGTCTTGATGCGGTGCACGGCCTGCGCCACCACGCCCGCCACGCACTGCACGGTGGTGGTGATGGCCAGGATGTTGCGCGTGCCCACGGAGCCGTCGGCGTTGCGGTAGCCCTCGAAGGTGTAGCCCGTCAATGGCTCGAGCACCGGCGGCTTCACCGTCGCCATGGGCAGGCCTTCCAGCGCGCGGGCCGCAGGCATCTGCAGCAGGCGCTCGTGCACCCAGCTGCCAGCGGCGATGTCCTTGAGCGCGTAGCCGATGGGCACGTTGTAGCGGCGCACGACATCGCCCTGGGCCATGTCGCTGAGCGCCACCTTGTGGCCCTGCGGCACCTTGTCGCGCAGGGTGATGCCGGCGCCCGGCACGCCCTCGGGCAGCACGGTGCCCACCGGCAGGCCACCGTCGTTCGCCACGATGGCCACGTTGTCCGCGGCGTGCATGCGGATGGTGAGGGGGGCTCGCGTCGTGTCGTTCACTTCAAAATCCACTTCAAGGGTTGTGCACGGCCAGCGTGGGGGCCGGCCGTGCCACGCTCATCCACCCGATTTCAGCACCAGGTCTGGCAGCCACATCGAGAACTGGGGCACGTAGGTCACCAGCATCAGCGCCACGATGAGCGCGCTGTAGAACGGCCAGATGGTCTTCATCACCTCGCCCACACTGATGCCCCCGATGGTGCACCCAATGAACTGCGTGGTGCCCACCGGCGGCGTGTTCAGCCCCAGCGCGCAGTTGATCAGGATCACGATGCCGAACTGTTCGGTACTCATGCCGAACTGCTGGCAGATGGGCAAGAAGATGGGCGTGCAGATGAGGATCGTCGCCGCCATGTCGAGGAAGGTGCCCAGGATGAACAGGATGATGTTCACGCACAGGAAGATCACCCATGGCGAAGTGCTCATAGACTTGAGCGCATCGCCCGTCAGCTCGGCCACGCCGTACAGACCGATGAGGTAGCCGAACATCGACGAGATGCCGATCAGCAGCAGCACGGTGCCGGTGGTCTTGACGGCCTTGGACGCGGCCTTGAGGAACTGCTCGCGCGTGAGCTTCTTGTAGACGAAGACCGAGAGGAACAACGCCCAGATCACAGCCACGGAGGCCGACTCGGTGGCCGTAAACGCCCCCGAAAGAATGCCCGCGATGATGATGACCACCACGGCAAGACCGGGGATGGACGCACGGAACGAGATCCACACGATTTCCCAGCCAGGGAAGGTGCCCGCAGGGTAGCCGCGCTTGACGGCCACGAGGTAGGCAGCCAGCAGGTTGCACACCGTGAGGAGCAGCGCCGGCACGATGCCCGCGAGGATCAGCGCCGCAATGCTCACCTTGCCGCCTGCAGCCAGCGTGAAGATGATCAGGTTGTGCGACGTGGGCATGAGCGCGCCCACCAGCGAGGCGTGGGTGGTCACGTTCACCGCGTAGTCGGCGTGGTAGCCCTCTTTCTTCATCTGCGGGATGAGCACGGCGCCCATCGCAGAGACGTCGGCCACGGGCGAGCCCGAGACGCCGCCGAACAGCGTGCAGGCAAGCACATTGCTCATGCCCAGCCCGCCGCGCACGTGGCCCGCCACGCTCTTGGCAAAGTCGACGATGCGGTCGGCAATGCCGCCGTACATCATGATTTCGCCAGCAAAGATGAAGAACGGAATCGCCAGGAACGAGAACGGGTTCATGCCCGAAATCATTTGCTGAAAGCCCACGGCCAGGGGCAGGCCTTCATACAGGATGGTGGCCAGCGACGAAAGGCCGATGGAAAACGCCACGGGCACGCCCAGCAGCAGCAGCAGCGTGAAGGTCACGCACAGAATGGTCAACGCCATGATGGTGGAATCTTTATTGGAACGTTAGGGTGCTGGGCAACATGCAGGGAATGCTTCGATCGTCCCCGGGGCGCTTCGCATGAGGCGGGCGTGACCCAAGCCAGGGCAGCCGAGCCAGGGCCGCCCCGCCGCGAGGGCTGCGTCCCCCTGCCCGCATGGCGCAGCCATGCGAGAGCGGGGGGAAGCGCCGAAGGCGCTCAGGGGGGTGTACTTCATCTCAGTGCCAGGCGGGCTCGACCTCTGTGCCGCGGACCAGGGCGATGATGTGCTCGAGCGAGAACATCGCCACCAACACGCCGGCCAGCGCGGGGGGCACGTACTTGAACGCTTCGGAAATACCGAGCGTGGGAATCTTGTAGGGCGCCACGGATTCGGCCAGCACGCCGCAGTTCCAGGCCATGACCACGCCGAAGATCAGCACCAGCACGTGGATCACGATTTCAAGCTTGTGGCGCAGCCAGTCGGGCGCGAGCACCAGAAACGATTCCAGGCCGATGTGGCCCGCGTCCCGCACGCCTACCGCCATGCCCAGCATGGTGACGTACAGCACCAGCAGCACCGCGCCACTCTCGGCCCAGGTGGGGGTGTTGTTGAAAACGTAGCGGCCAACGACCTGGTAGAGCACGGCGCAGACGAGCAGGACCAACCCGCCGACGCCCAGCTGGAGGCAGGTGCGCGCGATGAAAGCGCAAAGACGCGTGTACATAAGAAACATTCAGAAGGCAAAAATGGAATGGGCCCCTGCGCACCGCAGTGCGCTGGGGCTCGTGCAAATTACTGCACTGCGTCGATGCGCTTGACCATGTCCTGGAGCTTGGGGTCCTTCAGGAACTTGTCGTAGACGGGCTTCATGGCGGTCTTGAACGCGACCTTGTCGATCTCGACGATCTGCGCGCCGCCGGCCTTCACCGTGGCCAGGGACTTTTCTTCACGCTCGTCCCAGATCTTGCGCATGAAACCCACGGATTCCTTGGCGGCTGCGCGGATGGCCTTTTGCTCGTCGGCGCTCAGGGTGTCCCACACGCGCTTGCTGAACAGCAGGATCTCAGGGGCCATCGAGTGTTCGGTCTTGTTGAAGTACTTGGCGACTTCAAAGTGGCGCGAGCTCTCGTAGCTGGGGTAGTTGTTTTCGGCAGCGTCCACCAGGCCGGTCTTGAGCGCGGTGTAGACCTCGCCAAATGGCATCGGGGTGGCGTTGGCGCCCATGGCTTCGAGCAGCGAGACCCACAGGTCGCTCTGCTGCACGCGCACCTTCAGGCCCTTGACGTCGGCCAGGGTCTTGACGGGCTTCTTCACGGTGTAGATCGAGCGGGCGCCGCTGTCATAGAACGCCAGGCCGACAAAGCCCTGGGATTCGCAGTCCTTCAGGATCTCGTCGCCAATGGCGCCGTCGAGCACCTTGCGCATGTGTTCCTTGTCGCGGAACAGGAAGGGCATGGTGGGCACCATGGTGGCGGGGCAGATGTTGTTCATGGGCGCGACATTGACGCGCGTCATGGCGATGGCGCCCAGCTTGGTCTGCTCGATGGTGTCCTTCTCGATGCCGAGCGAGCCCTTGGCGTACACACGGATGGTGTGCTTGCCGCCGGTGGCCTTGGACAGCGTCTCGCCCATGTGGCGCACGGCCAGCACGGTCGGGTAGTCCTCGGGGTGGATGTCGGACGAGCGGAACTCCGTGGCTTGCGCGGTCAGGCCGCCAAGCAGGATGCTGGCAGCCAAAGCGACACGGCCAAACAGATGGGGGGTTTTCATGGTTGTCTCCTGGTTGAGGTGTTGTGTGTGAATGCGGGAGGAGGAAGGAGCAGCGCGGCTTCAGGTGCTGCGGTAAGGTGTCTCGGCCAGTCCGGCCACGCCCGGGCGGGTGGCAAAGATGGCGCCGCCCAGCGCGACGTCGTCGCCCTGGGGCTGGCCCGGGCGGATCGAGGTGATGAACAGCACATCCAGCCCCGGGCCGCCAAAGCTGCACATCGAGGGCTTGCTGGTGGGCACGGTGATGGAACGGTCCAGGCGGCCATCGGGCGTGAAGCGGTGCACCACGCCTGCGTCGTTGCCGCAGATCCAGTAGCAGCCTTCGGCATCCACCGCGCCGCCGTCGGGACGACCAGGCACATCGCGCATGTCGACAAACAGCGAGCGCTCGCCCAGCGAGCCGTCGTCATGGAGCGGCAGCGTCCAGATCTGCTGCACGCTGGGGTGGCTGTCGCTCAGGTACATGGTTTTGCCATCGGGGCTGAAACCCAGGCCGTTTTGCGTGACCAGGCCCGACACCTGCGGCGCAGACAGCGCATGGGAATCCATGCGGTAGAGCCCGCCGGCGGGCTGCGCCAGCGACATGTCGCGCACCATGGTGCCCGCCCAGAAGCGGCCCTGGCGGTCGCAGCGGCCGTCGTTAAAACGCATGCCGGGCTGCGGGTGGTCCACACCCGCCAGCCGCGTGGCGGCCAGCGCGCCCGAATCATCGAGACGCAGGTGGAACACGCCCGTGTCCATACCGGCGATCAAGCCGCCGGCCGAATGCAGCGCGATGCAGGCGGGCCGTTCGCTGGTCTCCCAGCTTCGCACTTGCTGGTCTGCGTAAGTCCAGCGGTGCAGCTTGCGGCCTTCGATGTCGACCCAATACAGTGCCTGCTCGGCAGGGCTCCATACGGGACTTTCGCCCACCTGATCGCGGTGGTCGGGCAGCAGCAGGTCCACTTGTTGGGTCATCTGCGCGCTCATTCGAAAGGACCGGTGCGCACAAAGGGGCCACCCTGAAAGATCACGGCGGGGTCGGTCAGGTCGGGGTGCGGGTCAGCCGCCTCGACCTTGGCGCGGAAGGGCTCGGAGCTGTCTTGTGGGCGGTAGCCGATGTGGCGGGCCAGCGTGTTGTCCCACCAGGTGGTCGTGTTGTCGCCCATGCCGTAGATGATGCTGTGGCCGACAACGGGTGCGGTCAGGCTGGCGACGACCAGGCGCTCCAGGTCGTCGTAGCTCATCCAAGTGGCCAGCATGCGGCGGTTGCGCGGCTCGGGGAACGACGAGCCGATGCGCAGGCACACGGTCTCGATGCCGTAGCGGTCGAAGTAAAAACGGGACAGGTCTTCGCCGAACGCCTTGGACAGGCCGTACAGGCCGTCGGGCCGGGCCGGGTCCTTGAGGCCCACCACTTCGTCCTGGCGATAGAAGCCGGTCACGTGGTTGGAGCTGGCAAACACCACACGCTTGACGCCCTGCTTGCGGGCGGCTTCGTACAGGTTGTATGCGCCAACGATGTTGGCTTGCAGGATCAGGTCCCAGGGTTGTTCGGTGGACACGCCACCCAGATGGATCACGGCATCCACGCCCTCGAGCAGGGTGTGCACCGCGCTCGCGTCTTCCAGGCGCACGGGCCGCACTTCCTCGCCTGCGGCCTCAGCGCCCAGGTCGGCGATGTCGGAAAGGCGCAACGTCGTGCAGTACGCCTTCAGTCGCGATCGCAGTTCCTGGCCCAGCCCCCCTGCAGCACCGGTCAGGAGCAGGCGTTGAAAACGAATGGGCGTCGGATGGCAAGGCATGGCGGTTACAAAAGCAGAGGTTCTTGGTACAGTGGCAACAGTCTTGCTGCACGTCATCAGTTGTCGTACAACAGAGAAAGAGCAATGTACCGCTTCTGCCCCAAGAGGCCACATAGGGATAACACCGAGACATGAACACCGATACCGAGCTTCGCCGCAAGCCCCGCACCCTGGCCCTGGAGCTGGTCGAATCCCTGGGTGACCGCATCCGCGCCGGCCGTCTGGCGCTGGGTGACAAGCTGCCGACCGAAGCCGCCATCATGACGGAGTTCAACGTGAGCCGCACCGTGGTGCGCGAGGCGATTTCCAAGCTCCAGGCCTCGGGATTGGTCGAGACGCGGCACGGTATCGGCACCTTTGTGCTCGGGCTCGGCCAGGCCCCGGGATTCAAGATCACGCCCGAACAGTTCAGCACGTTACGCGACGTGATTGCGGTGCTGGAACTGCGCATCGGCGTGGAAACCGAGGCCGCCGCCCTGGCTGCCCAGCGCCGGTCTGAAGAAAACCTCAAAGCCATGCGCGAGGCGCTGGACGCCGTGGCCACCGCGGTGGACGCGGGCCGCGATGCGGTGGCGGCGGACTTCCAGTTTCACCTCGAGATCGCACGCGCCACGCACAACAGCCACTTCGCAGAACTGATGGGCACGCTGGGCAGCATGATCATTCCGCGGGCCCGGCTGGAATCGATAGAAGGCGTGAGCGATGAGCGCCGCCAGTACCTGCGCCGCGTCAACGGCGAACACGAAAGCATCTACGACGCCATCGCCGCCCAGGACCCGGACGGCGCCCGCGCGGCCATGCGCACCCACCTGGCCAACAGCCGCGAACGCCGCCGCCGCGCCCAGGCCGAAGCCAGCTGATCCACTCACCGGGGCCGTCCGTTCGCGACGGCGTCCTGGCGGCGTCTCCCCCGTTGAGGCAAGGGCTTGACCAACGCAGATAAGTAGTAACCCGAGGCGCCTAGTTACATCTCTTGTTGTACGATGACATACAACATGCCTGCTCAGCCGGAGGCGGCCTACCCGGCTGCCGCAGTGCGTCTTCTCACCTTTGAAGCCCGCCCCACCGTCTGCTGACAAGCGCCCCAGCACTGGCTGCGCCGCGTTCCTGCGCGGCGTCGGCCCTGCACACCAAGACCATTGCTTCAAAAGAAATTACGAGGAGACAACACGTGAACAAGACTTTTCTGCGCGCCTCTGTCCTGGGCGGCACCACCACCGCCCTGCTGGCATTTGCGCCCCTGGCCCAAGCCCAGTCCAGCGTGACGCTGTTCACCCTGGTGGACGCCAACGTGAGCCACTACAGCGCCGGCTCCAAGTCGGGCGCGGGCAGCCAGACGGCGATGAACGACGGGACGACCAACGGCCTGAACGGCTCGCGCTGGGGCGTTCGCACCACCGAAGACCTGGGCGGCGGCCTCAAGGCGGGCGTGCTGCTGGAAAACGGCTTTAACGTTGACAACGGCACCTCGGGCCAGGGCGGGCGCGCGTTCGGCCGCCAGGCCTTTGTGTGGCTGTCTTCGGCCAGCGTGGGCGAGCTGCGCCTGGGCCGCCAGTACATCCTGGAAGACTCGGTGATGGGACTGAGCAACCCGTTCACCAACGCACTGACGCTGAACCCCGGCACGGGCGTGACCAACGCCGGCAAGGCCCTGCCCCTGTGGCTCAACGCACCCCGCGCCGACAACGTGATCCAGGTGCAGACGGTGAACTACAGCGGCTTTCAGGCCGCAGCACAGGTGGCGCCGGGCGAGAAGACGGCCGACCGCTTCTACGGCGTGAAATTGAGCTACAGCCAGGGCGCGCTCAACACCGCGCTGTCGTACGAATGGAACCGCTCGCGCACCACGGGCGACAACGTGAACAAGTCCCTCACCGTGGCGGCCAACTACAACTTCGGCCCCGTCAAGGTGCTGGGCGGCGTGCAGCGCAACCGCGACCTTGTCACCACCTCGGTCAACGGCGCCTTCACCGGCAACAACCTCACCGTGACGGGCGACAGCACGTTTGCCATGGACCGCAGCGACGGCACCACCATCGGCGTGGAAGTGCCCGTGACCCAGTGGGTGCTGCTGGGCGCCAACTACACCCGCGTGAAATACGCCAACGCCGCAGGCCAGAACAGCACCCTGGGCAAGATCGCCTTTGGCGCGCGCTACGCCTTGTCCAAAAACACCTTCCTGTACGCTTCGGTGTCGCAAGCCACCGGCGACCTGAAGGACTACATCAGCCAGAAGGGCGTGACGCAGGTCGGCCTGCGGACGGCGTTCTAGTGTGGTGTTGCATGCTTGAAGGCACATTTGAAACCGATGGATTTTTGGTCAGGGCAAGGCGCAAACCACAGCGATACCCGCAGGTATCGCGAGGATTTGCAACGCAGCCATGGCCGAAAAGGCGCGGTTTCAAGTGCCAGATAGCGTGCAAGACCACACCAACTTCCCGCCCGTGCCCGGCGCTGCCGGGCACGTTGTCATTTTTCTCACTCACACCACCATAGCCATGCATGCAAATCTGATTGGCGGCACCTGGACCGAAGGCGCCCGCACCTACCAAAACACCAACCCCTCGGACACGCGCGACGTGATCGGCGACTACGCCGTCGCCAGCCGTGAGCAAACCCTGGAAGCCGTGTCGGCGGCGCATGCGGCTTTCCCCGCGTGGAGCCTGTCCACGCCCCAGCAGCGTTTTGACATCCTGGACGCAGTGGGCAACGAGATCATTGCGCGCAAGGCCGAGCTGGGCGACCTGCTCGCCCGCGAAGAAGGCAAGACCCTGCCCGAGGCGATCGGCGAAGTGGGCCGCGCGGCCGCCATCTTCAAGTTCTTTGCGGGCGAGGCTTTGCGCCCCGGCGGCGAGCTGATCCCGTCGGTGCGCCCGGGTGTGGGCATCGAGATCACGCGCGAGCCCCTGGGCGTGATCGGCATCATCACGCCGTGGAACTTCCCCATCGCCATCCCGGCATGGAAGATCGCACCCGCGCTGGCCTACGGCAACTGCGTGGTGTTCAAGCCCGCCGAAGTGGTGCCGGGCTCCGCCTGGGCGCTGGCCGACATCCTGCACCGCGCGGGCCTCCCAGCCGGCGTGTTCAACCTGGTGATGGGCCGCGGCGCTGAAGTGGGCCAGGTGTTGCTCGAAGACGAGCGCATTGCCGGCGTGAGCTTCACCGGATCGGTGGGCACGGGCCAGCGCGTGGCGGCGGCCTGCGTGCCGCGCGGCGCCAAAGTGCAATTGGAAATGGGCGGCAAGAACCCCTTTGTGGTGCTCGATGACGCTGACCTGGCCGTGGCCGTGGGCGCCGCCGTCAACAGCGGTTTCTTCTCGACCGGCCAGCGCTGCACCGCCAGCAGCCGCGTGATCGTGACCGAAGGCATCCACGACCGCTTCGTGGCCGCCGTGATCGAGAAGATGAAAACCCTGAAGGTCGACGACGCCCGCAAGGCCGGCACCGACATCGGCCCCGTGGTGGACGACCGCCAGCTGGCGCAAGACCTGGAATACGTCGGCATCGGCCAGCAGGAAGGCGCCAAGCTCGCCTTTGGCGGCGAAGCCCTGGAAAAGAACGCCGATGGCGCGCCCGGCTACTACATGCGCCCCGCCCTGTTCACCGAAACCACACCCGGCATGCGCATCAACCGCGAAGAAATCTTTGGCCCCGTGGTCAGCGTGCAGCGCGTGAAGAACTACGACGAAGCGCTGGCCCTGGCCAACGACACGCAGTTTGGCCTGGCCAGCGGCATCGCCACCACCAGCCTCAAGCACGCCACCCACTTCAAGCGCAACGCGCAAGCCGGCATGGTGATGGTGAACCTGCCCACGGCCGGCGTGGACTACCACGTGCCGTTTGGCGGCCGCAAGAGCAGCAGCTACGGCCCGCGCGAGCAGGGACGTTACGCCGCCGAGTTCTACACGACGGTGAAGACGGCGTACACGCAGGCATAAAGCCAGCACGAGCGCCCGAACCGGGGCGCGCACCACCGGTGCGCGGTGAAAATATGGTCAGAATGGCTGCTAGCGCTTATCTATAAAGCGCTAACAGCTATTTTTTTGATAGCATTCCAATCTGAAGACATCCTGCTGCTCACGTGGTCACTGGGCAGTGATTGGCTGGAAGCAGCCTAGCTTTGGAGAGCTTCGGCGAAGTACACCACGCGAAGAGATAGTCCCGCCACTGGAGAAAATCAAGTGACAAAGCCCTGGTTCGCTGCGGTAGCAGTCCTGCTTTTTTCTAGCAGCGCGGTACAAGCGGCTGAAGGCCTAGCCCCATCCACCCTCACCCAAGTCGAAGTAACCAGCTCCGAGCTGGCGGTGGCCTTGCGCGACATTAAGAAGACGCTGTCCGCCCCCCGAACTCCGCTTGCTTTCGACAATGGCGCCACCGCGAGCAACTGCGCACAGTATTCAAACTTGTTGCCCGCAAGTTCGCCCGACGAGTCCGTGCGCAATGCCGAAATCCGAGCCGAATACTTGGTGTGCGACGCGGTTCGCTTGATTTCTAGCGACCCGTTTTTAGTGGGCAATCGCCTATTGCCCGCCCACGCGGCCAAAGCTCTTTTCGAGCGCTTGGATCTGCGCTCTTTCCCGTCCTCGCTGCGCAACCGCGCCGACAGTCAAAGCCACACGCTGAAGGCCCTGTTGGCGCCTGGCACGGTAAAAATGACCAGAAACACTGTGGAGATAGAAACGAGCGAGCAGTTCTTCAGTCTGCAAATTGTTGGCGTGGTCCGCCGCCCAGTCGCAGGGGGCAGGATGAAAACACGCCCGGATGAATGGATTGTTTGGATCGGTGATGAGATCAAGGACGGCAACTACAAGTCTTATCGCACCTTGATCGTGACCCCGCCGAGTCGGTCGTCCGGCGGGGCATACACGGGGTCAATCTACCCTGCTCCGTAAGCCACGATGCCTGTACTGCCAAGCCGCAGGCTCCACGTTGAGGGCAAGAGAAACTGGAGTGCACCGAATATCAATAGCGCACCCCCTTTGCCCTGACCCCTTACCGCTACAGCGTTAGGCCGATACGCTACTGCGCCCCCGGGGCGCATGTGCGTGCCGCGCGAGCTAATTCCTGCTGCGCAACGTCCGGCTCAACAAAATCACCGGCACCAGCCCCACCGCCACCAGCGCCAGCGACGGCAGTGCCGCCTCGCCCAGGCGCTCGTCGCGCGCCAGCTGGTAGGCCACGACGGCGAGGGTGTCGCTGTTGAAGGGCCGCAGCACCATGGTGGCGGGCAGCTCTTTCATCACATCGACAAACACCAGCAGCGCCGCAGCGGCCGTGGAGCGCTTGAGCAGCGGCCAGTGCACGCGTGCCAGCAGCCGCGTGCTGCCGGCGCCGAGCATGCGGGCCGACGCGTCGAGGCTGGGCGGAATGCGGGCGTAGCCGCTTTGCATGGACTGCAGCGCCACCGCGCAAAAGCGCACCAGGTAGGCCCACACAATGCCGAACGCCGTGGCCGTGACGAGCGCGCCGACGCCCCACTGCGGCACCGCGGCTTGCAGCCAGCCCACGGGCAGCAGCAGGCCGACCACAATCACGGCGCCGGGCACGGCGTAGCCCACGCTGGCCAGCTGCACCACGCCGCGGGTGATGCGGTCGCTTTGGCGGCGCACGGCAAAGGCCAGGGCCAGCGCCACGGCCACGGCCAGGCCGGCGGTGATGGCGCCAAGCCGCACGCTGTTCCAGGCCCAGTCGGCAAACCGTTCCCACGGCAACACGGACCAGTCAGCCGCCAGTGGCCGCAGCATGAAGAGCACCGGCGCCACAAATCCCATCACCACCGGCAGCAGGCAAATGGCCCATGCGGCCCCGCAACGTGCGCCGCGCAGCCGCACCGGCTGGGCTTCGGCCGAGCCCGCCCGGCCGCCGCCGGCTGCAAATCGCATGCGCTTTTGTGCGCGGTGTTCCATGTGCAGCAGCAGCATCACCAGGACCAGAAGGATGGTGGCCAGCTGCGCCGCGGCCAGCCGGTTGTCCATGGACAGCCAGGCCTTGTAGATGCCGGTGGTGAAGGTCTGGATGCCGAAGTAGCTGGAGACACCAAAGTCCGCCAGCGTCTCCATCAGCACCAGGGCTACGCCGGCCGCCACCGCCGGGCGCGCCAGCGGCAGCGCCACCGTGCGGATGCGGCGGGGCAGCGGCGCGCCCAGCAGCCGCGCGGCTTCCATCAGGTGCGCCGCGCGCTCGCCCAGCGCGGTGCGCGCGAGCAGATAGACATACGGGTAGAGCGAAAAGATGAACACCCACACCGCGCCGCCCAGGCTGCGCACCTCGGGCAGCAGCCGGCCTTCCAGGCCAAAGGTGTTGCGCAGGCCCACTTGCAGCGGCCCGCTGAACTGCAGGAAGTCGGTGTACGCATAGGCCGTGACATAGGCCGGCATGGCCAGTGGCAGCAGCAGCAGCCATTCGAAGGTGCGGCGACCGGGAAAGTCGAACAGCGTGACCACCGCTGCCGCGCCCGTGCCCACGACGGCCGCGCCCACTGCCACCAGCATGCTGAGCCACAGCGTGGTCCAGATGTAGCCTGGCAGCACGGTGGCGGCCATTTCGCGCAGGATGGCACCGGACTGCGCGTTGCCCTGGCCCCACGGCAACCACGACGCCAGCACCGCCAGCACGGGCAGCACAAGGAATCCGGCCAACAGGATCAGCGGAATGGAACGAAAGGCGAAGGAAGTGCGGCGCAAGGTGAGAGCGTGTGAGGCACGGTGGGTGGCGTGCCCGGGACAACGGGGGAAAGGCTTGGCAACCGGGCTCGGACGCCACGAAAGGGAAACAGAGCCTGCGACCCGCAGCGACGAGGCCGGCGGTTCCCTCGTCGCAAAGTCACAAACAACCGCCAGCGAATGCAAATACGAATTCTAAGCATTCGTGGCAACACCTAAAATGGCGCCATGTTTCTTGAGGTCTCCCAACTCGACGTGCGCTATGCCGGCCGCGCGCAAGCCGCCGTGCAAGGTGTCACGCTCAGCCTCAATGCGGGCGATATCGGGGTGCTAATCGGCCCCTCGGGCTGCGGCAAGACCACGCTGCTGCGCGCAGTGGCGGGGCTGGAGCCCGTGTCGGGCGGCCAAATCCGCCTGATGCAGCAGGTGGTGGGCAGCGCCACGTTGAGCGTGCCACCCGAGCTGCGCCGCATCGGCATGGTGTTTCAGGACTACGCGCTGTTTCCGCACCTCTCGGTGGGCCGCAATGTGGCGTTTGGCATCCACCAGCTGCCGCGCGCCGAGCAGGCCGCGCGCGTGGCCGAGGTGCTGAAGCTGGTGGGCCTGGAAGGCAGCGAGCACCGCCATCCGCACGAGCTCTCCGGTGGACAGCAGCAGCGCGTGGCGCTGGCCCGTGCGCTGGCCCCGCGCCCGCAGCTCATGCTGCTGGACGAACCTTTTTCCAACCTGGACGTGGACCTGCGCGAGCGCCTGGCCCACGAAGTGCGCGCCATCCTGAAGGCGGCGGGCGCGACGGCGCTGTTCGTGACTCATGACCAGCTCGAGGCCTTTGCGATTGGCGACGTGATCGGGGTGATGCACGAAGGCCACCTCCACCAGTGGGACGACGCGTACACCCTGTACCACCGCCCCGCCACGCGGTTTGTGGCCGACTTTATTGGCCATGGCGTGTTTGCGCCGGCCACGCTACTGCAGCGCGGCACCAATGTCGTGGCGCAGACGCCGTTGGGCGACCTGACCGACCTGGAGGAGTGCCCGCTGCCCGCCAGCTACCCCGGCGGTGAATGCGACGTGCTGCTGCGCGCCGACGACATCGTCCACGACGACCAGGCGCCAGTGCAGGCGCAGATCGTGCGCAAGTCGTTCCGCGGCTCGGAGTTTTTGTACACCCTGCGCCTGGCCAGCGGCCACACGGTGGTGGCCCACGTGCCCAGCCACCACGACCACGCGCTGGGCGAGTGGATCGGCATCCGTGCAGAAGTCGACCATGTGGTGACCTTTCCGCGGGAGTGAAGAGCGGAATTTAGGGCCTAAATGGCCCCTAGCGCTTATTTAATAAGCATTTATAGCTATTGTTTTTATAGCAATCCGCTTCCCGCACGCCTGACGACGCTGCAGCGCTGCGCGGGCTCCCCTCATCAATCCAGAAATCGTGCAGCCGTCTCAGGCGAAGGCACCATGCAGACCTCAGACCGGCCCCAGATCCGGTAGCGGTTGCGCGCCATCCAGCGGTAAAGCGCATTGCGCAGCGGTGCCGGCACCAGCCACGCCGCCCAGGCCAGCCGCCACGGCCAACCCAGTTGGTGGAGCACGCGAAGAATGGCTGCAGTGTGCTGCCAGCTGCGGTCCCCATCCACCAACAGCAGCGTCTGCAGCCCATCCACCGGCAGCCCCGCACTGGCCAACAGGCGCTGGCCCGTGTGCCCCTGCATGGATGCAAAGCGAAAGCGCCCCACGCGGTCGTAACGCAGCAGAAACCGCACCCAGCGGTTGCAAAGCAGGCACTGCGCGTCGAACACGACAATCATGCGGGCGACCCCACCGCAGCCGGAACCACCAGGTGCCCGCGGTAATGAACCACCCGCCCCACCCAGGGCACCGTGGCCTGCACATGAAAGTGCAGTGTGTCGCCCTGCCCCGACTCCTCGGCCACCACCTTGGGCCGCAGCCACGCCGGGCACGCAATGCCCAGAAAGTGCAGCTGCGCCAGGCGCATGACCAAGCGGCCTTGCGACTCCTCGAGCACAAAACCCAGGCGCGCAGCCCCCAGGTGCTCGACCACCTGACCGCCCGATTCGCGCAGGGTGGAGCGCATGGCCCGCGTGGGGAAATGGCGTGTCCAGACCTCGGCGTCCGGGGTGGCGTTCAGTTCAAAAACGATGTCGCCGTGCGCCGAGCGCTGCGGTGCACCCAGCGCCCAGGCGAGTACACGGGCCAACGCGCCAGAGGGGGCCTCAACCACCACCTGCCCGTGCAGCCGGTGCAAACCCGAGAGGCTGTGAAAACGCGCCAGCGCAGGCGCCAGTCGAGCAAACGCCGGGCCCATGGCGCGTGGGTACAGGGGCAGTGGAGCAGAAGCTGGCATAGGGGGAAATGAAGACAACAAATGGCAGGGCAGCCCGGCGCCGTATGGAGGCTCCGCAACGAAGGAGGTGGCCTGGGCGCTTGCAGTCTAGGACCTCTGAAGACCATTTTTCGGATCGTCTCACTGTGCGTCGACGGGTGCGTGACGCGGCAGGCTCACACCAGCTATCCCCACTCGCAAAAAAGCCGGCGGGTGCCGGCTTGTCGGGTGGGTTGGGCGAGGCCGCAAGCGCCGCCAGGCAGCCATTCGATCAGGACTTGCCCTTGCGCTGCAGCCCTTCCAGCCCACTGAGGTCCACCTGCGACATATAGCCCTGCAGCTCCTTGATGCTGGCCTTGTCGCCTTCGATGCTGACCACCAGGCCGTTCTTCAGGATGGTCTTGAACTCGGCATGGCTGCCGTCTTTTTCATAGCGGGTGTGCAGCGTACGGCCGCCCTCTTGCCAGGTCTTCTCGGCGCTCGTCTGGTCTTCCTTCTCGCCCTGGGCCATGCCCATGGACATTGCGGCCATCTGGCCCAGGCCGCCGATGTCGACGATCTCCAGGCGCACCTGTTTGCCATCGCTGCCGTACTGCGCGCTGGCCTGGCTGGTAGGCAGGCCCAGGGCCGCGCCGTCCTGCACGTCAAAACCGGTGCGGGGCAGGCCTGCCAATTTTTCGGGCAGCGCCGCCTTGAGCGACTGCGCAGCGATGGCCTGACCGGCCCCCACGGCACCACCCAGCACGCTGGCAGCCGCCGCGGCGGCCTGGCCCCTGGCGGCAGCGATGGCGGCGGGGTCCTGGCTCTTTTGCGCCGCTTCCATCTTGCGGGCGGCTTCTTCCATCTTCTTGCCCGCAGCTTCCAGCCCTGTGGTGTCGATGGACACCGTGCCGCCCGGTGTGTTCATGGTGATGGCGGGGCCTGCGGTTCCACCCATCAGCGACCCACTGCGGGGCATGAAGATGGAGCTGACGGCGCCGATGATCACGCCCACCACAATCGCCGCCACGATAACCACCGCCGTGTAGACCCCCGATTTCTCCGGCAGGTTCTTCATGAGCACCGGCAGGCCGGTGTAGAGCAGGTAGATGGAGTACAGCGCCGCCACCAGGCCCAGCACCGCCAGGGCAGGCAGCAGGCTGAAGACGCCCCCCAACAACGCGGCGGTGCTGGCATACACCGCCACCTTGAGCGCCTGGATGGGGTTCTTCTGGCCGCCGAAGGTGGGGGCCAGCGCATCGATGATGAGGCCCAGCACAAAGATGCCCACCAGGCTCAGCACGTACGACACCACCATGTTCACGAGGCCGGCCACCAACGGCACGCGGATAGTGACGCCGAAGCCGCCAAAGCCGATCAGCGACATGCCGATAAAACCGCAGACGGCCGGGATGGCCGCCAGGACCATGGCATAGCGGGTGAACAAGGTGGCGGCATCGGTGGCCTCGGACTCGATGGCAACCCAGGTCTCCTTGGGTTGCAGAAGAATGGCCTTGGCGCGTTCGATCAGATTCATGGTGCCCTCCCGGCAGTGAAAAGGCCTGCAGGGGCTGCAGGCCAAAAATGGCGGACGATACGGGAAAAGGCGTGGATTGGGCGGCGGCCCCGCGGCCCACGCAGCCGCATCTGTGGAATATGCCCGCTTTTGCACCCTGAAGCCATCGCTGAACCGCCCGGGGTGGCAGTAGGCGGGCACGCCGCAGAGCCGCAGGGCCGCAAACCCGCGGCGCTGGCCTGAGGGCTGCTCAGCCCGTGCGGCGCAGACCGTCGACCGTGTCGTGCAGGTGCTGCGTCCAGGCGCGGCGGTCGCGCCCCTGGGCCTGCTGGATTTCGCCGTAGTGCACCACGGCTTCGATGGCTGGCGCGCTGAGCGTGCGCCAGATGGAGCCGACCAGCGTCTCGTCGCCGATGTAGCTCGGCGCAAAACTCGTGGCGCCGGTGGCGCTGTCAACAAACCGCAGGCCCACCGGTTGCACGGGCGCCTGGGCGGCCACCGCGGCCTGGATCAGGTTGGCATGAAACGGCAGCATCGCGCGGCCGTCGCCCGTGGTGCCCTCGGGAAAAACCGCCAGCACCTCGCCCCGCTCCAATGATTCCTGCATGGACTTGACCATGCGCAGCGCGTCGCGGCGCGAGCTGCGCTCGATGTACAACGTGCCCGCCGCGGTGGCCATGGTGCCGATGATCGGCCAGCCCTGCACATCGGACTTGGACACAAAGCGGCAGTGGCGCGCCGCGTGCATCACCGGGATGTCGAGCCACGAAATATGGTTGGCCACCAGCATCACCGGCCCGCTCACGGGCGGCTGGCCCACGATGCGCAGGCTGATGCCGGCACACGCCAGCAACTGCACCGACCAGGCCTGGACATGCGCATGCTGCTGGTCCGCAGGCAGCGCCGGGAAACGCAGCGCCACGATCCACAACCCCTTGGCGATGTGGCCCAGCATCCGCAGCAGGCGCCAGAAGGCGCGCGAGTGCCTCATTTCATTGCCCCATAGACAGGTCTGACACCGCTATCGCCCATGCCGCATGCAACCGGCACGCCCCAGGGCGAGTGCCACCGTGGAACCAGCTTTTCCGGGCCACGGGTGGCGTCCCCCTGGGGGCTGAGAGGCCGCGGCTCCATGCCTGCCTGCGCAGGCGTGGACTGCATCGAAGAGCTGCCGCCTCTGGCGGGCAGCACCGAGCGGGCTGCGGTACAGGGGTCCTGCTTCACCCAAACGCGACCTGCCCACCCACCAGCGTCATGCGCACGCGGCCCGGAAGCTCGTAGCCCGAGAACGGCGTGTGTTTGCCCTGGCTGCGCAGCACATCGGCATGCACCGTCCAGGCGGCAGTGGGGTCGAAAATGCACAGGTCGCCCACGCCGCCTTCCACGATCTGGCCCACGCTGGCCTGCAGCGTGCCCAGGGCGGAGCCCAGCACGCGGGCCGGTTCGGACGTGACCACGGCCAGCGCGCGCTGCAGCGGCACGCCGCTGTCTTGCGACCACTTGAGCGCCAGCGACAGCAGCAGCTCCAGGCCGGTGGCGCCGGGCTCGGCTTCGGCGAACGGCAGGGTCTTGGCGTCTTCGTCGACCGGGGTGTGGTCGGACACCAGCGCATCGATGGTGCCGTCGAGCAAGGCGGCGTTCAGCGCGTCGCGATCGCGCTGCTGGCGCAGCGGCGGCGACAGGCGCGCGCGGCTGTCGAAGAAGCCGATGTCCACGTCGGTGAGGTGCAGCGAGTTGATGCTCACATCGGCCGTCACCTTGAGGCCTTCGGCCTTGGCACGGCGCAGCAGCTCCACGCCGGCTGCGCTGCTGATGCGGCATAGGTGCACATGGGCGCCCGTGGTCTTGAGCAGCTCGAAGATGGTGTGCAGCGCGATGGTCTCGGCCGCCACGGGCACACCCGAGAGGCCCAGGCGCGTGGCCAGCGGGCCGCTGGCGGCCACGCCCTTGCCCAGATGCATCTCCTGCGGGCGCAGCCACACGGTGTAGCCATACGTGGCGGCGTACTGCAACGCGCGCTGCAGCACCTGCGTGCTGGCCAGCGGCACCTCGGCCTGGCCAAAGCCCACGCAGCCTGATTCGGTCAGCTCGGCCATTTCGGTCAGCACTTCGCCCGCCAGATTGCGGGTGAGCGCGCCCAGCGGGAACAACCGCGACTGGTGCAGCTTCTCGGCGCGGAACTTGAGCATCTCCACCAGCCCCGGCTCGTCGAGCACGGGGTCGGTATCGGGCGGGCACACCAGGCTGGTCACGCCCCCGGCCACGGCAGCGGCCATCTCGGATTCGAGCATGCCTTCGTGCTCATACCCCGGCTCGCGCAATCGCGCCGCCAGGTCCACCAGCCCGGGCAGCACGATGCAGCCCGCCGCATCGATCACCCGGTTGGGCGCGAAGTCCGGCGGCACGCGGTTCACCCCGACGATGCGGCCTGCGGCCAGCGCGATGTCGCAGGTCTGATCAAGCCCCGAGGCGGGGTCGATCACACGGCCGTTCTGGATCAGTATCTTCATGATTTCAAGCCAAATAGGCCCCTAGCGCTTGATATACAAGCGCCAACAGCTATAAAAAACGTAGCAGCACCAATTCTCATTTCGCCTAGACGACAGCACCGCAGCTGCGCCCCCGCCAGCGCCCCCGTGGAACCGGCTTTGCCGGGCCACCGGGGGCGTCCCCCTTGGGGCTGAGCGCCTGCGGCTCCGAGCCTGCCTGCGCAGGCTTGGACAGGCCGAAGAGGCCGTGACTCCGGCACGGCCCCCTTGACGCACGGCTCAGGGGGTTAAGCCTCATTTCCGGCAACGATGGACATCACCGCCATGCGCACCGCAATGCCAAAGGTCACCTGCGGCAGGATCACGCTCTGCTTGCCGTCCACCACGGCGGAGTCGATCTCCACGCCGCGGTTGATGGGCCCCGGGTGCATCACGATGGCATCGGGCTTGGCCAGCTGCAAGCGCTCCTGCGTGAGGCCGAAGCTTTTGAAGTATTCCTGGCTGGACGGCAACAGCGCGCCGCTCATGCGCTCGTTCTGCAGGCGCAGCGTGATGATCACGTCGGCGTCCTTGATGCCTTCTTCGAGCGTGTGGCACACGCGCACGCCCATCTGCGACATGTCGGACGGCACCAGCGTGCGCGGGCCCACCACGCGCACCTCGGGGCAGCCCAGGGTGGTCAGGCCGTGGATGTCCGAGCGCGCCACGCGCGAGTGCAGCACGTCGCCCACGATGGCCACGGTGAGGTTGCTGAAATCTTTTTTGTAGTGCCGGATGGTGTACATGTCCAGCAGCCCCTGGGTGGGGTGGGCATGCCGGCCGTCGCCCGCGTTGATCACGTGCACATGCGGCGCCACGTGCTGGGCGATGAGGTACGGTGCGCCCGACTCGCTGTGCCGCACCACGAACAAATCGGCCGCCATGGCCGAGAGGTTGGCGATGGTGTCCAGCAGCGACTCGCCCTTGCTGGCCGAGCTGCGCGCGATGTCGAGGTTGATCACATCCGCCGACAAACGCTTGGCCGCGATCTCGAACGTGGTGCGCGTGCGGGTACTGTTCTCGAAGAACAGGTTGAACACGCTCTTGCCGCGCAAAAGCGGCACCTTCTTGACCTCGCGGTCGTTGACACTGACGAAGTTAGCCGCCGTGTCGAGGATGTGCGTGACGATGTCGCGCGGCAGCCCTTCGATGGACAGCAGGTGGATGAGTTCGCCGTTGCCGTTGAGTTGGGGGTTGCGCTTCATCAGCACGGTCAGGCCTCTTTGACTTGGAAATGGAAGGTGCCGCTGTCGTCACGCGCCAGGGCCAGCGACTGCGATGCCGGCAGCGCCACGCGTGCAGCGGCGAAGTCGGCCTGCACCGGCAGCTCGCGGCCGCCGCGGTCCACAAGCACCGCCAGGCGCACGCTGGCGGGGCGGCCGTAGTCGAACAACTCGTTGAGCACCGCGCGGATGGTGCGCCCGGTGTAGAGCACGTCGTCGAGCACCAGCACGTCGGCGCCGTTCACGTCGAATGGCAGCGTAGTCTGCGCGCTGGCGGCCAGGCCGCGCTGGGCGAAGTCGTCGCGGTGCATGGCCGACGAGAGCACGCCGGCGGGGCCTTCGAGGCCCAGGTCCTTTTGCAGGCGCTCAGCGAGCCACGCACCGCCCGATGCGATGCCCGCCAGGCGTGTGGTGCCGGTGTGCATGCTGCGCACGCCGCGCAGCAACTCGCGGTACAGAGCCTCGGCATCGAGCACGAGGCTCCCCGCGATGGAGTGGGTCGGGGTGGTCATGGGAGGGTCCTCAAAAACTGTTCCAGGATGATGCAGGCCGAGGCGGCATCGGCGTCCTTGGCGCCACCGGCGATGGCTTCGGTGGTGCTGTAGCGCTCGTCCACCTCAAACACCTGCAGCCCGAAGCGCCCGCGCAGCTGGCGGCCGAACTTGAGCGCGCGCGCGGTGTTCTCGTGGCTGGCGCCGTCGGGGTGGTAGGGCACGCCGATCACCAGGGCGTCGGGCTGCCACTCCTTGATGCGCTCGGCCACGAGCGCAAAGCGGGCATCGCCCTCGGCCTTGATCGTGGCCTGCGGCGTAGCGCTTTTCAACATGCGGTTGCCCGAGGCTACGCCCGTGCGCTTGAGGCCAAAATCGAAAGCAAGAAAGGTCTGGAAATGCGCAGGAACGGCTGGCTGAGCGGGCAAGCCGGTCATGCGTGCCCCGCCTCGGGCGACAGCATCCAGGCCTTGAGGCCCAGCAGTGCCAGGGCGCGGTCGTAGCGCTCGGGCACGGGGGTGTCGAAGATCACCGACAGGTCGGCCGCCACGGTGAGCCAGGCGTTCTCGGCCAGTTCGGTCTCTAGCTGCCCTTCGCCCCAGGACGAGTAGCCCAGCGTGATCAGCACGCGGCGCGGGCCTGCACCGGTGGAGAGGGCTTCGAGCACGTCCTTGGAGGTCGTCATCTCGAGCCCCCCCGGAATGGTCATGGTGGATGCGTAGACCGATTCATCGGCCTCGGCACTCTCAAAAAGCATCGGTTCGTGCAGTACAAAGCCGCGCTCGGTCTGTACCGGGCCGCCCTGGAACACTGGCTCCTTGGTGAGGTCTTCGCGCCGCAGGGACAGATCGACCTTGTCGAACAGGCCCTTTAAGGTGATGTCGGTGGGCTTGTTGATGATGAGCCCGAGCGCGCCGCGTTCGCTGTGCTCGCACAGGTAGACCACACTGCGCGCGAAAGACTCATCCTCCAGGCCGGGCATCGCGATCAGGAAGTGATGCGTCAGGTTGATGGGCGCAGAATCGGTGGACATCCCGCAATTTTAACGGTGAACATGCAGCCCCCCTTGGCGCCCTCGTATTCCAGCGGGCTGGTCTGGTTCCGGCGCGATCTACGCGCTCAAGATCAGGCCGCCCTGTACCACGCCCTGACACAGTGCCAACACGTGCACTGCGCTTTTGTCTTTGACCGCGACATCCTGGACCCGCTGCCCCGCAAAGACCGGCGCGTGGAGTTCATCCGCGAATCGCTGGTGGAGCTGGACACCGCGCTGCGTGGCCTTGCCGGCCACGAACGTGCAGGGCTCATTGTGGTCCACGCTGTCGCGGCGGAAGTGATTCCGGGCCTTGCGCAAGCGCTGGGCGTGCAGGCCGTGTTTGCCAACCACGACGACGAACCCCAGGCGCTGGCACGGGACAGCACCGTTCGCACCCGGCTGGCCGCGCAAGGCCGCGCGTTTCATACCTTCAAGGACCACACGATCCTGGAGCGCAACGAGGTGCTCACCCAGGTGGGCAATCCCTACAGCGTGTTCACGCCCTACAAGAACGCGTGGCTCAAAAAGATCAATCCGTTTTACCTGAGCAGCTACCCGGTAGAGCGCTATGCCGCGCGGCTCGCGCCCCGGCCCGAAGGGCTGGGCCAACCCGTGCCCACGCTGGACGCGCTGGGCTTCTTGCCCACGGAGCTGGCGCAGCTGAAGATCCCGGTCGGAAGCCAGGGCGCGCACCAGCTGCTGAACGACTTCCTGGAGCGCATCGACCGGTACGACGATGCACGCAACTTCCCCGCGATCAAGGGCCCGAGCTACCTGAGCGTGCACCTGCGCTTCGGCACCATCTCGCCCCGCCTGCTCGCCCGCACGGCACTCGAGCGCGTGCGGCAGGGAAGCCCCGGCGCAGCCACATGGCTCAGCGAACTGATCTGGCGGGATTTCTATTTTCAAATCCTGTACCACCACCCCCACGTGGTGGGGCAAAGCTTCAAGCCCGCCTACGACAACATCGCCTGGGAGACGGGCCCCGCAGCCGACGCACTGTTCGCGGCCTGGTGCGAAGGGCGCACCGGCTACCCCCTGGTGGACGCGGCCATGGCCCAGATCAACCAGACGGGCTACATGCACAACCGACTGCGCATGGTCGTTGCCAGCTTCCTCGTCAAAGACCTTGGGCTGGACTGGCGCAGGGGCGAGGCGTACTTTGCGCTGCAGCTCAACGACTACGACCTCTCGGCCAACAACGGGGGCTGGCAGTGGGCGAGTTCGAGCGGCTGCGACGCGCAGCCGTACTTCCGCATCTTCAACCCGGTGAGCCAAAGCGAGAAGTTCGACCCGGACGGCAAGTTCATCCGTCGGTACCTGCCTCTGCTGGCCGGGTTGCCGAATGCGGCGCTGCACGCCCCCTGGAAGGCCAAGCCGCTGGAGCTGCAGGGCGCGGGTGTGCAACTGGGGGGCAACTACCCTCTGCCCATCGTGGACCACGAGGCGGCGCGGCAGCAGACGCTAGCGCGTTATGCGATGGTCAAGGCCAGCGCCTGAACCGAAAAACTCTTGCTATGGGGCCTGCCCGGCGTGCGTTTGCCATGCGCCATGTCTCGTGCGCCATGGCCCCAATGCGCCGCTTGTTCCGCGTCAGGCGGGCGGCAGGTTGTCCCGCATGGTCATCCCCGCGACGCTGAGGGACCCGCCCGCCGCCAGCCGCAATTTCAGCGACAGATCTGTGCGGTTGTCCGCATGGGCAATCGCCTCTTCGGCGCTGATCGCCCCGGATTCAACCAGCGCAAACAATGATTGGTCAAAGCTGCACATCCCCTGCTCCACGCCGCGGCTGATGGCGGTCTTGAGCTCGTCGACCTGGCCTTTTTGAATCAGGTCGGCCACATAGGGTGTGAGAAGCATCACCTCGGTCGCGGGCACGAGCCGGGCCGACACGCCCCGGATGAGGCGTTGCGCGATAACGGCACGCAGGTTGAGCGACAAGTCCATCTGCAGTTGCTTGTGCGCGTGCTCGGGAAAGAAATTCAGGATGCGCTGCACGGCCTGGTTGGCGTTGTGCGCGTGCAGGGTGGACACACACAGGTGCCCCGATTCCGCGTAGTGCAAGGCATGCTGCATCGTGGCGCGGTCGCGGATCTCGCCGATCATGATCACGTTGGGCGCCTCGCGCATGGCACGGCGCAGCGCCTCGTCGTAGGAGCGGGTGTCGATGCCCACCTCGCGCTGCGTGATCAGCGATTTTTTGTGGGGATGCAGGTATTCGATCGGGTCTTCGATGGTCAGGATGTGGCCCGCCGCATTGGCGTTGCGGTGGTCCAGCAATGCGGCGAGGGTCGTGGTCTTGCCGGAGCCCGCAGAGCCCACCGTCAACACCAGACCACCTTTTAGAAAGGCCAGCTCCTTGAGCACCTTCGGCAGGCCCAGTTCATCCAGACTGGCAATCTGTGAGGCCACGTGGCGGATCACCATGCCCACCTGGCTGCGCTGCAAATGCACGTTGACGCGGAACCGATCACCCTGCGCGGTGGCATAGGAAAAATCGCATTCCATCGTGGTTTCAAACTCGTGGTGCTGCGCCTTGCCCATGATCGAATAGGCCATGGTGCGGATGTCCTGCGCCGTCAGCACCTGCTGGCTGATGGGCAAGAATGCGCCCTGCCGCTTCACGGTGGGCGGCGCCCCGGCCAGCAAAAAGAGGTCCGAGGCACGCTCTCGTGCCACCAGGGCCAGGCAGGCCAACAGCCGGCTGTCGCCAAACGGCGCGGGTGCAGTGGGCTCGATCAACACATCGGAGTCTTGGCGCATGGACAACCCAGAAAAAAGGGCACCCTGAGGCGCCCGTTGTAGGAACTTGGTAGGCCGGCCTGCAGCTCCCGTGGGGCGCTGCAGGCCGAGGCCCACGTTCATCAAGCCGGCTACTCAGGCCTCGGCGGCCGCCGCTTCCAGGCGAGCGTAGTGCTGGACCAGGCTCAGCAGCTCCTCATCCGAGTACGGCTTGCCCAGGTAGTGGTTCACGCCCAGCTCCATCGCATGCTCGCGGTGCTTTTCGGCGATCCGCGAGGTGATCATGATGATCGGCAGGTCGCGCAGGGCACCGTCGGCCCGGATGTTGCGCGCCAGGTCAAAACCATCCATGCGCGGCATTTCGATGTCGGAGAGCACCACGGTAGGACGTTCTTCCTGCAGGCGCTCGAGCGCCTGAAGGCCGTCGGCCGCCAGGGAGACCCGGTAGCCTTCGCGCTGCAGCAGGCGCTGCGTGACGCGGCGCACCGTGATCGAATCGTCGACCACCAACACCAGTGGCACCTGGCTTGGGCCCGCCAACTGCGGGGATACCAAGGCCTTGCCAGAACCGGTGCCACGCTCTTGTGCGACTGGTGGCAAACCCACACTGGCAGCGCGAACCTGCTCGCCGTACACCGTCGACAGAGCGACCGGGTTGTAGATCAGCACCACAGCACCCGAAGCCAGCACCGACATGCCGGCCAGACCGGGCAGACGGGACAGCTGGGGACCCAGGTTCTTCACCACGACTTCCTGGTTGCCCAGCACTTCGTCCACGTGCATCGCGATGCGCTGTGCGGCGCTTCGGAAAATCACCACAGGGCGGGTCTTGCCGGCAGGCTCGTGGCTGCGGCCCGAGGCCTGCAGCAGGGCACCTGCCCAGAAGAAGGGGACCTTTTCCGTACCGTCGTCGAAGGTTCCGGTGCGGTAGGCCTCCTCTAGATCCTGGGCCGAAGTGCGGCGCACGATCTCGACCACGCTGGCAGGCACGCCAATGGCCAGGTCGCCTGCGCGCAGCATCACCACCTGCGTCACCGCGGTAGTCAGGGGCAGCACCATCCGGAACGCCGCCCCTCTGCCGGCTTCGGTGGAAGTCTCGATGCGGCCACCAAGCGCGTTGATTTCGGCGCGGACGACGTCCATGCCAATCCCGCGCCCTGCGAGCCCCGTAACCTCCGAAGCCGTAGAGAACCCAGGCATGAAAATCAGTTGGGCGGCCTCTGCGTCGCTCAGCTCCACGCCGGGCTCCACGATGCCTTGCGCCTGAGCCTTCTCACGAATACGCGGCAAATTCAGGCCAGCACCGTCGTCGCGGAATTCCACCGACACGTCGTTGCCTTCGTGGTGCAGATCCACCGTGATCGTTCCGGAAGCTGGCTTGCCCGCCGCCGTCCGCACTTCGGGGTCTTCGATGCCGTGGGCCACGCAGTTGCGCAGCAAATGCTCGAACGCAGGCGTCATCCGGTCCAGCACGCCGCGGTCCATTTCAATGGAGCCGCCGGTGATATCGAGCTTGATCTGCTTGCCGGTTTCCTTGGACGCCTGGCGCACCACGGCGTACAGACGTTCGGCAATGCCCTCGAACTCCACCATGCGGGTGCGCAGCAAATCGCGCTGCAGCTCGCGGGCCTGGCGGCCCTGGGCAATGAGGTCGTCCTCAGCGCCTTCCATGGCGCGCTGCAGGTTGCGCTGCACGGTGGCCACGTCGTTCACCGACTCGGCCATCATGCGCGTGAGCTCTTGCACCCGGGTGAAGCGGTCGAACTCCAGCGGATCAAAGCCCGCAGCGGAATCCTTGGACAGCGCCAGCCGCGACTGCATTTGTGATTCGGCCTGCACTTCGATGTCGCGCAGCTGTTGCCGCAGCCTGTCGAGGTTGCCCGAAAGATCGGTGAGCGAACTGCGGAACTGCCCCAGGCGCACATCCAGGCGTGAGCGGCTGATCATCACCTCGCCAGCCTGATTGACCAGGCGGTCCAGCAACTGGGCGCGCACACGCACCGACTGATTCGACGCCACACGCAAAGGTGCGAGCTGCGAGGGTCCGGGCATGCGGGCTGCCTGGGAGCCGATCAGCGATACCGCAGCTGCACCTGCAGGCGCGGGAACTACTGCTGCCGCAGAGCTTGTGTCTGTCGGTGCCGCTGTGGAAGTGCCCGAACGACTCGGCTCCACAGGCAGCGACACCACCGTGTCCGCACCGGTCTGGCCAATCGCTCGCAGGGCATCAAAATTGGCCTGCAGCCCGTCAAAACTGCCTTGTAAAGGCTCGATCTGGTCGGTTGTGACCGTTTCTGCGTCGAGGTGCTCGATGGCTGATTCCAACCGGTGGGCCATCTCGCCCAGGCGCATCGCACCTGCCAGGCGCGAACTGCCTTTGAGCGTGTGAAGTGCCCGGAGCACCTCGCTGCGCGCACCCAGGTTGTCGGGGCGGGAAGCCCATTGGCGCAGAGCGCCACCGAGCTGCGGCAACAGTTCAGCCGCCTCTTCCTCGAAGATCGGGAACAGGTCCGGATCGATGACGTCGATGGCGTCGATATCGTCGTCCACGTCCGAACCCAGCGCCACGGCGCGGGCAATCGCGTCGTCGACCAGTTGATCTTGGTCGGGGACCACCACCGACAGGGCGGGCGCCACATGGCCTTGCGGAACGATGAGCGGAGCGGGCTCCAGCGTCGCCTCGGCGAAGGTCTCGGGCTCATCCAGCGTCTCAACCACGGTTGATGCCTCTGCGGCCGCTGGCTGCACCACCTCCGCAGCAGCATCCATCGGGAACGCTTCTGCCGCATCTTCTTCGGGCGGCGTAAGGGTGTTCTCGACCTCGGTTTCCAGGATCTGGCGCAGCTGCGCGAGCACTTCCTGGCTCGGCTCCTTGAGGAAGCCCGCAGCAAATTGGTGCAACAGGCGCCGAATATCTTCGGCCGCTGCCATGAAGGCTTGGCCCTGCTCCTCGGTGCCGCCAGACTGGAACTGCACGTGCTGCAGTGCATGCTCCAGCGTGCGGGCCATTTCGGACAGTGCGCTGAAACCTACCGTGGCCGAGCTGCCGGCCAGGGAGTGCGCCAGCGCCACGGCGTTGTCGGGCAGGGGCTCGTGGAGTTCCAGGGCCCATTCCTGCAGGCTCGTCACCAGACGGCGCGACCATTCGTCGGCCTCGTTCAGGTACACGTTGTACAGCGGGATTGGAATGCGCAGCGTGTCGATGACCTTCACGGCGTCGTCGCTCGAGGCGTCGTCCTGCGCCAGAGGCTCGGCCAAATCGATGGCCTCCGCCACCGGCTCGGCTTCCTGAAGACCATCAACGGCAGGCTCAGCGCCATCCGCCGCCGTGGCGTGCTCCGGCTCGCCAGCGTCCAAAAGCTTTTCCAGTTCAGCAAACTCTTGCGCTTCGAGAAATTCGACCGCTTCGATTGATTCCGCGGAAGGCAGGGCCGGCGCTGCGTCCGCCTCTTCATCCGCGGGTGCCGCGAGCAGCGATACCGGCTCGTCGATGACGGGAGCGGCAGCCACAGGCTCCAGATCGGGGAGCTCAAGGTCGAGCACAAAATCCACGCTCGAAGGATCCGGAACCACTGGCTCGGCCACTGGCGGCGCTTCGTTCAGCGCGGCGCTGAAGACCGAGAAGTCGATGTCCTCCGCCACTTCCGGCGCGGCCGCGGCCTCTTCGATCATGTGCTCCGAAATTTCGGTGGCTTCGAAATCGGGAACGACCAGGTCTTCCTCGATGGCCTGCGGCGGTTCTTCGGCGCGCAGCTCGGCAACGTCGAAGGACAAGGTCTTCCCAAACTGTTCGTCGGTGTTCACCGCGGGTTCTGGCACCACGGAGGCTTCGGCCGGCGGCAGCGCGCCGTCCGGAACCACCAGAGGCACCAGACTGCCATCCAGTCGCATGGCATCGGCCGACGCGTGGAAGGTGTCTGGCCTCCAGGCGGAGGCCTGGCCCGTAGCAATGTCGTCGGCCCAGCGGCTGAAAGCCCGCAGCGCGTCGGACGAGAGGTCCAGCAAGCTCGGCTGCATGGGCTTTTGCTCCGCCAACCAGGCGTTGAGCAATTGCTCCATCGACCAGGCGGCCTCGCCGAAATCGTTCAGGCCCACCATCCTTGAGCTGCCCTTGAGCGTATGGAACGCGCGGCGCAAAGTGGTCTGTTCACTGAGATTGCCAGGCTCATCCTTGAGCACTGCAATGGCCGCCAAACCGTTGACGACCACCTCACGGGCCTCTTCAAGAAAGACCTCGAGCAGTTCGTCCTCGATGTCGGGCGCTGGGGCTGCAGCTGCCACGGGCGCAGCAGTGGGCACGGGTGCCGGGTCGGCACCGCTTTGCGCAGCAGCGGGCAGGTCAAAGGCGATCTCGGGCGAGAGCGCAGCAGGCTCCTGCTCCGCAGTCGCTGCGCTGGAGACAGCCGAGGGCATGTCCGGCAACGAAGGCAGAGAGCCAAAATCGGTGGGCTCGCTGAGGGGCTCCTGCACCGGGAACCGCGGCATCACATCGGGTAGCGGAATCGTCCGCTCCTCGAGCTTGGCAGGCGACTCTTCCACGGCATCGGAGGCACGGGGGCGGGTCTTGCCCATGAGGATGCGCAGCTCACCCAACTCTTCGTCGTACACAAACAGCTTGCGCGCCATGGTGCGCTGGTAGCTGAGCATGTCGATCAAAAAGCCCAGAGCGCCCAGGCTGTTGCCCAGCTTCTCGAAAACGCTTTGGCGGTCGGCCTCGGGCACTTCGTTGATGAGCAAGCGTTCGACCATGTCGCGCATGCGCACCACGGCGAGGGAGGCTTGGTCGAGGCCCAACACCGACAAAACGCCCCGCATCTGGGCGAGGTGGGTGGGCACGCTCGCCAGGACTGCGGTGTCCTGGGGATTGCGGAAAAACTGATCGAGCGCCTTCTCGGCCTCGCCGAGCGTGGAGCGCAGCTCGTCCACGACACTGCCCATGGTCTGGTTGTCGCTGACCCTGCGGTACAGCTCTTCCATCCACTGTTCCAGCGGCTCGGGCTGCGCGCCCGCGCTGACCGCGTCCAGACGCTCGGCAAGACGGTTCGACCGGACCTCCATCTGGTCGTCGGCCGCATCCAGTTCCTCAAAGGTTGCCTGCAGATACAGCACCGAGGTTGCCACTTCCATGGCCAGCGCGGCCGATGGGGGCTCGCCCGAACGCGTGGTCGCGTCCAGCGTCCGCGTCAGGGCCTGGGCCAGGCTTTCACTGCCGGGTTGCAGCTTGCGCAGGGAGTCGCAAACCAAGCTGAATTGGTCCGCTGCGGGCTTGAGCTTGTTGCGGTCTCCACCAGCCAGGGCCGACCAGGTCTCGGTGGCTGCGGCGATCCGCTTGCGGGCTTGGGCCAACATGGCCGGGTCGAACCGACCGAAACGTGCGGATTCGTAATCTACTGGCTTGAACCGATCCAACGCAAAAGCCTGCCGCACGGCTTGCAAGGAAGGTATTTCGACCGTGGCTGCGTCTGCCGGCTTGGCCTGCGAACAGAAAAACAGCAAGTCCTGAACAAGGCGATCAGCGATGGTCGTATCACCCTTGGCCAGGGTGGCGTACTGCATCAGCACACGGGACGCCACACGCTTGACATAGACGTCCGCGGGAAGCAGGCCATTGCCAAACGCTTCAAAAAAGCCCGCACAGATCTTCCAGAACGCACGCGACTGCCGGTCTGGCTGAGAGGCGACAAACCCCAGGCAGGTGTCCCTCAGGCTCAGTGCGGCTTTTTGGTCGCCCGATTTGACGATCCGCAAAACCGCGGAGTCCAGGCGCGCCCGTGCCTCGGTGCCGTAGGGCAGCGGCGCAGCCGACACCGTTCCTTCGGGTTCACGAAAGCGGCGTTCCACCGGCCACAGATCGGCAGGGTGGACCCGGTCGGCGCCGGCCAGAGCCTGGGCATCCCGGTATTGCGGAAACAGTGCGACGGGCGAAGCTGCTTTGCCCGCCAGAACGGTTTCAAGGTATTCAATCAGCGCAAAACTGGCGCGCTCGATGACCGCTGCAGCGTCATCGCTGCAGGTTTCGGGCCGCTGCACAAACTTCTGGACTGCGGACTCCATGGCGCGCAAGACGAGCGCGGGAGGGCCCATGCCGACCATTTCAAGCGCACCGCAGGCCTGGTGCAGCTGCTGACGGGCGATCCGAAGCGGGCCAGCATCCAGCGCCGCAAGGTCTGATTCACGAGCGGCTTCTGCATCGCGCACGAAGCGCCGCATGGCCTTGACAGCACCGTCAAGGGATTTGCGCAGTTCGTCAAGCACCCAAGCCAACGGGCCCAGGTCCTGATCCCCCTGAGTCCCATCCGCCGCCGGTGCATTGTTGACATCAATAGATGACATGGATTCGTCCCCGGCTGCTAGGAGCCAGCTGGTTGATGACTAACGACTAACTGCGGGGTCAGGCGATCTTGAACCGTGCCACCGATTGGCGCAATTCCTCGGCCATGTGCGAGAGTTCGCGCACCTGTTGCGCCGTGGTGCGGGTACCTTCACCCGTCTGCTCCGTCACCGCAAAAATGTGCTGGATGTTGTCAGCCACTTCATTGGCGAGGACAGCTTCCTTGGAGGTCGAAGACGAGATCTGCTCAATCAGTTCAGCAAGGCGGCGCGACACGCGGTCAATCTCGGTCAGTGCGGTACCGGCGCTGTCGGACAGGCGGGCCCCTTCCACCACACCCTGCGTGGAGCGCTCCATAGCGGCCACGGCATCCTGGGTGTCGGTCTGAATGGCCTTCACCAGCGCCGAGATCTGGCGCGTGGCGTCTGCGGAACGTTCAGCCAGTCGCTGCACTTCTTCGGCCACCACCGAGAAGCCTCGGCCGGCTTCACCGGCGGAAGCGGCCTGGATGGCGGCATTCAGGGCCAGCACGTTCGTCTGCTCGGTAATGTCGGAAATCAGCTCGGTGATTTCGCCAATCTCCTGTGACGATTCGCCCAGGCGCTTGATCCGCTTGGAGGTGTCCTGGATCTGGTCGCGGATGGAGTTCATACCGCCGATGGCGTTCTGCACAGCCTGCAGACCGGAATCGGCAGCTTGCAGCGATTGGCGGGCCACTGTAGCGGACTCTTGCGCCTGGGTGGACACTTCGTTGATTCGGGTCGCCATGTCCAGAACGGAGCGGCCGGTTTCACGAATTTCGCGCAGCTGTTCGGTCGATGCGGCCAGCAGCTCGGTCGACGTGCTGTCCACCTGGGCTGTCGTCTGTGCCACCCGGGTTGCCGTGTTCTGCACGCTGCCCACCAGCTGGCGAAGTTCTTCCACCGTGTAGTTCACCGAGTCGGCAATGGCGCCCGTGATGTCTTCGGTCACGGTGGCTTCCTGGGTCAAGTCGCCTTCAGCGACCGACTGCAGTTCGTTCATCAAACGCAAAATGGCGGCCTGGTTGGCGTCGTTGACGCGCTTGGCTTCCTGCTCCTGGCGCTTGGCATCCTTTTGCTGCGATTCGGCAGCTGTCTGGCGGCCCCGGCTGTCCAGCAGCTGAACGCGCGAGATGCCCACGCCGCAAAGAATCACGAACAGGCCGGCAAGGGCCAGGGCTGCCAGCTGGCCACCGCCCACACCCGTCTGGGCGGAGAGCTTGGTCTGCAGGCCTTCAAGCTGGCGGCGCAGTGGTTCGCTGTCGGCAATGATGGCGGACTGCGCTTCGCGGGCAGACACCAGGCCCTGCAGGTTGCCCAAAATGGCGCTAGCCTGTGTGCGGGTCTGCTCATAGAGCTTGATCAGCGCTTCGAGTTGTTCACGGGTCTGTGCATCCTTGGTTGCCGCCAGGCGCAGTTCAGGGCTGCCATCCAGAAGGCCTTGGGCGATTTCCTTGAACGAGTTCAAATCCTTGCCAAGCAAGAACACGGCCTCGGGGCTGACGCCTTCCATGGTCTGAAATTCGTTGGCGGACTTGCCGATACGCTGCGTCAACATCACCAGCTGGCCGGCCGCGGAGATTTCAGCGGCTGGAGCGTTTTGCTGCAGTTTCAGCGACGACACGGTTTCGGCAATTTCCAGCAGATCGGACGACTGGCGGTTGATGGTGCGCAGAGCGTCACCCACCTGGGTCAGAATTTTTTGCTGGCCCATCACCACGCTGGCATTGCGCTCTGCGCGTTCCATCAGCGGATTGACCGCATCCAGGTCCGGCTTGTAGGGCTCGCCCAGCGATTCCACGCCCAGTTCCTTGTCACCGGCAGTCAGGCCACGCACGTTGCGCGCCAACACGCCCGAGCTTTCCACCACGTCAGGGAAGGCCTGGGGGCTACCCACCAGGGCCTGCGATACCGACTTGGCCAGGCGCTGCGACTGCATCAGCGATTGGCCGGTAGCGGCCAGCTGCTGCGCGGAGCGATCGGCTTGCTGCAGCACCCAGAATGCAATCGCACCCAGCACCAACACCCCGAAAAGCAGCAAGCCCAGCAGCCGCCGCTGGTGGGCGGCAGTCGTAGCGCGGCCCAGCAGTGGCAGAGAGATGAGGTCCTCCTCGACATCGGGCGCCGTCAGCTCCGGCGTGTAACCGTCGGGATCGCCCTGCACGCTGTTCATGGCTTCGGCCTGGTACGCATCGCGCAGTTGCCCGCCGTCCAGCGAGCCCGTGGCCAGAAGGTCCTGCCCGTCATCGACAGCGCCGGCATGCGCGCCGGTGTCCGGCGTGTCAGGTTTCCGGTTGAACAGTTTTCCAAATTGATTGACGACGGACATGGTGCAGCCTTACAGAAAAACTCAAGCACTGATGCTCAGGAAAGCGGGATGTTGGGAAAGAACCTGCAGGTTCAGTTCCTGCCAGCGCGTACCGCTGGAATCGATATAAGTGGTGCCAAAGAAGGCGGGGGCGTCCCCGGCAGGCGGCTCGGAGGACACGAACGCGTCGGTCCCGCGCAAGCCGGCAAGCCGATCGACCAGCAAAGCGGCGTTCACTTCGAGGGCCGCATTGAAGGCCAGCAGGCTGGCTTCGGTCAGGGCCTGCTCAGTGCGCGGAGCGGCCGAACCTAGCAGGCCCGCCAGATCGACCACACCCACCAGACCGCCGCGCAGGTTCGCGACGCCCAGGAACCAGCTTTGGGTGTAGGGCACCGCCTGGATGGCGACCCAGGGGAAGATTTCCCCCGACTGTCCCAGGGGCAGCAAATAGAGACTCCCGGCGGACTCTACAGCCAGCCAGGACGACACAGACGTTCCTTCGGTTCTTGCAGCCTGCAGTCGGCTGGCAAGTCGGGTCTGGAGCTCTCGCAGGGCTTCGCGGTTGGCCATGAACGCGCCGCAGCCTCAGTTCAAAGCGTCGATTTTGGCCTGCAGTTCAGCGGGATCCACGGGCTTGGTGATATAGCCACGCGCACCCTGACGCATCCCCCAGACGCGGTCCGTCTCTTGATTCTTGCTGGTGCACATGATGATGGGCACATCGGCATAGAGCGGATCACGGGTGATGGCCCGCGTGAGCTGAAAACCGTTCTGGCCGGGCATCACCACATCCATGAGGATCAGGTCCGGCTTTTCTTCTGCGAGGCGGCGGAACGCTTCATCGGCATTTTCTGCGGTACGTACCTGCATGCCTTTTTTCTGAAGCAGGTCCGTCAAAAACATCAACTCGGTCTTCGAGTCGTCGACGACCAATACTTTCTGGATGGGCATTACATCGCTCCTTGTTGGGGATTGCCGAACTGCTGCACGGCCTGCAGGAGTTGGTCTTTGGTAAACGGTTTGGTGAGATATTCCTGGCAGCCGACCATGCGCCCACGCGCCTTGTCGAACACGCCGTCCTTCGAGGACAGCATGACCACCGGGGTATCTGCAAAACGGGCGTTGCGCTTGATGATGGCGCAGGTCTGGTACCCGTCGAGCTTGGGCATGAGGATGTCGCAGAAGATCAGCTGAGGCTGGTAATCGTTGACTTTGGCCAAAGCGTCAAAGCCGTCGTCGGCCAACAAGACTTCGTGCCCCCCCTGCTTGAGAAAAATCTCGGCGCTTCGACGGATGGTGTTGCTGTCATCCACCACGAGCACTTTGAAAGATGCGCCTGTTGTAGTCAATTGTTACTGCTCCCGACGGAAAAATAAACAACCCTGCGGTCATAGTTACGGCAGCGTTTCAAATCTGAACCATCTCGAAGTCTTCTTTGCGGGCGCCACATTCAGGGCAGGTCCAGTTCATCGGGACCTGATCCCAGGGCGTGTTGGGTGCAATGCCGTGCTCAGGTGATCCTTGAGCTTCGTCATATATCCACCCGCAAATCAAGCACATCCAAGTTTTAGAGTCGATCACAGCTTAAAGGGCCTTCACATAGAATGCAACGATTGTATCTAGTCATCTCAGCGGGCTGCGGCTTCGGTGCCACCCTTCTAGCAGGATCTGGTCCATGACCACCAAAGCATCCCCACCCCCCCCAGAAATCATAGATATTGAAGATGACGGTTCGCAAGACGCCAGCCCGGCCTGTGTGCTGGTCTTCAACGCCAGCGACCCCAGCGGCTCCGGCGGCCTGACCGCCGACATCACCACCATCGCCTCTGTCGGCGGCCACCCGATCGCCGTGGTCTGCGGCGCCTACGCACGCGATACGGCGCAGATTTTTGACCATTTCAGCTTCGACGACGAAGCCGTTGCTGAGCAGGCACGGACGGTGCTTGAAGACATGCCGGTGCAGGCCATCAAGGTCGGCTTCGTGGGCAGCCCTGAGAACATCAGCGCCATCGCCGAAATCACGACCGACTACGACGAAGTCCCCGTGATCGCCTACATGCCCAACCTGTCGTGGTGGACGGAGGAGCAGATTGACGAGTACCTGGACGCCTTCCGCGAATTGTTGTTACCGCAGACCTCAGTGTTGGTAGGAAACCACAGCACACTGTGGCGCTGGCTCTTGCCAGACTGGTCCGGCGACCGGAATCCCACGGCGCGCGACATCGCCCGCGCGGCCTCCGAGATGGGCGTGCCCTACACCCTGGTTACCGGCATCCCCCTGCCCGAGCAGTTCGTCGAGAACGTGCTCGCATCGCCCCAGACCATCCTCGGCAACGGCAAGTTCGAACTGTTCGACGCCACCTTTGCCGGCGCGGGCGACACCCTCTCGGCTGCGCTCACCGCCTTGGTGGCCTCCGGCAACGACCTGGGCGAAGCCACCAGCGAGGCGCTGAGCTACCTGGACCGCTGCCTGGATGCCGGCTTTCGCCCCGGCATGGGCCACATCGTGCCCGACCGCATGTTCTGGGCCCAGCCCGACGACGATGACGATGCCGACGACGACACCCCCATCGACGATAAACAGGCCATCGAAGGCTTTGTGATGCCCCCCCATGACACCAAGCACTGATCTCAACATTCCTTTGTTCGAACGCGCCAAGGCGCTCATCCCCGGCGGCGTGAACTCGCCCGTGCGGGCCTTCAAGGCCGTGGGCGGCACGCCGCGCTTCATCAAGCGGGCGCAAGGTGCGTACTTCTGGGACGCCAACGACCAGCGCTTCATCGACTACATCGGCTCGTGGGGTCCGATGATCCTGGGCCACGGCCACCCGTCCGTGCTCGACGCGGTGCAGAAGGCGGCGCTCGAAGGCTTCAGCTTCGGCGCGCCCACCGAGCGCGAGGTCGAGCTGGCCGAGGAGATACTGGGCCTGGTGCCCTCCATGGAGATGATCCGCCTGGTCAGCTCGGGCACCGAAGCCGGCATGAGCGCCATTCGCCTGGCGCGCGGCGCTACCGGCCGCAGCAAATTCATCAAGTTCGAAGGCTGCTACCACGGCCATGCCGACTCGCTGCTGGTCAAGGCCGGCTCGGGCTTGGCCACCTTTGGCAATGCGACCAGCGCGGGCGTGCCACCCGAGGTGGTGCAGCACACCCTGGTGCTCGAATACAACAACGTGGCCCAGTTGGAAGAAGCTTTTGCCCTGCACGGCAAGGAACTGGCCTGCGTGATGATCGAGCCGATTGCCGGCAACATGAACCTGGTGCGCGCGAGCGTCCCGTTCATGAAGCGCTGCCGCGAGCTGTGCACCGAATACGGCGCCCTGCTGGTGCTCGACGAGGTGATGACCGGCTTTCGCGTGGCGCTGGGCAGCGCGCAGAGCGTGTACGCCCAATCGATCCCCGGCTTCAAGCCCGACATCACGGTGCTGGGCAAGGTGATTGGCGGCGGCATGCCGCTGGCGGCCTTCGGCGGGCCGCGCGCCATCATGGAACACCTGGCCCCGCTGGGCGCCGTGTACCAGGCCGGCACGCTGTCGGGCAACCCGGTGGCCACCGCCTGCGGGCTGGCCACGCTGCGCGAGATCAAAAAGCCCGGCTTCTTCGATGCGCTCTCGGCCCGCACCCGCTCGCTGGTCGATGGGTTGTCTGGCGCTGCTGCTGCCGAGGGTGTGCCCTTCAGCGCCGACTGCGAAGGCGGCATGTTCGGCTTCTTCCTGCTGCCCGAGCTGCCCCAGAACTACGCCCAGGTGCTCAAGACCGACAACGCGCGCTTCAACACGCTGTTCCATGGTTTGCTGGACCGCGGCGTCTACATTGCGCCGGCGCTGTACGAGGCTGGTTTTGTGAGCTCCGCCCACACGGCCGACGACATTGCGGCCACCATCGCCGCCGCAAGCGAAGTTTTCAAAACGCTATCGAAATAATAGCTACAAGCGCTTATTCATCAAGCGCTGGCGGCCATTTTCATTCATATTTCGGCTCCCAAGCCGTTAGAGCAGGCCGCGCAACTCGCGTGCGGCCTCCTGCAGCAGCGGCAGCATGTCGCGCTGCAGGCTGCCCTCGTCGATCTGCTTGGGTGACGCCACCACGTTCAGCGCCGCCACCGTGCGGCCCTGCAGGTTGCGCAGCGGCACGGCCAGCGCGTGCACGCCCAGCTCATGCTCTTCCACCGCCAGGCAGCAGTCGTCCCGCCGCACCTTGGCAATCACCTGCCGCAGCGGCCCGACCTGGGTGATGGTGTGCGGCGTGAGGCGCTGCAGCGCGCAGCCCTTGAGCCAGGCCGTCAGCTCCGCCGCAGGCAGCGCGGCCAGCAGCACCCGCCCGGTGGATGTGGGGTGCGCCGGCAGCCGCGCGCCCAGGTGCAGGCCGTAGGCCAGCACACGCGACGGAGCACCGTACACGCCGCTGCGCGCCACGATCACGACCTCATTGCCATCCAGCACCACGGCCGAGAATGACTGCTGGGTCTGCGCCGCCAGCCGGTTGAGCGTGGGCTGCAGCACCCGCGGCAGACGGGCCGACGCGAGGTAGCTGCCCGAAAAGCGCAGCACTTTGGGCGCCAGCCAGAAGTAGCTGCCGTCCGTCTCCAGATAACCCAGGTGCGCCAGCGTCAGCAGGTGCCGGCGGGCCGCAGCACGCGTGAGGCCGGTGCGCTGCGCCGCCAGCGTGGCGTTCAGCCGCTGGCGCTCGGTGTCGAAACTCTCCAGCACCGCCATGCCCTTGGCCATGCCTTCGATGAAGTCCGCCTTGGCGATGGAGGACGCGGTCTGAACGGTGGTCATTGCGCGATGATCGCACAACATATCCGCCAATCGCACGCTACCGCCTGTGCGCCCTGCCCGTTTGACGCAGATCAACCTACGCTTGGCAGCATCTTTTCCCCACGAGGTTGCCCCACCATGCGTACCCAGGTTGCCATCATCGGCGCAGGCCCCGCCGGCCTGCTGCTCGGCCAGTTGCTCTACACGTCCGGCATCGACGCCGTCATCATCGAGCAGCGCAGCCCCGACTACGTGCTGGGCCGCATCCGCGCCGGCGTGCTGGAGCAGGTCAGCATGGACCTGCTGGACCAGGCCGGGGTCGGCGCCCGCGCCCATGCCGAAGGCCTGCCGCACGACGGCATCGAGCTGCTGTTCAAGGGCGCACGGCACCGCATTGACCTGCACGCGCTGACCGGCGGCAGCCGGGTCACCGTGTACGGCCAGACCGAAGTGACCCGCGACCTGATGGACGCCCGCGCCGCCGAGGGCCTCGCCACCGTGTACGACGCCCAGAACGTGAGCGTGCACGACTTCGACGGCCAGCAGCCGCGCGTGACGTACGAGAAGGACGGCCAGACGCACGAGGTGCTGTGCGACTTCATTGCGGGCTGCGACGGCTACCACGGCGTGTGCCGCGCCAGCGTGCCGGCCGACGCCCTCAAGACCTACGAGCGCGTCTACCCCTTCGGCTGGCTGGGCGTGCTGGCCGACGTGAAGCCCGTCTCGCACGAGCTGATCTACGCCAACACCGAGCGCGGCTTTGCGCTGTGCAGCATGCGCAGCAACACGCGCAGCCGCTACTACCTGCAAGTGCCATCGACCGACAAGGTGGAGCAGTGGAGCATCGAGCAGTTCTGGGCAGAACTGGGCAACCGCCTGGACCCCGAGGCGCGCGAGAACCTGGTCACCGGTCCGGCGCTGGAGATGAGCATCGCCCCGCTGCGCAGCTTCGTGGCCGAGCCCATGCGCTTTGGCCGCCTGTTCCTGGCGGGCGACGCCGCCCACATCGTGCCGCCCACCGGCGCCAAGGGCCTGAACCTGGCGGCGAGCGACGTGGGGTACCTGTGGAATGCGCTGTCGGACTACTACCGCGACAAGTCCAGCGCGGGCATCGACACGTATTCCGACCGGTGTCTCCGCCGCGTGTGGCGCGCCGAGCGCTTCTCGTGGTGGTTCACCTCGCTGATGCACCGCTTTCCGGACACGGGCGAGTTCGGGCAGAAGATGCAGGAGGCGGAACTGGATTACTTGGTCAACTCGCGTGCGGCGTCCACTTCGCTGGCGGAGAACTATGTGGGGTTGCCGCTCGACTTTGCGCAATAGGCACTACTGGTGGGATACAGGCCGTAGAGGCTGATCCGGTCGTCTGAGGCGGACCGCGCCGGCATCAGGCTTCACCTGTGCGTACGGACGATGCACGCATTTCAGTCGAGGGAAAAATCCTTGTCCAGAATACCTTCACAGCGTTCGCAGTAAAGGTATCTGGTCCTGTTCCCTACTGCCAACGCCGCCCACCCGGTGGCGCTATCGATGGTCAGCCGGTAAGTCTTGCCATTTTTAGAACGGATGAAACCCTCGGCCGTGCAGTCACCCGTGATCATTGCCTTTTGATAATTGAAGGCCGTGCTCGCGAGCGCATGCTGGACGAAGAACCGCATTTTTCGCTCGGTAAGCTCCGAATCGCCACACACATCCTGATCGCCTGACGAATTCACACCCACAGAACTCTTGATGATGTATGCCGCTTTGTTGTCCTTCTGAATGGAAGGCAGATCTTCTGCAGCATGGGCCAGCGAACCGACGCCGAGGACCATGCCGATCAGCGTGGTGGACAGTATCTTTTGCATCATCATTCAGCCGCGTGCGGTCGACTCCCTGGCAGCGCATGCAGCTGTTGACTTGGATAAGACCGACGGCCGCGCCGATGCTGTGACAGCAGGCAGCGTACGGGCAGGCACTGCGGCACTTGTCTAAGCCGTGGGGCCGAGCCGACCCGTGAGCATCATCCACGCCAGATTCGCCATGCCCAGCGCAATGGCCGCGGCCAGCACGCCAATCACCCACGCCACCCAGCGCGGGCGTGTCGTGTCCTGGTCTTCGTCGTCGGTAGGGGGTGAGGCCATCGCGTGCGCTCAGCCCCGCTGGGCCAGGCATCGGCGCCCGCTATCCCAGCACCGCATTGGCTTGCGCAATGTCACCCGCATCAATGGCGGAAGTGGCGCACGCCGCTGAACACCATCGCCACGCCGCGCTCATTCGCGGCGTCGATGACTTCGTTGTCGCGCATCGAGCCGCCGGGCTGGATGACGCAGGTGGCGCCTGCGTCCACCACCACATCGAGGCCGTCGCGGAAGGGGAAGAACGCGTCGCTGGCCACCACGGTGCCCTGCAGCGACAGGTTGGCGTGGCCGGCCTTGATGCTGGCGATGCGGGCGGAATCCAGGCGGCTCATCTGGCCGGCGCCCACACCCATGGTCATGCCGCCCTTGCAGAACACGATGGCGTTGCTCTTGACGTACTTCGCCACCTTCCAGGCGAACAGCAGGTCTTCCAGCTGCTCCAGCGTGGGCTGCTTTTGGGTCACGACCTTGAGGTCGATGAGCGACAGCTCATGGTTGTCGGCCGTCTGCAGCAGCAGGCCCGAGCCGATGCGCTTGGCGTCCATGGCGTTGCGGCCGCGCTGCCAGTCGGTCAGCACGTCGGTCTTGGATGCGTGGGGTGGCAGCGCGATCTTGAGCAGGCGGACGTTGGCCTTGGCCTTGAAGACTTCCAGCGCCTCGGCGGTGAAGTCGGGGGCCATCAGCACTTCGACGAACTGCTTGCTGATCTGCGCTGCGGCCGCGCCGTCGAGCGTGCGGTTGACGGCGATGATGCCGCCGAACGCGCTGGTGGGATCGGTCTGGAAGGCCTTGCTGTACGCATCGAGTGCATCCAGGCCCACGGCCACGCCGCAGGGGTTGGCGTGCTTGACGATGACGCAGGCAGGCGCCTCGAAGCTCTTGACGCATTCCCACGCGGCATCGGCGTCGGCGATGTTGTTGTACGACAGCTCCTTGCCTTGCACCTGCTCGGCCGTGACCAGCGAGCCGGGCGCCGGGTGCAGGTCGCGGTACAGCGCGGCCTGCTGGTGCGAGTTCTCGCCGTAGCGCAGGTCTTGCACCTTGGTGAAGATGCCGTTGCTTTGGCCGGCGAACTGGGCGCGCGCGGGCACGTAGGTTTCCGACAGTTTTTCTTCTTCGAACGTGACGGAAGACAGGTAGTCGCTGATGGCACCGTCATACTGGGCGATGCGGTTGAACGCAGCCACTGACAGCGCAAAGCGCAGCTTGTTGGAGAGCTTACCGCCTGCTTTCAGTTCGGCCAGCACAGCGTCGTACTGGTCGGCAGAGGTGATCACGCCCACGTCGTTCCAGTTCTTGGCGGCGCTGCGCACCATGGCGGGGCCGCCGATGTCGATGTTCTCGATGGCGTCGGCCAGCGTGCAGCCGGCCTTGGCCACGGTGGATTCGAACGGGTACAGGTTGACCACCAGCAGGTCGATGGTGTCGATGCCGTGCTCCTTCAAGGCGGCCATGTGCTCAGGCAGTTCGCGGCGGGCCAGCAGGCCGCCGTGCACCTTGGGGTGCAGCGTCTTCACGCGGCCGTCCAGCATCTCGGGAAAGCGGGTGACCTCGGCCACCTCGGTCACGGGCAGGCCGTTGTCGGCCAGCAGCTTGGCGGTGCCGCCGGTGGACAGCAGCTTGATGCCCAGCGCGTGAAGGGCCTGGGCAAATTCGACGATGCCGGTCTTGTCGGAGACGGAAAGAAGTGCGTTCATGGCAGTGGTGGTGGGGAAAGTTTGAATAAAAACGGGGCCTGGCGCTTGATGGATAAGCGCTAGCAGCTACAAATTTAATAGCAATGGGTTGCGTGGGCCTTCACAGCAGCTTGTGCAGCGACAGCTTCTTGCGCAGGGTGTTGCGGTTCAGGCCCAGCCATTCGGCGGCGCGGGACTGGTTGTTGTCGGCCTGCTGCATCACCACTTCCAGCAGCGGTTTTTCGACCACGCGCACCAGCATGTCGTACATGCCGTCGGGCGTCTCTCCGCCCAGGTCGCGAAAGTAGCCTTGCAGGCTCTCGCGCACGCATTCCTCTATGTGTTTCTTGCTCATGCAGCCATTCCCTCTTGTTCTTCTGAGTCAGCGTCCACGCCGGTGGCGGCTGGCAACCGGTCCATCTGCTGCCCCAGGGCATCCAGGTGGTCGGCCACGGCCTGCCACTGCGTGGCGCTGTCTTCGATCGTATTGATGTGTTGCCTGAAGGCCTCGCCGCCCGGCAGCGCGCGCAGGTACCAGGCAATGTGCTTGCGCGCACTGCGCACCCCGGTCAGCTCGCCGTACAGGCTGTAGTGGTCGTGCAGATGCTCCAGCAGCAGGCGCCGCACCTCGGCCACTAGCGGCGGCGCCAGGTGTTCGCCCGTGGCCAGAAAGTGGCCGACCTCGCGGAAGATCCACGGCCGGCCCTGGGCGGCGCGGCCGATCATGATCGCGTCGGCACCGGTGGCGGCCAGCACATCACGCGCCTTTTCGGGCGATGTGATGTCGCCGTTGGCCGCCACGGGCACCTTCACCGCGGCCTTGACCGCCGCGATGGTGTCGTACTCCGCATGGCCCTTGTAGCCCTGCTCGCGCGTGCGGCCGTGCACGGTGAGCATCTGGATGCCCACGCCTTCGAAAGCGCGGGCGAGCTGCACCGCGTTCTTGTGCTCCTGGCACCAGCCGGTGCGCATCTTCAGCGTGACGGGCACGTTGAAGGGCGCGCAGGCATCAACCACCGCAGCGGCGATCTCCACCGCCAGGGCCTCGTTCTGCATCAGGGCGGAGCCCGCCCATTTATTGCAGACCTTCTTGGCGGGGCAGCCCATGTTGATGTCGATGATCTGCGCGCCACGCTCCACGTTGTAGACCGCGGCTTCGGCCATCATCTGCGCCTCGGTGCCGGCGATCTGCACAGCAATCGGCCCAGGCTCCCCCTCATGGTTGGCACGGCGCGAGGTTTTGAGGCTGTTCCACAGGTCCTTGCGCGAGGTCACCATCTCGCTCACCGCGTAGCCCGCGCCCAGCGCCTTGCACAACTGGCGGAACGGCCGGTCCGTGACGCCCGCCATGGGGGCGACGAACAGGCGGTTCGCCAAAGGGATGTGGCCAATGTGCATGGGGAGGGGGGTGCGCGCAGGGGGCAGCAGCGAATGCTGAAAAAGGAGGCGGGATTGTACCTGCCCAAAATTTCAGCAACTGAAATGTTCCGCCCACTGAAATATGGGGCGATGGTGGTGTGACTGCGAGGGCTCGGAACCGGCGCCGAATGCCCCGCGATGCGCTGGGCAGCGGCGGGCGAACGCTCTGGGTTGCGTCTCGGCCTGTTCAGCGGAGTGCGGTGTCAATCACCGCGATGCGAGATCGGTGTCAGCCGCTTTAGAAGGCGCTGCACCGCGCTGAGCGAAGTGCCACCACGCATTGGGCAGGTTGTCGAACTGGTGGCGGGCCATCAGGCCACGCAGCCAGTCACGGTTGTGTTGCACGTCGGGTGAAAACCCTTGCGCCCCCGGCTGCGCGCCGGCCAGCTCCACACCGGGGGGCGTGCCCATATCCACATCGTGCCCATCGGCCAACGGGCCGCGTACCACCTTGCTGGCCTTCAGGCCATCCACCACCCTTACCTGCACCACCCAGCCGCCGCGTGCCCTGTCGGCCGCGGTGGCCTGGCAGGTTGCACGAAAAGCCAGGCCCTTTTCCTTGAGTTCCTGCGCAACGCCTTGCAGGGCGGCGCGGGTGTCCGAGGTTTCGCGGCAGGCAGGTGCGGACTGTGGGCCGGGCGCAGTGGCCACCAGCGGGTCAGTGGTTTCTGGCACTGCCGCCTGCGGGCTGTGCACACAAGCGGCCAGCAGGAACGCCGTCACCACCGATGGCCAACGCATGCCCTGCGGGCGTGCAGCGCCGTGCAGACGCTGGGTGGCCTTGGCAAGTGCGGGGATCTGGGGCGTGGTGGTTGTATGCATGGGCAAACTCCTGAGTGGCATGCCTGCAGATTTCCTGCTCGGCACCGTGTTGCCCACGATATAAACCGCCCTGCTCCGCCCGCATGCGCCGATGCCGCAGCCCCGCGTAGGACAGCGCCACCACGCACGATTGGAGCGCTGACGCCGCCCTACACTTCGCGGCTATGGAAATCTGGATGCACCAGCTGCTTGAATGGCTCGCACTGCCGCAGTTCGGCCTGAGCACCGTCTTCATCGTTTCGGTCATTTCGGCAACGCTCCTGCCGCTGGGCTCAGAGCCCGCCGTGTTCGGCCTCATCAAGATCAACCCCGAGATGTTCTGGCCTGCGATCCTGGTGGCCAGCGCCGGCAACACGTTGGGCGGCGGGATCAGCTGGTGGATGGGCTTTGGCGCGCACAAGGCGGTAGACAGAGCCCGGGGCGGCGCGACTGAAGTGCGCGCCCTGGCCTGGCTGCAGCGCTTTGGCGCACGCGCCTGCCTGCTGAGCTGGCTGCCCGTGGTGGGCGATCCGCTGTGCGCCGTAGCGGGCTGGCTCAAGCTCCCCTTCTGGCCGTGCCTTGCCTACATGGCGGTGGGCAAGTTCTTCCGGTATCTGGTCATGACGAGCGTGTTGCTGTACTTCATGCCCGGACAGCTGGGCACTTGAACGGCTCGCCCCGGCATCTACAGACCCGCGTGGCCGCTGGGTAACGACTGGCCCAGGTCTCCTTTGGCCACGGGCTCTTCGACCACCACCTGGTTGCGACCGCCCTCTTTGGCCATGTACATCGCCGTGTCGGCGCGCGAGAAGAACTCCAGCACCGACTCGCCCAGCACATAGTGGGTAACGCCGATCGAGACCGTCACGCGGCCCTTGAGCAGGCCGGTCCAGGCGTGCGTCTCGACCTGCGCACGGATGCGCTCGCAGGTGTTGAGTGCGGGCAGGAGCGAGGTGGCCGGAAAGATCAGCAAAAACTCCTCGCCGCCATAGCGCCCGAACACGTCGCCACCGCGCACACCCTGCTGTGCGATGCGCGCGAAAGTGCGCAACACCTCGTCGCCGCCCAGATGCCCCAGCTCGTCGTTGATGCGCTTGAAGTGGTCGATGTCGAGCACGGCCAGGCACAGCGGGATGCCGCTTTCATCGGCCATCTGTTTTTGCTCTTCGAGCGCGGCCAGTACGTAGCGGCGGTTAAAGCAGCCCACCAGCGGGTCGCGCTGCGCGTCTTCCTGGATGTTCTTGATCTTGCGGCTGGCGTGGTAGAGGCTGCGGTACAGGCGCTGCACCTTGCCCATCAGCAGGATGAAGGCAGGCAAGGCCGCGAGCAGAGCGAGCCCGTGCAGAAGCTCCAGGCGCAGCAGCGCGGTGTTGCGCTGCTCCTGGAAGTGCAGCGCTATTACCCCCGCATACAGAGCCAGGAAACACGCTGCCAAGCCCAGCAGTGCGCGGCGCGGCACCGTGAACGTGCCGTAAGCCACGGCCACAAAAGCAAACGGCGCAAGCAGGATTTGCGTGACCGGCGCGAGATAGAACAACACCAGCATGCAGCCCAGGGCGGTGGCCACGATGGCCAGCTTGAGGTGCCTGTGGCGCAACTTCTGGTGCATGCCGCTGCGAAACACGATCCAGAACGCCCCGCAGCAGAGCCCGATCAGCCCTGCCAGCACTGCAAGCACCTGGGCATCCACCATGTCAAAGGCGTAAAAACCCAGCATGGCCAGCGCGTGCAGGCCGATCAGCCCCAACACCTGCACCCACTGCTGCGCCACGCTGCGCGCACCCTGCGGACCCAGTCCATCCATCGCCCGGCGCGCCGGCCGCACCATGGCAGACGCCGAGTCATCGAACTCCATGACGGCGTCGGACAAGGGAAAGGCATCCGTGGCAGAAAACGGATTCTTGCGTCCAAAAAACATGTGGGGGCAGGCGTGGGCCTGGGTTCGTTCTGGGTGACAACCACTCACCGGGCGGGCCGCCCGCAGCAGGGCGCCCCACGGCAGGCCCCGCGCATCTTACGCAGGCCTGACACAGCCCCACCCCGTGTTTTCCAGTAGCACCGCGCCGATTCGTCGCTGCGTTGCGATGGGTCAAAGGCAGGCGCGCTGCCAGTGCCGCGCCTGGGCACCGGGCCTCAGGCCCTTGCAGCCCTCGCGCCCCGCAGGGACCACCAGCCTTCCAGGGAATAGACGCACAGCGCGCCCCAGATCAGCACAAAGCCGATCAGGCGAGCGGGCTCGAACGCCTCCTGAAACACCCACACCCCGAGTGCGAACTGCAGGCTGGGCGAGATGTACTGGAGGATGCCCAAGGTAGACATCGGGATCAGGCGCGCCCCTGCGGCAAACAGCAGCAGTGGCACCGCAGTGAGGGGCCCAGCCAGCAGCAGCCAGCCCAAGGTGGAGACATCCCCGTGCACTATTGCGCCTTGCCCTTGCCACGCCCACCAGCCCAGCACGATGGCTGCTACGGGGGCGAGCAGCATGGTCTCCAGCGCCAAGCCTTCGAGCGCCCCCAGGGCGGCCACCTTGCGCAGCAGGCCATAGAAGCCAAAACTCAGGGCCAGCACCAGCGCGATCCACGGCAGCCGACCGGCCTGTACCGTGAGCCAGAGCACACCGGCAGCGGCCACGGCCACCGCCAGCCACTGGCCGGCCCGCGGCCGCTCGTGCAAAAACACAAAGCCCACCGCCACATTGACCAGCGGCAAGATGAAGTAACCGAGGCTCGCGTCCACCACATGCTGGTTCTGCACGGCCCATACGTAGGTGAGCCAGTTGCCCGACAGCAGCACAGCCGACAACGCAAACGCCGCCAGCACCCGCGGCTGGCGGAGCACAGTGCCTATCCACGCCCACTGCCTGCGCACCAGCAGCACGACCAGCACAAACACCAGCGACCACAGGGTGCGGTGCATCACGACCTCCAGCGAAGGCACATTGGCCACTTGCTTGAAGTACAGGGGAAAGAGCCCCCAGGCGACATAGGCCAGCGCGGCGTAGAGGATTCCGGGGTTCATGGTGCAGCGGGGTCGGGTGGGATCGGCCTGCGCCGCTCCGGGTCGAAAAAAATCCCTGCACGCCGGTGAGGCTGTGCAGGGAGCTCGTTCAGGTGCCCAGGGTGGGGGGCGGCCTATCGGCCGGCGCCACCGAGCCTCAAACGTTGAACAGGAAGTTGAGCACGTCGCCGTCCTTGACCACGTACTCCTTGCCTTCTGCGCGCATCTTGCCCGCGTCCTTGGCGCCTTGCTCGCCCTTGTAGTGGATGTAGTCGTCGAACGCGATCGTCTGCGCACGGATGAAGCCACGCTCGAAGTCGCCGTGGATCACACCTGCTGCCTGGGGCGCGGTGTCGCCGATATGTATCGTCCATGCGCGCACTTCCTTCACGCCGGCGGTGAAGTAAGTCTGCAGGCCCAGCAGCTTGAACGCGCCACGGATGAGGCGGGCAAGGCCGGGCTCGGTCTGGCCCATCTCGGCCAGAAACATGTCACGGTCCTCATCACTCATTTCGGCCATTTCGGCTTCCATCTTGGCGCAGATGGCTACAACGGGCGCGTTCTGACCGGCCGCGTATTCCTTGAGGCGGTCCAGGAAGGGATTGTTCTCAAAGCCGTTTTCGCTCACATTCCCCACGAACATCGCTGGCTTGGCGGTGATCAGGCACAGGGACTTGAGCAGGGGCTGCTCTTCCTTGGTGATTTCCACCGAACGTGCGGGCTTGCCTTCGTTGAGCGCGGCTTGGATGCGGGTGAGCAACGCCACCAGTTTGGCGGCGTCCTTGTCGTTGCCCGACTTGGCGGCCTTGGTGTAGCGGTTGAGCGCCTTTTCCACCGTGCCCATGTCGGCAAGACACAACTCGGTCTGGATGACTTCGATGTCGGAGATCGGGTCGACGCGGCCAGCGACATGAATCACGTTGTCGTCTTCAAAACAGCGCACCACGTTCACGATGGCATCGGTTTCTCGGATGTGGGCCAGGAACTGGTTGCCCAGGCCTTCGCCCTGGCTAGCACCTGCCACCAGGCCCGCAATGTCTACAAACTCGACGATGGCGGGCACGATGCGCTCGGGCGAGATGATCGCCGCGAGTTGCTGCAGGCGGGGGTCTGGCACTTCCACCACGCCCACATTGGGCTCAATGGTGCAGAAGGGATAGTTCTCGGCGGCAATGCCGGCCTTGGTCAGCGCGTTGAAGAGAGTGGACTTGCCGACGTTGGGCAGGCCCACGATGCCGCATTGGAGGCTCATGGCAGGGCTTTCTGGAATTCGGAGACAAACCGCCGATTTTACGGCGCGCCAGCCATGTCCCTCGCACAGGGGGCGTTCAAGTCTCAGTCAAAGCGCAGATCGGCCGACACGCGCTGTCCCACGCGCAGCGTCTGGCCAGCGCCTTGTCGGACGATGGCGTTCATGCCGAAAGTGATGGCGCCGTTCAGGCGCCGGTCTTGCCGGTATGCGCGCAGGGTGGCTCCGACCTCGGGGCTGCTATCGGCGGTGGCGGGGTCGATGTCAGGAATGGGGCAGCGCGCGCAGGGCTTGACGGGCTGCAGGTGAATCTCTCCCTCGCTTCCGCCATCGACCCGCACCAGGTCTACCCGGTCTTCATCGTGCGCATCGACGCCGCCGAGCACGACGTTGGGCCGAAAGCGCTCGATGCCCACAGCGCCATGGCCCGCCGCCGTGAGGCGCCCATTCAACTCCTGCATGGACGCTTCGCTGACCACGAGCACCGGGTACCCGTCGGAGAACTGATTGGGCGCCTCGATGCCCCCCGTCCAGTCCATGCTGGACAGGCGGCGGTACTCAGGGTCGAAGCGCACCAGGCGGCAAGGCTGGCCCAGAAAATCGGTGAACCACTGCGCCGCCACGGCGCCCATGTCCCAGGCTGGCACCGTATCCCGCCAGACAGTGACGGTAGCGGGGGCCTCGACGGCATCGATGGCGACGTGCAGGGCCAGCATGCCGGGCGCGCGCAGGACCATTTCTTCGCTTTTGAGCTGTGGGCGGATCAGCGCCATGCGCGGCAGGGCCCGTTGGGTCAGGAAGACCCCTTGGGCATCCACCACCATCCAGGCGCGGTCGAGGTCCAGGCCTGTTTCAGTGAGCAGCGCCTCCTGCACCTCGATGCCGGCGCAGGATTTGACGGGGTAGACAAACAGGCGCGCAATGGTGCCGGATAGATCGGAATCGGGGTGGAAGCTCACGCCTGCGCGCTCCTCAAAAATGGGCTATGGACATGGAGAACTCGCTCTCCGCCCGCAATTCTGCACTGCGGCCGGGGGCTCAAGCCGCCTCCTACAATGCCCTCATGGCCCAAACCTTTGACATCTGCATTCGTGGCACCGGCATAGTGGGCACCACCTTGGCGCTGCTGCTGGCGCGGGACCGGCTGAAAGTCGCCTTGCTACCGGCGCCCGGCGCCAAAAATCCCGCTGCGACTGATGTGCGGGCCTACGCCCTGAACCTGGCCTCGCGGCAATTGCTTGAATCCCTGCGCAGCTGGCCCGATGACGAGCACGCCACGGCGGTGCGCCAAATGCAGGTGCAGGGCGACCAGGGCGGGGCCGTGCAGTTCGACGCGGCGGCTCAGGGCGTGGACGCGCTGGCGTGGATCGTGGATGTGCCCGCGCTGGAGTCGCGCTTGGCGCAGGCCGTGCGGTACCAGCCCCATGTGGAGCTGGTCGACGCACCGGTGCCCGCGGCGCTCACCGTGGTCTGTGAAGGCCGGGCGAGCACGACCCGCGAAGAATTCGGCGTGAACTTTGAAGTCACGCCCTACCCGCAGCACGCCATCGCGACCCGCCTGCAATCTGAGCGCCCCCACGGACAGGTGGCGCGCCAGTGGTTCTCCCCCGACGGAATCCTGGCCTTCTTGCCGTTGGGGGGCCCGCAGGGGAACTCCGTAGCCGTCGTGTGGTCCGTCTTTCAAGAGCAGGTCGCGCCACTGATGGCGTTGCCCCCGGAGGATTTCGCACAGAGATTGCGTACCGCGAGCCAGGACGCGCTGGGTGCGCTGCAAGTAAGCGCTGAGCGGGCCGCATGGCCTTTGCAGTTGGCCAAGGCAGACCGCTGGTGCGGCGCATTGCCGCCCGCCGCGGGGCGCGCCGGTCGCAGCTGGGTGTTGGCCGGCGACGCAGCACACAATGTGCATCCGCTGGCAGGGCAGGGGCTGAACCTGGGGCTTGCTGACGCGCAGGCCCTGGCCCGCGTGCTGCATGAACGTGACTACTGGCGCAGCGTGGGCGACGCGCGGCTGCTGCGGCGCTATGAGCGGGAGCGCAAGGCCGCCCTGCTGCCCATGGGGTTGGCCACGGATGGCCTGCAGCAACTGTTTGCGCGCCAGGATGGCCCGATACAGGCGCTGCGCAATTGGGGCATGAAGGGCTTTGAAATGAGCGGCCCGCTTAAGAGTTTTGTGGCCCGCCAGGCCATGGGAATGTAACGACCCCGGACGGGCGCACACAGTGCAGCCCGGCCCGATACCTTGAAACCGAGACCACCATGAAATTCATTCCCACCCTGATCGCGGCCATCGGCCTTGCCACCGGCGCTTTGGCGTCTGCCCAGGAAGCCGATATCCGCAAGGCGCTGGCGGAACGCATCCCGCAAATGGACAAGATCGACGAGGTGCGGCCCACCCAGATGAAGGGGCTGTACGAGGTGCGCATCGGTACTGATCTGTTCTATACCGACGCCAAGGGCGACTACGTGATCCAGGGCGAGCTGATCGATGCCAAGGCGCGGCGCAACCTTACCGAGGACCGCATCGCCAAACTCACTGCGGTGGAATTCTCGGCCCTGCCGCTCAAGGACGCGTTCACCATCGTGCGGGGCAACGGCAAGCGCAAGGTGGCCGTGTTTGAAGACCCCAACTGTGGCTACTGCAAGCGCTTCGAGCGTGACCTGCAGAACGTGGACAACGTCACGGTGTATCTGTTCCTCTATCCCATCCTGAGCCCCGACTCCGCAGAAAAGTCCCGCAACGTCTGGTGCGCCAAGGACAAGGTAAATGCTTGGCAAGACCTGATGGTGCGCGACAAGCCGGCCCCCGCAGCGAGCTGTGATACCGCGGCGCTGCAGCGCAACCTGGCATTTGGCCGCAAGCACAAGATCACGGGCACGCCCACGCTGATCTTTGCCGATGGCTCACGCGTCCCAGGCGCCATCGGCGCCCAGGAAGTCGAAAAGCGCCTGGCCGAAGCCACCGGCGAATCCACCCGCGCCAACTAGCTTTTTCGTTTCCACCGCGCGCCCACCAGGGCCGGTCGCTTGCCGCCACTGGCCCGCACCTCGCAGACGCCCATGCCCTCCTCCCGCCGCCACGAGCCCGCTGCCATTCACTACCACGTGGAGCCGGCCGACCTGCACGCCCATCTTTTCAGCGTGACGCTCACGATTGCCCATCCCCAGGCGCTGCAGGAAGTCGCCTTGCCGGTGTGGATTCCGGGCAGCTACTTGGTGCGGGAGTTCTCCAAAAACCTTCAGGAACTGAAGGCGCACCAGGGCAAACACGACGTACCGCTCACGCAGTTGGACAAGCACCGCTGGCGTGCGGACTGCAGTGCCGACAAGCCCCTGGTGCTGACCTATGCCGTGTGCGCTTACGACACCTCGGTGCGCACGGCCTGGCTGGACACATCGCGCGGGTTCTTCAACGGAACCAGCCTGTGCCTGCAGGTGCGCGGCCAGGAAAAGCAGAGCCACACCCTCGAAATCGCCAGCACGCCCGCCACCGCTGAGTGGTCGGTCGCCACCGGCCTCACCGCGTTCCAGACCGACAAGAAGGGTTTCGGCCTCTATCGCGCCGACGACTACGATGAACTGGTCGACAGCCCCTTCGAGATGGGCACGTTCTGGGTAGGGCGCTTCGTGGCCGGCGGGATTCCCCACCGCTTTGTGGTGGCCGGTGCCGCCCCATCTTTTGACGACAAGCGCCTGCTGGCGGACACGCAGAAAATTTGCGAGACCGCCATCCGCTTCTGGCACGGCGATGGGCCCGCCCCCTTCAAGAGCTACCTCTTCATGCTCAACGCCGTGGGAGACAGCTACGGAGGCCTTGAACACCGGAACTCCACGGCTTTGATCTGCGGCCGGCGAGACTTGCCCAGGGTGGGCGAAAGCCGGGCCAGTGACGGCTACACCACCTTGCTGGGTCTGATCAGCCACGAGTACTTTCACACCTGGAACGTCAAGCGCTTGCGCCCCGCCGAGTTTGCGCAGCACGACTACGCCCGCGAGAACTACACCGACTTGCTGTGGTTCTTTGAAGGCTTTACGAGCTACTACGACGATCTTTTGCTGCGCCGCGCCGGCTTGATCGACGATGCCGCGTACTTGAAGCTCATCACCAAGACCATCAACCAGGTTCACCAGACCCCGGGGCGTGCCGTGCAGACCGTGGCGCAGGCCAGCTTTGATGCATGGGTCAAGTACTACCGCCAGGATGAGAACACGCCCAACGCCACGGTGAGCTACTACACCAAGGGCTCGCTGGTGGCGCTGTGCCTGGACCTGGCCCTGCGCCGCGACGGAAAGAGCAATCTGGACGAGGTGATGCGCGCCCTGTGGAAGCGCTGCCAGGGCGGTCCAATGACGGAAGACGATCTGCGCACCGTGCTGCGCGAGCTCAGCGGGAGGTCTTTTGACACCGAAATCGCGCAGTGGGTGCACAGCACGGCGGAACTTCCACTGGCAGAACTTCTGGCGGCCAACGGCGCGCACCTTCAGGCCGAGGCGCCACAGCTGGCACAGCGGCTGGGGCTGCGGGTCGCGGAAAACCACAGCGTGCAGATCAAGACGGTGCTGCGGTCAGGTCTGGCAGAACAGGCGGGCATGGCCGCAGGGGACGAGTGGCTTGGCGTAGAGGTGCTTGGCCAGGGCTGGCGCATCAGCCGGCTGGATGACGTGGCGTTCTACCTGGGCACAGAGACCTCTGCGACGGCGCTCGTCGCGCGCGACGGCCGGCTGCTGCGGCTTGCGCTGGAACTGCCGCCCCGCAGCCAAGGGGCGGCGCACCGCAAGGCGGCCCGCACTGCCGCACCAGACACAGTCAGCCTATCTACATCAGACGCCGCCGCGCTGACTCGCTGGCTGGGTTGATCGAACGCGAGTACGGTCTCTTGCCCGCGAAATTTCCCTTCGAGCTCGCTTCGGTATATTCCCTCACGCTTTCATAACTACCCAAACATCCAGGAGATCCCATGGCCTACGAAACCATCGAGGTCCGCGTCGAAGCGGACAAGGTTGGCATCATCACGCTCAACCGCCCCAAGCAGCTCAATGCGCTGAATGACCAGCTCATGAATGAACTGGGTACGGCCTTGAAGGATTTCGACGCCAATGAGTCGATCGGCTGCGTCATCGTGACGGGCAGCGAAAAGGCGTTTGCGGCGGGTGCGGACATCGGCGCCATGGCCAAATACAGCTTTGCGGACACCTACAAGGGCGACTACATCACGCGCAACTGGGAAGCGATCCGCTCCATCCGCAAGCCCGTCATCGCCGCCGTGAGCGGCTTTGCCCTCGGTGGCGGCTGCGAACTGGCCATGATGTGCGACTTCATCATCGCAGCCGACAACGCACGTTTCGGCCAACCGGAAATCAAGCTTGGCGTGATTCCAGGTGCTGGCGGAACCCAGCGCCTGCCGCGCGCCGTGGGCAAATCGAAGGCCATGGACATGGCCCTCACCGGCCGCATGATGGACGCCGCGGAAGCCGAGCGCGCAGGGCTCGTCAGCCGCGTCGTGCCGTACGACAAACTTATGGACGAAGCGCTGGGCGCTGCCATTCTCATTGCCGGCTTCTCGCAGATTGCGGTGATGGCCGCAAAAGAGTCGGTGAACCGCGCGTTTGAGGGCAGCTTGTCCGACGGCGTGATGTTCGAGCGCCGCCTGTTCCATGCGTTGTTCGCCACGCAGGACCAAAAAGAAGGCATGGACGCCTTCCTGAACAAGCGCCCCGCCAACTTCACACACCAATAATTTTTGTTCTATAATCTGGGGCTTACGGTGGTATAGCTCAGTTGGTTAGAGCGCAGCATTCATAATGCTGATGTCGGTGGTTCAAGTCCACCTACCACCACCAAATTCAAGTGCTCAGCCAAAAGCCCGCAACGCGCCAGTGATTGCGGGCTTTTTTGTGGCCGCAATGCCCACGCCGTGGCGGTAAGTCCTTGTACGAAAACGCTTTTTCGCGCCCTGGCCCGTAAAATCGCCTTCCCCGCCCGCTTCCCGACCCATTCACCAGCCTCTGGATACACACCATGAACCGCTGCACTCGTGCCCTCCCCTCCCCCACAGCCGGCATTGGTCGATGCCTGCACGCTGCACGCACGCTGCTGGCTGCTGCTAGCCTCACCGCATTGACGTGCCTCGGGACTCCCGCTCTTGCACAGGTGCAGCCGGGCCTGGGCGTGGTGCGCAATTTTCCTGACGCGTCGCTGCGGGGCACCCTGACCATCCAGGGGGGCTCCGAAGCCGTGCTCAGCGGGCGCACCATTCGCATGGCGCCCGGCATGCGCCTGTTCAGCCCACAGAACTCGCTCGTCATGCTGCACACGGTGCAGGGCAAGACCTTCAAGGTCAACTATCTGATCGAGAACAGCACGGGCATGCTGTTATCCGCCTGGATCCTGACTGAAGGCGAGGCTGCACAGCCGCGCAACGGATCGGACACGATCCAGTTCAATTTCCGCACTGACGCAGACCCGGCGAAGAAGTAACCCGGCGCTGACAGCCCTGCTGCAGGGACGCCCACCGCCCAGCGCCCCACCGGCCGCCCCACGCGCGCCGCCGCATCCCCATTCGGACACGAGATTGATTGCCATGGCCAAAAAAGTCTTCATCAAAACCTTCGGCTGCCAAATGAACGAGTACGACTCGGACAAGATGGCCGACGTACTCCACGCCGCCCAAGGCTACGAGCCCACCCAGAACGTGGACGAGGCCGACCTGATCCTGTTCAACACCTGCTCCGTGCGCGAGAAGGCTCAAGAAAAAGTGTTCAGCGACCTCGGCCGTATCAAGCACCTGAAGGCCCGCGGCGTGAAGATTGGCGTCGGCGGCTGCGTGGCCAGCCAGGAAGGCGCCGAGATCATCAAGCGCGCGCCTTATGTGGACGTGGTCTTTGGCCCCCAGACGCTGCACCGCCTGCCAGAAATGCTGAATCAGCGCGATCGCATGGACAAGCCCCAGGTGGACATCAGCTTTCCAGAGATCGAAAAGTTCGACCACCTGCCGCCCGCGCGGGTCGAGGGTGCATCGGCGTTCGTGTCGATCATGGAAGGCTGCAGCAAATACTGCAGCTACTGCGTCGTACCTTATACCCGTGGAGAAGAAGTGAGCCGTCCCTTCGACGATGTGCTCGTGGAAGTGGCGGGCCTGGTCGACCAGGGCGTGAAAGAGATCACCCTGCTGGGCCAGAACGTGAACGCCTACCTGGGCAAGATGGGTGGCACAGCGGAGATCGCGGACTTTGCCCTCCTGCTCGAATACGTGTCTGACATCCCGGGCATTGAGCGCATCCGCTACACCACCAGCCACCCCAATGAATTCACGCCCCGGCTGATCGAGGCCTACGCCAAACTGCCCAAGCTGGCCAGCCACTTGCATCTTCCCGTTCAGCACGGCAGCGACCGCATCCTGATGGCCATGAAGCGCGGCTATACCGCCATGGAATACAAGAGCACGGTGCGCAAGCTGCGCGCCATCCGCCCTGACCTGGCCATGAGCAGCGACTTCATCGTCGGCTTCCCCGGCGAGACGGAAGAAGACTTCAACAAGATGATGAAGCTGATCGACGACATCCACTTCGACAACAGCTTCAGCTTTATCTTCAGCCCACGCCCCGGCACGCCCGCTGCGGGGCTGCACGATGACACGCCGCACGACGTCAAGCTGCGCCGATTGCAGCATTTGCAGTCCGTGATCAACGCCAACATCAAGTCCATCAGCGAAAGCCGCGTGGGCACGGTGCAGCGCATCTTGGTGGAAGGCGCCTCCAAGCGCGATGCCACCGAGCTCATGGGCCGCACCGAGTGCAACCGCGTGGTGAACTTTGTCGGCCAGGCACGTTTGGTAGGTCAGATGGTGGACGTGACCATCACCGAAGCCAAGGCGTACACGCTGCGCGGCGAGGTGGTCACGCACGAAGCCGCACTGGCCTGAGTCTGCAGCGACGCCTGTCACGATGTCTGCACAGAGCAGTCTGCCTGGCGTAGGCCCTCTAAGGGTCGGCGGGCCGCTGAACGGGTTTTCATTTCAGCAACTGCTGCTGCTGGCCTTCTTGCTGATTGCCGGGCTGTTGGGCGTGAGTTCGCTGCGGGCGCTTTACACGCTGGAGCAGCTCATGGTGCAAAGTCGCCACGGCACCAGCGAAGCAACGTCTCTCGGGATCGCGGCCCAGGTCCTCAACCAGCGTGGACAGGCCCTGGAGCGTGCAGCGCGGCAGTCTCTGGTCTTGCGCGATGCGCCCTTGCGCCGCAGCTTCAACGACATGTCGCTCGAAGCCCTGGGCGTGCTCGATCAGCTGCACAAAGGGGGACTGCCGGAAGAGCAGACCGCCGAATGGCGCAAGCACCTGGACGCAGTGAAGGACCTGTTGGACGCGCCGCCAGAGCGCGCACTCGACAACGAGCGGCTCGTCGCAGAAGAGTTTGTGGCGCTGGAGACTCTGAACCTGAACATTGGCCAATCGGTTCAGGACATCAATGCCCAGCGCAACCGTGAGCTTCAGGACCGTGTCGAGGCGAGCCGCCGTGACGTGACACACCAGGTGGTGGGGGTGATCGTGCTGGCGCTGGTCCTCGCGCTGGCTCTGGGCATCTGGCTGGCGCGTCCCTTCAAGCGGCTCGAAGGTACGATCCGCCGGCTCGGCGAAAACCAGTTGGACGAGCCCGTATTGATTTCGGGGCCCGATGACGTGCGCCGCGTCGGCCAGCAACTGGAATGGCTGCGCTTGCGATTGCTGGAGCTGGACGCGGACAAGGCGCGCTTTCTGCGGCACGTCTCGCACGAACTCAAGACACCGCTGGCCGCACTGCGCGAGGGTGTGGCACTGCTGCAAGACGGGGTGACCGGCGAACTCAACGCGGGCCAGCGCGAAGTGACGCAAATCCTGCACCACAACACACTGGTGCTGCAGAGCGAAATCGAAGCCCTGCTGCGCTTCAACGCTGCTGCCTTCGAGGCGCGCCAGCTCCATCGGAGCGACACCGACCTGCTCACGCTGCTGGAAAACCAGGTCGAGTCGCAACGCCTGCAATGGCAGGCGCGGGGACTGCGGGTGCTGGTAGAGGGCGCCCCGGTATCGCTGCCGGTCGACGCCGACAAGATCTCCTCGGCTGTCAGCAACCTGCTGTCCAACGCCATCCGTTTTTCACCCAAGGGCGGCACGCTGCGTCTCATCCTGTCACGCCAAGCCGGTACCGTGCGCGTGGATGTCGTGGACCAGGGCCCCGGTGTGGCGCCAGCCGATCGGGACCATGTGTTCGAGCCCTTTTACCGGGGTGTTCGCCAGCCGGATGACGCCGTGCGCGGCACGGGTATCGGCCTGTCCATCGTCCAGGAATATATTGCCGCCCACGGGGGCACGGTCCGCCTGGTCGAAGACGGCCTTCAATCATTTTTTCGCATAGAGCTACCGCATGCAGCCCAGTAACCCTTTCACGCCTTCCGTCCGCGCGCAGGTGCAGCGCAGGCTGAGGCCCGTGGCAGTTGTGCTGACGGCAACGTGGCTGATGGCGGGTTGCGGCGCCCTGTCGCCGCAAAAGCCCACGACGACGCCCTCCACTCCGGTCACAGTCGTCGTCGCGGTCCCCGTCAAGGTGCCGTCATCGTCAGAGACTCCACCCGCGGCGCCAGAGCCTCAGCCTGTGGCCGATCCTGTGCGCCAGGTGCTTGCTCAGACCGATGGGATCCTGCGCCTTGCGCCGTCGGACCTCCCCAAGGAAATCACCCGGCTCGGAGAAACCGAAGAAGCCGCCGTGGAAACCCCATTGCTGCTCGCTACCGCGCTGGCGCAGACCCGCCAAGCGGTGGACACCGCGCGCGCGCTCGGGCTCGTGCAGCGGTTGCTGGCCAACAACGCCCCCGCCGCACAGCCGCTGCATCCTCTCGCACGCCTTCTCGAAGCGCGCCTGCTCCAGCAACGCCGGCTGGAGGACCAGATGGAGCGCCAGGCGCAGCAGCTGCGCGATGCCCAGCGCCGCAACGACCAGCTGAACGAACGGCTGGAAGCCGTGCGCGCCATCGAGCGCAGCCTGACCACGCGCCCTGCTGCCGTGCCTGCGGCCCCAGCATCTGCGCCGGGCAGCGCCCCCCAGCGGCCCGCTCCCTGACATCAAGACGCACCATGCCCGCCGCCAGCACGCCCCCCAAGCCCCGCCCTGCCGCCCCGGCCCGCATCCTGGTGGTGGATGACGATGCGGACATGCTGCGCCTGTTGTCCCTTCGGCTGAACGGAGCCGGCTACGAGGTAATCGCCGTGGGCTCGGCCGAGGCGGCATTGGCCCAGCTCGATATGGCGCGGCCCCAACTGGTGCTGAGCGACGTGCGGTTGCCGGGCCGCGACGGCCTGGCCCTGTTTGACGAGGTGCGCGCCCGGCATCCCTCGCTGCCGGTGATCTTGCTGACCGCGCACGGCACGATCCCCGACGCCGTCGAAGCCACATCGCGCGGCGTTTTCACCTACCTCACCAAACCCTACGACGGTAAGGACCTGCTGGAGAAGATCGGCCAGGCGCTGGCACTAAGCGCCCCGGTAGTCACCCACGCCCATGCCAACGAGGCGTGGCGGGCCGAGATCGTGAGCCGATCCAACCGCATGACGGACCTGCTGGCCGAGGCCTACATGGTGGCGCAGTCCGATGCCAGCGTGCTGCTGCTGGGCGACAGCGGCGCGGGCAAGGAACTGCTGGCCCAGGCCATCCACCGCGCGAGCCCGCGGGCAGCCAAACCCTTCGTGGCGGTCAACTGCGGGGCGATTCCCGAGGCCTTGCTGGAATCCGAACTCTTCGGTCACATGAAGGGCGCTTTCACAGATGCGGTGAGCAATCACAAAGGGCTGTTCCAGGCCGCGGAGGGCGGCACATTGCTGCTGGATGAAATCGGCGACATGCCGCCGGCCCTGCAGGTCAAGCTGCTGCGGGTGCTGCAGGAGCGCGCCGTGCGGCCGGTGGGCGCCAGCCAGTCCACGCCGATTGACGTGCGCATCATCTCGGCCACCCACCGCGACCTGGAAGCCGCGATGGCCACGGCCCAGTTCCGTGAAGACCTGTACTACCGCTTGAACGTGGTGACCCTGGTGCTGCCCACCCTGGCCGACCGGCGCGAAGACATATCGCTGCTGGCCAACCACTTTCTCGACAAGCTGGCGCGCAAGTACGACAAGCGCCTGTCGGGATTCGCCCCTGAGGCCCTGAAGGCCCTGACCCTGGCCGCCTGGCCTGGCAATGTGCGGCAACTCTACAACGTGGTGGAACAGGTGTGCGCGCTCTCCACCACGCCACTCGTGCCCCTCACCCTGGTGCAGCGTGCGCTGCGCACGCCATCGACCCAGGTGCTGAGCTTTACCGAGGCGCGCCAGCGCTTTGAACGCGACTACCTGGTGGGCCTGCTCAAGATGACCGACGGCAACGTGGCCGATGCCGCGCGGCTGGCCCAGCGCAACCGCACAGAGTTTTATCGCCTGCTGCAAAAGCACGCCCTCACCCCGGGCCACTTCAAGAACGATGCGCCCGGCGCCGAGGATGTCGCCGAAGAGCGACAGGACTAAGTCGTTGATTTTCAACAACTTCTGAACCGGAACCCTTGGCCGTGTCGCCGTGAAGCGACAGAAACAGCATTTTTAGGGCATCTTCGGTGCGCCGTACAACCGCTTACATTCGAATGATCGCTTAAGTTATTGATGTAGAACAGTTTTTTGAAGCTGGCACAGGGTTTGCCCTAGTCATCAGCATGCAAGCTGTTTTCATCCATTCTTTGCCCGTTGCACGGTGCGCCCAGTGGGCCGTGGGCCTGCTGGCGGGGGTGCTCCTGGCGGGTGCAGCGCAGGCGCAAGGCTTTGATTTTGAAAGCGTGACGCGGCTGGCCCGCGAACGCTCCGAAAAGCCGTATCGCGCGCAAAGCGACAAGCTGCCAGCGGACTTGGCCAAGCTCAACTATGACCAGGTGCGCGACATCCGCTGGCGCCCAGACCGCGCGCTCTGGCGCGCCGAGAAGTTGCCATTCGAGGCGATGTTCTTCCACCTCGGCCTGTACCAGACCGAGCCCGTGCTCATCAATGAGGTCACGCCCCAGGGACCACGGCACATCAGCTACAGCCGTGCCGATTTCGACTACGGCAAGAACCAGGTGCAGCCCCAGGCCTGGGGCGACCTCGGCTTCGCAGGCTTTCGGCTGCACAACCATTTGAATTCGAGCGCCTACAAGGACGAACTCGCGGTCTTCCAGGGTGCGAGCTATTTCCGTGCACTGGGCAAGGGCCAGCAGTACGGCCTGTCGGCACGGGGGCTGGCGATTGACACGGTGGGCGCCGCACCCGGCCAGACAGAGGAATTTCCGCGCTTCACGGAGTTCTGGCTCGTCAAGCCCGACCCGCTGTCGGCGCAGGTCACGGTCTTTGCGCTGATGGATTCACCCCGCGCCACCGGGGCCTTCCGCTTTGACATTCAGCCGGGTGTGCAGACCACCACCACGGTGCGCAGCCGGATCTTCGTGCGGCCCGGTGGGGGCAAGCCCATCGCGACGCTGGGCATTGCACCGCTGACTAGCATGTTCTTCTTCGGCGAGAACCAGCCCCGCAAAGAGGATTTCCGCCCCGAGGTGCATGACTCTGACGGTCTGATGATTGCCACCGGCGAAGGCGAGTGGCTCTGGCGCCCCCTGCAGAACCCCAAGCAGACGCTGGTGACCTCGTTCGCCACCAAGAACCCCAAGGGTTTTGGCCTGATGCAGCGCGACCGCCAATGGGCTAATTACGAGGATGTGGAAGCCCGCTATGAGCGCCGTCCGAGCGCCTGGGTGCGGCCATTGCATGACTGGGGCCCGGGCCGCGTCGAGCTGGTGCAGCTCAATACCCCGGACGAGACACACGACAACATCGTGGCGTATTGGGTGCCCGCCCAGATGCCGGCACCTGGCCAGCCCCTCGAGTTTTCCTACGAAGTGACCTGGCAAGGCGATGAGCAACAACGCCCGCCGGGGGGCTGGGTTACCCAATCGCGCCGCGGCATGGGCTACACCAAAGAGACTGCCGCAGCCCTGCGCCAGCAGGCCCAGTACGTCGTCGACTTCGACGGCCCCGCCCTCAAGGCCCTGCCGGCCAATGCCGCCGTCAAGGCGGTGGTGACCGCCGATGCCAACGGCAAGGTGCTTGAAAACATCGTTTACCGAAATCCCGCCACCGACCAGTGGCGCATGACCGTTCGCGTACAGCGCCAAAAGGCCGATCGCCCGATCGAGCTGCGCGCCTTTCTTCAACACGACAACCACGCTGTGAGTGAAACATGGACGCACATCATTCTTCCCGAGTAAGCCCCCCCACGGGCGGCACGACTCCCACCAGCGCGGCACCCGCCGCGCTGAGGACCGAGGGCGTTTCCTATCTGCGCCCGGTTCCCTCCCGCCGCAGCCCTCTGCGCGAGCAGCGCCACCCCAACGCCGTCACCGCGCCGCCGCTTCACCGCGGCTCGATGACGCCGGTGCCCTGGCGCGGTTTCTGGAACAGCATGGGCACCGCCGTGCTGCTGCGCCTCACCGGCCGAAGCCGCAACGGCAACCGCAACAGTGGCCCTGTCGAGCCAGCTGACGGCCAGACGCAGTCCTGGCAACGCGCTGCACAGCAGCGCCGCTTTACTTTTCTGGTGCTCACAATTTTGGCGACGGCCATGGCCAGCCTGCTGTTCGCCGGCGTGCAGCCTACATACGACAACCCCTGGTTGGGCTACGGGCAGATCGCGCTGTTCGCCTTGCTGTCGGCCTGGGTCGTCACCGGTTTTCTCACCGGGCTGATGGGTTTTTGGGTGATGGTGCGCGGCGACAAACACGCGCTGTCGGTGCGCAGCGTTGCGGGGCACGAACTGGCACCGGACGCGCGCACGGCGATCATCATGCCGATCTGCAACGAAGACGTGGCCACGGTGTTTGCCGGGCTGCGGGCAACGTGCGAGTCGGTCGCATCGACCGGCCACGGGGCCACTTTTGATGTGTTCGTGCTGTCTGACAGCTACGACCCCGCCATTGCCGCCGCGGAGCGCGCCGCCTGGGAAGAGCTGCGCAGTGCCCTGGCGCAGCACGGCCAGCAACCTCAGGTGCAGGTGTACTACCGCCTGCGCGCCCGCCGCACGCACCGCAAGGCCGGCAACGTGGCCGACTTCTGCCGCCGCTGGGGCAAGGACTACCGCTACATGGTGGTGCTGGATGCCGACAGCGTGATGAGCGGCGACTGCATCGTTTCGATGGCCAAGCTGATGGAAGCCAACCCCTCTGCCGGCATCATCCAGACCGCCACACAAGCCATCGGCCACGTCACGCTGCACGCCCGCGCGCAGCAGTTCGCATCGCGCGTCACCGGCCGCCTGTTCACGCTGGGCATGCAGTACTGGCAGCTGGGCGAGTCGCACTACTGGGGCCACAACGCGATCATCCGCGTGGCGCCTTTCATGGAGCATTGCGCGCTGGCCCCCATCAAGGGCAAGGGCGGTCTGGCCGGCGGCATCATGTCGCACGACTTCGTCGAAGCCGCGCTGATGCGCCGCGCCGGCTTCCACGTGTGGCTGGTGGCCGACCTGATCGGCAGCTACGAACAGCAGCCGCCCGACCTCTTGGCCGAACTGCAGCGTGACCGCCGCTGGTGCCAGGGCAACCTGCAGAACGCGCGCTTGATGGCCGAACCCGGCATCCACCCCGTGCACCGTTCGATGTTCGTCACTGGCGCCATGGCGTACCTGTCGGCACCGCTGTGGCTCGCGTTCCTGACGCTGGGCACGGCCCTGTGGCTGTCGGGCGCCAAGCTGGTGGCCGACTGGCACATCCTGCCCGCCCAGCTGCTGGCCTTGTGGGCCTGGACGCTGTGCCTGCTGTTCCTGCCCCGCATCCTGGGCGTGGCGGCAGTCTTCATGCGGCGCGAGCAAGCGCAGTATGGCGGTGCTTTCAGCCTGCTCAAGAGCGCTGTGCTGGAAAGCGTGCTGGCCATCCTGCAAGCCCCCATCCGCATGCTGGCGCACTCGCTGTTCGTAGTGATCGCACTGACCGGCTTGAAGCTGGAATGGAAGTCGCCCCCGCGGGAAGCCCACGCCGTGCCCTGGCGCCATGCCATGCGCCAGCTGGCCCCCATGAGCGTGGTGATCGCTGTGCTGGCCCTGGGCGTCGCGTTCATCGACAGCAGCGCACTCCTGTGGCTCATGCCCGTGGGCCTGCCCCTGGCGCTGGCGATTCCGCTGGCAGTGTTGACCAGCCAGATCGCTTTGGGCAAGGCGCTGCGCGCGCAGCAGCTGCTGCTGATCCCCGAGGAATCGTGGTCGCCCCCGGTGCTGCGCCGCGCCTGGCTGCACGCCAGCCGCCTGGCGGCACCGGTGCTGAAGGCTGCGTAACCGCGCGGCCCCTTCGGTCCACCCGCAAAAAAGCCGGCATCGCGCCGGCTTTTTTGTTTTGCTACTATTTTTATAGCTGCAAGCGCTTATAGATCAAGCGCTAGGGACCCAAAAGGCTTCAAATCAGAACGGCATCTTGGGCATACCGCCGCCGCCCAGGCCCTTCATGCCGCCCATCTTCTTCATCATCTTCATGAGGCCGCCGCCCTTCATCTTCTTCATCATCCCCTGCATCTGCTCGAACTCCTTGAGCAGGCGGTTGACCTCTTGCACATGCACGCCGGCGCCGCCTGCGATGCGCTTCTTGCGCGTGGCCTTGATGAGCTCGGGCTTGCGGCGTTCCAGCGGCGTCATGCTCTGGATGATGCCCTCCTTGCGTTTGATGTCCTTCTCGGCCTTGTCCATGTCCAGGGCACCCGCCTTGGCCGTGAGCTGGGACGGCAGCTTGTCCATGAGGCTCGACAGTCCGCCCATCTGCTTCATCTGCTGAATCTGCGACAGGAAATCGTTGAGGTCAAAGCCATCGCCGCTTTTGACCTTGGCGGCCAGCTTCTGCGCGGCCTCCATGTCCACGCCGGCCGTCACCTGCTCCACCAGCGCCACGATGTCGCCCATGCCGAGGATGCGGCCCGCGTGGCGTTCTGCGTCAAACACCTCCAGCCCGTCGATTTTTTCGGATACGCCGGCAAACTTGATGGGCGCACCGGTGATCTGGCGCACCGACAGCGCCGCACCGCCGCGCGAATCGCCGTCGAGCTTGGTCAGCACGATGCCAGTGATCGGCAGGGCTTCCTTGAAGGCCTTGGCGGTGTTGATTGCGTCCTGGCCCTGCATCGCATCGACGACGAAGAGCGTCTCGACTGGGTTCAAGGCGGCATGCAAGTCCTTGATTTCCTTCATCAAGGCTTCATCGATGGCCAGGCGGCCGGCCGTGTCGACCAGCAGCACATCGAAGTAGTGCTTCTTGGCGTAGTCGAGTGCGGCGCGCGCAATATCCAGCGGTTTCTGGTCCGGCGTGCTCGGGAACCACTCGGCGCCCGCTTGTTTGGTGACGGTCTTGAGCTGCTCGATGGCCGCGGGGCGGTAGACGTCGCCCGACACCGTCAGCACTTTCTTCTTGCGCTTTTCGATCAGGTGCTTGGCCAGCTTCGCCGTGGTCGTGGTCTTGCCGGCGCCCTGCAGGCCCGCCATCAGGATGATGGCCGGCGGCTGGGCGGCGAGGTTGATGTCAGACACACCCTGGCCCATGGTGGCGGCCAGCTCGCGGTTGACGATGGACACCAGCGTCTGCCCGGGCTTGAGCGAACCAAGCACTTCCTGGCCGAGCGCCTTCTCCTTGACCCGGGCAATGAAGTCGCGGACCACCGGCAGCGCCACGTCGGCCTCCAGCAGTGCCATGCGCACCTCGCGCAGCATGTCCTGCACGTTGGATTCGGTGATGCGGGCCTGGCCACGCATCTCCTTGACGAGGCGCGAGAGTTTGTCGGTAAGGGCGGAGGCCATAGAAGATGTTCCGGTGTTGCCTGCACGCGATCCACACGGTGGTGGCAGCAGGCAGGCCCGCCAGGGCATTGGCGGTGGGGCAAAAGGCTAAACTGTGACCCATGATTTTAGCGAGTAGCTCCCCCATCAGCTGGCTGCTGGCCCTGGCCGCCGCGGTGGCATACGGCGTACCGGCAGTTGCCGGGCCGCGACTGGGCGCCACGGCAGCCCGCAATGCGCTGCTGGTGGCGTGGGTGCTGCATGGCGCAGTGCTGGTCTGGGGCCTGTGGGGCGACGCGCCCCGCTTCGGCTTTGCCCCGGCGCTGTCGATGACAGCGTGGCTGGTGCTCACGGTGTATGCGGTCGAGCGGCAACTGTTCCCGCAGATGCAGTCCCGCTGGGTACTGGCAGCACTTGGCGCAGTCGCAGTGCTGCTGGCCGTGGTCTTTCCGGGTCAGCCACTGCATGTCGCAGCCTCTGCCTGGCTGCCGCTGCACCTGGCGCTGGGCATCGCTTGCTACGGACTCTTCGGCGCTGCGGTCGTCCACGCCTGGCTCATGACCCGCGCCGAGCGCCATATCCGGCAGGCCGAGGATCCGCACAGCGGCATCCCGCTGCTCACGCTGGAACGCCTGACCTTTCGTTTCGTGACCGCAGGCTTTGTGCTGCTCACCGCCACGTTGCTGGCGGGCTGGCTGTTTGGCGACACGCTGTACGGCCGCGCCTGGCGGTGGGACCACAAGGCGGTCTTCTCGCTGCTGTCGTGGCTTACCTTCGCCACATTGCTGCTGGGCCGTGCACGCTTTGGCTGGCGCGGCCGCAACGCGGTGCGCGTGTTGTATGCCGGCGCCACCTTGTTGCTGCTGGCCTATGTCGGTTCGCGCTTTGTGCTTGAAGTGGTGCTGGGGCGCAGCGCATGAAATACGTCGTCCTGCTCATCGTCCTGGTGGTGGTCATCGGCATCTGGCGCAGCCGGCGCGACAGCGAGGCCGCATCCCGCACCCCGTCGTCTCCACCTGCCGCCCCGCCCGGCGGATCGCAGGACATCCTGGCCTGCGCGCATTGCGGCGTGCACATTCCGCAAGCCGAAGCATTGATGCTGGGCAGCCAGGCCTACTGCTGCCCGGAGCACCGCCAACAAGGGCCGGCCTGACGCCATGCAGATGCCGTCTGCAGGCATGTTCGCGCCCAGCGCTGTCGACGCGCCCTTCGTGCGCCTGTGGCGCGGGTTCCTGACCGGCCGCGTCATGGTGGCACTGGCGTTGCTGGTGCTGCAGGGCGTGGGGCAGATCGTGAACCAGACGCCGGAACCCGCCGTGCTCACGGTGTGCGTGATCTATTTTGTGGCCACTGTCGTCTTGCGGGTGCTTGCCCAGCACACAGCGCCGTCCCCCCGTGCAGGTCCCCAATGGCTGCCGTCCATCGGGGCCGACCTGGCGGTCGTCGCTGCCCTTCAGCTGCTGCACGCAGGCGCGATGAACTACACGCCGCTGTTCGGCCTGCCGATCCTGATGGCGGCGGTGCTGGGAACCATGACCCTCGCCCTGGGCACCACCGCCGCGGTCACCCTGCTGCTGCTGGGCTGGGCCTGGTGGCTGGGCTCGGGCACGGCCGGGGACGACGCCCCGCGCTATCTGCAAAGCGCGTTGACCGGAACCGGCTACTTTGTGGTGAGCTACCTCGTGCACCAGCTGGCCTCCCGGCTGGCGCGGGAACAGGAGCTGGCCCACCAAAGCCAGGTCACGGCCCGAGTGCAGACCCAGGTCAGCGCCCTGGTGATCCAGAACCTGACCGATGGCGTGCTGGTGGTGGACGACAACGACACCGTGCGCCTTGCCAACCCCGCCGGCCTGCTGTTGCTTGGGGGGAGCGCTGCGCCAGAACTGCCCTTTGCGCTGGGCGCCGAGCAGCCCTGGAACCCGCTGGTCATCCTGGCGCGGCACACGTTTCGTCAGGAACAGCCCCAGACCGCCGCCGTGGATTTGCTGCACCCTGGCCAGAGCCCGACTGGCCTGCATGTGCGCACCTGGCTCACGTCCACCCGCGAAGCTGCGCGCCAGACCCAAACCGAGCGCCTGTGCGTGATGTTTTTGCACGATCTGCGCGAGATGGAAGCGCGGTTGCGCACCGAGAAGCTTGCGGCCATGGGGCGCATGTCGGCCGCTGTGGCCCATGAAATCCGCAATCCGCTGGCGGCCATCGTGCAAGCCAACGCTTTGCTCGAAGAAGACCTGCACGACCCGGGCCAGAAACGGCTGGCCCGCATGGTGCAGCAAAACGCCGATCGTTTGGCGCGCATTGCAGAGGAGGTGCTGGACATCGCCCGCGTGCAGCACCAGATCAGCCACGCGCCCGCCTCCACGGTGCCGCTGGACGAAACCGTGGCGCTGATATGGAATGACTGGCAGGCCCAGGACCCCGCGCGTCGCCGGGCCGTGGTCTCGCTCGATGCCGACGCCACCCAGGTCGAGTTTGACCCAGAGCATTTGCGCCGGGTGCTTGTGAACCTGCTGGACAACGCATTGCGCTACATGGGCCAGGAGCCTGACTCGTTGCTGCTGAGCACGCGGGCGCAGCCGTCAGGCCAGGTCAGCCTGCAGGTGTGGAGCGACGGCGCACCGATGGACAAGTCGGTGGAGCGTCACCTGTTTGAACCCTTCTTTTCGTCGGAGAGCCGCTCCAGCGGCCTGGGCCTCTATATATGTCGCGAGCTGTGCCAGCGCCATGGGGCGTCCATCAGCTACCAGAGAATCACCCACACCACCACATCGCGCGGGGACACCGGAGGCAATGCATTCACTGTGGGTTTCCGCCGTACCACCCGTCCCACGGAAGCCGCTACGCTGTTTGACACCATCGTGGTCTGATCCCCACTGCCATGAACGCCACCCCTGCTTCCATCCTCGTCGTGGACGACGAACCCGACCTTCGCACTTTGTACGAGCTCACGCTGCTGCGCGAGGGCTACCGCGTCGAGACTGCGTCCAGCGTCCAGGAGGCGCGCGACCAGCTCAAGGCCCAGCGCTTTGACGCCGTGATCACCGACATGCGCCTGCCCGATGGCTTTGGCATGGAGCTGCTGCAGGACCTGCGGGAGCAGCAGCGCAAGGAACGCTGCGTCGTGATGACGGCCTATGGCTCGGCCGAGAACGCTGTCGAGGCCTTGCGCTCCGGGGCTTTCGACTATCTGACCAAACCGGTGGACCTCAAGCAGTTCCGTTCGGTGGTGGCATCCGCCGTGCAGGGCACGGGCGGCGTGCCCGCGCCCCGCGCGGCGCGCACGGGGGGCAACCAAAGCAAGGCTGCGGGCACGGCGCAGATCGAATCGCTGGGAGCCGGGGCGGCACTGGACCGGATGGTCGGGGAGTCGGTGGCCATCCGCACTGTCAAGCAGCGGGTCGCCAAGGTGGCCCGCGGCATGGCCCCGGTGCTGGTCCATGGCGAATCGGGCACTGGCAAGGAGCTCGTGGCGCAAGCGCTGCACGCCAGCAGCCAGCGCGCCGATGGGCCGCTGGTTGCCGTCAACTGCGGCGCGATCCCCGAAAACCTGTTGGAAGCCGAATTCTTTGGCGCCCGCAAGGGCTCGTATACCGGCGCCTCGGCGGACCGCGACGGCTACTTCCAGGCGGCGCGCGGTGGCACCTTATTTCTGGATGAAATTGGCGATCTTCCGTTGGCCATGCAGTCCAAGCTGCTGCGCGCCATTCAGGAACGCAGCGTGCGGCCCCTGGGTTCGACCCAGGAAGAAACGGTGGACGTGCGCATCGTCAGCGCCACCCACCGCGACCTGGCCGCGGACGTCCAGTCAGGCCGGTTCCGGCAAGACCTATATTACCGGTTGAACGTGATCGAGATCGTGATTCCGCCGCTGCGCGAGCGACGCGAAGACCTCCCTGCGTTGTGCGCGGCCTTGCTGTCCCGCATTGCGCAGGAGTCGGGCATGCCGGTGCCCAGGCTCACAGAACAGGCACTTGCGGCCATCGCTGCGCATCCGCTCACAGGGAATGTCCGCGAGTTGGAGAATCTGCTGCACCGCGCGGTAGCGCTCAGTGACGGCGATGAACTGCATGTGGAAGGGCCCACGGTGTTTGCGGAACCTGCGTCCCCGCGAGCGGTCTCTTCCCCGGCCGCGCCGCGTTCAGACGCTTCGCCATTCACCGCCCACACCTCCAGCGACTCGATCCTGCCATCCGCACAAGCGTCCTCGGCGGTCAACACCCCCGGCAGCAGCGTGCCCCTGCCCAGTGACCTGCAGGCCTGGCTGGACCAGCAAGAGCGCGACATCCTCATCAGAGCGCTGCGTGACACCGGCTTCAACCGGACCGCGACCGCCGCACGTCTGGGCATCAGCCTGCGCCAGATCCGTTACCGCATTGCCCGCCTGAACATCGCCGCGCCGAACGATCTGGACCCCAATGAAGATATTGGCTGATGCCGCCGATGATGCAGGCTCGCCGTGGAACGGCGGCTGGCTCCGTGCCGCGCAACAGCTCGCGTCCCCAAACTTTAGTGAGCGCCCCGCCGAGGCGCGATCCGCCATCGACCTCATCGTGGTGCACTCGATCAGCCTGCCTCCGGGCGAATATGGCACCGGCGCGGTGCAACAGCTGTTCACCAATGCACTCGACTGGGACGCCCATCCCTACTTCCAGAGCATCCGCGGCCTGGCGGTCTCGTCCCACTTCTTTATCGAGCGTACAGGCAAGCTCTGGCAGTTCGTGGACTGCGACCAGCGCGCGTGGCACGCCGGCCAATCAGCCTACCGAGGCCGTACGCAGTGCAACGATGACTCCATCGGCATCGAACTTGAAGGTCTGGAGGGGCGAACATTTGAGGCCCCTCAATACCAGGCGCTGACCCAGCTCTGCCGCGACATCGCACAGCGTTATCCCATTGCACACATTGCTGGGCACGAGCACATCGCCCCAGGGCGCAAGCAGGACCCGGGTCCTGGCTTCGACTGGCCGCGCTTGCACGAGGGACTGACCTGGCCGCTGGAGCGGTTTCCTGCGGGCACCCTGGCAACGGCCCCGAACGCGCGCTGAGGCTGGAGCCTCGGCACAACATTTTTCATTTTTTGTTTGTGCGTTTGCACATGCTGGGATGCTTCAAGCGCGACCCAAGCGCCATGCGGTTTTCCCGGCAGAAACGGTTCGCAGCGCCTGTCGCCATGCGGGTCTCGGGGCAACATCCACGCAGATCAACAGCTTGCGCCGGAGTGTCGCATCAGCACCTTGCAGGCCTAACACAGGCTGGTTCGTCCTCAGGGCTTTTTTACGGCGATACACTACCGGTAGTGTCTTGAATGCCTGTGACACACCATATATAGTGTGCGCCAGACTCAACCTCGCGCACCACTCACACTGCGCGGCGGCACTCCAGCCGAGCATCACACCCCGGACAGCCCATAGAAGAGGACACCCATGCAAGCTGCTTTGAATACGCCTTCCATCGCCCACGCCACACCCCAAGATGCACCCGCATCCGAGGCCGCGTCGGCAACCGCCGCCAATTCGCTCACGCACTACCAGATCATCCGCCGCAACGGCGCCGTGGTGCCCTTTGAGCCCCAGAAAATCGCGGTGGCGATGATGAAGGCGTTTCTTGCAGTGCATGGCACCCAGGGCGCCGCGTCCGCCAGCGTGCGCGAAGTGGTGGACACGCTGACGCAGAACGTCGTGCGCGCGCTGATGCGTTCACGCCCCGCCGGTGGCACCTTCCATATAGAAGACGTGCAAGACCAAGTGGAACTTGGCCTGATGCGCGGCGGCCACCATGAAATCGCCCGGGCCTACGTGCTCTACCGCGAGCGCCGCACGCAGGAGCGTGCACGCCAGACCGAACAGCAGGCTGCTGTTCCATCCGCACCGCTGCTGCATGTCATCGATGGGAACAAGCGCGTGGCGCTGGACCTGAACCGCCTGCAGTCCCTGATCGAATCTGCCTGCGTGAACCTGGGCGCGGACATCAGCGCCGATCCCATCGTCGCGGAAACCATGCGCAACCTGTATGACGGCGTGCCCATGGACGAGGTCTACAAAGCCTCGATCTTGGCCGCGCGCACGCTGATCGAAAAGGACCCGGACTACACCTACGCCACTGCCCGCCTGCTGCTGCACACCATCGTGCGCGAGGTACTGGACAAGGAAGTGACCCAGGACGCCATGGGCCAAGCCTATCTTGAGTACTTCCCCCAGTTCATCCAGAAGGGCGTGGACAACGAGCTGCTGGACGAGCGCCTGCTGACGTTCGACCTGGCCCGCCTGGGCGCCGCCCTGAAGGCCGACCGCGACCTGCAGTTCGACTACCTGGGCCTGCAGACGTTGTATGACCGCTACTTCCTGCACGTGCGCAAGACCCGCATCGAGCTGCCCCAGTGCTTCTTCATGCGTGTGGCCATGGGCCTGTCGCTCAACGAAGCCGACCGCGAAGCACGCGCCATCGAGTTCTATGAAGTGTTGTCGTCCTTCGACTTCATGTCGAGCACGCCCACGCTGTTCAACAGCGGCACGCTGCGCTCGCAGCTGTCCTCGTGCTACCTGACCACGGTACCCGACCACCTGGAAGGCATCTACGACTCCATCAAGGAAAATGCGCTGCTCTCCAAGTTTGCCGGCGGCCTGGGCAACGACTGGACCCGCGTGCGTGCTCTCGGCTCGCATATCAAGGGCACGAACGGCGAATCGCAGGGCGTAGTGCCGTTCCTCAAGGTGGTCAACGACACCGCCGTGGCGGTGAACCAGGGCGGCAAGCGCAAGGGCGCCGTCTGCACCTACCTGGAAACCTGGCATCTGGACATTGAGGAGTTTCTGGAGCTGCGCAAGAACACCGGCGACGACCGCCGCCGCACGCACGACATGAACACGGCCAACTGGATCCCCGACCTGTTCATGCGCCGCGTGATGGAAAAGGGCACCTGGACCCTGTTCTCGCCCTCCGATGTGCCCGACCTGCACGACCTGTTCGGTGCCGACTTCGAGAAGGCCTACGTGGCCTACGAACAGAAGGCTGCGCGCGGCGAGATCAAGCCCTCGAGAACGCTGCAGGCCACCGACATGTGGCGCAAGATGCTGACAATGCTGTTCGAGACTGGCCATCCCTGGATCACCTTCAAGGATGCCTGCAACGTGCGCTCACCCCAGCAGCACGCCGGCGTGGTGCACTCGTCCAACCTGTGCACCGAGATCACGCTCAACACCAGCGACACCGAAACCGCGGTGTGCAACCTGGGCTCGGTCAACTTGCTGCAGCATTTGAAGGACGGCAAGATCGACCACGACAAGCTCAAGAAGACCATCAAGGTCGCCATGCGCATGCTCGACAACGTGATCGACATCAACTACTACGCCGTCAACAAGGCCCGCGACTCCAACCTGCGCCACCGCCCCGTGGGTCTCGGCGTGATGGCCTTCCAGGACAGCTTGTACGAACTGCGCATTCCCTACGCTTCTCAGCAAGCCGTGGAGTTCGCCGATCAGTCGATGGAAGCCATCTGCTACTACGCCTATTGGGCGTCCACCGAATTGGCCCGCGAACGCGGCCAATATTCCAGCTACAAGGGTTCCCTTTGGGACCGCGGCATCCTGCCTTTCGACACCCTGGACATGCTGTCGCAAGCCCGCGGCGGCTACGTGGAAGTGGATCGTTCGTCGACGCTCGACTGGGACGCGCTGCGCAAGAAGATCGCGCAGGACGGCATGCGCAACTCCAACTGCGTCGCCATTGCTCCGACGGCCACGATCTCCAACATCATCGGTGTAGATGCCTCGATCGAACCTTCGTTCGGCAACCTGTCCGTGAAGTCCAACCTGTCGGGCGAATTCACCGTCATCAACGGCGGGCTGGTGCGCGACCTCAAGCGCCTGGGTCTGTGGGACGACGTGATGATCATGGACCTCAAGCACTTCAAGGGATCTTTACACCCCATCGATCGCGTGCCCCAGGACATCAAGGATCTGTATTCGACAGCCTTCGAAGTCGAGGCGCAATGGCTAGTGGAAGCAGCTTCGCGTCGCCAGAAGTGGATCGACCAGGCGCAAAGCCTGAACATCTACATGGCTGGCGCATCGGGCAAGAAGCTGGACGACACCTACAAGCTTGCTTGGATCCGTGGCCTCAAGACCACGTACTACCTGCGCACGCAAAGCGCCACGCACGTCGAGATGAGCACCGTGAACACGCGCCAGCTCAACGCAGTGTCCTCAGGCAGTGATGGCGGCGCGCAGCAAGCCTCGGCGCCTGCACAGGCCAAGCCCAGTGCGCTTGAAGTGGCTGCCGTCGCGACCACCGCCCAGGCCGATGCGCTACCCGCAACGGACATCAAATTCTGCGCGATCGATGATCCCGGCTGCGAAGCCTGCCAATAAGAACTTAGCGTGCAACGCCTCGCGCTGATCCGAGGCATTGCGCATGTGCTGTGAAGCAACAAATCGTTGCTGCACAACGCTTCAGTGCTTTCCTTTTTGCAGCACTGCTTTCATAATCCGAACACTGGAAAATCTATGTTGACCTGGGACGAAGAAGTCAAGCCCTCATCGCAAAATCAACTGGACGGCGGTCTGCAAAACAACCGCCTGGCGGCGCAACCGCCTGTGCCTTTCCAGAGCGCTGAAGCGGAGCCCGCGGCCCCGGCTGCAGCAGCCCAGCGCCGTGTCAATGCAGCCGACAAGCGCATCATCAACGGACAGACCGACGTCAACCAGCTGGTGCCATTCAAGTACAAGTGGGCCTGGGAAAAATACCTCGCCACTTGCGCCAACCACTGGATGCCGCAAGAGGTGAACATGACGCGTGACATCGCGTTGTGGAAGGACCCGAACGGTCTGACGGAAGACGAACGCCGCATCATCAAGCGCAACCTCGGCTTCTTCGTGACCGCCGACTCGCTGGCCGCCAACAACATCGTGCTCGGTACCTACCGGCACATCACCGCACCTGAGTGCCGCCAATTCCTGCTGCGCCAGGCGTTTGAAGAAGCCATCCACACCCACGCCTACCAGTACATCGTGGAGTCGCTGGGCCTGGATGAGTCTGAGATCTTCAACGCCTACAACGAGGTGCAGTCCATTCGCGATAAGGACGAATTCCTGATCCCCTTCATCGAGGCGATCAGCGACCCGCACTTTCATACCGGTACACACGAGACCGACCAGACGCTGCTCAAGTCACTCATCGTGTTTGCCTGCCTGATGGAAGGCCTGTTCTTCTACGTCGGCTTCACGCAGATCCTGGCGCTGGGCCGTCAGAACAAGATGACGGGCGCCGCGGAGCAGTACCAGTACATCCTGCGCGACGAGTCGATGCACTGCAATTTCGGGATCGATCTGATCAACCAGCTCAAGCTGGAGAACCCCCACCTGTGGACGTCGGAGTTCAAGGCCGAGATCAAGGCTCTGTTCCTCAAGGCAGTCGAACTGGAATACCGCTACGCCGAGGACACGATGCCCCGCGGCGTGCTGGGCATGAACGCCTCCATGTTCAAGGGCTACCTGCGCTACATCGCCAACCGCCGCGCGACCCAGATCGGGCTCGAAACGCTGTTCCCCAATGAGGAGAACCCGTTCCCGTGGATGAGCGAGATGATCGACCTCAAGAAGGAACGCAACTTCTTCGAGACCCGGGTTATTGAATACCAGTCCGGTGGGGCGCTGTCCTGGGACTAGCACCTTCTTTGTATCGCACCACCATGGATTTTTACACCACGTTCCGCACCGACAGCGCCACAGAGCGCCGCAGCGTGGGACGTTCCCGTGTTCATGGGGATGGGGACTACCTCCATCTCCATGGATCGCTTCTTGTCCATTGAAGACAGGAAGTGCTCTTTGCAAATTGACTCAAGGAGAACATGATGGCAACTGCGAAAAAACCGGCCGCTAAGAAAGCAGCCCCAGCGAAGAAGGCCGCCCCTGCCAAGAAGGCAGTAGCAGCGAAGAAGGCAGCACCGGCGAAGAAGGCCGCTCCCGCCAAGAAGGCAGCACCTGCAAAGAAAGCCGCTCCAGCCAAGAAGGCCGTAGCAGCAAAGAAGGCAGCACCGGCGAAGAAAGCCGCTCCCGCCAAGAAGGCAGCACCTGCAAAGAAAGCCGCTCCAGCCAAGAAGGCCGTAGCAGCAAAGAAGGCAGCACCGGCGAAGAAGGCCGCGCCCGCCAAGAAGGCAGCACCTGCAAAGAAAGCCGCTCCAGCCAAGAAGGCCGTAGCAGCAAAGAAGGCAGCGCCAGCGAAGAAGGCCGCTCCCGCCAAAAAGGCAGCGCCGGCGAAGAAAGCCGCTCCCGCCAAAAAGGCAGCAGCACCCGCCAAAAAGGCCGTAGCAGCAAAGAAGGCGGCTCCCGCCAAGAAGGCAGCTCCGGCAGCAAAGAAGGCGGCTCCCGCCAAGAAGGCGCCCAAGGCCCCTGCCCCTGCGCCCGCACCTGCTGCGCAGACGACGCTGAACCCTCAGGCAGCCTGGCCGTTTCCTACGGGCAACAAGCCCTGATCCTGGCGTATCACGCCCTCAACCCGGTGCCTGTGCACCGGGTTTTTTTATGCCTGAAAAAGACGGGCGCCCGGCGGCAGGGCAAAGGGAACCACTCGCTCTCCCCAGGCAACCTGAGGCAGCGAGGTCACCCCTGGCCCTCATTCCGGCTTGAAATCAAGCGTGTAGTTCTGCGGACCACGCTGCGCAATCTTGAGCGCGCCCACACGATTGCCCAATGCGGCGCAACGCACGAGGGACCAGCCTTTTTCCAATCCGAACAACAGTGCTCCGCGCCAGGCATCACCACAGCCGGTCGGGTCAACAACTTGCGCAGGGACTACCGGTGGGACATGGGTCTTTGCACCATCTACCCACACCTCGCAGCCCTCAGCGCCCAGCGTCACCACCAGGCCCTGCACCTTGCGCGAGAGCTCTCCCAACGTCATCCCAGTGCGATCGGCAAGCATTCTGCCTTCGTAGTCATTCACCGTCACCCAGGTGGCCTGCTCGACAAACCGCGTGAGCTCTTCGCCATTGAACATGGGCAGACCCTGGCCCGGATCGAAGACAAACGGAATGTCCGCGGCCACAAACTGGGCCGCATGCTGCAGCATGGCATCACGCCCATCGGGCGAGATGATGCCCACCTTCACGGCGGCATCGGGCTCGATGCGATGGGCGTGGGCCTGCATCATTGCGCCGGGGTGAAACGCAGTGATCTGGTTGTTGTCCCGGTCGGTCATGATCATGGCTTGCGCCGTGTAGGTGTCCTGCACTTGGCCTACATGGCGACGGCTGATGCCGAGTGCCTCCAGGCGTTGCAGATACTCGCCCCCGTCGCTTCCCAGCATGGCCATGGGCACAGGCTCTCCTCCCAGCAGCTTGAGGCTGTAGGCAATGTTGCCGGCGCACCCGCCGAAATCGCGGCGCAATGACGGGACCAGGAAGGACACGTTCAGGATGTGCAGCTGGTCGGGCAGGATCTGCTCGGCAAACCGCCCCTCGAAGGTCATGATGGTGTCGAACGCCAAGGAACCGCAAATAAGGGCAGCCATATCGGAAGGTTGGTAGGTAGTGGGGAGAGAACTAGCTCAGGGGTAGAACGCAAGCAGGCGGTAGCCCGCAACACGCGCCCCGCCCGTGGTCACGATTACCGATACCGCGGTGGACCACTCACCTCGGGCCGGCAATTCTACAGGCGCGCCCATGTCGCCCGGCAGCAGGACGCGGCGAAGCACCGGCTGGTCCTGGGCATCGGTCAAGGTGAGCTCCACGGCGGGCATGGCCAGCGGAATATTTGCCTTGCTCTTCATCGCCAGCGTGAGCTGATAGCTGTCGCCCCGCGCCTTGTTGAATGAAGAGCTGTCGATGACCACATCGGCGATCTGGCGCTGTGGCGCGATCTCGCAATGCAACGGGCCACACAGCGCTGCCAGCCAAGGCCGCGTGCGCGCGTCCTTGGCCACAATGTGAGCACGTTCTTGGAAAGCCACCTGGAGCGCCAGACCCACGGTGGCCAGCAGCATGAGCATCACCAGCACCGTTCGCACCACAGGCTTGCGCCAGAAGGCCTTGCGCCGTGCGGCGACCACAAAGCTCACTTCTTCTTCGGCGGCCTGCCCTTCCTCGGACTCGTCGGCAGCATCTTCACGCGCCTTTCGAGACCTGGGCAGCAGAACTGCAGCGGGGGAATCGTCTTCGACCAAGGCCAGCCCCTCTAGCATTTCCCCCGAGGGCTGCTGAGACGGGTGCGATGGACGTGAGCTCTGGACAAAGTCCACAGATGGGAGATCTTCTTCGCCTGCACTTTTTTCTTCAGTGCCGGGGAGGGGCAATGGTCCACCATCACCATCCAAGCGGTACGCAGGCTCCGGGGCGGGAGTCGCCGGCGGCACTGGCTTCGCAGGCAGCTCCAGAGGCGGATAACCCATAGGGGTCAACTCCGCAGGCACAGTCACGTCAAACGAAGGCGGCGGGGTGTCGTCGAGAAGCGCCTCTTCCTCGTCCCGCAGGTCAGCAAAAGGCAATTCATACCCCGCTGGCGCGCGAGGCACCGTCACCTCCTCTATTGCTGAGTTCGCGGAAGGCAGGGCCGCCGGCGCCGGCACAGGAACCGGTGCAGCAATAGGCACAGGCGACGCCTCATCGGCCAACGAGGGAAGAACATGCACCGGTCGGCCCAGGTCGACATCACCGACAGGTGCGCCATGCCGGGCCGGTGAGCCGCTGGATGCGCCCCAGCTGAACGGAGTCAGAGGATGCAGGGAAAGCTCGCCATCGAAGGAGCGGCCTGCACTGCCCGCGGCAAGAAACGCGGGTACCGCAGGTTCCGGGACTGCCAGCACGGGCTCGGGTGCCGCTTCTAGAGTGACAGACGTTGCAGGAACGGCGGCAGCAGACGAGTCAGTCGCAAGCAGTGAAAACTCCGCCCCGCTGAGCAAAGGCGAGGCCGGCGCAGGAGTTGCTGAAGCCGTGGCGCCCGCAGGAGGCTGGGACTGCGGAGGGGGCGGCACCTGCCCCCAGGCCCGTGCAGTGTCTGCCTGGCGCACCACCGGCGCCGGGGGTGGCCGCACATCCGTCAACGAGACATCGGGCAACAGCGGCGGAGGCGCCGCCGGCAGCAGATGCGCCGCTGCGTCGAAGACCTCTTTGCATTGGCCACAACGCACCCACCCTTCCGAGATGCGCAATTGGTCCGCGACCACCTTGAAGGAGGTGGAGCAGGACGGGCAACGGGTGATCTGGCTCATCAGCGGGCGATTGTAGGGGCCGATACTTTCCCACCGGGGGTGGGCAAGCGGCTCAGCGCCGGGCGGTCATCAATATCCAGCCGTCTTCCGTGTCCGCCACCTCGAGCTGGAGCCAGGGCGCGTAGGCTTCCTTGAGCTCATCGCGCTGCCGCTCCAGGATGCCCGCCAACACAAGGTGGCCTCCGGCTGCGACGTGTGCGCAAAGCAAAGGCGCGAGCACCCGCAGCGGGGTTGCAAGAATGTTTGCCAGCACGGTCTGGTACTGGCCCTGCGCCTTGTCTGGGAGCCCTGCCCGCAAAACCACGTCGTTGGCCGCCGCGTTCTGGGCGGTGGATTCCACGGCCGCAGGGTCGATGTCGACCGCGTCGATCTCCGTGGCGCCGAACTTCGCAGCGCCGATGGCCAGAATGCCGGAACCGCAGCCGTAGTCCAGCACACGCCCCAGCGGATTGCCCGCAGCCTCATCGGTGGCGCCATGGCGTGCGATCCAGCGCAGGCACATGCGCGTGGTGGGGTGCGTGCCCGTGCCAAAAGCAAGGCCCGGGTCCAAGCGAATACTGCGTTTGGCTTCGGGGGGCAGCTCGTGCCAGGTCGGGACGATCCAGAAATCCGGCGTGATGTCCACGGGCGCGAACTGCGACTGCGTGAGCCTCACCCAATCCTGCTCCTCGACCTTCGCAACGCCCAGCGCCTGACATCCCTCAAAGAAATCCTGCATGGCCAGCAGATCACGCGCCTCGGTAGCCAAAGCCTCGGACGCGAACAGCGCCACCACCCGGCTGCGCTGCCATCCGTCCTTGGGCGGCGGCATGCCAGGCTCACCAAACAGCGCTTGCTCGGCATCGGTCTGGGCATCGGCATCTTCGACCGACACCGACAGCGCATCCAGCGCATCCAGCGCGTCGCTGACCGCTTCGATACTGTCTTCCGGGCACATCAGGCTGAGCTCAAACATGGGCGACTCTCAGAAAAAATGAAATGCCGGCCCCCGTTGCCAGAGGCCAGCATATGGATGGAGCACGCAACCCTTGCAGGCCGCGCCAACGCGGGAAGACCTATCGCTTGTGTTGCGACAGCCACTCTTCCAGGTAGTGGATGTTGGTGCCGCCGGCCATGAACTTGGCGTCCACCATCAGTTCGCGGTGCAGCGGCACATTGGTGTTGATACCTTCGATCACCGTCTCGTTCAACGCCGTGCGCATGCGGGCCAGGGCCTGCTCGCGCGTGTCACCGTGCACGATGATCTTGCCGATCATGGAGTCGTAGTTGGGCGGCACGAAGTAGTTGGTGTAGGCATGCGAATCCACCCGCACGCCCGGCCCGCCCGGTGGATGCCATGTGGTGATGCGTCCGGGGGATGGGATGAACTTGTAAGGGTCTTCAGCATTGATCCGGCACTCGATGGCATGGCCGCGGATCTCGATCTGGCGCTGGGTGAACGGCAGTTTCTCGCCCGCTGCAACCATGATCTGCGTCTTCACGATGTCCACGCCCGTGATCCACTCGGTCACGGGGTGCTCGACCTGCACGCGCGTGTTCATCTCGATGAAGTAGAACTCGCCGTTCTCGTACAGAAACTCGAACGTGCCCGCGCCGCGGTAGCCGATCTTCTTGCAAGCGGCCACGCAGCGCTCGCCGATTTTTTCGATCAGCTTGCGGGGAATGCCGGGCGCCGGTGCCTCTTCGATCACCTTCTGGTGGCGGCGCTGCATGGAGCAGTCGCGCTCGCCCAAGTACACCGCATTGCGGTGCTTGTCGGCCAGGATCTGGATTTCGATGTGGCGCGGGTTCTGGAGAAACTTCTCCATGTACACCGCAGGATTGCCGAACGCAGCGCCAGCCTCGGCCTTAGTCATCTGCACGGCATTGACCAGCGCGGCCTCGGTGTGCACCACGCGCATGCCACGGCCACCGCCGCCGCCTGCGGCCTTGATGATCACCGGGTAGCCCACTGCCTTGGCAATGCGGCGGATCTGCACTGGGTCATCGGGCAACTCGCCCTCGGAGCCGGGCACGCAGGGCACGCCCGCGCGGATCATTGCCTGCTTGGCCGAGACCTTGTCGCCCATCGTGCGAATGTTGTCCGGCGTGGGGCCGATGAACTGGAACCCGCTCTTTTCCACACGCTCGGCAAAGTCGGCGTTCTCAGACAGGAAACCGTAGCCAGGGTGAATGGCCTCGGCATCGGTCACTTCAGCCGCAGAGATGATGGCTGGCATGTTGAGGTAGGACAGCGGCGACGGCGCGGGGCCGATACACACTGCTTCGTCAGCCAGCTTGACGTACTTGGCGTCTCGGTCGGCCTCGGAGTAGACCATCACGGCTTTGACGCCGAGCTCACTGCAGGCGCGCTGAATGCGCAAGGCGATCTCGCCGCGATTGGCGACCAGTATCTTTTTAAACATATTCGGTATCCAGGGTACATCGCGCTGCCCGCGACGCTTGAAACAGACTTGTCGCCGCACCGGCGAACGCCGCATGGGGCCCACCCCGCCGTGCTGTCGTCGTCCCGCTTCCCGGCGCCAGCCGGACGAAGCGGAAAGCGGCGCAGCCGCTCAGGGGGTGGCTCCCACTCATTCGATAACGAACAGCGGCTGTCCGTATTCCACCGCCTGGCCGTTTTCGCCCAGGATGCGGGTGACCGTGCCCGACTTGTCGGCTTCAATCTCGTTCAAGATCTTCATGGCTTCGATGATGCAGATCGTCTCGCCTTCCTTCACCTGGCTGCCCACTTCCACAAACGCTTTGGCGCCAGGGCTGGACGAGCGGTAGAACGTGCCCACCATGGGGGACTTGACGATGTGGCCGGTGGGCGCTGCAGCGGCCGGCGCTGGCAGTTCGGCCACCGGGGCGGCGGCTGGGGCAGCAGCCGCCGGGGCCTGCATGGGGGCCGCAACATATTGCTGGACAACCGCACCACCACTCTTGACGATGCGGACTTTGCCCTCGGCCTCGGTGATTTCGAGTTCAGACACGTTCGACTCGGAGACAAGGTCGATGAGGGTTTTGAGTTTTCGCAGATCCATGGAAGCTCCAACGGCTATAAAACTGAATAGGGCGCGAATTTACTCCAATTTCACCCTATTCCCGTCTTCCACGCGCATTTTTGATGAACTTCTGCATCCGCCACAAGGGGCGGGGCAGGCTGAAGAGGGAGCCGAAGGGCTCGCGCGCTAGCGCAATGCCGACCAAAGCTGCAAATCCTGCGGGGTCACCTGCCCCATTTTACGATGGAGCACTTTACCGCTGTCCCCCAGGACCACGGTGAAAGGGAGCCCGCCCGTCAGATTGCCCAGCGAGCGGCCCAATTCGGTTCCTCCCAATCCGGCCAGACCCACGGGAAACTCCAGCGGGATACGCGTGAGGAATTTGCGTACCGCCGAAGGCTGATCGATGGCCAAACCGAGAACCTGCCAGCCGTTCGCGGCATGTTCACGGAAGAAGGCATTGAGCATGGGAAGTTCTTCCACACACGGGGGGCACCAGGTCGCCCAGAAGTTGAGCAGCAGGGGTTTTCCCGCCAGCGACTGGAGGGCAATGGTGCCGCCCTCCGGCCGCTCGAACTCCAACGCCCAAAGCGCTTGCTCTGCCCCACTCTCCATGGCGTGCGGCTGGAACTTCCACCATGCTAGGCCCGCACCGCCCAGTGCGGCCGCGCCGGCCACCCCCGCATACAGCCAGCGCCGGCGCGCGGGCGATGGTGGCAACGTCGGGTCTGCCGCGGCAGACGGCTCAGAAGAAACAGGGATGTTCATGGACTGGCATTTTCCTGCAGCAGGCGGAGCACCGCTGTCATGTCGCCACGCGGTGTGCGGCCTTTGGAGTCAGGGCGCAGGGCACCGCGTAAATCGTCCAGGTCGTAAATCATCAGGTGCACACCGATCATTTCGTTGAGCTCTGGTGACTTGCTGCCCAGGCTCAGCGCTTCCACCGATTCGCCATGGAATCCGGTCACGGTGCGCGGCTCGTAGTCCACGTGGTGATCGATGAGGGCAATTTCTGCAGATTTGGAGTCATCGCAGAACAATTGCAGATAAATGTCCGACAGCCGTGTGGCCGTGCCGTGCCAGACAGCCCCGGCCAGATGGGGGCGAAAGGCGGCCATGCGCTCCATCCAGACCAGCGCCAGCTGCCGCAGCGCCCGCAGTTCGCGTGGTTGGGTGTCCGCGCAAAAGAGGTCGATGTATTCACGCACTGCCGACTCGACCTGGTCGTTGTCCGGTAGGGGTGTGCGTGCGGGCAGGCCCATCTGGCGCAGCGCCCGGCGCTTGGCCGGCCCCCATTCCAGGCCTTCTTCCACCACCAGGCGGGCCGTGGTGTGGGCGATTTCTTCGCTCAGGGGAGTGTGCATGGCAGTGAAGGATGGCTGGGGAACATCACCATTGTGGCCTCAACCGGCGCCGTAGCCATGGGTTGACCCTCAGACCCGCTCAGGTCAGCGTTCCATAATTTCACTTGCTACATTTTTAATAGCAATAAATGATTGATGAATAAGCGCTAGAGCATTATTTGGCTCAAATTTGGCATCACGACCTGGGTGGAAGGTTCCGCCTGAATCTGTCCGCCCGCTCTCATCTGCGCGCCGGCCGGGTTGAACGGCTGCTCTCACCCAACCCCGGGGAGCGCAGCCGCCCCCACCCACCACATTTCACCCCTGACCCCCGCGGGCCCCGGTCCCTAGCCCGGTCGCCATGGGCCGGCTCTTAGAATCTGCGCCCATGCATATACACATACTGGGCATCTGCGGCACGTTCATGGGCGGCCTGGCGGCGCTGGCGCGTGAAGCGGGCCACAAGGTCACCGGCTGCGACGCGGGGGTCTACCCGCCGATGAGCGACCAGCTCCGGGCCCTGGGCATCGATCTGATCGAAGGTTTTGGCGCCGACCAGCTGGCCTTGAAGCCCGACATGTTCGTGGTCGGCAACGTGGTGAGCCGCGCCCGCCTGCCGGATGGCAGCCCCAAATTCCCCTTGATGGAAGCCATTCTGGAAGCCGGCCTGCCTTACACCAGCGGCCCGCAATGGCTGGCCGAACACGTGCTCCATGGTCGGCACGTGCTTGCAGTGGCTGGCACCCACGGCAAGACCACCACCACGTCGATGCTGGCGTGGATTCTGGAAAGCGCCGGGCAGCAGCCTGGTTTTCTGATCGGTGGCGTGCCGCTGAATTTCGGCCTGTCGGCGCGTCTGGGGGCCGCCAAGCGCCCCACCCCCGGCAGCACGACGCTGGGCGAGTCGCCGCTCTTTGTGATCGAAGCCGACGAATACGACACCGCCTTCTTCGACAAACGCAGCAAGTTCGTGCACTACCGCCCCCGCACGGCCGTGCTGAACAACCTGGAGTTCGACCACGCGGACATCTTTGACGACCTCCCCGCGATCGAGCGGCAGTTTCACCACCTGGTGCGCACCGTGCCGCCGTCCGGCAGGGTGGTGGTCAACGGGCTGGAGGAAAGCCTGGTCCGTGTGCTGCACATGGGCTGCTGGAGCGAGGTCAGCAGCTTTGGCGAGGCCGTGAGCGACTTCTCGGCCGACGGCGCGCCCCACGCGTTTGACGTGCTGCACCGTGGCCAACGAACCGCTCGGGTGGAGTGGAGCCTGACCGGTGTGCACAACCAGCTCAATGCGCTGGCGGCGATTGCGGCGGCGCACCACGTGGGCGTGAGCCCTGAGCAGGCCGCGGTGGCCCTGGGCGCGTTTCAGAACGTCAAACGGCGCATGGAACTGCGCGGCACCGTCGGCGGCATTGCGGTGTATGACGACTTTGCCCACCACCCCACGGCCATCCGCACCACGCTCGACGGGCTGCGCCGCAGCATCGGCAAGGGTGACGGGACGCGCATCCTGGCCGTGTTCGAGCCGCGCAGCAACACCATGAAGCTGGGCGCCATGAAGGCCCAGTTGCCCTGGTCGCTGGAGCCCGCGGACCTCGCGTTCTGCCACACGGCCGGGCTGGACTGGGACGCTGCGCAGGCGCTGGCGCCGCTAGGCGTAGGCCCAGGGCAGCGCGCCCAGACGGCGGCAGACATCGACACGCTGGTTCAGCAGGTCTGCGCGGCCGCCCGGCCCGGGGACCACATCGTCTGCATGAGCAACGGCGGCTTTGGAGGCGTGCACGCCAAGCTGCTGCAAACACTACACGCGCTACAAAATAAATAGCATTTAGCGCTTATCCAACAAGCGCTAGATGCCAATTTTTTATCAAATCAGAACGTGACGGCCATGCCGGGTACGTCCACGCGCACCACAGGTTTGGCCAGCGCAGCGCTGGCGGCCCGCGCAAAGTTGAGCGACCAGTCCGGGTCCGCCAGGAGCGGTGCCCCGGCAGCGCGGGCCACGGTCAGCACCTTGTCGGCCAACAGCACCTTGCCGCTGGCACGCAGCGGCTCGCAATCGAGTGCGATGAATTGCTCATCCAGCCAGCGCCGGCCAGCCTCATGACCCATGGGCTCGGCGGACTTCAGGTCAAAACGGAATTCCTGGTGTCCGGCCAGGCGGACGGAGACTTCGCTGTGCATGGTGGCTGCCTTTCTTTTTCTGAGACCGTAGCGCAGGGCCGCGGCGCAACGATTGCGCCTGGCCTAGGCTCCTCAGTTTAGGGCCGCTCGCCGCGGCCCCTCACTGCATCAGAGGGCGCGGCGTGCCGTCACTGCGGCGGACAACTCTGCGAGCGACTGCAGCGAATCGTCCCAGCCCAGGCAGGCGTCGGTGATGCTCAGGCCATAGGTCAGCGCCGCAGCGTCGTCCTTGCCGGGCGTGAACTTCTGCGCGCCCGCCGTGAGGTGGCTTTCGATCATCAGGCCGAAGACGCTGCGCGAACCCCCGGCGATCTGGCCGGCCACGTCGCGCGCCACGTCCATCTGCTTTTGGTGCTGCTTGCTGCTGTTGGCATGGCTGCAGTCCACCATCAGCGTGGCGGGCAGCTTGGCGGCTTCCAGGTCCTTGCATGCGGCGGCCACGCTTTCGGCGTCATAGTTGGGCGCCTTGCCGCCACGCAGGATGACGTGGCAGTCCTTGTTGCCGTTGGTGTTGACGATGGCGACCTGACCATTCTTGTGCACCGACAGGAAATGGTGGCCGCGGCTGGCCGACTGGATGGCGTCGGTGGCGATGCGGATGTTGCCGTCCGTGCCGTTCTTGAAGCCGATGGGCGCCGACAGGCCCGAGGCCAGCTCGCGGTGCACCTGGCTTTCGGTGGTGCGTGCGCCAATGGCGCCCCAGGCGATCAGGTCACCGATGTACTGGGGTGAGATCACGTCCAGGAACTCGCTGCCCGCGGGCATGCCCAGGCGGTTGATGTCGATCAACAGCTGGCGCGCAATGCGCAGGCCTTCGTCGATGCGGTAGGTTTCATCGAGGTAGGGGTCGTTGATGAGGCCCTTCCAGCCGACGGTGGTGCGGGGCTTTTCGAAGTAGACGCGCATCACGATCTCCAGCGTGTCCTTGTACTGCTCGCGCGCCACCTTGAGGCGGCGCGCGTATTCGAGCGCTGCGGCCGGGTCGTGGATGGAGCAGGGCCCGATGATGACCAACAGGCGGTCGTCCTCGCCGGCCATGATGTTCTGGATGTTCTTGCGGGTCTGGGTGATCAGCGTTTCCACCGGCGTGCCGCTGATGGGGAAAAAGCGGATCAGATGCTCTGGAGGAGGCAACACGGTGATGTCCTTGATACGTTCGTCGTCGGTCTGGCTGGTTTTCTCGACGCTGCGGTACCAGGAATCGCTGGTGGGGGTGGTGGAGACCGTCATGGTTGCTTCCTCGTGGAGTCGTTGGGAGAGAGTGAGAGGGAAAGAAAACGGGAGGGCAGAAAAACAAAAACCGCCGGGCTTTGCAGCGTCGGCGGTTGGTATGGGGAGGTGTGTTTGCTTGCGCGTTTTCCTCTCATCCGCCTTGGACTGAGATAAAAAACCAAAAATAAAACGCGCTGCGAACTTGCATGGAGGGCAATGTAGCACAGGACTGCGGCACTGCAGCAAGCCGTGTGCGTTGCAGTTGCGCAACAGACAGATCGCTCAAAACCCCGAGCGTGACGGCTTCAACGCGGTTTTCTCCAAGGTGTTTTTGGGGGGCGCCGCGGTGGCAGCCCACGCATCCAAGGACCTTGAAAAAGAGCCAAGCAGGCCTGCTTTTCTCAGCGCGTCCAGCGGCGAAACCAGTTGCGCAATCGCTGCAATGTGGGCACTGGGCGCCGGCGCTCGGTGTCGGAAAGATCACTGAGCGGGTCGCTCTGGTGCTCGTACATGTCGATGAGCAAAAGAGCCTCGCCCAAGGTGCGCCAGGCCAGCAATTCGAACTGGTCAAAACACGCGCTTTCTTTGGCACTGCGGCGCTCCAGCATCTGCTGCCAGTCTGCCACCGCATGCCGCAGCTCACGCAGCGCACGCTGGTAGGCGCCAAACTCGTAGAGCGCATGCCAGGCAGATCCCAGCCCCGTGAGGAACAACTGGTGCTCGCGCGCGCATTGCGCCAAGCTCACCACACGGCGTGTGATGGCGGCGGTGTCTGTGGTGGTGCGCCGCTCGCGCACGGCATCGTCGATGTGTGTGGACAACGCGCTCAGGCTGTCGCGCAGCTGGCGGGAGTCTTCGTCGGCCACGCCTTCCCGCAGAAAGCGGCTGATGTCTCCGAATGATTGAAGGGTCAGCAGCTGGCTCGGGCGCGTGGCGGGCATGGGTGTCATTTTGCGCTGCAGTACCGGCGCCGGTGCAATTTATGCACGGTTACGCCTCGCCGGTTTGGGCTGCTTGCAACAGCTCCGCGCCACAGGATGCTGGGCGCAGACGAGCCGCCGCCGCCCGCGCACTGGTGCGCAAACCGGTCAGGCGGTTCCGCCCACCGTCAGCCCCTCAATGCGCAGCGTGGGCTGCCCCACCCCGACGGGCACGCTCTGGCCCTCCTTGCCGCACGTGCCCACGCCGCTATCAAGGCGCATGTCGTTGCCGATCATCGTCACCTTCTTGAGCGATTCCGGGCCGCTGCCGATGATGGTGGCGCCCTTCACGGGGTACTGGATCTTGCCGTTCTCCACCCAATACGCTTCACTGGCAGAGAACACGAACTTGCCCGAGGTGATGTCCACCTGGCCGCCGCCAAAGTTGGAGGCGTACAGACCCTTCTTGATGCTGGCGATGATCTCCTGGGGGTCCTTGTCGCCGCCCAGCATGTAGGTGTTGGTCATGCGCGGCATGGGAATGTGCGCGTAGCTTTCGCGCCGGCCGTTGCCGGTGGGCGCCACGCCCATCAGGCGGGCGTTGAGCGAGTCCTGGATGTAGCCCTTCAGGATGCCGTCCTCGATGAGCACATTGCGCTGGCTGGCATTGCCCTCGTCGTCCACGTTGAGCGAGCCGCGCCGGTCAGCAATGGTGCCGTCGTCCAGCACCGTGACGCCCTTGGCCGCCACGCGCTGGCCGATCCGGCCGCTGAAGGCGCTCGAGCCCTTGCGGTTGAAGTCGCCTTCCAGGCCATGGCCGATGGCCTCGTGCAGCAGGATGCCGGGCCAGCCCGAGCCCAGCACCACGGTCATCTCGCCTGCAGGTGCCGGGCGAGACTCCAGGTTGACGAGGGCGGCGTTCACCGCTTCGTCCACGTACTTGCCCATCTGCTCGTCGTCGAAATACGCGAGGCCAAAGCGGCCGCCGCCGCCGGCGGAGCCCACCTCACGGCGGCCGTTTTGCTCGGCGATCACCGTCACGGACAGCCGCACCAGCGGCCGCACGTCGGCCGCCAAGGTTCCGTCGGCGCGCGCCACCAGCACCACGTCGTATTCGCTGGCCAGGCCCGCCATGACCTGGGCCACGCGCGGATCCTTGGCGCGGGCGCGCTGCTCGAGCTTTTCCAGCAGCGCCACCTTGGCCGTGCTGTCCAGCGAGGCAATCGGGTCCACTCCGGGATACAGGCTGCGGCCAGCCGCTATCTTTTTGGGAGCTACTCGCGCTTTACCTGCCTGCGCTGAGGCTGAAATAGACCTCACAGTGCGGGCCGCGTCCAGCAGCGACGCTTCGGAGATGTCGTCCGAATACGCAAAGGCTGTCTTCTCCCCGCTGACCGCGCGCACGCCCACGCCCTGGTCGATGCTGAAGGAGCCGGTCTTGACGATGCCCTCCTCCAGGCTCCAGCCCTCGCTGCGCGTGTACTGGAAATACAGGTCCGCGTCGTCCACCTGGTGCGTGCGGATTTCAGCCAGGGCACGGGCCAGGTGGCTTTCATCGAGACCAAAGGGGGTCAACAGCAGTTCGCGGGCAACATCAATGCGCTGGCTGGTCGCCGCGCGCTGGGGGGCGGCAGTGGGGGTGCGGAGGGTCATCGGCACATTTTAGGCGCGCAGCCCGTGCCCCCAGAGCACCGCCTCACATGCCCCTGCGCCACCGTGGTGGACCCACCGCCAGCGGAAAGCTGTGTGCTCAGGCCGCAGTCTGGTCGTCCACGCCGGCTTGTGGGGCGTGGTCCTGCACGGATTCGATGCCCGCATCGCGCGCCTTGGCGCCCCCATACATCTGGCTCTGCCCGATGACCTGGCCGTTGCCCGCCTTGAGGGTGAAGTAGGGCGACCCGTCCTTGGCGCTCAGGCGCCCGAACCGGCCGTCCTGCGGCGCGTGCTTGCGAACCGACTCAATCCCGCTCAGCGCACTGGCGCGGGATTCGTACAGTTCACTGGTCAGGATGACCTGACCATTGGTGGCCAGCAGGTTGAACACAAACTTGTCGTTCTTCGACTTCTTCAGCTCGAACTTCGCCGCCATGGGATGCCCTCCGGTTGCACTGGACAAGGAACGCAGGAACAGGCGATTTGTACCCTGCCGCGGCGGCGAGCGCAACGCATGAGGTCAAGGCGGAGGGCCGCAAGTGCCGCGGCGCCCGGAACGGTTTCCGGACCACCGTTTGGCAAGAAGGCACAGGGCGCAACAGCGCGTCAGCGCCAGTCGCCAGCCCGCTACGCCGACGAGCCCAGCAGCGCAGGCCGCGCATCTTTGGAATCCTGCTTTTGAGCCCGCGCCACCGACATCAGAATGCCCAGCGCCATCCCCAGGGTCACCATGGCGGTGCCGCCGTAGCTGATGAACGGCAGTGGCACGCCCACCACCGGCAGGATGCCGCTGACCATCCCCATGTTCACGAACGCATAGGTGAAGAAGATCATGGACACCGCGCCGGCCATCAGGCGCCCGAACAGGCTGGTCGCGCCCACCGCGATCGCCAGGCCCCGCCAAACCAGCATCAGAAAACACACGTTCAGGAACAACGTGCCGACCAGACCAAACTCTTCGGAAAACGCCGCAAAGATGAAGTCGGTGGTGCGCTCGGGAATGAACTCCAGGTGGGTCTGCGTGCCGGCCATGAAGCCCTTGCCCCACACGCCGCCTGAGCCGATGGCGATCATCCCCTGGATGATGTGAAAGCCTTTGCCCAACGGGTCCCGCGTCGGGTCGAGCAAGGTGCAGATGCGCTGCTGCTGGTAGTCGTGCAGGATCGACCAGCGCACCCCGTCTGCGCACAGCTGGTCGCCCAGCAGCACCAGCGTGAAGATGCCCAGGCCGCCCAAAAGCACGGGCGGCAGCACCAGCTTCCAAGGCAGCCCCGCAAAGAAGATCACCGACAACCCCGCCGCCAGCACCAGCAACGAGGTGCCCAGGTCCGGCTGCTTCATGATCAGGCCCACCGGGATCGCCAACAGCAAAGCGGCTGCCGCAAAGTCGAGCGGGCGCAGCGTACCTTCGCGCTTCTGAAACCACCAGGCCAGCATCAGCGGCATGGCGATCTTCAAGATCTCGCTGGGCTGAATGACGATGCCGACGTTGACCCAGCGCTGCGCGCCCTTTTTGGTGATGCCGAACACAGCCACAGCCACCAGCAGCGCGACGCCCGCCACATACAGCGGCACGGCAAAGGCCATGAGTTTCTGCGGTGGCACCTGCGCCACGACGAACAGGATGCCTGCGGCAATGAGCATGTTGCGCCCATGGTCCATGAAGCGCGTGCCGTGGTCATAACCCGATGAATACATGGCCAGCAGCCCGGCGCAGGCGAGCAGCAGCACGATCATGAGCAGGGGTAAATCGAACCCGCGAAACAGGGGGAGAACACGCTGGGCGAGCGTGGGCTTTTCAAAAACAACGGCCATCGCGAGATTATCGGGCCCCGCAGCCTGCGTGCCGCGCCGCGGGGTCAACCCGCCTGGCGAAAGGCCATCACCGCCTGGTTGCGCAGGGTGCGTAACAGGCCCAGGGCCTTGTCATCCACCACGATGCCCCCTGCAGTGGACTGGTCAGCGTAGATGAGCGCAAACGCCTGCCCCTTGATCTGAAGCGGCAGCAACAGGAACGACGGCGCATTGATCCCCGTGCGGTACCACTCGGGCAACCGGCCCTGCATCTTGGGTTCCGTGGCGTCGTTGATGAGGGTGTCAGCGCCGCGCAGGCACACAGCGGCAAACAGGTCGCCCGGGGTCTTGAGCGGCACGCGCATCGCCCGCACCGCGGCTTCGCTGCCCTCGCCCAGGCCGAATCGCCCCGTCAGCAGATCGGTGCGCGCCTCGCGCAGGCAGAACACCATGCGCCGGAACCCCAGCGCGCGGAACATGGTCTCCAGGATCATGCGCAGCACGTCGTTGAGCTGAAAACTCTCCACCATGGCATTGGTGATGTCCTGGATGCCGGCTGCTAGCACCTCATTGACCTGGGCTACCGACACCGCGCCACCCGCCTGCGACTCCAGCACGGCCGGCAGGGGCTGTGTTTCGTTGGCCCGCAGTTCGTGCGATCCCAGGGGATCGTCCTGGGCGACCGCAGCACCTGCCGCGGGCGGCAGCTTCAGGAGCCGGGCGGCGGGCGCGCCGGGTTCAACGTGCAGGTCCAGCGCCTCGGCCAGCTCCACCAGCTTGTGCCGGGCCCGCAGAGTGGCGTCGGCAATGGCCTCGGCCGACAGCGCCAGCGTGCGGGAATAGCGGGTGCCGATCTGGGCCAGGCGCCCTTCGAGCAAGCCGGGCTCGCTCAGCAGCATCGTGCTGGCCACCTCGTTGGCAGCCATGGCGGCCCACCGCAGCCGCTCCGGCCCCTGCTCCGGCGCGCGTTGCATGGGCGAGCCCATGGGCTTGCGCATGCAACGCTGCAGGCTGTCGGGCAGCCCCCAGACCCGGGCCACGCCCACGCCCAGATCTTCGAACCCCAGGCCCAGCACCTGCAAGGCGGCAGACTCCTCGCCCCCTTCCACGCGGCCGGAAGCGACCAGGCTGCGCACCTGCCGGGCTTCTTCAGGAAAGTAGAACTCGCACAACATGCGTCCCAGGCTCTGGAACATGGCGCAGATGAACGCTTCTTCCGCCCCCTGCGCCGACGCACACAGCTCGGCCGCCACAGATCCCGCCATCATTGCGCGCAGGAACTCCTCGCGCATCTGGCTTGCATGGGTCTTGTCCTGCATGTGGTCGAGCAGCACCAGGCTCAGCGCCATGTTGCGCACGGCTGTAAAGCCCACCAGGCTCACCGCGCGCGACACGGTGCTGATCGTGCCGCGTCCGGCATGGGCAAAGTGCACGCTGTTGACCAGCCGCAGCAGCTTGTTGGTCAGGGCGACATCCTTCAGGATCTCGTGCGTGAGGTCGCTGATGCTGTCGTCTTCGGAATTGGCCACGCGCTGGATGCGCGCGACGGAGTCGGAAAGCGCCGGGAAGTCGCTCTTGTGGCGCATGCGCCGCAGCAGGAAGTCGAGCGTGGCATTGCTGGCGGCAGTGGGCGCACTGGCCGGCGCAGCCCAGGCGCGCAGGGCATCGCGAAACTCCGCGGCCGAGGCGTAGCGCTCGCCAGGCTCGCGGGCCATCGCACGCTGCAGGATGGCGCGCAGCCCATCGTCCACCCCCGGCCCCAGGTCCGGCGGCAGTTGCAGGGGCTCATTGGCAATGCGGTACAACGCCTGCCAGGTGTCTTTTTGGTGGATCAGTGGCTGGCCGGTAAGCATTTCCACCAGCACCAGCGCGGCCGAATACACATCCATGGCCGGTGCGGGCGACGCCCCGGACGCGGCCTCGGGCGCCAAGTAGGCCGGGGTGCCGCTGGCCAGTTGGGCATCCGGCTGGGCCTGGACCGGCGCGGCCATGCCGAAATCCATCACCCGCGCGTGGCGCTGGGTGTCGATCATGATGTTGGACGGCTTGAGGTCGCGGTGCACGATGCCGGCCTGGTGCGCGGCCTGCAGGCCATCGAGCACATCCACCATCAGAGCCACCGCATCGTGCGGGGTGCACCGGCCCTGCTGCGCCAGGTGTTCGGCCAGTGTCTTGCCGGGTACGTATTCAAAAACGATGTAGGGCTGGCGCCCCTGCACATCGGCTTCAAACACCGGCACGATAAAGGGGTGCGCCAGGCGGCCCACATGCCGCGCCTCGCGCAGCCACTGCTCAAGTACCGAGGGGTCCTGGTCCTGCACGGGCCGCATCAGCTTGATGGCCACCTCGCGCTGCAGCCGCGGGTCGAGCGCGAGCCAGACGGTGGCCTGGGCACCTCGGCCCAGCATCCTTTTGAGCTCGAACCGGCCCACCGAAGCCGGTGGCTTTTCGGCGGTTCCCAGGGCCCAGCGTTTGGCGGTAGAAAGCGGGGCAAAATCGGTCATGGTGGGGATCAATGCAGCGGGGCCTTCGGCACGGCGCCCATGCCAATCATCTTAGGCCCCGCATGTCCCCTTTCGCAGCAGTGATTCCCCTGCCCTGTTGTTTTCCCTCTCCATGACCACCACCCATCTTTTGTACCTGCACGGCTTTCGCTCGTCGCCCCAGTCGGCCAAGGCCCGCCAGATGGCAGCGCACGTGGCGCGGCACCACCCCGGGGTGACCTTCTGGTGCCCGCAGTTGCCGCCTTCGCCCCAGGCTGCCATGGCGCTGGTGGCGCAGGGTATTGCCGACTGGTCTGGTGAGGCAATGGGGGTGGTGGGCTCGTCGCTTGGAGGTTTTTACGCCAGCTGGGTGGCGCAGCACAAAAGCTGCGCGAGCGTGATGCTCAACCCCGCCGTCCACCCTGCCCGCGACCTCACGCGCTACATCGGCGAACAGACCACCTGGCACGATCCGGCCGAGCGGTTCTACTTTCGGCCGGAATACATTGACGAGCTGCGGGCTCTGGACACCTCCGCCCGGCCGCCGGCAGCCCGCGAGATGGCCGTCATTGCCAAAGGCGACGAGGTGCTGGACTGGCGCGAGATGGTGGCGCGCTACACCGCGGCGCGGGTGGTGCTGCTGGAAGGCGGGGAGCACGCGCTGTTGAATTTCGAGGAGCACCTGCCGGCTGTGGCGGAGTTCCTGGCACTGGCCTAGCGCGCCCCGGCTCAGCCCGGCGCCGACGCGGCGGCGGCCCGGCGGCGAAGCCACCGTTCGTGCTCGCTCGGGTACGCCAAGCGGTAGCGCCGGGTGTGGAAGGCGGCCTCGTCGGCTTTGCCCAAGGCGGTGGCGCTTTCAATCAACGCTTCGATGACACGCGGCTCGGGCGAGTAGTGCAGCAGCTCGTGGGCCAGCGTATTCATCCGGCCAGCGTTGTCGGGGGTGAGCGCCATGGTGGTCAGGCGCGCGAAGTCCAGCTGGGCAGAAAACAACACGGAACGGGTGACCTTGGCCTGCGTATCGTCCCGGTAGGCCGCCGCGCGCTCGTTCGCGGGCTTGTACAGCTGGCTCACGCGGTGGTAGTCCCACACGGCAAACGCGCACACAGCCCAGATCAGCAGTGCGCCCGCCACACCCGCCCAGGCCCCGCGCGCAGTTGCCGCGGCCTGCCGGGGCCACAGCAGCAGCGCCAGCGCCGCCAGGGTCACGATCTGAAACGGGCCATACCAGAGCGGGTACTCCAGCAGGCTGTGCAGGCCGATGATGGCCAGCACGCCCCACGCCAGTTGGCGCGCGGGCTCGGTTTCGCGCCAAGGCTGGCTGTACAGCACCCAGCCCAGCACGCCGCCACACAGCGCGGCGGCCGCAGGCACACCCAGCTCCACCGCCAGGTGCAGGGGCAGGTTGTGCGCGTTGTCCAGCAGCACACAAAAACGTTCCCCAGCGAACGGCGTGACGTAGTGCGCATAGTCGAGCTCGCCCCACCCCCAGCCGAGCCAGGGCTTCTGCGCGATGAGGGTGAGCATGTTCGACCACAGCACGCGCCGGCTGGTGCAGGCCCTGGGGTCGCCCGCGAAGCGATGGAACAGCGCGTCGGCCCGCACGCCCTCCAGCCGCCACAGCAGCTCGGGCAGCACCCAGGCCGCGGCCACAAACAACAGCAGCGCCGCCAGCGCCAGGCGCAGTGAGGGGCCTGCGCCCGTCCGTCGCCAGCACACCACCAGTGCCACGATCAGCAGCCACTGCACAGCGCCGGTGCGCGATGCGGTCGCAGCCTCGGCCAGGGCCATCCAGGCCACTGCCGACACCACCAGCATGCTGCCGGCGCTGGCCAGCCAGCGCCGCCGCGAAGAGAGTTCCGATGGGTCACCCGAAGGCGCGCTCCAACGGGCACTGTGCAGCGTCCACCACAGCAGCGCCCACAGCGCCAGGCTCAACAGCGACGCCTGCTGGTTGCGCTGCCGCAGGCTGCCGGCCGCCTGCCCGGGGGCCGACGCCGGAACCAGCGGCGCCAGCCCGGGGTCACCGACAAAATATTGGGCGAGGCCAATCACGCTGGCCACCACGCCCGCCAGCGCCAGGCCCCAGGCCAGCCGCCGCGCCCATTCCTGGCGGCCCGGGCGTCCATCCACTCCCGGCCACGCGGCCTGCACTGCGGCCACCAGGAGCAGCACAGCGCCGCACACCCACGACGCCAGCATCGGCCAGAAGTTGGCCGTGGGCGAATCGGTAAAGGCAAAAAGAAACGGCAGCGCCACCGCAATCACGAACAACGGTGCAACGGAAAAGGGCATCTCAGCGGTGGCAGGCGGGTGGTGGGAGGGCCGGGCGTGGCGTGACGGGGATCATAGAGGCAGGCCCGCCCAGGCCGGCCACCCGCCCATGGGACAATCCCCGCCATGCATGCACTGTTTGAAGAAGCCGGCAAATTCATGGCCGGCCGTATCCTGTCGGAGGCCGATACCTCGGCCCAGGTCGAGCTCGATTCCGGCAAGCGGGTCAAAGTCAAGGCCGCCAACATCCTCCTGAAGTTCGAAAAACCGGCCCCTGCCGAGCTCATCGCCCAGGCGCAGGCCGTGGCCGAGTCCATCGAACTGGACCTGGCCTGGGAATTCGCGCCCGACGACGAGTTCGGCTTTGCCGACCTGGCACGGGACTACTTCTCGGAAAACGCCACCCTGGTCCAGCAGGCCGGCGCCCTGTTCAGGCTGTACGACGCCCCGCATTACTTCCGCCGCGCGGGCAAGGGCCGGTTCAAGAAGGCATCGGCCGAGATCTTGCAGCAGGCGCTGGCCGGTATCGAGAAGAAAAAGGCCCTCCTCGCGCAGATCGACGAGTGGGCGGCGGCGCTCGGACGCGGCGAATGCCCGCAGCCCATCCGCGACCAGCTCTACAAAATCCTGTTCAAGCCCGACAAGAACGCGCCCGAATACAAGGCCGTGGTCGAGGCCAGCCGCGCCACGCACACCGCGCCGCTGGATCTGCTGCAAAAGGCCGGCGCCATCGACTCGGCCTACCAGTTCCACTGGAAGCGCTTTTTGTTCGAGAACTTCCCCAAGGGCACCGGCTTCCCGGCCGTCACGGCGCCCGCCATTGCGGACGAGCTGCCGCTGTCCACCGCGCAGGCCTATTCCATCGACGACTCGCAGACCACCGAAATCGACGATGCGCTGTCGGTGCAGGGCCTGGGCACCGGCACCGTGGTGCTGGGCATCCACATCGCCGCACCCGGCTTGGCGATCCAGCCGGGCAGCGCGATTGACCAGTTGGGCCGCGCGCGTTTGTCCACGGTGTACATGCCGGGCTACAAGATCACCATGCTGCCCGACGATGTGGTGCAAACGTACACGCTCGACGAAGGCCGCGCCAACCCGGCCGTGTCGCTGTACGTGACCATCGACGAGGCCACGCTGGAGTTCAAGAGTTCCGAAACCAAACTGGAGCGGGTGCACGTGGTCGCCAACCTGCGCCACGACCAGCTCGACAGCGTGGTGACGGAAGAATGGCTGTCCAACCCGGGTTTTGAGCATCAAAACGACCCCCAGCGCTTGTCTGACCTGCGCCCACAGCTATCATTTTTGCACCGCTTGGCTAAAGAGCTGAAAGCCCGCCGCGAAGTCGTGCGCGGCAAGCCCGAGAACTTCAACCGGCCGGACTACAACTTCCGCCTGGTCGGCAACAACGGTGCCGAGCCCACCGGCGACGAGCAGGTGCAGATCAGCGTGCGCCAGCGGGGCGCACCGCTCGACCTGATCGTGGCCGAGGCCATGATCGTGGCCAACAGCACCTGGGGCAGCTGGATGGCCGAGCTGGGCGTGCCCGGCATCTACCGCAGCCAGGCCAGCATGGCGCCGGGCGTGAAGGTGCGCATGGGGACCAAGGCGCTGCCGCATGCGGGCATCGGCGTCAAAGCGTATTCGTGGGCCACGTCGCCCCTGCGCCGCTACACCGACCTGGTCAACCAGTGGCAGATCATTGCCTGCGCGCGCAACGGCAAAACCGCCGCGCTGGCCGCGCCCTTCAAGCCCAAGGACGCCGATCTGTTCTCCATCATCAGCAGCTTTGACGGCGCCTACAGCGCCTACAACGGCTACCAGGCGGGTATGGAACGCTTCTGGACGCTCAAATATGTAGAGCAGAACGGCATCACCGAGCTGAATGCCACGGTCTTCAAGGAAGGCCCCGGCGGCAGCTTCCTCGTGCGGGCAGACGACATTCCGCTGGTCTTCCCGGTGCTGGGCGCGCAGAACCTGCCGCGCGGCGCGCGTCTCAAGGTCAAGCTGGGCGAGGTGGACGAGATCACCCTGGACATCCACGGCACCGTGATCGAGCGCCTGGACGACCCGACCGACGAGAGCGATGACGGCCCGGTGGATGACGAGGCCGATGACGAAACTGTCGCCGGCCCCATCGCCATTGCAGTGGATATGGACGAGGCGCCCGCCGACGCCGCGGCGGCAGCGACCGCCCCCTGATACCCCCTGATAATTGCCGGCGATGAAATTCCCCGCCTTCCTCCGCACCTTGAGCACGCTGCAGCTGGCGCTGGGCATCTCGGTGGCTGTGCACGCCGCGCTGATTTCGGTGCGCTTCATCGACCCCGAGGGCTTTAACCGTGTCTTCCAGGACACCCCGCTCGAAGTCATCCTGGTCAACGCCAAGTCGAACGAGCGCCCGGACAAGGCCCAGGCGATCGCCCAGTCCAACCTGGCAGGCGGCGGCGATGCCGAGAAGGGCCGCGCCACCAGCCCCCTGCCCTACTCGGCGCTCACGGCCATCGGGGATGATTTTGAGGAAGCGCAGCGCAAGATGGACGCGATGCAGGAGCAGCAGTCGCAACTGCTGGCCCAGCTGCGCAAGCAGCTCGCCACCCTGCCCGAGCCCGACCCGCGCAAGCCCAGCCAGAGCGCCGAGCAGGTCGCAGAGCAGGAAAAGCGCCGCCAGCTCGTCAAGCTGCTGGCCGAGATCGAAAAGCGCATCAACGAAGAAAACTCGCGCCCCAAGAAGCGCTACATCAGCCCCGCCACGCGCGAAGAGGCCTACGCCATCTACTACGACGACCTGCGCCGCAAGGTGGAGGACAAGGGCACCGAGAACTTCCCCGAACAGGCCGGCAAAAAGCTGTATGGCGAGCTGACGATGATCGTCACCGTCAACCACGATGGCCGTGTGCTGGAGACCGAGGTGGTGCAAAGCTCGGGCAACGCCACCCTGGACCGCCGCGCTGAGGCGATTGCCCGCGCCGCCGGGCCGTTTGGCAGCTTTGGCGCCGACATGCGCAAGAAGGCCGACCAGATCGCCATGGTGGCGCGCTTCAAGTTCACCCGGGACCAGACGCTTGAAACCAGTGTGAGATAGCCACCCCGAGCCGCTGGCCTTGCCTTTGCTTCCGGGGACGAGGCCCGTGGGGCAAGATCCTGCGCCACCTCGGCGCGCCCCGCACGATGCACGCAGCCCACAAAAAAATGACGACTTCTGCCAACTCTGCCGATCTGTACTGCGTGATGGGCAACCCGGTCGCCCACAGCCGCTCACCTGCTATTCATGCCCGCTTTGCCGAACTGACCGGCGAGTCCATCGCCTATGAACGCCGCCTAGTGCCCATGGACGGCTTTGCCCAGGGCGTGCGCGAGTTCAAAGCGCATGGCGGGCGCGGCTGCAACGTCACGGTGCCATTCAAGATCGACGCGCCGGGTTTGGCCACTGCGTGCAGCGAGCGCGTGCAACTGGCGGGCGCGGCCAACACCCTCAGCTTCCGCGCCGACGGCAGCATCTACGCCGACAACACCGATGGCCTGGGCCTGGTGGCCGACATCACCCGCAACGCCGGTGTCTCGCTGGCGGGGCGCGACGTGCTGCTGGTGGGCGCAGGTGGCGCCGCTGCCGGCGTGCTGGGCCCGCTGCTGCTGGCCGGGGCGCGCCATATCACCGTGGCCAACCGAACGCTGGCCAAGGCCGAGGCGCTGGTGCAATCGCACAGCGCACTGGCCATGCTACAAAAATCAGAGCTATCAGCCCTACAACCACAAGCGGTAGAGGCCGATTTTGATGTAATTATCAACGCCACAGCCAGCAGCCTGGCCGGGGCCGACGTGCCCGTGGCGGCGCACGTGCTGCGCCCCGGTTGCCTGGCCTACGACATGATGTATGGCCCCGCCGCCCAGGGTTTTCTGGACTGGGCCCGCCGCCACGGCGCTACGCCGCGCGACGGCCTGGGCATGCTGGTGGAGCAAGCCGCCGAAGCCTTCCTGCTGTGGCGCGGCGTGCGCCCGCCATCGGCGCAGGTGCTGGCTGAAATGCAGCAGGTCGTCTGAGCAGACCTTCGCAGTACAACAACAGGACACAGGAGACACCGCAATGAAAGCCGTGCTGCGCTGGCTGGGACTGGTGGTGCTCGCCTTCGTGGCACTGCAGCTGTTTTTTGTGGTCCGCATCGCGGCCATGGTGGTCATCGACCCCGAGTCCACCAGCTTCCAGCGCTCGGAAGCCTGGGCCCAGTTGTCCACCACAGGCCACGTACGCTGGCGCCAGCAGTGGGTGCCGTATGCAGAAATTTCCGACACCCTCAAGCGCGCCGTGATCGCGTCAGAAGACGATGGTTTTGTGAGCCACGACGGCGTGGACTGGAACGCCATTGAAAAAGCCTGGGAACGCAACGCCCGGGCTGAAGCACTGGCCAACAAGGCACAGGCCCGCGCCCCGGACCGCCCGCAGCGCGCGCCCAGGATCCGGGGCGGCTCCACCATCACGCAGCAGCTGGCCAAGAACCTGCTGCTGTCCGGCGAACGCACACTGCTGCGCAAGGGGCAGGAGTTCGTGCTCACGCTGCTGCTGGAGCAACTGCTGAGCAAACAGCGGATCCTGGAGATCTACCTCAACAGCGTGGAATGGGGCGAAGGCGTGTTCGGCGCTGAAGCTGCCGCGCAGCACTACTTTCGCAAAAGCGCCAACCGGCTGAGCACGTCCGAGGCAGCCCGCCTGGCGGTCATGCTGCCGGCCCCGAAGCGGTTTGAGAAAACGCCGGGGTCGGCGTATCTGGCCGGGCGGTCGCGGACGATCCTGGCGCGCATGGGGAGTGCGGAGCTGCCGTGACCGCTCCGATGCCGAAGCGAGAAACCTGCAATGAAACTGACGCGGACTGAGCTTTGGGTTGCAGCTATAAACGTCGCAATGGTTGTGATCTTTAGCGCGTGGGGCCTTGGGATCGCCTATGGCGCAATTCCGCACTCTGCCTGCTGCGGCGTTGCAGACCACGCCGAGAAGGCGCTGGCAATACTGAACTTCCCTTCATGGGTGCTCTCGGCGCTTACCGCAAAGGCCCTCTGTGACCAGGACTTCATCGCATTCACCACCGTCAAGCAATTGATGTGGGTCGCCCTCTGCACACCTCAATGGTGGGCATACATCGCCGCCTTCAGGTTTTTGAGTAACCGGTGGCAAGCCTCCCCGTAGGAGCGATCCGGCTTCATCTCCCTCGGCGGCGGATTCAAACGACCAAAACCTCTACCCGCGTCGCGCCAACCGCAGCATCACCGGTGCATCCGGCCGCAAAGTGACATGCAGCTTGGGCGCACACGCCACCGCCGGTTCCGGCAACTGAAGGATGTACCGCTGCAGCAGCATCGCCGCCAAAAGCGTCATCTCCAGCATCGCAAAGTGCTGGCCAATGCACACGCGCGGGCCGACGCCGAATGGAATCCACGCGCCCTTGGGGATGGGCGGGGTGCCATCCAGAAAACGGTCCGGCACGAATTGATCGGGTTGCGCAAACCAGCGCGGGTCGCGGTGCAGCACCCACGGCGTGATGCGCAGCATGGCGCCCTGGGGCACGTCCACGCCAGCCAGCGTGATCGGCGCTGTGGTGCGCCGGGTCATCAAAGCCGCCACCGGAGGGTACAGGCGCAGCGCCTCTTTGAGCGTGGCACTGAGAAACGGCAGCTGCGCCATGTGCTCGGGCCCGGGCGTGTGGCCGGGCGGCAGCACGCTGTCCACTTCGGCCTGCGCGCGCTGGGCGGCCTCGGGGTGTTCGGCCATGAGGCGGCTCCACCACAGCAGGGCCGTGGCGCTGGTTTCGTGCCCGGCCTGGAAGCTGACCATGCACTGGTCGAACACTTCCTGCCGCGACAGCGGCTCCCCAGTCGTCTCGTCGCGCAGCGCCAGCAGCATGTGCAGCAGGTCTGTGCGCAGCGGTATGCCGGGCTTGCCTTGATCTTGCTCGCGGGCGTCGATATGCCGCCACACCAGCCCCCTCAATGCCTTCAAGGCGCGCCGCTTGGCGGATTTGCCTGGCAAGGGTAGCCAGTCGGGCAGCGTGAAGAGCAGGAACATCTCGCGAAACGCGGTGGCCGACAGGGTCTGCGTGGCCCAGGCGGCATCGCGGGCATCGGCCTGGGCCGATTCGCTGAACAGCGTGCGCAGAATCACATCCATCGCCACATCGGTCCAGAGCGTGTCCATGGGCACCAAGGCCTCGGTTTGGCCTGCAGGCACCGCAGCATCCAGCGCGCTGCTGGCCGCATCGGTCATCAGCTGCGCGTAGCCCGCCACCCGCTTGGGGGTAAAGGCCGGCATCAGCATGCGGCGCTGGCGCTGCCAGGTGTCGCCTTCGGTGACAAGCACACTCTGGCCAAACACCTGCTCGAACACGGCAATGCCGCGCTCCCAGCGGATCATCTGGTCCGCGTGGGTCACCAGGGCTTCGCGCACCAGGTCGGGCGACAGCAGATCCCAGGCGTCCTCTTTGCCCAGGCGCATGCGGGTGAGGTCGCCGTGGTCGCGCTGCAGGCGCGTGACAAAACCCAGGTAGTCGGCGCGCATCTCGCGCAGCAGGGGCAGGCCCCACCAGCGGCCAGACGGGCCGCGGGGTTGTGCGGCCGGCTGCGGGGGCGCAGGGTGTGTCGACGTGGCGGGGGTTGTGTGGGCCGGTGCGGTGGTAGTGGGGTTCATGCCGGCATGGTGCAACGCAGCAACGCGCGGGTATTGAACGAATTCGACATCGCGGCCCAGGCGCTAGGAGCCTGCGCGGCAGAAGGCATCGAAGCGACACGCGCGAAAACCGAGGATCGTGTGGTGCTACCGACAAGCCCAGGGTGAGCCCCTGGGCGCAGGAGGCAGGACTGCACGAGACCGGTTTGTCGCGCGTTGCAGCCGATGTTCCTTCTGCCGTGCAGGCTCGTAGCGCGGCGGAATGCATCCAAGCGACACGCCGATGTTCCTGCTGCCGCGCAGGCTCCCTGGCCTACACTCGCGCCGCATGGCAACCCTGGTCCCCCTTTCTCCACGGCAGCCCCCGGGGCTGATCCCCTCGGGCGAGCTGTGGCTCCCGCGCGCCACCCTGGCCGCCTGTGTGCGCGGCACCATGGTGCGCAGCACCGTGGGCCATGCGCTCAGCGATGCCGAGCGCATCAACCGTTTTCCGGCCACGCCGCTGTGCAGCCTGAGCTGGTGGTTTGAGGGCCGCAGCGAACGCCTGCTGCCCCCTCGCCCCGACACCATGGCCGACCTGGACAGCCCGCGCGAGCCCATCCCGGGCAGGTGGGTGCTGGCCGGCCCGCAGACGCGGCCATCCACCAGCTACTGCGCCGAACCCACGCACGCCATGATGGTGATGTTGATGCCCGATGCGCTGTACCAGCTCACCGGCCTGGAACCCGAAGCACTGACCGACCGCATGGTGGACGCGCAAACCCTGCTGTCGCCCGACTGGCTGGCGATGTGCGAAGCCGTTCAGAACCAGAGCGACAACGCTGCACGGATGCAGTGCCTGGAGGATTTCCTGGAGCCCCGCTGGCAGGCCTGCCGCCCCGTGGCGCCGCTGCAGACGCAGCGCTATGGCGACTGGGCCATGCACCTTGCACAGCGCGCCGCCATGTCGGCCCCGGGCCGCAGCCTGCGCCAGCTGGAGCGCCGCATCAAGCGCTGGGCCGGGCTGCCGCTGCGCGAGCTGCGCGGCTTCGGCAAGGCGGAGCAGGCGTTCTTCGACACCGTCGCGGCCGACGCCGCCGATGGCAGTGTGAAGTGGGCCGACGTGGCCGCCGGCGCGGGCTTTTCCGACCAGTCCCACCTGTGCCGCGTCACCCGCCGCATCACGGGCTATGCACCGCAGGCGCTGTATGAAGGCATGTATGGCAACGAGGCGTTCTGGGTGTACCGGCTCTGGGTGTAGCCGGTTTCGCTGAGGTGCGCGGTAGTGGCCCAGCCTGGGGGCGGCGCCGCGTCAGACCCCAGCACCTCGCCACGTATCATCGCCGCCATGCTTGCCAAGTTGATGAGTATTCTTTTGCTGGGGATCGTGCGGTTTCTGACCGGCTCCCAGGCCCGTTGGTATGGTTGCCCGCCGAAGGCCGAGCAACGCATCTATTTCGCCAACCACCAAAGCCATGCCGACATGGTGCTGATCTGGGCCGCGCTGCCTGAGGAGCTGCGCAGCATCACACGGCCCATTGCGGCCAAGGACTACTGGACGAAAACGCCGTTTCGCCAGTGGATCACCACGGCGGTGTTCAACGCCGTGTACGTGGACCGTCAGGCGGCGCCCGCGCGGCCCGCAGCCCCCGCGGTCACCGAGCCCGCCGGCCCGCTCGGCGCTACGCCCCCATCAGTCAGCGATGCCGACACCGCAACGGCCGGCGGCCCGGATCCATCGCCTGAAGCGCCGCCACGCGCACCCACTCCCGAGGAACTGCGCGCCGCCCTACCCCCGTCCGACCCGCTTGCGCCGCTGGTGCGCGCACTGGAGAGCGGCGACTCCATCGTGATCTTCCCTGAAGGCACGCGCGGCCATGGCGACGAGCCGCAGCCGTTCAAGTCGGGGCTGTACAAGTTGGCGCAAATGTTCCCGCAGGTGGTGCTGGTGCCCGCCTGGATCAACAACGTGCAGCGCGTCATGCCCAAGGGCGAAGTGGTGCCCGTGCCCATCCTGTGCTCGGTGACGTTTGGCGCACCCGTTCAGCTCGAAGCCGGCGAAGAGCGCCGCCCTTTCCTCGACCGCGCACGTCGCGCGGTCATCGCGTTGCGGGAAGTGTGAGCATGATGACGACAACCCCCACGCTCATCGCTTCGCGTATCGCTGCCCCCCGAGGGGGCGCGTCGTTGCCTTCGGGCGGCCGGGCGGCAACCATTCCAAGAGCCCCCACGCTCATCGCTTCGCGTATCGCTGCCCCCCAAGGGGGCGCGTCGCTGCCTTCGGGCGGCCGGGCGGCAACCATTCCAAGAGCCCCCACGCTCATCGCTTCGCGGATCGCTGCCCCCCAAGGGGGCGCGTCGTTGCCTTCGGGCGGCCGGGCGGCAACGACATGAACAACAACTTCCTCCGCAACCTCACCGCAACCCAGCAGATCGGGGCGCTATTCCTGGTGGTGTTTGGCATCCTGTCCATCGTCACCGTGTGGGCCTTTGTGCGCAATCTGCGCGAGCATGCAAGCGACGACCCGGAGTCTGAAGCGCGTGTCGTGGAGGCCAAGCGCTTCTGGGGCCTGCTCAAGACCTCGTGGATGATGGCCACCGTGTTCTGGGTGGGCTGGGTGCTGGGCGAGACCGTGGCCACCGTGCTGTTTGCCATCGTGGCGTTTTTCGCACTGCGCGAGTTCATCACGCTGTCGCCCACCCGGCGCGGCGACCACCGCAGCCTGGTGCTGGCGTTCTTCGTGGTGCTGCCGCTGCAGTTCTGGATCGTGGGCAGCAAGCACTTCGACCTGTTCACGGTGTTCATCCCGGTCTACGTGTTCCTGGCCATCCCGGTTGTGAGCGCGCTGGCCAACGACCCGCAGCGCTTTCTGGAGCGCAACGCCAAGCTGCAGTGGGGCATCATGGTCTGCGTGTACGGCATGAGCCATGTGCCGGCGCTGCTGCTGCTCGACTTCCCGGGTTATCGCGACAAGGGCGCGTTCCTCGTGTTCTTCCTCGTCTTTGTGGTGCAGACCTGCATGGTCGTGCAGCACCTGCTGGGCCGACGCTTCCCCCACAAACCGGTGGCGCCGCAAGTGAGCCAGAGCTTTCAGTGGGTGAGCTGGCTATCCGGCGTTGCGGCTGGCGGGCTGGCGGGGGTGCTGCTCACCTTCATCACCCCCTTCAAACCCGGCCAGGCGCTGGGCATGGCCCTCCTGGCCTGTGTGGCCGGCAGCCTGGGGCATCTGGTGATGAAGGCCCTGAAGCGCGACCGCGGCATCACGAGCTGGGGCATGCAGGGCATGTCGGTCACCGGCGCGGGCGGCTTGCTCGACCGCGTGGACGCGCTGTGCTTTGCAGCGCCGGTGTTCTTCCATTCGGTGCGCTGGTACTTCGGACTTTGAGCCAAATTGGCCGCCAGCGCTTTATCTACAAGCGCATACAGCTATTGAATTGAGAGCAAATGCGCATTCTTGGCATTGACCCCGGCCTGCAGACCACCGGCTTCGGCGTGGTCGACATGGACGGCCACAAGCTCAGCTACGTGGCCAGCGGCACCATTCGCACCACCACGCTCGCGCTGGGCGACCTGCCGGGGCGCCTGAAGATTTTGTTCGACGGCATCACCGAAGTGGCCGCGCGCTACGAGCCGGATGTGGCTTCGGTCGAGATCGTGTTCGTCAACGTCAACCCGCAGTCCACCCTGCTGCTGGGCCAGGCCCGGGGCGCCTGCATCACCGCCCTGGTAGCCAGCAACCTGCCCGTGGCCGAATACACCGCCTTGCAGATGAAAAAAGCCGTGGTCGGCCACGGCCGTGCGGCCAAGAGCCAGGTGCAGGAGATGGTGCGCCGCCTCCTCAGCCTGCCCGGCCTGCCCGGGACAGATGCAGCAGATGGCCTGGGCATGGCCATCACCCATGCGCACGCGGGGGCGGCCATGGCGCGGCTGGGAGAGGCCGCCACGCTGAACCGGCGGCAACATGCGATGTACAAGGGGGGGCGGAGTTATTGAAGGATCATCGGCAGCGATCACGCAGCGTTAGTTCATTGCGAACCCGCCCCGTTGACACGCGGCAACCGGTCAGAAAAGGCCGGCTGCGTACCAAGATTAATCGCACTGCCGGAAATCTCGCGGCTTCGCTGCAGCCACCTGTTTACCGATTCGTCGCGCAATGGCCAAGAAATCCTTCGTAGCCGGGAAACTGGCCCCCGTCCCGGGCCAATAAAGGCCCTTAGGGCCAGAGCACAGCGTCAATATCTGTGGGGTAGTGCTCACAGAAGCCCCCTCTCCGGCTTCTGTGATCACTTCATACTGAATATGAGTGAGCGCTTTGCCGCGAAAAGTTTCTAGAACACGTGCGCGGTAGGTGTGAATTTCATCCACGGCATCCCCCGGTTCATTCTTAGAATTTTTCTTTTCTTGCAACGGGCGAATACTGACGCTGGTATGCACAACCAGCGCCGAATAATGGGTCTCAGGAATGGATTTGGCCAAAAACTCCCTGGCTTCCGTGTCTGTCACATCAACCGCCTGAGGGACAGACTGCGGACTCTCTGAGGACTCTGCGGCAGCGCTGACGCGGGATAACGCAACCACACAGGCGAAACAAAAATCCCTAGCTTTCACAGTCATGCCTCACTCCCTGCATCCTGGGCTGGTCCGTCATAGACAGGTAATGAGCTTCCAGCTTGCGCTCCCGAAGGAAAGACGAATGTCTCCCAGACCTTAGATTTGTAGCGCGTGATGTTTACCGAGTCGCCTTGATTCCCGCCCAGCATGAAGTAATGCTTTTCATCACGACTCTGTCCCACGATGAAGGCAACGTGCCCCCCGCCGGAGCGGCTCTTGCAGCAAATAGCCCCGTAAACAGGCTTTTTCAAAGCCGTGCCAAAGCCGGCCCACGACTTGGCTCGATATGCATGTGCGGGAGCCTCAAAGCCATGCTGCTTTAAGACCCAAGCCACAAACGATCCGCACCAGGCATTCTCCTTATCGGAGTCATCCTTGGCCCAGTGCTTGGAGGCCTTGTGGTACTCCATGATGCGCGGATTGGCTTTCGCACCCGCCACTTCCTTCTGACCGATCTCACGCTCTGCCGTGGCGATCCAAGGGGCGCCAAGGTCCGCGCTGGTAGGCGCAGGATTTGTCAGCGCCAGTTGCGCATGGACAGTGTTCTCCGCATCAGCACGGCACATCAGCTCTGTCATCGTCTTGCTGCGCGGCTGGATGAGGCCATCCGGGCGGGGGATTCCGATGCTTCGCTGAAACTCCTGAATCTTGAAAATGGTCCTGACTCCCGGTGAGCCATCAGCGACCAACTGCTGGCTACCGGGCATGTCGATCTGATTGAGTAGCCGCTGAACAATCATGGTGTCGTTCAGTGCGTTGCGGCCACCTTGGCCCACCGTGTCTGTGATCACTTCGTTCCCTTTTGCACTCGTTGGTTTTCGCCCACCCTCGCCGTGGCTTCCTCAAGCCACCTGCGTCTTCATCCGATCCGCCCGCTCTTTCGGCGAGGGGTGGGTGGACAAGAAGCTGGTCGAGTCACTGCCCGACATGGCGGCCAGCTTTTCCAGGGCGCTGACGCAAGCAGCCGGTTGGTAGCGCTTGGCTTTCATGAACTGCATTGCGTAGTCGTCGGCTTCGCGCTCGTTGCTTTGCGAATGCTGGGCGCGCACGACTTTTTCAAACAGGTCGCCCAGTTGCGAATTGGCGATGGTGCCGGCGCGGCTGTTGCTGGCCGATACCGCGTTGCGCAGGGCGCTGGTGCGCAGGGCGGCCTGGATGCGGGCCTTGCTGTGGCCTTTTTTGACGTGGCCGATTTCGTGGCCGATGACGTAGCGCACTTCGTCGTCGGTGAATTTGTCCATGAGGCCGGAGTACACGCGGATGGTGCCGTTGGCCATGGCGAAGGCGTTGATGTCGGGCGTAAGGTAGACCTTGAAGTTCATCTTCAGGCCGTCATACGTGCCCAGCCCGGAGGTGAGCTTGGTCAGGCGCGATGCGTAGGGGCTGCCGGCGGGGGCGATGCGGTTTTGGCGGTCGCTTTCTGCGGCCATCTGGTCGAAGGCGGCTTTCACTTCGTCGTCGGTCAGCGACTCGGATTTGGCAAGGTCCTTGCCTGCGTCCATCATCTTGCCCAGGTCGAACTGTGCCCACACGGGCGACACGGCGCTGACGCCAGATGCCAGGGTGGCGAGCGTCAACAATTTACGGCGGTCCATAGGGAATCCCTCTCTCTTATCTATCGCTTGGTTTTTTGTGGTGTGCGCGCTTCAGGGCTGCAGGCCGCAACCGTGCTGACGCGCGGCGAAGGATAGCCACGGGCGCCGCGTTTTCAGGGCACCTGCTTGTCTTCAGATGTAAGAGGTGTGTGCCGATGCTGGGCGCAGCGGGTGGCCACGGGCGGCACCACCCAGATCAGCGTGCCGACGACGCCAATATTTGAATAAAAACAGGCCCTAGCGCTTGATTGACAAGCACTTCATGCTATCGAATAAGTAGCAATTGAACAAAGGCGAAATACCGCAGCACCTCAGGCGGCCTGTCCACCTTGCGGCCATAGGCCAGACCGCTTCAGCGCCCCAGCCCGCGCTTGAGCTCCTTGAGCAACAGCAGCACCTGATTGGACGCATGGCGGCAGCTGCTGTTGAGCAACTGCACGGCCTTGTGCTGGTCACCCGCCTGGAACGCGACGACGACATCTGCTGCCTGCTGGTGAAAGTACTTGTGGCGTGCGACCAGCATGGCAAATGCCGGGTAGGTGCCCAGGCGGACCTTGCCCGTGCCATAGAGCCAGCGGCCCAGGTCGCAGCGGTCGTCCTGGCACACGCGTTCGGGCCGCATGACCTCCTGCGAGCGGCCGTTGACCATGTCCTGCAGTTGCAGGCGCCACCGCTCGTGGCTGGCGATCGCGGCGTCGATGTCGATCTCGGTCATGAGCATGGTGGCGTACTCGGCGTCCAGCACCAGCTCGCTACCGTTGTCCTCCATGGCCCAGGTGGTGTCGGGGCTCGTGGGATCTTGCTCCCTGATCTTGAACAAACGGCTGAAAAATCCCATGCGTGGTCCCGGTGAAGGCCTCGTGGACGGGACCGGAAATCATCCCACCAGACATGCCTTGAAACATTCTGTGGGTGCCGCGGATTTTTGGCTACCAAAAAATCACCCGATGTCAGCACGGGCAGCGGTCAACCCTTCTGCCGCTGCCGACTCTGGCGCTGCGATGGGCGCGAATGCCGCGCCCGCCAGACAATGCCTGGATGACCTCCATCGCCCCTCGCTCCGCCCTGTCCATGCTCGACCTCGTTGCCGTCCGCGAAGGCGGCACGGTGGCCGAAGCCCTGCAGATCGCACTGCGCACCGCCCAGCACGCCGAAAAGCTGGGGTTTTCCCGCTACTGGCTGGCCGAGCACCACAACATGTCGGGCATTGCCAGTTCAGCCACCGCCGTGCTCGTGGGCCACATTGCAGGCGGCACGTCGCGCATTCGCGTGGGTTCGGGCGGGGTGATGCTGCCCAACCATGCGCCGCTGGTGGTGGCCGAGGCCTTCGGCACGCTGGCCGAGCTGTACCCCGGCCGCATCGACCTGGGCCTGGGCCGCGCGCCTGGCACCGACCCCGCCACGATGCGCGCGCTGCGCCGCAGCCGGGTGGAGACGGCCGACGACTTTCCGCAGGACGTTGCCGAGCTGCAGCGCCTGCTGGCCCCCGAGGTTCCGGGCCAGCGGCTGATTGCCATGCCGGGTGCGGGCACCAATGTGCCCGTCTGGCTGCTGGGCTCCAGCCTGTTCTCAGCGCAGTTGGCGGCAGAGCGCGGGCTGCCCTACGCGTTCGCCTCGCACTTTGCGCCACGCCTGCTGCACCAGGCCATCGACCTGTACCGCAACCTGTACCGCCCGTCCGCCGCCTGGCCCAAACCGTACCTCGCCATCGGCGTGCCGCTGATCGCCGCCCCCACCGATGACGAGGCCGAGTACCTGGCCAGCAGCACCTACCAGCGCGTGCTGGGCATCCTGACGGGCGACCGGCGCCGCCTGCTGCCTCCCATCGAGAATTTTGCTGCCCGCCTGCAACCGCAGGAGCGTGCGGCCATTGGCGATTTCCTGGCAGCGGCCGTCATCGGCGGGCCTGAGACGGTGCATGCGGGCCTCGCGCAACTGGCCGAGGCCACGCAGGCCGACGAGTTCATGCTGGTGAGCGATGTGTACGACCCGGCGCTGCGGCTGCGCTCGCTGGAGATTGCAGCGCAAGCCCATGCGGCGCTGGTGGCTGGCGGGCCGGCAGTGGCAGCCTGATACGGCTCACAACGACGTTACGCGTCGGCCGTCCTCAAGTTCGGTGGCTCGGCTCGACCTCCGAAGCGTCCGGACTTCCCCAGCGGGTGCCTTTGACCTCGGGTGCCCGTCAGCCCCCATCGCGCACCAGCCGGTCCCCCCGCGAATAGTGAGCAACGGGTAGCGGCTACCATCTCAGGCTACCGAACGCTCTGCCGGTCATCGCCCTGCAAAAGGCGCCCGGCCCACCGACCGCCCTCTCACGCCGAAGTCCACGCCCGCATGCCCGCTTTTTCCTTTGAAGCCCTGGACGCCCAGGGCCAGACCCGCAAGGGCCTCATGGAGGCCGACACCGCCAAGGCCGCGCGTGGCCTGCTGCGGGCCCAGGCCCTGGTGCCGCTGGTGGTGGAGCTGGTGCAGACGGGCCAGTCGACCCACGGCGGCGCGCCCAGCCTCAACCAGCGCCTCTTCACCCGCCCGGTGTTCGGTGCCACCGCACTGTCCATCTGGACGCGCCAGCTCGCCGGGCTGGTGTCCTCGGGCCTGCCGCTGGAACGCGCGCTCACCGCCTTGTCTGAAGAGGCCGAGGACGAACGCCAGCGCCATCTGGTCGCCGCCCTGCGGGCCGAGGTCAACGCCGGTTCCACCTTTGCGCGGGCGCTGTCGCAGCACCGGCGCGAGTTCTCGGACATCTACTGCGCGGTGATCGGCGCGGGCGAGCACAGCGGCAATCTGGGCCTGGTGCTCGAGCGGCTGGCCGACGACCTCGAAGAACGCCAGGCGCTCAAGGCCAAGCTGATGGGCGCAGCGCTGTACCCCGCCATCGTGACCATCGTCGCCATCGTGATCGTGTTGTTCCTGGTGGGCTATGTGGTGCCGCAGGTGGCCAGCGTGTTCGCGGGCACCAAGCGCGCGTTGCCGTTCCTCACTGTGGCGATGCTCGGCATCAGTGCCTTTGTGCGCAACTATGGCTGGGCCATGCTGGTGGCGCTGGTGGTGCTGGGCGCCGGGGCGCGGTGGGCGCTGACCATCGGCTCGGTGCGCGAACGCTTCGATGCAGCGTGGCTCAACCTGCCGCTGGTGGGCAAGCTCGCGCGCGGCTACAACGCGGCACGCTTTGCCGGCACGCTGGCCATGTTGTCGGGCGCGGGGGTGCCCATCCTCAAGGCCCTGCAGGCCGCTGCAGAAACGCTGAGCAACCGCGCGCTGCGCGCCGATGCGCTGGATGCACTGGTGCTGGTGCGCGAAGGCGCCCCGCTGGCTTCGGCCCTGGCGCAAAAGAAGCGCTTTCCAGGCCTGCTGTCGATGTTTGCGCGGCTGGGCGAGCAAACCGGCCAGCTGCCGGTGATGCTGCAGCGCGCAGCACGCCAGCTGTCCACCGAGGTACAGCGCCGCGCCATGGCACTGGCCACGATTTTGGAGCCCCTGCTCATTGTGGGCATGGGCCTGATCGTCATGCTGATCGTGCTGGCCGTGCTGTTGCCGATCATTCAGCTCAACCAGTTTGTGAAATGAAATACCTCTCAAGCGGCGGCTCCCCCTGCCGCGCGCTCGCAGCGCACAAAGTGATCGCCACCAGCGTACGCACGCCAAGCGCCCGCACCGTACCTTGGCGGCGCGTCGCATTCGGCACGTTGAACTACGGCAACGGAGCATCCTGATGGCGGTCACCCTGGACGACAAGCTGGTCGTGGCGATTTCCTCACGCGCGCTGTTCGACCTGGAGGAAGAGAACCGCATTTTCGAATCTGGGGACGAGGCCGGCTACATGCGCCGCCAGCTCGAACTGGTCCGCCAGCCCGCACGGCCCGGCATCGCCCTGCCGCTGGTGCGCAAGCTGCTGGCTTTCAACACGGCCGATGTGCAGCGCGTGGAGGTGGTCATGCTGTCGCGCAACGACCCGGCCAGTGGCATGCGTGTCTTCGCCTCGGCACAGGCAGCCGGCATGCGCATCGAACGCGGCGTGTTCACGCGCGGGCGCAATCCCTTTGCCTACCTGCGGCCGCTGGGCTCGCACCTGTTTTTGTCGGCCAATGAGGAGGACGTGCAGCAGGCGCTGAGCATCGGATTCCCCGCCGCGCGGGTGATGACCGATTCCACCCCTGCAGGTGACCGCTACCCCCATGAAGTGCGCATCGCGTTCGACGGCGATGCCGTCCTGTTCTCTGACGAGGCCGAGCGCATCTACCAGGAAGGCGGCCTGCCCGCCTTTCAGGCCAATGAAGTCACCAAGGCCGCCCAGCCACTGGCCGGCGGCCCGTTCAAGCCGCTGCTGGCGGCGCTGCACCGGCTGCAGCAGCAGGCCGACGCCTCCAAGACCATGCGCATCCGCACGGCCCTGGTCACCGCCCGCAGCGCCCCGGCGCACGAACGCGCGGTGCGCACCTTGCTGGACTGGGGCATCACTGTGGATGAGGCGATGTTTCTGGGCGGGCTGGAAAAAGGCCCGTTCCTGCGCGAATTCGAACCCGACTTTTTCTTTGACGACCAGCGCAGCCATGTGGCGTCGGCGGCACGCCACGTGCCGGCGGGGCATGTGAACAGCGGGATATCGAACCCGCAACTCCCGGCGGTTGAATAGCCGGGTAGCGGCGTTCATATCGACGGCCAGCGCGCCGCGTGACGAAAAGTTCTGCAAAGCTCTGCAACGGCCAGTGAAAGCCTGCAAAGCCGCGGTTGCAATCGGCCTGCGCACGCCCAACTGTGCAAACATCGTGATCGATCCCGCATTGAAGGAGCTAGTTTGCGCAACAGAATTTCCCTTGTGGCCTGCGCCGTCGGAGTAGCGGTGACGGTGGTGGCTACTGTCACCCCGGCGGTCGCGCAGACGCCCGCCGCCGCGCAGCGCTTCCAACCTGCCGCAAGCGCCCCCGCGGAACCCCAGGCCGGGCTGACCAAAGGCGAAGTCAAAGCCATGCGCGATTTCAAGATGCTGGACTTTGATGGCGACGGCAAGCTCAGCCGCAGCGAGGTGAAGCTGTTCCCCCGCCTCGCCGCAGCGTTTGAAGACGCTGACACGGACCGGGACGGCTACGTGTCCTACGAAGAGGTCCGCGTATTCGCCGGCAAATACCGGGCCGAGCGGGACCGCAACAAGGCCGCCCAGGCCGCCGCGAACGCCCCGGCCTCTGCAGCGAAGCCGTGAGCCCCGGAGCGGCGCCTGCGCGGGATGCCGCCGGGCTCCAGCGGGGCAGCCCGGACCACGGTTCGGAGCACAGCAGAACTCCCGCCACTCAAATTTTTTAGTTAAATTGGGCTCTAGCGCTTATCCATAAAGCATTTGTAGCTATATTTTTAATAGCATTCAATCCACGGAGAGCCTGCCCACCTCAGCGGGCCCGGTTTGCAGCGCTACTGCTTACAGCGCCACGACCTACCGCCCAAGAAAAAAGCGCAGTACGAGTCACCGTACTGCGCTTCGGGGTCCGAAACCCTTGGCGAGATCGTCACAGCCCCCCGGTGCGCTTCACCTTGGGGTCTGAATAGATCAGGGGTTCATTCTTGACCTGCTGGGCCAGCCGCTCCTGCAAGGTCATCTTGTTGATGTCCTGGGCCACTTCCACCGCGCTGCCGCTGGCGCGCCACATGGACTGTATGAGTTCGAGCAGCTGCTTGTAGATCGGCTCCTTCGGTGGCTCGGGCGGCTCCTCCACGGTTTCCTTCTTCTTGACCTCGGTCCAGTCGCGGTTGGCGGCGTCGGCGTTGGAAGGCTTGTCCGGCTCGCGAACAACCGCCCCTTCACCGAGCCGGTCCATGGATTCGACGGGGGTCGGAGGGTTGATGGGGCGCACTGGCGGTGCGCCCGACGCGCCAGTGGAATACAAATCAGCGCCCTGAGGACGCCAACTCGGCGATCGGTCGACAGGTGGCATTTGCATGACATTGGCCCGGTAGTTGAATGGAAACTGCGGAGGGTTTTTCACCTTCTTCGTAATTCATAACGGCAAAAAGAAAGGGAAATTAAGGTCTTTTTCACCGATTGAACAAAAAATAGGGTTTACCCTAGTTTTTTGGCGCGGTATTGGGGCGGTTTTGGATCACTGCGGAGGCAGATGTGCGGATAACCACTGTTCACGGTGGCAGTGCGAACGCAGAGACAGGAGCCTGCGGGGCCGAGACGGCCGCGGCGGGTTGCAAAAAAAGGACATTCCGGGTCGAAACGCGGCGGAGCAACCGGGTTTCGGATGGAAGCGGGCACATGTCTGGCCCTCAATGCCACCAAAGAATGCCGAGACCCGGTTTGGGGCGGCCCCTTACTTATCCAGCAGCAAACCCAGGCCGACTCAGTGAAATACGGCCCGCAGAGGAGCGGCAGACACCAAGGTGCGCGGCTTTCGCTTGGCGGTCAGCGGGCCAGCTGCGAGCCGCCAGCGATCAAAGAAAGCGTTCCAGCAGCTTGCGCGAATGCTTGTCGAGCACGGTCGTGTCCGGCACCCGAAACTGCAGGCCGTCCCCACCGGCAATCAACAGCTGAGTGCGGCCACCCAAGCGTCGAATGTCTTCTTCGGCCTTGAGCACGAGCCGGGCTGCACCGCGGTCTGTCACCACGTCCCAGGTGCTCGGGGTCGAGAAGCTCGACACAGCCACGATTTTTTCGATAGTGGGTACAAACTCGCGGGCCGCGAGCTCTTCTTCAATGAGGCTGCGCACGGGGGTCTCCAGCTCGGCCAACCGGTCGATCCACAGGATTTCATGGCCATCCGAGCCCACCAGGGACAGCCCTTCGCCCGGTGCCGCGATGGGAAACGCCCGCACCGGCGTGATGCCTTCATGGACCGTGCCGTTGGCCAGTGTCAGTACGAGGCGGCCGTGGGCATTGCGCGCCAGCGCAAAACTGCCGCGCCCCGCTGAATGGGTCGGCACCGAGGAGCCGGCAGGAACAGGGGTGAAAGGGGAGGCGTTGTTCATGGCGAGGTCCGGCGGTCGGCGGTTCAGGAGTTGCCGGCGGGGTGGGCCGGATGGAGCAGGCTGCTGTCGATAACAACCACGCCAGCGGCCTGGGCGTCTTCCTCGGCGCGGCGGGCCTGGGCTTCATACAGCCGCCAATAAGCGCCCTGCTTTTCCATCAGCTCGTCGTGCGGGCCGACCTCGACCACCTCGCCACGGTCCATCACGACCAGGCGGTCGGCCTTGCGCAGGGTGGACAGGCGGTGGGCAATGGCGATGGTGGTGCGGCCCTGCACCAGATTGTCCAGCGCCTTCTGGATCTCTTTTTCCGTCTCGGTGTCGACGGCCGAGGTGGCCTCGTCCAGGATCAGGATGCGCGGGTCGATCAGGAGCGCACGCGCAATGCTGATGCGCTGGCGCTCCCCACCCGACAGGCCCTGGCCGCGCTCACCGACCAGCGAGTCGTAGCCGTGCGGCAGGCGCAGGATGAACTCGTGCGCATGCGCCGCGCGGGCGGCGGCAATGATTTCCTCGCGCGTGGCCTCGGGCTTGCCGTAAGCAATGTTCTCGGCAATGGTGCCGAAGAACAAGAACGGCTCCTGAAGCACCAAGCCGATGTGGCGGCGGTAGTCGGCCACGGCAAAGCGGCGCACGTCCACGCCGTCGACCTGGATGGAGCCCTCGCTCACGTCATAAAAGCGGCTGATCAGGTTGACCAGCGTGCTTTTGCCCGAGCCGCTGTGGCCCACCAGGCCAATCATCTCGCCGGGGCGGATATCGAGGTCCAGCCCCTTGATCACTGAGCGGCTGCCATAGCGGAAGCCCACGTTGCGCATGGCGATGGCGCCTACGACACGGTCCACCTTCACGGGCTGGGCGGGGTCGGGCACGTTGCTCACGTGGTCCAGGATGTCGAAGATGCGCTTGGCGCCGGCAGCGGCCTTTTGCGTGACCGACACGATGCGGCTCATCGAATCGAGCCGGCTGTAGAAGCGCCCGATGTAGGCGATGAAGGCGGTCAACACACCCACCGTGATCTGGTTGCGCGACACCAGCCAGATGCCGAAGCCCCAGACCACGAGCAGGCCGATTTCGGTGAGCAGCGAGACGGTGGGGGTGAACAGGCTCCACGTCTTGTTGAGCTTGTCGTTGACTTCCAGGTTGTGCTGGTTGGCCGCGCGAAAACGCTCGGCCTCGCGCTTTTCCTGGGCAAAGGCCTTGACCACGCGGATGCCGGGAATGGTGTCGGCCAGCACGTTGGTCACCTCGGACCAGACGCGATCGATCTTCTCGAAGCCGGTGCGCAGGCGGTCGCGCACGGTGTGGATCATCCAGGCGATGAAGGGCAGCGGCACCAGCGTGACGAGCGCAAGCCAGGGGTTGATGGAAAACAGGATGGCCGCCGTCATCATGATCATGAGCACGTCGGTCACGAAGTCGAGCGCATGCAGCGACAGGAAGACGTTGATACGGTCCGTCTCGGAGCCGATGCGCGCCATCAAATCGCCAGTGCGCTTGCCGCCGAAATAGTCGAGCGACAGGCGCAGCAAATGCTCGTACGTGGTGGTGCGCAGGTCGGCGCCAATGCGCTCGGACACCAGCGCCAGGATATAGGTGCGTGCCCACGACAGGCCCCAGGCGGCCAGGGCCGACGCGAGCAACCCGCTCAGGTACAGCAGCACCAGGCTCGGGTCGATCTGCTTGCCGTTCTGGAACGGGATCAGGATGTCATCCATCAGCGGGATGGTGAGGTACGGCGGCACCAGCGTGGCGGCGGTGGAGGCCAGCGTCAGGCAGAAACCGGCGGCCAGGTGCTTGCGGTAGGGCCGGGCAAACCGCCACAGGCGCAGCAGCACCCAGGTGGACGTCTGCGGCGGCTGGGCGCGGGCACAGGCCGGGCATTCTTCAGTGTCAGGCGGCAGGGGCGTGTGGCAGGTGGGGCAGACCGGCTCATCCGCGTCGGCCTCGGCGCCGGTATCGCCCAGCGCGGTCTGCTGCTCGAACCGCAGCACCAGGCGCAGTGCCTGCGCGTGGTGCGCGAGGGTGAAGCGCCACAGGGCAAAGCGCGCCTCGGGGCCATGCAGTTCCAAAGAACCCACACCGCCGTGGTCTTGCAGGCGCAACGACAACCCATCGCCCAAGGGCCAGCCGCGCCAGGCGGTCGCGCCAGGGTCGCAGGCCAAAAGCCGAGCAGAAGTCACCACCACCCAGCCGGAGCCAAACCGCAGATCTGCGCTCAGGTCAACCTGTAACGCCGCCAGTACGTTCTCTTGGGGAGCGAGCATGGCCCGCAGATCAGCCCCCAAGGGGCTGGAAAAGACACCCGAGGCGTCCACAGAATGGTGATGTTGCATTTTTGGTTGGTATCCCCGCCCCCGGCAGCCTGCCGCAACCGGTCTCGCGAAAGCGCGAATTCTCGCCGATACTGCGCCCAAGAACCTGTTCTCGGGCATGACGACATCCTCATCCAACGTCTGCGGCGACCATTTGGCTGACTCTGCCAACGGCCGCCGCTCTGGCGCACAATCGCCGTCCATCGACGTGTTCCTCTTATTCTTCCTCTGAAAAGCCCGCCCCCGGGCCAGAACATCCGCTGCAATCCATGGCGAAACTCAACGATATCCAACTGCTTCGCATCAACTACCTGCGCGGCCCCAACATCTGGACGTACCGGCCGGTTCTGGAGGTCTGGCTTGATCTGGGCGAGCTGGAGGACTACCCGTCCAACACCCTTCCCGGCTTCAACAGCCGCCTCACGGCCTGGTTGCCGGCACTCATCGAACACCACTGCGGTGTGGGCGAACGCGGTGGATTCCTGGAACGCCTGGAAGAAGGCACCTGGTGCGGCCACGTGCTGGAACACATCGTGATCGAGCTCTTGAATCTGGCGGGCATGCCCACCGGGTTCGGCCAGACCCGCAGCACGTCGCAACGCGGCGTGTACCGCATGGTGTTCCGCGCCCGCGACGAGAGTGTGGCGCGCGTGGCACTGGCCCAGGGCCATGCGCTCATCATGGCGGCCATCCACGATGAACCATTTGACGTCAAAGCCGCTGTGGCCCGCGTGCGCACCGAGGTCGACGACCAGTACCTGGGCCCCAGCACCGCCTGCATCGTCACCGCCGCCACCGACCGCGGCATTCCTCACATTCGCCTGAACGACGGCAACCTGGTGCAGCTGGGCTACGGCGCCAGCCAGCGCCGCATCTGGACAGCCGAGACCGAATTCACCAGCGCCATCGCCGAAGGCATCGCCAGCGACAAGGACCTGACCAAAAGCTTGCTCAAGGCCTGCGGCGTGCCGATCCCCGAAGGCCAGGTCGTCAACAGCCCCGAAGAAGCCTGGGAAGCCGCACAAGACATCGGTCTGCCCGTGGTGGTCAAGCCCTCTGACGGCAACCACGGCCGGGGCGTGACGCTGGATTTGCACAAGAAGGAAGACATCGAAGCGGCCTACCACGTGGCCTACCCTGAGGGCAGCGACGTGATGGTCGAGCGCTTTATCCCCGGTGACGAACACCGCCTGCTGGTGGTGGGCGGCAAGTTGGTGGCTGCAGCCCGCGGCGAGGTGGTCAGCATCACCGGCAACGGCCGCTCCACCGTGCGCGAACTGATCGACACCCAGCTCAACTCCGACCCCCGCCGCGGCTACGAAGAAGAGTACCCGCTGGAGATTATCAATCTAGAGACCGACACCAAGGTGCTGCTCGAACTTAAGCGCCAGGACGTCCTGCCCGACACCGTGCCCACGGCCGGCCGGACCATCGTCGTGCAACGCAATGGCAACGTGGCAGTGGACTGCACGGACGATGTGCACCCCGAGGTCGCCTACATCGCCCAGCTCGCCGCCAAGGTGGTGGGCCTGGATATCGCCGGCATCGACATGGTGGCGCTCGATATTTCCAAGCCCCTGCACACGCAGGGCGGCGCCATCGTCGAGGTGAATGCGGGCCCGGGCCTGCTCATGCACTTGAAGCCGGCGGTGGGCGCCCCCCGCCCTGTGGGGCAGGCCATCGCCGAACACCTGTTCCCTTCCGAAGACGACTCCGGCCAGGCCGGCCGCATCCCCGTGGTGGGCGTCGCGGGCACGCGCAGCACGTCGACCATTGCACGCCTGGTGGCATGGCTGCTGCATCTGGGCGGCCACCACACGGGGCTGGCCTGCCGCGAAGGCCTGTTCCTGGACCGCCGCTGTGTTGAGACGACAGATTGCGCGCACTGGGAAGCTGCCCACCGCCTGTTGATGAACCAGACCGTGCAGGCGGCGGTGATCGAAAGCGATGCACGCACCATCCTGCGCGACGGCCTGGCCTATGACCGCTGCCAGGTGGGCGTGGTCACGGACATGGACGGAGTGGAAACCCTCGCCGAGTTCGACGTGCACGAGCAGGACCAGATGACCAAGGTGATGCGCACCCAGGTCGACGTAGTGCTGTCCGAAGGCGCCGCCGTGCTGAACGCGGCTATCCCGCAGGTGGCCGACCTGGCGCCGCTGTCAGACGGCGCGGTGGTGCTCTATGCGCAAGACGCCACGCTGCCTGCCATCGTGGAGCACCGCGCTACCGACAACGGCCGCGCTGTGATCGTCAAGAACGGCCGCGTGGTACTGGCCACCGGCAGCGCCGAGCACGTGCTCGGCTCGCTGGCAGACCTCACCTTCGGCCGCAACGCCGTGGTGCCAGATACCGATGCGCTGCTCGCCGCCGTGGGCGCCGCCTGGGCGCTGGACATTGCGCCCGACCTGATTGGTGCGGGCATCAAGACCTTCGAGCCGGACCTGCCTGCGCCTGTGGGCCTGCCCAGCTGAGCCGCTTGCACCGCGCCACCACCTGATAGATAAACGGGCCCAGCGGCCCTTGATGGATCACTGAAAGAGACTCCCCATGGATGTATCCCGCACCCGGGCCCTGCGCGGCCCCAATCTCTGGAGCCGCCACATGGCCATCGAGGCCATCGTGACCTGCACCGAAGCCGAGCGTGCCGTCGGCCAGATCGCAGGATTCGAAGCAAGGCTGCGCGCACTCTTCCCCGGGATCGGCGCGCTGCACTCAGAAAGCGGCGGCCCGGACATCTCTCTGGCCCATGTCATGCAGACCGCTGCACTGGCCCTTCAAGCGCAAGCCGGCTGCCCGGTGACCTTTGCCCGCACCACCGCCACCACCGACGCCGGCGTGTACCAGGTGGTGGTCGAGTACAGCGAAGAAGCCGTGGGCCGCAAGGCGTTTGAGTACGCCGAGCAGCTCATCAACGCCGCACAAGGCACCGGCAGCTTCGACGCCGAAGCCGTCATCGCCGAGCTGCGCGAGCTGGACGAAGACGAGCGCCTGGGCCCCAGCACCGGCTCCATCGTGGCCGCCGCCGTGGCGCGCAACATTCCGTACCGCCGCCTCACGCGCGGCAGCCTGGTGCAGTTTGGGTGGGGCTCCAAGCAGCGCCGCATCCAGGCCGCCGAGGTCGACTCCACCAGCGCCGTGGCCGAATCCATCGGCCAGGACAAAGACCTGACCAAGCGCCTGCTGCATGCCGCCGGTGTGCCCGTGCCGCTGGGCAAGCCCGTCGACACGATGGACGAAGCCTGGGAAGTCGCCCTCAAGGTCGGCCTGCCCGTGGTGGTCAAGCCGCAGGACGGCAACCAGGGCAAGGGCGTCACCGTCAACATCACCGACCGCGCGCAGCTGGATGAAGCCTTCCGCACCGCGGCCGAATACGGCACCGTGATGGTCGAGCGCTTTCTGCCCGGCCACGACTTCCGCCTGCTGGTGGTGGGCGACCAACTGGTGGCCGCCGCGCGCCGCGAGCCGCCCCAGGTGCTGGGCGACGGACAGCGCACCGTGCGCGAGCTGGTGGACATCGTCAACCAGGACCCGCGCCGTGGCGAAGGCCACGCTACCTCGCTCACCAAGATCCGCCTCGATGACATCGCCGTGGCACGCCTTACGCTGCAGGGCTTGACGCCCGACTCCGTGCCCGACAAAGGCCAGCGCGTCATCCTGCGCAACAACGCCAACCTGTCCACCGGCGGCACCGCCACCGACGTGACCGACGACGTGCACCCCGAAGTCGCCGCGCGCGCCATTGCAGCCGCCCAGATGGTAGGCCTGCACATCTGCGGCGTAGACATGGTCGCCGAGACCGTGCTGCGCCCGCTCGAAGAGCAAGGCGGCGGCTTTGTCGAAGTGAACGCCGCCCCCGGCCTGCGCATGCACCTGGCACCCAGCTACGGCAAGCCCCGCAACGTGGGCCAGGCCATGGTCGACAAGCTGTACGCCCATGGCGACGACGGCCGCATCCCTACCGTGGCCGTCACCGGCACCAACGGCAAGACCACTACCGCACGCCTCATCGCCCACCTGTTCAACGCCCAAGGCCTGCGCGTGGGCATGACCAACACCGACGGCGTGTACGTGAACGGCCGCCAGATCGACAGCGGCGACTGCAGCGGCCCCAAGAGCGCCCGCAACGTTCTGCTGCACCCTGAGGTGGACGCCGCCGTGTTCGAGACCGCCCGGGGCGGCATCCTGCGCGAAGGCCTGGGTTTTGACCGCTGCCAGGTGGCCGTGGTCACCAACATCGGCGCGGGCGACCACCTGGGGCTGAACTACATCACCACCGTGGAAGACCTGGCGGTGCTCAAGCGCGTGATCGTGCAGAACGTGGCCACCACCGGGTACGGCGTGCTCAACGCCGCCGACCCCATCGTGGCCGCCATGGCACCGTCGTGCCCCGGCAAGATCATCTTCTTTGCGGCCGACCGCCACCACCCCGTGATGGCCACGCACCGCGCGCAGGGCCACCGCACCGTGTACGTGGACGGCGACTCCATCGTCGCATCCGAAGGCTCGTGGCGCGAGACCATCCACCTGCGCGACGTGCCCATCACGCGCAACGGCAAGATCGGCTTTCAGGTCGAGAACGTCATGGCATCCGTCGCCGCCGCCTGGGGCGTGGGCATGCCCTGGCAGACCATCCGCCGCGGCCTGTCGGGCTTCGTGAACGACAGCGACAACGCGCCCGGCCGCTTCAACATCATGGACTACCGCGGCGCCACCGTGATCGCCGACTACGGCCACAACCCCGACGCCATGCGCGCCCTGGTGCAGGCCGTGGACGCCCTGCCCGCCAATCGCCGCAGCGTGGTCATCAGCGGCGCGGGCGACCGCCGCGACGAAGACATCCGCGAGCAGACCGTCATCCTGGGTGCCGCGTTCGACGACGTCATCCTGTACCAGGACGCCGCCCAGCGCGGGCGTGCCGACGGCGAAGTGATGAACCTGCTGCGCGAAGGCCTGGCCGGCGCGCCGCGCACGAAACACGTCGAAGAGATCCGCGGCGAGTTCATCGCCATCGACGCCGCCTTGGAGCGCCTGCAGCCCGGCGACCTGTGCCTGGTGCTGGTGGACCAGGTCGAGGAGGCCCTCGCGCACCTGGCCCAGCGCTGCACCGAAGCAGGAGCCACTGCGTGAAAGCCACGGCGACGACGACCGCCGCCGCCCTGCTGGCCGTTGCGGCTTTGGCGGGCACGGCCAGCACGGCCCAGGCAGCGGCGGGCGAAAAGATTGGCACCGTAGACACGGCCTTCCAATGGTTTGGCCGTGACCACGACATCATCGTGGAGGCATACGACGACCCGGGCGTACCGGGCGTGACCTGCTACGTCTCCCGCGCCCGCACCGGGGGCATCAAGGGCTCGCTCGGACTTGCCGAGGATCGCGCCGAGGCCTCCATCGCGTGCCGGCAAGTGGGGCCTATCAGCTTTCCCGAGCCCCTGAAGAAGCAAGAAGAAGTCTTCAGCGAGCGCATGTCCATCCTGTTCAAGCGCCTGCGCATCGTGCGCATGGTGGACGTCCCGCGCAACACGCTGGTGTACCTCACGTATTCCGAGAAACTCGTGGACGGATCACCCCAGAACAGCGTGACCGCTGTGCCGGTGGACCGGGCGACGGCGATTCCACTGCGCAAGTAACGCGGGTAGGCGAGTGCATCGTCAAATGCAGGCTCACCGGCGTCACTGACGCCGGTGAGCCAAGCACCACGGTCGCCGGTTCGGCAACAAAAGGGAACGCTCCGGGACGTTCCCTTTTTCTTTTGGACGGCTAGCAATTGCCGCCCATCTCGCACACTCTGCGCGCACCCTCGGTGCTACATTGCACGCGCCGAATCCACTTCGCACCGGCCTTTTCAATCGCCTGACCCGCACACCGACAGCCGCTGTCCTTTGCCGTGAAGTTCCTTCTCCTGGACGATCACCCCCTGTACCGCCAAGCCCTCAAAGGCATCATCCAGCGGATCGACCCCGTTGCGACTGTGCTGGAATGCGCGGCGTATGACGAGGCACGGCCCCTGCTCCACGACGACCTGGACTTGGTGCTGCTTGATCTGCGCCTGTCCGGACTTGACGGCATCCAGGTGCTCACAACGCTGCGGACGCAGCACCCAACATTGCCGGTGGTCGTGGTATCGGCGTCCGAGGACAAGCAGGAGATCATGGCCGTGTTGCGCCTGGGAGCCCTCGGCTTTGTCCCCAAGGCTGCGTCTGCCGAAGTCCTGGAATATGCGCTGCGCCTGGTGCTGGCGGGCGATGTCTATTTGCCCTCCCACATCGCACTGGACGTGCAGACAACCCCGTCGCCGCAGCAAGACGGCGCGCTCGACCTGACCGAGCGGCAGATGCAGGTCATGCGGCTGATGGCGCAAGGTCAATCCAACAAGCAGATTGGGCGCTCGCTCAACCTGGCTGAAAACACCGTCAAGGTGCATGTCACAGCCATCCTGCGGGTCTTGAACGTCAGCTCGCGGGCCGAAGCCATCGTGGCGCTTTTCCAGCGTGGCGACGATCTCGTTTAGCGCCCTTCCCGAGCGCCCAGCCGTGCAAGACGCCTCCTGGACCGCCCGCATTCGCACCGAGCAGGTGCGGCTGATCTACCGCAATTACCCTTTCACACTCAGTGCCAACTTCATTCTGAGCTTGCTGGTAATCTGCGCGTTGTGGGGCGAGGTGCCCACCGCGGCGCTGCTGGGCTGGGGTGCGTTCGGTACCGCGCTCACCTTGAAGGGTGCGGCGGACTACCTGCTCTGCCGGGGCCCACTGGCAGGGCCCTCGCCAACCGCCGTCGACACGGCCGCGCGCCGGTTTGCAGAGATCGCATGGTGCACTGGGGCGATGTGGGGAGTGGCGGGGCTCTCGCCGTTTCTGGCGCCATCCACGCAGGTCCAGCAGGTGCTCTTTCCAGCCATCACGGGCATGGCTTTCGGGGGCGCCGCGTTTCTCTCCGCCGACCGGCGACTTTTCTACGGCTACATCGTTCCGATGCTCGGCCTCACCCTGCTCGGTGCAGCGCAGATGGAGCAAGGCAATGGGCTCGTCATCGCCGGGCTGACGTTCGCGTTGGCGTTTGCCACGCTGGCGTTTGCGCACAACGTGCACGCAATGATCCAGCGCTCCCTGGTGTTGCGGTTCGAGAACATGGACCTGATCCAGGCGCTCAAGCTGCAAAAGGAGCAGGCCGACTACGCCAACCTTTCCAAGTCGCGCTTCCTTGCAGCCGCCAGCCATGACCTGCGTCAGCCCATGCACGCGTTGGGTTTGCTGTTTGAATCCCTGCGGCCGCGCATCGATGACGAAGCCTCGCAGCACCTTCTGCGCACTATCACGACCACCATCCACACGCTGGAGGACCTCTTCAACGCGCTGCTCGACATCTCCAAGCTGGACGCGGGCGTGATCCAGTGCGCCCCCCAGCCGCTGCCCTTGCGGCACACGCTGGAGCGGATCGAGGCCGAGTTTCGACCCCTGGCCGAACGCAAAGGGCTCAGATTTGCAATGCACCTTCCGGCACCACACATCGCCGTCCACAGTGACGCCGCGCTGCTTGACCGCATGGTGCGCAACCTGGTCAGCAATGCCATCCAGCACACCCGCCGCGGGACCGTACTGGTCGCGTGCCGCCCGCGCGCCACGGCCGTGCTTATCGAAGTGCGCGACAGCGGCCCGGGCATTCAACCCGAACTGCACAAAGAAATCTTCCAGGAGTTCTACCAAATCAACAACCTGGAGCGCGACCGCAGCCACGGGGTAGGCCTGGGCCTCGCGATCGTGGACCGCCTCAGCCGCATGCTCGGCCACCCGGTGGCGCTGCGCTCGTCGCCGGGACGTGGCTCCACATTCACGGTCGAGCTGCCCCGTTGCCACATCAGTGCAGTGCCGCCGGTGTTACCGGCAGCGCAAGTCATCGAAGGCCTGCAACCGCTGCGGGGGCGGTCGATCGCCGCGATCGATGATGACCCGATCGTGCTGGAAGGCATGCGCCAGCTGTTCGAGCACTGGGGGTGTTCGTTGACGGCAGCGGCCAGCGCCGACGAACTGCTGGCCCGCCTGGCGACGCAGAGCGTGGTGCCGGAGATCGTCATCAGCGACTACCGCCTGCGCAACGGGGAGACCGGCGCGCAGGCCATTGCCAAGGTGGTGGCCTTCTGCGGCCATCCCATACCCGGCGTGCTCGTGACGGGCGACACCGCGCCCGAACGCCTGCGCGAAGCCGCGGACAGCGGCCACGCCGTGCTGCACAAACCGGTGCGGCCCGGCAAGCTGCGCGCGCTCATGCTGCACCTGCTCGACGGTCCGGCGTAGTGCGTTGGGAGCAAGCGGGGGGGCAAATTGCGGCGGGGTGCCGCGCAGGTGCTAAGACCTAAGTAGTAGCCGTTCAGTCCAATGGTCGCGGGGTTCGTTTTGGCCTGAAATGCGCGGATGAAAAACTCCGCCCGCCCGCACCCGCCTGCCCCGCAACAACATCAAGGCCCTGACACACGGCATGTGGCCACCCACGCCCCACACACCGCGCAAGGTGGCATTGAAATAACGTGTCGTTCATGGTGCCGCACGGTCGGTGCTGTGGGTACGGCTTCTCCATCGCGGACCGACACGCTGCGGCGCTGCACCCCATGAAAGCCGGTGTGCACGGCACCCCTGAGCGGGCAGTGGTGGCCACCAGTTTTGTCCTCACCCTGCTTCAGATTTGCACCATCGAAACCACATGGCTGCTAGCCATCGTACTGCCCGTGCAGTGGCTGTTAGTATTCCGCCCGATCGAGCGCAAGGAGTGGGTGATGTTCGCCATCGTCGGCCCTTTTTTTGTTGCGCAAAACTACGTTGCGCTGTTCTCGGGTGCCTTCACTTTTCGGCAGCAGGACTTCCTGCTCATGCCGTGGCATGAACCCCTACTTTGGATGGGCTGGTATTTGCACATTGTCCGTTTCGTGGGCCGCCCTGCACAGGCCGTTCGGCTCAGCCCGTCGGCCTGGATCGGCTTGTTGGCCACCGTGCTTGCGTTCTCGCTGTTTGGCCATGACGCACGCGCACTGACCATCGCCAGCACAGCGTCTTGCGCGGTGCTGCTTGCCTTGTTCCACAGCCGGGACGACCTTGGCTATGGCCTTTGCGCGGTGGTGCTCGGCTTGTCGGTCGAATGGGCTGGGGTGGCCAGCGGCCTGTGGTCTTACCCGGACGCAGGCTTCGGCGGCATCCCCGGCTGGTCTTTCATGATGTGGTTGTCGGTGGGTCTGCTGGGGCGCCGATTCGTGGTACCACTGGCTGAGTGGCTGACGCCCATGGGAGGGCGCCATGCGTGACCACATCAGCACGTCGACCTTGCAGCGCCTGATGCAGGCCCTGAAAAAGCGCTGGACGCAGCAGCCCGAAGGCGGCCCCGTGTCGCGCAGTCCGTCGTCTGTCTTTGCTGGCGACGCGCCACACAGCACGCTGTTCATGCGCTCGGCCTTTTCGCCGGAACTCAAGGGCGAAGGCTTCAAGATCAGAATTGCCAGGCGCCCGTCGGTGCTGCAAGACGCCGTCGGCTTGCTGAACCGCCGCTATCGGCAGCGAGGCTATGGGTCCCAGACCTTGACCATGTCGCCCGAGCGCATGACCATCGTCGCCTACGAAGACAAACAGGTCATCGGAACGCTCACGGTCCAGCTGGACTTGGGCACGGGCTTGTTGTCGGACGAATGCTTTCCGGAGTTGTTGAACGGCTTTCGGGCCAGCGGTGCGCGCCTGTGCGAATTCACCAAGCTGGCCACCGCGCCCCATGCGCCGATGCCTGCGACGTTGGCTTCCATGTTCCATGTGGCCTTCATCTTCGCGCACCAGATCAATGGGGCCACGCACATCGCGGTCGAAGTCAACCCGCGGCACGTGGGCTTTTACACGCGGGTGCTGGGGTTCCTGCCGCACGGCTCGCCGCAAAGCAATCCGCGCGTGAAGGCACCGGGCGTCTTGCTCATCGCCGACTTCAAGGACATCGGGCGCCAGCTCCTGGCGCGCGACACCCGAGGGGCAGGCGCTGGAGAGCCACCACCGTTCTTTTCTCACAGCTTCTCCAATGCTGAAGAAAAGGGCATTCGCAAACGCATCGCCGCTGCGCTGAGCCGGATGGAGGATGCCGCATGATTGCGGCACCGAACCCACCCAAGCCTGCGTGCCGGGCGGTGCGCAGCACCAAAAGGATTCAATGAGCGCATTGCTGCAAGCTTTGGAAGATTGGCGGGCCCTGGTGGGCGCCGACAGCGTGTTGTCGGCCCACGACGGGGGCGCCCTCTACGGTGCAGGCGGTACACGCTCCATCGCGGCGGCCTTGCGCCCGGCGCAGGCAGAAAGCGTGCAGGAGCTCGTGCGCATCGCCTTGCGGCACCGCGTGGCCTTGTACCCGGTCAGCACCGGGAGGAACTGGGGCTACGGCGGCGCCACCCCCCCATCCGAGCACTGTGTGGTGCTCGACCTTTCGCGGCTGAATCGCGTGATTGCCGTGGACGCCGAACTGGGCACCGCCACCATTGAACCCGGCGTCACCCAGGGGCAACTGCGGGCCCACCTGGACCGGCTGGGCTTGCCGTTCATGGTGCCCACCACAGGCGCGGGCCCGAGCACCAGCCTGGTGGGCAACGCGCTGGAGCGTGGCTACGGAATCACTCCGCACGCAGACCATTTCGACGCCGTGATGGCGCTGCAGGCCGTGCTGCCTGACGGCAGCCTCTACCGCTCCCGCCTGAGCGCACTGGGGGGCGAGCGCATCGGCCAAGCCTACAAATGGGGTACCGGTCCCTACCTGGACGGCCTGTTCTCGCAGTCAAATTTCGGCGTCGTCACGCAGATGACGATTGCCCTGGCGCAGCGCCCGCCACACGTCGAAGCGTTTTATATCTTTCTCGACAAAGAAGACCAATTGCCAGCCGCGCTGCTCGCACTGCGCGGGCTATTGCGCACCACCGGCGGCGTCATGGGCGGTGTGAACATCCTCAACGGCTACCGCGTGGCATCGATGACCTGCCCCTACCCCGCGCACGCCCTGGAGAGTGGCAACCCCCTGCAGGCAGACGACATGGCCGAACTGCTGCGGGCGCACAAGCTGGGCCCCTACCTGATCGTGGGCAGCGTCTACGGCGAGAAGTCCGTGGCCCGTGCGGCGGTCAAGGTGATCATGCGCGGGTTTGCCCATTGCAGCGGCCGCCGTGTCAGCCTGACCCGGCGCAAGGCCGAGGTCCTGCAGCGCCTGGCCATCCGCTTTCCCCGCATCGCAGCGGGCTTTGGCTTTGGCCAAGACCACGCGGCGCGGATGTTGAGCGCGCTGAACCTGATGGAAGGCATCCCCGACGATGTGGCGCTGCGGCTGCCGTACTGGAAATCGGGCGCCCCGTTGCCCGACGATCTGACACGCGGCCTGTTGAGCGGCGACCGCGGCCTGATGTGGTACTCGCCCCTGGTTCCGATGGCACCCGACGTGGTCCTGGCCTTTGAGGCAATGGTCACACGGGTATGCCTGCAACACGGTTTCGAGCCCCTGATCACGCTCACCAGCCTTTCGGACCGCTGCTTTGACAGCTCCGTGCCACTGCTTTTTGACGGCCGCTCATCCGCCGACAAGGAACGTGCCCAGCGCTGCTACGAGGCGCTGTTCGGGGAAGGCCGGCAACTGGGCATCGTTCCGTACCGCGTCGGGGCCCAGGCCTTTCACCTGCTCGATACGCCAGACGACTCCGCGCTTGCCCTGGGCCGCAGCCTCAAGCGGCAGCTGGACCCGCACAACATCCTCTCGCCGGGCCGCTACAACCTTTGAACGGCTCGGCGGCGACCCCCAGCGCGGGCAGGACGCCAGCGATTCAGGAAATTCCGCTCAGCTGCCGCAGCGCCTGCTCAAACACCTCCACCGGCTGCCCGCCCTGGATCAGGTGGCGGTCATTGATGATGATGGCCGGCACCGAATGGATGCCGTTTTGCAGGTAGCGCTGTTCGCTCTCACGCACCTCTTGGGCATAGCGGCCCGACACGAGCACCGCGCGGGCGTCCTCGGCGTCTAGCCCCACCGCGCTGGCCACGCCCACCAGCACCTCGTGATTGCTCGGGTCCTTCCCGTCGGTGAAGTACGCCTTGAACAGCGCATGTTTGAGGGCCCGTTGCACACCCTTTTCCTCGGCCCAGTGCAGCAGGCGGTGGGCATCAAAGGTGTTGTAGATGCGGCTGCGTTTGTCCATGCTGAAGGTGAAGCCCAGTTCCGCACCGCGCGCCGCGATGGCCTCGCGGTTCTTCTGGCTCTGCTCGGGGGTCGCGCCGTACTTCTCTTGCAGGTGCTCGCCGATGTCCTGGCCTTCCGGTGCCATCTGCGGGTTGAGCTCAAAAGGCTGAAAGTGCAGGTCCAGCGCGACCTCGTCCTTGAGGCGGCTGGCTGCCTGCTCCAGCGACTGCAGGCCGATGATGCACCAGGGGCAGGACACATCGGAGACGAAATCGATCTTGAGGGTTTTGGCAGTCATCGCAGGGGCTCGCTGAAGTGGGTGGAGAGCAAACAGCCCCGCATGGTAGACCGATGGCTTGCCCTTTGCAGGGCGGGCTTTTTTGGCGAGTGTGTGGTGGGCGCGAAGCACCTGGTTACCAGATGTCCGCAATTCCCCACGCGCTGTGGCGTTGAAAGCCGCAGGCCTAGACTGCATGTGGACCAAGCACTTCGTGCCCTCTGCGCGCGGTGCACCTTTGTTTTGTACCCACCGCCCTGCCATGGGCCGCACGCACATGAATCTGGACCAGCAAAAATCTATCCTCACCATCGCCCTTCTGGCCGCTTTTGCCGATGGCAACAAGGACGATGCCGAGCGCGAGGAGATCCGCCGCATCGCGCAGTCGCTGGCCGGCGATGCCGGCATGGCCGACCTGCCCCGCATTTACCAGGACGTGCTGCTCAAGCGCACCAGCGTGCAGGCGGCTGCCAGTGCATTGACCGATCCTGACCACCGCCAGTTGGCCTATGAAATGGCGGTGTGCGTGTGTGATGTGGACGGCCGGCAGTCGCCTGCGGAAGCGCAGTTCCTGGCCACGCTCAAAACGGCGCTGCAGCTGGGCGCGCAGCAGACGGCGGCTTTTGACCACGATGCGGATGCGCTGGTGGACGTGACCGAAAAGGCGTCGCCGTCGGCCGCGCCATGGGGCATTGCAGGTGCGGCAGCCGGTGGCGCTGCGACGTACGCGGCGACGCAGAGCACCAGCACCGCGCCCAGTCGGGCATCGGCCTCCGCGCCCTCAACACCCTTAGGCCCGGCCGATGCGGAGCTCGACAAATCCATCCTGAACTACGCGATGCTCAACGGCGCACTGGAGCTGCTCCCGCAGTCCTGGGCGTCCATGGCCATCATCCCGATGCAGGTGAAGATGGTCTACAGCATCGGCAAGGTGCACGGCGTGGAGCTGGACCAGGGCCACATCAAGGAATTCATCGCCGCGGCGGGCGTGGGCATGACGTCGCAGTACCTGGAGCAGTTTGGCCGCAAGCTGCTGGGTGGCCTGCTGGGCAAGGTGGCGGGCCGCACCATCGGCGGAATGGGCGGCGCGGCCACGGGCATGGCGTTTTCGTTTGCCACCACCTACGCGCTGGGCCAGGTGGCCAAGCGCTACTACGCCGGCGGCCGCGTGATGGGCACCGAGATGCTGCGCGAGACGTTCCAGAGCCTGCTCGGCCCGGCCAAGCAGATGCAGACGCAGTACCTGCCGCAGATCCAGCAGAAGGCCTCGACGCTGGACGCGGGCAAGATCATGGCCATGGTGCGGGGCGCGTGACACCAGGCGGTCGTTTGCTATTGTTTTTATAGCTATAAGTGCTTATTAGATAAGCGCTGGCGGCCATTTTTATTCAAAATTGAGGTTTCCGCAGCGTGTGGAACTGGCGGCGGCGCCCTGTGCGGCAAGCTGCGGCCCACCCGCGGCGCGGCAAGCCAACAACAGCAGCGCCCGCCGCACCGCATGCGCGCTGGTGCATGACAGAATCGGGCATGCACGCCACCCCGGACCCTGCAGACTCTCTCATCCCCTCCATGTCGCTGGACTCGCCCTCGGACAACGCGATGACCGCGCTGTACCGCGTCGCGCTGGGGCCGGTGAACAAGGACTACTACCTCCCCGTCTTCGCGCACTTTGACGACACCGGCCGCACCACCACGAGCTGGAACTGGGCCGCCAGCCTGTGCACGCTCAACTGGATGGTGTTCCGCCAGATGTGGAGCGCCTTGTTGGTGTACGTGGCAGCGGCTGAGGGACTGGCCCTGCTGGTGTTTGGCTTCGGGCGCCAGTTTCTCGATTGGCCCCAAGGCGTGGTTTTTGGCGTACTGGCTGCTTTTGTGGTGCTGGCGTTTGCGGTGCCGGGGCTGTACGGCAATGCCATCCTGCACGCCGACACCCGCCGCCGCATCGCCCGCGCCCTGGCCGCGTCGCGCACCGTGCCCGAGGCCTGCGCGCTGCTGGACCAGCGCGCCAGCAGCCGCAAGCGCCTGCAGATGCTGGTGGCCGCCAACGTCGCCATTGCCGTTGTGGCGCTCGCCGCGTACTTGGCGCTGCCGCGCGAAGGTTTCCAGGCCGGTACTGATACGACCATGGCGCCGTCAGTGACTGTGGCGCAGGCGGCCTCGGCTGCTGCGGTTGCATCGGCCGCACGGGTGGCATCCGCACCCGCAACGCAAACCACTGCCACCGCGATGGCGGAGCCGCCTGCGCCCGAAAAAGCGACGCCAGCGCCCACCGCGGCCACTGCGGCGTCCGAGCCCGCCACCCAGTCCGCTGCCGTGCCAACGCCTGCCGCGGCATCCGCCCCCCTCGTCGCTGCATCCAGCGCCCGGGCCACCCGCCCTGCCCCGCCTGCCGTCACCGCGGCTGCCGCACCCCCCGCCAGCGCGCCCACCATCACAACGGCCAGCACACCCCCAGCCGCGCCCAGCGGCAAAGCCCCCGCAGCCGCGGACAAGGCGAAGGACGATCCGCCGCGCACGGCCGCCGCTGCGAAGAACGAGAAATCCGCCAGCTTGACCACCAAGGCTGAAACGCCTGCCTCCAAGCCCGCGGCGCCCGCAGCGAAAGCTGAGAAAACCGAGAAAGCCGCCAAGACCGACACCGCCGCCAGCAAACCGGCGCCGACCACGGAGCGGCCATCACGCACGCCGCCAGCAACCACTGCCACGGCGGCATCCGCGTCGGTCACCGCATCGCGGGCACCAGCGCCCGCGGCGTCCGCGGCTCAGGCCACTGCGTCCACGTCTGCATCTACAGCCCCCGAGCCCGCCAGCAGTATCCCGCCCGCCGTCGGCAGCACCGCTGGCTACTACATCAATGTGGGCCTGTTTGCCGACGAGGCCAATGCGCGCAAAGCCCAGGCGCGGCTGCTCAACGAAGGGTTGCCCGCGTTCCGCCAGGAGCTGAACAAGGCCAAGGGCCGCCGCATCCGCGTGCGCGTGGGCCCTTATGAGAGCCGCGCGCAAGCCGACACTGCGGCGCAGGCGATCCGCGCGTTGGACCTGGAAGCCGTGGTGTTCCGGCAGTAGCCGCACCTGCGCCCGCCGCATCGCATCGGTGCGCGGTGCGCGGTGACTGCGGGCGCGCCCGTCCTACGTCTGGCGCACCACGCCGCCGACGCCAGCACCGCGGACAAGCCACTAGCCTGCGCTCATGACGCCGCGCAGCCCCCCTCCATCCCAGCACCTCAACCCCCAACGCCCCCGGCACCAGTGGTTTTCCACGCCCCGCCTTGCCGCCCTGCTGGCCGTCGCAGCCGGCGCGTTGTTGCTGACCGGCTGCGCGCCGGGGCGCATCTCAAACTTGGCCGAGCTCACACGCAACGCCGAGCCCTTTACGGCGCACCCCCCGCAGCCAGAAAAGCGCCTGCTGATCGTGGGCGATAGCACCGCCGTCGGCACCGGGGCCGACACGCCGGCGCAGAGCCTGGCCGGCCTGATCGGCCAGCACCATCCGCGGTGGCACATCGACAACCTGGCCGCCAATGGCGCGAAGTTTGCCGATGTGGCGCAGCAGCTCAAGGGCGCCGTCGGCGGATACGACATGGTGCTGGTGCTCGCGGGCGGCAACGATGTGATCCGTTTCACGCCGATGTTTTCGCTGCGCAACGAACTGCAGCAAACCGTGGCCCTCGCCGCGCAAAAGGGCCGTCATGTGGTGCTGATGCCGTGTGGCAATGTCGGCCACGCGCCGTTCTTCGCGGCGCCGCTGACGTGGGTGTTCGCACGGCGCTCAGAGCGCCTGCATAGTGTGGTCCAGGAAGTTGCGGCCACCCAGGGTGCGCAGTACGTGCGCCTGCTCCGGCCGCGCGACGAAGACCCGTTTGTGATCCACCGCGACACGCTGAACGCGGCGGACGGCTTGCACCCCAGCAGTGCGGGCTACGCCGAGTGGTACCGCGAGCTCGTGGCGCAAGGCGGTCTTGCACCGCTTGTGCCTGCTACCCCCTGAGGGTGCGCACAGCTTGCCCGGTACTGAAATACTCAAGACTCTGTAGCGCCTTCGGCTACCCAGCGGCGCACCTGCTCGACCACCCATAGCGGGTCGTCCAGGGGCAGATCGTGCCCGGCAAAGGGATGGGACACCACGGGCCGCTGCCACGCGTTGGCGATGGCCGCAGAGCACTCGCCCCGCACCAGCCCATCGCTGCGGCTGGCCAGCAGCAACATGCGCTCAAGGGGCGCGGCCGCGGGCGCGCGGTAACGCGCTGCGGCCCACAGCTGGCGCAGGGCATTGGCTGTGGACACGGGGCGCTGTGCGCGCACCGCGGCCCAGTCCTGCACCACACTGCCATGCTCAGCCACCCGGTTGCTGGTCAGGCGCAGCACCGTCTCCTCGATCGCTTCGGCTGGCTGCGCGCGCAGTGCAAGCTGCAATAGCGCGGCGTAGTTGCGCGGGCGAAGGCGGTGGTGCAAGGGACTGAACGGGCGCACGCTGGTGTTGATCAGCACGCAGCCCGCAACCTCCTGCCCGCCGACACGCGACCATTCGATCGCCACCATGGCTCCCAGGGACATGGCCAGCAAGTGGTAGGGCGGCGCGATCCCGCGCACTGCCAGGGCCTCGCGGCACGCCTGCACCATGCCCGGCACCGACGCGGGCGAACGTTGGCGGTGCAGCTGTCCGTTGCCAGGCAAGTCAAGCGCCAAAACGCGGTCGTGCGGTAGGGCGTGTTCAAAGTCAGCCGCGAACGCGCCCCAATGCGCGGCCTCCCGCGTGAGCCCGCGCAACAGGATCCACTGGCGCATGGGGCGGTCCTCCGGGCTCATCCGTACCAGGCCGCCAGAGCGTCTGCGCGGCGCTGTGCGCGCTGCCCTGGCGTGGGTACCCAGCGCGCATGGCTGCAGGCCGCGCGCGCCAGGAAATCCAGCAGCGACAAATGGCGCCGCAACACCCGCTGCTGCCGGTGGTCGATGAGCGGATTGAAGATGCCGTTGCGCGAGAACAGCTGCCGCGGGTTTTTCTTGATCCACGCCCACGACCCCATCTCGAGCGTGAGTGGCAAGAACGTGTGCCCAGGGACGTCGCGGCAGGCCTGCAGGTACAGGTGGTCCCACAGATCGCCATGCGCAAGGTACTGGGCGCTTTGTGGCTCGATGATGTACTGGTGGTGGCTGTGCGCCTGAAGGAAGATCTCTTGCAGCGCATGCAGCTCGGGCAGGTGCGCAATCGGCTTGCGCGTGTGGGCGAACGGAAACCACAGCCGGTCTTTCAGGCCAAAGCCTGAATGGCAATCGATGGAGATACTGAACGGCCGCGCCAGCAGTTCCTGCGTGGCCACCTCGCACAGGGCCTGGCTTTCCTCTTCCATCGCATCGCCCACGCGCCCGCGATACCACGGCAGCCCGGCGCTCACGCGCTGCCCGCCGACGCCAATCGGCACGCGGTCGGTGGCGTCCACCGGTGCGTTGCGCATCAGGTCCACGCCGCGCGGGTTGGCGCGGGTCGCCGCCCACATACCGCCCGGGTTGACGGCGGGCATGAAAACGAGCCGCACCTGCTCCAGCTGGCGGTGCAGCGTGGTGTCCCACTGCAGGCGCATGACCACGTTTTGCAGGTAGGCGATGACCACTTCGGCACCGATGCGCTCCAGCCCATGCACGCCGCCAAAGAAACCAACCGCCGGCACATCGAGCGATGGATTACCGACCGCAATGGAATGGATGGGGAAACACTCGCCGGAGGGCAGCGAGACCTGTCGAACCACGCGCACCTCCAGATGGGGTGCGCCGAGTTCGATGATTTTTTCGAGCGCCAGCAGCTCTGGCAGCGTGTGCATGGGATGGGTAGCAAAAAGGCGGCGTGGGCCCGCGCGGCAGGCAATGGAGAGCAAGCATAGCCCCGGCGCCCGCATGCTGGCAGGGCCAATGCAGCAGTGTGTGAATTCCGCGAACCGACGCGAAACCGTCACACAAGGGCGATAACTTGCCCAACGAAGCTGTTCAGTGCCGGTGCCAAAACGACATTGAGAAGCTTCTCCCCGCACCACCTTTGTTTGAAAAGGGCCACGATCATGCTCTGGAAATGGCTTGGACTGCAGCGCTTGCTGGATGAACTCTTCGACGCGCCGGGATGGCCCAGTTTTGACTTGCCCCGCGCAGACGGGTGGTCTTATGACGATGCCGCAGCCGCACCGCAAGACTGAGCTCTATCGCCTCGCCATGCTGTGCAGCACCCTCGGCTGCGCACTGGTGTGGGGGGTGGTCGAATTGCTGGCCCTGCAGCGCCAGCGCTACCAACAACGGCGGGTTGGCAGAAGCCTCTAAGAACCTGTTCAAGGTCTTTTCGGGGTCGCACAAGTACCTTGCCCGAAGGGTTGGAGTGAAATCGGGCGATTGGACGCCCCGGCTGCTTGCATGGGCACGAGCCCATGCGGCGCATCCGAAGCATCCACTCCTCCCGATTGCACTCCAATGCGATCCCCGAAAAGATCTTGAACAGGTTCTACCAGCCCAGGAATTCTTCGCTTTTGCAGTGGATGCGCAGACGCACCTAAAATTGCGCACCTTCTCTTTTTGAGAGAGGGCTCATCACAACTCTGAGCAAAGAAGAATCACCATCATGGCAACTGCAAAAAAGACCGTGGCACCCGCCAAAAAAACCACCAAGGCCGCAGCACCCGCTGCCGCAAAGAAGGCCGCTCCCGCCGCCAAGAAGGCAGCAGCTCCTGCTGCCAAGAAGCCTGCAGCGTCCGCTGCAAAGAAGGCCGCTGCACCCGCAGCCAAGCCCGTGGCTGCTGCCGGCCTCAAGCCGATCAAGACGGCATTCAACAAGACCACGCTGGTCGCCCATCTGGCTGAGCAAGCCGGTGTCGAGCCCAAGGCCACCAAGGCCGTGCTGGCTGCACTCGAGGCTGCGATCCTGGGCTCCGTGCACAAGAAGGGCTCCGGCGAGTTCACGCTGCCCGGCCTGATGAAGATCGGCCTGCAGCAGATCCCCGCCAAGAAGAAGCGCTTCGGCAAGGACCCTTTCACGGGTGAAGAGCGTTGGTTCCCCGCCAAGCCAGCCGCGGTCAAGATCAAGACCCGCGCGCTGAAGAAGCTCAAGGACGCGACGGCCTAAGCAGCCCCGCGAGGGGGTGCGAGATGGCCGATGGCCACCCGGCGCCTCGTCCCGTAAAAAGGACCAGCAGCCCCATGGGCTCTGGTCCTTTTTTGTTTTGCGGAGCACGTATGCGGCGGCTGCGCCTTGTTCACGCCAGGGTGACCACCGCATCTCCCACAGGCTGGGCGTACAGCGCCGCGACATCCGCAGCGCGGCGCACGAGCACGGCGCCCTGGTTGATATAGCCCTTGTCTGTCATTTCGCCAGCGTCGGGGTCGGGCGGCGCGACCATCACCAAGGCGCGGGTGGGGCACTGCGATGAACCGGCACCGGCATCGCGCCGGGCCCGCATGGCGGCGCGGAGCGCAGCCTCCAGCCGCGGGCGGTCGGCGGCACCGGCGCCCGACGGGAACACCAGCATGCCGACCTCATCCCGATCATGGCCGGTGAGCACAATGTCCTGCACCAGCGGGGCGAGTTCCGACACCAACTCGACACGCAAGGTGCCCACCGACACCCAGCTGCCGCTCGACAGCTTGAAGTCTTCTGCGACCCGGCCGTTGAACACCACGCCGCGTTCCGGCCGCGCAGGGTCAACCAGGTACCCCGCATCGCCGATGCGATAGAAGCCCTCGCTGTCAAAAGCCGCCGCCGTCTCGACCGGCGCGTTGCGGTAGCCAGAAAAGACCGACACACCCTTGACCCGCATCTCGAGCTTGCTGCCACTGGGCACAAACTTGAGTTCGAGCCCTGGCAACGGGGCCCCGATGCACCCCGCCTTGTCCAGGCGCCAATGCGCGCTGGTGACGGCAGGCGCGGTCTCGGTCGCGCCCCAGGAAGTGGTCAGCCACAGCGGCTGCGACGGCCGCACGTCGGCCGCGATGGCTTCAAGCCGCTGCCAGGTCGACGGGGCCAGTGCTGCAGCAGCGTAGAACGCCAGGCGTATGCGCGACAGAACTTCGGCCGCCAGGGCTGGGTCTGCCTCCAGAAACGGCAGCAGCATGTCGAATCCGCGCGGCACATTGAACAGCATGGTCGGCTTGACGTCGCGCAGATTGCGCACCGTCTTCTCGATCAGCCCGGGCACGGGGCGGCCCTCGTCGATATAGAGCGTGCCGCCATGGCACAGCACCATGTTGAGGTTGTGGTTGCCACCAAAGGTATGGCTCCAGGGCAGCCAGTCCACCAGCACGGGCTTTTCGTGCTCCAGAAAAGGCCACACCTGGGCAATCATCTGCTGGTTGGCGCAAAGCATGCGGTGTGTGTTGATCACCACCTTGGGCCGGCCCGTCGATCCCGAAGTCAGCAAATATTTGGCATGGCCGTCAGGCGCGATGGTCTCGAACGCGCGACGGACCGCGGGGGTTTCGGTACCCATCAGCAAATGCGCGAATGACAGCGCGCCAGCCACCTCTTGCGCATTCCGGCTGAAGACTTTCACCGCGTCGGATTCGTACCCCACAAGGGCCGGTGCGAACACCTTGGCATCGGAGGCGTACACCAGCGCAGGGCCGAGCGCCGCCAGCATGCCGTGCAGCCTGCTTGGGTCCTTGGACCGCGAATACGCGCTCGACAAGGAGCACGATGCCAGGCCCACATGCATCGCTGCCAGCATGAGCACCGCGTGGTCCACCGCGTTGTCCGAAAGGATGGCAATGGGGCGGTCCGCAGGCAGGTTGAGGTCCAGCAACGACTGCGCAACAGCGCCAACGGCGCGGCGCAGCTCGCCGTAGCTCAGGGTGTTCCAGTGGTCTGCGCTGTCGTCGCGCTCCGCCAAGGCGGGTGCATCGGGTGTCTCTTGTGCCCACCGCTCTACCCATTCGCCGATGCAACGCGCATAGGCGCCCAGCGGCACCGGAGAGCGCAGCGTGAACGAGCCGTCGTCCGACCGTGTCTGCACCGTGAGCGGCAGCGCGATCTGGGTTTCGTCATCAAGGAATCCAGGTTGCATGGTGTTGTCTCTTGGGGTGGGTACGGGCGCACCTGTCCCGCCGGTTGCCCGGCGCGCAGGCGAAGAAATCAGTAATTCGGTCGGTCCGGTCCGTCGAGGATCGGTGTGGCCTGCTTGGCATGCAGAAGGCCGATCAGCAAGGCGTCGCGCGCATCGGCAAGTTCGGCGCTGGCACGCCCGGCCAATGCCTGCTTCATGCCGTCCACTACGCGTTGCTGCAGCACGGGCGTCATCTGCGGCGCGCCCAGGTCGTTCCACCAGTCTTCGATGGGCCCACCCAGATGGGCCAGCAAGTGGCCGATACCGCCATCGCCACCCGACAGGTGCAGGTTCATGAACGGGCCCATCAGCGCCCAGCGCAAGCCGGGGCCCTGGGCAATGGCGGTGTCGATGTCGGAGACACTGGCCACGCCCTCGTTGACGAGGTGAAAAGCCTCCCGCCAGAGCGCGGCTTGCAGTCGGTTGGCGATGTGCCCCTTGACTTCGCGCCGGACGTGGATGGGATGCTTGCCGATGGCCTTGTAGAAATCCATGGCCACGGCGATCGACTCGGGCGATGTCTTGTCGCCGCCGCCCACCTCGACCAGCGGGATCAAATGCGGGGGATTGAACGGATGCCCCAGCACGACGCGTTCGGGACGCAGGCACTGCGCCTGCATCGCCGAGACCGAAAGGCCTGACGAGCTCGATGCAAGAATCGCGTGGTGCGGCGCAGCGTCGTCCATGCGGCGCAGCAGGTCCACCTTGAAGTCAAGGCGCTCCGGCCCGCTCTCTTGCACAAAGTCCGCGTGGGCCAGCGCGTCCTCCAGCCGGTCATGAAAGCGCAGCCGTTCCATGCGCGCCCCGGGTGCCAGGCCGCTGCGCTCAAGCACGGGCCAGTGGCGGGCTACCGCGGCCTGCAGGCGCTCCCTGGCGCCAGGGGCGGGGTCGGTGGCGTCCACCTCCAGCCCCTGGGCCAAGAAGTACGCGGCCCAGCTGGCGCCAATGACGCCGGTCGCGACCACGGCCACACGCTGCACACGAAAGCCCATGTCGACGCCCTTCAGGACTCGGCGGTGAAGCCGATCTTCTTGACCAGCGGACCCCAGCGCTCAAACTCTGTTTGCTGGGATGCCGCCATCTCGGCCGCGGTGGAGCCCTGCGCAATCAGCCCGACCACGGCCAGGCTGTCGATCACGGCCTTTTCCTTGATCGCCGCGTTGATGGCGGCATTGGCCGCGGCTACCACGGTGGCCGGCGTCTTCGCTGGCGCGTAGAAGCCGAACCATTCTTCCGTGGTCAGCTCAGGGAAGCCCTGTTCGGCAAAGGTGGGCACTTCGGGCGAGAACGGCGAGCGGGCCTTGCCCGACGTGGCGATCAACCGCAGCTTGCCGGCCTTGTGGTTGGGGATGAAGTCGCCGCTCGGGGTCACCATCGAGGCGATCTGACCGCCCACCACGTCGGTCACGCCGGGAATCGATCCGCGGTAGGGCACGTGCTTCAAGTCCACGCCGTTGTTCATGCCCAGCAGCGCCCCAATGAAGTGCGGCGTGGAGCCTGCGGCAGGCGAGCCATAGTTGGCCTGGCCTGGATTGGCCTTGGCCCAGGCCAGGAACTCTTTGACGTTCTTGACCGATGCAGGAACCAGGGGTCCCACCGCCAGGCCGTGGTGCATGACCGCGCCGATGGACACCGGCACAAAATCCTTGGTCGGGTCGTAGCTGAGCTTGCTGTAGATGTGCGGGTAGATCGAAGTGCACGAGAACGGCGACAGCGTGAGGACGCTGCCATCGGTCGGCGCCCCCTTGAGGGCCTCCAGCGCGATGCGCCCGCCCGCGCCGGGCTTGTTTTCCACCACCGCGGCGTTGCGGGTGTAGGCCGAGCCAGCCAGCTTCTCGCCCACCCGGCGGGCCACGCTGTCGCCAGCGCTCCCCGCAGGGAAGCCATAGAAGATCTTGATCTGCTCCAGCGTCTGTGCCATGGCGCTCCAGGGAGCAAGCGCTCCGAGCGCGGCGGCGTAGCCGAGGTGGCTCACGAATTGGCGGCGTGTGGGCATCATCATCTGTCTCCTCTTTCTGGGTGGGTAAATCGCTATGCGGCTCACACCGCGGCCGTCGTGCAAGGCAGCCTGGCTGCTCGGTGAAAGCCAACAAAACTTGCACGCCGTTTGGCCGCTGCAGCGGGCCGGGTTAGGGGCACCACGCCGGGCATCGCGCCGACGCACGCATCAGCGGCACCGCGTGCAGAGGTTGCGAGGGGCGCGGCGGGCCGGTCACAACGCCGTAAAAGAAAATTCACTCGCAGCGCCCCACACAACAGCCGGGCCAGAGGTTTGGCGGTGGCGAAATCGTTGCGCTGGGTCATGGCCTTGTCCAAGAGAAAATGGTATGGCACGCATTATTTTTTTAGACGCTTGCATACTCAGTCATTGCGATGACATTTGGACTCAGGGTATACGAGGAATCGTGCCCGTTACCCCGTGGGAGAACGCTTCAGAATGCTGGTCAGAAAGGCTCCGCCAACGGTTGCCAACCTCTTGAACGACTCGCCATGGTTTCCGGCGCTGGACGAATCGGCCCGGCAACGCGTGCTCGACGAATTGCGCGAGGTCGACGTGCCGCAGGGCAGCGCGCTGTGCCGGCGCGGCGACGTGCCCCTGCACTGGTACGGTGCCATCGAAGGGCTGCTTAAATGGACCGTGACCTCGGACAACGGCCGGTCCGTCACCCTTGGCGGCTTGTCGGCCGGCAGCTGGTTTGGCGAAGGCACGCTGCTGCGCGGAGCGGCCCGCACGGCGGACATCATTGCGCTGCGCCCCAGCCGCGTGGCCCTGATGCCGCTCGAAACGTTTGAATGGCTGCACGCTACCCAGCGCAGTTTTGACCACTTTCTGCTCCGCCAGATCAACGAGCGCATGCACTGGTTCCTGGGCAACTTCACCGCCCACCACCTGCTGGACACGGACAGCCAGGTAGCGCGCGCGCTGGCCGGCCTGTTCCACCCCTGGCTTCACCCCGGCAGCGATCCCCACCTGCAGGTATCGCAAGAGGAAATTGCCAACCTCTCGGGCGTGTCGCGCCAGCGTTGCAATGCAGCGCTCCAGCGCCTGGAGGCCGAAGGTGTGTTGCAGATCGAATATGGCGGCATCACCGTGGTGAACCTGGAGGGGTTGCGGCGGCGGGTGGAATAGCCAAGCGGTGCGTCACAGGCCATGCGGGCAGCGGTGTGGCAACGCGCAGCGGCTGCGCTGGAACGCTGGGTAGATCGCTGTCAGCCCGGCTTGACTTCGCTGTCGGCAATGAACGCCACGGTGGCGGCAATCACTTCCGACGGCCGGTCGCGGTGCGGCGAGTGCCCGCAGTCGGGCAGCTCCAGGAGCCGCGTCCCTGGCACCGTCCGGGCGATGCCGCGGACCTGCTCCAAGGTGCCGTATTCATCGCCCTGGCCTTGCACGGCCAGCACCGGGGCGCGCACGGCGGCCACCTCCCGCTCGATGTTCCAGCTGCGAAACGCCGGGTTCAGCCAGATGCGGTTCCAGCCCCAAAAGGCAGAGTCTGGCTCGTCGTGGTAACGACCCAGCTTGTGCGGCAGGTCCGTATTCACATAAGCCAGCCGCGCCTGCTCGATGTTCTGGACCGTCACGTCTTCCACGAAGATGTGCGGGGCCAGGACCACCAGGCCGCGCACCGCCTCTGGGGCGAACGAGGCGTACAACAGGGCAATGGACGCGCCATCGCTGTGGCCAAACAGCCAGACCGGCTCGGTGATGCCCAGCGCGGTCATAAATGCCGGCAGCACCTCGTGCGCCTGGCGGTGCATGAAGTCGACGCCCCACCTCTCGCCGGCGTCGCGCGGCGTCGACCGGCCATAGCCGGGCCTAGAAAACACCAGGCCCCGAAAGCCCCCCGCCGCGCACAGCGCGTGCGGAAAATCCTTCCACATGGCCACCGACCCCAGCCCTTCGTGAAGGAACACCAAAAGCGGTGCATCCCGCCGGTCTGGTGCGATCCACTGGTATTCCACCTGCACCGGCCGGCCGCGCCAGTCGATGGTGGCGAATTCGCTGGCCGTGCTCATGCGCGGGCCTGCAGTTCACGCAGCCTGAAGCGCTGGATCTTGCCCGTGGCCGTCTTGGGCAGCTCGGGCACGAACTCGATGAAGCGGGGATATTTGTAGGGCGCGAGTTTTTCTTTCACAAAGGCCTTGAGCTCGTCCTCTGTGGCGGACTTGCCGTCCTTGAGCACCACAAAAGCCTTGGTCTTGGTGAGGCCGTCGGCGTCTTCCTTGCCGATCACAGCCGCCTCCAGCACGGCGGTGTGCTGCATCAGCGTGGCCTCGACCTCGAACGGCGAGACATAAATGCCGCTGACCTTGAGCATGTCGTCGCTGCGGCCTGCGTAGGTGTAGTAGCCGTCGGCATCGCGGGTGTACTTGTCGCCGCTTTTGGTCCAGCCGCCCTGGAAGGTGTCGCGGGTCTTGTCGCGGTTGTTCCAGTACATCAACGCTGCGCTGGGGCCGCGGATGTAGAGGTCGCCCACTTCGCCGTCCGGCACGCACTGCCCTTCTTCGCCGCGCAGCTCGACGTCATAGCCCGGCACGGGTTTGCCGGTGGTGCCGTAGCGGATGTCTCCCGGGCGGTTGGACAAAAAGATGTGCAGCATCTCCGTGGATCCGATGCCATCGATGATGTCGCAGCCGAAATGCGCTTTGAAGCGCTGCGCGATCTCGGCGGGCAGTGCCTCGCCCGCCGACGAACACATGCGCAGTGCCACGGCCGCGCGCGCTGGCAAGCGGGGCGATGCCAGCATGCCTGCGAACCCCGTGGGTGCGCCGTAGAACACCGTGGGCTGGTGCTCCACCCAGCGCTTGAAGGTCGCGTCGGGCGTGGGCCGCTCGGCCATCAGCACCACCGTGGCACCTACCGACAGCGGGAAGGTGAGCGCGTTGCCCAGGCCATAGGCAAAGTAGAGCTTGGCCGCCGAGAAGCAGACGTCCTGCTGCGTGAGGCCCAGCACCGGCTTGCCGTACAGCTCGGCCGTCCACCACAGGTTGCCCTGCGTGTGCACCGTGCCCTTGGGCTTGCCGGTAGAGCCCGACGAGTAGAGCCAGAAGCCCGGATCATCGGGCGTGGTGGGTGCTGGCGCGGCCAAGGCCGGTGCCTCGTTCAGCGCGGCCTCCAGGTCCCGCGCGCCGGCGTGCAGCTTGCCCACAGGCAGCGACACCAGCAGCGTCCCGACTTCGTGGGGTCCGCGCGCCATCGCTGCCGACAACACCGGCAGCAGCGCGCCCGACACCAGCGCCGCCTGGGCGCGGCTGTGGGCCAGCATGTAGGCGTAGTCGTCCACCGTCAGCAAGGTGTTCACCGCCACCGGCACCACACCGGCGTACAGACAGCCCAAAAAGCACACAGGCCAATCGCTGGTGTCGTGCATCAGCAGCAGCACGCGCTCTTCGCGCCGCAGGCCCGAGGCCACCAGCACACCGGCCAGCCGCCGGGCGCGGTCTTCCAGGTCGCCATAGCTCAGCCGGCCGCGGTCATCGATATAGGCGGTGCGCTCCGCATGGGCGCGGTTCAGGCTGAACAAGCGGTCCGCGAAGTTGAAGCGCTCTGGCAGGCGGGTCATGTCGATCTCTCCGTCGTTTTCGGTAAGGCACTGGGCCGGCAGGGCGCTCGCTCACTCGCTCAGGCGTCAGAGGCCGAGCGCGGCCAGCACAGCCGGGCTGGCCTGCACGGCACTGCGCTGGTGATAGAAGTCGAGCGCGCGCAGGCCGCCCAGCTCGGCGCCGCCGCCTGCGCGCCCTGGGCCGCCGTGCAGCGACATCGGCATCACGTTGCCGTGGCCTGTGTGGGCCTGTGCCACGTCGGGCGTGACCACGTGCACACGGCCGTGGCTGGCCGCCAGTTGCACAGCTGCCTGGGCCAACGCAGTCTCGTCGGCGCCATACAGCGACGTGACCAGCGACCCCTGCCCCCGCTGCGCCAGCGCCAGGGCGTGGTCCATGTCCCGGTAGGGCACCAGCGTGGCCACGGGGCCGAACACTTCCACGTCGTGCACCACCGCGTTCGCATCGGGGTCGCGCACGCCCAGCAGCACGGGGCCCATGCAGGCGGCCACCGCAGGGTCGGCGTCCACCAGCGGCTGCTGGCGGCCGTCGTGCAGGATCTCCGCGTGGGCGCTCAGCAGTGCCAGGCCCTCGCGCACCGCCTGCAGCTGCGCCGTGCTGACCAGTGAGCCCATGCGCACGCTGTCGTTGCGCGGGTTGCCCACCGTCACGCCTGCAAGCTTGGCGCCAATGGCCTCGGCCGCCGCGCCATACACGCCGGCAGGCACCAGGATGCGGCGGATCGCCGTGCACTTCTGGCCGGACTTGACGGTCATCTCGCGCACCACTTCGCGCACCAGCAGATTGAAGGCCTCGCTCCCCGGCGCCGCATCGGGCAGCAGAACGGCGCTGTTCAGGCTGTCGGCCTCGATGTTGGCGCGCACCGAGCGCTGCGCCACCGCAGGATGCGCACGGATGATGCCGGCCGTTTCCGCCGAGCCTGTGAACGAGACCACATCGAAGGGCTGCAGCTGGTCCATGAGCCCGGCCGAGCTGCCCGCAATGACGGACAGGGCTCCCGCCGGCAACACGCCGGCATCGACCACATCGCGCACCATGCGCTGCGTGAGCCAGGCGGTGGACGTGGCAGGTTTGACAATGACCGGCACGCCCGAGAGCAGCGCGGGCGCGGCTTTCTCCCACAGCCCCCAGGCCGCGAAGTTGAACGCATTGATGAACAGCGCCACGCCGCGCGCCGGCACCTGCAGGTGCTGCGACAGAAACACCGGCTCCTTGCCCAGCTTGATGGCCTCGCCGTCACGCAGCGCACGCACATCGCCCAGCGTTTCACCCCACTTGGCGTACTGCCCCAGCGTGAAGATGCCCCCGTCGATGTCCACGGCAGAGTCGTTCTTGACCGTACCGGAATTGGCCGTGGCAATCTCGTAGTAGCTGTCGCGGTGGGCCTGCAGCACCCTGACCACCGCGCCCAGCAGCGCTGCCCGCTCACGGTAGGTCAGCGCCCGCAATGCGGCGCCGCCGCGCTCGCGGGCAAACCGGAAGGCCTCGGGCAGGTCGAGCCCTGTTGCATCCACACGCACCAGGTCCTGGCCCAGCACGGGGTCTTTCAGCACGGTGCCCGGGCCGTGGCCGGTTTGCCAGCGGCCGGCAGCGTAGTTGGGCAGGAGTTCGGTCATGGCGTCTTTCTGGGGTGAGGCCGGCCCCTCCGCGGGGGCGCTGGCCATGTGTCGGGTGGGCTGCAGCCTCAGCGCGTGAACTGGATCTGCCCCTCGGGCAGCAGATAGAGCACCAGCGACCGGCCTTGGGCCACGGTGGGGCTATGGGCACTGCCCGGTGGGTACACACACCAACCGGCAGGATGGCCGTCAAACGTGGCGTCCCCTTCCAGCGGCATGATCAGGTCGATTTCGCCCAGCGGATGCGCATGGTGCGGGCCCGCGATGTCCTGCATGTCAACAACATCCACCGAGAAGCGCTGCAGCGCATCTTCTGCCTTGAAGACGCGGCCGTAGCGGATACCACCCCCTTCTCGCTCGCAGAGCCAGCCCTGCGCGATGCCGGCCAGGCACGCGGCCTTGATGTGCTGGTAGGCCGCACTGGTGGGGCCATGGGTCTGGTTGAGCCAGTCCTGCAAGGCGCCGTCCAGGGCGCGGCCCGCGATGTCCCGGGTCAGTTCGACCAAGGCCTGATGGAATGCAGCTTTTTCGGGCATGGCGACTCGCGGGTGACAGGGACAATAGGTGCAGCGCGCATGCTGCAGGTCCCGGTTCTTGTGGGATGAAGCGATGTGCAGTATCTTGCCTGCATGTGAACAATAAGTAATGTTTGATGTGATGTCAAGCACTATAGTGCATGAATAGTATTTTCGCTGAGCGGAGCACCTGCGCGCCGATGCTCCGCGCGGCGGGCTGTGAACGAGGACGAACATGAACGAACGAGAAGACACAGCGACCTCGGCGGGCGAAGGCGCGACGGAGCCTGCCGACGAAGCCCGCAACCCTCTGTTGGCTGCGCTCGGTGAGCGGGTGCGCAATCTGCGGGCGCAGCGCGGGCTCACGCGCAAGGCGGTAGCGAAGGCGGCCGACGTGTCGGAGCGGCATCTGGCCAATCTGGAATACGGCACCGGCAACGCCTCCATCCTGGTGTTGCAGCAGGTGGCGGGCGCACTGCACTGCTCGCTGGCCGAACTGGTGGGCGACTTCACCACCCGCTCGCCTGAAGGGCTGCTGATCCGCGAACTGCTGGAGCACCGCAGCGAGCCTGAACTGCGCCGTGCGCGCCTGGCATTGCACGAGCTGCTGAACAACGGTGCGGTCGACACGGCGCGCCACCGGCGCATTGCCCTCGTGGGGTTGCGCGGCGCGGGCAAGTCCACGCTGGGGCCGCTCCTGGCGCGCGATCTGGACGTGCCCTTCATCGAACTGAGCCGCGAAATTGAAACCCTGGCCGGCTGCAGCGTGCGCGAGATCCATGACCTGTACGGCACTACCGCCTACCGGCGCTATGAACGGCGGGCGCTCGAAGAGATCGTGCAGATCCACAGCGAAGTCGTGATCGCCACACCCGGCGGCATCGTGTCGGACCCAGCCACCTTCAACGAACTGCTGGCGCACTGCACCACGGTATGGCTGCGCGCCGCGCCCGAGGAGCACATGGGCCGCGTGCTCGCCCAGGGCGACATGCGCCCCATGGCCGCCAGCAAGGAAGCGATGGACGACCTGCGCCGCATCTTGGAAGGCCGGGCAGCGTTTTATTCAAAGGCTGACCTCACCGTCGACACCTCGGGCCAGAGCCTCGACCAAAGCCTGTTGCAGTTGCGCACGGGCGTGCGCCAGCTCATGGCCAACCGCCCCGACTGACGCGCAGGGCGCGCCGGGATGCTCCAGAGCGCGCGGTGCGTCCCGGCGCCCTGGGGCGCAGCCTCTCCCAACTTTCTAACCTCCTGCAAAAACTGAAGGATGCATTGACTTGCATAAAAACATGCAGCATGATGCACATCAATGAATTGGCAAATGCATTATTTTGCCTGTTAGTAGATTTGTTGGAGACGCCCCATGACCGCCCTGCCTACCACCTCTACCCGTGTGGACTACCGCACCGACCCTACGCAATACCGCCACTGGAAGCTCGCGGTGGATGGTCCGGTCGCCCGTTTGTCGCTCGACATTGCCGAAGACGGCGGCATCCGCCCCGGCTACAAGCTCAAGCTCAACAGTTATGACCTGGGCGTGGACATCGAGCTGCACGACGCGCTCAACCGCGTGCGCTTCGAGCACCCGCAGGTGCGCACCGTGATCGTCACCAGCGCCAAGGACCGCATCTTCTGCTCGGGCGCCAACATCTTCATGCTGGGTGTCTCCAGCCACGCCTGGAAGGTCAACTTCTGCAAGTTCACCAACGAGACGCGCAACGGCATCGAGGACTCCTCCAAGCACTCGGGCCTGAAGTTCGTCGCCGCCGTGAACGGCGCCTGCGCGGGCGGCGGCTACGAGCTGGCCCTGGCCTGCGACGAGATCGTGCTGGTGGACGACCGCTCGTCGGCCGTGTCGTTGCCTGAAGTGCCGCTCCTGGGCGTGCTGCCCGGCACCGGCGGCCTGACGCGCGTGACCGACAAGCGCCACGTGCGCCACGACCTGGCCGACATCTTCTGCACCAGCGTGGAAGGCGTGCGCGGCCAGCGCGCGGTGGACTGGCGCCTGGTGGACCGCATCGCCAAGCCGGCGCAGTTCGCGGCCGCCGTCGATGACGCGGCGGCGCGCCTGGCCCAAGGCAGCCCCCGCCCAGCCAACGCAAACGGCGTGGCCCTGACCCGCGTGGAGCGCGAAGAGAGCGCCGACAGCCTGCGCTACGCCCATGTCAGCGTCGACATCGACCGCATCCGCCGCACGGCCACGCTCACGCTAAAGGCTCCTACCGGCGCGCAACCCACGGACATCGCCGGCATCGAGGCCGCAGGCGCCGCCTGGTGGCCGCTGGCCCTGGCGCGCCAGCTGGACGACGCCATCCTGAACCTGCGCACCGACGAACTCGACATCGGCACCTGGCTGCTCAAGACCGAGGGCGATGCCCAGGCCGTACTGGCCAGCGACGCCACGCTGATCGCCCACCAAGGCCACTGGCTGGTGCGCGAGACCATCGGCGCGCTGCGCCGCACCTTTGCGCGGCTCGATGTGTCGTCGCGCAGCCTGTTCGCGCTGGTCGAATCCGGCTCGGCCTTCGCGGGCTCGCTGGCCGAGCTGGCCTTTGCCGCTGACCGCACCTACATGCTGGCCCTGCCCGACGATGCCGAGCGCGCGCCCAAGCTCACGCTCAACGAGTTCAACTTCGGGCTGCTGCCCATGGTGAATGACCAAAGCCGCCTGCAGCGCCGCTTCTACGAAGAAGCCGCCCCTCTGGAAGCCGCGCGCGCCGCGGCCGGCAAGCCACTGGACGCGGACGCCGCGCTGGCCCTGGGCCTGGTGACTGCCGCCCCGGACGACATCGACTGGGACGACGAGATCCGCATCGCCATCGAGGAGCGCGCCGCCATGTCGCCCGACTCGCTCACCGGGCTGGAGGCCAACCTGCGCTTTGCCAGCAAGGAAAACATGAACACCCGCATCTTCGGCCGCCTGACCGCCTGGCAGAACTGGATCTTCAACCGCCCGAACGCGGTGGGCGAGAAGGGTGCGCTCAAGGTCTACGGTACCGGTGAAAAAGCCGGCTTTGATCTGAACCGCGTCTGACCCTACCCCCCACCCAACCGATTGACCTCCCCACCCGTTCAGGCTGAGCTAGTCGAAGCCCTGCGCGAGCCTTCGACAAGCCCAGGCCGAACGGATATGAACCTCCACTTGAAGGACTGGCCATGAGCACGATCAACTACAGCGAGAAGATCCCCAACAACGTCAACCTGGGCGAAGACCGCACGCTGCAGCGCGCGCTCGAAGGCTGGCAGCCCAACTTCATCAACTGGTGGGACGACGTGGGCCCCGAGGGGTCGACCGACCACGAGGTGTACCTGCGTACCGCCGTGAGCGTGGACCCGCAGGGCTGGGCACAGTTCGGCCACGTGAAGATGCGCGACTACCGCTGGGGCATCTTCTTGAACCCGGGCGATGCCAACCGCGAGATCCATTTTGGCGACCACAAGGGCGAGAAGGCCTGGCAGGACGTGCCCGGCGAGCACCGCGCCAATCTGCGCCGCATCATCGTGACGCAGGGCGACACCGAGCCCGCGTCGGTGGAGCAGCAGCGCCACCTGGGCCTTACCGCGCCCAGCATGTATGACCTGCGCAACCTGTTCCAGATCAATGTGGAAGAAGGCCGCCACCTGTGGGCCATGGTCTACCTGCTGCACAAGCACTTCGGACGCGACGGCCGCGAGGAGGCCGAGGCGCTGCTGCAGCGCACCTCGGGCGACGTGGACAACCCGCGCATCCTAGGGGCCTTCAACGAGAAGACGCCCGACTGGCTGGCGTTCTTCATGTTCACCTACTTCACCGACCGCGACGGCAAGTTTCAGCTGTCTGCGCTGGCGGAGAGCGCCTTCGACCCGCTGGCCCGCACCACCAAGTTCATGCTGACCGAGGAAGCCCACCACATGTTCGTGGGCGAGTCCGGCGTCTCGCGCGTGCTGGCGCGCACCGCGCAGGTGATGAACGAGCTCAAGACCGACGACCCGGCCAAGGTGCGTGCCGCCGGCGCCATCGACCTGGGCACGGTGCAGCGCTACCTCAACTTCCACTACAGCGTGACCATCGACCTGTTCGGCGCCGACCAGTCGAGCAACGCGGCCATCTTCTACAGCTCGGGCCTCAAGGGCCGATACGAAGAAGGCAAACGGGGTGACGACCACATCCTCAAAGGGCAGACCTACAAGGTGCTGGAGGTCAAGGACGGACAGCTGCTGGAAAAGGACGTGCCCATGCTCAACGCCCTGAACGAGGTGCTGCGCGACGACTTCATCAAGGACTCGATGGCCGGCGTGGGCCGCTGGAACAAGGTGCTGGAAAAAGCCGGCATCCCCACGCGCCTGTGGGTGCCGCACAAGGCCTTCAACCGCCAGATCGGCGCGCTGGCCGGCATCAAGATGTCACCCGATGGCCGCGTGGTGAACGAGGTGGAATGGGCAGCCCGCAAGGCCGAGTGGCTGCCCACGCCCGAGGACTTTGCGTTCGTCGCGTCGCTGATGGGCCGCGTGGTGGAGCCGGGCAAGTTTGCCGGCTGGATCGCGCCGCCCGTGATGGGCATCAACCGCCAGCCGGTCGATTTTGAATATGTACGTTTTAACTAAGGCGATGCCATAGCGCCCGCATCAAGAACCTGGCCCCACCCGCTCGGGCTGAGCTTGTCGAAGCCTCGCGCGACGCTTCGACAGGCTCAGCGTGAACGGATTGCAGTGGTTGATGCCCGCTCGGCCAGCCAACATGTTGCGGATGCGAAGGCGGCGTGCTTCCAGGGGGAAGCCGCCATTTGCGGAAGAAGACCATGGACTCCACCACCACGCTGATCGACAACGGCATCCTGAAGCAGCACCTGATCGACCCCGAGATCTGCATCCGCTGCAACACCTGCGAGGCCACCTGCCCGGTGGGTGCCATCACGCACGACGACAACAATTACGTCGTGCGCGCGGACGTGTGCAACGGCTGCATGGCCTGCATCTCGCCCTGCCCCACGGGCTCCATCGACAACTGGCGCGCCATGCCGCTGGCGCGGGCCTACAGCATCGAAGAGCAACTAACGTGGGAAGAGCTGCCCGCAGAGCTCTCGCCCGAGCAGCTCGCGGCCGAGGGCGTGGCAACGGCGGCCCTCAATGCCGCCGCCCAGCAGCCCGCGCAATCCGCAGCGGCTGCAGTGGCAGAAGAACCTGGCGCACAGACTTTCAACTCGGCCCAGTACGGCGCCACGGTGCCGCCCTGGTCGGCCGCGCACCCGTATACCAACCTCTTCCCGCCCAAGAGCCCAACGGCGGCGACCGTGGTGGGCAACTTCAACTGCACCGAAGCGGGGTTCGAGAGCGAGACGCACCATGTGGTGCTCGACTTCGGCAGCATGCCGTTCCCGGTGCTGGAGGGGCAGTCCATCGGCATCATCCCGCCGGGCACCGATGCGCTGGGCAAGGCGCACCACGCGCGCCAGTACTCCATCGCCAGCCCGCGCAACGGCGAGCGGCCCGGCTACAACAACCTGGCGCTCACGGTGAAACGCGTGACCACCGACCACGACGGCAACGCCGTGCGCGGTGTGGCGTCCAACTACGTGTGCGACCTGAAGGTAGGCGACACGGTGCAGGTGGTGGGGCCGTTTGGCAGCTCGTTCCTGATGCCCAACCACCCGCGCTCGCACATCGTGATGATCTGCACCGGCACCGGCAGCGCACCCATGCGTGCGATGACCGAATGGCGCAGGCGGCTGCGCAGCAGCGGCAAGTTCGAGGGCGGCAAGCTGCTGCTGTTCTTCGGCGCGCGCACCCAGCAGGAGCTGCCCTACTTCGGCCCGCTGCAGAGCCTGCCCAAGGATTTCATCGACATCAATCTGGCGTTCTCACGCACCGCCGGGCAGCCGCGCCGCTACGTGCAGGACCTGATGCGCGAGCGCGCCGCCGACCTGGCCGCGCTGCTGCGCGATGGCAGCAGCCACTTTTATGTGTGCGGCCTCAAGAGCATGGAAGAAGGTGTGGTGATGGCGCTGCGCGACATCGCCACCGCCAGCGGGCTGGACTGGAGCCAGGTGGGCGCAGCCCTCAAGCGCGAAGGCCGGCTGCACCTGGAGACTTACTGACGGCTGCGCCGCCGAGGCTCGGCGTTGCTGCGGACGGGCTGGCGCGGCTGGGGGTCGTCGCCATTCCAAAAATATGGTCAAAATCGGCCCCAGCGCTTGATTCATAAGCACTTATAGCTATTGTTTTTATAGCACTCTGCATTTTTTGCATTCAGGGCTGGCGACCCCTGCCCTCGCACGCCAAGCCGCAACCCTTTGCGCAAAGGCACCGCAAATCTCGCTCATCGTCTGGCCGCTGGAGGACAACCGCCGACCCGCGGCATAGGACAGCGCCTACAGAAATCGCAAGGCCTCCTTTGACAATGAATTCATGCACAACCACCGTGCACGTTTTCGTTTCTTCCGAGGAGGCATTCATGCCCAACGACATCGACCCCCAGGCTGGCGACGGCTACAGCGACGACAGCCAAGCCCGCAACAGCTCCGCGGGGAGCCGCCAGCAAGCCCAAAGCACTCACAGCCCCGGCCGCGGACCATCGGGCCAGCCCGGCGAGTCAGGCCCGGCCGGGCCAGCCGGCAGCAGCGGCAGCCAGGCGGGGCAGCAACTGCAGGGCGACACATCCCAACGCACCTCTCAAGACCAGCGCTGACGCTGCAAGCAGCCGCGCGAGCACCGCGCGCCAGACCGGCACGCGTGGCCAACACATCAGGAGAACCGACATGGGCTATCGGGACAGCGAGGACAGCGGCGCAGCCGGACAAGGCCCGGCGCGCGAACACGACACCAGCCGGTACGCAGAACACAGCGCCCGTGGCAGCACGGAGAACGGGGCCGAAGCGCCGGGTGGCGGCTACGGCACCCGCTTTGCCGATCGCCCGGAGCATTACAGCGAGGGTGGCCCGTCCGGTCCGCGCGGCGTGGTGCATGACGATTACCGTGGCGACGCGGGGCTGAGCGCGCGTGCTCGCGAAGGCGGGCGGGACCGCTTGCCACAGGATGTGGAACGTTTTCAGGGCGGAAGCGGCTACCGCGCTGACGCTCGGCAGGCCGCCCCGCACGACGGCATGGACAACGACTACCGCGACTACCAGGAACTGGAGCGCGCAAGCTACGCCTGGGGCAGCGAGGGCCGGGCCGGCAGCAGCCAGCACGGCGCCCCACCGGGTCGCGCCACCCACCACGACCCCGACTACCACCAGTGGCGCGAAGAGCAGATGCGATTGCTCGACGAGGACTACCGTGCCTGGCGCAAAGAGCGGTACCAGAAGTTCTCGGAAGACTTCAACGCCTGGCGCGCAGCGCGGAACGCCCGTCCGAGCCCTGGTGGCACGTCTGGTGTGTCCAGCCCCACCGGGCCCGTAGCGCAGCCGGGCAGCGGGGAGAACAACGCCAACACGCCCAACCCTCCCACGCGCGGCCTGACGGACGAAGCGGGCTGACCGAAAGGTTTTTGCTGAAGTTCTGAAGCTGGTTGCAGACCTGGCTGCATGGGCAGCACCATTCGCCGATATGAAATTGGCGCGATCCCCCTGCCGCCTAGCACCCAGGATGAGGTTTTTCCGCGCCGACTCCCGGGCCACCTCCGCCGGCGGTTTTCATAGCGCCCTGCGCACCAGCCGGCACGTGGGCCCGGCGCCCGCTGCGGCCCGCGTGCTCGGTCGTCCTACACCGCACGGGCCCCGTCCAAAAATACGATGGATGCAAGTCCCTCGGCGATGGCGCCACCGGTCCCTCTCGCCGTTTGCAGAGAGCCAAGGAGCCCGCATGACGGCGTTGGCAGCATATGCAGCACTGAAACCGCAGCCCCGGACGCTGCAGACGGAAATCGTCATGCCGTTCACCCGCGGCCTGCGCGGGCACGCCAGCCTGCACGAAACCATGACCCGCGAGGAGATCGTTCACCGCGTCGCGGAACTCAAGGGCTGTCCTTTTGCCGAAGAAATGCCGCAGTCCCTGTGGCCCAAGCACACCTACCTGATCCCCAGCGACACCCTGCACGCTGATGCTGCGCAGCGCCTGGGTGTGCGCGGCGAAGACGACCTGCTCGGCGGCGTGGTGCCCTACCCTTTTGTGGCCACAAAGGCCATCACCCACCCCCTGGTGTCCCCCACAGCGCCGGCGCCCGAGGGGTGGAACGCGGAGTTCGCAGCGCGCGTGCACTCGGTGGTGCTGCCGGGCTATTCGGCGTATTCACCCCAGGATGTGATGACCGCAGGCGAAAAGCTCCTCGCGCTGGGGCCCGTGCGGGTCAAGCCGGTCTGCGAAACCGGCGGCCGCGGCCAGAACGTGGTGGCCGACGTACCTGCGCTCGCCGCATGCCTGGCCGAGCTGGACAACGCCGGCCTGGTCGGCCAAGGCGTGGTGCTGGAGCACAACCTCACGCAGGTAGAGACACTGAGCGTGGGCCAAATCCGTGTGGCGGGCATCCTGGCGTCGTACCACGGCCGCCAGCGCCTCACGCGGGACAACCACGGTGCACTGGCGTATGGCGGGTCTGACCTCACGGTGGTGCGCGGCGACTTCCACGCGCTGCTGGCCACGCTCCCGCCCGGCGCGGAGCGTACTGCGGTGGATCAGGCACTGGTGTACGACGCCGCCGTGCGCGCCTGCTACCCGGGCTTTTTTGCATCGCGCATCAACTACGACATTGCGCAGGGCGTCCGCAGCAGCGGCGAGTGGTGTTCGGGCGCTCTCGAACAGTCGTGGCGGATCGGTGGCGCCACCGGCGCAGAGCTGGCGGCGCTGGAGGCCTTCTACGACCAGCGCAGCCTTCGCACCGTGCGGGCCAGCACCGTAGAGGTCTTCGGCCCGCTCGAAGCCATTCCCCGCGGCGCCACGCTGTACTTCCAGGGCATCGACCCCGAGGTGGGGCCGTTGACCAAATACGCCCTGGTGCACACCGATGGCCACACGGCATAGGGCCATTCAAATCCCCTCGGGCGACCGCACGATTGCGGGCACGCTCGTCGCGCCCGACACGGTGGTGCCCGGCGTTCTGCTGGTCCACGGCTGGGACGGCAGCCAGGAGCAATACCTCGCTCGCGCCCACGCCATCGCGGCGCTGGGTTGCGTCTGCCTCACCATTGACCTGCGCGGGCATGCGCGCGACAAGGCACACCGCGATACGGTGACGCGCGAAGACAACCTGAACGACCTGCTGGCCGCGTACGACCTGCTGACGGGCCACCCGGCGGTGGATGCGCAATCCGTGGCGCTGGTGGGCAGCAGCTACGGCGGCTACCTTGCCACCATCCTGAGTGCATTGCGCCCGGTGCGATGGGTGGCGCTGCGCGCGCCTGCGCTCTACCAGGACGAGGATTGGCTGGTGTCCAAACAACACCTGGACCGCCAGCAGATCGCCCGCTACCGCGCACAAAAGCTGGAGCCCGACAGCAACCGGGCGCTGGCGGCCAGCGCGGTGTTTGAAGGCGATGTGCTGCTGGTGGAGTCAGAGCTCGACTCCATCGTCCCGCACGCGGTGATCGAAAACTACCGCGCTGCCTTTTTGCGCACACGGTCGATGACTTACCGTGTGATCGAAGGGGCCGACCACGCCCTGGCTAAGCCCGAGTGGAGCGAGGCTTACACCACCCTGCTGGTTCATTGGATGGCGGAGATGCTGGGCCATGCAAAAGCCAAGGCAGCCTCTGTGGCATCCGCCCAGCTGCAGCAGTCTTCCCCCTCTGATCCGATGCCGGGAATCAGCACTGTCTGACACCAGCGGGGTCCTAGGGGTGGGGTAATCAAGTCTCCCACGATGCTCTGGAGACTTTCATGTCCAAGACACACCGCTCCGGCCCCGACGCCCTCAAGCCCCGCGCCTTGAAGCGCATGCGCCAGTGGGAGGCCATGGCCCCGCCCCGCCGCGTGTTGCCGCGTTTTCCCGACCCCGAGCCGCCGGTGTGGAAGCCGTTGGGTTAAAGCGCTCTCCGCGTCGCTGCCCGCACCGGCTCGCCATCTGCCCCCCGCAGCGCGGCCTGCGGTTCTGCCCCATTTTTGTTCTTTTTACCGAGACCCTCACATGCCTGTATCCAACGACGACGCCAACCCAAAAAATTCAGCCAGCACCAACGCCACCGTCCAAAAGCAGCAGGAAATCCAGGCGCAGCAGGACAGGCTGGACAGCCAGTCCGCTCCATCCGAATCCCCCAAGACTGCCGCGCCCGGCCCTGGCCGCGCCGAGCCCGCGCCCAAGATGCCGAGCCAGCATCTCACCAAGCCGGGCATCGAAGAGGAGATGGAGTTAAAGCCCCGCTTTGAGGCGCCCCACTACCAGGGCAGCGCAAAACTCAAGGGCGTTGCCACCCTGATCACCGGTGCGGACTCCGGCATTGGCCGGGCCGTGGCGGTGCTTTTTGCCCGCGAGGGCGCGGATGTGGCGGTGGCGTATCTCTCAGAACACCAGGATGCCGAACACACCAAGGCATTGGTCGAGGCCGAAGGCGGCCGCTGCATCCTGCTGCCCGGCGACGTGAAAGACCCCGCCTATTGCACTGAGGCGGTACAAAAGACTGTGGCGGAGTTCGGCAAGCTCAATGTGCTGGTCAACAACGCGGCATTCCAGGAACATGCCACGTCGATCGAAGAGCTCACGGAAGAGCGGTTTGACGAAACGTTCCAGACCAACATCTACGGCTATTTCCGCATGGCCAAGGCGGCCGTGCCGCACCTGCATGCAGGCGACGCGATCATCAACACCGGCTCGGTGACAGGGCTGCGAGGCAGCAAGGAGCTGCTGGACTATTCGGCCACCAAGGGCGCCATCCACGCGTTCACCAAAGCGCTGGCCCACAACCTCGTGGAAAAGGGCATCCGCGTGAACGCCGTTGCCCCGGGCCCCGTCTGGACTCCGCTCAACCCGGCCGACAAGTCGCCTGAAGACATTGCCAAGTTTGGCGAACAGACCCAGATGGGCCGCCCCGCCCAGCCGGAAGAAATTTCGCCGGCTTATGTGTTTTTGGCAGCGCCCTGCTGCTCGAGCTACATCACCGGGATCGTGTTGCCCATCACCGGCAACGCAGGCGACGGCGGCTGAGGGGAGGGGCTGGCAGATCCACGGCTCGCTGGGACACGCGCGACAGCCATCGACCCAGCCCGTTTGTCCTTGGGGCGGTCAATTGCCGGATGAAGCGGCACGGCGCATCGGGGGCCAGCCGGTAGCTACAAGGCTCCCGGTGGTGCGGTGTGCGCGCGTCAGGGCTGGCGGTCGCCCTTGGCGTAGTCCTGGAGCGCCTTCACCGCCTCCTCACGGGTGGTCCACTCCCCGTGGGGCACCGGCACGTTGTGCCCGTCAATCAACAGGCTGTGCACCGTCAGGCGGCCGCCGGAGTTCGACAACACCGCCGAGTAGGTACTCCCGTCGGCCGTGCCAAAAACATTCTCTTGCTCGGTTTCCATCGGCATGGTGATCCTTCTGTGGCGTTGTCGCGTGATTGTGGGGATGCACAAAAGGCGCAAATGTAGGCCGATGGCGGTAGAGCATGCCACTGCGCTGGCGAAGCGGCGCTTTCCTACAGACGCTTTTGAAGCCGCGCGAAACCATCCCATCCCTGGCCGGCGCAGCGGACGAGCGTTATGCGCTGGCGCATCCCATCATCCTTCGCCACCTGCAAGAAAGCGCCCGATGAAAAGCAGCGATCCACTGTCTCGCTACAAGGAGAAGCGCGACTTTTCCATCACGCCCGAGCCCGACGAGGTAGGCCAGCCGAGCGTGGGCCCGCGCCAGTTTGTGATTCAAAAGCACTGGGCATCGCACCTGCACTACGACCTTCGCCTGGAGATCGACGGCACCATGAAAAGCTGGGCCGTGCCCAAGGGCCCGAGCCTCGACCCGTCCCACAAGCGCATGGCCGTGCAGGTGGAGGACCACCCGATCAGCTACAACAGCTTTGAAGGCGTGATCCCGCCCAAACAGTACGGCGCCGGGCGCGTGATCATCTGGGACAAGGGCACCTGGGAACCCGAGGGCGACCCCGCGCAGGGCTGGCGCGAGGGGCGCCTCAAATTTGCGCTGCATGGACACAAGCTCTCGGGACACTGGGCACTGGTGCGCATGGGTGGCAAGGCAAAGAGCGAAAAGCCGGCCTGGCTGCTCATCAAGGAGAAGGACAGTCACGCGCGGCCGGAGTCGGAATACAAGGTGGTGGAAGCTGCGCCGGACAGCGTGAAAGGGCTGGCGCCATCGGCCAGAAAATCAAAGGGCGCCCCCGCCGCTACCGCGCAAGCTCCGTCAAAAACGCCTCGCACCGCAAAGCCGGCAGCCACACCACCACTGCCCGAAGCCTTGTCGCCCCAGCTCGCAACCCTGGTCTCCGCACCGCCGCGCGATGCCGAGCCATGGATGTACGAGCTCAAGTTCGACGGCTACCGCATTTTGAGCCGGGTGGACGGCGCCCAGGTGCAGTTGGTCACCCGCAACGGGAACGACTGGACCCCCAAAATCGCACCCTTGGCCAGCGCCCTCAAGGCCCTGCGCCTCAAGGGCACGTGGCTGGACGGAGAAATCGTGGCCATGGATGCAGCAGGTAAACCAGACTTCCAGAAGCTGCAGAACGCGTTCGACGGATCGGACACCACCGAACTCGTCTACTACGTGTTTGACGCGCTTTTCGCAGAGGGAAAGGACTTGCGCGCGCAACCCCTGGAAGTGCGCCAGGAGCATTTGCGCAGACTACTGGCAAAAAACAAGTCTGCCGCCCTGCGGCTGAGCGAAGCCTTCGAAGCCCGCCCCGAAGACCTGGTCGCTTCGGCCTGCAAAATGGGCTTTGAAGGGGTCATCGGCAAACGCAAGGACTCGACTTACGCGAGCGGCCGGAGCAGCGACTGGATCAAGCTCAAGTGCGGACTGCGCCAGGAGTTTGTGATCGGCGGGTACACCGAACCCAAAGGGTCGCGGGTGGGGCTGGGGTCCTTGCTTTTGGGCTTCTATGACGAAAGCGGTGACCTGCAGTACGCGGGCAACGTGGGCACCGGATTTACCGAGGAAACCTTGCGCGAGCTGCACGGGCAGTTGAAGGCAGCAGCGGCCCCCTCCAGCCCCTTCGCCGCAGCCGCTGACGCGCCGAAGGGCGCGCACTGGGTGCGGCCAAAACTCGTGGCTGAGGTGGCCTTTGCGCAATGGACGAAGGGCCACCGCATCCGGCACAGCGTGTTCAAGGGCTTGCGCACCGACAAGCCGCCGCGCGATATACGGCGCGAGGAAGCGACTGCACCGCCCGCTGCCGCAGCAACCGCACCCAAAGCACCTCGCAGCGCCCCAACCGTCCAGCATGCGGCCTCATCCGAGCCTCGCATCTCACATGGAGAGCGGGTCATTGATCCGTCCACGGGCATCACCAAGATGGACCTGGTGGACTACTACGCGGCCGTCGGACCCTTGATGCTGGAGCACCTTAAAGCACGGCCTGTAGCGCTGGTCAGGGCACCGTCGGGCGTGAAGGGCGAGCTGTTCTTTCAAAAACACCAGGAGTCCGAGGCCCTCGCGGGCATGCAGATGCTGGACCCGGCGCTGGACGAAGGCCATGCCCCGTTGCTGGAGGTGTTGTCGCCACTCGGCCTTCGCAGCGGCGCGCAAATGAACGTCATCGAGTACCACACCTGGAACGCGCTCAAGGACAAAATCGAGCGCCCCGACCGCATGACCTTCGACCTGGACCCCGGCGAGGGCGTCGGCTGGCCGGACATTCAAGAGGGGGCACGGCTCCTGCGCGTCTTGCTGGACGAACTCGGCCTGCCCTCGTTCCTGAAAACCAGCGGGGGCAAAGGCCTGCATGTGGTGGTGCCCCTCAAGCGCCTGCGCGACTGGGACACGGTCAAGGATTTCTCCAAAGCCATCGTGCAGCATCTGGCAGAAACCATCCCCGAGCGCTTCGTCGCCAAGAGTGGCCCGCGCAACCGCGTAGGCAAAATTTTTGTGGATTACCTGCGCAATGGCCGCGGGGCTACCACCGTCAGCGCATGGTCGGTACGGGCGCGGCCGGGGATGGGCGTCTCGGTGCCGGTGGCGTGGGAGGAGCTTGATGGATTGACCAGCGCCGCTCACTGGAACGTGCAAAACATCGCAGGGCGGCTGGCGGCCGGCAATACCCCGTGGCAGGGCTACCGCGAGGCTGCGGTCAGCCTGGCACCGGCCATGAAACTGCTGGGGTTCAAGCCTTGATCGGCGGCGATGGGCGGTGCATGCCGCGCCGCCCGATGCTCAGGCCGCAATCAGCTTCTGCCCTGACGGGCCGGCGAGTTCCGCGTGCCGGCCCCCACCCGGCAACTTGAAGGCAGCGACGGTTTCCACCAGCTTCCTGGATTGAACGCTCAGGCTGCTGGCCGCTGCGGCCATCTCCTCGACCAGTGCCGCGTTTTGCTGGGTGGCCTGGTCCATCTGGTTGACGGCCACATTGACCTGGTTCACGCCCTCGCTCTGCTCCGTGCCGGCGGCGCTGATCTGCGCGACGGTCTCCGTAACCCGCTCGATGGAGGAGACAACCTCGGTCATTGTTTGTCCGGCGGTACCCACCAATGCGGTCCCGGCTGCCACGCGCTCGACACTGGTGGCGATGAGTGTCTTGATCTCCTTGGCTGCGGCGGCAGACCGCGCGGCCAGGCTGCGCACTTCGGACGCCACCACCGCAAATCCGCGCCCCTGCTCTCCGGCGCGTGCTGCCTCGACGGCAGCATTGAGCGCCAGGATGTTGGTCTGAAAGGCAATGCCGTCGATGACCCCGATGATCTCGGAGATCTTCTTGGAGCTCTCGTTGATGCCGCTCATGGTGTCCACCACCCTGGAGACCACATCGCCGCCCTGCTTGGCCACGGTAGAGGCATTCTGGGCGAGCACGTTGGCCTGCCGCGCGCTTTGCGCATTGGTCTGCACCGTGGAGTTGAGCTCCTCCATCGCCGACGCAGTTTCCTCCAGCGCGCTGGCCTGGTGCTCCGTGCGGGTCGACAGGTCGCTGTTGCCGATCGAGATCTGTGAGCTGGCCGCAGCCACGGTTTCCGAGCCACTGCGTACCTCGCTGACGATCTTGGTCAGCGAGTCCTGCATCACGGCCAGGGCCGCCAGCAAGGGGCTGAACTCGTCGCGGGAGGTGTCAACCACCGGTGTGGTGAGGTCGCCATCCCGAACCCGGTCTGCCACCGCCTGAGAGGCCGACACCCTGCGCTGGAGGGTGGCGCCGATGTGCCAGGAAAACAGCAGCAACCCCACCGCCACAGCCACCACCGCACTGACCAGTGCCCGCAGCGTAAGACGGACATCCCGCTCAATCTCTTCCAGGCTGGCCTTGAGCAGCTCGGCCTGGTGCGCCTTCTCCTTGCTCAGGAGAGCGAGCACCGCGTTGCGGGCGGGAATGGTGGAAGCCACCAGAAAATCAAAGGCCGGGTCCTTTTTTCCCTCTTTGATCAATTGAACGTTCTGCTCGGCAACGCGCCAGAAGGCTTCGAACCCCTTGGACAATTCGGCGTTCAGGGCTTTTTCAGCCGAGGTGTGGGCGTCTTTCGTGAAGCTGGCGAAGTCCGCGTCTATCAAGCGCTTTTTCTCGGCAATATCCCCCAGGGTGGCAGCCAACTCTTCGGGGGTGCGCACCAGCATCGCATGGCGCAGCTGCAGGGACGAACGCGTCATGTTCAATTCCATCGCACTGGCCTGGAGCTGCCGCGGAACCTCCTCTTGCGCCACCAGGTCGGTCTGGTGGGTCACCTCGCCCAGGTAGACCCAGGCCAGTACCGCAATCCCCGCAAGGCCTGCAATGAGCAGGAACGAAATGGCATGAAGGCGTCGTGCGATGCTCATGGTGTCACCTCTTGTGTTGTGGTCCCATGGTCTGGTCCTGACGCTGCCTTGTGCGCGACAAGGCCCCCCTCGCGCCAGGCTCCCAAACCCCCGCTTTATCGACAGAATTGAACGCGCATATCGGACACCGGTCAATGGGGGTGGACGCGGGTGCCGGCCGGGCAACTTTGGCGCCGTTCGCGGCTTCTGGGCCGCGTGGCGGGCCGTTCAAGCATTCATTGAGGCATCACGAAGGCGAGCCCCGCGGAGGAAGCCTCTATGCTGAGCGCATGGCCACCCCCAAGACTTTGCTGATCGTCTACCACTCCATGACCGGTGGCACCCGCCAGATGGCGCAGGCGGCGTACGCCGGGGCGTCCGCGGAAGCAGGGGTTGGCGTGCGGCTGTTACAGGCTGCGCAAGCGGGCGCGACGGACGTACTGGCCGCAGACGGGTTGATTTTTGCCACGCCCGAGAACCTTGCAGCCATCAGCGGGCAGCTCAAGGACTTCTTTGACCGGACTTACTACGCCGTGCTCGACCAGATCAATGGCCGCCCGTATGCCAGCCTGGTCTGCGCGGGAAGCGACGGGCACAACGCGGCCAGGCAGATCGAGCGCATTGCCACGGGCTGGCGGCTGCGGGCGGTGGCAGAGCCGCTCATTGTGTGCACCCATGCCCAGACGCCGGACGCCATCCTGGCGCCGAAGCAGATCCGCGATGAAGAGCTGGTGCATTGCCGGGCGCTGGGCGCCGCGATGGCTGCTGGTCTGGCGCTGGGAGTCTTCTAGCCGCGGTGCCGGCACGGCACGGACGGCTCCACCGGCGCGATCAGCGCAATGTAGCCAGGTAAGCAGCCATGTCCCGCGCGTCCTGCGGCGCCACGCCCAGCTCCGGCATCGCGGTGCCTGGCTTGACTTTTTGGGTGTGCATCAGCCACTGGACCATGTTGTCCGGCGTGTTGGACAGCGTGCCGGCAATAAGCCCGCGGGTGGAGAACCGGTCAAGTGGTGGCCCCACAAAGGCCGCGGGGCCGGTAACGCCAGGAATGCTGTGGCAGGCTGTGCACGCGTACTGGTGCAGCGCCTGCCGTCCCCGCTGCACATCCACCGCCGTGGTCGGCGCAACGGTCTCTGTGGTGCGGCCGCAGGCGGGCATCGCTGGCTCCGCCCCGGTGCGCTGCTGCCAGTGTGCGTACTGCGTGGCGTTCAGGGTCGGCAGGTGCTGCATGAAGGCGACCACGTCCCAGATCTCGCTATCGGCCAGGCGGTACTCCCAGGCCGGCATCCCCGTCATCTTGAGACCATGGCGCACCAGCCAGTACAGCTCGCGCGGACGCCAGTGCTGCCTGGCATCCACCAGCGGCCCGGGCAAGGGCTGCATGCTTTTGCCAATGTCACCCTGCGCAACCCCCGGCGCTCCGTGGCACTGCACACATTTGTCCCTGAAACAGGCCGCGCCGCGCAAGGCCATGCGCTCATCGGCGAGCGGCGGTTCAGCGATATCCCGTGCGCGCAACCGTACGGACTGGCGCATGGCCACCTCCAGCACCGAGTACATGGGCTGAGAGTGCTGCCGTGTGGCGGCGACGTCGTAGAGCCCACCGTACACGACCAGCGCTGCGCCCAGCAAGGCCGCCACGGCCAATGCGGAGGCGGTCGCGGCAACGATCAGAAACAACTTGGGCTGGGTCATCTGGCTTCATTTTGGGCCGTGTGGCGAACCCTGTGCGTCAGAATGCACCGATGATCTCCAGCGCACAGATCGCCGAGCCGCCGTTCTGCAGCGCATCCCGCGTGTGGGCAACGGCCGCTGTGTTGGTCCAGGTGCTGCTCGCGGGGGCCGTGCACGCGCAGGCGCCAGCGCAAGTGCCAGACAAGGCCCAGGTGGCCCGCGGCAAGGCGCTCATCGCGCAGTACCAATGCGGCTCCTGCCATGCCATCCCAGGCATTCCCGCGGCACGCGGCGAGACGGCGCAAACCCTCAGGGCCTGGAGCCGCCGCAGTTACATCGCCGGCAGATTGCCCAACAACGCCGACGTGCTCACGCGGTGGATCACCGATCCGCCAGCCCTGGTGCCCGGAACCGCCATGCCGCGCATGGGCGTCTCGCCCGATGAAGGGCAGGCCATGGCCGCCTATCTGTTTTCCCTCCGATGACCGCCGGCGGCGTACTGCAGTCGGCGGGCGACGCCGCCCACGCCATCGAGACGGTGACCTGGGTCCTGTTTGCGGGCGGCGGTGCCATCTTTGTGGGCGTGATGCTGCTGCTGGCGTGGTCGCTGCGCCGGCGCGCGCGAGGTGTGAACACACGCTGGTGGATCTGGGGCGGTGGCGTGGCATTCCCGGCGGCGGTGCTGGTCGCGCTGTTCGCATGGACCTTGCCGCACACGCCCGTCTGGCGGCCTACGCCCCCCGCGGGTGCACTCATCGTGACCGTCAAGGCCCACATGTGGTGGTGGGAGGTGCGCTACCGCGACCCCGCCACCGGCGCAGACATCGTGACGGCCAACGAGATCCGCATCCCCGTGGGCAAACCGGTGTACCTGGCGTTGACCAGCGCCGACGTGATCCACAGCTTCTGGGTTCCACAGCTCGCGGGCAAGATGGACATGCTGCCCGGCCGCATGCAGCACCTGCTGGTGACGGCAACCGCCCCAGGCACCTGGCGCGGGCAGTGCGCCGAGTTCTGCGGCGAGCAGCATGCACAGATGGCACTGCACGTGGTGGGCCTCGCGCCCCCCGATTTTGATGCCTGGCTGGCGGTGCAGGCGCAGCCAGCCCAGCCGCCCGCAACCCCGGCCCTGGCGCTGGGACGCGATGCGTTTCTGGCGCAGCGCTGCGACGCATGCCACACCGTGCGCGGTGCGGGTGCCGCAGGCCAACTGGGTCCGGACCTCACGCACATCGGCAGCCGGCCGTACCTGGGCGCGGGCACGCTCGCCAACACGCCGGACGGCCGCGCGCGGTGGCTGGCGCACCTTCAGCACATCAAACCCGGTGCCCGCATGCCCTCGTACGACCGGCTGGACACACCTACGTTGAACGCCATGGGCGCATGGCTGGGATCGCTGCAATGAACCGTACCCCGGCCACACCACTTCATACAGCGCCGGCGCTGGATGTTGCGTTGGGCGAAGCGTTGGCCAACAGCCTGCCTCGCCCCCCAGGGGAACTCGAGGCGTTACAGCGCGCGTGGGAGCCGCCGAAAGGATGGCGCCGGCTGACGGCGGTCAACAACAGCCACATCGGCGTGTATTACCTTGCCACGGCGCTGATCTTTTTTGTGCTCGCCGGTGTGCTTGCGCTGGTCATGCGCACACAGCTGGCGCTGCCCGGCAATGCCCTGGTGGGCGCAGGCACGTACAACCAGCTGTTCACCATGCACGGCTCGGTCATGATGTTTCTGTTCGCGGTGCCGGTGGTCGAAGCGGTGGCCGTCTGGCTGCTGCCCAACATGCTGGGCGCGCGGGACCTTCCCTTCCCTCGCCTGTCTGCCTATGCGTTCTGGGCCTATGCCATCGGCGGGGCCGCCTTCTTCTGCACGGTGTTCTTTGGCGCATCGCCCGATGGCGGCTGGTTCATGTATCCGCCGCTCACCGGCAAGGAATACTCCCCGGGCATCGGTGCCGACTGGTGGCTGCTGGGCATCGGCTTCATCGAGATCTCGGCCATTGCGGGCGCCATTGAATTGATCATCGGCATCCTGTTCACGCGCGCGCCGGGCATGACCCTGGCCAAGATGCCCGCTTTTGCCTGGGCCGTGCTGGTGGCAGCGTTCATGGTGATCTTTGCGTTCCCGGCGCTGATTGCGGGCACGCTGCTGCTGGAGCTGGAGCGTGCGTTCGACTGGCCCTTTTTCATCCCGGCGCGCGGGGGCGACCCGCTGTTGTGGCAACACCTCTTTTGGTTCTTCGGCCACCCCGAGGTCTACATCATCTTTTTGCCCGCGGCCGGCATGGTGTCGATGATGGTGCCGGTGATGGCCGGCACCTCGCTGGTGGGCCACCGGGCCATCGTCGCGGCGCTGATCGCTGTGGGGGCCATCAGCTTTTTGCTGTGGATGCACCACATGTTCACCGCCGGCCTGGGCCCGCTGGCGCTGCATGTCACGTCCATCGCCAGCTTTGCGGTGGCCATTCCCAGTGGCGTGCAGGTGTTTGCGTGGATCGCCACCTTCTGGCAAGGCCGTGTGCGCATGTCGGCGCCTTCGCTGTTTCTGCTGGGCTTTCACTTCATCTTTGTGCTGGGCGGCCTGACGGGCGTGATGCTGGCCGTGTTGCCGTTTGATTGGCAGGCACACGACACCTACTTTGTGGTGGCGCATTTGCACTATGTGCTGGTGGGCGGGCTCGTCTTTCCCCTGTTTGCCGCCATCTACTACTGGGCACCGCTGTACAACGGGCACCAGCTTTCCGAGCGCTGGGGCCGCTGGGTTTTTGGCCTGATGTTTGGCGGCTTCAATCTGGCGTTCTTTCCCATGCACATTGCGGGCCTGGCCGGGATGCCGCGGCGGGTGTACACCTATGCCGACGGACTGGGCTGGACGTTGTGGAACTTGCTGTCTACCGCAGGCGCCTACGTGTTCGCGGTGGGCGTTCTGCTGTGTTTGATCGACCTGGTGCGCACCTTGCTGCGCCCCCATCGCGACCACGGCAATCCCTGGAAGGCCGATTCGCTCGAATGGCTGCCTCAGGGCGACTACGGTGTGCGCAGCATTCCGCAGGTGGCATCGCTCGAGCCCCTATGGGCCCGTCCATCCCTGCCACAAGAGGTGGTGGCAGGCAGGCACTGGCTTCCCGGCACCGTGTTCGGCGGGCGCGAAACATTGGTCACCAGCCCGGTGAACGCGCAAATCCGCCACCTGTTGCGCCTGCCGGGTGATGGCTGGGCACCGTTTGTGGCGGCAGCAGGCACCGCAGGCTTCTTCCTCTTGCTGACCGTGGCGTGGATCGTGCCGGCTTTCATCGCGGGCGCCGTGTCCGTGGCGGCGATGCTGGTCTGGCTGTGGGGCTCGGACCGACCGCCTCCAGCGCCCATGGCCACCATCGGCGACGGAGTGAGCGTCCCTGCCAGCGCGTTTGGGACGGCATCGCATTCGTGGTGGGCCACCGTCATCCTGCTGGCGGTGGACGCAACAATCTTTGCGTCCTTCGGCTTCGCGCACATCCACGTGTCCATGGCGCTTGATGTCTGCCCGCCGCCCGGTGCGCGGCTGCCGGCCGGGGGCATGTGGTCCGTGGCTCTACTGCTTGCGGCCTCGGCGCTGATGGTGGGGGCCGTGCAGTGCCTGCAGCGCGGCCGGCAGGGCCTGTTGCGCTTGGCCGTCGCGCTGGCCATGGTGACCGCGTTGGGCGCCCTGGGCCTGGACCTGGCCACGCACCTGCAGGCGGGCTTGGACCCACGCGCCAACGCCTGGAGCGCCACGGTGGCCGCCTTGGTGGCATGGCAGGGGTTTCACGCCCTGGTGTTGCTGGTGATGGGCAGCTACGTGCTGGTCCGATCGTGGGCTGGCAGGCTGAGCCCCAATGCAAGGGCCACCTTGGACAACACCGCCCTGATGTGGCACGGCACCGTGGCCCAGGCCATCGTGGGCATGGCGTTAGTGCGCCTGCTACCCGCATTGATGAGCGGCTGACGAGCCGTGGACGGGATGCGCTAGAGCCGGTTTGCGGTGTTGGCCTACAGCTGTCCGGGCAGCTGCCTGCCCATACTGCGCCGATGAACGCGCAAGACGGCTCCAAGCTCCCAGCACCCCGGCGGCCGCTCCTTGCGCTGCTGGCCGGCACCATGGTCCTCGCCAACGCCCAGCCGCTCACCCCACCGGGCGTGGGACCGAACCCCCAACTGCCCGCACCCGATGCGGTGCGCCTCTTGCCCACGGTCAACATCGCACCCGCCGAGGGATGGCCGCAGGGTGCCATGCCGCATGCCGTCACCGGCTTCAAGGTCACGGCCTTGGCCAAGGGGCTGGACCATCCCCGCTGGGTCTATGTGCTTCCGAACGGCGACGTGCTGGTAGCCGAAAGCAACAAGCCAGACCCCGAACCCGGCTCCAAAAATGTGCACGCTGACGGCCTGCGCGGCAAGGCGATGGGCATAGTGCAAAAGCGCGCCGGCGCGGCCACGCCCAGTGCCAACCGCATCACCTTGCTGCGCGATGCCGATGGCGACGGAGAGGCTGAAACCCGCTCCGTTTTCCTCAAGGACCTGGTGTCACCCTTCGGCATGGCGCTGGTGGGCAACCAGCTCTACATTGCCAACGCCAACGCCATCGTCAAGGTGGCTTACGAGGCCGGCCAGACGTCGATCACATCGCCCACCACCAAGGTCACCGACCTGCCCGCCGGCGCCAATCACCACTGGACCAAGAACATTCTTGCGAGCCCCGACGGCAGCAAGCTCTACGCCACCGTGGGCTCCAACAGCAATATCGCGGACAACGGCATGGAGGCCGAACAGGGCCGTGCCGCCATCTGGGAGGTCGACCTGGCCAGCGGCAGCAAGCGGCTGTTTGCCAGCGGCCTGCGCAACCCCAATGGCTTGGGCTGGGAGCCTCAGACCAAGGTGCTGTGGACCGTGGTGAACGAACGCGATGAGCTGGGCAACGACCTGGTGCCCGACTACCTGACCTCGGTGAAGGACGGCGCCTTCTATGGCTGGCCCTGGAGCTACTGGGGCCAGAAGGTGGACACGCGAGTGAAGCCCGCCAACCCCGACATGGTGGCCAAGGCCATCGCGCCGGACTACGGCCTTGGGTCTCACGTAGCGCCGCTGGGCATGACCTTTTCGGACACCCGCATGCCGGCCGCGTACGCCAGTGGCGCCTTCATCGGCCAGCACGGCTCGTGGAACCGCAAGGAGCTGACGGGCTACAACGTGGTCTTTGTGCCCTTTGCGGGCGGGCGGCCTTCGGGTCCGCCGGTGGAGTTCCTGGGCGGATTCCTGAGCAAGGACGGCAAGGCGCACGGGCGTCCGGTGGGCGTGGCGCTGGACGCCAAAGGCGCGCTGCTGGTGGCCGACGATGTAGGCAATACCATCTGGCGTGTGGTGCGCACGGACTGAAGCACCGCCCACGGCGGAACGCGCGACAAACCGGTCTCGTGCAGTACTACCTCCGGCGCCGAGGGGCCTACCCTGGGCTTGTCGGTAGCACCACACGATCCTCGGTTGTCGCGCGTTTCGCTTCGATGCCTTGCCGCGCAGGCTCCTCGCCGCCGCCACCTGACCTGAAAACCTAGCGCATTGGAACGCCGTGCCGCACAAACTGCCTTCGCCTTTCTCTCGCTGGCAAAGCCTGGCCCCCATCGTGGTCAGCTGCATTGGCATCGCAGTGCCCGCAGATGCCGCCGCACAGGACAACGCCACCGCGCCATCCCCTGCCGCGCCACCCTCCCTGGGCACTGTTGAAGTGATCGACAGCGCGCAGGCCCAACGCCGCTTTGACAGCGCGGCCAGCCACAGCAGCGTGACGGTCGACGGGTTCTCAACCCCCTCGCCGCTCGTCCACTTGTCCGAATTGCTTGCCGGGCAAGCCGGCGTCGTCACACAAGACCGCGGCAACTATGCGCAGGATCTGCAGATCGCGGTGCGGGGCTTTGGCGCCCGCTCTACCTTCGGCGTGCGCGGTGTGCGCATCCTGGTCGATGGCATTCCCGCCACCATGCCCGACGGGCAAGGCCAGGCCGCCACGGCGCACCTGCCCTCCGCCGCACAGGTGGACGTGCTGCGCGGCCCGCTGGCCCAGCTCTACGGCAACGCCGCCGGGGGCGTGGTGCAGGTCACCACGCGCGATCCGCGCCCTGGCGGCGGCGCCCAGGCCGGCATGGCCTTCGGCACCTACGGCCAGCGGCTGGTGGATGCCTCGCTCGACTTTGGCGACCAGGAGCTGGGCGGCCTGGTGGACCTCTCGCACTTTGAGACGGAAGGCTGGCGCACACACAGCGCCGCGCGGCGGACACATTTCAACGGCAAGCTGGTGGCCCGGCCCGATGGTCGCACGCGCATCACCACACTGCTCAACCTGTACGACCAGCCGCTGGCGCAAGACCCGCTGGGCCTGACGGCGGCGCAACTGCAAACCCAACCGCGCCAGGCCGCAGCGGTGGCCACGGCTTTTGACACCCGCAAGTCGGTCACGCAGAGCCAGCTGGGCGTGGTGGTGGAGCGCCAGTTCAATGACACCGATAGCGTGCAGCTGCGCGCCTACGGCGGTGCCCGCGAGCTGACGCAATACCTTTCCTTCAGCGGCGCGGCCGCCAACAGCGCCGGCGGGGTTGTGGACCTGGACCGTGGGTACGGCGGCCTGGGCATGGCCTGGACGCGCGCCACACGTTCGGCCTCGGGTCTGCCCCTGACCTGGACGGCGGGCGTGGAAGCCCACCGCATGTCCGAACACCGCCAGGGTTTTGTGAACCAGGCCGGCGCCCGCGGGGACTTGCGCCGAAACGAAGACGACCGCGCGACCAACACCGACGTGTATGCCCAGGTGGATGCCTGGCTGTCGCCGCAATGGCGCGCCGTGGCGGGCTTTCGCGCCAGCCAGGTGCGTGTGCAGGTGGACGACAAATACATCACCGCGGCCAACCCCGACGACAGCGGCGCCCGCAGCTGGCGCCACACCAGCCCGGCCGTGGGACTGGTGTGGAGCGCCACCGACCAGCTCAATCTGTACGCGAATATCGGCCGCGGGTTTGAGACCCCCACGCTGGCAGAGATGGCGTACAGCCCCGGCAACGCCGGCCCCAACTACGGGCTGTCGGCCGCGCGCAGCCAGCAGTGGGAGATCGGCGCCAAATGGCGCGGCAACAGCCACCAGTGGGAGGCCGCGTGGTTCGACACGCGCAGCCGCGGCGAGATCGTGCCGGTGGAAACCGTCGGCGGCCGCTCTGTCTACCAAAACGTGGACAACGTGCGCCGCCGCGGCCTCGAACTGGCATGGCGGGGCACGCTGGGCGCTTGGTCGCCCCGCGCCAGCTACACCTACCTCGACGCCCACTTTGGCTCTGGCTACCAGGGCGCAGGCGGCGCCACCGTGGCCGCGGGCAACCGGCTGCCCGGAACGGCACGGCATGTGGCGCAGCTGGCCATCGACCATGCGCCGGCGCCACAGTGGCGCGTGGGCGGCACGCTCAGCGTCTCTGGCGCTGTGTTTGCCAACGACACCAACACCAACTCCGCCGCAGGCTTTGCAGTGGCAGGCCTGCATGCAAGCTACCAGGTGCGCGGCGCAGCGGAGGGTGCCCCCCGCTGGCAGTTCTGGGCGCGCCTGGACAACCTCTTCAATCGGCGCTACGCCGGCACGCTGATCGTGAACGACGGCAACGGCCGCTTCTTCGAGCCCGCAGCCGGCCGGCGCTTGATGGTGGGTGTGCGGGCGCAGTTTCTCTGAGCGTGCTGGAGTAGCGGTGCGGTGGCGGACAGTCAGCGCACGCCAGCTGCTGTCGTGCCAGATGGAGCGCTCACCCTACCCACGCAACGCAGCCTTTGTCCACGTCAGGCACCCCAGCGAAAAACCGGTGTTGCTCACCAGCAAGGCTCCGTGCCGGTACAGCGTGCTTGCGGCCTTGGGGTCATCCATCTGCACGGCCCACATCCCCCCCGAGCGGTCCACCCAGACCACCCTGGCGTCGACGCTCGCCAATGCGTTGAACGCCTGGTGCCCGGGCACCCCGGGCGCGAACAACACCACGATCTGTGAAGGGTCCGAAGCAGCGGGTACCGCGGCGATCGGCCCCGCCACCAGCGCCGCCGCGGCCAACGTCGCGGCAACCCTCCGTCCATCGCTGCCGCCACTCCCCGTTGCGCCGCGGCGCAGCAGCATCCAGGCGATCCATGCCGGCACGATGCCAAACGCAATGAACCAGAACAGGTCCCACGCCAAGGGAGAGGGCGAGTCGATCTTGATGCGATGAATGCCGGTGATCCAGTGCGAGACAACGCTGTCGACGATGTGCCAAACGCCAAAACCCAATAGCGCGTAACCGCACAGCTGGCGGCCGGCTCCGGGCCCGTTTGCGGCTGCGCGTGCCTTCCACAGCTTGGCCAACGCGACGGCCGCGACCACGTACATGAGGGCGTGGAAAAGCCCGTCGAACAGCACCTGCATGCGCATGTCCCGCACCGCGTCCACGTTCGACAGCAGGTGGTGCCACTGCAGGACCTGGTGCAGGAGGATGCCGTCGTAGAAACCGCCGAGCGCGAAGCCAAGCAGGATGCCGGCCCATCGGAGCGGCGACGATGAAGCGGTGGTGACCATCAGCAAACCTCCTGGGATTGGCCGATCAACGTAGCAGAAGGCCGGGCTAATGGGGGCCGCGGTTTCACACTGTTTCCGTGCGGTGGTCCGGCAGCTAGGCGGCCCTGTGTGCATCTGGTTTTGCCGGTCGCGGGTCGGGGTGTTGGCTGACAGGCCGCGCGCAAGCCGTCCGTAGCATGGGCGTTTTCAGAAAGACTGCCATGGCAAAAGAGAAACGCCGCGCCGCGCCCACACGTCGAAAGCTGAACTTGGCCTTGCAGGGCGGTGGCGCGCAAGGCGCATTCACCTGGGGGGTGCTCGACCGCCTGCTGGAGGAGGAGCCCATCGACATCGGCCGTATCAGCGGCACCAGTGCCGGCGCCCTGAACGGTGCGGCGCTGGCCACGGGCCTTGCGCGCGGCGGCCGTGCCGGGGCCAAGGAGCACCTGGCCATGCTGTGGGAGCAGGTGGCGCAGGCAGGTTCGCTGATGACTTTTTTGATGACGCCGCTGCGCAAGCCGGGCATGGGCGTGTGGGACGACATGCTGCCGCTCTTGTCGCCCTACCAGGTCAACCCCTTGGGGATGGCGCCCCTGCGGCACATCCTGGACACGGTTGTGGACGAGGGCCTGCTGCGCGAGGCGGCCGCCGCACCCAGGCTGTACGTGAATGCGCTCCATGTGCAAACCGGCAGCGCCCGCATCTTCGGCCCCGCAGACATGAGCATCGATGCCATCCTGGCTTCGGCCTGCGCGCCGCTGTCCTACCAGGCGGTCGAGATTGAGGGCGAGGCGTACTGGGACGGCAGCTATTCGGCCAACCCCGCGCTGTGGCCGCTGTACGAGGACAACCTGGACAGCGACATCCTGTTGGTAGAACTCACGCCACTGCACCGCGCCGAAACGCCGCTGTCGGCCAAGAACATCCTGAACCGCATCAACGAAGTGGCGTCGGTCAACGGGCTGGTCTCCGAACTGCGTGCTCTGGACGCCGTGAACCGCCACGTCCCCAGCGCAGACATCCGCATGCACGTGCTGAGCATTGCCAACCAGCCCGCCGGCAAGCTGGCGACCGAGCCCTCGATCAAACGCACGGTCGGGCGCGTGGTGTTTGAAATGCTGCGGCAAGACGGCCGGCGGGCGTGCGATGCGTGGCTGGATGAACACGGCGACCAGCTGGGGCAGCAGGCATCGGCGGACATTGCGGCGCTGTACCTGCAGCCCTACGCCAGCGGCGCAGCGCTCGGAAAATTGAGTGAAATTGGCCTTTAGAGCTTAATCCATAAGCGCTGATAGCTATGTTTTTCATAGCAAAACATCTTGGGCCCTTGCGCGAAAAGCGCCCGCGCGCTGCGCACAGGCCCAAAGCGCCAAAAGCGCCCAGGGCCGCTGGGGCACGCGGCGGCGCCGCCGTTTTCCAGTGACGGCGATGGTGCGTCCGGCATCTCCATCGCAGTCCCAGTCGCAGCTGTTTGGCGACGCGCCCATCGCGGCTTCCATCGATGGGCTGATCTATCAGGCAGAGTTTCTGAGCGCTGCGGAAGAACAGGCGCTGATCGGCGTCATTGCCACGCTACCGCTCCAGGCGGCCCAGTACAAGCAGTACGTGGCGCGCAGGCGCGTGGTGAGTTTTGGCGGCTCCTACGACTTTGACACCCACCGCCTCCTCCCCGCGGTGGCGCTGGACCCTCGCCTGCACGGGCTGCGGGAGCGGGTGGCCCGCTGGCTCCACGTTGCACCGCAAGCGCTGGTGCATGCGCTGGTGGCCGAATACGCGCCGGGCACGCCCCTGGGCTGGCACCGTGATGTGCCCGACTTCGAGACCATCGTGGGCGTATCGCTGGGCGGCCACGCCCTGCTGCGCTTTCGGCCGTTTCCGCCCGAGACTGCGGCGCGCAAGATGGTGCAGCTCATGGCCGCCCCCAGGTCGATCTACCAGTTGGCGGGCGACGCCCGGTGGGGCTGGCAGCACAGCGTGGCACCGACCCGGGAGCACAGGTGGTCGATCACCTTCCGCACCGCCCGCCAGTGACCTAAGCGTATTCGTCTGCCCCGGCGCCAGCGCCTACCCGCGCACTTTGCAGGCGGCCGAGATCATCCCCTTGTAGGGCTCGCCCGGGACATCCTTGAAGAGCACGGGTGCCTTGCCCTGCGCATGCTCCTCGCGCCCCACCACGTCGCCTTGCCAGTTCGGCAAGCTGTAGTAAGAAAGCCAGAGGTAGGACGCGGTACGCGACGGGCAGTGCACCACCACCTTGGCGTAGTACGAACGGTACTTGTGCCCTTTGAACGACGTGCGCGTCTGGTCCCTGGACACGCGCAAATCCAGCACCACGCGCTGGTCCATGCCCACGGGTTCGGGCCGCACTTCAATCAGGTTCTTGCCGGCCTCGTGCGGGTCTCCATGCAGCGTGAACCACGGATCATTGCCGGGTGCCGCGTGGGACGCCGCGGCAAGGCACAACAAGGTGGCACAGATCATCTGAGAAGCCCCGGTTCGGAGGAAAGGCTGGGTGGGGGATGGGCATGACGCGCCACCCACGGATTCGGCGTCGCCCGGGGTATGCACGGGCGCCGATGCCGGGGAGTCTACTTTGCCAGCGCAGACGGGTGCGGGGAGCACGGCACGGCCACCTACGTCACCCACATGCGCCATCCGACCGCAGACGGTGCCTCGGCGGCGCTCAAATGAGGTCCCCTACGTTGACCGTCAATGACCGGAGGCTTCCAATGACTGCCGCAGCATCGAACCCCACCGACCCCACCACCCGGCCCGCGCACCCCGATCCCGGTGCGACCGAGCAACCGCCGCAGGACAGCCCGCAGCGCACGCAAGAGGATTCCAACCGGCGACCTCAAGAGGTGGAAGACGAGGACGCCGACCCGGTGGGCGAACGCCACAGCGGCCATTGAATCGGCGGACGGCGCGGCAGGCGCGGCAGGCGCGGATGCAGGCGGTGCCTGCTTCGCAACGCTGAGTGCCTACCGAGCAGGCCCAAAGCCAAAAAATGGCTTGGCACGGGCGGGTTGCACCGTCTCCGCGGCGTCGTCGGCCTTGCTCTCGTCTGCAGAACCTTTGGCAGGCTTACCAGAAGGCCGCACGGGCCGGCGAGGCCCCACCTTCAGATCGTCCACCATCGCCTGCAAAGCCATCAGCCCAGCGGCCATCGCCGCCTGGTAGGTATGCTCGGCCGACTCGGCACGGTCTATTTCCGCCCAGCTCTGGTGGCTAGCGCGTTCGATCATCACCCATACAAAGTCGCCCTCGGTCGGCTCATCAACGTGCAATGCAATCGGGCGAAGCGTGGTGTCGGGCATGCCGCAGCATAGGCGGCAAGCCTGGGCAAAGAAATAGTACGAACGCCTACCAATCCGGTAAGCAACGGCCTACAGGGCCCTCGGCGGGTCCATTGCAGACTTCGGCCTAACCCCGATATCTGCACGGAGAAAATCCACCATGGCCACAGGAAGTCGAACCCTCTGGAAAGGCGCCATCACCTTTGGCCTCGTCCACATCCCTGTCGGTCTGCACACCGCGGCGAGCAGCGACGGGGTCGATTTCGATTGGCTCGACAAGCGCACGATGGACCCCGTGGGCTACAAGCGCATCAACAAGCGCACCGGCCGCGAGATCGACAAGGACAACATCGTCAAAGGCGTGGAGTACGAGGATGGCAAATACGTCATCATCAGCCCCGAAGAGATCGAGGCCGTGTTCCCCAAGACCACGCAGACCATCGAGATCGAGCGCTTCATCGACGCCAACGAAATGCCCTTCATCTTCCTGGAGCGGCCCTATTACGTGGCGCCGCTCGCCAAGAGCGAGAAGGTGTATGCGCTGCTGCGCGAGACCTTGATCGAGACCGGCAAGATCGCCTTGGCCAAGGTCGTGATTGCGACCAAGCAGCACCTGGCGGCCCTCGTGCCCTCCGGCCCGGCGCTGGTGCTCAACCTTCTGCGCTGGGGCGATGAGGTCAAGACCCTCGATTCGCTGGACCTGCCTGCTGCGGGCAAGAAGAGCGTGAGCGCCGCCGAACTCAAGATGGCCAAGCAGCTGGTCGACGAAATGTCCGGCCAGTGGGACCCGTCGGACTTCAAGGACGAGTTCCGCATCCAGGTGATGAAGCTGGTTGAGAAGAAGGCCAACGCCGGCGAAGGCAAGACCGTGCTGGAGCCTGAGGAGCAAGCGCCGCAGTCTGGCGAGGTGATCGACCTCACGGCGCTGCTGCAGCGCAGCCTCAAGGGCGGCAGCAAACCCGCACGCAAGTCGGCAGACGCAGCCCCCGCCAAGAAGGCCAGCGCCAAAACCGCTGCCGCAAAAAAATCGAGCACCACCCCCCAGAAAAAGGCGGCCTAAACACAACCCGCCACCCATAGGAGAAAACCATGGCAGACGACAAAACCAACTCTGGCGGCCAGGACCGCACACGCATCAGCCTGAGCGAGGACTACGAGGTGCGCGACTGGGCCAAAAAGTTCGGCGTGACGCCGGATGAACTGAAGGCCGCAGTAAAAGCGGCCGGCAACGACGCGAAGGCGGTAGAAGCACATCTAAAGGGCAACCGGTAACGCAGTTGTGCGCGTTGCCACCTGGAATATCAACAACGTCAACAAGCGGATCGATCTGCTTGTCGATTGGCTGCAGCGCACGCAGCCCGAAGTGGTGGCGCTGCAGGAGCTCAAGTGCCCTACCGCAGACTTCCCCACCGCGGCGGTTGAAGCCGCCGGGTACCACCCGGTGGTGGTGGGGCAGCGCACGTGGAACGGCGTCGCGTTGCTGAGCCGCGGGCATGAGCCGTTGACCGTGGTGACCTCGCTGCCGGGGGACCCGGCAGACAAGGAGGCGCGGTACGTCGAGGCCGCCATCAACGGCGTGCTCTGCGCCTGCCTGTACCTGCCCAACGGCAACCCCCAGCCGGGCCCCAAGTTTGAGTACAAGCTGCGCTGGTTCGAGCGCATGAAACGCCGCGCGCAAGAGCTGTGGGATTCGGGCTACCCCGTGGTGCTGCTTGGCGACTGGAACGTGGTGCCGACCGACGCCGATATCTACAAGCCGGACACATGGCGCGACGACGCGCTCCTGCAGCCCGAGCCCCGCGCGGCCTACGCCGACATCCTGGCCCAGGGCTGGACGGACGCCATTGCCCACACGCACCGCCGCAAGGCCGTGCCCTTCACCTTCTGGGACTATCGGCGCAAGCGCTGGGAGCGCGACGCGGGTCTGCGCATTGACCACATCCTTGCGGGCCAGCAGTTCAAAGTCGTGGACGCCGGCGTGGACCGCGAGGAGCGCGGCCATGAGGGCGCCAGCGACCACGCCCCGGTGTGGGCCGAGCTGGCGCTCAAGAAGACGGCCGCGCCGCGCAAAACCGCTGCCACCGCCGCCAAACGCGATGCCGCGCCAACGCGCGCCTCCAAAGCAGCGCAGGCATCGGATGCCGCCCCGCCGCCGCTGGCGCAATACCACGCCAAGCGCGATTTCAGCAAGACGGCCGAGCCTGCCGGCGCGGTGGCTCGTCGCAGCAAGGCCGTCACCGCCGATCACCCGGAGCCGCTTCAATTCGTCATCCAGAAACACTGGGCGTCGCGCCTGCACTACGACTTCCGGCTGGAGCTCGATGGCGTCATGGTCAGCTGGGCCGTACCCAAAGGCCCCTCGTACGACCCGGCGGTGAAATCGATGGCAATCCATGTCGAGGACCACCCCATCGACTACAACAGCTTTGAGGGCAACATCCCCAAGGGTGAATACGGCGCCGGCACGGTCATCGTCTGGGACCGCGGCACGTGGGAGCCCGTGGGTGACCCGCGCGAGGGCCTGGCCAAAGGCAAGGTCATCTTCCAGCTCCATGGCCAGAAGCTGGCCGGCCTGTGGGAGCTGGTACGGATCTCCAAGCCCGGCGAAAAAAAGCAGGACCAGTGGATGCTGTTCAAAAAGCGGGGCGACGCATGGGCGCTGCCGAGCACCGAATACAACGTCATCACCGCCCTGCCTGACAGCGTGGTGGAGAAGCCACTCGGGTTGATTGAAGAGCGCGAACCCAGGGGTGCGGGGTCGGCCGGAAAAACCGGGGGCCTCAGCAAGAGCAGTTCACCTGGCGCCGCGTCGGCACTGGCGGGCGCAAAGAAAACCCGCCTGCCTGCCAAGCTCGCACCGCAGCTGGCCACGCTGGTCGCATCCATCCCCGAAGGCGACTGGGTCATCGAGACCAAATTCGACGGCTACCGGGTGCTGGCGCGCATCGAGGGTGATGACGTGCGGGTCTTCACCCGCAACGGCAACGACTGGACAGACAGGCTTAAAACCATTGCCGACGCGGTGGCGGCCCTGGGCCTGAGCAGTGGCTGGCTGGACGGGGAGATCGTGGTCCTCAATGACGCGGGTGTGCCGGACTTCAACGCCCTGCAAAATTCCATCGACAGCGCGCGCACACGGGACATCGTGATGTTTGTATTCGATGTGCCGTTTCTGGGCGACATGGATCTGCGCTCGACGCCCCTGCGGGCGCGGCGGGCGGTCCTCAAGGACCTGTTTGACGCACGCCAGAGCGAGACCATTCGGTTCAGCCCGTCGTTTGAGGTGGCACCAGCGCAATTGCTGGGTGCAGCGTGTGCGATGGGGCTCGAAGGGGTGATCGTCAAACGGGCCGATGCGCCCTACGTCTCTGGGCGCACCGAGACGTGGATGAAGCTCAAATGCCAGCACCGCCAGGAGTTTGTGGTGCTGGGCTTTACCAACCGCACGGGCGCGTCCAAGGAAGTCGGCAGCCTGCTGCTGGGCTACCACGAGGACGGCCAGCTCCACCATGCCGGTTCGGTCGGCACCGGCTGGGACTCAGCCGGCGGCAAGGAGCTGCATGCCCGCCTTGTCCCGCTGGAAACCACCACGCCCCCCGTGAGCGCGGCTGAAGTCAAACCCGGCAGATGGTCCAAGCGCAGGGCCGGCAGCGAGCGCTGGGTGAAACCTTCGCTGGTGGTGGAAGTGGCCTTTGGCGAGTGGACGCCGGACAGACGGGTGCGCCATGCCGTGTTTCGCGGCATCCGCACCGACAAGCCCGCCAGCGAGATCGTTCGGGAGCGCCCCCAGTCGCCCCCCGCCCCGGCGCCCGCAGCGCCAAAACCCAAGGACACGACGGGCGCGGTCAAGATCACACATCCTGAACGGGTCATCGACCCCACGACGGGCTTGCGCAAGGTCGACCTGGTGCGGTACTACGAGAGCATTGCCGAGTGGATGCTGCCGCATTTGAAGAACCGACCGGCGTCGCTGGTGCGGGCGCCCACGGGCATCACCGGCGAGCTGTTTTTTCAGAAGCACCTTGAAAGCAAGATGCCCGGGGTGAAAGAGCTTGACCCTGCGCTGTGGCCCGAGCACGCCGCGCTGCTGGGCGTGGATTCCGTCCGGGCGCTGCTGTCGGCCGCGCAGATGAACGTGGTGGAGTTTCACACCTGGAACTCGAAGGTCGCGCGCATCAACCAGCCCGACCGGTTCATCCTGGACCTGGACCCTGGCGAGGGCGTCACCTGGCCGATGCTGCAGGAGGCGGCCGAGCTCACCCGGGTGATGCTGACGGAGCTGGGCCTGGAAAGCTGGCTCAAGACCAGTGGCGGCAAAGGGCTGCACGTCGTAGTGCCCATCGCACCCAAGTGGGATTACACCGAGGTCAAGGCGTTCTCGCAGGCGGTGGTGAAACACATGGCCAAGGTCATCCCGTCCAAGTTCGTTGCGGTGATGGGCGGCAAGAACCGGGTGGGCAAGATCTTCATCGACTACCTGCGCAACGGCCACGGGCAAACCACGGTGTGTGCGTTTTCGGCACGCTCGCGGCCGGGCATGGGGGTGTCCATGCCCGTAGCGTGGGAGCAGTTGCGCGAGCTCAAGGGCGGAGCCCAGTGGACCATTGCCACGGCGCGGGAATATCTGAGCTTTCAGAAGGACGACCCGTGGAAAGCGTACTGGAATAAGAAGCAATCCATCCAGCAGGGGATCAAGATGCTCCAGTGAGCGCTCCGCCGGCCCCCCTGTCACGCCCGACTACGGGAATCAACCAGCCGTCCGGGCACTCCGACACCCCCCGCGCCAGGGTAAATCCGCCTCCGGCCGGGTCCTGTCTGGTTACCATTCTTCATGCCCTTGAACTCTGCGATCTCTCTGAGGCGCGCCGAGCAGCAGCGCCGTCAACTGAGGTGGCTGTTGATCGGCGGCAATGTGCTGCTCGGAGCGGCGTTGACTGCCTTGGTCATTTCCGTGCTCGCATCCTCCCGCGAGATCCATGAGAAACAGGCGCTGTCGACCGCCGAGCAGTTTGCGGCGATTGCCAGCGCCAATTTGCAGTCCGAGCTCGGCGTGATCGACACCGCCCTGCGGATATCGGTGGACGACCTGCAGCGGGCAGGTTTCGGGGCCGGCGCCAGTGCCAAAGATATCAATACCAGCCTGGCTGCAAAACACAGCGTTCTGGACACCGTAGAGGGCTTTCGCCTGGCCGACGAGAACGGCTTGGTGCGCTGGGGAAACCTCGCCGAGAGCTCCGAGCCGCCCAACATCACCAACCGCGACTTTTTTCACCAAGCCAAGGAGTCGGCGTCGAGCAAACCCGTGGTGTCGGGGCCGGTCCAGTCCCGGGTGTCGGGCAATTGGGTGGTGATCGTCGCGCGGCCCCTGGCGTGGGGCGGAAAGTTCCGGGGCGTGCTCTACGCCACCGTCACGGTGGACCACTTTGTCGACATCTTCAAGCGCTACGAGCTGAACGACGGCGACGTCGTTTCCTTGCGCAGCGACGACCTTCGGCTGTTGGCCCGATGGTCCCCCGGCAGCGCTGCCACAAGCGAAGTGGGGAACCAGCAGGTGCCGCAAGAGTTGCTCACGGCACTGAGCCACAACCGGTCAGGGGGAAGCTTCATGGCCACCTCGAGGATCGACGGGCGCAAGCGCACCGTGGCCTACCGGCAGGTGGATGGGTGGCCGTTCCTGGTGATGGCGGGGCTCGACAACGAGAAATTCTTCGCGCAGTGGGTCGAGGAGATGCGAACCGTCTCGATGCTCGCCAGCCTGGTGTGGGCGTTGAGCTGCGCAGCGGCTGTGGTCGTCTACCGGTTCAGCCTGCGCGAGCTGTCCGCAGTGAGTGCGCTCGGTGTGCAAATACGTCACATGCAGACCCTGCTGCGCGTGGCGGGCGACGGCATCCACATCGTGAATCCGGACGGAAAGCTGATCGAGCTGAGCGACTCCTTTGCGGAGATGCTCCAGTCTTCACGCGAGAAGCTGCAGGGCCAGCATGTGTCGAACTGGGACGCCAACCAGGACAGCGCTCGCATCGGTGCGTGGCTGAGCAAGATCAAGGACGGGGACCGGCAGCGTGTGGAGGTGCAGCACCGGCGCGCCGACGGCAGCATCATCGATGTGGACCTGCACTGGCACGCGGTGGAAATCGACCAGCAACTTCTGATCTTCGCGTCCGCCAGGGACATCACCGTACAGAAGCATCTGCTGCAGAGCCTGGAAGAGTCTTCCGCCCGGATCCGCGACCTGTACGACCAGGCCCCGTGTGGCTACTTTTCGCTCGATGCCGAGGGCCGCTTTGTCCATGTCAACGCAGTTGCGGCCCAGTGGCTGGGCGGGCCGGCACTGGGGGCCGATCATCAGTTTGCCGAGATCCTGGATGCGACCACCCGGCAGCACTTCAGGGACCATTTCATCGCGCTGGCCACCCAGGACCACGCGCCCGAAATCGACATCTGCCTGTCCCCCGCCCACGCCGAGCGGCGCTACGTGCGCATCCACTCCACAGCGGTGCGTGATGCCGACGGCAATTTCATGATGAGCCGCACCGTGGCCCTGGACATCACCGCACAGCGAGAAGCACAGCAGCAGGTGCAAGCGCTGCTGCGGGACCAGTCGGCCATGCTCAACAGCGATGTGGTCGGAATGGTCAAGCTGCGGGATCGCAAGGTGAGCTGGAAGAACGCAGCCTTTGAAAAGATGCTGGGTTACGGAGCGGGCGAGCTGGACGGGATGGACATCGAACAGTTGTGTGCGGAACCGGACGAGCAGCATGCGCTCGCGCAGGACACGCTGCTGCTGATGGGCCGGGGTGAAAACTACCGCGACGATGTGCGCCTGAAACGCAAAAACGGGGAGGCCCTCTGGGTGGACCTCAACGGTGTGCAGTTGTCGGACGAAGAGTCGTTCTGGATGGCCGTGGACATCTCCGAAGCCAAGCGTGCCCATGCGCAGATCAGCCACGTGGCCTTTCACGATGCGCTCACACAGCTCCCGAACCGGCTGCTCCTGCTCGACCGGATGCAGCAGGCCCTGGCAGGGGCCGAACGGTTCCGGCATGAGGTCGCGGTGTGCTTCATCGATCTGGATGGATTCAAGGCTGTCAATGACGCGTACGGCCACGAGACGGGCGACCGGCTCCTCGTCGCCATCGCCGCGCGGATCTCGGGCAGCATCCGGGCGACGGACACCGCAGCGCGGTTGGGCGGCGACGAGTTTGTGCTGCTGCTCGCGCCTCTGTCAGGGGATGAGTGGCGCGCCATCCTCGAGCGACTGTTGCGATCCGCAGACACGCCGATTCAGCTTGCCGAGGGCCTGGAGGTCAGCGTGGGCATGAGCATCGGGGTGGCGTTGTCCAGGGGGCGTACGCAGGCCGAGGTGCTGCTGGCCGAAGCCGATGAAGCGATGCTGCATGCCAAGCGGTCTGGCAAGCGCCAAATTCACCTCGCGGATGGACCGCTGTGAGCGGTCCGGCGTGCAGGCCTCCCCGCTTCACGTGGGTGCCGGCAACTTACGCCAACGGCCCTCACACCGAAAGGAGGCTACGTTGGGCTCGGTCCTTTAAACACAGCCGAGATCCATTGAAAGAACATTCGGATGTTGGAATCCGAACACAAAACCGACGGCCACCGAGGGTCGTGACGAATGGGTTTTAATCTGAACCGCAACGTATCGCGTGCTGGCCCCGCACGCCGGATTTACTTCACAACAGGAACGTCATTCAAGGACTGAACATGCGGGACAGCCCACGCACAGCCAAAAACGCTCCCGACCAAGCCGGTGCATCAGTTCGATGGCTCCGGTTGCTGGCCATCCTCAGCATCGCAGTGCCGTTGTTCATCTATCTCGTCGTGGGGGCCGCGCGGTATGTGTCCGCCCGCGACGATGCTGCGGTGCGGGTGAGCCGCTCGCTGCGCGTGGCCCACGAACATGCGTCCAAGGTCATTGCCGCGTCGGAAGCGCTGCAAGACAAAGTGTTTGCGCTCGTGAACGGCCGGAACGCGACGGACTTGCGCCGCAACGAATCCGCCTTGCACGAGGCCTTGCGCAACCGAACAGTGGACCAGCCGCAGATCCAGTCCATCCTGATCCTGGATGCTCAGGGCAAGACGGTGGCGAGCAGCCGCCTCTTGCCGTTTCCGGTGCTGGACCTGTCCGATGGCGAGTACTTCCGTGTCCACCAGCAAGGCGCTCAGGGTACGCACCTCTCCAAACCCATCATCACCAGGACGTCCAAGGAATCGGTGCTGAACTTGAGCATGGCGTTTCGCGACGACCAGGGAAACTTCGGCGGGGTGATTAACGTGAGCCTGCTCACGTCATATTTCGGGGCTTACTACAGCGATCTGGTGGCGGACGACCCAGGGCTGGCAGTCAGCGTGTTCAGGGAAGGCGGGGAGATCTATACCCGCTGGCCCAATCTCGGCAAGGCGCCCGACAAGCTGTCCCCCGACGGCCCGGTGATGACAGAACTGAGCAAAGGGGCAGAGTCGGCGCAACTGCGCGGAATTTCGTCCTTGAATGGAGAAGACAGCTTTCTGGCCTATCGCAAGGTGGGCAACTATCCGCTGTATATCGGCGCCGGCATGAGCCTGGCGGCGCTGCGCAACGAGGTGCTTTCCGAGCTGGGAGTATTGTTTGCAATGGGTGCGCTGCCGGTCGCGGCGCTGTTCCTCACCGCCACCATCGCACTGCGCAACGCCAGAACCGCGCTGGAGACCATGGAAAGCCTGGAGCGCGAGATTGAAACCCGCCGCCGCGCCGAAGAGGCGCTGCTGCAGGCCCAGAAGCTCGAGGCGCTGGGGCGCCTCACCGGAGGCGTAGCGCACGATTTCAACAATGCGCTGATGGTCATCAGCAACAACCTGCACCTCATCAAACGCACCACGCCCGGCGTGGCCACCAAACAGGTGGATTCCATCGCGCGCGCCGTGAAATCCGCCACCAACCTGACCCGCCAGCTGCTGGCCTTCTCGCGCCGACAACCCCTGGTGGCAGAGCATGTGGTGCTGCAAGAAAAACTCCCCTCCATCAAGGACCTGATCAGCCCTGCGGTCGGCAGCCAGATCCAGCTGGACGTGCAGGTCGACCCCGACACCGCGCCCGTGACCCTCGACTTGGCAGAGCTTGAACTGGCCCTGCTGAACCTGGCCATCAACGCCCGGGATGCAATGCCCAAGGGCGGCTCGCTCACGATCCGCGCGCGCAACGCCACCGAGTCCGACGCCAGCGGCCCCACTGCAGACATGGTCCTCATCGAAGTCGCCGACACGGGGACTGGGATTGCGCCCGAACTTCTCAGCAAGGTTTTTGAGCCGTTCTTCACGACCAAAGCCGTGGGCGAGGGTACGGGCCTGGGCCTGAGCCAGGTGTATGGCATGTGCCAGCGGGTGAACGGGCGGGCGGAGATTGCCAGCGAGGTCGGTGTCGGCACGCGCGTGCGCCTGCTTCTGCCCAGGGCCGACGAGCAGCCAGAAACGGAGGCCGCGCCCGACCCGACACTGTCGTCGCTGGACAAGTCTGTGCTCATGGTCGAGGACAACGAGGACGTCGCCGCATCGCTGCTCCCGATCCTGGAGTCCCTCGGATGCCGGGTGACGCACGTGGACCGTACCGCTAAGGCCCGCAACCTGCTGGAGCAAGGCGTGCGCCCGGACATCGTGCTGTCCGACGTCGTGATGCCCGGTGACATGGATGGGGTGGGCCTGGCGCAGTACATCCGCAAGACATGGCCACAGCAGCAGCTGTTGCTGATGACGGGCTACGCCGAACAATTGGACAGCATCCGCAACCTGGGCTTCGAGGTTCTGCCCAAGCCGTGCACGCCGCAGATGCTCTACACGGCGCTGGCGAAGCTGGTCAAGAATGGGCCGCCCCGCGCCCTGGCTTGAGAACCTCGGCGAGGTGTCAGGCCCGTTGAGAAACTGCTTGCCAAGATCAAAGCAAGGGCGTGTTGTCTGACACGGCCGCAGGCCGCCGTCTGTCAGACCGATGGCGTGCACGTCCTTCATCATCGCGGGCTTGCCGATGCAAGACGGATCATTCCGCTCCCCCACACCCGTCAGCAGCATCTCCGCCTGCGTGGGCGTAGGTTTCCATCTCCGCAATGCCGACGGGCCCGCGAACTCCCGAGGAGCCCGGACTCTTCCTCGCGCCACCCTCAAGCGCAACCCGAGAAAGCAGAATGACAACAACAGTACGCAACAACGTGCGAGTTTTAGGCTCGGGACCGGCGACCTTATTCTTTGCGCACGGTTTCGGGTGCGACCAGAACATGTGGCGCCTGCTAGCGCCCGCCTATGCGGAGCGCTATCGCACAGTGCTGTTCGATCTGGTGGGCAGCGGCAATTCGGACCTGAAGGCGTTCGATCCCGTTAAATACGGCAGCCTGCAGGGCTACGCAGATGATCTGCTGGAAATCATCCGGGAGTTCGGTGAAGGGCCCTCCATCGTGGTGGGGCACTCCGTGAGCGCAATGATCGGCATGCTGGCCGATGTGGCGGCGCCGGGGAGCGTTGCTGCACACGTCATGGTGGGGCCATCGCCGTGCTACATCAACGACGGCGACTATGTCGGCGGCTTCTCGCGGGAGGACATCGAGTCGCTCCTGGACGCCCTCGAAAGCAACTACCTGGGCTGGTCCAGCACCATGGCGCCGGCCATCATGGGCGCACCCGAGCAGCCTGCACTGGGGCAGGAACTGAGCAACAGCTTTTGCCGGACCGACCCCGAGATCGCCAAGCATTTCGCCCGCGTGACTTTTCTTTCAGACCATCGGGAGCAGTTGCCCCTCCTGGCCAGCCCGACGCTGATCTTGCAGTGCGACGAAGACATGATCGCGCCCATCGCCGTTGGCGAGTACATGCACCGCGTCCTGCCGCGCAGCACGTTGAAGATCATCGAGAACGTGGGGCACTGCCCCCACCTCAGCCAGCCCAGCGCCAGTGCCAGCGCCATGGACGCATTTTTGGTGGCACAAGGTCTCTGACATGGCCCAGGAAGGCGGTGGCATCGACTTCGACCCGCTCGAGGACCTTCCTTGCGGCGTGCTCACCACCGACTCCAAAGGCCTGATTCTTCACACCAATTCCACGTTCTGCGAATGGACGGGATACCACTGTGACGAAGTGATCGGGCTGCGCCGACTGCAGGACTTTCTGTCCATGGGTGGTCGGATTTTTTATCAGACCCACTTGGCGCCCTTGTTGGTGATGCAAGGCTCGGTGTCCGAGGTGAAGCTGGACATTCAGCACCATGACAAGACGACCATCCCCGTGGTCATCAACGCCAAGCGCTACCAGCGCAATGGCACCTGGTTCCTCCGCGTGGCAGCGTTCGTGGCGAGGGACCGCGACAAATACGAACGTGAGCTGCTCGTGTCCCGCCAGAACTTGGTCGGGATGGTGGCCGAAGCCACACGGCTCAAAAAACAATCGGAAGACCGCGCGCTTTTTGCCGAGCAGATGATCGGCATCGTGAGCCACGACCTCCGCAATCCGCTGTCCACCATTCGCCTCGGTATCCAGCTCCTGGAAAAGCGCGGAGTGACGCCGGACCAGAAAGAAACGCTTGGCCGGGTTCACCGCGCGGCCGACCGGGCCAGCCAGCTCATCAAGGACCTGCTGGACTTCACCTCTGCGCGCATCGGCAGCGGCTTGGCGGTGGCGCTCAAGCCAGTCGACTTGCACCACGTGGTCGCGCTTGCTGTCGAAGAGCTTTCGCTCGCCTTTCCCGACCGCCGGATCGACCACGTCCTCTGCGGCGAAGGAGCGTGCGAAGCGGATGCGAACCGGGTGACGCAGGCCCTGGGCAACCTGGTGGCCAACGCCGTGGCCTATGGGCAGTCCGATACCGCAGTCACGGTCACATCCACCGTGGGCTCGGCCGGCTGGCGGGTGAGCGTACACAACTGGGGCGTTCCGATCGCCCCCGAAGCGATAGATCAGTTGTTCATGCCCATGGTGCGCGGCGTGGCAGAAGACAGCGGAAACCGCAATGTGGGCTTGGGCCTTTTTATCGTCAATGAAATCGCCAAGGCGCATGGCGGTGCATTGCACGTGACATCAACCCAGGAACTGGGCACTGAGTTTTCAGTGGCAGCGCCTCACGCGGGCGAGGCCTCCGGCTGACCGGCCAAGCCATCCGCCCCTGTGGGGCGAGGGTCGCTGAAAAGGCCTATGGTGGGCCCGCGCGCTGGCGGGCCCGTTCAAAGGCGCCCATCCGAGCGCGCAGCAGGCGGTGTGGGGCCCGGCCCGGCACTCCTGCGGGCACGCAACAACCACATGCCCGCCATGACCACCGCAACCCCGACCTGAAGCGCAGGCGGCAGGTCGTCCACGCTGCTGGTGGCTGCTGGCTGCGGCTCCTTCGCAGGCAGCCCCACCCTGTCGAGCTTGGCCTGCCACTCGGGCGCCAGGGCCTGCGCGCCCTCGCCCGCGCCTTGTGCGGCAGCTCCCGAAGCGGGCCGGTGCGAACCCCGCTCAATCGCATACACCTTGGTGAACTCGGCCCCGAAGAGAAAGATCTGCGCCGCGTAGTAAACCCAGATCAACAGAACGGCAATGGACCCTGCGGCCGCGTACGTCGAGCTGACGCCTGCTTTGCCCACATACAGCGCGATCAACACCTTCCCGATCTCAAAAAGCGCAGCGGTGACGGCAGCGCCAATCCACACATCGCTCCACGCGATCTTGACGGACGGCATGAGCTTGAAAATCATGGCGAACAATGCGGCCTCGACACACAGCGATAACGCCAGATTCAAGCCTTGCAGAAGAAGCTCCCAGCCGGGCATCAGGCCTGAGAAATAGGATCCTGCGGCCGCCACTGCAGCACTCACCACCAGCGAGGCGCTCAACAAAAAAGCAAGCCCTAGGATCAGGCCAAACGACAGAAACCGCGCCCGCAGAAGGCCCCACAGGCCGCTGGGCTTCGCCTTCTCAGGCACATGCCAGATGCGGTCCAGCGCGCTTTGAATTTCGGCGAACACCGTCGTTGCGCCCACGATCAGCAGACCGATGCTGATCCCACTCGCCACAACGCCCTCGGTGGGCTCACGGGCGCTGCTGATGAGCCCCTGGATCGCTGTGGCGCCGTCGTTTCCTACCAGCCCTGAGATCTGGCTGTGCAGCGAACCGCGCACTGCCTCTTCGCCAAATACGTAACCGGCCACCGCAATCACGATGATCAACAGCGGCGCAATCGAAAACACGGTGTAGTAGGCAATGGCGGCACCCATGCTGGGCGCGTAGTCGTCAATCCACTCGTTCACCGATTTTTTCAGGATAGCCAGGATGGACTGCAGTTTCATGGTCAGGTCACGGTAGATCGGATGCTGGCGAGGGCACGGCCGAAGTCTGGTGCAGCCGCGCCCATGGAGGCCTTGCAGACCGCTCCGGGCTAGCTCGGCAAGGAGATGCTCCAAACGCCATGCCATTTTTTACGCAGGGGAAACCATGGCGCGTAGGACGGCTTCACTGAACATGTCCGTCCGGCAGGCAGGCAGCTCCCATTTGAGGCGCGCATGGACGCTCTGGAACGGAGCCCTTGTGCTCCCTCTACCGAACGCAGGGAGCCGCACTGGTTCGCGGTGTCCGACAAAGGCACGCGCCCCGGTCCGTCGGACGGCCTGTCGGGCCCGCGCCCATGATCACCGTGCCTGCCGCCCTTCGGGTGGCCGCAAACCCCCCTTCACAATGACCACAGCCACCCGCCCCGCGCCCCCCCGCACCCGCCCTGTCAACGCCAGCCCTGCCAGTACCGAAAGAATCCAGGAGACCCTCCGAAAGGCTTTTGGACTCAAGCGCCTGCGCCCCCGGCAACTGGAGGTAATGCAGCGTGCGCTGCGGGGAACCAACACGCTGGCCGTCATGCCCACAGGCGCGGGCAAGTCCTTGTGCTACCAGTTGCCGGCCTTGCTGCTGCCGGGCACCACGGTGGTGGTATCGCCCCTGGTAGCGCTCATGAAAGACCAGTGCGACGCACTGCAGGCGCTTGGGATCGCCGCGGTCCAGGTCAACAGTGCCATCGGCAGCGAAGCGTTGGCGGCCGCGCGCGAGGCCATCGACCAAGGCACTGCGCGGATCGTGTTGACCACCCCAGAGCAGATCGCCGACCCGGCCCTCACCGCAGCGCTGGCGCACCACACCGTCAGCCTGCTGGTGGTGGACGAAGCGCACTGCATTTCGCAATGGGGGCACGACTTCCGGCCCGCCTTCCTGGAGATCGCCCCCGCCGTGCGGGCACTCGGCCGTCCTCCAGTCCTTGCGCTGACCGCCACCGCCAAGCCGGAGGTGATGGAAGAAATCGTCGCCCAGTTCGGTATCGCGCCTGGGGATGTGGTTCAAGCCGGTGCATACCGACCCAACCTGCAGCTTGCTGTGGAGCAACTGGCGCGCACGGCAGACCGCTTGCCCCGCGCGCTGCAGTTGGTGGCTGAGAACGAAGGCACTGGCATCGTCTACACATCCACCGTCAAGAGTGCCGAGGAGCTGTACACCAAGCTTGCGGCCGCGGGCGAAAACGTAGGTCTGTACCACGGGCGCCTTCCAGCGGCCCAGCGTGCGCAGGCTCAGGACGCTTTTATGAACGCCAGCGTGCGCGTGATGGTGGCTACGAATGCATTTGGCTTGGGCATCGACAAGCCGGACATCCGCTTTGTGCTGCACTACCAGATGCCCGCCAGCATCGACGCCTACTACCAGGAGGCCGGGCGGGCGGGTCGCGACGGCCAGGACGCGCAGTGCACGCTGCTCTATGTGCGGCAAGACCGCGCGCTGCAGCAGTTTTTCATGTCAGGGCGATACCCCACTCTGGAAGACCTGCAGGCCGTGCACGCCCTGCTGCTTCAGCCCGCGCCCGACGGGGGCTGGACATCCGGATGCATCGCCGACGTCGCCGCACGGCCACGCGGAAAGACGCTGGTGGCACTGAGCCTGCTGCGAAGCCACAAGGCCGTCAAGCGCGACCGCAGTGGCCGTTTTACTCTGCAGCGCGAACTGGAGGGCGCCGCACTGGAACAACTGCTGGACGGTTACCGAAGCCGCCGCGAGCAGGACAACGCCACGCTTGAGGCCATGGTCGCCTATGCGCAGGGCGGCCGCTGCCGTTGGCACGGCGTGCTTTCGGCGTTGGGCGAAGAACCAGCGTTTGCCAGTTGCAGCCGCTGCGACAACTGCGTGCGCATGGCCGCCTTGTCACGCCTTGCGCCCGCTATCGCTGTGCCCGAGGAACCTATCGAGGTCAGGCCGCAAGCAACGCCCAAACCGGCCTTTGGCGGCGGCGACGCGGTCCGTGCGCGGCGCTACGGCGCGGGCCAAGTCGTAGACGCGGACGCTCACTCCGTGACGGTGCTCTTCCCCAATGGCGAACGCCGCACCTTCCTGCCGGAGTTTGTGCGTGCGGTGCAGCCAGGGCGAGGGGCTGCTGCCGCGTCCCGGGCCGCCGGGGGGAGCCTGACGGCCTGCGCCCGCAGTGCGGCGCCTCCCTCGGCGTCAACGTCGGATCCAAGGTCCTCGTAGCACGCCACGTAACGTTCCACACCACCATTCTTCAGCCCACACCCGTGAGCACCGCGTTCTACGGGCCGCCACGGCCACCGAGAACCTTCACCCTCTGCGCTCATTTCCCTTGCCCGCGTCCAATACTTGAACTAAGCTGATTTCACTCGAATAGACGACCTACCCCGCGCACGCCAAGGCCCGCTCAGAGGCAGCTGCAGCGCCGGGAGCAATTGCAGAGGGGAGGCTGCGTTGGGCATTTCGCATTCTTTGGCTGGCTCTTCCGGCAGCGGGTCGGAATTCCTGTCCACGCTATCGGCCGACTCGCGCCAACGCCGCACGGCCCGCATTGCGTTGTTCGCGTCGTTGCTGATCTTTGTGGCAGCTGCGCCTTTTTCGCGCGTGGCCTTGCCACAGGTCAGCGCATTCATTCCCGTTTATCAGACTGCGCTGGTCACCAATGACCTGATCACGGCGGTGCTGCTCCTCGGGCAATACCGCTATCTGCGGTCCCGTGCGCTTCTGGTGCTGGGAGCCGGTTATTTATTTTGTGCCTGCATGGCCGTGGCGCACGGACTGAGCTTTCCTGGACTCTTTGCTCCCGGCGGCGTGCTGGGCGCAGGGCCGCAAACCACGGCCTGGTTGTACTTTTTATGGCACGGTGGTTTTCCGCTGTTCGTTTTTGCCTATGTCCGATTGAAGGAGCCCGCGGACGGCGCTGCCAGCAGCCGGGCGCAGGCACAGGGTTCGGTGCGTCGGGCTATTGTGTTGGCGATTTTGGGCGCCATGGGGCTGGCGGCGGCCCTGGTGCTGCTGACGACAGCGGGCCACGATGCACTGCCGTTGCTGATGCGCGGCAACCGGGACGATTCGGGCAAGCTTTTTGTGGCTTTGTGCACCTGGACGTTGTCGCTGGCGGCGCTGCTGTACCTGTGGCGCAAGGCCCGCAGCGTGCTGGACCTGTGGCTGATGGTGACGCTGGTGGCCTGGCTGCTGGACATCGCACTCGCCTCGGTACTGAACGCCGCACGTTTTGACCTGGGCTTTTATGCCGGACGCGTCTACGGGCTGCTGGCATCGTCCTTCGTGCTGGCCATCCTGCTCCTGGAAAACAGCCGGCTGTACGCCGATCTGGCCAACGCCAATGTGCGCGAACGCCAGCGCAGTGCTGAGCTAGAACTCGCACGCAACGAAGCCAATGCCGCAGCGCAGGCCAAGTCCAATTTCCTCGCGGCCATGAGCCATGAAATCCGCACGCCCATGAACGGTGTGATCGGGATGATCGACGTGCTTGCTCGCTCGAGCCTCAGAAGTCCCCAGGTCGCCATGGTGGACCTGATCCGCGAGTCCGCGTTTTCGCTCTTGAGCATCATTGAAGACATTCTGGATTTCTCCAAGATCGAGGCTGGCCATCTCGAGGTGGAAAGCGAGCCCATGGCAGTGGGCGAGGTGGTCGAAAAAGTCTGCGCCATGCTCAACCGCCTGGCAGAGAAACAGGGTGTCGAGCTGACGCTGTTCACTGACCCCGACATTCCCGCCACCGTGCTGGGCGACGCTTTGCGACTGCGCCAGATACTGATCAACCTGGTGAACAACGCCATCAAGTTTTCGGCGGGTGGGCGCACCTCTGGACAGGTGGCCGTGCGCGCGGTGCTGGTGCAGCAACAAGCTGGGAGCGTCACACTCGAATTCCAGGTCATCGACAACGGGATCGGGATGGGCGAGGCCACACTGACCACGCTTTTCACCGCGTTTACCCAGGCCGACGTGTCCACCACCCGGCGCTTTGGCGGCACAGGCCTCGGGCTGGTCATCTCGGCCAATCTGGCGCAGCGCATGGGGGGCAGCATTGCCGTCGTCAGCGCTCCGGGCGCAGGCTCCACCTTCACTTTGCGTCTACCGTTCACCTGTGTCGGGCCTTCCCATGGCGAGTCGCAGGCCGCCCTGTCGCAGGTAGCGGGCCTGGCCTGCCTCATCATTGGCAATGGAAAGACGAGAAGTGGCGACCTGGTGACCTATCTGGCGAATGCCGGGGCGCACACCCAGCAGGTGGTCAATCTGGATGCGGCCGCTGAACTGGCCCCCCGCCTGGCGCCCGGCCCCTGGGTGTGGGTGGTCAATACCGAAGCCGAAAGGCCTCCGTCACTGGACAGCCTGCGCGCCATTGCGCGTTCCAACCCGGGTCTGGAGCCTCATTTCGTGCTCATCGGCCACGGGCCGCACCGCTACCCGCCACAGTTCGACGCGGACAGCGTGTCGGTCGATGGCAATGTGCTGACCCGCGGCGCGCTACTGCGTGCAGTGGCCGTTGCTGCGGGCAGGCTGCCGTACCAGGACGAAGAAAACACGCTGGTGCCGGTGCGGTACGCGCCTGTGCCGATAGCGCTGTCACGGGAAGAAGCGCGCCGCCAGCGCCGGCTGATCCTGGTGGTGGAGGACAACGACATCAACCAGAAAGTCATCATGCAGCAGCTGTCGTTGCTGGGGCTCACCGCCGACCTGACGGGCGATGGCCTGCAGGCCTTGATCCGCTGGCGCAGTGGCGACTACGGTCTCATCGTGACCGACCTGCACATGCCTGGCATGGATGGCTACCAGCTCGCCTCGGTCATCCGCGCCGAGGAGCAAGAGCGCGCCAATGCGTGCGTGCATGCAGGCAAGGCGGTGGAGCCGCCGGTGCGCATTCTTGCCCTGACCGCCAACGCACTCAAGACCGAAGCCCAGCGCTGCAAGGATGCGGGCATGGACGACTACATGAGCAAGCCCGCACCGCTGTCCGAACTGCAGGACTTGCTGGAACGCTGGCTTCCCAAGGCGGAGTCCCACGCGCTTGTTCCACAAGAGCGATCCACCGTCATGCCATTGTTGCCAGGGCCCGTGGACACAGAGGTTCTGCGCAGCCTGGTGGGAGACGACCCGGAGCTCATCCGTGAATTCCTGCAGACGTTTCGCAGCAGCGCAGCGCGCATTGCGCAGGAGGTCAACCAAGCCTACTGCGCAGGAAGTGCGGCCAAGACTGTGGCGGCGGTGCACAAGCTCAAGTCGGCCGCCCGTTCGGTGGGGGCCATGGCGTTGGGCGACCTGTGCGCAGACATGGAGCAGGTTGGCGCAGCTGGGCAGATCGACGCGCTGGGGCTGGCGTTCGAGCACTTCAAGCTGGAGATGGCTGCGGTGGACACGCACTTGGCGCAGCTACTGGCCACCGACACGCCGGGAGGTGCGCCATGAGTACCAACCCTGGCGTCCGCATTCTGGTGCTCGACGACGAGCCCTTCATGCTCAAGCTGCTGGCCCGGTTGTTGACGAACCTGGGCTTTACCGATGTCGCCACGTGCGACAACGGTCACGCCGCTCTGGAGCGAGTGGACGATGCAGTGCACATGCCTCAACTCATCCTGTGTGACCTCAACATGCCGGGCATGGACGGCATAGAGTTCGTGCGCAAACTGGTGGAGCACAGGTATGCGGGCAGCTTGATACTGGTGAGCGGTGAGGATGAACGCACCTTGCAATCGGCCCGGACACTGGTGCAGGCCCACCACATTGAAGTGTTGGGAAGCCTGCAAAAGCCGGTCTTGCCCCAGGCGTTGCACCAGCTGGTCGAGCGGTGGGTGCCGCCAGCGCGGGCAACCACCCGCGCGCCAGGCAGAGGCTACGTCGTCGAGCGCCTGGCCCAGGCCATCCGGACGGGGGAGCTGGTCAACTACTACCAGCCCAAAGTCTCCGTCGCCACCGGCGAGGTGATGGGGGTAGAGGCTCTGGTACGGTGGATCCATCCGCAAGACGGCATGGTGTTTCCGGACCAGTTCATCGGCATGGCCGAAGCCCATGGGTTGATCGACACGCTCACCCAGGTCGTGCTGACAACGGCATTGCGGGATAACGCTGCATGGGAGCGCCAGGGTTTGAAACTCAAGGTGGCCGTCAATGTATCCATGGGGAATCTGACGGCGCTGGAGTTCCCCGAGCAGACCACGTCCGCTGCCGCCGCTGCCGGGGTGGCACCACAGTCCATCGTGCTGGAGGTGACGGAAAGCCAGTTGATGATGGACTTGCGGGCGCCCCTGGAGATTCTGACCCGCTTGCGCATGCGCCGATTCACGCTTTCAATCGACGACTTCGGCACGGGCCATTCATCGCTCGCACAGCTGCGCGATGTACCGTTCGATCAACTCAAGATTGACCGAAGTTTCGTCCACGGCGCACACCACAACGAAACCTTGCGCGCCATCTTTTTTGCGAGCCTGCGCCTTGCGAAGGAGCTGGGCATGGAGGTGGTCGCCGAAGGGGTGGAAGATGCGGACGATTGGGCGTTCTTGCAGGGAACGGGATGTGACTTGGCCCAGGGCTACTACATCGCACGGCCCATGCCCGAAGACCGGGTACTGAAATGGGTTGCCGATTGGCGACTGCGCTGGTCTGCAGAGCAGCGCGGTAGGCCGTCCGTTTGATGGGTAAGTCAGCCAGCCCGCGCCCGCCCCACCCTACGGCCGCGAGCACTGGCAGACGGCTTGAAGGCGGGGGCTAGCCGAAGACGGCATCGCCTGCGTCGAACAGAGGCGGGCGCAGAAGGTCTTCGTTGATGCCCATCGCCTGGCTGGCACGCTCTACGGCCTGCCACAGCTGGGCAGGCATTTGCAATATCTCTTCTGGGGAGGCAGAGCGTGCGATCCACGCGCTGATTTCCAAGTGCTGTTCGCGGGTGAGCAGGTCAAGGTGCAACATCTCATCAATCGTCTTCATCGCGGGTACTCGATCCTGTGGTCGGGGCGCTTGAGCGAGCGCTCAAGGCTGTGTATAGAACATATTGCCGAACAAAGCGAAGTCAAGTCGGCCGCGAACGCTAAATTTCCGCAGCGCGGAAGATCCTTAGGGGAACGGGTGCTACGTTGGTCAAAACATTACTCCGATTACGCACTGCATCAGCTCTTGGCGCGCGCGGTGATCTCCGGGGCTTGTCTGCATCCTGGGTACCCACCGCGGGGCACTCCTGCCTTTTATACGAAGTACCATGGACGCGGCGGCACAGGCCGCGCATAACGCGTTCGGCCACTGCACACGCAGCGGCGCCGAGCACCCAGCACCCGGTGCCTCAGGCACACACGCACAGCGTCTCATGACCCCACAGGAGAAACGTATGGTCAAAGGATTCCAGCCCTCGCGCCGCACTGCGCTCGTCACGGTCGCAGCTGCATTGACAGCGTGCGGCGGCGGAAGCTCCGGCGATGCCGACCCGCCTGCGGCGGTAGGCCAGGTGATCAACTCCACCCTGAAGTCGACTTCCAACGGCAATACCTACCCCATTCAGGTCTATTTGCCGCAGACCTATGCCACCGGCACCACCCTACTACCGGTCATCTACGCGACCGAGGGCGATGCGCAGTTTGGCGGCCCCAATCGCTCCCGCTTCGAAGTCTTCAAGGAGGTGATGCAGCGGCAGGGCACGCAGGCCATTCTGGTGGGCATCGGAGGCACGGCTTGGCGGGGCAGCGACTTCCTCATGCCCGGCGCAGCCAAGTACCTCGACTTCATCGTCAAAGAACTGGCGCCCACCATCGAGCGTGATTACCGGGCCGACCCCAAGCGCCGGGCGTTGTCGGGCTTGTCCCACGGCGGGTACTTCGTGGTGGCCGCACTGATCCTGGAAGCGCGCGCAGGTGTGCCACCCAGCTTTTCGTACTATCTGGCCACCGAAGGCAGTGTGGGTGAGCACACCAGTCCTGCCGGAGTCCTGGCATTCGAAAAGCAGATTGACGGCAAGCCCTTGCCCACGACCTTGTTCCTGGCAGGCGCCAGCGGCGGCAATCACCCGCTGATCGGCATCCCGCTCTACAACCAGATGGCCTCACAGAACCTGCCCGGCCTGGTGCTGCTCAAGGCCGAGTACAACACCTCACACGTGGGCGCAGATCTGCCAGCCTTTGAAGAAGCGTTGAAGCGGTTTTTGCCTTAGCGGCGTCGGTCGGCTGCAGCGCAGAAGTGCGCTGCAAAACCCCAACGCGGCGATATCCTCAGCCGCTATAGTGGGAGACCATCCCGCGCCGTCGACACCCGGGATGTCCACCCTCGGTCCCATTGAATATTTCTTTTCGATTGGCCATGCGCTTCAAAAGTCAACTGTTCGCGCTCGTCCTCTCGGTGGTCGTGCCCGCGTCCTTCGCGGCGATGCTGGCCATCTGGTACGTGTATCAGGAGGAGCAGGCAACGCAGGAAACCGGGTTGAAGGAGGCCGCGCGGACCTTCTCGCTCCTGGTCGACAACGAACTGCAGTCGCGGCAACGGATTTTGCGCACCCTCGCCAACGCGCCGTCGCTGGCCCGCGGAGATCTGCGCGAGTTCTATGAGTTCGCCAAAAAGAATGCGCCCACGCCAGACACAACGATCATCCTCATCGAAAAAAGCGGCCGGCAATTGCTCAACACCCGGGTGCCCTGGGGCTCGGGGCTTCCCACACAACGCGCAGCCAGCATCAACGAACTCATGCAGCGCGATGGCGGCGTCGACCCGCTGGTGTCTGACGTATTCATGGCGCCCATTGGCAAGCGATACGACTTCATCATCCAGGTGCCTGTGATGGAGGGCAGTGAAGTCCAGTACTTTGTCGTGATGGGCGTGAACGTGACCGCCATCCAGACCTTGCTGGCGCAGCAGAAGCTCCCTTCGACCTGGCTTGGCGCGATCGTTGATCGCAAAGGGACGGTGCTGGCGCGCTCGAGGGACCCCGACACCTTCGTCGGCAGATCGTCCGACGAAACCCTGCAAAAACTCTTTGCATCGACAAGGTCGGGCGTCACCCGGTCGATCACCCTGGACGGGGTACCCGTCAAAACTTTCTATCACCGTATCGCGGCCTCGGACTGGACGGTCGTCCTCAGCATTCCAGAGACGGACATTCGGCGTTCCGCACTGGAGGGTGCCGCCATTTTTGGCTTGATCGCCGCGCTGCTGCTGGTCGTCTCGATGCTGGTCGCGCGGCGCATCGGTGGCGGTGTGATTTCTCGGATGCAGCGGCTTGAACTGGCGGCCGACGCGCTGGGGCGCGGCGAGCAGGTCCACTATTCGCCCCAGGGCCTGGTGGAAGTGGACGCGGTCGGCATGCGGATCGCACAGGTCAGCCAGCAACTGCTTTCAAGCCAGCGTGAACTGGAGCTGCGTGTCGCCCAGGCGGTCGCTGAGGCTGAACGGGCTCAAAGAGCGCTGCTGCAGGGCCAGAAAATGGAGGCTTTGGGCAGGCTCACGGGCGGGATTGCCCATGAGTTCAATAACCTGCTGCAGACCCTGACCACCTCCCTGCAGCTGGCCAAGCGCGCCACCAACTCCGAACGTGTCCAGGCGCTGCTTGACACCTGTACCAAGGCGCTCAAACGCGCGAAAACATTGACAGGGCAGTTGAGTTCCTTTGGCCGCACGCAGGATGCGCGGCTGGAAACCGTGAGCCTGCACAAACACATTCACGAATTTCGCCAGCTGGTGGACAACGTGCTCCCGGCCAGCATCACACTCGACGTGCAGATCCCCGACGATGCCTGGCCCGTCACCATCGACCCGACCCAGTTCGAACTCGCTTTTCTTAACCTGGCCATCAACGCAAAAGATGCCATGCCTTCCGGCGGCAGCATCCGCGTGATGGTCACCAATGAGCCACACATATCCCCCGCCGATGGCTTGCCGGTGGGCGACTATGTGCGCATGGGCTTTCTGGATTCCGGAATCGGCATGACGGCCGACGTCATGGCCAAGGCATTGGACCCGTTCTTCACAACCAAAAAGGTGGGCGAAGGCACGGGCCTGGGTTTGCCCCAGGCTTTCGGCTTCGCCCGGCAATCCGGCGGCACGCTGCTGCTCCACAGCCGTGAAGGTCAGGGAACGCAGGTGGATATTTACCTGCCCAAGGCCTCCGGGGCGACGACTCACCCGCACACGAATGTGGCGGGCGCACCAGACGTGACAAGCACCGCCGGTGGCACGCTCTTGTTTGTAGAAGACGACGCCCTGGTTCGCGAAAGCGTCGCACCCGCGCTGGAGGGCGGAGGGTTCTTTGTGATCATGGCTGAAAGTGCCGACGCGGCGCTTGCATGCCTTGAAGCCGGGACCAAAATCGACTTCGTCTTCTCTGACGTGGTGATGCCCGGCACGCTCAATGGCATCGATCTGGCCAAGACGATCCTCCACCGGTTCCCCCACGTCAAGGTGATCCTCGCCACCGGGTATTCGGAGAACCGGGTTTCCATGCCCGGCGTGCAGGTGCTGGCCAAGCCTTATGACGTGGCGGATGTGTTGAAGGTTTTGAGCAGGTCAGCAGAACGGTAGAAGACGCGGCGGCGGCCAGCCCATCCCGGTTCGCTGCGCACAATTCCAAGCCCCACTCTGCCGAGCGGCTTCAGACCGTTTTGCAGCAACTCTGCGAGCGTCAAGTTCTTTGCGCTGCAGGACAACAATCTGTAGACCACACTCATGCAACGAGCCCGACCACCGCCACATAGTGGCTCGCCGTTCCTCCGAGAACGAACAGATGCCAGATCCCGTGGGCGTGTCGGTAGCCCGCGCGATTGACATAGAAGACCGTGCCGGCGGTGTACGAAGCGGCACCCAATAGCAGCCACCGCAGTTCTGCTGTGGCCACCTGCAACAGCAAAGGGGCGGCAGCCACCACCATGACCCAACCCAAACCGATGTAGAGCACCAAGGGCGGCTGGGCCGAGGTAGATCGAACTTCACGCGCAACCCCCAAAAAGGCCACGCACCAGACGGCGGCCAACAGAACCCCGCCCCAGACCCCCGGCACCCTTACCAGGGCGAACGGGGTGTAGCTGCCCGCAATGAGCAAGTAAATGGCGCAATGGTCCGCGCGTTGCCACAAGAGCCTCGCGCGGCCTTGCGTGCCGTGAAACAACGTCGACGCCGCGTACAGCGCGACGCAGCACAACGTGAACACCAGCCCTCCTCCAATCCTGCCCGCGTCACCACTGGGCAAGGTCTTCGCGAGCACGAACGGAACGCCAAGGACGGCCAGGACAAGCCCCAGGAAGTGGGTGCAAGTATTGAAGCGTTCACCGGCAGGCATAGGGACCAAAGAGTGGGTTGCCGCCAGTAAATCCACCGCGTATGACGTGCGAGTGAACCCCGTGCAGCCACCCGGACAGGCCTAGGGACATGTGCCCCCAAGAGGCTCACGGAGAGACTCATCCGGCGTGATGGCTTGGCTTCCTTGCGCCGTCATGGGCCGTGGTTTGCAAGCAAAGGCAATTCAATAAACAGGAGCACGCGCTCCACGTAGGACAAAGGCCCGAGGTCTCAAAACAGTGCTAAGGCATACCTAAAATGCCTTTTGGCCCGGGTACACATCAGTCTGGTACGGGTAATGAATTAACAGCGCAGCTCCATGAACATCCTGACCGCCCAGCTACTAGACACAGTACAGAACGACGCCACAGCCACCCTCGTCAACGATTGGATCGCTGAAGCCAAAACCAGCAATGTGAGCCTGCCCCGTTCGGCAACAGGGGACGCCGAGGAAATTGTGGCGGCCTTGACTGCGGCCTTGCGCAACGGCGCCAGCATGGAGTCGTTTACCGATTCCCAATGGGCACCGCTGCAGCTGGTGCTGGCGGAGTTGTCGCGGTCCGGCGCTGCGCAGGGCCAGACCGCCGGAGAGACCAGCCTGTTCGTGCTGGCGCTCAAGAAGCCATTGCTCGACGTGCTGCGCCGGCGTGAAGGCACCGACAGTGTTGCGCTCGTCGACGCCTTCTGGGGTTTGTCGAAGCTGGTGGACGGCATGGCCCAGTTCACCGCCACGACCTTCCAGCGCGCACGTGAAGAAATCATCATTCGACAGCAAGAAGAATTGCTCGAGCTGTCCACCCCCGTCGTCAAGCTGTGGGAGGGTGTGCTCGCCGTTCCCATGATCGGCACGCTGGACAGCAACCGCACCCAGGTCGTGATGGAGACCTTGCTGCAGAAGATTGTGGAGACCGGCTCGGAGATCGCCATCATCGACATCACGGGCGTCCCCACGGTCGATACCCTGGTGGCGCAGCACTTGCTCAAGACCGTCACGGCCATCCGCCTGATGGGTGCGGACTGCATCATCAGCGGCATCCGGCCGCAGATCGCGCAAACCATCGTGCACCTGGGCATTGACCTGCAGGGCATCGTGACCAAGGCCACGCTGGCCGACGCCCTGGCGCTTGCCCTGCAGCGCTCGGGCTGGCGCATGACGCGGCAAACCGCGTGATCCGGGGTCCGCACATGGAACGCATCCCGATCCTGCGCATGGGCGCAACCCTGCTGGTCACCATCCAGGTGGACATGCAAGACCAGACCGCCTTGGCCCTGCAAGACGACCTGGCCGACCGCATCGCCAAGACCGGTGCCAGCGGCGTGATGATCGATATCTCGGCGCTGGAAATCGTGGACTCTTTTGTCGGCCGCATGCTGGCCAGCATTTCAGGGATTGCGCGCATCTTGTCGGCCACCACTGTGGTGGTGGGCATGCAACCGGCGGTCGCGATCACTTTGGTGGAGCTCGGCCTCTCGCTCGAGGGCGTGAGGACCGCGCTCAACGTCGAGCGCGGCCTGGCGCTCCTGGAGCGCGCGCGCAAGGAGAGCGGCTTTGTCGATTGAGCGCACCGGCACCTTGCCGCTCCAGAACGAGCAGCACATCGTGATCAGCCGGCAGACCGTGCGCTCGCTGTGCCAGCTGCTCAAGTTCTCTCTGGTGGAGCAGACCAAGATGATCACGGCCGCGAGTGAACTCTCGCGCAATACCCTCATTCACGGCGGTGGCGGCAGCATGCGTTGGGCCGTGGTGGAAGCGGGCGTCAAAAGCGGCCTGCAGCTGCATTTTGAGGACCAGGGGCCAGGCATCCGTGACATCAAACTCGCGATGACGGACGGCTGGACCTCGGGCGGGGGCATGGGCCTCGGGCTTCCTGGCAGCAAGCGTCTGGTCAGCGACTTTGAGGTCGAGTCGACACCTGGCCAGGGCACCCGTGTGAGCATTACCAAATGGAAGTGACGCGCGGTACCAGCCACCGTCCCTTTGCCATGACCGACGCCAGCTGTGTGGGGGAAGTGCGGCGTTTTTGCACCCGCACGGCGAGTGACTGGGGTTGGGGTGAGGTGGACATCGGTCGCGTGGCGCTGGTGGTCACCGAGTTGGGAACCAACCTTGTTCGGCATGCGCACCAGGGAGAGCTGTGGGTTGCTGCCCAGCCGGATGCCCAGGAGGTGGAAATCCTCTCACTGGACAACGGCCCGGGCATCGTCGACGTGCAGCGTGCATTCCAGGATGGTGTCTCGACGGGAACCGGATCCCCCGGAACGGGCCTCGGTGCCATTCGCCGGTTGGCCTCGGACTTTCATATCCACTCATCACCGCGGGGAACGCTGTGCCTGGCGCGCGTGCGGGCCGCTGGCGGGCCCTCTGTGTCCGAGCGCCGCTGGGGCGCTGTGAGCATCGCCGCACCGGGCGAGACCGTGTGTGGCGATGGCTGGGCCGTGGCCATTGATGGCGCGCGGCTCTCGGCCGTGGTGGCCGACGGGCTCGGTCATGGACCACAAGCCGCCCTGGCGTCCGCCGCTGCGCTCGACGTGTTCGCGGCAGAGCCCTTTGCTCCAGTCACTGCACTGGTGCAGCAGTCCCACGCGGGGCTGCAGGGCACGCGCGGAGCGGCATTGTTCGCTTTGCAGGCCGATGCCGGCACACAGCTGCAGTACGCCGGGGCCGGCAACGTCATGGGCCGGATCATTTCGGGCGTGTTTGACCGCTCGATGCTTACGCAGCACGGCACCGTGGGAGTGCAGGTGCGCAAGCCCGAAGTCGTCGTGCAGGACTGGCCCGACCATGCGCTGGCGGTGGTGCACAGCGACGGCATTGGCTCCCGCTGGAAGGCGGACGAAGTGGTGCCGCTGCTGCAACGCGACCCCGTACTCATCGCGGCCAGTTTGCTGTGGCAGCAACGCCGCGGGCGCGATGACGCCACGGTGTTGGTGGTGAAGCAGGGAGGCCCGCATGACTGAGGATCTGAAAGCCCAGCTGGCGCAAAGCCAGGCCGAAGTCGAGGGACTGCGCTCTGAACTGGACGAGACCAACCGGGGCGTGCTGGCGTTGTACGCTGAACTTGACGAGCAGGCCGAGCAACTCAAGCACGCCACGCAGCTCAAGAGCCGCTTTCTTTCGTACATGAGCCACGAGTTCCGCACGCCCATTGGCGCTACGCTGAGCATCACGCGCCTGCTGCTCGACCATGTGGACGGCCCGCTCACCGCAGAGCAAGAGCGCCAGGTGCGCTTCATCCAGAGCACTTGCGAGGAATTCTCGGGCATGGTGGATGACCTGCTGGACCTGGCCAAGATCGAGGCCGGCCGGCTGGACGTGTCGCCTGCCTGGTTCGAGATGATGGACCTGTTCTCTGCCCTGCGCGGCATGTTCAAGCCCATTCTCGACAACCAGGACCTCCACCTGGTTTTCGAAGAGCCGGTGGGCGTGCTGCGCCTGTTCACCGACGACCACAAGCTCTCGCAAATCCTGCGCAACTTCATCTCCAACGCGCTCAAGTTCACGGCGCGGGGAGAGGTGCGGGTGTCCGCCACGTTGCTGGACGATGGCATGGTCCGGTTTGCGGTGTCTGACACGGGCGTCGGCATCGCGCAGGAGCACCTCCCGGCGCTGTTCAATGATTTTTCTCAGGTGGGCTCACCCATCCAGAAGCGCCTGCGTGGCACGGGCCTCGGCCTGGCCCTGTCCCGGCAGCTGGCGACCCTGCTGGGCGGCTCCATCGAAGTCGAAAGCGTGGTCGGCAAGGGCTCGGTTTTTTCGGTCATCCTCCCCGCACAAATCCAGCAGGAGGTGCAGGCCCCCGTGCCTGGGTGAGTGAGGATCTATGACGCCATCCGCCATCATTGCGCCGACCATCGACCGCTCCCTTCACACCGTGTTGGTGGTCGATGACAACCCCGTCACCCGCTACGCCACGGCGCGTGTTTTGCGGGCAGCCGGGTTTCAGACCGAAGAGGCTGCCACGGGCACGGACGCGATCCAGGCTGCGCGGCAAAACATCTCCGCCGTGGTGCTCGACGTGCACCTTCCCGACATCGACGGGTTTGAGGTCTGCCGGCTGCTGCGCGCGGACGCAGCCACGGAACTCACCCCCATCGTCCATCTGTCGGCCACGTACATGGAGAGCGAGCACAAGGTCGCGGGCTTGAACGCGGGCGCTGACGCCTACCTGGTCCACCCCGCCGAACCCACCCTGATGGTGGCCACGCTGCAGGCCTTGATACGCGCCCGGACCGCCGAAGAAAAACTGCGGCGCAGCGAGACCCGGTTTCGTGCCATCTACGACCACGCGCCGGTGGCGATGATGCTGATCGATGCCGCGGGCTGCTTTGCGGACTTGAACCCGTCCGCCGAATCGCTGGTGCAAAGATCCAGGGCCGATCTGCTGGGCAGGACCGTGGCCTCCCTCGCGCCCGATCACTGGCAGGAATTTGTCGCTGAGCGCATGGCGATTGGCGCCAACGCCAGCCCGGCCATCATCAACTGGCAGGGCCAGTTCCCCCTGGTCCGCAGCGATGGCACGGAGATGCTGCTCGACTGGAGCATGTCGGACCATGTGGAGCCCGGCCTGCGCATCGGCATTGCCACCGACCTGTCTGAGCGCATCGATTTCGAGCGCCGACGCGAGGACCTGCTCGAACGCGAACAGGCCGCGCGGGTCCTGGCCGAGCGCCACAGCCGCACCAAGGACGACTTTGTGGCCGTGCTCTCGCACGAGCTGCGCACGCCGCTCACGCTCATCACCGGCTGGGTGCACATGCTCAGGCGGTCCAACAACAACCCGGAGACCATCAAGCGCGGTATCGACGCGATTGACCGGGGCGCAAAAGCGCAGGGGCGCATCATCTCGGACATCCTGGATGTCTCGCGGATTGCCTCGGGCAAGCTGCGCCTGCACCGTGAATGGGCCGACCCGGCCGAGCTGGTCCGCACGTCGCTGGATGCGCTGCGTGACGTAGCGCAGGCCAAGAACATTGCGATGGAGATCAGCGCTGCCAACTCGGCAGAGCCAGCCTGGCTGGACGCCACGCGCTTTCAACAGATCGTGTGGAACCTGATGACCAATGCCATCAAGTTCTCCGACAAAGGGGCGGCGGTGCAGGTGCGCCTGACACGGGAGGGCGACGAAATCACCCTCGCCGTACAGGACCATGGCGTCGGTATCGACGCGGGATTCCTTCCCCACCTGTTCCAACGCTTCACCCAGAGCGGCACGCCGGGCAACCGCGCCCATGGCGGGCTGGGCCTGGGCCTGTCCATCGTGAAACATCTGGTGGAATTACACGGGGGAACCATCTCTGCCTACAGTGCCGGCGCCGGCCAGGGCACGACCATGACCGCACGGCTGCGCGTGGCCCACGAGGAGCCTGCGGCCGCGCAGGAGGATGCCGCGGCGAGCCATGCCTTCCGGGAGGTTCGCTTGCTCGAAGGCAAGGACATTCTCGTGGTCGACGACAACGCCGACACCAGTGAAATGCTGGCCATCGTGCTGAGCGATGAGGGTGCCAAGGTGCGGGTGGCCGATTGCTACGACGCCGCCATCGCGCAGCTGGAATTGGCATGGCCCGACCTGCTGGTGAGCGACATCGGGCTGCCGGGCAAGGACGGCTACGACCTGATCGCCACCACGCGCGAGATGGAGGCCGCCGCCGGCCGCCCCCGCCTGCGCTCCATTGCGCTCACGGCATTCGCCCGGCCGCAGGACCGGGACCGGGCGCTGGCCGCGGGCTTCGATCTGCACCTGGGCAAGCCGCTCCAGCCGCACCTGCTTCTTCAGGCGTTGGTGTAAGGCCAAGGCGGGGGCGGGCGGGCCTGTGGCACGCCACGCCCACTACCCTGCGCCGCCAGCTTGCTTCATGCGGTCCACATTGGTGGTGCTGCGTGCGCCCTTGAGGTGCATCTCCACGTCAGCCGCCTTGTCGCCCACTTCAGCGACCGCGTCCTTCAACTGGGCTTCTGTGGTGTCCAGCTCATCCACCCAGCGCGCGAGTGAATCTGCGTTCCGGATGTCGATGCGATCGGGTGGGCTATCGGGTGTAGGCATGGGGACCTCCTGCACATGGTTTACGGGCTTAAGCGTGCAAGGTAAAGCGTTGCAGGCGCCGGCCATGTAGGCCGACAGCCAGTTGATGCGCAGCACATAACGGCGATGCTGGTAGAACGAAGGCGGCTGTGCATTGCCTCTGCCGCTGCCTCTGCCGCTGCCTCTGCCTCTGCCGCTGCCCAATCCTGCTCGACATGATGGCTTGGCAATAAGCGCCCGCAAGACAGTCGCCATCGCCACCGCGAAGAGGCCCACCGGTGCGACGGGGAAGCGCCTCGCCGATCAGTCCAGCTGACCTTGGCACACGTACTTGGTATGCAGGTAGTCATCCAGTCCATGGGTCGATCCCTCGCGCCCATAGCCTGACTCCTTCACACCACCAAATGGTGCGGCCTCGGCCGCCAGGGCGCCTTCGTTGATGCCCACGATGCCGGTCTCCAGGGCATCCACCACGCGCCAGATGCGGCGCACGTCGCTGCTGTAGAAATACGCGGCCAGGCCAAACGGCGTGTCGTTGGCCGCGGCGATCACCTCGGCCTCGTCGTCAAAGACCGTGAGTGGCGCCACCGGCCCGAAGGTTTCCTCGCAGGCGCAGGCCATGGTGGCGTCGGCGCCGGTGAGCACGGTGGGGGCGTAGTAGGTGGCGCCGAGTTCGGTCAGGCGCATTCCGCCGGTGAGCACCTTTGCGCCGCGGGCCACGGCGTCGTTCACGTGGCGCTCGATCTTCTCGACCGCGCGGTCATTGATCATGGGGCCGATCTGCGAGGCGGGGTCGCTGGCCGGCCCCACCTTCAATGCGGCCACGCGCGCAGCCAGCCGGGTGGCGAAGGCCTTGCGCCACGTTGAGAAGGCGGCGTGCGCGGCATCCAGTGCGGCGCGGGCTTCAGCAGCGCCGGAGTCCGGGACATGGGTGATGGTCTCGCCGGTGGCCGGGTCGATGGCGGCCAAGCGAAACGCGGGTGTGTCGGTCCACGCGCCGGCGATGAAGTTGGCGCTGCGGATCAGGTCGGGGCGGACTAAGGTGAGAGGCATAGGATCAAAAATATGAACGAAAATGGCCGCCAGCGCTTATCTATAAATCGCTTACAGCTATTAAAACAATAGCAATAACATCAGATGACCGTGTCACCGCCGTGCGGTATGCGCTGCCAGCCGGGCCGTGGGCGCCCGGCGTGTCACACCGCCGCAGCAGCCACCGCGTGGCCGCGCTCCGCATCGCGCTCCTCCAGCCACCCTTGGCGCAACTCGGGCACCGAGCGCGCGAGCAGGTCGTAGTACGGGTGATGCGGGCCCTTGTCGAAATTGGCGCGCACGACATGGTCGAGCTTCACGCCGTGCTGCATCACGATGATCTCGTCGCGCACGGCGCGCACCGTGTGCAGGTCGTGGCTGATGAACAGGTTACGACTACCTGCTGCGATTTCTCACGCGCGGGGTGAACCACTACCAGGAAGTGGTCGAGGACCTCCTGGAGCGCAACCTCGGCATCTCGAAATACTTCAGCTACATCGTCATCAAGTCGCCGTTCATCAAGACGCACTGCCCCATCGAACGCCTGTTTCCGCTCCAGCATTGAAGGTGCGCCGCTTCATCCGGCACGCCTTCTCCGGCGAGCCCCGATGAGGGAGGCGGCAGCCTCGAAGAGGCTGGCCGAATCGTTACACCGAATCTGGCTGCACTGAAGGGTGCGCAAGCTGGAATGCCGGTAGAGCCTGGCACTTCTCGTCAATCGCAGCCAGGATGGGATATTTCGACATCCCCACGCCAAACCGCGTTGCATTGAAGATCTGCGGGATCAGGCAACAGTCGGCCAGAGTCGGTATGTCGCCCACGCAGAAGCCGTCCCTCCACCCCGCACTCTGGAGCTCCTTTTCAATCGCATCAAAGCCCAGTGCAACCCAATGGCGAACCCATTCCGCTTTGGCTTCTTCGCTCAGCCCGAGTGGACCGGTGAGGTACTTCAAAACACGCAGGTTATTAATGGGATGGATGTCGCAGGCGATGGCCAGAGCAATCTGGCGCACCCGGGCTCGCTCCACGGCATCCGCAGGAAGCAACGGAACACCGGGATACTTTTCGTCCAGATATTCCAGGATCGCCAACGACTGGCTGAGGCGGACGCCAGGCTCGGTGAGCACGGGCACGAGCGCCTGCGGATTCACCTCGCGGAACGCTGGCTGAAATTGCTCTCCGCCGTCCTTCAGCAAGTGCACTGGCACATGCCGAGCCTCCAGCCCCTTGAGGTTCAGGGCGATGCGGACACGATAAGAAGCCGAGCTTCGGTAGTAGGTATGCAGGACGCGGTCCATGTCAGATTCCCAGGTATTGATGAACGATCTCTGGCTGGCTCCGCAGCTGCTGCGAATCTCCTTTCCAGACGACGCAACCTTTCTCGAGGACGTAGTGCCGGTCTGCCAGGTGCAGGAGTGATCGAACGTTCTTGTCCACAATGATCTGCGACAGGCCGTCACGCTTGAGTTGCGCCAGCGCGTTCCATATCTCCTGCCGAATCACTGGCGCCAGGCCCTCTGTGGCTTCGTCCAGCACAAGTAGGCGCGGGTTGGTCATCAACGCACGGCCAATGGCCAGCATCTGCTGCTCGCCGCCAGACAGTTGCGACCCGAAATGGCTTTGGCGTTCGCGGAGACGGGGGAAGAGGTCGTAGGCACGCTCCAAGGTCCAGCGCCTTCCTTTGGTGGGCTCGTCATCGCGCGCTGTTGCCACCAGGTTCTCTTCCACGGTGAGGTTAGGAAACACCTGTCGCCCTTCGGGCACCAATGCCAGACCGCGGCGCGCAATGCGATGGGACGGCATGGCGTCTGTGCGGGTGCCTTCGATGGCAATGCTCCCCGCCTTGGACGGCATCATCCCGAACAGGCATTTGATGGTGGTGGAGCGCCCCATTCCATTGCGCCCCAGCAAGGTGATGACCTCGCCCTCCTCCACCTCGAAGCTGATGTCAAAAAGCGCCTGGGCGTGACAGTAGGACGCCTGCAGGCCTTTGACGGAAAGAAGAGTGGTCATGTCGCTTCGCCCTTCAGATTTCTTCTTCGCCGAGGTAGACCGCGCGCACCTGGGGGTGGTTGCGGATCTCTTCTGGCTTGCCCGTGAACATGACCTTGCCGTAGACCAGCACACTGATGCGGTCTGCCAGCGCGAAGACCGCGTCCATGTCATGTTCAACCAACAAAATGGTGTAGCGGCCTTTCAGCCGCTGCAGCAAGGCAATCACGGCCGATGACTCCTGGACACTCATGCCTGCCATGGGCTCATCCAGCAGCAAGAACCGGGGCTCTGCCGCAAGGCTCATGGCTAGCTCCAGCTGGCGGCGCTCGCCATACGCAAGGTCGGCCGCCAGCGTGTGGAGCCGGTGCTCCAGACCGCATGACGCCAACGACGCCTCAGCCGGAGCGCGGGCCCGCGGGTTGGCCACCATCGGGCGCCAGAATTTGAACGCGTGGCCTTTCGCGGCCATGGCGGCGAACACGGCGTTTTCGAGCACCGTGAATTCATCAAAAACCGAAGTGATCTGGTAGGAACGCAGCAGTCCCCTGCGTGCGCGCTGATAAATGGGCAGAGACGTCACGTCGCTGCCGGAGAACCATATCTTTCCGCTGGCAGGCGCCAGTTCACCCGACAGTTGGTTGATGAGTGTGGTCTTGCCTGCACCGTTGGGGCCGATCAGCGCGTGGATCTCGCCCTCGCGGACGTCGAGCGAAACCGAATCGGTCACCAGGAGTCCGCCATAGCGCTTGGTCAGCGCCTCTGTACGCAGGGTCGCTCCCATTACGCCACCTCCTTCTGGATTCGCTGCTCCACCCTGCCGGTGGCTATGGCGTCGTCCTGCAGCGACTGCGGCCTGCCATGGTCCAGCTTCTGAAGCAGCCCCACGATGCCTTTCTTTCCTGCCAGGGACATGAGAAGGATCAGGGGGCCGAAAATCACCATCCAGTGCTCGGTATAGGCTTTGAGAATTTCTTCTCCCCCCAGGAAGGCCAATGCGCCAAGGACTGGGCCGAAGACACTGCCCATGCCTCCCAGCACGACCATCACGATGAGCTCACCCGAGACCGTCCACGACAAGGTGCTGGGCGACGAAAACGCATTGAGATTGGCTAGCAGCATGCCTGCCAACCCACACACCATTCCCGAGATGACATAGGCGGCCAGTTGGTAGCGAAGAACGGGCAACCCGACGGCATTGACGCGACGGGCGTTGGTCTTCGCCCCGCGCAGCACCATTCCGAAGGTTGCAGTTCTCAGGCGCGCAAGCCACCAGGTGGTGAGGGCCAGCACGCCAAACGCAACCGCGTAGATTCGCTCGGGGGAACCCAGGTCCAGTGGGCCGAAGCGGCTCGCCTGCGCGATGGTCATGCCGTCGTCACCACCATATTGTTTGAGGCTCACGACCAGGAAGTAGCCCATCTGGGCAAACGCCAGCGTGATCATGATGAAGGCAATGCCCGACGTTCTGAGGCTGATGGCGCCGATGACCAGCGCCACGGCTGCGCAGACCCCCAAGCAGAACGCCAGATGAACCCACCCGCTGCTGATCCCGTAGAAGGCCGGTAGCGACACGCAGTAAGCACCGAGGCCGAAGAACAGGGCATGGCCGAAGCTGACCATCCCGCCGTATCCCAGCACCAGGTTCAGGGCGCTTGCAGCGATGGCATAAATCAGGATGCGTGCGAAGAACGCAATGTAGAAGCTCTGGTCCAGTGCGTTCGCCACGAAGGGCACCACGGCCAGCAGGGCGAACACGGCCAGGGGAACCCAGGTGCTGACCCGGGGAAGATTTCGCAGTTTCATGACTTAGCCTCGCTTGGCAGGGAAAAGCCCTTGGGGTCGCCAGGCGAGCACCGCGGCCATCAGCACGTAGATGAGCATGGATGCGGTGGCCGGGCCGGCAGCGTCGGCGAAGGACCGCTCGGTCACCTGGCGCAGAAACATCGGCAGATAGGCGCGCCCCAGGGTGTCCATCACACCCACGATCAGCGCCGCGTAAAAGGCGCCGCTGACCGAGCCCACGCCCCCGATCACGATGACGACCAGGGTGGTGATGAGCACCGGCTCGCCCATGCCGGATTGGACAGACAGGATCGGTGCCGCCATGGCGCCTGCCAGCCCGGCCAGCATGGCACCCAGGGCAAAGAGCCCGCCGTTGAGCATTTGGATGTTCACGCCAAGGGCCGCCACCATCTTGGGATTCACCGCACCGGCCCGTATCAACATCCCCAGCCGCGTCTTGTTGATGAGCCAGTACGAGCCCACAGCAACCAGCAATCCCACGGCGATGATGGCAAACCGGTACGACGGGTAGTTGAACCCAAAGAGATTGATCGTCCCGGCCAACGCCTCAGGCACCTGGATGAAGTAAGGCTGGGGGCCCCAGATCAGACGCGCGGCTTCGTTGAAGAACAGCACCAGGCCGAACGTCGCCAGCACGTGGTCCAGGTGGTCCCGCTGGTACAGACGAGACACGGCCACCCGCTCCAGCACAAAGCCGAGCACGCCGGTGGCAAGCACGGCGGCCACCAATGACAGGCTGAACGAGTCCGTGAGCCGGAACGCTGTGGCTGCGGCATACGCCCCCAGCATGTACAGCGAGCCGTGCGCCAGGTTGACGAAGCTCATGATGCCGAACACCAGGGTGAGGCCGGCGGCCAGCAAAAACAGCAACACGCCGTATTGCAGCCCGTTGAGCACCTGAGCAAGTAGCAGTGCGGTGCCCATGGCTTACTTCATGGCGCACTGCGCTTGATAGGCGTCGGCATGCAAGGGCAGCGGCGTGCCAACCTGCTTGATGACGACCTTGCCCTGCTCCTTGACCGCCTCGAAGGCGTAATAGTTCTGGATGGGGAGGTTGTTGTTGTTGAAGCGGAACGGCCCGCGGACCGACTTGAATTCACTGCCAGCCGCCTTCACCGCGGCGGCCAGGGCTTTGCGGTCGGCCAGGTTCTGGCCCTGCTTTCGGAACGCCACATCGATGATGTGGGCGGCATCGAACGCCGTTGCGGCGTACTCGCTGGGCGTGCGCTTATATTTGGCTTCGAACGCTGCAACAAACCTGCGGTTGTCAGGCGTGTCCAGGGCCGCGTCCCACATCGCACCGCTCACGGTGCCCACGGCCGCATCGCGCAGCGATGGCAGCGTTGTGCCATCGACGGTAAACACCGAATACAGCGGCAGCTTCCCCAGCAGGCCCGCCTGGCTCATCTGCTTGACAAAGTTGACCCCCATGCCGCCGGGATAGAACACGAACACCGCGTCGGGCTGCGTCACCTGGAGCTGCGTGATTTCTGCGGAGTAGTCGGGCTGATTGACCTGGGTGTAGGTCTCGTCAACGATCTGGCCCTTGAAATAGCGCTTGAACCCCGCGAGCATGTCCTTGCCAGCCTGGTAGTTGGGCGCGAGCAGGTAGACCTTCTTCAAGCCCTTGTCCTGCGCAAACTTGCCCATGGCCTCCGCTGCGCCGTCGTTTTGCCAAGCCGCCGAAAAAACATTCGGCTTGCAGCCCACACCCGCCAGCGGGGACGGCCCGGCATTCGTCGCAATGGCCACCGTCCCGCTTTCGACAATCCGGGGCAAGCTGGCCATGAGGACGTTGGAGAAGCTCAGTCCCACGATGACATCGACCTTGTCCTTGTCAATGAACTTGCGGGCAATCTGACTGCCGACGTCGGGCTTGAGCTGGTCGTCCTCTGTCAGGACCGTCACCGTCTGCCCACCCAGCTTGCCGCCCAGCAGAGACAGCGCCAGCATGAAGCCATCGACCTGGTCCTGTCCGACCGCCGCCTGCGGACCGGAGAGGGGGGCCATCAGGCCGATGGTCGCCGCCGTGGCCGTGCCAGCGAGGCTGATTGCGGCTGTGGCGGCCGCAGCCAGCGTGGTGTGTTTGAAGCTCATGATTTGTCTCTCAATGTGTTCTGTTTGGATGTTGAAACGCTCTGCGCCTGCTACTTGATAGAAAGAAACACGCGCCCGCCTTCGATCCTTACGGGATACGTGCGTATGGCGTCGGTGACGGGGTCACACATCGGGCGTCCGTTGCGGACATCGAACTTGCCCTGGTGCAGCGGGCACTCGATCTCATGCCCCTCCAGGAAGCCATCGCAAAGTCGGGCATGGCCATGCGTGCAAAGGTTGTCCGAAGCAAAAACTTCGCCGCCGACGCCGTAAAGCGCGATGTCGTGACCATTCACAAAAAGACCGATGACGTCGTCCTGCGGCACGTCGTCAAAAGCCGCTGCGTCTACCCACTGGTTGGTATTCATTGCCGTGGCTCCTAGATGGGATAGATGATGGAGTTGGGGATCATTTCGCTGTCGTACACGACCAGCTTGGATGCGAACTTCATGCCCTCGGCGGTTCGTTCCACGACGTCGATGTAGCGGCCCACGTTGAACACCGTGGACTCTTGAGAAAGCTTCGTTCGAAAGACGGCGTAGTTCGCTTCGCAGTGAATGCGCTGGCCCTCCTCCTTCCTCACCACCGGGGCGGAAATGACGTGCCGCTGGTAGTAGGGGTCATGGAACAGCGTCTCCTTGATCCCGTAGACGCGGTCGCGCAACATGCCCTTGCTTTCAAAAGACAAGGTGGCAAGAGGGAAGCCCCGTTCATGGTTCTCACGCGGTTGCAGCCGATAGCTGCAGTCGTCGGTGAAGAAGTCGGGCCAGAGATCCCAGTTCCCTGAGTCCACGGCGATGGCGTAGTCTGCAAACAGCCGATGGAGGTCGTAGTAGGTTTGGAAGTCCATGTCAGTCGCTCGCCTCCATGGTCTCGCGCCAGTAGCGGTACATGCCGCGGATGAGCGTCTCGGTCACCATGTGATCGGTGTTCTCGACTTCGCGCCCACCGAGCTCCGCCAGCGCACGGTGAAACGGCTTTTGCTCAAAGCCCTGTTGAGAGAACTCGATGACCTCGCCGTCGTCCGCAGAAACGAAACCCGCCGGACCAAAAAGATTGGCTTGGCGCAGGCGCCGTTGCGTCATCGCTTCGGAGTCGTCCTCAAAGCCAAAGTGCGTCCAGACGAAGTCGAATGACCCGTTCCCGGACGGCTGGATGTGCCGCGTCGAGACGCTGTTGACCTGCTGCTGGAAGATGACACTGGGGAACACGGTCATCATCACGGCCGTGGGACCCTTCCACCAGTCCTCCGGCACGATGTCGAGGAAGCGCGGATCTTCCAGCGACATGCTCTCCTTGAAGCTGGAAACCTGGGTCACTTGGTCCGCCTTTCCGGCCTGGCCCCGTGTGGAAACCATGGCGGCATGGCGGTGGTGCGCATCCATCTTGAGCTCGGACTTGTTGTCGGCCCGCCAAAGGCCGAAGGTCACAAACCAGGTGTGCAGCAGGCCTGGGTGATAAGGGTCCTTGATGTTTTCCTGCATCAACTTCCAGTTGCCGGGGATGCGCTGGCGGTTGTAGCCCAGGATGGTCAGCTTGCGCCCATTGAACAGGCGGTCGAAGTACCCCAGGATCTCCGGCCCCAAGAAGTCCTCGAGCGATTCGACATCAGGGTCGAACGAGGCAAACACAACACCACCGCGTGTGGCGACTTTCAGTTTGTTGAGGTTGTGGTCTGAGGTCTTGAAGTCGGCGGGCATGCCACCGTTGACCTTGCCGTCCTGCTTCACGCCGCGGCGGAATGGCACGCCTTGAAGATCCCCTTTGAGCGTGTAGTTCCACTGGTGGTAGGGGCAGACCAGCTCCTTGCGATTGCCCGAGCGTTCGCGGCAAAACTGCATGCCGCGGTGCGCACAGACGTTCTCGACCACGTTGATGCCACCTTCAGCGTCTCGCACCATGATCACCGAGCGCTCGCCGACCACCGTGCGCTTGAAATCGCCAACGTTGGGGATCTCGGCCTCCAGGCCGACATAGCACCAGTGCTTGCGATAGAAGAAGCGCTCCAGCTCCTTGCGATGGTTGGATTCGTCGGTGTAGACCTGGAACGGTACGCGGCTGGTACCTGCAGATTCCCACCGGATCTCTTGGGGAAAGGTGCCGGTTGGCTGAGTCATGGTTGTCTCCTCTGCGGGCGTTGCATGTCAGGACACGGCGACCGTGATGGCGCTCAGGCCCGCGATGGACCCGTGCATCACATCGCCAGCAACGACGGAGTTCACGCCTGCTGGGGTGCCGGTCATGATCAAGTCACCCGGCTCCAGCTCCTCATATTCAGAGAGGTAGGCAACACATTCGGCTACCGACCAAATGAGCTGGGTGATGTCCGACGTCTGGCGCGGCTGCCCATTGACCGTGACGGAGATGGCGCCTTGGCGGATGTGGCCGATGTCTTCAGCGCGGTGCACTGCGCCGATCGGTGCCGACTTCGAGAATGACTTCCCGAACTCCCAGGGACGACCCTTGTCGCGCGCTTCCAATTGCAAGTCCCGGCGTGTCATGTCCAGGCCCACGGCATAGCCATAGACGTGGTCCAGCGCGGACTCGATAGGAATGTTCCTGCCACCGCGAGAGATGGCCAGCACCAGCTCGATTTCGTGGTGGAAATTACCGGTTTTGGGCGGGTAGGGAATGCTGTGGACGCGCGTCGCGTCCACAGCGGCGTTGGCAGGCTTCATGAAGAAGAACGGCGGCTCGCGGTCAGGGTCCCTGCCCATCTCACGGGCATGTGCCGCGTAGTTGCGGCCGACGCAGAAAATCCGATGGACCGGAAAACGCTCATCGCGGCCGGCAACGGTGAGCGTAGGGACGGGAGGGGGAACAATGGCGTAGGACATGATTTTTCTCATCGGAGGATCAAAGCCGCTCGTCGCGCCACAGGCCCAGGGCCCGCTGCACAGGACGGTCGGAAAAGCTGAACAAAATGGTGTCTTGCCGCGCGCGCAGACACAGCGTGTGCCACGGCGGAACCACGAACACATCGTTCTCTTCAAAGCGATAGAGCTGGTCACCGATTTCGGCCTCGCCTGCACCTTCCAGGCACACGTAGACCGTGCCGTCTGTGCTTCGATAGGGCCGGGTTTCAAAACCTGCCGGCAAGCGCTGTGTGAACGCGCCGATGGTGGGCATGGGCGAGCCGCCTGTGGCTGGGTTGACGAACTTCTGCTTGAAGCCCAGGTGGGCGTCCGGGACGCCGTGTGAAATCGCTAGCAAGGCGCTGCGCGTCTGCGCGAACGGATAGACAAAGACTTTTGTCGGAGCACTCTGCGTTGGCTCGTAGTCGATGGGCAGCATGTTCGAGCCGTAGCGGGCCAAGGCATCGCCTTCAGGCCTGACCGTGCGCTGCGACTCCTCGGGGCTCTTCTCGGAAAAGCCCGCGTCCAGGAAGCGAACCAGCGGAATGTCCAGGCCGTCCAGCCAGACAACGGGTTGATTGCCGAGGTTGCCGTGGTCGTGCCACGTCCAAGCGGGCGTGATGATGAAGTCGCCTCGCGACATCGTGACCCGCTCGCCGTCTACCGCTGTGTAGGCCCCCTCCCCGTCCAGGACGAGCCGCAAAGCCGATTGCGCGTGCCTATGGGAAGGTGCAACTTCGCCCGGAAGGATGAGCTGCAATCCTGCGTAGAGCGACTGCGTGATGCACGACTGACCTCGCAATGCGGGGTTCTCGAGGATGAGCACGCGGCGCTCGGCCTCTGCCGCGGTGATGAGTTCGCCCGCCTCGGCGACACGCTCACGCACGTCCGCGTAGTGCCAGATTGCCGGAGCCACCGGGCTGTGGGGGAACGGGGGCACCAGCGCGCCAAGAACCTCCCACAGCGGGGTCATGCTCTGCGCACCAATCCGGTCATAGAAGTTGCGCCGCGCCGCCGCGACCTCGGGCGCAATGTCGGGTCTGTTCACGTTTTTGTCTCCTTGTCAGGTGCCGCTGGAATAGAAGGCGTCGGCATAAATTTGCTCGGCGGCGATGCCCTTTCGCTTCACGAGAAGCGAGGCCGCCTCCACCATCGGCGGGGCACCACACAGGTAGGCGCGCCAATCCTTGAGAGCGCCCCAATCGGCGTCGATGGCCTCGGTGACCAAGCCGGTGCGGTGGCCCTTTTGCACCTGCCCGTTGCTGCTCGCAACCACCACGTGAACGTGCAGATCGACGTAGTCGCGCTTCAGGTCTTGCAGCCATTCAAGGCCGTAGACGTCGCGCGGTGACCTCACGCCAAAGTAGAGGTGGATGGGATTGCCCATGCCCTCTGCCAGGGCACCGCGGACGATCGACAGGATCGGGGCCAGGCCCGTGCCGCCTGCCACGCAAAGCATTGGCCCTGCATGCTTGCGGCGCAGGTAGGCCGAGCCCAGCGGGCCACTGACCCGCACTGCGTCACCCACCTTCAGGGTGCTCGCGATGAAGCCCGTGACCCGGCCTTGCGGGACCAATCGGACGTGGAACTCCATCTCGCCATCGCCACACAACCCGGCCATGGAGTAGGGCCGGATGTGTTCTGGCGAGAACTGGAGGTGGGCGTATTGGCCTGGCGAAAATTCAAGCGGCTTGGCCGGCTTGAGCCGCAAGCGCTTGATGTCGTGGGTCACATCCTCGATGGCCACCACCGATGCCTTGATGGCCCGGGCCGGATGGACCACGATTTCGTCTGGCTCCGGAATTTCGATGGTGCAAGGCTCGGTCACGAAGGTTTGACAGGCCAGCACATACGGGTCGCCACTTCCACCCGGCTGAAATGAGTCGGCACTGCCCGCCAGCACCGTGCCCTCCACCACCTTGCAGCGGCAGGTTCCACAGCGTCCCGCCATGCAGCTGTAAGACATCGGCACCTGGTGGTCTCTCAGTGCTTCCAGGAGATTGGCGCCCGATTGCACGCTGATGCTGCGGTTCAAAGGACGGATGTGGATTTCCATGGGAGCGGGCGGTGGCTTGCAAGATTGAGCGCATCATTCCGCCGCCACAACAATCACACAATAGAATCAAATCGATACGCACCATCACTGATGTGAATAGAGGTGAGCCATGGAACTGGGCGACATTGACCTGAATTTGCTGATTGTTTTCAATCAGATGCTCAACGAGCGGAGCGTGACCGCGGCCGCAGACAAGCTCGGCATCACCCAGCCAGCGGTGAGCAATTCATTGGCACGGCTGCGCAAGCTGTTCGGCGACGAGCTGTTTGTGCGCACGGCCCGCGGCATGGAGCGCACAGCGTTTGCGGACCAGCTGGCTGAACCGGTCTCGTACGCCCTGGGGATGATCCATGGCGCGATCAATCAACGGAACGTATTCGATCCGATGGTCAGCGAGCGCTCATTCAGGATCGGCATGTCCGACGTCGGAGAGATCTTTTTCTTGCCAGCACTGATGGAGCTGCTCGACAAACTGGCGCCGCGCGTATCCATCACCACCGTGCGCAACGCCGCGGTCAATCTGAAGGACGAGATGGAGAGTGGCCGCATCGACCTGGCCATTGGCCTGCTACCGCAGCTCAAAGGCGGTTACTTTCAGCGGCGGCTGTTTTCGCAGCGCTACGTCTGCATGTTCCGCAAAGGCCACAAACTCGACAAACGAAAGATCTCGCGGGACGAGTTCTCCAAAGCGGAGCACGTGGGCGTGATCTCTACCGGGACAGGGCACGCGCAGATCGATGAAATGCTCAAGCGCAACGGCGTCGAGCGCAAGGTCAGGCTGGTGGTGCCGCACTTCGTCGCCGTCGGGCACATCCTTCAGGCGACGGACCTCGTGGCCACGGTGCCGGAGCGATTTGCAGAACGGATGGCGAAGCCTTTTGGCCTCGCGTATGTGGCCCACCCTGTGAAGTTGCCCGTGACGGCCATCAGCCTCTTCTGGCACGCGAGGCTTCACAAGGACCCGGCCAATCAGTGGTTGCGCACGCTGATGTTTGATGAATTTTCTGGGTAGGCGCGTGCAGACCTGGACGGGGCCGCTTGCGCCTGCGATTTCACTGCCCCGAGTGCGTCGACTCAGAGCCGTCCACTAGCTCGCGGTGCGAGTGCGCCCGAGGTAGCGCGGCAGCACCTTTGCCGCCTGCTTCAGGACTGCGAATTCGTGGTCGCTTAGATCGTGCGCATCAATGTCAAAGTGACAAATCGTGCCGTACAGCTCGCCGAAATTGTCCACCAGTGGAAGGCCATGGTAGGAGCCGACAACCCCCTGGTACTTGTGGCCCAAGAGTCGGGCATCGATTGACGTGTTGGTGGTTTGGAAGATGCCTTCGCGCAACACGAATTGGCAAAAACTGTCCCCAAGGGGCACAACCTGCAGGAATTCCGGAGTCAGCTGCCCGAGCTTGTCAAAGACAAACTCGTTGCGGAGCGTGCCACCTTCCAGCCGATAGACCGCTGAATACCTGTGCGGCACACGCTCATTCAAGAATTGAAGGCCGGCAGGGCCTTCCGCTTCCAACACTGCAAGGTAGCGCTGGATGACATCTGAAACGGAATTGAAGGCACTCATGAAGGCAACCTGGGACGAATAACCCCCAGTCTACAATCGATGCTCCCTTGTGAGAGTCGCTAAATTTGCCTCCCTGATCGAGTCCGCCACCGATACACGAGCAGCGATTTCAGTGGGGTGCTGATCAAGCAGCAACGACACCCGATACCGCTACGCAAAGCCTCCGATCCATGCCTCTTCGCATCATCGTTCCGCACTCAACTCCCAGCGACGCTATGGCGCGCGTCGTCTCGCTTGCCCGTCTTTTGTGCAACACGGATGCCAACTTCAGCGCAGTTCAGATGGAGACCGTGTTGGGAGACGGAGACACCGTTGTGATTGAAGGCTCCGAAGACCAGATGCAGGAGGAATTGCTCCGGATGTTGGTTACCCAGGCCCTGGAGGGCGATCCAGACTCGGTCATGGGTGCCCTCTGAATTTTTCCGCACCGGCTCTCGTACCTATTGCAGCGACGCCTGTAGGAAACACTGACGCTGTTTCGGTGCACGCTGGTACATCCTCGGCATGTGTGCAGTTCAATAGTTTCTACATGAGCATCACCGTCACCATCTCGAAAGCAGCGTCTGACCGAGATATCGACCAAGTCCAGTTGCTGGTCCGTCACCTTCAAGATTTTGATTTGAACTTCAAGGGTCGCGCCATTCGGATTCAGCGAGGGTTTATCACTTCCGTGGTTGACACCGATGATCTTCTGCGAGGTGCATTGCTCAAACTGATGGTGGACAGTTTGTTGAGTCGCCCCGACCAGCGAGCCAGGGTCGCCTCAGATGTTTGACGGGGATTTCTTCTCCCGCAGCACGGCATTGATCTCTGCGCCATAAATCAGCGTGGTGGCGCTCACGTAGAGGAGCACGAGTGTGCCGACCACCCCCGCAAAGCTCCCATAAATCAGGGCCAACTTACCCGCTGTGCGGAGCGTGTACGACAGCGCCGCCGCGGCGGCCACCCACAGGCCCGCACCCATTAACGCACCAGGGAGTACCGTGCTGACGCGCTGTGAAATATCGGGCAACCAGCCATAGAGCAACGCATACAGCACCACTAGCGTGAGGTAGGCTGCTCCGTACCGCACACCGTCGTAAAGCCAGATCACTTCTTCACCGTCGGCAGCCACGTTGGTGACTACGAACTGCCAGATGCGCGGCATGACGATCACGGAGCTGAAGACGAGCAGCAGCCCTGAGCCCACCACCACCGTGAACAACGTGGATTTGATGCGTGCCTTCCAAAATGGCAGACCTCTATCGATGCCGTAAGAGCGATTCAGCGCCGAACGTACCGCCTGCATGCCAGAGGAACTGGTCCACAACGTGATGGCCAGTCCCACGGTGAGAAGTGCTTCGTTGCGCTGAGCGAGCACTTGATGCACTACGGGTTGCATCACATCCCGCACAAGCTGCGGCGCATAGCCCAGCACCCGCTCGGCCAGTGCGGCTGCGTCGCCGGGTTGGCCCACGAAGCCCGCCGCAGCCGATAAAAGCAGCAGCAGCGGAAACATCGCCAGCACGGCAGAGAACGCCAGGCTGCCCGCCTGGTTGGCGCTCTGGTGAAGGATGTAATTGCGCACTGCCAGTGCCAGCACCCCTACCACCGGAAGGTCCGCAATGGCGCGCCCCAAGCGGCGCAGCCTTTGAATCATGGACGCAGCTGCCCTTCCACCGAGTCGTCCAGCGTCTCCCCAATGGCAGCGCCGATTACCATTTTTGTTGCGGCTACCAGGCTGCCATGTTTGGTGTCCCAGTAGTAGCCCGACACGGGCGCGACTTCAATCACCGTGATGCGCGGATCATCCTTCCCGTCGGTAAACCAGGTTTTCATGATCGGGTCCCAGAGCTCGTCGATCAGAGCCCGGTCGCGGTGAATCGTTGCCATGCCGTCCAACACCAGAAAGCCCGAATGCTTGGAGCTCTGCATGAAGATCCGCACCTGGGGATCGGCTTCGACTTCACGGTTCTTATGACTATCGGAAGCACTCAAGAACCACAGGTGACCTGCCTCGTCCACCTTCTCCACGCCCATCGGCCGGGTTCCACGGGTTTCGCTCTGGGGGGCGTTGGTGCAGAAGAAGCACGACTTGGCGTCCTCGGCCATTTCTCGGATGCGCTCCGTGGCTTCTGCTCCGCTCAGGTGTTTGTGCGTGTCCTCGGGCTGGTTCCGGTTGATCGAATCCATGGCAATCTCCGCTAGTGAATTGGAAGACCCCGATTGAGCATGTTTCGTCTGGCAGGCACTGTAGGAGCCGGGCCATTGACTTTGCGCTCTCGCGCCACTTTACTGACTGATCACGAAGAGCAGTGGCCTGGTGCGCAACCCGCGTCGGCCATGCGCCGTCTCACGCCTGGATCAGCGCGCACTCGGCAGCAGCTGCCAGCGCGCGGCACCCAGTCAACCTCACGTAATCTGCAATGACAAGTACCCTTCCTTCACTCGCCCCTGACATACGCCTTTTTGGAAACGTCAATGAAGCCATGCTTTCTGAATTCTTTCGCCAGCAGGCAGAAGCAAAGACCAGCGGGCCGATCGTCTTTGAACTGAGCACCAATGGCGGCGATGCTGAAGTAGGTCGTCGCATCGCAGAAGAGCTACGCCTTTGGCAGCGGAAAGACACCGATATCTACTTCCTTGGCAAGACTTATGTTTTCTCTGCCGGCATCACCATCATGTCCTCAATCCCCAAATCCCGACGCTTCCTCACCCGGGATTGCGAGCTCCTTATCCATGAACGCAAGATGACCGCTACGATCAACCTGGACGGGGCACTGCGCAGCTGCAGAGCCAAGGTCAATGACGTGCTGGCGGAAATCGAATCCGGTCAGCGCCTGCAGAGCGAAGGCTTTGCGAAGCTGGCTGAGGGCACGTCGCTCACCGCCGAGGAGATCGATAACCGCGTACTGGATAAGGACTGGTACCTCACAGCACAGCAAGCGGTGGACCATGGCCTGGTCGAGGCCGTGATTTGAACTCCGCCGGCTGTGAACAACATGAGTAACTGGATCGACCTCATGCAGTGGCCGGCTTTCACGGCCTCCGTCATTGCGGCTTGGCTAGTAGGCTCGACCAGTGAAGGCCGCAGAAAGATCGGCTTCTGGGTCTTTCTGTTGAGCAACGTCCTGTGGGTGTGCTGGGGCATACCGGCAGGAGCGAACGCGGTCATCGGGTTGCAGGTGTGCCTTGCGGTAATGAACATTCGCGGGCTGGTGAAAGCGGACAAAGAAGGCTGAGCGGTGCTTACCCCTTGGCCAATGCGCCGGGCGCATGACGCCGCTCCACGAACGCCAGCGCCGCGCTTCGCAGCCCTGATGACCGGACCGTGCCTCCTCCTGTACAAAGCTATTCTGGCCAATTAAAGTCGTAAACACGGGCCTAGCATCCATGCGGCTTTGCACGCGCCTTCGCGATGCAGCCTTCAACCTAAAGTCGTAAACACCGACCGCTGGATCGCTAGGTCATCAAACGGATTTCCGTTGGGTAAGCCGGCCTATGGCAAGCTCAAAGCCGCAGAATGATCTAGCGAGTTCGTTTGAAATTTTTCAGGCGTGTTGGAAGCCAGTTCGGATCATCATCCCTTCAACGCCAGCTTGGCTTCAATCTTCACCTGAGTGTTCGATAAGGACGGTAGCGGCCAACGAGCTACTCTCACGAAGCTCGGGGTCTTCGTCAATACGCTGCAAAACCATATCCACAATTCGGGCGAATTCGCCGTCCATTGCAAGCGACGGCCCAAGTTGTTTTAGCAGGACAGACTCAACAAACATCCGAAAGACTTTGCGCGGACGCTGCGGATCGTCTTCGGCAATGGTTCGCATTCGAAGCCGCAACGAGCGCTCAAGTAGAAGCGTGCCGTCTGCGATCCCCAGCGACTCGTCACCCTCGCCGGGCCCCCTGGCAGTGCCGGCCTTGTCGCCAGAATTCATCTTTGAACGGCGTGTCGAGTCAGCCTGAAATTTCAGCAACGCATTTATTGCAGCGGCTGTATCAATACGCGTCATTGGGAGGATAGCTTTAGCGAAATTACACCGATCAACTCGTGCTAGTGCACCGTGCCCTGGCGCTCATAGTTCGAGACTAAAAAATGTGATGACGCGTCAGCCTCGTCCGTGATTGCCGAGGGTGAAGGCTGACTGTGCGCTCCTAGATTTTTCCTCTGCACAGCGTCTATCTCAGCAAGGATTTTGAGGATATCTGACGACATGGGCGGGTTAACTTCGTTGAGTTGCACTCCGGTTTCAAAGTGCTTCCGAGCGACCTCAAACTGGTCTTGAGCAAGAGCTCCGAACCCCCGAACCCAGTGCGGAAATGGACTTGCCTCTCCCTGATCTAGCAACGGCTGCCACGTCACAAGAGCAGCGGCGGGGCGCCCACTACTGTATTGGAGAAGACCAAGTTGGTATCGGGCGATCACCATCCCTGGCTCCAATAGCACAGCGTTTGAGAATGAAAGTTCGGCTTGCTCCACCTGCCCCAGGGACGCAAATTCTGCAGCCATTAAAAAATGAGGAATTCCCGAAGACGGGTGAATCTGGGAAGCTTGGTCTAACAGGGCTAAAGCGCGCACACTATCTCCACGCTGACTGGCCGCCAGAGCGTCGTCGATTAAGGTGGACGACAATTCATTTGTATTTGACATTCGGACCTCGATATTTGGTTGACATGTCATAGAGACACATTCAATGGAGCGAAGAAGAGATCAAACCTCATTCAAGCAAAATCGCACTCTTGCAAAGTAGGCACAAACTACCAAGCCACGTCACACGGAGGACCCTGGCCTAGCGAATCTCTTAGCTTTCCTAGGGCCTGCCGATGCAATTGGGAAACCCGGCTTCGTGATACACCGAGCAATCTACCGACTTCCTCGAACGCGACTTCCTGCCGGTAGTGATACCAAATAACTCGCCGCTCCTGAGGGGGAAGGCGATCAATGGACGCGTGCAACAGTTCTCTCAATCGCAGAGTCTCGCTCTTGCGAAAGTAGCTCACCTCTGGTGACGCCAACTCCGACGTATCCTCTGGCTCCCCCGTAATCATCATCGCAGAGTCTTCGAGCAGTACTCCCAGGGCTAAGCCTATGCTGATCTGCGTTAAATAGCTCAATAGATCTTGTTTAGCTTTCAGCCCTACCGGCGGTGACTCAAGTTTTGCGGAGCCTAGCGAGGTTCGGGCGCCTTCTTTCAAAGACTCTACGCGGCCTTTGCGGATTCGTTTCTGAGCAGCGATCTGTTGGCTCTTCTCGGTCTCGCGCTCCAGTCCGTTGAGAATCGCACCACGAATGCGATGCGCAGCATAGGCCTTGAAAGGAGTTCCAAGAAGAGGGTCAAATCGATCTACCGACTCCAACAGGCCTACGCATGCGAGTTGCATATAGTCGGCAAATTCCACGTCGTCATTAAATCGACCTTTGAAACAAACAGCTGCCAGCGTTTTCGCGAGCGGCATAAAGATGCGAACGATCTCATCTCGTGCCCCTGCATCTTGCGAATCGCACCAGCGCGTCCAGAGCTCAGCCTCATCAGGCGATTCCTCGAACAGGATGGGACTTTGCATGCTCAGCGGACGGGGGTTTAACGCAGTCAGTGAAAACTACCCACCAGAGCTTTGAGCAGCAAGCTCCAGCCATCGATGAGGATGAACATCAAAATTTTCACTGGCAACGCGATAGTCGTCGGCGGCATCATCATCATGCCAAGTGTCATCAGCACGCTCGAAACAATGAGATCGATCAGGAGGAACGGCAGAAACACGACGAAGCCGATCTGAAATGCCGCGCGCAACTCGGAGAGCATGAAGGCAGGAATCAGTTGAACGTTGCTGATTTCCTCCATGGACTTCGGCGGCGGAGCTTTCGACAGCTCCACCATCAACGCAAGATCCTGCTCCCGGGTTTGGCGCACCATGAACTCCCTTAGGGGCGAAATCCCTTTTGCGTATCCCGCCTCCATGCTGAGCTTGCCGGACATGAACGGTTGAAAGGCGTCCTGGTTCACCTTCTCAAAAACGGGCGCCATTGTGAAAACCGTGAGGAAAAGGGCCAAACCGATCAGCACGGTGTTCGGTGGAGTCTCTGTCATGCCGATCGCGTGCCGGAGCATCGACAGTACGATGATGATGCGCAAGAACGCGGTGATGCAGACGAGCAGAGCGGGAAGCACCGCCAGCACTGTCAGTCCGAGGACGATGCGCAGTGCCTGCGAAGTTTCGGCACTCGCCGAAGACGCTGCCGATTGCGCGTGAGCGACTTCGCACAATGAAAACGCAATGAGTGCCCCCCCCATCCAAATGCTGCGGCCCCCGCCCGAAGGCATGAGAGATGACCAAAGTTTCCACACGCCCGTCATGTTGGATTACCAGAAGAGGTGGGGGAAGGGGTTGCCGATTGCTGCGTGGGTGAGGGCATCTCGCCCAGCACCGTGATGGACTGACTGCTGCAGCCGATCAAGAGAGTTTGCCCACGCCATTCGACCTCGTGGACGCTATGGGTTTGCGTGAGGCGGCGGCTCTCACGCACCGTCACTCCGCCGTGTACCCCCCCTTTCAGCCATCCCAGCATCGTTTTTGACGTTTCCGATGTCCCGCCATTTGCAGCGGAGTTGCGCTGCTTCTGCATGCGGCGCAAAACCAAAATCGCGACGATAGCGAACGGAATAAGCAGCCCGAGCCAGGCAAGCTCTGCGCCTGCAGTCATGGGCGCTCCTTGCGGCTCACGCCGCAGTGGAATGCTCTCAGGCAGGCTCATGATAAAGCGGCGCCTTCGATGTTCATTTGCAGCGGCAGATCGGTGATGCGAACCGCGAAGCGATCGCCTACGGCAACCAGCTGTCCGCGCGCGACAACATGCCCTTCTAAAAGCAAATCCACGGGTTGGTGAATGTCGCGATCAAGCATGAGTACCTGCTGCTCCTGCGCCCCAAGGAGTTCGCCGACCGTCAAGGTTGCAGAGCCCACACAGACCTGCAAGGTGGTCTTGACCTGGTGCAAGGGATGAAGGTTTCGGACGAGCGGCGCGCCTTTTTCCGACGCTTGCGGTCTATCTGCGGCGGGAGGGGTAAGGTCGCTCAGTTCAATGCGCTGTGGTTGTGACAGGCTTTCACCTGCGGCTGCTGGAGCGCCGACCGAGATCTGGTGGGGATAAAAACCCGGTTCGATGGAACCTGCGGGTGACGTTGGTCGTGACATGGTTTCAAAAATTCGTGTTCAGGAAAGCGGGAGGAGCTCAACGGCCATGTGACCTGAGCTCTGGCCCAGCCAACTGGCGCAAAGTGGGACGGCATTCGTTTGACCGGGAGTACCGTCGCCTTCTGAAGGAACGAGATACATCGCCGCCGGGGTGTCTAACGCATGGTCGAGGGTGACCACGTCGCCCGCCGAAAGCGACCACAGCTGGCCGAGATTCAAGGTCAATGAACCCAATTCAACGCGAACCATCAGTGGGTGGCCATCCATCGCTCTTGATAGTGGGGTGAGACGTGCGGAACTTGATGCCTTCGGCGCGCCCGGAACGGGTTGGGCACGGCGCCGCCCAAGTAGCCGGTCCACTTGGACCGCGCTCATATGCAATACCCACTCGCAGTTCGTCCAAGGAAATGCGATGTGCAGGCCTCCGGACCAAGGGTCGACACGTCCAGAAGAAACGCTTGCACGGCTCGATCCTTCCAAGAAGGGGGATAGCGCAGCTTGCCATGCGTCCCACGCTTCGCTCGCTAGTTCTTCGCTCATTGCCCAGCCAAGACCCGGGCCGGCTATGAGATCGGGTCGCGTAACCCGCTCTCCGAACAACGCTACCTGCGTCAAGTCCCTGGCCTGCTCATCACTGAGCGCGGATTCCGGTACCACGTCCAAAAGGCGGACGTTTCCGAGCGCGCCAGCTCTTATGGACGGCAGCGCCCATTGAGCATGCCAATCGGAATAGACTCGCTGAAAAGTGTCCCGTACGAGTTCACGTTCTGCATGGGTGCGAGAGCGCAATGTCCTTGCGAGGCGGCGCGAATCGTCAAGGGACAGCAGCGCGCCACCTGTGGCGACGCCCTCTGCGCTCAAAGGTCCTTCTGGCAACTGACTATTCACGGTTTAACGGCTCTTCATCGAGAACAGCTCCTGCAGCATCTCGTTCGCCGTCGAGATGACTTGCGAGCTCGCCTGATAGCCTCGCTGCACGATCACGAGATCGCTGAATTCTTGCGAAAGATCTACGTTGGAAAGCTCCACGTAGCCCGAGCGCACAGAGCCAAATGCTCCGCCGGCGACGCCAGTGTGCCAAGCACGGCTGTCCAAGGCTTCGAACTGGTTGTCGCCAATGGCACCGACCGCGTCGGCCGTATCAAAGCGGGCCAGCGACAGGCGGGGGCCCTTTACCGTTTGCCCGTTTGCATACGTCATAACCAAAGCGCCGCTGGAGTCAAAGGATGTTCCGCTGAGTTCGGCCGGAGGGCTTCCATCCTGGGAAGCGAAAGCGAGAGTCGATAACGTGCCGGAGGCAAACGACGTGACATCGGCGCTGAAATCCAGCGTGAGCGGCATGGCCGCCTGACCCGACGGTGTATAAGAAAACGACAGTTTGGATGTCCCGGCCGTTGGTCGTCCCGTTGCGAAGATCAATTGCTGAGTAGCAATGACGGTCGTCCCCTCTAGCAATTCCACCTTCCAGCTGCCAGGGGTAGTGGCATTGGTGTTGGTGAACTTGGCCGTCAGCAGGTGTTCGCCTCCAGCCGCATCGATGACGCGCACGCCGTTGATTGTCTGGTCGGTACCGGCGGAGGAAAGGTTTCCTGTGAACTTCACTGTGGTGGTGGGCTTGCCGGCGTTGGTCTTGGAGTTGGCAACAACAATCTCTGTCTGGCCACCATCCGCCCCAACCCCCATTACTTTTGCGCCTGTCGCCTGATCCACGAGGACACCGTCACTGTTGAACTGGAACTGTCCCGCTCGCGTGTAGGTGATCTTGCCGTCCTCACCTTTGAGCGTGAACAGGCCTTGCCCATCAATGGCCAGATCCAGCCCCTTGCCTGTCTGGCGAAGCTCGCCGGCCTTGAACGACATCGTCGTGCCCGCGGTGCTGACACCATAGCCCATCTGTCCAAACTGCCTTCCGGAATAGCCACCACTCGAATAGAACGCGTCCGAAAATTGCAGAGAAGAACTCTTGAAACCAGGGGTGTTCATGTTGGCCGTGTTGTTGGCGATGACGCGCAGGCCTCTGGAAAAGCTGGACAGGCCCGTCATTCCGACATAGATGGAATCGATCATTTTTTATCCTTGGCGTTGGAGTTGTGCTTACTTAGCGCACTGCAGTGACTTGGCTGAGGCTGATGTTCGACAGGGTGACGCCGGCGGGCGTCTTCACCGTGATGAGCGGTGAATCACCGGCGAGAGACAGAGCGGTGACCGATCCGGTCACAGTCGCCCCGTTGGAGTTGATGTCTACTGTCCGTCCGATTAGCCCGACAGATTGGAGGGCTGCCTGGTTGCTAATGAGCACACCGATTCTGTCGTTCAACTGCTGGGTCTGCTCCAAACTCGTGAACTGGGCCATCTGCGCCAGGAACTGCTGGTTGTCCACCGGTTTCATGGGGTCCTGGTAGGTCAGCTGCGTCAGAAGAATCTTGAGGAAGTCCTCCTGATTCAAGCTGTTCGCCCGCAGGTTCGTGCTCGTGGAAGCAATGCTATCGATGCTCATGAAATCTCCTTCTGGGACAGAAATGAACGGGGTTCAATGGATGGCGAACTCGAAGCATGGCGTTCAAGCTCAGCAGAAAAATCGCGCAGGGTCACGCCCGAGGAGGCGGAAGCGTCAAACACAACGCTTCCGTTGCAGACCACTCGGTTAAGGCGCTGCCCATGACCCTTCAACGTTTGCTGCAGGGTGCTCACGATCATGGCGGCCTGGGCTCTCACCTGCTGAGCCGAGCCATCCATGCCAAGCCAGAGATTGAGGCCCTCGGCAGTCCACGCCGAATGCAGGCGCGTCGCAGTTTGGCCGGAGAGAAGAGCCCGAGGCAGGCTCGAGCTGTGCAGCGCCCCATCGACACCGTCCGTATGCTGACTTGGAGCAGTTGCGTTCAAACTCGTCGTGTTTTGCGGTGTTAGCGAAGAAAGTGCCACGGATAGCGAAGCCGCTTGTGGAAAGATTGGCACAAAGGAAGCAACTGCAGGTCGGTTGAGCGGTCCAGTCGCATCGGCGATGCGCGAAGCATCGCCCTGAAGCGCTGCGGCTCTGAAACCCAAAACACCCTGAGACATCAAGGCGGAGCCCGAGCCAAGCTCAGGCGTGACTGCGTCCTGGATCCCCACAGCGAAACCGAGCGCAATTTCTTGAACAGCGGCTGCCAGGGCAGCGTCGTCGGCTCCCTCGGCCGCAGCACTCTCGGCTGTAGGCTGAAGCGACTCTGCAGCGGTAGCTAGCGCTGCATCGCCCTGAATCGATGGCTGTTGCATGGCAAAGGGACTCTCGGTTGCACCGCCGATACCTGTATCACGCTGCGTCAGCTGAGCAAATGCCAGTGGCGTTCGCGTTGCAGCAAGTGGACGTGGCAACGTGAATTCGCTTGCGCTGCCATGGCCCAAAAGGGACTCATTGAAAGGCTGGAACCACCCAGAAGCCTGGGCCCGCTCCATCTCCCGCATCCAGGCCTGCCTGCCTGCCCCCTTGTTGGTTGGATAGCTCTGCTCTGAGGTTCCTGCGGAAGCCCACTGTGCCCCTGTGGAGCTCGGCTGTTGCCGAGCGAGTGTGCCCGTTGTGAACGGGCCGATTTGTTTCATGTCGATTGAGGTCATGCCAGACCACCCTCCCATTCTCCCAACCGGGGGGACCGAAACAGCGAACGGCCGATCCAGTCCCGATCCGCTTCGGCTGACTGGCGCCGGGTTTCTTCGTCAACGAACTCCTTGAGTGCGTCGGCGCGGTGCTCGACCATGCCGTCGATCGTGCGCTGCTGCGCTACCAGTTGCGCCTTGACCTCATCTCGCCGTGCACGAAGCTTCGCGACCTCGTCGTCGTGGGCCTTCATCCGGCTGCGCAGGTTCGCCAGATACCCGATCCCGCGACTGTGCATCTGCGGGTTCGGACGCGACTGCGACTGCACCTGGAGATGCACGAGCTGATCGGCAAAGACAACGTCCAGACATTCGCGCTCCCTGCGCGCTGTATCCAGCGCTTTCTGGGATTGAGCTAACCGGTTCTCCAAGAGCTCCCGTTGCCATTCCTGTTTGCGCATGTAGGGCGTCAAGGCGTAGACAAAGCCTCGGATATCGACCTGGGAACTCTGAGTCTGGTCTTGGCTCACGGTGTTCCTCGGACAGGCAGCTGCTGAGCAGCAGCAGACAACGTGGAAGCGGCACGACCAGTCCAGAGCACCTCCTTGAGTCGCTCCATCGACGCGGTGCGCGAGATACCACCCTCGCGCTGGCGCAACCAGAGCTGAAGATCGGGCGCCAGCAACAGCGCACGATCGAGCTCAGGGTTGGCGCCCTTTTCATAAGCGCCGATGTCCACCAGCTGACGGTTTCTGTCGAGCAGTGCCAAGCATTTGATTGCGTCGGAGATCAACTCTTGCTCCTCCTTGGTCGTGAGGTCCGGCAAAAGGCGGCTGGCGCTGCGCAAAACGTCGATAGCGGGGTACTGGCCTTCGTGCGCTAGGTGGCGAGATAACACGATGTGCCCATCAAGTATGGAGCGCAGGCTGTCTGCGATAGGCTCATTCATGTCGTCCCCCTCCACCAGCACGGTGAGGAGTGCGGTGATCGAGCCTCCGGAAGGCGCGGTGCCACACCGCTCGCACAGCTGCGGTAATTCTGCAAACACCGAGGGCGTGTAGCCACGTGCCGTCGGCGGTTCGCCTGCGGCCAACCCCACCTCTCGCCGAGCCATGGCCAAACGCGTAATGGAGTCCATGGTGAGCAGTACCTGCTTGCCCGCGTCCCTGAAGTACTCAGCGATAGTGACTGCGGCATGAGCGGCCCGAATGCGCGCCAGCGCGGGCTGGTCGGATGTGGCCACCACTACGACGGACCGCCGTAAACCTTCGACGCCGAGTTGCTTGTCAATGAATTCGCGAACCTCTCGTCCCCGCTCGCCGATCAATGCGATGACGTTCACGTCCGCGACCACGTGTCGGGCGATCATGCCCAACAGGGTGCTCTTGCCCACGCCGCTGCCTGCAAAAATTCCAACGCGCTGCCCCAGCCCCAGGGTTAGCAACCCATCCAGGCTGCGCACTCCGGTTTGAAGCACCTTGTGGATGCGGGGGCGCTGCATAGGATTCAGTGGCGCTGCATGTAATGAGCGCTGCACTGCGATGTCGGGGTCGGGAAGCTGATCCATGGCTTTGCCGAAGCCATCGATCACCCGCCCCAGCAACTCGGGCCCCACTCCGAACGACGACTGGCGTCCGAGTGCGACGACCTGGGAACCCACTGCCACGCCCTGCATGGACCCATACGGCATCAAAGTGATAGATCCACCGCGCAGGCCCACAACTTCCGCCAATACGCCATCCGACTCGTTGCTTGCTGCTCGGGTAGACGCTCGCGACCGTGGGTGTATGCGGCACAGCTCTCCCACTGTGGCATCGGGACCTTGTGCCTCAATGGCCATACCTTGCAGTTGGCGGACCCAGCCGATCCTGCGTGTGAACTCTACCTGGCCCAGTGCTGCACGGTAGTCCCGCAGCGCTCCGGCTTGAACTTGGAGCGAGGGGATCATGCCGGACCCTCCTGGGCGACGAGGCTTTCCACCCTCTTGCGTTCTGCGCGAGTTCGCAGAAGGCTGTTGCGAAGCAATTCAGTTTGCAGCTCAAGGCGGGCATCCAGGGCCCCCTCCGAGGACTGGAGCAAACAACCTCCCATCACCACTTTCGAGTCGGCTACCCACCTCACTTCAAGCCCATCCAGGCCAAGCCTTTCAGCCGCCAGTTGTTCTGTCACCTTGAATTGGACTTGAAGCATCTCCAAGTCGTCCGGGTGCAGATGGATCTCGAGCGGCAACCTTCCGTGCCAGTTTTTCGCCGCAGCCTTGATCATTCCGGCCAAACCTTCCGGTGTGGCCGCCTCATCTCCCATCACCCTGCAGATGACCTCGAAGGCCAGTGCCACGATATCCTCCTCGGCATCCGCCAGCCGACGCTCAAGCTCCATCGGCATCTTGCGGAGCAAGGACATCAGCAGCTCGTATTGCGGGGTCAGCTGTGCGTGCAGCTGTTCGATCTGTAGGTTGGCCTCCCGCTGGAAATGCGTCTGAGCCTGCTGGATGCGCTCTTCCGCAATGGATTTAGCGAGCAGCTCCGCCCGATGTTCCAATTGCTGTTGCATTTGAGCAATGCCTTCTTGCACGCCTTCCTCACGGCCCAACGAACGGCCTCGCTCAAACTCGGTCGCAGCATCCGACCGCAAATATCCCGTCTCAGCTGGATGCAAGCGCGACTCCACGCCCAGCTCTGGGTGATCATCCGGAGACAGCGACGGATCGACACTCACCGTCAACGGAGCGGACGGCGCAACTGGCAAGCCAGGCTTCGGGCGGCGCAAACTGCGAGACTCCGTGTGCATCGCGACATCGCGCAGGATTTGCGGTGTCGTGTTCATGGGACCTCGCGCCGCAGGCCGGCTGTCCAACGCTGCCATCCCCGAATCAGAGACTGAAGAGGTTGTGCCGCAATGCCACTGCCTTTGCCCGGCGCGCTGGAAGTGGAATCATGAGAGGTCGGCGCTACATTGCGACCGGAGACTTCGCAGCATTTGCGCATCCGACTCATCACGGCGATTGCCAGCTTCGATTCACCCGACAGATTCGACATCGATTCGAACGCACCTTGAACCCGGCCGCGTTGCGCCACTGGCAGGCGCTCAAGTAAAGCACCCTGCCATGGCCATGTGTGAATCTTCAGCGCGTAAGCGACCAGCTCAGGGTGCTCCACGGACCATACGCGCGCCAGAGAGGCCACATCTTCAGATTCGAGTGCCTTCAAAAACTCGATATCGCTCAATGCAGCCTTCTCCGCCGAAACGGCGCTCCCAGCGACTGAGGGCCTGTCCAAGGCCGATAAGCCGCCACCGTCATCCACGCCACGTGCCAAGGCCTCGCGGTTCAAGGCAGTGAGTGGGGATGAAAGCCCCATGCTATCGAGCTCAGCAATGAGGGGCAGCAGTTCACTGTGTTGGTCCGCATCCAGCTTCGTGAGCACCCAGGCGCGGTCAGCCGGTGCCAGGGAGTGCAGCAAGAGGGCGGCCTGCTTGGCGCCGTCAACGCGAATCGAGGCGAGTTCCGAGAACATCATGCTTATCGCTTCGCGCCGGCGGTGTCGAACGCAACCTGACCGTGATCGCCATCCTGCATCCAAGCCTGTACTTTCCTGAGGGCGGCCTGCCGCTCCGCTTCACTCAGGGGAGCCGGCTGATTCAGGCGTCGGCGGGCGGCGTGAATGATGACGACAAGAGCAACGACGATCAGTAGCAGCACGCCCAGAATCCTCGCGTAGCTCCACGGAAACTCTGAAGGGGCGATATTTGCCGTCCTGGAGGTCTGCGAAGGACCGTCCTGAAGCTCCGTCGGAAGTTCGGTCGCAACCGAGCCCCCACCACTGCTCGCCGCCGCACTCGGAACCAGCGCATTGAGGGACTGCACAACCACCAGGTCGCCGCGCTCCGCACTCGCGCCGACTGCGGCCGCCAGCATCCGCCTCACTTTATCTTCCTGCGCCGCGTCCAGCGACTGCCTCACCACAGCCACCACCTGAATCTTCCGGATGGAGCCGGCTTGGCTGGTCACCTGTTCAACCCGTCGACCCACTTGGTAGTCCACCTCACGCTGAGTGCTGGAGCCGGAACCGTTCAATGGACGCGATGGCTCTATGGACGAGGCAGAGGCGGTATCCCTCACCGACTCTCTCTCCTTCACGATCACGCCCCGGCTATCGGAGCTGCGCGATGGGGCCGGAATGACATCCTCTGTCGTGACGCGCACATGGTCCATGTTCAGGGTTACATCTACGCTGGCCAGAGCTTGGCCCTTGCCGAACGCTTGCTCGAGCACAGCGGTGGCTTTCTTCGCCAACTGTTGCTCGGTGTCCTTCTTGAGTTCCAGACGGACACCACCAGTGCTTGCCACCGTGCCGTCTGCCGGCTCCTCCGGTGACCGGCTCAGCGCCATGCCCTGCTTGTCGACGACGGTCACGTCCTGGGCCGTCATTCCAGGAGTGGCTGCAGCCACCAGGCGCTGGATTCCATTCACCTGGGCAGGTTGCAGGGTTTGCCCCTCCTTGAGGCTCAGAGTAATAGCGGCCTTAGGGCGCACAGTGGCCTGCTTGAACAGTCCTTGCTCGGGAAGCGCGAGGTGCACACGGACGTCCCGGATTTCCGAGAGGGAGGAGATTGTGCGCGTCAGTTCACCCTGAAGCGCGCGCTGGTAGTTGATCTTCTGCGCGAACTCCGTCATGCCGAAGTCCGTGTTGTTGAACAGCTCGAAGCCTACCGCTCCTTGCAGCGGCATTTCCTTGCCCATGAGCTTGATGCGCGTGGGGTGAACCTGCGCCTTGTCGACCAGGATGGCGCCCGTTGCCTCGTCCAGGCGATAAGGAATCTTGAGCTTTTCCAGCTCAGCAGACATGGCTGTCGCGTCCTGAGGTTTCAAGTCGGAAAACAGTACCTGGTAGTCACTGCGCAAGACCCACCAGGCAAACACCGAAGTCGCCAGCAGAATGCTGACGACCCCCACGATCAGGCCCACGCGCGCGGAGCGGCCCAACCCCTCCCAGAATTCATTCATTTTCTAATCTCAAGTACGGTAAATATGCAGCAGAACGGAGCCACCTAAAGCTGCATTTTCATGACGTCCTGGTAGGCCTCGAGCAACCGACTGCGAACCTGCATCATCAATTGGAAAGACATCCTGCTTTCTTCCAGGCGGATCATGATCTGGTGAAGGTTCTGGACGTTGCCCACGGAAAGCTGCTGCAAATCCGTCTGGCTGACCATGAGCTGTTGGTTCACATGGTTGAGCCCCTGTGTCACCAGATCACCAAAGCCTGGAACGCCCGCCGCGCCACCGGTTGCAGCCGCTCCTGAAAATGCGTTGGGCGTCGTTTCCTGGACTGCCGTCGCAATCGAGGGCAACGCTGCTATTGCTTCTGCGCTCATTGGTTGCCTCCGATCTCCAGCGCCTTCAGGGCCAGGTTGCGCGACGTATTCATGGCCGCGACGTTCGCTTCGTACGAGCGCATGGCGCTCATCAAGGTGACCATTTCGGTGGCAGTGTCGACTGAGGCGTACGCCACGAATCCAGTCGCATTGGCCAGCGGGTGACCTGGCTCGTACACCATGCGGGGCGCCTGCTGAGCGACTTCGAGCGACATGGTGGGTGCAGCCAGGCCCTGGGTCACGGCGTCACTGAATGCGGTTGTCGCGACCACCCGCCTCGGCTGGTAGACAGTCCCGTCGGGACCCGCCACCGTATTGGCATTTGCCAGGTTCAAGGCAGCAATCTCGACCCGCGTGCGCTCCAGCGTCATTGCGCTGGCGCTGATTGCGAACGTGCGCTCATATTCCATGGTGTGTACTTCCTTGATCAGCTTCAGCGTTTTCCGTCGGCCACAGCCAACGAGAGGATGCCCATATGCCTGGACAGCCCCTTGAGCAATGCCTGGTAGTGAACGGCGTTCTGCGCCATCTGTGCGACTTCGGAATCGAGCCGTACCTGTTGCGTGAGGCCTTGTGCCAAGGGCGCTGGCTCCAGAGAGGTCGATGCTTCCGCCATCGCGGCCAGGTGGCCCTTTTCCAGCCGCCGACCTTCGCTCAACTGTCGGCGAGCTTCTTCCATTTGCGTTGAAAACTTCACCTGCATCGGGATGAAACCCTCCGCACTGGAGTTGGCGATGTTGTTGGCGATCACTTGATGGCGCAGACTCGCTGCGTCGAGTGCCAGCGAAAGGCTGGTCTGGGTGATGGCTTCGATTCCGTCCGTCATGGGCTCAGTCCGTTAGATGAAGGTTATTGGATGATGAGTTCGGCGTGCAGCGCACCCGCGGTCTTAATGGCCCGCAGGATGGAAATGATGTCGCGCGTGGGAGTCTTCATGCGCGCGAGCGACTGCACCAGATCGGATACCGTGGTCCCACCAGAAATAAAACCGGTGCCTGCGTTTTGCTCGTCCACATCCACGCGAGTATTGGTGACCAGGGCCGTGCGGACTCCATCGCCCGCATTTCCAATGAACACCGGCTGCGAGGCTGCCACCTCATTGCGGATCGACACCTTGATGTCGCCGTGGGAGACGGCCACTTTGGAGATGCGTACGTCGCCTCCTGAGACCACTGTGCCCGTGCGCTCGTTGAGAACCACCTTGGCCCGCCGATCCGGCTCCACAGTCACCGACTCCAGCTTGGCCACAAAAGACACCACTTGACGCCGCTGGTCCTCGGGCACGTACACCTCGATCCCGGAGGCGTCGCGTGCCTGCGCCAAGCCCGCTCCCAGCCGAAGATTGATCGCGTCCGCCACCCGGTTGGCGGTGGTGTAGTCGGGCTCGCTCAACACAAAGGTCATGCGCGAGTGTTCTGACAACACCTGTGCCTGCACGCCAACTTCCACCGTGGCGCCGCCCGGCACGGAGCCCACGGTGGGATGGTTTTTCTGAACCACGTTGCCATTGGCGTCGTAGCGATAGCCACCGACAGACAGCGGCCCCTGCGCCAGCGCATAGATGCGTCCGTTGACCGCTTTCAGCGGTGTCAGCATCAGGCTGCCACCGACCAGGCTGCGCGCATCGCCCACGGAGGCTACGGTGATATCGAGCGTATCCCCCTCGCGCGAGAAAGGAGACAAGGACGCGCTCACCATCACCACCGCTACGTTGCGGCTCTGGATCTGCTCAGGCGCGATGTTCAGGTTGAACTGCGACATGGCGTTGGACAGCGCCTGCCGTGCCCCGCGATTGGACGGGGAGTCACCCGTGCCCGCCAAGCCAGTGACGATGCCAGTGCCTACCAAGGCGTTTTCACGCCAGCCCTGCAGCTTGCCAAGGTCCTTGACGCGGACAGGCTGTGCGTTTGCGCTGCCCAGCAACGCCACCATGCCAAGGACAGCGCAACCGAGCAGTGCGCCGAAGCGGCTTATTGAGAAAACACTGTGCATGTTCAAAGCCCCATCGCATCCAGCAAGTTGCGCCACCAGGGCCTGCGGTTGCGCTCGGCGATGTCTCCGTCGCCCACGTAGCTGATCTTGGCGTCAGCCAATCGCGTGGAAAGCACGATGTTCCCATCAGAGATGTCGAGCGGCCTCACACGGCCTTCAAGGGTGACCTTTTGCGGCTCCTGGTTCACGGTGAGCAACTGCTCGCCCGCTACCTTGAGTTCTCCGTTGGGCAGAACCTCTGTCACAGAAACGGTCAAGGTGGCCAGCACACGATTCGTGCGCTGCGTCCGTCCCCCGCCCTCAAATTCACCGCCGACGGACAGGCCCATCTGCGATGCGGCTCCAGAGCGGTGCGACAGCTCAGTGGAAATTCCATTCTTGCGACGCGTACCTGTGTCGGCACTGGAGGTCGCGCTAGAGTTTTCGAAGACCTGCACGGTGAGCATGTCACCCACACGGAACGCCTTGTTGTCGCCCGTCAACGAGCGGAAATTCTGCTCCTGGTACAGGCTCTCGGCATGCACCACATCTGCCTGCCACGAGGCGAATGCCAACAGGAGCACGGCGAGCCCGCGAGCCCCCCCATCAAAGATCTGGCGCGCGTTCATTGCTGTAACTCCAACTGACCAGGCCCCATCACTTTGGCCATCACGGGAGCGGTGCTGTTGTTGGCGCGCACGCGCACCACCTGCCCCACCTCACCGGCCTGCAAAACTTCCACCTTGCTCTCTAAAGACACCAGCCCGCTGTGCGCGACCAGGGTCACGCGATCCCCGCGCGATACGGCTGCCGCTGGGCGCACCTGCTCTGCGGTGAGTACCTCGCCTGCCCTGACTGCCGTTCGGGAGTGTGACGGTGCCAAGGGTGGTTGATCAAAGGTCAACGGCGCAAGCATGCCGGCGCCTTTCCTGGAAAGGAGATGTGCAACGTCGATCTGTTCCCTGAACGTGTCTTGCACCCCGATGGCCTCACCAGAGCGCAGCGGTTTTGCCGCGACAGTCGCATCCGCGTAGACGCTGACTTCGAAACGTACGGGAATCGCCTTCACGTGGCGTTGGCCTGCAAAGATGTCGACCCAGACCAGCATGCGCTTGCCGGGTACGACCGAAGCCAGAGGCCTCACACGGTACTCAGCGTCGCCCAACGGGACGAATACGCTCAAAGGCACGGAAACAGGATTCAGCTCCACACGCGCCTCGGGTATTCCTTTGGCGCGGATGACTGCAAGCAGATGGTTCTGAAGCGCTGGTTGCGCCAAAGCCACCAGGGAATCCCCTGCCAGTTCGCGCGAGGCACTCTGAACCACGGTGGCGCCAACGCCCTCCCATTGGATCTTCTCGACCGGCACACCCAGTCGTGTGGTGACCCAATTGGCCAAGCGGTCCCGCTCCAGGACCGTCGATTCGCCGGCCCGCGGGGCCATGCCTACCGGCAGCGCCACTGCACGGCGCAGAAGCTGCAGATCAGGGCTGCTCAGGTAGGCGATCTCGCCCAGAACCACCTGGGACTGTGACACCTGGGAGGACGACACCATCTCCACCCGCAATGAAGGCGGGGTTCCTTGCGCGCGCAGGGCCAATGGCCCCAGGCACAGGAGCAATATCGCCAGCATAGGGCGGGTGAACTTCCAACGCAGGCTCATCGACGCAGCCCGTTGACCATGCCCATGATGTCATCCGCAGCCTGCACGACCTTGACGTTCGCCTCGTAGGTGCGCTGCGCGACCATGAGATTCACCATCTCTTCGACCATCTTGACGTTGGAGCCTTCCAGGTATCCCTGGGCAAAGGTGCCCATACCGTCCTCGCTGGGACGCGCAGAGATAGCCTCCCCTGACGCGCTGCTACTGCGGTAGAGGCTGTCCCCTTGCGCGGCCAAGCCCTGGGGGTTGGCAAAACGGACCAAATCGATTTTCCCGATCTCCGCCGGCGTGGTTTGCCCCGGAACACGCACCTGCACCCTGCCATCGGCGGATACGGTGAGAGCCTGCGCACCGTCGGGAATGCTGATGCTGGGCTTGAGGGCGTAGCCTGCCTGCGTGGCAAGGTGCCCATCTTTGTTAATTTTCAGAGTGCCGCCACGGGTATATGCGGTAGTGCCATCCGGCATCACCACCTCCATGAAGCCGTCGCCCTGCACGGTGACGTCGAGCGCCGAGTCGGTTTTCTTCAGATCTCCCATGTCGAACAGCTTGGACAGACTAGCGACGCTCACGCCAGCACCCGCACGCACGCTTGGCGCCAGCAAACCCGCCTCAGCATTGGCCTGGATGGATGCAAGCCGGGTCGGATCCTTCGCCACCATCTCGGAAAATCCGATGCGACCTTTCTTGAAACCCGTAGTGTTCACATTCGCGAGGTTGTTCGCGATGGTGTCGACATTGAGCTGCTGTGCCTGCATGCCCGTGGCACCGATATAAAGGGCGTCAAACATGAAAGTTCCTGTTGAAAAAAGAGATGTGTCTGAAGGCAGATGGATGTGAGATATCAGGAGAGTTCGCCCAGCTTGCGCACTGCTTGCCCTGTCATGTCGTCGTAGCCCACAGCGATCTTCTGCATGGACTCGAAGTGGCGCATGGTCTGCATGAGCTGGACCATCTCCTGCATGGAGTTGACGTTTGAATTCTCAAGAAAACCTTGGCGAATCTGAATGTCGGAATCCTTCAAGGCAGTGAACGAGCCGTCCGCAGAGAACAGGCCATCTCCCAAACGTCGCATCGCCTTGGTGTCTTCCGGTTGCAGTACTTTGATCTGGGCCACCGGAGTAGTGCTGTCCGCTACGCCCGTGCGCGACTCGAAGACGTTGCCGACAGAGTCGATGAAGGGGCGGTCGCCGTTGAGAACGATTTCGCCACCATTGCCCATCACTGGAAGCCCCTGGGCCGTCACCAAGCGCCCCCGGGCATCCACCTGGAACGCCCCCTGACGGGTATAAGCAGGACCAGCCTCGGTCATCACTTCGAAATAGCCGGGGCCAGCGAGCGCCACGTCCAGACTCTGGCCTGTGGATCTGACGGTCCCTGGGCGCACGTCGGTCTGGACGAGCAGCGAAGGCATCCTCATCGCCAAAGCGGCCGTCCTCGCTCCGGCGGGCTGGGCCTGCATGCCATCAATCACCGCAGAAAAGGCTTGTGCGGAAAAGCCGACCGGCTGACTGGCAATGGTTTCCCGCTGGTAGCCTGCTGTGAGTGCGTTGGCAAGGTTGCTACCGACACGGTCGATCTTCTGCATGTCCGTGTGCATGGACTGCAAAGCGAGGGCCAGGACTTCTTGCATAGATTCGTGTTGGTTAAGAGATTGACGCCCACTGCTTACTGAAGGCTCACTACCGCGTAGGACTTCAGTTCAATGGTGTGGGGAATTTCCGCCATGGACAGCACACGCAAGTGCGGCATTACCCGTTCCGAAAGCGAACGGACGTGCCTGCGGAGCTCCGGCGCGCACAGCAGCACGGGCAGCATGTTGCCCTTCATCATGCGTTCAGCCTGCTGCATGAGCCTGACCATCAACTGCTCGGCCATCTTCGGCTCGAGAACAAACGAACTTGTCACACCAGCGCCGCCTTCGGCGCCAGCGGCCTGGGCCGTTTGCACGCTTTGCAGGAACTGGCTTTCGACGACCGGGTCCAGGGTAAGCACGTGCAAAGCGGTTGCTTCACCAATCAACCCCTGACAGATTGCGTGGCCCAGCCGCAGGCGCACCAATTCGGTGAGATAACCCGCGTCCTTGGATTGGCGCCCCGCATCCGCCAGGGTTTCCAGGATGGCCTCGATGTGGCGAATGGAAACCTTCTCGCGCAGCAGGTTCTGTAAAACCTTTTGCACGTCGCTGACCGACAACACGGTCGGAATCAGCTCCTCCACCAGGCTCGCGTGGTGCTGGCGCACACGCGCCAGCAGTTTGTCGACCTCCGCACGGGTAAGAAGTGCCGCAGACTCGCGTCGCAAAACCTCAGTCAGGTGGGTCATAAAAACCGTGGGCGCATCCACCAACGTGAACTTACCGGCCATGGCGGCTTCGCGCTGGTCTTCCTCTATCCACAGCGCAGGCAGTCCGTAAGTGGGATCGCGAGTAGGTTGCCCTGCAAGGCCATCGGTCTTGCCGGATGGGTGAATGGCGAGGATACGGTCTACCCGGGCGTCGCCACGGCCACAGATCACCCCATCCAGGTGAATCTCGTAGCGGTCCGCGCCCAGGCGCACTGCATCCTTGAAGCGCACCCGCGGAAGCACAAAGCCCAGTTCCTGCGCATGCTGCTTGCGGAAGGTAACGATGCGCTCCATGAACGCACTGCCGGGCTGATTTACCAGCGCAGCCCATTGGCTGCCCACGTGGATCTCGATCGGCTCCACCTGCAAGACCGCATACGGGTCTTCGGCATTTTCTTCGGCAGTGCCTTGCGCACTTCCATCGCCATCCGCCTTGTCGGCCCCGGCCGTTGATTCCGCCTGCGCCTTGACATTGCGATAGCAGAACCACGCGACGGCGGCCACGAAGACAATGAGCACAGATGTGGGCAACAGCGGAATCCCAGGCAGCAGAAGCAGCCCCGAGAGCGCGGCCCCCACCAGCACCAGTGTCTTTGGGAACGACGTGATCTGCCTCAGTACTTCCTGGCTGAGGTTTCCATCGGACGCCGAACGCGTCACGATGATGCCGGTACCCACGGCAATGATGAGCGCAGGCACCTGCGTGACAATACCGTCGCCGATGGTCAGCAGCGAATAGGTTCGCAATGCCTGGTCCCACGGCATCTTGTGCTGCAGGATCCCGATTACCAAGCCGCCCACGATGTTGATCAGCAGGATGATGATGCCCGCGATCGCGTCACCCTTGACGAATTTGCTGGCGCCGTCCATGGCGCCGTAAAAGCCCGCTTCCTTCTCGATGTTCTTGCGGCGCCGTTGGGCTTCTTCCTGGTCGATGAAACCCATGTTCAGGTCGGCATCGATACTCATCTGCTGACCGGGCATGCTGTCCAGCGTGAAGCGCGCCGCGACTTCGGAGATGCGCTGCGCGCCATTGGTCACCACCACGTACTGCACGACGATCAGGATCAGAAAGACGATCAAGCCGATCACGTAGTTGCCGCCGACCACATACGCACCGATGGCGCCGATCACTTGGCCAGCATCACCGTCCGACAGGATGAGCCGCGTCGCCGCTACGTTCAACGATAGGCGGAACAGCGTCGCAATGAGCAGCAGCGAGGGAAAGGTTGAGAACTCCACCGGCCGCGCCATATAGAAGGTCAGCAGCAGGATCAGGAACGCGAAGCTGAAATTAGTGAGGATCAGAAAGTCCAGCAGAGGGCTTGGTATGGGCGCAAAAAGCACCACGAGCACGCCCAGAACCACCAGCACCATCGCGACATCGCTGTGCTTGCCAAAGAAACGTTGCAGCGAGTTCATGCCGCCGTTCCCGTGTGCTCGCCACCCGCACGCCGGTCGCGCATCGCAAACACCCATACGATGATCCGTGCCACCTCAACGAACATCTGGGGCGGCACATAGTGCTCAATGTCCAGTTCCTTGAACAGCTTGCGCGCAAGCGTGGGACTCTGAACGATAGGGATGTTGTTCCGCGCTGCGATCTGGCGCATGACGGCGGCAAGATGCCCGGCCCCCTTGGCTATCACCTGGGGCGAATCCATTTCACCGTGGACGTAGCGCAGCGCCACGGCAACGTGCGTGGGGTTGGTTAGCACGACGTCTGCATTCTTGGTTTGTCGCAAGGACTGGCTGCGTTTGCGCGCTTCGTTGCGCAGTTCTCGCATGCGGGCACGTACACGGGGGTCGCCATCTCTGTTCTTGGACTCGTCTTTGATCTCGCGCTTGCTCATGCGCATCTTTTTGGAAAACTCATGCTTGGTGAACAGCAGGTCCACCAGCGCAATCAACCCCAGGATCATTGACATCTTCAACCCGAGACTGGCCATATCTCCGAGAAGCGTGTGAACGTAGCCCAACGGAGACAGCCCGGATAAGTTGTAGAACTGCGGGGCGAGAGCAATCAACGCGTAGTACGCCGTGATGACGAGGAGCACGAGCTTCACACATGCACGTGCCGTGTCGAAGAGCGTGCGCACAGAAAAGACCTTCTGGAAGCCATTGACAGGGTTGAGCCGGCTGACGTCGGCGATCACCGGATCGAGCGACAAGACGATGCCTGTCTGCAACACGTTGGCCAGCAACGCAGCCAGCATGATCGTCACAAGAAAGGGCGCAAGCCAAAAGAGCGTGCCTTTGAGCGCCCCAGCAATCAGGGGCCACAGACTTGCACCGCCGGGGTCCATGCGTCCAGTTTGCAAGAGCAGCATCTGGTCGAACTGAAACTGCTCGCGCGTGGTGTCCCATCCACGCGAGCTCAGGTACACAACGGCGACCACGAATACAACGGCAGAAACGACGTCCGCGCTTTTGGAGACTTGGCCCTTCTCCCGGGCCTTCTGCAGCTTGTAGGGGGTTGCCGCCTCGTTACGGTCGAGATCTTGCTCAGCCATTACCGCCCAGCCTCCCGAGTGCCGAGACTTGACTGTGATGGGGCAGATGCGGAGGGAGCCGCCGCAATGAACATGGCCTGCCACGTATCAAAGATGCTGGCATACACACGGTTCATCGCGCCGCCCATGCCTGCAAACCACAAGGAGAGCACTGCCAGGCCCACGACGATCTTTGTGGGGATTCCGAGCACCAGCATGTTGATCTGGGGCAGGTTGCGCGAGACAACGCCCAAAGCAAGTTCCACCATCAGGATGCAAAACACCACCGGGGCGGCCAGAGCAAAGCCCAGGCTGAACAAGCCACCCGCCTGCTTCATTACGGCACCCGCCGCTGCCTCTGCAGACCAGGGCGCCCCTAGCGGAAATGCTTCGACGCTATAAGCCAATGCACGCAGCAAGGCGTGGTGCCCGTCCACCAGGAAAAACACCAGCACGGCCGCGTAATTAAACGTGGATACCAGCAAAGCGGATGGCCGCTGGCTCACCGGATCGAACACCTGCGCCAGGCCAAAGCCAATCTGCACGTCGAGCAGATTGCCCGCCATCGAAAACGCTGCGAAGGCCACCAGTACGCCCAGCGCCAGGGTTGCGCCCAGCGCCATTTCAATCACTGCAGCCCGTATCCAGGGGCCTGTCCCATCCACTGCAATCCCTACGGGCCTTTGCAGGCCCGCGGCCAGCGCCACCGCAAGCGCAATGACAACGATGGCCCTCACCCGTCCCGGCATGGGCATGGCATACAGCACGGGAGTCATGGCCAGAACGGTCGCGATGCGCAGGGACAGCAGGAAGACAGGCGCCATCAGCACCATCGGGCGCGTATCTCCGCGCAGAGCGGAAAATACCAATGTGTCGAGCGATCCGGCTGCCATGGTCAAAACTCAGAACATGCCGGGGATACCAACCCATAGCTGCGTCGCAAACTGCCCGAGCTTCTTCAGCATCCATGGACCAAACATGACGATCGCCACAGCCGCTGTGAGCAGCTTCGGAACGAAGGTCAAAGACATCTCTTGAATCTGCGTGACGACCTGCAACACGCTGATCAACAGCCCGACCAGCATGGTCAGGCCGAGGACAGGCAGGCAAACGACCAGACCTGTCCAAAACAGGTCTGAGAGCATCTTCAACGCAAGATCCGCATTCATTGGACACCAACTCTTAAAGCAGACGCGCACAAGTGCGCGCAAAGGCACGGGCCATAAACAAAAGTTGGTACTGGAAAGACGCCTCTGGCTTTTTGTGCTTTTATTGAGGTGCGCCCGGCATTCCCATGAAGGCACTCGCCCCACCCGAGGTGCTGCGACTTCAACTCCCTACCCCACGACAATGGCAAATCATGAGAGCGTCGTTTCGCTAGACAGCAAGTACGCCCTCAAACCGGCATTATTTTTCAGGTCCTGTGCAGACTCCATATGCCGATCGATGATCAATCGGCGCTGAGTTTACCGGGCCGAACACCTTTCCATACATCGAGCCCACGTCTGTTACGTTCTTGTTTAGTTTCAACAACAGTGGGCCATGCGAACCGAGTATTCGAAGATGAAGGGATGGTCTGAGCCTCTCGCGGTGGCGTTTTTGCTCGGCGTTTCACCGTCCACGCTGTCGTAGTGCCTGCGGGGCCGCACTTTGCAGCAGCCGCCCCGCCGCGTCGTACTGGCGGGTGTCCAGCAGGTACGCAGTGCCACTGGTGGCCTGCCCTTGTTCGTCCACGGTCTGGTGGCTGACGGTTTTAAGCCGGTTGGCGTCGTAGGTGTAGGTCTCCGTGACTGCGCCCAGCTTTGACTTCAGGGACTAAATGGACGCCATCGCTTGATGGGCATCATTTGTCGCTATATTTTTAGGAGCAAATTCGGTAGAGCGTCCGCGCCCCGAGGTTTGGCGGTCCAACTGGGCGTATCCGTAGGTGGCGGTTATCCCTCGGGGTGTTGAGCCTGCCAGGCGTACTTGCTACTCTGTTGATAGCAATCAAAGCATGCTGGGTAAGCGGTAGCGGCTAATTTTTATCAAACTTCGTGTACTGGGCCTCAACCAACCGAGATTCCTCTGGATTCACTGCACATGCAATGTTTCCTGACTGCCATCCTGCTGGCCCTGTGTTGGCATCCCCCCTGCGGCGACTCTTGGTGGTAAACATGCTGGGGCACTGGTGGTTGCGCCTTGGCCCCCCGAGGCCCACAGGAAGGGTGCGGCAACGGCGCAGGAAGGCCAAGGTGCAGTTCGATGCGGCGGGCTGCCAGACTCAGCCGTCCCGCAAGAAGCCAGCATGGGTGCTGGCCGAGGTGCTGCGACTCGCCGCGCATCTGCAAACGCCCCGAGCCATCGCCCACAACTTCAACCGTCTGCACGGCCAGCGGATGACGGTGGGCAAGACCTGGGTGCATGCGCGCTGCCGCGAGAACGCCGAATTCATCGCTGCGATGCGCCGAGGCATGAGGGGTAAGCCTCCCCGCATCGTGCCCGCCAAGCTGGAGTGGGGCATAAACCTGACCTTGACCTGTACCAGCGACGGCAACCAGCACCCCACCTTCGCCATCATCGACCAGGTTCGCGGGCCTTGCTGCGCATCAAGGTACTCACACGCAAATGCACTTGGACTTTGCTGTCCGAGTTCTATGCGGCCTGCGCTGAACATGGCGTGCCCGAGGCGGTGCGTACTGACAACGAGGCCAAGCTCACCGGTCGGGTGTGGTCCTCGTTCTTCAAGCTCGCGGGCATCAAGCGCCAGCGCATTGATCCGGGCTGCCCCTGGCAGAACGGGCGAATCGAGCGGCTGTTTGGCAACTTGAAGCCCTTACTTCGGCAACGCTTCATTCCTGACGCTGCGGCGCTGCAAGGGCGGCTCAATGAATTCGCGAACTTCTACAACCATGTGCGGGTGCACCAGAGCCTTGGTGCCCTGACACCAGCAGAAGCCCGGGGCGGGCAGACCTGAACGCAGTACGACACCGGTATGGGCAGGGGCGATGGGTGCAGTCGCTTGATGGGCTGATGTGGGCTACTGATTGCGATGTTGATTTTCAACCCCAACCGAAGCCGAAATATGAAGTGTCCGCATGAGGGAGGGATCAGCTCGTCCAAAGCGGAGGGTTTGCTAAAAAAGCAGGCGCACCAAGACGATGGATGGACGAGAGAAGCCAGTTGTGTGGGCGTTGGAGTGGGGCGCGAGGCCGAGATTGTTGAAAAATCAGCTCGCGAGAGCGACCAAAGGGTTGCGGACACGCGGATAGGACACGAACTAGAAAGCGTTCTATATAGAAAGATCAATCGTTAAATTGAATCTCGCATTCGTCCAGCGGGAAGCGTCGACTATCGGACAGCACGAGCATTTGTTCTATGAGCTTGGCCGTGACAAGACCTAGCTCTTTGGCCCCCTCCTCAATCTGCCGCTGCCATCCTGCAATGTCACCTTTGTAGTACAGAGCGTACAGGTGAGTTCCGTCTGGAGTCGTGATAACGCAGGGTTCCAGCATCACCGATCCTGCAGTCGGCACTATCGGATCGATACGACCGGTAACCTCTCGGAAGAGCTTCTTTGGAGACTTTTTACCGTCAAAGGAGACATAGCGAACGCGCTCTGCTTCATCACCACTTCCGGGAATCTTGCCTTTCTTTCCAATAGAACCACCAAGAATTTTTTCCATAGGACTGACCATGTGAACCTCTACTTACGAATTGCTGGAGTAATTACGAATCTAAAGTTCTCAACCCCAAGTTTCGTGAACATGTGTGTGTAATGCGTTGCAAACTCTGCGTTGTTAGTGTGGTAAACAACTCCTCCGTCAAAGAATGCCGAGTACTTTGCTGCTTGACTTAGCATTTTTTGTTGTTCGCGTACAGACCATGGGTAACTTCCGTTTGAGCCCTCAGGGTTGCGCAGCGAAGTATTCCAGTCTTCCACAAACTTTGCTTCAACTGCAGTCCTCTGACCATTCAATTCGATCACATGATCGGCCACTCCATTCACTAGCTTGCCGTTGACGATCGTTTGATAGCTGCGCTCCGCAAATGACACATCGTTTCCGTAAAGCGCGCGAATCCCAGATTCATAGCTCTTGCCCAAATCAATTGCTCGCTTGCCGCTAACTGTGACGGCGTCAGTGACCTCAAAGCCATGCGCTTTGCTGAGCGATTGCCCAACGCCGTCCGGAGCACCAATACTAAAGTAGTCATTTATGCCTAGCTGGCCGCCATTGGCCTTGTAGGTGACATACGCCAAATATTGAGCATCGTTGTATTGCGACGGGTTGTAAATGCCGGGTACGGTTAGTTTTGCTCCAATAGTGGCATCGGCAATGCGCAGCGTAAAGTCGTCTCTGTTGTACGAGAAAGAGGAGCCTCCCGCCTGCCAGTCAGAAGTTTCTGGATCGGGCATGAAGGTCGCTAAGCTTAGCCCCACCCCTCCGACCTTCAAGAGACGGTTGAGGCCGCGCCACATTCCATTGGCTGCAGGTAATTCCGCAGGTGCGGCAGCAAGCTCCGCATTTTGAAGGATGCGTTGCAATTGTGGATTGACGGGAGACTGAAATGCCAAGTCTCCATCGCCAACACCACCTTCACCCCCGTAAATTCGCAATCCCTCGGAAGTCAAGCGTATATCGGCCCCCTGCAGTTCCGCTGCAGTTGAGTAGTCACCCGAGTTCACAAGATTGCGGACATGTGTCTCTTTCCAGGACGCTATAGGGTCTTGTATTTGCTGGGTTTGCGTTAACGCACGGTTCCAGTCTTCTACTCCTGCTTTGAAGCCCAGGCTGTCTGAACCGTTACTCCAACCGTATAGCGCGTCTGACCGAGCCTGCGCTTGACTCTGCGCTTCGATTTCGGAGATTCGGAAACTGGATTGCGCCTCCCACATATCGCGTTGGTCTTGCGCAGCTTCCTGCTGCCCGATGAAGGTGCCGAGCCGGTCTTCCTGCATGCCCGAGCCTGCGCCCGAGGTTTGGCCATTGCTGTGGTCCAGTGATTGACCAAGTGCATTGCCAAACGGATTCGCCTCTGCCCCCTGCTGATCCCAATCCCCACCTTGCGCCGCCCACACCTCCTCACTGGCCCGGTCCATACGCGCAAAGTCTCCCGGCGTGCGCAGCATTTCGGCTCTCGGTCTGGCTTTGTAGGCCGCATCGCTCTGCCGGTCCATCTCGTTTTCATAGCCGTAGCTGCTCGGGTTGCCTGTCCCGCTCATGTTCTCGGCTACACCCTGCCCCAGAGCGTTGCCAAAGGCATCCACTGCCACTTGCGCAATGGACACCCTGCCGCCTCTCATCAGCGCTGTGGCAGTTCCTGCCACCAGGCCCGTGCTCAAGCGGGTCGCAAAGGCCGCAACGTCAGGAGCGTTTTCAAACACCGAGCTGAAGGCTCTGCCAAGATGGGGCGCTACCACCGCTCCCACACCCGCTCCTACAGCCGCTGCAGCCACGCCCTTCCAGTCGAAGCTCATTTGCAGCCCTGTCGCTACCGCCACTCCTTGGGTAATGGTGTTGCCTAGTGCCGAGCGGATCACGGCGTTGCCGAACTGGCCCGCGCTGAAGTCGACTCCACCCAGTCCGCCCGAGACGCCCGCGGAGATAGCGGCCATGGCCACGCTCTTCCAGCTAAAGCCTTTCTGCGCGCCAATGGCGATGCCGACAGCTTGGCTGGCAATGGAGCCCACCGCACCGCCGACGACTGCTGCACCAATGCTTGCGGCACTCACTGCGCCGGTGCCCCCTAGCACGGCCATCCCACCAGCGAAGCCGCCGCCACCTGCTGCTCCAGCAGCCCCAAAGTAAGCCCCCGCTGCACCTGCGGTATAGATCGTCACTACAACAGCCACGACGATCATGATGATCTTGCCCAGGATCCCGCATCCTCCGCCTTCGTCCGCTGGCGGCGCAGGCATGCTCGGTGTGGTGTCTCCCACCACTTCGGTGGCGTCGTAGGGCTTGTAGGTCTGCGCGTTGTTGTGCACCCCGGATGCTTGTCCCGCGATGCTCAGGCTTTGCCCTTCATTGAGGCTGCTGTCTGGCCCTTGCGCTGCCAGGCCGTTGAGGTCGGCCAGCTTCCACCACAGGCTGGCGTCTCCCCACACCATGCGTGCGATGCCCGCCAGGGTGTCTCCCCTTTGCACGGTGTAGCTGCTCACGCCGCTGTTGTAGCGGTTGTCGATGGCTTCGTAGGTGGCCCCGAATTCGCCTTGCGCTACGTAGTTGGGTTTGCCTTTGTCGTCGAGCTGTTTGTCCGGGTCGGTGCCTTTGCCGTAGGCGGTCATGACCTGGCCGGCGACCACCAGTTGCTTGAGGATGTTGCCTTCCTGGGTTTTGCGCAGGACGATGCCGTTGGCGTCGCTCTCAAACTGGCGCTCCAGGTTGGCGCCTGGGCTTTCGGCTTCGGGGTCGTCTTCGGGCCAGTCGGTTTCGCTCACCTTGGTGAGGTGGCCGTTGACGTCGTAGCTGCTGGTGCTGTCGCTGGGCCGTCCTTCGTTGTCCGAGCGCACTCCGTGGATGCTGGCCTCTAGGTAGCTGTCGCGTTTGTCGTAGGTCTTGGTGTAGCTCTGCGTGACGTCGTTTTCATCAACGATGTGGTACTGCAGGACGTTGCCTTCACCGTCCACGCTGTCGTAGTGCACGTCGTAGCTGCGGCTGCCGTCGGCCTTGAGGACCTTTTGCTGTACCAGGCGACCGTTGTCGTCGTAGGTGCTCTTTTTGGTGACCAGGCCACTGGCGCTGAGCTCTTCTCCCGTGAGCGCTTTCACGTAGTTGGCATCAAGCCCGCCTGCGGGGCCGCTTTGCAGCAGTCGCCCCGCTGCGTCGTACTGGCGGGTGTCCAGCAGGTACGCAGTGCCACTGGCCTGGCCTTGTTCGTCCACGGTCTGGTGGCTGACGGTTTTAAGCCGGTTGGCGGTGTCGTAGGTGTAGGTCTGCGTGACTGCGCCCAGCTGGGCCTTGAAGTAGGTGCTGCCCAGCAGGGCCAGGGGGCTGCCGCCGGTGTTGCCGGCGCCGTCGTTTTCTCGGTCGCTGGTGTAGCCGTATTGGGGGTTGCCGTCGGCGTCCAGCAAGATGTTGCCGTTTTCATCACGGGCGTATTCTCTTTCTGCCACCACCACCTGGCGGCCGAAGTGGGTGTCGCTGGTGCGGTTGCCGTTGAGGTCGTATGTGAGGATGTGGCCCTGGTCGGCCGTGAGGTTGGCTTGGTCTTGCGCGTTGCCGTTGACTGCCCCGTCCACCAGGATCTGGCGGTTCATGGTGTCGTAGGCAAACCATTGCGTTTGCGTGCTGCGCGTGCCTTGGTCTGTGGTGATCTGATTGCGCAGTTCTTTGAAAGGCTTCCAGCCGTACACGGGCTCTTCGCGGGTGATGACTTTGCCGGTGGCAGGGTCAACCTTGGGTTGGCCGGTGGCCGGGTCGATCACGGGCACGGTCTTGGTGCCCACCTGGGTCCAGGCTTTGCCCACTTCGGTCAGCTGCAGGCCTTCGGTGGTGCTGGGCAGCGGCACACCGCTTTGCACTTGCTGCCTGAGCACGTTGCCTTGTGCGTCGTAGTCTCGGGTTACGCGCACTCCGTCTTGGGCTTCTATCAGGGCCAAGCGGCCTTGGCTGTCGTAGGCCAGGGTCTGCTGCTGCAGGGTGGTGCCGTTCTGCACGGTCTGCTCAAAGACGCGAGCACCCACGGCGTCATAGATGTAGTGGCTTTGCTTGTTGGTTGCCGAATCCGTGATGTGAAGCAGGTTGCCCGCGGCATCGTATTGGTAGGCCAGATTCTGGCCCCGGCCACTGGTTTGCGACACCACTTGGCCTGCATGGTCTCGATCGAACTGCGTACTAACGCCTGCCAGGTCGGTGCGGCTGTCCAGGCGGCCAAAGCGGTCGAAGCTACTGGTTGCCGTATCGCCGTTGGCATTCTGATAAGCCACGCGGCGCCCCTGGCTGTCGAAGGCTGCACGTGTGACCTGCCCCATAGGGCGGGCGGTTGCAACGATATTGCCGCGCGCGTCGTAGCTGTAGGTTTCTTTCTCTCCCGCAGCGTTCGTCTTGCTGGTCATGCGCCCGGCCTGGTCGTAGACCATGCGGGTTACCAGTTGCACGCTGCCAAGGCCAACGATGTCGTTGCCCGATGCCTCGTGAGTTTCTACCGATGTCTGGGTGATGGAGGTTTGCCGGCCGAGTTGGTCATAGCCATACTGGGTGGCGTAGCCCATGGCATCGGTCATGCTCGTTCTCTGGCCGAATGCGTTGTATGCGTAGCTGACCACACCGCCGTCGGCGTGCTGTTCCTGCACCACGCGGCCATAGCTATCCAGCGTTTTGCCGGTGAGGTTGCCGTTGGCGTCGCGCTGCGCGATTTCCCTTCCAGCCGCGTCGTAATAGAAGTGCTTTGTGGGCGTCACGCTGGCCGCGCTGCCATCTGCATTCAGCGCCCCCACCTCAGGAAGCTCTTGCCTGACGACCTGGTTGAAGGCGTTGTACTGATAGTGCGTGACCCAGGCACTTGAACGGGCGTCGCTTTGACTGAGCAGGTTGCCCCATCGGTCGAAGGTCTGGTGTATGGCCGGGCGGCTGTTTTGCCCAGAGGCCGCATCCTGGCGCTGCGCAAGGTGGGCCACCGTAGTCCTCCCCAGCGCATCCAGCACAAAGTCCGTACGGCGCACGCCACTGTGTCCCAGCGCGTCGATCGCGGCGGAATCCATGGTGCCGTTGAGGCTGACGCTTCCATCGCTTTCAATACTGGTGGTCTGGCGCCCCAGAAGGTCATGGAGCTGAAACTGCCAGATGCCACCGGCCTCGCTGCCCTGACCGCGCGACGCATAGCTGCTGACCAGACGGCCGGCGTTGTCATAGGCATACCGTTCGCGTTCGGCATAGCCGCTGGTGCCCTGCGACACCACCTCGCCGAAGGCGTTGTACTCCGAGTCTTCCACCACCACCCCTGCTGCCTGCTGCACCGCAAGGGCCGCGTTGGCGCTGGAGATTGCACTGGAGCTCGCCGGAGTGATGACATGGGTCTTGCGGCCCAGCGCGTCGTATTGGAAGGCCGTGAACAACAGCTGATTGCTTGAGCCTTCGACAGCCACGCTCTGCCATGCCTTGCCCAGCAGGCCGCGCACGTCGTACGAGCGGAACTCGCTCACGGAGGCGTCATTCCCCTCATCGTCCACGTTGATGCGCGTCGTCTGTATGGCGCGACCATGACTGTCGTACATCGACAGGGTTACGCGGCCCTGCTGGTTCACGGCAATCACATTCCCCACTGCGTCGCGCACAAAGCCGACCGAGGCTTCTTGGCCTCCGAACGTCGCCGTCACCCGTCCCATCGCGTCGTACGACGTCTGCGTGTAGTGGTTGAGCGGGTCGAGGGCGTACAACAGATTGCCCACCGCGTCGTACGCGTACGTTGTAGTCAGGTCGCCCGTGCTTTGTGTTCCGTCTGGCGCAGCGCTGAACAGCACGTTCACCCGCGTCTCGGATACCTTGCGGTTGTGGGCGTCGTACGTGTAGCGGGTTGTACGGTCCTGCGCGCTGGCCTCGGGCAATGTGCCCGCTTCTGCGTCCCAGGGTTGGGCAAATTCAATCTGCGATGTGACATTGCCAAAAGCATCGAACTCGCGGCCCGTAACGTAGCCCATGGCGTCCAGGGCGCGCACCTGGTTGCCACGGATGTCATAGTCAAAGTGCTGAATGACCCAGGTGTCGTCTGCCAAACTTAGCAGTTGCCGTTGCTGTGTTTGTTGGCCAAAGATGTCGTAGACATATTGCGTGACAGGCCGCTCCATACGGCCCGACCCAGCGGCGCCATCGCTGGCCCACACAGCCGACTGCATGACGCTGACTGCCATGTTGCGCTTGTCGTACGCAGTCTCGACAGTGCGGTCTTTGGACGACTGCAGAGCAGCTGTGGAGCTTGCCAGGGTGCTCTCGGAAATGGTCTGGCCCTCCTCCACCACACCATGCGGCTCGGCATAGCGCGTGACAGCCACAACGTTCCCGAAGCGGTCGTAATTTTTCTCCGTGACGTAACCCAGGGCGTCCACCTCGAAGCGCAACTGGCCCCGCTGGTCGTATGCCCTGTGCGTTGCTACGCCAGCGGTGTCTACCACCACGACGGCTTCGCCGAACGCGTTGTAGACCGTGCGGGTGCTCAGCGAAAGCACCTGTTCGTTGCGTGTGGCAGTCGAAGCGCCAGAGCCCAACAATTGCGCCATGGCAGCGGCGTCCATCGCGGCCACCGGGGGCAGCAGAGTCCGGGTCAGGTGCCCTGCGGCATCGTATTCGTACCGGGTGGTCCGCCCCTCTGGGCGCCCATCAGCCTCTACCTTCTGCCTGAGCTGTCCAGCGCCGTCATACACAAAGCGCGTGACCACGCTTTCGGTCACTGTCGGGCCCTGTTGCAGGTTGCCGTGGGCATCCACAGTCAAACTTCCCACCGCCACTGCAGGATCCCGCTGGGCTACGACGTTTCCATCGGCATCGTATTCAAACCTTGTTTCAGCGCCATTTGCATCAGCACGCGAGAGCAGGTTTCCTAAACCGTCATAGGTATTGACCTCCATGAGGTCGCCGTTTCGTTGCATGGACAACAGGCGCCCCAAGGCGTCTACCCCGTACGTGACGACCTGATCGGCACTGTCCTCCTGCGGCAAGGTGGCAAATATCTCTTGCGCGGTAATCGAGCTGGGAATCTGCGTTACCGGCAGTACATGCTGGGTCACCTGTATGAGGCGCCCTACTCCGTCGTAGCTGCGGCTCGTGATGTACCCGGCCGCGTCCACACTGGCGCGCAGGCGCCCGGCCGCGTCATAGCTGTCCAGTGTAGTACGGTCATCTTCTGAGGGCGGCACCAGTTGCGCAAGTTGCGCTGACGCGGCGGCGGGATCAAGCCCGGCCACGAGCGACGGGCTCAGCGAATTCGCATAGGCGGTTCGCACCCGAAGCAGGCCAAACGCGTCGTATTCCTGGCGAGTCACCGCGCCTGCGGCGTCTACGCTGAAGGTTGCACGGTTCTCGGCGTCGTAGGCCTGCACCAAGACTCGGTCGTGCTCCGACGCCGCGGGCAGCCCCGCGTTCCACATATTGAAGGGCGCCGCGACCCGCGTGGCGTATTCATACCGACGCACCAGATTGCCCTTGGCGTCGTAAGAAAACAAGGCGACGCCGCCGAGCTCATCGACATGCGAGGTCTGCCGGTTGGCAGCATCGTATGTGTAGAACTGGATGCGGTCTTGTGCGCTCGGACTGACGGTGCTGGCAGCGCCGGGGGTATCTGCCTGATTGGCCCGCCGGATGCGCTGGATGGCGTTTCCGTTGGCGTCGTAGACGGTTTCCGATACGGCACCATTTCCGTCGATGGCCAGTCGTTGCCGCCCTGCCGCGTCGTAAACAAAATACGCGTTGCGGTCTTCGGCATCCACCGAGATAGCCGCAGCCAGCGCCTGTTCACTGAGGGCGCCTGGCAAAGTCACGCGCTGCACATAGCGGGTCTGTTGCACCATTTGCCCGCGTGCGTCGAACTTCGACTCCGTGACTGCGCCGGTGCCACTCACCACGAATCTCTGGCGGCCGGCGGCGTCATAGATGTAATGGGACACCTGATCCCGGTCGGAGGACTCTAGGGGGAGGCCATTGTTGACCGCCGGGTCCGAGAGGTTTGCGAACCGCGTTTCCTTGGTGACACGCCCGGCCGCATCGTATTCAAGCTGCCTGGCAGCCCCCACCGCATCGATGGAAAGCACCATGCGGTTGGCCGCGTCATACCGGTAGGTTTCCGAGAAACCTCCCATCGTCTTGGACAACAGGTTCCCGACCTGGTCATAGGTAAACCCGGTCGTTTCCGCCAAGGCGTTGGTAGTGGATACGAGGCGGTTTGCGGAGTCGTACACCTTGACCGTCACTTGGTCGTGCAGCGCATCGACAGCCACTGGTGGAGCGGTCCCGGGCGTCCAGAGCGCGGCATCAATGCGCTGAGCATGTCGACGCTGCTCCAGCACGTTCCCGTTGTTGTCGTAGCTGTAGCTGGTGACCTCCCCCAAGCTGTTGACCGTGCTAAGCAGCCGGTTGTCCTGGTCGTACTGGCGGTACTCCACCCGGTCTTGCGCGCTCGTGCCCAGTTGCGCACTGACTTGCGCCACCGTCAGTGTCCCGGCTGCCAGTTGCGCAGCCGCGACGGTCCCTGTGTGTTGGCGAACCTGCACCACGCGGCCTGCCGCATCGTAGGTCTGGCTTTGCACCTGCCCCATCGGGTCGATGGTGTAGACGAGCTGGTCTTGGGCGTCGTACACGTAGCGTGTGGTGTGGCCGTTGGCGTCCACGCTGCTGGTGACGTTGCCGTTGTCGTCGTATCGGTATGTCTTGGTCAGCGCCAGGCCGCTGGGGTCCACGATCTCTTTTTCACGCCGGCCCAGTGCGTCGTAGATGTACTGCGTGACGCTGCCGTCGGGCTGGGTCACGTTCACCACGTTGCCGCGTCCGTTGTGGGCGTAGCTTGTGCGAAGCGCTAATCCCTCGGGGTCCACCGTGCGGCTGAGCACCTGGCCCTTGCGGTCGTATTCGATGTCCGTGCGATTGCCGTTGGGGTCGATCGCGCTGATCTGCTGGCCCTTGGCGTCGTAGACATACTGTGTGGTCAAGGCCAGGCCTTGCGGATCCACGGTGCGGCTCAGCAGGCGATTGGCCGCGTCGTAGCTGTAGCTCACCAGGTTGCCGTTGGCATCCCGGGCTTCTATCAGTCTGTTGGCTGTGTCGTAGGTGTTGCTGCTTTGGCCCAGCGCCGTGCTGGTTTGCACCAGGTTGCCGTTGAGGTCGTATTGGTAGTTGGCTGTGTTGCCCCGGCCGTCGGTGACGCTGCTGGTTTGCCCGAACGCGTTGCGCGCTGTCGTGACCGTAATGCCTTCTGGCGTGGTCACCGTGACGCTGCGTGCAGCGTCGTTGTAGCTGTACTGGGTCGTGTGGCCCAGGGCGTCCGTCTGGCTCAACACACGCCCAAATGCGTCGTAGCTGCTGCTGGAGGCAACCGTGCCATTGGCACCCATGCCCGCGGGCTCTGTCTCGGCGATAACGCGCCCCAGGCGGTCGTACTCCCGGCTGCGCTCGTTGCCGTTGCCGTCCACCGTCCGAATCACCCGACCAAACGCGTCGTAGGTGTTCTGTACGCGAATGTTGGCGCCGGAGGGGTCCAGTTGTGCCGTGATGCGTTGCCCACGCGAGTCGTACGTCATCAACTCGTGCAATTCCCTGGTTGCGTCGACATCCGAAATGCGTTCGATCTCGTCTCCAAATGCGTTGTAAACGTGGGTCACGACCACGCCCTCTGCATCTATCGTCTGGGTCAGGCGTCCTGCGGCGTCGTACTTGTACTGCGTCACGGAGTTAGCGCTTGATGCGGCCTTCGCCGTGGCCAAAGCCACCACCGCAGCCGCGTTGTGAGCTGCGCCTAGAAGCCCACCCACCAGGTCCGTCGTATCCACTCTTTGGGCGTAGACCGTCGTCTGCACCACGCGCCCCGACGTGTCATAACTGCGCTCCGCGACTTCGCCATTGGCGTTGACGGTGTGGCGAAGCCGCCCCTCGGCGTCGTAGAAATAGACCGTTCTCAAGCCGCTGGGGTCTGTGCTTGCGATGCGCCGCCCACTGGCGTCCAACGTGTATTTAGTACTGTGCAGCGTCCACACGGTGTCGACGTCCGCGCCGCTGGCCAGCAGTGATGCCCCTTGAGCGGAAAGTTCCGCCACGACCCGCCCGTAGGCGTCTCGCCGAACAACACTCGTGCGCTGCTCTACCTGGCTATCCCCCTGAGCTACGGTGACGGCACGTCCAGCCAAGTCATATTGGTAGTTTGTGCCCGTTCCTTCAGCATTGACACGTTGGGTCATCAAGCCCAGCGCGTTCCATTGGGAGCTGCTCTTTTGATCCTTGCTGCTGGCCACTGGGCGCAGGTCAGCCAGAGTCGCACCGACGGATACGGTGCTTCCTACCTTCGTCGCATAGCGCACTACTTCCAAAACCCGGCCCTGCAGGTCGTATACCGTCTCCGTGAGGTACCCCTCAGGATCGACCTCGCCTACGCGCTGGCCGAGATGGTCGTAGTAGAAATGGGTGGCAAGGTCCTGGTCGGTTGGTGCAGGGCGAATCGTGCCGAGCTCGCCCAGGTGCTGGGCTGTAGCCAGCTGTGCAGCAAATGTTGCTGGGTTTGCAAACCCGGCGGCCTGAGTGGCATACGCCACGGACCTGACTAAGCGGCCTGAAGCGTCATACACGTTTTCCGTCAGATACCCTTGCGCATCGACGGTCGCAATCAGTCGGCCTGACTTGTCGCGAACCTGCATTTGCTCGCGGTCGATCGCCATACCTGTGGGCTGAGTGAGCGCGATGACTTGCTGTCCAGAGACGCCCTGGATCACCAGCTGAGAATCGTCGGCGGACAAGGTCAAACCCGTGCCGTCGCCCAACGAATTGACATCAAGCACCTGTGCGTAGTCTGTGCTCCCGATGAGGCGGTGCGCTCCATCTCGGTCGAAACGCTTGATATGGCCGATCCCATCAATTTGCGCGGCAAGCACCCCGGCACGGTCATAGACCGACCATGTGGTGCTGTCTGCACTGTTGGCCTCTGGGCGCAGCATTTCCAAAGTGACGCCGCCCTGCGGCGCATTGAGTGCGTTGGCATTGAATCCGGTGGTGGGGTTTCCCGTCGCATCGGTGAGCAGCGCCAGGTCGACGGGTTGCGCATACGTGGTGACTTTGGTCACCTGATTCGCCGTGTTGTAGCGGTATTCCGTGAGTGCCCCGTCTGCACTGATTTCTGCCGCTTTTCGCCCGCCAGCGTCGTACAGGAACCAGCGCCGCTGCCCGTCCGGGCCAGTGCTCATCAGCAAGCGGTTGTCGGTTCCGTAGGTATAGGTAGTGCCACCGGCCTGGCCGTCGGCATTGATGGATTGAGTCAGGTTGCCGTTAGCGTCATACGTATAGGTAACCGTCTCTCCGAGGCCATTCGTGGCGCTGCTCAGGCGGTTGAGTGCGTCATAGGCCCTGACAATCACGATGTCCTGGGTGTCGTCGGCGACAACTGAAGGAACACTGTCCGGGGTCCAGGCGGCGCCCCAGAGAGCGGCATCGATACGCTGAGCATGTCGACGCTGCTCCAGCACGTTCCCGTTGTTGTCGTAGCTGTAGCTGGTGACCTCCCCCAAGCTGTTGACCGTGCTAAGCAGCCGGTTGTCCTGGTCGTACTGGCGGTACTCCACCCGGTCTTGCGCGCTCGTGCCCAGTTGCGCACTGACTTGCGCCACCGTCAGTGTCCCGGCTGCCAGTTGCGCAGCCGCGACGGTCCCTGTGTGTTGGCGAACCTGCACCACGCGGCCTGCCGCATCGTAGGTCTGGCTTTGCACCTGCCCCATCGGGTCGATGGTGTAGACGAGCTGGTCTTGGGCGTCGTACACGTAGCGTGTGGTGTGGCCGTTGGCGTCCACGCTGCTGGTGACGTTGCCGTTGTCGTCGTATCGGTATATCTTGGTCAGCGCCAGGCCGCTGGGGTCCACGATCTCTTTTTCACGCCGGCCCAGTGCGTCGTAGATGTACTGCGTGACGCTGCCGTCGGGCTGGGTCACGTTCACCACGTTGCCGCGTCCGTTGTGGGCGTAGCTTGTGCGAAGCGCTAATCCCTCGGGGTCCACCGTGCGGCTGAGCACCTGGCCCTTGCGGTCGTATTCGATGTCCGTGCGATTGCCGTTGGGGTCGATCGCGCTGATCTGCTGGCCCTTGGCGTCGTAGACATACTGTGTGGTCAAGGCCAGGCCTTGCGGATCCACGGTGCGGCTCAGCAGGCGATTGGCCGCGTCGTAGCTGTAGCTCACCAGGTTGCCGTTGGCATCCCGGGCTTCTATCAGTCTGTTGGCTGTGTCGTAGGTGTTGCTGCTTTGGCCCAGCGCCGTGCTGGTTTGCACCAGGTTGCCGTTGAGGTCGTATTGGTAGTTGGCTGTGTTGCCCCGGCCGTCGGTGACGCTGCTGGTTTGCCCGAACGCGTTGCGCGCTGTCGTGACCGTAATGCCTTCTGGCGTGGTCACCGTGACGCTGCGTGCAGCGTCGTTGTAGCTGTACTGGGTCGTGTGGCCCAGGGCGTCCGTCTGGCTCAACACACGCCCAAATGCGTCGTAGCTGCTGCTGGAGGCAACCGTGCCATTGGCACCCATGCCCGCGGGCTCTGTCTCGGCGATAACGCGCCCCAGGCGGTCGTACTCCCGGCTGCGCTCGTTGCCGTTGCCGTCCACCGTCCGAATCACCCGACCAAACGCGTCGTAGGTGTTCTGTACGCGAATGTTGGCGCCGTCCGGATCCACCAGTGAAATCAGTCGCTGGCTCCGCTGGTCATAGACCATTTGCTCGCGCAAAGTCTGTCCAGTTGCCACGGTGGAAATGCGCTCTATCTCTTCACCGAGGCTGTTGTACACATGGCTTACAACCGCGCCTTCAGGGTCAACGGTCTTGAGCAACCTCCCTGTCACGTCGTATTCATAACGCGTGACCGAGTTGTTCTGGTCTCCCGCTGCCTTTGCTGCAGCCAATGCGGACATCGCATTGCCTGGGGAAGAAGCATTCAGCACGCCTCCGCTCCAGGCGCCAGCAGCCACATCGACCCTCTGGGCATAGACGGTCTTTGCAGTCACCCGGCCAAAAACATCGTATGTGCGCTCGGTCACTTCTCCCATCGCATTGACGGTGTGGGTGATCCGACTGTCTGCGTCGTAGAAGAAGGCTGTAGTGCCGAGGGAATCGGTCGAGCTGGTCCGCCGGCCACTCGCATCGTAGGAGTGGGAGATGCCATGCTGCGCCCAGATAGCATCTATCTGCGCAGCAGTCTGATTGCCGTTGAGCAATGCCGCGCCGTTGGCACTCAACTCTGCGATCAGCCGCCCCTGCAGGTCGTAACGTGCCGTCAGGGTTCGCGACTCGCCCACTCCGGGCGCAGTGGTGGTCTGCGTCAGTTGGCCGGCCAAGTTGTAGCTGTATTCGGTGACGGTACCGTCGATCTCAGTCTTGCTGATCAGGCGGTTGAGTTCGTCGTAGGCATAGGTACGACACTGATCCTGGGGCGACGAAGCTGGGCGCAGGGACGCGATGTCAGGGGCCGAAGAGGCCGCCGCAAGCGCCTGCAGGGAGGCGGCGGCGACGGCTTGGGAGCCGAGCACCGTGGAGTATTGAACGCTCTGCTTCAGATTGCCGGCCAAGTCATACACGTACTCGGTCAGAAACCCTTGCGCATCAACCTGAGCGAGCTTTTGGCCCCTAGCGTTGTAGAAATGCAGGGTAACCTGGTCCGCGTCAGCGGCTTGAGGAGTCAGTTGCGCAAGTGTCGCCCCGCCCCATACGTCCGGGTTTCCTGGCGACCGCGTGGCATACACGGTGGCTTTAACCAGACGCCCGAGGCCGTCGAATTCATTGCGGGTGAGATAGCCGGCGGCGTCCAGGTGGCCCACAGCCCTTCCAGATGCGTCAAGGAGAGTGCGCTCGACACGCGGCTCGAACATTGTCACGAGATCCCAACGGGTGCCATCGGCAAACGTTGCCAGCTGAACCGGGTTCAGGTCGTTAGAGGGCCTTCCGTCGGCGAAGAAGCCTTCGATGGTGACTTTGTCGCCACTGCCGACGATGCTGACCTCCAGCGAGTCTCCCACTCTCCGGGCCACTACATCCCGTGGGAGTACGCCCGGCTTGAAGGCCAGGACCCCGCGCGCGTAAGCGGTGTTTTCACCGTGGGCCGGACGTGCAAGGATGCGATCACGGCCATCGCCTATCCCAAAAAGGAATGTGCTCGCGCCACTACCGCCATCCAGGACGTCGTCGCCAAGTCCGCCATCCAGCAAATCACTGTCGCCGGATCCAATCAGCTTGTCGTTGCCATCCAATCCCGTCAGTACGTCCGGCGTCAAATAGCCAATGATCAGATCGTCGCCGCTGGACGGAGTTTGCACTGCCAGCTTTACGAATTCGACGTCGACGGTCGAGCCATCGGCAAAACGAAAAGCATCGACCTGGTAGTGGAACGCACTTTGCGCGTCCCCTTCGAAGTAGGACTGAATCCGCAACGAGTCGAGGCTATCTTTGATCAATACCAAGAGGTCCTGACCTTCGCGCCTGAAGATCACGTCGCTAGGCACCAGACCGGAAAGCTCCACGGTATCGGCGGGCATGGCTTGCCCGGAGTAGTAGTCCCCCGAGGCCCAGTTGTAGATAGTGTCATTGCCGGAGCCGCGGCTAAACACATACGTATCGGCTCCATCGTCGCCCATCAGCAAATCATTGCCTACGCCGCCATCAATGCGGTCGCTGCCCGCCCCTCCCTTCACCGTGTCCTCGCCAGCGCCACCGAGAACGATGTCATTGCCTTCGCTGCCGTCGAGGTTGTCGTCGCCTTCATCGCCTTGGACGATATCGTTGCCCGAACCGCCCAGGACGGTGTCGTTTCCGGCGTTGCCTGACAGTGTGTCGTCCCCGCCCTGCCCGGATATCCAGTCCGCGCCTTCGCCGGTAGCGAGACTCTCGCTACCCGCATAGCCCCACACCCGATCATCGTCGGCACTGGTTGCTTGAACTACCGATTTCACATAGTTCGCATCGACAGTGGATCCATCGCTGAATCTGAACAGATCAATGCGGTAGTGATAGACGCTTTGTGCGTCATCTTCAAAATATTGCTGAATCCGCAATGAGTCGAGGCTGTCCTTGATCACCACCACAAGGTCCTGACCGTCGCGCTTGAAGATCACGTCGCCAGGCAACAGACCAGAAAGCTCCACGGTATCGACGGGCATGGTTTGTCCGGAGTAGTAGTCCCCCGAGGCCCAGTTTTGAATGGCGTCAGTGCCGTATCCACGGCCGAACACGTAGGTGTCTGCGCCGTCGTCACCGTACAGCATGTCGTCGCCTGCACCGCCGTCAATGCGGTCATTGCCGGCACCACCCCTGACCGCGTCGTTTCCGGTTCCGCCCAGTAGGACGTCATCGCCTGCATCGCCGTCGAGAGAGTCGTTACCTTCGTCGCCAGCGACGGCATCGTTACCGGATCCGCCTGAAATGGCATCATTTCCCGCTCCGCCGCTGAGCGAGTCGCTGCCGCCCAGGCCAGAAAGCGAGTCCGCCCCCTCGGAACCCGAGAGCACATCTCCACTCTCATATCCCCAGATAGCGTCATCGTTGACACTGGCGATCTGCACCGTGGATTTGATCTGAGCCGCGTTGACAGCCGAGCCATCGGCAAAGCGGAACTGATCGATTTGGTAGTGACCTCGTCCTGTTGCATCCTCGTAAAAGTAGTACTGGATACGCAGCGAATCAGGACTGTCTTTGATGAACACCATCAAATCACTGCCCTCACGCCGGAAGATCACATCGTTGAGCAAGAGGCCCGTGAGTTCTACCGTGTCAACATTGGTGATTGGCGTGTCAGAGTAGTAGTCTTCATGAGTGAAGTTGTTGATGTAGTCGTTGCCCTGCCCCCGGCCAAACACATAGGTGTCTGAGCCGCCCGCTCCGTATAGGGAGTCGTCTCCGACCGTGCCAACAAGAACGTTATTCGATTCGTCGCCTTGAATCGACTGACCGGCAGGCTCTGCAGGCAGAGGCAGGTTTAGGTTGGCAGCGTCAATAGCCTGGGAATAGCTCCAGTTCACACCATCGCCAAACTCGAACCTGTCAACCGTGGTGCCGTAGTAGGAAGTCCCTTCGTCTTCATAGAAGAAGTTGAGTACCCGCAAGGTGTCATTGGTCCCCTTGACCTGTATAAGGAGGTCGTCGGTGCGCTCGGGATTCGTATGCGACCAAGCTCGGACGGACGGCACCCTTGTGAAGACGACGTCTGCTGGCGAGAGGCCTAGCAACCGAATGACGTCTGTGTTGCTGGCAATGTTGTCCCCATAAGCCTCGTTGGCGATGACGTCCTGCCCCGAGCCTTTGCGGAACAGATACACATCCGAGCCCTCGCCCCCTTCCAGCCGGTCGTTGCCAACCCCTCCATCAAGGATGTCGCTACCAACCCCGCCCGCGAGCGTGTCGTCGCCGGTGTCGCCTGCCAGCTGGTCGTTGCCCTCGCCACCGGTGACGTTGTCGTTGCCCGTCCCGCCGCTGAGCGTGTCGTTGCCAGCATCTCCAAGAACGTTATCGTTCCCCGCACCACCCAGGATGGTGTCGTCGCCCGCACCGCCCTCTACCTGGTCGTTGCCCAGTCCACCGTCCAGCGTGTCGTTGCCTCCGCGTCCATAGATGGTGTCATCGCCTTGCAGACCTTCGATGGTGTCGGCCCCCACGTAGCCGACGAGCCGGTCGTCGTTCGGGGTTTGTGCACGGACCGCGAGCTTGACGTCCTCGATCGTCCACTGCACGCCATTGCCAAATTCGAAGCGATCGACGGCCGTGCCGTAGGTTGACTGAAGCCCCTCTTCTGAAAAGAAGTTCAGCACCCGCAGGGTGTCGTTGGTGCCTTTGACCTGGATCAGCAGATCGTCGGAGCCGCCCTGGCTGTCCAACCACCATCCTCTGGTGGAGACTGTGCGGGTGAAGGTGACGTCCGTTGGCGATAGGCCCAGCAGCCGAACAACGTCGGTCTTGCTGGCAATGTTGTCCCCGTACGCATCGTTGGCAATAACGTCCTGCCCCGAGCCTTTGCGGAACAGATACACATCCGAGCCCTCGCCCCCTTCCAGCCGGTCGTTGCCAACCCCTCCATCAAGGATGTCGCTACCAACCCCGCCCGCGAGCGTGTCGTCGCCGGTGTCGCCTGCCAGCTGGTCGTTGCCCTCGCCACCGGTGACGTTGTCGTTGCCCGTCCCGCCGCTGAGCGTGTCGTTGCCAGCATCTCCAAGAACGTTATCGTTCCCCGCACCACCCAGGATGGTGTCGTCGCCCGCACCGCCCTCTACCTGGTCGTTGCCCAGTCCACCGTCCAGCGTGTCGTTGCCTCCGCGTCCATAGATGGTGTCATCGCCTTGCAGACCTTCGATGGTGTCGGCCCCCACGTAGCCGACGAGCCGGTCGTCGTTCGGGGTTTGTGCACGGACCGCGAGCTTGACGTCCTCGATCGTCCACTGCACGCCATTGCCAAATTCGAAGCGATCGACGGCCGTGCCGTAGGTTGACTGAAGCCCCTCTTCTGAAAAGAAGTTCAGCACCCGCAGGGTGTCGTTGGTGCCTTTGACCTGGATCAGCAGATCGTCGGAGCCGCCCTGGCTGTCCAACCACCATCCTCTGGTGGAGACTGTGCGGGTGAAGGTGACGTCCGTTGGCGATAGGCCCAGCAGCCGAACAACGTCGGTCTTGCTGGCAATGTTGTCCCCGTACGCATCGTTGGCAATAACGTCCTGCCCCGAGCCTTTGCGGAACAGATACACATCCGAGCCCTCGCCCCCTTCCAGCCGGTCGTTGCCAACCCCTCCATCAAGGATGTCGCTACCAACCCCGCCCGCGAGCGTGTCGTCGCCGGTGTCGCCTGCCAGCTGGTCGTTGCCCTCGCCACCGGTGACGTTGTCGTTGCCCGTCCCGCCGCTGAGCGTGTCGTTGCCAGCATCTCCAAGAACGTTATCGTTCCCCGCACCACCCAGGATGGTGTCGTCGCCCGCACCGCCCTCTACCTGGTCGTTGCCCAGTCCACCGTCCAGCGTGTCGTTGCCTCCGCGTCCATAGATGGTGTCATCGCCTTGCAGACCTTCGATGGTGTCGGCCCCCACGTAGCCGACGAGCCGGTCGTCGTTCGGGGTTTGTGCACGGACCGCGAGCTTGACGTCCTCGATCGTCCACTGCACGCCATTGCCAAATTCGAAGCGATCGACGGCCGTGCCGTAGGTTGACTGAAGCCCCTCTTCTGAAAAGAAGTTCAGCACCCGCAGGGTGTCGTTGGTGCCTTTGACCTGGATCAGCAGATCGTCGGAGCCGCCCTGGCTGTCCAACCACCATCCTCTGGTGGAGACTGTGCGGGTGAAGGTGACGTCCGTTGGCGATAGGCCCAGCAGCCGAACAACGTCGGTCTTGCTGGCAATGTTGTCCCCGTACGCATCGTTGGCAATAACGTCCTGCCCCGAGCCTTTGCGGAACAGATACACATCCGAGCCCTCGCCCCCTTCCAGCCGGTCGTTGCCAACCCCTCCATCAAGGATGTCGTTGCCAGCCCCGCCACGGATAGTGTCCTCGCCAGCTCCCCCCCAAAGGCGGTCAGCCGAACCGAATCCATCGATGACGTCGTTACCGCCGGTGGACAGGTTGGCTAAAACCCCTATCTGCGCCCGGTCCCATACGACACCGTTGGAAAACTCAATTCTTTTCAGCCCATTTGGATAATAGTCGCCTAAGCTCCCATTTGGGGCGTACAAAAAGTTAGGGTCGGTAATTGATGCCGAAAACTTCGCAGACTCTATTTTAACGAGGTATTCTCCCGGCTTTCGAGAGATCCTAATATCTGCCGGATCAATTCCTTCCGCCATACGGATGACCAGCGGCAAACTCCTGAAAGTCGAATTAATTTCAACATCAGCACTTCCGACACCTATATCGAGGACCTCTTCCACAGCGGCGGGAGCTGCAGGGGCGATTTCGGCATTCGGAACCACCACCAGCCGCAGCGTTTGGCTCGCAGACATGTTGGTACTGCCGAAAACCATGCTGACCTGGATTTCCAGGTCAGTGAGTTGTTCCACGGAAGGTCGACCGTAGAAAGTCTTCGTGCTTGAATTAAATTTCAGCCAAGCAGGGAGCGGACTTCCATCTAGCAAAGTTGCAGAGTAACTGATGGCATCAACGCTTGCTTCCCCATTGAACACACTGTCGGGAATGGTGTAGCCAAAATCCAAACCGCTAACGGCCACCTGATCAGGAATATGCCCCAAGCTTTCAGGTGCATATGTAAACGGCACCTCATCGTCAATTGGCAAAAGCCAGAGCATTTGCCGAACATCATTCACAGTAGTAGCGGCTGACACTAAAGAGGGGTCAACGGTACGCCCATATCGTTCCGACCCTACGGCTCTATAGAATTCATCGTAAATTGTTTCAGTGACCCCACCCAGGCAATCAATTTCGAAACGAAGACGCCCCCCTCGATCGTAGACTTGCCACTTGGTGAAATCGCTTTGATTGCTTGTCGGCCGAATTGAATCAAGCATTGGATTCAATGGCTGCCCCAGGCCGTCGATTAACTTCTCGACGTCGACATTTTCTGCATACACCCTTGTTTTGATCAATCGATCAAACTCATCATACGAATACTCGGTAAGAGTACCATCCGGGTCTACAGATCCGATTTTCAATCCGCCCGTGTTGTATAGGCTCCAGTATTTTTCGCCCGATGCACCGGTCCGCATGACCATATTGCCGTTCGAGTCGTAGTACGACCTGCTAACTCCCAACTCCGCTCCCGACGGTAGCTCACTCCTGGTGCTGATGAGCCTTCCGTGCGAATCATAGGCAGATATATTGACCAAGCCATTTTTGTTTGAGACAACGGTTGTGGCGTTAGCATCATCATAACTCGTCAAGTCAAGCTGACCAAGAGCATTTTGCGCAGATAAAATCCGCCCTAATCCATCGTAGGTAAAAGCGGAATTTCGACCTGCCGAATCGACGGCTTGCAAAAGCTGGCCTCTTGCATCGTAGATGTAATGCTGGACTGACTCAGTCCCATCGACAACGCCACTTCCATCCGGGTTAATACTTGAATATTTCGTTACAGAAGATATTTGCCCCCTGAAATCGTATGCGATTTCAATTTTCGACAAACTTGCCGAAGCCTGCCCTGCCGCCCAGGCCTCCATATCCAAAGCATCAATAAGAACCATACCATCCGCATTGAAGCTGGGCGCCCGCCGCGTCTGGTAGCTAATAGTCTCCGTATTCCTTCCGAAAGCGTCATATCTGTACTCCACGACGTCCCCCACCTCAGAGATAGAAAATCTCAGGCGACTCTGAATGGATGGATCGTAAACAAATTGCTTTCCCTTTTTCAAACCGCCGGAGCTAGTCACCTCCGCCAGCAATTTATTCTGATCGTTGTAAGTACTCTCGACCACAGGGCCTAAATCAGTCGATGCGCGAATCAAATTCCCACGGCCATCGTAGGCCATGGAAATAATTTTGCCAGAAGACTCTATATGGCGAACTAAATTCCCGGAAGTATCATAATAAAACTGCTCAACATTGTTCGAATTTTGCTCATGCGGTCGAACGATCTCTTTGATGCGTCCAAAAACATCGTATCGATAGGTGGTAATTCCCCCTGCTGGATCTGTAACAGCTATCTCGGTGGTGGCCTCGAACCGAGCTAGGTTAATTTCTACATCCGTAGTCAAGGGAACGTTGAGCGGTCCCTCTAGCGAGATATCAATTCCTGGATTTGCAATTTTTAATGCATTGATGATTGCAATGTCAGCAGATCCATATAGGCGGACCGCTAATTGCTCCCACGACTCACCCCCCTTCAAACGGTAGTAGGGAGTCTTGTAGGTGGACCCAGATACGGCGTTGCGGGCATTCAGAGTGTGATATTTTTCTGGCCCCTCGTACACGATCACGCTCAGAGGCAGATTGATAACCGCACCCTCAACCAGAGGAATGTCGTTGAGGAAATTCTGGAGCTGCGAAGCAGCAAGGGGGTCATCGCTTCCATAAACAGACAAGAGGATCTCCGCCCAGCCTTGGCCGGCGGCGACTACGTGCTCAATCGAATTGCTGAACGCTTTGTGTATGTTCACACTGAGGTTGGTGGGCAAGCCAACTAAGGAACTGCCGACAGTGAGCCCGGGGTTACCCATGGCTGCGGCCAGGGCATCCGCGTAATCAGCATTGCCATACAGGGAGGTAGCGATACTTGCCCATGTCGCGCCTTCAGCCACCAGAATTCCCTTGACAGAGGGCGGCTGCAACGTGATGACAGATGGCATTCCATAAAGCACTGTGCCTTCGGAGATATCTACGTCACCCATGGCCTGGCGCAACTGATCTGCAGCGGACTCGCTACCGTAAAGCGCCAGGGCTATCTCGGCCCACGTCGCGCCTGGTGAAACCACATAGTGAGGAGAAACCGCGACTTGTTCCGTATACGCAAGAACGTCCGGTATTCCCGTGATTCGCGTTCCTACAGTGAGCGGAATATCGTTAAGGAACGTCTTCAACGCGTCAGCTGCGCTAGGCGTGCCATACAGGACATTGGCCAGACTTTCCCAAGTAGCGCCCGCAGGAACTATGTAATAGGGAGTACTAGATGAATCGAAGCGGGTGCCGATAATACTATTGACAGTATCGCTCGAATTTTTCTGGAGCCAAATCGCCTGGATATTCCCATTGTCATCGATGCCGATGGCCGGAGTGTCTGAGGCAGCGGTCCCAAGGGAGTTATAAATATCCTCAATGAGGACCGCCCCCAGCCAAGCCCCTCCATTAAACCGCGCCGCCAAGACATTGTTTGTCGAACCGTCCGATTGGACAAAGCCCACGACTGCTTGCCCTGCATTATTTATGGCTGCGGCGGGATTTCGAGCTACCCCGCTCTCAGACTCTAGTAGTACCTTTCCTTCGGGGCTCCATGTCTTGGATGAATACACTCGCGCGAAGACATTCCCTGATTCCGTCCAAGCGGCAATGGCATTGCCATTTCGGCTCATACTCAGCGACGGCACACCCGTTGCAGTGGTACTCAGCGTGATCGCACTACTCCAAAGTCCTGTCGCCGATGTCAAGGTCTTTGACAGGAGGGAACTCCCTTGGAGCCACATGGCCAACCCGTTGCCCTCCAAGTCGAAAACGATTTGGCTCTGGCTAACGGCCGTCGTAGAGTTCTCGAAAATCGTAGAGGTCGAACTACCCCATGTCCCGGTTGTGGAGTTATATTGCGTGTAGAACAGGCTGTTGGCCGTCTGGGTGCCAAACTTTTGCCGCCAAGCTACTGATACATTTGCCAAGCTATCGATAGCGATACTGGGAACTAATGCAGTTCCAATATCATTGTTATTAACAGTACCCACATCATCAATGGCGACCGGACTGCTCTGCCAGCCGGCACCTTGATTTAGCGTGGCGTACAGATTATATTGAGTCCCGTCTGTTTGCGAGAACACGACGACCGATAGTCCGTCGTTTGTGATTGCCGCCACTGGATTGGTAGCGGCGCCAGTCGCATTTTCTAGCAACGGTATTGCGTTGTTCGGCGTATCCCAAGAGCCGGCAATATTCCTACGGGCGTAGATGTTCGAGCCTTGAACCCATGCGAGAATGACATTCCCATTTGCGCTTGCATCTAGGGTGAGCTTGCTGGGCGCACCTGATAAGCTGCCATCCATGACGACCGGACTGGCCCAAGTACCAGTTTGACTGCTATATTTCTGGTAGTAGATATTGTTATTCTGCACCCACGCCGCATGTGCATTCCCTAGTTCATCATATTTAAACTGCGGGGCACTCGCCGCTTGAGTCAACGATTCCAGAGGCGACGCGGCTGCCCAACCAGGGCCCGTGATGGCGCCAGGGGTTAAATACCCCGTCCTGTCTTCGAGAATCGAATTCTGCAGCGCTCCAGAATTGAGATCCCACAGCGTTGGTTCCGGGAGTACATCTTCTAATGCAGCGGAATTCACCGGTACATCCACTGAATAATTCAGTGTCTCAGGGATGAGGAACTGCTCTGGTGAGGACGGCATCTCTTGAATGCCCAGAGCAACCTTGAGTGCGGCAATTGCCGCAGCGATGTGTAATGGATCGTCAATTCCGTAAATTGTCTGAACAGCCCATTCCCAAGTATCCGCCGGCGAAAGTAGGATCGTGGGCCCTGACAACTCCATGACCGTAAGCGCTGAAGGAATAGCGCTTACTGAATAGCTTGGAAGAGCGACCGAGTCCGCCGTGGTTGTGGCGTACGAATAGCTTGTCGTTCGGGGGCTCCCATTGACAATTTGGGTTGCCTGAACAACGCGCTGTTTACCTGCTATTAATTCATACGATATATAAAGCGCTGAGCCATCCTTCTGGATAACGCTTGAAATACGCTGACTGTCCCCGTCGTATGTGTACGAGGTGGTGTAAGTTGCGCCATCTGCGATTGAGGCGTCCTCTGGCGTCAGGTCCACGATGACCTGAGATAGCCTGTCAGCTAGATCATACTGATATCGAACCAGTACGGATTCCTGCCCATTCGCATAAATGCTCTTGACGCGAACAAGATTACTTCCAGAGTATTCTAGAATGGTTGTATCGCCACTGGCATTAGCAATACTCGTTAGCAGATTACCAGTGTATGAATACGTAGAGTAATTATTTTCCCCATCATTCTCAGATTCAAGCCTGCCTGCCACGCCGTCCCAGCTGTAGGTTTCTGCAGTGGATGAGGCTCCATCCCTCCACGTCCAAAGGTTGGCGCCGGTATTGAGTTCAAGATAGTCATCTGCCCCTGCCCCATCTTTGGTGACATAAACCCCGCGGGCTGTGTCATAGCGATATAAGGCTTCTGAGCCGTCAGCGTCGACACGAACCACCGAACTTCCGGCGGTGTTGGCAACCCCCGCCAACAGTTTCACGGACCGATAAAACCCTATACGCCAGTTGTCTGCATTCTCGTCATCGAGCAAACCTTGACTGTTATAAGTTCTCAAGACGGCGGTGTCATTTCCCAGAGCAACGCTTAGGTCATCGTTGCGCTGGATTACCAAATTACCTGTGACGGCATTGACATATGCATAGTCCTTGCCGCGCCCCACAGCAGCAGAGGGGTCCTGAACTCCGCCATTGAGTGAACCCAAGGAAGTTGACGACAAACCCAAGCTATTGCCCGCAACGATGCCCACCATGACAGTTCCTTTGTTTCTTGATTCAAGATGGGGACAGACCAGTCGCGAGAGCGGTTGCGCTTCGCTTCGGCCCTACCCCTTCAGCAATAAGTCCAAAAGAAGCGGCGTTTGTTGAGGGCGCGCGGGGCAAGCCGAGCAGTTCGCAGCCTTCTCGACGAAGTGCCCAAATAAAATCAACGACTTACGCGAAATTTGGAGGCGTATATCCCAGTGTGCAGAAGGGGTATTGCAGCCCTTTTCCACCCTCAAAAGTCTCATACGACTGAGGCTTGTCACTTGTTCATAGCTGCGCGGTACTACACCTCCATGCCGTAAGATCGCCGGCAATATCAGTGAGGCCTGTTATGGATATCAGTGGAGGGGACCACGCAGAGCGCGAAGCACTGCTGCGACTTGAGAGCTTTCTTGTCCAAGACCCGGACAACATGTCGTTGCGGACCGCGATTTTTGAAGCTGCGCTGCGGTGCGCAGATTGGAATTTGGCTCGCGCCCAGATTGATTTTGGGCTCCGCCATGCGCCAGAGTCCATGGTCTGGCGAATCCGCGAGGGCGACCTTTTGCTGGCAAAAAAGGACTATCGCCAGGCCCGCGAGGTGCTCCAAGCGTTAGGTCACGACGCGCTGCCCGCGGAAGCTCAAGATACCCTTCTCCACAACGTTGCTTATACGTATTTTGGCGAAAGCAACTTCGACCAATGCGTTGCGATACTTGAACCGCGCATGGCGAAGTTGCTGCAGGGTGAGCTGTCGGCCCATCCGCCGAACGAGGCCGAAGTAGGCCTGCAAAAGCTGTGGTTGCGCGCTTTACACCACAGCAAAGACGCAGCCCGTGCGTGCGCTTGGGCTAAGGCTATGGATGAAGCAGGAGAGCTTTCGCACAGGGTCGCGGGAATTGCGAGTCTCGCGGCTCTGGACGCGTCTGAAACAGTTTTAGCTCAGAAATGGTCGCGCATCGCACTTGAGAGCGACATTAAAGAATCGGAGCGATCAGAAGCAATTGTGACGCGGGCATCGCTCCTCTTAGCCAGTCGGGACACTGAGCAGGCGTGCAAACTTGCCGATCGCGCGCTCATGCTGAGCCCGCGCGAAGGGCGCGCATGGTCAATCCGAGGCTTTGCCAAGATGCTTGACGGCGCTCTCGCGGAAGCACAAGCTCACTTTTACACTGCCCTTGAAACACTACCGGGCCACATCGGAACGTGGCACGGGCTCGGGTGGTCTCAGTTGCTGGCAGGATTGCTCCAAGAGGCCCTTGCTACGTTCCAGCATGCGTTAGATCTTGATCGCAACTTTGCGGAAAGCCAGGGCGCTGTTGCGGTCGCCCTCTTTCTCACCGGTGATGCAGTGGGAGCAAAGAAGCACGCAGACAATGCCCTTCGCTTGGATAAGAATTGTCTTGCTGGGCAGTATGCTGCGGCGCTGATCAGCGGTGAATTGCAAAGTGCACAGGCGCTGCAACGCTTGGCCAAGCGAATCCTTGGAGCCCACCAAGGACCGCTAGGGGGGACTATGGCGGACTGGATCCACCGACCTTAGCCCCGAAAGCCGAGTGGTCCTGTGGCCCGGGGCATCGCTGGGCCCAGAGGGACATGCAAAGCGTCGCGTGGTCCGCGCAAATTCGAACGGATCACACCCCATATCTTGAACCTGATGATCATCCATGCGGCCCTTTCCGCAGCCGAAAGGGAGCTGTCTTGGCGATACCTAAGCCTGCGTTGATGTCAGGCTTCCCATGCACATATGGAGTCGCCTTGTTCCCCCCGAACGGTTTCAGTGCACTGATTCCGTTTGAACTATCGTTTGATTCCAACAGTTGAGGGCTAACCCTGGCTTGTTGCGTATTGCGCGTCCTGCCGACGTTTCCTTCTGGGTCTTGTCAGCCTGACTGCCGCAAGCCGCTGTCGCGGACAAAGCGTTAGCTCCGTTGCGTTCTTTGGTGCAGGCACCTTGTGGACTCCCGTGATCTTGACCAATCACGGTTTTGGGTTCTTGGCCGTCCCAACTATTCCTGTCCTACTCGATAGCGGTTTTGGATCGCATCAGCTGGCCATTTCCCTCAACAGGACGAAATCGGCGGGATCCGGTTAGTTGTGCTTGCTGAGGAAGGGTCAGAGACTCCTCCCCGCCCTCGGGCTATTGCGACTGCTGGGGCTCAAGGGCTTTGCCAGCCCTGGCGACGCTGGCTCTGTCCAGACCCGAGCGCAGGCACGAGGACAGATGTACTCCGTAGGTCGTCAGCCGATCGTCCAAGGCGGCGACGAGCTTGCTGGCCGCACGCAGCCGTGAATTGCGCAGTTAGTGACCACGATAGATAGAGAAACAAATCAGTCTACGGGGAAAGAAACCCTAAGCCGAAGATGGCTTTACTAAACAATTTCTCGACCATGTGGATTGACTGGATTGAGTGCGGGAGGCCGCACCGTCACCACACAGGAAACAGACATGGTCGGGATCGTCAGCGGCAACAGTTTAGGCCTCGGGGCAAGTTCTTTGGCAACACTGGGACAGAAAGGCGTTGGCACCAACACGACCCAAGGGCGCAGCGGCGAACAGGCGTATATCAACGTTGCGAACGGCAACCTTGTTCTACAGCGCCAAGATGAGTACCTGGCCAGTGTGGGAAGCGATTCGGCAGTAGTTCGCACGTATAACAGCCAGGGGGCTTTTGACGAAGGTGAGTGGTCGTATGGCCTCCAGCGCAAGCGACTTGCCTTCCAAGGGACGGGGGCAGCAGACGTCGTTGTCACGCGCACGGACCACGACGGCGCTCAGTTGCTCTACACCTATGACGCTACCACCAGCATGTATGTCAACCGCGATGGCGGCGGTGCGTATGACACCCTCCAACAGGCGAACGGCCAATGGGTGTGGACGGATGGCGAAACCGGTATTCAAGAGCATTACGACGCCACCGGGATCCTGCGAAGCCAAAGTGACGCCAACGGCAATGCGATTACCTTTGCCTACAACCCCGACGGCCTTTTGGAAAGCGTTACCACCGCTTCGGGCGAGTCCACGCGCTACGACTACAACAATGGACGCCTCACGCGGATTCAGGTTTTGGATCGCAATGGCGCGACCAGTACCAGAGTTCACTATGGATACGACAACGCCGGGCGTCTTGCCACAGTCACAGTCGACCTGACTCCATCGGACAACTCCACGGCGGATCTAAAGAAATACGTCACCACCTATGGCTATGAGGGCACCAGCAAGCGGGTTGCCTCAGTCACGCAAACCGATGGCACCGCCCTGTCCATCTCCTACGTAGAAGTGGGCGGTGAGCATCGCGTTGCAAGCGTCACAGACGGGGCCGGCAAAACGACGCAGTATGCATATGACCTTGCCGGATTGCGCACAGTAGTCACCGACCCCCTCGGAGCCGTCAGCAGCTATTCCTACGATGCCAGCGGACAACTGACGGGAGTACGCACGGGTATCACAGCCGCCAGGCCAGAGGGACTGACAAGTCTCACCTACCACTACGACAGCAACGGCAATCTTGTCTCAATGACAGATGCCTCGGGACAGAGTATCGGCTACCAGTACGATGCAAATGGCAACCAAACCGTCAAGACCGATGCTCTGGGCAACTCCGTCAGGAGCACATACAACGCTCACAACCAGCTGCTGACCCAAACCGTCGCAGGCATTGATGGCATATCGCTCACGACACGCTATGTGTACGACTCCGCCAAAGGTCGTCTGGAACGTTTCCGCATCACACCAGAAGGCCGAGTCCAAGAGTTTCGGTATGACGCATATGGGCAACCTGTCACCACGCTAGAGTACTCGACCAGTATTTACCCAACTGCAACCCTGGCGGAGACTAACGTCCCGGATGAGGCCCAAATGCAGTCCTGGGTCGCTTTGCAGAGCCTCGCGGGCGTCATGCGAACCGACATAGCCTATGACTTTAGAGGCCAGCTCCAGACCAGCACCTCTTACCAAACGGTCGATGCCGCCGGCAATGGCAACGATCCAAGCACAACGCACTACCTCTACGGGCAAGCGGGAGAACTCCTTCAGATCGTTCGTCCGAATCAGGACAGCATCACGCAACATGTCTACGATGGTCTGGGACGCCTCATTGTCAGCAGTGAGCCTTCGCCTAGTGGAGGCGCGCCCACCACGGTTGTCATTGACTACGCCGACGCCGCCCGTACCGTCACCACAACTCGCGCCAACGGCCTGACCACGCTCTCGTCCTATAACACGGCAGGTCGGTTGATCAGTGTCTCTCAGAGCCAAGCGGGGACCAATCTAGGTGTTACGCGTTACAGCTACGACGCGGTTGGACGCTTGACTATGACTGAGGACCCCACGGGCGTACGTCAATGGGTGATCTACGATGAAAGTGGCCGCAAAGTCGCGGATGTGGACGGGACAGGCGCGGCTGTCGAGTACGTGTACAACGACAACGGCCAGATCGTTCAAACCATCGGTTATGCCCGTCTCCTCGGCGCTCAATCCCAGGAGCCTAGCCTTGCAACGATCAGAGCCCAAGGCGGCGCCGACGATCGCAAGAACTGGCGCATTTATGACAAGTCCCAGAGACTTGTGTGGCAAATCGACACGCAAGGATATGTCACCCAGACAACCTACGATGGGGCGTCCCGCATTACCGCGGTCACGCAACTCGCCACTCCCATCGACACGGCGCTACTTGCCAATGTCGCACAGATTGTTGCCGGCGGCACAGCAGGGCCATCTCAAGGAGACGGTCGCAGCCTCAGTGCTATTGGGCTGCAGGTCACCCCATCCTCCGCTGTGCAAGGCTCCACTGTCAGGCTCACGGCCGTTGTGCTGGGCAGCAATCCTGCGGGGCCCGTCAATTTCTACAACGGACCAACCCTGGTTGGCACCGCCGCAATGGTTGGTGGCATTGCGACCCTCGAACTGAACAACCTACCAGCAGGCCAGCTCCAGATCTCCGCCCGATACGCTGGGGATGCAAGCAATGCAGCGGCGGTTTCGGCTCTCGCCAATCCCACTGTTTTAGTGCCCACACAGACTGCACTGTCGGTTTCCCCGCCCACAGCTCAGGCTGGCAGTACCGTCACTCTTTCAGCCTCAATAGACAACGCTGGAGCGAATGGCTCAATCGCGTTCTTCCACGGCTCTATTCTTCTGGGCACAGCCACAGCAGCAACCGGCCAAGCGAGCCTTCAGGTCACAGTAAAAGCCCCTGGTTTCTCTACCGGCGCCAACGACCTACATGTCACGTACCTGGGTAGCCCATCCCATGCAGGAAGCATTTCCGCTGCACAGAATCTCAACGTCACAGCTGCTTCTGTAGCCACTCCGGGGCAGGCAACAGACACTGGCATTGCTGCGGGCGTCAGCTACCCCAACAACCCGTACTTTGGCGATACGGTGAATTTCTGGGTCAGCATGTGGGGCGGCAACACCCCCCCAACTGGCGGAACCCTCAATTTTTTCTCCGGCGCAACGTTTCTGGGCAGCACCACTGTGGACGCAACGGGCAATGCCACGTTCGCCACGGCGGCACTGCCACTGGGTGCCAACAACGTCACCGCAGTGTATGCAGGTGATGCGGGCCATGTAGGCGTCACATCTTCTCCCATACAGATCACCGTCGCGCCCGTTGCGACAACCACAGCCTTGAGCGCGTCCAAGGCGCAGATCCGCCAGGGTGAGTCCGTTAGTTTCGCAGCCACGGTGACAACCGCATCGGGGCAACCGGCACAAGACGGCCAAGTCGCTTTTTACAACGGCAACACCCTCTTGGGCGCCGTACCCGTCGTCAACGGCGTAGCGGTTTTCGTGTCCCCCAGCCTTCCCACCGGCACCGCATCCGTTCGAGCTGTCTACGAGAGCAACGCAACCGCTCAACCCTCCACGTCACAGTCGGCAGTGGTGCAAGTCCGCACGCCCTTGACCCTCACGGCGACACCCGCTTCAGCCGGCCCAGGACAGACCGTTACCCTTACGGCACAAATTCCGGACGGTGCATCCACCGGCAAAGTCACGTTCCTGGACGGCTCCGCTATCGTGGGTGCCGCAGACGTTGTCAATGGCGTTGCTACCCTGTCGCTTTCCAATCCAACAACTGGGGTACATGCCTTCTCCGCAAGCTATAGCGGCGACGCCAGCACCCCTGCCGAGTTAAGCAGGGAGGCTGCCTCCGTCACCGTGGCGGCGGGGTTGCGGCCCGCCAGTCTTGAACTGAGCAGCGCGCTCGCAGCCAACGGCTCGCTGACCCTCCACGCAAAGTTCGCCGGCACCAACCTTCCATCAGCCGGCCTTGTCACGTTCTCGCACGGCGGCACTGTACTTGGCACCGCGGCCATCATCAACGGCTGGGCCAGTCTCACACTAGCCAACCCACCGTCCGGCAATCCACTCCTTAGTGCGGACTATGCCGGAGACGCCACGTACGCAGCCGCAAATGTCGGCGCCTTCTTGCAAGACAGTATCGCCAGCACACCAGCGCTCGCGTTGCGCAGCAGCATCACGCAGCAAGGCAGCAGTTCCTCGACGTTGTTGCTCAGTGCCCTTGCTGATGGCATTCCAGCCGGCGGCACAGTCACCTTCTACAACGGAGCGAACGTCCTTGGTCAGGCAAGCCCAGTCAACGGTATCGCAACCCTCACAGTAGACATTGGATCGGGACAACACACCTTAAGCGCCCGCCATGACAACGGCCAGGGCACGGTCGTGAACTCAACCACCAGCATTGTCTCGGTAGCCGCCACGAACACCGGGATTGCAGCAGGCCTGAGCTATCCCAACAACCCCTCTTGGGGAGAGACTGTTAATTTCTGGGTCAGCATGTGGGGCGGTACGGCACCTCCTTCTGGAGGCACCGTCAGTTTCTTCTCCGATGGCATTCTGCTCGGCAGCTCCACCGTAAGTGCATCGGGAAACGCCACCTTCGCCACATCGGCCCTGCCACTGGGCTCCAACAGCATCACTGCTGTGTACTCCGGAGACGCTGGTCATACCGGAATCACCTCAACTCCGATTTCTGTCAATGTGGCGGCAGCCACCACAAACACTGCGCTGACGGCGTCCAAGACGCGAACCACCGTGGGCGAAGCTGTGAGCTGGACAGCAACCGTTCTCACGGCTGCGGGGCAAAGAGCACAAAGCGGTCAAGTCACGTTCTACAACGACCAAACGGCCCTTGCGACCGTCTCCGTCGTCAACGGCACAGCTACGCTCACCTATCCCGACCTGCCAGTAGGAACAGCATCCGTTCGTGCTGTTTTCGAAAACGGGAGCGGCAACGCCAACTCGCAGTCCTCCACCCTCGCCCTGACGGTGATGACTGCTCCCGTAAACCAGTCCACGGCTCCGGCTGGTCCGTCCGGTACACCGCTCCCACCTGCACAAATCGCAATTACATCGGCCAGTAGTGCCCCGGCGGGCAGCGCCTTGGCCATCAGAGTCACTGGGGACAGTCCTACGGGCAGTGTGGCGCTGCTCAGCAACGGAGTCTGCATCGCAGTCGCAAATCTCATCGATGGCACTGCAACACTGCCAACTGGCACGCTGCCTTCTGGCTCTCACCAGTTGACCATTTCCTATGCCGGAGACCTCAAAAATGCCAGCAGCCAGCACTCGTTCAGCCAGAATGTCCAGCAGGCGTCAGCTCCCACCAGCACTGTTCTAAGCGCCGCGCGCCAAAACGCCACGATCTTGCTGACAGCGCGAGTTCTGGGCAACAACCCAGTTGGGGGTATCAATTTCTATCAAGGGGGCGTGCTGCTGGGGACCGCCTCTCTGGTTCAAGGGCTGGCCTCACTGACCCTCAGCGATCTGCCTGATCCGACGTTGCCCCTGACAGCCTCCTACGGCGGAGATGCAACCAATAGCACCAGCGTATCGTCCACACTGCCTGCGGCCGCGCTCGCGCTCGCGTCCTCGCCTCTCAATCTCACACATAGCTCGTCCGACCGCGTTGTCCGGCAGGTCTACAACAAGGACGGTCAATTGCTCGCCACCGTGGACGGTGAGGGGTATCTGCAGGAAATGCGCTATGACGCTGCCGGGCGACAGCTCGGCACCATTCGATACGCTACGCGAATCGCCGATTTTTCTGACGATGCAACGCTGCAGCCCCGGTTGCAAGTTGCGCGAAATACCTCGGACCTTAGCGGACTTCGCCCAGCCTCAAGCCCTAGCGACATCAGGTCGTTCATCCGCTACAACGCGCAAGCCCAAGTCGTGGCGTCCGTGGATGCGGAAGGCTACCTGACCGAATACACCTACGACCAAAACGGCAACGTAGCGCAAACCACCAAGTACGCCCAGCGAGTCAGTGCGTCCGTCAATCCTGACACTGCCAGCATGGTGGACCTTCGTCCAACGACCAGCCCTCTGGATCAAATCGTGCGCAGGCAATGGAATGCGCGAAACCTGTTGGTGCAAGAAACAGCTGCGGATGGCACGGTCACCAAGTACAGCTATGACGCATCCGGCAATGTTCTTTTCTCCACCAAAGCGGAGGCGACGGCCAACTCTCGCAGTCTTGCAAGCCGCTACGATGCGCAGGGGCACGTTACGGCCGAGCTGTCAGCCACAGGTGTCGCCTTACTTGATGCGGGACAAACGCAGGCGCAGATCGATGCGATCTGGAACCAGTATGGTCTCAAACATACTTATGACCTTGCAGGTCGTAGAACCAGCACGGCAGACGCCAACGGCAACAGGACGCTGTACTTTTACGATGCAGATGGGCGCCTCACGCATGTAGTCAATGCCCTGGGGGAAGTCGTAGAAAACCAGTACAACGCGTTCGATCAGATCGCCACCACGGTTCGCTACGGAACCCGGATCAGCCTCACAGGCCTTACTGGCTCCAATGCAGGCGGACTGATCAATGCAGCCCTCACCAGCGCTTTGAATGCAGCCAGAAATTCAACCGTCGACAGCAAGGATATCTATACCTATGCGACCACGGGCACATTACTGACGCATAGCAATGCTCAAGGCCTTCTGGCCGGCTACGCCTATAACGCATTCCGCGAAGAATCTTCTCGCACCTTAGCCAACGCACTAAGCCCGGCGATTCATACCGTCACAGCCTACGACCGACGCGGCCTCAGGACCAGCGAATCGCGGGACCCCGCCGGGTTGAATGCCATCACCACCGCGGTTTACGACGCCTTTGGGCGCCAGACCAGTGCAACGGATGCCAAGGGCAACACACGGTCGCAATCATTCGATCGTCTCGGACGCACGGTCAGCCAAACCAATACGCTCGGCAACATAGACCACACAACCTACGATGCGTTTTCACGCAAGGTGAGCTATAGCGACGCGCTCGGCAATACCACCACCTATGCGTACGACCAGACCGCACGCAGCCTGACGATTACGAGCCCTGAGGGCGTTCAGGTCAAAACCGTTCACGACCCCCTTGGACAGGTGCAGACCGTGACCGACGGTCGCGGAAACTCCACGACCTACACCTACGACGCCGACGGTCACTCCACGGGCATCGCTACGGCACTCACCAGTACAGCAGAGCAGTACGACCGCGCCGGACGCCTCGTTCAGACGACGGACGCCAATGGCGTCAAGGTCCAGCTGGCTTACGACGCAGCCAATCGCTTGCTGACGCGCACCGTGGACCCGACGGGACTGAACCTTGTTACCGCCTACGCGTACGACGCCAAGGGTCAGCAGCTGTCGGTCACCGACCCCAACGGCTCCGTCACCCGCTACACCTACGACCTGCAGGGCCAACTCACCAGCCAGGCTGTTGACCCCAGCGGGCTCAACCTCGTCACTCGCTACACCTACGACACGCAGGGCCAAACGCTGAGCGTGACCGACCCCAACGGCTCAGTCACCCGCTACACGTACGACGCCGCCGGCCGCCGTGTCCAGGAACAGATTGACCCGGCAGGGCTGAATCTCACACGCACCTACAGCTACGACAAGAACGACAACGTCACCAAGATCGTCGATGCCAACGGCAATGCCAGCTACCGCGGCTACGACACCGAAAACCGGCTCACCCACACCGTGGACGGAGCGGGCGGCGTGGTTCAGACCGTTTATGACGCAGCAGGGCGGGTAAGCAAAACCATTGCTTACCGAAATGCCATCCAAACCACGGGCCTGGACTCTGCTGCGGTTTTTGGACCAGGTCCGTCCGGCGTGGCCGGGCAGATATCCCAGCGGGTGGTTCGCTCCACCGAAGACCACATTGAGTACCGCGGATACAACGGCGACGGCTGGCTCATGACCAGCGTCAATGCACTTGGCGAAGCTACGTCCTACACGCGTGACGCCAACGGCAATGTCCTGGAACAGCGTCGCTATGCCGCTCGCCTGGATATGAGCGGTGCGACAAGCTGGACCACAGAAACAGTGCTGCCGCTAGTAGCTGACGACGCCCACGACCAACGCATCCGAACCGCCTACGACGCGCTGGGCCGGTCGACGTACTCGATGGACGGCACAGGCGCCGTGGTCCGCTACGTCTACGACGGCAACAGTAATTTGCTTGAGCGCACCGCCTTCGGCCAGCGTGTCAATGCGAACACTGGTTGGCTCGAAGGGGATTTCGCCTCCGCCGTCTCGAGCCAGTCCCAGTCAAGCGAGAACATTGTTCAGCGCTACGGCTATGACAAGGCCAACCGGCTGTTGTGGAGTGTCGACGGTGTCGGCGCTGCAACGCGCAACGCCTATGACCGCAACGGCAACGTCATCAAAACCGTGCGCTTGGCCACACCGGTTGCGATGGGCAGCGGTATGTCAACGCCGGGGTTCATCGAGTCTGCGGCAGATGCAGCCAACGACTATGTCTACGACGCCGCCAACCGGCGGGTCTACACGGTCAACGCACTGGGCGGCGTCTCGCAGACAGGCTACGACGCCAACGGCAACGTTACGCAGCAACTGGACTACGCAGTCACCATCACGCCGCCGGCTGCCACCACCGGGGCAGTGTTCAGCCCTTCTATTGGCAACTACACGCTCGCCAACATTCGTACCGCATTGGGAGGCGCGGCAGACTACCAGCCCGGAAACCGCCTGACCCAATACGCGTATGACGCCGCAGACCGCTTGGTGGTCACCGTCAACGCGACAGGGGCCGTGACGCGCACCGACTACGGCACCAACACGGTCACGACAACACGCTACGCGGCCCAGGCCAATATGAGCGGCCTGACCTCTGCCAGCCGGCCGCAAGACATCCTCGCGCGCGTGCAGGCCAGCTCCGACGACCGCACAGGTGTCCAGGTCCTTGATGGCGCGCGCCGAGTGGTGTTGTCCATCGACGCACAAGGGAACGCAACGTCAAGCGCATACAACGGCTTGGGCCAAGTTACGTCCACAGTTGCCCATGCGGCCGCCGCCAATGGCACTCAGGCCGTAACCACGCCGGGACAAGACAGAACCACCACCTTCCGCTACGACGCGGCGGGCAGGCTGGCAGGCAGCACGGACGCACTGCAGCGCTCGGAAAGCTACACCTACGACGCTCACGGGAACAAGGCCAGCTTCACCAACAAGAAGGGAAGCCTGTGGGAGTACCAGTACGACGTCGCAGGGCGCATGGTGCTGGAACTCTCCCCGCAAGTTCAAGTTGCCTCGGTGGTCAACGATGGAAACGGAGGGTTGACCGTCGACGGCTCGCAGACCGGGTCGGTCCAGATCGCCACACAACTGCAGTACGACACCTTCGGCAACCTGGCATCCCGGACCGAAGCCGCCGGCCGCCCTGAAGCAAGAACGACACGCTACGAGTACGACGCGCTGGGCCGCCAGACCAAGGTGTTTCTGCCTATCGTCGGAGTCTATGACGCGTCTGCGGACAATCTCGTCACCAACGGCCAAACCGGGACCGCGTCCCGTGCCGAAGCCGCTGCGCAACTCTGGACGGAAACCCGTTACGACGCTTTGGGCAATGCAATTGCGGGGCGCGATGCCACGGGCAACTGGAGCTACAAGGCCTACGACCGCGCGGGGCAACTCTCGTACGAGGTGGATGCAGAGGGCTTCGTCACCGGCTACACCCGCAATCGTTGGGGTGAGGCTGAGTCGCTGGTTCGCTATGCCGAGAAAAATATGTTGTGGACCGTCGCCGGATCCGCGCCGTCCGCTGCAGACGTGCGGACGCATATGGCCGGCAAGAATCACGCAGCCGACCGTGAGTTCCAGACCACCTATGACCGCATGGGCCGTGTCCTGCAGGTGCAGGAACCTCAGGTTTTCAACTACGACAGCGAAACAGGCACTCAGTCCCTGGGCCGCAAGACCACCGTCAATTCCTATGACACCTTCGGCGACCTTGTCGGGGTGAGCAAGAACCTTGGCGACTCACGCTGGAGCTTGAGCACCAACAAATATGACCAGTTGGGCCGATTGACAGCGTCCACGGACGCACTGGGGTTCGTCACTAGCTGGAGCTACGACGCAGCAGGCAATGTTCTGCGCAAGGTCGAGTATGCGAGCGCTCAAAGCACAGGCGCCACCACTCCCAACACTACGGTGGGTGACCGCGTCACGGACTTCAGCTACGACCTTCTCAACCGCAAGACCGCTGAGATCCGCCGCGGAGCCGGGTACTCCGAAATCGACCCCAATAGCGCTTGGTCGCTGGTGGAGCGCACTGGCGACCTGACCACAGCCTATACCTACGACGCCGTGGGCAACCTGGTGTGCACCACCGACGCCGCAGGCGGCAAGACCTACAGCTACTACGACGCGCTGGGCCGTGTCACGGCAGTTGTGGCACCGTCTGCCAATACAGGCACAGGCGGCCTGAACAACGGGGCATCGAAAGTTGCCGCGTTGACGGAATTCAAGCGTGATGCCCACGGCAACGTTCTTGTCTCTACAGAACGGATAGCTGGCGCGCTTAACGCCACTGAAGCCGGGTTCATGACCGCGGTCGACCTCTTTAAGGACCGAGTCAGCCTGTCACGCTTCGACGCGCAGGGCCATCTGGTGCAAACCACCGATGCGCTGGGCGCGAGCCGTCACTTCTCCTACAACGCTCAAGGCCAGATCGCCAAGGAATGGCAAACCGTCAGCGTGCTCAACGAAAACGGAGCCCAGGGATATCAGACGCTGTGGCGCGCCTACGGGTACGACAAGGTCGGGCGCCAAACCCATACGTTCACGCCGCTGCAGTATGGGCCGGTAGGAGCTCTGAGCAAGGGCGACACCAGCCTGACCTACAACGCCTTTGGGGAAGTCACACAGCGCGAAGTCCGCGACGGCCAAACCTTGGTTGCACTGGAGAAGCAGGACTACGACAACGCTGGCCGCCTGTGGCGCAGCAATGCGGGTGATGGCGTTACCAAGGTCATGGCCTATAACACCCAAGGCCAGCAGACCATCCAGCTGATCGCCAGCGGAAGCATCAACCTGGAAAGCTACAGCGGCACCCAAGCAGCGCTTACTGGGCAGTACCTATCGCCCGAGCAGTTCCGCCGCACCGACATGCGCTACGACGCGCTGGGCCGCCTGACGCAAACACTCGCACCTGAACGCGTCAGCGATCAGGCCATGAGCATCTCCACGCGCGAGAGCCTGATCTACGGCACCATTAGTCAAAGCCAGTCGATCAGCCAGCATCCGATCAACACCTCCATCAACCAGGTAGATCTGGTGTGGCGCTCTCTGCAAAACCTTGGCAGCGGCGACGTTCGGATTACGCTGACGTACGACACTCTGCCCTACACAACCGTTACCAACCAAGACTCGGGCACGACAGCAGACTATCCGGCCACGCTCAATCAAAAGATCAGCTTGGTTGTCAGCGCGGAAGAGGCTGCCAATGGCTATGTTCTCAAATGGAGCACCGACGATCTGCGCCGGCTTTCAGACGGACGTACGGTTTGGTCGCCAGGTCAACCATTGGGCATCAGCGCCATCAAGGGCATCAAGCTGGAGAAAATGGACCTGTTCGGTGCTTGGACCAGCCTGTATGACGTGGCACCGCCGGGCCACGCTCAGCCGATGAACTGGTCAGAAACCGCGAGCCCAGGCTTCATCTGGAGTGAATCTGGCGACGGTCGGATACCCATCTACCGCTACTACAACCGCATCTCGGATTCGCACTACTTCAGCACCAGCGCCGGCGAACGCGATACTTTGCTCAACCAGCAGCAGGGATGGCTGGACGAAGGCATTGCAGGGTACGTCAGTGCGAGCCCGGCCGCCGGATTGGTGGCGATGTACCGCTTGACCAAACCCGGGCTTGATGGGTCTGTCTACGCACGAGGCTCGGAACTGACCGCACTGACCAACCAAGGTTGGGTTAACAAGGGCATTGATGGCTATGTGGGCGACCCTGCGGGGGGCACGCCTCTGGGCATGGTCAAGCTGTACAGCCTGCAGCACAACCGCAACGCGACCAGCGTGGACGGTACGCGCGCCGATGGCCTGTACACCACGGCACTGAGCGACCGCAACGCGTTGCTCGGCATTGCCCCTCCTGCGCCAGGTGTAGCGAACCCCCGCACACCTACCCTATATGCATCTGCCGGTGGGCTGACCATCGAAGTCACCTATCCGCAAGACTTGGTCAGCAGCACAACGCTGGAATACCGACGCACAGGAAGCGGCGATGCCTGGGCCACCGCACCTACAGGCATTCAACGATCCTTTGGATCCGCAGCCCGTTTTGACGTGAGCCAACTTGGCCTCGGCAATGGCAGCTACGAGTACCGCATCCGCAACACCAACCCAGAAAAAACGCGCGAAGTTGGCTCCGGCACATTCAACATCGGCGCCACAGGCCCAGCCACATTGCCAGTAATGGCGGGCGTCAACCAGGGCACTGCCAATATCGACGGCACGTTCTACCGCGTGCTGCAATGGCCCAAGCCCTCGTCCGACTGGACTGTGACCTTCCGCTATTGGCCGAAGGGAAGCACCAGCGGTGGGACGGAACGTGCCGTAGGCAGCGGCATCTTCAGCTATGGCGACGGCCGCACCAGCGGCATGGGCATTGGGATGCAAGGCATCGCGCTCAACCTGGGGGCGGGAGACTTCGAATACGAAGTGCTCGCGCAAAAGGCAGGTGGCGCAGAAAAGATGCATGCCACGGGCGTGCTCTCTGTGCCGCAGGGTGTAAACGCGTGGGACAGCACACCACCGGTCACCGCTGCCAACAACAACGTCACCAACCTGGGAATTGTTGGGTATGTCTGGACCGAATGGGCACCCGGCCGCACGCCGTTGCACCGGTACTACATGCCGTACAACAATGACCATCACATCACCACCGCAGACCCCTCCGTCATCGCCATGTTCGAGCAGATCCTGGCCGACCAAAGAGCCAACCCTAGCTCACCGCAGTACGCCTACTACGATGGGATCATGGGCTACGTCGAGACTGCGCCGACCGCGAACAATGAGCGCCTGTACCAGTACAAGTACGGTAACGAAAACATCTACCGCCTGACGGCCAACCCGTCGGACATCGGCTACTACCAAACGTTGACCTCGGCGCCAAGCTCGCTGAGCCCAGGCGTCTGGTACCAGTCGGCCTACCAATTCGACGGCTACATCTCCAAGGTCCCTGCCCCCGGCACCACTGCGCTGTATGCCGTATACGACGGCAACTCCTACGGTCCCCTGAGCCAGGGCGACTACCTGACCACCATCTACGAACAGGAAGTCCTCTACTGGTACATGCTGAACGCCAGCAACAGCGCTACGGCCAAGATTGCCGGCGTCAAAACCAGCATGGCCCAGATTGACGGGCAGGTACACCCTGTCCTCCAATGGGAGAAACCCGAGGCCAATGCCAGGGTCACCGTCACGGCCTCGCCGCCCCTGCCATCGTTCGGCAGCTCGCCCAGCGTGTTTACGCAAGGCGACAGCCACGGCAGCGCGTTCAGTGCGGGTGGCAGCCAGGGCATCGTGCTCAGCACCATGCAGCCTGGTGCCAGCTACACCATCTCGGTGGTCGTCGAGTACCCCGCCACAGCGCAGCACCGCGCCTACAAAGCCCGCACGGACATCACCATCAACGTGCCCGCCGCCGGCCCCAGTGGCGCCGTTGCCAACATCGACAACACGCCGGCGTACACCCCGCCTTCGCACATCGTTGCAGGCACGCCCTACAACCTCACCAGCCGCGCCATCAGCAGCCGCACCTACGACCGCTGGAACAACGTCACGTCGGTGCAAGACCCGCGCGTCCTTGATGCCACCGGCACCCAGCACTACACCACCACCTACCGCTACAACGCCAGCAACCAGCTCATCGAGCAGACCCTGCCCCAGAACTACCCTGAGGGCGCCTCTACCATCCGCATCTACTACGACCAACTGGGCCGCGAGATCGGCGTGCGCGATGGCGTTGGCAGCCTCAACATCAAGGTCTACGACGCAGCCAGCAACCTGGTGCAAAAGCGCAATGCCGACGGCGGACGCACCGACTACCGCTACGACGCCTTTGGTGACCGCATATCGTCTGCAGAGGTCCTCAATGCGCAGCGCACGGTGGTCACCAACTTCGCCTACGACAAGCTCTCGCGCCTGACCTTCACAGCCCTGGAGCGTGCCATCACCCGCCATGCGGTGACGAACACCGAAGGCACGGTGCAAAACGCAGAGGGCGGCGCCACTGCCAACGGCGTGACCACGCAAAGCCGCGAGCAAACCCTGCTCGAACGCGTCGAATACGACGAGGCCGGGCGCCGCGTGCGCGTCATCAACGGCAACGACGAGTCCACCCGGTATGTGTACGACCGCGCAGGCAACGTCGTCTATACCGGCCAGGAAGCCGGGCTGCGCCCGGTCGACGGCCAAGGTCTTCCGGCCAGCCATGTCTTGAAGTACGGCTTTGTCTACGCCTACGACGCCCTGGGCCGCAAGGTGGAGCAGTCCGACGCCAACGGCCTGACCCAGACCTGGACTTACAACACTCTGGGGCGCCTGACCGGCCACGGCGACAAGAACGGCGCCGTTCAGTACAACTACGCCTACAACCTGGCTGGCCAGCTCACGCATGAGGGAAACAACGCGGGCCTGAAGAAAGACATCGGCTACCAGTACGACGGCGCAGGCCAGCTCATCCGCATCCAGGACAACTTCCTGGGCCAGACCACTTCGTACTCCTACGACCTGACAGGGAACCGCCTGAGCGAGCGTGTCACGCAAAAGACCAAGCTGGCCAGCGGCGACTACGCCAACGTGGTCTACCAGGACAACCGCCTGTTCTACGACGCGCAGAACCGCCTGCGTGCCGTGCTGGACGGCCGCGTGGACGTGCGCATCGACTATGACTTGGCGGGCAACCGCAGCAGCGTGTCCACAAAGGTCAAGACGCAGTCCGGGGGCACCGAGAAGGTCAACAACAGCGTCACACGATTCACCTATGACGCGATGAATCGCCAAAAGGGCAGCTCTGAGTACGCCTGGAACGGAGATCAGTTGGGCACCCTGCTGGAGACGCACAACTACGTCTACGACCTTGCGGGCAACCGCATTGCCGACAACAACGTGTTCATCAGCGGCGGTGGCGAAAACGGCAGCAATGTCAACGGCAGCTATGCCTACATCTACGATGACCTGCACCGCATGGTGAGTTACAGCGGTTACGGCATTGCCGAACGCCAGACTTACCAGTACGACGGTGCTGGCCGCGCCGTCTACACCATGTCGCTGGTCAAGCGCGGTAGCCTGTGGAACGAGGAGCACCGCTACAACCAGTACGCCCCCGCCGGCAAGCTGCAGGACACCCGTGCGGTGCTGCGCCGTGACGACACCAAGGCCAAGACCCATGTGGATGACATCCGTTACCACGACACCACCGGCAGCAATGCCGCCACGGGCCTGGGCTATGACGCCGCAGGCAATCTGCGCGGCTATCAGCAGGTGAGTGACGGCGACGCCACCACCACGCGCTACCAGTACGCCACGCAAAACGGCAGCTACTTGCAGTCAGAGGCCACTACCACGCGCGGTGGCAGCTCTGCCACCAGCCATACCTGGCGTGATGCCAACGGCTTCATCAGCCACATCACGGAGACCAATACCGACGGCAGCCCTACCTTCAAGGATCTGCGCTTTAACCGCGCCTTTGTGAACGACGTCCAGGGCAACGCCTTGTATGTGAACCAGGCTGCAGGGCAGACGGGGCGCATCCAGAACGGCCCGGGGGGCTACATCGGTGGCTGGGTGGGTGATTCGCTGGACCCCGGCCATATCCAGCGCCAGCTGGTGGCCAATGGCCAGGTGCTGGGCCGCTTTGGTGATGCGCCCGACAGCATCAACGATGCCGACCCCAAGGCGGTGCCCAAGTATGTGCACTCCACGGACTTCCAGCTGGAGGCGCAGGTGCTCAATCTAAAGGGCGCCAGTGTGGACCCGGTCTCCTACACGGTGGTGGGCGGCGAGACGCTGCGCGATGTGGCGCGCAATGTGCTGGGCGACGGCAGCCTGTGGTGGCGTATTGCCGACGCCAACGCCCTGGCGATCTCGGCCGATGCACCGCTGACCGTGGGGCAGACGCTGTCGGTGCCCAAGCTGGCGCTGAACGCGAACAATGCCGAGACCTTCCAGCCGTATGACCCGAGCAAGATCACGGGCGGGATGGAGGCCACGCTGCCTATGCCTGCGCAGGGGGATAAGTGCGGGGGGATCGGCCAGATCATCATGATCGTGGTGGCCATTGTGGTGACGATCTATACGGCCGGGGCGCTGAGTGCGGGCGCTAGCAGTTTCTTGTCCACCATGCAGGCGGGAACTTCGGCCCTGGCCGGCAGTGGCGGACTTTCTTTTGGCGGTGCCGCACTGTCAGCAGCTGCAGGCAGTGTGGTCAGCCAAGCGGTAGGCATTGCCATCGGAGCCCAAGAGGGCTTCAACTGGAAAGCGGTGGCCTTGTCCGCCCTCAGTGGGGGGATTGGTTTCGGGCTTAGTGAGATGGGCGTCGCTGGCAGCATCGCCAGAGCTACCAACAGCAGTTTCCTAGGAGCGGCTGGCCAAGCGGCCATCGCCAATGCTTTGACCCAGGGGGTCAGCGTGGCCACCGGGCTGCAAAAGAGCTTTGATTGGAGGGGCGTGGCGGCCTCCGCCGTCGGGGCAGGTGTGGGTGCGGTGGTGGGGGAATCGCTCGGGATGAATCACCCCGACTTTAAGACGCTGCCATTCGGGGAACAATTTGGAGCGCGCCTTGCCACCGGGCTGGTGGCGGGGACTGCTGCAGCGATTGCACGCGGGGGCAAGGTGGCTGTGCAGCAGGTAGCTGTGGATGCGTTTGGCAATGCGTTGGGGAGCTCGATCGCAGAGGCGAACTGGGGAGGCGGTCAGCAGGACAGCCAGGGCACCGTGTACAACGATGGCGACATCGGTCGCAGTGAATTGCGCTACGGCGCAGCGGCACCGGCGCAGCAGCCGGAGGTCGACGCTGTGCTCGGCGCGTTCAACAACTCAACGCCGGTCGGCGTCGAGGACGCTGATTTGGTTGCTGCTGCAGGTGACTACAACCTGGGCCGCGCACGTCGAACTGCAATGGATGCAGGCCCCATTCACGATGAAGCTGGCAATGGGAGTTTCAGCGGGACGGGCCTCAAGGTCGATCCGTCGAAGTTGCCAAGATTCTGGACAAGCGAACGCTTCGAGCCGCGCTATGCGCCGAGTCTGGGTTGGAAGGAGCTTGGGGAATATCTGAATCCGGTCACGCGCCTTGAAGGATTTGCTAATGGCTTCTCATTCAGCGGCATGGTGGACGGTGCAGTTCAGCTGTTCACCGACCCGGAGGGGACTGCCCGTGCGATGCAGGACAGCACGAGAAAATACTTCGAGGCTGGGCGCCGCGGGGACTTCGAGACGGCTGCTCGGTTCGAGGGGCAGTTCGCCGGCGAGCAAGCCGCAGGCCTCGTCCTTGGCTATGGGGTGGGTCGTGGCCTTGGGTTCGGTGCGCGCGCGTTCAACGCTATGGGAGGGGTAGCATCGGACCTGGTTTCATCCTCGTTAGCTTCGTCCACCGGGCTTAGGGTGAATGCTAGTGCATGGGCAGTTGCAGGTCTTGAATCGGCGGTAGTTGCTGACACAGCGGCTGCTGGAGGTTTGACATCGAGCCAAATAAGCCAGAGATATGGGAGCTTCTCGCAGCGCTACTCTCTTCTGAACCAAGTCGCAGAAAGCTCGACTCTCAGTGAGGCGAAGGGCGTGGTTTATGCGTTCCGGGAGATGAAGAGGCTGGGCTTCCAGCTTGAGGATGTTTCTCTCAAGTACAGAGGCAACCAAGGTCTTGATCTCGTCTTCTCCAATCAAGGAAAATACGCGATCGTCGAGGCTAAGCACGGGAAATATCTCTCCAGTTTGGAGACCTATGCAGGCGGTCTGAGGCAAGGCAGCGTTGACTACAACATCAGTCGGTTGGAGCGCTACGTTCAGTACGGAGATGGTAAGAACGTCACGTTCGCGAACCGGTTGCTCAACGACGCATATAGTGGGCAGCTAGACAGCTTTGCAACGATGTATCGTGGCAAGTCCTTGTATCAGCTACCCTTGGGATGGCCGAAGGTTCCCGCCCTTAAGAAATAACATGAATCCGCAAGAATCATTGGACTTCTTCGCGACGCAACTATCGCGCTCCAGCAAAGGGCTCGAAGTTGCCCACGCGTCTCGCAATTTGCAGTTGGCAGCGCTCAACACGAGGCAGATGTTCAAGGGACATCTCATGTGTGGACTGATCAAGTGGAGACAGGGGGAAAGTCCTGTCCGCCATTTTGAGGACGCAGTTAGGGTGGTGAGTGAATCGTCTGAGCTTCTGAGAAGCTGGGATACTTCATTCGAACCCATCGAGAACCTGCCGAGCAGTCGTGCGGCGCTCCTGGCGAGTTTGCTTGGATCGCCCTTTGAAAGTGGATCGCCCGAAAAGGCGGATCTTGCTGCGGACGTGCATCTTGACTATCTGCTGGCAGAGGCAAGGGAGGCTGCGGGTTCGCAGCAAGCGCGTGCGATCGTTGCAAGACTTCTCGAAGGAAAGCGCACCTCCTTGGCTGGAGAGACCTATCAAACCTACTTCGAAGTTCTGTCTGCTCAGCCGGGCTCCGAAGCGCTAACAACTCTAGTGGGGAAAGCGGAGGCGCTCTTCACCAAGCGCGGAAGGGACGCCTTCTTCTCTGGAGGCGATCAAACGGAAGGTGGCGGACCCGATAACGCGCTGGTCGTTGATTACCGCCTTGGAGTCGCTTTGAAAAAGATGGGCTATAGGGGCCCTTCAATTCATGCTTGGGCCTGGTAAATCATCAGGGAAGCCAACCGCAACCCCTTAGCCGCTAAGGACTGGGGTTCAAACAACAAAGGCCGCTGATTGTCCTGGCCGCGTGTCTTGTACGCGTGTCCATGGTGATCACTCCTCGAACCCCGCTGCTTAAATAAGCAGCAGGGTAGGTTGAACACCTGGCTCACTTTTACTTCGGCGCTACGTCCAAAACTGGCTCAGTTTCCGGTCGGCGCCAACAGTCATTGGGAATCTCTGCATCGCTCAGTTGCGCTGAGATGGACCGAAGCAGGTGCGCAACTGCTTAGACTTCTAATATCGACCAGAAGCGGCCATACGCTGTTGCGCTAACGTTTTGCGTTGACTACGTTGGATGGCTTTCACAGTAGTGAGATGCGAAATTTGGTGGTCGGCATTTTGTGCCGACTACGCAAATCGCCGAAAGCTAGTTAATCCCAGATTAAACATTGCTGTGTTGATAAAAGAGGTTATCGCCGCCACCGAAGGTGCACGCAGTCAATGAAGGCCACCTCGCGCCATACAGGCGGGTCGCAACTGTCGTTAGAACGGTTATCCATACTAAAAAGTGTTGATAGACGCATATATAGCACTTGGGGTGAGGTGTACTCTTTTAGAAATTGTTGGTAGACCTTCGGTGGGTTCCGCTTTCGTCTGTTTTGACATCGGAGTTTTCCAATTTGTGGGTAGAGGCTCCAAGGTCCAAGACGACGGGTGCAACAAACCGTTGATGCCCGACCAAGATGCGGTCGCCAGTTCCCAAGTCTAGATTTATGGTTCCATGAAGAGCTGATCCCTAGCTGCTGAAACTTGCACGAACGCCACGGCCGAGGCGGCTTTCCTGGTTGATATCTGCTTGCGTCTATGATCATCCCATGTCGCGACGCAGATGGACCGCGAAAGCTCATCAGTGACTGCACGGTAAGGCTGTCAGGGGCTATGCAAAACTTGATATCAGGGAGAGATAACAGAGATGCTCGCGATGCAAGACATGGTGAAGACGATGCGAGGGATCGCTCCTTGGCCCGTCATGCGCGCCTTCCTCAAGCGCAGCGGCCTCCCCGTCGCGCGTGGCTGGGATGAAGTCATTGAGAAGTTTAACGAGCTGCCAGCTTTGGAACGGACTCGTGCCGAAGCGAGTGTCGAAAAGTTCCTGACCGACTACCACCTTCACGGCGAGAAGTGGGTCACTTTCCTGGAAGTTCCTGAGCACTTTCGTGACCGGCTATCGACCTACCTCGGCAGCCTACAGCCCGAAAACGGACAAGCCACTTCGGATTTCCCATTGCGTATGGCGGACGACTTTCTGATGACCGAGGAGCAAGATATTTTGCAACTGGTCAAGGTAACGACTCAGGGCGATGTCGTCAGTTTGATTTTCTCAGGAATTGCGGCAGCCGAACGCAAGGACACAATCTACCCGGATCAGTTTGTCACTAGCGGTATCCCACCTGCCTTCACAGGCTATGAGGAGATCGTACTCATTCGCCGCCAAGCGTCGCAGTACTTCCCTGTGATCGTCTTCGACAAGGCTCAGGGTCTAGTGCAAGCGTTGGTGCCCAGCCTCGGCAATATGTCTGCAGAGGATGTCTTGCTGACAAACCTTACGCGCAAAATTAATGAATTGCTCGTTGCGGAGTTTCAGCTCGACCTCCAATTGCTACGCAATCACAACCTGTTTCCAGCCATTCACAACATCTACATGGAACCCACCGAAGGGACCGTTGTAGAGTTGGGCTTCCAGACAGAGACCGGCTCGGCTAAACTCGAGCGGATGAAGGAGCATGACCTCCGACAGGAGCCCTTTCACGTGAAAGGCAAGGCGGCCGTTTTTAACACTCTTCTAGAATTTAGGTTAACCGTTCGGTGGGAGTTGAATGGCCACAATGTAGAGTTGATGTTGCCTGGCACAACGCGCACCATCGCTAAGTCACCTCCCTACGCTTTGTACCGAGCCCGCATTACCGGGACGGTTGACCAGGCAGAATTCGGGCACTGCATCGCCAAGCTCCTCGACTACAGCTAACCGTGAGCTCTCGACACCTGTCACCCTATGACCGTGCACTGGACGCCTGTCGCGGCGACGATGTCGAACTTCGTGTGTGTCGATGGGTCGCACAGAGGATTGTGGAGAGTCGAGAGCAAAGATCGCCGAAGGTATTCGCTCCCTTAGAGGTCTCTCCCGAGGTGATCTTCCGAGCACTCGATAGCAGCGATGAGTCCCATTACAGCAAAATCATCGAAGCATTCCACAAGATGAGCTTGAACAGCATCGGTATGCTGGAAATGCGCTATGAGTGGCATGAAGACAGTGAAGATATCCTGGCGATTCCTGTGCCCGTAAACGGTCGTGACGTGGCTGACGCACTTCGCACGGGGGGGATGTATAGCCCGGTTTCCGGTGAACTGATCCGCGACTTCTCAAGCCATGTCCACGTCATTTACATGGCGCGAACGGACAAAGATCCATATCAGGTAGCTGCAGAATGAGCGTGACAGTGGATGAGCTTTGCCGACGCCACGGCAACCAAAAAATACTTGATTTTTTCGAGCGACGCTATCCCTCGTCATACCAATCTTTCCTGGACACGGTGCATGCGTGCATGGATAGGGCGACCGTAGAAGTGCAACGTGCCGCGCAGTACCTCTATAGCGCCGACGAAGACACCATCACGACTTTCATCGTTTCAAACCTCCGGGCTCAGCAGCTCGACGCTGAACACGATAGTGATAGCGGTGGGCACGTAGACGTATTCATACAAGACGCCGACAAGAAATTCACTTGGGCGGCCGAAGCCAAGATCGACAGCAGTGCAGATTGGGTGCAAGGCAGCATCCCGCAACTAATGGATCGATATGCGGACGGCACTGTAGGCGCAGACCAAGGCGGCATTTTAATTTATATCAAGAACGAAGATGCTGCCAATTACATGCTTCAGTGGCGCAATCACGTTGTTACCAAGTACAGCGGCATAGCTAAATTTCGAGATTGGAACTGCAGTACGCGTCACCCGTATTCATTTTTCTCCGAGTGTGTGTACAACAAGACGGGGCAACTGTTCGGGATCCGCCATATCGGACTCACCTTGTTCCGTCAGGCTAGCAAAGACGACGCGGACGCTAAGGCCGCCGCGAAGAAACACCTTGATGAGTCGCGCAAAGAAGCTGAGCGTTTGGCATCGGCGGCCGCCATTGATGCGGCTGTCCTGGCTAAGTCACTTGAAGATCTCGCCGCCACGCGGCACTCTGATGCCGATTTGCAAGCGGCTGCCGGAAAAGCTCGTGCTATCGCAGAGAGGGTCGAGGAGGCTGCGAAGGCTGCGACAGGCGCGCTGCCACCTAAAAAGCGGGCCCGTAGCACAGCAGTCAAGCACGTCAAGTAGAGGGTGACCGCTTGGAGGAGGGACGTCCCAAGTCAACATGCTTTGCGCTCTGTCCCCCGTGAAGAAATACAGGTCCATAGGGGCGCTGCACAACAACTTCTTTTGCATGCCCACCGATGCCGGTAAATTTTCTGGGGTCGGATCAACCTCCAGACGAAGCGAATTGACGGTCATGTAAGGTAGGTTGACGCTTCAACGCGTCACCGATGCTTGCGAGTTGCCCGTCTCTGAGACTCCGTGCATGCTATGACTCAATGCTGCAGTGGGATCTGTGGCAAGAATTCCATCCCCGTCCTCTTCACCAGCTCCTGATAGCTGATCGGCCGACTCACCGTCTCCCCCTCGCGGTTCTCCTGCCAATACGCCCAGGCTCTTTGCGTGGACATGTCATAGACCAGCTTGTACAGAAAGGTCGGCACCTTCACCCCATTGGGCCCAATGCGCGGACCGTTGTCAGTGAATACCGGCCCCGTGATCACAAACACATCCCCCTTGGCTCGGCGCGCGTAGCGCCGTGTGTCCTGCTCAATCTTGTTCCAGGCGCCCCCGTTGTGCTGGGCATTCTGCGGAACCATGTTGGCCAAGCTGAAGCTCTGGGCCATGGCCGTCGGGGTGGGCATATCTCCCGCAGGGGCCATGTGACCTCGGCTGTAACCTGAGTTCTTGTAATCCTCCGGTTCTGCCCGCTCACGGCTTGGAAGTCGTGCATCCGCAAAGAAGCGCTTGGCGCGCTTCTCGTCGGCATCTTCGACGAGCCTTCGATTAAGGCGCTGCGCAACATATACAGGCGTCTTGGTGGTACCCGAGTGCAGCACCGCAAAAGCTTCATAGCAAAGCTCCCGCAACTGCGGCCGGGGTGTGATGGCCGGATGCGTGCCATTTATGAAGAACTGCGGACACTGCGCGAAACTGGTGGGCTCGGGCGTGAGCAGGGGTGCACTGTCGAACTGCGGGAACTTTGCCCATGAAGAATGCGGGAGAACTGTGCCGGCAAGGGTCAGTGCCAGCACGGCAGCCAGGCGAAACCCACCCGATCGAAAGAACAAACGATTCACAAAAAGAGCTTCCAGCGAACAGAAATTGAAGGAGCCCACTTGGAGCATCCTTCACCGTCTGACCTTTGCCGGAATGCACGCAAGCCACAGGGTTTAACGCTGCTTTCAGATTGACATCTGCAAACAAAAAGGACTCCCGATGGGAGCCCAGTTTGCTTGGCCAGTGCGGGTGTGTTCAAAACACCTCCCATGGCAGCAGCACCCCGCCACGCGGCATGCCACCACAATGGGAAGTCCCGCAACTCGTCAATTACATGGCGCTGAATTCGCCGTGGGGGATTTGGCCGGTGCGCACGGCTTCAGCGGCCTGGGCACGCACGGCAGCGCGGTCAGCGTTGGACTTGTAAGTCACCACGCGCGAGCCTGCTGGCTCCAGGCTGTGGGTGCGGGCTTCGACAACCGCTTCAGCATTCACTTCAGCACGGGTGCGGTTTGTGTCGAACTTCAGAGCAAATTGCGAGCCATCGGCTTCGTCAGCCTGGGCGCTAAAAGAAGCGAAAGCGGCAACAGCGGCGATGGAGAGGAAACGTGCGGTCTTGTTCATGATGAAAATCCTTGGAGGTTACGTCTCAAAAAAGCCGGGTCAAAAACCAATCTTGAACCGGGTTCGGTGAGTCGCCTTGCGGGTTCGGCTCATCGATGGGTTGAACTGTACGCCGCTGTCGTACAGACAAAAACCACTCAGTCGCAAACTAACTGTTCCAGTATTGGGAAGAATGGCGCACCGCTGCTAAGTGATCGCCCCTCTAACTTCAAGTCACTCTCAGTGACTCCAAGAACTCCGTCGCATTGAGCTGACTCTTGTCCTCCATGCAGTTATTGTGAACACCGCGTGCGGGTACCCGAGCATCCGCCTACCGAAGAAGCTGCACAACGACAGGAGCCACCATGTAGAGCCCGTAGAGCACATACGCAATGCACGGTAAGGCAAGAACGGCGGCAGCCAGAATCAGTGCGAGCCTGTAAGGAGGCACCGCTGACGAGAATGCCGCGATGCCGACGGCCATGCCAATAGCTGCGCAGGCAGCGAGCCAGGAGAGCGCTCCTGCCCAAACCTTGCCATGGCCGCAACCTCCCTCAAAGTCAGAGGCGCATGGCGTGTGAACTGCAATCGCCAGTTTTGCTGCGAATGACGCGGTAGCGCAGTAGAGGATGAATAAAAACGCCAGAGTAAATTTTGGAACCGATGAGTTTTGCGAAGCGCGGTTTTCGGTCAATGCGAAGCCTTGATGCGATGCAGCTCACAAAGCCTGCTGAAGCTGCGAAGTGGAGTGTTTGGACATGGATGCGGGCATTGTGCAGACGTTTGCATCTGAGGTACCGTACCGATGCTCACTGGGCTCCATGGCGAGAAAAAACCCTGGAGCCGGACGGCGGCGGCGCGCAAAACTATAGCCTGCGGTCTGCACGTACCGCACACCTGAGCTGCAACGACTAGCGCAGCGCCTCATGCGTGGACCCGACCCTAACGCTGATCATGAAGTTGTGAGAACAGCCGGTATGCAGCGATTGCAGTCACCCAGTTCTGGGAGCCGAACGCTTAATATCGGCCAGGGGCGGCCAGGAGCGGCCAGTGGGGGCGGCTAGTAGCGGACGCTCAATGTTCGGGGTGAGTCGCCGATTACCGCGTACCGCAATTGGTCGACATAGGGGTTAGAGTGCAGTTTCAAAGACCTCAGCTTCCTCACCAAATTCCAACTCTGCCGCCGTCCGGACAAGCGCTGGAAACGCGAACCAGTACTGCCTTCTGACCGCGTCTTTGACGAAGGATTCGCCAAAAGATTCGCAGAAGTGTCTGACCTCCCACGGAGCGAGGTGATCTCGGTCAATCGAGAGCAGCTTACGTCTGTGTTTCCTCATCAATCTTCTGAACTGGCCCAGTGTGGTGATTTGGAATCGCGCTAGTTCTGGAACCAGTTCATCGAACGACGCAGTTCCGTAGTCGTTCCTTGGGAAAGATGCGAGCCATCACCTTGTGAATGAGCTCACCCGATAGGGGACGTTGGTTGACTCGGCTTCGAGCAGAGATTCGATTCATGCTGCGCCTAATGTGATCTATTCCTGAAAAGTTGCTAGCAGTAAGCCAGCGTAAAAATACTGCCAGAAAAAGTCCGCGAAACCTGGTTGGCGTCGACCGGCTAACTGCGGCCTGGCAGGTGGCAGAACCAGATACTCCAGCGGCCGGTTTGGGACAATGTCGTGCAAGGGCAGCTTTGGGCCCACAAGAGACATTGCGAGCGCTCCGAAGCGGTCATTCGCCCGGTGTCGCGACGCTCTGAAATCCTCGCGCAAATTCGAGGAAATCTTCTGCAACGTGAAGTGCAGCAGCCGGTTCCATACCAATCATTGGCAGCATGAAGACAGCGCCTGTCGCGTCGAATGCATAGACTTCACCGCCCCCGTTTCCGGCGAACGCCACGTAGCCCGGAGCGTATACATCAACCTCGATTTCTGCGTTGGCGCTTGTGACCTCATCCTCGCCCCACAGGATGACATAGCGCTCTTCATGCGCCGTGACAGAGAAGCCCTCGAACAGACCGTTCGTATCGATGAAGGCACGGTAGACAGCAGGTAGTTGGATGGTCATCGAAAACGTCTGTTCATGGCCGGGTTACGCCGCTAAAGCTCAAAGGCCCCTTTGAACTGCTCAGGCCAAACAACAACGTACTTCTCGCTGGTCTTTAGGCGCTTTGCGACCACTGTATCGTTCAACACTCCCCTCAGCTTCAGGAATGCATAGACGCGCTCAAGAACCGGCGCCCACGTGCTCGTTGGGTAGATGAAGATGTTGAACTTGCTTTGCCCGATGTCATGGCCGTCGACCACGGCAAAGCTATTCTGGGAGAACGCCTGAATCAGCGTCTCTTCGATATGCAGCAACGAATCGAGGCTGGTGGACTCAGTTATCGGAAGCTGAACGATAAGCTGATTTCTAGGCATTTTTTTGCGTTCCGAGCGAGCTAGGCACCGTCGTTGAATGACCGATAGTGGCCGAATTCTGCCCCAGTGTGAAGGGCGCTAGCGAGCCTAAAGCTAAACTTGGTTAGGTCGAGATTTCGCCGACACGTCGTGCTGCCTGAGCCCGTCCAGGAACACATGTGGCAGGTCAAAATTGGCGGCCACATCGCAGAGCACGTCGATCATCACACTTCGAAACTCATCGGTCATTGCTGGCACGTCTAGCTTCTCAAGGCGCCGCGCATTCAACTCGACTGCCACAGGAAGATAGGCGCCTTTTGCGTTGATAGGACCGATCTCAGGATTTAGGTCGTCGCTTTCACCGTAGCGCAAGATGAGGCTGATGCTCTTGAACGGCGCAGTAGCCAAGAATTTGTGCTCCACGAGCTCAGGCTCCAGGGCATTTCTTGCCGCGAGTGCAGCTTGCCCATCGCCTTTGATTCGGCACTTGATCAATCCCACGGCGCCGACGATCAGATTTCGAACTTCAGTCACAGCTCCTCCCGTTAGTGCGGCCATGACCGTTTCTGGCCGATAGTAAGCGTTCGACTTCAACATACGGACGACTGCAATCGCTGCATAGGAGTCCTTCCAGGCAGGGCCGTGTAGAAGGTCGGCTACGCGCTCGAAGGGACGCATCACCGCGGCTTGGACGATGCCAAGACCATCGCCAGACTGCTGCGGCACATTCCAAGCCAGAGCCTTAAGGACGCCCTGCCGCCCTCAAAACAATGACGTCGGCCACCAAGGTCGGGTGTCCCGATGTTCCTTGCACCGAGTGCGATGCCAAAGCTCGGGGACAGGCTTGCCAGGAGCACCGCACGCATCGCAGATTGATAGAGATTTCGTTCCAGCAGCAGCGACCAGGCTTTCCAACTGCGGATCGAGCTCGACAAACCGCAGGTCCAGACGTCCCCATTTTTCTCGGGCGCTGAGCGCCCTGGGCTGCTGGCCACCTGCGTTGGCATGGGCCTGCAACTGTCCGCAAAGCTCGTCCAGCAGATCAAGCCAACCTGGCCCACCTCTCGGCACAGTGTGAGAAAAAATCAGCGGGTACTTGTCCTGCAGCACCTCCAGGCCTGCAGGTTTGCCGTACCCCTTCACGCTGCGGATGATCCTCAGACGCACGTCATCAGGCACCAGGCAGGCCATTGGGGACGCCTGCCGAAGCTGCTGTCCGCGTTCGGATTCTTCGAGCGCAGCCGCCCAGTCACTGGCCTTGATGATCTCAACCCAGCGGTCACGCAGTAGCTTCGCGTGCCTACTCCCACTCCCAGCCCACCGCTCCAGGATCGCCAGTGCGCGGTTTGCCAGGCTTGGGTCGGCCTGGATCATCCTCACTGCCTCTTCATGCAGCAGAAGGCTACGGTCTTTTGGTTCTTGGAGCATGGGGGGGGGTCAAGTCACAACGCTTGTAACAGGAGGGGACAAAAATCGCGTCGCTTGTTCAAAGGCATATGAGCAAGCCAGGGTTAAAGCGCGGGTTCTCAAAACTGCCATCGCGCTGCAGGTAACCACGAGGGTTGCACACCACCCGACACCCATGGGTCTCGTAATCAAACGACGTATGGGTGTGCCCATGGATCCACAGGTTCACACCGTTGAAGAATTCGGGTGGAAGGTCCGATCCAAAGGCCGCGCTGGCAGGCTCGTCGGCGTATTGCGGGTCAGTCGAGAGAGGGCTGGGGTAGTGATGGGTTACGACTACGCGAGGCCTACGAGATTCGGTGGACAGCTGGTTGGTCAGCCATGCACGGCTGGCCCGGTGCCGCTCGATGGTCTTGAAAGGGTTGCAGCCGGCGATTGCGCGGTAGTCGGCGACGTAACGGCTGGCATCGGTAATGGATTCGCTTTTACGTCCCAGCAACTCAAAGTCGGTCCAGAGCGTTGTCCCAAGAAAGTCCACTCCGCCAATCGAGATCGTGTTGTTCTCAAGAAAGTGAATGCCTCTCTGCTGCGCTGCCCTGCGCATGTCTTGCAGGCAGCGATCCCAGTGGTGGTCATAGAACTCATGATTGCCGGCCACCCAGAGAATCGGCTTGTCCTCCCCAAACTTCTCGCGCGCCCACGTCGGGACGAACTCGCCGTCGTGAATGTCCCCGGCCAGGATCACGAGGTCACAGGCCTCGATAGCTGCAGGATCGGGTGTGAACGCGGTGTGCTCCGCATGGAGGTCCGAGAGCACATAGAGTTGCATCGACTCCTTCCTTTCAGCTGCCGCGAAGGCCAACCCTGCCTGCCGGCACAAATTGACCGTCGTCCGTTACCTGACCCCGTTCCACCGTTCCGTTGGAATTGGTCCTCAGCACAACGGAAGGATCCGCAGGGTCCATGCTGAAGCGTACGGGGTTCATTCGCAGGATGTCACTCAGTGCCTCAGCGCGGGTCGGATCGTTCAGGACCTTCAGCAGTCCCCCGAGGACATCCGGACTTTGGCCGTCAGTTGTGTTTTCCTGCAGGCCATTCGGCTGATGATCGATCATGATGTTGTCTCCATTTGCTTGGTGCAGTTTTCGCGATCCACCTCCACGATGAAGGAGGTCGAGAAGCCGTCGTTTTCCCCTCGCAGTGGGGTGCCAAACGTGTAGCCCCTTGGGTTGCACACCACACGCGTGCCTTTCACGCGGTAGTCAGAGCTTTCGTGCATGTGGCCATGAATCCAGAGCGCTGCGTTGCCCATGAGGTGCTCCAGGTTGGACGCATAGGAAGGGGTGAGTGGATGACCGACGAATCCCTGCGGAATTGATTGGGGATGTGGCGCATGGTGGGTGATGACGACCGTGTTCTCGGCGCTGCCCCGTGCGAATTGCTCCTGCAGCCATTCAACGCTTTCACGGTGACGGCGCTGGGTGAGCGCAGGGATCACGGTTTTGGAGCGCACCCAGTAAAAGTCCGCGTTACCGGAGGTTCGGGAGAGCTTGATCCGTTTGTAGTCGGTCATCCGGTGCTGTGCCTCGCGCATGCACTCCTGGGCTTCGTCTTCTCCGTTGACCTCAAAGTCTGTCCACAGGCTGCAGCCCAGGAACCGAACGCCCTCGATCTCCACCGCGTCGCGTTCAAGGAAGTGAATGCCGAGCTCCTCAGCCAGGACACGCATATCTCGGATGTGTTTGGTCCCGTCTCTGGAATAGAACTCATGGTTGCCGGCGACGTAGATCACCGGCTTCTCGCCAAAGACCTCTTTGGCCCAGCGCAATCCCTTTAGCCCTTCGTCGATGTCGCCTGCCAAGACTATGACGTCTGAGCCGTCATCGATGCGGCGTCCATCGCTGAGCCTCACGTCCAAGGCGTGATGGTTCAAGTGAAGATCGGACAGGATGAGCAGTTTCATCGGCGGCAGAGAAGGTCAAGTGACGGTGCAGGTATGGTCAGACTCAAATTCGCATGGTCGGTCGGCCGAATGGCAGTGGCAAGTCCACGTGCACGCATCTCAGAGCCTCAAAGCAGACTACCGATCACGGCGGTCGGTGTCTAGGGGGGGTCACAGCGCAACGCAGTGGCCTAGACATCCACAGTCTCCCGCTTAAATGATCCGCAGATTTATCAAGTCCGGGAACGGATCGCTTCGTTTTCCCAAGATGCCATCACTAGAGTTCCCCTCCCATCAATGCTTTGTCAGCGTGCGCTGTGGCTATACGGTGGAGCGCTTGTTTTGAGCGATGGTTCTTCTCTGACCTTGGCTGGGCGCATCCACGCCCCCAGCCCGAGCGCATTCATAGAACACGTGTTCGCGGGGGAATGCAGGGTGCACCGAATCAACCAGCGGCGGCACCCATTTTTCACACCAAGACCACTGCGAGCGCTACAAGACAACAGGGTCCCTGGCATTGCCCGGACTCTCTCGCTGCAACGGCCTGGGAGCTGCAAATCGAAATGGCGCCTTATTCACACACATAACCACCGCCCGTCATCGGACCGCTCCACCAGCAGCCGGGGATTGAAATCGCGGTTTTCATACTCACCCTCAATCCAACCCCAGGGATACCCCCGCGGATTGCAAACTACACGACAGTTTCCTACTCTGTAGTGATGTGATGAGTGCGTGTGCCCGTGGACCCATAGCCCGGCTCGGTCCAGCAATTCGGCCGGCAACTCGGAACCAAATGCAGCTGTGCAGAGGTCGTTCCGGTACTGCTTCGCAGTTGATTTCTTTCGTGGGAAATGGTGTGTTACCACCACCCGATCTCCTGGCGCTGCTGCCTTGGACAACTCCGCCTCCAACCAAGCACGGCTGGCTTGGTGCCGCACGACCGTGGCCTCAGGCGTACAGCCTTCAATGCGTCCGTAATCCGCCATGTACTTGCGAGCCTCGGCCATGGCATGTCCAGCCTTGTCAGCACCAAAGTACTCAAAGTCGGTCCACAACGTCGCCCCGAGGAACTGTACGCCCCCGATGACAACTGAATCGTTCTCCAGGAAATGCACCTGTTCGCGCAGCGCCGATTCTCGGATCTCATTTAGGGTGCGCTGCCAGTGCCCGTCGTAGAGCTCGTGATTGCCAGGGACCAGCACAATTGGCTTGGCTGGAAAGGTCGCGCGTGCCCAGCTTGCCACCTGGCTTCCCTTGTGAATGTCACCCGCCAGCACGACCACATCGGCGGCCGCTGTCGCCGCTGGATCGGGCGTGAAGGGAGAGAACTCCACATGCAAATCCGAAAGAATAAGGAGCTTCATACAAGACCCGATGAGCGGGTGGTCTGCGGTTATGGTCTAGTTGCGCGCGGTCTTGAGAAGCCTTGCAATCGCGACGCCTCGGCAATGGAAGTGGCAATCCAGAATTACCGCAGACTATCGCCTGCGTTACGCGGCCCATACCGTCTCGGAAACCCCTGCAGGCAGCCACTGCGCCCATCCCAACGGCACAATTGGCCATCTTCAGTCACTTGGCCTCGTTCCACTGTCCCGTTGGCATCGGTCCTCATCGCGACGGAAGGATCCGCTGGATCCATGTCTATGCGCACCGGGTTCTTTCTCACGATTTCATCCAGCCCCTCAGCGCGGGTCGGATCGCTTAGGACCTTAATCACTCCCACTAATACATCGAGACTTTTCCCGTCAGTCGTGTTTGCCTGCATGACGTTTGGCGGGTGGTCGATCGTGGTGTTTCCTCCAGTTGCTTGGTGCAGTTTTCGCGATCCACCTCCACGATGAAGGAGGTCGAGAAGCTGTCGTTCTCCCCCCGTGGTGGGACGCCGAAGCTGTACCCCCGCGAGTTGCAGACGACGCGCGTTCCGTTCACGCGATACTCGGAGCTCTCGTGCATGCGGCCATGAATCCAGAGCGCTGCGTTGCCCATGAGGTGCTCCAGGTTGGAAGCATAGGACGGGGTGAGTGGATGACCGACGAATCCCTGCGGAATCGATTGGGGATGTGGCGCATGGTGGGTGACAACGACCGTATTCTTGGCGCTGTCCCGTACGAATTGCTCCTGCAGCCATTCAATGCTTTCACGGTGGCGGCGCTGCGTGAGCGCAGGAACTACAGTCTTGGAGCGCACCCAGCAGAAGTCTGCGGTACCAGAGGTACGGGAGAACTTGATCCGTTTGTAGTCGGTCATCCGGTGCTGTGCCTCGCGCATGCACTCCTGGGCTTCGTCTTTTCCATTGACTTCAAAGTCTGTCCAGAGGCTGGCACCCAGGAATCGGATGCCATCAATTTCGATGGCCTCGCGTTCAAGAAAGTGGATCCCGAGTTCGGCCGCTAGGACACGCATATCTCTAAGGTGCTTGTTCCAATCGCGCGAATAAAACTCGTGATTTCCAACGATGTAGGTCGTGGGCTTTTCTCCAAATGCCTCTTTAGCCCAGCGCAGTCCCTTGAGACCCTGGTCGATGTCGCCAGCCAGGACCACCACGTCAGCCTCGGCACCAATGCGGGTTCCATCGTGGCAGGTCAGGTGCAACGGATGGTGATCTAGATGAAGGTCAGACAGGATGAGCAGTTTCATCGGCGACATGAGGGAGTCCTATTGGGAGGTGCCTTCATCTCGGGGATTGCCAGCACCGGGTGGTGAGCTGGCGGGAGGGTGTTCAGGTGCACACCCACGCGCCAGTAGGTCGTACTCGGACGACGGTGTGCTGAACGCGGGGCTGGAAGATCATGGAGTCAGAAATACGCTGTCGATGGAACTTGATAGAAGGCTACAGGTCAGCGTTGCGGGTGTCTAGGGGGGGTCATTGCGCAACGCGAGCACCCAGACCACCGGATTACTCCGTCCAAATTTTGACGGAAACCCCGGGTGGGTCCGGCCTTTCCCACCCCAGGGCCGTCTGGATTTGGACCTGGAGGTCTTTTTCGAACTGTCCCATGCGACGGCTTGTCCTTCGGACGGCGAACACGAACGTTGCGCTGCAGATTCCTAGTCCTACGCCAAAGCCAGTCCATCCCATCTTGAACATGGTGGCTCCGATGATCGACAAGACAGGCACCGCCAAAAATCCCAAAATTGGTACCAAGCACCCGCCTCGGAACGCGTCACCGAAACTCACCCGCTTGGCGATGACCTGTGTGGAGTACCGAAACAGCTGTTTGGTTGTCGCATTGAAAACAGCGATAGGCCACATGGACTCCGCGTCCCGCCAACCAACGTAGATCGCAGACACCTCATGCCCGTCACGCAAAGGGATGTCCTCGTTAACGATCAACCGCTTCTCGGTGCCATCGTCACGCTTGATCCACCAGCTTGTCTTGTTTTCGGTGGAGCGAGCCAGGTACTTTCCGTTGTTCAGCGCAATGTGCTCTTCCCGATAGACCACTTGGGAGTTTTGCTCCACTCCATAGATTTTGCCGGTGAGTACATATCGTTCGAGGATTTTGCTGCCAACTTGAAATGCCACGGGGACTCCTGCTTTGAACTTTGGTTCGGGTCGCTTCGCTTAGTGCGCAGAGGCAAAGCCAGCGGTCTGGGCTTGTGCGCTGTAGATCAGGGTGGTCCTTCGGAACTCGAACATTTCATGCAAGCCGTAGCAGTCGAGCAGTTCACGCCCGTCTGCCAACACATGAATCCAGCCCTGGCAAGTCTCTCCACCGGGCAGTGGCGCCGCGCAACGCCAGAGCTCGGCTACGGCATCCAGAGCCCAGTGACCGGTGGAGTTGGCAGGGCCAGGCGATAGAAGGCTGACGTGGGAGATCTGATATTGCTGAGCCATGCCTTCTAGCTCCGAGGGCGCTGCCAGTACGGTGCGGTTCTTGATTTCTGAGTCGCCCTCCTGGTGGATCGCTTCGACCAATAACCTGCAGGACGCTGAGGCGATGGTGACCTGGCGCCAGAAACACGGTTCGGTCTCCGACGTCGGGATCAGGTGGATTTGGTGGCGGGACTCGGTCAGGAACACGGGCGAGTTTATGTAGGAACTGACGGAGTGGCTTCACGCAGAAGCATCGAGCGCTACGTGCAATGTACGAATTGGTGTGTGTACGAATGAGTATACATATCTGAGAGTTGGGGCGTGCCCTTCCAACGCCCGCCAACGGTTTCAAAAGAAATAGATCCACGACGAAGCCTCGGGCTACGTGTCAAGGAATTGCGTGCGGAGTATGGGCTTACACAAGAGGATTTGGCCGATCGCAGTGGACTGTTTAGGACGTACTTGAGCAGGATCGAATCAGGTCAAGCAAATCCCACCCTGACAGTGCTTTACCAGGTTGCGGCTGCGTTTCCTATAGGCGTGATTGAGTTGCTCACACCGGCAACGAAAGACGACCCTCCAAAGGTGAGATCCGCCGCGCCTCTATCACGTGGACGAGTAAAGAAGTAGTTTGTTGAGAGTCTTGGTGACTTTCAAAAGCCTTCAGTGCAGTTCGACCCCTAATCCATCGCGGCGCCTGTTTCTGAAGGGCCCCTAGACAGCAGCTGACGGTCTAACCTGCTGGGCAGATAAACCTGCTGGTCTATAAATCGCTTGCTCCCCGCAGCTTCACCAAGAGGCTGAGGCTCGCTCAATTTAAGCGTTGCCAGCCGTTCTGATCGCTCACCAAACACCGGTCAAGCCGTACCAGCCACTTGGGACGAGAAAACAACGCAGCTGGCAAGTCACAAAAATATTCTCGGCGAAGGCTCTGCAGAGACTCACTTTGATATTTATGTGTGGACATCTCCAGCAGACTCGACGAAGGCTTTTGCTTCGCGGAGCGAATGGAGATAGAAAAGCGGCAAGCAATTAAGACAGGCCCTCGGCACGCGCCCCAGATCTAGACGCGCAAGCATGAGCTACCTAGGATGGTCTGCTTCAACGACTTGGGCCCTACGTGAATATGTGCGCCGTGGCAGAAAAATTGCAACGATCACCCTTAACTGAGGCCAGTTTCGGTGAGTTGCTTTTTGAGTTGAGGCGGATGCGCTGCGTGAGCCAAAGAGAACTGGCGAGATTGGCTCATCTATCACCATCGTTGGTCAGCGAAATCGAGAACACCCGACGTGCTCCGCCGCCACTAGAAAAAGTGATCGCAATCGGAAGAGCCCTTCGGCTCGCACCGATCGAGCAACGCCGTCTCATCCAATTTGCAGAGTTGGAACGCACTCGACTTGGGCTGCGGATCAAGAAAAGTACGCCTATACACGTCGCCGACCTACTGCGCGAGATAGCCGGTCTCGCTGGACAACTCTCGCCTGCACAAGTGCAAATGATCAAAGAGAACCTAGCGGAGGCAATCATGAAATAAGAAACGGCAGGACCCCTTTTCAGAAGCCCCGCCGCCCAGGGTGCTCAGACCGAAGTCCTCGCGGAGCGCACCGCTAGATTAACCGATCTGACCTCAGGGTGGTGGATTTGTTCGCGCCTATCAGGCGAACAACTCGGAAGTCAGAATCATGCAAAGACTTGTCTTGTGCGGTGAGGTCCAGACACGACTGTCAACCCCGTCGCTGCTTTCACCAGATCCCTATGGCTCGCAAAACCCAGATACAGCTGAGTCTCGGCACCCAGCAGTAGCCAGCAACTTCTGCAGCTGTCCCCAGCACCTGGAGGCAGCTCATGAGAACTGAAAAGAAGTTTTCCCCAAAAGTACTTGCTCGCTTCTTGAAAGAGGGGCGAGGCCTCGGCACGTACTCGGACTACGTACCCTGGCACCGCGTCTCACGCTCAGATCCGTCGAGCCGCGGCCGATCCCATCTGCTCTTGTGGCGCGACCGTCAGCGGGAGCTGCTGTCGGACGGCGAATGGACAGGCCTTAACTTTGCTTCGATGCTGCCAAACTTGGTTGACCTCGTCGAGCAGTTCCCAATCAACCAGGAAGATGCTGAGCATGAGTTGAGCCGCTGGCAGATTGGGATTGGAGGACGGGTCTACCCCGGCACCATGACTTTGGCACACCAGATGGGTATCAAACACCCCGTTGTGACCGACACCGACGAAACAGTCACCTGGACCAGCACAACAGACCTGTTGCTGGTTTTAAGGACGCCTAAGGCAACAAAGCTGACCTTGTTAGCAGTTTCCTGCAAGCCAAATGACACGCTTACTCCACGCGCCAAAGAGCTACTACTACTAGAAAAAACGTACTGGCAAGTGCGTGGTGTGGAATGGCTGCTCATCACACCCGAGATATACAACAAGCAGGTCGGACTGACCTTGAAAATCGCCTCAGCCTGGGGATTGGCTGAACCTGCCAGCGCGACCGAGATCAGCATTGCCACCCATGTCGTTCGGTCGATGCCTTTTCATTCCTATTCCGACGTCATCGGTCGATTGACTCAGATCTTCGGTGGATCAGAGCAGCACGTGTATCTGGGACAACGGGCACTTTGGCAGGCCGTTTGGCAAGGCCAACTGCCTCTCGACCTCCGCCGTCATTGGCGCCCTCACTTGCCTCTCACACTGCTGCCGATGACGGATTTCCTCGCGCTCAATCCGATTGCATCAAGGAGGTCGTCATGTCTCTGATGCCCAATCAGGTATTCCGCCTCGCACGGGACGCTCTCGGTTTGAAAGCCGGACTTTTTCGAATCGTTATTGATGCCCCCGAGATCAATGTCGTCTACTGCTCACAGTTTGCCCCTTCGCACCTTCCTGAAAACAAAAGAGGCGGGCGCACCCGGCTAGCGAAAACCAAACGGTCGAAAAGGATCGTCAAAACGCCGTTGGTAGGTCAGCTATTGAGCGTGCCTCGGCAGGCCCTCCTTGAGCTCCATGAAGCGCACGAGTTGATGCCTGTAACCCTGGAGCTCGCATCGACCTACTACCTGCCTCTTACAGATCGAAATACAGCTGAAAGATTCGAGCAACGATGCAATGTAATGAGCGAGTTTCTCGACCTGGAAAAGCTCAAGGAGGAACTGTTGGTCCACGGCAATTTAGGCCGTTTGGTCCGAAATGCCGTGGCTAGACATAAGGCTAGTCGAGGCCTCATCTACAACCTTTGGTCATTGCTATGCAGGTTTGGTTTGACCTCAACCAGTCTGCGACCGCGATGGGATCTTTGCGGTGCGGAAGGCAAGCCGCGCGACCTTGGCGAGGATGGGCGCCAGAACAAGGTCGGACGTAAGACGCTAAAGCAAAGGATCGACAAACAAGCATACGGCTCTTGGGGTGAACCTATTCAGCCCGGAATGAATGCAGACTGGCGCGCCAAGATCATCGTGGCCGACAAGCGCATACCAGTTCCTAAGCCATCGATGCGCAGGCGTTACGGAGAAATTATCGCAAGCGGGTTTGTTAAAGCAATGCGCTACGACGATGCTGGGAAAATTGTGGATGTGGAACTCAAGCACGGTGAGTACCCAAACTACCAGCAGGTCAAACGGGTTCTCACTGTCGAGACCAGCGCGTTAGAAAAAATACTTCAAACAACAAGCAAAGGCCACTTCAAGCGCTCTTTGCGAGGCATGACCAGTTGCAGTTGGCAGGGTTCTCCCGGCCCTGGCCTTTTGTACGCCATCGACAGCACCATCGGTGACATCTATCTGAGATCGGCGGTAAACCCTGAGTGGATCGTTGGGCGACCGATTGTCTACATCATTGTCGATGTCTGGTCCACGGCAATCGTTGGTTTCTACGTCTGCCTGACTGGCCCCAGTTGGGACACAGCGCAGGTAAGCCTTTTCAACACAACGGCATCGCCAGCGATGTTAAGCAACCTCTGGGGCTACGAGATGCGCCAGTCATTATTTCCATCCCCTACGCTCCCGGCGCGTCTTCTGTGTGATCGCGGCGAATACCTCTCTAAACGTGCGAAGGCCACGGGTATGAAACTGATCAGAGATATGCAGTACACGCCGCCTTTTCGCCCCGACCTAAAGGGCATCGTGGAGGTCCTCCATCGCATCGTGAAGAACACCCAGTACAACTTCCTACCCGGGGCCATGGACGCTCGCCGTGTGGAATACGACCTAAGACGCTCCAACCCAGCGGCTGCGACGATGAATGTCCGCCAGTACACCCACTACTTGCACGAAACTTTCTTTGTTTACAACCTCACCGCGAATCGCTCAAATCGAATTGATGCTCATATGGCAGCCGCCGGTGTGTTCCCCAGCCCGGCAGGACTCTGGAGTTGGGGCCACGCCATGGGCATCGGCTACTTGCGTGCAGCCGCGCAAGCAGAGCTGGTAACTCAACTACTGCCAGCTCGCGAAGCTCGTGTCACCCCCCGCGGCATTCGGTTCCGCGGAAATTATTACGAATCTCCCCTTGTGGAGGCGGAACACTTGTCCACCTTCGCCAGATCGTCTGGGGGTTGGGAAATTCCAGTCCAGTACTACCCGGGATCTGTGTCGACCATTTGGACACCTAACGTTTCTGGCGATGGCCTTATCGACCTCCAGATAGCCGACCATGCAAATGCTTCGCCCGAAATCAACTACGACGATATGGCTGACGCAATTGCCTTTCAACAGCTCAAGGCCGCCGACATTGAGCACCAACGCGTTTGTGCCGCGGTACTTGGTTTGAAGCGCATGGATGCCATCCGCCAGCAATCGATTGAACAGACTCGGATAGCACTTGATCGGGTCAGAGGCCGAGCACCGACGATCACGGAGGCCCGTGCCATGGAAAATGAAATCGCTGCCCAGATGTTGCACTGTGAATACCGTGGCACCCGAAAAGACCGCGCAGCGGTCAACGAAAACCATCTCAGCATGATGGAAGACATCTTTGCGGCAAAGGATAGGGAGGTGGCAAATGACCTCTAAACATGCCCCCCCACACGACCCGTACGCTGACAACATCTTGGTCCAAGGGCTTGGTCCAATACTCTCGCGGCAGGAGGCTGCGAGTTCACTCGTAGCTCTTCCCAAACGACCTCCAAAGGATATAGGGACCATTCCGCGTCACCTGCGACTACACATGCTGATGGATGTCCGCAATCTACACACACCGAGCATTGAAGGGCTTCAGCTGTTCGAATCGATCGACATGATGATCAGGCAGAACTACCACCATTTGCACCCCTCATCTGCGAGCACCTGGAGCAAGATCAGCGGTGAACCTGTTCAATTCCAGCTACCGTTGAATGCTCCAGCGTTCGGAGCTGCGGTGGAGGGAGTATCAGGTTCGGGAAAGACTCAAGCGATCAGAAGGTGCCTAGGTAGGTATCCCCAGCAAGTCATCAAGCATCCGTCATTTTTTCGGATGACAAACGGCTTGCAACAAGTCGTCTGGATCTCGCTGGATGTCCCCGCCAGCGGCAAAGCAACAGATCTCGCAGCCGCACTGATGACTGCATGGAAAAAGGTCACCGGTAGTACTCGGTTCGACAAGACACTGTCGGGAGACTGGCGCAATGGGATGCAGATGCTGGAGGAATGGCGACAAGTGGCATCGACCCACTTTCTGGGCTTGCTGCATCTCGATGAGATCCAGAATTTCTTCAAACTCTCAACACTGGATCGACGTAGACGGCGCAAGGTCGGGGAGGAACCTCCAGAGCTCAGCATTGTGGAAGATCAGTGCATCAAATGGATCCTCACATTGATGAACACGTGGCAAATACCCTTGCTGGTATCGGGCACACCCGATGGGATCAGTGCGTTGACCAAGCGATTGAGCAACGCCGAACGCATTGTCACCTCGGGGTATCACGCGTTCAAGCACTTTACCGATGTTGAAGACCCGGTTTTTCGACAGCAATTCCTGCCCAGGCTGGGTGTGTACCAGTATGTCGCGCGACCACTACCGATTTCGGATGAACTGGCTGTGGTCATCATGGACAAAACGGCGGGTGTCCAACGGTTGATCATCGCCTTATGGGTGGCCGCCCATCGAGTGGCATTTGAGCGCAAAGAAGACGATTTGCGGCTCGACGATTTCCGCGTCGCAGCGGATACTTATCTCGCTCCTGTGGGACCGGCGGTCGACGCACTGCGCAGCCAAGATCCCAAGCGGATGGGACGGTACGAAGACCTGGTCACCCGGGACCACAGCTTCTGGGGTCAGTTCTGGGGTCCAGTCAAAAGTAACTGAGAGTCAACAGAGATAGCTGCAAGGTGGGCCCGTTCACTGAACAGGTTCCACTGTCGCTGCCAATTGCACTGACAAAACCTGCTTTGCTTTTCGAGCACGGGGCCGCACGCTGTTTTTGGGATTCATCCTCTTTAAGCATTTAGGCAAATTTGGGCCGCACATCCGAAGCAATCCCTCGAACTTTCGCTCAGACAGCCCAGCAACTTCTGCACTCGCAGAAAAAGAAAGTCGCCGAAGGTAGAAGGCTCTCAAGCCGACAACACGACCGATCGCCTCAGGGTCATCCGCATCGGAAAGAGTTGGAAGGCCCAAGCCGAGAAGCGCCTTTCTCACCGTGTGCGTGGGAAACTCCAATTTCTTCATCACTTCGCTATGCGCGCCGAGAGCCTCGACGTAGAGGTCAATCAGGGTATTGTCGTCAGGTAAGTTGTGAACGCGCCGAGAACGGCGTACTGCTCGCGTCTCATCATCACTGCAGGCGTTCAATAGCGCGTTAATCGCTTCGTCGGCACTCCCGAACAGCACAGTCAAAACCAACAGGTATGCCGTCACGGAAGACGCCGAAGTTCTTAAGTACATCACCCCGTCGATCTGGTGTAGGAACGTGCCTGGCTCCTTTTCCAGAATTCCATGGAACACCGCATCGAGCCAATGATGAGGAAACAAATCACGTAGTCGGTCGCTGATCAAATCGCCCTTACTCTGCCCAGGATTGGTCTTAAACCCGAGCGACCGGCCAAGGTCATTCAACATGGGGACAATTAACGCGACACTGAAGGGCTTAGGTTGATCGTAGAAAGTGGCCGCCAGATCGAGGAACCTTTGCACATATCCGTTCTGTAATGCCTCCTCTGTCCACACGTATGGGATTGATTCACCGCTTCCGACGAACTGAGTTGGCGAGTGCAGAAGTGGATCCCCAGTGGACACGAAAGACAACGGTATCCTGTGCTTCGGACACCATAGCTGCCCTGGGATTTGGTGATCCCGGCGCCAATAGCTAACCCCATGAAAGCGGATGTCAGCCGTCACACAGTCTTTGCAGTAATACGCTGCGTGATACGTCTTCTGCATCGCTGTGTAGTTGAGGGCCGTGCCTTCTCCCTCACTTCCATGAGCAACCTCGGGGTGGTATGAGGTGATTCCTCGTCGTAACGGCAAGGTGGTATGCCGCTGTGCAAATTGAACTTCGGACATTCCCGCCATCTGACTCAGTAGTGCATGGACGGTCAGCTCCCGTCTGCTCGCTCCTGCATGTCCAAGGTGCGCTGCCATGGAGTCCGTCATTTCCTTCAGATGCTTGTAGCCGTTGACTCTCATGATCCGGCCGAGATATCCGCGATCCAACTCCTCCGGCAATGGCGCAGGCTGCACGAGCATGGTCATGAACGCTCTCCTTGAGATCGGGAAACAGGTGTCGAATGTTTCAGGACAGCAAGCGAACGGATGACAGCTGCCAAGGCTTTGGCATCTGACGCAGAACCATCCCAAGTCGCTTGAAGTGCCTCAATCAGGTCGTGGTTGCTGCGCACAGCATCGGCGCTGACCCCGCCCTCGAAGTGCTCAACGAAAAGGCACACCTCTTCAAACAAGCGGGAAGCCCTTGTGCCCTCCCCTTTGAGGATGCGGCTGACCTGCGATTGACTGGCCCCCACATGGGCAGCGATATGGGCCTGGGCGATTCCATGCGCCGTGCAGATACGGCGCGCGTTCGCTGCGCGCGCTCTCACTTCTGATTCAATCATGCACTAAGCATATCTCAATACATATATGCATATCAAGCCTGAAATATCGGCGAGACTAAACTGTCATCAGCGAAAAAGGTCCCGGGAGGGGAGACGTGCAGCCAAAGCCGCCTGGATCGCCTCCAGGGTGCGGGGCAACCGTTGCAGAGAAGCCCGCTTGGCCCGGAGATCAGGTATTTGCTGGCACAACTGCCAGAAGTGGATGCGGCGCACGCCCCGCTCCTCCATAAGGTGCAACGCTGCTTCACGAACCAAGTCGCGTAGTTGTTCGTCTCTGGCTTCCCAATCCACTACTGAGGGCCTCGGACGCAGCGAAGCTGGTAGCAGGTCGGGCTTGTTGGCATCCAGCCAGGCGCGGTCGTTCCGGTAGAGCCACACGTAGGTGCGCGGGTCCAGTTGGCGCATCCATTTGATCCCGAGACTTCCCGAGGACTGCAACAATTGAAGCCACAGTGCGCGCGAATGGGCTCTCGCTTTGGCGCTTCGTGCCTCAGACCAATCTGCATGCAGCTTTGCGTCACTGAGCAGCAAACGGGTGATGCTCCCGATGGAGACTCCGGCTTGAGAAGCCGCTTTCTCCTTGTCAATCCCTCTGCGTAGGTCTCGAATTGCTTTGGCACGCACATTTTTGGACAGCTTCTGTGGCCGACGTGAAATCGCTATCCCAGCCTTTGCAGCCCAGACGAGCGCTGTTTGCGGATCGACCCCAACCAAGCTCGCCGCCTTGCGCACTGATTGCCCCTCCTCCCGAATGAGGCTACATAGGCGGTCTATTCGCGGGTTAACGACTGGCAATGCGGCTAGCACATCGTCCTGAGTGGGTGCGCGGTTTTGGACCTTCTCAGATTTCAATGCGCATTCAAACCGTTGGGCATCGCCAAACAGCCAATGGATGAGCAACAGGTGCCTGAGCGGGTGGGTGCCAGAGCGAGGTGGCCTCAACAATCGGCCCAATTGCATTGCCATCCCCTCCTCGTCTTCGGCCAGCGAATCGAACTCCGGGATACGCCTGAGCGGCTCGCAATGGTTGAGGAAAGCAGTCGCGATCTGTCCAGTGCGCAAGCTGGCCACACCGGCAATCCAACCGCGCGCCTGCAGTTCCTGGCGGTAGACCTCGTGCAGTTTCCCTAACAGTAGTGGTTGATGCTCCGCTGATTGCACAAGGTGTTCAATGAGTTCGGCGAGGCTCAGTAACACGGAGGACGAAACCGTCTCGATGGGCTCCACGCTAGCGGGATTCAGTTCGCTCAAGCGTGGCAAAAGCCATTGGAAGCGCTCGACCCCATTGGCTTTCAGGGCAGATTGCAGCAGTGGTTGTTTGTGTGTCGTGCACATCCACACACCCGGGAACTGGTGCTTCAAATGCCAATAGGCCCACCCAGTCTCGCGGAGGTCCTGTTCCATGCATTGCGGGCAGGCTTTAAGGGGATGGTTGGCGCGAAAGCGACTTGTAAGGATGCCAAGGCGCAGCTTCAAATGGGCGACACTGGCGCTGGACATACACGCGACTGCATTTTCAGTCTCGCCTGGAGGAGCGAAGGCCGCGTAGAACTTGAGTAATGTCCGCTCCCTCGCTATGAAATCGACTTCTCCAAGCAATGCGTTCGTGCGCTGCGAGAAGGCACCAAGACTGTTGGGTAAATCATGGTGGGTACCAGCACGTGCGCTGCCGAAGATCAGTTGGCAGGTTTGCGCAGATGTGACGTGCCCCCAAAGCTGGTGATGACGGCTAACCAGACTGAAGAATGTCTCGTCAGGCAGCCAGGACAGGAGCTGGTACTCGGGAAAGAGTTTGTCCGTTTCTGGCATCGCGGTAGGCTATGCCGAAGGAGGTCCCTCCGCAAGGTGTCTTGACTTGCCGGATTGCGACTCGCCGCCGCTGGTCACCTAGGCTGAAGGTTTGATCGATGTCTGCAATGCCAACGAACCGCTGAGTGGGACTTTCGGTGCATCGATGCACCACCTCGGACTGCAGTGCGTGCGCTGAAGCAGGGTGATGCGCACTACGCCGATGCACGCCCTATCCAGAAGGCGGGGCAGCAGGTGAACAAGCGCGGCCCTTGGCGAGCAGCGCTTGCGCAGATCCCGCGCAATAGGCCAATCATGGCGATGATCGTTATCCTGGCCATGATTGGTCTGCACCCGAACTGCAGGCAGAAGTAGCGGCAGCGCCCTTTACATTGGACCGCACAAGCTCGCGCGCAAAGAACAGCAATTCGCTTTTCGACGTAAGCCCTGCGCTGCTCCGGCGCGTCCGAGGTCAGGAATTGAAAGGCCGAGACAGAAGATAAAGCACGTGGACGCAGCTTGCGACTCTCGCCCTGCCATTCAACGCCGAACTCCTCCAGTGTGAACCCTATGTCTTTCGCTACCAGGGCAATGGCGAGTTCTTGAGCCAGAAACAATTCCAGATCAGGCGGTACCTCGATTTTTTGATCGGCATACATGTCGGTTTGGAGTCGGCGTGTCCACAGGATTGGTAGACGAGCTTCGGCTTGATTCTCCAACAGATCGGCGCTACGCCGAGCGCGCATTCCTCATCGCCGAGTCGACATTCAAGACCAGGAGCAAGCTGTGAAACGACTCTCTCCTCTTGATTAGTGGACGAACGTCCACTAAAATTTGGGGCATGGCTCGAACGAACCGCGACTCTGCACACCTGCGAAAACTCCGTGACCTTCATGCGCGTCTCGGCTGCATTCCTTCCTATAGCCAGATCGCCGCTCACCTGGGATTCAAGGCAAAGAACGCTGCATTCAAGTTGGTAGACCGGCTCGTTGCGAGCGGACATTTGACGAAGGGCCCAGGGGGGCGGCTGGTTCCCGACGTCGCATTCTTTGCGCTTGAGTTGAGCGATGACTCCGTACGGGCCGGCTTCGGTTCTGATGGAAGCGCCACAGGGCTGTTGCAGTCCCAGGCAATTGATCAGCTCTTGATTTCTAGACCATCAAAAACTGTTCTCGTGAGTCTCCGCGGCGACTCAATGGTGGACGCGGGAATCCTCAACGGCGACATTGCCGTCGTTGAGACAGATCTCCAAAGCGTCTCTGGAGATATTGTCGTCGCGGACATCGACGGCAGCGTCACGGTCAAGGAACTGCAGATCAAGAAAGGCCGTCCTTGGCTGGTGCCACATAACTCAAGCATTGAAGCTCAGACTCCTCGAGAATCGCTCAAGGTGATAGGAGTGGTGAGGGGCATTGTTCGACGGTATAAGCCGCTGCCGACCGGCAGAGGCACGCTAACCAGGTGGGGGGTAACATCATGACGACGACCAGCAAAATTGAGTGGACAGAACAGACTTGGAATCCAACGGTCGGGTGCACCAAGATCTCGCCTGGCTGCAAGCATTGCTATGCGGAGGCTATGGCCAAGAGACTCAAGGCCATGAACACGCCAGGCTATGAAAATGGCTTTGCGCTCACTTTGCTACCAGAACGGCTGAACGACCCAATCAAGCGCAAGAAGCCGACCGTCTATTTCGTCAACTCAATGTCCGACCTTTTCCATGATCGAGTGCCGGACGAGTACATCGAGAAGGTGTTCGCTGTCATCGAACAGACGCCTCAGCACACCTACCAGATTCTCACCAAGCGGGGGGCGCGAATGGCCCGCTACTTCCGCAACCGCAAGGTACCTGTCAATGCATGGCTCGGCGTCTCGGTCGAGGATCGCAAGTACGGCGTCCCACGCATAGACTATCTGCGCAAGGTGCCAGCGAGTATCAGGTTCCTTTCGGTGGAGCCCCTGCTTGCAGATGTAGGGGAACTTGACCTGACCGACATTCACTGGGTCATCGTTGGCGGTGAGTCGGGACCCAAAGCTCGACCCATGAAAACCGAGTGGGCAGAAGCTGTACGCGTCCAATGCCAAGAGCAGGGAGTCGCCTTCTTCTTCAAGCAATGGGGTGGATGGGGCGCGGATGGAAAGAAGCGCGCCAAGGCGGCCAACGGCCGCGAGCTCAACGGCCGCACGTGGGACGAGATGCCGGTAACCGTGGTTGCCCGCGTGACGCCCGGTGCTGAGGTAGGGCAACCGGTTTGAGCATGGGGCCCGCCCCCATGGAGCGGGCCTGTGCTGAAGCGCACACGAGTACATGCGCCAACGAGTGAGTGACTCGCTAGGCAGCAATTGGGCGATGGCGCTCCCCAGAAGTGAGCTTGAGCCTTTCTGGTAGAGCAAGGGCCTGCAAGAAATCAACTGCTAAAAAGACGACAGACGGCTATCATGGACTGACCCCACACCAATAGCTAAGAATGGTCAAACGCTCCGAGAAGTATGTCTGGGTACCAGGATCACGCCCGCCTCCACTAGACCCTCACAGCGTCGTTAAACACGACATCGTGCGCGAGTACTTGAGTCAGTACGTGCATGTGCTGATGAGCAACTACCTCATGGATAAGCTTGTCTTGTCTGTCGTAGATGGGTTCGCTGGGGGCGGAGAGTATGTCGGCAGCTCAGGTGAATTTGTGCCTGGCTCGCCACAGATCGTTATCGACGCGTTGGCGGAGCAGGAGGTACTCCTCAATGTGGGCAGAGAGAAGCCTCGCAAGCTCGATATGAGGTACTACTTCGTGGAGAAGAAGAAGAGTAGCCTGCAGTACCTCAACGCGCTGCTGACAACCCGCTACGGCGGTCATCGCTTCGGACAGGACATTTTGACCCTCCAGGGAACGTTTCAGAAAAACTTCGATGCCATCCGCGCCGACATCAAACGGCGAGGTCGCGGAGACCGAGCCATATTCCTGCTCGACCAATACGCATGGGACCAAGTGCCAGGTGCGCTACTCAAGGAGATTTTTGACACGCTGAAAGGTGCGGAGGTGATTCTCACGTTCGGTGTAGACAGCCTCATCTCGTTCTTGAGTGACAACGAGCAAAGCCGGCGCAAGATGGAAAGCATGGGATTCGCCGACCACATCGACTGGAAGTCCCTGGAAGAGCTCCGAGGCACAACCGGAGACGCCTGGAGAGCCGCAATCCAACGGAATCTTGCGGATGCGCTCATTCACGCCAGCGGTGCTCAGCACTCGACCATCTTCTACATAACGCCGCAGGGGGACACGCCGTGGACGTACTGGCTCGTGCACCTGTCCAACAACTACAAGGCGCGCGATGTGATGATGAACATTCACTGGGGTAAGTCCAACCAGTTCTCTCACTACCTGGAGCCCGATATCTTTACGCTCGGCTATTCGGCTCAAAAGGATGCGGAGGTGACAGGGCAAAACTCTTTGAGCTTCGGTGAGGAGTTCCAGTTCGACAAACTTGCCGCGGAAAAATGCACGGCAGGTCTAGAGCGCAAACTCGTCCCATGGCTGTTCGATAGGGGCGATAAGGCTGTTCAGTTCAAGGAGCTGTCGCACGGCATTGGAAGCCGCACCCCGGGAACGGAGAAGATGCTCAAGGAGTCTTTGGATGAGGCGATTCGATGTGGAGACCTTGTAGCCTTCACGAAAGATGGCGGCCGTAGAACGAAGGGCAGCTCGATCAAAGCGGATGATGTGCTTATGGCCGGAGATCAGCGGTCGTTAATCCACCTGGGATAGATTTGAGGTGTTCATGCTGTCAACCTAGTAGGCGACCTACGCTGCAAGATAGCGTCTTTGCGGTAGAGAAATAGGCCTGAGAACGAGCCTGAGTAAGACAGAAAAAACGGCGGGCTACAGCGCGTCACAGGATCAGAACAAGCCGCTCCGAATCCTCCGGATGGAGGGGCCGTGAGCTCCTGGCGTTAGTCGCGTCGATGTTCTTGACCTTACCAGCATCGATCAACCGAACGAGAGATGCCTGCAAATCCTGGGGCATCCAGTCCGTCGTTTCAAGGATATCCGCAAACAAGGCCTCGTCGATGGCAGTGGGCTCTTTGCGCAGTGTCGTCAGCCAGTACTTGTCGACATCGCTTGCGTTATCGAGTCCCTCCGGCGTCATGGGCATTTCGTCAGCGAACATATCACGGACGCGCGTTGCCTCCTCACGCTTGTCCCTGCGCTGTTCGGCGCGAACTCGCTGCTGGATCGTCTCTACGCCATGCGAGATCTTCATGAACTCGATGGTGCCTTTGGGATGGCTGCTGAGGTACACCAAGTGGTACTTCGCACGCTCCCTTTTTGAATCAAGAACCCTGACATAGGCAGTCCGGCCAACATAGGGGTGCTTCTGGATGGGGAGCGCACCTTTGAGACTGGCACGATAGTGCCCTAATAACTTCTTCTCGCGGTCCTGTGGCGAAAGCTCCTCAAGCCTCTGCACTTCCTCCAGAGATACGCCGAGAAATTCAGCGATCTCCTCTTGCCACTCCCCCATCGACGCGGTGCGATTGATGAAGTCGTAGATGAAGTTGATGAGGAACTCTGACCGCGGCCGCTGAAGGAGGGGACGGAGCTTCTCGATGCCGATGGACTTCCAGCCCTTCGGGTCGATGAAGAAGAAGGTGAACGCGTTGCGCCCGCTCCATTCGAGGATCTCGCCACGAAGGTCGACAAAGTCGCCGTGCCTGCAGCTGGACTGTACGTCCGAGGGAGTTGCATCTTCAAGATAGCGCTGCAGGTTGGAGTACGCCTGGTCATCGCGTTCGATGTAAAGCGCTCGCATGGTGGCCCTAACCCCAAGCTGCGCGAGTGTCTCTCTGCACCTAGCCAACGTTCGCAGTGACACAGCGATCGAGGTGCTTTCAAGCTCACTGGTTCCCCAGGGGCCAGAGAAGCAGTCAACGTAACAGATCTCGATCAAACCCTGTTTCCTGGCCGCATTGCCGACAATCATCACCAGCTTTTCCAGGTAGCTCTCCAGCAGCTGGTGCTTTATCCATGCTTGCTCACGGCCTTTGTATGCTGGGGGAATGGTCGGTAGCGCCGCCGTCATGTTTTCTGTCATTGGTTCGGGTTCTGCTGCCTAATCGCGTGGTGGAATCAGCGCACTGTGCTTTTCGAAAAGTAGTCCTGAGCGGCTTGGGCAAACGCCTGCTCAGTCGGGGCTTGGAGAACATTCAGAGGCAACCCGAGTTCTTTGCAGACCACTTCGGCGCGCGACCGCTCGACCTCCATCGCCGCCTGCAACGCATCAAGCGATGGGTCAAGGCCGTCTCGGTCGGCGATCTGCTGACGAATGATCTGCGGGTCCTTCTCCAGCAGGATGACGCCCACCAAATTGAGAGACGCAAAAACTTCCGTCTTGATCTCGGTCAGCTCACCAGCACTGTTGCGCAAGAGAAAGTGTCCGTCGAGAAGGATCGGTGTATTCGCGTCGGCATACCGTTGAATTGCTGCGATCAACGCAAGCTGGTTACCCTCGATGTCGGATACCAGCTTGTTCGCATTCCACTCGGGTAGCGCCAGCTGTTCCTTGATCAACTTGCTCGCTGAGGCATGGGTGAATCCATGGGATCTGACAGCGTGCTCGCACAGATAGGTCTTGCCCACACCGTGGACTCCGGCAACAAAGACATTCATTTTTGACCTCTTGAGGGAAACATCGACCGGAATATCGAGTGGTACTTGAATGGATCGAGGTACATGTAAGACTGTGGGGGGACGAAGTCTTCAAACACTGCCTTCGGGTCGAGCTGGAGCTCAGCTACGTCGACCGAATTGATCATGATTCCGAACGTCTTGCGCTTCCCGGAAAAGTAATCGTCGAACTCTTCGCGAGTGACTCCGCCGCCAAACTCCTCGGCGAGCTTCCACAACTTGTCAGGTGGCTCCTTTCGCACCGTGTCGATATAAGCGACCCCTACTAGCCTTTGTACCGGCGCCGACGAGTACAGTACAAGCACACCGATGTCTTCTTCCGGCCAGGAACGTCTGAGCTCGATGCGCTTGGTGCCAGCCAGGATGAGGTCGGCATACTTCGGCTTGATGGACAGAAGCGCCGCCCTTCCTCCTGGGCTATCGGATGATTCTGGAAAAAGACTCATCGTCTATCCTCGTGATTGATTGAATGGGACCGTAGACGATTCGCTGATCGAGCAGGGCTTGGTAGGAGATCGGTGTGTCGAAATGCTGTATGTGCCTGAAGAGCATGACCTTGGTGGTCCGCTTGGCCATTTCCTCGATTTGTTCCTGCGAGTAGACCGTCCGACGCCTGACCGCCTTGACGATCTCATCCACGTCGCGCGACGCAAGCACCCTTTCGACGACGCCCAGCGAAGTGATGGCTTTGGTATCTCTGCTGCGATAAAACAGGACCACATCCCCTGGCTGAACCTGATTGGAGGGTGCATGCGAGAGGTAGGCGAGCTTGATCGCATTGCCGAGGTGCGCCAGATGTCCTGAACGACTGGTCCCTCCATTGCCTGGATAGTCCGGAAAAATGATGTCGTGAAAGTGCGGCTGAATAGGGACGATGAATTTTTGAATGGCGTTGTCGCTGCGATAGTGCGGAAAGAATCTCCGCAGAAACTCCACCGGAGGTGCAAGCGATGTCGGCGGATTGATGGGATGCTCCTTTACGAAGGCCTGATCATCACCATAGGTGCCCTGCTTCACGAATCCGAAGTCGAGAAGCAGATCGATCAGGGGCTGTTGCACCACCGGATTTGCGTGGATGAAGATGTTCTCGCACCGAGCACTGGTCGCATAAAGGAATGCCGCTTTGAGCAACAGCTCACCAATTTTTCTGCCGCGCACCTGGCCATCCACCTTGAACGTGCACAACTTGAGAGCCTTGCCGCGCAGGCGAGCACCGGCATCGTTGATCACCTCATTTTTTTGAACATCGTAGATGCACAGCGCGGCCACGGTCCCGCCCTTCGCACGGTAGACCCAGGCACTGCGGCCCTCTCTCGCCTTCTCTCTGAACCAGGCGTCAAAGTCGTAGCTCGCACGCAAGCTGTCAAAGAACGGGCCAGGCAACTGATCGGTGAACGTGTTGAGCTCGACGTCCTCGATATGCAGAAGCTTCGGTGCGGGCGTGAGATGCAGGCGAGCAAGCAGATCCTCTGCTGTCTGTATCGTATAGACCCTGTCATCGAGGTCTCGCGCCCGGGCCTTCGCAAGCAGCCTCTGATCTTCGGTGATGAGGACATGGGCCGCATCCCGCTCGATCGCATAGAGAATCTCGTTGTCGCACTGATCGTTGACAGACACCCCTGCCGGCGTCCAAGGACAGGAGGCTGCGTCTGGAAGGCGGGTGTACTGCTTCAGTCGCTGCAGCGTCCTGTTGCGCCGTTCCTCATTCCGGTCGCGTTGGATGTCCACCACCGAGGCCGGGTGGTACAGGAGCTGATGATGGCCGATGCTTGCTAACCTGACGAAGTTCGCCAGATTCGGGGTGAGCACGGCCAGAGAATCGTGCAACGGAATCAGAATATTTGTGTCCAGCAAGAATCGCATTTCTTATTTCTCCCCACTTCCCTTTGCCTCCGCCGCGTACCCCGCCCAAGACGATGAATTCAACGCATACCGCTAGCGGCCACCCCCTGGGCCATCGGGCAGTAGCAACGTCCCGTTGAAGCTGTACTCCACACTGTTTGCACGGTACAGATCTGTGTACTCTGCGCCGATCTGAAATCCAAAATACTCGAAGACTTTGTCGAAAATCGGAAGTCGCTGATCGGCCACGGAAAGCAATGGATGCTCAGTGCCGAGCTCTTCGAAAGCATGCTTGAAAAGCCGCACGCCCACACCTGTTCCCTGAAACTCCGGTAGCACACGAAGGCAGCAGAGTTTTCGCTCCTCTGCGATCTTCAAGACGGCAAGGCCAGCCAGTCGCCCTTGTGAGGCGCGCAGGAGAATCTTGCGCTCCCCAGAAAGCAACCCAGGCTCGACTTTGTTCTGGTACCACTGGACGAAGCCGGGGTAGAGCCCGCTGACCGCAAGCAGCTGAGACTTCGCCAGTGCGCTGAGCGAAACGAATCGTCTCGGATCCTGCACGGCCATTACGCTGTCAATCACTGCCGATTCCATGGCGTGGGTAGCTACTCGAGCGCCCGCAGATAGCGGTACGACTGGGGAGGCGTGATGCCGGGACCGAGGGTGGCAAGCTCCATGGGCTCGTCGTACTTCGTAACCGTACCTACCGCAATCGCAAAGGCGGTGTCCCGGTCCTCGTAGTACTCGTCGAAGAAGCGCTTGTTGATGCCCGCGTGATCCTTAGTCTTTTCCCAGATCCGCGAGGGCTCGTCCTTGTGGACCTCAGCGATGGAAAACTCCCCCACAACCTTACCGACCGGCTTGGTAGCGTAGATCACAACGGTCTCTACGCCCACCACGGTGAAGCCGCACTTGCGAAACTCGAACCTCTTGGTACCGTTCAAGATCTTTTCCGCGAAGGCGGGCTTAATCGACAAGATAACTTTCATGCGCCTGTCCGAGTTCGAAGATGAGGTCGAACTGTGCCCTTGTTAGTTTGAAAAAGTCCCAGCGCCTGGTGCCAGCCGCCAAGCCAACCTCTTCGATGAGCCGCTGACGGATCAGCCTGCGCCTGAGGGCAATGTTGTAGGTGAATTTGATCATGTTGTGATGCTTTTTCGTGTCATACAACTCGGTTAGCTTTTCCTTGGGGAAGATACTGTAAGGCCCCGCGTACTTCAGGAACTCAGAAAGTGTTGCAAAGCTTTTGATGCGACGAACTTCTTCAACTACACCAATCGAAGTTGCAACAGATCGGTAGAGTGCTGGCCCTTTGCCGTCCGAGGTGCGGTACATGACCAGGAGGTCTCCTCGCGTCAGCTTGCCCGCTGCGGCGATTCCAGAGACGTAGATCTTGTGGATGCTGTTGGCGTGGGAGACATCATCCAGAATGCTGAAGTGCTCATTTTTGAGGATTGAATCTGGCAGGAACTTCGAGTGGTACTCGGGATAGATGGCCAGCAGGCCGATGGTCACACCATTGGCTTTGATGCGCGGGTAGTCCAGCAGAATGTCGTTCTTCACGTTGTGGAAGCTCTTGAGCAGGACCATCTCCTGGCCGTTTGGCCCGTCCTTCACGGCATAGGGCTCGAAGCCATACCTCGTATAGAGGTCAATGAGCCCTTGGTGTTTGGCAAAGACAGTCACGTAGGCATCATCGGCATGAACTTCAAAGGCGTGATCGAAGACCTTCTTGATAAATCGCTCACCCAGCTTGGTTCCGTGGGCATCGATCTTCATTGTTCCGATCTTCAGGTGCACCCCAGCTTTGAGGGGCGGCTTGATGTCGGTCACCATACCCGCTTCGGCCTTCACGTAGAGAAACCCGACGAGGCCCTTCGTCTTGGTCTTGTATAGATATGCTGACTCTCCTGAGTCAGCCTTCTTCTTGAACCAAGTCGGGAACTCGGCGTAGTCCGTCTTCAGCGAATCAAAGAACGGCTCAGCGAGGCTGATCTCACTGAACGGTGTGCGCACCAGATTTGTCATCCATCCCTCGAATATCTATTTTTATATGTAGCCGTCGGGTGACGTAAGCCACGCTTGCTCATTGGATCAGCAGCGCAGCCAAGCACCACCACATAGCCTCTTCTGTGATCTGCGCAACAGGGTAGTGGCGTACCGAGCTTTTGACCAGAAAAAAATGGCGGCGAGCTGGACTTGGCAAGCCGCAGGGCCAGATCACCGCGGCTCCGGGCGCACAGCCGCCGCTTGAGCCGTCGCCATTGAGCGTTGGCAACCAGCCTGAAGCCGTCAACCATACAAATGTTGCGACCGCCTGCTTGTGGCCGAGAGTACCCATTCGCGCGAACGCAGTGAGCGTCAGCAACCAGCCTCTTGCAGTCATCGGAGCGTTTAGGGGCTGCTCGGACCGCAAGAACTTCTGGAAAAACCAAAGAAAAAGAGCGCTCAAACTGAGCGCTCTTTTATATATAGCAACAAGCCTAAACAGGGCTGCGATTTGCTTCGTATTTCTAGGTCGTCTTTACCCGTCAAGCTCGAGTTCACGACTTTACTGTTACAAATGACCACCCCGCATACCCGCATGAATGCTGGAGGCTTGTTTACGACTTTATTTGCGTGTTTACGACTTTAATTACCCAGAATAAAAGCGGAGGCACCCGTCCCCCCGATCACTCTACAGTGACACTCTTTGCCAGGTTCCGCGGCTTGTCCACATCCGTCCCGCGCGCACACGCCGTGTGGTACGCCAGCAGCTGCAGCGGCACCACATGCAGCAGCGGGCTCAGCGCACCGTAGTGCTCAGGCATGCGGATCACGTGCAGGCCTTCGCCGCTTTCGATGCGGGTGTCGCCGTCGGCCAGTACGTACAGCACGCCGGCGCGGGCTCGCACCTCTTGCATGTTGCTCTTGAGCTTTTCGAGCAGCGCATCGTTGGGCGCCACGGTGACTACGGGCATGGCGCTGGTGACCAGGGCCAGGGGGCCGTGCTTGAGTTCACCCGCGGGATACGCCTCGGCGTGGATGTAGCTGATCTCCTTGAGCTTCAAGGCGCCTTCGAGGGCGATCGGGTAGTGCAGCCCGCGGCCCAGGAACAGGGCGTTTTCCATGCGGGCGAAGTCTTCGGCCCAGCTGATGAGTTGGGGCTCCAGCGCCAGCACGGCCTGCAGGGCCACGGGCAGGTGGCGCATGGCCTTGAGGTGGGCGGCCTCTTGCTCTTCAGACAGGCGGCCTTTGGACTGGGCCAGGGCCAGCGTCAGCAAGAAGAGGCCCGCCAGCTGCGTAGTAAACGCCTTGGTGCTGGCCACCCCGATCTCGACGCCCGCCCGGGTGATATAGGCCAGCTTGCATTCACGCACCATGGCGCTGGTGGCCACGTTGCAGATGGTGAGCGTGTGCAACATGCCCAAGGACTGCGCGTGGCGCAGGGCGGCCAGCGTGTCGGCGGTTTCTCCCGACTGACTGATGGTGACGACCAGGGTGCGCGGGTTGGGCACGCTGGTGCGGTAGCGGTATTCGCTGGCCACTTCCACCTGGGTAGGGATGCCGGCGATTTCTTCGAGCCAGTACTTGGCGGTGCAGCCGCTGTAGTAGCTGGTGCCGCAGGCCAGGATGAGGACGCTGTCGATCTCCTTGAACACGCGCCAGGCGGCGGCGCCAGGCTCGCCATGCAGGCCGGCGCCGTCGAACAGCTCGGGCACGATGCCTTCGACGCCTTCAAGGGTGTCGGCGATGGCGCGCGGCTGCTCGAAGATTTCCTTTTGCATGTAGTGGCGGTAGGGGCCCAGCTCGGCCGCGCCGCTGTGGGCCTGCACGGTGCGCACGGGGCGCTGCGCGGGAGTGAGCGCGGCGCGGTCCTTGCCCACGATCCAGTAGCGGCCCAGTTGCAGGTCCACCAGGTCGCCCTCTTCCAGGTACACGATCTGGTCGGTGACGCCGGCCAGGGCCATGGCGTCGCTGGCGAGGAAGTGCTCGCCCGCCACCGACCCTGCAGTCGCCGAGCCCACACCCAGAATCAGCGGCGAGCCGGCGCGCGCGCCGACCACGCGGTGGGGTTCGTCGCGGTGGATCACTGCGATGGCGTAGGCGCCGTGCAGTTCGGCCACGGTGGCCTGCACCGCGTCGAACAGGTCGCCGTTGTAGTGGCTGTCCACCAGGTGCGCGATGACCTCGGTGTCGGTTTGGCTGGCAAACACGTAGCCGCGGGCCTGCAGCGCGCGGCGCAGTTCTTCGTGGTTTTCGATGATGCCGTTGTGCACCAGCGCCACGCGGCCAGCGCTTTGGGCCTGGGCATCGGCACCCGTGCCGTGGCTGAAGTGCGGGTGGGCGTTGTGCACCACGGGCGCGCCATGGGTGGCCCAGCGGGTGTGGGCGATGCCGGTGGCGCCGTCCAGGTGGTCGGTCTGCACCTGCTCGAGCAGTTCGGCCACGCGGGCGGTGCTGCGGGCGCGCTGCAGGCCGCCGCGCTCGGTGCCGTGGCGCGACGCGTCGAGGCTGGCACCGTGCACGGCCACGCCGCAGGAGTCATAGCCCCGGTATTCGAGCCGCTGCAGGCCCTGCACGAGGATGGGAACGATGTTGCGCGTGGAGACTGCGCCGACGATGCCGCACATGGGAAACCTTTGTGTGAAACGGATGAGGGATGGTAGGCATCCTCAAAAACAATTTCTCATTGATATTTGCGTCGATTTGAATTTAAATTTCACCATTTCCCATTTGAGAAATTAAATTTCCTCGTTGAGCAATAAATGGAATCATTCACACTGGATGCCACAGATCTGCAGATCCTCAACCTGCTGCAAACGGACGCCGCCCAAAGCAACCAGTCGCTGGCCGAACAGGTGCATGTGTCGCCGCCCACCTGCCTGCGCCGGGTCAAGCGTCTGACCGAGGCCGGGCTGATCGAGCGCACGGTGGCCCTCCTCCAGCCGGACCGGCTGGCTGCGGTCCAGGGCCATGGCCTGGCTTGCATCGTGGAGGTGTCGCTGGACCGCCAGGGTGCCGAGCACCTGGACGCGTTCGAAGCCCGCGCCGTGGCAGACGACGCCGTGCAGCAGTGTTGGCGCGTATCGCCCGGGCCGGACTTCGTGCTGGTGGCGCACACGCGCGACATGCCGGGTTACCTGGCGCTGTCGCAGAGGCTCTTCACCGGCGATGCGAATGTGCGCAACGTGAAGGCTTTTTTTGCCACGCGGCGGGCCAAATTCGAGACAAAAGTGCCTCTAGCGCTTGATACGTAAGCGGTAGTAGCTATATTTTTAATAGCAAATGCACGCATACCGCGTAGATGCGCGCCCCATGCGCGTTGCTTTCGCCGTCGCGGGGCGGCCTGTTTCCTGTCTTTGCCCCTGCCATCGAGCGCCCCTGCGCCGGTGTTTCGCGTTCGCTTGGCTGCGTTGCCGATGGCCCGTCACAGGCCTTCGCCAGCTAGCGCTATGGCGAAAGTCTCCTACTGACTTTCATCCCGCTCAGGCGTAAGCTGCCCCGATCATCGATCCCCCCGCCCATCAGCCCTGCGCGCTGGCGTGCTTCTCTTGTGATGCCTCAGGGCTCCAAACCTGCGCGCAATGCCGATGGCGACGCACCGCAGCACCATGCCCTCCACCGAACGCCAGCTTCCCCGCCGCGTCTACCCCTTGCGCATCCTGGGCATGGGCCTGGGTGGCATGGTGGTGGGCGTGGTCCTGTGGGAGCGGCAGGCGTCCGCATGGGCCTGGGCAGGCCTGGTGCTGGCGTCGTTTGTGTGGCCCCATGTGGCCTATTTGCTGACCCGGCGCAGCGCCGACCCGTACCGCACCGAAGCGCGCAACCTGCTCATCGACTCGGCGCTGACCGCGGCGCTGGTGCCGCTGATGCACTTCAACCTGCTGCCCAGCACCCTCATCCTCACGCTCACCATGGTGGACAAGATCACCACCGGCATGCGTGGTCTGTGGGCGCGCTCGATTCCGGTGATGTTGCTGGCTGGTGTGGCCAGCGCCATGCTCACGGGCAACCACTGGGCGCTTGATACCTCGATGCGGGTGATCACGGCGTGCCTGCCGGTGATGGTGCTGCACACCCTGTCGGTCAGCGTGGTGAGCTACCAGCTCATCCGCAAGACGGCCCGGCAGAACCACCTGCTCGATGAACTGCGCCGCATCGATGCGCTCACCGGGCTGTATGGGCGCGGGCATTGGCAGGAGCAGGCCGAGGCCGCGCTGCGCCACCACCTCGCCACTGGCGAGCCCGCCTGCATGCTGATGATGGACGTGGACCACTTCAAGCAGATCAACGACAGCCACGGCCACACCGTGGGCGATGAGGTGCTGCGCGTGCTGGCGCGCGTGGTGCGCGCTGCCGTGCGCGGCGGGGACTGCGCCGGCCGCTACGGCGGCGACGAGTTCGCGATCATCCTGCCCGGCACACGCACCAGCGACGCCGTGGCGATTGCCGAGCGGATCCGCGAACACAGCGAAAGCGTGCGCCTGCGCCACCTGCCCGCGCTGCGCCTGTCGTGCAGCCTGGGCGTGGCCCCGGCCCAGCCCCACCACGCCAATGTGAGCGAATGGATCGATGCCGCGGACACGGCCCTGTACGCCGCCAAGAAGGCGGGGCGCAACCGGGTGGGCGCGCCGCCCGCACCCGGGCGCGTGGTGGTGGATGGGGGGCCGCAAGGTGAGGCGCTGGCGGTGTAGGCCTGCAACGTGAGTGGGTGTTGCGTTCCGGGGCAGGGCGCGTCCTGCCCCGCTTTAAAGGCGGTCTAGCGTGGCGCTAAGTCACTGGTCACTGGTCCCTGGCCACTGCACACGCACCGTACAACCCGCACCCACCGCGCCGGTGGCCGTGATGGTGGCGCCGTGGCGCTGCGCGATGGCGCGGCACAGGGCCAGGCCGGCGCCCACGCCGTCAAACTCGGCCTCGCGGTGCAGGCGCTGGAACACCCCAAACAGCTGGGCTGCGCGGGCGTTGTCAAAACCGGCGCCGTTGTCGGTCAATGTGAAAGCGACCCCACCTTGTGCAGCACCGGGCGCAGCGCGATCCACACCCTCCGCCCCGTTTCCGCCGTCTGCGTCGGCGTCGGCGTCGGCGTCGATCATGGCCGGCACCGCCTGCACCGCAATGCAGGGCACCCGCGTGCCGCCACGGGTGAACTTGAGCGCATTGCCCAGCAACTGCACCAGCAGTTCCTGCAGCAGCGCCGGGTCGGCCTGCAGGGTGGGCAGATCGGGGGCAATGTTCCACTCCACCCCCCGCCCCGCCTCGGCCGCCGCCAGGGTCGCGCGTGCCTGGGCCAGCGCGTCGGCCAGCAGTACGGGCTGCAAGCGCAGCGGCGCACGGCTGGCCTGCGCCAAGGCCTCCAGGCCATCGATCATCCGGCCCATGCGGCGGGCCGATTGGTCCATGGTGGCCAGAAAGCCCAGCGCTTCCTGTACCTCCGGGCCGGCAAGCACAGGCGCTGGCAGGTCTGCCAGCGTTTCGCGCACCAGCGTGCCGTAAGACGTGACGTGGCGCAGCGGCGCGCGCAGGTCGTGCGAGACGGCGCGCAGAAAATCTTCCTGCGCCGCGGCCATGTCCGCCACGCGCCGTTCGCTGCGGGCCAGCTCGGCGCGCAGCTGCTGCAAGGTGTTCTGAATGGCTTCGTCGCTCATGGCTCACATCCTCCGTAACCGGCGCTGCCTAAACCAGTCAGCCACCTGTGCATCCGCGGAGCCGGTTTTGCTAGGTCGCCGGTTGTGTTCCCTTCTCTCGCCGCGAGCGAGGGGCTGAGGGCCGCGGCTCCCAGCCAGCCTGCGCAGGCTTGGACAACAACGACGAGCGGTCGCCTCTGGCGAACGCACCGAGAGGGGAGGCAGCCCAAGGGGCGTCTCATTTTTTCGGCCGATCCCAATTAGCAATGCTGATCTGCTTGCCGCGCGCCACGCTCAAGGCGCCTGGCGCGGTGCTTTTGGTGATGGTGCTGCCACCGCCGACCGTGCCGCCCGCGCCGATGGTGACGGGCGCCACCAGCACGCAGTTGCTGCCCACATGCACGTCGGCCTCGATCACCGTGCGGTGCTTGTGGGCGCCGTCGTAGTTGGCGGTGATGCTGCCGGCGCCGTAGTTCACGCGCTCGCCCACGGTGGCGTCGCCCAGGTAGGCCAGGTGGTTGGCCTTGGCGCCGTCGGCCAGCGTGGAGTTTTTGACCTCGACAAAGTTGCCGATGTGCACCTCGCGCCCCAGCTGTGCGCCCGGGCGCAGGCGGGCAAACGGGCCGATGAGCGCGCCGGCGCCCACCGTCACGCCGGCCTTCTCGCCGTCGATGTGGGTGTAGGGGTGAATCACCGCGCCATCGGCAATGGTGGCGTTGGCGATGCAGCAGTGCGCGCCAATGCTCACCCCGTCGCCCAGCGCCACGCGGCCGGTAAAGATGCAGTTCACGTCGATCTCCACGTCCTGCCCGCACACCAGCTCGCCACGCACGCCGGTGCGCGCGTCATCGCGCACATCAAAACGCGAAGGGTCGGCCAGGCGCACGCCCTGCTCCATCAGGCCGCGCGCCACGCGCAACTGGTGCGCGCGCTCCAGCTCCGCCAATTGCAAGGGGCTGTTCACGCCCGCCACCTGCAGCGCGTCGGTGATGCGGTGCGCCACCACGGGCACGCCATCGGCCACGGCCATGGCGACGATGTCGGTCAGGTAGTACTCGCCCTGGGCGTTGTGGTTGGTCAGCCGGGCCAGCCAGCCTTTGAGCTGGCGCGTGGGCACGGCCATGATGCCGCTGTACACCTCGGTGATGGCTCGCTCAGCGTCGCTCGCGTCCTTGTGCTCGACGATGCCCTGCACATCGCCCGCGGCGTTGCGCACGATGCGGCCGTAGCCCGTGGGGTCGGCCAGCGTGACGGTGAGCAGCGCCAGACGCCCGCCGCTGCCATCGGTGCTGGCCACCACCAGCGCGCGCAGGGTGTCGGCCTGGGTCAGCGGCACATCGCCCGACAACACCACGGCGGTGCCGTCGTCGGCGAGCAGCGGCGCGGCCTGCTGCACCGCGTGGCCGGTGCCCAGCTGCGGCTCCTGGCGCGCAAATTTCAGGTCAAAAGTGCCGCCGGCGCTTGCTGTGATTGAACAAGCTGCTTCTACTTCTGTAGCACCGTGGCCGGTGATGACGATGGCACTGCGCGCCTTGAGGTGCGCAGCCTGGTCCAGCACGTGGTGCAGCAGCGGGCGCCCGGCGAGGCGCTGCAGCACTTTGGGGATGCGGCTTTTCATGCGCGTGCCCTTGCCGGCCGCCATGATGAGGATGTCGAGTTGCGTCATGGAGATTTCAGGAAATTCAGGGGCCCGGGCGGCGCTGGCGCGGGCCGGTGGGGGATTATCGGCTGCGAAGCCGCCCACGCACCATGCTATTGTTTTAGTAGCTATTAGCGCTTATATATCAAGCGCTGGAGGCCATTTTGGCCTCAAACCCCGCCCTACAGCAGCGGCATGACGCGCGGCGGCGTGTCGTAGTACTCGGCAATGCGCGCCAGCGCGCGTGGGTTGAGCAGTCGCAGCCGCCCGTCTTTGAGCTCATGCAGGCCCAGCAGCGCCAGGCGCCGCAGCGTCTTGTTGGTGTGCACCAGCGACAGCCCGAGCGCATCGGCAATGTGCTGCTGCGTGAGCGGAAACGGCACGCTGCCGTCCTCGGCCAGGCCAATGCGGTCCAGGCGCCGGTACAGGTGCATCAGCAGCATGGCCACGCGCTCGGTGGCGTTGCGCCGGCCGGTGGTCAGCAGGTTGTCGTCGACATGGCTTTCCTCGTGCGCGGCCAGCCAGGTGACGTCGTAACCCAGCCGCGGATGCTCGCGAAACACGGCCCACAGGCTGTCGCTCTGGAACACGCACAGGTAGCAATCTGACAGCGCCTCAACACCGTGCGCCGACACCTCGCCAAACTCTTGCTGCAGCCCCACCAGGTCGCCCGGCAGCAAAAAATTAAGGATCTGCCGGCGCCCATCGCTCAGCGACTTGTAGCGAAATGCCAGGCCCGAAAACAGCGTGAACAGGCGGACGTTGGTCTGGCCCTCGTGCACCAGCGTTTCACCCGCAGCCACCGACTGGGTTTCGGTGCGAAAACTTTCGATGAAATCCAGCACCTCGGGCTTGAGCACCGTGAAGGCCCCCGTGCGGCGCAGGCTGCAGTTTTGGCAAGACGGCGGGCAAACGGCGGCTGCGGCGGGCGGAACGGGGGAACTCATGGTGTGGAGATTCTAGGGAGCGCGGGGCTTTTGCACCTGCAATTTGCGAGCCCAACCGGCCCGCACCGCCCTCGGTGTCGCAGGTCACCCACGTATGTCTTTTGACATTGCGCCGGGCTCGGGCTTTCCCTATATTGGGCTCAGCCTATGAAACTCATCCCCGCCTTGTACGAGGTTCTCTACGTCAGCCAACTTGCGCCCGGCCAACCGCTGAGTGTGGTGGCAGAAATCGCTGCAACGGCCCGCCTGGCCAATGCCCAGGCCAACATCACGGGGCTTTTGATCTTCGACGGCCACCGCTTCTGCCAGCAGCTCGAAGGCCCGAAAAAAGCCGTGCTCAAGCTCATCGAACGCATCCGCACCGACCCGCGGCATGTGAACGTGGAGGTGGTGCACCACGGCGCGCTGGCCGGCCGGCGGTTTCAGAACTTCAGCCTGGCCTTCAGCACGGTCGAAGATGTGGACGCGCTATCGCGCATGGAGTCGCTGGACGGCGACGCCGCGCTGGCCGCATTCCGTGCGGTGTGCGGCGAGCTGGAATATTGAAACCAGCCGCCGCGCTGCCCGCACAGCGGGCTCAAGCGACGACGCGCCTTGGCATCAAGCCCCACCACCCGCCCCCTGCGTCCAGCGCCGCAGCACCAGCGTGGCGTTCACCCCGCCAAAACCAAAGCCGTTGACCATGGCATGCGTGAGCGCCATGCGCCGCGGCGCGAGCGCCACCAGATCCAGCCCCTCGGCCTGCTCATCCGGCGTGTGCAGGTTCAGCGTGCCGGGCACGACCTGATCGCGCAGCGCCAGCACCGAGAAGATCGTCGCCACCGCACCCGCCGCGCCCAGCAGGTGCCCGGTGGCCGACTTGGTGGAGCTGATGGCCACGCCGCTGCCATCGCCAAACACCTTGCGGACGGCAGCCAGCTCGCCCCGGTCGCCGACCATGGTGGAGGTGGCGTGCGCATTGAGGTACTGCACCTCGCCCGCCTGCAAGCCCGCCTGCGCCAGGGCGGCCGCGATGCTGCGGGCCGCGCCGTCGCCGTCCTCAGGGCCTGACGTGATGTGGTACGCGTCGGCCGAAGTGCCATAGCCCACCAGCTCGGCCAGCGGCTGTGCGCCGCGCGCCAGTGCGTGCTCCAGCGCCTCGATCACGAGCATGCCCGCGCCCTCGCCCATCACAAAACCGTCGCGCCCGGCATCAAACGGGCGCGAGGCCTGCTCGGGTGCATCGTTGAACGCGGTGGACAGCGCCTTGGCAGCCGCAAAGCCGCCCAGGCTCACGCGGTCGATGGCGGCTTCGCTGCCACCGCACACCGCCATGTCGGCCTCGCCGCAGCGGATCATGCGGGCCGCATCGCCCAGCGCCTGCACGCTGGCGGCGCAGGCCGTCACGGGCGCGCCCAGCGGGCCCTTGAGCCCGTGGCGGATCGACACGTGCCCGGCCGCCAGGTTGACCAGAAACGACGGCACGGTGAATGGCGACAGGCGCTGCGGCCCGCGCGTGTCGGTGGTGCGCACGGCCTCGGCAATGGCACCAAACCCGCCGATGCCCGAGGCAATGACGGTGGCCGTGCGCGCAAGGGCCGCCTCGTTGGCGCCCGCGGGCCAGCCGGCCTGCGCCAGTGCCTGCTGCGCTGCGCCGAGGGCAAAGGGGATGAAGCGGTCCATCTTGCGCTGGTCTTTGGTGGAGACGACGGCGTCGACATCCCAGCCGCCCTCGGGGTCCTCGGCCAGGGGCAGCACGCGGCCGCCGATCTTGGCGGCGATGCCTTCGGTCACGGCCTCGGGCAGGCGCGTGATGCCCGAGCGCCCGGCCAGAAGGCGCTGCCAGGCGAGCTCTACCTGGCAACCCAGCGGGGAGACCAGGCCCATGCCGGTGATAACGACGCGGCGCATCACCGGGCCGCTCCCGTCACAGGAGTTGCCGCCACGGCGCGGTCGGAAAGGAAGGTGTTGTTCATGAAAACATCTCGCTGGTTGTCGCCTGCCCGTGGGGTTGCGCGGGTGCCACGGGGGCCTCGCGGTGGTCACAGGCCGCAGTGCTGGGCTGCGCGTCGCGCTACCTTGCCCCGGGGCTCAGGCTTATGATTAAGGTCGTCATCATAAGCACAAAGCCGTTTTTTGCGTACGACCGCAATCATTAAGAGGTTTCCATGAAGGTGTCCAAAGCCCAGGCCGCAGAAAACCGCGAAGGCATCCTCGACGCCGCGGCACGGCTGTACCGCGAACGGGGATTGACGGGCGTGGGTGTGGCCGACATCACGCGCGATGCCGGGCTGACCCATGGCGGGCTGTACCGGCATTTCCAGTCGAAAGATGCGCTGGTGCGCGAAGCCTGCGCCCGCGCGTTTGACTGGTCGATTGCGCCGCTGGACGGGCACACCCCCAATGCCAATGTCGAGGACCGCATCCGCAGCTACCTGTCGCCCCAGCACCGCGATGCGCCCGGCAGCGGCTGCCCGGCCGCCGCGCTGGCGGTGGACGCGGCGCGCGCGGGGGCGGAGTTGTCAGGGGTGTTTGCCGACGGCATCGAGCGCAACATCCAGCGTTTTGCGCAGCTGCTGGCAGAGAGCGCACCGGCCAGTGCCGAAGCCGCCCCGGCTGCGAACCGCGCGCGTGCCATGGAGGTGCTGGCCACCATGGTCGGCGGCTTGGTGCTGGCGCGCGCCACGGCTGCGGGCCAGCCAGAGTTGTCGCTGGAGATATTGACCACCCTGCAGGACCAGCTGGTGCGCTTGGTGGAGTCGCCGCTGGGCTGAGTGGGCTTTCGCCTGCTGCCTACAGATCGGCCGGGGCAATATCGCTATCAAAAAAATAGCTTCTAGCGCTTGCTGAACAAGCGGTGGAAGCCATTTTGACTAAAAAACTGCCTGCGATCAGAACCTGCCATCAGGCTTCGGGTGCAGCGGCCTCCCGCCGATTGGCGAGGACCGCCACACAGGGCCTATCAAGCGCAGCAGGCGTCGGCCGCCACGCGCTGGTCGGTGCCAGCAGCGCTGCCGAAGGCGGCCCGGCGCCACCAGGGTGCGGGGCTGCCGTCGGTAGCCGAGGCCGCCACGGCGCTCAGGCGGTACTGCAGGCGCAGGCCGCCCAGGGGCTCTACCACCGCGTGCTGGCCGGCGGCGATGCGCAGGGTTTGGCCGGCGTGCAGAAACACGTCGCCGGCTTCGGCGCCGCTGCCGTGGGGACCGTCATCCAGCGTGACCCAGGCGTGGCCTTCGGCCACGCGCAGCGCGGTGGGTGCGCGGGGCGTAAGGCTCACGGCCTTGCCGGGCAGCACGGTGGTGGCAGATGGGCCGGTAGCCGAAGCAGCGGCGGGTGCGAACTTTAAAATTTGGCTGATGGTCATGGCATTCTCCGGGTTTTCCCTTGTTGGACTCTATGGTGCTGCGTGCTATGTAAATCGTCCAATGAAAAGCAGTGCAGCTATTGATGCTCTTCTTGCATCTCGCCCTCAGGCTGGCCTGCGCTCGCGCGGCGCTGCTATCCGAAAGAGAGCAAAACGGGTGGCGCCCCACACCAGGCGGCTGCTTGCGTGCAACACCAGCCTGGCTGCTGTCGCCACGGCGCGCCCGCCCTGGGCCAGCGCCTGCAGCAAATCGCGCAGGGGTTGCACCACGCCACATTCCCATTCGGGCGTGGCGCCGGCGGCGGGCTGGCGGGTGGCCACGGTGGCCGCAGCGGCAACCGCCGCGCCCTCCCAGCAAAAGGCGGCGCCCTGCGCTGGCGCGCCCCCGGGCAGGCTCCAGGCTTCCATCACCAGATGCTGGCCGGCAGCAACGCTGAGCCGGTCGCCAGCTTGCAGCACCTGGTCGGCATCGCGGCTGGGCGCACCGGCCAACGGGGTGCCGCTGACCGTGACCCAGACGCGGCCTTGCGCAATCTCCAGCACGCTGTGCTGGCGCGGGTGCAGGGACAGCGCGCGGCCTGGGGTGAGTTTCCAGCAACCGGCCGCAGAACGGCCAGCCACAGCGGCGTGAACGGCGTGGGCGGATTGTTGCGATTCCAGAACGTTGCGGGCGGTCATGACGGACTCCTTGGGGTGTGCGAACAGGGTGTTGCAGAGCCTGAATAGTGATCCGAGTGCCCTACACAGTCCAATGAAAACGCGGTACGCTATTCATTCCGTCAATGCATGAATGCGGACCCCTCCGCCCACCCTGGCATGGCCTCAGCCGAATACTCCCCCGCCGTTCTTCGCACCCGCGCCGTTGCCACCGGCCACTGGCGCGCTTTTCTCGCCGTGGCGCGGCACCTGAACTTCCGCGCCGCCGCCGACGAGCTGGCGCTCACCCAATCAGCCGTGAGCCGGCAGATCCAGGCGCTGGAAGAGGAAGTGGGCGTGGCGCTGTTCCTGCGCCACACGCGCGCGGTGGAGCTCACCAGCGCCGGCGCCCAGCTACAGCGCGCCGTGGGCCCCGCACTGGAGCGCATGGACGCGGCTGTGCGCCTGGTGCGCCAGACGGCCGGGCGCCGCAGCGTGGCGATCAGCACCTGGGCCAGCTTTGCGTCGATGTGGCTGATCCCGCGCATGGAGGAGTTCCAGCGCGACAACCCGGGCATCGACATCCGCATTGATGCGAGCGATGTGCAGATCGACCTGGAGACTTCGGACGTGGACCTGGCCCTGCGCTACGCCATGCCCGGCGGCGCCACCCAGGGCGGGGTGCGCCTGTTTGGGGAGCAGCTGGCCGTGGTTGCCAGCCCCTGGCTGCTCAAAAGCGGTAAGCCCCTGCGCACGCCGGCCGATGTGGCGCAGTTCACCCTGATCGAGGCGGGCGACGCCCACCGCACGCACTACCTGGAATACCTGAGCTGGCGCCGCTGGTTTGACGCCCGCGACCTGGCCAAGCTGCAGCCCGAGCGCTGGCTGTACTTCAACTACGCCCACCAGATCGTGCAGGCCGCGCTGGCCGGCCAGGGCCTGGCGCTGGCGCGCATGCCGCTGATTGCGGATGCGCTGGCTTCGGGCGACCTGGTCGAGGTGCTGCCGGGCCACCGCATCGACTCGCCCCTGACCTACTGGCTCGTGGTGGGACCGCGCAGCGCCCAGCGGCCGGAGATCAAGGCGTTTTGCGCTTGGCTGCAGCTGCAGGCCCAGGCCACGCGCGAGGCCATCGGGGATGTGCCGGATCCGGATCTGAATGACAACCTGGATTGACAACAAAAAAGCGCTGGCCCGGCCCGGCTCAGCGCTTCTATTTTGATAGCTACTAACGCTTATATATCAAGCGCTAGCGGCCAGTTTGACCTAAAACTCAGGACAAAGTCACACGTGCAAACTTGCGCTTGCCCACCTGCAGCACGTAGGTCCCGGCATCGAGCTTGAGCCCCTTGTCGCTGACCACGCTGCCATCCACGCGCACGCCGCCGCCGTCGATCAGCCGGTTGGCCTCGCTGCCGGATGGCGCTAGGTTGGCCTGCTTGAGCAGCGCGCCAATGCCCAGGGGCGCGCCCGACAGGGCCAGCTCCGGAATCTCGTCCGGCACGCCGCCCTTGCTGCGGTTGATGAAATCCTGCTCGGCTGCATCCGCCGCCGCCGCGTTGTGAAAGCGCGTGGTGATCTCCTTGGCGAGCATCACCTTCGCGTCCTTGGGGTTGCGCCCGCCGGCGATCTCGGCCTTGAGCGCGGCAATCTCGGCCAGGCTCTTGAACGACAGCAGCGTGTACCAGTCCCACATCAGCGTGTCGCTGATCGACAGCACCTTGGCGAACATGGTGTTCGCTTCTTCGGTGATGCCGATGTAGTTGTTCTTGGACTTGGACATCTTGTCCGTGCCATCGAGCCCCACCAGCAGCGGCATGGTGAGCACACACTGCGGCTCCTGGCCATATTCTTGCTGGAGGTGGCGGCCCATGAGCAGGTTGAACTTCTGGTCGGTGCCGCCCAGCTCCAGGTCGCTCTTCAAAGCCACCGAGTCGTAGCCCTGCATCAGCGGGTACAAAAACTCGTGCACCGAGATCGACTGGCCGGTGGTGAAGCGCTTGTGGAAGTCGTCGCGCTCCATCATCCGGGCCACGGTGTACTTGGCAGCCAGCTGGATCATGCCGCTCGCGCCCAGGGGCTCGCTCCATTCGCTGTTGTAGCGAATCTCGGTGCGGGCCGGGTCCAGCACCAGGCTGGCCTGGCGGTAGTAGGTCTCGGCGTTGGCCTTGATCTGTTCCTTGGTGAGTGGCGGGCGTGTGCTGTTGCGGCCGGAGGGGTCGCCGATCAGGCTGGTGAAGTCGCCAATCAGGAAGATCACCTGATGGCCCAGATCTTGCAATTGCCGCATCTTGTTCAGCACCACGGTGTGGCCGATGTGGATGTCGGGCGCGGTGGGGTCCAGACCCAGCTTGACGCGCAGGGGCTGGCCCGAGGCTTCGGAGCGCACCAGCTTCTTGACCCATTCGTCCTGGGGCAGCAGTTCTTCGACACCACGCAGCGAGATTTCGAGCGCGCTCCTTACACCATCGGAGACCTCGGTTGTTGTAACAGCAGATTGATTCATAAGGGTTTTTTGGGATGTCTATACAGCATGCGCCGCTATACTCCAGCCCACATTGCTAAAGGCGGATTCTAGTGGGACCGCTGTTTCGACCTGTTTTTCACCACGCTGTCGACGGGCCACGCCCCGACAGTTTGTGCTCCTGGCCTCGCCCCGCATACGCACCGGGGGAGTTCCACGGAACCACGTTCACCCTGGGGATAGACCTTTGATTCACGGCTTGACCACCGCCAGCTCGGCTTTGCTTGACCGGCTGTCCCGCGCGATCCAACAACACCCTAAACGCATCACCGCCGCCGTTGCAGCCATTTTGCTGACGGGCGGCGGCGGCGCTTTTGCCGTAGCGTCCTTTGCCCCCGATCCGTCCGAACTGCCGGTGCGCATGGTGAGCCACCCCGTGGAATCGCTCGCTGCCAACCTGGTACTGGACGAACTCGACTCCCCCGGCTTCTCGCTGTACCGCTCCGAGCAGGTGCGCAGCAGCGACACGCCGGAGTCGCTGCTGCAGCGCCTGGGCGTGGCCGATCCGGCTGCCGCTGCCTTCATGCGCGGTGACACTCCTGTGCGACAAAACGTGCTCGGCCGCACCGGCCGTGTGGTGTCGGCAGAAACCACCGATGACCACCGCCTGGTCCGCATGACCGTGCGCTGGGTGCCGGACGACAGCGGCAACTTCCGCCGTTTGATCGTCGAGCGCTCGGGCAACAACAAATTCACCTCGCGCATCGAGACCGCCAAGATGACGGCCAGCAGCCGGCTGTCGGGTGGCGTCATCAACAGTTCGCTGTTCGCGGCGACCGATGCGTCCAACATCCCCGACGGCGTGGCGGTGCAGATGGCCGAGCTGTTCTCGGGCAACATCGATTTTCGTCGCTCGCTGCGCAAGGGCGACCGCTTCTCGGTGGTCTACGAAACCCTCGAAGCCGATGGCGAGCCGCTGAGCAGCGGCCGTGTGCTGAGCGCCGAGTTCGTCAACAACGGCAAGACCCACCAGGCGATCTGGTTCCAGGAGCCGGGCGCCGGCAAGGGCTCGTACTACACCCTGGACGGCGAAAGCATGCGCCGCGCCTACCTGACGTCGCCCGTCGAGTTCTCGCGCGTGACCAGCGGCTTCAAGATGCGCCTGCATCCCATCCTGCAAACCTGGCGCGCCCACCTGGGCACCGACTTCGCCGCCCCCACCGGCACCGCAGTGCGCACCGTGGGCGATGGTGTGATCGAGTTTGCCGGAGTGCAGAACGGCTTTGGCAACGTGGTCTTCGTCAAGCACCGCAACCAGCATGTCACCGTCTACGCCCACCTGAGCCGCATCGACGTGCGCCAAGGCCAGTCGGTAGAGCAAGGCCAGACCCTGGGCGCCGTGGGCGCCACGGGCTGGGCGACGGGCCCACACCTGCACTTCGAGTTCCGCGTGAACGGCGTGCACCAGGATCCACAGACCATCGTGGCCGCCAGCGACGCCGCCGCGCCGATCTCGGCCGCAGCGCGCCCTGCCTTCCAGCGCCTGGCGTCCAATATGCGCATTCAGCTCGGTGCTGCCGCCCTGATCGAGCAGGCCAGCGCAGAATAAGCAGATGCATCCCCCTGTGGCGCTGCGCGCCTTCCCCCTTCTCTCGGCTCGCGCCGGGAAGGGGGACGCCGCCAGCGCGGCGGGGCGGCCCTTGCGCGGCGGCCCCAAGCCCAGCCTGCGCCCTGTGCACACACCTCGGGCCCTTTCACGCGCGTGACGCCCTCTTCCAGCGCACCAGAGCTTTACATCGGCCTGATGTCGGGCACCTCGCTTGACGGCATCGACGGGGTGCTGGCCGACTTCTCGGGCCCGCGCATGGTGGTCACCCACCACGCCAGCGCGGCCTTCGCGCCCGAGCTCCGGGCCGAGCTGCTGGCCCTCAACACCCCAGGTATAGACGAACTGCACCGCGCCGCGCTGGCCGGCAACGCGCTGTCGCGCGCATACGCCGAGGTGGTCCACACGCTGCTCGCCCAGAGCGGCCGCCCCGCCACCGCCGTCCGCGCCATTGGCGCCCACGGCCAGACGGTGCGCCACCGACCCCAGGAATTCGACGGCACCGGTTACACGCTGCAGCTGGGCAGCCCGGCCCTGCTGGCCGAACGCACGGGCATTGCCGTGGTGGCGGACTTCCGCAGCCGCGATGTGGCCGCGGGGGGCCAGGGCGCGCCCCTGGTGCCGGCCTTTCACCAGGGTGTGTTCGGCCGCGCGGGCGAGACGGTGCTCGTGCTCAACATCGGCGGCATTTCCAACATCAGCGTGCTGGACGCAGATGGCAGCGTTCTCGGCTTCGATTGCGGGCCAGGCAATGCGCTGATGGACCACTGGTGCCAGCAGCACACCGGCCAGCCTTTTGACGCGGGTGGCGCCTGGGCCGCCACCGGCAATGTGCTGCCGGGCCTGCTGGCCTCGCTGATGCAGGAGCCGTTTTTGCACAAGCCTGCGCCCAAAAGCACCGGGCGCGACCTGTTCAACCCACCGTGGCTGGCCGCCCACCTTGGGGCCTTTGCGGGGGCAGCACCGGCGGATGTGCAGGCGACCTTGACGGAATTCACGGCCAGCGCTTGTGTATTAAGCATTTATAGCTATCAAAAAAATAGCAAATCGCTGGCGGTGTGTGGCGGCGGTGCACTCAATACCCACTTGATGGCACGCCTGCAGGCGCTGTGCCCCACCCTGCGCGTGGTGCCCACCGACGCCCTGGGCCTGCCCGCGCTGCAGGTAGAGGCCGCTGCCTTCGCCTGGCTGGCGCGGCAGGCGCTGACGGGGCAGCCGGGCAATCTGGCGAGCGTCACGGGGGCCACGGGGCTGCGCGTGCTGGGCGCTATCTACCCGGCGTAGGCGGGGCGCGCTCACACACGCTCTCATCGGTCGGGCACCCGTCTTCGCCCCCATGACATGCAGCGAGGCCCATGTGGGCGCGGAATTCTCAGGCGCAAGGAGTGTTCCCCCAAGGGCCCTAGACGGTCCCCGGCATCCCCGGGAGCGGGCTGATGGGCTCTTTCTTTGCCCCGCAAGGCACCCGCATCGTGCTGACTCCCGCACTGGCTTTCGCGGGAAACGACCGGACTTGAAGCCGTACCCCAAAAGAAAAAGCCGCCCGAAGGCGGCTTGTGGGGGGCAGCAGGGCGACCAGCGCCCTTTCGCGGTCAGGCAGAGAAGCTGGAGCCGCAGCCGCAGGTGGTGGTCGCGTTCGGGTTTTTGATCACGAACTGCGCGCCTTGCAGATCTTCCTTGTAGTCGATCTCGGCACCGACCAGGTATTGGTAGCTCATGGCATCGATCAGCAACGAGACACCATTCTTGGTCATGGTGGTGTCGTCTTCGTTGGTGATCTCATCAAAAGTGAAACCATATTGGAAGCCCGAGCACCCGCCACCCTGCACGAAGACACGCAGCTTCAGGTCAGGGTTGCCCTCTTCGGCAATCAGGTCCGCCACCTTGGCCGCCGCGCTGTCCGTGAACAGGATGGGGGCGGGCATTTCGGTCTGGATGTTCTCGGCAACTGCGCTCATGGGGGGTCCTTCCGGTTCTATATTGCGGTGAATAGTACTGCAGACCGCTCGGGAATTGCGTTCACTGGCCGTTAGACGCTAACTTGAGTGGGGGCTTTTCCTCCACCAGCACGGCCGCGGGGCACATCTGCCCGGCGATCATCGCGCCCTGGTGCATCTCGAGCGCCTTGTAATGCACATTCCCTGTGATCTTGGCCTTGGGCTGGAGTTCCAGCAGCTCGGCCGCATGCACCGGACCCACCACCTGCCCGTTGACGATCACGTGGTCCGCATGCACGGCACCCTCGACCCGGGCGCTCTCGGAAATCACCAGGATGCTGGGCTGCCCCGACGCGGCCCGGATATCGCCAACCACCTCGCCGTCGATGCGCATGCCTTCGACGAAGTGCACGTCCCCTTCGATCTTGGTGCCTTGCGCGATCAGGCTCTTGATGGGGGGCTGTTTCTTGCGGGAAAACATGGGCAAACTCCTGGAGAGATGGGCGTACGCCTCGGGTTACGAAGGCACACGCGAGATGGCGCGATGCGGGCCGCAAGAGCGAATTTCTTGCGACGGCCCTGGTTACGTATGTGTTGCCTGGGGCGAAGATGCGAGACCGCTTGGCGGGCCGTTATTCGACGGTCATGGCCTGGACCGCACGGACGGTCGTGCCCTCGAGCACGCGGGCGGTCACGGTTTTTACCACGGCGTTGGGGGGCAGATCGAGCACGCCCTCGATGCGCCGGTATTGCTTGACCTGCAAAGGCTGGCCCTGCGGCGGCTGGGTCTGAGTCCAGGGTTGGCCATCATGTGTGCCGGTCAACACCAACTCCAGCCGACCATTGAACTCCGGCGCATTGCGTGTCGCCTGGATCACGAGCACCTGCCAGCGCAGCTGCATGCCCCCCAGTACTTCGGCCTGCAGGCTGCGGATCGCCAAGCCTTCGGTCTTGGCCGCCGGGATCAGCTTCTCGAAAAACCCCAGGTCCTCGCGCAGCGTGCGGTTGTCTGCCTCTAATTGGCGCACCTGCACCATCAGGCTTTCCTTGGCAGCGCGCTCGGCCACCAGCAGGCTTTCGGCCGTGTGCGCTACGGTCTGCTGCGCCTGACCCTCGCCATGCAGGCGCGCCACCTCAGCGCGCAACTCCAGCAACTCATCCCGGGAAACGGTGTCCAGGCCTGCGATGGATTTTCCGAACTCGAAGGCCCACAGCGCCACCGCCGCACACAACCCGAGGACCACCGCCAGGGCCAGCCAGCGCAGGGGCCAGGGCAGCGCACTGCGGATCGCAACCCGGGGGGCGCTGATGGTCAGCCGGCGGCGCAGCAGGCGAAGGCGCATGGCTTGGTGGCGGGGTGGAACATGAGAATGACTCGCAGGAAAAAAGCGCACCTTAAACGAAAAAACCGCCCGGAGGCGGTTTTTGCTCTGCAAAGTAGCCCCGAAAGGCCACCTGCAAAATCGGAGTTCGCGTGAGCGGCCTCCGGGGCAGAACCAAAGCTTAACGCTTGGAGAACTGCTTGGCGCGGCGTGCAGAGCGCAGACCGACCTTCTTACGTTCCACTTCGCGGGCATCACGCGTCACGAAGCCGGCTTGGCTCAGTACGGGCTTGAGCGTCGCGTCGTAGTCGATCAGAGCGCGGGTGATGCCGTGGCGGGCAGCGCCAGCCTGGCCGGATTCACCACCACCGTGGACATTGATCATCACGTCGAAAGTTTCGCCGTGGTTGGTCAGCATCAGCGGCTGCTTGGCAATCATGATCGAGGTTTCGCGGCCGAAGTAGGACTGGATGTCCTTGCCGTTCACCGTGATCTTGCCAGTGCCTTTTTTCAGAAACACGCGGGCGACGCTGGACTTGCGACGGCCGGTGCCATTGTTCCATTCACCAATCATCTCAAGGCTCCTTAGATTTCCAGCACTTTGGGCTGCTGGGCGGTGTGGGGATGCTCAGCACCGCCATACACCTTGAGTTTCTTGATCATCGCGTAGCCAAGGGGGCCCTTGGGCAGCATGCCCTTGACAGCCTTTTCCAGCGCGCGGCCGGGGTGCTTGGCTTGCATGTCGCGGAAGTTCGTGGCCGTGATACCGCCGGGGTAACCCGAGTGGCGGTAATACACCTTGTCCAGGGACTTGGTGCCGGTCACCTTGATCTGGGCGGCGTTGATGATGACGATGAAGTCACCGGTGTCGACGTGAGGCGTGTAAATGGCCTTGTGTTTGCCGCGCAAACGGAGAGCAACTTCGCTGGCTACTCGTCCGAGGACCTTATTGGTCGCGTCAATCACAAACCACTCGTGCACAACCTCAGCGGGCTTGGCGCTGAAAGTAGTAGTCATGAGTTTCTCTTTATGCAGAGGGTTTGGCGGGTCCTTTTCCACGGTCGGTGCTTCTCTGAAGGAAGCCTCTTAGGTGGCATGAAATCTTCGCCGCGGGACCACAAAAGCGCTGCGAAGCCCACGATTATACGAATTTACCTATCTATGGCGCAAGCTTGGGTCGCAACGGGCCCATTTCGCCCTCCCCTGGCGCCCGGCAGCAGCTAGTTGGGGGTTTGACGGCGGCGCTGCTCTTCGGCTTCGTAGCGGCGGCGGTTCTCCACGCAGATGGGCTGGTTGGCCTGGGAAGGCTTCTGGCATTCCTGGTGAACGCACATGGGGCGGGACAGGAAATTAGCATCCGCGCAGGCTTCCTGCGGGCTGGGCGCACGTGGCGCCGGGCGGGGGCGGGGTTCTGCCACCACGGGAGGGGGCGGTGGTGGCGGCTCCTCATGCACCACGGCCGGAGCCGCGGTGGGCTCTGGAGCGGTCCGCTTCGTGCGCGGGTTGGTGCGCGGCGCCGAGGCAGTCACGAATGCCGGCGTGGGCGCGGAAGCCGCAGTCACAGCCGCCGCCGCTTCTACCGAGGCAGCAGCAGCAGGGGCATCGGCGGGCGCTTCGGCCAGGACCAAGGGCTCGGCGCTCGAAGCCGGCGCTGCGGGACGCTCCGCCATCTCGGTGATGATGTCGTCCTGGGGCGCCTTGTTGCTCTGCGCCCAGCGCAGCCCGGCGGCGGAGGCCACCACCGCAAAGACCGCCACCCCCAACCAGACGACGACTGGCGAACGCTTGCGCGACTTTGGCGACTTATGGGCCGGGCGATGGGCCTCCCGCTCGGTAGGGCGCGGCTGCTGCTCGGCTGCATGCCGGGCGTTGCCAGCGGACAGATGGTGCCCGTCAGGGTCGTCGTAGCGCGAATCCTCGGCCACGACCGTGTCGCCGGCATCAATGAAGACCGTATCCCCTGCATCGGCCACCACGGTGTCAGGGCCTCCGAGCACCACCGTGTCTCCGCCCACATCGGCGGCGTCGGTCGGATCGCCGTGCGCGTCCGACCCGGGGGTGCCGTGGGCGGCCGCCCGCTGTGCTTGCGCCTGAATCGCCGCCACCGCATTGGCCGCAGAGGTCACGTCCACCGTAGGCGTGACGAGCCCTGGGCCGGGCCGGTCCGCGGGCTCGACCCAGATGTCGCCCAGGTCCGCCCTGAAATCGAAATGCTCCACCCCTTCAGGAGCGGTGGTCATCTCCATGAGCAGCAGGAACTCGTCGATGTTCTGTGGCCGGTCTTCAGGCCGCAGGGCCAGCGATTTGGCAATGGCGGCCACGAACGGCGCGGAATAGTCCACGCCAAACTGGCGCTTGACGGTCCTGGCAACGCGCGAGAACGACACCATGCGGTCGCGGATGGAGCGCAGCGTGGCGGGTAGCGGCGTGTCGTTGCACAGGCAGCCATGCATCACGGCGGCCAGCGAATACAGGTCGCTCCACGGCCCCTGGCGCAGCTCTTCGTCCCCATCGGAATATTGCTCAATGGGCGCGTAGTTCACCTTGAGCACCGCCGTGTGCTTGCGGTCCTGGTCATTGATCGCGTGGCGGGCAGCGCCCAGATCCAGCAGCACCGGGGGACCGCTGTCCTGCAGAAAAATATTGTCGGGAGAAATGTCCCGGTGCAGTGTCTTGCCATCGTGCAGCACCCGCAGGGCACCCAGCACCGACCAGAGCACCTTGCGCAGCCAGGCCTCCGAAGGCGGGGTGCGCATCTGAGCCCGGGCCTGCTTGAAGGTCATGCCGGTGTACAAGGGCATGACCATGTAGGCCGTGTTGTTCGCCTCCCAGAAGCGAAACACCTTGACCAGGGAGGGGTGGTCAAACTGCGCCAGCAAGCGCGCCTCGCCCACAAAGGACGCCAGCCCGGCATGGAAGGTCTGCTGGTCGGACGAGGAGCGGACCCACAGCGACTGCCCCTCGGAGCGCCCTGCCAGCGCAGACGGCATGTACTCTTTGATGGCCACGGCGCGGTGCAGCGAATGGTCAAACGCTTTGTAGACCATGCCAAAACCGCCGACCCCCAGCAACTCCAGGATCTCGAACTCAGCCAGGCGGGTGCCGGGAAGCAGCGCATCCACGTGGCTGACACCGCTGGCAGAGGCTTGGCTGGAACTTGCGATCATGGTGAAAAGGGCTTGGCGTGGCGTGCGGGCGTCAACAAAACGGGGGTTCAGCGGGCGCCAGGGCCACCGCAGACGCGATGATGAAGCATGCCAGCCGCGCTACAGAAACAAAAGACGTCCTGTCTGCCAAAAACATCACGTGGGCTGTCAGACAAACCCCAATTGTGCCGTGCCCGGGTCCGAGACACCACCCAGAGCCATGACGAAAAGGCATCCGGTCATGACGGCCGGGGCACCCGATCGACCTGAGACCAGGGTCATTTTGGCGCAGCCAGGACCGTCTTCCATCGCACCGCGCCCATTGCGCCGCACAAGGTCCCTGTCCTGTGTGAGAAGCACACTCGTTACCATTGGGGCATGTTCAGTTATCGCCACGCCTTCCACGCAGGCAACCATGCCGATGTGCTCAAGCACACGGTCTTGATTACCGCCTTGCAACACCTTACCGAGAAAGACGCGGCTTTGACCGTGCTGGACACCCACGCTGGCGCGGGCCTGTACCGTCTCGATGGTGACTACGCCAACACCAGCGGCGAGGCCGCCGATGGTGTCGCCCGCCTCTTTGCCCCTGAGGCGCCAGCCCTCACTCCGGCCCTGCAAGCCTATGTAGACCTGATCCGCGGCTTCAACCAGGGCAATGCGCTGCGGATTTACCCGGGCTCCCCTTTCATCACCCAGCGCCTGCTGCGCGAGCGCGACAAGCTCAAGCTCTTTGAACTGCACCCGACCGACCTGCGCTCGCTGGCAGGCAACGTGGCGCAGTTGGAGGCCGGCCGCCAGGTGGCCGTGCTGCACGAAGACGGATTCGAGGGCATCAAGAAATTTTTGCCTCCACCCGCCCGCCGCGCTTTGGTACTGTGCGACCCCAGCTATGAAATCAAGAGCGACTACGCCAAGGTGCTCGACATGGCGGCGGATTCGCTCAAGCGCTTTGCCACTGGCACCTACGCGTTCTGGTACCCCATCATCCCGCGGCCTGAGGCCCACGACCTGCCCCGCCGCCTGAAAACGCTGGCCACCAAGGCCGGCAAAAGCTGGCTGCACGCCACGCTCACGGTCAAGAACAGCAAGCTCATTGAAAACGCCGCGGGCGACATCAAGCGCCCCGGTCTTCCGGCCAGCGGCATGTTCCTGATCAACCCACCCTTCACCTTGAAGGCCGCGCTGAAGGCGTCCCTGCCGCAAATGGCAGAGCTGCTGGCGCAAGACAAGCACGCGACGCACACGCTCGAGTCCGGCGGTTAAGCACTGGCGCACGCCCCCTGCGGACGACCGCCGCGCGCAGCCGGCGTCCAGGGCACGCCGTCAGGGCTCGGGGCAATCCTGCTCGCCGTCCGGCAACGCAAACAGCTCCACAGGCTTGAGCCCGAGGCCGATCATTCCCAGCGCATCGGCGGCGGCCCGGCTCAGGTCGATGACCCTTTTGCCGGTGTGCGGGCCACGGTCGTTGATGCGAACCACGACCGTGCGTCCATTGACTTTGCTGCGCACGCAGACGAGGGAGCCGAAAGGCAGTGTGGGGTGCGCCGCGGTCAGTGCCCGCATGTCAAACAGCTCACCGCTGGCGGTGCGGCGCCGATGGAACTTGCCGCCATACCAGGAAGCCAATCCCACCTGGTCGGCCAGGGCGCGCGATGCCGAAGTGGCGGATACCAGACCTTCGGCAAGACCAGGGGCAGTCTCTTCGGCGGCGGGAATCGGGGGACGCAAGGGAGTATCTGAGGGCGCTACCTTGGCCGGTGCGGCGGGGCGGTGGACGGCTGCTGGCTTCTTGGCCTCAGGTGCCGGGCCGTGCGGCTTGTCTGCCACAGCAGGCTCGACGGACGCGCAGCCCGCCACCACCACACAGCAGGCCAGCGCCATCACCCGCACGCCCAGGACCCAGGCGGCAGCACATCCTGCGGCCGCCTGCTTTGCGGCGGCCCGACGCGGCGCGCGATCATCCCGCCGTTGCATCAGATCCCCAGCCTGCGACAGATCTCCAGCGTCGCAGTGCTCTGGTTCATCGTGTAGAAGTGCAGCGCCGGTACGCCCGCAGTGCGCAGCCGGTCGCACAGGTCGGTCACCACATCCAGGCCAAAGGCCTTGATGCTGGCCGTGTCGTCGCCGAAGGCCTGCAGGCGCAGGCGGATCCAGCGCGGGATCTCGGCGCCGCTGGCGTCTGCAAAGCGCATGAGCTGCGTGGAGCTCCCGATCGGCATGATGCCGGGCACTACCGGCACGTTGGCACCAAACCGCTCTGCGTCTTCCACAAAACGGAAATAGGCGTCGCTGTTGTAGAACAGCTGCGTGATGGCCGAGTCCGCCCCGGCACGCACCTTCGTCACATAGGCCTGCAAGTCCGCATCGGGCGATTTCGCCTGGGGGTGCACCTCGGGATAGGCCGCCACCTCGATGTGGAAATCGCGGCCGGTTTCTGCACGGATGAACGCCACCAGATCACTTGCGTAGTGAAACTCGCCCCCCGAGCCGTAGCCGCTGGGCAAATCGCCGCGCAGGGCCACCAAGCGCTTGACGCCCATGGCCTTGAGCGTGGCTAGCTGCTCCCGCACGGACTCGCGGGTGGCGCCGATGCAGGAGAAGTGCGACGCTGCACTCATGCCCTCGGCAAGAATTTCGCGCACAGCACCAAATGTGCCTTCCTGCGTAGAGCCCCCTGCGCCATAGGTGACCGAACAGAAATCCGGCTTCAGTGCGTACAGCTGCTGGCGCGCGGCGCGCAGCTTTTCGACGCCTTCGGGCGTCTTCGGGGGAAAGAACTCGAGGCTGACCGGAAAACCGGTGCCTTGTGCGTTACCAGCTGTCATGCAGCCCTCCTCGCATAAACAAAAAATTCACGGTTGCCGTCGCCGCCATCAATCGGGCTGGGGAGCCACTCGCTCACCGTCAATCCCGACTCGGCGCAGCAGTCGCGGATGCGTTTTTCGACCACCGCATACAGCGATTCGTCACGCACGATGCCGCCCTTGCCCACCTGTCCAGGCTGCAGTTCAAACTGCGGCTTGACCAGCATCAGCAGCGCGCCGCCTGCCTTGAGCAGCGGCACCAGGGCTGGCAGCACGAGGGTGAGCGAGATGAAGGACAGATCGCCGGTGACAAAGTCGAACGCGGGCGTGATGTCTACGGCTTCCCGCCCCGCCTGGCGCTGGCGCCGGGTGGGCACAACGCCCTCGGCCCGGGCACGGGCCTTGGCCGCGCGCTCGGCCTTGAAGGCCTCGACGTCCTGCTCCCTGGCGTCGTCGCTGTCGTCATACGCCTCGTCCACCTCGCCACCGTTGCGCATCCAGGCATACGGCGCCACGGGCAGGGTGTCGTTGTCGTCGACGTCGGTTTCCACGTGTTCGGACAACGCCTCCTCGCAGGCATCCTGCAGAGATTGGGCGGTCATGGCGCGGGCGTTCAGCCCTTCTACGCCCACGACGCGCGGGTCGTTGCGCAGGCGTTCGTGCAGTTGGCCGTGGCCCACGTCCACCCCGATCACCTGAACCGCGCCATGCTGCAGCAGGCAGTCAGTGAAACCGCCGGTGCTCTGACCGACGTCCAGGCAGCGCAAGCCGTCCACCGCGAGGCCTGTGGCCTTGAGCGCGCCCTCCAGCTTGAGGCCACCGCGCGAGAGGTACTTGGCCTCGGCGCCGTCCAGCAGCTCGACCTGGGCAATATCCGGAATGTCGTCGCCGTTCTTGGTCACCTTCTGCCAGGGCATGCCGGGCGACAGGCGCCATTGCACGCCTGCTGCAATGAGCCGCTGGGCTTGCGAGCGGGTCGCGGCATGGCCGCGCTCCACCAAATACACATCTGCGCGCATCGCGCCCATCCTTTTTTTTAATCAAATAGGCCGCCAGCGCTTGATTGATAAGCGTTGGTAGCTATTATTTTTATAGCAAACAAGCTACAGCAGGTTCAAGCCCCGCTGCCGACTGTGCATTCACGCTCAGGCGGGCTGACGGTGCCGAGGCCGTCGAAACGCCCTCCGAACCCGCACCCCCACCCGCCGCGCGCGCGCCCTATCAATAGCGGTAGGTGTCGGGCTTGTAGGGCCCTTGCTTTTGTACGCCGATGTACGCAGCCTGCGTATCGGTCAGCTCGGTCAGCTGCGCGCCGACCTTCTTCAGGTGCAGGCGGGCAACCTTTTCGTCCAGGATCTTGGGCAGCACGTACACCTTGCCGGCTTCGTAGTCGCCCTGCTTGGTGAACAGCTCGATCTGCGCGATCGTCTGGTTGGCGAACGAGCTGCTCATCACGAAGCTCGGGTGGCCCGTGGCGCAGCCCAGGTTCACCAGGCGGCCCTTGGCCAGCAGCGTGATGCGCTTGCCGTCCGGGAAGATCACGTGGTCCACCTGGGGCTTGATTTCTTCCCACTGGTACTTCTCGATCGACGCGACGTCGATCTCATTGTCGAAGTGGCCGATGTTGCAGACGATGGCCTCGTTCTTCATCGCCACCATGTGCTCGTGGCGGATCACGTCCTTGTTGCCGGTCGTGGTCACGAAGATGTCGGCCTTGTCGGCGGCGTATTCCATCGTCACGACCTTGAAGCCTTCCATCGCGGCCTGCAGGGCGTTGATGGGATCGATCTCGGTCACCCACACCTGGGCGCGCAGGGCAGCGAGCGCCTGGGCGCAGCCCTTGCCCACGTCACCATAGCCCGCCACCACAGCAACCTTGCCGGCGATCATCACATCGGTGGCGCGCTTGATGCCGTCCACCAGGGATTCGCGGCAGCCATACAGGTTGTCGAACTTGCTCTTGGTGACCGAGTCGTTCACGTTGATCGCGCGGAACAGCAGCGTGCCCTTGGCGGACATTTCGTTCAGGCGGTGCACGCCGGTCGTGGTCTCTTCGGTCACGCCGATGATCTCGGCCGACTTGCGGCTGTACCAGGTGGCGTCTTCGGACAGCTTCTTGCGGATGGAGGCGAACAGGATGCGCTCTTCTTCGCTGGCACCGTTGCCGGCCACCAGGGACGCGTCCTTCTCGGCGCGCTGGCCCAGATGCATCAGCAACGTGGCGTCGCCGCCATCGTCCAGAATCATGTTGGGGCCTTCGCCCGGCGTGCCCTTGGCACCGAAGTCGAAGATGCGGTGGGTGTAGTCCCAGTACTCTTCCAGCGACTCGCCCTTGACGGCAAACACCGGCGTGCCGCCCGCAGCAATGGCGGCGGCAGCGTGGTCCTGCGTGGAGAAGATGTTGCAAGAAGCCCAGCGCACATCAGCGCCCAGCGACTTCAAGGTCTCGATCAGCACAGCCGTCTGGATAGTCATGTGCAGCGAGCCGGTGATGCGGGCGCCCTTCAGGGGCTGGGCGGCAGCGAATTCCTCGCGGATCGCCATGAGACCGGGCATCTCGGTCTCGGCAATTGCGATTTCCTTGCGGCCCCAGGGGGCCAGGCCGATGTCGGTGATGACACAGTCGGTGTTGACGGGGGCGTTGACGCGTGCGTTCATGATGGTTTGCTCCAAAGCATGTTTGAAAAAACCACTCATCGGGGGATTGCCGGGGCTCACCACACGAGAAGTGGTTGAGCGTCGTTGCTAGATGACTCCGAGCCTCACGCCCCGCCAGTGCTGGGGACGCTGCAACGCTCCTCGGATTCCGGCATTTTATGACATCCCGCGAACCGGACCACCGCCGCCACCCAAAGGGGGCCATTTCGCACTTGTGTGTTGCCAGCGCTCCTACAGGCAGCCGCCGCATTGCTCGCTGTAATTCAAAGCGTGCTCCGGCCCCATCGCAAGCGCCGGCCTCCTCAACCTTACGCAGAAAGTGCTTACCCATGAAAAACCTCATTGCTCTGACCATCGTTGCGGCCAGTTTTGCCGGGCTGACAGCCTGCGACGTGAAGAAGACCCAGGAAGGCAACGTGACCGTGCCCAAGTACGAAGTGGAAAAGACCCAGTCGGGCGACGTCACGCTGCCCAAGTACGACGTGAAGACGCCCGACGTCAATGTGACCACTGAAAAGAAGGTCATTGAGGTTCCCAAAGTCGAGGTGACGCCCGCCAAGTAACTTCTGGCACAAGTGGGGCGCCGTCACGGCCCCCACTCCCTTGGCACACGGCGCAGGGATAATCGCGGGATTCCAGCTATTTATCGCGCTGCGCTTCTGTGCGCCGCCTCTGCCTGCATGTCCGCACCGTTCCTTGCCGAAACCCAGCGCCGCCGCACCTTTGCCATCATTTCCCACCCCGACGCGGGCAAGACGACGCTGACCGAAAAGCTGCTGCTGTTCTCGGGCGCAATTCAAATCGCGGGCGCCGTCAAGGGCCGCAAAGCCAGCCGCCACGCCACGTCGGACTGGATGGAAATCGAAAAGCAGCGCGGCATCTCGGTGGCCTCGTCGGTCATGCAGATGCTGTACCGCGAGCGCGTGATCAACCTGCTCGACACCCCGGGCCACAAAGACTTCTCTGAAGACACCTACCGCGTGCTCACCGCCGTCGACTCGGCGTTGATGGTGATCGACGCGGCCAACGGTGTGGAAGCGCAGACCCGCCGACTGATCGAGGTCTGCCGCCAACGCGATACGCCCATCATCACGTTCGTCAACAAGATGGACCGCGAAGTGCGCGACCCGCTGGACATCCTCGACGAAGTGGAGCGCGAACTGGGCATGCCCTGCTGCCCCATCACCTGGCCCGTGGGCCAGGGCAAGAGCTTTGGCGGCATCATCAACCTGCGCACGCAGACCATGACGGTGTTCACCCCTGGCAGCGACCGCGGCCCGAAAGACTTTGAGGTGGTGCCGCTGGCGGAAGCCGACCGGCTGCGCAAACGCTTTGGCCAGTCATTTGACGATGCACTGGAGAGCATGGAGCTGGCCGTGGGCGCCTCGGCAGCCTGGAGCCATGAAGACTTCCTGGCCGGCAAGCTCACACCCGTGTTCTTCGGCTCGGGGGTGAACAATTTCGGTGTGATGGAAGTGTTGGACGCCGTGGTCGACATGTCGCCGCCGCCGGGCCCGCGCGTGAGCACCCTCGAAGTGAACAAGCAGCCGGTCGTCAAGACCATCCAGCCCGAAGATGCAGGCTTTGCCGGCGTGGTGTTCAAGGTGCAGGCCAACATGGACGCCAACCACCGCGACCGCATCGCCTTCGTGCGCGTGGCGTCCGGCAAATACATGCCCGGCATGAAGCTCAAGGTGCAACGCACCGCCAAGGAGCTGCGTCCCACCTCGGTAGTCACCTTCATGTCGCAGCGCCGCGAGGCGGTGGAAGAAGCCTACGCGGGCGACATCATCGGCTTTACCACCCATGGCGGCGTGCAGCTGGGCGACACCATCACCGACGGCGCCAATTTGCAGTTCACCGGCCTGCCTTTCTTCGCGCCCGAGATGTTCATGACCGTGGTGCTCAAGAACCCACTGCGCACCAAGCAGCTGCAGCAGGGCCTGGCCCAGCTGGGCGAAGAAGGCGCGATCCAGGTCTTCAAGCCCGACGCTGGCGGCAACATGCTGCTCGGCGCCGTGGGCCAGCTGCAATTCGAAGTGGTACAGCACCGGCTCAAAGCGGAGTACGACGCCGATGTGCGCCTGGAGGGCTGCCAGTACACCGGGGCACGCTGGATCACTGCGGATACCCCGGCCGATTTGCGTGCCTTCACCGACGCTTACCCGCTGCGCCTGGCGCACGATGCGGCGGACACGCTGGCGTATCTCTGCACGTCACCGTATGACGTTCGGCTGGCGCAAGAGCGGTTTCCGAAGATTCATTTTCATCCGCTGCGGGAGCATGCGGGGTTGGCATTGCAGGGCGCTTGAATCTGGACATATTCTGTAACCAAGAAACAATTTCGACATTGCTTTGGCACGTAAAATGTTTCCGCAGTTCAACGTCACTTTGTGACCGCAGAGCAAATCACTGATTAACTGATTGAATTTATCCAGGATAGTCGACGAGACTGCGAAGTACCACCAGCCTTAAGCACCCTGCATAGGGATGGCAGGCAAGAAAATCGATCTACCTGTTCGAGTCCATTCACTCAGCAATATTCATTCTTCAGTTACGCCGCGAGGTGCTGCACTGCCATACGTCGCACCGTGGCGTTGCCACAGACATCACTGTGGCTAACTACATTTTCTTATCACAAAGTTATTCTATGCCGCAGAAAAGCATTGTGGCGCCAACTCTTTCAAATGACCGGTTTCCCTGGCATCCATTTACGGTATTCCTGGGACTCTTGGTGCTGGTGTATGGCAGCTGGTTCATAGCATTCTGGCCTGGCGTTCTTGGCGAGGATAGTCTAGCGATACTGCGCGAGATCGAGAACCCGTCTAAACATCACTCAGGCAAGCCAGATTTCTGGTTCGCATTTGTACGCCTCATGTACGAAAGTACTCGACGTGTCGAGGTGCCGATAGCATTCCAGCTGACATTTACCGCTTGTGTTTTCGCGCGGCTTTTGGCTTGGCAATGGCAACACGATCTTCCGAAAATTGCGGTAGTGCTATTGCTACTGGTCTGTGCCGCTCCTCAGATGGTGTACTTCGCCGGATCGCTTTATCCGGACGGTATTTACGCTGTGGCGGCTACAGGGTTACTCTTCGAAATTTGGCGTGTTGTACGGGCCAATCGGGTTGACTTTGCCGGGCTGGCGTTCATAACCATGACGTTACCTTTCGCAGCCTTTGCTCGCCCCAATGGCATTGTTTTTCTGCTGCCTGTCGTTCTGGCCATCTGTTGGCTACGCGGCCTTGGGCGAATTCTCTTAGCCGCAGTGACTCTGCTCTGGATTGGGCTAAATGCAGTGGCCGATACGGGCCGACAATCTACCCCCACTCACGGCGTGCTATTCCCGTTGGCTATTTATGAAACCGCCAATTTCTTACAACCTCGGCCCATGAAAATTTGGACGCCCTCGCCGCGCGTGGCCCCGGAAACCATTCAGCTTTTACAGAGCCATGGCATATATGAGAAGGTCATAGAGTACTACGACCCCGACTATTGGGACCCACTCCTTTTTCGCGCGGATGGCCCGCGTGTGATGAGCATGCCGGAGGCTGACCGCGATGCTATCGTTAAGCAGTTTTTCACTTATAATCTTTGGCGCAATATTCCAAAATTTGTTGGCAGCCGAGTAAATGTATTTTTAGTAGCCGCCCTGGCGCAGGGAGGTCTTCCTGGGCACCATTACGCGCCATTCATACTCGAGCAAATTGATTCGCATTCCATCTTTCGCGCATGGCATTGGAAGAAAGGAGAATCTGCCCTATTTTCGTTATACGAATGGTCTGCGAAATGGCGCTGGCTACTATGGACGCCGCTCATTGGAGTCGGACTCACGTTGTGGGCCACCATAGCCGGTTGGAGGCAGCGTGATCGAGCACTCCTTCTCATGGCGGTTCCTATGGCAATCCAAATTGGGGCCATAGGGTTTTTTTCTATTGCTGGAGAATACCGTTACCTCCTGCCTTTTTTTATATTACCTGTTGCCATCGTTCCTGCGATCCTCCGAGCGGGCTCACCGACTAATTTATCGGAGGAACTAGAGATTATATGACTCCAGAAAAATTCAACCCTTATTTTTATATCCAATCTCGCTAAGGATGTCCTGCACCAATCCCTGAGCACTGTGATTGTTCAAGCCTGACGCCAAGACAATACGTGCAGCGAACCATTCTTAGGCCTGCAATACAGTCAAGCGGACGCCGAAGACAACAGCCTTTTCAGCGTAGACATGCAGGAAGAACATAGCACAGATGGTCACGCTGTTTGCGCGGTGCAATCTGTGGACGGCAAGCACAAGTTGATGGACTGCATAGGGCCACTTGTCTCCGAAGACTGCGGCACTAAGGGTATGTAATTTTTGGCTTAATTGAATAGCATCCGATATCGCCCGTCAGAGGAGAATAGCCTCCCGCGCCCATACAGTTTCAAGGGTTACCACTTTCTGCAACCTGCTTTTGCCATCGAGCAGTGACGTGTAGCTTTGGTCAACCCGCACTAGCATCACGAGTGCGAGAACAATACGAGAAATTCCTTTGCTATCGTTAGGAGAAGGGTATGTAGAGCTATTGATGAGTGACGTTTATGTTACCTACAGCGCATTCCGGACGATCTCATGCTCAGCATTGCGATGCATGCTGCCAATACCACCCATTGGGTGATCCCGAAGCGCAGGTTTTGGCAGGTGTGGCCATATACCACCTTAGTCCTATGAGGGTCGTGGCGCTTCCCAGCTCAGCGCTCTTACCGGCTCGCAACTCGAAAAATCCGCACGCTCACCTAGAATCCCCAACTTTCCGCCAGCCCCACTGACCTCCCAGGCATGACCCCTGCTCTCAGCTTCTACACCCTGCTCTGCGTCCTCTGCATCTCGATCGGCCAATTGCTCTTCAAGAAGGCTGCCGCAGGCCTGCCAGCAAGCCTTTCCCCTCTGGGGCTGCTGCAGAACGGGTGGCTCATCGCAGCGCTGGCGCTGTATGGGATCACCACGCTGGCGTGGATCTGGATATTGCGTCAGGCGCCGCTGCATCTGGCGTATCCGTTCATGGGACTTGCCTTCGTAATTGTTCCTACGTTGGCTTGGCTGCTCTTGGGCGAACCTATCGGGTGGCGCACCCTGGCCGGGGGCGCGCTGATTCTGGCCGGAGTAGCACTGGCGTCCACTAACTGAAGCACCCCATGCGCATAGCGGTCGCCATTCCTTGCTACAAAGTAACCCAACATGTACTGGACGTGATAGCGGCCATCGGCCCCGAGGTCGAGGCTATTTACGCCGTAGATGACGCCTGTCCAGACGCTAGCGGCAGGTTCATCGAGGAACGCAACCGGGACCCCCGTGTACGGGTGCTCTACAACCCTGAAAACCGCGGTGTGGGCGGCGCCGTCATCACCGCCTATAAAGCCGCCATTGCCCATGGCATGGACATCGTGGTCAAGATCGATGGCGATGGTCAAATGGATCCCGCACTTCTTCAGAAATTCGTGCGCCCGTTGCTGCGTAAAGAGGCCGACTACACCAAGGGCAACCGCTTTTTCCGACCCGAGTCGGTGCAGGGCATGCCCCCGGTGCGTTTGTTCGGAAACGCCGTTCTGTCGTTCATCACGAAACTCAGCTGCGGGTACTGGAATGTGATGGACCCCACTAACGGCTACACCGCCGCCCGTACTTGTGTACTGGCTGAATTGCCATTGGACAAGCTTGAGCAGCGTTACTTCTTCGAAACAGACATGCTGTTCCGCCTCAACACGTTGCGTGCGGTGGTCAAGGACATACCGATGGATTCGGTGTATGCCGACGAGGAATCGAATCTCAAGATCGGCAAAGTACTGCCGGAATTTCTGCGAAAACATGCTTCCCGCTTGTGGCGGAGATACGTGTACAGCTATCTAGTGCGGGACTTCAACGTCGGGACGCTTTACAGCATTTGCGGTACTTTGCTCCTAATCGCTGGCGGAGCGTTTGGAGTCCTCCAATGGTTTGATAGTGCACGCTCTCACAATCCAGCCACGAGCGGCACAGTTATGCTGGCTGCGTTACCTGTGCTCATAGGGATTCAGTGCCTGATTGCCTTTCTGCATTACGACGTCGGCAACCTGCCTACCGAGCCCCTGAGCAAATCACTTGAACCAGTCCCGCCGAAACTTCCTAAACAGAGCGACTGAACAACACACCGCTCGATAAGCCGTATTGATCAGGCATTCCTGAGCGTCGTACGCGGTACTCCCGATAGGACGCTTCAGTGCTCCCGTATCCCCTGCTCCATTCCTTGATGCGCCATTTTTTAACCCGCCCGATGGCACGTTTCCTTGTGCTGCTGCTGCTGCTGGTGGGTGTCTATGGAGCATGGCTAGCCACGTTCTGGCCGGGCGTGTTGGGTGAGGACAGCGTGGCCGTCCTGCTTGAGGTACAGAACCCCGAAGCGTTCCGCTCCGGAAAGACGGTGGTGTGGTACTACTTCGTCAAGCTGCTCTACGGGACAACCGCCAGAGTGGAGGCCCCGGTCATCGCTTCGCTGTTGATCTGCGCAGCCCTGCTAGCCCGGATGCTGGCTTGGTACTGGGAGCACAGACTGTACAAAGTGTTCTGGTTTGCTTTGTTTGCCATAGCACTGGCGCCGCACATGATTTACTTCATGGGGTCACTTTACCCGGATGGTCTCTTTGCCGTGGCTTCGGCAGCTATGCTCTTTGAAGTCTGGCTGTGCGTGAAGCGCAGAACGGCGTCGACAGCGTCCTTGTCAGTACTGGCCTTGGCATTGCCATTTGCCGTCTTTGTGCGGCCCAACGGGCTAATTCTCCTAGTCCCGGTGGCACTTGGCGCGTTCTGGATGGAAGGTCGCGGCCGCGTTTGGTGGGTTGCGATCACGGTCTGCTGGTGCGCCATCGTGTCGATCGGCAACCAACTCCATCGTACGACCACTCAAGAGACTCAGTTTCCTTTGGCGGCATTCGAGACAGCAGGCTTTTTGCAGAAGCGCGCCATGAACGAATTGTGGAAGCTATACCCCCACATGAACGATCCATGGGTTCTCGCAGCGCCCAAGGTTTCACAGCCCTCAATCGAGGCCTTGAGCCGCCAGCATTCGCTTGAGAAGATCCAACAGTACAGAGACCCGGTGTATTGGGACATGCTCGTCTTTCACCCAGAAGGGCCTCAGGTTGGCGGGCTTTCTACGGAAGACAAACGCATCGTGGTTCGCGAGTTCTGGACATATAACTTGTGGCACAACCTTCCGGACTTTGTCGCCAGCCGCGTCAATGTATTTCTGTCTGCTGCGTTGGCCCAAGGCGGTTTCCCGTCCTTGTCTTACGCTTCGAACGTGCTGCCACGCGTGAGCTCGGAATCCACGTATCGCATTTTTCAGTTGGAGGAAGCGGAACACTGGTCACACAAAATACATGCGAAGAGCTACCGATGGCGATGGGTATTATGGACGCCTTGGCTTGGATTTGCACTCTTGCTTTGGGCTGCTGGCCGGTGCATCCGGTGCATCGACGTGCCCGTTTTACTGATCGTGTTTCCAATGATCCTTCAGTGGGGCGGCGTCTTCTTCTTTTCAATCGCAGGGGAGTACCGCTATCTCCTGCCATTTTTTACGCTCCCGCTTGCACTCCTTCCTGCCATAAGCAGTGCCACAAAGAATGCTGGCCTGGACAGTGCGCATAGAGTCGGTAACCCCCTTCCGCCACTTGATCCCCATGCGATCCCGCCGACTTAAACCCGTCTCGATATTTGTTGCCTTGGGAGCGTGTTTGGCAATTGGCGCCATCACAGAGTTAGCGGCGCAAACGATCCCCAATAGGCAGCGCGCCCCTTTGATTCTTGCGCCTGTTATCGAGGGGCTGCACATGTGTGACGAAGCAGCAATGGACCGCACGTTGAGCAGCGCGTATGACGTCGAAGCTCGATGCAGAAGCATGGGAATCAGTGGGGCGGCGGCCCTCAGCAGGCTGTTAGAGACGCTGGAACCCGGTGGCCCCAAAGGACGTGTGCAAGTAGGCTTCACCGCGACACTGCCACTGTTGGGACTCTACCGGCCAACCAGGGATGGATGGGAAATCGACGAGGCGCAACTCGACAACTTTCTGCGAGTCATTCGGGACGTCAGGCGACCAGTGGTGCTGTATTTACCAGCAGACCACTTCGACTCTTTTGGCCCTCTGAGCCGGGAACTGCTGAAAGACCCCGAAAACCTTCTTCAATTGCAGGGCGGCAGGCCTCTGGACTTGAACTACTTCGGCTACCAAGTCATCCCCTATACGCTGCAAACCGACCCCAAGCTACCGGTCAATCGGTATCGCTATGCCGCCTTGGAACACGTATCCCGCAAATTGCGAGCACTGCCGCCAGACGTGCAGAAGCGGATTGTGGCCATTACGTTCATGGGCGAGTTACACCATATGTTTCCGGATTTCGAGAACGGTATGGGTGCATTCAAGGAGGTCCGAGTCACCGACTACAGCCCTGCTTCCATCCAAGGATTCCGCTCTTGGCTGCAAAAGAGATTTCATACGGTGCAGCGGCTCAATATCGAAATGGGGCTGAAGCTCGCCACCTTCAGCAGGGTGGAGGCTCCATCCAAGGACGGGCGCAAGGAGAAACTCGCACACTTTAGCGAACACTACGACGCGTTCGCGGGAGGCAATCTCACTGTGGCAGGATGGGTTTGGGATCCCCACAACACAGTTCAGCAGTTGGATCTATTTGTGAACGGCAAGCACGTCGGGCCGATGGAACGCTATCTCAACCGCTTGGACGTTTACCGGGCAGTGGACGCCGTGACTGACCCGAATGTCGGGTTTCGCTTTCGTTATGACTATTCCGCGCTACCACTGGGCCGATACAAAGCGCAGGCGGTGGCGACCTCCGGCGGCAAGCAATATCTCCTTGGCGAAACCGAATTTGTTGTAGCCGCCCACGGGCGGCCTTCAGTCCCCTTGCAAACTGTGGCTGGGCTGACATCCCTACCTCTGGCCACTGAGAAACTTCCGGGACTGCGAGCCTGGTTGGATCTGCCAACTTCGGGAGGCGATGTTTACTACAACCCGCTAGCCCGCCTCTGGAACGAATACAGAGAGTGGCAAGTGCAGAGCCTGCTGAGAGAGTTTCACCACCGCGCCCTGCGTTCAGGCTTGCCCGCAAATAAGCTGTTTTCACACCAGATCATGCCGGGCGTGAACTCGTCCTGGAATGCCCAACTCCTCAGTGCCGATCAGACCCTTAGAGGCTCCATGCCCTGGAAGCAGGGCATCAACATGTACGGGGGCGCAACGAGCAGCCCATGGATGCGCCAATATCTGGCGAAAGAACGCATCACTGATTACGGCGTTCCAGAATTCCATCCGCAACAATGGAAATCCTCCACTGCTCACGCCAGGGCCCTGCAGGCGCAATACGACCAAGGCGCAAGGTTCGTAAGCCCCTACTACTTTTCGATTGTGCCCAAGCGTTTTGCCAATACCTTTGCCATCAATCGCCTGGAACTGAACCCTGAAAACAAGCAGGAAGGTTCAGATCAGTTGTACCGCGCGTTGGTTGAATTTGCAAAGAAGTAGCCCGGTGCCTGCACGCAGGCACGCACACAAAGACACCCATCTGGCCCCCGATATGACAACCTTGAGCCCACTTGCGCGATGGGTCGCTCCTTCCTCGCTGTTCGGGATCATGACCGACATCGACGACACACTAACCACCGACGGCGCCATCACGCCAGACGCCTTGCAGGCCATGGCTGACCTCAAAGCCTCGGGCCTCGCAGTCATTTCCATCACCGGTCGTCCGATTGGCTGGTGCGAGCCCTTCATGGCGGCTGGCCCTGATGCCGCCTGGCCCGTGGATGCGATGGTCGCGGAAAATGGCGCTGTGGCGTTTGTTCACGGCACCAGTTCCCAGGGGCCGCTGACCAAGCTCTATCAGCAGGACGCCGCCACCCGGCGCGCCAACCAGGCGCGCATGCGCGACATCGCGGCGCTGGTGGCGGCGGAGGTGCCCGGCGTCACCTTGAGCCATGACAGCGATGGACGCGAGACGGACATTGCGTTTGACTACGCCGAGTTTGCCCGGCACACGCCAGAGACAGTGCAACAGATCCTCGCCGTGCTGCAGCGCGTAGGCATGCAGACCACCGTGAGCAGCATCCACATCCACGGCTGTTTTGGCGATTTCAACAAGTGGCTGGGCGCCTGCTGGATCGTGCGTGAGCTATGGGGCCGGGACTTGGCGCAGGAGCTGGACCGCTGGGTGTTTGTCGGCGACTCGGGCAACGACCAGGCGATGTTCCAGCACTTCACGCACAGCGTCGGTGTAGCCAACATCGCGCGGTTTGTGCCGCAACTCCAGCACCTGCCGCGCTACGTCACCGAAGGCGAACGCGGCGCCGGGTTTGCCGAAGTGGCGCGAGCGATTCTGGTTGGAGGGGAGAGCGGGGGGCGGTGATTATGAAACGTACAGGTGGGATTCTTCAGTCAAAATGCCGCTCCGCGCTGGTGCATAACTAGCGCGGGTTCGGCAGACGTGGATCGTAAGATTGATATGGAAAGAATGCCGCTCCCTTTTTTATTAGCTCTCTACTAGCCTCTGCCAAGGTGGAACTCAGAAGCTCTGCCCCTCCCCACTTTATCTGAGTGCCGATTGGACAGGTAAATTTTAATCTCAGCTCACCACTATCGCGCGGCCGCATACTAAAGCCTCCACTGAAAGCGTAGGTGCGCATCTCGCCACCTCGCGACAGAAATACGCGTGGAGGCAGAGGCGATTTTGGGTTTTCCGGACGGGAGTAACTCACTTCCACATCCCGACAAGCACTTGGAATAATCCCGCGCAATTGCAACCTGATCCGCCATATTGCTTCATATACTTCCTCACTGCCCACCCTCAAACCGGGTGGAATATTAACCGGGACAACTAGTTCGGAAGGGTAGCCAGTAATTATCCACTCATTTTCCCCAATGGATTTCATCCCAATGGAGCTAGCGGCGCCGAATGCATCCCCGTCCAAAACCACAGTGGCAGGGCCAAGCCGATAGGGATCGGGGGAGAGTCTCTCATGCCGCATTGACCAGTTACTGGCCGTTTTATGTGCATAAATAAGCACCGTCATCAAAAAAATTTGCCCAGCCGCCCTCCTCCACTTGAACCTCGCATCACTCGCGGCGTTATTTGATGTCAGCGACAGGCGCACGTCCCGCGTTAGCACCGCCAGACCGACCGAAGCAAGGATAACAAAAAGTGGATCAAGAAATACTCCGTTGTAGCGCGCATTATAAAGTATGGGAAGAAACTGGATAATCATCCCTAATATAAGCGCGAGCAAAGCTGCGCAACAAAAAAGCATCCCTTTGGCTTGCGAAGAGGAGGCTACCAAGTTCGCCTGATACGGACTCTTGTGATCAAGGCTGGGCGGCACGAGTTGCTCAAGAATTGCAATCACTGCCCCACCACCTCGACGCAATGCGGCGTGCAGCAGCAGCAAAACTGCAGCACCAATCAGTATCACCATGGCTTGGCGCTTCCCGCGCCACTCCCGATCTAAGTAATGCTCTGCAGGGCTATACAAAAGCCATGCACGAGCCTTACTGGCAAAGAATTTAATATTGTCCACCAAACTTGTTTGCGCAATCATATGTAGCGCAATATCCTTTTGCCAGCGATCCGCCTCGACCTCCAAATTACCCCGAGTAGCGGGATTAATAGTAGATGCGGTGCGCCCTATGTCATATTGAAAATTGGTATAAAACGGCTCCTCCCCCATATGCAAGGGGTGTACACCATAATACAGACCAGCTCCCGCACCCGTCCCTATACTCCAACTATCAAAATAAATGCCGTTTTTTACTATGACCAATGCAGGGAGTATCAGCGCAAAAAGCATGGCACAAGCAGCACGATGGAAAACCTTTCTTATATATGCTCCAGAAACAAGGAGCAACCTCATTCGCGAGGCGACGTACACGACGAGCAAAAGAGCGAGTACTCCAAGGATGATGTATTGCAGCACTGGACGCGACAAAAGCGTTATCGCCAAACCGAAAGATGCCGTCGCGAACCAGCGGATTCTCGGATTCCCTGAAACGATTGCCTCCACCAGCCCGAAGACAAACAGCAAGAAACCGAACATGTACATAGCCTCCGTCAATACTTGCGGAATGGCATGCAGCAGAGTATGGGAGGTTGCCCATGTACCAGTAGCCGCAACAGCGGCTACGGCGCCTCCCAGCCTGAAGGCAATGCGCCACACTAAATAGATACAAATGAGAAAGAGTGCGCAGTTCGCCAACTTGATTGCGAACTCATTCACTCCCCAAATTGCACTCCATACATAGCCCAAGGGTGCTACGCTGTAGCTCAGAATATCGGTAGTAATAAAATCTAGCGGGTTTTCCAGGAGTTTTCTTCCGGCCGGCAGATAGACCCATTCTGCATCGCTGTTGCGCTTGCCTATCGACTGCACATAAACCTTGCGCAATCCATAGATGGCAATAATGTTTACGAACACTAGCCAGATCCAGATTAAAACTCTCTGCCCAGACGCTTTCTTGAGATTAAAAATATTCCAACGTTTCATTGAGTTTTTAGTCGCCGGCATGGGCACTTCAGCCCCCAAATAAAATTATTGGCCATGAATCCATGCTCCGCGTGTGCGACGAACTCATCAGCCACTTTCCCGGATGCACGCAATCAACCTCTGGCACTACCCCGAAACTGTCGGGTTGCCTGATGTCCTCACTGACATTGACGAGACTCTCGCAACTGGTTGCGCCATTACCCCAGGCGCGATAAAGGCACTCTGGAGTTTAAATTCCTCAGGGTGCAACATCATCCCCATCGCAGGCAGCCCGGCGGCTGGAGCGAGCCTTTCTCGCAGACATGGCCTGTGTCCGATGCCACCGTGGCTGAAACGGTGCAGTGCCTCTTGTTCGGCGGCGATGGTCCCTGGCAAAGCTGTAGAGCAGGATGCGTCCACTCGCCCGCTAATTTCGCGCGCATACAAAGGCGCTTCAGTAAACCCAGCGCGGCGCCCAAACGCCCACCGCGCCACAACTCCACGGATTCGGGGGCCGCGAGACCGTTGGCGACTCCCCCAAACGACCAGCCTATGTTCGAGCATTTTCCGTGCAGCGTGGGCGTGGCAACATTGCGCGGTTGTGCCGCAACTTCAACATCTGCCGCGCTACCTCACCAAAGGCGAGCGCGGGGCGGGGTTTGCCGAAGTGGCGCGGTCGACTCTGGCGGGGCGGGAAGGCAGTGGGCGCTGATTCTGAGGCCTCCTCAGCGCGCATTTGGTAGTCAAAATGGCCTCTAGCGCTTTATCCACAAGCGCCACAAGCTATTAATTTTATAGCAACTCATTTGACGCAGCCCAGCACAGTCCCGCTTCACGCCTTCAAAAAGATCTCCGTATCAGGCGCAAAGCAGGCATGCAGCGGCAGCAGCGCGCCGCCCAGCGCGCGGGCGTCGGAGCCGATGCTGCCGAGCTCCAGTCGGGGCGGCTGGTGCAGGCCTTCCCAGTTGTAGTCGGCCATTGACCGGCGGGCGCCTTCGCACAGCGCCTGGAGCAGCTCGGGTGCCGACGCTCCGTCCAGCACCACGGCATCGAGGTCGAGGAACGCGGTGGCTGACACGATGCAGTGCGCGAGCGCGGCCGCGGCGCTGTCGATCCAGGCGCGGCTGTGCTCGATCCACGGCGCCTGCAGCACTCGCTTGTCGTAGGCGGCCATGGGATCCAACCCGTGGGCACGAAAACGCTGCTCCAGCTCCCACAGCGAGGCCTGGCTGATCAGTTGCGCGGGCGTCTGCCCCGGCGGTGCTGGCGCGAGCGGCAGTGAGGCGACCGCCCCGGCGTTGCCGTGCAGGCCGCGGTGCAGGTGCGAGTTGATGACCAGCCCGCCGCCAATGAAGGTGTCCATGAACAGGTACAGAAAACTCGGGATATCGCGGCCGCGGCCCTGGAGCAGCTCGGCTACGCAGGCGGCCGAGGTGTCCTTGGCAAAGCTCACCGGCAGGTCGGTCATCTGCTGCACCTGCTCGCCCAGGTCCAGGTCATTCCAGGCTTCAGACTGCGCCTCGGTCAGCCCCAGCATGCGGTGCCACCCGCCGATCTGGAACGGTGCGGCCACGCCCACGCCCACGACCCGGGATCGCAGCGGGCCCAGGCCGTCCAGCAGCTGGTTCAGGTGCTGGCGGATGGCAGGCAGCAGCACGTCGATGTCGGGGAATGCGTAGTCGAGCACCACGCGCTCGCGCACGTGGCCGGTGAAGTCCACCAGCAGCCAGTCGGCACTGCGGCGGCCGATCTTGATGCCGATGGAAAACGCGCCGTCGGGGTTCAGGCCGATGGGCACCGAGGGCTGGCCTACGCGGCCGCGCACGGGCGCTTCGCGGCGCAGCAGCTGGTCTTCGTCCAGCCGCGCGGTGATGAGGCCGATGGTCTGCGCCGTGAGGCCCGTGACCCGCGCCATCTCGGCCTTGGCCAGGCTGCCGTGGGTGCGCAGGGCCTGCAGCACGACGCGTTCGTTGAACTGGCGCATCCCCACGTTGTTGGAGCCCCGCTGGCGCAGGCGCACAGGGCCGTTGCCGGCGGCGGCGTGGGGCTCCGGCGCTTCGGCGCTGGTGGTGGGCAGTTCTGCGGAATCTAAGGGAGTCACGGTGGCAACGGCGGAAAGGGGTCTCAAGGCAGCAAAGTGTCGCCGATGACACCCTTGCGCAACAGGAAGTTTCCCCAGGGCTGGGCTTCGCCCGTCACGACAATGGCGTAGGCGCGCTTGACGCGTTCATAGAACGCAAAGCGCTCTATGCCTTCTGCCTGCTCATGCCTCACCCCTTCCCGGGCGAGCACCTGCAGTGTTTCGCGCTGCAGGGCCGATTGATAGGGCGCCTCGGTGCCGCCCACCTGCATGTAGGCCACCGGGTGGGGCACGTCCTGGGCCAGCGGCAGCACGCTGGCCACGGCCTGCATGGCACGCGCCATGCCGATGCCGGGCAGTCGCAACACCGGCTTGCCGGCGCCCAGGCTCATGGCGGTGAAATTGGCGTCGGCCAGCACGATGGCGTCGTCGTGGCCCATTTCGGCCAGGACTTTGAGCAGGTCGGGGGTCAGCAGCGGGTCGATGTTCTTGAGCATGGGGGCGGAGTCACTTCAGGAGTTCAGTGCGCGAAGAAGGACCTTGCGCTGAACAGGCAACGGTCACTTGCGCTGCGGCAGGCGCGCAGGACGGCCTCCCGCGCAAGGGAGGGAGCGAAGGCGCCGCGCACCGCTCGGGCCACCAAAGCACCTCAAGCCAGCACCTCTGCCGGCAGATCAGACGCCTGCATGGCGCCGGTCATCACGGCGACGGTGTCGCTCATGCTGATCTTCTTCGGATTGACCACCGCCGCCCGCTTGCCCAGCCGGGCGATGTGGATGCGGTCAGCGATCTCGAACACGTGGGGCATGTTGTGGCTGATGAGGATCACCGGCAGGCCCTTGTCGCGCACGCGGCGGATCAGCTCCAGCACCATGTTGCCCTCCTTCACGCCCAGGGCGGCGGTGGGCTCGTCCATGATGACCACATGCTGTGCAAAGGCTGCGGCGCGTGCCACGGCCACGCACTGGCGCTGCCCGCCCGAGAGCGTTTCCACTGCCTGCGTCATCGATCGGATGCCGACCTTCAACTCGTTCATGCGCGCCACGCTTTCTTCGAGCATGCGTTTCTTGTCGAGCATGCGCAGCAGGCGGCCTGCGATGCCGGGGCGCAGCAGCTCGCGGCCTAGAAAGAGGTTCTCTGCAATCGTCATGGCCGGGGCCACGGCCAGGTCCTGATACACCGTCTCAATGCCCGCCTTGCGCGCATCGATGGGGCTTTTGAACTGCACCAGCGCACCGTCGAGCAGGATGCTGCCTTCATCCGGCACGGTGGCGCCCGATAGCGCCTTGATCAGGCTGGACTTGCCTGCGCCGTTGTCGCCGATCACGGCCATGATCTCGCCCGCGCGCAGTTCAAAGTCGGCACCGTCGAGCGCCACGACCTGGCCGTAGCGTTTGACCAGGCCCTTGGCCTGCATCACCAGCGGTGCAGATGTAGTGTTTGCGGCGGCGTTCATCAACGCACTCCTTTGCGCGAGAGTTGGTCGGTGGCCACGGCCAGGATCACGAGGATGCCGGTGACCAAAATCTGGTAGACCGAAGACACGCCCATCAACGTGAGCCCGTTGCGGAATACGCCCACGATGAGCGCGCCCACCAGCGTGCCCAGAATCACACCACGCCCGCCGAACAGGCTGGTGCCGCCCAGCACCACGGCGCTGATGGCGTCGAGGTTTTCAGTCTGCCCCGCATTGGGGTCGCCCGCGCCGGTGCGCGCCACCGACAGCAGTGCAGCAATGCCGTAGAAAGCGCCTGCGAGCATGTACACGCCCAGCAGCACCTTGTCGGTCGCAATGCCCGTCAGCCGCGTGGCCTCAGGGTTGTTGCCCACCGCGTACACATGCCGGCCGGGCGCTGTCTCGCGCAAGAAGAACCACATCGCCACGTACAGCGCCAGCATCAACAGCGCCCCCCACACCACGGCCGTGCCGCCGACCTGGAAGGTGTTGCCGAGCATCGTCATGCCGTCCGGAATGTCGGTGATGGTCTGCGCGCCCGAATACAGCTGCGTGGCGGCAAAGGCGATGTTCAGCGTGCCCAGCGTCACGATGAACGGCGGCAGCTTGACCTTGGTGACCAGGAGGCCGTTGACCATGCCGAACAGCGTGGTCACCGCCATGCCGCAGGCAATGGCCACGGGGGCAGACAGCCCATAGTCCGACGCCACCTTGGTCATGACGATCCCGCCCAGCGCCATGACCATGCCGCACGACAGGTCGATGCCCGCGGTCAGGATGACCAGCGTCTGCCCGATGGCGATCACGCCCACGACCATCACCTGCTGCAGGATGAGCGCGAAGTTCTGGCTCGACAGAAATCGGTCGCTCTGCAGCGCAAAGAAACCGCAGGCCAGCAAGAGCGCGATGAAGGGCCCGAGGGTTGCCAGCGGGGGGAGCTTGGAGGCGGTGGTGTTCATGGCAATCGAGGATCCATCAAGTCAATCCGCGCACCGGGCACGGGCCCGGCGCAATAGGGTCACGCGGCTACGCGGCCTGGCTTACTTGGCGCCCCAGCACAGGTCGGTGCCGGTCTTCACGTCCTTGCTGTCCACGCCCGGCAGGGCCTTGGCGGCGATCAGCGTCACGCCGGTGTCGGTGTAGCCGCTGACCTTCTTGCCGGACTTTGCATGTTCGACGCCAGCTGCAACACCCAGGGCGGCCATGCGCAGCGGGTATTGCTGCGATGTCGCGGCGATCACGCCCTTGCCCACATCCGCCACGCCGGCGCAGCCGCCGTCCACCGACACGATGATGGTGCCCTTGTCCTTGCCTGCCGCCTTCAGTGCGTTGTACGCGCCGGCCGCTGCGGGTTCGTTGATGGTGTAGACGAGGTTGATGTCGGGGTTCTTCTGCAGGCAGTTTTCCATGCCGGTCTGGCCCTTGGCGCGGTCGCCAAAGCTGTCGGCCATGCACACCACCTCGGCGGGGCGCGACAGCTCGTTGCTCTTGGCGTCGTTGGCCTGCAGGCCAAAGCCCTTGAGGAAGCCGTTGTGCCGCTGCGCACCCACGGGGTGTCCGGGGAACAGGTCGAGCATCGCGATCACCGGCTTCTTGCCGGCCAGCGCGGCCTTGGCATATTGGCCGATCAGTTCGCCGGCTTTGTAGTTGTCGGTGGCAAACAGCGCGTCGGTCGCGTCGGCGGGCTCGGTGGGGCTGTCGAGCGCAATCACCATCACGCCCTTGGCCTGGGCTTTCTTGATGGCGGGCACGATGGCCTTCGCGTCGCTGGGCGTGATCAGGATGGTGGTGGCGCCCGCGGCGATCAGGTTCTCCATGGCCGTCACCTGGCCGGCGTTGTCGCCGTCGGTCTTGCCCGCGGCGGACACCACCTTGGCGCCGAGCTTCTTGGCCTCGGCCGTCGCGCCTTCCTTCATTTTTACGAAGAAGGGGTTGGTCTCGGTCTTGGTGATCAGGCCGATCACGGGCTCGGCAGCCTGGGCGAGGCCGCAGGCCAGGACACCAGACAGGGCAATGGCGGACAGCACGGAAGCGGGGGCACGTTGAATCACGGTGGTCTCCTTGGAATGGACGGCAAAGCCTGCGCGCCCACACGGTGTGACGCCTCAGGTACACCACTCTTGTCGGGTGGATGGGATCGAACTATAGTCCGATGCAATTTAATAAATCAAGTGGATTTAGTTATGGTTTTCCCTAGCCAAACCGTGTCGGAGGCCGTTCTCTCCTCCAACGAACAAGCCCCGAGCAGTGCGGCTTTACCGGGCGCAGCGACGCCTGCGCAAGTGTCTCGCGCCCTGCAAGTGGCCACAGCCGGCGAAGCCCTCTTCGACCTGATCGAAGAGCCCGATGGCCGCCTGAAGCCGTGCGCGGGCGGCGCGGTCTACAACCTGACGCGTGCACTGGGCCTGCAGGGCGTGGGCACGCTGTACCTGAACCCGTTGTCGGGCGACTTGCTGGGCCGGCAGCTGGCGCAGGGTCTGCACGATGCGGGCGTGGCGCTGGCCGCCCCCGCACCCGTGCGCGAGCCCAGCGCCCTGGCAGTGGCCGCGCTGGATGCCGAGGGCAAGGCCAGCTACAGCTTTTATCGCGACGGCGTGGCCGACCGCCAGGTGACCGCCGACGCGCTCAACGCTGCCTGCACCGCACAACCCGGCCTGCAGGTCGTCGCGACCGGCTGCCTGGCCCTGGTGGCGCAGGACGCAGCCATCTACCTGCCCTGGCTGGCCGCGCAGCGCGCCGCCGGGCGCATGGTGGTGGTCGATGCGAACCTGCGCTTGTCGGCGGTGGACGACGCCCCGGCGTACCGCGCCAACGTGATGGTCGCGCTGCAGCATGCCCACCTCATCAAGGTGAGCGACGACGACCTGGAGGCCCTGGCCGTGCCCGGCGAGACTTCATTGCAGCGCGCCCACCACCTGCTGGAGCGCACCCGCGCCCAGTGGCTGGCCCTGACGCTGGGGCCCGGCGGCGCGTGGCTGTTGCAGCGCGGGGACGAGGCGGTGCATGCGCAAGAGGACGCCCCCCTGGTGGTGGCCGACACCGTGGGCGCCGGAGATTGTTTTCTGGCCGGGCTCATCACCGCGCTGCTGGCGGGGCCGGAGCGGGGCCAGGAAGCCCTGTGCGAGCGCCCCGAGGGCCTGGTCGCCCTGCTGGCCCCCGAGCGCTTGCGCGCCGTGTTGCAGCATGCGTTGGCCAGTGCCAGTCACTGCGTGGAGCAGGTGGGGTGTGTGCCGCCCAGCTACGAGGCGGTGCGGCAACGGCTGACTGATCAGGCCGGCACGCCTGCGATGCAGGCCGCCTCCGCGTAAGACCAGGGCTGCTTGGCTGGCACCGCTTAGCAGCCGCGCGGCCAGGCGTTCAGCCCGGCCGGCGGCTGGCACCGGTCACTCGGCAGGCTTGGTGGTTTTGCCTGCGCTGCGCGGCTTGCGGGCGCGGGGCGCTGCGGTCTTTGCAGCGGCCTCTGGAGTTGCTGCTTCTGCTGCTGCGGCGGCTTTGGGTTTGGCCGACGCTGATCGTGGCTTGGGCGCTGGCTCGGCTTGCGACGCGGCTGCCGGTGCCGCAGAGCCGCCCGCTGCCGCCTTGCGCCCGCTGGTCTTGCGCGCTGCCGATCCGGCACGGCGACTGCGGGGCTCAGGGGTGTCGGTTTCTTCGGCTGCCTCGGCCATCGCGGGTGCTGGCGCTTGGCGGTCGGCATCGTCGGCCCCAAATTGCTGGCCTGAAGCGCCGAACTCGTCCTCTTCATCATTCAACACGGCATCGCGACGCGATGGGGTGTCCACCGAAGCGGGTGCTGGCGTCATCGCCGGTGCAGCCACCGGCTGGCTGAAATAGCTGCGGGTCGGGCGCTCCGGCTGCTCGTCATCCTGCGCATTGCGCGAATGCCGGGTATCACGGGTATCACGGGCATCACGAGAGTCACGAGAGTCACGAGAGTCACGAGAGGGATTTTCATCGCGGGCATCCAGGGCCATGTCGGGCTGCTGGTCGGGATGACCCTCTGCCTGCGCATCGTGGCGCATTTCTGCCTGCTGCGGTGCTTGCGAGCGCCCAGCGCCCTCGCCCCGCCGCCCGCGCGAGCGGCCACCGCGCCCACTGCCGCCACCACCTTCACCATGGCCTGCCGAGGTGTCCGGCACTGACGCCACAGCATGAAAATCATGGCGGAAGTAACCGGCTGCACCGCCCTGCGCCTCAGCACCGCGGCCACCAGCATCCGGCGCACCACCTGCAGCGCCGCCCAGCGAGCGGAACACATACGCTCCGGACCTCTCGTCGCGGCCAAACTCCAGCAGGCCGCGTGCCTGCGCTTCTTCCAGCAAATTGCCGAACGTGCGAAAGCCGTAGTAGCTCTCGCTGAAATCAGGCTTGCGGCGCTTGATGGCTTCCTTGAGCACCGAGGCCCAGATCTTGCCGCTGTCGCCGCGCTCGGACAGCAGGGCCTCGAAGGTCTCGACGGCCAGTTCCACACCCTGGGTGCGGCGCTCGTCCTGGGTTTCCTTGCGGTTGCGCTCTTCCTCCGGGCTGCGGCGTGGGGCGGGGGGATTGTTGTTGCCGGGGTTCTGGCGGCGGGCCTGTGCGCGCTGGTTCTCGCGCACCAGGTCGTCATAGAAGATGAATTCGTCGCAGTTGGCGATCAGCAGGTCCGACGTGGACTGCTTGACGCCCACGCCGATGACCTGCTTGTTGTTCTCGCGCAGCTTCGACACCAGGGGTGAAAAATCCGAGTCGCCGCTGATGATGACGAAGGTGTTGACGTGCGACTTGGTGTAGCAAAGGTCCAGCGCGTCCACCACCAGGCGGATGTCGGCCGAGTTCTTGCCCGACTGGCGCACATGGGGGATTTCGATCAACTCGAAGTTCGCCTCGTGCATGGTGGCCTTGAAGCCCTTGTAGCGCTCCCAATCGCAATAGGCCTTCTTGACCACGATGGAGCCCTTGAGCAGCAGGCGCTCCAGGATGGGCTTGATGTCGAACTTTTCGTACTGCGCATCGCGCACGCCCAGGGCGACGTTTTCAAAGTCGCAGAACAGGGCCATGCTGATGCTGTCGGAGGGGGATGCCATGGTGATATGTGTCCGTTCTGAATGCGGATGCGATCATCACACGGAACCCGACCTACCCCTCCGCAAGCCCCCAAAACGGGACCGCTCAAGCGGGTTTTGCCAGCCCCAATTTTTCAACCAGCGCCTTCTCCCGCGTGAAGGTGTCCTGCGCAAACTTCTTGTACGCCGAAGTGCTCATGTACATGGGCACCATGTCGTAGCGGGCCAGGGCCGTGCGGTAGCTCTCCTGCTCCATGGCCTGCTTGAAGGCATCGTGCAGGCGCTTGACCACCGCGTCGGGCGTGCCCTTGGGTGCGCCAATGCCGAACGGCGAGTTCTGCACCAGGTTCAGCCCCAGCTCCTTGAGCGTGGGCGCATCGGGGAACTTGGCCAGACGCTCGGCGCCCCAGGTGTTGAGCACGCGCAGCTTGCCGGCCTCGACCTGCGGCGCGAAGCCCGTGGAGTCGGCCGCCGCCATGATCTGCCCGCCCAGGATGGATTGCATCAGGTCGGCGCTGCCCTTGTAGGGCACGTGCAGCAGCTCCAGCCCCAGTTGCTGGGCGATGAGCTCCATCGTCAGGTGTGGGCTGGTCATGGTGCCGGTGGAGCCGTAGCTCAGCTTGCCGGGGTTGGCCTTGGCCCAGGCCACGAAGTGGGTCCATGTCTTGAGCGGCGAGTCGGCCGGCACCACCAGGCCGAAGGCATAGCCGGTGACGTTGAGCACGTAGCTGATGTCCTTGACCGGGTCCCAGTTGATCTTGGTGGTGTAGGGCAGGCGGAATACGCCGAGCGGAATCTGCGCCACGGTGTAGCCATCGGCGGCTGCGCCCTGCAGCGCCTGCGCGGGCAGCGTGCCGCCAGCGCCGGGCTTGTTTTCCACGATCACGGTCTGGCCCAGGATCTTGCTGGCGTTGTCGGCCAGCGCGCGCATGGTGATGTCGGTGGGTCCGCCGGCCGGGAAGGCGATCACGAGTTTGATGGGTTTGACCGGAAAGCTTTGGGCCTGCGCCATGAATGCGGGGGTAGCGAGGCTGGCGGCTCCCCATTGGATGATCTGGCGACGTTGCATGGCGGGGCTCCTGGCGAGAAAAAACTCCTATTGAACTGCACCTGCGGCGGCACTGGATCAAGGAAAGCCCGTAGTTGCTGTCGCAAAGGTTGCAGCGGCCGCGCCGAGCCCAACAGCCGGCACCACCAGCCCGGGGTATCGAGGCTGGGGCACTTGCTGTAACCTCAATGGCGCGCACCCGGACGCACCCCTGGACGCACGCCCGGCCGCACGCTCCCCGCGCAAGCCCATGCAGATAACCCCCCTTCCGCACATCTCGCTCTGGCGGGCCGAGTTCACCGACCCGGCCACCGAGCACGCCTACCGCGCCGACGTGCAGCACCGCATGGCGCGCCAGCTGCGCACGGCGCTGTGGGTGTGGGCGGCGCTGATGCTGCTGTTTGCCGTGCCGGACTACCAGGCCCTGGGGCCGAGCCCGGTGTTCTGGACCCTGTTCGCGTACCGCGCCGCGACGGTGCTGGTGTTGTTGCCCACCGCGTACGTGCTGCGCACCCGAACGCATCTGGCGCCGCAGGGTTATGTCGCCATGGGCCTTGAGCTGGCGGGGTTTCCGTTCTTCTTTCTCTTTTTGCTGCTGCGGCCCGAAATGCGCGTCTGGACCGTGGGCATGGTCATGGTCCTGAACCTCAGCCTGTTCATCTTCCTCCCGGGCCGCGTGGTCCTCGGGGCCTGGGTGGCGCTGTTCAGCATCCTGGGCACGGTGGCCACCTCGATGCTGAGAGGGTCCGACCCGGCCCTTGCGCCGGGGCTGGCCATGCTGCTCACGCTGCCGGCCGTCGTGGGCTTTGTCTCGGCCAATCGGCTGCAGCGCGTGCAGCGGCAGGAATTTGTGGTGCGCACGCGGCTGCAGCAGGCCAACGCAGCGCTGCAGGACGAGATTGCGCGCGGGAACGCGCTGCAGGCCGAGCTTCAACGCCAAGCCACCACCGACCCGCTGACCGGCCTGTTCAACCGGCGCGAATTCGGGCGGCGCTTTGCGCTGGATCTGGCGCGCGCCGACCGCGACGGGCATCCGTTTTCGGTCGCGCTGTTCGATCTGGACCACTTCAAGCAAATCAACGACCAACACGGCCATGCTGCCGGCGACGATGTGCTGCGCCATGTGGCGCGCCTGGCCCAGGATTGTTTTCGCAACATCGACAGCGTGGGCCGCATGGGCGGCGAAGAGTTTGCGGTGCTGCTGCCCGGCGCCAGCCTGCTCGATGCCGCGGCGGTGGCCCAGCGGTTTGTCCAGCGGCTGGCGGCCACCCCGGTGGAGCAGGGTGAGCTCACCATCCACCTGACGGCCACCTTGGGCGTGGCACAGCGCCTGCCTAGCGAACGGCTGCTCGACGATGTGCTGCAGCGCGCCGATGCCGCGCTGTACGAGGGCAAACGCGCAGGCCGCCACTGCGTGATGCTGGCCATGCCCCATGGCCCGGCGCGGCGCCATGCCCCGCCCTCCCAGCCCGCTGTCGCTTCGGCCGGACCGGCGAGCTGATCCACACGCGCCCTGCTGGGGGCCTCAGGCCTTGTAGGTGGACAGCAGGATGCTCGTTTCGGTATTGGCAATGCCCGGCGTCAAGCGGATGCGGCCCAGCGCCGCGTCGAAGGCCTCCAGGCTCTCGGCCCGGACTTCGGCCACGATGTCCCAGCGGCCGTTGGTGGTGTGCAGCGTGCCCACCATGGGCTCGCCACGCAGAGCGCGGATGACCTCGGGCGCGGCGTTGCCCTCCACGGCGATGCTCATCCAGGCGCGGATGCGCTGGGGTTCGGAGTCGGGCCGCAGACGCACGGTGTAGCCCACGATGACACCGCCCTCCTCCATCTTGTGCAGGCGGTTCTGCACGGTGCCGCGGGAGACGCGCAGTTTGAGCGCCAGGGTGGCCACGGGCGTGCGCGCGTCGGCCCGCAGGATGCTGAGGATTTCGCGGTCGGTGTCGTCCAGCCTGTTCATAGTGGGCCTTGGGGTGATCAGAACGCCAGATTTTGCTGCATTTCGATCAATTTGAAGTCTTTTGGTTGACCGGTGCTGTGCGGAAAATTCTTGCACCGCCCACCTGCAGCCATCGATCGCCATGCCCTCACCCGCCTCTGCCCAAGCCCCCTCCGCCGTCGTGATGGTCCGTCCCCATCGCTTTCACCCCAACCCGGACACCGCGCACGACAACGCCTTTCAGGCAGTCCACACCACCGCCGCTCCGGACGACATCGCGCGGAAGGCATATGCCGAGGTCACGCAGGCCGCAGCAGAGCTCGAAGCCGCAGCGTGCGCGTGCACCTGTTCGAAGACCTGGGCGAGCGCCACGCACCGGACGCGGTGTTCCCCAACAACTGGTTCTCCACCCACGCCGGCGGCCACGTAGCCGTGTATTCGATGTACGCCGCCAGTCGGCGGCGCGAGCGCCGCAGCGACGTGCTGGACCTGCTCAAGGCCCAGTACCGCGTGCAGGACGTGATCGACTACTCGGGTCTGGAAGCAGACGGCATGTTCCTGGAGGGCACCGGCGCGATGGTGCTCGACCACATCGGCCGCATCGCCTACACCGCGCAATCGAACCGCGCCAACCCGGTGGCGCTGGAGCGGTTTTGCACCCACTTCAACTACGAGCCCATGGCCTTTGCCACGGCCGATGCGCAGGGCCAGCCGTGCTACCACACCAACGTGATGCTCTGCGTGGGCACCAACTTCGCGCTGGGCGGATTCCACCTGATCACCGACCCCGCGCGGCGAGACGCGGTGCGCGAGCGGCTGCGTGAGACCGGCCGCGATGTGGTCGAACTGAGCGCCCAGCAGATCGGCGAATTCGCAGGCAACGCGCTGGAGCTGACCGGTGCTCAGGGGCGCCTGCTGGCGTTGTCGTCGCGCGCTGCGGCGAGCCTGACGGGCGAGCAAAGAGCCGTCATCGAGCGCAGCGCCACACTGCTGCCGCTGGCCGTGCCCACCATTGAGCTGGCCTGCGGCTCGGTGCGCTGCATGCTGGCGGGCGTGCACCTGGCGCGGCGCTAGGCTTCAACGGCCCTGCCGCGCTGACAACCCCGAAGGCGCGGCTTCGGTACGCGTCAACCCCTATTTCTAACCGGAAATATGAATGAAAATGGTGCCTAGCGCTTGATATGTAAGCACTCTTAGCTATATTTTTAATAGCAATGGCATGGGGATGCTCCCCCGCATTCAGGCGGGTTGCCCGCAGCACGCGGCGAACTACGGGCGAGGCACCTCGGTCGTCGTCAGTCGCGCATCGCACCCCACGCCTGCGGCAATCCAGCGCCGGGCCAGCCAGGCCAGCGGCGCTGCAATCCAGCGGTGGCGCAGGCCGGTCACGCTGCCGGGGTCGGCCACCATGCCGCACAGATAGCGCGTCTGCGCGTCGTCCCAGCGCAGCGCTACACACGCGCCATGGCGGCGGCGCGACACCAGCATGCCCAGCGGGCAGGGCTCGGCCAGGCAGCACAGGCCGCAGCCGTTGCAGGGCGCGCCTTCGGCCGGCTTGGGCGGTGCATCGGCGTGCAGCCAGACCACGGCAGGGCGCGGGGTGGAGGGCGTCATGGCGCCATTGTGCCGACCGGGCCGTCTGAAGGTACCCAGGCTCTGGCCCGGGCGTCGCCGCGTGCGGGCTGCTGGCTTTTCAACACCTGGTGCCAAAACACGCAACCGCTGCTGCAAACCCAGCAGCACGGCAACGCCGCACGCATGCATTGATGTGCGGCCACCCCGGCCTTTGCGGGTGGAGGTACGCCCTCGCCTCACAGGCTCGCGCCCAGCGCCCGGCCCATGTGCGATTTCCGCATAAGCAGCCTCGACGCCATGGCACGCGGGTTGCGAAAGTGGCCGGGTCATCGACCGCGGCGGCGGCAACGCCCGGTCTTTGTGAACGGACACACCACCACCCACTGAACCCACTGGAAAGAAGGAACCCCTGATGCTTGATCTGTCGAAACGCTTCCTGCTGGTATCGGCCCTGGCGCTGGGCCTGGCGGCCCCTGCCGCCGCGCAAAAGCTGGAGAAATCCGAAATCCGCTACCAGGGCTGGGCGGGCCAGGTGGTCTGGATCGAACTGGCCGAGGACCTGGGCTACCTCGCCCCGCTCAAGACCAAATGGGTCGGCAACACCATCAGCGGCCCGCAGGACATCCAGGCCGTGGTGACCGGCGATGTGGACGTGGGTGGCGCGTTCTACGGCGCCATCGCCAAACTGGCGGCCAAGAAGGCGCCCATCAAGGCCGTGCTGGGCTACTACGGTTCGGACGACAACACCTACAACGGCTACTACGTCAGGGACGACAGCCCCATCAAGGGCCCGCGCGACCTCATCGGCAAGAAGGTCGCCGTGAACACACTGGGCGCGCACCACGAGTTCATGCTGCGCGAATACCTGGAGCGCGGCAAGATCACCACCGCCGAGGCCAAGCAGGTCACGCTCGTCGCCACGCCCCCGGTGACGGGCGAGCAGGCGCTGCGCCAGGGGCATGTCGAGGTCTCCACGCTGGGCGGCGTGCTGCGCGACAAGGCGCTCGAGCGCGGCGGCATCCGCCCGCTGTTCAAGGACCGGGACCTGTTTGGCAACTTCACTGGCGGCGCACTGGTGCTGCACACCAAGTTCATCGACCAGAACCCCAACACCAGCCGCCACCTGGTGTCGGCGCTGGCGCGCTCCATCGAGTGGGCGCGCAACGCACCGCCGGCTGAAGTGCAGGCGCGCTTCACCAAGATCATCGACGGCCGCAAGCGCGCGGAGAACGCGGATTCCATCCAGTACTGGAAGAGCACCGGCGTGGCTGGCAAGGGGGGCCTCATCACCGACAAGGAGCTGCAGATCTGGATCGACTGGCTGGTGAAAGACGAGGTGATCAAGCCCGGCCAGCTCAAGGCGGCCGACCTGTACACCAACGCGTTCAACCCCTATGCCAACGGCGGCGTGGACAAACTGGCGGCCAGCAAATGAGCAACATCCTCCATCCATATTCCACCGCCACGGCCCCGGCCAAGATCCGCTTCGAGCACGTGACCAAGGAGTTCACCGTGCGCGCCGACGATGGCGGCCCGTCCAAGCGCTTCGTGGCCGTGCAGGACGTGACGCTCGACATCCGCCCCGGCGAGTTCCTGGTGCTGGTCGGCCCGAGCGGCTGCGGCAAGTCCACATTGCTGGACCTGCTCGCGGGCCTCACGCCGCCCACCAGTGGCCAGGTGCTCATCGACGGCAAGGCTATCACCGGCCCTGCGCGGGACCGGGGCGTGGTGTTTCAGCAGTACGCGCTGTTTCCGTGGCTCACCGCGCTGGACAACGTGGCCTTCGGCCTCGAAGTCGCGGGCCTGGGCAAGCGCGAGCGCCGCGAGAAGGCCGCGCACTACCTGCAGCTCGTGGGCCTCTCCGACTTTGCACAGCGCTACCCGCACGAGCTGTCGGGCGGCATGAAGCAGCGTGTGGCGATTGCCCGCAGCCTGGCGTATGAGCCCCAGGTGCTGCTGATGGACGAGCCCTTTGCCGCGCTGGACGCGCAGACCCGCGAGACGCTGCAGGAAGAGCTGGTGGACATCTGGCAGCGCACCGGCAAGACCATCGTGTTCATCACCCACGGCATTGATGAGGCCGTGGTGCTGGGCCAGCGCGTGGCGGTCATGACCACCCGCCCCGGCCGCATCAAGGAAATCGTGGACATCCCCGAGTCGCTGCGCGCCGACACCGACGACATCCGCTCGCTGCCGCTGTTCGGCGAGCTGCGCCACCGCATCTGGGGCCTGCTGCACGACGAGGTCGCGTCCGCGCGCCACGAACGCCGCAGCCGCATCGCTGCCCAACCCGTCATCAAGGAGTCTCACCATGTCTGACATCGCCCTGCCCGTGCAAGGAGCGCAGCTCCCCGCTTCATCTTCCACTCTGCCGACAGCGCCCCAGCTGCCCACGCTCTGGCTGCGCCTGGCGCGCCGCGTGTTCAACGGCGCCTGGCGATCGGGCCTAGTGCTGGCACTCGCTGCGCTGTGGGAGCTGGCGCCCCGGCTGGGCCTGACCGACCCCACATTTTTGCCTCCACTGACCGAAGTGCTGGCCGCAGGCTGGGTGCTGGCGCAAAACGGCCAGCTGTGGGAACACACCTCCATCAGCCTCGCGCGCTCGCTCGGGGGCCTGTCGATTGCCGTCGCGATTGCCATTCCGCTCGGCCTGGCCATTGGCTGGTACCAGCGCCTGGGCCAGGCGGTCAACCCGCTGATCGAGCTGCTGCGCAACACCGCGCCGCTGGCGCTGCTGCCGGTGTTCTTGCTGTTGCTGGGCATTGGCGAGGTGTCCAAGCTGTCCATCGTGGTTTACGCCTGCGCCTGGCCGCTGCTGCTCAACACCATCGCCGCTGTGCGCCAGGTGGACCCGCTGCTCATCAAGTCCGCACGCACCATGGGCGCCACGCCGCGCCAGCTGTTCGTCAAGGTGATCCTGCCCGCCTCGGTGCCCACGATCTTCGTCGGCATCCGCCTGGCTGCTGCTTCGGCCATGCTGGTGCTGATCGCGGCAGAAATGGTGGGCGCGAAGGCCGGGCTGGGCTACCTGATCATCTATGCGCAGTACAGCTTCCTCATCGGCGACATGTACTTCGGCATCATCGCGATCACGGCCATTGGTGTGAGCCTGAACTTCGCTCTGCAAAAGCTGGAGCGGCATTTCACTGCCTGGCAGGGTATGGCGCGCTGAAGCGGTAGTGGCCCGACATTCGTCGGCGTCACCCCAGCAAAAAGGCCACTGCGTGCAAACGCGGTGGCCTTTTTGGTTGGGGTGCAGAGACAGGGGTGCGGGCGCTGCGCACTTGTGCGCTTGAGTTCAGCGCAGCGCGGCGCCCAGCAAGTGGTAGCTCTGGTCCAGCCGTGCGGTGCTGCCGTCGCGCACATCCCAGCCTACGGCGCGGCGGTAGCTGCCCCACAGCGGGGCCGTCGGCTGCGCAGGACTCCCATCGGCCTGGGCCGCGGCAAGCGTTGCCAGGGGCACGGTCTGCGGCGCCACGTACAGCGCGTCCACCGGGCAATACAACTCACACATGAAGCAGGTCTGGCAGTCCGCCTGCCGCGCAATGGCCGGCAGGCCCACAGCGTCCGTGCCCGACGCGGCAGGGGCCGCAGGGGCCACAGGGGCTGCATCAAACACGCGCGTGGGGCACACCGCCACGCAGATGTTGCAGCCCGTGCAGCGGGCAGCGTCAATCAGTTCGATCATGCTGCGGCCACCTCACGCTCGGTGGAGGTGCCACGGCCAGCCGGCTGGCGAGCCACCCACACCTGCGGCAGCCCGCCCACCACCACATGGTGCTGCTGGGCTGGGTCCAACTGCGCAAAGTCGGTGCGGCGGTGCATGCCCCGCGTCTCGGTGCGTGCCAACGCGCTGCGGTACATCCAGCGCGCGTGGGCCAGGAGGGCCACGGCCTGGCGCGTGCGGCGCTGTGCTTCCGGCAAGGCCGGGGCACTGCGCTCGGCCTGCGCCCATAGCGCGTCCAGGCGCTGCAGCGACGGCTCCAGCCCATCGCGGCTGCGAAACCAGTTGCGCTTCAGCGGGAAGACTTCGGCCTGCACGGCCGCCACCAGGGCTTGCGGGTCAATGCGCTGCGTCGCGGTCGCGGTGCTGACGTGCGAGCGCGCCGCCGCCAACCCCACCTGCCCCGCACGCCAAACCGGCGCGGCGGCAGGCCTGCTGCGATGCGCCAGTGCGTGGTCGGCCGCCCCGGCCCCGGACCAGAACCCGGTGGACAAGGCCCAGGCCGCGTTGTGGCTGCCGCCGCCAGTGAAGCCCCCGCAAATGGGCTCGCGCGAGGCCACGTCGCCCGAGGCGTACAGCCCCGGCACGCGCGTTGCGCAGTCGAGCCCCTGCAACTGCAGGCCGCCGGTGCCACGCACGGTGCCTTCGAGCCGCAGGGTGATGGGAAACGGCTGGGTGAAAGGGTCCTGACCCAGCCGATCAAAAGGCAAGAAGAAATTGGGCTGGGCCTGCCGCATCCAGGAGCGCACCGCACCATCGGCCTTGTCGAGCACGGCATACACCGGCTCGCTGATGAGGCGCCGCGCAATGATGCTGCGGCCTTGCGAAGAGCCCGCGCCTTCGATCACGGCACCGCCCGGCTCGCGAAAAGTCGCCCAGTTGTAGAACAGCGATTTGGTCACGCTGGAAAACGTGGGCCCGAGGCCGTAGGCGCTCGAGAACTCCATGCCCGAGAACACAGCGCCCGCCTCGGCCGCCATCAGGTGGCCGTCGCCGGTGAGCACGTCCGTGCCCAGCGCCTTGCTGAGGAAGGCACAGCCACCGCTGGCCAGCACCACAGCCCCTGCGTGCACCGCCCAAGGCGTGTCGCCCGGCTCGGCCACGCCGGTGGCACCGCGCACCCGGCCGTGGGCATCTACCAGCAGTTCGAGCGCGGGGTGGTGATCGAGGATGCGCACCCCCGCCGCCTTCACCCGCTTGCGCATCAGGCGCATGTATTCGGGGCCCTGCAGCGAATTGCGCCGCTCGTTGCCCGCATCGTCCACCGGGAAGGGGTAGCCCCAGTCGGCCAGCTGCTGCAGGTTGTGCCAGGTCTGGTCCAGCACGCGGTCCATCCACTCGTGGCTGGCCAGAAAGCCGCCCGGTGCCTCGCGCTGCGCCTTGGCAGCGGTGCGGGCCTGCAGGTCGGGCGGCACCCACCACGTGCCGGTGCCCGAGGGTGCGGTGGCACCCGAGGTGCCGCAAAAGCCCTTGTCCACCAGGATCACACGCGCCCCGCGGGCTGCAGCGGCAATGGCGGCCCAGGTGCCGGCCGGGCCGCCGCCGATCACCAGCACATCGGCTTCGTGGGTGGGGTGCGCCAGGCGCTCGGCGCGGCGGGTGTCGAAGGTTTCAGTCATGAAAAACTCCAAGGGGGTGAAACAAGAACGGACTGCGCACGACGGCAGACCGCCGCTGCCGTGCCCGCCACACGGACTACGGCAGCGGCGGGCGCATCAGATCGTGATGCGGGTGCCGTCGAAGCGTGTGAACGAGAAGCCCTCGAACGGCTCGCGGAAGGTCTGCTTTTGTTCGCGCAGCAGACTGATGACCAGGGCCTCGCCCTGCGCATAGGCGGCAGCGGCATCGGAGCGCCAGTGGATGCCGGCAGCCGTGCGGCCCGAGCCGTAATTCAGCGCCAGCTTGTTGAGCTCGCCCCCCACGGTGAGCGCCGGGCCTTGGTACGGGATGAGCCGCGTGGGGTCGCTCGGATCGGGCTGCACCGGGTTGGCGATGACCAGGGATTCGTCGTAGAAGGCCTTGAGCAGCGTGGCGGTGACGGCCGCGATGATGGCCGCGCCGCCGGGGTAGGACGAATGAATGGGCGCGCCCTCCGGGTACACCTGCGGCAGCAGGTAGGTGCCGTTCTTCGCGCGGCTGCGCTCCAGCGCCTGCGAGCCCAGAAAGGACTCATGGATCGGGTACTCATTGACCCGGTTGGCCAGGCGGTGGTGCACCAGCCCGCCAAACGCCTCGGGGCGCAGGATGCGCTGCTCGTACCACTTCTGGTAGTAGTTGACGCGGATGGCCAGCGATGTGGCCAGCGACAGCACCGACTGGAAGTAGGCCGAGCCAAAGGTGCCCGAGGCACCGCCGCTGGTCTTGAGCTTGAGGTACGGATTGCTCGGCGCCAGGCTTTTGTCGCCCGCAAACAGCCCGCCGTAGCCCGGCTGCGCCGCCGACAGCGGTGTCCCCAGCAACTGATTGGCCGCAAAGCTGAACGCCACCGCCGCATGCGCGTAGGCCGCCAGGTCGCGCGTGGTGGCGATGTAGCGCAGCGTGGGGTCGAACGCAATGCGCCCAGCGGGGGCCTTGCCGTTCTGCACGTTGAGCCACTCGTCGTAGCCCGTGAGGAACTCGTTGGCCGGTGTGTAGGTGCGGATGCGGGCCGACAAGGTTTGCGGGCCCAGGGGCACATCGCGGTACAAAAACTGCGAAATGTAGGGCCCGTCGGTCACGCCGGGCGGGGTGGCCCAACGGCCAGTGCGCCCCGTGCGGTCGTTGCTGTCCACATACCACGCCGCGCCACGGAACAGCGTCTGCGGCGTCACCTTGCCGTTGACTTTGGGGCCGTGAAAGTCCGGCGCACGGCTGAGTTCATCGGCTGCGGCAATCACATCGGCGTGCCGCGTGCCGTCCTGGAACTCGCTGAAGGGCACGTCGCGCAGCAGCGCCACCCAGTAGATCTCGGCGGCCTCGCCCGCACGCTGCGTGCCCGCCAGCGTGGGCGCAGGCGGCAGCGAAAACTGGGCGGCATTGAGGCCGTCCAGGCTCACCGCCAGGGTGCCGATGGGGTTGACCAGCTTGCGTGTGCCGCCGAGCACGATCTTCTCAAAATCGGCCGGGTCGCGCGATGCGAACGCGGCCGTGGCCAGGTTCCAGGCGGGCAGGTCCACCTCGCCGCGGGCATTGTGGGGCAGGCCCCGGGTGTCCGATCCGATCTTGTTGGCATACAGCGCATCGTCGCCGTTGACAGGGTGCGGGGGAATCGGCACGGCCGCGCTGGCGCGCGCGAGGTCGATGCGGACCTGCTCGGTGCGGCGTACAAACTGAGCGTCGTAGCCCGCAGCGGCTGCGCCCCCGGCACCTGCCGATTGCGCCTGTGCGGCGGCGCTGCCCGCCAGCAAAGCAGGCGCCACCGCGGCGCCGCCGGCCAAGCCCCCCAGGCCGGCCAGGCCAGCACCCGCCTGGCCCAGAAACTGGCGCCGGGGCGAGCTGTGCGGGGCGCCGAGGGTCGGCGCTGCGGGTTGTGATTCAGATGGATGCATGATAACTCCCTGGGTTGTTGTGATGGCGAATGGATGAGCGGCCGCGGCGCGCTTCGGCGCGTTGCGGCTCACTGCGCGTAGCGCAAGTGGCCGGGCGTTGAAGAGGGGACCGGAAGGGGCCGAGGGCTGCTCGCAAGCGCAGGTTCGGCCAACAGGCCGTGGCGCTTGAGTAGGGTGCGCAAGGTGTTGCGCGTCACCCCCAGCAGCCGCGCCGCCTGCACCTGGTTGGCGTCGGCTTGTTCGAACACACAGCGCACGAGCGCCGCCTCCACCGACTCGAACAGCCGGGGGGCGCCCTGCTCCACCAGGCTCTGCAACGCGGCCTGCAGCGATTCGGTGGCGGACGATGGTTGTGGCAGCCGCCCTGCGGCGTGAACAATCGCCTGAACAGGCGTGGGCAAAAGCGCGGGCACCAGCCGCAGGTCACCGGGCTCGATCACGCCCCGATGCGCCACGATCAGCGCGAAGTGCACGACGTTTTCCAGTTCGCGGATGTTGCCGGGCCAGGCGTACGACAGCAGTGCCTGCTGTGCGGCCGCCGACAGCTGCGCGGGTGGCTGCCCCAGGCGCTGCGCATACAGGGCCATGAAATGCTGGGCCAGCGGCAGGATGTCACCGGGGCGTTCGCGCAACGGCGGAAGCGCCACAGGGGCCACATTGAGCCGGTAGTACAGGTCCGCGCGGAAGTGTTGCGCCTGGACGGCGCGCGCCAGGTCGATGTTGGTAGCGGCCACCAGGCGCACGTCCAGTGCCACGGGCTTGCGCGAACCCAGGCGCACCACCTGGCGCTCCTGCAGCACACGCAACAGCTTCACCTGCAGCGACTGCGGCAGGTCGCCGATCTCATCCAGAAACAGCGTGCCGCCCTGCGCGGCCTCAAACCATCCGGCGCGTGCCTGCGCAGCCCCGGTGAAGGCCCCGGCTTCGTGGCCAAACAGCTCGGCATCGATCAGCGACTCGCTGAAGGCCCCGCAATTGACCGCCACAAACGGGCCGCTGCGGCCGCTCTGCTGGTGGATGTGGCGCGCGATCAACTCCTTGCCCGTGCCGGTTTCCCCGACCACCAACACCGAAGCATCGCTGCGCGCAATGCGGTCTACGTGGTCCAGCAGTTGGGCTGAGCGCGGGTCGCGAAACAGCAGCGCCTTGGCGCGGATCGTTGGCGCGGCCCCGACAGGCGCATCGGGCAGCGTGAGCAGGCACTGGGACGGGGGGCCTGCGGCCGCTGGCGAGGGCGTGAAGCTGGACATGGGCGCCAGACTACGGCGCGCTCACCGCTTTGCGAACGCAGCATTCCGCATGTGGATATGCGGGAAATACCAGCGGGCAGTCCACGCACCAATGCGCTTAAGGAACTGCTGCGCAGGGCCTCAACGAGGGATGGTGCAGGCAAAAAAAAGGCCCCGCGTTGCCAGGCAATGCGGGGCCAATCCGATCGATGAAGATCGGGGGAGGGAGACAAGCAATCGGGAAACAGGGCGCGATCAGCAGCCCAAAGGACGGTTCGGGCGCATCGGGATGACACCGGTCACGCGCAGGGTGGCGTTCGAGCCGTCGGTGGCGGTCAGCACCTTGTTGCTGAAGCGGATCTGGTTGCTTTCGCGGACCACGGCGGTGTCGGTCGGTTCGCCGCTCGCGTATTCCTTGCTGTCGAAGGTAATGAAAGCTTGGTGCAGGCCGGTAGCGTCCGGACGGTAGCGCAGGTCGCCAAAGGCCAGGGCGGCCGATCCGACCTTGCCGATACCGTCAAAGTTGAACGCGCACAGTTCTGGAACGGAACCCACGGGGTTTTCCTTGTCCACGTCAGAAATGTTGATCGTGCCGTTGCCGTACACGCCATTCAGACCGGCGACCGTGGCGCTGGTGACGGTCAGCACGCCGGGCTCATTGCTCGGCGTCGGGTCGTCATCGTTGCCGCCACCGCCGCAAGCGACGAGCAACACGGAAGTAGCCGCGAGGGCAACACAGGTTTTGAGCATGGAGTTCATGGTGATGGGTGTCCGTAGGAGTTGGTAGAGCTTTGCGGGGCCGCTGCGCCACGTGGCGCCAACCCCTGCACTGCATCCTAGGAAACCCCCACCACGCAACACGTGCGCCATGTTCCGCGGTGCACGTAGGACATGGGCCGACAGCAGCGTGCGCCACGGTCGGCCTTCCCATCACCGCGCCAGCACCGCCGCCAGCGCCTTGCCGGTGTGTGTGCCCAGCCGCACCACCTCTTCGGGCACGGTGGCCGCCACAATGCGACCGCCCGCGTTGCCGCCTTCAGGCCCCAGGTCGATGATCCAGTCGGCCTCGGCGATCACGTCAAGGTCATGCTCGATCACGATCACGCTGTGGCCCCCATCGACCAGCCGATGCAGCACACGGATGAGCTTGTCCACGTCGGCCATGTGCAAGCCCACGGTGGGCTCGTCCAGCACGTACAACGTGTGCGGCGCCTTCTGGCCACGGCGGCCCACTTCGTCGCGCACTTTGGTCAGTTCGGTCACGAGCTTGATGCGCTGTGCCTCGCCACCGCTGAGCGTCGGGGATGGTTGTCCCAGCGTGAGATAGCCCAGCCCCACGTCCTTCAACAGCTGCAGCGGGTGCGCAATGCTGGGCATGCTGGCGAAGAAGTCCACGGCCTCGTCCACCTCCATCTGCAGCACGTCGCCGATGCTCTTGCCACGCCAGGTCACGGCCAGCGTCTCGGGGCTGAAGCGCGCGCCGTGGCAGGTCTCGCAGGGCACCTTCACGTCGGGCAAAAAGCTCATCTCGATGGTGCGCACGCCTGCGCCTTCGCAGCTGGGGCAGCGGCCTTCACCGGTGTTGAAGGAAAAGCGCCCGGCCGCGTAGCCCCGGGCCTTGGCCTCCAGCGTTTCGGCAAACAGCTTGCGGATCGTGTCCCAAAAACCGATGTAAGTCGCAGGGCAGGAACGCGGTGTTTTGCCAATCGGCGTCTGGTCCACCTCCAGCACGCGGTCGATGCTCTCGAAGCCCGACAGACCCGTGCAGCCCACCAGCGGCGGTGCATTGCCTGCATCCATTGCGTCACGGCCCGCCTTGGTACTGCGTTGCTGCACCCACGCCTGCACATTGGCCAGCAGCACGTCGCGGGCCAGTGTGGACTTGCCCGAGCCACTCACGCCGGTCACCGCCACCAGGCGGTGCAGCGGCACCGTGGCCGTGACGTTCTGCAGGTTGTGCAACTGCGCGCCATGCACCGTGAGCCAGCGGATAGCGGCACGCGCCTTGGCATCCTCCAGCGCGCTGGCGGCCAGCGATGCGGCCTGCGCTGCGCGTTTCTTCACGGCAGCGCTCTGCCGGCCCTTGGGCGCGTCCACCAGGTCGCCCAGTGCGGCGTCGGCAGCACTCAGCTCCCCAGGCAACATGCTGCGGCGCAGCTGCAGCGGGTGCTTCATCGCGTGCAGCAGGTAGCGGCCCGTCTGCGACTCGGCCGCGCCGGTGATGTCGTCCACGCTGCCCTGCGCCACCAGGCGCCCGCCGCGTTTGCCGGCGCTGGGGCCGATGTCGATGATGTGGTCGGCGCGGCGGATGGTGTCCTCGTCGTGCTCCACCACCACCAGGGTATTGCCCTTGTCTCCGAGCTTGTGCAGGGCGTTCAACAGAATCTGGTTGTCGCGTGCATGCAGGCCGATGGTGGGCTCGTCGAGCACGTAGCACACGCCCTGCAGGTTGCTGCCCAGCTGCGCTGCCAAGCGAATGCGCTGCGCCTCGCCGCCGCTGAGCGTGGGGGCACCGCGGTCGAGCGTGAGGTACGAGAGCCCCACTTCCTCAAGGAATTCGAGGCGGCTCTGGATTTCGGGCACCAGGTCGCGGGCGATGTCGGTCTCGCGCTGTGTCATACCGCCTTCAATGCGCAGCGATTCGACCCAGCGGCGCACGTCCGTGACCGAGAGCGCCGCAATGTCGGTGATGCCCACACCCGCGAACCTGACCGCGCGCGCCGTGGCGTTGAGCCGCGAGCCACTGCATGTCGGGCACGCGGTGTCCACCAGGTCTTCGATCTCGGGCTCGGCAAAGGTCTGCTCGCGGCCTTTTTCCTTGTCGTCCTGCACCGAGTCGTCAAACACCTTGCGCTGGTCGCGCGTGAGCTTGACGCCCGTGCCCACGCAGTCGGGGCACCAGCCGTGTTTGCTGTTATAGCTAAAGAGACGCGGGTCCAGCTCGGCGTAGCTCATGGCGCACACCGGGCAGGCGCGCTTGGTGGAGAACGCCTGCAGCTGGCCGATGCCCGCCGTGGGCCGGCCGTCTTCCATCGCAGCGCGCAGGTCGGTGATGCTGCTCAGCACATGCACCACGCCCTTGCCGTGCGTGAGCGCGTCGGCCAGCGCGGCGCGCAGTGCGGCTTCGTTCTCAGGGGAGACATCGAGGCTGGCCACCGGCAGCTCGATCGTGTGCTCCTTGAAGCGGTCGATGCGCGGGAAACCGGTGGTGGGCAGGAAGTTGCCATCCACGCGCAGGTGCGTGTAGCCCCGCGGGCGCGCCCAGTCGGCCAGCTCGGTGTAAACGCCCTTGCGGTTCATCACCAGCGGCGCGAGCAGCCCGATGTGCTGGCCGCGGAACTGCGTGAGCAGCTGGGCGGCGATGCTCTCGGGCGTTTGTGGCTGCACTGCGGCGCCGTCGCGTATGCAGTGCTGGGTGCCAAGCTTGACGTACAGCAGGCGCAGGAAGTGCCACACCTCGGTCGTGGTGCCCACGGTGGACTTGCGGCCGCCGCGCGACAGGCGCTGCTCGATGGCCACGGTGGGCGGAATGCCGTACACCGCATCCACCTCCGGCCGGCCCGCGGGCTGCACGATGGAACGCGCATAGGCGTTGAGCGATTCGAGATAGCGGCGCTGGCCTTCGTTGAACAGGATGTCGAACGCCAGGGTGGACTTGCCCGAACCGCTCACGCCGGTCACCACGTTGAACTTGCCGCGCGGGATGTCCACGCTCAGGTTCTTGAGGTTGTGTTCCTTCGCGTTGACGATTTGTATGGCATTTTTGGCCGCTGGCGCTTGATCCATAAGGGCCAGGCGCTCCTTTTTTCGTAGCGCAGCGGCTTTTTCGTGCACTGAGTGGCCGCCGATGCCCAGCGTGAGCTCGTACTCGCGCAGCGCCTGGCCGGTGTGTGAGGTGGCATGAGCGCGCACGTCTTCGGGCGTACCTTCGGCCACGACCAGGCCGCCGGCGTACCCGCCTTCGGGCCCCAGGTCGATGAGCCAGTCGCTCGCGCGGATCACATCGAGGTTGTGCTCGATAACGATGAGCGAATGCCCCGCATCGATGAGCTTGCGCAGCGCGCGCATGAGCTTGGCGATGTCGTCAAAGTGCAGACCGGTGGTGGGCTCGTCAAACAAAAACAGCGTGCCTTTGCGTGCGACGGACTGGCGGGACTTGGACGCGCTGCGTGCCGCCTCGGCCAGGAAACCCGCGAGCTTGAGGCGCTGCGCCTCGCCGCCGCTCAGCGTGGGCACGGGCTGGCCCAGCGCCACATATTCGAGCCCCACGTCCACGATGGGCTGCAACGCGCGGATCACGTCGCGGTCGCCCGCAAACAGGTCGGCCGCCTCGGCAACGGTGAGGGCGAGCACGTCCGCCACGTTGAGGTTGCGCCCCCCCCGCTCGATGGTTATTTCCAGAATTTCGGGGCGGTAGCGCTTGCCATCGCAGTCCGGGCAGCGCAGGTACACGTCCGACAGGAACTGCATCTCCACATGCTCAAAGCCCGAGCCGCCACACGTCGGGCAGCGCCCGTCGCCACTGTTGAAGCTGAACTTGCTGGCGGTGTAGCTGCGCTGGCGCGACAACGGCGCCACCGCAAACAGCTCGCGGATGCTGTCCCACGCGCCGACGTAGCTCACGGGGTTGGAACGCGCGGTCTTGCCGATCGGCGACTGGTCCACAAACACCACGTCCGACAAGTGGTCGGCGCCCAGCATGCGGTCGTGCGTGCCAGGGGTGTCGGTGGCCTTGCCAAAGTGGCGCAGCAGCGCCGGGGCCAGCACGTCCTGGATCAGGCTCGACTTGCCCGAGCCGCTCACGCCCGTCACGGTGACCAGGCGCTGCAGGGGGAACTCGACCGACACGTTCTGCAGGTTGTGCTCGCGCGCGCCTTCGAGGATGAGGCGCGGCGTAGCCTCGGTCACCATGCGCTTGAAGCCAAAGCCCACATGCTTGCGACCGCCCAGATAGGCGCCAGTGAGCGTGTCGGCATTGCGCAGGTCGGCCGTGGTGCCGTCGAACACGATCTGCCCGCCCAGGCGGCCGGGGCCGGGGCCCATGTCGATCATGCGGTCGGCCGCCAGCATCACGGCCGGGTCGTGCTCCACCACCACCAGGGTGTTGCCTGCATCGCGCAGGCGCAGCATGGCCTCGGTAATGCGGTGCATGTCGCGCGGGTGCAGGCCGATGCTGGGCTCGTCCAGCACGAACAGCGTATTGACCAGTGAGGTACCGAGCGCCGTGGTGAGGTTGATGCGCTGCACCTCGCCTCCGCTCAGGGTCCGGCTTTGCCGGTCGAGCGTGAGGTAGCCAATGCCCACGTCGCACAGGTATTTAAGGCGCGTGGTGATCTCTTCGTGCAGCAGCTTCAGGGCCTGCGCGTCGCCGCCGGCCGCTGCGTCGCCCACGGGCAGTTCCATCCGGTCAAAGAAGCGGCGCAGGCGGTCGATGGGCAGCAGCATCAGGTCGTGCAGGCACAGGCCAGGCAGGGCTTCGAGCTGTTCGCGCGACCACTGCACGCCTTCAGGCATGAAACGGCGCGCGGGCTCGATGGCGGCGTCCGCATCGTCCTTGCTGCCCACGCGCCAGATCAGGCTTTCGGTCTTGAGGCGCGCGCCGGCGCAGGTGGGACACGGCGTGTAGCTGCGGTACTTGGACAGCAGCACGCGGATGTGCATCTTGTAGGCCTTGCTCTCCAGGTACTCGAAGAAGCGCTTGATGCCGTACCACTGCTTGCTCCACTGCCCATCCTTGTAGCCGGGCGTGCCACCGATCACCCACTTCTTCTGGTCGTCGGTCAGCTTGTACCAGGGCGTGTCACGCGGGATGCCGGCCGCCTCGGCGTGGCGCATGAGGTCGTCCTGCGCTTCTTTCCACGCGGGGGTCTGGATGGTCTTGATCGCGCCAGCGCGCAGCGTGAGCTTGTCGTTGGGGATGACCAGGCCATAGTCCACGCCGATCACGCGGCCAAAGCCCCGGCAACTCTCGCAGGCACCCACGGCGGAGTTGAAGGAGAACATCGACGGGATGGGGTCGCTGTAGCGCAGGTCGCTATCGGGGCAGTGCAGGCCGGTGGAAAAGCGCCAGAGTTCGGGTGCAGGTTCCGCCTGCGCTGAGCCGGTCGATGCACTTTCCCGGCCTTCGACAGGCTCAGGCTGAACGGCCTGGGCTGGAGAGAGCACATAGACATTCAACCGCCCCGTACCGCGCTTCAATGCCACCTCGATGGCCTCGACCACACGCGCCTTCTCGGCATTGCTCAGGCGAAAGCGGTCAGCCACGACATCGAGCACCTTGCGCGGGCCGGTGGGCGTGGCGACTTCGCGCTCGGCCTGCACCTTGGTGAAGCCGCTGGCAGACAGCCATTGCTCGACCTGCTCGGCCGACGTACCGCCGGGCAGCTCGACCGGAAAAGTCAGCACGACGCGCGGGTCGCCGGCCTCGGCGCTGCGCCGCTGCAGCTCGGCATAGATGGTCTCGGGCGAGTCGTGGCGCACCGGCTGTGCGGTCTGCTTGTCGAACAGCTGGCCCGCACGCGCGAACAAAAGCTTCAGGTGGTCGTTCAGCTCCGTCATCGTGCCCACGGTGGAGCGGCTGGAGCGCACGGGATTGGTCTGGTCGATGGCAATGGCGGGCGGCACGCCCTCCACCTTGTCGACCGCTGGTTTGTCCATGCGGTCGAGAAACTGGCGCGCGTAGGCGCTGAAGGTCTCCACGTAGCGGCGCTGGCCTTCGGCGTACAAAGTGTCAAACACCAGGCTGGATTTGCCCGACCCGCTGGGGCCGGTGACCACGGTGAGCTCGCCGGTGCGGATGTCCAGGTCCAGGTTCTTGAGGTTGTGCTGGCGTGCACCGCGGATACGGATCAGTCCCTGGGTCATGGAGGCGTCTTTCGGGTGTAAGGCGAAACATTCTAGGGACGCATGGCCTGCCCTGCCCGCGCGGCGGGATTACCCCCGGATCACGCTGCGCTGGCGTTTGACAAAGCACAAAGACCCGCCTGCAAAGGATGTTTCTGTGTGAATTAACCCTTTGCACGCTACAAATGCATGCGCTTAGACTGAACTCTTACGCACCGACACAAACAACAAGGAGACAGCCATGAACCGATGGCAGACATGTGGGGCCGCTGCGGCCCTGGCGCTGGGGCTGTGCACGGCCAGCCAGGCGCAGATCCTGGTCGGGCAGACCGCGGGTTTCTCGGGCCAGGTAGCTGCCGGCGTGAAAGAGACCACCGACGGCGCCAAGCTCTTCATCGACGCTGTCAACGCCAAGGGCGGGGTCAACGGCCAGAAGATCGAGCTGACTTCGCTGGACGACAAGTTCGACCCCAAAATCGCTGCCGAGAACGCGCGCAAGCTGATCGAAGAGAACAATGTCGTGGCGATGTTCCTGACCCGCGGCACGCCCCACACCGAATCCATCATCCCGCTGCTCGAAAAACACGGCGTGGCCCTGGTGGCGCCCTCTACCGGCGCCATGGTGCTGCACCAGCCGGTGCGCAAATACATCTTCAACGTGCGCGCCACCTACCAGCGCGAGGCCGAAAAGGCCATGACCCACTTGGCCTCCATGGGCATCACGCGCATTGCGGTGGTGTATGCCGACGACAGCTTTGGCGCTGACGGGGTGACGGGGGCCCAAAAAGGTTTGGCTGCCGCCAAGCTCACCCCCGTGGCACTGGAAAAATTCGACCGCGCCAAGCCCGATTTTTCAGCCACCGCAACCAAAATCGCCAAGGCCGACACACAGGCCGTGCTGATCATCGCCTCGGGCTCGACGGTGGTGGATGCCCACGCCGCGTTCCGCGCAGCGGGCTCGGCCGCGCAGATCGTGACGCTGTCGAACAATGCCTCGGGCGGTTTCATCAAGAGCCTGGGCACCAATGCGCGCGGCGTGATCGTGACCCAGGTCTACCCCAATGAGCGCGCCGTGACCTACCCCATGGTCAAGGAAGCGCAGGAGCTGGCCAAGGCCAAGGGGCTGACCGAGATCAGTCCCGCCATGCTCGAAGGCTTTGCCGCTGCCAAGGTGCTGGTGGAAGGCCTCAAGCGGGCGGGCCCCAAGCCCACGCGCGACAAGGTCCACGCCGCGCTGGAGGGCTTGCGCAAGTTCGACCTGGGCGGCCTTGAGGTGTCGTACGGCCCGGACGACCATACCGGGCTCGACTTTGCCGACCTGTCCATCATCGGTACGGACGGCCGGTTCCGCCGCTAGCGTTTTATCCGCGTTGCCGCCCGCGGCCCCCTCCTTTGCGATCTGACGGCTTGCCGGGCGAGCCCCTACGTGGTTCTACGGCTTTACTTGTCACCAGTTGTATCTATATTGGATTCAACAATAGGCAGATTCAGGAGACAAGCATGGCATTCACGCAACGGCTTCGCAGGGGCGCGATCATGGCGTCGGTTCTGGCAATGGTGGGCGGTGCGGTACATGCGCAGATCCTCATTGGCCAGACGGTGGGCATCACCGGATCGGCCGCGGCCACGGTGGCCGAATCCATGCAGGGCGCGGCGCTGTACATCGACCATGTGAACGCCCGCGGCGGCGTGGCCGGACAGAAGGTCGAAATCGTGTCGCTCGACGACAAGTTCGACCCCAAGCTCGCGCTGGAAAACACACACACCCTCATTGAACAAAAGGGCGTGATCGGTATGTTCATGTCGCGCGGCACGCCCCACACCCAGGGCCTGTTCCCGGTGCTGGAGCAGCACGGCGTACCGCTGGTGGGCCCCTCGACTGGAGCGATGGTGCTGCACCAACCGGTGCCAAAGTACGTTTTCAACGTGCGCGCGCCTTACCAGCGCGAGGTGGAAAAAGCCATCACGCACCTCAACACCCTGGGCATCAAGCGCATCGGCGTGGTGCATGTGGACGACACCTTTGGCGCCGACGGTCTCGCCGGGGCGCAATCGGGCTTCAAGGCCAACCACCTCGAAGCGCTGTTCATCGAAAAATTCGACCGTGCCAAGCCTGACTACAGCGCCATTGCACCCCGCGTGGCGGGCCTGCAGCCCCAGGCGGTGATCTTTATCGGCACTGGCGCGGCCGTGGTGGACGGCATCAAGGCGCTGCGGGCCGCGGGTGTCTCGGGGCAGATCGTCACGCTGTCCAACAACGCATCCGGCGGCTTTGTGAAAGCGCTGGGCGAGCAGGCCCGCGGTGTGGTGGTCACGCAGGTGTTTCCGTCCGAGCGTTCGGTGAACTTCCCGGTCATCAAGGAGGCCATGGAACTGGCGCGCGCCAAGCACCTGCCCGACCTCACGCCGGCGATGGTGGAAGGCTTCGTGACGGCCAAGGTGCTCATCGAAGGCCTCAAGCGCGCGGGCCCCAAGCCCGATCGCGCCAAGCTGCATGCGGGCCTGGAAAGCATCAAGAAATGGGACCTGGGCGGCCTGGAGCTGAGCTACGGTCCCACCGACCACAGCGGCCTGGATTTTTCGGACCTGGCCATCATCGGCAGCGACGGCCGCTTCAAGCGCTGATCCCGCGGGCGCGGCGCCGGCCCCTGTCAAACGCAAAAAAGCCCGGTGCCTGCATGGCCCCGGGCTTTTGTGCTTGTTGAGTTGAAGGCTGCGCGACAGGGGCACGAGGCTACACGCTCCCCCGCCACCCGTCAGCTCACCGACTCATCAGCTCATCGCTCCAGAAATCACTGCGCGCTAGCAGCCGATGCGGGTGCTGACGCAGCCGGCACGGCAGCCGCAGCAGAGGCCCCGCTGGCAGCAGGCTCAGGGGCGTGCACGGCATCGCCGCTGTGTTTTTCGCCGCCCATGTCGGCCTTGTCGCCCGCCGAGATGATCACGTACATCGACAGCGCAGCAAACAAAACGAAGCCAACCACAATCTTCCACATATCAATATCTCCTTCAAGGATGGGTTTGTTCAATCAAGGGGCCTGGGGCGCGGCGCGCTAGAACCTGTTTTTTGCTTGTACTGGTGCAGCACAAGCCCCTTGATGGAACACAGGGCCCGTCCCTTGCGGGGCGGGCCCTGCACACCGATCAAAACCGATCAGTCGTTGGCGTAGATGTCAACGTCCTTGGTTTCCCTGATGAACAGGCCACCAATCACCACCGTGGCACCCGCGATGATGATGGGGTACCACAGGCCGTTGTACATGTTCCCCGTGGCCGCCACGATGGCGAAGGCCGTGGTGGGCAGCAGGCCGCCGAACCAGCCGTTGCCGATGTGGTACGGCAGGGACATGGACGTGTAGCGGATGCGGGTCGGGAACATTTCCACCAGCATGGCGGCGATGGGCCCGTACACCATGGTCACCAGCAGCACCAGGTAGGTCAGGATCATGATGACCTTGAACTTGTCTACCTTGGCAGGGTCCGCCTTGGCGGGGTAGCCAGCGGCCTTGAGCGTATCGGCCACGTCCTTCTTGAACGCTGCAATGCCCTTCACGCTGGCTTCATCAAACTTGCTGTTGACTACGTTAGCCACTGGAGGGGAGATGACCTTCTCGCCGATCTTCACGGTCGCGGGCTGACCTGCGGGGCCGGCCACGTTCTCATAGCTGACCGAGCTTTGCGCCAGGAAGCGCTTGGCGATGTCGCAGGAGGAACGGAAGTCGATCTCGCGTGCAATGGGACTGCCCTGGAATGAACAATCCTTGGGGTCGGCCGTGACAACCACCTGGGTCTTGGCCTGCGCAGCTGCCAGATCTGGATTGGCTGCTTTGGTCAGCGCGGAGAACACCGGGAAGTAGGTCACCGCGGCCAGCAGGCAGCCCGCCAGGATGATGGGCTTGCGACCGATCTTGTCCGACAGCGCGCCGAAGATCACGAAGAACGGCGTGCCAATCAAGAGCGACGCGGCAATCATGATGTTGGCCGTAGCGCTATCGACCTTCAGGGCCTGCGTCAGGAAGAACAGGGCGTAGAACTGGCCCGTGTACCAGACCACGGCTTGGCCGGCGGTGAGGCCCACCAGCGCCAGGATCACGATCTTCAGGTTCTTCCACTGGCCAAACGATTCGGTCAGCGGTGCCTTGGAGGTCTTGCCCTCGGCCTTCATCTTCTGGAACGCGGGGGATTCGTTCATCGACAGGCGAATCCAGACCGAGACGGCCAGCAGCAGGATCGACACGAGGAACGGAATGCGCCAGCCCCAATCGCCAAAGGCTTCTTCGCCCATCGCCGTGCGGGTACCGAGAATCACCATCAGCGACAGGAACAGGCCCAGCGTGGCGGTGGTCTGGATCCACGCGGTGTAGGCGCCGCGCTTGCCGTGCGGAGCGTGCTCGGCCACATACGTGGCAGCGCCGCCGTATTCACCGCCCAGCGCCAGGCCCTGCAGCAGGCGCAGCACGATCAGGATGACCGGAGCGGCCACGCCAATCGTCGCGTACGTGGGCAAAACCCCGACGATGAAGGTCGACAGGCCCATGATCAGGATGGTGACCAGGAACGTGTATTTGCGACCGATCATGTCGCCCAGGCGGCCAAAGAATATGGCGCCGAACGGCCGCACCAGGAAGCCTGCAGCGAAGGCCAACAGCGCAAAGATGAAGGCGGATGTTGGATCCAGGCCGCTGAAGAACTGCTTGGCGATGATGGCCGCGAGCGAGCCGTACAGATAAAAGTCGTACCACTCGAAAACAGTGCCGAGCGACGAAGCGAAGATGACCTTCCTCTCTTCGGCTGACATCGGCCGCGGTGCGGGATGAACGGTTGCCATGTGTGTCTCCTGTTGATTTGTCAGGCCCGCATGACGGGCTGTACGCATTCTTGGAGATGGCACTGACCACGCTCTGACGCGAAACCAACAAGAGCTTTCACCAAACTGACCGCTCTCTGACAACTTAGGGTGAAACCCGCAGCACCCCTTTCAGCATCCGGAAATTGCTCAGGGCTTGCCGGGTAAACCCGATGGAAGCTGGCTGACAGCATCCCAGCCCGGACCGTCAAACCACGCGTCGCCGTCCAGGTACGCGCGCAGCATCGGCAGACCATCGAGCCCCCAAAACACCTTGCCATCCACCTCGAACGCGGGCACGCCAAAAATGCCTGCCGCCTGCGCCGCTTCGGTGTTGGCGCGCAGCAGGGCCTTGGGGCCTTCGCTCGTGGCGTCCTGCCCGGGCCGTAGCTGGTCCTTGAGTTGCGCGGCCAGATCCGCCAGGCGCGTTGCGTCGAGCGCGTCGTGCCCGCCTTGCCACACATGGCGCAGCACGGCGCCGGCGACAAAGCGGTTGATGAGCCCATCGTCGCTGCAGGCCAGCGCGGTGCGCAGCAGCGGCAGCGGGTTGAACGGATGGCGCGCGGGCATCTGCAGCAGCGTGCCCTGCGCATGGCCGAGCCAGGTCACGTGGCGGTAGGTCCAGTCGCGCTTGGGTGCGATGCCCGCCGGGCCGGGGTTGCCATGCTGCTGCAACAGCGCGCCCAGCAGCACGGGCCGGTAGCCCACGCTGTAGCTCAGCCCCTGCAGCACTTCGGGCAGGCGCTCGAACGCAAGCCAGGCATAGGGGGACACGAAGTCAAGGTAGAACGTGATGCGTTTCATGGCGGTGTCTCTAGGAACCTGTTCAAGATCTTTGCGGGGCCGCGCAAGCACCTTGCCCGAAGGGTTGGAGTGAAATCGGGCCGATGAACTGGGGGTTTTGGCGCCCCGGCTGCTTGCATGGGCATGAGCCCATGCGGCGCATCCGAAGCCTCCACTCATTCCGATTGCACTCCAACGCGATCCCCGAAAAGATTTTGAACAGGTTCCAAGGCCTTGGGCGGCGCGGGCGGGATGCCGGCGCGGTCGAGCAGCTGAAGCCAGATGCCGCGGCGGAGGCCGGCGTCGGCGCGCGACCAGATGCGGATCTCGTCCAGCGTGCGAAAGCAGCCCTGGCAATGGCTGCGGTCGGCCGACATGCGGCACACCGAAATACACGGCGAGGGCACGGGCTCCATGTTTTCGGGATCAAAATGGCCGCCAGCGCTTATTTGATAAGCGCGAGTAGCTAGCAAATCGATAGCATTCATGCGGCGGGCTGCGCAGGGGCGTCCGAGGGCGCCAACACCACGTCCACCACCGGCGCACCGGTCAGGCGCTGCAGGTCGCTGGGGTGCAGCGGGAACACGCTGTGAGGATGCCCTGCTGCGGCCCACACCACATCAAAGCGCAGCAGATCCTGGTCGATGAGCGTGACAGGCGGCATGGCATGCGCCACGGGGGAGACGCCGCCGATGGAAAATCCGGTGCGCGATTTCACAAACTCCGCATCGGCGCGGCCGATCTTGCCGCCCACATGGGCCTCGACCTTTTTCTCGTCCACGCGCCGGTCGCCCGAGGTGACCACCAGCACGGCCACGTCGTCGCTCTTGCGCCGAAAGATGATGCTCTTGGCCACCTGCCCCACCAGGATGCCCAGCGCATCGGCCGCTTGCTGCGCGGTGCGCGCAGCGTCGTCCAGCATTTGCGGCATGTGGGGGTGGTTGAGGGTTTGCAGCGCCGCAGCCACGCGCTGCACGCCCTCGGGAAGATTCTTCAATTCAGCTCCACACACGGTCATCCTCTCCTGCGCCGGGGCGCTATCCAGCTCTTTTGGTCAGCAGCGCATTGGCTGCGCGGGAATTCGGTTTGCGATTCAGGAAGCCACTGATGTAGGCCCCCGCATCGATGAGCTTATCAAGATCGATGCCGGTTTCGATGCCCATGCCGTGCAGCATGTAGACCACGTCTTCCGTCGCCACGTTGCCCGTGGCCCCCTTGGCATACGGGCAGCCGCCCAGGCCCGCCACGGAGGACTGGTAGTTCCAAACGCCCAGATCCAGCGCGGACAGCGTGTTGGACAGCGCCTGGCCATAGGTGTCGTGGAAGTGCCCCGACACGTCGTCGATGCCAAAGTGCTGGAGCGTGGCTTCGAGCGCACGCTGCACCTTGCGCGGCGTGCCCACGCCGATGGTGTCGGCCACATCCACGCGCTGCACGCCGATGCCCTTGAGCAGGCCGGCGAGGTAGTCCACGCGCTCGGGCGCGATATCGCCTTCGTACGGGCAGCCCACCGTGCAGCTCATCGCACCGCGTACGCCGATGCCGGCCGCAAGCGCCGCCTCGACCACCGGCGCAAAGCGCTCAATGCTCTCGGCGATCGAGCAGTTGATGTTCTTCTGGCTGAAGGCCTCGCTGGCCGAGCCGAAGACCACGATCTCGTCAGGCCGGTCCAGCACGGCGGCCTCAAAGCCCTTGAGGTTGGGCGTGAGCACCGAGTAGCGCACGCCGTTCTGGCGCGAAATGCCCTGCATCACCTCATGGTTGTCGGCCATCTGCGGCACCCATTTGGGCGACACGTAGCTCGTGACCTCGATCTCTTTGAGGCCAGCCTCTTGCAAGCGGTGCACCAGCGCGATCTTGACCTCGGCGGGCACGGGCGATTTTTCGTTCTGCAGGCCGTCGCGCGGGCCGACATCGATGAGTTTGACGCGGGAAGGAATGCTCATGGGTGGGCTACCTGAAAAGAGAGGGCGGGGACAGCGGTCTGCGTGGTGCCACCAAGGGTGGTTGCAGAGCAGGGGCTCAGGCCGGACAGACGCCTCCCATTGTCCGGGCTTCGCGCACGCGGCACCACCTCATATCCTGCCAGACCACTCCCCGCTCGTGCCATTCATTGCGGCACCTCAGGCGGTATGGATCCCAGCACCCTCTTCCATCTCCTGGCGCAGCAGCGCCACCATCTGCACCGCCGCCAGCGACAGGCGCCGGCCCCGCAGCGTGACCAGGCCAATCGGCCGGCGCAGCGACGGCAGCTTGAGCGGCCGCGCCACCACCTCGGCCCGACGCACCACCTGCGCGGCCAGCTCGGGCAGCGCACTCACGCCCAGCTGCGCGGCCACCATGGCCGCGATGGTGGCCAGGTGCTCCACCTCGTAGCGCGGCGCAAAGCGGATGCGGTGCGTGAGCAGCGCTTCTTCGGCGTACTGCCGCACGCTGGTGCCGGCGGGCATGGAGATGTGCGGCAGGTCTGCCACATCGGCCCAGGCCAGTGCGCTGCGGCTGCGCGCCAGCGGGTGGGCGCGGCTGAGCAACAGCACAAATCGGTCGGACGACAGCGGGGTGTAGTCGAGGTCGGCATACGCCGGGTTGGCGGCCGTGAGGGCGAAGTCCACGCGCCCCGCGCGCACCATGTCAAACGCCGGGCCGGCCAGGCTGTCGAACAGCTCCAGGTGCACGCCCGGGTGCCCTGCCGCAAACCGCGCAAACGCGCGCGGCACCACCCCCGCTGCCAATGACGGCAGCGCTGCCAGCGCGAGCCGACCCACTTGCACCTGGGCGACGGCTTGCACGCGGCGCACCGTCTCATCCATCTGGTGGCGCAGAAAGCGGGCCTGCTCGGCAAACACCTCGCCCGCCTGCGTGAGCTGCACTGTGCGTGTGGTGCGGTCGAACAGGCGCGCGCCCAGCATGTCTTCGAGCCGCGCGAGCGTGCCCGACACCGCCGACTGCGACAGGTGCATCTGCAGCGCAGTGCGCCGAAAGCTCAGCGTCTCGGCCAGCGCCAGGAACATATCGACCTCACGGGCCGACCAATTGATCTTCATGGCCGATCAGTCTATCGAAAAATACGTCTGGACCGCGCAATACAGGCTCCCTAGACTGCCCCCAAGACACCCCACCGAGCCCCGGGGCCCAGCCAACACGAAGGAGACAGACATGGACATCAGTTCGCCGCGCAATGCACGCACGGTGGTCGTGGGCGGAGGCACCATGGGGGCCGACGTGGCCGTGGTCCTGGCCCGGGGCGGGGCCCGGGTCACGGTGGTGGACCCCCACGTCACACGGCGCGAGCACCTGCTGCCACACATCGCGGCCGAGCTCGAAGCCACCGGCCTGGCCGCGAGCGCCGGCCCCGTCGAGGTGTGTGCCAGCCTGCAAGAGGTCGCCTGGGACGGCGTGGTGCTGGTGGTCGAATGCATCACCGAGCAACTCGCCGCCAAGCAGCAGCTGTTTGCCGAGCTCGAAGCCACAGCGCCAGCCAGCGCCGTACTGGCCAGCAACAGCTCGGGCTTTCCAATCAGCGCCATCGCTCAGGGCTTGCCGACCGCACAGCGCATGCTGGGCCTGCACTTCTTCATGCCCGCGCACCTGGTGCCGCTGGTGGAAGTAGTGCTGGGCGAGCGCAGTGATCCGACCCTGGGCGAGTGGTTGCATGGCTTCATGCGCCGCTGCGGCAGCGTGCCGGTGCTGGTGAAGAAAGACAAGCCGGGCTTTCTGGCCAACCGCATGCAGCACGCGCTGTCGCGCGAGGCCTTTGCGCTCATTGACGAGGGCATCGCATCGCCCGAAGACGTAGACGCCGCCGTGCGTTTTGGTTTTGGCTTTCGCTTTCTGGCCGCGGGCCCGGTGCTGCAGCGCGACCACGCAGGCATCGAGGTGCATTGCGCGGCTGCGGCCACCATGTACCCCACGCTCTGCAACACCGACGTGCCTGCCCAGGCGCTGCGCGACCGCGTGGCGCAGGGGCACCTGGGCATGAAGACCGGCAAGGGTTTCTTCGACTGGCCCGAAGACCGCAAGCGCGCGGAGCGCGCCCGCTACGACGCGCTGCTGCGCCAGGGCCTGGCCTTGCTGGCCAGCGAGCTGCCAGCCGTCGAGCCCCCAGCGCAGCAGGACACCCCGGGAGTGGCTCCATGACCAATCTGCCTCCCATCGCCTGCCAATGGGCCGACCCGGTCATCATCACGGTGGCCCCCAACGGCGCCTACAAGCTGCCCACCGACCATCCCCGCGTGCCGATCACGCCCGCCACGTTGGCCGCCACCGCCAAGGCCTGCCTGGACGCCGGGGCGGCCATGATCCACATGCACATCCGCGACGCCCAGGGCCGCCACAGCCTGGACGTGGAGGGCTACCGCGAAGCCGAGCGCGTGGTGCGCAACGCAGTGGGCGATGCCATGGTGGTGCAGGTCACGAGCGAGGCAGCCGGCGTGTACCGCGCGCCAGCGCAGATTGCCATGGTCAACGAGCTGCAGCCCGAGGCCGTGTCCATCGGCCTGCGCGAGATCGACCAGCCAGAGATCGGGGAGGCGGGACTGCAGCGTTTCTTCAGCGGCCTGACCGAGCGGCAGACCATGGTGCAGGTCATCCTGTATGACGTGGTGGACCTGCGCCGCTGGCAAGGGTTGCGCGCCAGCGGCGTGGTGCCCGACGCGCCCTGGTTCCTGCTGTTCGTGCTGGGCCGCTACAGCGCCGGCCAGACATCGAACCCGCGTGACCTTCTGCCCTTCTTGGCCGCGCACGACGGGCCCGAGCCCTGGGCCGTGTGCGCCTTTGGGCCCGCCGAGAACACCTGCGTGACGGCAGCCACGTTGTTCGGCGGGCATGCCCGGGTCGGGTTCGAGAACAACCTGCGGCGCAAGGACGGCAGCACCGCGCCCGACAACACGGCCCTTGTCCTCCAGGCGGTCGAAGCCGCTGTCGCCCTGGGGCGCCCGCTGGCGACTGCATCCGACATCCGCCAGCGTTTCCGCGCTGGCTGAAGATTTCACGGTCATACCCCTCAGCCACCCCACAAGCCGCACCAGACGGCGCCTATCCATCCGAAGGAGACAGACATGCCACATCGCACCGCACTCAACGCCCCGGTTTTTGCCCCCACACGGAGCCCCCGTTCAGGCAGCACCCGGCGCTGCACACTCACGCATCTGGCCCTGGCCTTGCCCATCGCACTGAGCCTGGCCGGCCACGCCGCGGCCCAAACGCCCCCCGCTGCGTTCCCCACCAAGACCATCCGGTTTGTGGTGCCCTACCCACCGGGCGGCCCCACCGACCTGATGGCCCGCATGCTGCAGCCCGAACTGCAGAGCCGGCTGGGAGTGCCGGTGATCGTGGACAACAAAGGCGGCGCGGGCGGCAACTCGGGCAGTGCCGAGGTGGCCAAACAGGCACCGGCCGACGGCCACACTCTGCTGCTGGCGGCCAGCGGCCCGATGGCAGTCAACCCGTCGCTGTATGCCAGCATGCCCTTCAACCCGCTGAGCGACCTGGTGCCCGTGGTCCAGCTGTCGGCCTTTCCGCTGGTGCTGGAAGTGCACCCCTCGCTGGGCGTGAAAACCTTGCCCGAGCTGATCGCGATGGCCAAATCGGGCAAACCCGTCTTGAGCTATGCCTCTGCGGGCAATGGCACGCCGCAGCACCTGGCCGGTGAGCTCTTCAACACCACCGCGCACGTCAAGATGGGCCATATTCCTTACCGCGGCGCGGGCCCGGCGCTCAACGACCTGCTGGGCGGGCAGGTGAATGTGATGTTCGACATCCTGGGCAGCTCCCTGCCCCACATCCAGTCGGGCAAGCTCATCCCGCTGGCGGTGACGTCGCGCGAACGCAGCAAGGTGCTGCCCAACGTGCCCACCATGGCAGAAGCCGGTGTGCCGGGCTACCAGATCACCGGCTGGCACGGCATTGCCGTGCGCACGGGCACGCCGCAAGCCACCGTCGACAAGCTCAACGCCACGGTCAATGCGATCTTCAAGGAGCCCGCCTTCCGGGCCAAATGGGAAGCGATCGGCACGCCTGTGGTGGGTGGCACGGCAGCAGACTTCGGTGCGCTGATCAAAAGCGACGCCCAGCGCCTGGGCAAGCTGGTGCGCGATGCGGGTGTGACGGTGGATTGATGCGCCTGGTGCCGGCGCACGGCGCCAGTTGAGCGCTACGCTGCATCGCGAGGCCGCAGGCGCAGCAGCAGCCAGCCCGCCACCATGCCCGCAGCGCTGAACAGCAGCCACACAGCGCCCAAGAAAATTTTGAGGGTATTGGAGCTGCTGATCTCAGCCTGCGACGGGTTGTTGGCGGGGTAGCGCACGGTGACGGTGTCGCCCACATCGTGCACCGCCTGCAGCTGCCGCACCAGCGAGTCTGTGAACCGCACGGTGCGGCCATCGTTCGCCACAAACTCGACGACGCTTTTCTTGCCGTGTGCCTGGCGGCTGGAGGACCCGGTCACAACACTTTCGTGCGCCACCACGCGGCCCTTGGCGCTGTACGTATCGCCCACCAGATGCAAGCTCGTGGCCAGGAGCCAGGCGGCGATCAATGCGGTGATGGCGCTGGGCACCAGCAAGGCCCAGCCGAGAAGGCCGAAGAAACCGCGAAGGGAGTTGAAAGTCATGGGCGCCCTTTTCTGCGTTGAACGAGCCACCGGACCATCGGCTCAGTACCCACGCCCCGGGTCGACGGTGCCGGCCACCGCCTCGCCGCGTTGCATCGCGGCCATCTTGCGGGTGATCTGCGCAATGCTCTCTTCGCGCATCGTGCGGGCCGAAGTGTGCGGCGTGGCGGTGATCTTCGGGTGCGTCCAGAACGGGTGGCCCACGGGCAGCGGCTCCGTGCGGAACACATCCAGTGTGGCGCCGGCGATGTGGCCGCTGTCGATCAGGGCCAGCAAGTCGTCTTCGACCAAGTGCGCACCCCGCGCCACGTTGACCACATAACCGCCCGGCTGTAGGCGCGAGAGCGTGTCGCGGTTAATGATGTCTTGTGTGTCGGGTGTGAGCGGCAGCAGGTTGACGAGCACGCGGCTGGCGGCCAGGAAGTCGTGGAAGCTCTCCGCGCCGCTGAAGCCGTGCACGCCGTCCACCTCCTTAGGAGACCGGCTCCAGCCATTCACCGGAAAGTCGAAATGCGCCAGCGCCCGCGCCACGCGCTCGCCCAGCACGCCCAGGCCCATCACGCCCACCGGGAACTCCGAGCGCACGCGCGGCCGCCGAAAGCCCCAGCGGCCGGCCCGCATGTCGGCCTCGTACGCATCCAGCTCGCGGAAATGGCGCACCACGGCGTGGCACACGTATTCGGCCATCTGCACCGCCATGCCGCCATCATCGATGCGCACCACCTGACAGCCCGCCGGAATGCGCAGCTTGAGCAGCGCGTCCACCCCGGCGCCGATGTTGAACAGCGCGCGCAAGCCGGGCTGCTCGTCCAGGAACTGCTGGGGCGGCGCCCAGACCACGGCGTAGTCCGCCTGGGGTGCGCCCGGCTGCCACACGCTGATGTGGGCTTCGGGCAGTGCGGCAGCGAGTCCCTGCAGCCAGGGCTCGATCTTGGTGTCGGTGCAGCAAAGCGTGATGTTCATGCCGCCGAGATTACCTGCATCGGACCCTGCGGGCTGTCACCTGCGGCCTGCGGCGGGGTGCACCTGCCTTGCCCGCCTACCCTACCGGTCCACTCAAGCCGCCACGGCCACCGTGAGCTTGAGCAGCTCCGCGCCTTCGGTCACCTGGTCGCCAGGCGCGTACAGCAGTTCCTGCACCACGCCGTCGGCGGGGGCCGCAATCGTGTGCTCCATCTTCATGGCTTCCATCACCGCCAGTGGCTGGCCCTTGGTGACGCTGTCGCCCGCCTTTACCGCAAAAGACACGACCTTGCCGGGCATGGGCGCGGTAAGGCGCCCACCTTCGGCCGCAGACTCGCCCGAATGCGCGAGCAGGTCGATGGCGGTGATCTGCGTCGCGCCGCGCGGCGTGAAGATATGGTCCACCTCGCCCTGGGCGTACACCGCAGCACGAGTGCGCTGGCCGGCGAACTGCAGTTCGATGCCGTCCCCGTGCACGGTGAAGAACAGCGGGCCGGCCACCGCCGCGTCGCCCCCTTCTTTCACGCTCTCCACCTCCAGATGCAGCGTGCCATCGCGCTCATAGGTGAGCCAGGCCTTGGCATGCTCGCCGCCAAACTCGAACTCAAAGCGGCGGCGCGTGAGCGCATGGGAATGGAAGCCGTCACGTCGACTGAAAGGGTCCACGCCTTCGCTGGCGCGTTCATGCAGCACGGTCTGCGCCACGGCAGCGGCAGCAGCCAGCGGCAGGCCCACCGGCTCCTGGTGGAACAGCACGGCCTGCTCGCGCGGGATCAGCGCGGTGTCGAGCTGGGCACTGGCAAATGCACCGGTACGCGCCACGCGGCGCAAGAACTGCACGTTGGTCGCCAGGCCCACGATGTGCGTCTGAGCCAGGGCCTCGTCCAGCCGCGCCAGCGCCTGCTCGCGCGTGTCGCCGTGCACGATGAGCTTGGCCACCATGGAATCATAGAACGGGCTGATCGCATCGCCCTGGCGCACGCCGGAATCCACGCGCACCGCGCCTCTTTCAAAGGTGACGCACTCTGGCAGCGCGTACACGTTGAGCGAACCCGTGGCGGGCAGGAAGTTGTTGTCGGGGTTCTCGGCGCAAATGCGCGCCTCGATGGCGTGGCCGGTGATGCGCAGTTCGTCTTGGCGCAGCGGCAGCGGCTCTCCAGAGGCCACACGCAGTTGCCATTCCACCAGGTCCAGGCCGGTGATGGCTTCAGTCACCGGGTGCTCCACCTGCAGGCGGGTGTTCATTTCCATGAAATAGAACTTCATCTGATCAGGCCGCTCGTAGCCACCCGGCTGCTCCACGATGAACTCCACCGTACCGGCGCCCACGTAGTTCACCGCCTTGGCCGCAGCCACGGCGGCCTCGCCCATCTGCTGGCGCAGCGCGGGCGTCATGCCGGGTGCGGGTGCTTCTTCCAGCACCTTCTGGTGGCGGCGCTGCACGGAGCAGTCACGCTCGAAGAGGTACACCACGTCGCCGTGCGTGTCGCCGAACACCTGGATTTCGATGTGGCGGGGGCGCTGCACATACTTTTCGACCAGCACCGCGTCGTCGCCAAAGCTGTTGATGGCCTCACGCTGGCAGGACGCCAGCGCTGCGGCGAAGTCCTCGCTCTTGTCCACCGCGCGCATGCCCTTGCCGCCGCCCCCTGCGCTGGCCTTGATGAGCACGGGGTAGCCGATGCGGTCGGCCTCGCGCTGCAGCAGCGCAGGGTCCTGGTCGCTGCCGTGGTAACCGGGCACCAGCGGCACACCGGCATTCTCCATGAGCTGCTTGGACTGGGCCTTGAGCCCCATGTCCTTGATGGCCGAGGGTGGCGGGCCGATGAAGACCAGGCCCGCTGCCGCACAGGCGTGGGCGAAGTCTTCGTTCTCGGACAGGAAGCCGTAGCCCGGGTGGATGGCCTGTGCGCCCGTGGCCTGGGCGGCTTCGATGATGCGCTCCCAGCGCAGGTAGCTGTCCTTGGGCGCGCTGCCGCCGATGTGCACGGCCTCGTCGCACACGGCTACATGCTTGGCATTGGCGTCGGCATCGGAGTACACGGCGACGGTCTTCACGCCCATGCGCTTGGCCGTGGCCGCCACACGGCAGGCGATCTCACCGCGATTGGCAATCAGAATCTTTTTGAACATTTTTAGGCCACCTTGGCAGAACCAGAAAAGAAAGAAGACAAGCGCCGCACCACGGCGCGCAGAAACTTGAACAGCACCACCAGCAGCAGCACCGACACGGCCACCATCAGCACCAGTGCGACGCCGAAGGCCACCGGGTGCTGCGTGGCGAGCCACACCACAGCCACCACCAGGCCGTCTTCGAAGAAGGACAGCAGCCAGTTGGAGAACGGCTCGGGCGAGGTGTTGGCCGCTGCGCGCGTGGTCATCTTGGTGGCCATGGACGTGGCGGCCAGCGACCCGCCCAGCAAGCCCGCTACCACGCCCATGGTGGCGTTGTCGGCACCGAACACGCCCGCAGCCAGCAGGGCGCCGCCAGGCACGCGGATAACGGTGTGCACGGCATCCCAGGCGCTGTCGATCCACGGAACCTTGTCCGCAAAGAATTCGACCAGCATCAGGCCGCCCGCCACCAGCAGCACCAGCGGGTTTTGCAGTACGTGCAGGCCGGGCGGCAAGGGCATCCAGCCCATGGCTCCCATCGTGCCGACGATAAACACCACTGCGTACAGCCGAAACCCGCTGGCCCAGCCCAGCGCTGCGGCCAGGGCCAGCAGGCTGGGCATGTCGAGTTGCGCCGTGGCCGTGGCCGCCGCGTCACCTACGGCGCGCGCCGTGCCGCCATCCACATGCAGCCCCAGCGTGTGAAGCCACTGCACGATGTTGAACCATAGGGTGTCCATGTCAGTAGGTCTCCCCGGCACTGTGAAAGATCGCTGGCCGCGACAACTGGCGCGCACCAGGCCAGGGACGCCGAGCAAGGGCCGCCCCGCAGCGAGGGCGTCGTCCCCCTGCCCGGTGCGCGCAGCTCAACGAGAGCGGGGGGAAGGCGCGCAGCGCCTCACGGGGGTGTCTCATATCAGCCATGCAGGTTTGCGCTTGTTGAGGAAGGACTGCACGCCTTCCTTGCCCTCGTCGCTGGCGCGGATGTCGGCAATGCCTTGCACGGTGGCGGCGATGAGGCCCGCGTTGATCTCGCGCTCGGCCACATCCAACACCAGCTTCTTGCAGGCACGCACGGCGTTCGGGCTGGCGCTGGTCAGGGACTTAAGCAGTTCGTCGACCTTGGCATCCAGCTGGTCTGCAGCGACCACCGCGTGCACGAAGCCGGTGCGCAGCGCCTCGGCGGCATCAAAGCGCTCGGCCGTCAGGAAGTAGCGGTGCGCAGCGCGCGCGCCCATGGCACGGATCACGTACGGGCTGATGGTGGCGGGGATGAGGCCCAGCTTCACCTCGCTCAGGCAAAAGCCCGCCGTGTCCACCGCCACCGCCATGTCGCACGCGGCCACCAGGCCCATGCCACCGGCATACACATCGCCCTGGACGCGGGCGATGGTGGGCTTCTCGCATGCGTAGATCACGCGCAGCATCTCGGCCAGCTTGCCCGCGTCGGCCACGTTCTCCTCACGCGTGTAGTCGGCCATGCGGCGCATCCAGTTGAGGTTGGCGCCCGCGCAGAACGCGGGGCCCTGTGCGGCCAGCACCACGGCGCGCACGTCGGGGCGGCCGCCCACTTCGGTGAAGGCCGCCGTCAGCTCGGCGATGACTTCATCGCTGAAGGCGTTGCGGATCTCGGGCTGCGTGAGCGTGATGCGCGCCACGGCGCCTTCGTAGGTGATCTGCAGGTTGGTGCTGCTGGAGTGGGTGGTCGTGGTCATGGTGTGGCGCGGGCCTCTTGGGCTTGCTGGGCCTGCAGAAAGTAGACAAGGTCGAGTTCCGGGCTGGTGCGCCCCAGCGCGGTCAGCGCTGCGGTGATCTGCCCGCGGTGGTGCGTGCCGTGGTTGAACACATGGGCCAGCGTGGCGGCAAAAGGCAACGATGCCGCAGTGCCACGCATGGTGGTGTAGTCAAGCGTGCCGTCCCAGCGTTCGGCCGCAAAGCCTGCGATCAGCGGTGCCCAGCGCGCTGCGCCTTCGCGCAGGCTGGCGGCCAGCCGGGCGCGGTCGGGTTCGATCTCGGCGTCCAGCGCCACGCGGGGCGAGGTGCCTTGCGCAAAGCGCACGAACCACAGGCGGTGCTCGCCCACCAGCAGGTGGTTGAGCGTGCCGTGGATGCTTCGGAAGAACAGGCCCGCGTCGCGCCGGTAGTGGTCGTCCGGCAGCGGCTGCACGGCGGCGAGCAGGCGGTCGGTGGCCCACACGTTGTAGCGCGCCAGCAGATCGAAGTGTGCGGTCCAACCCGTGCTCATGGTGGTGGTCATGGCGCTGCGCGGGCGGCCAGCACCCGGCTCCAGAAAGCATCGAGCGCGGCCAGCGACTTGGCCCGCGCCTCGGGGTTGCCGCCCTGGTGCACGCCCTGGGCGGACGTGCCATTGGGCACATCGGTGCGCAGGCGTACGGGGGCCGTGCCGTCAAAGCCGTGGTAGCTGCCTTCGTAAACCTGCACGGTAACGTCGCTGCCGCTTTGTGCCTGCAGGCCGCGCGCGAAGTCGACACACGGCTGCGGTGGCGTCCAGTCGTCCAGCGCGCCCAGCAGCATCAGTACCGGGGCGTTCTCCAGCACAGCCTGCCGCTTGGCGAGCGGGCCGCACCCTGGGTAGAACACGGCCGCACCAGCGATAGGAGCTTCGCCCGGCTCGGGGTGCGCACGGCGTTGCTCCAGCAGGTTCAGCGCAGTGGTCGCGCCGTTGGACCAGCCCATCACGCCGATGCGCTGAGCATCGACCTGCGGCTGGTTGGCAAGCCAGGACAGGGCTGCACGCGCGTCTTGCACACGCTGGGCCACGTCCACACTGCGCTCGCGGTAGCGGGTCTGGCAGATCTCGCGCAGGCCGCGCGAACCAAAGCTGTCAGGCATGAGCACCGCGTAGCCTGCGGCGTGCAGCCGGTCGGCCGTCTCGCGGTAGCGCTCGGCGAGGCCGCCGCCCTTGGCGTACAGCCCGCCACAGCCGTGCAGTGCCAGCACCGCGGGGCGTCGCTCTGTGCCGTCGGCCGGTAGCCAGTGCGCACGCAACACCACGCCGGAGGGCAGCGGTGGCAGGTCCACGCGCTGCAGTGCGGGTGCGGCCATGGCGCATGCCGCGAGCAGGCCCAGAGCGGCAGCGGGCAGGAGGCGACGAAAAACGGTGGCGAGCATGGCGGCGCGTGCAATCGTGCGGGTACGGACTACATCCGGAACAGGCCGAACTTCGTGTCTTCGATCGGCGCATTGCGCGTGGCGGCCAGGCCCAGCGCCAGCACGCGGCGGGTGTCGGCCGGGTCGATCACGCCGTCGTCCCACAGGCGCGCGGTGGCGTAGTAGGGGTGGCCCTGGTCTTCGTACTGGCGGCGGATGGGCGCCTTGAAGGCTTCTTCCTCCTCGGCGCTCCACTGGCCGCCCTTGCCCTCGATGCCGTCGCGCTTGACGGTAGCCAACACACCCGCGGCCTGGTCGCCGCCCATGACGCTGATGCGCGCGTTGGGCCACATCCACAAAAAGCGGGGGCTGTATGCGCGGCCGCACATGCCGTAGTTGCCGGCGCCAAAGCTGCCGCCGATGATGATGGTGAACTTGGGGACGGCCGCCGTTGCCACCGCCGTGACCATCTTGGCGCCGTTGCGCGCGATGCCTTCGTTCTCGTACTTGCGGCCGACCATGAAGCCGGTGATGTTCTGCAGGAACACGAGCGGGATCTTGCGCTGGCAGCACAGCTCGATGAAGTGCGCGCCCTTCAGGGCCGATTCGCTGAACAAGATGCCGTTGTTGGCGATGATGCCGACCATCATCCCCTCGATGCGCGCAAAGCCCGTGACCAGCGTGGTGCCGTAGCGCGCCTTGAACTCGTCGAACTCGCTGCCGTCGACGATGCGGGCAATGATCTCGCGCACGTCGAAGGGCTTGCGCGTGTCCACCGGAATCACGCCGTACAGCTCTTCTGCTACAAATTTAGGAGCTACTGGCGCTTGATCAGCAAGCGCTGGAGCCTTGTTTTTATTCAAATTGCGCACCGCGTTGCGCGCCAACTGCAGCGCGTGCATGTCGTTTTGCGCCAGGTGGTCGGCCACGCCCGACAGGCGGGTGTGCACGTCGCCACCGCCCAGGTCCTCGGCCGTGACGACTTCGCCCGTGGCGGCCTTGACCAGCGGCGGGCCGCCCAGGAAGATGGTGCCCTGGTTCTTGACGATGATGGACTCGTCGCTCATGGCGGGCACGTAGGCACCGCCCGCCGTGCAGCTGCCCATGACCACGGCGATCTGCGAGATGCCCATGGCGCTCATGTTGGCCTGGTTGAAGAAAATGCGGCCGAAGTGGTCGCGGTCCGGAAAGACCTCGTCCTGATTGGGCAGGTTGGCACCGCCCGAGTCCACCAGGTAGATGCAGGTGAGGTGGTTCTGCTGCGCCACTTCCTGTGCGCGCAGGTGCTTCTTGACGGTGAGCGGGTAGTAGGTGCCGCCCTTCACCGTGGCGTCGTTGCACACGATCATGCAGTCCACACCGCTCACGCGGCCGATGCCGGCAATCAGCCCCGAGCTGGGCGCATCGTTGTTGTACATGTTGAGCGCTGCCAGGGGCGCCAGCTCCAGAAACGGCGTGCCCGGGTCCAGCAGCATCTGCACCCGCTCGCGCGGCAGCAGCTTGCCGCGGTCGGTGTGCTTGGCGCGGGCGGCCTCGCCGCCGCCCTGGGCGACCTTGTCGAGCTGGGCGCGCAGGTCGTCGACCAGCGTGCGCATGGCGGCTGCGTTGGCCAGAAAGTCCGCCGAGCGGGCGTTGAGTTGGGTGTCGAGAATCATGCAGGCTCCGTCGAATGTCGTATGGGTGGTGTGGTGCCACGGGCTGGCCGGTGGCACTGGAGGCCGCGGAGCAGGCCATGCGCGCGCCGCCGTGGAACCGGCTTCGCCGGGCCAGGGGCGGCGTCCCCCTCGGGGGAAGGCGCGAAGCGGCTCAGGCGGGTCATAGGTTCAGGCGGTTGTTTGTTCGGCCAGGCCCAGCTGGTCCTTCATCTCGTCGCGGATCTTGAACTTCTGGATCTTGCCCGTCACCGTCATCGGAAAGTGGGTGACGAAACGGATGTAGCGCGGTACCTTGTAGTGCGCGATCTGGCCCTTGCAGAAGGCGCGCACGTCGTCCTCGGTGGGTGTGGTGCCGGGCTTGGCGATGATCCAGGCGCAGAGTTCTTCGCCGTACTTGGCATCGGGCACGCCCACCACCTGCACGTCCTGCACCTGCGGGTGGCGGTACAGAAACTCTTCGATCTCGCGCGGGTAGATGTTCTCGCCGCCGCGGATCACCATGTCCTTGATACGGCCGACGATGTTCACGTAGCCCTCGGCGTCCATGGTGGCCAGGTCGCCGGTGTGCATCCAGCCTTCGGCGTCGATGGCCTCGCGGGTCTTGGCCTCGTCCCCCCAGTACCCGTGCATCACCGAATAGCCCCGGGTGCAGAACTCCCCGCGCTGGCCGATGGGCACGACCGCGCCGGTGTCGGGGTCGACGATCTTGACCTCCAGATGCGGCTGCACCTGACCCACGGTGGAGACGCGTTTGGCCAGCGGCGTATCGGTGCTGCTCTGGCAACTGACCGGGCTGGTCTCGGTCATGCCGTAGGCGATGGTGATCTGCGACAGATTCATCTGTTCCACCACGCGCTTCATCACTTCGGTGGGGCATGGCGAGCCGGCCATGATGCCGGTGCGCAGGGTGGACAGGTCGAACTCGGCGAACCGCGGGTGGTCCAGCTCGGCGATGAACATGGTGGGCACGCCGTGCAGGCCGGTGCAGCGCTCGTCCTGCACCGTCTGCAGCACGGTGAGCGGGTCGAACCCATCGTTGGGGTAGACGATGGTGGCCCCATGCGTGAAGCACGCCAGGTTGCCCAGCACCATGCCAAAGCAGTGGTACAGCGGCACGGGGATGCACAGGCGGTCTTCGGGCGTGAGCTTCATGCACTCTCCGATGAAGAAGCCGTTGTTCAGGATGTTGCGGTGCGTGAGCGTGGCGCCCTTCGGGAAGCCGGTGGTGCCGCTGGTGAACTGGATGTTGATGGGGTCGGTGGCCCTGAGCGTGGCAGCGATCTGCGCCAGGCGCGCATCCTGCGCATCGCCGCGCGCCAGTAGGTCCGAAAACCGCAGCAGGCCGGGCTCGTCGGCGCCCTGCCCCGCCCCGTCGTCGATCCACACCACGGTGTTCAGGTGCGGCAGCTTCACCGCACCCAGCTGGCCGGGCTGCTGGTGCTGCCATTCGGGCGCCAGCTCGCGCAGCATGCCCAGGTAGTCGCTGGTCTTGAAGCGCGCCATGCTCACCAGCAGCCTGCAGCCCACCTTGTTGAGCGCGTACTCGACTTCGGACGTGCGGTAGGCCGGGTTAATGTTGACCAGCACCAGGCCCACCTGCGCGGTGGCCAGCTGCATCAGCACCCATTCGGCGTTGTTGTGCGACCAGATGCCCACGCGGTCGCCGGGCACCAGGCCCTGGCCCAGCAGCGCGCTGGCCAGGCGCTGTGCCTCGGCCTGCAACTGGGCATAGGTGTAGCGGCGGCCCTGGTGCACGCTGACCAGCGCCTCGCGGTCGGGCTGGCGGGCCACCATGTCGGCAAAGAAATCGCCCAGGGTCTGCTCGATCAGCGGGACGCCGTTGGCGCCCTGGGCGTAGCTTTCGGTGAGCAGGGCTGCGGCTGCAACGCCGGCAGGGGTCGTCGTCATCGTTTTGTCTCCTTGCGTGGCGCGCCCGCGCAGGGCAGCGGGCGGGCGGCGATCCGTAAGCATAGAAGCGCCTGCCCGGCCCTGGTTGCCACAAAGGTTGCAAATCGTGCCACGCATCGTGCACACTCGTCTGCGTGAAACCCCTTGCCCCAACCCCCCTGCCCGCCTGGCAGGCATTGGCACCCGACACTGCGCCGGCAGTGACGCCCATTGCCTTTGTGCGGGCCATTGTGCTGGCTTATGAACGGCGCGGCATGCGCCCCGAGCGCGCGCTGGCGCAGGCACAGATTGCGCCGCAGTGGCTGGCCGACAACAACGCCCGCATCACCGCCTGGCAGATGGAGCGCATTTCAGACGCCGCCATGCAGGAGCTGGACGACGAAGCCCTGGGCTGGTTCAGTCGGCGCCTGCCCTGGGGCAGCTACGGCATGCTGGCGCGCGCGTCCATCAGCTCGCCACATTTGGGGGTGGCGCTGACACGCTGGTGCCGCCACCACGCGCTGCTGGCAGACGACATTGCCCTGCACCTCACCACCGACGGGGGCACCGCCACGCTGCGCATCACCGAGGCGCACGATCTGGGCCCGCTGCGCGAGTTCTGTCTGGTCTCGGTGCTGCGCAATGCGCATGGCCTGGCCTGCTGGCTGGTGGACTCGCGCATCCCGCTGATTGCGGCGGAGTTTGCGTTTGCCGCCCCACCGCATGCGGATGCCTACGCGGTGCTGTTCCGCGGCCCGGCCGCGTTTGGCGCGGCGCAGACCGCCATCCACTTCGATGCGCGCTACCTCAGCCTGCCGCTGCGGCGCGACGAGCAGGCGCTGCGCCAGATGCTGCAGCACGCCCTTCCGCTCACGGTGCTGCAGTACCGCCGCGACCGCCTGCTGGTGCAGCGCGTGCGCCAGCTGCTGGGCGCGCCTGTGGGGGGGCAGCCGGCCCATGCGCTGGCACAGCACAGTGCCGAATCGCTGGCCGCGCTGCTGCACGTGTCGCCGCGCACGCTGCACCGCCAGCTGAAGGAGGAAGGCGCCACGCTGCAGGGCCTGAAAGACGAGGTGCGCCAAAGCCGCGCCGTGGACCTGCTGCACCGCACCGACCGCCCCATCAAGCAGGTGGCCGAGGCGGCAGGCTTCGTCAACGAAAAGAGCTTTATTCGCGCGTTCCGGGGCTGGACGGGGCACTCGCCCGCGGAGTTCCGTCGCCGCTCCCGCGATGCCTGACCGTGGGGCTGCGGCATGGCGGTGCCGGTACCGAAGTCGGCGCGATCTGCACCCTGAGTGGCAGCCGTCCCGATAACCCTGGAAGCAGCGCGCCACTAAACTGAAGTCCACTGTTTGTCTGTCTGCCTGCCTGCCTGCCACTGTGGCCTGCCTGCCCCACCCACCATGATCCATCTCTACCATTGCGTCAGCGCCCGCTCCTTCCGCCCCTTGTGGATGCTGGAAGAGCTGCGACTGCCGTACGTGCTGCACATGCTGCCGTTTCCGCCGCGGGTCCACGCCCGCTGGTTTCTGGAGGAGAACCCGCTGGGCACCGTGCCGCTGCTGGTGCAAGGCCAGGGGCCGCGCCAGGTGCGCATGACCGAGTCTGCCGCCATCTGCCAGTACCTGGCCGCGGCGCACCCCGATGCGGGACTCGAAGTGCGCCCTGCCGACCCGGCCTTCGGCGCCTTCCTGAACTGGCTGCACCTGGGCGAGGCCACGCTCACCTTTCCGCAAACGCTTGTGCTTCGCTACAGCCGGTTCGAGCCGGCGGACCGCAAGCAGCCGCAGGTGGTGGAGGACTACAGCCGCTGGTTCCTGTCGCGCCTGCGCGGCGTGGAGGCGGCCGTGGCGCACCCCGAGTACCTGTGCGCGGGCCGCTTCACCGCGGCCGACGTGTCGGTAGGCTACGCGTTGCTGCTGGCCGAGCACCTGGGCCTGGCGCCGCAGTTTGGCGAGGCCACGCAGGCCTATTGGCAACGGCTGCAGCAGCGGCCCGGCTACCAGCGTGCGCTGGCCGCGCAGATCGAGGCGGCCGAAGACCAGGACGTGCCCACCACCGCTGCGCCCGACACGCGGCCCTGACCCCCAATTCTCACGCGCGGGCGCCTGCAGCTACTGCGGCGATGCGGCCGGTGCAGCCGATGGCTGCGGCGCGCTGCGCAGCAGCGACTGCACGAGCGCCCGAAACTCCGGCGAGTGCCGCAGCACGCTGCCGCCGGCCTCGATGAGGTCGGTGACCTCTTCGTGCGCGATGGAGAACGCCGTGGGCACCTGCAGCAAGCGCCTGCGCGCCACGTCGTCCGGTGCGTCGCGCAGGTTCACGGGGATGACGTGGATCTCCGCGTCAGGCGCGAACGCATCGCTGTCGCCCTTGGAACCTTCGGCCAGTGACTGGCGCCACTGCTGGGTGATGTCGCGCAGAAACTCCTGCGTCTCGCGCGTGGCGCGTGCCCCGGTGCCGAACAGCAGCGAGTCCACCACTTGCATCATGTTGGGCACCTGATCGCTCATGTCGATGTTGACCGACGGATCGCGCTCGGCGTTCACGGTGATCAGCACCAGCTTGCGAATGGTGGCAGGCGGTATGCCCACCTCGCTGAAGGTCTGGCGCAGGCCACCGCCGGCCAAGGCACGGTCCAGCAGGCGCTGTACGCCCAGGTTGTCGGCCAGGCCGCCATCGACCAGGTGGATGTACGGCTTGCGCTGCGCGTCGGTGTAGCTCAGCTCGTGCGCGCGGTACAGCCGGGCCCGGTAGTCGCCGGCCGCGGCCCGCGCGCCCACGGTGGACGCGGCGCGGTGCGCCGGGCACTGGTCGGCGTAGTTCTTGAGCGTCATGGGGCTGAGCAGCAGCGGCACAGCCGACGAGGACGCCACCGCAAACGACAGCGGCACCTTGCGCAGGTCCGAGCAGATCAGCGAGAACTGCTCCCAGGTGAACTCGAAGCCCGTGCCCAGCGACATGTCGGTGGCGGTGATGAACAGCTGCGGATGGCGCGGGCGCCGCTCCACATCGCCAAAGGTCAGCCCGCCATAGAGGTCGTCGAGCCGCCGCGCCAGCAGGTGCGTGCGGCCCAGCCAGGGCGAGGTCAGGTCCACCAGGTTGCCGGGGCGCAGAGCCTGGGTGATGAGGCTGTTCTGAAAGTTCTGGCGCAAGAAGTCGTGCTCAAAGCGTGGCAGTCCGTCGATGCCGTGCGCCGCGAAGTACGCCGCCACGATGCTGCCACCCGACACGCCGCTGACCACATCGGTGGCGTCGAGCAAGGTGGTGTCCTTGCCGTTCCACTGGAAGCGTGTCTGCTGCATCTCCGTCAGCACGCCAAAGCCGAAGGCCGCTGCACGCGCCCCGCCACCCGAGAGCGTGACAGCCACGAGGATGGTCGGGTCGCGCTCGGACTTGCGCACCGGGATGTTCTGGTCTTCGGGCGGCAGCGGCTCGTTGACCCAGGGGCGCACTGAGGAGCAGCCCATGAGCATGCCCAACGCTGCGAGCGCAGCGCCATGTTTCAACCACCGGGGCAAGGTCCTGCTGCGCATCGAGATGGGCTTGGGCATGGCGCGTCCTATGTTGGAGAAAGTCAGCAGCCCAGCAGCGCTGGCAACTCGGCCATGCTGCGAAACACCTGCGTGGCGCCCGCGGCGAGCAGGGCCTCGCCGTCGTCCAGCGGCGCGTAGGCAAACACCGTGGCGCCCGCTGCCACGCCCGCCGTGACGCCCGTCACCGTGTCTTCCACCACCGCACAGCGCAGCGGCTCGGCCTGAAGTGCGGATGCCGCTGCCAGGTAGACGTCGGGCGCGGGCTTGGTGCGCGGCATCTCGTGGCCGCTGAAGATGCGGCCTTCAAAAAACGGCGTGAGCCCCACCTTGGCCAGCTGCATCTCCACCTTGTGCCGATCGGCCCCCGAGGCACAGGCAATGCGCCCGCCGTGGTGCGCGTGCACCCGCTCGATGGTGCCGTGAATGTGTTCGATGGCCGTGAGGCGCTGGTCGAGCTCGGTGTTGCGCCGCGCATAGAAGTCGGCCATCCACGCATCGGTGAGCGGCCGGCCGGTGTGGGCCTCGATGCGCGCCGCCTCGCTGCGCACCGTCTTGCCGATGAAGATGCGCATGCACTCCTCGGACGACAGCGCCCACCCGGCCTCGGCCAGCATGTCGCGCAGCACGCCGTTGGTGATGGGTTCGCTGTCGACCAGCACGCCGTCGCAGTCGAACAAGATAGCTTCGAATCGGTTCATTTCACAGTCACTCACTTTTCGTTCAGATGTTCATTGAGCGCGGTTGCGCGGGCTGGGTCATCGATTCTCCACGGGTGCCTTGGCAGCAGCAGAGTTGGCGGTCGCGCACAGCCCCGTGGCCTGCGCGGCATCACGACGGGCTCGCTCACGCACATCCTGCGCAGCCTCGGCGGTATCGTTACCCAAGGGACCACACCAGCGCTCGACCCAGTACCCGCCGCGCTCGGCGGCCCGCAGGACGTTCGCGCGGGCCTCGTCGGCCTGTCCGCCCAATCCCAGCCGGTGGGTGACCACCCACCTGTCCAGCTGCGCAATCAGATCACGCCGCGGCTGCGCGGTATTGCGCGCGGACGATTGCCACGCCTTCCAGCTTTCACCAAGGTCGCCGATACCCTGCCCTGACAGATCGGCCCACACCCTGGTTTCGAGAGCACGGTCCTGGACATGCACCCAACTGACGGTGACCTGTGCAGGAATCATCGTCAGGACCCGCTGTGCGATTTGCCGCGACGTCTCGGCCTGCCCATGCGCCAACGCGAACCATGCTAGGTCCAGCATCGCTGAAGTCCGGCGTATGCGGTTGCGCAGGGCGTCCGGGCTGCGGTCGGAGGGCGCAGGCCATTCCCAAGCGTCCACATTGCCTTGCAGCAGCAGGCGTGCCTCGTCCACGTCCCCAGGTTGTCCGCGCTGGTCGTGCCAGCGCGACAGGCTGGACCGTGCGTACGATGCCTGCTGCGCGGGCACTTCATGGTCGGTAGCGTTATTCGAAGCCCCTTGCGCCAGCATTTCCCAGTGCATCAGCGCACGCTGCATGTGCTCGATTTGCGCCGTCACCGTGGGCGCGTTGTACGCCAGGTCCCGCTCGGCCTCTGCCCGCAGGGTGTCGAGCACATGGCCCGCACCGGCGGGCACATCCGCCAGCAGACGCAGGCCCCAGGACCTTGCGGCTTCCGGATCGCTGGTAGCGCGCAGCAGGCCCAGTTGCGCGCGAGCCCGGTCTGGTTCGGTGGCGGGCAGGCCCTCGGCCAGCAACCAGGCCTGCTGATACCGCTCCAGAGCTGTCTGCATGTCTTCCATATCGAGCGCGTCGCCGGCGGCACCCAGATAGGTTTGCAGGCATTGGTTGGCGGGTTGCTCCGACGCACGGGCGAGCCTGCGGGTCCACTCTTCAGACGTTATCGACAGAGCAGCGTCCGGCGCGGGAAGGGATGCCGAAGGTTTCTGCACGTCGTCGGGCGGGTACTTCGGTGCAGACTTCACCGGCCACCACCCGCTCGCTGCACCCGATGCCACCAAGGCCACCACGGGAAGCGCCAGACAAGCGGCATACAGGACCAGCCCTGCCAACGTGCCCACCACACCCAGGCGCGCGCCCTGGAACTCTGGCAGCAGGGCCCGGACGGCGGCCAGACGCTGCGTGAACGACCAGCGAGAAAACCGGGGATGCTGCGTGGCCTTGAAGATGCGGGCGGCAGCGTCGCGCTCCGACAGCGCCTGCCCGGCGGCGGGCCGGGCCACCAGCTGATCCACCCGCATCAGGCGCCAGTGGTGTGCCAGCCCCAGCGCCAGCAGTCCTGCCAGCGCCAACGTCACCGCATCGCCCAAAAACCAACCCAACGCCGCCAACGCAAATACCCCGATCAGCACGAACGCAAAGCGCAGCACCGGCCAGCGCACGAAGAGCAGGGATTCGACCACCCTGCCTCCATCCAGAGGGTGCACGGGCAGCAGGTTGAGGTAGTTGATTGCGAGGCACATGATCGCGAAGTCGGATACCCATCCGGAACTGGGGAGCCAGCCACGGGCGACCGCCAACAACAGCGCCACACCCAGCAGCAGTCCGGGCATCGGGCCTGCCAGATACACGCCCAGCTTGTTCCAGGTCGAGGCCTCGGGCTTGTGCCCCATGGCGACGCCGCCGAGCCCGGGGATGAAGAGCACCGAGAGATTGCGATAGCCGAAACACCGCATGGCCCACCAGTGGCCGCCTTCGTGCAGGGCAATGGCCACCAGCACCAGCAGTGCGCTGCGCCAGCTCATCAGCAGTCCGCCCACCACCATGAACAAGGCAGCCGTGACACCCAACGCCAGCCATTTGCGCCGCGGCCGGGCTGCGACCTCGGCCATGTGCGACTGGTGCTGCTCAAAGGCTTGCAGGTCGTTCTGCAAGGCCACTTCCGCGTTCGGCAGCGCGGAGGCGGCAGCCGCCGGGTGGCCCGAAAGCACCCTGCCAGACCGGCGCACACCGCGCAGCAACGCCGGTGCGAGCCGCATCGCCGCCGGCCAGCGGATACGCCACAGCGGTACGCCAACGGATCCGGGCTCGGCGGCGAGCGCCCCTGGCAAAGGTGTGAGGTAGCCCTGGGCTACGCCATACGGCAGCATCTCTTGCGACCAGGCGATCGTCGCGTCCCGAACCGTGTCGATATCCGTCACGGGCTGCCGGCCAGCGGCACATCCCGCATCCACGCGGCGCTGGTGACCTTGCCAGGCTTCGCGCACGGAGGCGACGTAGTCATCGTGTACCTGGCACGTAGGCGGCCACCAGAGCAAGAAATGCCGGTAGCAGTGCAGCGTCACCTCATGGGGGAGGCCGCCCCCCCCACACCGTGACCCACTGGAAGACGCAGGGCCGGGACGCATCGGGCAAGTTGGAGGGAGATACCTGCAGCTGCGAGCGCCTATCGGCAGACACATACACATCGCTGTAGATCCACGGCATTCCAGAAATGTGCGCGATCGGGGAGGATTTCAGGCTGTAAACGTAGGCAAAGCCCAGGGCTGCAGCTTCCGGTTCAGCGGCGTCCAGAATGGCGCGGTAGGGGGCGGGAACCTCCGCGCGCTCCACAGTCGTCGACTGAATCTGCTGCATCCGCAGGGCGGCCAAGCCGCGCGCCACAGCCACCCACATCCAGAGCGGCACCGCTGCCAGCAGCAGTGCGGCAGCGGTCGCCAATGTTGTCCATCGCTCCATGAATCACCCTCTCTTTGATGTCGACCGCGCCCGTGTCCCCGGGCTGCGCCATGTTGCTCTGTGCGAGTGAATCTGTTTGTGCATGCATGGCATTCCGTCAGTGCTTGCAGCGTGTCAGGACGAATCCCCATCCACATAGAACCACCTCCCCTGCTCACACACGAAGCGGCTGGTCTCGTGCAGGCGCACCGCGCGGCCGCCCACGCGGTAGCGGGCGACGAACTCCACGACGGCGCGGTCGTCGCTGGTCGCGCGGTGGCTGCGCACTTCGAGGCCCAGCCACTTGGTGCCGGGCTCGAAGTCCAGCGCGGCCGGGCGGGTGCTGGCATGCCATGTGGCCTGCAGATAGTCGCCATGCTCCAGGACAAAAGCGGTGTAGCGCGACCGCATGAGGCTCTCGGCGTCGGGCGCGGGAGCATCGTCCCAGTGGTCGAGGTAGCGTCCGCAGCAGTTGGCATACGGCAAGGCTGCCGCCCTGGCGCCCTTGCCGGGTGTGGCCTGGGTGCGCCCGCAGGGGCAGGGGTCGGTGTTCTTCAACGGCATGGAATGGCCGCGGGGCGGTGGCCGCGCGTCACCGCAAGGCTCCGAAGACTTTCTTGGCGATGGCGCTGCCGGCACTGGCCGGGTCCTGGCGGATGCGGCGCTCTTCCTCGCCGATCATGTAGTACAGGCCGTCCAGGGTCTTGCCGGTCACGTACTGCGCGAGGTTGGACTCCTCGGGCTTGAGCAGGCCAAAGCCTGCTGCCTTGCCCGCGAACGCGTTGTACTTCTGCGTAAGGCCGACCTTTTCGGTGGCCTGGTTGACCACGGGCAAAAAGCGTTCGGACAGCGGCGCGCGGGTCTTGTCGGCAAAGAACAGGGTGACCGAGGTGCTGCCGCCAGTGAGGATGTTCTTGGCGTCGGTCACGGTCATCTTCTGCACCGCGCTCACCAGCAAGTCTTTGCCCATGGGCACGGCGGCCTCGGCTGCGCGGTTGATGGAGGTGACCAACTCATCGATGCGCCGGCCCTGGCCGAGGGACTTCATCACTTTGGCGGCGTCTTCCAAATATCCGGGCAGACCGATGCGGACCTTGGGATTGCCCAGAAAGCCGTCGGGCCGGCCCAGCAGCGCCACCGCCGCCTGGGCGCCTTGCCCTAGCGCGGCCTTGAGGCCGCTGGACGCATCCACGCTGCTGAGGTCCCCGAGTGACAGGGCCAGCGCTCGCTGGTGGGCTGCCAGCAGCACAAGCCCGCCCAGGGCGCCCGCAGTGGCGTGGTGAAACTGGCGACGCAGCATGGGGACGGATCTTTCTTGGTGGGTTGTGTGGGATGCACGGCCATGCCGACGGCCGTGGTCGACACAGCCCGCACATGGCGCAGCGCAGGAGCCGATTTTCGCCCACCCGCGCGACCCATCCCGACTACGATCCGGCAGCCCGTTCAATCAACAAGGAGTCGGTCATGTGGACAACAGTCGTGCCGTGGTGGGAGTTCGTCGTGCGCGGCGTGGTGGTGTATGTGTTTTTGCTGGTGTTTCTGCGCCTGACAGGCAAGCGGCAGACCGGCCAGTTCGCGCCGTTCGATCTGGTGCTGCTGCTCATTCTGTCGAACGCGGTGCAGAACTCGATGAACGCGGGCGACAACTCGCTGGTGGGCGGGCTCATCTCAGCCGCCACGCTTGTCGTTTGCCATGTGCTGCTGGCACAGCTCACATTTCGCTTCGCGCGGGTCGAGCGCCTGATAGACGGCACGCCCCAGGTGCTGGTGCGCGACGGCCATGTGGACACCGCGCTCATGCGGCAGGAGCTGCTGTCCACCGAAGACCTCAACGCCGCGCTGCGGGCCGGCGGATGCCTGCACCTGCACGAGGTGGAACGCGCCACCATCGAAACCAACGGTCAGATCACCGTGGTGCTGCAGCGGCGCCACAGCGCGGGATAGGGCCTCAGGAAGCTTCGCGGAGCTACGCCAGCGCGCGCTGGATGATGATCTTCTGCACGTCGCTCGTGCCTTCGTAGATCTGGCAGACGCGCACGTCGCGGTAGATGCGCTCCACCGGGAAGTCGTTCACCACGCCGTAGCCGCCCAGGGTCTGGATGGCGGCGCTGCACACGCGCTCGGCCATCTCGCTGGCGAAGAGCTTGGCCATGGCGGCTTCTTTCAGGCAGGGGCGGCCTGCATCACGCAGCGCGGCGGCGTGCCATATGAGCTGGCGCGCGGCCTCGATCTGCGTGGCGCAGTCGGCCAGCCTGAAACCCACGGCCTGGTGGTTGAAGATGGCGGTGCCGAAGCTCTCGCGCTCCTTCGAATACGCGAGCGCCACGTCGAAGGCGCTGCGCGCCATGCCCACGCTTTGGGCGGCGATGCCGATGCGGCCGCCTTCGAGCGCGCCCAGGGCGATCTTGTAGCCCTCGCCTTCCGCGCCGATGAGGTTCTCGGCCGGGACGCGGCAGTTGTCGAAGTTGATCTGCGCGGTGTCGCTGGAATGTTGTCCCAGCTTGTCTTCGAGCCGCGCCACCACGTAGCCCGGCGCGTTGGTGGGCACGAGGAAGGCGCTCATGCCCTTCTTGCCCGCACCTTTGTCGGTGACGGCGATGACGATGGCCACCTGCCCGTTCTTGCCGCTGGTGATGAACTGCTTGACGCCGTTGATGACGTATTCATCGCCTTGCTTGACGGCCGTGGTGCGCAACGCCGAGGCGTCGGAGCCCACATGCGGCTCGGTCAGGCAGAACGCGCCCAGCATCTGGCCTTGCGCCAGCGGCGTGAGCCAGTCGCGCTTTTGCTGGGCGTTGCCGTAGCGCAGGAGGATGGCGTTGACGGGGCAGTTGGTCACGCTGATGGCGGTGCTGGTGCCGCCGTCGCCGGCGGCGATCTCTTCGAGCACCAGCGCGAGCGTGAGGTAGTCGAGGTCAGCGCCGCCGAACTCCTCCGGCACGCAGATGCCGTAGGCGCCCAGGGCGGCCAGGCCCTGGTGCACGTCGTGCGGGAAGTGGTGCTCTTTGTCCCAGCGGGCGGCGTGGGGCCAGATCTGTTCTTGGGAAAAGTCGCGCACCGCGTCGCGGATCATTTCCTGGTCTTGGGTCAGCAGCATGGGGCTTGTCTCCGGAAGTCGTTGTGTTCGGTCGAAAGAATTACCAGTGGGCCGCGCGGCGGCCGTCGTGGTGCAGCAGGCGGCCCTTGTCGGCGGCCGTGACGCCCGCCACGGTGGCGCGCAGGCCACGCACGCTGTCCTGCACCGTCAGCGCAGCGCCATCGCCGCCCATGTCGGTCTGCACCCAGCCGGGGTCAATGGTGATGAGGGTGGCGCCGGGGTAGTCGTGCTGCGCCGAGGCCACGGCCATGTTCAGCGCGGCCTTGCTGGTGCGGTACAGCCACGAGCCGCTGTTGGCCACGCCCTCGATCTGCGACATGGACGACGACAGAAATGCGAACACCCCACCCGCGTCAGCCACCAGGGGCGCCACCTGCGGGATGGTCTGCATGGCGCCCAGCACGTTGGCGTGCATGACCGCGTCGAAGTCTTCCTGCGTGGGCGGCGTGGTGGCGTTGGGGCGCCGTATGACGCCCGCCACGTACCAGGCCAAGTCGATCTTCTCGCCGTCGAGCTGCCAGGCCAGGCCGCTCACGCTGGCGGGGTAAGCCACGTCGATGGTCAGCACTTCGGCACCCAGGGCCTGCACCCGCTCGCGCCCCGCGTCGTCGCGCACGGTGGCGATCACGCGGCGGCCCGCGTCGGTGTACTGGCGCACCAGCTCCAGCCCGATGCCGCGCGATGCGCCGATGATGAGGATGGACTTCATTTTCAAGACCTTTCAGTGCTCTACCGCTTGATAGACAAGCGTAAGCAGCTATTAAATTAATAGCAATGCAGATGACACGTTGTACAAAGCCGCGTTCTACAGGTGGACGGCGAATTCGAAGTAGCCCGACCACGTGGGGTCGAAGCGCGTGGTCAGCTCCAGCGAGGCGGCTTCGTCGCGCAGCAGCAGCGGCGCCAGCGCCTGGCGTGCCATCTGCTCGTCGCCCACGTAGTAGACGGCCTTGCGGCGCCCGGCACGGGTCATGGTGTAGGCCAGGATGCCCAGCTGCGGCAGCTCGAGCAAGGTGGCGGCCTGGTCTTGCAAGGCCTGCACGGCAGCCAGCTCGTCGCGGTTTTCGACGGCCAGGTCCAGCTCGAACGCATAGGCCAGGTCGGCCCGCATGGCGACGGGGTGGGCGCTGCGGTTGACCATGACGATGGCGGTGTCTGCGGGGTCGTCTTCGCTATCGCTATCGCTATTGCTGCCGCGCTCCCCACCCTCCTCACCACTGCCCTCGGCGCCTGGGCCGAAGGCGACCGTCATCCCGGCCCAGTCGTGCTCGCCCTGGGGAAACTCGCCCGTGCGGCCGAGCGTGTCGGTCCAGTGGCGGTCGAACACGGCTGGCAGTTGGCTGAGCGGGGTCCACTGCACGTCGGGGTCTTGCGCAACGTCCACAAAGTCCACGGCGCCCACCTTCACCGCAAAGTCGTACTCGCCCAGCACATGGTCGAGCATGATGAACGCCATGTTGCGCGCGTGATCCTGGTAGTCGCTCGGGATCTCGCGGCCGAATCGGATCTCCAGCGCGGCCTGGCCGTCATCGCGGCCGCAGGCCACCAGCACGTCGGACGTCTCCAGCTCGAAGCCGTCCATGCCGATGGGAAAGTCGGGCTGGGTGGTGCGTTCGCGGAAAGCCCGCAGGCGGTAGTGCGCCAATGCGGGCGCTGCGGCCACCAGTTGCATGAGCAGCGGGAAGTTGTCGACGCTGCCGTGCGCGGTGGCGATGAGGTCCACCACCGCGTCGTCGTCGCCGCCGGACATCTCGAGCGCCAGGCCTTCAAGGTGGCGCTCGAGAATGGTGTTGGCCGCTTCCACGCGGTCGCGCAGGGGCAGTGCCTGCAGCGTGGGCTGCGCGGCGCTGAACTCAGCCCAGAACGCGGCGATCTCGGGCGATGCGGGCGCCGCCATCAGACCAGTTCCAGCGCCACGGCCGTGGCCTCGCCGCCGCCGATGCACAGCGTGGCCAGGCCCTTGGTCAGGCCGCGGGCCTTCAGCGCGTACATCAGCGTGACCATGATGCGCGCGCCGCTCGCGCCGATGGGGTGGCCCAGCGCGCAGGCGCCGCCGTTCACGTTGACCTTGTCGTGCGGCAGGTCCAGCTCTTTCATCAGCGCCATGGGCACCACGGCGAAGGCTTCGTTGATCTCCCACAGCTGCACGTCGCCGACCTGCCAGCCCGCCTTGGCCAGCGCCTTCTGCGTGGCCCCCAGTGGTGCGGTGGCAAACCATTCGGGCTCTTGCGCATGGGTGGCGTGGCTCACGATGCGGGCCAGGGGCGTGGCGCCGAGCTTCTTCGCCGTGGACTCGCGCATCATCACCAGCGCGGCAGCGCCGTCGTTGATGCTGGAGCTGGACGCGGCGGTGATGGTGCCATCCTTTTTGAACGCGGGCTTCAGGGTGGCGATCTTCTCGAGCTTGACCTTGCCCGGGCCCTCGTCGGTCGACACCACCGTCTCGCCCGCACGGGTCTTGACGGTCACCGGCACGATCTCGGCCGCGAACGCGCCTGACTCGGTGGCGGCCTTGGCGCGCTGCACACTGGCGGTGGCGAAGGCGTCCTGCTGCTCGCGGGTGAACTGGTACTTGGCGGCGCAGTCTTCGCCAAACGTGCCCATGGAGCGGCCGGCCTCGTAGGCGTCTTCCAAGCCGTCGAGCATCATGTGGTCGAAGATGCGGTCGTGGCCCAGGCGGTAGCCGCCGCGGCCCTTTTGCAGCAGGTAGGGCGCGTTGGTCATGCTCTCCATGCCGCCGGCCACCATGACGTCGTGCGTGCCGGCCAGGAGCATGTCGTGCGCCAGCATGGCGGCCTTCATGCCGGAGCCGCACATCTTGGACAGCGTGACCGCGCCCGCTCCTTTGGGCAGTCCGCCCTTGAAGGCTGCCTGGCGCGCAGGTGCCTGGCCCTGGCCCGCCATCAGGCAATTGCCGAACAGCACTTCGCCCACGGCGTCGGGCGACACGCCTGCGCGCTCCATGGCGGCCTTGATCGCGGCGCCGCCCAGGTCATGGGCGGACAGGTTCGAGAAATCGCCCTGCAGCGACCCCATGGGGGTGCGCGCTGCGCCGACGATGACGATGGGGTCTTGCGTGGATGAGGTCATGGTGTGGTCTCCTGGGTTGCTGTCGGTATGGGGTGGATGAATCGAAGCGTTGGATGGCTGTCTGCAGCGCCGGGACCGTCAGGCTTGCGCTGCGGGCATGGTGGGCGCTGTGGGTACTGCGGCCACGGTGGACGCGTTGTGGTCGAAGCGCCGGTCGCTGTCGTACGGAAAGACGTCGAGCATGTGGCCGGCCTGGATGCGCTCCTTGTGCGACTGCCAGAAGGCGGCATCGAGCAGGTCTGCGTGGTGCTTCATGAAGACCTCGCGCACGGCGTCGTTGCCCAGCAGGAAGGGGCCGAAGGTTTCGGGGAACACGTCGCGCGGGCCGACGCTGTACCAGACCTCGCCGCTCATCTCTTCTTCCTCGTTGCGCGGCGTGGGCACGCGGCGGAAGTTGCAGTCGGTGAGGTATTCGATTTCGTCATAGTCGTAAAACACGACCTTGCCGTTGCGGGTGATGCCGAAGTTCTTCCACAGCATGTCGCCGGGGAAGATGTTGGCGGCCACCAGGTCCTTGATGGCGTTACCGTATTCGATCACGCTGCGCTCCATCCGCTGATGGGCGCGCGGGTCGGACAGGCCCGTGTCGAAGGCCTCTTGCAGGTAGATGTTGAGCGGCACCATGCGGCGCTCGATGTACAGGTGCTTGATGATGACCTCGGTCTGGCCGTCACCGTCGCGGTCGCTGATCTCGAGCTGGCTGGGGGCGAACTTCTCGATCTCGGCGATGAGCGCATCGTCGAATCGGTCGCGCGGAAAGGCGACCTCGCTGTACTCCAGCGTGTCGGCCATGCGGCCCACGCGGTCGTGCTGCTTGACGAGCAGGTACTTGCCCTTGATCTGCTCGCGCGTCGTTTCCTTCTGGTGCGGAAAGAAGTCCTTGATGAGCTTGAACACGAAGGGAAAGCTCGGCAGGTCGAACACCAGCATGACCATGCCCTTGATGCCCGGCGCAATGCGGAACTTGTCGCTGGAGTGCTTGAGGTGCGAGAGGAAGTCGCGGTAGAACAGCGTCTTGCCCTGCTTGGCCAGGCCCAGGGCGTTGTAGATCTCGGCCCGCGGCTTGCGCGGCATGAGGCTGCGCAGGAACTGCACGTAGGCGCTCGGGATCTCCATATCGACCATGAAGTAGGCGCGCGCAAAGCTGAAGAGCGCGAGCAGGTCGTCCTCGCCGAACAGGGCGGCATCGATGGCGAGCTTGCCCGCGTCGGTGTGCAGGATGGGCAGCGCGAACGGCACTTCGCTGAAGCCGTTGATGATCTTGCCCACTACGTACGCGCCCTTGTTGCGATAGAACAGGCTGGCCAGCACCTGGATCTGGAAGTTGGCGCGCAGCGTCATGTGCGCGATGCGCGGCTCGATGGCGGCCAGCACATGGGCCGTGTCGCGCGCGAGGTCTTCGAACTCGCGCTGCAGCCGGAAGTTGTCGATGACGGCCTGCAGCGTGCTGTGCAGGTTGCTGCGCGAGGGGTAGTACGCGCGGTAGGTGGGCAGCGCCGCGGGCTCGTCGTTCTCGATGTACTCGGTGCTGACGGCCGGTCGCACGAAGATGAAGTCGTTGTGGAAGTGCGTGCGGTGCAGGATCTTGGTGGTGACCGAGTTGAAGAAAGTCTCGGCCAGCTCGGGCTGGTGGTGGTTGACCAGCAGCCCGATGTAGTGGAGCTTGATCTGGTGCCACACGTCCATGGGCTGCGAGCCGGCGCCGAACTCTTTTTCGAGCCTGCGCACGCATTCCTTCACCCGCAGGTCATAGAACTCGATGCGCTCGCGCTGGGCCCGCTGCTGGCCCGGCCAGTCGGCCGTCTCGAAGCGGTGCTTGGCGCGCGCGGACTCGGTGCGGAACAGCCGGTAGTGGCGGTTGAAGCCGTCCATCATCGCCTTGGCGATGCCGTAGGCCTCGGGGGCATCGAGCCGCTGGGGAAACATGGCGCGCCTGGGCTGGCTGGGGGCCTGGTGGGGGGCCGGGCTATTCGCGGTGCTTGGCAGCGACACCGGCGATGGCGGCCTTGTAGATCGCGTCCAGGCCTTCGGTGCTGTCCACCGTCATGTGCAGGTTGTTGATGAGGCCGTCCTTGAGGCCGTAGCACCAGCCGTGCAGCGTGACCTTCTGGCCGCTGCCCCAGGCGTCGAGCATGACGGTGGTCTGCGCGATGTTGACCACCTGCTCGATGGCGTTGAGCTCGCACAGCACGTCGTGGCGCCACTGGGGGGCGGTAGCGGCGATGAGGTCGCGGTGCCGGTCGCGCACGTCCTGCACGTGGCGAATCCAGTTGTCGGCCAGGCCCACGCGGATGCCTTCGAGCGCGGCCAGCACGCCGCCGCAGCCGTAGTGGCCCACAACCATGAGGTGCTCGATGCGCAGCTGGTCGACCGCGTACTGGATGGTGGACAAACAGTTGAGGTCGGTGGGCACCACCACATTGGCCACATTGCGGTGCACGAAGACTTCACCGGGCTCCAGGCCGGTGATCTGGTTGGCCGGTACGCGGCTGTCCGAGCAACCCACCCACATGTACTTGGGCTTTTGCTGGGCCAGCAGGCCGGTGAAGAAGCCGGGGCGCTCGCGCTCCATCTGGGCGGCCCAGGCGCGGTTGTGGACAAAGAGGTCGTCGATGGAGGTCGTCATGGGGTCCTTGAAGTCAACGTGCCGCCCGGGGTCGGCTGGGGCGGCGGGCTCAGCAGGTCTCGGCGAACAGCTCGCGGCCGATCAGCATTCGGCGGATCTCGCTCGTGCCGGCGCCGATCTCGTAGAGTTTCGCATCCCGCCACAGGCGGCCCAGGGGGTACTCGTTGATATATCCGTTGCCGCCATAGATCTGCACGCCTTCGCCGGCCATCCAGGTGGCTTTTTCGGCGCACCACAGGATGACGCTGGCGCAGTCCTTGCGCACCTGGCGCACATGGTCGGTGCCCAGCATGTCGAGGTTCTTGGCCACGGTGTAGGCGAACGAGCGCCCGGCCTGCAGCACGGTGTACATGTCTGCCACCTTGCCCTGGATGAGCTGGAACTCACCGATGCTCTGGCCGAACTGCTTGCGGTCGTGGATGTACGGGATCACGTTGTCCATGACGGACTGCATGATGCCCAGCGGCCCGCCGGTGAGCACCGCGCGTTCGTAATCCAGGCCGCTCATCAGGACTTTGGCGCCCTGATTGACGCCGCCGAGCACGTTGGCTGCAGGCACTTCGACGTTGTTGAACACGAGCTCACCCGTATGGCTGCCGCGCATGCCCAGCTTGTCGAGCTTTTGCGCGATGCTGAAGCCCGGCATGCCTTTTTCGATCAGGAAGGCCGTGACGCCGCGTGCCCCCAGCTCGGGTTCGGTCTTGGCGTAGACCACCAGGGTGTCGGCGTCGGGGCCGTTGGTGATCCACATCTTGTTGCCGTTGAGCAGGTAGTAGCCGCCCTTGTCCTCGGCCTTGAGCTTCATGCTGATCACGTCGGAGCCCGCGCCCGGCTCGCTCATAGCCAAAGCGCCCACGTGTTCGCCGCTGATGAGCTTGGGCAGGTATTTGGACTTTTGCGCCTCGTTGCCGTTGCGGTTGATTTGGTTCACGCACAGGTTGCTGTGCGCACCGTACGACAGCCCGACCGAGGCGCTGGCGCGGGAGATTTCTTCCATCGCCACCATGTGGGCCAGGTAGCCCATGGCAGCGCCGCCATACTCTTCGGACACGGTGATGCCGAGCACGCCCAGGTCGCCCATCTTGCGCCACAGGTCCATGGGGAACTGGTCGCTGCGGTCGATCTCTGCGGCGCGGGGGGCGATCTCGGCCTGGGCGAAGTCGCGCACGGCGTCGCGCAGCGCGTCGATGTCTTCGCCCAACTGGAAGTTCAGGCCGGGAAGGCTGGCGGGAATGCTCATGGATGTCTCCTCAAAGGTGAAGGGCAAAAGGCTTGTGGTCAGCCCTGGATGTTGTCGCGGCCAGTGACCGCCATGAGCGTGCAGCCCATGGTGGCGACCAGCTTTTCTTGTCCGCCGTCGATGGCGAACGCCCTGCCCTCGCACACCGTGATGGTGCGGCCGGGCTTGAGCACCCGGCCTTCCATGCGGAAGCGCTCGCCTTTGGCTGGCGCGAGCAGGTTGATCTTGAATTCGATGGTGAGCACGGCCGCGTCAGCAGTCATCAAGGTGAAGCCGGCATAGCCGCAGGCGGAATCCAGCGCCGTGGCCACCATGCCGGCGTGCAGAAATCCGTGCTGTTGGGTCAGGGCCGCGGCCCAGGCCAGTTCGATGTCCACCGCGCCCGGAGCGATATGGCCCAGGTTAGCGCCCAGCGTTTGCATGGCACCCTGGAGTGCAAAGCTGTCGCGCACACGGGCGGCGTACTCGGCGTTGCGGGGCTCGAAAGGGGTCGTGGTCACACGGTCTCCAGATTTACGTTTACGTAAACGTCAATTATGAATCATTTTTGTTTTTCGAGCTTGAGCAGCAGGGCCCGAGCGTCGCTCTCGTGGTCTTGCACCTCTTCGAGATTGGCCTTCAGGTCGGCCATTTGCTCTTCCAACTGCTTGCGGTGAACCACCAGTACGTCGAGGAACTTGCGCAGCTGCACACCGGTGTCGCGGGGGCTGTCGTAGAGGTCGATGATCTCCTTGGCCTCGGTGAGCGACAGGCCCAGGCGCTTGGCCCGGAGAGTCAACCGCAAGCGGGTGCGGTCCCGCGCGCTGTAGACACGGTTGCGGCCAGCGGCGCCAGTGCGCTCCGGCTGCAGCAGGCCCATGTCTTCATAGAACCGGATGGCCCGCGTGGTGAGGTCGAACTCTTTGGCGAGATCGCTGATGCTGTAGGTGTTGGCCATGTGCTTGTGGAATGCAGCGCAGGTGGTTTCGCCCAGGAGACAGCCCGTCGGCCGCCAATCCCTACAATGCCTGGATGCATGACGTTTACGTTAACGTCAATGCTAACCCATCCGGTAGCCGCCATGAATTCTCTTGAACACCAAATCCACTACCCATTGGGCGACACACTGCCTGGCGAGGGTTCCGTGCTGGAGGTCGCACCGGGGATTCGATGGATACGGATGGGGCTGCCGTTCGCGCTGGACCATATCAACTTGTGGCTGCTGAGCGACCGACAGCCCGACATTCACGGCCATCTGGTCGACGGCTGGACGGTGGTGGACTGCTGCATCGACAGCGCCACGACGCGCGCGCAGTGGGAGCAAGTTTTTGCGAACTGCCTGGAAGGGCTTCCCGTGTTGCGTGTGATCGTGACCCACATGCACCCGGACCACATCGGCCTGGCGCATTGGATCTGCGAGCGCTGGCAGGTGCGCCTGTGGATCAGCGCCACGGACTACAACACAGCAAGAATCGCCGTTTATGACCGTGAGGGCTTTGGGGGCGGGGCGAACGCTGACTTTTACGCCTTGCACGGCATGCGGGACGAGGAGTTCTTGCAGCACGTTCGCGCGCGTGTGTCTTATTTTCCGACCCTGGTCCCGGCGCTTCCATCGACGTTCCGCAGGCTGCTGGACGGGGGGGCCGTCGAGATTGGGGGACGAGCGTGGCAATGCATCAGTGGGTACGGCCACGCGCCGGAGCACATCGCCCTGCACTGCCAGGAGTTGGGCGTATTGCTGAGTGGCGATATGGTGCTGCCGCGCATATCCACGAATGTGAGCGTTCATGCCACGGAGCCTGAGGCCGACTCCTTGCGGTTGTTTTTGACGTCGCTCACCAGGTACCTCGATCTACCGCTGAATACCCTGGTGCTGCCATCGCACGGCAAGCCTTTTACAGGCTTGCATCAGCGGATCCAGCAACTTGAAGATCACCACCGAGATCGCCTCAAGGACATCATGGACGTAGACGCAGGCAGTGCTGCGGGCTTGTCGGCAGCAGACATCCTGCCTGTTCTGTTCAAGCGAACCCTGGATGCTCACCAGATGACCTTTGCGATGGGCGAAGCGTTGGCCCACTTGCACTATTTATGGCTCGGAGGACAAATGGATCGCTGGCTGGACTCGGACGGGGTTCACAGATTCAGGCACCGCATTGCGGGGTAACGTTCTTCCTGTACTGGGAAGGTCGAAGTCTTTGTGGTGCTCTGTTTATCCGGTTGCGCACCGACAACCGCGTTGCCTAGAGCCACACGCGATCTTCGAAGGGTGTAACTGAGAATGAATGTGTTCGCTATTTATATGGGCTGCTTTTTAGTCAGCACGTGCCGATAAAAATCGCACTCAGCAAAGCAAAAAACCCCAGTCATATCTGACTGGGGTTTTCTGGGCTGTAAGAGCCTGACGATGACCTACTTTCACACGGGAACCCGCACTATCATCGGCGCAAAGTCGTTTCACTGTCCTGTTCGGGATGGGAAGGAGTGGTACCAACTTGCTATGGTCATCAGGCATAAAGGGTTGCCATACTGAACGCCGCGTGGGGAGTTCAGTACAACGAATTCATAGAGTTAAATCAGCTTTTGGTGTTTTGACTGCGTCAACTTGGCATAACAATCTTTGAGCTTTGCACACATTCATTTCTGGATGCATGCTGGCAATCAAAGTTATAGGGTCAAGCCTCACGAGCAATTAGTATCAGTTAGCTTAACGCATTACTGCGCTTCCACACCTGACCTATCAACGTCCTGGTCTTGAACGACTCTTTAGGGGGCTCAAGGCCCCGGCAGATCTCATCTTGAAACGAGTTTCCCGCTTAGATGCTTTCAGCGGTTATCTCTTCCACACTTAGCTACTCGGCAATGCCACTGGCGTGACAACCGATACACCAGAGGTGTGTCCACTCCGGTCCTCTCGTACTAGGAGCAGGCTTCCTCAAATCTGCAGCGCCCACGGAAGATAGGGACCAAACTGTCTCACGACGTTTTAAACCCAGCTCACGTACCTCTTTAAATGGCGAACAGCCATACCCTTGGGACCGGCTACAGCCCCAGGATGAGATGAGCCGACATCGAGGTGCCAAACACCGCCGTCGATATGAACTCTTGGGCGGTATCAGCCTGTTATCCCCAGAGTACCTTTTATCCGTTGAGCGATGGCCCTTCCATACAGAACCACCGGATCACTATGTCCTGCTTTCGCATCTGCTCGACTTGTCAGTCTCGCAGTTAAGCACGCTTATGCCATTGCACTATCGTCACGATGTCCGACCGTAACTAGCGTACCTTCGAACTCCTCCGTTACGCTTTGGGAGGAGACCGCCCCAGTCAAACTGCCTACCATGCACTGTCCCCGATCCAGATAATGGACCTAGGTTAGAACCTCAAACACACCAGGGTGGTATTTCAACGTTGGCTCCATGAGATCTAGCGACCTCACTTCAAAGCCTCCCACCTATCCTACACAGATCTGTTCAAAGTCCAATACAAAGCTACAGTAAAGGTTCATGGGGTCTTTCCGTCTTTCCGCGGGGAGATTGCATCATCACAAACATTTCAACTTCGCTGAGTCTCAGGAGGAGACAGTGTGGCCATCGTTACGCCATTCGTGCAGGTCGGAACTTACCCGACAAGGAATTTCGCTACCTTAGGACCGTTATAGTTACGGCCGCCGTTTACTGGGACTTCAATCAAGAGCTTGCACCCCATCATTTAATCTTCCAGCACCGGGCAGGCGTCACACCCTATACGTCCACTTTCGTGTTTGCAGAGTGCTGTGTTTTTATTAAACAGTCGCAGCCACCGATTTTTTGCAACCCCGTTGGGCTCGCCTTGTACAGGTTCACCTACTTGGGGCATACCTTCTCCCGAAGTTACGGTATCAATTTGCCGAGTTCCTTCTCCTGAGTTCTCTCAAGCGCCTTAGAATACTCATCTCGCGCACCAGTGTCGGTTTGCGGTACGGTCGTCAATAGCTGAAGCTTAGTGGCTTTTCCTGGAAGCAGGGTATCACTCACTTCGTCTGCAAGCAGACTCGTTATCACCCCTCATCTAAGCCCGGCGGATTTGCCTACCAGGCACGACTACAGGCTTGAACCAACATATCCAACAGTTGGCTGAGCTAACCTTCTCCGTCCCCACATCGCACTATTGATCGGTACAGGAATATTGACCTGTTTCCCATCAGCTACGCATCTCTGCCTCGCCTTAGGGGCCGACTCACTCTACGCCGATGAACGTTGCGTAGAAAACCTTGCGCTTACGGCGAGGGGGCTTTTCACCCCCTTTAACGCTACTCATGTCAGCATTCGCACTTCTGATACCTCCAGCATCCGTCACCAGACACCTTCACAGGCCTACAGAACGCTCTCCTACCACGTGCAATAAATTGCACATCCGCAGCTTCGGTAACTGGCTTAGCCCCGTTACATCTTCCGCGCAGGACGACTCGATCAGTGAGCTATTACGCTTTCTTTAAATGATGGCTGCTTCTAAGCCAACATCCTGACTGTTTTAGCCTTCCCACTTCGTTTCCCACTTAGCCAATTTTAGGGA
>NZ_CAXUSE020000001.1:4692500-4985000 GCF_964253765.1 Acidovorax sp. LjRoot129
CCAACCTGCAGGTTGCGTATTTCGACCAGATGCGCCACGCCGTGAATCTGGATGCAACCCTTGAGGACTTCATCAGCCCCGGCAGCGAGTGGATTGAAATCGGAAATCAGCGCAAGCACGTCAAAAGCTACTTGAGCGATTTCCTGTTTTCACCAGCACGCGCGCACTCCCCCGTCCGCTCCCTGTCGGGTGGCGAGCGCAACCGCCTCCTGCTGGCGCGGCTGTTTGCCCGGCCGGCGAATGTGCTGGTGCTGGACGAACCGACCAACGACCTCGATATCGACACGCTCGATCTGTTGGAGGAATTGCTCGAGAACTACGAAGGCACGGTCTTTCTCGTAAGCCACGACCGGACCTTCCTCGACAACGTGGTCACTAGCACGATTGCCTTCGAAGGCAATGGCCTGTGGCGGGAGTACGAAGGTGGCGTGCAAGACTGGCTCTTGCAGTCCAAGCGCAGCCGGGCGCTCCAGGCGTCGAGTACGTCCCCAGTGCGGCCGGGCAAAGAAAATTCAGACGAAAATCTGGCCCAGCGCTTACCTAATAAGCCTGAATTGCTATCAAAAAAGAAGCGCAGCTACAAAGAGCAACGTGAGTTGGACCAGTTGCCGGCTTCGATTGCTGCACTGGAAAAAGAGCAGCAAGAGCTACAAAGCGCATTGGCCGACGGGAGCTTGTACAGCACAGACCCCGCACGCGCTGCAGTACTGACCGCCAGGGCAAGCGTCATCGAGGACGAACTGATGGGGGCGTTGGAACGTTGGACAGCTTTGTCTGACTGAGTGGTTGACGGCTTGGTCGCCCGCTGGCACCACGCGGGCCGCTCAGGCTACAGCGCTCGGGCCCGCTGTTACCCGCCACCCCAACGTTAGGCACACACATCATCAAATTCGATGGTGCAGCCGATCCGTCGCACCGCGCAGGCGCGCAATCAACGCCGGTGCGATCTGCCCCAGCGGCAAAACCTCATCTGCAGCTCCGTGCGCGATGGCCTCGCGTGGCATGCCGAACACGATGCAGCTGGCCTCGTCCTGCACGTAGTTGTAGCTGCCAGCATCCTTCATCTCTCGCATCGCGGCCGCGCCGTCATTCCCCATACCGGTGAGCATGATGCCGAACGCGTTGCGCCCGACCACTGCCGCAGCTGACTTGAACAGCACCTCGACAGAGGGTTTGTGGCGATTCACCGGAGGACCATCGTCGACGACGGCGACGTAGTTGGCACCGCTGCGCGCCACATGAAACTGTGTACCACCCGGGGCGATGTAGGCGTGGCCGGGCAAGATGCGTTCACCGTTCGCCGCTTCCTTCACCGTAATCTGGCAGAGGCCATTCAACCGCGCCGCAAAACTGGTCGTGAAACCCGAGGGCATGTGCTGGGTGATGACAATGGCTGGCGAATCCGCAGGCATGTGCACCAGCACCTCCTTGATAGCCTCTGTGCCGCCCGTGGATGCGCCGATGCAAATCAGCTTCTCGGTAGAAAGACGGCCCAGGAGTGCCGAAGGGGGCGCTGTAGAACCTGCACTGCCCGCGCCGCCACCGGCAGGCGCAGCGTCGCGCGCAGGCGCACGGCGAACCTGCGCGACCGCAGCCACCCTGATTTTGTCGACGATTTGCGTGGCCAGGTCGTTGAGACCGCTCGCCAGACCGACGCGTGGCTTGGCCACAAAATCAACGGCGCCCAGCTCCAGTGCCTTCATCGTGACCTCGGTGCCGCGCTCTGTCAGCGTCGAGATCATGACTACGGGCATCGGCCGCAGGCGCATCAGGCGGCCGAGGAAATCGATGCCGTCCATGCGCGGCATTTCCACGTCCAACGTGATGACATCGGGGTTGAGTTCGCGGATCATCTCGCGCGCTATCAAGGGATCATTGGCCGTGCCGATGCACTCCATGTCCCGCTGCCGGTTGATGATCTCCGACAGCAGACTACGGACCAGCGCCGAATCGTCCACCACGATCACCCGGATTTTCCTGCTCATTAACTCGCACCCTCTTCAAAACAGATCGACAGAACCACCCAAGGTCGTCTTCGCCACCGTCGCCGCATTGCCCTTGACCTCCTGCGCCACGAGGGCTTCAGGATGTGCATGGGCCAGCCGCTTGACCATGGCTTTGCCAGTCACGGGGAAAAAAACCACCTTGCGCGGGTAAATATCCAGGACATCCTCGGAAACGATGGGAATGCGCTCCGTGTGCAGGTAGTTCAGAACAAAGTTGGTGTTGCGCTCGCCAACATTCATGGTCGTGAAGTTGGCCATGACCTGGGCTCCGCCAAAAATCTTGGCCTGCATGGTTTCCCGGCGGGCGCCCACCTTGAGCATTTCATTGATCAGCAATTCCATGGCGTACGAGCCATAGCGCCCCGAAGAGTCGCCCACGTCACCGTCAGGCAGCATGAAATGGTTCATTCCGCCGACCCGTGCGCGGCTGTCCCACAGGCAGGCCGCGATGCACGAGCCCAGCACCGTCATGATCACCATGCTTTCGTCGCCAACGAAATACTCGCCGGGGAGAACTTTGACAGCGTTGTGCTGGAAGTGGTGGTCCAGATAGAAGAACGACGCCTCGCCGGGCTTGCGGCTGCGCGCTTTGAGTTCCGTCAGCGACGACTCCCGCGCCGGGCCGGTGCCCGTGGAATAGATGTCCGCACTCAGGGGCGCAATGCGAGGAGCCCGGCGCCGCTCGGACGCGCCGGAAGCAGCGGCAGCCAAAGAGGGGGTGGGTCCGGTTGGAATGTTGGTCATGGGTGCTAGGTGCGGGGCAACATGGCGGGTCAGCGACGCTCGTACACCGTCTTGCCGCGAAGCGTAAACAGGTCTCTAGACTCGCTGAAATTTTCGGCATGCCCTACAAACAGCATGCCGCCGGGTTTCAGCACCCTGTGGATCCGCTCCAGCACCCGCCTTTGCGTGGCTGCATCAAAGTAAATCATCACGTTGCGGCAGAAAACCACATCGAAAGGCTCCTTGAAAGGCCAGTCGTCGCGAATGAGGTTCACGCTCATGAAGTCGATTGCGCGCCTCAGCTCAGGCTTTGCGCGAACCATGCCCAGGTTTCCGCCTTTTCCGCGCAGAAAGAACTTTTGCAAGCGCTCGGGGCTCAGGCCTTTGAGGCCATCGAGGCGATAGACCCCCTGCCCGGCGGTCGCGAGCACCTTGGAGTCGATATCGCTGGCAGTGAGCTTGAAGGAGGCGTTGGCGCCTAGCGATTCCAGCGCCGTGATGACGATGGAATAGGGCTCTTCCCCGGTGGACGCGGCGTTGCACCACACACGCCAGTTGTTCGAGGGCTGGCTTCGCAGGTGCGAGGCAAAGATCTCAAAGTGGTGCTGCTCGCGGAAAAACGCCGTGAGATTCGTGGTGAGCGCATTGATGAATTCTTGCCACTCCGGGCCATCGTGCGTCCCAAGCCATCCAAGATAGTCGTGAAAACTGCTGTGCCCCGTATCACGCAACCGGCGCGACAGGCGGCTGTACACCATGGCATGTTTGCCATCGTGCAAGCTGATGCCAGCGCGCTGATAGATCAACGCTTGCACCCGCGCAAAGTCGGCGTTGGTCCAGACAAACTCGCGGCCCTGAGCCAAAGGCCCAGCCGGCGCCGCAGCGTAGGCTGAGTCTGCCCGGGCAGCGGATGGCCGGGCAGTAGAAGGCGCACTGGTGGGTTGGGCCATATTGATCGTCAGACGGGAAGTCTTGTTCGCTCCAAGAGATCTGTAAGCCGCGCCTGCACCGCAGTACGAGCGCTGGATCCACCACTTTGGTGACGGTTGAGCGCTATTCGTCGGCGGTCGCCAGCCCCATATCAACGCCGGACATGAGCTTCTCAATGTCCAGCAGGATCAGCATGCGTTCACCCACAGACCCCAGGCCCAGAATGCAGCTGTTGTCGATGGCGCTTTCGATATCTGGGGCCGAGCGGATGCTCTCCGGCGTGAGTTCCATCACATCGCTCACGGAGTCAACCACGATCCCTACGACCCGGTTGCGGAGATTCAGGATGATCACCACCGTGAAGCTGTTGTAGTCCGCCTGCGCGCAGTTGAACTTGAGCCGCATGTCCACGATCGGCACGATCGTGCCGCGCAGATTCACCACACCTTTGATGAAGTTGGGGGCATTCGCAATCCGCGTGGGCGGCTCGTAGCCGCGAATTTCCTGCACCTTCAGGATATCGATCCCGTACTCTTCCTGGTCCAGGCGGAACGTCAGATATTCGCGAGTGCCCGTTGGCACGGCCTCTGCAGTTTTACCCATCACACTCATGGTGCATTCTCCTTACATGACAGCGCCACGCCCTGGAGGCGCAGCGCCTGAATCTAATGGCGCGCCCGCCGCACCAAGCCGCCCGTGTCCAGAATGAGCGCGACCGTGCCGTCGCCCAAGATGGTGGCCCCTGATACGTTAGGAACCTTGCGGTAATTGGATTCGAGGTTCTTGACCACCACTTGATGCTGGCCCAGCAGTTCGTCGACCAGCAGCGCAACGCGGCTGCCGTCCGCCTCGACCACCACCATGATGTTGCTCGACTTGTTCGGATCGAAACGGGGAACCTGGAAGATTTTCTCGAGCGCAATGACCGGCATGTACTCGTCTCGTACCTTGACGAGTTGCGACCCCTGAGCCACTGTGCTGACATCGTCCGATTTGACCTGGAACGATTCCACGACCGAAGACAGCGGAAGAATGTAGACCTCATCGCTCACGCCCACGGACATCCCGTCCATGATGGCCAGCGTCAGAGGCAGCCGCACCGACACCTTCATGCCGTAGCCCTCGGCTGAGTCGATCTCGACCGAGCCATTGAGCGCGGCGATGTTGCGCTTGACCACATCCATTCCGACACCGCGTCCCGAGACATCCGTCACCTCGTCGGCTGTGGAGAACCCGGGCGCAAAGATCAGCTGCCACACCTCAGCGTCGGTCATCTGATCCGACACCTCAAGGCCCCGCTCCTGGGCTTTGACAAGGATCTTCTCGCGCGACAAGCCCCGGCCATCGTCACGCACTTCGATGACGATGGAGCCGCCCTGGTGCGAGGCCGACAAAGTAATGGTGCCCAGTTCGGGTTTGCCCTTGGCCAAACGGTCCGCGGGCATCTCGATCCCATGGTCGCAACTGTTGCGCACCAGGTGCGTCAGCGGATCGGTGATTTTTTCAACCAGCCCCTTGTCGAGCTCGGTCGCTTCGCCAAGTGTCACCAGCTCCACCTTCTTGCCCAGTTTGTTGGCCAGGTCACGCAGCATGCGGGGGAAGCGGCTGAAGACGATCGACATGGGAATCATGCGGATCGACATGACCGATTCCTGCAGATCGCGGGTATTGCGATCGAGGTCCGCCAGCCCAGCCAGCAATTGCTGGTATGCGCCCGCATCCAACCCCCGGCTGTTCTGCGCCAGCATGGCCTGCGTGATCACCAGTTCGCCCACCAGATTGATGAGCTGGTCGACCTTTTTCACATCCACGCGGATGGTGGTGGATTCCATCTGCGCCTGGGCCGCCACTTTGGGCTCGGCAGCCTTGGGCGCTTTCTGGACAGGTACGGCCGTTTGGGCAGCTGATGGGGGCGCTTCAGAGCCCGGGGCGCCAGGGGCATCGCTAAAGAAACCGTAAGCTTCGCCGGAAGCGATGTCGCCGGCTGAGACGGCCTCATCATCCGCCTCAGCGTCGCCCGCCGCCGTGTCGCGAATGACCACCTGGTCCTTGGACACGTGAAAGGCAAACAAGTCCAGCAGGTCATCGTTGGTGGAGGTCGTCTCCACCGCAAACAAGCGCGTATTCGGCTCTCGGCTTTCAATGTCCCGGATCGCACCGAGACCAGGAATGTCGCGGAACAACTCCTTGATGGCGTCGGCCTGCTCAAGACGGTCCAGCGGACCAATTTGAATCTCGAGCGCGCGCGCTTGGCCCGCCACAGCGGGTGTCACCGGCCTGGCAGCAGGCGCAGCGGCTACTTGGGGCGCTGGCGCGGGGGGGGCGGAGGGCGCAGGCGCCGCTGCGGGCATGTCGCCTGGTACCTGACCGGCCGCCAATTCACTGATGCGACGGACCAGGGCCGTGGTCGAGACCGCCTCTCCTTGGCCGCCCGCCTGGTGGCGAGCCAGAAGGCTGCGCGACGCGTCAGCGGATTCGAGCAGCACGTCCACCATTTGGGGAATGGGCTGAAGTTCATGCCGGCGCAAGCGGTCCAGCAAGGACTCCATCTGGTGCGTCAATTCCGCGACGTCCGCAAAGCCGAACGTGGCTGATCCGCCTTTGATCGAATGGGCACATCGGAAGATGCCGTTGAGTTCTTCGTCGTCAGCGCTGCTCAGATCCAGGTCCAGAAGCATCTGCTCCATCTGATCGAGGTTCTCGCCCGCCTCCTCGAAAAAGATCTGATAGAACTGACTCAGGTCGAAGTCAGCACCTGCGCCTGATTCTTGGTGGGTATCCGCCATCGTGGGCTCCTGTAAACGTTGTGATCCTGGCAACCCGACTCAGCGGATCACTTTCTGGATGACTTCGATAAGGCGGTTGGGATCGAACGGTTTGACCAGCCAGCCGGTGGCTCCTGCAGTCCGCCCAGCTTGCTTCATCTGATCGCTCGACTCGGTGGTCAGAATCAGGATGGGGATCGTCTTGAATTTTGGATTTTCCCGGAGCTTGCGTGTCAGCCCGATCCCATCAAGCCGTGGCATGTTCTGATCCGCAAGCACAAGATGGATCTCATGGGTTTCGGCCTTTTCCAAGGCATCCTGCCCATCCACCGCTTCTACGACGTGATAGCCGGCACCGGTGAGAGTGAACGCCACCATTTTGCGCATGGACGGTGAGTCGTCTACGGCGAGGATCGATTGCATGTAAGGCTCCAACTGACTTGAATAGTTTGAATAACCAGCGATGGGAAGGTCAAAACAGGTCTACAGAACCCGCATCCATCTCGCTTTGCGTTACGGGGTTGGGCCGGTCGGGTGCCATCTCGGCAAACGGGGCGGCTTCTTCGCCATCCTCGCTGCCCATGGCTTCGGAGGCTAAGCGAAAAGCGCACCCTTGAAGCACCTTGGTGGTATGCCAGATCAACTGTGACGCCATGTCCTGAAACTGCAATTCCGTCACAGCGCAGCGCAGCGCCACGCGGGCAGCCACCAACTGCGGAGAATCGGCCACGGCAGCATCTGTCAGTACCGCATTGGCCTCTCCAAAGCGCTCCAACAAATTGTCTGTGGCGTGGTTGAGCAACCCCTCCAACCGGTGCAGGTCATGCATCACGACCAGCAACGAATCCTGCAGCTCTGCCGCAACCATGACGGGAACCTGGACTGCAGGTCCTCCAGACGTTGTTAGCGTAGATTGCATCGTTTCTCCATCGCGGCACGCAGCAGTAAAAGCACGCCAAATAACACGGGACTACGATCCTCCGGTACAAGCACGGAAGCTTGCGGACGGCGTGGGATTGATGTCCATTGGACGCTGACGCTGAAATCATCCCAGTCGGAAAAACACCCTTGTTTGTTCCAATTTGTATCCTATGATAGCGCTCCTATGGTCACCATAGCATCAGACCAGACCCTCAGCATCCTGCATCTTGAAGATTCCCTGGCAGATCATCAGCTGACCGCCCTGGTACTGCGCCGAGCAGGGCTCCATTGCAACCTTCGCCGGGTGGATTCGCTCTCTGAATTCCAGCATCTCACTGATCACGAGCCCTTTGACATCATCCTGGCAGATTACCGCCTGCCGGGCTTCACTGCGCTGGACGCTTGGTCACATGTGGCGCAAAAACCGCAGCACCCCCCTTTTGTGCTTCTTTCAGGGGCTATTGGTGAAGCGGCCGCTGTGGATGCCATCCGCCTGGGCATTGCGGACTACCTGCTAAAGGACGACCTTCAACGCCTGCCTCACGTCATCGCACGGGCCCTGGAGGTCCACGATGCCAGACAAGCGCGCGAACAGGCCGTCGCGCAGCTGCAGGCATCGGAGCGCAGCCTTGCTGAATTGACAGAGCATCTGCAAACGTCGATCGAACAAGAGCGCGCCTCCATCGCCCGTGAGATCCACGACGATATCGGTGGCGCTTTGACTGCCGTACGGTTCGATGTGGCGTGGATCGGACGCCACAGCACAGACCCCGAGATGCAAGACCATGCAGCTTCCGCCGCGGAAATGCTGCAGCACGCCATTGGTGCCAGCCAGCGCATCATGATGAACCTGCGCCCTCCCATTCTTGAGCAGGGGCTGGTGGCAGCGGTCCAATGGCTCGCGGCGGGCTTCGAGCGGCGCTCGGGCATACCCGCGCGGGTATTGAGCAGCAGTGAGACCGTGCAGGTCGCGGCAGACGTGCAGCTGGTGGCCTATCGAACTGCGCAGGAAGCCCTGACCAATATCGCGAAGCACGCCCATCCCAGCACCGTGCGCATCGAGCTGTCCGACACCGAAGGCGTGCTGACGCTGGAGGTGACCGACGACGGCCGGGGTATTGACCCCGCAATGCTCGACAAGCCCAAGGCCTTCGGACTCAAAGGCCTGCAAGAGAGAGCCCGCACGGTGGGGGGCTGGCTGGATATCAGCAGCCGACCCGGCCACGGCACCTCCGTCATACTGTCGGTACCGCTAACATCATCCCCACCACAGTCCCAGGAGATGCCGTGATTCATGTGGTCTTGTGCGATGACCATGCCGTCCTTCGGCGCGGAATACGCGACACCTTGGCAGACGCGCCCGACATTCAGGTGACCGGGGAAGCTGGCGGATATTCAGAGCTTCGCGAAGTCCTGCGCAGCGCGGCTTGCGACGTTCTGCTGTTGGACCTGAACATGCCGGGCCGCAGCGGCCTCGAAGTGCTGACGAGCCTGCGCGAAACCCATTCGGCCATCAAGGTGCTCGTGGTGTCGATGTATCCCGAAGATCAATACGCCCTGCGCTGTTTGAAGGCCGGCGCACAGGGGTACGCGAACAAAGCTGGAGATCCCGTCGAGCTGATCGCTGCTGTGCGGACCGTCATGCAAGGGCGAAAGTACCTCACTGCGGAAGTTGCACAGATGCTGGCAGACAGCCTGGCGCAGCCCACTCCGGAGGCGCCACATACGACCTTGTCCGAGCGGGAGCTGCAGACACTGGTCAAGATCGCCTCGGGCCGCAGGCTTTCGGACATCGCCGAGGAACTCATGCTGAGCCCGAAGACGGTAAGCGTTTACCGTTCACGCGTACTGGAAAAGCTCAAGCTCTCCAACAACGCAGAACTGACGGTCTACGCAATTCGCAACCAGTTGGTCTGAGCTTGGTCGAAGCCCTTCACCTCTGAAGGGAAAATAGATCCACCGCCTGCTGCATCAAGGCCAGCACCGGTTGCTCCAGCAGCGGGAGCGTGGCCACGATTCCCAGCATGCCAACCGTGAGCGTGACGGGGAAACCCACCGAATAGATGTTCATTTGCGGCGCGACCCGCGAGATGATGCCCAACGTCAGATTCACGAACAGCAGCAGCGCAATCATCGGCAAGGCGATCCACAATGCGCTGGAGAACAGCGATGCGCCCAATTCATACAGCCGCATCTGCCCCAGTGCCTGCAGAAAATTCCCATTAACCGGAAACCGGTCAAAACTCTTGACCACGGCCATCAGGATCAGCAAGTGACCGTTGATCACCACAAAAAGCAGCATGGACATGTGGCCAAAAAAACGCGCCACGGCACTGATTTGCGCATTGGATGAGGGATCGAAAAACGAAGCGAAATTGAGCCCCATCTGCAGCCCAATGAGCTCACCCGCCAGCTCGACTGCAGCGAACACCAGCCGCACGGAAAAACCAATGGCGAGCCCCACCGCCACCTGCTGCGCAACAGCGCCAAAAGCCTCGCGTCCGTTGATGTTGATGACGGGCTGGTCGACCAGGACGCCTTGCGCGCACAACGCCACCAGAAAAGCCAAGCCCACCTTGACGCGCATCGGCACTGCCCGCATGGAGAACACAGGCGCGACTGAAAAAACCGCCAACACCCGCAGGAAAGGCCACAGGATGGGCGACAGCCATGCCATCAACTGTGCTTCCGAGAAAGTAATCAAGCTGTCCTCAACGAGTAACAAGGAGCCGAGCGAAAGAACCGCGGCTGGTGGCCAGCCGCCCGCCGCGCTTCGCGACTAGCCAATCATCGACGGAATGGACTCGATGGTTCTTCGGATGAAATCCACCAAGGTGCTCAACATCCAGGGACCGGCGATTGCGAAGACCACCATTGCAGCGATCAACTTGGGTACAAAAGCCAGTGTCGCTTCGTGGATCTGCGTCACCGCCTGAAAAATGCTCACGACCAAACCCACTGCCATCACGACGCCGAGTACGGGCATGGAGATCATCAGCAGCAGCGTCAGGGCGTCGCGCCCGATTGTCAGCACCATTTGCGAGGTCATTGCAGACTCCTTCAGGGCACGAAGCTGGCCGCGAGAGATCCGATCAGCAGGTTCCAACCGTCCGCCAGCACAAACAACATGAGCTTGAACGGCAACGCGACAAGCACAGGGGACAACATCATCATGCCCAACGACATGAGGATGCTCGACACCACCATATCGATCACCAGAAACGGAATGAAGATCATGAACCCGATCTGGAAAGCGGACTTCAGCTCGCTGGTAACAAACGCAGGCACGAGAACCCGGAGCGGGGCAGTCTCAGCAGTCACGTTGGAATCCAATCGCGCCAACCGAGAGAAAAGTGCGAAATCCGACTGTCGGGTCTGCTTGAGCATGAAGCTGCGCATCGGCGCCTCCGCCTTTTGTAGTGCCTGCTCAAAACTGATGGCGTTGGTGGTGTACGGCAAATAGGCGTCTTGGTACACCCGGTCCAGCGTCGGGCCCATCACAAAAAAAGTGAGAAACAACGACAGGCCGATGATGACCTGGTTGGGCGGCGCCGACTGGGTCCCCAAAGCTTGCCGCAAGAGCGACAGAACGATCACGATGCGCGTGAAACCCGTCATCATGAGCAGCACCGCCGGCAGGAAGGACATTGCTGTAAAAAACAGCAGCGTCTGAATGGGGACCGAATAGCTGTTGCCCGCAGGTCCGCTGCCTACGACCAACGGCAGCGCCCCCCCAGCGGGCGCAGCCTGCGCGAACACTGAGCCATGCACCGCAGCGCCCACCGCAACCATCGCGCCTGCCAACGCCCATCGGCGCACCACGGACGGGTTAAACATGGGAAGCGCTCTCCGGGGCCTTGGCAGCTGTCGCCATCTCTTGCGCGAACAGTGGATCTGCCCTGATAACTGCGGGCGGGGCGACCGGTGGCGCCACAGGCAGCACATGCAGGCAGCTCACCTGCTGGGCGGTCACCCCCAGCACCAGCCATGTCCGCGCGTGCTCAGGGCCCACTTCCACCGTAACCACGCGCTGCTGCGGGCCCACGGCCACCGCTGAAAGCACGCGCGACGCAACGCCGACACTACCCGGGCTACCCGCTGCATGGCGCTGCTGCACGCGGCGCACGAGCCACGGCAACAGGGCCATGGCGCCCACAAAAAGGACGACCACGACCAGCGTCTGGGTCATGCTGCCACTATCCACGGCTGACCCGCCTTAACCGCTCGGACGGAGTTACCACGTCGGTCAGACGGATGCCGAATTTGTCGTTCACCACGACCACTTCGCCCTGGGCGATGAGATACCCGTTCACCAGCACGTCCATGGGCTCGCCAGCGAGTGCGTCAAGTTCCACGACCGAGCCCTGAGCTAGTTGAAGGATGTACTTGATCGGCACCTTGGTGCGGCCCAGCTCCACCGAGAGCTGGACAGGGATGTCCAGCACCATGTTGATGTCGTTGACCGTACCGTCGCCTGCGCCCGAAAAAGGGCGCACGGGATCGCCGGACAACGGGCCGCCCTGCTCCGCCTCACCAGGCTTGTCGTCGGTGCGCTTCTGCTCTTCAAGTGCCTCGGCCCAGCCCGCGAACGGGTCGTCAGCGGCACCGTCCTTGTTATCTTCTTCAGTTGACATCTTTTTCTCCCAGCCAGCTCATGTCGGCATTGCGCAGACATTCCTCAATACGAATGGCGTACTTGGAATTGTGCGTTCCGTACTGGCATTCAAAAACGGGTACCCCACCAATCGACGCCCGAATGCGGGGCTCGCGGTCGAGCTCGATAAAGTCGCCCGGCTTCATCGCCAGCAACTGCTCCACGGTGGCGTCGGCGCGTGCCAGCTCCGCCACCAGGGTGACTTCGGCCGCCTGGATTTCGCGGGTCAGCACCCGCACCCAGCGGCGGTCCACCTCGATGGAGTCTCCCTGCGTAGAGGAATACAGCACGTCGCGAATCGGCTCCAGCGTCGCATACGGCATGCAAATGTGGATCGCACCCGAGAGGTCGCCAATCTCGAGCTGGAACGCCGTGGACACCACGATTTCGCTCGGCGTCGCGATGTTGGCGAACTGCGGCTGCATCTCAGACCGTTGGTATTCCAACTCCAACGGGTAGATGCCCTGCCACGCTTTTTTGTACTCGGTGCAGATCACATCGACCAGCCGATTAATGACGCGCTGCTCGGTAGGGGAAAAATCACGCCCTTCAATCCGCGTCTGGAACTTTCCTACGCCACCATACAGCGTGTCGATGATGCCGAATACCAATGAGGGTTCGCAGACGATCAGCCCGCTGCCGCGCAGAGGCCGGATGGCCACGATGTTGAAGTTCGTGGGAACTGCCAACTCACGCAAGAACGCGCTGTACCTTTGCACGGACACCGTGCCCACCGATATCTCAGGGCTGCGGCGGATGAAGTTGAAAAGCCCGATGCGGAAGTTGCGCGCAAACCGTTCATTGACGATTTCCATCGTCGGCATGCGGCCCCGGACGATGCGCTCCTGGCTCGAAATATCGTAGTTGCGGACAGAGCCCGCCTCCGCTACCTCCTCAACGGATTTCTGGCTCTCGCCAGTAACCCCTTCGAGCAGGGCATCAACTTCTTCCTGGGAAAGAAATGAATCACTCATGACTGGTCCTTGCCGGGGTCATTGGATGATGAAGCTTGAAAAAAGCACACGGTGCACCGGGCTGCGCTCGGTGCGGCTGCGCGCGGTGCTGCGCTCGTCCTCGTTCTTGTCGGCTGGTTTTGTCCGCTCGCGCTCCGCCGGCAACGCATAGCCCAGTGGCCGCGACACCTCCCGCAGAACGTCCGAAGCCAGCTTCTCCTTGCCTTCCCGCTGCAGCAGTTCTGCAGAAGTCCGCTGGGACACCAGCATCAAAATACCGCTGCGGATCGTGGGCAAGTACAGCTTCACTTGCTCGGCTGTCTTAGCGTCTTCCAATTCGAGGGTGATGCCGATCTGGGCAAATCGGTCTCCACCGGGGTCGGCAAGATTAACCACCATGTTTTCCATGGGGAAGAACGTGGGAGCTATCTTGGGTGCTTCTTTCCGCGCGGCGGTCGTGCCCTCTTCCTCGTCGCCATGCGATCGGCTGGAGATGAGCCACGCCGCTGCACCGCCACCCATCACCAGCACGGCCACCACCACACCGATGATGATGATGAGCCTCTTTTTGCTTTTGGCCGGCGCCGCGGCGGGGGTGGCTGGGGTATTCGCTGACACGATCGGTTTCCTTGCGGTGGGACCGGCCGCGCCCGCGCAATCAGTGGACGAGCAAAACCGGATGGCCCATTATTGGGCGAGGCTGCAACCAATAATAGCCAGAATAAGCTGCCAAAACCACGGCATTCACCACGCTAGACCGGCGGACTGCCATATCAAGCCAGGGCAAGCCACGCTGCGCATCTTCACAGCGGCCCAGTGTGCGGCGCAGCCCAGACCCCACCACACATTCAGGCTCATACAAAGACATCCACGGCACGATCCGGCGAACCACTCCGCAACAGCGAGCCCGTGCCAACGGGCGCTGCGGCTACCACTTGGGCCTGGCGCGCCCCTTGGCGCGGCTGGCCCTGCCGCTCCGAGTCTGCAGCACCATCACGTTGCCCCACCGACGTACCGACCGACATCCCTGAGAGAACCAACCCCTCACTGCGCAGGAGTTCACTCAGTTGCGCCATGCTCCTGTCCAGCAACTCGCGCGTCTGCGGTTGATCGCTACGAAAAGTCACATGGGCTTCATTGCCGGACAGGGACACCGAGACCTCAACGGCCTGTCCGTCACGGTTGAGCGTGAGCTCCGCGTTCTGTGTCTTCTGGTTGATCCAGTACGACACCTGCTCAGACACCTGGTCTTCCCTGCCGGCGTGGGCCGGGTCGGTAAACACAGTGGCGGTGTCAGTGGCCATGGGTTCCGCACCGAGATGACTTCCGCTGTCAAACCATGCGCCGCCCTCTGCACGTCCATCGCCAGAGCGAGGGCTGCCGCCTCCTGCCGCGTTGGCGCTGCCTGAGGGAGCCACGGCTGCCAACAGATTTTCTGCCACTACTGCGCCCGCCCCATCCAAAACAGCACCTGCCGATCCATTGCCACCGCGATCAGCAGCTGAGCCACCGGGCAGGCCCCCTGCCATGCGTTCACTGGACGCTTGCAACGCGGCAATCGCCCCGGTCAGATGCCCCTGCGATGGCAGCAGTACCGCCTCGCCAACCCGCAACCGCGCGCCAGCAGATTCGGCTGAATCCGCCCGTTGAGCCAACGCACTTTGCATGCGCGTAAACGCCTTGCCCTGCGCGGACCCTGTGGGGGGCACCAACCCACCGGTCAAGTCGGTCGACGCGTCAAGCGTGGCAGTCTCCGCCACCAGGCCTTGAGGCAAACCGTCAATGCCAGCAAGCGCCGTCGGCAACGTGACGAGACCGCCCGAAGCGGCACCTTGGCCCACTGCGGCGTCCACCCGGATGCCGGGGGTTTGCGGCAAAAGCCCCTGCCAAGCAGCCAAGGCCGCCGCATCCAATCCCTCTTTTGCGCCGTCGGCGGACAGCATCTCAGACGGGAGGACCTCAGGCGTCGCCGTCAAATCGACAGGCACGCCGCCGCCCTCCGCCGCATCCCCCAGCGCCGCCAGCAGTGCAAGAAAGCCGGTGGGCGCACCGCTGTTGGCGTCTGCCCCCTGCGCGGTGGAACGGGACCGCGCGGCGTTCGCCGGCTGGGTGCCCTGGGGTGAAGAAATTTTGCTGGATTCCATGGTCAATACTCCCGCTCCGCAGAGGCCTGGGTCGCGTTGCGGTACTGCAGCGCAGCCCGCTCGTCGGTTTGTTTCTGATCTCGTCGCATTTCTGCCATTTCGAGGTCATGGCGCCGCTTGTCCATGACCTTGCGCAGGCTTGCCAGCCGCAATTCCGCCTCCAGCAGGCCTCGGCGCGCAGCGTCCACGCGGTTCGCATGCTCGCCGACCACGCCGGTTTGCATACCCGCCGCATGGCCCAGGCGCTCCATGAACTGGTAGTGGTGGTACATCACCTCGGGTTTCATCGCCGTGTCAGCTTTCATGCCCCACCGCGCCTGGGTTTCCCGGGCGTAGTCTTCCAATTGATCCAGCTGCGCGCGGGCCGCCTGCTGCGCCGCCACGATGTCTTGCAGCACCTGGCGCGCGTCGTCGCGTTTGCGCGAAGCCACTTCGACGGCGACAGCGAGGGAATTGAGGGCGGACATGACAAGCTACCGGTGTGTGTTCAATGGTCCAGGACCGCCGCCATGCCCGCGACGCTCTGGTCCATGGAAGCCGCCTCGAACATATCCTGCTGCAAAAACGCCGCCATCTGCGGCTGCAGACGGATGGCCTCGTCCAGCGCGGGGTCCGAGCCGCTCATGTACGCCCCGACCTGCACCAGATCCCGGCTTTTCTGGTAGCGCGAATACCCCGCACGAAAGCGGCGTGCCAGGTCGAAGTGCCCGCGCGACACCACGTTGTGCATCACGCGCGATGCCGACTGCTCGATGTCGATGGCCGGGAAGTGCCCGGTTTCTGCCAAGGCACGCGACAGAACAATGTGGCCGTCCAAGATCGCGCGCGCGGCGTCTGCAATCGGGTCCTGCTGGTCATCCCCTTCCGACAGCACGGTGTAGAAGGCCGTGATCGACCCCACGCCGTGCAAGCCATTGCCGCTGCGCTCGACCAGCTGCGGCAGCTTGGCAAAACACGATGGCGGATAGCCCTTGGTGGCCGGCGGCTCGCCAATGGCCAGGGCGATTTCGCGCTGGGCCATGGCGTACCGGGTCAGCGAATCCATGAGCAGCAGCACATGCTGGCCCTTGTCGCGGAAATGCTCGGCCACGGCCGTGGCATATGCCGCACCTTGCATACGCAGCAGCGGCGGTGCGTCGGCCGGCGCGGCCACCACCACCGAGCGCGCGCGCCCTTCTGCGCCAAGAATGTCCTCCACAAACTCCTTGACCTCGCGCCCCCGCTCGCCAATGAGCCCCACCACGATCACATCCGCACGCGTGTAGCGGGCCATCATGCCCAGCAGCACGCTTTTACCGACGCCCGACCCCGCAAACAATCCAAGGCGCTGACCGCGCCCCACGGTGAGCAGGGCGTTGATGGCGCGCACGCCAGTGTCCAGCGACTCGCGCACGGGATCGCGGTCCATCGCATTGATCTGACGCCGCCCCATGGGCTCGGAGACGACATCTAGTACTGGCCCGCCGTGGTCGAGGGGCAAGCCTTGCGCATCCACCACCCGCCCGAGCAAGCCATCGCCCATCGGCAAACGCAGCACGCCGGCACGCTGAATGGGCCGAGCCGCCTCTCCCAGCCGCGGCATCGGAATGTAAGGCGCTGCGGGCACCACACTGGCCCCGCTGGAAAGGCCGTGAATGTCGCCAGCCGGCATCAAAAACGCGCGGTCGGCAGAAAAACCCACCACCTCCGCCAGCACCGGCGCATGCCCGGGCATCTGGACCAAACACTGCGAGCCCACGGGCACACGGATGCCCACAGCCTCCAGCACGAGGCCCGTCAGCCGCGTGAGCGTGCCCCGCGTCTCCAGCGGCGCGCCCTCGGCCACACGCTCCCGCGCATCGTCGATAAAGCTCTTCCAGGCGTTTGGTGTGTCAACGCTCATCGCCGGACTCCTCCTGCCACGGGGACTGCAGCCCCAGCGCGGCAATGGCACGCTGCCAGCGTTTGTCCAGACTGCCGTCCACCACGGTGCCGGCAGACTCCACCAGGCATCCGCCCTGCGGCACGGCGGCATCGGCCATCCATTGCACTCCCGGGGCGTCGATCTCTTCGCGCAAGGGTTGCGCCATGGCCTCCATGTCTACGGGATTCAACCGGACCGTGGCAGGCCGGCCTTCGGTGACCAACATCCCGACGGCCTCCCGCACCACGGGTTGCAACGCGTTGGGGTTGACGGACAGCTCCTGGCGCACGACCTGGCGCGCAATGTCGCAGGCCAACTCCAGCAGTTGCTGGGCCATTTGCTGTTGCATGTCGATGAGGCTGGCGTCAAGCGTCTGCATCACGCTCTGCAGCCGCTGGGCCGTCTCGTGTCCTTGCTGGGCGATGTACTCATCCATGCGGCGCTGCCATTCCAGCGCGGTTTGCGCCTGCCCTTGCGCAAAACCCTCGGCATAGGCATCGTCACACGCCTGCTGGACCATCGCCAGCTGCGCGGCGTCGTCGATCTCGACCGGAATCTCCGCCACCGGCTCGGGTTCCGGCTCGACCAGGTCAGAGCCGTCCACCGCACCAAACTTCCACTGCGTGAAATCGCCGACTTCTTCGCTGGGGATGAAGCGCGAGTACGAACGCTGGTTAGACGAAGGCATCATCACCGCCGGATCCAATCACGATCTGACCTTCGTCGGACAGGCGGCGCACGGTCTTCAAGATTTCCTTTTGCTGGGCTTCGACTTCGGATAGGCGCATCGGGCCGCGCGATTCGAGGTCTTCGCGCAGCGCTTCCGATGCCCGCGTGGACATGTTCGACAGGAATTTTTCGCGCAGCTCGGGCACCGCGCCTTTGAGGGCCACGATGAGCGTCTCGGACGCCACTTCCTTGAGCACGGTCTGAATCGCCTTGTCGTCGAGCTTGAGCACGTCCTCGAACACGAACATCTTGTCCATGATCTTCTGGGCCAGGTCGGGGTCGTACCCGCGGATGGACTCCAGCACCACGGCATCCATGTTGCCGCCCAGCAAGTTGATGATTTCGGCCGCGGCCTTGACGCCCCCCAGGGAGCTCTTGCGGATCTTGTCGCCGCCGGCGAGCACCTTGAACAGCACCTCGTTGAGGTCCTTGAGTGCTGTGGGCTGGATGCCCTCCAGCGTGGCCACCCGCAGCAAGATTTCGCTGCGCTGGCGGTCGGTGAGGTGCATCAGAATGCCTGACGCCTGGTCGGCATCCAGGTGGACCAAGATGGCCGCGACGATCTGCGGATGCTCGTTGCGCAGCAGCTCGGCCACCGACAGCGGGTCCATCCATTTCAGGCTCTCGATGCCCGATACGTCACCCCCTTGCAGGATGCGGTCGATCAGCAGGCCGGCCTTGTCATCGCCCAGCGCGCGCTTGAGCACGGCGCGCACATAGTTGCCGGTGTCTGACACCAGCAAACTCTGCGCGGCCGCAGCGTTTGAAAATTTGTTGATGACCCCGTCCACCTTCTCGCGCGACACGGAGCGCATGCGCGCGATGGTCTCACCGAGCTTTTGCACTTCCTTGGGCGAGAAGTGCTTGAAAACTTCGGCCGCCTCTTCCTCGCCGAGAGACATCAGCATGATGGCGGCGTCGTTAAGTCCTTGGTCGTCCATGGTCGTGGTCCGTGGGTTCAGAAGGCGTGGATGATGGCGGAATGGACGGGCACGGCGGGTGTGTGCACAACGTCTCAGCGGTCACCCGCGCCTTCGCCGTTCAGCCAACTCTTCAGAATATTGGCCACGGCGACGGGGTTTTCTTTGGCGAGGACACGCGCGTCTTCCAGGCGCAGTTGCTCTGGCGTCGCGGGCAATGCCTCGTTCTTCTTGGCGGGCGCAGGCAGCGCGGGGCGTTCGGGCGTCTCGGATTCCATCGCGTCGAGCTGGCCGCCGGCCACCGGGATCGCCCGGGCCTTGCCCGCGCCAGCGCCACCCTTGAGCGCAGGCCGCACCAGCAAGAGCAGCACCAGTGCCGCGAACAGCACGGCACCCACGGGCCAGGCAAAGGTCTTGGCCAGCTCGATCGTTTGGGGCTGCTTCCACAATGGCATGTCGTTGTTGGGAGCCACATCGACCTGGAACGGCGTGTTCATGAGATTGACGGAGTCGCCGCGGTCGCGGTTAAAACCAATGGTCTCGCGCACCAGCGCCGTCATCTGCTCGATCTGCTGGGGCGTCAGTGCCTTGGACACCGGCTTGCCCTTCTCTTCAGACGACTGGTAGTTCACCACCACCGCAGCGCTCACGCGCTTGAGGGCGCCGCTGCCACCCCGCGTCACGCGGACGGTCTTGTCGACTTCGTAATTGGTGATGGACTCGCGTTTGCTGCCCACGCCCTGCGCGCCCTGGCCTTGCTGGCCAGCAGCGGCTGGCGCAGGGTTGGCGCCATTGATCGGCGCTGTCGAAGGCGCGGGTGGCTGGTTGGACGTGGCGCCCGGCACACCCGTGGGCAGCGCATTGCCCTGGGGGCCGGAGCTTTCCACGATCTGCTGGCTGCGGATGGCGCTGGCATCGGTGGCCAGGTTGGGGCGGTGCTGCTCGGACGTGGATTCGGTCTGGGTGAAGTCCACATCGGCCGTCACTTGCGCCTTGACGTTGTTGCGGCCCACCACCGGCTCGAGGATGTCCAGAATCCGGCGGGTGTATTGCTGCTCGATCTGCTGCACGTACAGCAGCTGCTGCGCGTCCACGCCGTTGCCGGCGGCGCCATCGGGCGATTGGGACAAGAGCTTGCCGGTATCGTCCAGCACGCTCACGGCGGAGGGAGCGAGTTCCGGCACGCTCGAAGCGACCAGGTGCACGATGCCGGCCAGCTGGGCGCGGTCCAGGATGCGGCCGGGATGCAGGCTCACGAGCACCGAAGCCGACGGCTTTTGCTGTTCGCGGAAAAAGCCGTTTTGGTTAGGCAGCGCCAAGTGCACGCGTGCGCTTTGCACGGACGACAGCGCCTGGATGGAACGGGTGAGTTCGCCTTCGAGGCCACGCTGAAAGTTCAAGCGTTCCTGAAACTGCGTCATCCCGAACTTGCTGGATTCCATCAACTCGAAACCTGCCACGGAGCCCTTGGGCAAGCCCTGGGTGGCCAGGCGCAGGCGCACGTCGTGCACCCGGTCGGCCGGGATCAGGATCGCGCCACCGCCATCGGCGTGCTTGTAGGGAACGTTCATTTGCGACAGCTGGGCCACGATGGCGCCGCCGTCTTTATCGTTCAGGTTGGCAAACAGCACCCGGTAGTCAGGCTGGCGGCCCAGCACGATGGCCGCGATGGCCGCCACCACCAGGAGCGCCACGCCCACACCCAGCCGCATGCGCTGTCCCCTGTCGAGGGCAGACAGCCGCTGCAGCCAGTTGGGGCTGGCAGGGGGGGCGAGAGGAATTTCAGCAACTGCAGACATCTTGCTTTCCAGTAGGGCGGCCCGACAAGGACCAAAGCGTGGGGTCGATTATTCGGCCACGCCTTCTCAATGTTCGCTGGATAAGCCGCGCGTTTGGCCATCAATTCAGAGCGATGGACCTTGGCGCGATGGCTAGGATACGCAGCATACCCCCATCCCTCGGATACAGCCATGGACCTTCGCATCTCAAGCTCTACCGCCCCCCTGACGGGCGCAGGCGTGGCGCGCCGTGCTGCAGCGCCGCAAAACGACGCCAACGAAGTGGGTTTTTCAGGGGCGCTCAAGGGCGCGCTGCAGTCGGTCAGTGCGGCACAGAACCGCGCCTCCGACCTGCAGACCGAGGTCCAGATGGAGAACCCGTCCGTGAGCCTGGAAGAAACCATGGTGGCGATCCAGAAGGCCCAGATCGGCTTTCAGGCCACGCTGCATGTGCGCAACCGGATGGTGCAGGCCTACACCGACATCATGAACATGCAGGTATAGCAGCGACACCCCCTGAGGCGCTGCGCGCCTCCCCCCCGCTCTCAGAGCGCTGCGCGCTCCGGGCAGGGAGACGATGCCCTCGCTGCGGGGCGGCCCTTGCTTGGCATCTCTCGCCTATGGCGTGCCGGTATCGGGCAATCGGGGTCTATGTTGGCTCCTGATTTCGTAGCTGCTCGCGCCTTGTCAATAAGCGCTACGGGCACTTTTTACCCCCAAAGACACGCCACGCTCTTGGCACAGGGACTCAGCGAGGCATCGCTGGCCGTGGCACCGCGGTGCCAAGCGTCACAAACCAATTGCTCCTAATTTAATAGCAATATATCCTTTATAGGCAAGCGGTGGAGCCCTATTTCATCCATAAAAAAGCCGACCTCGTGGGGTCGGCTTTGTCTTGAAGCGTCAGCGCACGCCTCAGTGCATCATCTGTGGCTGACCTTCGAACAGATGTTCGAACTGTGCGAGCCAGGGCTCGGCCAGGCAGCGGATCTGGGCGTCGTTGCGCAGGATGCGCTGCATGATCCGGGTCTTCTCACGTTTGTGCTCAGGCAGAAGTTCGTGCTCTTGCGACTTGAAACGCAGCTGCTCGATCAGCACCGCACAGGCACCCTCGTAGCGCACCACGCCATCCCAATCCTTGAGCCGTGCAGCCTCCAGCATCTTGGAGCTGCTGTCCTCAATCGCCTTGTAGTAATCAATCAGCATGTGAGACATGGTTCAAGCCTCCACCAGCACGGGCTGGCCAGTGAGGGCGGGCGCATCGGCGGAAGGTGCCGCATTGCCGGTTTTCTTGATTTCGTTCCAGCCCTGGGCCACGGGCTCGATCAGGCGCATCACTTCCAGCATGATGGCGTCGTCGTTGCGGGCATTGGCCAGGATCAGGCGGCGCATGCAGTAGTCGTACAGCGCACCCAGGTTCTCTGCGAGCTCGCCGCCGTCGACCTTGTCCAGCGAGGTGCTCAAACCCTCTTCGAGGATGCGCACGGCTTTGGAGATGGCATTGACCTTGCCCAGCACATCACCGCGGGCCATGGACCCACGGGCGGTGGCGATGGAGGTGAGGACACCTTCGTACAGCAAGCTGACCAGCTGGTGCTGGTCCATGGTGTGCATGCTGGTTTCTACATTGATACGCTGGTACGCGTTGGCTGCACGGGGGCTGTAGGCGCTGAACATGCTGACATCCTTCCGAGGTATTGTTTAAGTTATCGGCGTGCGCCAGAAAAACTAAAGCCCCTGATTAACCGTTCGACTTGTTCCAAGCAGTGACCTGCTGCGAGATGTACGCATTGAGGCCATTCAAACTGCTCAGCTTGGTATCCAGCGCGTTATACCGCTGGGTAATGCGTTTTTCAAATGCATCGACCTTCTCATTCACCCGAGTCTGGTCTTGCGCATTGCGCTTGAGGCTCAGTTGCAAAGTGGCGTCCTTGGACTTGAAGAACCCGTCGTTGGACAGCAGCGTGGTGGTGACTGCCTTGAGCTGCACGGCAATGCCGTCGGCCGCGCCGCCGCCCGTGTTGCGAAACAGGTTCTTGACGTCATCGGGGTTCTCCGCCAACGCCTTGTTGAGTTTCGTTGAATCGACCACCAGATCGCCGCCCAGCTGCTGGGTGATTCCGATGTCCGCCAACCGCTGGTAGGCGCCGCCCCCGGTCGTGACCGATTGAATTGCGTTGCGCAGCGAGCTTTGGAGCGCCACGGCGGTCGAGTCGCCTTGCAGCAGTCCTGAGGATTTGGTCGCAGCGTCGTACTTCGTGGCGTCCTGCATCAGCTGGTTGATGGCGTTGTAGGCCTTCACGAACCCGTCGATGTTGGATTGGATCGCAGAGTTGTCCTTGGTGACCGCAACTTCGATCGGTGCAGTGGTTACTTGCTCGGCCTTGAAGGTCACGCCCGAGATCGTGGACGCAAACGTATTGGTGGCAGAAGACACGGCAATGCCGTTGACGGTGGCCTTGGCATTGGCGGCCGCCTGCGTGACCGTGGAGGCATTGACCAGGCGCGACAGGCCCGTGGCATCGTTGTTGCCAGCGCTCAGCGGATCGGTATCGCCGCCCTCCATCACGCTCATGCGGAAACCGAACTCCTCACCCGTGCTCTTGCTGCGCAGCAGCAGGCGCTCGCCCGAGGCATCGGTCAGGACCGACGCGCTCACGCCGGCATTGGCGCCATTGATCTTGCTGGCCACGTCCGAGAGCTTGTCGCTCGCGCTGATGGTGATGTCAACTGGCTGGCCGCTGCCGGGGGTGAAGGACGCGGGCGCGACGCTCCACTTGCCCAGTTCCAGGCGGAGCGTGCCGGCGCCCAGCGCGCCGCCCACGGGCAGCAATGCGGCCGATGCGGTGGCCTGCGCCTTGGCCAAGCTTTGAACTTCGACGCTGAACGTGGTGGGCAATGTGCCACCGACGGCGGTGGCAGTGACGAATTTGGTGTCAGAGGACGTGGTGGCCACGCCGTTCCAACCGGTCACGCTGGTGAGCTTGCCGGCTGCGTCCTGCAGCGTGGACACCAGCGACTTGATCTGGCCGAACGCGGAAATCTTGGTGTTGACCGTGGCCGCCTGCAGCTTGAGCGTGTCCAGGGGCTTTTTTTCCAGCGTGACCAACTGCGAAATGATGCTCTTGACATCCAATCCGTTGGTGCCGACGCCTGGTGATGAAATGGTGGCCATACAAACCTCCTGAACTGGTCCAACGGAAATTATCGCGCCGAATAGCGCTGAGGAACGTCCGTAAACACGCCAGGAAACCCGTCTTATTCCAGCGGTCCTGGCACCCGCCGTCCTAAAAGCCAAACGGCGGCGACAGAAATCTGCCGCCGCCTGGGGTTCGCCAGGGCGCTGCAACGCCCTGGCTGCCATGCCCGCTGCTTAACGCAGCAGGGCCAACACACCTTGGGGCAGCTGGTTGGCCTGGGCCACCATTGCCGTGCCGGCTTGTTGCAGGATCTGCGAGCGCGACAGATTGGCTGTTTCTGCGGCGAAGTCGGCATCCAGGATGCGGCTGCGCGAAGAAGACAGGTTTTCCGAGGTCACTTGCAGGTTGCTGATCGACGTTTCGAAGCGCGATTGCAGGGCACCGAGCTTGGCGCGCTCACCGTTGATGAAGGACAGGGCCGAGTCCACGGTCTTGAGGGCGTTGGTTGCGTTGCCGAACGTGGTCACGTCCAGGTTGGCCACCGTCTGCAGTGCCGAGCCGCCGGCGTCCAGCTGGTTGCTGGCGGAAGTGATCGCGAAGGACTTTTCCGAGTCCAGCGTGATGTAGCCTCCGGTGCTGACGTTTTCTGCCGTGGTATCGGCGGTCAGGGTGCGGGCGGTGCCGTTGCTGGCGCCAGCGGCGTCGTAACCCGTGACGGTGACAGCAGCAGCGTTGGCGTTGGAGGTATCACCCACCACGATGTCATTGCCCGTGGCGTTGTTCAAGACGATCTGCGTCCCGTCCGAGCTCAGCGAAGCATTGATGCCGGTCTTGGCAGCTTGGTCGTTGATGGCGGACACCGCGGCCGACAGACGATCGGTACCAGTGGCCGAGGTCAGCGTGAACGACACGGTACGGGCAGCACCTACGTTATCGCCTTCCAGGGTCAGCGAGTAGGAACCAGCCGATGCCATGCCACCCAGGCGCACTTCGGTACGGGCCGTAGCCGTCACACCGGTGCTGGCCTTGAGGCCGTTGATCTGGTCGGCCGTGGCCTTGGCGGTAGCGCTGGACGCCACAGTCAGGCTGCCGGTGCCCAGGTAGCCGCTGATGGACACAGCGCCAGCAGTCACGCCGTTGTTCACAGCCGTGGTGCCGCTCGCCGGGGCTTGTGCGCCGATGCCGGAGCCGTTGGAGGCGACGTTCTGGTTGTTGCCGTAGACGCTGGTGCGCAGGTTGCCGGTGGCAGCCACGATGGTCTGGTTGGCGTTGGCGCCCACTTGGAACTGTTGCGTACCGAACGAACCATCCAGCAGCTTGGCGCCGTTGAATTCCGTGGTTTGCGAAATACGGTCCAGTTCTGCAACCAGCTGGCCGACTTCCGACTGCAGGGCTTGGCGGTCGCCAGCGCTGTTGGAGGCGTTGGCCGACTGCACTGCCAGTTCACGCACCCGTTGCAGGATGTCGCCGGAAGCCTTCAGTGCGCCTTCAGCCGTTTGCGCCAGGGAGATACCGTCGTTGGCGTTGCGAACTGCTTGGTTCAGGCCGCGGATCTGGCTGGTGAAGCGCTCCGAAATCGCCAAGCCGGCGGCATCGTCCTTGGCGCTGTTGATGCGCAGGCCCGACGACAAGCGTTGGATGGAGGTGTTGAGGGAAGTCTGGCTCGTACCCAGGTTGCGCTGGGCGGTGAGCGAGGCGATGTTGGTATTGATGGTGGAAGCCATTGCAAATCTCCTGAAAGAACTGACTGAATATGGCGTTGCCGCCGGCCGGGGTCGCCAGCAACACGCTGGCCTCCTGGGGTTCGCCAGCGCTCTCGGGCCATCTGGTGAACGGCGGGCCGCTTACGGACCGTTGCAAATGTTTTCGGTGTGCCGTGGGAAAACTTAAGGGCTAAACGCACAAGTTGTGCGACTTTTTTGCCGCTTATCTCCCCAACGCCCAAAAGCAGCGTCTCCACAATTCGTCCATCGTTCCCCCATTGACAGCCGGACGGGTGCGCTTGAACCGGCAAACAGATCCGTCTAGCGACGTAAAGGAGTTTCGCCATGGCAGCAACCATCAATACCAACATCAGCTCGCTGACCGCGCAGCGCAACCTGGGCACCAGCCAAGCGTCGCTGAACACTGCCATCCAGCGGCTTTCTTCGGGCCTGCGCATCAACAGCGCCAAGGACGATGCCGCCGGCCTGGCCATTTCGGAGCGCTTCACCAGCCAGATCCGCGGCCTGAACCAGGCTGTTCGCAATGCGAACGACGGGATTTCTTTGGCCCAGGTGGCGGAAGGTGCCATGGGCGCCGCCGGCAACATTCTTCAGCGGGTGCGTGAACTGGCCGTGCAATCGGCCAACGCCTCCAACAGCGCCGGCGACCGCCAGGCCCTGCAACAGGAAGTCGGCCAGTTGGTGGCAGAACTTGACCGGATTTCGCAAACCACGGAATTCAACGGCCAAAAACTGCTGGACGGCACGTTTGGTACGCAACAGTTCCAAGTGGGCGCCAACGCCAACCAGACCATCGTGGCTGCCACCGGCAACCTGCGCACCAGCGTCTACGGCAACAACCAGAACGTCGCCTCCAACGGCTCCGGCATCGGCGCCCAGGCTCCTGTCAGTGGCACGACGGCGGTCACCAACGGCGTCACCGCCGGCTCGGTCGCCATCAGTGGCTATCTGGGCACCGGCACCATGACGGTGGCTTCTAATGCTACGGCCAAGACCACGGCCGACCAAGTCAACGCCCTGCAGGCCACTACAGGAGTCACTGCCTCGGCCCGGACTGAGGTTCGTTTGGCGGGCATGGCCTCGGCCGGCTCGTACTCGCTGACGCTGGAAGGCGACAACATCGGTGCCGCGCGAACCGTATCTTTCACGTTGACCTCGGCCACGGGCACAGACCGCCTGTCCCCAGCCGTCTCTGCCATCAACGAGCAATCGGCCAAGACCGGCATCAATGCCTCGCTGAGCTCGGACGGCACTCAGATCATCCTGACCAACGCCACGGGCAATAACGTTGTGATCGGAGACACAGTCAACGCCAATGCCGCGGCCGTGACGGTGACGGGCTACGACGCAGCTGGCGCCAGCAACGGTACCGCCCGCACGCTGACCGCTGACTCCACGGCTGAAAACATCGCCACAGGCGGCTACATCACCCTGGACTCCGAAAAATCGTTCGCCCTTACTTCCGCCAGCAACCAGCTGGACAACGGCGGGTCGTCGCTGCACACCGTGGCCAATCTTGACGTGACGACCTTCACCAATGCTACCGACGCGTTGAAGACCGTGGACTCGGCGCTGGCCTTCATCAGCGGCGAACGCGCCAAGCTGGGCGCCATGCAGTCCCGCTTTGAAACCAGCATCGCCAGCCTGCAGATCACGTCGGAAAACCTTTCGGCCTCCCGCTCGCGGATTCAGGATGCCGACTTCGCTGCCGAGACTGCCAACCTCTCGCGCGCCCAGATCCTGCAGCAAGCGGGCACGGCCATGGTGGCCCAGGCCAACCAGATCCCACAAGGCGTGTTGTCCCTGCTCAAGTAAGTAAACACCGGCGGCAATACATGCGTCACCAAGATAAAAGGGGTCCAGCGGACCCCTTTTATGCATGTCACACTCGGTGATACCCCGCCTTTTTTTCGTAGATTGGCAGCAGCACCGTGCAATCCAGACACACCGAACAAGACGCCGACCGCCTGCATGCTGCGCTGGTGGCTGCCGATTGGCCGCTCCTCACCCGCCTGTGCCGCCAAGCATTGCGCAAGAACGGCCGGCACCTCATGGCGCACCGCTTGCTGGGCTTCTCGCTCAACAAGCAACGTGACTACGAGGCTGCGCTCAAGGCCTACCAACAAGCCCAGGTGTATTGGCCAGACGATGCGGAACTGCTCGTCAACCATGCGAACATCCTGATCGAGCAAGCCCACAACAGCGAGGCGCTGCCCCTGCTCGAAAAGGTCTGCAAGTTGCGTCCGCAGCAGGCCATCGCCTGGATCAAGCTGGCCGAGTGCAGCTACCTCTTGAGTCTGCACGACAAAGGGTTTGCCGCCAGCCAGACAGCGGCCGGGCTGGCCGAGAACGTGCACGACCAGGTGGCGGCCCTGATGCAAAGCTCCATCCACCGGCGCGAACTGGGTCAGGTGCGTGAAGCTGTACAGGACTGTGAAAAGGCCATTGCGCTGCGGCCCGCCGACCCCGGCAACTACACCAACAAGCTGTTGTTCATGTTGGCCGACCCCGACGTGACCGCTGAACAGTTGTCAGCAGCGGCACGGCAATTCGGCTCCGTGTTCGAGCCGCCGCTGCGGCCCCACTGGCCGAACTTCGACGCCCACCGCGGCGAGCCCTGGCGGCGCCTGAAGATCGGGTTCCTGTCACCCGACTTCCGCGTGCATTCGGTGATGTACTTCGTCGAGGGGTTGCTCGCGCAGCTTGATCGGCGGCAGTTCGAAATTTTTGCTTTCTACCTGTTCCCGCGCGATGACCACGTCACGCAGCGTGTGGAGCGCCATGCCGATCACTTCGTGCGGCTCGCAGGCTTCAGTGCCAAGGAGCAGGCCGAGGCGATCCGCGCGCAAGGCATCGACATCCTGGTGGACCTGGCAGGCCATACGGGCCACAACGGCCTGATGGCAATGGCCCACAAGCCTGCACCCGTGCAGGTGTCGTGGCTGGGGTTCCCGGCCACTACCGGTCTCACGGCCGTGGACATGAAGTTCACCGACGAGGTCACCGATCCGCCCGACGTGGACGACCAGTACACCGAGCAGCTGTACCGCCTGCCCGTTTTCTTTACCTGCTACCGGCCCATGAGCCGCAACCCTCTGTGGCGCTACCAGCCGCGCTACCTCGTGCGCCCCACGCCCGCGTTGGAGAACGGCTTCATCACCTTTGGCTCCTGCAACAACCTGGGCAAGCTGACCGACGAGGTGCTCGCGCTGTGGGGTCAGGTGCTGGCGGCCGTGCCCCACTCGCGCCTGCTCATCGAGGGCAAGAACCTGGACCGGCCCGATTTCGCGCAGGACTACCGCGAGCGCTGCGCCCGCCTGGGCATCCCAGCCAGCCAGCTGGACCTGGTGGCGTTGCGCAATGACAACCAGTACCTTACCTACCACCGCATCGACATCGCGCTGGATCCGTTCCCGCTGACGGGTGGAACCACCACCTTCGATGTGCTTTGGATGGGCTTGCCTGTCGTCTCGATGGTGGGAGCCAGCTTCAAGAGCCGCATGGGCGTGGGCATGCTCAGCTACCTGGGCCGCACCGAATGGCTGGCCCACACGCCTGAGGACTACGTTCGCATTGCGCAGGGCCTGGCCGGTGATGTCCACGCCCTCAACGCGCAGCGACTGAACGGCCGCACGGAGCTGGAGCAGTCACCTCTGATGCGCGAGGACATCTACAGCCATTTTTTTGGCGAAGGGCTGCGCGCCATGTGGATCCAGTGGCTCGCGAGAACCGAGGCCCCTGGCGACCCAGAGGCGCAGCAGCAGCTGATGGCCGCCTGGTTGCCCGGCGTGCCAGAGGAATGGACCCAGCCCCCCACGCCCGGCGTGGGCCTGGCGCCCGGACAGCGCGTGAGCCTGCAGGAAGCCCATCAGCGCCTGCAGACCTTGGTGGACAAGGCCAAGGCGACCGATGCCGCGCCCGATGCAGTCAACAGCCAGATCCAGAGCCGCACCTGGATCGACGTGACTGAACTGGCCGAGACGGTGCTGAGCGCTGTGCCACATGACGCCGTAGCGCTGGCCTGCCTGGCGGAAGTGGAGTTTGCCCACGGGCACCACGACTTCGCGGTCACGTACCTGCGGTACGCCACCGAGTCACTCGGAAGGCAGGGCTAGGCGACCTGCCCGCCGCAGCAGGCCCTTTCGCAGGCCCGCTGCGCTGGCGCTATTCCAGCACCGCGTAGCTCACGTGCGGTTCGTAGGGAAACCGCTGGATGCGCAGGCGCGGCAGCCCCAGGGTCTCCATCACCGCACGCGTCTCGCCAGGCCAGGTGCGGTTGTTCAACTCATCGAAAACAATCACGGCGCCTTTGGGCATGCGCGGCACGAAATGCTCGATGCACACCTTGGTCGGCTCGTACAGATCGAGGTCCAGGTGCAGCAGGGATACCACGGTCTGCGGTTCCCGCTCCAGATAGGCGGGCACTGTCTGCGCCACGTCGCCCGCCACCAGCTCCACCTTCTGGATGTGGCCGATAAAACGGTTGGAGTCGAACAGCGCCACGGTCTCGCGCAGGTCCTCCAGGCTGTCGGCCTTGTAGCCGCCGGCGCGGCGCTCCGCCGTCTGGATCACTGCATGCTCATCCTCGGGCGAGACCGACTCGAACCCGCTGAAGGTGTCGAAGCCCACGATGCGCCGCTGCAGGTTCACCGGCTCCCAGATCGCACTGAGCTGCGCAAACGTCATGAGCCCGCCGCCCCAGTTGACGCCGCACTCCATCACGTCGCCCTGCACGTTCAGCGCCAGCTTGAAGATCTCGCTCAGGCACAGAAAACGCGCCATCGACTGGCGCGGCACGTAGCAGGCAAAGTTTTCGAGCTTTTCGACCTGGCTGCCGCGCGCGTTGGTGAACAGCGCATCCAGCGCGCCGCGGTAGCCGACCTCGCCGGAAGTGCTGCGGCCAGCCTGGCGATAGCGCGACGGGTCCTGGTCGTTCGTCGGTGGGGTGGTCATGCGGCGACGGCTCCTGGTTGTGGACGTGGTTGCGGAGACTGCTGCTCCTGCGCGCGGCGGGCAGCGCTGTCGTGGCCGGGGTAGTCCACATAAAAGATGTTGGTCTTGTCCCCGGTTGGAAAGCGCTGGCGCCGGTGGTCCGGGTCCGCCAGGTCGGTGATGCGCAGCTGGGCGGTCCAGCGGATCTGGTCGCTCAGGTTGGCGGTGCTGCGGTGCAGCAGCATCTGCTTGAACACCACCAGGTCCCCACGCTTGGCTTCGATGGTCACGGGCTCCTCGGTCACCTCTTCCGCCAGGCTGAGGTCGCGCTGCAGCATGGGCACATACGGCGCGATCACCTTGTCGCTGATGCGCTTGAACGGCGCCAGCCCGCGCCGGTGGCTGCCGGCAATCACCTGGATGGTGCCGTGGTGCAGGTTCACGTCCTGCAACGGGATCCACACCGTGACCGCGTTCACCGACCCCAGCAGGTACACCGAGTCCTGGTGCCAGGCAAAGAGGTGCCGGGCATCGTGCGGCTTGTCCAGCCGCATGTTGCAGCACCCCATCAGCGACGGATGCTCCAGGCCGAAGTCGCGGCACATGCTGCGGATGGCCTGGCTGCCCGACATGCACGAAAGGGCAGGCAAGTATTTAAGCCGGTCGTACAGCATCGATTGCTGCTCGGGCGTCATCTCGTAACGGGCGCGGTCCACGGAACTGAATGCCGGGCCCACCACGAGCCGGCCCAGCTCGTCGAGCTGTGCCTGCAAGGCGTCGAGCTCGCCATCGGGCCAGAAGTCCCGCAGCACCACGTAGCCGTTGTCTTCAAAGGATTGCAGGTTGTCCATGATGTGTCTCCTTGCTCTGCCTGAGCATCAGCATCCATCCGCACGCCGGCGCAGAAACCCATGCGGCGCCACCGTCACCTGCAGGCGCTGCTCCATCTCGGCGTCAACCTCGAACTCGGCATGCCCGCCCAGCCACTGGCGCACCGCCGTCTTGGGGTTGTTGCCCACGTCCCAGGGGCGGTCGGCAAAGAACTTCGGCGGCATGTCTTCCACAAAGGTGTCGAACACCACGCAATAACTGCCGGGCGTGACCAGCGGCGCGTAGGCATCGAGCTCTCCCAGCACATGGTCGTGGGTGTGCATGGAGTCCAGGCACACCAGCACGCGCTGGTAGCCCTGGGCAAAGTCGCGCACCTGCTGCACCACGTCGGACGCCACGGCCGAGCCCTGGACCATGGCGATGCGGCTCGCCATGGGGTGGGATTCGATGGCGGCGCGGTTGTGGGCGCGGATGTCGATGTCCACGCCCAGCACCTTGCGGCGCGAGGCGCGCGGGTCGATCGTGGTGCCGGCCTCGATGGCGTCGCTCATGTCCAGCAGCGCGAGCAGCGAAGCGCTGAGCACCAGCGAGCCGCCGTGCGCGATGCCGGTCTCGATGATGAGGTCGGGGCGCACGCGCCACACCAGCTCCTGCATCGCGACCATGTCCTGCGGGTACTGGATGATGGGCCGACCCATCCAGTCGAAGTTGTAGACGTACTGCCGCTGCATCGAGGCCTGCAGCCAGTCGCGCGACAGGGTCTGGAACGCGGTGTCCTGGGCGTAGCCGGCCAGGCGCTCCTGGCGCTCCTTGGCGAATTGGTCGACAGGGGTCATGACTGGGGTACTCCAACAGGGTCGTTCAAAACGGGGGCGTGCGATGCCACGGGGCGCAGCAGGTCATCGGCCAGCACGGCGCGGGGCGTGGCGCCCCATTCCGCGCGCAGCCGCTGCACATCAATGGGGGGAAATCGCTGCAGCGGCGCGTCGGCAGCCACCTCCACCGTGCAGCCCGTGCGCGCTTGCAACCAGGCGAGCCACTCGGCGTGGGTGGTCTGCCGGCCGCTGGCCACGTTGTAGGTACTTGCGCGGCCGGTCAAGACAATGCGCGGCAGCCAGTCGAGCAGGTCGTCAATGTGCACGTAATCCTTGGCCGACTGCGGGTCGGAGCGCAGCACGATGCGCCCACGCTGCGCCTGGTGCACCAGGTCGGCCACGAGGTTGCCAGAGGCCGCGTCCATGCCCGGCCCGACCACGTTGGACAGCCTGGCCACGCGCACTTCCGGCCGGCCGCTGGCATGGCACAGCGACTCGCCGGCCAACTTGGTCAGGTTGTAAAGATAAGACGGGTCGCCCGGCAGCACCGTGAGCGGCGCGTCCTCGTGTGTGGAGGACGACCCCATGTAGACACGGGTCGACGAAAGGTACAGCAGCGAGTCGAAGCGCGCATGCTGCAGCACCTCGGTAAGCAGCCCCACATGGGCATCCGCGGTGTCGAACGGGCGCGAGCGGAAGTCCGCGGTGAGGCCCGCGCAATACAGCACGTGGCCCAGGGGACGTTGGAGCAGCTTGGCATCGCCGCGCGCCGGCGCCCACACCGTGTGCCCCTGCGCGCGGAGGTGGGCCGCGAGCCGGCTGCCGATGTAGCCGGAGGCCCCCAGCACCGTGAACGTGGAAAGAGACAGGCCCATCGTCACCGCCGCTCTCCCACTGCCACCAAGGGCTGGCCCGCATACACGGTGTAGGGCAGCAATTCGCCCCGCACGATGGAGCCCGCCCCCACCACGCAGCCGCGCCGCAGCACCGCGCCATCGAGCAGCACACAGTTGGCGCCGATCCACACGTCGTCTTCGATCACGATGCCGCCCTTGCTGGGCAGAAAGCCCTGCTCGCGGATCAAGCGGCTGCGGTCGGCATAGGCGTGGTTCACCGGCGCGAAAGTGCAATTGGCCGCGATCGCCACGTAGTTGCCGATGCGGATGCCACTGCCGGTGTAGAGCACGCAGCCTGCGTTGATGACCACATGCTCGCCCACCACCAGGTTGCCCTGTCCGCCCGCAGGCTTGACCTTAACGAAGCTGTCGATCACCGAATGTGCGCCCACCACGATGCGCGTGCCGCGCACCGAGTCTTCGATGTCGGCCAGGTGCGAGACCTTCGCGGTGGCGTGCAGTTCAATCACCTAGAACACCTCCAGCCGCGGCACCGCCACGACCATCTTTGAGCCCCAGCTGCGCGTGTAGTCGAGCTGCTCGGCCACCTCGCTGCGCAGGTTCCAGGGCAAGATCAGGATGCGCTCGGGCCGGTGGGCGCGCAGGTGCGCCTCGCTCACCACCGGGATGCGGCTGCCGGGCAGGTACTGGCCCTGCTTAGCGGGGTTCTTGTCCACGGCGTAGGGCAGCAGGTCGGGCCGCACACCGGCAAAGTTGAGCAAGGTGTTGCCCTTGGCAGCGGCCCCGTAGGCCCCCACGGTGATGCCGTTGGCCTGGCACTGCAGCAAAAATGTGAGCAGCTCGCGCTTGACGCGCAAGGCCTGGGACTGGAAATCGCCATAAAAATCGGCGCTGAGCAGGCCCGCGGCGGCCTCGGTGGCCAGGAGCTGCTGCACGCGGGCCGCCCCGTCACCCGTGGCTTGGGGATGGCTTGCCGCGTCGGCGCGGCCGGCGAACACGCGCAGGCTGCCGCCGTGGGTGGGCAGCTCCTCGACATCCAGCACCGTGAGGCCGTTGGCCGCAAAGATGCGCTGCACGGCCGTGAGCGACAGGTACGAGTAGTGCTCGTGGTACGCCGTGTCGAACTGGCAGCCCAGCACCATGCGCAGCAGGTGCGGAAACTCGAACGTCGCCATGCCGTGGGGCTTGAGCAGCCGCGCAAAGCCGCCCACGAAGTCGTTGATGTCGGGCACATGCGCCAGCACGTTGTTGGCGGCGATCAGGTCGGCCTGGCGGCCGGCAGCCACTAGCTCGTCGGCCAGGGCCACGCCAAAGAAGCGCTCGACCACCTCGATGCCTTTGGTGCGGGCCGCCGCCGCCGTGCTGGCCGTGGGCTCGATGCCATAGCAGGGGATGCCGTCCGCCTGCACGTACTGCAGCAGGTAGCCGTCGTTCGATGCGACCTCGACCACGCAGCTCGCAGCGTTGAGCGCCAGCCGCTCGCGCATCGCCTCGACATACGCCTTGGCGTGCGCCAGCCACGAGGACGAGAACGAGCTGAAGTACGCGTAGTCGTCGGTGAACAGCGCCTCGCGCCCCGCGTGGTCCTCGGTCTGCACCAGCCAGCAGGCCTCGCACACCAGCAGGCGCAGCGGGAACCACGTCTCGGGCGCGCGCAGGGCGGCCTCGGGCAGATAGGCGTTGGACGGGGGCGCGCTGCCCAGGTCCAGGAACGGCAGTTGCAGCGGGCTGCCGCAGTGTCGGCACTTCACAGGCGCACTCCTTCGAATTCTTCGGTCATCCAGGGCTGGCCAGCATCCCGTGGCGACAACTGGCCAGCCGGCTGGGGCCAGGCAATGGCAAGCCGCGGGTCCAGCGGGTTCAGGCCCGCTTCCGCACCACTCGCGTAGGCGGCGGAGTGGCAGTACAGCAGCTCGGCGTGGTCGGAGAGGGCCTGGAAGCCGTGGGCGAAACCCGGCGGGATGAGCAGCGCGTTGCCGTTGTCGGCCGACAAGCGCTCGGCATGCCATTGCAGAAAGGTCGGCGAGCCCTGGCGCAGGTCCACCGCCACGTCAAAGACTTCGCCGCGCAGGCAGCTCACGAGCTTCATCTCCGCATGCGGCGGGCGCTGGTAGTGCAGGCCGCGCACGGTGCCGGCCAGGGCCGTGTAGCTGTGGTTGATCTGCGCGATGGGCGCGGACCAGCCGGCGGTGGCCAGCTCGTCGGCGCAGAACATGCGCGAAAAGAAACCGCGCTCGTCCACCAGCGGCTGGCGCTGCACCCGGAACAGCCCGGCCAGCGGCAGCGGGGCCCACGCCAGGCGGCTCATGCCTGGGCCTCCCAGGCGTCGATGTCGGCCAGGCACAGCGCGCGGGCATCGGCGCCGCCGTGCTGCTGGCGGTACCAGTTCATGGTGCGCGCCACCGACGTGGTCAGCGCCCAGCGGGGAGCCACGCCCAGGGTCTGGCGGGCGTGGGCGGTCTCCAGCGCAAGCCAGCCGGCCTCGTGCAGGCCTTTGCTATTATTTTCATAGCTAACAGCGCTTGATGGATAAGCGCTGGAGGCCATTTCAACCACATTTTTGACCGTGGCAGCCTCGTGCGGCAGCGGGCCGAAGTTGTACGGGCCGGCCAGCGCAGGCGTGTCCCACAGGCGCTGCGCCAGCCGCAGGTAGGCAGCCAGCGGTTCCAGCACGTGTTGCCAGGGGCGGGTGGCCTCGGGGCGGCGGATGTGCAAGGTGGCGCCCTTTTCCCAGGCGCGCACGGCGTCGGGCAGCAGGCGGTCCTGCGCCCAGTCGCCGCCGCCGATCACGTTGCCGGCCCGGGCCGTGGCCACGGCCGTGCCCTGAGCGGCCAAAAACGCATCGCGGTAGCTGGCGGTGACGAGTTCGGCCGCGGCCTTGCTCGCGCTGTAGGGGTCGTGCCCGCCCAGGGGGTCGTCTTCGCGGTAGGGGTAGGCCCATTCGCGGTTGCGGTAGACCTTGTCGGTGGTGACCACCACGGCCACACGGGTTTCGGGCAAGCCGCGCAAGGCATCGAGCACGTGCGCCGTGCCCATGACGTTGGTGGCAAAGGTGGCCAGCGGGTCGGCATAACCGGGGCGCACCAGCGCCTGCGCGGCCAGGTGCAGCACCACGTCGGGCCGGGCGGCGCGCACGCGCATGGCCAGCGCCTGCGGGTTGCACACGTCGCAAAAATGGCTGTCGATGCTGTCGGCCACGCGCGCCAGCGTGAACAGGTTGGGCTCGGCCGCGGGCGGCAGCGCGACGCCGGTGACCTGGGCGCCCAGGCGCTGCAGCCACAGGGCGAGCCAAGCGCCCTTGAAGCCGGTGTGGCCGGTGAGCAACACGCGCTTGCCGCGCCAGAAGTCGGGATCAGGGCGCATGGTGGTCCGGTGTGAGGGTGGCGGCGGCCGGCATCACCAGCACTTCCAAGGCGCCTGGCCGCTTTGCCAGAGCTCTTCCAGGAGGTTCTTCTCGCGCAGCGTGTCCATGGGCTGCCAGAAACCGTGGTGCTCGTAGGCCATGAGCTCGCCTTCGCGGGCCAGGGCGTCCATGGGCTCGGCTTCCCAGGGGGTGGCGTCGCCCTCGATGCGGTCAAGCACGCGGGGCGACATGACGAAGAAGCCGCCGTTGATCCAGCCGCCATCACCGCGCGGCTTCTCGATGAAGCCTTGCACCCGATCACCATCGCGTACCAGCGCGCCGTAACGCCCCGGCGGCAGCACCGCCGTCACCGTGGCGAGCTTGTTGTGTGCGCGGTGAAACGCAAACTGCGCGCCCATGTCGATGTCGGACACGCCATCGCCATAGGTAAAGCAAAACGGCTCGTCGGGTTCGAGGTACTCGCCCACGCGCTTCAGGCGGCCCCCCGTCATCGTGCTTTCGCCGGTGTCCACCAGCGTCACGCGCCAGGGCTCGGCGTGGCGGTGGTGCACTTCCATGCGGTTGTTGGCCATGTCGAAGGTCACGTCGGACATGTGCAGGAAGTAGTTGGCGAAATACTCCTTGATCACATAGCCGCGGTAGCCCAGGCAGATGATGAAGTCGTTCACGCCATGGGCGGCATACATCTTCATGATGTGCCAAAGGATGGGCCGCCCACCGATCTCGATCATGGGCTTGGGACGCAGGTGCGACTCTTCCGAGATGCGGGTTCCCAGCCCCCCCGCGAGCAGTACGGCTTTCATGCCCTCAGCATAGTGCAGCCCCCGCCGCGCCAAAAGGCCCTGCCGGCGCCGAAAAGCGGCCCAAATGCAGGGATTGGCGCGAGGGCCAGGTGTGGACGGGCCGGGCCCAAACACCAGTTTGCTATTATTTTTATAGCTATAAGCGCTTATCAATCAAGCGCTGGCGGCCTATTTCATTGAAATTTCGACTTCAGATAAGGCGAGAGACCGCTCGCGGCACTGGCGCAGCAGTCTGCGCGGCCCCCGTGCACTACTCCGCACGCTGCAAGGCGCTGCGACGCGGAGGACCGCCACGGCTTGTGGTCAATCCGCCATTCCCGCAAGAAGCCCCGTGATGGCAGCCCTCTTGAGGGCATTCCGCACTCATCAATCCGATACATTTGCAGTAACCTTCGGTAAGCCGCGCAGCCAGCGGCCGTGCCCACCCGCCGTTTCCCGGCCTCGCTCCAGCTGCCGCCCAATACGTCTAAAGCATGTTTGTCATCATTGGTTACGTCGTCTGCCTCGGCTGCATCTTCGGCGTGTACATCGTGCACGGGGGAAACATCAGCGTGATCCTGAAGGCTTTGCCTTTTGAGATCGTCACCATCCTGGGCGGCGCGCTGGGCGCGTTTGTGGTGAACAACCAGCCCAAGGTGATCAAGGCCACGATGGCCGCCATCCCCATGGCGCTCAAGGGATCCAAATACACCAAGGCGCGTTACATGGAGCTCATGGCGATGCTCTATGACATCCTGCAAAAGGCGCGCAAGGAAGGGCTGATGGCCATTGAAAAGGATGTCGAGGCCCCGCACGAATCCGAGATCTTCAAGAAATATCCCACGGTGGGCAGCGACCACCATGTGATCGAGTTCACCACCGACTACCTGCGCATGATGGTGTCGGGCAACCTCAACTCGCACGAGATCGAGGCGCTGATGGACAGCGAAATCGACACCCACCACCAGGAGGCCCATGCCCCCGTGGCCGCGCTGGCCCGCCTGGCCGGCGCCCTGCCCGCCTTCGGCATCGTCGCCGCCGTGCTGGGCGTGGTGAACACCATGGGCTCGGTCGGCCAGCCGCCGTCGGTGCTGGGCGGCATGATCGGCTCGGCGCTGGTGGGTACCTTCCTCGGGATCTTGCTGGCCTACGGCGTGGTGGAGCCTCTGGGGGGCCTGGTCGAGCAAAAGACCGAAGACGCGGCCAAAGAGTTGCAGTGCATCAAGTCCACCCTGCTGGCCAGCATGCAGGGCTACAACCCCGCCACCGCCATCGAGTTTGGCCGCAAGGTGCTGTTCTCCAATGTCCGCCCCAGCTTCTCGGAGCTGGAGGGGCACGTGAAGGGGAAGAAGTAGCGACGGCGGCGCCGCGAAGCCCACAACACCATGGCAGAAAAAAAGCTCCAGCCGATCATCATCAAGCGCATCAAGAAGGGCGGCCATGCCGTGCATGGTGGCGCCTGGAAGATCGCGTACGCCGACTTCGTGACGGCGATGATGGCGTTCTTCCTGCTGATGTGGCTGCTGGGCTCCACCGCCAAGGGCGAACTGCAGGGGATTGCGGCGTACTTTGCCTCGCCGCTCAAGGTCGCGATGACCGGGGGCGACGGCTCGGGCAACAGCTCGAGCGTGATTCCGGGCGGGGGCAACGATTTGTCGAAGGTGCACGGCCAGGTGCGCCGCGCCGATGTGGAAGCCGCCCGGCAACGCCGCATGAGCATAGACGCCGCCAAGGCCGAGCAGGCCAAGCAGGACACCCAGCGGCTCAAGGCGCTGGAGGCCAAGATCGACGCGCTCATCACCGAAAACCCGCGCCTGAACGAATACAAGTCGCAGATCCGCATCGACATCACACCCGACGGGCTGCAGATCCAGATCATCGACGACCAAAACCGCCCCATGTTTGACAGCGGCAGTGCGTTGGTGAAACCCTACATGCGCGACATCCTGCGCGAGATCGGCGCGGCGCTCGGCGCCGTCGAAAACCGCATCAGCCTGGCCGGGCACACCGACGCAGTTCCCTATGGCAACAGCGACCGGGGCTACAGCAACTGGGAGCTGTCGGCCGACCGCGCCAACGCAACGCGCCGCGAGCTGGTCTCTGCCGGCATGCCAGACGCTAAACTGGGACGTGTGGTGGGCTTGGCGGCCAGCGATCTGCTGGAGCCAAAGAACCCGCGCGCCCCCGCCAACCGGCGCATCACCATCACGGTGCTGACCCGCGAGGCCGAAGAACGACTCATGGGCAAAGGGATCCCCGAAATCACCTCAACAGAACTGTTGAATGAAAAGCGGGAAAATCCCCCCCCAATCAGGTAAACGTTACGACTTGTCACCGAACCTGCTGCCCATGACAATACTTACAGCTATTTCCGACCGAAAGGGTCCCACGTGACCACAGCCCTTCGTTTTTTGATTGTTGACGACTTCTCCACCATGCGCCGCATCGTGCGCAACCTGCTCAAGGAAAGCGGGTTTGCCGACGCTGACGAGGCCGAGGATGGCGTGGCCGCGTTGAACAAGCTGCGCAACAGCAAGTTCGATTTCGTGGTGACCGACATCAACATGCCCAACATGAACGGTTTTCAGTTGCTGGCCGAGATCAAGAAGGACGACAAGCTCAAGCACCTGCCCGTCCTGATGGTGACCGCGGAAGCCCGCAAGGAAGACATCGTGGCCGCTGCCCAGGGCGGCGCCGCGGGCTACATCGTCAAACCCTTCACCAAGGCCACGCTCGAAGAGAAAGTGACCCTGATCCTGAAGAAGATGGGGCTATGAGACCATGGAAGCCACAACGGACCACAGCCTGCCGCCTGCCGATGTCCACCACAAGATCGGACACCTGACCCGCCAGCTGCACGACTCGCTCAACGAGCTGGGCTACGCCGACAAGCTGCGTGGCTCGATGGGCGAGCTGCCCGACGCGCAAAGCCGCCTGTCGTACATCGCCCGCCTCACGGGCGAGGCGGCCGAGAAAGTGCTCAACCGCGTCGAGCAGGCCAAGGCGCAGCACGACTACATCGCCGCCGAGACGCGCCGTGTCGTGACCTCGCTGGTCAAGGACCCGGTGGCGGCGGTCGCCAAGGGGGAAATCATGAATTTCCTCACCGATGTCGAGCGGGTGACCAAGGAAGCGGACGCCCACCTCACCGAAATCATGATGGCGCAGGACTTTCACGACCTCACAGGGCAAGTGATTGCCCGGGTGGTGAACCTGGCTGCCACCATCGAAGACCAGCTGGTGCAACTGCTGATCCAGACCGCCCCACCCAACGCGCAGGTGGCCGCCGTGGTGGAGCCCGCCCGCAGCCAGCACCTGCAAGGCCCGGTGGTCGACCCTGAGCACACGGCCGACGTGGTGACCGACCAGTCCCAGGTCGACGACCTGCTGGCCAGCCTGGGCTTCTGACAGCCTGTCGCGGGGCGCCGTCCCGCGATTTTTATGATCAAATTGGCCTCTAGCGCTTGTCCATCAAGCGTTAGCAGCTATCAATTTTGATTATTTTCCCTTGCTTTGACTGATAGCCAGTGCGTGGATGTACGCGTGTGAAGCCGCTTCACGCCGCGTCGAAAAGGGGGGGCTGCCGCCTCCTTATCGGGCTTTAGATTTCCGGGGCGCTCACGACAATGGCCTGACACAAGTTGTCACGCCATCATGGAATCCAGTCAAGAAAAAAGCCTACCCGCGTCGGAGCGCAAGCTCCAGAAAACACGCGAAGACGGCCAGGGTGCGCGCTCTCGCGACCTCTCGCACCTGGCCATCCTGGGCGCCGGGGCGGGCTGCCTGCTGGTGCTGGCACCTCAGCTCATGGACCACATGCAAGTGGCCATGGGCCGGCAGTTGGCGTTTGACGCGGCCACCGTGATGGCGCCGGGCACCATGGTCAAGCGCCTGCAGGACATGGTGGTGGTGGGCCTGGTGGCCAGCGCCGTGTTTGCGGTGCTGACCAGTGCCGCCGCCCTGATCAGCGCGATTGCCGCCGGCGGCTGGATCCTGAGCATGAAGCCGATCAGCCCGCAGTTCAACCGCCTCAACCCGATCTCCGGGCTGGCCAATCTTTTCTCCAAGCAGCAGATGGCCAACGTGGCCAAGATGGTGCTGATGACGGTGATCCTGAGCTACGTGGCCTGGAAGTTCATGGGCAACAGCATCGACACCGTGGCCATGCTGGTGCTGCAGCCCTCGCCGCTGGCCATCCGCCAGCTGGCCGACTGGCTTGTCTCGGGCATGAGCCTGCTGCTTGTGGTGGTGTTTCTGGCAGCGCTGATCGACGTGCCCCTGCAGGCGTATTTCTTCAAGGCACGTTTGAAGATGTCGCACGAGGAAGTCAAGCAGGAGCACAAGGAATCCGACGGCAACCCCCACACCAAGGGCCGCATCCGCCAAAAGCAGCGCGAGATCGCCGAGCGCGCCAGCGTCGCCGCGGTGCCCCAGGCCGACTTCGTGGTCATGAACCCCACCCACTATGCGGTGGCGCTCAAGTACGACGACAAGACCATGAGCGCTCCGCAGGTCATCTCCCGCGGCACCGACCTGATCGCCATGCGGATCCGTGACCTTGCCCGCGAGCACAACGTGCCCGTGCTGCAGTCGCCCATGCTGGCACGGGCGCTGTACGCCCACGCCGAGCTGGACCAGGCCATTCCCGCCACGCTGTACACCGCAGTGGCCCAGGTGCTGGCTTACGTGTACCGCCTGAAGGCCGCCCTGCGCGGCGAGGGCCGCATGCCCGACAGCCTGGAGGAACCGTTTGTTCCGCCAGAGCTTGATCCGCTGAACCGCACCACCGTGCAAGGCGCCGCCGTATGAATACCTCTGTAAAGTCTGTCCGGCTCTGGGCGGGCAACCACTCCAGCGCCCTTCAAGGCATGTCGGCGCCGCTGCTGGTGGTCGCCATCCTGGCACTGATGGTGCTGCCAATCCCGCCTTGGCTGCTGGATGCGTTCTTCACGCTGAACATCGCAGTCGCCCTGATGGTGATGATGGTGGCTGCGTATATGCTGCGCCCGCTGGATTTCGCGGCATTTCCCGCTGTGTTGCTGCTGACGACGCTGATGCGCCTGTCGCTCAACGTGGCCTCTACCCGGGTCGTCCTCCTGGAAGGCCACACCGGCCCCGGGGCGGCCGGTGCGGTGATCGAAGCCTTCGGGCACTTTCTGATTGGCGGCAACTTTGCCGTGGGCTTGATCGTTTTTGCCATCCTGGTGGTGATCAACTTTGTGGTGATCACCAAGGGCGCAGAGCGTATTGCAGAAGTGTCTGCCCGGTTTGCGCTGGACGCCATGCCGGGCAAGCAGATGGCGGTGGACGCCGACCTGAACGCCGGGATGATCGACGAAAAGGAAGCCAAGCGCCGGCGCGCCGAAGTCGCTGAAGAAGCGAACTTCTTCGGCTCCATGGACGGTGCGTCCAAGTTCGTGCGCGGTGATGCTGTCGCCGGCATCCTGATTTTGGTGATCAACATCGTGGGCGGGTTTGCCATCGGCATGCTCCAGCACGGCCTGTCGGCCGGGCAGGCGGCCGACAGCTACATCTTGCTGGCGGTGGGCGATGCGCTGGTGGCGCAGATCCCCGGGCTGCTGATCTCGGTGGCGGCTGCGATGGTGATTTCGCGCGTGGGCAAAGACCACGACATGGGCCGCCAGATCGTGCAGCAGCTCTTCATGTCGCCCCGCGTGCTGGGTGTGACGGCCGGCATCCTGATCCTGCTCGGACTCATTCCCGGGATGCCACACTTGGTCTTCCTCACCATGGGCGGCCTGCTGGGCTACGCCGCGTGGGTGCTGTACGAACGCCAGAAGGTGCCGCCTGAAGTCGAAGCGCCCCCTGCCCCGGTCGCCGATGGCGAAGCCACCTGGGACGACCTGCAGCCGGTGGACCTGCTCGGCCTGGAGCTGGGCTACCGCCTGATCAGCCTGGTGGACAAAACCCGCCAGGGCGACCTGCTCACCCGCATCAAGGGCGTGCGCCGCAAGTTTGCGCAAGAGGTCGGCTTTCTGCCCCCTGCCGTGCATGTGCGCGACAACCTTGAGCTCAAGCCCAGTGGCTACCGCATCACGCTGCGTGGTGTGGTCGTGGGCGAAGGCGAGGCCTTCCCCGGCATGTTCCTGGCCATCAACCCCGGCGGCATCACCACGCCGCTGATTGGCACGCCCACCACCGACCCGGCCTTCGGCCTGCCCGCCCACTGGATCGACGATCGCCAGAAGGAAGCGGCACAAATGGCGGGTTTTACGGTCGTTGATTCAGAAACCGTGATGGCCACCCATTTGTCACACTTGATGCAAGTGCAAGCCGCCAAGCTCCTCAGTCGCACGGAAACGCAGCAACTGGTGGAACACGTGGCCAAACTGGCTCCCAAGCTCATCGAAGAAGTGGTCCCCAAAATGGTCTCCATCGCAACGTTCCAGAAAGTCCTCCAGCTGTTGCTGGAAGAGTCTGTGCACATCCGCGATATCCGCACCATCATCGAAACACTGGCCGAGTTTGCCGGCGGCATCACCGACCCGGTCGAGCTGGCCCGCCGCGTGCGCATTGCGCTGTCGCCGGCCATCGTCCAGCAGATCTATGGCCCGACGCGCGAGCTCAACGTCATCGCCATCGAGCCCGGCCTCGAGCGCCTTTTGGTACAGGCCCTGGGCAACGCGGCCGGCCCTGCGCTGGACCCGGGTGTTGCAGACATCCTGACCCAGAAGGCCGCCGAAGTCGCACTCAAGCAGGAAGAAATGGGCCTGCCGGCCTGCCTGCTGGTACCCGACCAGATTCGCAATTCCATCTCCCGCCTGGTGCGCCGCGTCGCACCCCGCCTGCAGGTGCTTGCGCACAGTGAAATCCCAGAGACCCACACCATCCGTATTGGGCCGATCCTTAGAGGTGCATCAGCATGAACATCAAACGCTTTACCGCTCCCACATCCCGGGAGGCTTTGGCCAAAGCACGCATGGCCTTTGGGGACGGCACACTGATTCTGTCCAACCGCCCGACCGCCAATGGCGTGGAGGTGATGGCCACCGCCGAGGACACGCTGTCCTCGCTGGATGGTGGTGGCAGCGGCGCTGGCAGCCACAGTGCCTCCGCGTCTTCCAACCCTCCGCTGCTCGCGCCCACGCCGCCGCGCAGTGCCGCGCAGCGGGCCAGCCAGGCCGCCGCAGCAGCAGCCCAGAGCCGCAACCCGGTGGAAGAAGACACCGAGCAGCTGGCCATGAGCACGCTGTCGTTCCAGGACTATGTGCGCGAGCGCATGCTGCGCCGCCGCCACGAAGCCTTGAACGGCCCTTCGGAGCCCGCCACGCTGTCAGAGCGCAGCCGCGACCAGGAGCCCGAGCGCGAACGCATGCCCGCACCGGTCGTGGCGCGCCACAACCCGCTGCGCACGATCCCGATGGACATCCCGCCAGAACCTCCACGCCGCCGCCAAGAGCCCGTGATGAGCAGCAACGTGCTGCAGTCGACCGCCAACCAGCAAAGTTTGATGAGCGAGTTGAACGCGGTGAAAGAGCTCATCGAAGACCGCTTCAACACGCTCACATGGCTGGGGCAAGCGCGCCAGAACCCGATCCAGTCGAACCTGATGCTCAAGATGATCCGCGCGGGCTACTCGCCTTCGCTGGCCCGCGCCGTGCTCGAACGCATGCCCGAAGAGCTGTCGGCCGGCGAGTCGGTGCGCTGGCTCATGGAAGTGCTGGAGCGCAACCTCAAGACCGACCTGGCCGACACCCCGCTGTATGAGCAGGGCGGCATCTTCGCGCTGGTGGGCTCCACCGGCGTGGGCAAGACCACCACCACCGCCAAGCTGGCGGCCATGTGCGCGCGCATCCACGGTCCCGGCAGCGTGGGCCTGATCACCCTGGACACCTACCGCGTGGGCGCCCACGAGCAGCTGCGCACCTACGGTCGCATGCTGGGCATCGTGGCCCATCTGGCCCACGACCGCGCTGCGCTGCAGGACCTGCTGGGCTTGCTGTCCGGCAAGAAGATGGTGCTGATCGACACCACCGGCGTCGCCCCGCGCGACCCGCGCAAGCGCGACATGCTGGATGTGCTGGACCTGCCGAACGTCAACCGCCTTTTAGTGCTCAACGCCGGTTGCCACGGCGACACGCTGGACGATGTGCTCACGGCGTTCAAGACCGACGGCGCGCAACAGGCCATCCTGTCCAAGGTCGATGAAGCCGTGAAGCTCGGCCCCGCGATCGACGCCCTCATTCGCCACCAGATGGTGCTGCGCGGCGTGACCAACGGCCAACGCGTGCCCGAAGACTGGGAGCGTGCCGACGCCCACAAGCTGATCAATACGTCGATGCGCGCACCGGTCAAGTCGGCGTTTGATCCCAAGGCAACGGACCTCAACTTCTTCTTCTCGCACTCGCCAGACGGCATCAGCGAACGGGGACTGATCGATGCTTGATATCGGTTTTCACCAGGGCGCCGGCCTGCACAGCTTCACGCCGCAGTCAGAGCTGCGCGTGATCGCGGTCGCGAGCCAGGACAACGCCGCCACGGGGCTCGAAGCGCTGTGGCAGGTCTGCGCCATCCTGCAGCGGCTGGGCTATCCCGTCGTGGTGCTGGACGGCACCGCACACGAAACCGACGACAGCCCGGGCCTCTTGCATCTGCTGCAGCAGGCCCCATGGAACGAAGGCGGCCACCTCAACATGGGTGCGATGGCGTCTTCGCTGGCGGTGATCCCTGCCGCGAAGGGGCTGCTGAATGTGGCCCGCCGCGCCCAACGCAGCGACGCCCCCCCGCTGCAATTGCTGGTGCCGTATTTCAGGACCTATGGCTTGATGGTGCTGCACGCCCCCGCGGCCACGCTGGCCCCGCTGCTGACCCACACCGCGACCATTCCGCTCGTGGTCATGGGCAACGACGCTGCTGGTGTGCTGAACAGTTACAAAAGCCTCAAGCAGATCGCGGTGCACACCGGCCTGCCTTGCATGGTGGCTGGATTGCTGCACGGCAACACGGCCTCTGAGCGCCGTAAGACCCGGGCGGCGCTGCAGACCCTGCAGGAGTGTTCGGAGCAGCATCTGGGCGGCCCGGTGCGCACGACGACCATCGCCACGCAGAACCCCCAGGACCTTCAGCGCCTGGCCTTGCAACTGCTGGAGAATGCGGGCACCATGAGTGAATCGCTGACTGCGCTGCCCACCAGCAACTTGACAGGCATGCCTGCGCAATTTGTCCGGAGCCACTGAAGAGAGCGTGTTATGCACTTTTACGTACCCGCGTTGACCCCAGAGGCTGGTGATCGTAAGGCGCAGTGCGCCGCCAAGGCTCATGCCTTGGCAAGCGCTGCAACGCAGCGAGCACCTGCCTATGGGGCCAACCCGAAGGGAAAGCCGGGGCAAGGCCCGGCCACGTCGTTGCAGGCCGCTGGCAGTATCCATACTGCGGCGCGTCCTGCGCCTAGTTGCCGGGCCTTGCTCCGGTTTTCTCGGGCACGTAACAGTGCATAACACGCTCCCTATGTACACCGCCAAAGGCCAGCTCGATCGTGATGCGCTGATCCGCCAGCATGTCCCGCTGGTTCGCAGGATCGCGCACCACATGATCGCCAAGCTGCCCCCCAATGTGGAGCTGGATGACCTCATCCAGGTCGGCATGATGGGCCTGGCGGAAGCACTGTCGCGCTATGAAGTGGCCCAGGGTGTGCAGTTCGAGACCTTTGCCACCCAGCGCATCCGCGGCGCCATGCTCGACGAGCTGCGCGAGGGCGATTGGATGAGCCGCAGCTCGCGCAAGAGCCAAAAAGACATTGAGCACGCCGTGCACCGCCTGGAGCAAAAGCTCGGGCGCAGCCCGCTTGAATCCGAGATTGCGGATGAAATGGGCATGGAGCTGTCCGAATACCAGAGCCTGCTGGGCAAGGTCCGGGGCACGCAGCTGGTGTACCTGGAGGACATGACCCACAACGACGACGATGACGGTTTTCTGGACCGCCACGTCGCGGACGGCGACGCCGACCCGATGGAGATGCTGCGCGACCATCGGCTCAAGGTGTCGCTGGTCAACGCCATCAAGAGCCTGCCCGAGCGCGAACAGCACATCATGGGCATGTACTACGAGCACGACATGAATCTCAAGGAGATCGCGGCCGTGCTGGGCGTCACCGAATCACGGGTGTGCCAGCTGCACAGCCAGTCCATCGCGCGCCTGCGGGCGAAGATGCGGGCCCATTGACTCCCCCTGAGTCGCCTTCGGCGCCTTCCCCCTGAGGGGGACGCCACCCCTGGACTGGCAAAGCCAGATCCACGGTGGCACTGGTATTGGGCTGCGACCGTATCTACGGGCATGGCGCAACGCCGAACTCCAACGTACTGAACACAGGTTTGCTATCGATAGGATAGCTGTGCGTTTGGCTGGCGTTGGGTCCAACCGGTTTTTCTGCTCAAACGCAGGCGGAGCAAGCGCTGGCAGCTATCTTGTTTGAGTTACGGCTCGACTCAACCCGCCGACTTGTAGATACGTGCCACGCCGGGCTTGCCGGGCTGGGCGCCGCGGCCGTCGCCGTAAGTGGCGGGGGAGCCGGCCTGGGGCAGCAGGCTCGCGACCTGCCGGTCGGCATTGGCGGACAGCCGTGCCAGCCCTTCGCGTTGATTCGCCAGCATGGCGGCGATCGCATCCACGCGCTTTTGGAGCTGCGCGGGCACGGGCAGGCCGCGCTGCGCGGACTGCTCCAGCGCATACGTGAACTGCGCAGCAGCATCGCGCAGTGCGATGCTGTTTTTTTCCAGGGTTTGGGGATCTGCCGCCAGAAGCGCGGCGGAGACTTTTTCGATCAGCTGTTCAACAGCCGAGAGGGATTCTTCCAGCGACATGGCGCATTGTGCGCTGGATGGCATCCCCATGCCAAGCGAACCCAAGGGTCAACCGCGGGAGCGGGACAGGATCTCCTGCGCGTTGGAGAGCATCTTGTCGGCAATCGCCTCTGCATCGACCGAGAACGTGCCTTTTTCAATCGCGGCGCGCACCGACTTGACCTTGCCGGCATCAAAATCTGCGTTGCCGCGGGCTGTGGCGTCCAAGCCCCGCACGGTGGTCGACACGGTGACAGGCACGCCAGCGGCTGGCGCGGCCAGTGCGTCTTTTGTGGCTCCTTCAGCAGCGCTGGCAGGCGTCTTGGCTTGCTTGGCAAGTCCGGTCTGCGGCAAGGCGCCCGGGAGGTCCGGTTTTTGTCCAATCTTCATCGCTCTCTCCACCACCCCGTTTGATGTGGGGCACAGTAGCAATGTTTTCGACGTGTTGGGCCGGGACTTTAGGCCTTTCTCACTGGTACACCCTCAAAGAGCTACCACCACTGTCCCGGTTTCGTTGACAGTACCGCTGACGATCCGCCCATTGTCCATGCGGATGCGCACAATCTGGCCTGCAGCGCCCGCCGACATGGCCTGCCCTGCGGACGATACCGCATAGCCCACGCCTTGGGCCACGACCTTGACCTGTGCCCCTGCTTTGAAGAGGTTGGGCGCCCGGACCATGCTCTGGCGCAGGGCCTGGCCGGCCACCAGCTGGCGCGCGGCGATCTGCCCGACCCACATTTCGGGGTTGGCCATGACGGCATTGGATTCCTCGGCCCAGTCGACCTCGGCCTGGGTGGCGTCGTTGGCCGTCAGCACCGCCCCGGGTGCCACCGGGCTGGTCAGCACCCAGGCGGGGCCGAAGGCCTTGATGGTCACGGGCAGGTACACGTTCCACGCGGTCTGGCCTTCGACACAGCGCAGCCCGAGCCGCGTGCGGCCCCACAGGCGCGAACCCGCAGGCAGATAGGGCTCCACCCGGGCGCATGGGGCCAGCCGCAGCCGCGAATCGAGTGAGCCAACGCTCACTTCCATGCGCAACGGCATTCCGGCGGGTTGGTTGCGCGTGATGGCATCGTCCAGCCAACGCTGGGTGAGCGGCCCAAGGTCGGCCGCCGGATCGGCCGCGGCTTGCGCCTGGGCTTGGGCCAGTGCAGCGCCACTGCCGCCCAGCAGGGCCGCGAAAACCCCCAAGCCCAGCACCGCCGCCAGCGTGCGGCGCACCACGGCGCCCACGGGCGCGGCCGCCACGGCAGCGCCGACGGGAAGAACACGGGAAAACAAGATTGATGGCATGGGGGCCTCCTGGGCATCGCACGTCTTCCCGCAGCAGGCGGCAAAGACTATTTCACGCCTCGAACTATAGGCAGCCCAGCCCAGCGCAAAACCCGAAACTGCGCGCCCATTTCCGCGTTCTTCGCGCTTTAGAAAAACACGGCGGCTTTGACAATCGAGTCACGCCGGAAACCCCACCGGCCCCTATTGCAACCCCAGGGTGTGAGGCAACCATGCTTGACAAGATGACCAACCGGCTGGATTTCCACGGAAACGCGCTGATGCTGCGTGCCGAGCGCCAGCGTGCCATCGCCAGCAACATTGCCAACGCCGACACCCCTGGCTACGTGGCACGCGACTTCAGCTTTGGCGACGCGATGCGCCAGGCCACAGGCTCTGGCGTTACGCGCCTGGCCACCGGCGGCTCCGTGGGCACATCCGGTACGTCCGGCACCTCCTCCAGCACGCTCAGCATGGCCGCCACTTCCAACGCTGCCAGCGCGGCGGGCAACGCCGACGCGCGCCACATTCCCTTGCCGGGCGCGCGCACTGGCACCGGCGCGGCAGGCGGCCTGGGCTACACCGTCCAGACCCAGCCCAGCCTGGACAACAACACCGTCGACCTGGACCGCGAACGCGCCAACTTTGTCGACAACTCCGTGCGCTACGAAGCCACGCTGCGGTTCATCAACGGCAACGCCAAAACCATGCTCAGCGCCATCCAGGGCCAATAAGCGCCCCGTACCGAGCAGAAAGCGAGTCACCCCATGTCCATGTTCTCCATCTTCAATGTGTCGGGCAGCGCCGTCAGTGCGCAGTCGCAGCGGCTCAACGTGGTGGCCAGCAACCTGGCCAATGTCGATGCCGTGGCCGGCCCCGATGGCAAGGCCTACAAGGCGCGCCAGGTGGTGTTCCAGACCACGCCCATGGGCGGCGACAGCTCCGCCGGCGTGCGCGTGAGCTCGATCAGCGAAAACAACACCCCCGGCCGCCGCGTGCACGACCCGGCCCACCCCTCCGCCGACGAGCAGGGCTATGTGACGCATTCCAACGTGAACGCGGTGGAGGAGATGGTCAACATGATTTCCGCCTCGCGCTCGTACCAGAACAACGTCGAGGTCATGAACACGGCCAAGTCGCTGCTCCTCAAGACCCTGCAGATGGGCCAGTAATTTCAGGAAAGATCGCCATGATCCTCAGCGCCACCAATGCCCCTTCTGTCACGGATGCCACCGGCACCAAGGCCGCCACGGCCGCCACCGACCCTGCTGCCGCGCAGGACCGGTTCCTGAAGCTGCTCGTCGCGCAGCTGAACAACCAGGACCCGATGAACCCGCTGGACAACGCGCAGATGACGTCGCAGATCGCGCAGATCAACACCGTCACCGGCATCCAGCAGCTCAACCAGACGATGGCGAGCATGGCCACGCAGTTCAACTCGCTGCAGGTGATGCAGGGAACGGCGCTGATCGGCCGCAACGTGATGACCGAAGGCTCCACGCTCGCCGTGGCCGACAAGGCCGGCAAGGGCGGGTTCGAGATCGCATCGCCCGCCACCAGCGTCAAAGTGGACGTGCTCAACGCCAGCGGCCAGGTGGTCGAGTCGGTGGACCTGGGCGCCAAGGCGGCCGGCCGCCACACCTTCGAGTGGGACGCCAGCAAGTACACCGGCTCGACCGATGGCATGCAGTTCCGCGTCACCGCCACCAATGGCGCGACCAAGATCGACAGCACGGCGCTGGCCCTGTCCAAGGTCACGGCCGCCGGCGCCGAAGACGGCCAGCTTGTGCTGACCCTGGCCAACGGCAAGACCATCAAATACAGCGATATCAAGGCCCTGGTCTAACCGCCGGCCGATTCAGTCCATCAGTTACCGCCCCCATCAGGAGAACACCATGAGTTTTCAGCAAGGCCTCTCGGGCTTGAACGCCGCCAGCAAGAATCTGGACGTCATCGGGCACAACATTGCCAACTCCAACACTGTCGGCTTCAAGGCCTCGCGGGCGGAATTTGCCGAGATGGTGGCCTCTGCCATCGGCTCGGCCGGCGGCACCAACGCCGGCATCGGGGTGGAAGTGGGCGCGGTGTCCCAGCAGTTCACGCAGGGCAACCTCACCATCACCGGCAACAGCCTGGATGTGGCCGTCAACGGCAACGGATTCTTCACGCTCACGCTGCCCGACGGCACGCCCGCCTATACCCGCTCCGGCAACTTCAAGCTGGACAAGGAGGGCAACATGATCACCAACGACAACGCCAACGTCATGGGCTACCCGGTCGACCCTGCCACCGGCCTGCGTTCGGGCACCGATCCGATCCCGATGGTGTTCCCCACCGCCGAGCCCATCCCGGCCAAGCAGACCGCCACGATCACCGCGGCCTTCAACCTGCCCGCCACCGCCACGGATGCGGCCGGCGACCCGGCTGCCACGCCACCCATCCCGGCCACGCCGCGCGCCACCTACGGCACGTCGATCAACGTGTTCGACAGCCAGGGCGTGGCCAAGCCTGTGAGCCTGTACTTCCAGAAGACCGCCACGGACAACACCTGGGACGTGTACGACGCGCTCGACGACCCGACCGCCGTGCCCCCGGTGGTCGCCACCCCGATCGGCCAGATCGAGTTCGACAACAACGGCGCGATCATCGGCCCCGTGGCCACCCCACCTGCCACCGGTTTTGCGCTCACGCTCAACGTGAACCCGACCCCGCCCAACCCCAACAACCTGCCCGCGTTTGACGTGGCGGTGGGCCTGGACAAGGTCTCGCAAAGCGGCAGCAAATTCGCGGTGTCCAACCTGAGCCAGGACGGCTACACCACGGGCGAGCTCACCGGCATCAACATCGAGAACAACGGGATGATCATGACCCGTTACTCCAACGGCGTGACCCGTGCCGAAGGCCAGCTCGCGCTGTCGAGCTTTCGCAATACGCAGGGCCTGGCCTCGGTGGGCAGCAACAACTGGGTGGCGACTTTCGAATCGGGCCAGCCGGTGGCCGGCACCGCCACCGACGGCAACTTCGGCTCGTTGCGCTCGGGCGCACTCGAAGACTCCAACGTCGACCTGACCGCCGAGCTGGTGAACATGATGACCGCCCAGCGCGCCTACCAGGCCAACGCCCAGACGATCAAGACGCAAGACCAGGTGATGTCCACGCTGGTGAACTTGCGCTGATCGACTGAGCGCCTTCTTCCCGCACTGAATTCGCCCTGGACAACGGAGAGCCCCCATGGACCGCATCATTTACACCTCGATGACGGGCGCCAACGCGGCCGCCCACCGGCAGGCGGTGCTGTCCAACAACCTCGCCAACGCCTCCACCCACGGGTTCCGTGCCGAGATGTCGACCTTTCGCTCTGTGCCTATCCAGGGCGATGGTTCCACCACCCGCGTGTTTGCGCTCGAAGCGACTTCGGGCCACGTCAACACGGCCGGCCCCGTGCAGCGCACCGGCCGCAACCTCGACGCCATGGCCGTGGGCAATGCCTGGTTTGCGGTGCAGGGGCTTGATGGCACCGAGGCCTATACCCGAGCCGGTACCTTCGAAGTGTCTTCCGCAGGCCAACTGCTCACGCCCACGGGCCTGCCCGTGTTGTCCGACGGCGGCGCGCCCATCGATGTGCCTCCGGGCGCTGAGGTGTCGCTGGGCTCGGACGGTACCGTCACTGCCAAGGCATCGGGCCAGCCCGCCCAGGCGATCGGCCGGCTGAAGTTGGCCACTCCCACGCTGGAAGATCCGCTCAAGCGCGGCGACGACGGCCTGTTTCGCGCCACATCGGGCGACCCCATCCCGAGCGACCCCAACGCCCGCATGCTTGCTGGCGCGGTAGAGGGCTCCAACGTGAACCCGGTCGAAAGCATGGTCGGGATGATTGCCGCATCGCGCCAGTTCGAGCAGCAGATGCGCCTTTTGCAGACCGCTGAGACCAATGACAAGACCGCCAGCCAGTTGCTGAGCATGAACGGCTGAAGCGGCCCCGCCGCCAAGCCATAAGGAAGCACCATGATCAACTCCCTCTGGATCGCCAAGACCGGCATGTCTGCCCAGCAGACGCAGCTCGACGTCATCTCGCACAACCTGGCCAACGTCTCCACCACCGGCTACAAGCGCAACAACGCGGTGTTCGAAGATCTGATCTACCAGAACCAGCGCCAGGTGGGTGCCAACACCACCGAGCAAAACCAGTTGCCCACGGGCTTGCATCTGGGCCTGGGGGTGCGCACCGTGGCCACCAGCCGCAACTTCGTGCAGGGCAGTCTGCAGGAATCCAAGAACAACCTGGACGTGGCCATCAACGGCAACGGCTTCTTTGAAGTGACCATGCCCGACGGCACGCTGGGCTACACCCGCGACGGTTCCTTCCAGGTCGACGCGCAAGGCCGCATGGTCACCTCCAGCGGCCTGCCGGTGGCCAATGGCATCACCGTGCCCGCCAACGCCACGAGCGTGACGATCAGCGCCGACGGCGTGGTGTCCGCCACCGTGCAGGGCAACACCCAGCCGCAGCCGCTCGGTAATCTGGCGATGTCGGCCTTCATCAACCCGGCGGGCCTGGAGCCCATCGGCCAGAACCTTTTCAAGGAATCGGCCGCCTCGGGACAGCCCCAGCAGGGCACGCCCGGCACCAACGGCCTGGGCATCCTGAAGCAGGGCTTCCTGGAAGCCTCGAACGTGAACGTGGTGGAAGAGCTGGTCACCATGATCCAGGCCCAGCGCGCCTACGAAATGAATTCCAAGGCCATCCAGACCTCGGACCAGATGCTGGCCAAGCTCAGCCAGCTGTGATGACAAAGATGACGACAGGAGCATTTGCCATGCTGCAGTTCACCCGCCTTTTTACCCTTCCGCTTGCAGCCGGCGCGCTGTTGCTCACCGGTTGCGCCACCATGTCGCCGCCGCCGCCCGTGGACATCCTGCCCACCACTCCCCCGCCCATCGCCGCTGCGCCGCGCACGCCGCCGCCTGTCACAGGCGGGCTGTTCCACAACGCCAGCTACCGCCCGGCGTTTGAAGACCGCCGCGCCCGCCTGGTGGGCGACAACGTGACGGTGATGATTGTGGAGAACGTGACCGCAAGCCAGAAGTCCTCCTCCACGGTGGACCGCACGTCTGAAGCCTCGGCCGGCATCACCAACCTGCCCTTCGTCAAGCGCTCGCTCGCCGACCGCACCACCCTGGCTGCGGGTTCCGAGAACACCTTCTCCGGCAAGGGCGGCACCGAAAGCGCCAACACTTTCACCGGGTCCATCACCACCACGGTGGTCGATGTGCTGCCCAACGGCCACCTGGTCGTGACGGGCGAAAAGCAGATCGGCGTGAACCAGAACGTGGACGTGCTGCGCTTCTCCGGCACCATCGATCCGCGCGCGCTGCAGCCCGGCAGCATCGTGAACTCGACCCAGGTAGCCAACGTGCGGGTCGAATCCCGCGGCCGCGGTGCACAAGGCGAAGCCCAGGCCATGGGCTGGATGGGCCGGTTCTTCAACACCATCACGCCGTTTTAGGCTTCACCCCCTGAGGCGCTGCGCGCCTTCCCCCTCTCTCTACGCGCTGCGCGCTATGGGAGGGGGACGCCGCCAGCGCGGCGGGGCGGCCCTTGCGCGGCGGCCCTCGCTTGGGCCGCGCCAGTTTTTACGGGGGCGGGTTCAGGATGCGCCTAGCGGCTCCAATACCGGAAACATTGCGACTTTGTCCGTCTGGACGCTGTGGTGCTTGTCAACCATCATTGCTACATAATTTATAGCTACTAGCGCTTATCCATCAAGCGCTAGCGCCTATTTTTATTCATATTTTCCCCTGTAGCGCGGCCCCGGCGCCTGCCTGGCTTTCCGCGCACCACCGGCCGTTCCCCGCCCGCCCGGGAACCCACGCAATAGGCCGGTGAACCTGCTTCTTTTTGGGTTTTAGTTCTTGGCGGGGCCGCCCACAATCGGTGTCATGAAAGCCTTGTCCCCATCCCTCCTTCCGCGCTCTGCGCGCCTGCTGTGGCTGTTGCTGGCCCTTGCGGCCGCTGCTGCGGCGCTGCCCGCGCATGCGCTGCGCATCAAGGAAGTGGCGGCGGTGCAGGGCGTGCGCAGCAACCAGCTGACCGGCTACGGGTTGATCGTGGGCCTTGACGGCACGGGCGACCAGACCACGCAGATGCCCTACACCACGCAGGCGATGTCGAACTACCTGCAGCAGATGGGCATCAGCCTGCCCCCCGGCGCGGCCAACCAGCTGCAGCTCAAGAACGTGGCGGCAGTGATCGTCACGGCGCAGCTGCCTCCGTTTGCGCAGCCCGGCCAGATGATTGACATCAACGTCTCCTCCATGGGAAACGCCAAGTCGCTCAAGGGCGGCACGCTGATCGTCACGCCGCTGCGCGGCGCCGACGGCGAGATCTACGCGCTGGCCCAGGGCAATGTGGTAGTGGGCGGTGCCGGTGCTTCGGCCGGCGGCAGCAAGGTGCAGATCAACCACCTGAGCGCCGGCCGCGTTCCCCAAGGTGCGCAAGTCGAGCGTGCCGTGCCCACGCCGCTCAACGAAGGCGCCACCATCAACCTGGGGCTCAACGCCTCCGACTTCCAAACCGCGCGCCGCGTGGCCCAGGCCATCAACACCAAGCTGGGCAGCGGCCTGGCCACAGCGCTCGATGGCCGCACGGTGCAGGTGCGTGCCCCCATGGACCCCGGCGCCCGCGTAAGCTTCATTGCCGACCTGGAAGAGCTGGCGCTGGAGTCGTCCACGCCCGCGGCCAAGGTGGTCATCAATGCACGCACCGGCTCGGTGGTGCTCAACCAGGCGGTCACGCTCGGCCCGTGCGCAATTGCACATGGCAACCTGTCGATCACCATCAGTTCCACGCCCGTGATCAGCCAGCCCGCCCCGCTCTCGCAAGGGCAGACCGTCGTGGCGCAGCAAAGCGACATCCGCATCAACCAGGAGCCGGGCAACATCATCCAGATGCCGCCCTCGCCCCAGCTGGCCGACGTGGTGAAGGCGCTCAACTCGCTGGGCGCCACACCCGGCGACCTGCTGGCCATCCTGCAGGCCATCAAGGCCGCCGGCGCACTCAACGCCGAGCTGGAAGTGATCTGATTTCGAGGAGCGACCATGTCCCTCACCCTGCCTTCGTCCAGCCCCACCAGCAGCCCCTCGAATGCGCTGGCGGTCGACATCCGCTCGCTCAATGCGCTCAAGTACGACGCGGGCACGGCCAACAACGCCCAGACCACGCGCGAGGTCGCCAAGCAGTTCGAGTCGCTGTTCATGCGCGAGCTGATCAAGAGCATGCGCGACGCCACGATGAAATCCGGCCTGATGGAGGGCGAGCAGGCCAACCTGGGTCAGGACATGTTCGACCAGCAGCTGTCGGTGAACATGGCCGGCATGCAGGGCGGTCTCTCGGAGGCCATTGCACGCCAGCTCTCGCGCCAGATGGGCGGGGCCGATGCCAATTTTTCCGTGCCCTCAACGCTGAGCCTTCAGCAGCAATCGATGGTGCGCCCCAGCGCACCTGCCACCGCCGCATCGGCCGACGCCACCACCCAGGCCCCCAAGGGCCGCGAAGGTTTTGTACAGCACCTGTCGGGCACCGCTGAGCGCGTGGCCCAGGACAGCGGCATCCCTGCCAGCTTCATGCTGGGCCAGGCCGGCCACGAAACCGGCTGGGGCAAGAGCGAGATCCGCCACAAGGACGGCTCCAATTCGTTCAACCTGTTCGGCATCAAGGCCGGCAAGGGCTGGACGGGCAAGGTCGCCGAGATCACGACCACCGAATTCATCAATGGCAAGCCCCAGAAGGTGACGGCCAAGTTCCGCGCCTACGACTCGTACGAGGATTCGTTCCGCGACTACGCCCGGCTGATCAAGGAGAGCCCGCGCTACGAGAAGGCCGAATCCGTCGCCCAATCCGGCTCGGCCATGGACTATGCCTCGGCGCTGCAAAAGGCGGGCTACGCCACGGACCCCGAATACGCCAAAAAGCTCGGCGGCGCCATCAACAGCGTGGTGCGCACTCTGCGCGCGCAGGCATGATGGATATGAAACGCCCCCTGAGTCGCTTCGCGCCTTCCCCCTCTCTCGCTTCGCGGGAGGGGGACGCCCCCAGCGCGGCGGGGCGGCCCTTGCGCGGGGGCACTGGGCTGGGCCGCGCCAGTTTCACACAGTGGGGTCGGCTGGCCACGCTGCGGACACCACGGATGCGAGGTGAGTCATGAGCCTTCTCAACGTCGGCGCCCGCGCACTGCTGGCCAACCAGGTCGCCCTGCAAACGGCTGGCCACAACATTGCCAATGTCAACACGGCCGGGTATTCGCGCCAGACGGTGGTGCTGCAGACCGTGCAGGGCCAGTTCACCGGCGGCGGGTACATCGGCCAGGGCGTGGATGTGCAGACCATTCTGCGCAACCAGAGCGAGCTGCTCACGCGCCAATCAGCCACAGCCGGTGCGGTGCAGTCAGCCGACATCGTGCGCGCCGAGCGCTTGCGCCAGCTGCAAGAGGTCTTCAGCGGCGGCACAGCCGGCCTGGGCGCGGCCATCAACGACATGATGAACGCGTTCTCGGACGTGGTGAGCGCCCCCACCGACATCACCGCGCGCACCGTGGTGCTCACGCGCATGGACGAAACCGCGTCGCGCATGCGCTCGGCCGCCGACCGCATCAACGAGATCCAGTACACCGTCAAGGAACAGCTGCAAAGCAGCATCACCGCGGTGAACAGCCTGGCCGGGCAGATGGCGGCCGTGAACGAGCAGATCGCGCGTGCCAAAGGCAACGGCCAGACGCCCAACGATTTGCTGGACCAGCGCGACCAGATCATTCGCGACATCAACCAGTACGTGCAGACCACGCAGGTCGCAGCCGACGACGGCACCGTGGGCCTGTTTGTGGCGGGTAGCCAGCCGCTGGTGCTGGGCAACACGGCGACGAGCCTGTCGGTGGGCGACGCGACCGCGTTCCCCGGCAGCGGCCAGGTCAAGCTGTTCTTCAACCGGCCCGGTGCGCCGGCGGTGGAGATGGACGAGAACGTGCTGGGCGGCGGATCGATGTCGGGCCTGCTGCGCTTCAACAACACCGATCTGGCCGAAGGCCGCAATCTGCTGGGCCGCATGGCCATGGCCATCGGCATGACGATGAACGACCAGCACAACCTGGGCCTCACGCTCGACGGCGCCGTCGGCAAGGACCTGTTTGCGCTGCCTGCCAGCATGCCGGGCCACACCAACGGCGCGGGCGTGGGCACGGTGTCGTTCACGGGCCCCACGCAGTTCGCGGCGTCTGACTATGAAATCCGCTTTACCGCCGGCACAGCCGGGCAGGTGGTGCGGCTGTCGGACGGCAAGTCCACCCCCTTCACCGACGCGGCCAACCTGGCCACGCTGCAGATCGACGGCCTCAACTTCAACCTGACCACGCCCGGCAACCCCGGCGAGCGCATGTTGTTCAAGCCGTTCAGCACGGCCGCCACCAACATCCAGGCGCTGGTGTATTCGCCGCGCGACCTGGCCGTGGCCAACCCGATCAACGCGGCCATGGGCACGTCCAACGGCGGCACGATGCAGCTGGCAGGCCTCAAGGCCACCGGCCTGCCCAACCCGCCCGGCCTGGTGCTGCCAGCCAACGCCAATCCAGCCGCCATTCCACCGATCCTGGGTGGCATCCAGCTGCGGTTCACCGCCGGCCCGCCCACCACCTACGACGTGCTGGACCGCGGTACCGCGCCGCCGACCACGCTGGCGGCCGCGCAGCCCTACACCCCCGGCGCGGCCATTGCCATCAACGGCTGGGAGATCAAGCTGCAGGGCACGCCCAACACCGGTGACACCGTGGTCATCGGCAATGCGTCGGACCCGCAGTACGGCGACACCTTCACCCGCAACTCGGGCAACGCCAATGCGCTGATGGGCCTGCGCGACGTGAAGATGTTTGACGAATCCACGCTCTCCGACGGCTACGCCGGCGCCATGTCCCAGGTGGGCACGCGCACGCAAAGCTCGCTGTTCGCGGCCGAGCTGTCCACCACCATCGCGGCCAACCTGGAGCGGGACCGCACGGCAATTTCGGGCGTCAACCTGGACGAAGAGGCCGCCCGGCTGATCCAATACCAGCAGGCCTACCAGGCATCGTCGAAAATGATCCAGATCGCGCAGAACATCTTTGACTCGCTCATCCAGGGCATGGGCCGCTGATTGGCCGCCGCACCGCACAGAGCTAGGAGTTCGATATGAGCAACACCATCTACCGCCTCGGCACGGCGAACATGTACGACAACGCCCTGCGCAACCTGGGCGCGCGGCAGACGAGCCTGTCGGGCCTGCAGGAGAACCTGACCTCGGGCAAACGCGTGGTGCGTGCCAGCGACGACCCGGTGTCGGCCGCGCAGGCCGAGCGCGCCATCAACCGCCTGGCCCGCATCCAGACCGAGCAGCGCGCGCTGGAGACGCAACGCAACGCCATCGCGCAGGCCGAGTCGGCGCTGGGCGACGCTGTGGACCTGGTGCAGAACTTCCGGGAGCTGGTGGTCAACGCTGGCAGCGCCGCCCTCACCCCCAACGACCGCGCGACGATTGCCAACCAGCTGCAGGGCCTGCGCGAACAAATGGTGGAAGTGGCCAACCGCAAGGACACCAACGGCGTGCCCCTGCTGGGTGCCCTGGGCAGCGCGCTCGCACCCTTCCTCGGCCCCTTGAGCAGCGCCCCGGATTACAGCTTTGAAGGTTTGCCCGGCCAGGCGGCCAGCAGCGGCGTGACCATCCCCGGCGCGCTGGACGGCGAGGCAGCGTTCATGTTCGACCCACAACGCGACGGTGTGTACAACGCCGGCGTGAGCGCCATCCCGACGAGCCGCATGCTCAACACCACGGCCATCCGGCCCGTGGACCCGAGCCTGGTGACGGGCGACAACTACTCCATCACCTTCAGTGCCGTAGGGCCGGGCGCAACCCCCGGCACCACCACCGCCACCTACACGCTCACCAACACCACCACCGGCGCAGTCTCCCCCGCCGTGGTGGTGCCCGATTTCGCCTCGGACAAGCCGGTGACCATTGCGGTCAACGGCATCCCGGGCTTGGCGTTCGACATCAAGGGCAACCCGGCCAACGGCGACACCATCACGCTGCAGCCCAGCCCGAGCATGTTCAGCGCCATGGACAGCGCGATCAACGGCATCCGCAACGCCAGCGACAGCAATGCTGCATCGCAGGCCGTGGGGCAGGCGCTGGGTAACCTGGACATCGGCCTGGAGCGCCTGCACAACATGCGCGGCTATGCGGGCGAGCTGCTCAACCGCGCGGACCGCATCACGGGCGACCAGGAAAAGCGCTCCGTCCAGCTCGAAGGCGACCGCTCGCGGGCGGAGGACCTCGATATGATCCAGGGGATATCGGACTTCCAGAACCAGCAGGTGGGCTATGAGGCTGCGCTGAAGTCCTATGCCCAGGTCCAGAAACTGTCTCTGTTCAACTTCATTAGCTAGCAGGCCTGCTCAAGCGGTGGGGGCACGGCCCCACACCCGGAACAGGCCCCGTCACAATTGCCTGAGAGCACATGGTCCAATCTGTCCTTGGCAGCCTGATTCTGGGCTACCGCCCCCTCTGGAGCCGCGCCCGCAAGCTGGCCGGCATTCAGCTGTACGCCCACAACGAGCCCTCTGCGGTGGTCGATGGCGCCCACCTGCTGCGCACGCTGCAGGAGCTTTGGTCGGCCAGCTCCCCGCCCATCCTGCTCTCACCCCAAAACCACGCGCTGCTGTGCAACCTGCTCGACCATGCACCCCGCGGCGCGCCGTGGATCGAAGTGCGCAACGAGTGGCTGTCGGAGTCGGCGATCTACACCCGCGTCAAGGCGGCGCACCAGCGCGGCCTGCGGCTGGTGTGGCGCGGCGAGTTGGGCCAACTCCCCGAGCCCGATGTGGCGCAGTGTTTTGACAACAGCCTTCTGAGCCTGCGCCCGGAGGCTGCAGTGGCGGCGCTCAAGCCCGCGCCGGTGCGCACAGGTGCCGGTGCGCCCGCGCGGCCCGCCGCCCCGCCCATCCTGGCCGGGCAGATGTACGAAGGCATTGCCAGCCGCGCGCTCATGGAGCGGTGCCTGGACGAGCACAACGCCATGGCCCTGGCAGGCTGGCCGTCGGAAGACGTGCTCTACAGCCTGCGCCACCAGGCGCAACAGCCGTCGCACGCGGTGATCTTCAAGCTCATGAAGGCCATCGACGACGAGCAGTCGCTTGAAACCTTCGAGGCCATCATGGGCGAGGACCCGCTGCTCGCCTACCGCTTCATGGTCTACACCAACTCCGCCGCTTTGGGCCTGCGCACGGGCATCGATTCGCTGCGCCGGGGCCTGGTGATGATGGGCTATGGCTCCATCCAGCGCTGGCTGTCCGACCAGCTGCCCCACGCCAGCACCGACCCCAACATGCAGCCGGTGCGCGAGTCCATGGTGATGCGCGCCGAGCTCACCGCACACCTGCTCGATGCGGGTGTCGAGAACGACCTGCGCCGCGAGATCTATCTGTGTGGACTTCTGTCGCAACTGGATGACCTCATGGGCGAACCGCTGGGCGCCATCCTGCGTCGCCTGCCGCTGTCTGAACGCATCTACGACGCCACCGTGTTGCACACCGGCCCCTATGCGAGCGGGCTGCAGATGGCCTGCGCGCTGGAAACGGACGACGCAAGCGCCATCCGCCACCTGTGCGAGACCTACGAACTCGACCTCGAAGAAGTCAACCGCGCGCTGCTGCGCGTATTGGCCGACCTGGAAGTGGAGCGCAAGTAACCCCCCTGAGCCGCTGCGCGTCTTCCCCCGGAGGGGGACGCCAACAGCGGCCTGGCGGAGCCAGTTCCGCGGTGACGCTGGCGTGGGCCACGCCCTTGGCGCGGGCCAGTGAGTTTGCGGTGCGCTTTGGTCACCTGCACCTTGATGGCGGAACCCAGCTGAAGGAGTGACCAGCGGCCCACCCTGACCGCCTACCGCGCCTGCTCATCGCGCACCCGCGCAAACGTCTTCCAGAATGCGGCCTCCTGCGTAGTGGCAAAGTTGATGCGCATCAGCGTGCTGGGTTTGCGCTCCGCATGGAACAGCGCGCCGGGCGCCAGCAGGTAGCCCTCGTCCAGCATGCGCTGCGCCAGCGCATCGGTATCCACCCCGGTCTCGACCCAACCAAACAGCCCCACAGGCTCGGCCGCAAAAGTACAGCCGGCCCCCAGCGCAAGCTTGACGCTTCGCGCGCGCGCAGCGTCAAGCCGCGTGCGGATGCGTTCGGCGTGCCGGCGCAGCTGGCCTTGTTCGATGCACAGTGCGAGCGCTTTTTCCAGCAGCGCCGGGGTGGTCAACGTGGCGAGGAGCTTGGTGTCCAGCAGTTGCTCGATCAGCGACGGCGGCGCCGCAAGAAAACCGATGCGCCAGTTGGGCGCGAGGATCTTGGCAAACCCGCTCACGTAGATGGTGCGCTGCAGCCCATCAAGGGCCGTGAGCCGCGTGGCGTGCTCGGGCGCGATGTGGCTGTAGGTGTCGTCCTCGACGATGTGGAAGTTGTGCTGGTTGGCCAGCTGCAGGATGCGGTGCGCGCTGCCGGGCGACAGGCAGTAACCCGTGGGGTTGTGGAACACGCTCACGCTCACGTAGAGCTTGGGTTGGTGCACCTCGCAGTACTTGGCCATGACCTCCAGGTCGGGCCCGTCGGCGCGGCGCGGCACAGGCAGGATGTGCATGCCCAGGGCGGCCAGCCGCGCAAACTCCACGGCCCAGCCGGGCTCTTCCACCATCACCGGGTCGCCGGGGCGCAGCAGCGTGCGGCTCACGATGTCGAGCGCGTGGGTGGCGCCCACGGTGGTGATGATGTTCTCGGGCGTAGCATGCACGTTGAGCGTGGCCAGCTTTTTGGACAACACCCTGCGCAACCCCGTGTCACCCAGTGGCTCGCCGTACTGCAGCGAAAAGTCGTTCAGCGCCCGTGTGCTGGTCACCTTGCGCACCGCAGCGGGCATGAAGGTCGACTCGAGCCAGTCGGGCGGAAACACGCCCATGCCCGGCTGCGGCTTGTCGCTGATCTTGTGGAACATGCCGCGGATCAGCGCCGTGGCATTGACGGGCGGCGCCCCGCGCGCTGCACCGCGCCCAGCGCCCCGGGCGGCAAACCAGTGCGCGGTGCTCCAGTTGCCCATGCCGCGCTCGGCCTCGGGGGTGTCGCCTTCGTCCTCGGGCGCGCGCTCCGCCAGGCCCGTGGGCATCTCGCGCACAAAGAACCCACGGTTCTTGCGCGCCTCCACCAGGCCCTGCGCGAGCAACTGGTCATAGGCCGCCACCACGGTCGACGGGCTCACGCCGTGCTGCTGTGCACACTGCCGCACCGACGGAAGGCGTGCGCCCGGCGCCAGCAACCGGTTGCGGATGCGCTCGCCAAACCGCGCCGACAGCTGCTCGGTCAGCGACTGGGTGGAGGTTTTCATCAGCATGGCAGTGTCCTTATGGCGTCAGCGTGTACTGTTATCGCAGCCAATACAGATCGCGAACTGCGTTGTTGAACTGTATTGGTTGTGTACTGGCGCGCAAGATTACATTGAAGCCTCAGCGTTGACAAGTTCCCCTCCACCGAGCCCCGCACACCTTCGCACCATGAGCGCCCCCGAACTGACTGCCCTGCTGCTGTTCTGCACCGCGATGAGCTTTTCGCCGGGGCCCAACACCACGCTGTCCACGGCCCTGGCGGCCAATCTGGGCCTCAAGCGCGCCCTGCGCTTTTGTTTTGCGGTGCCCGCAGGTTGGACACTGCTCATGCTGGGCAGCGGCCTCGGCCTGGGCGCGCTGATCACCGGTGTGCCCGCCCTGCGCTGGGCCGTGACGCTGCTGGGCGTGGCCTACATGCTGTGGCTGGCCTACAAACTGAGCCGCGCCGGCAAACTGGCCGAAGTGGACAGCCACCGCCTGAACGTGACTTTCTGGCAAGGCGTGGGGCTGCAGTTTGTGAACATCAAGGCCTGGATGCTGGCGCTCACGCTCAGCGCGGGCTGGGTGGTCAACGCGGCCGGGCAGCCGGCATCCAACCCCGGTGAGCGCCTGGCGATCATCTGCGTGGTGATGATGCTGTTCGCCTTCACCAGCAATTTTGTGTACGCCCTCGTTGGCTCGCTGCTGCGCCAGTGGCTGGCCCAGGGCAGCCGCCTGCTGTGGTTCAACCGCGCGCTGGCCCTGGTGCTGGTGGTGACGGCCGTGTGGATGATCACGCTATGAACCGCGCCCAAGAACGCGAAGCGCTGATCTGGGGCCTGGTGGGCGTGGTGCTGTTCGCCGCCACGCTGCCCATGACACGCCTGGCCGTGGGCCCGGTGGACGCCCAACAGCTGTCGCCGTGGTTCGTCACCTTCGGTCGCGCAGCGGTGGCCGGGCTCTTGTCCGTCGCTTACCTCCTGTGGCAGCGCAGCCGCGGGCACCTCAACGTGCCATGCCGCGCAGAGTGGCCGCTGCTGGGCATCACCGCATTCGGTGTGATCGTCGGCTTTCCGCTGTTCCTGGCTCTCGCGTTGCGTCACGTGCCCAGCACACACGGCGCGGTGGTCACGGCGCTGCTGCCTTTGTCCACCGCGGTGCTGGGTGCGCTGTGGTACCGCCAGCGGCCCTCGGCAGGCTTCTGGGCCTGCGCGGTGCTGGGCAGCGGCCTGGTGCTGGGCTTCATGGCCTGGCGCGCGGGCGGCTTCTACCTGGGCGCGGCCAACATCTATCTCATCATCGCGATGACCACGGGCGCGTTTGGCTACATCGGCGGCGCGCGCCTCACGCCCAGTCTGGGCGCCGAGCAGGTGATCTGCTGGGTGCTGGCCTGCAGCCTGCCGCTCACCCTGCCGGTGGCCTGGTGGTTTGCGCCCGCCGCGCCCGGCGCCATCAGCGCGATGGCGTGGATGGGGTTCGCCTACGTGGCGCTGTTTTCGATGTGGATCGGTTTTTTTGCCTGGTACCGGGCACTGGCGCTGGGTGCCGTGCGGGTCAGCCAGATCCAGCTGGTGCAGCCTTTTCTGAGCCTGCTGTTCGCGGTGCCGCTGCTGGGCGAGCGCCTAGACCTCGTCACCGCAGGCTTTGCACTGGCCGTGATCGCCACCGTTTTTGTGGGCAAGAAGATGCCCGTTCACCAGAGAGCCGCCGCATGACCACCGCCACCGCTACCACGAACATCCCCACGCCCGAACAACGCCTGCAGCAGCTGGGCATCGTCCTGCCCACCGTCTCTGCGCCGCGCGGCAATTTCGATGCGTATGTGCTGGACGGAAACACGCTGTACCTGTCGGGCAAGGGCTCGCCCCAGCGCGAAGACATGGACACCGTGCCCAAGGTAGGCCGCGAGATCAGCGCCGCCGAGGCCCGCGACCACGCCCGCACCGTGGGCCTGCAGCTGATCGCCACGATGCAGGCCGCCCTCGGTGACCTGTCGCGCGTGCGCCGTGTGGTCAAGGTGCTGGGCATGGTCAACGCGGTGCCGGACTTCATGCAGCACACCGAGGTCGTCAACGGCTGCTCGGACCTGCTCGTCGAGGTGTTTGGCGATGCAGGTCGGCACGCACGCTCGGCCGTGGGCGTCGGCTCGCTGCCGCGCGGTTTTGCCGTCGAGATCGAAGCCATCGTTTCCGTGAAGGACTGAGCCACCATGCAGATGCACAACATCCCCTTTGCCACGACCGACTGGTCGGCCCTGCCCCGCGAAGAAAAAAGCGCGCAGGCCGGCCAAGCCTTCTGGCGCACCCAGCAGTTTGGCGACCTGCGCGTGCGCATGGTCGAGTACACGCCGGGCTATGTCTCGGACCACTGGTGCGTCAAAGGCCACGTGCTGCTGTGCCTGAGCGGAGAATTGCACACCGAGCTGGAAGACGGCCGCACATTCACTTTGACGCCGGGCATGAGCTACCAGGTGGCCGACAACGCGGAACCGCACCGTTCCACGGCCCCACAGGGCGCCACGTTGTTCGTCGTGGACTGACCGGGCCGCGCACCACCCCCACGAAGCCCTGTGAAATACTCCGTAGACCAAGGTTTGCAGCAACTGCCCGGCCCAGGGGGCGAGCGGTTTGCCGAGCTGCTGCGCCACGGCAGCATGCGCACCGAGCTGTACGCGCCGCGCGGCGAAGACCCGCAAACGCCCCATGCGCAGGATGAGCTGTATTTCATCCAGCGCGGGAGCGGAGAATTCGTGCAGGGCAGCACACGCCACCACTTTGCCCCTGGCGACGCTTTTTTTGTACCCGCGGGGCAGACGCACCGCTTTGAGAATTTTTCTGGCGACTTTGCAACATGGGTGGTCTTTTGGGGACCGCCCGGAGGAGAACGAGAATGAAACTGAACGACCTGCCACAGAACAGCACCTGGACCCTGGCGCGCCGCGCCGAGCGCATGAACCCCTCGGTCATCCGCGAAATCCTCAAGGTCACCGAGAAGCCCGGCATCATCAGCCTGGCGGGTGGACTGCCCTCGCCCAAGACCTTCCCGATCTCGGCGTTTGCCGAAGCCTCGGCCGCCGTGCTGGCCAACGACGGCCCGGCCGCGCTGCAATACGCCGCCAGCGAAGGCTATGCCCCGCTGCGCCAGGCCATCGCCGACTTTCTGCCCTGGGACGTGGATGCCGACCAGGTGCTGATCACCACCGGATCGCAGCAAGCGCTGGACCTGATCGCCAAGGTGCTGATCGACGAAGGCAGCCGCGTGCTGGTGGAAACTCCCACGTACCTGGGTGCCCTGCAGGCCTTTACGCCCATGGAACCCACGGTGGTGTCGGTGGCCAGCGACGATGAAGGCGTGCTGGTGGACGACCTCAAGGCCAAGGTGGGCACCGGTGCCGACAAGGCGCGCTTCTTGTACGTGCTGCCCAACTTCCAGAACCCCACGGGCCGCACCATGAGCGAAGCGCGCCGCGCCGAGCTGGTGAAGGCCGCCGCCGAGCTGAACCTGCCCTTGGTCGAAGACAACCCCTACGGCGACCTGTGGTTCGACAACCCACCACCCGCACCGCTCACGGCCCGCAACCCGGACGGCTGCATCTACATGGGCTCGTTCTCCAAGGTGCTGGCCCCGGGCCTGCGCCTGGGCTTCGTCGTGGCCCCCAAGGCGGTGTACCCCAAGCTGCTGCAGGCCAAGCAGGCCGCCGACCTGCACACCCCCGGCTACAACCAGCGCCTGGTGGCCGAGGTAATGAAGGGCAACTTCCTGGACCGCCACGTGCCTACCATCCGCGCGCTTTACAAGCAGCAATGCGAGGCCATGCTGACCGCACTCGACAAGGAAATGCAGGGCCTGGGTGTGCAATGGAACCGCCCGGACGGCGGCATGTTCCTGTGGGTGCGCCTGCCTGAAGGCATGAGCGCTGTGGAGCTGCTGCCCAAGGCCGTGGAGCGCAACGTGGCCTTCGTGCCCGGCGCCGCCTTTTATGCCGACAACGCCGACCCGCGCACGCTGCGCCTGTCGTTCGTGACCTCGAGCGTGGAGCAGATCGCCACCGGCATTGCGGCGCTGGCCGCTGCCGTTCGTGACCAGTTGGCCGCGCAGGCCAAGGGCTGACACATGCTAAGACTCTGGGGACGCATGTCGTCCATCAACGTCCGCAAGGTGGTGTGGGCCGTGCAGGAACTCGGCCTGCCGTCGGTGCAGCGCACCGATGCTGGCGGGCAGTTTGGCATCGTGCGCGAGGCGCGCTACCTGGCGTTGAACCCGAACGGCCTGGTGCCGCTGATCGAGGACGAGGACACGGGCGCGGTGCTGTGGGAGTCCAACACCATCGTGCGCTACCTGTGCGCGCGGCATTCGATGGGGGAGATGTACCCCGAGCCCCTGCCCGCACGTTTTGTGGCCGAGCAGTGGATGGACTGGCAGCAGACCACGCTGAACCCCGCGGGGCGCGACGCCTTCCTGCAGTGGATCCGCACGCCCGCCGCGCAGCGCAACGACGCGCTCATCGCCGCATCGGTGGCGGTGACCGAGCCACTGATGGCCATGCTGGATGCGCACTTGGCGCGCCACCCGTTCATCGCGGGCGAGCGCTTCACCATGGCCGACATCCCTGTGGCCTGCGAGATCCACCGCTGGTGGGGGCTGCCCCAGGATCGCCCCGCGCGGCCGCACCTGGAGCGCTGGTACCAGGCGGTGAGCAGCCGCACCGGCGCCATCGGCGTACTCGACCAGCCCCTGTCCTGAACGGACGCACTGCCATGCACCAGCGCCCCTTCAAGCAGATCGATGTGTTCAGCGACCGGCCGGGCTACGGCAACCCGGTCGCCGTGGTGCTGGATGCGCACGACCTGAGCGACAGCGACATGCGCCGTTTTGCGGCCTGGACCAACCTGTCGGAGACCACCTTTTTGCTGCCGCCCACCGACGCGGGCCGCGCGGCGGGCGCCGACTACCGGGTGCGCATCTTCAGCCCCAATGGCGAGTTGCCGTTTGCCGGCCACCCCACACTGGGCACCTGCCACGCCTGGCTGCAGGCGGGCAATGCGCCGCGCGTGGCCGGCATGGTGATCCAGGAATCCGCGCTGGGCCTGGTGCGCGTGGAGCACAGCGGCAGCACGCTGGCTTTTGCCGCGCCGCCGCTCAAGCGCAGCGCGCCCAGCCCCGCGCTCGTACCGCTGATCGCCAGCGCACTGGGCCTGCGCCCGCAGCAGATCCAGGGTGCGCAGCTGCTGGACAACGGCCCGGTGTGGCTGGGCCTGCTGCTCGACAGCGCCGAGACGGTGCTGGGCCTCAAGCCCGACCATGCGCGCCTCAAGGACCTGGGCCAGGACGTGGGCGTGATCCACGTCGGCCCTGCGGCCAGCGACATACGCCAACCCGGGGCCGTGGTGCGCGCCTTTGCCGCGCCCATGGGCAACCCCGAAGACCCCGTCACCGGCACCCTCAACGCCAGCCTGGCCGAATGGCTGATTGCCGATGGTCTGGCCCCGCGCAGCTACCTGGTGGCCCAAGGCGAGTGCCTGGGGCGCGCCGGCCGCGTGCATGTGCGCCAGGACGAGGCGCAGCAAATCTGGGTGGGCGGCCAGGCCGTCACCTGCGTGGAAGGCACAGTGTTGCTGTGAGCTGGATTCCCATCGCCCCGCCGCCGAGCGGCTGACCCACCGAGGGCTTCACGGCCCGCCAGCGCACTGCCAGACACGACCCCTGCGGAGCCTATGGAGGCACGCCCCCGGCGTGCGCCATGCCAGCCATTTGTTTCACTGCTTCACCGCCTCTTTTCGACACTAGGACTTTGAACACCATGCAACAGCGCCCTTTCAAGCAAGTCGACGTCTTTACCGATCAGCCCTACCGCGGCAACCCCCTGGCCGTGGTGCTGGATGGCACGGGACTTACCACCGAGGCCATGCAGGAGTTCACCAATTGGACCAACCTGTCCGAAGCCACGTTCTTGCTGCCCCCCAGCTCGCAAGGCCGCGCGGCCGGTGCCGACTACCGCGTGCGCATTTTCTGCCCCGGGCGTGAGCTTCCCTTTGCCGGCCATCCCACGCTGGGCAGCTGCCACGCCTGGCTACAGGCCGGGGGCCAGCCGCAGGTGGCGGGCAAGGTGGTGCAGGAATGTGGCGTGGGTCTGGTCGCGCTGCGGCAAGACGGCGCGCGCCTCGCGTTCGCGGCACCTGCGCTGATCAAGAGCGGGCCGCTGGCTGAAGACGACGTGGCCCTGATCGCGCGCGGCCTGGGCGTGGCGCGCAGCGACATACTGCACCACGCCTGGTGCGACAACGGCCCCAACTGGCGTGGCGTGATGCTGCGCTCGGCCGAGCAGGTGCTGGCGCTCAAGCCGGATGCAAGCATCCTGGGCAAGCTGGACGTGGGCGTGGTCGGGCCGCGTGGCAAGGTGGGCGTCATCGGCAGCACCGACAGCGAGGGCATCGCCTTCGAAGTGCGCGCCTTCTTCCCAGGCAACAACGGCCTGGCCGAAGACCCCGTGACAGGCAGTCTCAACGCCGCGCTGGCGCAGTGGCTCATCGGCGCCGGGCTGGCCCCCGCGCAGTACGTGGCAGCGCAGGGTACCTGCCTGGGCCGCGCGGGGCGGGTGTTTGTGGAACAGCAAGGCGACACCATCTGGGTCGGCGGCAGCTCGGTCACCTGCGTGTCGGGCGAGGTGCTGCTGTGACGGCCGCAAGCGCCACCCCCGGCACGGCGCAGCCGCCCGGCGTGGACCACCTGGTCGTGCTGGCCACCGACCTGGCCTCGGGCGTGGCGTGGTGCGAGCGCGCGCTGGGCATCACGCCCACGGCAGGCGGCGAGCATCCGCTGATGGGCACGCACAACCGCATCCTCAGCATTGCGAGCCCCGCACACCCACGGGCCTACCTGGAAGTAATTGCTATCAATTCAGGAGCAGAAAAGTCAATACCATCAAGCGCCAGGCGTTGGTTTGACATGGATGATGCAGCCTTGCAGCAGCAGGTGGCCGAACACGGACCGCAGCTCATCCACTGGGTGGCCTCCGTGCCCGATGTGGCCGCTGCCCACGCAGCGCTCTCGGCGCTGGACCTGGAGCGCGGCGCCATCGTCACGGCCAGCCGGCCCACGCCCAACGGCCTGCTGCAGTGGCAGATCACCGTGCGCGAGGACGGCCTGCGCCTCATGGACGGCTGCCTGCCCACGCTCATCCAGTGGGGCCCCGTGCACCCTTGCGACAGCCTGCCCGCCAGCGGTGTGCAGCTGCAGTCGCTGGCGCTGCAGCACCCGCAGTCGGCCACGCTGCAGGCCGCGTGCGACGCCATCGGCGTCACCGGCGCGGTGACCCTCTTGGCGGGCGGCGCACCCCGTCTCACAGCGCAGCTGACCACACCACGCGGCCCGGTTGCCTTGGTTTCATTCACACCGGAGTAATTCACCATGCTCTTCTCTGCCCAGGAACTGCTGATCTTTGCGCTGGCCGCGCTGGTGCTGGTGCTCACGCCCGGGCCCAACATGGTCTATTGCGTCTCGCGCAGCCTCACCCAGGGGCCGCGTGCCGGGCTGGTCTCGCTGGCGGGCGTGGTGCTGGGGTTCGTCGTGCACCTGCTGGCGGCGGCGCTGGGCCTGACTGCGCTGCTGGCCGCCGTGCCCGTGGCCTTCGACGCCATCCGCTACGCCGGTGCCGCCTACCTGCTGTGGATGGCCTGGCAGGCGGTCAAGCCGGGCGGCGCCGCCCCCTTCGAGGCCCGCAACCTGCCGCACGACGGCCCTCGCACGCTGTTCCTGATGGGCTTCATGACCAACCTGCTCAACCCCAAGGTGGCCATGTTCTACCTGTCGTTCTTCCCGCAGTTCCTGCACCCCGAGCGCGGCCAGTTGCTGCTGCAGAGCCTGACGCTCGGCAGCGTGCAGATTGCCACCAGCGCGGCCGTCAACGCACTGCTCATCCTGTGCGCAGCGCGCGTAGCCTTGTTCCTCAACCGCAACGCGGCCTGGATGCGGGCGCAACGCTACTTCATGGGCACGGTGCTCGGCCTGCTCGCTCTCAAACTGTTGACCGAAAAGAAAGCCGCCGCATGAACGCCCGCCTCGACCCCGCCACCGCCCTGCTGCCCACCCTGGCCGACATCGAAGCCGCCGCCAAGGTGGTGTACCGCGACTTCCCACCCACGCCCCAGTACCGCTGGGGTTTGCTGAGCGAACGCCTGGGCACCGACTGCTGGCTCAAGCACGAGAACCACACACCCGTCGGCGCCTTCAAGATCCGCGGCGGGCTGACCTACTTCGACCAGCTCGCGCAGCGCGGCGCCATGCCCCGGGAGGTGATCAGCGCCACGCGCGGCAACCACGGCCAGAGCATGGGCTGGGCCGCGCGCAGCCATGGCGTGGCCTGCACCATCGTCGTGCCGCAGGGCAACTCGGTCGAGAAAAACGCGGCCATGCGCGCCCTGGGCGTCACGCTCATCGAGCACGGCGCGGACTTTCAGGAAGCGCGCGAATTCGCCGTCGCGCTGGCCGCCGATCGCGGCGCGCACATGGTGCCCAGCTTTCACCCCGATCTGCTGCGCGGCGTGAGCACCTACTGGTGGGAATTCCTGCGCGCCGTGCCGCAGCTCGACGTGGTCTACGTGCCCATCGGCCAGGGCTCTGGCGCGTGCTCGGCCATCGCGGCCAAGCTGGCGCTGGGCCACAGCGTGCGCATCGTGGGCGTGGTCAGCAGCCATGCCACCACGTATGCGGACTCGCTGGCCGCCGGCCGCGTGGTCGAAGCCCCCGTGACCACCCGCCTGGCCGATGGCATGGCCTGCCGCGTGGCCGACGCCGACGCCCTGGCAATCATCACCCCGCACATCGACCACATCGTGCAGGTCAGCGACGACGAGGTGGCTGCGGCCATGCGCGCGATCTTTACGGACACCCACAACGTGGCGGAAGGGGCTGGCGCCGCGGCGCTGGCGGCTGCGCTGCAGGAACGCGCGCAGCTGAAAGGCCAAGTCGTGGGCTTGGCGTTGACAGGGGGCAACGTCGACGCACCGATGTTCAGCGGCGTGCTGGCGGGCTGAGATCCTTGCGGTCAAAAGGCCATTAGCTATAAATTCAATAGCATTGGTCGCTTGTGTGACAAGCGCCAGGGCCATATTTTGGCCACAATCCGCCGCATGGGAACCCTCTACCTCGTGCGCCATGGCCAGGCCTCGTTTGGCGCCGATGACTATGACCAGCTGAGCCCCCGCGGCCGCGAGCAGGCGGTGCGGCTGGGCGAATACTGGCGGGCGCGGGGCGTCACGTTCGACGCCGTCATCACCGGCACGCTGCGCCGCCACATGCAGACGCTGGAGGGCATTGCCGAGGGACTTCAGATCACGCCTGACGTGCTGCAGATGCCAGGCCTCAACGAATACGACAGCCACGCGCTGATCGCCGCCATCCACTCGCAGCCCCTGGGCCCGGCCGACACACCCGAGAAGTACCGCCAGCACTTTCGTATCCTGTGCGATGCGCTGGCGCAGTGGATGGCCGGCGTCATCAGCCCGCAGGGCATGCCGAGCTGGAACGAGTTTGCGGCCGGCATCCGCGCGACGCTGGACCATGTGCGCCACCACCATGTGGGCCACAACGTGCTGGTGGTGAGCAGCGGCGGCCCCATCTCGGCCGCCGTGGGCGAGGTGCTGGGCACGGCGCCGGAGGTGACGATTGCGCTGAACATGCGCATCCGCAACAGCGCAGTGACGGAGTTCTCGGTCGCGCCCAAGCGGCTGATGATGCAGACCTTCAACACCTTGCCGCACTTGAACGAAGGCGCGCATCTGGACTGGATCACGCACGCGTAATTGCGTGATTGATCCGTGGTCGATGCGTGGCGGGAGAGGCGCCTGCGCCTACCGGAGCCGGCTACAGGTCGAGCGCCAAAAATTTTGTACCCGGCACCGGGTTGAAGCTCACCGGCGCTGCGGGCATAAAACCCAACGAGGCATACAGCTTCTGCGCCGCAACAAACTCCGGGAGCACGTCCAGGCACATGCGCGTGTAGCCCGCTTCGCGCGCCAGCTGCAGCATCTTCTCCACCAGTTGCCGGCCCAGGTCCATCCCCCGGGCCGTAGGGCGCACGTACACGCGTTTGAGTTCACAGGTGCCGCCATCATCGACGCGGCGCAAGGCCGCGCATCCCACCACACCGCCGTCGATGACGGCCAGCAGGATGCACCCGTCCGGCTCCGCGTACTTGCCGGGCAGCTGCGCAAACTCCCGCTCGTAGTCCTGAAAATCCAGATTAACTGTGGGGCTCGCCACGTACTCGCGAAAGATGGCGGTCACCGCTGCGAGGTCGTCGGGGAAGGCCGCGCGGCGAATCGCGGTCATGCCGTGGCCCTGTGCGCTGTTCGCCACCACATCGCTCATTCGGTCTCGGGGCGCAGGGTCTGCAGCGGCAGCTGCGCCAACTCCTGCAGCAGCGCCACCAGTTGCCCTGCGGCGGCCTCGACCACCGCCAGCCCCTTGTCCGCTGTGGCTGCAGCGGCGTTGCCGACGGCACCGGCCGGGTGGTAGTCCTGCATCTGCCAGCCCAGCTTGGCGCTCTTGCCATTGCCCAGGATGGCGTACTGCTCCGACCGGTCCTGCGAGGTGGAGCGGAAGTCCCGCGCGTGCCCCATGTGCACGGTGCCCGGCGCCAGGTGCAGCATCATCGATGTCTCGATCTCGCCGGCGTGGATGCCGAATCGGTGCTCCTGCGCGCTGAATTGCCCGGCCACCGCGTCGGGCAGCGGCAAGCTGAACCAGCTGGCGCTGTAGACGATGAGGTCGCAGCGGGTGCGCAGCTCGCGCGCCACGATGTCCATCACGCTGACCTGGCCGCCGTGGCCGTTAAAGAGCAGCAGCTTCTTGATGCCCGCGCGGGCCACACATTCGCCAATCTCGGTCCACAGCGCAATCACCGTGGTGGGCGACAGCGTGAGCGTGCCGGGAAAACGGATGTGCTCGGGGCTCAGGCCCACGTTCTGCGGAGGCAGAAAAAGCACCGGCAGGTCAGCCGGCAGCTGCGGCAGCGCCGCGTCGATGACTCCCTGCAGCAGGGTGGCATCGACCGACAGCGGCAGGTGCGGCCCGTGCTGCTCAATGGCCGCGACGGGCAACACGGCGACCGTCTGTTCCGCCTGGCCTGAGGCTTTCATCTGCGCGAAATCGCGGGTCGAGAGATCGGCCCAGTAGCGCGAGGGCAAAGGCGACAGGGTGGTGGTGGCAGCAGCGGCAGTCATGCCTGCAATGGTAGCCGCGCGGTGGCGCAGGCGGCCGCGGTGCCGGCCGCAGGGTGCACAAGCGTTGCCCCGCTAATATGACCCGCATGACCCAAGACCTTTTCCGCCAAGACGCCTACCTGCGCGAATGCAGCGCGCAGATCACCGCCATCACCGACACCGGCATCGTGCTCGACCAGACCGTGTTCTACCCCCTGGGCGGCGGCCAAGCAGGGGACAGCGGTGTGCTCGTGCTGGCCGACGGCAGCGAGATCGCCATTGCCGACACCCGCAAAGGCAAGGATGCCGAAGGCCGGCCCACCAGCGACATCGTGCACGTGCCGGCGGCCGGCCAGGAAGAGCGCCTGGCGCAGCTGGCCACCGGCGCGGCTGTGACCGCACGCATCGACTGGGAGCGCCGCCACCGGATGATGCGGCTGCACACCACCTCGCACCTGCTGTGCCATCTGGTGCCGCAGCTTGTCAACGGCTGCTCGATCACGCCCGACTACGCACGCATCGACTTCGCCATGACCGACCCGCTCGACAAGGAACAACTCACCGCGGGCATCGCCGCCCTGGTGGCCGCCGCGCACCCGCTCACCGTGGCGTCGATCAGCGACGAAGAGCTGGACGCCAACCCCTCGCTCGTCAAGAGCATGAGCGTGCAGCCACCCCGCGGCACCGGCCGCATCCGCACCATCCGCATTGGCGGCACTACCGACAACGACCTGCCCGTGGACCTGCAGCCCTGCGGCGGCACCCACGTGGCCAACACCGCAGAAATCGGCGCCATCGCGGTCACAAAGATTGAGAAGAAAAGCGCTACCACTCGCAGGGTGGTGCTGGGCTTTGCCCAGTGAGCTAAAGCGGCGGATAGGAAGGGACGCCTGGCGGCACCGTCTGAACGAACCCAGGGCAGCGCGTGTCAACAATCGTCAACCACGCGCCTTGCCCCGTCACCCCGGCAGGCCACACCCGCCGAACAACAGGGACAATAGCCCCCGCGCGCGGCCCTGTTCTGTTGTCACCCCAGGCGTTCCCCGCCTGAGTCCGCAGCGCCCATCCTGTTTGCCGATATGCCGCCTGCCCTGCGCTCCATCTCTCTTGCCTCCATCCGCCAGCACCGCTGGTTTCGCCCCGCAGTGCGCGCGCTGGTGGGGCTTGTCGGCTTGTGGGTGGTGGCCTGGCTGGCTGTGCCGCTACTCCTCAAGGGGCCGCTGACGCGTGCGGCCAGCGAACAGCTAGGCCGCGCCGTGACGGTGGGCGCCATCGATTTCAAACCCTGGACCCTGGAGTTCGCCCTGCGCGATGTGGCCGTGGCGGGCCTGGATGGCGCACCGCCCCAGCTCACCATCGGCCGCATCTATGCCGATGGAGAACTGCAGTCGCTGCTGCGGCTGGCGCCGGTGGTGGACGCCTTCACGGTCGAGAACCCCGTGCTGAGGCTTACACACCGCGGCGATGGCCGCTACGACGTGGACGACATCATCGCCAAGGTCACGGCCCCCACCGGCAAGCCCGACACGGGGCCGGCGCGCCTGGCGCTCTACAACCTGTCGCTGACCGGCGGCAGTATTGACTTCACCGACAGCAGCGTGGGCAAGACGCACCAGGTGCGTGAGCTGGCGCTGCAGGTGCCGTTTGTGAGCACGCTCTCGAGCCAGCGCGACGTGAAGGTCGAGCCCCACCTGGCGTTTGTGCTGGGCGGCAGCCGGTTTGATTCGTCCGCCCAGGGCACGCCATTTACGCAGACCAGCCAGGCCGACGCGGCCATCCGCTGGCAGGGGCTCGATCTCGCGCCCTACCTCGGGTATCTGCCGGCGAGCCTGCCGGTGAAGGTGCAGGGCGCCACGCTGGATGTGGACGTGAAAGTCGCTTTTGAACAAAAACCCCGCCTGGCCGTGAAGCTGAGCGGCAGCGTGCAGGCCCGCGACGTGCGCCTGACCGACCGCACCGGCCAGGACCTGCTGGCCTACGAACGCCTGAAGATCGACATGGCGGATGTGCGGCCGCTGGAGCAGGTGGTGCGCCTGGCCCACGTGGAGCTGACCGCGCCGGTGGTCCACGCCACGCGCAACGCCGCGGGCGAGATCAACTGGGCGCAGCTGGCGCAGACGCCTGCGCCCGCCGCAACACCAGCCACCAAGACCGAGGCGGCCGCTTCCGCAGACCCCGCACCCCAGACCGCCAGTGGCGCAGCGTCAAGCCCCGCGCGCAACGCCGCCACGCCCCGCGCGCCCACGCCGTGGACGGTTGCCATCGCCAGCGCCGCCGTGCGCGGTGGCACCGTGCGCTGGGCCGACCAGGGCACGCGCCCCGCCGCCGCGCTGCAGGCCACCGGCCTCACCCTGGACGCCGCCGACATCGCTCTGCCCTTCACCGAATCGTCCAAGCCCTTCACCTTCAAGGGCGGCCTCAACGTGGAAGGCGGCGCGCTCGCGTTTGTGGGCGAAGCCACCGACCGGCGGGCGCAGACCACGGTGTCGCTCAACACCCTGGCCCTGCAGCTGGCCGCCCCGTACCTGGCGCAGGCGCTGGAGCCCCAGGTGTCCGGCCAACTGACGGGCGACCTGGCGGTGTTGTGGGAAGCCCCCACCGCCAAAGCCGCGCAGGCCGGCGCCACGGGCGTCACGCTGAGTGCCGGCCCGCTGGCGCTGGAGCAGTTTGCGGTCAAGCAGGGCAAGACCACGCTGGTTAGTCTGGCCAAGCTGGAGGTGCATGGCGCCCAGGTGCCGCTCGACACCCGGACAGTCACGCTGGAAAAACTCACGCTGACCCAGCCGCAGGCCACGGTGGACCGCGGTGCGGACGGGCGCTGGATGTTCGAGCGCTGGGCCAAGGGCGGCAGCCCGTCGGCCACACCTGCCGCGAATCCCCTGGCAGCTCCCGCAACCAGCTCCTCCACAGGCACCGCCGCTGCGGCGCCGTGGAAGCTGCGCGTGGCCGACTTTGCGGTGGAAGGCGGCGCAGTTGCGTTTGCCGACAACGCGCAGGCGCGGCCGGTGGCCCTGGACGTCACCGCCCTCAACATTAGCGCCAAGAACCTGGCCAGCGACGGCAGCAAGCCCGAGGCCTTCCAGCTGTCGGCGCGTGTGGCCACCCCCGGCCGCGGCGGCAGCAAGGGCGCCACCAAATCGGACGCCGGCAAGATCGACTACCAGGGCACGCTGGCGCTGCAGCCGCTGGCGGCGCAGGGCAAGCTCGACATGGCGCGGCTGCCGCTGCACGCGCTCGACGGTTACCTGGCCAGCCAGCTGTCGCTGGAATTGCTGCGCGCCGATGTGGGCTTCAAGGGCCAGATTGCGCTGGCGCAAAGCGACAAGGGCACCAGCCTGCGCCTGGCGGGCGACGCGGCCATCGACGAACTGAAGGCCAACAGCACCGCGGCCTCCACACCCAAAACCGAGGCCCAGGTGGGCGAGGAACTGCTGGCCTGGAAGAGCCTGAACCTGCGCGGCCTGACGGTGGCCACCGCGCCCGGCACTGCGCCGCGCGTGGAGGTCAAGGAAACCAGCCTGGTGGACTTTTTCGCCCGCATCACGGTGAACGAGGCGGGCCGCATCAACCTGACCGACATCGCCAAGACGCCCGCCGAGGCCCAGGCAGCGAACGCGGTCAGCGTGGCGACTGCAGCGGGTGGGGCTGCAAGCGGTGCAGCCGGCAGCCCGGGCGCGCCTGCAGCGTCGGCGTCGGCAGCCGCCCCAGCCGCCGGTGCCAGCGCCACCGTGGCCAAGGCCGACCCGCTGGCTCCGGTCGTGCAGTTCGGCCCCGTGAGCCTGGTCAACGGCAAGGTGCTGTTCTCGGACTTTTTCATCAAGCCCAACTACTCGGCCGACCTCTCGGAGCTGACTGGCAAGCTGAGCGCGTTTTCATCCGAGGCGCCGGGCGGCGAGCCCGTGCTGGCCGATCTGGAGCTGCGTGGCCGCGCCGAGGGTTCGGCGTCGCTGGAAGTCACGGGCAAGCTCAACCCGCTGGCCAAGCCCCTGGCGCTCGACATCGTGGGCAAGGTGCGCGACCTGGAGCTGCCCCCGCTCACGCCGTATTCGGTCAAGTACGCCGGGCACGGCATTGAGCGCGGCAAGCTCAGCATGGACGTGAACTACAAGGTGCTCCCGAGCGGCCAGCTCACCGCCAGCAACCGGCTGACGCTCAACCAGCTGACTTTTGGCGAGCCGGTGGAGGGCGCACCCAACAGCCTGCCGGTGAAGCTGGCCGTGGCCCTGCTGGCAGACCGCAATGGCGTGATCGACCTCGACCTGCCCCTGAGCGGCTCGCTCAACGACCCGCAGTTCAGCATCGGCCCGGTCATCGGGCGGATCATCGTCAACCTCATTGGCAAGGCGCTCACGGCACCCTTCAGCCTGCTGGCCAACGCCCTGGGCGGCGGCAGCAGCGAGATGAGCCATGTGGCGTTTGCGCCCGGCAGCGCCACGCTCACGCCCGAGGCCAAGGAGAACCTGGGCAAGGTGGTCAAGGCGCTGGCCGACCGGCCCACGCTCAAGATCACCGTGACCGGCATGGCGAGCCTCAAGGACGAGCGCGAAGGCCTGCAGCGCGAGCGCCTGCAGCAGCTGGTGCTGGCCGAAAAACGCCGCGCCAACGCCACCGACACCACCCCCGTGTCGGCCGCCGAGTACCCCGCCCTGCTCAAGGAGGTCTACCGCCGCGCCGACATGCCCAAGCCGCGCAATCTGGTGGGCCTGGCCAAGGAGCTCACGGTGCAAGAGATGGAAGCCCTGCTGCTGGCCAACCAGAGCGCCACGCAGGCCATGGCGGCCGAGCTGGCGCAGGACCGCGGCGAGGCGATCCGCGACTATCTGGTGTCGCAAAAGCTGTCGACCGACCGGCTTTTTGTGGCCGCGCCCAAGGCCGGCACCCAGGCCGACAAGTGGACGCCACAGGCAGAGCTGAGCCTGGGGACACAGTAGGCCCCCTGAGCTGCTGCGTAGGCCTTCCCAAGGGCGACGCGTTGGGCGGCCTCGCAGAGCCAGGTCGACGCAGCCACGGGCCTAGTACCGTGCCAGTGGTGAGGGTCGGGGCAGCCCGAGGACAATCGCGCATTCACCGGACTGGGCCGCCGGGCGCCGGAACCAACGGCGCGGCGCCCGCTCCCACACTGCAACCATGCCCCACCGCCTGCTCCATCGCCTTGCCGTCGCTCTGTTTTTTATAGCAGCCAGCGCTTTATGGACAAGCGCTAGCGCCCAATTTGGCCCTAAAACCGGCCACCAGGGCAGCAGCGTGGTCACCACGCCGTATGTGCGGGCCGAGCTGATCGCCCAGGCGCCCCAGGGCGTGGCGCCCGGCCAGCCGTTGTGGCTGGGGCTGCAGATCACCCACCAGCCCGAGTGGCACACCTACTGGAAAAACCCCGGCGATTCAGGCCTGCCGACCGACCTGGCCTGGACCCTGCCCGCAGGCCTTTCCGCAGGCGAGATCGCCTGGCCCCTGCCCAAGAAGATCCCCATCGGCACGCTGGCCAACTACGGCTACGAAGGCACGGTGCTGCTGCCCGTGCCCGTGACGGTGGCCAGCACCTTTGCCCCCGGCCCCCTGGCCAAGGACGCCACGATCAAGCTGCGCGCATCGTGGCTGGTCTGCCGCAAGGAATGCATTCCGGAAGAGGGCGAGTTCACGCTGCAACTGCCCATCCAGAGCACCACGGCGCTGAACGGCGCTGCCTTTGAGGCGGCGGCCAAGGCCCAGCCCAAGCCCGTGCTGGCAGGCACCAGCGGCATCGTGCCGGACAGCCAGGCGCAGATTGCCGATGGCAATGCGCTGCAGGTCAGCGTGCAGGGCCTGCCCGTGGCACTGCGCGGCAAGGTGCTGGACCTGTTCCCCGAGACCGGCGAGGTCATCGACAACGCCGCAGTGTGGACCCAGGCCTGGAACGGCAGCGTGTGGACGGCCAGGATCCCCCTGTCGCCCCAGCGCAGCAACAGCCCCACGCTGATGCCGGTGGTGCTGGCCGAGCAAGCCGCGGCCCACAGCACCGGCGCCGACACGCGCACGGGCTACCGCGCCGAGCTCAAGGTGCTGGGCACCTGGCCGCAGGGTGCGCAGGTGGCCAGCGTGTCCCCCGCACTGGAGGCCGCGCTCAAGGCCAACGCTGCGCAGGCGGCCGGTGGTGCGGCAGGCAGCGTTGGCACGGCGTCCGCCGCAGCCTCCGGCGCTTCGGCGCTCACGCTGTCGGCCGCGCTGCTGGGCGCCTTGCTCGGCGGGCTCATCCTCAACCTCATGCCCTGCGTGTTCCCGGTGCTGGCGATCAAGGTGGTGGGCTTTACCCAGCACGCGCAAGACCGCCGCGCGCACCGCGTGAGCGGGCTGGCGTACACGGCCGGCGTGGTGCTGTCGTTCATGGCGCTCGGGGCGATCATGCTCGGCCTGCGCGCGGCGGGCGAGGCGGTGGGCTGGGGCTTTCAGCTGCAGTCGCCGGCGGTGGTGGCGGCGCTGGCAGCGCTGTTCACCGTGATCGGGCTGAACCTGGCGGGCGTGTTTGAGTTCGGGCATTTCCTGCCGTCATCCGTGGCCAGCCTGCAGGCGAGCCATCCGGTGGCCGACAGCTTCTTGACCGGCGTGCTGGCCGTGGCCGTGGCCTCGCCGTGCACTGCGCCATTCATGGGAGCGTCGATGGGGCTCACCGCCACGCTGCCTGCGCCCCAGGCGCTGGCGGTGTTTGCGGTGCTGGGCCTGGGCCTGGCGCTGCCCTACCTGGCCGCGAGCTTTGTCCCCGCCGTGGCGCGCGCCCTGCCCCGCCCGGGCGCGTGGATGGACACCTTCCGCAAGTTCATGGCCTTCCCCATGTTTGCCGCCGTGGCGTGGCTGGTGTGGGTGCTGGGGCAACAAAGTGGCATTGACGGTGCGGGCTCGCTGCTGATCTTGCTGGTGGGCGTGGGCATGGTGGCGTGGTCGCTGTCGCTGGCCGGCCGTGCGCGGGTGTGGATGGCCACGGTGTCGGTCGCGGCGCTGGCGCTGCTGGTGTGGGCGTTTGCACCGCACGTCACCAATATGTCGGTGGCGCCCGTCGCGTCGCCTTCCTCGGCCACGTCCTCGGGTGCGGGCGGCGCGCAGTGGCAGGCCTGGGCGCCGGGCGCGGCCGATCAGATCGCCGCGGGCGGCCGCCCGGTGTTTGTGGACTTCACTGCCGCGTGGTGCGTGACCTGCCAGTACAACAAGAAAACCACGCTCGCCCACCCCGACGTCCTGGCCGATCTGGCCGCCAAAAATGTCGCCCTGCTGCGCGCCGACTGGACGCGCCGCGACCCCGCCATCACCGCCGCACTCGCCCAGTTGGGCCGCAACGGCGTGCCCGTGTATGTGTTCTACCGCGCGGGCAAGCCGCCCGTGGTGCTGACCGAGGTGCTGAGCGTGCAGGAGGTGCGCGCCACCATCGCCCAGCTGTAGAGGTTTTCGCCCCGTGTCCTTTTCATCGACCGCCAACCGTTCAGGAGAGTCCGCCATGAAATTGCTCCGCCGCACCTTGATCGCCACCGCTGCCACCCTGTTTGCCGTGGGCAGCGCGCACGCCGCCGCCACCGTGGGCCAGACCGCCCCGGACTTCACGCTCAAGGACGCCACCGGCAAAACCGTGCGCCTGTCGGACTTCAAGGGCAAACATGTGGTGCTGGAATGGACCAACCCCGGCTGCCCCTTTGTTCGCAAGCACTACGACAGCGGCAACATGCCCGCCACGCAAAAGGACGCCGCGTCCAAGAATGTGGTGTGGCTCGCGGTCAACTCCACCGAGAAAGCGAGCAGCGATTACCTTGAGCCCGCCAAGCTCACCGCCTGGCTCACCGAGCGCAAGGCGGCCCCCACCGCCGTGCTGATGGACGAGGAAGGCACCGTGGGTAAAAGCTACGGCGCGCGCACCACGCCGCACCTTTACATCGTCAACCCGCAAGGCCAGCTGATCTACGCAGGGGGCATCGACAGCATCCCCTCGGCCCGCCCGGCCGACATCGAGAAGGCCACCAACTATGTGAAGGTGGGGCTGTCGGAAGCACTGGCAGGCAAGCCGATCTCGGCCGCAACGACGCAGCCGTATGGCTGCAGCATCAAGTACAAATCGCCGGCTTGATCCGCCGCCGGGGTGGGCGGGGCGGGCCTTGCCGCTGTGTGCACGCAAGTTAAGGAGCCGGCGCGGCCCCACCGCGTTTTGCTATATTTTTGATGGCTACAAGTGCTTATATAACAAGCGCTAGCGGCCAATTATTCTCAAATTTTCACTTTCAAACGTGGTCGCACCCTTTGCAAGGCGACCACCACCCCACCACCCCACCACTACGCCCGAGCGCGAACGCGCCCGCGTGCAAGCTCCTGGCCCACCGCGGCGTTCAGGGTCTCCAGGTCAAACGGTTTCTTCAGGATGGACTGCGTGCCCACCAGTTTTTCCACCTCGGCCATGTCGGCGTAGCCCGTGGCGACCAGCACCGGGATCTGCGGATAAATCTCGCGTGCGGCGACGATGAACTCTGCGCCGTTCATGCCGGGCATGAGGTAGTCGGCCATCAGCAGATCGGGCATGTGCCGGCGCAGCTCGTGCAGGCCGCTTTCGCCATCGCAGGCCTCGCGCACGCTGTAGTTCAGCAGGCGCAAGCCTTCGGCAATACCCTGGCGCACGGCTTCGTCGTCTTCGACCACCAGGACCTCGGTGCGCGAATCGGTGTTTTGATCGCCGTTGTGGTTGGCGCCTGCCTCGGGCAGCGAAGCCTCGTCGCCCTGCCCCGAGTGCTCCGCCAGCGGAAATTGCAGCGTGACGGTCGTGCCCTGGCCCTCGCTGCTGTGCAGCTCGGCGCTGCCACCCGACTGCCGGGCAAAGCCGTATACCTGGCTCAGACCGAGCCCCGTGCCTTCGCCATCGGCCTTCGTGGTGAAAAACGGATCGAACACCTTGGCCTGGATTGCCTCAGGAATGCCGGAGCCGGTGTCCTGCACGCTGATCTGCAGCTGGTGCCGCCCGTTGGACGCATGGAGCAGCCGGGTGCGGATGATCAGGGTACCGCCATCGCGCATCGCATCGCGTGAATTGACCGCCATGTTGAGCAGCGCCATCTCCAGCTGCGCGCCGTCCAGCAGCGCATGCGCTTCGCCCTCGCAGAGGTCCATCTGCACCTGCACCTTGGAGCCCACCGACACCTCGATGAGCTCCTGCAAGTTGCGCACCATGGCGTTGACGTCGTGCATGCGCGGCAACAGGCTCTGCGCCCGCGCAAACGACAGCAGTTGCGCCGTGAGCCGCGCGCCGCGGTCCACCGAGTCCTTGGCGCGTCGCGCGTAGTCCCCCACCCGCTTGTCGGCGGCCATCCGCATGATGAGTTGCAGGTTCAGGCTCACGGCATGCAGCAGGTTGTTGAAGTCGTGCGCGATGCCTCCGGTGAGGCGGCCGATGGCTTCAAGCTTCTGGCTTTGCACTACCTTGGACTGGATGCGTTCGCGGTCGGCAATCTCGCGCGTGAGCCGGTCGTTTGCGCCCGCGAGATCGCTGGTGCGCGCGACGATGCGGCTTTCCAGTTCCGCATTGAGCTGCTCCACTGTCTGCTTGGCGGCTTCGATGTCCGTCAGGTGCCGCCGCGAGGCATATTGCCGCGTGCGGCCGCGCAGTGCCGAGCGTGCGGCGCTGACCAGGGTTTCAGGATTGACCGGGCGCTCCAGCAAGACAAGATTGCCCAGCTCCTGCAGCGATGCGGCTGCCCCCGCGGATCGGCGGCTGGACTGCCGCGTGGCCAGCACGACGAACGGGAAATCCGACCACGCGGGCTGCTGCGCAAGATACTCGCTCACGGATTCGGCCAAACCGTGGGCCAGTACCTCCTCCGTCAATATCACCGTACCCGCAGCCACCTTGAGCTCGGCCATCAGCGACGCTGCATCGGGACAGATCAGGCAATCAATCTTGTCGCTGCGCAGCACCGACTGGATCACCTGCGCGTCGCGGCCATGCGGCGCCAGGATCAGAACGCGGCTTTCCATGCATTTCTTCCGTCAGGTCCCAGCGGGATTTTTACCATCGCCCAGAAGGCGTTGACCGCCCGCGTAGTGGGCAGCGCCGGCGAGGATTCCGCGGAAATCGGTCAGCGGTTCGCCGATCTCGACGCCTTTCGCGCCGACCCGAAACTCGCGGATCGTCGTCTCATGCGCCCTGGTTCGGCTCTTGATGACTGAGATGGCCTTGAGGAGATTGCCCCCGGCCTCGAAAAAGCGGTAGTGCACCATGCCGTCGCTCAGGTAGCTCAGATCGACGTCGCTGCGTATTTCGCCCACCGTGCCATGCAGCGAGAGAATGATCATCGTGACCACGCCTCGCAGATTCAGATAGGACAGCAGTTCGTGCATCTGAAGCAAAAGGTACTGTCCCCCGGGCATGGCTTGCATGTACGAGTTGAGGCTATCGATCACCACCATCTGAACGCCGTCTTTTTCTACGGCGTCGCGTACCGCATTTGCGAACTGGCCGGGCGAAACCTCGGCCGGATCGAATGACCGGATCATCAGTTGGCCCGAGTCGATAAACGGGGCAATGTCCAAGCCCAATGCCTTGGAACGCTGGAGCAAGGTGCTCAGCCCTTCGTCAAAGAGGTAATAGGCTACTTTTTCTCCGCGCTGCATGGCCGCTACAGCACAACTCGTGGCCGTGGTGGACTTGCCGATACCGGCCGGTCCTGCAAGCAGCATGTTGCTGCCAGGCGAGAGACCGCCGCCCAACATAGAGTCCAGTACGGCCGTACCGGTGGAGACGGGCTCGGCCTTGAGGGTGCTTCGGTACTCACCAGCGGACAGCCGGGGGAACACCACGAGGCCGCCCCGGTCCAGGTCGAAGTCATGGTCGCCGCTGCGGAATTTGAGTCCGCGCAGCTTGACCACACGCAACCGGCGCTTGTCCGGCCCGTAATCGCTGGTGTTTTGGTTCAGGTGCACCACACCGTGCGCAATGCTGTGCAGTTGCTGGTCGCCCTCGCCGGCCGATTTGTCATCCAGCATAAGCACCGTGCAGCCCATCTGAGCAAAAAACCGCTTGAGCGCAAGGATCTGGCGCCGGTAGCGCAGAGGGCTTTGCGCCAAGAGGCGCAGCTCGGAGAGGCTGTCGAACACCACGCGGTGCGGCTTGAGTTCGCCCACCAGCCGCATCACGTCGCGCGTGGTTTCGCCCAGCTCGAACTCCGACGGGTGCAGGATGGTCTGCTCGGACTCCTCACTGAGGCCCTCGTCGCTCACGAGGTCATAGACCGAGATGCCGTCCAGCGTCCAGCCGTGCGATTGCGCGACCTTGGCCAGTTCCTCGGAGGTCTCAGACAGCGTGACGTACAGCCCCTGTTCGCCCTTCTCGCGTCCCGCCATCAGGAACTGGAGCGCCAGAGTGGTCTTACCCGTGCCGGGGCTGCCCTCCACCAGGTAAAGATGTTGTTCGGGGAAGCCACCGTTGAGCACGCTGTCGAGCCCAGGAATACCGGTGGATGCGACGCCTAGTTGGTAAGGCGGGAGGCTGGATTTGTTTGACAATCTTTGCCCTTTCGACGTTTTGACCCGTTAGCGCATGCGGCAGATGCTCCGCAGCAATATCACGATCAGCTTCCATGGCTTCCCCGCGATTCAAGTCCGTAGAGAGGGAGACCAGGAGTACTCTAAAAATTGTTGGCGAATGAATATTTTAGAAACACCAGCGCGGCCACCGGGTCAGCTTAATTCACGGAAAAAAGGGTGGCGAGTCCTACACGAGCGACGTCGTCACTGGCGCATGCGGTGATCGGCACACAGGGCCGGGATCCGGAGAATGGGTTCTGGCGCAGGATGACCAGCCCGCGCGAGGCGAGCCAGGGGGTGGCGCAGAGCCCGCAGGGCGGGAGGCTCCGCTAGGGGAGCGCAGGGTTCATTGGATGCCGGCCAGACGGGTGCGGCGGCGTCAGGCAGGGCTAATTTTCTGCGGCGAGATGCAGCAATTTCGATACGCGAGGGTCCGGCGAGCTGGGCAGGTTCAACGAAGTCCTGCGCCGAGTGCACCCGCCGCACCCCGGACACGGTCGTCCGGATCGCTCCCGGATAGATCAGATCCAGCGCCGCACATCCCGGCAGTAGTCTTGGTACTGGCTGCCGAATCGGGCGGACAAGTTGCGCTCTTCTGCCGGGATGTACCAAGCTTGGGCAAGGCCGAAGAACCACAGCACGGGAAGCCAGGCCGACAGCGCCCCGAGCGCCACCGCCACACCGACCAACGCCAGGAGCATGCCCAAATACATGGGGTTGCGCGTGTGCGCAAAGAGCCCTGCGGTGGTCAGCTTGTCGGGCTCGCCAAAGGTGTTGATGTTGGTGCCGATGCGCCGAAACAGGCGCGCGTGCCACTGCGCGATGGCCAGGCCCACCAGCCCGAGCGCCAGGCCCACGGGGCCCGTCCAGGCGCTGACAAGCTCCGGCACGCGCCACACAGGCCAAGCGCGCTGCAAAATCACCATGGCCACCACCGAAACCACCCAAGCGACGGGTGGCAGAAAAAACCGCTGCATCACGAAACACCTCCACAAGGAACAGGTCACGGGCGTCACGCCCACCGCACCGCAGTGTGGAGATGCTTCGGTCCTCTGGCGATAACCTGGGTTAACGGAGACACGCTTTGGCCCCCTCTTCTGCATCTACCCCGGCTTGTTCTGCGCGTGACGTCATGGAACAGCTCGCGCAAGGCCCGCTGCCCGAGTGGAAGACCTTTGAAGGGGCCGCCAACCGTCGCGGGCTGCGGGCCGGCGAAGCGCTGTTTCAAGCGGGTGAAGTGCTGCCCCGCGTGTTTGTGGTGACCCAAGGGCTCATCAAGATGGTCTACGAGACCCCGGCGGGGGATGCATGGGTCAAGGGTTTTGTGCCGGCCGGCATGTGCTTTGCGAGCCTGACCGCGCTTGAGCCCGGTGGGGTGACCAGCTACGCCGCCGTGGCCGAGGGCGGCCCCTGCAGCGTGGACCAGATAGACCACAGCGTGCTGGAAGCGCTGGCCGGGCGCCACATCGAATGGCAGCGCGCGCTCAGCAACGCGTACCGCCTCTACGGCCAGCGCAAGGAACAGCGCGAGATGGAGCTCCTGACGCTCTCGCCGCAGGAACGCTATCGCCGCTTTCTGCTGACCCAGGGCCCTGTCGCTGCACAGCTGCGCCAGCGCGACATCGCCAGCTATGTGCGCGTCACGCCCGTTGCGCTCAGCCGCATCAAGGCCCGCATGCAGCGCGGCTGACCCCCGGGGCCGGCCAGCAGGTCATGCACCGCCGGCCTGCGCTGCGCCCAGCCGCTGCGAGAGCCCCAGCGCTGCGGCCCGCAGATGCTGCGCAGGGGCTCCGTCCGGGCCGGTCTGCAATGTGGCGCTCGGTCCGATGGCGGCCAGGCACAGCACCAGCTGACCAAAGCCGTCGAACACCGGGGTGGCCAGGGCGCTGATACCGGGCAGGAGCTGGTCCGTGACCTCGCTGATGTGGTGGGTGCGCACGGCGGCCAGTTCGGCGGCAAACGCGGGCTCGTCCAGCGCGCCGGAAAAACCTTCGGCCGCCAGTGCTGCGGCCGCGCGCTCGCGCGGGCCAAAGGCGGCAAACACCTTGCCGGTGGCCGTGTGCCGCACCGATGCCGTGGTGCCATGGCGCATGGCCACGTACACGGCCGTCGGGCCTTCTTCGACGCGGATGATGGTGGGGCCGTTGTCGCCCCAGACCGATGCCGACACGGTGTAGCCGATGCGCTGGGCCAGCGCAGGCAGCTCGGCAATCGCCAGCCGCACCGGGTCGACCTGCTGCAGGCTGATGAGCCCAAGCTGCATGGCCAGGGGGCCCAGACCGTAGTGGCCGCTCACTGTGTCCTGTTCGATCAGGCCCAGTTTTCCAAAACTCACCAGATAGGGATGCGCCTTGGCCGCGGTCATGTCGGCCGCGCGGGCCAGGTCCTTGAGCGCCATGCGCCGCCCGGTGCGAGCCAACACCTTGAGCAGCTGACCGCCGACCTCCACGCTCTGGATGCCGCGCGGCGTGCGCGGGCTGCTGTCGTCTTCGTCATCGGGGCGGGGCGTGTCGGGTGCAGAGGTGGCCATGGCGTGATTGTCCACGGCGCACGGGCAGCCCACCCCCTTCGGGTTTTCACCTAAACAAATGCATTAGACATGAGCGAATTATTTGACTACGATCAAATCATTCTTTTTAGATAAATGCATTCACCTATAACGAATTCCCCGCCATGACCACCAAGACCTTCGCCTCCGCCGCCGACCTGGAAGTCAAGAAGGTGAGCTTCGACAAGCTCTCCGACCATGCCTATGCCTACACGGCCGAGGGCGACCCCAACACCGGGATCATCATTGGCGACGACGCCGTGATGGTCATCGACACCCAGGCGACGCCCGTCATGGCGCAGGACGTGATCCGCCGCATCCGCGAAGTGACGGACAAGCCCATCAAGTACGTGCTGCTGTCGCACTACCACGCGGTGCGCGTGCTGGGCGCCAGTGCCTATGGGGCCGAGCACATCATTGCCAGCGAGGACACGCGCGATTTGATCGTCGAGCGCGGCCAGTTCGACAAGGACAGCGAGATCGGCCGCTTCCCGCGCCTGTTCCAGAACGTGGAAAGCGTGCCCGACGGCCTGACCTGGCCGACCATGACCTTCAACAAGAAGATGACCCTGTGGCTGGGCACGCTGGAGGTGCAGATCCTGCAGTTGGGCCGCGGCCACACCAAGGGCGACACCGTGGCTTGGCTGCCGCAGGAAAAGATCCTCTTCAGCGGCGACCTGGTGGAGTTCGACGCCACGCCGTATGCGGGCGATGCGTACTTCCAGGACTGGCCACAGACCCTGGACAACCTGGCCGCCCTGAAGCCCGAGAAGCTGGTGCCCGGCCGCGGCGCCGCGCTGCAGACGCCCGAGCAGGTGCAGGCCGGCCTGGCCGGCACGCGCGCCTTCATCAGCGACCTGTACGAGAGCGTGAAGGCGAGCGCTGCGAAGGGCGAAGACCTGCGCAAGGTCTACGAGGCTACGTTCGCCCGGCTGCAACCCAAGTACGGCCACTGGGTGATCTTCAACCACTGCATGCCGTTCGACGTGACCCGCGCCTACGACGAGGCCACGCAGTACCCGGACCCGCGCATTTGGACGGCCGAGCGGGACGTGCAGATGTGGAAATCCCTGGAAGGTTGAATAGAGAACAACCCCCTGAGGCGCTGCGCGCCTTCCCCCTTCTCTCGCACCGCTGCGCGCTGCGGGAAGGGGGACGACGCCCTCGCTGCTGCGGGGCGGCCCTGGCTTGGCGTCCCTCGCTTGGGGCTGCGCCAGTTGCAAAGGTCCGTTCCCAGAGCAGCGCCCGGCTCGATCCAAGACACAAAGGCCATGACGCCATGAACCCCAGAGACATTCCCGCTAAGGCCTTTCGCGCCAGCGGTGCCGAGGTGCAGGCCCTCGAATTCGGCTACGTGCGCTCGCCCGACCAGGACAGCACGACGCCCGAAGCGCACCCCGTGGTCATCGTGGGTGCAGGGCCCGTGGGCCTGTCGCTGGCCATTGACCTGGCGCAGCGCGGGCAGCGTGTGGTGGTGCTGGACAACGACCACAAGCTCTCCACCGGCTCGCGCGCCATCTGCTTTGCCAAGCGCACGCTGGAGATCTGGGACCGCCTGGGCGTGGGCCAGCGCATGGTGGACAAGGGCGTGTCGTGGAACGTGGGCAGGGTGTTCCTGCAGGGCGAGCAGCTGTACGAGTTCAACCTGCTGCCCGAGACCGGCCACGAACGCCCGGCCTTCATCAACCTGCAGCAGTACTACGCCGAGGCCTACCTGGTGGAGCGCGCGCTGCAGTTGCCTGGCATCGACATCCGCTGGCACAACCAGGTGACTGGCGTGGAACAGCGCAACGACAGCGCACTGCTGACCATTGCCACGCCCGAGGGCGACTACCGCATCGATGCCCAGTGGGTGGCCGCGTGCGACGGATCACGTTCCCCGATGCGGCAGATGCTGGGCCTGGAGAGCAAAGGCCGCATCTTCAAGGACCGGTTCCTCATCGCCGACGTGAAGCTCGCCGGAGGTGCAGAGTTTCCGACCGAGCGCTGGTTCTGGTTCGACCCGCCGTTTCACCCCGGCCAAAGCGTGCTGCTGCACCGCCAGCCCGACAACGTGTGGCGCATCGACTTCCAGCTGGGGTGGGACGCCGACCCCGAGGAAGAAAAGAAGCCAGAGAACATCCTGCCCCGTGTGCAGGCGCTGCTGGGGCCCCACGCGCAGTTCGAGCTGGACTGGGCGAGCGTCTACACCTTTGCCTGCCTGCGCATGGACCGCTTTGTGCACGGCCGCGTGATTTTTGCCGGCGACAGCGCCCACGGTGTGTCGCCCTTCGGCGCACGCGGCGCCAACAGCGGCGTGCAGGATGCGGAGAACCTGGCCTGGAAGCTCGACTGGGTGCTGCAGGGTCACGCCAGCGCTGCGCTGGTGGCCACCTACGGCCCCGAGCGCGAATACGCCGCCGACGAGAACATTGCCAACTCCACGCGCGCCACCGACTTCATCACGCCCAAGAGCGAGATCAGCCGGCTGTTCCGCGACGCCGCACTGCACCTGGCCCGCGACCATGCGTTTGCGCGGCGCATCGTCAACAGCGGGCGCCTGTCGGTGCCGGCCACGCTGCATGCATCGCCTTTGAACACGCCCGACACCGACGCCTTTGCGGGCACGCAGGTGCCGGGCGCCGTGTTGCTGGATGCGCCACTCGCACGCCAGGACCAGCCCACTTGGCTGCTGCGCACGCTGGGGCCTGAGTTCACGCTGGTCGTCTTTGGCGCTGCACCGGCGTGGGCGTTTGGCATGCCGCAGGTGCAGGTGCTGCAGATCGGCGTGGACGTGCTGGACACCGAGGGTCTAGCCAACCAGCGGCTGGACGCCCTGCCCGGCACCGCCTACCTGGTGCGCCCCGACCAGCATGTCTGCGCCCGCTGGCGCGCGCCCACTCAAGCTGCCGTGCGCGCGGCCTTGGCCCGGGCCACTGCGGCCCACGCCTGAATCCAAGGAGCTCCCAAACATGCTCAATACCCAGCCCCATCTGCAGGCTTGCGATGACTTTTATGAAGCGCTGATCAACGCGCACCAGGGCCTGTCGACCGCCGAGAGCCATGCAATGAACGCGCGCCTGGTGCTGCTGCTGGCCAACCACATCGGCGAGCAGGCCACGCTGTGCGACGCGCTGCGGCTGGCGCGCGGCACGGTGGGCCTGAACACGGCCACCGCCAATGCTGCAGACCGCCAGGCCATCACACCGGTCCTGCCCTCGCACGCCATGGCCTGAACGCCGGCCCGGACCCTTTTCCCCCGGCCGCAGCAGCATCGCAAAGACGGTGCACTGCAGCCCCTGCCTCGACCGCATCACAACAACCCGGAGACAAAACCATGCTGCGCAAACATTTCCTCGCCACCCTCGGTGCCCTGGCACTCGCCCCACTGTCCCTGCCCGCCACCGCCCAAGACCAGAAGCCGCTCGAATGGGTGGTGGGCTACGCCGCCGGCGGCGGCTCCGACATCGTGGCGCGCACGATTGCCGAGTCGATGTCGGCGACGCTGGGTCGGCCCATCGTCATCAACAACAAGCCGGGCGCGGGCACCAACATCGCCGCCGAGTACAGCGCACGCAACAAGGACTACGGCAACCTCATCTTCTCGGCCGACTTCGCCACGCTGGCGGCCAATCCGTTTTTGTTCAGCAAGCTCAGCTACAACGCCGAGAAGGACTTCCAGCCCGTGGGGTTGCTGGTGCGCTTCCCGATGTTCCTCGTGGTGTCCAACAACGTGCCAGCCAAGAATCTCAAGGAGTTCATGGCCTGGGCCAAGGGGATGCCTGATGGCGTGAACTGGGCGTCGGCCGGGCCAGGTAGCCCGCACCATCTGGTGGGCGAGCTGTTTCGCGAGCAGAGCGGCCTCAAGCTCACCCACGTGCCCTACCGGGGCGCAGCCCCTGCGATCCAGGATGTGATCGGCGGCCAGGTGCCCGCGATGTGGATCGACAGCGCCACGGTGTACCCGTTCCTGGCCAGCGGCAAGGTCAAGGCCATTGGTGTGGCCAGCCCGCAGCGTGTGGGCACCATGCCCGATGTGCCCACCATTTCAGAGCAAGGCCTGCAGGGCTTTGAGGGCTATGCCTGGCAAGGTGTGGTGGCGCCCACCGGCACCCCGCCCGAGGCGGTGGCGAACTTCAGCAAGGCGCTGCAGACCGCCCTGGCCGACACGCGCACCAAGGCACGCCTGCAGGCCCTGGGCGTGGAGCCCATGCCCGGCACCGCGGCGCAGATGGGCAGCTTTGCGCGTGCCGAGCGGGAGAAGTGGGGCCGGGTGATCACCAAGGTGGGCGTGAAGCTGGACTGACGCCGCCCTCAGCACCGCCAACGTCAGCATTTTTTTTGGCGGCCTTGAATCCTTTTGCGACGGCGGCCGCTCTTTGCAGGGATGCCGCGTTTTGTACGGCAGCCAAGGAAGCCCCATGTCGTATCAAAAGAGTGTTGGAACCAGGGCGCGGGCAGCACGCAGCGTGACCGGCGCAGCGCAGGGGCCCGTGCGATGAAGCTGCTGGCCAAAAGCGCGACAGGCATTTTCGCGAGCCGCAGCCTGGCGGGGCACCTTCTGCGCGGCGGGGTCGCGTTCGGGTGCCTGTATGGGGCATGGCTCCACCAGCATCAGGCCCCGTGGCTGGCATTGCTTGCCGGGGCGATTGCGCTGGTGGCGATGCGCGGCTGCCCCATGTGTTGGACCATCGGCCTGGTGGAGACGCTGGCGCAGAAGTTCAGGAAGAAGGAGAACCGGCCTGATACCGGCCCGGCGAAGCCCTAAGACCGCAGCCCCGACGCCTGCCGAGAGCGCACCAGCCGGCGCTTGCGTTGCCATGCCGGTGCCAGCCACATCAGCTGCACCGCCGCATACCCCAGCGCCGCGAGCAGCAGCCCCAGCGTGGGCAGGCCGACCAGCAGCGGTGTGCCCAGCGCCTGGATCCAGGCGGCCATCGCCTGCACTGAAAAATCACCTCCCGGTGCCACGCTGCTCCACGGGGGCAGCGTCTGGGTACCAGGCATCACCAGCGCACCCAGGTAGAAGGCCAGCGCATACAGCGGCACGGTGGTGAAGGGGTTGGTGTAGAACGTCGCCACCCCGCCCGCCACGACGTTGCCCCGCAGCCAAGCGCACACCAGCAAGGTGCCGGGGATCTGCAGCGGGCCGGGGATGAGCCCGCAAAACATGCCAGCCGCCACACCGCGCGCCAGGGGCTGGCGCTGAAAGCGGAACAGCTCGCGCCGCTCCAGCCAGGGGCGCAGGCTGGCCAGCCAGCTGCGGTCCAGGTGCGTGCGCGCCCGGGGTTCCAGGCCGCGCAGCCAGCGGCGCAGGGTGCACAGCATGGACATCATGGCGCGGTCAGTTCCAGGCAAAGGCGGCAGCGGTGCCCGCGCCGCACAGCGCCGACAGCGCCATCAGCAGCCGCACATCGCGCTGCTCGTTGCCCGCCCGGTGGGCGATGACGGTGGCGGCGACGAGGCCGCCCAAGAGAAACAGCAGCACAGAGTCGAGCAGTTCCATGGCGTGTGTTCCTTGCGGTCAGTCCTTGGGGGGCAGGGCCTGTGCGGGCTGCTGGGTGTTGCCACCCGAGCTGCGCAGCGACAGGAAGATGGAGCCTGCAATCAGGCCGGCTGTCACCAGCAGGGCATAGCCGATCGGGATCTTGACCAGGTCGATGAGCAGCATCTTGCCACCGATGAAGATCAGCACCAGCGCCAGGCCATAGGCCAGCAGATGGAAGCGGTCGGCCAGGTCAGCCAGCAGGAAGTACAGCGCACGCAGGCCCAGGATGGCGAAGATGTTGGCCGTGAGCACGATGAACGGGTCGTTGGTGATCGCGAAGATGGCCGGGATGCTGTCGACCGCGAAGATGATGTCGGTGGTGCCGATGAGCACCAGCACCACGAACAGCGGGGTGTAGTGCTTCACGCCGTTGATCAGCGTGGAGAGCTTCTCGCCGTCGAACTGGTCGGTGATGCGGATGCGCTTCTTGAGCAGCTTAAGCACCGGGTTGGTGGCGATATCAGGCTCCTGGCCCGCAGCGAACCACATCTTGGCACCCGTGACCACCAGGAACGCGCCGAACACGTACAGCAGCCAGTGGAAGGTGGCCAGCAGCCAGGCGCCTGCCAGTATCAGCAGCGTGCGCAGCACGATGGCGCCGATGATGCCGATGATAAGCGCGCGCTTTTGGTACTGCGGCGGCACGGCAAAGTAGCTGAACAGCATCAGGAAGACGAAGATGTTGTCGATCGACAAGCTCTTTTCGACCAGGTAGCCGGTGATGAACTGCATCGACACCGTGTTGGCCACCTCGCGGCCCTGGCTGCTGTCGAGGTACCACCAGAGGATGGCGACGAACACGAACGCCAGCGAGAACCACAAGAGGCTCCAGCGCAGCGCCTCTTTCATCGTGACCTTGTGCGCGCCCTGGCGCTCCATCACCAACAGATCGACGCCGATCGCGACGACCACAAAGACGGCAAAACCCGCCCACATCCACCAGGTTCCTATGGTTTCCATGATTTATAGCTCCGAGGGGAAAAATGTTTCATCGGGCAAGACCTGCCGATGACTGGACGGACTGTAGGGGCGGAATCGATTCTTAAAAACCTGTCATATCAGTACCATTGGTTCGGTTTTTACGAACCAACGCCGCGGCACCGTGGTGCCGATTGCGAGGAAATCATGAGCCAGAGCTTCAACTACCGCCATCTTTTTTACTTCTGGGTCGTGGCCAAGGAAGGCGGCATCGCCCGCGCTGCCGAGCGGCTGGACATGGCCGTCCAGACCATCAGCGCCCAGGTGCGCGAGCTGGAAAAGGCCCTGGGCGTGAGCCTGCTGCGCACCGAGGGCCGCAACCTGGTGCTCACCGACGCCGGCGTGGCCGCGCTGCACGAGGCCGACCACATCTTTGCGCTGGGCGAGCTGCTGCCCGTGCGCGTGCGCGAGGCCGCCAGCGGCCAGACGCTGCGGCTGAACCTGGGCATCTCCGACGGCATTGCCAAGCTGGCGGTGCACCGGCTGCTGACCCCCGTGCTGGACGAGCCCCACCTGCGCCTGCTGTGCCACGAAGGCGAGTTCCAGCCGCTGCTGGGAGAGCTCGCGCTGCACAAGCTCGATGCGGTACTGGCCGACCGCGCCGCGCCGCCCAACCGCGCCCTGCGCACCACCAGCCAGCTGCTGGGCACCAGCGCCATCGCCTGGTACGCGCCGCGTTTGTGGGCCGATGCGGCAGCCCACAACTTCCCGCACAGCCTGGCAGTGGTACCCGTGCTGCTGCCCACCGACCACGCGGCCATGCGCGCCCGCATCGACCACTGGCTGGAGCGCGAACGCATCCGCCCACGCATCGCCGGCGAGTTTGAAGACAGCGCCCTCTTGAGCACCTTTGCGGCCACCGGCATGGGCGTGATGCCCGCGCCCGTGTCGCTGGGCGAGCACCTGGCGCACACGCATGGCCTGGTGCAGGTGGGCACCACACCGGACGTGCAGGAGCAGTTCCACCTGATCTACAGCGCGCGCAAGGTGATGCACCCGCTGCTCACGCGGCTGCTGGAGGCGGGGAAAAGCGGGACGCTATTAAATTAATAGCTATTAGCGCTTACACATCAAGCGCTAGAGTCCATTTTTGCTTGATTTTTTACCCCTCGGGGCACCCCGGCCAGAGAAGTCCACGCACTACGCGCCAAAGCGATATCCTGTGCATCCTTAGTAATTTGTCGGCCGCACCACCCGCCGCTGACCGGTGCCTCATCCCATGTCGACGTCCACCTCGCTCTGGAGCCCTCTGCGCCAACCCGCCTTTCGGGGCCTGTGGATTTGCGGTGGCGTGTTCTTCATCGGCAGCGGCATGCAGACCATGGCGGCCGCCTGGCTCATGGTGGAGCTCACCGGCTCGTCGTTCCTGGCGGCGCTGGTGCAGACGGCCGTGTTCATGCCGATGTTCCTGCTGGCACTGCCCGCCGGAGTGCTGGCCGACACCACGGACCGGCGCCGTTTGATCTCTGGCGCGCTGATGGCGCAGGTGGCAGCCTGTGCACTGCTCACGCTGCTGGTGCTGGGCGGATGGGGCGGGCCGGCTTCGGTGCTGTTCCTGGTGTTCATCTGCGGCTGCTGCACCGCCGTGCTGACGCCGGCCTGGAATTCCTCGGTCATCGACCCTGTCCCGCGCGAAGAATGGCCCCAGGCCATCACTGCGGTCAGCATTGCCTACAACGCAGCGCGCGCCATCGGGCCGACGCTGGCAGGGCTGGTGTTTGCCCAGCTGGGCGCGGGCTGGGTGTTCGCTGTCACGGTCACCACCACCCTGGTGATGTGGGGGTCCATCCGCCGCTGGCCGCCCAAGGCCCACCCGCCCTCCAAGCTGCCCGCCGAGCGCCTCTGGGGCGGCACTTTGAGCGGCCTGCGCTTTGCATGGCACTCGCGCATCATCCTGGCGCAACTGGTGCGGGTGATGGCGTTCAGCGCCGCGGGCTCCGCCCTGTGGGCCCTGCTCCCCGCCATCGCCCAGCGCCTGGGCACCGGGGCGCCGGGCTTTGGCCTGCTGATGGGCTGCCTGGGCACCGGCGCGGTGGCCGTGGGCCTGGTGCTGGGGCGGCTGCGCGCGCGGTTTGGCATGGAGATCATCGTGGGCGTGGGCGGCGTGGTGTTTGCCCTGGCCATGCTGGTGGCGGCGCTGACCAAGATCGCTTGGGTGGTCTACATCGCCATGCTGTTTGCGGGCGCGGCGTGGATGTCGGCCATGTCCACCTTCAACACGGCCACGCAGGCCAGCGCGCCGCAGTGGGTGCGATCGCGCGCGGTGGCCATGCACATGGTGGCGGCGCTGGGGGCGTTTGCGATGGGCTCGGCGTTCTGGGGCGCAGCGTCCGACATCGTCGGCCTGGCGCCCACGCTGTATGTGGCAGCCGCTCTGATGAGCGTGGGCCTGCTGCTGGCCAAACCCATGCCGCTGCGCATGGGCGCGCTGCACGAGGTGACGCAGGCCACGCCCTGGGACGAACTTTTTATCGAGGCCGAGCCCCTGCCTGAGGCCGGCCCTGTGGCGGTGGAGGTGGGTTACCGCATTGCGCCGGGCACCGACGCCGAGTTCCTGGACACCATCAGCCGCATGAAGGCGCCGCGCCGGCGCGACGGTGCGACCTTCTGGCGCGTGTACAAGGACCTGGGCGAGCCCTCACGTTATGTGGAGCGCTTCATCGTCGAATCCTGGGCCGACTACCTGCACCAGCGCGCCCGCGCCACCATGGCCGACCAGACGCTGGAGACCGAGGTGCGGGCGTTCCTCGCCCCCGGTGAAGTGGTGCGCATGTCGCACTACATCGCAGAGCGGTAGTTCGCTCGTACGCCGCCAGCCACCTCGCGACGCAAGCCTGGCTCAGCCGCGCCGAAAGTACCGCGCCGGCGTGTCGCCAAACGCTTGCTTGAACACGGTGATGAACCCCGACACGTCCAGATAGCCGACTTCGAGCGCCACCTCGGTCACGCTGCGGCCCTGGCTGAGCCATTGCATGCCTTTGAGCAGGCGCAGCTGCTGGCGCCACTGGGCAAAGGTCAGCCCCGTTTCCTTGGCAAACAACCGAGCGGCGGTGCGGGCGGTCATGCCGCAGACGGTGGCCAGTTCATCGAGCGTGCGTGCATCGGCGGGCTGCGCCCGCAGCGCGGTGGTCAGGCGCACCAACCGCGGGTCGGCCGGCGTGGGCAGGTACGACGGCACAGTCTCCAGGTTCGGCAGGCGGTCCAGGATGACCGCGATCAGGCGTTCCTCCCGCCCGCCCAGCGGGTAGTCGGTGCCAAATGTGGCGGCCTCGGCCAGCAGGGCGTCGAGCAACGGACCGACCGTAACGACGCCTGGCTCCGACGGGGTATCGGCAGCGCCGGGTTTCACGTACAGCGTGCGCAGCCACACCGGGCGGTCGGCGGCCACCTTGTGGACCATGCCGGGCGGCAACCAGACCGCGCGGTGCGGCGGCACGATCCAGGTACCGCGCTGCGTGTGGGTGGTCAGCATGCCTTCGCAGGCATAGACAAACTGGGCGCTCTGGTGGGCGTGCCAGTGGCCGTCAAAGGGCGGGTAGCGGTCGGACACCACACAGACTGCGCGCCCGGCGGTATCGGCATCGATCGGGTTGGCAAGCACCGACGAGGCCAGCGCCGCAGTGCGCGGCCTGCGGCGGCCCAACGCAGGCGCCTGGGCAGCGTTCGTTGCGTTTGTCTGTTTGGGCATATTTTTTGTCGTGGTGCGCCGAGACGGCCAAGCCTCGCGAATTTACCTTAGAGGCTCATTTCCACTTCATTGAGCCCACACCATGATTGCCTCGCAATTCGCCTGTTTTTCGAGCCCCTTCCGGCCCCTGCGCCGCCCCCGCGCTCTGCGCGCGCTGGCGGCCATCGCCCTCACCTTCGCTGGCGCCACCTCCTGGGCGGGCACCGTGCACGTCTTCACCTCCGACGCTGCCGGTTTCAACACCCACTCCGTCTGGTACGACGACGGCCAGGAAGTGACGGTGGTCGATGCCCAGTTCACCCCCGCCCATGCCGAGGCGCTGCTCGCATCCATCCGCAGCCAGACGAAATCACCTGTGACCCGCGTGGTCGTGACACACCCCAACCCCGACAAATTCAACGGCCTCTCGGTGTTCCACGCCCAGGGCATCGAGAGCATCGCGTCGGCCACGACCGCCGCCGCCGTGCCGGGCACCGACGCGTACAAGCGCCATTTCTGGGTGCACGTTGCCAAAGCGTTCACCGACGCAACCTACCCGCGCGCAGAGGCCATCAAGACCACGTATTCCGGCCAGCACCGCATCACGCTCCAATCGGGCGAAACGATCACGCTGTTTGAGCTGCCCCAGCCGGGCATCTCCAGCAACCAGACCGTGGTGCGCTTTGACCAGACCGGCGACCTGGCCGTGGGGGACCTGGTGCACACGCGCACCCACGCCTGGCTCGAAGGCGGCATCGTGAACGGCAAGCCCCTGCCCACGCTGGCCGGCTGGAAGGCCGGGCTGGCCGAACTGCCCCGCCTGGGCACCGGCAAGGTCTACGGCGGGCGCGGCAGCTTTGTGCCCGTGGCGCAGGCGGTGGCCGAGCAGACGGCCTACCTCGACAAGGCCGACGCAGTGGTGACGGGCTACATCCACCGCCTGGGCAGCCGCGCCAGCGAGCTGAGCGACCCCGCACGCCAGGGCGCGCACCACCAAGCCATCCAGGCAGAAATGGCCAAGGCCTTCCCCAGCTATGCAATGCCCGACCTGGTGGGCTACAGCGTCTACGGACTGGTGCAGTACAAGCTGGCGCATTGAAGGGTGGATGCGCGCCGGGCAGGGCAGCGGCGCGCCCCCTGCGACAATCGGGCCATGAGCTTTGCCCCCCTCTCCAACGACACCTTCCTGCGCGCCTGCCGCCGCCAGGCCACCGACTACACCCCCCTGTGGCTCATGCGCCAGGCGGGCCGCTATTTGCCTGAATACAAGGCCACGCGCGCCAAGGCCGGCAGCTTCATGGGCCTGGCCACCAACGTGGATTACGCGACCGAGGTGACGCTGCAGCCGCTCGAGCGCTTTCCGCTCGACGCGGCCATCCTGTTCAGCGACATCCTCACCGTGCCCGACGCCATGGGCCTGGGCCTGTCGTTTGCCGAAGGCGAGGGCCCGCGATTTGCCAAACAAGTGCGCGACGAGGCCGCGGTGGATCAGCTGGCCGTGCCCGACATGGACAAGCTGCGCTATGTGTTCGACGCCGTCACCAGCATCCGCAAGGCCTTGAACGGCCGTGTGCCGCTGATCGGCTTCTCAGGCAGCCCCTGGACCCTGGCCTGCTACATGGTCGAAGGCAAGGGATCGGACGACTACCGCCTGGTCAAGAGCCTGATGTACGCGCGCCCCGACCTGATGCACCGCATCCTGGCGATCAATGCCGATAGCGTGGCCGCCTACCTCAATGCGCAGATCGACGCGGGCGCACAGGCCGTGATGGTGTTTGACAGCTGGGGCGGCGTGCTGGCCGACGGCGCGTTCCAGGAGTTCAGCCTGGCGTACACCAAGCGGGTTCTGGCACAACTCAAGCGCACCGGCGTGGACGGCACCGACGTGCCGCGCATCGTGTTCACCAAGGGCGGTGGCATCTGGCTGCCCGACATGAATGAGCTGGACTGCGAAGTGCTGGGCCTGGACTGGACGGCCAACCTCGGCCAGGCCCGCGCCATCGTGGGCGGCCCAGTGGGCGGCCCCGGCAAGGCGCTGCAGGGCAACATCGACCCCAACGTGCTGTTTGCGCCCCCGGCGCAGATCGCCACCCAGGTGCGCCATGTGCTGGACAGCTTCGGCAAGCCCCACACCGACCGCAGCACGACCGGCCCCACGCACATCTTCAACCTGGGCCACGGCATCAGCCAGTTCACACCGCCCGAGCATGTGTCGGCGCTGGTCGAGGCCGTGCACAGCCACTCGCGAGCGCAGCGGCAGGGTTGAAGCGTGTTGGACTGGCCTGCCACCCCGCGGGCCAGCTGTGCGCCCGCAGCGCAGGACTTATGCACAAATCTGGAGCAGCGCAAGCAATCAATGCGCAGTCGTGCACACCCAGGGGACGGCCCCGAAAAGATTCTCAACCACTTCGTAAGTCGTTGATTTCAAAGGAAACGCGGGGCCTGCGTTTTTTGCAGGCATTCCAGCGAAAGCACGGTATTTCAAGGGCTGGCGCGGCAAACAATGGAGATATCAACAAAGTTATCCACAGAAACTCTGGATTTCTTGCAAAACCCCAGACAAATCAAGCACTTGCGGCTTACATCTCAGAACCAGTCGAACCCAGGTGATCCTGGCTAGCACAAATTTGGGGCTTTCTTGGGTCTTGACGGCGGACCGATGTTCGACTTATGCACACAAATCTTGATGCGGCGCAACATACTCCGGCCGCCGAGGCTTAGCACAGAATTTGCACGCAAAATCCTTCAGATGATTGATTCATAAGGATTTTTTGGCACTGCCAAATTTGTGGGCAATTTGTTCAGGCCCAGTATTCATGCGGGTCTGCGGGGCACGCGGGCAGGATGTCAACAAAGTTATCCACAGAAAATCGGGATTACTCACAGCGCCTATCAAATCAAGCACTTAGCCGCCAAAGCTCCACACCGCCTCCACAAGCACCTGTAACTCCCCATAGCCTGTGTCTATCTCTTTTGCCATCGTCCACGTTGCGCTGCACACGCCGTCCCACAGCGGCGTGGGGGATTTGCTCAGCTACGCCAGCGAGCAGCCCCTGCCCCCGGGCACCCTGGTGCGGGTGCCGCTGGGCAAGCGCGAGGTGCTGGGTGTGGTGTGGGATGCCGAAGACGCCACGGGCGAGCTGCCCGAGGGCGCGGCCATGCGCCCCATTGCGGGCGTGCTGGAGGGCGTGGAGCCACTCAGCCTGCCCTGGCGCCGGCTGGTGGCTTTTGCCGCGCGCTACTACCAGCGCGCACTGGGCGAGATCGCCCTAGCCGCCCTGCCCCCGCAGCTGCGCGACCTGCAACCCGAGCAGTTGGCCCGCCGGTTGCGGCGCCCGGCCAAAGGCATGGGGGCGGGAGCGGACGAAGTTGCTATACAAAACATAGCACTCACCCCAGAACAGGAAAGCGCCAGGGCCCGAATTTCCTCAGAATCCGGCCCCTTCCTGCTGTTTGGCAGCACCGGCAGCGGCAAGACCGAGGTCTACCTGCGCTGCGTGCAAGAGGCGCTGGAGTCTGACCCCACGGCCCAGGCGCTGGTGATGGTGCCCGAGATCAACCTCACGCCCCAGCTGGAGGAGCGCTTTACCTCCCGCTTCGCCCCGCGTTTTGGCAGCCAGGCCGTGGTCTCGCTGCACAGCGGCATGACCAACCCGCAGCGCCTCAAGAGTTGGCTGGCAGCGCACAGCGGCGTGGCGCGCATCGTGCTGGGCACGCGCATGGCGGTGTTCGCCAGCCTGCCGGGCCTGAAGATCATCGTGGTCGACGAGGAGCACGACCCCAGCTACAAGCAGCAGGAAGGCGCCCGCTACTCGGCGCGCGACCTGGCCATCTGGCGCGGGCGCGAGCAAGGCGCCAAGGTGTTGCTGGGCTCGGCTACGCCGTCGCTCGAGACCTGGCACGCCAGCCGCCCGGCCACGGCGGATGACCCCGAAGGCGGGCGCTACGTGCGCCTGGCCATGCCCAGCCGGATCGGCGCTGGCGCCCTGGCTCGGGTGCGCCGCGTGGACATGAACCAGCAGCCGCGCCGCGCCATCTTCAGCGCGCCGTTGCTGGCCGCCATCACCGAGCGCGTGGCGCGCGGCGAGCAGAGCATGGTGCTGCTCAACCGCCGGGGCTACGCCCCCGTGCTGCACTGCGCCGACTGCGGCTGGAAGAGCGACTGCCCGCACTGCAGCGCGCACCAGGTCTTCCACAAGGCCGACCGTACCCTGCGCTGCCACCACTGCGGCTACACGGTGCGCGTGCCCCGTGCCTGCCCCACCTGCGGCAGCCCGGACATCCATTCCATGGGCCGGGGCACCGAGCAGCTTGAAGAACAGCTCGGCGACCTGTTGTCCGAGGTGCTGCGGCCCGACCGCACCCCCGCCCGCATTGCCCGCATCGACGCCGACACCACCAAGGCCAAGGGATCGCTCGAGGCGCAGCTGGCGCAGGTGCATTCGGGCGAGGTGGATGTGCTGGTGGGTACGCAGATGATCGCCAAGGGCCACGACTTTCGGCGCATCACGCTGGTGGCCGCAGTGCAGCCCGACGGGGCGCTGTTTTCGAGCGACTTCCGGGCGCCCGAGCGGCTGTTTGCCCTTCTCATGCAGGCCGCCGGCCGCGCGGGGCGAGACGCCGCCTACATGGCCGCCCAGGGCACGCAGTGCGAGATGTGGGTGCAGAGTTTTCACCCCAAGCACCCGGTGTACGAGGCGCTGCGCACCCACGACTACCCGGCGTTTGCCGCCCAGCAGCTCCAGGAGCGCGAAGAAGCCGCCATGCCGCCCTTCGCCTTCCAGGCTTTGGTGCGCGCCGACGCCCGCACGCAGGAAGTCGCGCAGGGCTTCCTCACCGCCGCCACGGCTGCCGCGCACGCAGCCGCCCTGCCAGGGCTGGAGGCTGTGACGCTGTTCCCCCCAGTGCCGCTGACCATCCAGCGCGTGGCCAATGTGGAGCGCGCGCAAATGCTGATGGAAAGCAGCAGCCGCGCCGCGCTGCAGCGGTTTTTGGCGGCGTGGCAGCCGGTGATGCAAGCCACCCGCAGCGCGCCCGAGCACAAGGGGCTGGTGCGCTGGCTGGTGGATGTGGATCCGCTGGTGATTTGACCGTTCATATTAGTCTCATGTTCACTGCACGTGAACATAAAAATATATTGAACACAGTCAAGTGTTCAGCTATGCTCAAAGTTCACTGAACGTGAACAACTGAGAAATATGAACACAGCCAACACCCTGAGGAACGCCATTGCTGCACTCCAAACGGCAACCGGGGTGCGCGTGGAGCAGGCTGCCACCCGCGAAGTCATGGAAGGCGCCCCGGGCGACGCCGCGCCCGATGCCTGGCTGGACATCATTGCGCCCCAGACTTTGCCGGTGCGCTTTGCGGCCGAGGTCAAGGCTGTCGACCGCTTCCACGTGTTGGGCCCGCTCCACGCCAGGGCGCGCCACCGGCGCGAGCCGACCTTGCTGGTCGCGCCGTTCATCACCGCCGAGGCTGCCCGGCAGTGCCGCAGCCTCGGCCTGAACTTCATCGATGCAGCGGGCAACGCCTACCTCAACGTGCCGGGTTGTTTTGTGTACGTCACCGGCAACCCCCGCACCGAGCGCGCGCGGCCTGTGGGGCGCTTCAAATCGCTGACCCCTGCGGGGCTGCGCATCGCCTTTGCCCTGCTGACCCGCCCGGGCCTTGCAGCCGCGCCTTACCGCGAGATCGCCACCACCGCCGGCGTCGCACTGGGCAGTGTGGGCGACGTGCTCAGCGACCTGCAGGCACGCGGCCATCTGGCGCTGACGGAGCCGCGCCGCCTGCTGGCCCCCGCCGCCCTGCAGGAGGAATGGACCACCCACTTCCCCATCAGACTGCGGCCCCAGCTGCACGGCCGGCGATTCGCAGCCCCGGCCCGGGACTGGTGGAGGGGCCTGGACCTGCAACCCCTGCACGCAGCCTGGGGCGGCGAAGTCGCGGCCCACCACCTGACCGGGTATCTCGAACCCGAGCAGATGACCCTCTATGCGGCAGCGCCCGAAGCGTTGATCCTGAAACACCGGCTGCGCCCCGACCCCGAGGGCACCGTCGAAATACTCAGCGCCTTCTGGCCTCTGGCGGACGATGACGACGCCGGCAGCGCCACCGTGCCGCCGCTGCTCGTCTACGCGGACCTGATGGCCAGCACCGACCCGCGAAATATCGATACCGCCCAGCGCGTCCGCGCCCAATACCTGGACACCGGCCGCGATGCTCAAGACATCGCCTGACCGGCCAGTCGATCCGCTGCTGCGGGACATCCTGCAGCTGGCCAGCACCGCGGCCCGCAGCCTTCACATCGACTTCTTCGTGGGGGGCGCACTGGCGCGGGACCTGATGCTGTGGCATGTGCATGGGCAAAGCACGGGGCGCGCCACACGCGATGTGGACCTGGGCCTGCACTTGACCGACTGGGCCGCATTCAGCGCCCTCAAAGACCAGCTGTTGGCCGAAGGTAGCTTTCAAGATCAGCCCGGAGTCGCCCACCGCCTGTTGTACCGGCCCGCCGCGACCGTTCATGGCATTCCGCTGGACCTGCTGCCCTTTGGCGCGGTGGCAAGTCCGCATGCCACCATTGCCTGGCCGCCAGAGCATGCGGTGGTGATGAACGTTGCAGGCTTTGCCGAAGCGCACCGGGCCGCTGTTGAAGTGGATCTGGACGGCGCCCTGGCGGTGCGCGTGGCCTCACTGCCATCGCTGGCCGTGCTCAAGCTGATCGCCTGGGGCGACCGGCATTTGGACACATCCAAGGACGCCACCGACTTCCTGCTGATCGCGCGCCGCTATGCGGAGGCCGGCAACATCAACCGGCTGTACGAGACCGGCACCGCCCTGCTGCAGGCCTGCGACTACGACCCCGACCTGGCAGGCGCCATGCTGCTGGGCCAGGACGCCGCTGCGGCCACAACGCAGGCGACCACCGCGCAGGCCGTGGCCGACATCCTCGACCGACAAGGGCGCTGGCGACAACGGCTGGACGACCAGCTGCAAAGGGCCTTGCAACTGGCCGGTGCCCTCCCTGAGCGCGGTCAGCACCCACTGCGCCATGTCGACGCGTTCCTGCAGGGATTTCTGCAAGGCCAGCGCCCGGTGGCGGATTGAACAACGCGCCCAACGTGCCGACACCGCCCCTTCGAAGTCCTGCACTGTCCTGCCCGGGCGTATCGCCGTGCGCTACCGCGGGTGTCAGCCGGTGCCCTTGTGCCCAATTCAGCGCATGGGCCCCCGCAGATCCCGGTCAGGATGCGCTCTTTCTGGACCTCGACCGCACCAAATCCCTGTGACAGGGACAGCGCCCCTGCGCGCTGGCCATCTCCACCACCATGTACAAAGAACTGAACGACGGGCCCAAACTTCAGCCCCTGTGGGCCACCATCAACATCACCGTGGCGACGTTGTGCGCCAACTGGATCTGGGGGAACTGGTTCTCACAGGCGAAGGGCATGGCGGCGTTTTTGCTGATGCTCGGGTGCCTCATGGGGTGGCCGGTGACGGTGGGGCTTCTTTCGATAGTCCAAGGCCTCGTGCTCAAGCGCTGCGAAGACCAGCCGCTGTGGGGCATGGGCCTCATCCTGGGTGTGCTCGGAGCCGGTTTTGCCGCGTATGGCATTCCGGGTCCGTGGAACCTGCTGGGCTGCGCCGTCGTGGCCACCATCATCGGCGTCCAGGCCCGGCGCGCAGCGCAGGACGACGCTGACCTGGAGGACTTGTAAATGGCGGTCCGGGAAGCTCCACCCGCCGGGCTGCTCGCCAGTTTTTCTGCCCCGCTGTGGGAAAGGCTGGGCCTCACGGAACTCCAGCCTGAGTGGATCGTGAAGGGCGAGCACCGCGGTTACGACTGGATGGTGATCGAGCTGACGCACCAGGCCACGGGCCTGTTCACCAGCAGCGACCGGGCGTCCGACACCACCACCGTCTTCGTGCTGCAGCTGCCGCACCGGTCCAAAAACTGGCACCTGCCGGCCGACCGCATCACATCGTCACGTCAGCTGTGTGTGGACGACGGATGCGTCTATCTGGCGGCGCTGGGCCAGCAACCGCGCGTGCGCGACTGGCGCCGGTGGCTGGACATGGCGGCCGACACTGCCGACGAATTGGTGCAGAGCGAAGGGACACACCCGGCAAAGGTCACCACGGGCGCCTCTGCCCCCGGCGGCAACTCCGACGATGCGGAGCCCGAACCCAGCTGGAACCCGCACGACCGCCACTGGGTGATGTTCTGGCTGATGGTGGTGGTGCCCTTGGCTGGCGGGGTGCTGCTGTTCCTGGCCATGGACTACGCCGACTGGCAGCGCCACGGCGCTGTCACCCGATGCAGTGCCGAGGCCGCGATGGGCACGGCGCTGCGCGGCTGGACGGTGTGGCTGCACTTCGGCATCCTGGCCGTTCCGCTGCTGGGCATCGCCCGGCTGCTGCACACGATGGCCACCCGCATCCACCGGCCGGCCTTTGTGCTGCAGATCAATGTGGAGGGTGCGATCCTGGTGGCCGGCTCGTTCGTGCTGGCGCAGGCTTTGGAGGCACTGGCCCGGTCCGCACGCACGCTGTGCTGACAGGACGGCAATCTTGGCAGAGCGCAAGGCTGCGGGCACTGAAATTTAAATGATTTAGGGCCCCAGCGCTTGATTCATATGCGCCCATAGCTATCAAAACAATAGCAACCTCAGGTCAGCAACGCCACCGCCGCTGAAAAGCTCAGAAACGCCAGCGCGGTGGACACCAGGATGATCCGCGCGATGCGTCCGTTGTTGGCGCCGAACTTCTCGGCCAGGAGCGAGACGTTGCTGGCGCTGGGCAGGGCCGCCACCAGCACCAGCACGGTGAGCGCAAACGGCGTGAGCGGCGCGCCGAGCGCCATCGCCGCCGTGCCCACTACCCACACCAGCAGCGGGTGCACCAGCAGCTTGGCCAGTGCCACGGGCACATACATCCGGGGCGGTACCTGCTCGTGCTGGTTCATCTGCGAGCGCGCCAGCACCGCGCCGATGGTGAACAGCGCCACGGGCGAAGCCGCGTCGGCCAGCATGGCGACGGTTTTGTCGACCGGGCCGGGGAGTTTGAACTGCAGGGCCGAGGCCAGCGCACCGAGTGCAATGGCCCACGGCATGGGGTTGGTCGCCATGCCCTTGAAGGCATTGCGCAGCGCCACGCCCACGCCGTGGGTGCCGGCGCCGTCGAGGCGCGAGAGCGCAATGCACAGCGAGCTGGTGATGAGCATGTCGACCATGATGGCCGCGATGGCCGGGCCGGCGCTCTGCGCGCCGAGCAGGGCCACCAGCAGCGGCACGCCCATGAAGCCGGTGTTGGGGAAGGCGGCCACCAGCGCACCGAAGGCCGCGTCGTTCCAGCCGATGCTGCCACGCCGCGTGAGCGCCACGGTGCCGCCCACCATCACCAGCGCACACAACACGTACACGCCCGCCACGGCCGGGTCGAGCAGTTGCCCGATGGGTGTGCTGGCGCCAAAGCGGTACAGCATGCAGGGCAGCGCAAAGTACAGCACGAAGGCGTTGAGCCCCGGGATGGCCGGCTGGGGCAACACGCCGCGCCGGGCGGCGAGATAGCCGCAGAGCACCAGCGCGAAGAAGGGGAAGGTGATGAGAAGGATCGAAAGCACGGCGTTATTGTCCGTGCTGGCCGCGCGGGCTGACCGCCCGCGCGATGCGGCGGTCAGCGCAAAGTCAGGTGGGGGCCATCACACCCAACGAATGCTGCAGGAGCTCGTAAAACCGGCCCGCTGGCGGATTTGCGTTCAATTGCATAACCAGGCGGGGAGCCGCAGACAGTGCTGTAGCACGGCAAGGCGACCCAACGACGTTAGGCAATTGAACGCAAATCCGACTTACTGCTTGCGCTGGACGATCAGGTTGCGCTTGGCATCCTCGGGGTACGCAAAAGTGATGGCGCCGTTCTTGACCATGCCTATGACCAGCATGTTGCGCGTGATGGCGTCTTTGTCCTGCACGCTGAACGGCTTGTCATAGGTGGAGACCACGCCGTAGTAGGTCTTCATCTTGCCCTCCAGCGACTCCTTGACGGCCTTGCCCGCCAGGTTGCCGTCGCGGATGCCGAGGAAGGAGTACATCAGCAAATAGGTGGCGTCGTACGCGTTGGCGGCCGCCATGGGCACCGCGACCTTGCCCTGGTATTTGCGGGTGTAGCTCGACAGGAAGGACGCGCGGCGTTCGTTGCTGGGCTCGGCGATGAAGGTCTGCACCATGAGCGCACCCTCGGCGGCGTCCTTGGCGCCTTCCAGGAAAAACGGGAACGACAGCGGCCAGGCCCCCACCTGCGGCACCTTCCAGCCCATGGCCTTCTTGCCGTTGGCAATCGTCGCGTTCTCCGGCCCCACCGTGTAGCTGTAGACCACGTTGGCCCCCGCGGCGCGGGCGGCGGTGAGCTCGGCCGTGAGGTCCTTCACGCCCAGGTCGAACCGCGCCACATGCACGGGCTTGAGGTTCTTGGCGGCCAGCGCCGCCACCACGTCGTTGTAGCCACCTTCGCCATAGCCCGTCTTGTCGGCAAAGATGGCCACCTTGTCCCAGCCGCGCTTGACGATGTCGTCCACCATGAACGGCGCCTGCAGCGCGTCGCGGGCCTGCACACGGAAGATGTAGCTGTCGGGCGCGGGGTATTTGGTCGTTACCGCCGTGCCGGTGGAGCACGGCACGATGAGCGGGCTTTTGGCGTCCTGGAACAGGTCGATGGCCTTCATCGCCACGCCGGTGTTGCAAAAGCCAATGGTGGCGACGACCTTCTCGCTGAGCAGCTCTTGCGAGACCTTGCGGCCCTGGTCCGGGTTGGCGCCGTCGTCCTTGACCACCAGCTCCAGTGGGCGGCCCAGGTAGCCGCCCACGGCGTTGATCTCGTCCACCGCCAGCTTGATGCCGTTGAGCATGGGCACGCCAAAGTCGGCCGACGGGCCGGTGAAGGGGCCCACGACGCCAATGCGCACCGGTGCGGTGCTGCCCAGTTGCGCCCTGGCCGGCAGTGCCGCCGCTGCGCACACCAGCAAACCAGCGCACGCGGCCACCAAATAGCGCTGCCGGCGGCGTGCCGCCAGCGCGGAGATCGGCAGGGTGGTGGGCAAAGAGGAAGGCGGGCGGTGGTAGTTCATGGTGGGCGCATCCAGACAGGCCACGCAGCAAAGGCGTGGCTTTCCACGTAGTATCAAAGTGTGACAAGGTGCCCCCTAGGGGGATTTCCCGCAGAGCCAGGCCGTGCCGGGCAGTCTTCCTGGGCGGCTGCGGGCAGGTCGTCAGCCTCGGTCAGCTTTGCGCTCACCAGCCACCGTGTTTCAGCGGGCGCGGCCCGATTGGGGCCTGACCGGTATCATTGCGCGCTCCGGCGGCGGCCCCCGCGGCCGGTTGTCCCCCTCGGTTTCTTCTGGCCCTAGAGGCTTCCCCCACGCATCCCCATGTCCGCAGGCCTCAATCTCGCCCAGCTTCAGGCTGTCCACTACACCGACGGTGCCTGCCTGGTGCTCGCCGGCGCGGGCTCGGGCAAGACGCGGGTGATCACCCAGAAGATCGCCCACATGATCGAAAAGGGCATGGAGCCCAAGCGCATCGCGGCCATCACCTTCACCAACAAGGCTGCGTCCGAAATGCGCGAGCGTGCGCAGCACCTCATCGGCAAGCGCGCCAAGGACGTGCTGGTGTGCACCTTCCACGCCCTGGGGGTGCGCATGGTGCGCGAGGACGGCAGCGTGCTGGGCTTGAAGCCCCAGTTCAGCATCCTGGATGCCGACGATGTGACGGGCATCCTGAAGGAAGCCTCGGGCGGCACCACCGACATGGCCACGGCGCGGCAGTGGCAGTGGGTGATCAGCAAGTGGAAGAACATGGGCCTGACCTCCGAGCAGGCACTGGCCCAGGCGGCGGACGACAACGAGCGCATCATCGCCACGCTGATGGCGCGCTACGAGGAGCGCCTGGCGGCCTATCAAAGCGTGGATTTCGACGACCTGATCGGCATGCCGCTGCGCCTGCTGCGCGACTTCCCCGAAGTGCGCGCCAAGTGGCAGGCGCTGCTCAGCCACGTGCTGGTCGATGAGTACCAGGACACCAACGCCACGCAGTACGAATTGCTCAAGCTGCTGGTGGGCGAGCGCGGCCACTTCACGGCCGTGGGCGACGACGACCAGTCCATCTACGGCTGGCGCGGCGCGACGCTCGACAACCTGAAAAAGCTGCCGGTGGACTTCCCGCAGCTCAAGGTCATCAAGCTGGAGCAGAACTACCGCTCCACCAGCGCCATCTTGCGCGCGGCCAACAACGTGATCGGGCCCAACCCCAAGCTGTACCCCAAAACGCTGTTCAGCGAACTGGGCGAAGGCGAGCCCGTGCGCGTGGTGGACGCCGACAACGAGGAGCACGAAGCGGACCGCGCCGTGGCGCGCATCCAGAGCCTGCGCGCGGCCAGCAACCCGCCGCCCGACTGGAAGAACTTCGCCATCCTGTACCGCGCCAACCACCAGGCCAAGCCGTTTGAAAAAGCGCTGCGCAAGGCCAACATCCCGTACAAGGTGTCCGGTGGCACGAGCTTTTTTGACCGGGCGGAAATCAAGGACCTGTGCGCGTGGTTTCGCCTGTGGATCAACAACGACGATGACCCGGCGTTTCTGCGCTGCATCACCAGCCCCAAACGCGGCATTGGCCACACCACACTGGCGGCCTTGGGCGCCTTTGCCACGCAGCACAAACAAAGCATGTTCGGCGCGCTGTTCAACGGCATGCTGCCAGCCGCTATCCCCAAGCGCGCCATGGACGGCCTGCACGAGTTCGGCCGGTACATCAACTACCTGGAATACAGCGCGCGCCGCGTGCATGGTGCCGAAGACTCGCGCACCTTCCTGAACGAGTGGCTGAAAGAAATCGGCTACGAGCAGCACCTGTACGACAACGAAGACAGCGAGAAGGTGGCGGCCGCGCGCTGGAGCAACGTGATGGAGTTCTGCGACTGGATGGCGCAGCGCGCAGGCGGCCAGATCGACGACAGCTCAGGCGCCGTCGTGACCAAGGAAACCAAGAGCCTGCTGGAGGTGTCGCAGACCATCGCCCTGCTGTCCACCATCAGCGAGCGCGAGAAGGACCAGGACATGGTCACGCTGTCGACCCTGCACGCCAGCAAGGGGCTGGAGTGGCCGCACGTCATTCTGGTCGGCGTGACCGAAGGGATGCTGCCCTTCAAGCTCGACGACGACGAAGGCCGCCAGCAGAAGGTGAGCGACGACACCCTGCAGCGCCTGCAGGAAGAGCGCCGCCTGATGTACGTGGGCATCACCCGCGCCCAGCGCACCCTGGCCGTGAGCTGGACCAAGAAGCGCAAGAAGGGCCGTGAAATGGTCTCGGCCCAGCCCAGCCGCTTTATCGCCGAGATGGGGCTGGACAAGGCCACCGTGCGCGAAGACCCGCGCGAGAAACTCAAGGCGCTGCGCGCCGAGTTTGCCGCCAAGGCGCAGGCCAGCGCGGCGGCGGCTACCCCCGCAGGCATCTCTTAGACCCCCAAGAGGTCACTACCATATTGATAGCAACAAGCGCCTATCCTACAAGCGCTTGAGGCAATTTCTCCCTAGACACGTCCAGTTCCATCCCGCGCGTTGCCCCGAACTCCTGTAATACGCTGAAGCCTCGACACTCTCACACCACCATGCCACTACGCAACCACTTCCGTCCCCGCCCGCAAGGCCACATCCTTCCTGCCGCGCTCGCGCTGCTGGCCACCCTGGCGCCCGGCGGTGCCGCACTGGCACAAGGCAACAGCGCGGGGACTGCCGGGGTTTCGCCGTCCGCGGGCGACGCCTGGCGCCGCTGCGCCGCGCTGTCGCAAGACAACCAGGCCCGCTTGGCCTGCTTTGACCAGGCGGCCGCCGAGCAGACCTGGAAAGCGCCCGGCGCATCGGCCGGCACTGCCACGGACACGGCTGCAGTGCCGCCCCCCGTGGACTCCACCCTGCCGGCCACGCGCGTCATCGACGTCTCGCGCGTAGACGGTTGCCGGGACGCACAGTACAGCGACCTCTCGCGCTTCTGGGAGCTGGAGTCGGGCAGCGACTGCGGCACCTTCAGCTTCCGCGGCTACCGGCCGATCACGGTGTCGGTGGTAGGGGGCAGCAACGTCAACCGCCAGCCGACGTCCGACGCGGCCGACCATTCGGCTACCGAGTCCACGCCCTACCGCCGCGTCGAAAACCGCATTCAGCTGTCGGTGCGCACCAAGGTTGCCCAGGGCCTGCTCACGCAGGGCCACCCCACCCTCAAGGATTCGGTGTGGTTTGGCTACACCCAGCAGTCGTATTGGCAGCTGTTCACGCCCGAAATCTCGCGCCCCTTCCGCACCACCGACCACGAACCCGAGGTCATGTACGTCTACCCCACCACGGCCGAGCTGCCGTTTGGCTGGAAGTGGCGCTACAGCGGCGTGGGGCTGGTGCACCAGTCCAACGGCCAGAGCAAGCCCCTGTCGCGCAGCTGGAACCGCGCGTACCTGATGACCGGCATGGAGCTGGGCAACAGCGTGCGCGTGAACGCCCGCATCTGGAAGCGCATTCCCGAAGGCTCGGGCAGCGACGACAACCCCGGCATCAGCGACTATGTAGGCCGCGGCGAGCTGTCGGCGTTCTGGAACATCAACAAGGACAACACAGTGGGCGCGACGCTGCGGCATTCACTGTCGAGCAGCGAACGCGGCTCGGTGCGCGTGGAATGGCTGCAGGCCGTGGGCTCCAACCTGCTGGGCGGCAAGAGCAACCTGCGCTTGCACACCGCGCTGTTCAGCGGCTATGGCGACAGCATGATCGACTACAACAAGAAGCGCACGGTGTTCAGCGTGGGCGTGAGCCTGGTGGATTTTTAGGCAGGTACATCCTTTAGGCAGGCACATCCCGCTGAGGCGCTGGCGCGCCTTCACCCCGTCTCTCGAATTGCTGTGCAATTCGGGAAGGGGGACGACGCCCTCGCTGCGGGGCGGCCCTTGCTTGGCGTCCCTCGCGGGGGTAGTGCCAGTTGCAAACGCTGTGGCGAGGCGCGCGGAGGAGGGTCAACAACGGTGGCGCCCCATCGCGGCCTCACAACTCGTTACGACATCGCATTCAAGGTTCGCGATCAGGTGCCGATGCGCCGCCACAATGGCACGCGCACCCAGACGCCATGGCCCGCCGCAGGCCACGCTTTCGATAAGAGCGGTATTCCCCCCGTTTAAGCTGCCATTGCCCCTGTGTGCACCCCTCCAAAATGTGAGCAGAGAGAGGAACACCCCATGGACATGCAATACCAGCTCAAGGCCGGCAGCTACTACCTGTACGACATGCGCGATGCACCCAGCGCGGTGACGGGCGAGCGCAGGTTCAAGCTGAAGACCGATACCGTGGCCATTGCCTTTGACGTCCATACGGGCGAGGTGCACCAGCATGGCAGCCCCACCCGCATCCAGTCCTGGGCCAACAACACCCGCCGCCGCCTGCGTGCCGCCGGGGCGCAGGACGTGGCCAACGACATCGTGGTGGTGTCGGGCCCGCTGCCGGTGGACGAGCTCAACAAGTGTTTGTGGATCAGCGGTTATTGCCGCCGCATGTTCACGCGCCTGGCCACGCTGCCACACGGCAAGCTGCAACGGCCTTCGGAGCCGTTTCGCAAGGCGGCCTGAACGGCAACCGGGTTTTCTTCCGTTTCTTTTTCGCTCTATTCCGACGCCCAGGGCCGCTGAACATGCGGCCCTTGTCGTTTTGGGCGGCGCCGTGTTTGCCGCGCCTCCCCGAAGAGCCCCACCGCCGGGCCGATCATCCGGGTGACAAGGCCTGGTGCTTCTTCAAGCCTCCGCGTCTTCCACCGCATCCCCTTCCACAGCCTCCAGCACCTCGGCGTGCTTGACGATGGTCACGGGCACGGGGCTCGCGTGCGCCACCTCTTGCGATACCGAGCCCAGCAGCGCGGTGGTGATGGCGCCCTGCCCCTTCGCGCCGATGACCACCAGGTCGCAGCCCGAGCGCTCGATCATGTCCACCAGCGTGTGGGCCACGTCGCCCACGCCCACATCGGTCTCGTAAGCGATGCCAGCGGCATCGAGCAGCGCGCGCGCCGGGGCCATCAGATGCTCGCCCGCCTCCAGGCTGGCGGCGGCAATCAGGTCGGGGTCGCGGGTGGTGACCAGTTCGTACAGGGTGGCGGGCTCCTGCACATGGGCCAGCACGACGCTGGCCTGCAGGCCCTGGCGCACCAGCGCGAGCGCGTGGTGGACGCCGTCCAGGGAGAGTTCCGAGCCGTCCACGGCAATGAGGATCTTGAGCATGGGGGTCTCCTTCCGAAGTGTGATGCGCGGGTTGCGGGTCCAGTGTAGCCACGCTCGGTGCGGGCGCCAGCCCTTTTGCGGCCTGCGTCGCGGCGGCGGAACCGTCTGGGACAATACGGCCCATCATGCTGCAGTTTGACCTCCTCAAAACCGACCCCACCAGCCACGCACGCCGCGGCACGCTCACCCTCAACCACGGGGTGGTGCAGACCCCCATCTTCATGCCCGTGGGCACCTATGGCACCGTCAAGGGCGTGATGCCCAAGAGCCTGCACGACATGGGCGCGCAGATCATCCTGGGCAACACCTTCCACCTGTGGATGCGCCCCGGGCTCGACGTGATGCAAAGCTTTGGCGGCCTGCACGGCTTTGAAAAATGGGACAAGCCCATCCTCACCGACTCCGGCGGTTTCCAGGTCTGGAGCCTGGGCGCGATGCGCAAAATCACCGAAGAAGGCGTCACGTTTGCGAGCCCCGTCAACGGCGACAAGCTCTTCATGTCGCCCGAGGTGAGCATGCAGATCCAGACCACGCTCAACTCCGACATCGTGATGCAGCTCGACGAGTGCACGCCCTACGAGACCAAGGGGCACCTCACCACCGAGGCCGAGGCGCGCAAGAGCATGGAGATGAGCCTGCGCTGGGCCCAGCGCAGCAAGGACGAATTCCACCGCCTGAACAACCCCAACGCGCTGTTCGGCATCGTGCAGGGCGGCATGTACACCAACCTGCGCGCCGAATCGCTCGCAAAACTCGTCGAGATGGACTTCCCCGGCTACGCGATTGGCGGCGTGAGCGTGGGCGAACCCAAGGACGAGATGCTGGGGATCATGGCGCACACGCCCCACCTGCTGCCCGCGCACAAGCCGCGCTACCTGATGGGCGTGGGCACACCGGAAGACCTGGTCCAGGGCGTTGCCGATGGCGTGGACATGTTTGACTGCGTGATGCCCACACGCAATGCGCGCAACGGCACGCTGTTCACCCGTTTTGGCGACCTGAAAATCCGCAACGCGCGCCACAAGGCCGACCACCAGCCGCTCGATACCAGCTGCACGTGTTATGCGTGTGCGGGCAGCGCGGGCGTGTCGTGGGACAACGGCGGGCGCGAAGGCTTCAGCCGCGCGTATCTGCACCACCTGGACCGCTGCGGCGAAATGCTCGGGCCCATGCTGACCACCGTGCACAACCTGCACTACTACCTGAACCTGATGCGCGAGGTGCGCGAGTCGCTGGACGCAGGCGCCTTCGCGCAGTTCCGTGCGCAGTTCAAAAGCGACCGCGCCCGCGGCGTCTGAGCGTTCGCAGCACCTGATACCCCACCATGACCGGACTCACCATGCTTTCAGGATTTGTGCCCTCCATCGGCCGCAGCGCCCGCGCGGGGCTGTGCGCGGCCATCGGCGTGGTGCTGTTGGGCACCAGCGGTTGCGCCAGCCGCATCGACCGCGATCCGGACAATGGGCTGCCCACGCTGCAACTGCAAAACAGCGTACTGCTCACGCCCGCCAACGGCGGGCAAACCGTAGGCAGTCAGGACCTGCGCGCTGGCGACATCATCCTGTCGGCCACGCATGGCATCAACTCGCTGGGCATCCGTGTCTTCACGTTGTCGCCGGTGAGCCATGCGGCGCTCTATCTGGGCGACGACCGGATCATCGAGGCCGTGGGCTCCGGTGTGCGCACGCGCAGCACGGCCGAGTTCATGGCCGATGAAGCCACCATCGTGGCCTTTCGCCACCCCGGCATGACCGACGCGCACGCCACGGCGATGCGGGTTTTTGCACAGGCCCAGGACGGCAAGAAATACAACACCGCCGGCATCGTGCTGCAGGCGCCGTTCACCCTGCAGCGCAAGTTTTGCGAGATCCCGCTGGTGCCGGGCAGCGTGCGCGACGCCTGCCTGCGCGGCACGGCCGCTGTCCAGCTCGGCGCGGCCCGAAACGACCGGTTCTTCTGCTCGCAGCTGGTGCTTGAGGCCTACCGCGCCGCCCAACTGCCGCTGACCGACGCATCGGCGCTGATGGTGAGCCCCGCCGACCTGCTGCACATGCGCGAAGGCGATGTGCCGTCGGTGCAGATCAAGCAGGCGCTGCAGTACGTGGGTCACCTCAAGGGCGGTCACCTGGCGACGGATGTCGCAGTGACCGGGCAACCCAGCCCCTGAGTTGCCCCACCCCTTGCGCTACCCCTTGCGCTATCCGCGGAGTTATCCGCCCACGTGCATGGTGAACAACGCGCCGCTCGACAGGCGGCACGAGCCCATGCCCAGCGTGGCCGAGTTCATCGAGTACTGGCAGCTCAGGTAGCCGCCCCGTGTGCCGGAGCCGCTGGCCAGGCCCTCGCGCGACGAGCCTGCCTTGCGCGTGGCCTCGCCGACAAAGTTCTCGCCCAGGATCGAGGCCTGGAAGGTGCCCCGGCCGTGGAGGTCATTGGTGACCACCGCGTGCACCATGCCAAACGGGGTGGCTTGGTCGTTGGCGGGATAGAGGCGCACGGCCAGGGTGACGGGCGCTGGCGCCGCTGGTGCCTGCACCACGATGGGCGCCGGCACGGGATGGTGGATGGGCGCCACATAACAACCACTGAGGGCTGCCACGGCAGCAGACAAAACCACGCCCGCCACCACGCGGTGACGGATCGATGACGAAGACAACGGGGCCATAAGGCTCCTAGTGACCCAAGCACATGCTTGTGGCGCCGATGGTTCGCGCATTGGCTGCTACAAGTGCCGGATTTCGCGACCGGTGGCGTGGCAGCGCGCCTTAGGTATCGCCATGGGCTACTTCCGTCCAGCCTGCAAGGCCGTCTTGCTTTCGGGAAGGTCGCTATTTCGGGCCAAAGCACCCTTTCCGAGGAGTTCCAACCGCACAGGGATGGAGATGTGGGGATGGGGGGATCCGCCGACTGCGAGGCCTGGAGCCACAAGCCGATCTGCGCGCAGCGGTATGCTGCAGCGCGCGTGGGCTGGTGCCCAGCTTTCAGAGCCTAATTGCCACCAATTTAATAGCAATAAAACCTTATACAACCAGCGCTGGAGCCCAAAATCATTCAAAAAATCCTCCTCCAACTGCTGCACTGGCCCGCGCGGGTGATGGCCGGCATCGCCAGCGGGCTGCTGGCGGCCGTGATCCTGTTCGAGGAATGGGGCTGGGTCCCGCTGCAGCAGCTGCTGGCGCGCATCGGCCGTTGGCCCGGGCTGCGCTGGATCGAGGGCAAGGTGCGCAGCCTGCCGCCCTGGGCGGCGGTGGCGCTGTTTGCATTGCCCACCGCGCTGCTGCTGCCGGTCAAGCTGCTCGCGCTCTGGGCCATCGGGCGCGGGCATGTCGTGCTGGGCATGCTGGTGATCGCCCTGGCCAAGGTGGTGGGCACAGCCGTGGTGGCGCGGCTGTTCACGCTCACCCAGCCGGCCCTCATGCAGCTGCGCTGGTTTGCCTGGGCCTACACGCACTGGATGCGCTTCAAACACGCCGTGCTGGAGCGCGCCCGCGCCTCCTGGGCCTGGCGCGCCGCGCGGGTGCTGCGGCGGCAGTGGGTGCGGCGCTGGCGACGGCAGTAAGTCCGCCTGCGCGAAGCGGAGACCTGCGCACGCTGCGGATCAAACCGTGGCCATGCGCGAGGCCCCACCCCATCGACCTGCAAGGTTCCCAGCCTCGCCCACCGCATATCTGCAGCGACTGCGAGCGTTCACACCCACCGCACAGCCGGTGGCATTGATGGACGCGGCCAAGCGCTGCAGGCCTACGCCCTCAGCGCGCCAGCACCCAGGGCCCAAAGCCGTCGCCGTGACTGTTGGAGTTTGTCAACAGATGTATCAACGCGCCGCGGCCTGCGCCGTGCCTGCGCGGACAATCAGGGCGCATCCCGCAGCCCTGCCCGGCCACGGCCCCAAACTTCCCCCGCCTGACCCGCCTGCACCCCATGTTCCGCACCCTTGCCCCCACCCGGCCCCTTGCGCCGGCCCTTGTCTGGGCGGGCCTGGGGCTGCTGATTTTTGGCGCCTGCCTGGTGGGCATTTTTGCGCGGCCCATTGGTTTTCTTTCCGCCTTCTGGCCCGCCAACGCGCTGCTGCTGGGCCTCCTGGTGCGCTACCCCACGCTCGCGCGTCCCCACGCCTGGGTGGTCGCGGCGGCGGGCTACGTGGCGGCCGACCTGGTCACCGGCAGCCCCTGGGGCATGGCGCTGTGGCTCAACGCGGCCAACCTGCTGGGCGCCACGGCTGGCTGGCTGGTGCTGCGCCGCCTGGACGACGCCACATTGCGCCTGCAGCGCACCACGTCGGCGCTGTACCTGCTGCTGGCCGCGCTGGTGGCCAGTGCGGTGGGCGCCGCCGCAGGCTGTGGCGCGGCGCCGGTGTACTTTCATGCCCCGTGGACGGACCTGCTGTCGCTGTGGTTCAGCACCGAGCTCATGAACTACATGCTCATCGTGCCCGTGGTGCTGAGCGCGCCGCGCGCGGACGACCCGCTGCCGCCTGCGGCGCAGAGCACCGGCACATCGGTGTTCTGGCGCGTTGCCCCCGTAAGCTCATTGCTGCTGGCCGAAGGCGTGAGCACGCTGGTCGGCGGCCCGGGCATGCTGGCCTTTGTGGTGCCGGGGCTGCTGTGGTGTGCGCTGAGCTACAGCGCCTTTACCGCCAGCCTGCTGTCGCTGGTGGTGTGCCTGTGGACCATGGCGGGCGTGGCCACCGGGGTGCTCAACTTCACGCCGGAGCACGCGGGCGACGTGTTCTCGCTGCGCGTGGGCGTGACGCTGCTGGCGCTGGGCCCGCTGGCCGTGGCCTGCGCCAGCGCAGCCCGCGCCCACGCGCTGCGCCGCCTGGACCACGCAGTGCGCCACGACGATCTGACGGGCGTGCTGGGCCGCCGGACGCTGCTCCAGCAGGGCCAGGCGTTGCTGGAGCAGCACCAGTGTGGTTCTGCCGGGGCCGCGGTGATGGTGCTGGACGTGGACCATTTCAAGCAGGTGAACAACCAACACGGCCACGCGGCAGGCGACGCCTTGCTCATCGGCATCGCGCGCACCATCGCAGGCACGCTGCGCCGCCAGGACCTGCTCGGCCGCCTGGGCAGCAAGGAATTCGCCGCCGTGCTGCCGGGCGTATCCCCCGTCGAGGCCCATGCCATCGCAGAGCAGGTGCGCGCGGCGGTGGAGCGCCAACGCTTGGGTGTCCAGCAGCCTGCGCCGACGGCGCCCGAGGCCGCGCAGCACGCCACCGTCAGCATCGGCTTGGTGCACAGCGCCACCCTGGGGGGTGAGGCGGACATGGACGTGCTGCTGCTGGCTGCGGACGCCGCGCTCTACCGGGCGCAGGGCGAGGGGCGCAACCGGGTGATGGTGGGCTAAGGGCTGCGCCACCGGTATCGCTTCGCGCCCTACAGGTACTGCTGCCAAAGCATGTTGGTCATCCGCCCTTTCGGGTCCCATGTGGCCTTGGCCGTTCGAAATCGCTCTGCCTGCGGGTAGGCCGCCGCAAACTGCGCCGCGGTGGCGTGGCGCTGATAAGGCAAGTAGTAGGTGCCCCCGTGCTGCAAGGCCAGGTCGATCAGTGCACGCGTCCACACGCCCACCGCGGCCTGCGCGCTGGGTCGCGTGTCCTGCTTGTAGTACAGCACCCACGAGAAGACCTCTTCCCGCGCCCAGGCCATCACCGCATCCGGGTGGGCGGGCGAATGGCGCACCGAGACGTTGAGCACCTGCGCCCCGTGCTGCGCGAGGATGCGGGCCATGCCGCGGGTGAATGCAGCGAAACGGGCCACCGGCGCGAAGTACTCCTGCAGCACAAAGGTGGAAAGCACGCGGCTCGCGGGCTCCAGCGAGGCCGCGTCCAGGCTGGCCTCGTGGTTGCGCCACACCACTGGCTGGCCGCGCAGCAGCGCCGGGCGCACGACCTTGGCTTGCAGCTGGTCGCCACCGGGCAGCTCCATCACGGCCCAGATCAAACCCTTGTGCAGGTCGTAGCGCTGGCCGCGGGGAACTAGGCGCAGTTGCTCCGTCACAGGCTTGTCGGTGCGCGTCCAGGTCACCGCCGTCGCACGGTCGAAATGCGGCGGCAGCAGGTCTGCGTTGTGCATCACGGCCTGGGTATCGGCATCGGCATCGGCATTGGCATCGGCATTGGCATCGGCATTGGCATCGGCACGCACCTTTGCGGCAAAAAAACCGGGGTAGTCGTCGAGCGCCACATGGGCCACCGAGCGCTCCATGGCGGTGTTGGAATCCAGGTCCAGCTCCACTTCGGTGATCACCCCCAGGCCGCCATAACCACCCAAGGCGGCGCGAAACAGGTCGGGGTGTTGCTGGCGGCTGGCCTCGCGCACCTCGCCGCTGGCCAGCACGATCTGCAACGCCCGCACCGACGCGCCGATGGGCCCGTGCCCCCACATACCGGCCGTGCACGTTCACAGACACCGACCCGCCCACGGTGAAATTCGAATAGCTCTGCATGGTGCGCACCGCCAAGTCGTGCGGGTCGAGGGCCTGTTTACACTGTTTTTGCCAGATGCGTTGCGATGCAAAAGGGCCAGGCGCTAGGCGCCAAACGAAGCTGGGGTTCGGCCCCAGCGAGGTTTGGCAACGCTGCGGATGGCCCTTTTGCATCGCAACCCGCAGGGAAGGCGGCCCCAGTCACGCCACTCGTCGTTGCGTTCCTAGCCAAGGCCCCGGCCTTGGCGTCGTCACACGCCTAGATTGGCGTGGCTGGGGCGGCATTCGCACTGGCAAAAATAGTGTGAGCAGGCCCTGGGTCCTGCAGATCACGCCAGCGCATGCCGGCCTGCACACGCACGGTGTGGCGCGCCGCATTGAGCCAGACCAGCGCGTTCATCGCGCGCATGTCGATATGCAGGCCGCCAGGAGCGCCGGTCTGACCGCCCATGCTGTAGCGCGCGCCGCCCACTGCGACCGTTCCGGGCCAGCCGCGCATCACCTGCACCACCTCCTGCACACTGCTGGGCACCACGACCTTGGCCACCTGCACCGGATACAGACGCGAGACGTTCTCGATCAACACGCCAGGCGCGCTCTGCATGGCGGATGACTGGTACCCCAGCCCATTCGCCAGGCCCGCTGCGGCCAGCGCAACTAGCAGGTCCCGGCGGCGCAAGCCATGCGGGGCCCGCGGGGCTTCAGTACCCCGCGTCATTCTTCGCGCGCCAGCCTCACCCCCGCCCCGGTGCCGCAGGCGTGGCAGAACCGCGCAAACGCGCTCTTGCGCGCGCTGCAGGCGCCGCAATGGTCAAAGAGGCCGATACCGCAGTGCGGGCAAAAATCGATCTTCTCGTTTTTGAGGTCCACGGGCCGCTCGCAGCCGGGGCACACGCTTTTGGCCAGGCGGGCCAGGGCGACGTCGTAGCTCAGCTCCTTGCGGCGCTCCTGGTCGGGCAGCGCTTCAGCCAGCTTCTGGCGCTCGAGGTAGCGGTTGAGCGCCAGGATGGCGTAGCGCCCCACCAGCACCGTGATGCCGATGCCCACCACGTAGCGCACGTAGCCGCCGTAGCTGGGCAGGTAGGGCACCAGCTCGACAAAAAACGCGAACAGCGCGAAGAAGATGAAGCCCCATACGAAAGGCCAGTAGGTGCCCTTGCGCTTCCGGGCGAACAGCCAGCCCGCAACGGCGAGCAGCGGCAGCGTGAGGGCCAGGCGGTACAGAAACACCCGCAGCTCGACCTTGCGGCGCTCGGCCTCAAGCCTCACGTAGCCATCGGCCTCCAGCGTGTTCAGCCGCTCCTGCGTGGCCGCCGCGGCCTGGCGCGCATCCAGCGCAGCCTGCTGCTGCGCCTCCACGGCCTGCTGGGTCTTGCGCTCGGCGAGCTTGAGTCCATCGAGCGCCTGGGTGCGCGCGATGACCTCCGGGTCCTGGTCCGCGCGCTGCGTGGCCGAGCGGGTCGCCAGCCAGTTGTTGAAGGTCTCGCGCGTGGCCTGCGTCTCGCTGCGGGCCTTGCTGCGCTGCAGTTGCGCCTGCTCCAGCGCGGTCTGCGCGTCCTCCTCGGCCTGGTGCGATTCGCGCACCTGGGCGCGAAGTTTTTCGGCCGCCGGGCGGTCCAGGAAGTCGTCCAGCTGCAGCGGTGTCTCGACCTTGGGCAGGTCGCCCACGATGGTGCCGCCGAGTCCGATCAAGAAGCCTGCGAACACCAGCGCCACCAGCCACAGGCCGCGGCGAAACCATTTCTCGGACAGCCTCAGGGATTTGCTCATGGTTGTTGACTCCTCACGGGCGCCTCCGGCGCATGCTTCTGTTTTGATAGCTGCTAGCGCTTGACCATCAAGCGCTAGCGGCACTTTTCATTCAATTTTTGATGGTGACCGGGGCCGACGCCAGCTGCGCACGCTGCATCCACGCCAGCACCGAGTCCACGGTGACGGTCTCGATGAGGTCCGAAAACCGCTTGTCGCTGGGGTGGTCGTCGAACGCGATGTTGGCCGAGCCGACGCGTCCGCCCATGCGCGTGAGCGGCCCGAGCTTGAGTGTGGTCGGCTCGTAGCCCTTGAACTGCAGCCAGGCCTGCGCCTGCTCGCGGCTGCGCACCGTGGCGGGCTCCATGGCGGCAGCCAGCGTCTCCAGCGCCCATTGGTTGGACTGCTGGTATTTGTGGCCCCAGGCGTAGCTCACCATGCTGTAGGGCGGATGCTGCAGCGCCTTGGTGCGGCCCTTGTCCTGCAGCACGGCCAGCAGGCGCTGCTGCACCTCGGGCGTGGGCACGGCGTAGACGGCTTCGTAGCGCCACAGGTCGTCCAGGAAGAACTCGCCCAGGCCCTGGCGGTACAGATAACCCACGGCCGTGCCACATTCGTTGAGCTTGTGGGCCACGCGCCAGGGGCCCTCGGGCGTCTTATAAGCCCAGCCCAGGTGCGAATAGCGCAGGCCGTATTTGCTCAGGTCCTGCCCCGCGCGGCCCAGCACCACCACCTGCGCGCCGGACCTGGCGTGCTCGGCATCCAGCGCGGCCGAGGTCTGCTGCGCCAGCTGCATGCCGCGCTCGATCACTTTGGCAGGCACGGGCTTGGCCGCCTCGCAGGAGCGGCCCGCGTGGGCCGCGGGGGCAGCCAGCAAGGCCGCAGCCGCCACCAGGGCCAGGCCGAGCATGGCGAGATTGAATGAGCGCACACGGGCATGCGCCGGGGTTGTCACGGTCATCAGCTGCACATTCATGGCGGTGCCCTTACAGACGCTCGTTGTGCAGCAGCGCACGGCCGATGGCGTTGGGCACAAAGGCAATCGCCTCGCCCGCCACCGACAGCACTACGCCCGTGCCGATCACGCTGCAGGTCACTACCGTGCCCACGGCATGGGCCGATGCTCCCACGCCGCGGCCCGCCACTTCGACGCTGACCTGCGCGCCGTCCGAAGCACGCTCCAGCAGATACACCGTGCCCACGGCCGAGGCTTCGACTGTCTTCACAGTGAGCACCGCACCCGCCGTCGACAGCGCTACAGGCACCGTCACCAAGGCACCTGCAGCCGCCGATGCCACCGATGCCGTGCCCACCACCGAGGCGACCGGCAACAGCGAGAGCGCCGCCGAGGCCTCGCTCTGCGCCCGGGCGGGCAGCGCAGCCAAGGTGCACAGCAGGCCAGCGGCCAAGCCGAGGCCCAGGATTTTGTGGAATTTCTTCATGCTTTCACTCCTTACGGAAGGTACTGCGCAGCAAAGGCGCAGCACCGGATTTTTCAAAACAACCAGCGAGCATCCGCCATAGCGAGATGGCGGGCGACCGAATCTTTAGTTGGTGTTGTTACCAGACGTGGCGGCTGCGGCAGCTGCCGCTTCGCGGCGGCCTTGCATGCGCGCTTCCATCAGATCGGCCTCGTGGCGGTCGCGCAGCATCTTGGCCAGCGTGAAGGCGGTGGTGATCAGGTACAGCCAGCTCACGCCCAGGAAGGCCTTGTAGGTCACGTTGATTTCCATGCCGAACAGACCCCAGCCCGTGAGGCCCATGGCGACGGCAAAACCGCCCCACACCACCAGCTTCCACATCGGCGTATCACCAGCGCCGCGGCGCGCAGCGCTTTCGTTGTCGCGCACAAACTTGGCCAGCACGAACGCGGCTGAGAGACAGAACACATAGCCCATCACCATGAACGCCTGCTCCAAGTGCTCGCCCGGCAACCAGGCCAGTCCCACCGCGCACAGGAAGACGGCGATGCCGAACGAGACCCAGACCTGGAGCTGCCAGGCACGGGTGTCACGCTGAACGATGAGGGGGGCATTGGAGGACATAAGAGAGGTGGCCGTTTGGCGGCCTGGGTTGAACACGGAGCGAATGGTGCCCGCGGCGCGCGCTGGCGGCGCCAGTCGGTTGCGCCAGTGGCGGTTGTCCGGCTGCTCGGTATCGCCAGGCGATACTTCTTGCCGCGGACGAGCGGCACCTGGGTGACATGCCGGCACCGGCTTGTCTTTGACAATCGCACTCCATGCTGCGGGCGGGGCGCTTTTCTCGCGCCGCCCGCGGCCCCTCTTTCCATCCTGACCGCAGCCTTGCCCGGAGACCGCCCCATGACCAAACCTTTTGACCTCGTCGTCCACGGCGCCACCGGCTTCACGGGCCGCCTGGTCGTCGAATACCTGCTGCAGCGCTACCCCGCCGGCAGCGGCCTGCGCTGGGCCATGGGCGGGCGCAGCGCCGAGAAGCTGGCGGCCGTGCGCGACGAAGTGGGTGCGCCCGCCGACACGCCGCTCATCGTGACCGACAGCGCCGACCCCGCCAGCCTGCAGGCGCTGATGGCCCAGACCCGCCTGGTGCTGACCACCGTCGGGCCTTACCAGCTCTACGGCAATGAACTCGTGGCGGCCTGCGCCGCGGCGGGTGTGGACTACGTGGACCTGTGCGGCGAACCCGCCTGGATGCGCCACATGATCGACGCGCACGAGGCCACGGCCAAGGCCAGCGGAGCGCGCATCGTGTTCTCGTGCGGCTTCGACTCGATCCCGTTCGACCTGGGCGTGTTCCTGCTGCAAAAGGAATTCCGCCACCGCTTTGGCCACCCCGCACCGCGCGTGCGCGGCCGGGTGCGCAAGATGAAGGGCACGTTCTCGGGCGGCACCGCAGCCAGCCTGAAAGCCACCATGGCCGCCGCCGCCACCAACCCTGCGGTGCTCGACCTGCTCAAGAACCCGTTCTCGCTCACGCCCGGCTTCGAGGGCCCGCGCCAGCCCACAGGCCACAAGCCCATGGTGGACGAAGCCCTCGGTGACGGCGTGTGGGTTGCGCCCTTTGTGATGGCCGCCATCAACACCCGCAACGTGCACCGCTCCAACTTCTTGCTGCAGCACGCCTACGGCAGCGATTTTGTGTACGACGAGATGCTGATTACCGGCACGGGCGAAAAAGGCGAGGCCATCGCCAATGCGGTGGCCGGCGACAAATCGCTGGGCTCCGACAAGGGCCCCCAGCCCGGCGAAGGCCCCTCGCGCGAGGAACGCGATGCCGGCTTTTATGACGTGCTGTTTCTCGGCACCGACGCCGTAGGCAACACGTTGCGCGTGGGCGTGAAGGGCGACCGCGACCCGGGCTATGGCTCCACCTCAAAGATGATCGCCGAGGCCGCCGTGTGCCTGCTGCAGGACGCGTCGGACACCGCAGGCGGCATCTGGACCACGGCCCCGGCCATGGGCGATGCGCTGATAAAGCGGCTGCACGCGCATGCGGGCCTGAGCTTCGCCATTGAGGCAAGCTGATTGACCTTGCCACCGCAGCGGTGGCACACAGGCGTCCGTTTCTGATCGAAACCCGGCCGGGCGCGTCGGGCGCGGCCCCTCCGGCTGGTCGACAATCCCAGGGATTCCTGCTGCCGCCGTCGCCCTCCCATGAACACTCCCTTGCGCCCCCGAGACCTTTGCCTGGCGCTGCTCGTCATCGTGGTCTGGGGTTTGAATTTCGCCGTCATCAAGGTCGGCGTGGCGGACATCCCGCCCATGCTGCTGGGGGCGCTGCGCTACCTGCTGGCGGCGTTCCCGGCGCTGCTGTTCGTGCGCCCACCCAAGGTGCCGCTCAGGCTGTACCTGCTGTATGGCATGACCATGGCCGTGGGCCAGTTCGCGCTGCTGTTCACCGCCATCCACATCGGCATGCCCTCGGGCCTGGCGTCGCTGGTGCTGCAGGCACAGTCGTTCTTCACCTTGCTGATGGCCGCGTGGTGGCTGCGTGAGCCCTGGCACGGCAACCAGGTGGCGGGCTTGGCGCTGGCCGCTGTGGGGCTGGTGCTGATCGGCAGCGCACACGGCGCGTCGATGCCGCTGGCGGGGTTTGCGTTGACTGTGGCCGCCGCGGCGATGTGGGGCTGCGGCAATATCGTGACGCGCGCCGTGGGCCGCCATGGGCCCATGAACCAGTTCGCTTTTATCGTGTGGTCCAGCCTGGTCGCGCCGCTGCCTTTTGTGGCGCTGTCGCTGTGGATCGACGGGCCAAGCGCCGTGCTCGCTGCCGTGCAGAACCTGTCGCTGCGCTCCATGGCCGCGGTGGCGTACATCGCGTGGATCTCGACCTTGCTGGGCTTTGGCCTGTGGACCTTTCTGATGTCGCGCTACCCCGTCAACCGCGTGGCGCCGTTCACCCTGCTGGTGCCGGTGGTGGGCCTGACCACCGGATGGGTAGTGTTTGGCGAAGCGTTGCAGCTGGTGCACTTTGCCGGCGCGGGGCTGCTGATGGCCGGCCTGTTGGTGAATGTGTTGGGTGGCCCGGCCTGGGCGCGGCTCAAGGGTTGGCTGCGCCCCGCGGCTTGACGGGTCAGACCGCCAGCGGCAGCTCGGTGGTCGACAGCACATTGCGCAGCACCATGAACGACCGCACCTGGCGCACGCCCGGCAGGTAGAGCAACTGCTCGGCGTGCAGGCGGTTGAAGCTGTCGTTGTCGCGCGTGCGCACCAGCATGAAGTAGTCGAACTCGCCGGTGACCACATGGCACTCCATGCAGCCGGACACCTTGGCCGCGGCCTTCTCGAACGCTGCGAACGAGTCGGGCGTGGAGCGGTCCAGCACCACGCCGATCATCACCAGCATGCCGGCGCCCACCGCGCGCGGGCTGAGCAGCGCCACCACCTTGTCGATGAGCCCCAGGCGCTTGAGCCGCTCCACACGGCGCAGGCAGGCGGGCGGGCTCAGGTGCACCTTGGCGGCCAGCGCCACATTCGACAGCGATGCGTCGCGCTGCAGCAGCCGCAGGATAGCCTTGTCGGTGCGGTCCAGGGCCTCCAGCGTTTCGTCTGTGGCGTCCACATTCTTTGCACGAACTTTTGTTGCGCTCATTTGCTCATCACCAAAATTTCTATCTCTCATTATTCATTGATCGGCATCAAAACGCCAAATTTCACGCAAAGTTCACAAGCACGTTAAGTGCGTGTTTTTCTACGATGGATGCACGGCAGACGCCCCGGTCTGCGCCCCATCACCGCTTGAGGAAACCGCCATGAACCTGCAGAAATTCGCCCGCCACCCGCTCACCTTCGGGCCCTCGCCCATCACCGCGCTGCCGCGCTTGTCGGCCCACCTGGGCGGCAAGGTGCACCTGTATGCCAAGCGCGAGGACTGCAACTCGGGCCTGGCCTTCGGGGGCAACAAGACGCGCAAGCTCGAATACCTCATCCCCGAGGCGATTGCGGGCGGCTACGACACGCTGGTCTCCATCGGCGGCATCCAGTCCAACCAGACGCGCCAGGTGGCCGCCGTGGCAGCGCACTTGGGGCTCAAGTGCGTGCTCGTGCAGGAGAACTGGGTCAACTACTCCGACGCGGTATACGACCGCGTGGGCAACATCGAGATGAGCCGCATCATGGGCGCCGACGTGCGCCTGGACGCTGCGGGCTTCGACATCGGCATCCGCCCCAGCTGGGAGCAGGCCATGGACGACGTGAAGAAGGCGGGCGGCAAGCCCTTCCCCATCCCCGCGGGCTGCTCCGAGCACCCGTACGGCGGCCTGGGCTTCGTGGGCTTTGCCGAGGAAGTGCGCCAGCAGGAAAAAGAGCTGGGCTTTCAGTTCGACTACATCGTCGTGTGCTCGGTCACAGGCAGCACGCAGGCCGGCATGGTGGTGGGCTTTGCGGCCGACGGCCGGGCGCGCAAGGTGATTGGCATCGATGCATCGGCCAAGCCCGAAAAGACCCATGCCCAGGTGCTGCGCATCGCGCAGAACACGGCCAAGCTGGTGGAGCTGGGCCAGGAGATCACGGCCGAGGACGTCGTCCTGGACACGCGCTACGGCGGCCCCGAATACGGCCTGCCCAACGAAGGCACGCTCGAAGCCATCCGCCTATGCGCGCGCCAGGAAGGCATGCTCACCGACCCGGTGTACGAAGGCAAATCCATGCACGGCATGATCGACATGGTGCGCAAGGGCGAATTCCCCGAAGGCTCTCGCGTTCTGTACGCGCACCTGGGAGGGGTGCCGGCGCTCAACGCCTACAGCTTTCTTTTTCGCAACGGCTGATGCGCCGCGCGAGGAGACGGAGCAGCAGCGCCTGAGCCGGCTGGCCGGGCTGTCATTGATCTGACCCATCTCTCGTTTTCACTCCTTTGCATTCGTTAGCCCCGTGCACGCCGCCGGGTCCCACCGCCATGGCACCGGGCCTTCCCGGCTCCATGGCGGCTGACCGAACTTCCGTGGTAGCGACAGGCCCTGGCGGGCCGCCAGAGCGAAACGAAGACTGGCGCATCCTGGACCCTGTCCGCAGGTAGCAATGGCTGAACACAACAGCCCTCATCCGAAGGATCGCCGAATGAACCGCTTGCCTCTGACGCGACGCACTGGCGTCGCCCTGTCCATCGCTGCGATCGCAGCTACGGCAGGCCTGGGTTTATCGCCCCTGGCCCACGCCGACGGCTACCCCGCCAAACCCGTCCAGCTCATCGTGCCCTTCCCACCCGGCGGGGCGGTGGACATCGTGGGCCGGCTCATCAGCAAGAAGCTGGGCGAGCGCCTGGGCCAGGCGGTGGTCATCGAGAACAAGGCGGGCGCGGGCACCATCGTCGGCGCATCCTTCGTGGCCAACGCACCGGCGGACGGCTACACGCTGCTGATCAGCTCGGGCTCTACCTTCACCGTCAACCCGGCGCTGAACAACAAGCTGCCCTACGACCCGGTCAAGAGCTTCGAGCCCGTGGGCATGGTGGCGCGCGTGCCACTCATCTTGCTGGCCCACCGCGATGTGCCGGTGAGCAATCTGAAGCAGCTGATCGCCGCCGTGAACCGCGCGCCCGACAAGTTCTCGTACGGCTCGTTCGGCAGCGGCACCACCGGCCACTTCGCGGCCGAGCTGATGTGGTCGGCGACCGGCATCAAGCTGATGCACGTGCCGTACCGGGGCAGCGCACCCGCCATGAGCGACCTGATGGGTGGGCAGATCCCGCTCACCATCGACACGGTGGCCGCCGCGCTGCCTCAGCTCAAGGCCGGCAAGATCAAGGCCATCGTGGTCACGGGCGCCACGCGGGCCACGCAGCTGCCCGATGTGCCCACGGTGACCGAAAGCGGTTTTGCAGGCTTTGCCGCTGATTCGTGGCTGGCGGTGGTGGCGCCGCGCGGTCTGCCCGCCGATGCCAAAGCCAAGCTGGGCAAGGCACTGGCCGAGACCATGGCCGATGCCGAGATCCGCAGCAAGCTCATCGCCAGCGGGTTGGAGCAGGCCTACGCCAGCGGTGATGCCGTGGCGGCGCAGATCGAGGACGAGCTGCCGCGCATGCGGGCGATAGCCCAGCGCGCGAACATCAAGGCGGAATGACACTGACCGCGGCCCGCGTGCGCCTTCGCGGGCCGGGGGCGAAGCAGCTTCAGAGCAGGCGCGCCACGTGCTCGCGCAACACGGCAGGCTGCACGTCGCGCGCAGCGATGGACGCGCCCACGTTCAGGCCCACACGGCTGTAGAACCCGCGGCGAAACGGCCGCACCATGGCGCCGCCTTTTTCGATGCGGCTGAAGTACGAGCCCCACAGGTTGGTCAGCGCCATGGGGATCACGGGCGCCTCGACGCCCTCTTCGCGGGCACGCTCGATGATCTTCATGATGCCGCCCTTGAACTCCTGCAGCTGGCCGTCCTTGGTGATACCGCCTTCGGGGAAGATGGCCAGCAGGTCGCCCTCACGCAGCACCTGGGCCGCGCGCTCGAAGGCCGCGTCGTAGGTGGCGGGGTCTTCCTTGTACGGCGCGATCGGGATGGCCTTGGCCAGGCGGAACAGCCAGCCGAGCACCGGCACGCGGAAGATGCGATGGTCCATCACAAAGTAGATGGGCCGGGGGCTCGCGGCCATGAGTAGCACCGCGTCGATAAAGCTCACGTGGTTGCACGCCAGGATGGCCGCGCCGGTGGTGGGCAGGTTTTCGTCGCCGTGCACCTTGAAGCGGTACACGAAGCGCGACGACATCCAGGCCACAAAGCGCAGCAGGTATTCGGGCACCAGCATGAAGATGTAGAACGCCACCACCGCATTCGCCAGGCCTACGAACAAAAAGATCTGCGGCACCGTGAAGCCCGCGCCCAGCAGCGCACCAGCGATGAGCGAGCTGGCAATCATGAACAGCGCGTTCAGGATGTTGTTGGCCGCGATGATCCGCGCGCGGTGCGTGGGCTGGCTGCGCATCTGGATCAGTGCGTACATCGGCACGCTGTACAGGCCCGCGAACAGGCTGAGCAGCGCCAGGTCGAGCATCACGCGCCAGTGCTGGCTCTGCGCCAGGAAGGCGCCAAGGCCCATGATTTCCGACGGTGGCAGGCTGCGCGCCGCGAAGTACAGGTCGATGGAAAAGACGCTCATGCCAATGGCGCCCAGTGGCACCAGGCCGATCTCGACATGGCGGCGCGAGAGCACTTCGCACAGCAGCGAGCCAATGCCGATGCCGATGGAAAACACCACCAACAGCAGCGAAGCCACCTGCTCGTTGCCGTGCAGCACCTCCTTGGCCAGGCTCGGAAACTGACTCAGGAACACCGCACCGAAGAACCACATCCAGCTGATGCCCAGCAGCGAGCGGAACACCACGACGTTCTCGTGCGCGAGCTTGAGGTTGCGCCAGGTCTCGGTGAAGGGATTCCAGTTGATGGTGAGCCCCGGGTCGGTGGCCGGCACCGACGGGATGAATTGCGCCACCGCGCGCCCGATCAGCGCGGCCACCACACATGCCACAGCCACCGTGGTGTGGCCAATGCCAGGCAACGCCACCAGCAGCCCGCCCGCCACATTGCCCAGCAAGATGGCCACGAAGGTGCCCATCTCGACCATGCCGTTGCCGCCGGTGAGCTCGCGCTCGCTGAGCACCTGCGGCATGTACGCGAACTTCACCGGCCCGAACAGCGTGGAGTGCACGCCCATCAGGAAGGTGCACAGCAGCAGGATAGGCACATTGCCCGCGATGAACCCGCCCGCCGCCACCAGCATGATGGCGATCTCCAGGTTCTTCACGAAGCGGATCATCTTCGTCTTGTCGTACTTGTCGGTGAGCTGGCCCGAGGTGGCCGAGAACAGCAGAAACGGCAGGATGAACAGCGCGCCGATCACCAGCCCGGCCATGGCGGGCGGCAGCCACGACACGCTGAGCTGGTAGGTCACCATCACGGTGAAGGCGAACTTGAAGAGGTTGTCGTTGGCCGCGCCCGAGAACTGCGTCCAGAAGAACGGGGCAAAACGGCGCTGGCGCAGCAGGGCGAACTGGTTCGGGTCTTCATGCCCGTGGGCCGGCGCGCTGGCGGCATGTGGAGGCGCCGCGCGCTGCGCCACGCTGGTGGGGGTCGTCTCGGGGTTCATGCGTTTCTCCTCGTGTCCGATGGGTCTGCAGTGGCTGCTGCTATGTGTTGGTATGGCCCGGCGCGCGGCGAGGGGTTTGTGGGCCCTCCTCTTGTGGATCCGCGCGCGACTCCCACGGTGTGGGCGCCATTCTGCCCGGACACCGTGGCAAGGGTGGTGCCCGCCGTGGGGTTGTGGCGCAAAGCCTCCACGGCCATCAGCACGGGCCATGCGGCACCGGCGGCAAACACGTGCTTGAGGCTGTGGCCCGACACCCACTGCCCCGTCGCATCAAACACCGAATGGTCCGCGGCCTCGAACAGCTTGGCCAGCGCATACATCGCGATCACCGCGCCTAGGTGCACAGGCAACGCCCCGGCACGCTGCGGCAGCAGGGCCAGCACCAGCACGACGACCATGCCGCCCAGTTGCAACACCGCCCAGGGCAGCAGGTTGCCGGTGTGCGCCCACAGCAGCACCGCGGCTGCGCCCGCCAGCAACACCGCGCCGGCCGCGGCCCAGCCGGCCCTGCGGCTCACGCGACCCGCTGCGGCCAGGCCCAGCAGGCCCGCAAACGGCAGCACCATGCCCAACCGGTCCCACAGCAGGCCTGCATCGTTGGGCAACGCGTGGTACAGGCTGGAGCCGGCCGCGGTACAGACCAAGCCGGCAAAAAACAGTGTTGCGCAGGCCCGGGAGGCCGCATCCAGCACCCTGCGCTCGACCCCGCGCAGCCACACCAGACCCCACACGCCGGCCACCGCAAACGGCAGATTGCTCAGCACATCGAGCGCGCACGGAATGCCCCACACCGCGCGCTGGTCCGCAAACGCGTGCTGGTGCGGGCTGGCTGGCAGCGTCGGGCCCAGGCATGCGAGGGCCAACATCAGCAGGGCCAGCCAGAGCAGGGCGACCTCGGCGCGCGAGAGGCGGGCGGGGCGCTGGCGCAACGGTAATGGGACAAGGGTCATGGCGAGGAAGGAGCCCGTGGGCAGTGGTGAGGGATGCCGCGCAGTGTCTGCAGCGCCCGTCGCGCCCAGCGCAAAAAGTGATCCAAAGGGCCACCCGGAGCACTTCAGGTACTGATAATCGATACCCATGAGCACCACCGCCGACCTCGTTGCCGCCCTCAAGAAGGAACTCAAAAGCGCCCAGATGACCTATGCCGACTTGGCCGAGGCGCTGGGCATGGCCGAATCCAGCGTCAAGCGCATGCTGGCCAAGGGCGACATGCCGCTGTCGCGCATCGACGCGATCTGCCGCGCGCTGGCGCTGGACTTTGCCGACCTGGCGCGCCGTGTGGCCGACAGCCAGCCCCTGCTCAAAGAGCTGGCGCAGGAGCAGGAGCGCGCCGTGGTGGCCGACAAGAAGCTGCTGCTGATGGCGATTTGCGTGCTCAGCCAATGGACGCTGGAGCAGGTGACCACCACCTACCGGCTCTCCGAAGCGGAGGGCATCAAGTACCTGGCGCAGCTTGACCGCATCGGCATCATCGAGCTGCGGCCGCTGAACCGCTACCGATTGAAGCTCGCCAAGACCTTCCGCTGGCGGCCCCACGGCCCGGTGATGAACTACTTTCGCGAGCACGCGCTGCTCGACTACTTTTCCGGCGGTTTCGATGGTGCCGGCGAAGGCGTGCTGCTCGTGCACGGCACCATCAGCCGGGGCCTGGCACCCGCCTTCATGGAGCGCATGCAGCGCGTGGCGCAGGACTTTGCGCAACAGCACTTGGCCGACCAGAAGCTGCCGCCGCGGGAGCTGGAGGGCTACACCTTGCTGCTGGCGATGCGCAGTTGGGAATTCGAAGCGTTCACGGGGATGCGGAGGCTGCCCCTCTAAAAAGCCGCTGTGTGGCTCTCTCCCTGGGAGGGAACGACGCGGCGTTGGTGCGCTTGGCTTGTGTCGCTCGCTGGAGATCGGGCGATGCCATCGGGTTCTGAGTTATTGCTATTTTATTGATAGCAATAAATGCTTATCCAATAAGCGCTAGCGGCAAAAACACTGAATTTTTGATGTTCGTAGCCGATTCCACGGCGTCAGAAGTAAAAGAAACTTGACATCGGCATCGCTGCGGCACGACAATTTGTAAAGCAAACTTTACTTCTTGAGGCCCGCATGAACGAACTCCCCTCTCCCCTGGAACAAATCAGCTACCTGGCCAAGGTGCTCGCCGGCCTGCTCGTGGTGATCTTGCTGGGCCTCGCCAGCCTGGAGCTGGCGCACCTGCCGCTGGCGCCGGGCCGGTGGGCGGCGGGGCTGCTGGCGGCGGCGAGTGGTCTGTTGGCATGGCTGGGCTATCGCCGCTACCGCCAGCTGGACGAGCTGCAGCGCCAGATGCATGGCCGCGCCTGCCAATGGGCGGTGGGGCTGGCGCTGGCCATGCTGCTGGTGGTGTCCGCGGTACAGGCCTTGGGCATGGCCCCTGCCGTGCACCCGCTGGCCGTGGCCGCCGGGCTGATCGCCGCCTGGGGCCTGGGCCTGTGCATCACCCACCACCGGGTGAGCTGAACATGGCCCGCGTGTTGGTGACCGGCGCGGCCGGATACCTGGCGTCGTGGATCGTGAAGCTGCTGCTGGAGCAGGGCCACACGGTGCACGGCACGGTGCGCAGCCTGAAGGACGGGCGCAAGGTCGCGCACCTGCAGCGCCTGGCGCAGGCGCATCCCGGCCAGCTCATGTTGTTTGAGGCCGACCTGCTCGGCGCGCAGGGCTTTGACGCCGCCATGCAGGGTTGCAGCGCGGTGCTGCATACCGCTTCGCCCTACAAGCTGGGCCCTTCGGCCGACCCCGAACGCGAGCTCATCGCCCCCGCCGTGACGGGCACGCGCCATGTGCTGGATGCGGCCAATCGCGTGGCGAGCGTGGAGCGTGTGGTCATTACCAGCAGCATCGTGGCGATGTTCGGCGACAGCGACGAGCTGCAATCCCGCCCGGGGCATGTGCTCAACGAAAAGGACATAAACCGCACGTCGACCGCGCAAAGCAACCCGTACGCGCTCTCCAAGACGCGCGCCGAGGCCCTGGCCTGGGATCTGCTGGCACGGCAAAAACGCTGGTCGCTGGTGAGCGTGCACCCGGGCGCGATCTTTGGCCCTTCGCTGTCGCAGCGCGACGATGCCACCAGCGTGCAGCTGCTGCGCCAGTTTCTGGACGGGTCCTTCCGCCAGGGCGTGCCGCCGCTGTGGCTGGGCACGGTGGATGTGCGCGACGTGGCGCAGGCGCACGTCAGCGCCGCGCTGCAGCCGGCGGCATCGGGCCGCTATTTGGTGGTGGGCGAAAGCCTGCGCCTGCTGGAGATCGCGCAGCGCCTGCGCCAGAGCCACCCGGACCGCAGCGCCAAGCTGCCCACCAAAGAGGTTCCCCGATGGCTGATGTGGCTGATTGCGCCGATGGCCGGCATGACGCGCAGCTACGTGCGCCATAACGTGGGCCATCCGCTGCAGTTCGACACCACCCGCAGCCAGGCCGAGTTGGGCGTCCGCTACCGGCCGGCCAGCGCCACGCTGGGCGAGCACGTGGCGCAGCTGGTGGCCGATGGCCTGGCGCCGGACTGAGGCAACCCGCATGCACAACCACGTCAAGGCCCTGCGGCAAGACCGCGGGATGACCCAGCAAGCCCTGGCCGACGCGCTGGGTGTGAGCCGCCAGACGGTGCACTCGATCGAAGCGGGCAAATACGACCCCAGCCTGCCCCTGGCCTTCAAGATCGCCACCGTGCTCGGGCAGACCATCGAGCAGCTGTTTGTGCCCGAGGACTGAGCCGCAGCCGGGCACGCGGGGCGGAGGTGTCTGCACCTTCGCCGCGCCCATCCTTCGATACCCATTGACTCTTTAATGAAAATTCACTATTCTTTAAATCATTGATTCAACGATTTTAAAGATACCAAAGTGAAAACCACCCGCCAGCAGCAAGACGCCACCCGCCGCCAGATCGTGGCCAGCGCGGTGGACCTGATGACCCGCCAGGGCTTTGACGGCACGACGATGAAAGACATCGCGCGCGCCGCCGGCATTGGCGACGCCACGATCTACAAATACTTCCCGACCAAGGACCGCATCGTGCTGGGCTACCTGGACGACGTGGCCCACCAGGCGCTGGCCGACACGCTGCAGACGCCGGGATTTGCGGGCTATCAGCTGCAGGAGAAGCTCCAGCGCCTGACCGACGCCGTACTGGAGCGGCTGCTGGCCGACCGCGAATTTGTGGCCCAGGTGCGCACTCTGGCGCGGCGCTCGCCGCTGTCGATGCTGGCGGAACCCCTGGCGGCACGGCAAAGCCTGCGCGAGGCCGTCGCCAGCTTTCTCGAAGCCGCCGAGGCCAGCGGCGAGATCGAGCCCTGTGACTTCAAGGGCCTGGCGGGCGGGCTGTACACCGACTACCTGGCCGGTGTGGTGACGTACTGGCTGGCCGACACGTCGGATGAGTTTGCCGACACCACGCAGCTGGTGGACCTGTCGCTGGGGGTGCTGGTGCAGGCGCTGCGCGGCGGGCTCGTCAACCGCGTGCTGCAGCTGGGTGGCTTTGTGCTGCGCAGCCAGATGGCCCGCATGGTGCAGCACAGCAGTGGCCTGATGGGCATGCTGCAGCTGGCCAAACAGGCGATGGCCAGCGCGCCGCCCGGCCCTGCGCCCGCCTACAAGGCAGCCGCTGAAGCATCCCCCCCGCCGGAGCCTTCAGCACCGCCGCGCGCGCCGCGCAAACCCCGCGCTGCCAGCTCGGCAACCCCTGCAAAGCCAGCGGCCACGCCACGCAAGAGGAAGTCCGCATGACCAGCGCCCACACCGTGCGCGAGGTCCAGGTGCCCGCTGGCACGGTCATCCATGCCACCTTGCACAACGCGCATTTTTTTGACGCCTTCACAACGGCCGACCCTCGCCCCGCCACCAGCGCACTGCAGACCTGGCTGGACGTGGTGGCCCGGACACCTCGGTGGACGGAGCAACTTCTGGCAATCCGCAACAAGCTGGTGCGGCTGGTGGGCCTCAAGGGCGTGGGGCAGTTGCAGGATGTGCATCCCCCTGCCAGCGGAGCCTCTCCGGCCGATGCGCGCAGTTACCGCGTGGGAGATCAGGTGGGCATCTTCCTGATCCGCCATTTGAGCGACACCGAAGTGGTGATGGGGCAGGACGACAAACACCTGGATGTGCAGGTCTCGCTGACCAAACACGGGCAGCCGGGCAGCGTCCCCACGGTCGTCATCAGCACCGTGGTGCACATCCACAACACGCTGGGCCATGCCTACATGGCCGTCATCACGCCGTTTCACCGCCGCATCGTGCAGGTCATGCTGCGTCAGTTGGCCACGTCACACCATGGCGCGCGCTGACGCGCCGCGCACCGGCCGCCTGGCGCGCGGCACCATCACGGGCCTGGCCGCGGCGCGGATCGGCATGGCCCAGCTGGGGCACCGTGTGCGCACGCCGTCTGCCCAGGCGCAGGCCGACCACGAGGCCGCCCTGGGCCGCATCCTTTTTGGCGCCTTGGGCCAGCTGCGGGGCTCGGCGCTCAAGGTGTCGCAGCTGCTCAGCATGCACCCGGGCCTGCTGCCCGACGGCGTGCGGCAGGAGCTGGCGCGCGCCCACCACCAGGCACCGCCGCTCAACCGCGCGCTGGTGGGACGCGTGTTCCGCCAGGCTTTCGGGCAGGAGCCCGAGGCGCTGTTTGACCAGTTCGATCCCACAGCCTTCGCCGCCGCCAGCCTGGGCCAGGTGCACCGCGCTCAACTGGCGGGCCACGGCACGGTGGCCGTCAAGGTGCAGTACCCCGGCATCGCCGCCACCATTGCCAGCGACATGCAACTGATGCGCACTGCACTGCGCGCCCTGGCCCACACCGACATGCCCCTGCCCGCCAACACCGTGGTGGACAGCGTGATGACCGAGATCGAAGCCACACTGCTGCGCGAGGTGGACTACCTGCAGGAGGCCGAGCAACTGCAATGGTTTGCGCAGCACGCGGCTTTGCCCGGCGTGGTGCTCGCGCAGCCCATCCTGTCGCACACACGGGCCCAGGTGCTCACGCAGCAGTTTCTGCCGGGCCAGCACCTGCAGGCCTGGCTGGCCACGCAGCCCACACAGCAGCAACGCGACCTGGCCGGGCAGCACCTGTGGGACTGGTTCATGCACTGCATCTTTGTGCTGGGCCGGGTGCATGCCGATCCGCACCCTGGCAACTTTCTGTTTGCGCCCGATGGCACAGTGGGCGTGCTCGACTTTGGCTGCACCCGCAGCCTCTCCGCGGGGTTCCGGGCGCAGGTGACACGGGCGTGGTCCGCACTGCTGCGCCCGCCCACCGACCCACAGCGAGACGCGCTGGTGCTGCAGGCCTACCGGGCACTTGGACTCGTCAATGCCGGCCTCACCGTGCCGGCTTACACCGCCGAACTCGCGCCCGCACTGGCAGACATGCAGGCCTGGCAGATGGAGCCCTTCACGCAATCGGTGTTCGATTTCGGCGCCAAGACGCCGCCCCCTATCACCGCCGGCCGCCACCAACGCGTGCTGGGCGAGCACCTGGCGCAAGTGCCCGGCGAGATGCCCGCGTTCGAGCGCATGTGGATGGGCCTGATGCACCTGCTCACGGGGCTGGGCGCGCGGGTCCACACGCATTGCCCCGCCCTTCTTCATAGGAACCCATCCCCATGACCATCACCCTGACAAGCCTGCGCCCCTACCGCACTGCAACGCCACTTCGCAACCGCTGGAAGGGCCTGTGGATGCTGGCCGTGGCCGCGCTGCACACGTTGTATGCGGCCGTCGTGTTTCCGACCCAGCTGCAAGAGATCCTGCGGCGTGGCGTTTTCAACAGCGTGCAAAAAGACCCGGCCGTGGGCGCCGTGGTCTGGTTTGTACTGTTCGGCGTGTTGTTCGCGTTGCTGGGCTGGGCCATGCTGCTGATCGAACGCAACGCGGCGGTGGAGCCAGCCCCGCTGCGGGCGCTGGGCGCCGGGTTGTTGGCCCTCACGGTGCTGGGCATTGTGCTCATGCCTGCTTCGGGCTTCTGGCTGGCGCTGCCACCCGCGCTGGCGCTGTGCGCAGCGCGGTCGCTGGCGCCCGCCTCCCCCGTCTGATTGGAAAGGCCCGCTCCATGAACATCCTTTTCGTGAGTGCCGCCGGGGTGCTGGCGCTGGTCGCCCTGGCCCATTCGGTGCTGGGTGAAATTCTGGTCTTCCGCAGCCTGCGGGTGCAGGGTGTGGTGCCCACCGCGGGCCGCCCGGTGCTGCGCGAGCCGCAAGTGCGCATCTTGTGGGGCACATGGCATCTAACCACCGTGCTGGGCCTCGCTTTCAGCGCCCTGCTCTGGCGCCTGGGAACGACCCCGTGGAACGACGCCACGCTGGCTGCCTGGGTGGCCGATGTGGCGGGCATTGCGACACTGGCCAGCGGTCTGCTGGTGTTTTTTGCCACGCGCGGCCGGCATCCCGCCTGGGTGCCGCTGCTCGCGGTGGCGGCGCTCGTGTGGTGGCGTTAACGCGCGCACGGGGCCCTGCGTGCACAGGGAAACCCCGGTTTTTGCAGGTTCGTACGACCGCCCGTCGGCTCGGGCAACAACACTTCACAAGACTTCGCAAAGCGCCTACACCGTCTTGACACCAGAAGCGCACTATGAAGGCTCCGGTTCCGCAAGGAATCATCTTGAGGAGATCTTCATGGCTCGCAACGCACTCGCCGCTGTTTCCATCGCCCTGCTGTCGCTGGGCGCTGCCACGGCGGCCCAGGCCCAGATCAACGGCACCGTTGTCATCCAGTCGGGGCAGCCGCAGCAGTATTACCCGGCCACCCCGATGGTCGTGCAGTACGGCCCCCCGCCCGCACCCCGCTACGAAGTCGTTCCTGCACCACGCCGCGGCATGGTCTGGGTCCCAGGCCACTGGGAATGGAGCGGCAACCGCCACGTTTGGCTGCAGGGCCACTGGGTGAAGGCCCGCCCCGGCTACTACTACCGCGAACCCCGCTGGGAAGAGCATGGCGGCCGCTGGCAAATGCGCAGCGGTGGCTGGGACCGCGATGGCGACGGCATCCCCAACCGCTATGACCGCGACCGCGACGGTGATGGGGTTCCGAACCGCTACGACCGCGATCACCACGGCCGCGACCGTGACCACGACGGCGTGCGCAATCGCCACGACCGCGACCGCGATGGTGACGGCGTGCCCAACCGGTATGACAGCCGCCCGGACAACCCCCGTCGCAACTGATCGGCCGAGCTGACAGGGCAAGCCCGCAGGGGTTGAACCCTCGGGCGCACCTCCCAAGGCCAGGCCTTGGGGTGGCCCTGCCCATACCGATCACAGACCACTTTCCCCCCACCGAAAAAAGAGGAGATCACCATGATTCGAAACACACTCACCGCCGTATCCATTGCGACCCTGGCACTGTGCGCACTTGCGCCAGCGCAGGCCGCGACGCCGGGCACCGTTGTCGTCCAGTCCGACCGGGGCTACCAGCAGACGCAGACCTACCAGGTCATCCCCGCGCCGCCGCCTCCGCGCCGTGAAGCGACGCCCCGCGCACGCCGCGGCCAGGTGTGGGAAGAAGGCCATTGGCAATGGCGTGGCAACCGCTACCAATGGGTGCGCGGCCACTGGGTGCAGGCCCGCAATGGGCACCAGTACCGCCAACCCCACTGGGTGGAGCGTGACGGCCGCTGGGAATTCCAACGCGGTGGCTGGGACCGCAATGACCGCGATGGCGACGGCATCTCCAACCGCAATGACCGCGACCGTGACGGCGATGGCGTTTCCAACCGCCGCGACAGCCAGCCGAACAATCCACGCAGCAATTGATTGCTGATAGGTGTGTGCAACGGCCCTGGCCCTAGGTCAGGGCCGTTGCTCGTTCTACGTCAGGCGAGCTTCAACTCGGCGTGGCCCAGGCCCGGGAAATCGGCCACCACCGTGGTGCCCGGCGCCACCAAAATCGTGCCGGTGCACGACCCGGTCGTCACCCATTGGCCCGCCTGCAATCCGCCCAGGCTGTGTGCGCCTACATTGGCCAGCCAGGTGAGCAGGCGCAGCGGGTCGCCCGCCGGGTTGTTCCACCCTGCAGATTGCGCTGCCACCGCTCCATTGATCGTCAGCACCACGGACTGCGCCATCGCGTCCAGGGCCTCCACGTCCTCGGTGCCAGAGCCAACGATGAGCGCACCGTGGCATGCCTGGTCGGCCAGGCGGCTCCATTCGTCTTGTTGCCCCCAGGCCGCATAGCGGGTGTCGCACACCTCGATGCCCGCACGCACAGACCCGACAGCCGCCAGAACTTCGGCGGGGCTGTAGGGCGCGGCCCGCGGAGGGAGGTCTGCGCGCAGCCCGTACACCCACTCGGCTTCCACCCCCAGCACCGCGAACCCTGCCGTGGGCAAGCGCACTGCGCCGTCGCCCGCCGCCACCCAGACCGAATCGCGCGTGAGTGCTGCCCGCGCGGGCAGCGCCTGGTGCGAGGCCGCACCAACCTTCCAGCCCGCAATCTCCCCGCGCTCGCGCACCACCAGGTCCTGCACCGCATATGCCTGAACCACGTCGCGCGGGCGCAGCGCCGCGGGCAGGTCGAGCGGGCGGGGCATGCGCCCCTGGCGCGCCATTGTGATCACGGCGGCGCTGGCAAATGGGTCGAAGGGGTCGAAGGGATCGAGGGCGGTATCGGGCATGGGGAAACCACTTTTGCGGAGGGAGGGAACGGCAAATTATGGCCAACAGGCCGGTTCCACCATCAGCAACGATTGCGGCCCATTAGCGCTGCAGGCCCATGTTTTGCGCTGGGGCCGCTCCTAGAATGGCCCTCGCAGGAGAGCAGCGGCAGGCGCCACGCCCACCGCTGCACCGAAGGCGCAAACTCCCATACACGCTCAGGTCCCGTACTGCACCATTCATCAAAGCCGTCTGGAGAGCCGCCCCAACCCGCCATCGGCGTTGTGGCGCACCGAAGGAGCAAACCGCACGCCATGTGGGCGCGGCGGTGAATCTCTCAGGTACCAAGGACAGGGGGAGCGGCAGCTTGGCAGACGCGCGCCAGCTGCATTGCTATTATTTTCATAGCTGCTCACGCGTGTCTATCAAGCGCTAGCCCTCTATAAGGCTAAAAATGCGCGTGATTGTTCTCGGCGCCGGCTTGCTCGGCGTCACCTCGGCTTATTTCCTTTCGCAGCTCGGCCACGATGTGACCGTCATCGACCGCCAGGGCGCGCCCGGCGCCGAAACCAGTTTTGCCAACGGCGGGCAGATCTCGGTCAGCCACGCCGAACCCTGGGCCAACCCCAGCGCGCCGCTCAAGGTGCTGCAGTGGCTCGGCAAGGAAGACGCTCCGCTCTTGTTTCGCCTGCGCGCCGACATGCGCCAGTGGCTCTGGGGCCTGGCCTTTTTGCGCAATTGCACGCCGGCGCGCACGCGCCACAACATCGAGCAGATCGTGAGCCTGGGCACCTACAGCCGCAACGTGCTGCAGCAGCTGCGCGCCGCCACCGGCATAGAGTACGACCAGCGCACGCAAGGCATCCTGCACTTCTATACCAACGCCCAAGAGTTCGACGGCGCCCTGGCCCCGGCCGAGCAGATGCGCGCCCTGGGCTGCGAGCGCCAGGTCATCAGCGCCGACGAGGCCGTGCGCATTGAGCCAGCCCTCGCCCACATCCGTCCGCAGCTGGCGGGTGCCACGTACACGGCCGAAGATGAATCGGGCGATGCCAACCAGTTCACGCGCGAGCTGGTCCGGCTGTGCGAGGCCGCGGGCGTGCAGTTTCGCCTGGGTCACCACATCACCGCGCTGCGCGAGGCGGGCGGCACCATCGACCATGTGGAAGTGACCAATGCCGAGGGCCGTTTCGAGCGTGTGCAGGGTGATGCCTTCGTGCTGGCCATGGGCTCGTTCAGCCCGCTGTTGGCACAGCCGCTGGGCATCCGCCTGCCGATCTATCCCGCCAAGGGCTATTCGGTGACCATGCCGGTGAAGGATGCAGCCAAGGCGCACCAGGTGAGTCTCACGGACGATGAGTTCAAGCTCGTGTTCTCGCGCTACACCAGCGAACGCGGCGGCGACCGTTTGCGCATTGCCGGCACCGCGGAGCTCAACGGCTACGACCGGCACCTGAACCAGGTGCGCTGCGACGCCATCGTGCGCCGCGTGGAACAGCTCTTCCCTGGCGCGGGCGACGCGAGCCAAGCCCAGTTCTGGACCGGCCTGCGCCCCGCCACGCCCAGCAATGTGCCGCTGATCGGCAAGACGAAGGTGGCCAACCTGTTCCTCAACACCGGCCACGGCACGCTGGGCTGGACGCACGCCTGCGGTTCGGGCCAGGCGATCGCCGACATCGTGAGCGGGCGTGCGCCGCAGGTGGACTTTGACTTCCAGGGGATGGAGCGCAGCCCGCGCCCTGCGGCGCTGCTGCCATCGCGCACCGCGGCCTGAGCGCAGCTGCCAGGTCAGGGGGCCCGTCTACCTGGCGGCCCCCGTGGCCTGCGCCACGAAGCTCGCCACGGCGCGCATGTCCTTCTCGCTCATGCGCTCCGCATACGAGGGCATCACGCCGATGCCCGCCTTCAGCGCGCGCAGCACCCGCGCTGCGTCGGGCTTGAGCTCATCGAGCACCGGACCCACGTGGCCTTCGGCACCCGCGGCCTGCAGCGTGTGGCACACGGCACAGGCCGGCTGGATCTTGGTGAACAGCTCCTTGCCGCGGGCCAGCTCGGCGGCGTCGGCGGCCCAGCCGGCGCCCGTCCACAGCAGCAGACTCGACAGGACCGCCAGCGCAGGGATGCGCAAGTGCTTGGCACCGGCACGCCCCGATACCAGCGCCTCAGGGGGGAGCGTCATCACGCCACCGTGACGGTGACGGCGTGGTCGCGCCAGCTGGCGTTGTTGTAGCCGCCCAGGTTTTCCTCGCGCTGCTCGGCCTGCACCATGCCAGCGGTGTCGGTCGCGCGGCTGGCCAGCACATGGGTGCCCGCACCCAGTTGCACGGGCAGCACGAACTGGCGCCAGGCGAACTTGCCCAGGTCGGGGCCGATGAGACGCGCGGCCTGCCAGGTCTTGCCGCCGTCCACCGACACCTCCACGCCCTTGACGGCCTGCGTGCCACCAAAGGCCACGCCGTGCACCTGGACCAGGCCGGCCTTGAGGGTGCCCTTCTCGGGCAAGGGGCCGTTGATCCAGGATTTGACGCCCATCTCCCACACCGAGGGCTGATCGGGCGCGGCCTTGGAGCCCGGTGGCGACATGCGGTAGCCGTGCGACATGATGCGCGCCTGCGACTGGGCGCTGGTGAACGCCACGCGCTGGACGTACTTGATGTTGTTGACGCCCTGGTAGCCCGGCACCACCAGCCGCAGCGGGCCGCCATGCGCCAGCGAGATGGGCTCGCCGTTCATCTCCCAGGCCAGCAGCGCGTCGTCAGTGGCCTTGACGGGCACCGAGCGCTCCACCACCACCGACAGCGGGTCCACGCCCTCGGGCAGCTTCTCGCCGCCGGTGCCCGTCAGGTACACCGCGCCATCGGCCAAGCCGCCCAGGGCGGCCACCACGTTGCGCAACGGCACGCCGCTCCACACCACGCAGCCGGCAGCGCCCACGGCCCACGGCGTGCCGCTGGGCTTGCTGGGGAAAAAGCCGCGCCCGTTGCCCGAGCACTGCAGCACAGTGGCGACGGTCTCCACGCCCAGGGTCTTGAGCTCGGCGAGCGTGATGCTGCGCGGGTTCTTCACACCTTCGATGGCCACGGTCCAGGCGTCGCGGTTGTCCAGGATGGCCGCGTCGGGCGCGGGCAGGTTGTTGCGCACGTACAGCTGGTTCGATGGCGTGATCACGCTGGTGCCGAACGCGGAGCGCTTGGTCTCCAGCGTGCTGCTGCTGTGCACGATGAGCGCATCGGAAGACTTCCACACCGCGTAGGCGGGCAATGGCTTGGGCGCCACGGCCTGGGCTGCGGCACGCCCGCTCCAACCGGCAAGGCCCAGGGCACCCAGGGCGGCGGCGCTCCCGGCCAGCAGGTGTCGGCGCGGGAGGGTCATGGAATCTTTCATGGGTTCAGTCTCCGAGAAGTTGTAAGTCGCACCACACAAACAGCAACACGCCCGGCCTTGCGCCGACGCTTTCCAGGTCACCGATCTGCAGACGGAAGCCGCATTCTGTCGGCTATGGCGCACCGCAACCGGGCAGCGCATTGTCAACAGATGTAATAGTGATAAGCATATGGAAACATTCGTGCTGGGTCGCACTCGCTGGGGCATATTCGCTTTCCAAATAAGGGAGGGCGATATGTACCGCCAGGCGAGTCACATCGGGTTCAGGTTCTGCGCAGCGCTGCTGCTGGCCGGCGCAGCGTTGAGCGCCCAGGCACAGCTCACGGCCCTGGTGGCCGTAGAGCCCACTGCCAAAAAAGCTGCCAACACGATCCTGCGCAGCGCGGCGGAAGCGGGCCTGTCGAAGGCGGCAGGCCAGAGCGTCACGGTGGCCACGAGCGAAGACCTCTCCGATGTGATGCGCGCCACGCGCAGTGCAGGCTTTGACATCTTTATCGGCCCGCCGCAGGTGGCCGCCTCCGCGCTGCAGCGGGGGTACGAGCTGGTGGGCGCCACGCAAAAATCGGACAAGTACCTGTTGGTGGGCCTGCAGCAGGTGGACACCGTGGCCGCCATGAAAGGCCGCCGCCTGTACTTGCCGCAGCAGGATTCCGTCTACACCTACATGGCGCGCGGCATGCTCAACGAGGCAGGGCTGTCCTTTCAGGACCTGCGCTCCGTGCAGTACGAGAAATTCCCGCAGGCGGGCCTCACCGCGCTGACGCTGGGCTCTGCCGACGCCACGGTCGTGCGCGAGGACGAATGGGCCGAGTGGGCCGCCGCCCACCCCAAAACAGCGCGTGTGCTGGCTGCGTCGCAACCGGTGCCGGGCGGCTTCTCGGTGGCGGTGAAGAAGGACCTACCGGCCGAGACGCGCAGCAAGCTCGCCCAGTGGTTCGGCACGTCGTCCACCGGCGTGGGCTTGCCCACCGTGGCGGTGCGGCCTGAAAGCAGCGAATACCGGCGCCTGGCCGAGCTGGGCCTTTTCACACCCAGCAGCCTGCCGGGTGTGAACCGCGTCAGCGCCAAGGAGGCCCGCGACCTCCTGGCGCGCGGCGCGATGCTGGTGGATACGCGCACCGAAAAGGAATACAAGGCCAAGCGCATCCGCGGCGCCGTGTTTGCGGCCTATGTGGAAAAGAGCCTCAAGGACGTCGCCTTCAACGCCGCCCAGGACGACTTCCAGTCGCTCGACAAAGTGCCTCAGCTGGACAAGGCCAAGCCGGTGATCTTTGCCTGCAACGGTGCCGAATGCTGGAAGTCGTACAAGGCGGCCAAGGTCGCCACAGCGAAAGGCTTCACCTCGGTGTACTGGCTGCGCGGCGGCCTGCCCGAGTGGGACGAGAACGGCCTGCCCACTGAAGGCGGCTGAGGCCCGAGCGGCTGCGCGGCCGGGCGCGCGATCAACACAGCCTGCGGGCCCATCCGCAGCGCCAGCGCACGCGAAATTGGTGGCCCGGTCTGCGGCAGGGAAGCCCCGGCGCACGGGTCCCTACAATCACCAACTTCTCAACACCCAAGGGCGCGCAAGGCGCCCTTTGTATGGAAATAGCAATACTGTTCGCCCTCATCCTTCTCAACGGCCTGTTCGCCATGTCCGAGATCGCACTGGTCACGGCACGCAAGGCCCGGCTGCAGAAGCAGATCGATGAGGGCGATAGCGGCGCAGCCGCTGCGGTGAAACTGGGCGAAGACCCCACCCGATTCCTGTCCACCATCCAGATCGGCATCACGTCGATTGGTGTGCTCAACGGTATCGTGGGCGAGGCCGCATTGGCCGCGCCGCTGGCTGCCTGGCTGGGAACCCTGGGCATGCCGCTGCAGTACGCAGGCTACGCGGCCACGGGCCTCGTGGTGGTGGTGATCACATACTTCTCCATCGTGGTGGGCGAGTTGGTCCCCAAGCGCATCGGCCAGTCGTACCCCGAGACCTTTGCCCGCCTGGTGGCGCGGCCCATCAACTTTCTGGCCATCGCCACCAAGCCCTTCGTGCTGCTCTTGTCCACCTCCACGCGCACGCTGCTGCGCCTGTTGGGCGTGAAGGAAACCAGCGGCAGCCCCGTGACGGAAGAAGAGATCCACGCGATGCTGGTCGAAGGCACGACCGCCGGGGTGATCGAGTCGCACGAGCACACGATGGTGCGCAATGTGTTCCGGCTGGACGACCGCCAGATCGGCTCGCTGATGTTGCCGCGCGGCGACGTGGTGTGCCTCGACGTGGACGCACCGTTTGAAGAAAACCTGGCCCTCATCGAGGAGTCGGACCACGCGCGATTTCCGGTGGTGCGCGGCAGCATGGACAACATCCTGGGTGTGATCAACGCCCGTCAGTGGCTGGCACGCGCACTGCGCGACCGCGGCCAGACCTTGGCCGACCAGACGCTGCAGACCGTGCTGTACGTGCCCGAGACCATCACCGGCATGGAGCTCCTGGACAACTTCCGGCTGCAGGATGTTCACATGGCGTTCGTCATCGACGAGTACGGCGAGGTGCAGGGCATCGTCACGCTGCAGGACCTGATCGAAGCGATCACCGGCGAGTTCCAGCCGCGCGACCCCGAGACCTCGTGGGCGCTGCAGCGCGAGGACGGCAGCTGGCTGCTGGACGGCCACATCCCCGTGCCGGAGCTCAAGGACCGCCTGGAGCTGGACAGCGTGCCTGAAGAAGAACGCGGCCGCTACCACACGCTGAGCGGCATGATCATGCTGCTGACCGGCCGCCTGCCCAAGGTGACCGACACGGTGCAGTGGGAAAACTGGAAGCTGGAAGTGGTGGACATGGATGGCAAGACCATCGACAAGATCCTGGCCACGCGCCTCACGGCCAAAGAACGGGACGAAGCCGAGGGATACGAGCCGGGGGCTTGACGAAGCGCGCTGCGAGTCCTGCAAGACAGGACTCGCGGTATTTACGCGGTGGCGATGCGCATCTTTGCGCCGCCCTTCCGGCCGCGTCTACGAATCCACAAACACCGTCAGCACGCCGGTGTAACCATACAGGTGGTGGTGGGCGATCTCGCCGCCCGCAAAAAAGCCCACCAGCGGCACGTCGCCCAGCGCGTGGCGCACGATCTGCAGCTCGGCACTGGGCCCGCCAAAATGCGGACCGCCGCGGCCTGAGCAGCTCACGTAGATCGCCCCGCAGATGCGCTGCCCGGCCTTGGGCAACTCACCCTGCCGGTCCTTCCCGCTGCGTTCCGCCAGGGCCGCCGGCAGGGTGTCCTGGTCCGCGTCCGACACCACGTGCAGTGGCTCCAGCTCTTCTGGCTCCAGCTCCTCCCGGATTTCGGCGCAGATGCGCATGAGGTCAGCGCGCGCGGCGGCCACGTTGCGCTGGCAGAACGCCAGGTGCATGCCAACCTCCACGCGGTCGGCCAGGGCCACGCCCCGGCGCGAGCCGTCGAGCCCCACGATGTGGCGCACACGCGTGTCGGTGCCAAAGTGGCCAGTGCGGCGCTGGCCCTGGGGTTGCTCGCCCGCGTTGACCAGGCCGGCCAGCGTGGCGCGTACCTTGCGCAGTGCGGGTTGGGGATCGCCCTCCAGCGTCACGTCCAGGGTATCGAGCAGGACATCGAGCGCGGGCTCGCCGTCGAGCTCCAGCACCACGTTCTCTTGCGCAGCGGTGACCGAGCGCAGCGCGCCCACGGGCTGGCAGCCCTGTGTGACACGCGAAACGAGCGCCACGCCCGCGCCAAACGCCACGCCCGACAGGCCGCCATCGAACACACCGGTGGCCGCGCCGTGGCCGGCAATGTTGCCGTTGCCGCCGACGGCAAACTGCACGTTCGCGCTGCGGCTGGCAGTCAGGCCACCAAAGAGGTAGCCCGTGTCGGTGCGCGCCGCCATCTCGTGAATCAGCTCGGCCAGTTCCGGCGTTTGGCCGTCTGCGTGGACGAGTGCGGTGTGCGCCGCAAAACCGCCCGCGACATGCGGCGGGTGCGTGGGCAGGGGCGCGACGCCCGAGAACACGCGGTACTGGTCGGCCGGCACATCGAGCAGCATGACCGACAGCGCAGGCTCGTCGAAATACTCCGCGTTGTTGGCCGACACGCCCACACCCACGGTGCCGCTCCAGTCCGTGACCTCGGGCAGCTCACTGCTCAGGTAATCCAGCAGCGGCTGCGCCTCGTCGGCGTAGTGGTCAGTGATGTACAGCAGGCCCAGCGTGGGCGCAGAGGCATAGCCGGGCAGCGCCATCTGCGCGCGCAACTGGGCCAGCACCAGCGCGGCGGCCATGCGCCACTGTGGATGTGTGGCGTGGCCGGAAGGGAAAGTTTTCATCATGTTCTCTCACGGGCCGAGGCGGGCTGGCGTTGTGCAACACCCGCCACACAGGGGCCCTGTCAGCCCGCGCGTTTGCGCGGGGCGGTTTTCTTGGCGGCCGGCTTGGCGGCTGCTTTAGTGGGGGCCTTGCGCGCAGCGGGCTGCTTGGCGGGCGCGGCCTTTTTGGCTGCGCTGCGGGATGCGGCCGCGCGCTTACCCGCGCCCTGCACGCTCTGCATGCCCTTGGCAGCAAACTGGCTGGCCATGCCTGAGGCCGTCTTGAATGCCTCTTTGGCCAAGCCCGTGGCCATGTTCTTGGTGGTGTCGATGGCGGTCTGCTTGGCCGCATCTTTCATCGCGCTGGTGGCGATCTGCTGAAACTGGCTGGTGAGTGCGCCCCACCACTGCATCGGGTCGACCACATTGGGCGCGGCCGCGGTGGCGCTCTTGCCGGCCTTCGCGCCTTTGGACTTCGGGGTGGGTGCGGGGGCGTCGTCCTCGGCCTCTTCATCGTGGGCTTCGTCCTCCTGCGCTTCGGCGGCACCCCGGCCCGTCACGCGGGCTGCAGCGCTGGACACCGCACCCGCCGCGCCGCTCACGGTGTCGGCGGCTTTTTGCACACCGCTCATCACCGTGTCCGCGGTCTTGAGCTTGAACGCGTTGGCCACATCGCCCATGCTGAAGTTCATGCCCTTGAGCGTGGCCAGCGTCATCTTTTGCACTTCGAGTGCCTGGATGGTGGCGGCGAGCGCGCGCGAATTTTGTTCCAGCCAGAACTGCACGGCCTTGAGTTCGTCGATGCGCTTTTCGAGCTCTTCCACGCTGATGGTGGGTGCCACCCAGTTGGAGAGATTGGGCAGTTGCGGAATGCTGCTCGATGCGCCCTTGGCCAGACTCTGCAAGAAGTCAAAGCCGGGGACCAATTTGCCGAAACCGAAGTTGGATGAGTCGCTCATGGCCGCTCCGCAAAGGGTGGATGTGTGGGTGTCCGAATGGGGTGTACAGCTTACTCCAAGCCCCTTGGGTGCCATCAGTGCATACCCCGTGGTTTGCACTCTGTCACACGCTCGGGCGGTTGCCGCCATGCCAGCGGGTGTTCCAATGGCAGCGCCTTCGCAACCCCCCTCTTCTTCCCGATGACCCGCTACACAAGCCACTGGCTGCAAACTCCGGCCGACCAGAAATCCCCGTCCGCGCGGCCACTGGTGATCCAGATCGCGGTGACCCCGTACGGCTATGACGGAAAGGCGTACTGGCGGCGCCAGGAAGCCCAGGTGGGGGATGCCCAGTTCAAGGTCATTGAAGAACTGGAGCTTCCAGGCGAGCCCGGCGCGCGCGCCATGGTGGACCGCTTTCTGCGATTTCGCGAGGAACAGCGCCAGCATCCGGGCTCCGAAGAGATCTGGGTTCCCGGGCGCTCGATGGTTCTTTTTCCCGGGGATCTGGAGCCGTACCAGCGCAAGACGGACGATGAGTGCCTCATGGACCGGGCCGCGCTCTGCACCGAGTGTGGCGACGAGGCCGGTGCCCTGGCGGCCCTGCAGGCCAGCCTGGGCAGCGCCGACGGGTGGTATTGGAGAACGGTGGCCCGGCGCGCACATGCCAACCGGGCACGCGCGGCGACGGGCGACGGCGCGCGGCAGGACTGGGACAAAGCCGTGGAGCATGCGGCCTTCCTGCTGCACCTGGCACACGACCAGGACCTCTACAGGGTAGAGACCTACTGGTTCGGAGACAGCTTCAACAGTGCTTGCACGATGACAGCGCTGGCGGCCACGACCGCCGCGGAATTCTTTCTCAAGGTCGCCGAACAACCCGAGATGGCGCTGCAGGCTGCACAGATCGGCGACGCCACCCACCACGCGTCGCGCGATCTCCAGGAGCTCAAAGCAGAGGCGCTGCTGCGCCTGGGGCGGCTCCCCGAGGCCTACGAAACCCACCGCAAGCACGGTCTTGGCATGCCCCAGATCGAGGATTCCGAAGGCTACCGTAGCTATGTCTCGGCCCTGGAGGGGGCCGACCAGCAGGCTGAGCGCCAACGTGTGGGCCAGCTGCGTTTTGAATGGATTGACGGCGCGCCGGCATCGCAGGGCGACCTGGACACATTGCAAGAAAAATTCGGCGCGCTGCCCCCGGCCTATGTGCAGTGGATCACCAGCACAACCCACCACACGCTCAAGGTGGTCGACGGTGATGACGAGGAGGTCTACGCGCTGCTGTCAGCGTCCGAGGCACTGCAAAAACACGAGGAGTTCGTGGGGTGGATACATCTGCACGACGACAACGCGCCGGAGTTTGCGCAAGAAATCCATCAGCTGATTCGCGATGCCGGGATCGACCCGCTGCGCATGCTGCCCATCGTGGGCGGGTCGTGGACGCCCGACTGTTTCATGCTGCGCACGGACGGCCCGCACGCGGGCACGGTGTATTTCTGGGGGCATGAAGAGATCCCGACCTTCATACCCATCGTGGCCAGCGTGGACCAGCTCTTTGCGGGGCTGGTTGCGCAAGCCCAGGCCGGGCAGACGTTTGTGCTGTAGACGCAGCAACACGCGCATTGGCAGCACAGCACGGAAATCGACCCGACTGAGTGCCGCTGCGCTTGTCGCCAACTCAGCTCAGCCCCGCTGAGCCCAGTTCAGTGTTTGTGGCCCTGCGCTGCAGCTGCTGCGCCCGGCGCGGCCGTGCCCACGGGCACGCTGAGGTTCAGCTTGCTCTCGGTGCCCTTGGCGTCCTGGAACACCAGGGTGATCGGCACCGAGCTGTCTCTCATCAGCGGCGCCTTCAGGTCGAGCAGCATGACGTGGTAACCACCGGGCTTGAGCTCCACCGTCTTGCCCGCGGGCAGCTCCAGCATAGGGACGGCGCGCATCTTCATGACGTCGCCCTCCATCTTCATCTCGTGCACTTCGGTGACGCCTGCCGCGGGCGATTCGGCACGCACCAGGCGCGTGCTCTCCTGGGCCGTGATGCGCATGAAGGCACCGGTGCCCTTTTGGCCCTGCACGCTCGCGCGGGCCCAGGCGCCGTCGACCTTGACGGGGGCGGTCTGCGCCCAGGCGGTGGCGCCAGCCAGCGCGGCCAGGAGCACGGCGGCCCGGGCTGCGGTGTGAAGCAATGTGGATGTCATGGGTTCTTTCGTTGAAGAGAAGGTTGCGCGCCAGCGCCCAGGGGCGTGGCGCGCCGGTGAATGTCTGTGTTGCGGTCAGTGATTGTGGCCAGCGGCGCTGCCACCCGGAAGAATCTCCAGCGCCGCCGCGGGGGACTTGAGGTCCGACAGCTCCTGGCCGGGCTTGGGTATCTCGGCCCAGTCGCTGCGGCCTTCGGTGCAGACCTGGCGCACGGGCCAGTAGACGGTGCCCGCCTGCTCGGGCGTGGTGGCGACCAGCACGAACTCGTCGTAGTGCGCGCTCTGCAGCATGTCGTCCGGCGTCTTCGCAGTCCAGGTGATGCGCACTACGTCTTCGGTGATGCTGCGGCCGTGGCTGGTGTACGGCTGGGCAAGTTTTTCGCGCTGCACCTCCAGCGCCCAGCCCGGCTTGGGCATGGGCCGCGCGCCGCGGACCCCCGCCGGGATCTCCACCACGATCTGCCGCGTGGGCGCCGCGCCACAGCCGTGGCCCACCTTGAAGCTGGCCTTGTAGCTGCTGGCGGCGGGGGCCACCTGGTATTCGAGCACCACATGGGCAAATGCGGGCATAAATAGGCCGCTAGCGCTTATCCAACAAGCGCTGACAGCTATCTTTTTCATAGTATTGAGGTTCATAGTTCGACCTTTCGTTTCAACGATTCATTGCATTCAAAACTGGCGCGGCCCAAGGCCAGCGCCACCGCGGAACCGGCTTTGCCGGGCCGCTGTAGGCGTTCGTCTCGGGGGATGCGGCAAAGCCGCTCAGGGGGCTATCTTTAGCTCTGCCATATAGGTGCGCTGCGGATACGGGTGGAAGTTCCAGTACCGGTAGTTGTTGAGGTTGTCGATGCCCACGGCCACGCTGACTTGTTTGCTGGCCTGGTAGCGCACGCGCACGTCGGTGGTGAAGTAGCGGCTCGTGCCCTGGTAGGCAAAACCGTTGGTGTCGGTGTTGTCCAGCGTGCCGTACTGCTTGCCGCTGTAGCGCGCCCCCAGGGTGTACGACCAGATAGCGTCGGGCCGGTAGGTGGCCACCGCGCTGGCGCGCCACGCGGGGATGCGCGGCTGCCACTTGCCCACGCTGGCAGGGAACTTGTCGTTCTTGGTGATCTTGGAATCGGTCCAGGTCAGGCTGCTGCCGATGTCGAGCCCGCGCACGAAGACGTTGGCGGCTTGGTAGGACACCTCCAGGCCCTTGGTACGGATGGCGTCCACGTTCTGGACATTGGTCACGTTGGGGGTGACGAGCACGTTGGTCTGCGAGTACAGCGCGTCGCGCGTGCGCTCGAAGAAGGCGGTGAGTCGCAGCAGGCCGTCGCCGTCCCAGCCGGCCAGATCGCGCTCGGCGGTCAGCTCGGTGGTCCAGGATTTTTCGGGCTTGAGGTTCGGGTCGTTGTTGACCAGCACCCCGCTGCCGCTGATGCCGCCCTGGTAGAGCTCGGACACGGTGGGCAAGCGCACCGCGCGGCCGGTGGAGGCCTTGAGCACCCACTGCTCGCCGGCCTGGTAGGCGACGGCGGCCTTGGGCGAGAGGTAGTTCTCGCTGCGCTCGGGGTGGCCCAGCACCGTGCTCGCATTGGCCGTCTGCCCGTGGCTGGCGCTCCAGCGCTCGGCGCGCGCGCCCAACACGGCCTTCCACCTCGGCGCGATCTTCCAGGTGTCTTGCGCCCACAGGCCGGTCAGTTCGGTGTCGCCTTGGAACGCCTGGTTGCGCGCCCCTACGCTGCCGCTGATCCAGTTCGTGGTGGCGTTCTCGATGCTGCGCAACTGGTAGCTGTCGCGCTGCAGGCCAAAGTCCACGATGTGCGTGCCCTGCAGCCCATCGGGCCGCCAGGTGCCCTTGGCGGCCAGCGTGGTCCAGCCCGTGCCCTTGCCGTTGACGATGCGGCCGGCGCCGCCATTCAGTGCGGCGGGCAGGGCCACGGTGGCGGCGCGCAGCGTGTCCTGGTGGTAGTCGTAGCGGCTGGCTGCGACCTCCCAGTCGAACACGCCTTTGGTGTGGCTCTTGACCGAAAGACCATGCATGAAGTGGGTGAGCTCTTCGTTGGACACATTGAAGTCGGTCGGCATGAGCATGAACGAGCGGCCGTTGATGTTCACGCTGCCGCTGTAGACCGCATTGCCGCCCGCATCGCGCAGGTAACTGGTGGGCCGCCCCTCAGACTCGTTGTGCCACCAGCCAAAGGTGTAGGCCGCACGCACGGTGGGTGAGAAGTCGTAGGCGAACTTGGCCTTGATGTGGTCTTGCTGCGTGCGGTACTGCGTGGCGGTGCCCAGCAGGTACCACGGCTGGTTGCTGCGGTTGCTGCCCGCCACCGCGCCGGTGACCGGCGTGCCCGTGTTGCCCGGCGTGCCGGCAGCGACCAAGCGCGTGGGGAAGGTGAGCGGCTGGCCTTCGCTGTCGGTCTTGCTGAAGTTGAGGAACCACGACCAGTCGCCATTCTTGTTGCCCACCGAGGCGCTGGCCTGTTTGCCGCCGTAGCTGGCACTGGTGCTGTACAGGTCGAACGGCTGGTGCTGCACGCTGACCTTGCCGTGCGCTTCGAACTGCGTGGGCATGCGGGTGACGTAGTCCACCACCGCGCCCACCGAGTTACCCGCATATGCGGCCGAGAACGGGCCGTAGAGCACGTCCACCCGCTCGATCTCTTCGGGCGTGACCAGCATCCAGCGCGGCGCGTTGGTGGGGCCGTTGCCCAGATAGTTGCTGAGCAAAATGCCGTCGGCAAACACCATCGACCGCGCCGGGTTGCCCGTGCCCGAGGCGCGCGTGGACAGCACCGCGTGGTTGTAGTCGCCGATGTAGCGCTTGCGCACCAGCAGGCTGGGCAGGTACTTGAGCGCGTCTTCGCTGTCCGTGGCATTGATCGAGTGCTCGATCTGTTCGCGCGTCACGCCTTCGATGGTGGTGGGGATCTGCGTGGGCAGCGAGGTGGGCTGCCCACCGGTGATGGTGACGACGCCTAGCTCTTTGACGGGCACGCCGTCGGTCGTCTGCGCCAGCACGGGCGCGGCCCAGGTGAGGACCAGGGGGAAGGCGCTGGCCACGGCCAGCGCCATGCGGCTTTTGCGCATGGAAACTCCTGAAAAACAAGCCAAATAGGCCGCCAGCGCTTGATGCATAAGCGCCAACAGCTATCAAACAAATAGCATCAGGAGAAAGCAGGCGGCCCGCGCGGCGGCAGCGGCGCGGCGGTGCGCGCAGCAATGTGCGCGGCGGGTATGGGACGCAGGGCGTGCGCCAGGGGGTGGACCACAGGCACCTGGGCCTGCGAGGTGGGAGGCGGCGCACTGACCTGCGCGCACAGGGGACAGTCGAGCGTGTGGCCCGGGGCCTCTTGCACGCCGTCGTCAGTCTTGACCAAAAGCTTGATGGCGCCCGAGCCCGAACAGATCAGCTCCATCGACTGGGGACTGACCAGCGGCGACGCCACCGCCACGCTGATCGACAACACAAACCACGCCAGCACGGAGCGGGCGAGCCAGCGAAGGCTGCGAAGGGTTTGCAGGGAAGTCAGCATGAAGGTGCGATTGTAGGTGGGGGCACCGTTGAAGCCTTGATCAGGGTCATCTGTGCGACGGACGCGGCCCGGGGCCGCGCCTACGATGCGCAAAGGCGCCGGCCTTGGCACTGCCTTCCGCGCCCCCACCACAACCACAACGACGGAGACTTCCACCATGCTCACGCTCTGCGGCTTTTCGGCCAGCAACTACTACAACAAGGTCAAGCTCGCCCTGCTCGAAAAGGGCCTGCCGTTCACCGAGGAACTGGCCTGGGTCGGCGAAACCGACCGCAGCGCCTCGCCCTTGGGCAAGGTGCCCTACTTACGCACGCCCCAGGGCCCGCTGTGCGAATCAGCCGTGATCGCCGACTACATCGAAGCCATCCATCCGCAGCCCGCGCTGCTGCCGGCGGACCCGTACCAGGCCGCCAAGGTGCGCGAGCTCATCACGTTTTTGGAACTGCACCTGGAGCTGGTGGCGCGCAATCTGTACCCGCAGGCGTTTTTTGGCGGCACCGTGAGCGAGGCCGCCCGCGAAAAGGTGGGCGCGCAGCTGGAGAAGAACATCGCCGCCTTCGGCCAGCTGGCAAAGTTCAGCCCCTATGTGGGCGGGGACACCTTCACCATCGCCGACTGCGCGGCCATCGTGCACCTGCCGCTCGTGAGTTCGGCCACCAAGATCGTCTACGGCCGCGACTACCTGGCTGGCCTGCCGGTGCGCGAGTACCTCACCCGCATGGCCGAGCGCCCGCACGTGCAGCGCGTGAATGCGGACCGCAAGACGAATACGGCGGAAATGATGGCGAGGACGAAGTAGCCGCTGCCCCGGGGCCGCCGCGCGTTTGCGCCGCACCAGGCGCCAACCGGCCGGCTGGCAGAGGAACCCTTGCACGGCGGTGGAGGCGGCTTTGCTGCAGCGCCGGTTTTACATGCTGCGCGCGGCGGGTGACGGCAGCGCGAAACAGCTCCTGCATGGATGGCTGTACGGAACGGCTTCTGCGCTCTTATCGCTCCACAGGGCGCTGAACCGCCCTTGGCGGCGCCGTGCAGCGTGCAGTGCGCAACAGGCAGCCCTTGTTTGCAAGGCGCGCAACGATATCCCGAGTGCGCCCAAGCCCCTGGATCACTTCCGCAGCCCGTTTGCCGCTGCTATCCTGCCCGGCATGCGCAGCCTCTTTCACCTCGCCTTTCACGTCACCGACCTCAACGCCGCGCGCCGCTTCTACGGCGGCGTGCTGGGCTGCCAGGAAGGCCGAAGCACCGACACCTGGGTGGACTTCGATTTCTTCGGCCACCAGATCTCGTTGCATCTCGGTGAGCCATTTGCCAGCGCCCGCACCGGCCAGGTAGGCGATCACATGGTGCCCATGCCGCACTTCGGCGCCATCCTCGAGTTGCCCGACTGGCACGCACTGGCCGCGCGCCTCAAAGCGGCAAACACAGCCTTTGTGCTGGAGCCGCAGGTCCGTTTTGAAGGCCAGCCCGGCGAGCAATGGACCATGTTTTTCCACGACCCGAGCGGGAACCCGATCGAGATCAAGGGCTTCCGGTCACTGGATGCGGTGTACGCAGCGTGAGCTACACGTTCGCTTCGGCGACCATCCTGCTGTTGCTGATCACCGATCCGCTGGGCAACATCCCCATTTTTGCCAACGCCCTGCGCGGCGTCGCCCCCGAGCGCCGGGCGCGGGTGATCCTGCGCGAGGTACTCATCGCGTTCGCGCTGCTGCTGGTGTTCCTGTTTTTTGGCGCGCAGTTTCTCAAGGTCATGAACCTGAGCGATCTGTCGCTGCAGATCGCGGGCGCGGTTGTGCTGTTCCTGATTGCGCTCAGAATGATCTTTCCGCAGGAAGCCGGCCCGCAAACCGAGCTGCCCGGCGAGCCGTTGATCGTTCCGCTGGCCATCCCCGCGCTTGCGGGATCGTCGGCCTTGGCCACCGTCATGCTGCTCGTTGCGCAGGCGCCCGAGCGGCGGCTGGAGTGGGTGGCCGCACTGTGCGTGACGATGGCCGTGTGCGCCGTGGTGCTGCTGCTGGCCGAGCGCATTCAGCGCCTGGTGGGCGAACGCGTGGTCATGGCGTTTGAGCGCCTCATGGGGCTGATCCTGGTGGCCATCTCGGTGGAGATGCTCATCCGCGGCATCAAGCAGCTGGCGCAGCAGTTGTAGTGCGGTCCGCGTGGCGGATGTGCTCGCCCGCGCCGTCGGGCAACACTGCTGGGTTCTTGAAGGTTCTCGCACCCGGCACGGCGTACGGCCTCCACGACATCAAGCAGCGTTTGATGTGCCAGCGCCTCGCTCTCACGCTGCGCCAGCAGCCGGCAACCCGGCAGCGCGCCGAAGTGCCTGCGGCTTAGCGGCGTTGCAGCAGCGGGATCGTCCCGAGCGCGAACACTGAGTTGGGCACGCCTACCCGCGCCATCAGCGGGCGGGGCTTGGTGCTCAGCTTGGGCCGTGCGGCTGCGGCAGGCGCCGCGTCTTCCACTACGCCGCCCTGCTCAATCTGCTGCGCCACCAGGTCTTGCAGGGTCACTGACTGCAGATAGTCCATGACGCGTGCGTTGAAGGTGGACCACAGGTCGCCGGTCATCGACTTGACCTGGGCCGCCTGGCTGGCGCCCAGGTTCTGCAGCTCGTCGGCCTTGAGGTTTTCGACCGCCAAGATGATCTCGGCCACAGACACCTGATCCGCCCGCCGGGCCAGCGTATAGCCGCCGCCGGGGCCGCGCGTGCTGTCCACCAGCCCGGCACGGCGCAAGGCACTGAACAGCTGCTCCAGGTAGGACAGCGAGGTGCCCTGGCGCGCGCTGATCGTCGACAACGCCACGGGACGCATTTTCTGGCGCAGTGCGAGGTCGGTCATCGCCGATACGGCGAGTTGTCCTCGGGTGGTGATTCGCATGTGGCTACTCCTTGTGAACACGACAATTTCCAGACCGGGCGCTCGCCGCGGAATGGGGCCAAGAGTTCAATGTAGAGACTTTGACACTTCGCGTATATTCGTTTAATCAACGCAAACAATGCGTCTTTCTCGAAGTATGGGGCCGGCATGAACTTCAAGCACCTGCGTTATTTCTGGACAGTGGCCAAGGCAGGCGGCGTGATGCGCGCTGGCGAGCAGCTGCACACCACGCCGCAAACCCTGTCGGGGCAGATCAAGCAACTCGAAGAATGGCTGGGGCACGACCTGTTCCGCAAGCGCGGGCGGGGCCTGGAGCTGACCAGCGAAGGGCGCGTGGCGCTCGGCTACGCGGAGCAGATTTTTGCGCTGGGCGATGAGTTGGAGAAGTCTGTGCGCCTGTCGCGCGGGCAGGCCAAGCCGCTGGAGTTTCGGGTGGGCGTGGCTGACTCCATTGCCAAGTCGGTGGCGTACCACCTGCTGGAGCCGGCGCTGGGCATGCCGCAGCAGGTGCACATGACCTGCCAGGAGGGCAAGTTCCCGGAACTTATCGCGCAGCTGAGCCTGCACAAGCTCGACCTGGTGCTGGCCGATGAGCCGGTGTCCAAGAAGATTGGCGTCAAGGCATTCAACCACCCGCTTGGCACGAGCGGCATGAGCTTCCTGTGCGCCCCGCGGCTGCGGGCGGAATTGAACGGGGATTTTCCTCAATGCCTGCAGGGCGCACCGATGTTGATCCAGGGGCCCATGTCGTCCGTGCGGCAACAGCTGGACCACTGGCTCAGCAAATACCAGCTGCAGCCACGGGTGGTGGGAGAGTTTGACGACAGCGCACTGATGAACGCCTTCGGCCGCGAGGGCCGGGGGGTGTTCACGTCGCCGAGCGTACTGGACGACGAAACTACCGCGCAGTTTGGCGTCGAAGTGATTGGACGATCCAGCGAACTGGTGGAAGAGTTCTTCGCCATTTCGGTAGAACGACGCATCACGCACCCTTGCGTGGTGGCCATCACCAAGGCGGCAAAGGCGGATCTGTTTGGAAAGTAGCGCGGCGCAATAACACTTGGGGCGAGGGAATGGTCGCGCGGTTGAAGCTGCCGCGGTAATGTGAGGGCGGGAGTTGCGGGCGTCTGCCTGACTCATCGAGGCCCAGGCACGCTGTTTTCACCCGTTCGGCCTGCGGCTATGGTCCCGCCCTGGTCTTTGGCCATTTGACCCCATCGGCCAATGAACAGCGCAACAGCGCCAGGCTCCAACCTCGCGACCTCGCCTGTGCGCAGGACGGCCATTGCGCACGACAGACCAACGGCCGAGGATGGGGCAAGCGCTCGAACCCTTATGCTCCCGAACGGCCCGGCCCATTCCACCCTTCACCGCAGCCCGATTACCAAGGTGCTGGCACCCAGGTAGAGACCTGATTTATCAACACACCGCGCAATCGGCAAGCCACAAACAAAAACGCCCACATTGCTGTGGGCGTTTTGTGTTGACAGACTGAGTCAGCCAAATTTTGGTTGCGCGAGAAGGATTTGAACCTCCGACCTTTGGGTTATGAGCCCAACGAGCTACCAGACTGCTCCATCGCGCGGTAAGAAATAAATTATACCCTATTATTCAGCTGCTGCCGAATTATTTTCGGTTTCTGCAGCGCGGTCGACCAGTTCGACCAGGGCCATGGGCGCATTGTCGCCCACACGGAAACCCATCTTCAGGATGCGGGTGTAGCCACCGGGACGCGCATTGAAGCGGGGGCCCAGGTCGTTGAACAGCTTGGTGACGCTGTCACGGTCGCGCAGGCGGTTGAAAGCCAGGCGGCGGTTGGCGACGGTGTCGACCTTGGCCAGGGTGATCATGGGCTCGATCACGCGGCGCAGTTCCTTGGCCTTGGGGACCGTGGTCTTGATGACTTCGTGCTCGATAATCGAGTTCATCATGTTCTGCAGCATCGCAAGGCGGTGCGAGCTGGTGCGATTGAGTTTGCGGAGGCCGTGTCCGTGGCGCATGGTGCTTTCCTTCTACTGTCTATGTAATTAAATCGGGCAGCCGTGTCAGGTACTGCTCGAGGCACTGTTCCCCATCACAAGGAACAAAAAATCCCCCTTGCGGAGGACTTGAAACCGGGCGCCCCTTTCGGGGAACCCAGAATTATAGCGGTTGTTTAACGCTTGTCCAGGCCAGCGGGTGGCCAGTTCTCAAGCTTCATACCCAGCGTGAGGCCACGCGAGGCCAGCACTTCCTTGATTTCGTTGAGCGACTTGCGACCCAGGTTAGGCGTCTTGAGCAACTCGTTCTCGGTGCGCTGGATCAGGTCACCGATGTAGTAAATGTTCTCGGCCTTCAGGCAGTTGGCCGAACGCACGGTCAGCTCCAGCTCGTCCACAGGACGCAGCAGGATCGGATCGAACGTCGCATTGCCGCGTGGGCCTGCAGGTGCGTCGAACGCAGCCAGCTCGCCGCCTTCCAGCTGTGCAAACACAGCCAGCTGTTCCACCAGGATCTTGGCCGATGCACGCACTGCGTCTTCAGCAGTGATCGCACCATTGGTTTCGATCTCGACAACCAGCTTGTCCAGGTCCGTACGCTGCTCCACGCGGGCGCTTTCCACGGTGTAGCTCACGCGCTTCACGGGGGAGAACGACGCATCCAGCACGATGCGGCCAATCGACTTGGTCGATTCGTCGGCATAGCGGCGCAGGCTGCCGGGAACATAGCCACGGCCCTTTTCCACCTTGATCTGCATGTCCAGCTTGCCGCCAGCCGACAGGTTGGCGATCACATGATCAGGGTTCACGATTTCGACGTCGTGAGGGGTCTGGATATCACGCGCCGTGACCACGCCTTCGCCATCTTTGCGCAGGCTCAGGGTAACTTCATCGCGGTTGTGCAGTTTGAACACTACGCCCTTGAGGTTCAGCAGGATGTTGACCACATCTTCTTGAACGCCATCAATGGACGAATATTCGTGCAGGACGCCTGCAATGGTGACTTCCGTCGCTGCGTAACCCACCATGGACGAGAGCAGGACGCGCCGGATGGCGTTGCCCAGCGTATGGCCGTAGCCACGCTCGAACGGCTCCAGTGCGACCTTGGCACGATTGTGGCCAAGCTGCTCGACATTGATCGCCTTGGGTTTCAGCAAATTGGTTTGCATTCAGACTTCCTCTCAATACCCCCAGCTCGTTACACCGGTAAGGCTGGTGAAGCGCCTAAACCGCGATGCCTCGCGGTTTAGGTACGATTTTCTCGAATGTGATTCGAACTAGCGATTAGCGCGAGTACAACTCAACGATCAGCGATTCGTTGATGTCAGCGCCGAATTCGTCACGGTCAGGCACCTTCTTGAACACGCCTTCTGCCTTGTCGGCATTGACGTCGACCCAAGCAGGCATGCCGACCTGGGCAGCCAGTTGCAGCGCTTCGACGATGCGGTTTTGCTTCTTCGACTTTTCGCGCACGGACACGACATCACCGACCTTGACCAGGTACGAGGGGATGTTGACCGATTGGCCGTTCACGGTGATCGCCTTGTGCGACACCAGCTGGCGGGCTTCTGCACGCGTAGAGCCGAAGCCCATGCGGTACACGACGTTGTCCAAACGCGATTCCAGCAGGGACAGCAGATTGGCGCCGGTGTTGCCCTTCTTGCTGTCAGCGGCCTCGAAATAGCGGCGGAACTGCTTTTCCAGAATGCCGTACATGCGCTTGACCTTCTGCTTTTCGCGCAGCTGCAGGCCGTAGTCGGACGTGCGGGCACCGGAGGTGCGGCCGTGCTGACCAGGCTTGGAGTCGAACTTGCACTTGTCCGCAATGGAGCGGCGTGCGCTCTTGAGGAACAGGTCAGTGCCTTCACGGCGGGAGAGTTTGGCCTTGGGGCCTAGGTAACGTGCCACTTGAGCTTCCTTTGTGTCATCTACCGCAAACAATTGCGGGAGCCGCCTGAGGCGCTTGCGCGTTCACAGGCGGCGGTGGGCTTACAGAGATTAGATACGACGACGCTTTTGAGGGCGGCAGCCGTTGTGCGGGACCGGCGTCACGTCGGAAATCGACGTGATGCGGATGCCCAGTGCGCCCAGAGCGCGCACCGACGACTCACGACCAGGGCCGGGGCCCTTGATCTCGACGTCGAGGTTCTTGATGCCTTGGTCAATGGCGGCGCGGCCAGCCACTTCCGATGCCACTTGGGCTGCGAAAGGAGTGGATTTGCGCGAGCCCTTGAAGCCCTGGCCACCGGACGATGCCCACGACAGAGCATTGCCCTGACGGTCGGTGATCGTGATGATGGTGTTGTTGAACGAGGCGTGCACGTGAGCAATACCGTCGGAAACGTTTTTCCGGACCTTCTTGCGGACGCGCTGGGCTGCGTTATTGGCAGGAGACTTAGCCATGATGATCTTTCAATCTCTTTATTTCTTCAGTGCAGCAGCACCCTTGCGCGGACCCTTGCGGGTGCGGGCATTGGTACGGGTGCGCTGACCACGCATTGGCAGACCGCGGCGATGGCGGAAGCCACGATAGCAGCCGATGTCCATCAAGCGCTTGATGTTCATCGTGGTTTCGCGGCGCAGATCACCCTCAATGGTGAACTGCTCAATTTGCTCGCGAATTTTTTCCAGATCGCTGTCCGTCAGATCTTTGATCTTCTTGGAGTAAGCGATACCGGTTGCTTCACAAATTTTGCGAGCCCGAGTGCGACCAATGCCAAAAATGGCGGTCAAACCGATTTCCGCGTGCTTGTGGGGCGGAATGTTAATGCCAGCGATACGTGCCATATGCGTCCTCTAATACTTTCCAATCAACCCTGGCGCTGCTTGTGACGCAGATCCGTGCAGATCACGCGCACCACACCCTTGCGGCGGATGATCTTGCAGTTGCGGCAGATTTTTTTGACCGAAGCCGAAACTCTCATTGCATTCTCCTAAAACTTTTCCATCCGTCCCGGCTGCTTTGCACGGAACACAATTTGTGCCCGCAAATTCGTGGGGCGTCGACTAAACCGATATCCAGCTTGCAGGCAGTACATCGCTGAGCGATCTCTGCCTTCCCGATCCTCAACCGCCCGCATTTCCTTTGAAATTGGCTTTTTTGAGCAGCGATTCATATTGCTGCGACATCATGTAGTTCTGCACCTGGGCCATGAAGTCCATGGTCACCACCACGATGATCAGCAGCGACGTTCCGCCAAAATAGAACGGTACGTTGTACTTCAAGATCAGGAACTCTGGCAGCAGGCACACGAAGGTGATGTACACCGCTCCGGCCAACGTGAGACGAACCAAAATCTTGTCAATGTAGCGGGCAGTCTGTTCACCTGGGCGGATGCCTGGAATGAACGCACCACTCTTCTTCAAGTTGTCTGCAGTCTCGCGGCTGTTGAACACCAACGCCGTGTAGAAGAAACAGAAGAAGATGATGGCTGCAGCGTAGAACATGACATAGATGGGCTGACCAGGGGTCAGCGCACCAGAAATATCCTTCAACCAGCGCATCGACTCACCAGCACTGAACCAGTTCACCACCGTTGCAGGCAACAGGATGATCGACGAAGCAAAGATCGGAGGAATCACACCGGCCATGTTCAGCTTCAGGGGCAGATGCGACGATTGACCGCCATACACCTTGTTCCCGACCTGTCGGCGAGCATAGTTCACCAAAATCTTGCGCTGTCCACGTTCCACAAACACGACGAAGTAAGTCACCAGACCCACAACGACAACGATGAAGATCGCAGCCAGGATGCTCATAGCACCCGTACGAACCAGTTCCAGTAGACCACCAATGGAACTGGGCAGCCCTGCGGCGATACCGGCAAAGATCAGGATCGAGATCCCGTTGCCAAGGCCACGCTCGGTAATCTGCTCACCCAGCCACATCAGGAACATCGTTCCGGCTGTCAGGCTGACGACCGCTGTCATGCGGAAGCCAAAGCCAGGGCTCAACACCAGACCTGCGGAGCTTTCCAGCGCCACTGCAATGCCCAGCGATTGGAACAAGGCCAAAGCCAAGGTCCCATAACGCGTGTACTGCGTGATCTTGCGACGGCCAGCTTCGCCTTCCTTCTTCAACTGCTCAAAGGTTGGCACCACGTAGGTCATCAGTTGCATGATGATCGACGCCGAGATATACGGCATGATCCCCAGCGCGAACACCGTGAAACGCGACAGCGCGCCACCCGAGAACATGTTGAACAGGTTCAGGATGCCGCCCTGCTGACCACTGAACAGCTGCTGAAGCTGGGCTGGATCGATACCTGGCACAGGGATGTGAGCCCCGATGCGGTACACGACAAGCGCCATCAACAGGAAAACCAGACGACGACGCAGGTCACCGAACTTGCCGGTCTTTGCGATTTGAGCCGTGCTAGTAGCCACAGATGCCTTCTTTCGGAGTCACTCAGGCGACGCTGCCGCCGGCAGCTTCGATGGCCGCCTTGGCACCAGCCGTGGCGCCAACGCCATTGAGCTTGACAGCCTTCGTGAGCGAGCCGCTCTTGATGACCTTGACCACCTTGGCCAGCTCGCCAATCAGGCCAGCTTGCTTCAGGGCCAGCACGTCCACTTCGGCCAGGCCGAGTTGGTCGAGCGCCGTCAGCGTGACTTCTGCATTGAACTTGAGCAAGTGCGACTTGAAACCGCGCTTGGGCAAGCGGCGTTGCAGAGGCATTTGACCGCCTTCGAAGCCGACCTTGTGGTAGCCGCCGGAGCGAGACTTCTGACCCTTGTGACCACGGCCAGCGGTCTTGCCCAGGCCGGAGCCGATACCACGGCCTACACGGCGCTTGGCATGCTTGGCGCCGGCTGCGGGCTTGATGCTATTGAGTTCCATGATCTATCTCTCAGAGGACTTTGACCAGATAGCTGATCTTGTTAATCATGCCGCGCACTTCGGGCGTGTCCTGCAGTTCGCTCACGCTGTTGAGCTTGCGCAGACCCAGGCCACGGACGGTAGCGCGGTGCGATTCCTTGGTGCCAATAGGGCTGCGCACCAGTTGAATCTTGACGGTTTGTTGCGTAGTCATTTCCAGCTTCCGATCAGGCGAAGATGTCTTCGACCGTTTTGCCGCGCTTGGCTGCCACGTTCGACGGAGTGGTCGACTTGACGAGCGCATCAAAGGTGGCACGGACCATGTTGTAGGGGTTCGACGAACCATGGCTCTTGGCCACGATGTCGGTGATGCCCACAACTTCGAAAACAGCGCGCATGGGGCCGCCAGCGATGATGCCGGTACCCTTGGGTGCTGGGTGGAGTTCCACCGAAGCCGCGCCGTGATGGCCCTTCACCGAATGGTGAATGGTGCCGCTCTTGAGCGAAACCTTGACCAGGTTGCGACGGCATTCTTCCATCGCCTTTTGCACAGCAGCAGGCACTTCCTTGGACTTGCCCTTGCCCATGCCGACGCGGCCATCACCGTCGCCAACCACAGTCAGTGCAGCGAAACCGAGAATACGGCCACCCTTCACGACTTTGGTCACGCGGTTGACCGCGATCATTTTTTCGCGCAGACCGTCGTCTTGACCTTCGGTCTGCACTTTGGGTTGAAATTTAGCCATTTTGTATTCCGCTCCGCTTAGAACTGCAGGCCGGCTTCACGGGCTGCGTCGGCCAAAGCCTTGACGCGACCGTGGTAGGCAAAGCCTGAGCGATCAAATGCAACCTTCTCGACGCCAGCTGCCTTTGCTTTTTCAGCAATGCGCTTGCCGATGGCCGTGGCTGCAGCGGCATTGCCACCCTTGCCCGAACCACCGAGTTCCTTGCGCACATCGGCTTCTGCGGTGGAGGCGCTGGCCAACACCTTGCTGCCGTCGCCGGAAATCACGCTGGCATAGATATGGAGGTTCGTACGGTTCACCGTGAGACGGGCCACGCCTTGCTGTGCAATGCGGATGCGGGTCTGACGCGAACGACGAATACGCTGCTCTTTCTTGGTCAACATGTTGCAGCTCCTTATTTCTTCTTGGTCTCTTTGATCGTGACTTTTTCGTCCGCATAGCGGATGCCCTTGCCCTTGTAGGGCTCGGGTGGACGAACAGCACGGATCTCAGCAGCGATTTGACCGACGCGCTGGCGGTCGGCACCCTTGATCACCACTTCCGTGGGAGTCGGGGTAGCCACCGTGATGCCGGCGGGCATTTCGATGTTGACCGGATGCGAGTAGCCGACCGCCAGGTTCAACTTGGAACCGGACGCTGCAGCCTTGTAGCCCACGCCAATCAGGCTGAGCTTCTTTTCAAAGCCCTTGCTGACGCCGACCACCATGTTGTTGACCAACTGGCGAATCGTGCCGCTCATGGCATTCGCTTCGCGGGAGTCATTGGCAGGCTCAAAGCTGAGCTTGCCGTCGTTGCTCGACACCTTCACCAGCACGTTTTGTGCAAGCGACAGGGCGCCGCCAGAACCCTTGACAGAGATCTGGTCATCTTTCACGGACACATCCACGCCAGCGGGGATGGTCACGGGCATTTTTCCTACTCGGGACATTTCAGTGTTCTCCTCAATGCCGCGGGTTAGGCCACATAGCAGAGCACTTCGCCACCGACACCGGTAGCGCGCGCTTTGCGATCAGTCATCACACCCTGGGGTGTCGTGACAATTGCCACACCCAGACCGTTCATGACTTGTGGAATGGAATCACGGCCTTTGTAGACACGCAGACCAGGGCGGCTGACGCGCTCGATGCGCTCAATCACTGGACGGCCTGCGTAGTACTTCAGGGTAATTTCAAGTTCGGACTTGCCGGCTTCGGTCTTGACCTGGAAGCCGTCGATGTAGCCTTCGTCTTGCAGCACCTGGGCGATGGCAATCTTCACTTTGGAAGAAGGCACCAGCACAGTGGCCTTGGAGACCATTTGTGCATTGCGGATGCGGGTCAGCAAGTCAGCGATGGGATCACTCATGCTCATGTTTAATCTCTCCTGCCTGCTTACCAGCTGGCCTTGGTGACACCGGGGATGTCGCCTGCAAAAGCCAGTTCACGGATCTTGGCGCGAGCCAGACCGAATTGACGGAACGTGCCACGTGGGCGGCCGGTGATTTCGCAACGGTTGCGCTGACGCGTAGGATTGGCGTTGCGGGGGAGCTTCTGCAGACCGAGACGGGCTGCATCGCGCTCTTCATCGCTTCGCTTGGCATCGCCAGCGATTGCCTTCAGTTCCGCATACTTGGTTGCGTACTTAGCGGCCAGTTTTTCGCGCTTCAGTTCGCGCTGGATCAAAGCTACTTTAGCCATGCTTCGCCTCAGTTCTTGAACGGGAAACGGAAACCAGCGAGGAGAGCCTTGGCTTCTTCGTCGGACTTGGCCGTCGTGGTGATGCTGATATTGAGACCGCGCAGGGCGTCGACCTTGTCGTACTCAATTTCAGGGAAAATGATCTGTTCCTTGACGCCGATGTTGTAGTTGCCACGGCCGTCAAAAGCACGACCGGAGATACCACGGAAGTCACGGACGCGGGGCAGTGCCACGGTCACGAAACGGTCCAGGAACTCATACATCTGCACGCCACGCAGCGTGACCATGCAACCGATGGCCTGGCCTTCGCGGATCTTGAAACCGGCGATAGCCTTCTTGGCCTTGGTCACCACAGGCTTCTGACCAGCAATCTTGGTCAGGTCAGCCACGGCGTTGTCCATCACCTTCTTGTCCGAGACTGCCTCGCTCACACCCATGTTGAGCGTGATCTTGGTCAGACGAGGAACCTGCATCGGCGAGGTGTAGCCGAACTGCTTGGTCAGTTCGGGAGCGATCTTGTCGCGGTAGATTTCTTGGAGTCGTGCCATGTTTGCCCCTTAGGCCGCCTTGATTTCAGCGCCGCTGGACTTGAACACGCGAACGCGCGAACCGTCAGCTTGCAACTTGATGCCCACGCGATCAGCCTTGCCGGTAGCAGCATTGAAGATGGCCACGTTGGACTGGTGAATTGGCATGGACTTCTCAACGATGCCGCCCGTCGTACCCTTCATGGGGTTTGGCTTGGCGTGCTTCTTGACCATGTTGATGCCGTCGATGACCACATAGGAGTCATCCTTGCGCAGCGACACTGTGCCGCGCTTGCCCTTATCGCGCCCTGTCAGCACGATGACTTCGTCGCCCTTGCGAATCTTGTTCATGGCGCGTCCTTAGAGAACTTCAGGAGCCAGGGACACGATCTTCATGAACTTTTCGGTACGCAGTTCACGCGTCACGGGTCCAAAGATGCGGGTGCCGATAGGCTCCAACTTTGCATTCAGCAACACTGCTGCGTTGCCGTCGAATTTGACGAGCGAGCCATCACCGCGGCGGATGCCCTTAGCGGTACGAACGACCACTGCGCTATAGACCTCGCCTTTTTTGACGCGGCCACGCGGAGCGGCTTCTTTGATGCTCACCTTGATGATGTCGCCAACGCTTGCATAGCGACGCTTCGAGCCACCCAGCACCTTGATGCAAAGGACGGACTTGGCGCCGGTATTGTCGGCAACCTCTAACCGAGATTCTGTCTGGATCATTTCAATATTCCCAACTTGCACCAGAAGACCACGGCCCCAGAGAACTTCTCAAGGGCTGCAGATCAGCCAGTCAGTCTTGGGCCCGTCGTCCGCACCGCAAACCATTTGCAGCACTTCCCGCTGGGCAGAAACTTCACGTAGGAAACGCGAAGCCCTCGATTATTGCAAAGGAAATTAGCGCCGTCAAGCGGTTCATCACGCCGGCGCGTGCAAATACTGCTGCGCAAGCGCCACAAAGGCTTCGAGCCCCGCGTCTGTGCCCAGTTCTTCCTCCAGGATCTGCGCCACAGCGGGCGCCAGCTCGATGGCGCGGCGTGCATCCAGAAACAGGAGCCGCGACCTGCGGGCCAGCACGTCTTCCACTGTCCGCGCGTATTCGAACCGCGCCGCAAAGCGCACCATGGCGGCGCTCAGGCCGTCGCCCAGGTCCACGTCGGCGCCCGGGAGTCCTTGTACGGCCGCCGCATCACTCCCATACGAGTGCAGCCCCTGCGCGTCGCTGATGCGGTGGCGGACGGCCTCTTTCGGCGTCCCCACCAGCGGCAGCCGGTTGGTCACGCCCGCCGGCTTCTCGGCCAACAGCCCGGCAGTGAAGCATTTTTGCAACACATCCTCGGCCATAGCACGGTAAGTCGTCCATTTGCCTCCCGTCACAGTCACCAGACCGGTGCGGCTGGTGAGCACGGTGTGCTCGCGGCTCAAGCTCTTGGTGTTGTCGCCGTCATCGTCCTGGGGCTTCACCAGGGGGCGCAGCCCCACCCAGACGCTCCGAATGTCTTCGAGCTTGGGCGCCCGGGTCAGGTACCGGGCGGATTCTTCCAGGATGAAGCGCACTTCCTCGCGGAAGGGCTCCGGCTCTCGGACGATGTCTTGCCGGGGGCTGTCGGTAGTACCGAGGATCAGCTTGCCAAGCCATGGCACGGCAAACAGCACACGCCCATCGGCCGTCTTGGGCACCATCAAGGCATGGTCGGACGGGAGGAATTCGCGGTCCACCACGATGTGCACACCCTGGCTGGGCGCCACGATGGGCTTGACCGGGCGTCCAATGGCGTCGCCGTCCATCTGGCGCAGGGCGTCCACCCACACACCCGTAGCGTTGACCACAGCGCGGGCCCGCACCGTGAACTGCTGGCCCGACTCCGTGTCTTCGCAGACAAAGCCGGCTACCTTGCCCTCTTCGTGGATCAATGCCCGGGCCGGGCAGTAATTGACCACCAGGGCGCCCAGGCTGGCCGCCGTGCGCGCCAGCGCCAGGGCCAGCCGTGCATCGTCAAACTGGCCGTCCCAGTACTTCACTCCGCCCTTGAGGCCTTCGGTACGCGCCGTGGGCAGGCATGCCAGGGTGCGGTCCCGGCCGAGAAATTCGGTGGCACCCAAACCGGCCTTGCCGGCGAGTGCGTCATACATCTTGAGCCCGATGCCATAGAACGGCGTCTCCCAGAACCGGTACGACGGCATCACAAAAGGCAGCGGCTGCGCCAGATGGGGCGCGTTGTTCAAGAGGGTCGTGCGCTCATGCAGCGCCTCGCGCACCAGCGCGATGTTGCCCTGCGCCAGATAGCGAACGCCTCCGTGCACCAGCTTCGTGGCGCGCGAAGAGGTCCCCTTGGCAAAGTCGTGCGAGTCCACCAGCACCACACTGAACCCCCGCGCTGCCGCGTCCAGCGCTACCCCCAATCCGGTCGCCCCCCCGCCGATCACGGCCAGGTCATATTGATGGGGCTGAGCAAGGCGGGCCAGCAAATCGGCACGCCGGGTAGGGAGGGGAGCAGAGGCAGTGGTCATGGGGCAATTGTCCATGGGTGGGACAAAACTTAAGGGTTTACCCTTAAATTCTTGACACTTCGGGAAGAGCACCCGCACGGCCCGAACGGGACGCGGATGCTCAAAATAAAAAAGGCAGCGGGCGCCTTGTGGGCTCCGGCTGCCGGTCTCGGAATCTGCGCGGCAGAAGGCGCATAGGCTGCAACGCGGGACAAACCGGTCTTGTGCGGCAACTACCGCGATGCCTTCTGACACGCAGCCTCCTGGCCGCAGCAATGCGGCGGCCAGGAGAGCCCGGGATCAGCGGGCCTTGCCGTCCTTCCAGGCCTGCAGCAGCTTGTCGTAGGCGATGGTTTCACCCTTTGGCTTTTCGTTGGCCAGCTTGGCCCATGGAGCCTGCTTGTCCGACAGCCACTTCTTCGGGTCTTCCTTCTTGTTGAGCTTGGGTGCGCAATGGGCCATGCCGGCGCGCTCGAGGCGGGCCATCACCTGGTCCATTTCGTCGGCCAGCGTGTCCATGGCGCCCTGGGGCGTCTTCTCACCCGTCACAGCCTGGGCCACGTTCTTCCACCACAGCTGGGCCAGCTTGGGGTAGTCAGGCACGTTGGTACCGGTAGGCGACCATGCCACGCGGGCGGGGCTGCGGTAGAACTCGACCAGGCCGCCCAGCTTGGGCGCCATGTCGGTCATGGCCTTGGACTGGATGTCGGACTCGCGGATCGGCGTGAGGCCCACCATGGTCTTCTTGAGCGACGTCGTCTTGGCCGTCACGAACTGTGCGTAGAGCCAGGCGGCTGCCGTCTTGTTTGCGTCATGGTCCTTGAAGAAGGTCCATGAGCCCACGTCCTGATAGCCGTTTTGCATGCCCTGCTTCCAGTACGGGCCGTTCGGGCCAGGGGCCATACGCCACTTGGGCGTGCCATCGGCATTCACCACGGGCAGGCCGGGCTTGGTCATGTCAGCCGTGAAGGCCGTGTACCAGAAGATCTGCTGCGCGATCTGGCCCTGAGCAGGCACGGGGCCGGCTTCGCCGAAGGTCATGCCCGTGGCTTCCTTGGGCGCGTACTTCTTCATCCAGTCGACGTACTTGGTCAGCGCATAGACGGCTGCGGGCGAGTTGGTCGCGCCGCCGCGAGACACCGAGGCGCCCACGGGCGTGCACTTGTCGTCGGCCACGCGGATGCCCCACTCGTCAATCGGCAGACCGTTGGGCGCACCGATGTCGGCGGTACCGGCCATGGACAGCCAGGCATCGGTGAAGCGCCAGCCCAGGGATGGATCCTTCTTGCCGTAATCCATGTGGCCATAGATGGCCTTGCCGTCGATGGTCTTCACGTCGTTGGTGAAGAACTCGGCGATGTCTTCGTAGGCGCTCCAGTTGAGCGGCACGCCCAGGTCGTAGCCGTACTTGGCCTTGAACTTGTCCTTGATGTCCTTGCGGTCGAACAGGTCGGCGCGGAACCAGTACAGGTTGGCGAACTGTTGGTCGGGCAGCTGGTACAGCTTGCCGTCCGGCGCCGTGGTGAACTTCGTGCCGATGTAGTCCTTGAGGTCGATGCCAGGGTTGGTCCATTCCTTGCCCGCAGCGCCCATGTAGTCGGTCAGATTCAGGATCTTGCCGTAGCGGTAGTGCGTACCGATCAGGTCCGAGTCCGAGATCCAGCCGTCATAGATCGACTTGCCCGACTGCATCGAGGTCTGCAGCTTCTCGACCACGTCGCCTTCTTGGATCAGGTCGTGCTTGACCTTGATGCCAGTGATTTCCTCGAACGCCTTGGCCAGCGTCTTGGATTCGTATTCGTGCGTGGTGATGGTTTCAGACACCACCGAGATTTCCTTCACGCCCTTGGCTTGCAGCTTCTTGGCAGCTTCGATGAACCACTTCATCTCGGCCATCTGCTGGTCCTTGCTCAGCGTCGAAGGCTGAAACTCGCTGTCGACCCACTTCTTGGCTTCCGCCTCGCCCGCCATGGCGGCCTGGCCCGTCATGACCGCAACTGCCAGTGCCAGCGCTGTGTACCGCGTCTTCATAGTGCCTGTCTCCTCATAGTCATCTCCCCTTTTGGATGCAAGGGCCGCGTGGCTCCGGGGAAGGATCGAGCCGCGCGACGGGAACCTTGTTGGCCGTTCAGCCTTTGCGCATGATCAGCGCGAGCAGCAGCATGGACAGCACGAAGCTGAACCAGATCGACGGGTCTTCGCCCAAGCTGAACCACTGCGCCAGCTTGCCGCTGATGCCCACAAAAATCAGATTCACATACGCGGCCGAGAGCAGGCCGATGAACAGGCGATCGCCGCGCGTGGTTTCCAGCGGCAGGAACCCCTTGCGCATCGTGGTGGGGGACTTGAACTCCCACACCGTCATGCCCACCAGCATCAGCACGATGCATGTGAAGAACACTGCCACCGGCAGGGTCCAGGCCATCCACTCAAACATTTGTACCCCCCTGAGCGCCTGCGGCGCGTCCCCCCGGGGGGACGCAGCTGGTGGCCGGGCGAAGCCCGTTCCACGGCTGCCGCTGGCGTCGGAAGGCCTGCGCACTCTGCAGCGAACTGGTGTAGTTCATGGTTCTGTCTCCCTTCACGCTAGACGCGGCCCATCGCGAAACCCTTCGCGATGTAGTGCCGCACAAACCAGATCACGATGGCGCCCGGCACGATGGTCAGCACGCCGGCGGCGGCCAGCGTCGCCCAGTCCATGCCACTGGCACTCACCGTGCGTGTCATGGTGGCCACGATGGGCTTGGCGTTCACGCTGGTCAGCGTGCGGGCCAGCAGCAGCTCCACCCAGCTGAACATGAAGCAGAAGAACGCCGCCACACCCACACCCGCCTTGATCAGCGGCAGAAACACCGTCATGAAAAACCGCGGAAAGCTGTAGCCGTCGATGTACGCCGTCTCGTCGATCTCGCGCGGGATGCCGCTCATGAAGCCTTCCAGGATCCACACCGCCAGCGGCACGCTGAACAGCAAGTGCGCCAGCGCCACGGCAATGTGCGTGTCCATCAGCCCCACGGTGGTGTAGAGCTGAAAGAACGGCAGCAGGAACACCGCAGGGGGCGTCATGCGGTTGGTCAGCAGCCAGAAGAACACGTGCTTGTCGCCCAGGAAGCTGTAGCGCGAGAACGCATAAGCCGCGGGCAGGGCCACGGTGAGCGTGATCACCATGTTGATGCTCACGTAGATCAGGCTGTTGATGTAGCCCGAGTACCAGGACTCATCGGTGAAGATGGTCTTGTAGTTGTCCCAGGTGAGGTTCTGCGGGAAGAACGAGAACGTCGACAAAATCTCCGCGTTCGTCTTGAAGCTCATGTTGACCATCCAGTAGATGGGCAGCACCGCAAACACCAGGTACGCCAGCAGAAAGATCGTCCGCTTGCGGAATCTGCGCTCAGGCATGGTTGCTCCTGTTTTTATAGCTATGAGCGCTTATCCAATAAGCGCTAGCGGCATTTTTAATGCTCATTCCTGCACCTCGGGCTGCTGGGTGCCCACGCGCTGCATCCAGTTGTAGAGGATGAAGCACAGCAGCAGGATGATGAAGAAATAGATCAGCGAGAACGCCGCCGCCGGCCCCAGGTCGAACTGGCCCACCGCCTTGGTAGTGAGGTACTGGCTGAGGAAGGTGGTCGCATTGCCTGGCCCGCCGCCCGTCAGCACAAACGGCTCGGTGTAGATCATGAAACTGTCCATGAAGCGCAGCAGCACCGCGATCATCAGCACGCCGCGCATCTTGGGCAGCTGGATGTAGCGGAACACCGCGAACTTGCTGGCGCCGTCGATGCGCGCGGCCTGGTAGTACGCGTCCGGGATGGAGCGCAGCCCGGCAAACGCCAGCAGCGCCACCAGCGGGGTCCAGTGCCATACGTCCATCAGCAGCACCGTGAGCCAAGCCTGCGTGGCGTTGCCGGTGTAGCTGTATTCGATGCCGATCTCCTGCAGCATGCGGCCCATGAGCCCGATGTCGGCGCGGCCATAGATCTGCCAGATGGTGCCCACCACGTTCCACGGGATCAGCAGCGACAGGGCCACCACCACCAGCACGGCGGACGACTTCCAGCCCTGCGCGGGCATGGACAGCGCCAGCGCGATGCCGAGCGGAATCTCCACCGCCAGCACCGACAGCGAGAACGTGATCTGCCGCCACAGCGCGGCATGCAGCTCCTCGTCGCGCATCACGGCGGCAAACCATTCGGTGCCGACAAACACGCGCCGCTCAGGCGAGATGATGTCCTGCACCGAGTAGTTCACCACCGTCATCAGCGGCAGGATGGCCGAGAAGGCCACGCAGATGATGACCGGCAGGATCAGGAACCAGGCCTTCTGGTTTACGGGCTTGGTCGTGGTGCTCATTGGAAACCTCCGTGCTGCGCACTGTGGTGCTGAGCGCCTTCGGGCGGCCGGGCGGTGCTCATGGGGTGACCTCCGCGGCCAGCAATTGTTCGTTTTGATAGAAGCAGGTGTGCTCGCCGAGCACCTGCAGCCACACCGCGTCGCCCGCCGAGGGCAAGCGCGTCTCCGGCGTGAAGCGCGCCTTGAGCGTGTGCTCGCCCACCTTGGCGGTCAGCATCAGGTAGGTGCCGATGTCCTGCACCTGCACCACGGTGCAGGGCAAGGCACCGGCCTGCCGGGGCTCGGCCAAGGCCAGGTACTCGGGCCGCACACCGACCTGCAGCGCGCCCTCTGGCAACGCCCGGCCGGATGGCGGCGCCAGACGATGGCCCGCCACCGACAGGTACGCACCGTCGCGCTGGGCGGGCAGGAAGTTCATGCCGGGCGAGCCAATGAAATGGCCCACGAAGGTGTGTGCAGGCCGCTCGAACAATGCATCGGCCGAGCCCACCTGCACCGCCTTGCCGCGCGTCATCACCACCACCTGGTCGGCAAAGGTCAGTGCCTCGACCTGGTCGTGCGTCACGTAGATCAGCGTGAGCTTGAGCTCGTGGTGGATCTGCTTGAGCTTGCGGCGCAGCTGCCACTTGAGGTGCGGGTCGATCACCGTGAGCGGCTCGTCGAACAGCACCGCCGCCACATCGGAGCGCACCAGGCCGCGGCCGAGCGAAATCTTCTGCTTGGCGTCGGCCGCGAGACCGGCGGCGCGCTGGTTGAGCTGGCCGCTCATCTCCAGCATCTCGGCAATCACACCCACACGCTGCTTGATCTGGTCTTCGGGCACCTTGCGGTTGCGCAAGGGGAACGCCAGGTTCTCGGCCACCGTCATGGTGTCGTAGATCACCGGAAACTGGAACACCTGGGCGATGTTGCGCTCCTGCGGGCTGGCCCGCGTCACGTCACGCCCGTCGAACAGCACCTTGCCATGCGAAGGCACGAGCAGGCCCGACATGATGTTGAGCATGGTCGTCTTGCCGCAGCCCGAGGGACCGAGCAGCGCGTAGGCGCCACCGTCCTCGAACTCCATCTTGAGCGGCATCAAAGCGTAGTCGCTGTCCTGCTGCGGATTCGGCTTGTACGAATGCGCGAGATCCAAACTGATGCGGGCCATCTCAACGCCCTCCTTGTACGGCGCGGTGTCGCGCGGGCGCCCAAACCAGGCGGCCGTCGGCGCCGAACACGTAGGCCTGCGACGGGTCCAGATGCAGCGTGATGGCCGCCCCCAATTCAAAGTAATGCACGCCGGTCAACTGGGCGACCAGGTCGCCCCATGGCGTGGATGCGTGCACGAAGGTGTCGGACCCCGAAATCTCGGCCAGCTCCACCGTGCCGCTCACGCTCACGTCGCCGGGACGTGCGTGGACGCGCAGCGCACTGGCGCGCACGCCCACGGTGACGCCACCCGCCGCCGCACCCTGGGGCAGCGGGACCGACAGCACCGTGCCACCCGGAAGCTGCACACCCTGCGCGACCACCGTGGCGGGCAGCAGATTCATCGGCGGATCGCTAAAGGCTCGCGCCACGCGCAGCGAGTTGGGCGCGTGGAACACCTCGGCCGTGGGGCCGTACTGCAGCAGTTGCCCTTCGTCGAGCACCGCGGTGTAACCGCCCAGCAGCAGGGCCTCGCCTGGCTCGGTGGTGGCATAGACCACCGTGGACTGCCCTGCGGCGAACAGTTGCGTGAGTTCTTCGCGCAGCTCTTCACGCAGCTTGTAGTCCAGGTTCACCAGGGGTTCATCGAGCAGCATCAGCGGCGCGCCCTTGGCCAACGCACGGGCCAGCGCCACGCGCTGCTGTTGCCCGCCCGACAGCTCGGCCGGATAGCGGTCCAGGAACATGTCGATGTGCAGGCGGCTGGCGATTTCGCGCACCCGGGCATCGATGTTCTTTTCGCCGCGCAGCTTGAGCGGCGACGCGATGTTGGCCGCGACCTTCATCGAGGGGTAGTTGATGAACTGCTGGTACACCATGGCCACGTTGCGGTCGCGCACCGGCATGCCGGTCACATTCACCCCGTCGACGGTCACGCGGCCTGCCGTGGGGGTGTCCAGCCCGGCCATGATGCGCATCAGGCTGGTCTTGCCCGCCTGCGTGGCACCCAGCAGCACCGTGACGGCGCCGCTGTGCAGCGCCAGGCTCATGTCATGAAGCCAGGTCTGCGGTCCTACCTTTTTGCTGATGCTGTCCAGTGCCAGCTGCATCACGCAACCTTTCTAGTAGACCCCTCCCGGGGCCGTATGGGTCTGGCGCCGGCTGCGCACGCAGTCCAGCACCTCGTTTTCGATTGCGTTCATTTTTGTTCTTTTCTGATCGTATTGAATCAAGGTTTACCCTTAATGAGTTCCTTTTTGTTCGATTTAAAGTATCCGCACCCCATAGACAATTAATACGCGTGAATACGAATCCTCGACAACTGCTGCTGCTGGAAGAAGTCCGCGCGCGCAAATCCGCCACGGTGGAGCAACTGGCCGACACCCTGGGTGTGACGCTGCAGACGGTGCGCCGCGACGTGCAGCGCCTGGCGGAGTCCGGGCTGCTCACGCGCTTTCATGGCGGCGTGCGCGTGCCCAGCTCCACCGTCGAGAACCTGGCCCACACCCAGCGCGAAACGCTGCATGCCGAGGGCAAAGCGCGCATAGCCCGCGCCGTGGCGAGCCAGGTGCCCAACGACTGTTCGCTGATCTTGAACATCGGCACCACCACCGAAGCCATTGCCAAGGCCTTGCTGCACCACCGCGGCCTGCGCGTGATCACCAACAACCTCAACGTGGCCGCCATCCTGAGCGGCAACCCCGAGTGCGAAGTCATCGTCGCCGGCGGCGTGGTGCGCACGCGCGACCGCGGCATCGTGGGCGAGGCGGCGGTGGACTTCATCCGCCAGTTCAAGGTCGACATCGCGCTCATCGGCATCTCCGGCGTGGAGCCCGACGGTTCGCTGCGCGACTTCGACTACCGCGAGGTGAAGGTCGCGCAAACCATCATCGAACAGTCGCGCGAGGTCTGGCTGGCGGCCGACCACAGCAAGTTCAACCGCCCGGCGATGGTGCAGCTGGCCACGCTGGCGCAGATCGACCGCCTGTTCACTGACGCGCCGCCGCCGGAGCCGTTTCCTGCACTGCTGCAGGATGCAGAGGTGATCTGCACCGTCGCAGCATGAGGAGGAACACCCCCTGAGTCGCCTGCGGCGCCTTCCCCCTCAAGGGGGACGACGCCCTCGCTGCGGGGCGGCCCTTGCTCGGCGTCCACTGGCCTGGGCCGCGCGCGAACCGACCGCCGCGGACACTACACGGATTCACGATTTTTGGAGATCCCGCCACCATGACCTACCTGCTCGCACTCGACCAAGGCACTTCCAGCTCCCGCAGCATCGTCTTTGACGAGCAGGGCCACATCGTGGCGCAGGCGCAGCTGGAGCTGCCGCAAATCTACCCCCAGCCCGGCTGGGTGGAGCACGACCCGCTGGAGATCTGGCGCACCCAGTTGGCTACGGCGCGCGATGCGTTGGCCAAGGCCGGCATTGCGGCCAGCGCCGTGCGCGCCGTGGGCATCACCAACCAGCGCGAGACCACGGTGCTGTGGAACCGCAAGACCGGCCAGCCGGTGCACCACGCCATCGTCTGGCAGGACCGGCGCGCCGAACCCGCCTGCGCCCAGCTGCGCAGCCAGGGCCACGCGGCCACCATCCAGGCCAAGACGGGGCTGCTGGTGGACGCGTATTTCTCGGGCACCAAGCTGCAGTGGCTGCTGGACCACGTGCCCGGCGCCCGCGACGCGGCCGAGCGCGGCGAGCTGGCCTTTGGCACGGTGGACAGCTGGCTGATGTGGAAGCTCACCCACGGACAGGTGCATGTGACGGACGTGAGCAACGCCTCGCGCACCATGCTGTTCAACGTGCACACCAACCAGTGGGACGATGAGCTGCTGGCGCTGCTGCGCATCCCCAGATCGCTGATGCCCGAGGTACAGCCATCGAGCTCGCACTTTTGCGACATCGCCGCCGACCTGCTGGGCCACGCCGCGCCTGTGGGCGGTGTGGCAGGCGACCAGCAAAGCGCGCTGTTCGGCCAGGCCTGTTTTACCGCCGGCATGGCCAAGAACACCTATGGCACGGGCTGCTTCATGCTGATGCACACGGGCAGCAAGTTCCAGACATCGCACAACGGCCTGCTCACCACCAGCGCGGCGCAGACCGGGACAACGCCCGAGTTCGCCATGGAGGGCAGCGTCTTCGTCGGCGGTGCCGTGGTGCAGTGGCTGCGCGACGGCCTGCGCGCCATCTCGACCAGCAGCGAGGTCGAATCGCTGGCGCAAAGCGTGCCGGATTCGGGCGGCGTGATGATGGTGCCGGCCTTCACTGGGCTTGGCGCCCCGTACTGGAAACCCGACTCGCGCGGCACGATCACCGGCCTCACGCGCGGCACCACGCTGGGCCACATTGCCCGCGCGGCGCTGGAGAGCATTGCCTACCAAAGCGCCGCCCTGCTTTTGGCCATGAGCCGCGACGCCGTGGCCGCGGGCGGCGCGCCGGTGAGCGAACTGCGCGTGGACGGCGGCGCGTGCATCAACGATTTGCTGATGCAGTTCCAGGCCGACCTGCTGGGCATCCCCGTGGTGCGCCCGGCCGTGATCGAGACCACGGCGCTGGGGGCGGCGTACCTGGCGGGGTTGTCCAGCGGGGTGTACCGCAGCACGGATGAGCTGTCGCAACTGTGGCGTGCCGACCGGCGGTTTGTGCCCACACTGAGCAACACGCGGGCGCAGGAGCTGATGGCGAATTGGGAACACGCGGTGCGGCAGACCACGGCTGAATAGAGTCCATCCCCCTGAGGCGCTGCGCGCCTCGGCACCGTCGCCAGAGGCGGCGGCTCTTCGGGCACGTCCAAGCCTGCGCAAGCAGGCTCGGAGCCGCGGCCCTCAGCCCCTTCTCTCGAATGGCTGCGCCATTCGGGAAGGGGGACGCAGCCCTCGCTGCGGGGCGGCCCTTGCTTGGCTGCCCTGGCCCTGAGGCAGCGCCGGGTGCCATCGTGGTGGCGATGCGGGCGCTGAAAGGTGCGGAGCTTCTCCAACCCGCACCAGCGGCGGGATTGGCAATGCATGCTCCCCGCTCCGGTGTTCGACTTCGCACCCCAGCCTGGGAACACATCCATGCTGGCAATCCAACGCGGATACCATCACATTCCTGCTTTGACCCATCCATTGCCTGCACCATGAGCCAGACCGCCGCCTCCCCCAGCCTTCCCCCCATCGCCTTCATCGGCGGCGGCAACATGGCCAGCGCCATCATTGGCGGGCTGATCCACCAGGGCCATCCGGCCGGCCAGATCGAGGTGGTCGAGCCCTGGGCCGAGGCGCGCGAAGCGCTGCGCAAGAACTACGGCATCGACGCCCAGCCCGAGGCCAGCCCTGCCCTGCAGCGCGCGCGCATCGTGGTCTGGGCCGTCAAGCCCCAGACCTTCAAGGATGCAGCCGCCCAGGCCAAGGCGCACACGGCAGATGCCCTGCACCTGAGCGTCGCCGCCGGCATCCGCTCGGACAGCATCGCCCAGTGGCTGGGCACCGAGCGCATCGTGCGCACCATGCCCAACACGCCGGCGCTGGTGGGCAAAGGCATGAGCGCGCTGTACGCCCGCCCCGCGGTGGGCGCAGCCGAGCGCACGCAGGTCGAAGCCATCATGGAGTCCACCGGCGAGTTCCTGTGGGTGGAGTCTGAAAAGCAGCTTGATGCCGTCACCGCTCTGTCGGGTTCGGGCCCGGCCTACGTGTTCTATTTCCTCGAAGCCATGACGCGCGCGGGTGTTGGCATGGGACTGAGCGAAGCGCAGGCGCACCAGTTGGCCGTGGGCACATTTGTCGGCGCGTCCGAACTGGCGCGCCGCTCGGACGAGCCGCCCGCCGTGCTGCGCCAGCGCGTCACGTCCAAGGGCGGCACGACCTACGCGGCGCTGCAGTCCATGGAAGCCGCCGGCATGGGCGCCAGCTTTGAAGCCGCGCTGCGCGCCGCCGAGCAGCGCGCGCATGAATTGGGCGATGAATTCGGCGCCTGACGCCCAGAATAGGGCTCTTTTTGGCCTCTAGCGCTTATCTGATAAACGCCAATAGCTATCAATTGAGTAGCAAACCGCGCAACAGGTAGCTGCCGGCAATCCCCGCAAACACCGTGGCCCCGAGCCAGTGGTTGACGCGGAAGGCCACAAAGCAGCCTTCGCGCGTGCGGTGGCGAATCAGCGTGAAGTGCCACAGCACCTGAGCCAGCGCAACGGCAATTGCTACATAAAAAGTAGCGCCTAAGGCATATGGATAAAGCGCCAGAGCCCAAATAGACAAAAAAAGCAGGTAGAACGCCACGATGGCCGGCACATCCCAGCGGCCCAGGGTGATGGCCGAGGTCTTGATGCCGATCTTGAGGTCGTCGTCGCGGTCGACCATGGCGTATTCGGTGTCGTAGGCCAGCACCCAGAACAGGTTGCCCAGCCACATCCACCCCGCCACGGCAGGCACGCTGCCCTGCACGGCGGCAAATGCGATCACGATGCCGAAGTTGAAGGCGATGCCCAGCACCGCCTGGGGCATGGAGATGATGCGCTTTGTGAAGGGGTAGGCAATGGCGACCAGCAGCGCGGGCACCGACCAGGCAATGGCTGCCGCGTTGGTGGTGAACACCAGGCCGAACGCCAGCAGCGCCAGCACGGCGCCCAGACCCAGGGCCTCCTTCACAGATACGGCGCCAGTAGTGACCGGGCGCTGCGCGGTGCGCTTGACGTGTTTGTCAAAGTCGCGGTCGGCGACGTCATTTACGCAGCAGCCGGCGCTGCGCATGAGGAAGGTGCCCAGCACGAACACCGCCAGCAGGTGCCAGCCCGGGAAGCCGTCCGCCGCGATCCACAAGGCAGAGAGCGTGGGCCACAGGCACACCAGCCAGCCCGCGGGGCGGTCCCAGCGGATGAGGTCAAGGTACAGGGCGAAGCGGCTGCGCGGTGGGGCGGTGGACATGCGAGGCAGGGGCAAAAAATCAAGGCGAATCGCCCACTGACGCCGTGGGCGCACCGAATGTAGCAGCCACCCGGTGGTCGCCAATCCTGAGGGTGCCAATGGCCGCAGCAAAACCAGTAAAGTGCGCGGTTGCCTACACCACCGACCTGCTCCGCATGACCCGCTTTTCAAGCCCCCAGGCCGCCTCCCGTTTCGCCATTCCCCGCACGCTGATGGCGGGCTTCATCCTGGCGGCCCTGGCGACCCTGGTCATCGCCCTCGTGAACTTCCGTTCGGCCGAAACGCGCACCGACGCCGTGCGCGCCATGGACCGCACCACGCTGGCCATGCGCCAGCTCAATCTGTTCACCTTGGCGATCCGGGACGCAGAGACGGGCCAGCGGGGCTATCTGCTGACAGGCGACCTGAGCTATCTCAAGCCCTTTGACGCTGCCGTCACCTCGTTGCACAAACACCTGACGGACCTCAAGACCAGCGCCGCAGACTATGCGGTTCACAAGCAGCTGGTGGATCAACTTGAGGAACTGACCCAGCAAAAACTGCGCGAACTCAGTGAAACCATTGCCCTGCGCAAGTCGGGCGATGGGGTGGGCGCGATGACCCTGGTGCAAAGCGGCGCCGGCCAGGAGCTCATGGAACGGATCCGCGAGGTGACCGAAACCCTGCGCACCCAGCAAAACCTGCAGCTGGAGACGCGGCGCCAACTGTGGGTGAACGCGGCAAGCAACTCCAACATGTACTCGGGGGCGGGGTCGTTGGTGCTTCTGATCCTGATCTGCATCTCGGCCAGCATCACGGCGCGGGAGTACCGCGCGAAATCCATCCAGTCGTGGATCTCGGCAGGGCTCACCGGCCTGAGCCAGCGCATCCAGGGCGGCCACCGGCTCGAAGACATCGGCCAGCTTGCCCTGGAATACCTCGCCGGCTACCTCCGGGCCCAGGTCGGCGCGGGGTATGTGGCGCAAGACACCGCAGGCTTCACCCTGTTTGGCGGCTACGCGCTGCCGCGCGAGCGCCTGGCAGCCACCTTGCTCAGCGATGAAGGCCTGGTGGGCCAGGCCGCACGGTCGCGCCAACTGATGCACGTGCGCGACGTGCCGGCCGGCTACCTGCCGGTGTCGTCGGCCACGGGCCAGGCCAGCGCCGCAGAGCTGCTGGTGGCGCCCGCGGTGGAGCATGGGCAGGTCTATGCCGTGATCGAGCTGGGGTTCAACCGCCCGGTCACCGATGCGGAACGCACCCTGATGGAGCGCTCCTCCGAGATGCTGGCCGTGGCCATCCGCTCGGGCATCGACCGCAACCGCCTGCAGAACCTGCTGGAAGAAACCCAGCGCCAGTCCGAAGAGCTGCAAACGCAGCAGGAGGAACTGCGGGTCAGCAACGAGGAGCTGGAGCAGCAAAGCCGGATTCTTCAGGAATCGCAGGCGCAGATGGAGGTTGCGCAAACCGAGCTGGAGCAGACCAACGCGCACCTGGAGCAGCAGACCCAGCAGCTGGAGTACCAGCGCGAGCAGCTGCTGCGCGCCCAGAGCGCGATGACCGACAAGGCCCAGGAGCTGGAGCAGGCCAGCCAGTACAAGAGCGAGTTCCTTGCCAACATGAGCCACGAGCTGCGCACCCCGCTCAATTCCACGCTCATCCTGGCCAAGCTGCTGGCGGACAACAAGCCCGGCAACCTCAGCACCGAACAGGTGAAGTACGCGCAGACCATCTACGCCGCGGGCAACGACCTGCTGGCACTGATCAACGACATCCTGGACCTGTCCAAGATCGAGGCGGGGCAGGCCACGCTGTCGGTCGAGCCCGTCAACATTGCCCGTGCCCTGAACGGGCTGATCGACCCACTGCGGCCCCTGGCACAAGAAAAGCGCCTGACCCTCCACGCCACCCTGGCGCCGGATCTGCCTGCAGAGATGGCCACGGACCCGCTGCGGCTGGGCCAGGTGCTCAAGAACCTGCTGTCCAACGCGCTCAAGTTCACCGAGAAGGGTTCGGTTGAACTGCATGTGTCCCGCAACCCGGACGACACCCTGTCGTTTGCGGTGAAAGACACCGGCATTGGCATCCCTGCACACCAGCAGGATCTGATTTTTGAAGCCTTTCGCCAGGCCGATGGCAGCACCCACCGCAAATACGGCGGCACGGGGCTGGGCCTGTCGATCTCGCGCGATCTGGCGCAGTTGCTGGGGGGCACATTGTCGGTGCGCAGCACTCCGGGCGAAGGCAGCGTCTTCACGCTGGTGCTGCCGCAGCAGCTGGACGCGCAGGCGTCGGCAGCGACCGCCACGGTGACGACCATGACGGGCATCGCAGCGGCGCACGCCGCTGGGCCAACAGCGCCCACAGCCCCACCAGGCCCAACCGGCAGCCCAAACGCAGCGCACACGCCGTCTGCATCCCTGTCTGCTGGCGCGTCGCGGGCCACCGATCTGGCGGGCGCGACGCCCTCGGGCGCCGCCCCGGTGCGCCCTGAAGGTGTGTCGGGGCCCTCCCCGGTCCGCGCCGGAGCACGCAGCATCCTGGTGATCGAGGACGATGAGCGGTTTGCCCACATCCTGCGCGATCTGGCCAAGGAGATGGACTTCGAGTGCCACCTGGCGCACAACGCGGCCGACGGACTGGCGTTTGCCGCGCAGAGCCTGCCCAGCGCCATCGTGCTGGACGTGAACCTGCCGGATTTCTCGGGGCTCGGGGTGCTGGACCAGCTCAAGCGCAACCCGGCCACGCGGCACATCCCTGTGCATGTGGTGTCAGTGGCCGACTATTCGCAGGAAGCCATGGGGCGCGGCGCGGTCGGCTACGCGCTCAAGCCCGTCAAGCGGGACGAGCTGGTGCAGGCCTTGCACCGGCTGGAGGCCAAGTTCACGCAGAACCTGCGCCGCGTGCTGGTGGTGGAAGACGACGAGCGCCAGCGCGAGAGCGTGCGCGACCTGCTGCGCCGCGACGACGTGGAAATCGTCTGCGCCGGCACGGCCAGCGCCGCCCTCCACCACCTGCGCGGCTCGACGTTCGACTGCATGGTGATGGACCTGAACCTGCCCGACCTCACCGGCTTCGAGCTGCTCGAGCAGATGACGGACCAGGACGGCGTGTCCTTCCCGCCCATCATCGTGTACACCGGCCGGGCGCTGTCGCGCGACGAAGAGCAGCAGCTGCGGCGCTTTTCCAAATCGATCATCGTCAAGGACGCCCGCTCGCCGGAGAGGCTGCTCGACGAAGTCACTCTGTTTCTGCACCAGGTTGAATCGGAACTCTCGGTTGAACACCGGCAGATGCTGCAGCTGGCGCGCAACCGCGAAACCGCGCTGGAAGGGCGCACGGTGCTGGTGGTCGAGGACGATGTGCGCAATGTGTTCGCGCTCTCCAGCATCCTGGAGCCCACCGGCATCCGGCTGCAAATTGCCCGCAACGGGCGTGAAGCGCTCGAGGCGCTGGAGCGCGCAGACAGCACCGGCCCCGCGGTCGACCTGGTTCTGATGGACATCATGATGCCGGAGATGGACGGCTACACCGCCATGCGCGAGATCCGCACCCGCCCCGCCTGGCGCCGCCTGCCCATCATTGCGCTGACGGCCAAGGCCATGAAGGACGACCAGGAAAAGTGCCTGGCCGCGGGCGCCAACGACTACATTGCCAAGCCCCTGGACGTGGAAAAGCTCCTGTCGCTGGTGCGCGTATGGATGCCGAAATAGGCCGCCACTGCGCACAACGCCCCCTTCGGCCCATGCCCCACCAGAAAAAAGCCAAGACCGCAGACATCGAGCAGCGCCTGCTGATCGATGCGATCTACCACCGCTACCACTACGACTTCCGCGGCTACGCCCCGGCGTCGCTCAAGCGCCGGCTGAACACGGCGCTGCTGCACTTTCAATGCAAGACGCTGTCGCAATTGCAGGACCGCGTGCTGCACGAGCCCAGCGTGTTCCCGGCGCTGCTGGAATACCTCACGGTGCAGGTGAGCGACATGTTCCGCGACCCGACCTACTTCCGGTCGCTGCGCGAGCAGGTGGTGCCGCTGCTGCGCACCTACCCCTCGCTCAAGATCTGGGTGGCCGGATGCAGCGCGGGTGAGGAGGTGTATTCGCTCGCGATCCTGCTGCACGAGGAAGGGCTGCTCGAACGCACCCTGATCTACGCCACCGACATCAACCCCCACGCGCTGCGCGCGGCCGAGGCCGGCGTGTTCGACGTGGCACGTGTGCCCGCCTTTACCGAAAACCACATCCGCTCGGGGGCCCGCAGTTCGCTGTCGGACTACTACACGGCGCGCTACGAGCGGGTGGTGTTCGACAAGTCGCTGCGCGAACACATGGTGTTCTCTGACCACAGCTTGGCGACCGACAGCGTGTTCGCCGAAGTGCACCTGGTGTCCTGCCGCAATGTCCTGATCTACTTTGAGCGCGACCTGCAAAATCGCGCGCTGGACTTGTTCCGCGAGGCGCTGTGCCACCGGGGCTTCCTCGGCCTGGGCTCCAAGGAGTCGCTGCGCTTTTCAGCACAGACCGATGCCTTTGACGACTTTGTGCTCGAAGACCGCATCTACCGCAAGAAGGCAGGCCTATGACCGGCAGCGCGATCCGGACCACCCGCACCAGCTACGACGCCATCGTGATTGGCGGATCTTCGGGCGGCGTCGAAGCCCTTACCGTCCTGCTGCCTGCCCTGCCCCCGACGCTGCGCGCAGCCGTCGTGGTGGTGCTGCATTTGCCACGGGACCGGCGCAGCCTGCTGGCAGAAATCTTCCGCAAACGCTGCCCGCTGCCCCTGAAGGAAGCCCAGGACAAGGATGGCGTGGAGCCCGGCACCGTGTACTTTGCGCCCCCCGACTACCACCTGTTGATGGACGAGGGGCCCCGCCTGTCGCTGTCGGTCGATGCGCCCGTTCACTTCTCGCGCCCCTCCATCGACGTGCTGTTCGAGTCCGCCGCCGACCTGTACGGCCCGCGCCTGGTGGGCATCTTGCTGTCGGGGGCGAATGAAGACGGAGCGCAGGGCCTGGCAGCCATCCACGCTGCGGGCGGCCTGGCCATCGTGCAGGAGCCTGCGAGCGCGCCGATGCCGACCATGCCCCGCGCGGCCCTGGCCTGCACACCTGTCGACCACACCTTGCCCCCTGCGGGCATTGCAGCCTTGCTAGCGCAACTGCACCACCAAAGCCTGCTGTGAAGATGACCCACCCGCAACCGATGATCCCCCCAGCGCCCCTGCCCAGCCATCCGCTGCACGCGGCCCCAGGCATCAAGTGCCTGCTGGTCGACGACGTCCCGGAAAACCTGATCGCGCTGGAAGCGTTGCTGGAGCAGCGCGGCGGCGTCGAAATCCTGAAAGCGCAATCGGGCCCCGAAGCGCTGGAGCTGCTGCTGGAACACAGCGATGTGGCCCTGGCATTGCTGGACGTGCAGATGCCGGACATGAACGGCTTTGAGCTGGCCGAGCTGATGCGGGGCAGCGAGCGCACGCGGCACATTCCGCTGATCTTCATGACCGCCGGCTCGCGGGAGCAGAACTGGCAGTTTCGCGGCTACGAAAGCGGGGCGGTGGACTTTCTCTACAAGCCGGTGGACCCGCACATGCTCCACAGCAAGGCCCAGGTATTTTTTGAGTTGCACCGACGCAAGCAGGCCCTGGCTTTGGCACTGCAGCAACGCACCGAGGCCTTGCGCGTCAACGAGATGTTCATGGCGGTTCTGGGGCACGACCTGCGCACGCCGCTGATGTCGATTTCAGCGGCCGCCACAATGCTCAAACGCCAGCCCGACACCGACAAGGTGGCCGCCATGGCCGATCGGCTGCTCAGCAGCAGCCAGCGCATGGGCGGGATGATCGAGGACCTGCTGGACGTAACGCGCATCCGCCAGGCCGGCGGGCTGGCGCTCAAGCCGGCCCCTGCGGATATGCAGGCCCTTGTGCAACGCATCCTGGAAGAAATCCAGACCAGCTTCCCGGAGCGCCAGATCAACCCTATGCTGCTGGGCGACCTCCAGGGTGTCTGGGATGGCGAGCGCATCTGCCAGGTGATGACCAACCTGGTCGGCAATGCCGTGCACCATGGCACACCGACCGAGCCGGTGCAGGTGCTGCTGGACGGCCGCTGCGCCGATGTTGTCGTGCTGGAGGTCGCCAATGGCGGCACCATCGATCCCGACCTGTTGCCGCAGCTTTTTGACCCGTTCCGGGGCCGCGAGCCATCGGCCGGCAGGCAACAGGGCCTGGGGCTGGGCCTGTTCATTGCCCACCAGATTGTCTTGGCACATGGCGGCGACATCGATGTGCGCTCCCAGGCCGGCGTGACGCGGTTTCGGGTAACACTGCCGCGCGTGGCGCCAGGAGCCGCGGCGACGCAGGCGGCATAGCGCCGTTGGGAGGGTAGGTTCAGCGCGGCGCGAGAGAGGCGGACAGGGCCCCGCCGCGCGCTCAGGCAGCGGTGCGGTGCACCGAGGTTCGGATGGCCGCCAGCAGCGTGTCGAGGTCTTCCAGCTCGAAGGGCTTCAGCAGGGTTCTCACGTTGGGTCCCCACCCATTGGTGTAGTCGCCCAGGTCATACCCGGTGCACAGCACCACCCAGCGCTGGGGGTCGACGGCCAGCAGCTGGCGCGCCAGGTCCGTCCCGGACATTCCCGGCAGGCTGACGTCGGACACGAGCACGTCGAAGGGGTCGTCCATGTCCAAGGCCAGCGCCTCCTCCGCAGTGGCACACGACGTCACCGTCTGCCCATCTGCCTCCATCAACATGCCGATGGTTTCACGCAGTTCAGGGTTGTCTTCAACGTAGAGGATTCGCATAGATCACCAGTTGGCCTAGCCATCGCGCCGCCCCAGCGAGCGGCAGTTGGAAACCCCGCATCATCCGTACAAATACTCACAACTGTTGTAGGACAAAACGGACTGTCGAGCGGACCACGCGAGTGACGGCCCCAGCGGGCACTCGTGCTTACTCTTCCAGCAGCGAGCGCAGCATCCAAGCCGTCTGTTCATGCACCGTGAGGCGCTGGGTCAGCAGGTCGGCCGTGGGCTCGTCGCTGGCCTTGTCGGCCACCGGGAACAGGCTGCGCGCAGTGCGGGCCACGGCTTCATGGCCTTCGACCAGCACGCGCACCATGTCGAGGGCCTTGGGCGGCTGGCTGGGGGCATCGGGCACGGTGGCCAGCTTGCCGAACTCGGCGTACGAACCGGGGGCAACGTGGCCCAGCGAGCGGATGCGCTCGGCGATCGGGTCGACCGCGTTCCACAGCTCGGTGTACTGCACCATGAACATGGTGTGCAGCGTGTTGAACATCGGGCCTGTCACGTTCCAGTGGAAGTTGTGCGTGGTGAGGTACAGGGTGTAGGTGTCGGCCAGCAGGCGCGACAGGCCTTGCGCAATCGCAGCGCGGTCCTTGTCGCTGATGCCGATGTTGATGCGGGGTGCACCCGACGAGGGGGCGACGACTTTAGGGGCTTTGGCCATGGGGGCCTCCTTCGCAGAACAAATACCGATGGAAATCTGCCGCCCCCAAAACCCGCTGCCGGGGCAGCGCGCCGCGGGGGCAGCGGCCTGCATTGACTTTAGCGCAAGGCAATTCCCGGGCGGCGCGCTGCGGCTTAGTGCGGACAGCGAAACTCAGCGAAGCGGTTCTGGCCAGGCGCTGCGTCGCAGGCAGTACGGCCATTACAAAACCGGGCGCAGCAACGACGCCAGAAGAGTTCTGTTAGCCGCTTTTACTGCATCTGGGCCAGATTGCCGATGCGCACCAGCATTTCGGTAAACATCTGCATGTCCGCGTCCAGGTCCACCACTTCCTTGAACTCCTTGGCGTTGTGGGCCGTGTACTTCTTGCCTGGCATGGCGGGGCCGAAGTTGATGGCGTTGGGCATCAACTTGGCGGTGGTGCTGCCGGCGGTGGACACGGGTTTGGCTTCCAGGCCCGTGGTGTCGCCAAAGGTGTTGAGCAGCGTGCTCAGCCACGCGCCCTTGGGGTCGCGGGCCATCCAGTTGCCCTGGCTGTGGTCCACCTCCACCGCCACGCCGGCCTGCGCGCCCCAGGCTTTGATGCGGGCCGTAGTGGCTTGCGACAGGGCCTCGGGCGTGTTGCCGCGGGGCATGCGCACATTGACCAGCACATCGACCTTGCCATCCTTCTCGCGCACGAGGTTGGGCGACAGGGTCAGCGGGCCCATGAAGTCGTCGCTGTAGGCCAGGCCCAGGGTGCGGCCCAGGTAGTCGGTGCCATACAGGTCGGCGATGTAGCGCACGGCTTGCGCGTAGCCGTTGGGCGCCAGCGCAATGCCGGACTCCTTCAGGAACAGCGCCAGGCGCGGCACGGGGTTCACGCCTTCTTCGGGCCGCGAACCGTGGGCCGACGTGCCGGTAACCTTGACCTGCACTGCGGCACCGTCCTGCGCCACGTCGATGCTGAACGGCCCGCCTTGGGGCTTGTACTTCTCGACAAAACCCGCCTTGGCGGCGTTCAGGCGCGCAGCCACGTCGGCGGTATTGCCGCCCTGCAGCTTGGCGGTGGCGGTTTGTGGCACCGCGTTGGTTGAGGCAGCACCGGCCATGGCGGTGATGGCCGTGCCCCCGGCACTGGCGTTGGCGGGCGATGCCAGCGGGAAGGAAACGCGCAGCGCGCCGGAGCCCTTCTCGGCCACCACGGCGGGGTACTTGCTGTCGAGCACGATGTTGTACTCAGGCAGCGTGGTTTTGGTGCGGTAGTACTTCATCGCATCGCCGCCGGTTTCTTCCGTCGTCTCGATCATGAGGCGGATGGTGCGCGACAGCGGCAGGCCGCTTTCCTTCACGGCCTTCATCGCGTAGAGCACGGTGGCGATCGATCCCTTGTCGTCGATCGAGCCCCGGCCATACAAGTTGCCGCCCACGCGCGTGAGCTTGAAAGGGTCCAGGCGCGTGCCGTCGTCCAGCACCCATTCGTCGGCCACTACGGGCACCACGTCGGCATGCGTGAGGATGCCGAACTCCTCCGGGCCGCTGCCGGGCAGCTTCACTTCAAACACCCGGTTGTCCACGTTGCGGAACTGCAGGCCGAAATCGCGGGCCATGCGCTCCACCAGGACGCCGAAGGCGATGATGGACTTGTCCTCGTGGGGCGGTACTTTGTCAGACCGGAAGGTGGGGAGCTCCACCATCTTTGCGGTGGCGTCGATCACCGCCGCCTGGTTGTGCAGGCGGTTGTACAGGCCGAGCATGCGGCTGATGTTGACGAGGTCATCGCCTGCCAGCGGCTGCTGGGCGGCATAGGCGGAGGCGCTGGCACGCAACATCGGGTTCTCACGGGCGGCCTGGGCCAAAAAGTCACGGAAGCTGCCTTGCGCCGCAGCGGGCAGCGTGGCCACCAGGCGGTCCATGTCGGCCTTCTTGACCGTACCCTTGGCGCTCGCCGTGGGTGCGTTGGAGGGCATGCTGGAACAGGCGGCCAGGGCCACGGCCAAGCCGGCGGCCATCAGGATCTTTTTCATGATTGTTTTCCTTGGGTTGCGGAGTGCGCAGGGCGCCTGCGGGGCTGCATGTGGCGCAACCCCGCAGAACGGGCTAGGACCTGTTCACTGCGCCCACGCCATGCGGGGCCGAAGTGTAGTCCCGCCAGACGCGACCGGGCCCGTTCAGGACAGGCGTTTTACGCCCGGCAGTTCGCACGCATACACCGCGTTGCGCAGCGCCGCGATGGCCTCGTACCGCGTGAAGCTGCGCCGCCAGGCCAGCACCACGCGGCGCATGGGTGGTGGGCCGCCGTCCTCTTCGCGGATGGGCAGGTAGCGGATGTAGGTCTCGTCGCTCTTGCGCCGGCGGGACACGGTGAGCAGCGCATCGCGCGGGACCGACAGGCGCGGCACCAGCGTCACGCCCATGCCCGCTGCCACCATGTGCTTGATGGTCTCGAGCGAAGAGCCCTCGAACGACTTGCGAATGCCTTCGGCGTTGCTGGAAAACCGCGCGAACTCCGGGCAGACCTCGAGCACATGGTCGCGAAAACAATGGCCTGCGCCCAGCAGCAGCATGGTCTCGCTCTTGAGCTCGGCCGCCGTCACTGACTTCTTGTTTGCCAGCGCATGCGAGCTGGGTACGGCCGCCATGAAGGGCTCGTCGTACAGCGGCGCCACGGCCAGCCCTGTGTCCGGGAAAGGCTCTGCCAGGATGGCGCAGTCGATCTCGCCCGTGCGCAGCATTTCCAGCAGCTTCACGGTGAAGTTCTCCTGCAGCATGAGCGGCATCTGCGGCGAGCGGCCGATGGCCTGGCGCACCAGGTCGGGCAGCAGGTAGGGGCCGATGGTGTAGATCACGCCCAGGGTCAACGGGCCGGCCAGCGGATCCTTGCCGCGCTTGGCAATTTCCTTGATGGCGGCAGCTTGCTCGAGCACGCTCTGCGCCTGGCGCACGATCTCCTCGCCCAGCGGCGTGACCGAAACCTCGCCGGCACTGCGCTCGAAGAGCTTCACATCCAGCTCTTCCTCCAGCTTCTTGATGGCCACCGACAACGTGGGCTGCGAGACATAGCAGGCGTCGGCGGCATGACCAAAATGCTTCTCGCGCGCCACGGCCACGATGTACTTGAGTTCGGTAAGGGTCATGGTGTGTTCCAGCGGGCCGTGTCAGGTGTGACCGCAGCGTCTCATGCCTTGAGATAGTCGGATTTTCCACCCAACCAGCGCGCCACGTGTTTTGCGGCCAGTTCGGGGAAACGGTCGAGCATCACCGGGGCCAGCTCACGCGCCCAATCGAGCAGCACCGTGTCTGTGGCCAGGTCGGCAAACCGCAGCAGCGCATCGCCCGACTGGCGTGCACCCAAAAACTCACCCGGGCCCCGGATCTCCAGGTCGCGGCGGGCAATTTCGAAACCGTCATTGGTTTCGGCCATCGCCCTGAGGCGTTCCTTGGCGGTTTCTCCTACGCGGCCGCTGTCGTTGGTGGCATACAGCAGCACGCAGGCCGACGCTGCTGCGCCGCGCCCCACGCGCCCCCGCAGCTGGTGCAGCTGCGACAGGCCAAAACGCTCGGCATGCTCGATGACCATGAGCGAGGCGTTGGGCACATCCACGCCCACCTCGATCACAGTGGTGCTGACCAGCACGCCCATCTGGCCGCTGGTGAACAGCGCCATCACCGCTTTCTTCTCGGCGGTGGGCATGCGTGAGTGCAGCAGACCGACCCTGCAGCCCGGCAAGGCTTCGCTCAGGTCGGCGTGGGTGGCCGTGGCGTTGCTCAGGTCCAGCGCCTCGCTTTCCTCGATCAGCGGGCACACCCAATAGACCTGTCGGCCAGATTCCACCTGCGCGCCGATGCGCTCGATCACCTCGTCTTTGCGGCTGTCGGCAATCAGCTTGGTGACGATGGGCGTGCGGCCCGGGGGCAGCTCGTCGATCACCGAGACATCGAGGTCGGCGTAGTAGCTCATGGCCAGCGTGCGCGGAATGGGCGTGGCGCTCATCATCAGCATGTGCGGCTCCATGCCGTGCTCGGCCAGCTTTTGCCGTAGGGCCAGCCTCTGCGCGACGCCAAAGCGGTGCTGCTCGTCAATGATGGCCAGCGCCAGATTCTTGAACCGCACCTGCTCCTGGATCACCGCGTGGGTGCCCACCACCAGCGCCGCCTCGCCACTCTCGACCAGGGCCAGCATGGCGGTGCGGTCCTTCTTCTTTTGCCCGCCCACCAGCCAGGCCACCTTGCGGCCGCGCGCGGCCAGCAGGGGCTCAAGCCAGCCGATCATCTTGGCGAAGTGCTGCTCGGCCAGGATCTCGGTGGGCGCCATCAGGGCGCACTGCCAGCCCGCGTCCATGGCCAGGCAGGCGGCCAGGGCCGACACCACGGTCTTGCCTGAACCCACGTCGCCTTGCAGCAGCCGGTGCATGGGCACCTGGCGCGCCAGGTCGGCTGCGATCTCCTCACCCACGCGGCGCTGCGCGGCGGTGAGGCTGAACGGCAGCACAGCCATGAGCTGCTCGTGCAGCGGCAGCGCGTTGTCGGTGGGCCGGCGCACGCGCAGCACGGGGGCACGCAGCATGTTGCGCGCGCGGCGCGACTGCTGCTGCGACAGCTGCTGGGCCAGCAGCTCCTCCACCTTCAGCCGCTGCCAGGCGGGGTGGCTGTGGTCTTCCAGCGTGGACAGCGCCACGTCGGGCGTGGGGTGGTGCAAAAAAGTGAGCGCTTCACGCAGGCTGAACAAGCGCGGGAGGCCATTTTGGCTTGTAAAACGGGCATAGGGCGGCTCGGTGCCGGGCGGCAACGTGTCCGACAGGTCCACCCGGGCCAGCGCGCCGACCACGGCGCGGCGCAGGTAGGGCTGGGGCAGCCCGGCCGTGGTGGGGTAGACCGGCGTGAGCGCGGCGGGCAGCTCGCCCCCCGCCAGGCGGAACGCGGGGTGCAGCATCTGCCGGCCCCAAAAGCCCCCCTTGACCTCGCCCCGGATGCGCAGGCGCGCGCCCACGGACAGGGTCTTCTGGTGTGAGGGATAGAAGCTGAAGAAGCGCAGCTCGCAGCTGCCGGTGTCGTCCTCCACCTGCACCACCAGCTGGCGGCGCGGGCGCAGCTGTATGTCGCTGGCGATCACCGTGGCTTCGATCTGCACCATCTGCCCATCGCGCGCGTTGGCCAGCGGCGTGATGCGGGTCTCGTCCTCATAGCGCAGGGGCAGGTGCAGGGCCAGGTCGATGTCGCGCCGAAGGCCCAGTTTTTGCAACGCCTTTTGCGCCACCGACGCCGCTCCCTTGGCGCCGACCGCCGGGCTGCCCGGCGCCTTGGCTTTGGCGGGAGAGGGGGGTGCAGCGGCGGGCATGTAGCGGGTATTACGAACGACAAGGGTGGGCCAAAAAGGCTACCATGGTTACCACTGCTTACGACCGTTGGCAGCGTCTTTTCCCGGCCCAGGCCCCGTGCCATGCTCAAGCGCATTCCAATTCAACATCTCACCCTGGGCATGTACCTGCACGAGTTCTGTGGCTCGTGGATGGACCATCCTTTCTGGCGCAGCAAATTCCTGCTGAGCGACCCTGAAGACCTGAGCCGCATCCTGGCGACCGCGATCCAGGAGTGCTGGATCGACACCAGCAAGGGCGCTGACGCCGTGGCCGGCACCACCTCGGTCTCGCGCCAGGAGGCCGACGCCAAGATCGACACTGACTTCAGCCAGCTGGAGAGCCTGCCGCCACACACCGTCACCTTGCCGCCAGAGGCCGCCCTGCCGCTGCGCGATCACACCCCCACCGACATGCACAGCGAGCTGCAGGCGGCAGCCGCCATCTGCGTCAAGGCCAAGCAGGCGGTGGTGGCCATGTTCAGCGAGGCGCGCCTGGGTCGCGCGGTGGACTCGGAGCGCGCGCAGAGCCTGGTGCAGGAAATTTCAGACTCGATCACCCGCAACCCTGGCGCGCTCATCAGCCTGGCGCGCCTGAAGACCGCCGACGACTACACCTACATGCATTCGGTGGCCGTCTGCGCCCTGATGGTGGCGCTGGCCCGGCAGCTGCAGCTGGACGACGATCAGGCGCGGCTGGCAGGCATGGCCGGCCTGCTGCACGACCTGGGCAAGGCCGCCATACCGCTTGAGGTGCTGAACAAGCCCGGCAAGCTCACCGACCAGGAATTTGCCGTGGTGCGCAGCCACTCGGTCAAAGGCTTCCAGATGCTCAAGGAGGGCGGCAATGTGCCTGCGGCGGTGCTCGACGCCTGCCTGCACCACCACGAGAAGGTCGACGGATCGGGCTACCCGCGCAAGCTGCGGGGCGACAGCATCAGCGTGATCGCCCGCATGACCGCGATTTGCGACGTGTATGACGCCGTCACCTCCGACCGGCCCTACAAGCGCGCCTGGGACCCGGCCGAGGCGCTGCGCCGCATGGCCGAATGGACCAATGACCATTTCGATGCGCGCATCTTCCAGGCGTTTGTCAAAAGCATCGGCATCTATCCCGTGGGCTCGCTGGTGCGGCTGGCGTCGGGCCGCATCGGCGTGGTCACCGAGCAGGCCCCGGCCGCGCTCACCATGCCGGTGGTCAAGGTGTTTTTCTCGACCAAGTCCGACCTGCGCATTCCCCCGGAACGTGTCGACCTGGCTGCGCCGGGCTGCACCGAAAAGATCGTCGGCCGCGAGGACCCGGAGCGGTGGCGGTTTCCGGACATCAACGAGCTGTGGTCCGGCTTTGCGCAAAAGGCCTGGTAGCCAAGCCACAGCACAGCCGGGCGCAGGCGCTGGGTCGCCAGCAGCGCGGGACGACAGTAGCCACGTGTCCGTAGGGCCGTGGAACGCCGTGGGAAAATGCCGCCCTTCTTGCATTTCCTTGGCACGGGCCTGTCCGGCCCTCAAGTCCCATGACCGACCTTCCGACCGGCGCTCCGCGCGCCTACACGCTCAGCGACTTCGACTTCTCGCTGCCCCCTGAGCTCATTGCCCAGCACCCCGCCTTGGAACGCAGCGCCTCGCGCCTGCTCGACGGCCGCGCCAAGGAACCAGCCGACCGCATCTTTCGCGAACTGCCCAGCCTGCTGCGGGCGGGCGACCTGCTGGTGTTCAACGACACGCGTGTGGTCAAAGCGCGCATCTTTGGCGAGAAGGCCAGCGGCGGCAAGCTGGAGCTCTTGATCGAGCGCGTGCTGCCCACCGAAGCCAACAACCCGGGCAACGAAGTCGTGGCCCACATGAAGGTCAGCAAAAAGCCCCTGCCCGGCAGCACCGTGCACATGGCCGGTGGCCGCCACGCAGGCGGATTTGACGCCCTGTTGCTGAGCCGTTGGCCCACCGAGGACGGCCCGCTGTTCCGCTTTGCGCTGCACGGCCCTGCAGGCGAATCGCCCTGGGAGCTGATGGAACACCACGGCCACCTGCCCCTGCCGCCCTACATCGAGCGCCAGCAGAACGCCGACCACGACCCCGACGAAGCCGAGGATGCCCAGCGCTACCAGACCGTGTTTGCACGCAACCCTGGCGCCGTGGCCGCGCCCACGGCCGCACTGCACTTCGACGAGGGCGTGCTGGCCGACCTGGCGGCGCGCGGCATCGAGCGCGCCAGCGTCACGCTGCATGTGGGGGCTGGCACTTTTCAGCCGGTAAAAACCGAGAACCTGTCCGAGCACCAGATGCACAGCGAGTGGTACGAGGTGCCGCACGCCACGCTGGCCGCCCTGGAGCGCTGCCGCCAGCGCGGCGGGCGTGTGGTGGCAGTCGGCACGACGACGGTGCGCACGCTCGAATCGTGGGCACGCTCGGGCCAGGCGTCGGGCGACACCAGCATCTTCATCACGCCGGGTTTCCAGTTCAAGGTGGTCGACGTGCTGATCACCAACTTCCATCTGCCCAAGAGCACGCTGATGATGCTGGTGAGCGCCTTTGCGGGCTACGCGCATGTGATGGGCCTGTACCGCCACGCCATCGCGCAGCAGTACCGCTTCTTCAGCTATGGCGACGCGATGCTGCTCGAGCGCAGCGTGCCGCGCTGACCCACGAACGGCACGCCCGCCTATCAGGGGCAGTTGGTGACCGGCGCCACCCGGGGCGCAGCGCCCACATCGGGCAAGCGGTTGGCCGACGGCACGCGCACGCAATAGCTGCCGGCGGGGCCTTGCACACGGGCCACGCGGCTGCCATCGGCCCCCACGGATTCGCGCACGGACACCGAGCCTCCCGACAGGCCAGGCGCCGGCCCCTCTGCGCTCGCGATCGGGCCACCCCAGGCCGGCGCACCATGGCGGCGCTGCCACGCACGCTCGTCGCGCAGCGCGCGGGCGATGCCGTCGGTGTCCCCAACAGCCGCTGCCGGGGCTGATGGTTGCGCGCCCGACGCGGGCGGCAAGGGCGCAGGGGCCGTCGCAGTCAGCGCATTGGGCGCAGCGCCACCGTCATCCCGCGCGATGACCGAGCCCGCCGACGTGACCGGCGTGGGCTCGTCGGCTGCGCGGGGCTCTCGGACTGCCGTGCGGCGGGCGGGTGCCATATCGGCCGTCGTGCGCCTGGGCTCCGCCTGTGCAACGGCTGCTGCTGCAGCGTGGCGGGTCGGCGACTGCGGGATAGGCGTCACCCACTGCATGGCCGCTGCCGACGGCGCTGGCGAAGGCCTGGCCGTGCGTGTCCCTCGCCAACCGGGGCTCACCCAGGCCACAAGCAGCGCCCCATGGATTGCCAGCGCCACCGCGACGGCACCCGCCAGGCGCCAACGGCGCACGTGGCCATCGCGATCGCGCATGGAGGACAACGTGCTCAGGGTGGGCCACCCGCGGGGCCTGCCGACCCAGCGGGTTGATCGCCGTCCTGCGGCACCCAGGCCAGCAAGTCGCCGGGCTGGCACTGCAGGTACTCGCAGATGGCCGACAGGGTCTCAAAGCGCACACCCTTGACCTTGCCGCTCTTGAGCAAGGACAGGTTGGCCTCGGTGATGCCCACGTGGGCCGCCAGGTCGCGCGACTTCACCTTGCGGCGCACCAGCATCTCATCCAGGGTGACAACAATCGTCATGGTGGTGGCAACGGGTCGGGTCACACAAAGGCATCGGTTTCGGCCTGCAGGCGGCAACCTTCGGCCAGCACATGGGCGAGCAGCAGCATCATGAGCCCCACGACCATCACGCTCATCTCGAACGAGCTGACCCCCAGCACGATCATCCCGCCCTGGCGACCCGAAGCCAACCAGGACAGCAACGCCGTCACCCCCACCTGGTATAGCAGCGAAGTCACGAACATCGCCAGAAAACCCCAGCCCACGCCCCGAAACCCGCGCACCACTACCGGCCCGAACACCTCCCCCGCCAGAAACGCGCGGCAGATGCGGTGCACGCACAACACGGTGTAGATCAAGGCCAGGCCCGGGATGCATTCCAGCCCCACGCCCACCCAGCGCCATGCGGCGTCCATGGATGTGGGGGCGACCAAGCCCGCCACCATTGCCTGGGCCGGCACCACAGTGACCGGTATCCATCGGCCCCAGTCCGCTTCGTGCCCGATGGTGGCCCAGCGCGCCAAAGAGACCCCCAGTGACACGAGCGCGCAAGTCCAGCTGGCGACGAGCAGGCCCCAGGCGAGTCGGCGAAACGAGGCGCTTTGAACGGACGACCGCAGGGAAGTGGAGTTGGGCATGGCGCACCTATTAATTTCTGCAAAACAATAATAATATACTGCCTAACAGCAATTTATGACACCAATGACTGCTACTTCTATCCCCCACCTACGCAATAGCGACCGCACAACCCTGGCGACAGGTTCGAGCCGTCCGAGTCGCTACCGGACCCGCAATGCACGCTGGTGGATCGCCCTGTTGGCGGCGTTGCTCACAGCCTGTGGCAGCGTGCCCGTGTCGTCGCTGTGGAAGCTGCGCAAGCTCCAGCTCGAAACCCTGGACCCGGCCGCCCTGCGCGCTGCCGTGGTGCACGGCCCGGCACTGCAGCTGTATGGCCAATCGCTGGTGCTGTCAGTGAGCGTGTCGCGCAAGGTGCGCCAGCCCGGGGGAACCACCACCACCGAGCTGCTGGCTGAAAAGCTCCCCTTGCAGGAGCTGCGCAGCACCGCAGAGCGCAGCCCGCTGGCGGAACACGACAAGCCCCAGACCATCGTGCAGGTCTGGCGCATCGACCCTGCCGCCCTGCCCCGCCTGCAGGCCCTGCGCACCAAAGCCCTGGCATGGAAAGGCACGGACGACGGTCAACGCGAACTGAGCCTGGGCCTGGAGCTGGCGGGCTGCCAACAACCGGGCGCGCAAAAACGCCTGGTGACCACCCTGATGCGCTTTGCGGACCCCGGCGAATACATCCCGATCCTGCGCAATCTGGACCTGGCGGAGACCATGCCGGCAGCCGAGTTGAGCCAACGTTTTCCGGTCTGCGCTGCAGGATGAACCGGGCCCCGGCGCGTTGCAGGGGCCAGGTTCGCGGGCCTGTCCGCGATCCCCGCGAGAGAACGCGCACAGGGACTTTGGGACGGCGTTTAAAACGCCACCGCGTGCCCGTCCTTGCGTGGGTCGGACCCGGCGATGTAATGCTGTCCCTGGCGCAGCACCAGTTGCGCGCCGCCGAAGGCGAACACGCCGTTGCCCTCTTCCACCATGACGTCATGGCCCCGCGCGCGCAGCGCGGCCACCACGGCCGGATCGAACGCAGGCTCCACGGCCACGCCCTTGCCGCCCGTCACGCGCCAGCGCGGCGCGTCGGCGGCGGCCTGCGGGTTCTGGCCGTAGCGCAGCACGCGCAGCGCCATCTGGGTGTGGCCCTGGCTCTGCATGGGGCCGCCCATCACGCCGAAGGCCATCTGCGGCGTGCCGTCGGCGTGCATGGCAAACGCCGGGATGATGGTGTGCGAGGGGCGCTTGCGCGGGCCCACCTCGTTGGCGTGGCCGGGCTTGAGGGTGAAACCGTGGCCCCGGTTCTGCAGGCTGATGCCCGTGCCCGGCACGACCACACCCGAGCCGAAACCCATGTAGTTGGACTGGATGAACGAGACCATCATGCCGGACGCATCGGCCGCGGCCAGGTAAACCGTGCCGCCCGGGCGCGGCGCGCCGTGGCCGGGGTCGCTGGCACGCTGGGGGTCGATGAGCGCTGCGCGGCTGCGCAGGTAGTCGTCATCCAGCAGCGCTTTCGGCGCTACGTGCATCGCATCGATGTCGGCGTTGTACTGGTCCAGGTCGGCCAGCGCCAGCTTCATGGCTTCGATGCTGGCGTGCACTGTTTCCACGCTGTCCAGTGGGTGCTTGCCGATGCCGTGCGCGTCCAGCATGCCCAGCGCCATCAAAGCGGCGATGCCCTGACCGTTGGGCGGGATCTCGTGGATCACCGAGTCGCCGAAGCGCTGCTCGATGGTGCCCACCCAGTCGGCCTGGTGGGAGGCCAGGTCTTCGAGCGTCATCGCGCCGCCGTGGGCCTGCGCATGGGCCACCATGCGCTCGGCGATGACGCCCCGGTAGAAGGCCTCGCCCTGCGTTTCGGCGATCAGCTCCAGCGTGCGGGCATGGGCCTCGCTGCGGAAGATCTCGCCCGCCTGCGGCGCACGGCCGCCGGGCAGAAAGCACTCGGCAAACCCCGGCTGCGCGCCCAGCTTGGCACCGCCCAGCGCCCACAGGCGGGCGATGGTGGGCGACACCGGAAAGCCATTGCGCGCGTAGTCGATGGCGGGCTGCGCCAGCTGTGCGAAGGGCAGCTTGCCCAGACGCCTGGACAGTGCCACCCAGGCCGAGACGGCGCCCGGCACGGTGACGGCGTTCCACCCCGTCTCGGGGATGCCGCCCAGCTTTTCAAAATACTCCGGCGACCACGCGGCCGGCGACCGGCCCGAGGCATTGAGGCCGTGCAACTCCTTGCCGTCCCACACGATGGCAAACCCGTCGCTGCCGATGCCGCAGCCCGTGGGCTCGACCACCGTGAGCGCCATGGCGGCGGCAATCGCGGCATCCACCGCATTGCCGCCCGCCAGCAGCATGCGCAACCCTGCCTGCGCGGCCAGCGGCTGCGAGGTGGAGACCACGTTGCGGCCCATCACGGCACTGCGGTGGGAGGCGTAGGGAAGTGACCAGTCGAGGGTTGGGTTATTCATAGCGTTCTGAACTTGTTGCCCGCAAGGGTTCGCGGCGCTTGAAACTGGCGCGGCGCAAAGCGAGAGACACCGAGGAAGGGCCGCCCCGCACCGGGTGTCGTTCTCTCGGGGGAAGGGGCCGAAGGCGGCTCCCGCCCAAGCCGTTCGGGCTGCGCCTGTCGAAGCCTTGCGCGGCGCTTCGACAAGCTCAGCGTGAACGGTTCTGTAGGTGCCGGGGGGATGTCACTCCAGGGTTATTTTGTGCTGCCGAATCACCGTCGCCCAGCGGTTGCTGTCGGCCTGCACCATGGCGCCAAACTGGGCTGGGGTGCTCGGTGCTGCGGGCTCTACACCCAACTTGGCCAGGCTGGCGGCCACGTCCGGGGCCTGCACGGCCTTGGCAAATGCCTGGTGCACACGCTCGACCAGCGCAGGCGGGGCACCAGCGGGCAGGTACACACCAAACCAGGTCACCGACGAGTAGCCCGGCAGGCCGGACTCGGCCATGGTGGGCAGCTCGGGCGCCAGGCTGCTGCGCTTTTGGCTGGTCACGGCCAGGGCGCGCAGACGGCCGGCCTTGGCGTGGGGCATGCCGGTGGGCAGCGAATCAAACAGCACGTGGGTCTGCCCAGCGATGAGGTCCGGGATGGCCAGCGCCGTGCCTTTGTAAGGCACATGGGTCATTTCCACACCCGCCTGGGCGCTGAACGCTGCGGTGTTCAGGTGCACGATGGTGCCGTTGCCGCTGGTGGCGTAATTGAGCTTGCCAGGGTTGGCCTTGCCGTAGGCGATGAGTTCACCCACCGTTTTGACGGGCAGCGAGTTGGTGACCAGCAGCACGCTGGGCGCGTCCGCCACGTGGGCGACGGGCGTGAAGTCCTTGCGCGGGTCATAGGCCAGGCGCGGCATCAGGTGGGGCGAGATGGCATGGGTGCTGCTGGTGGTCAGCAGCAGGGTGTAGCCGTCGGCCGGGGCCTTGGCGGCTTCGGCCGTACCAATGGTGCCGCCCGCACCGGGCTTGTTGTCCACCACCATCTGCTGGCCCAGGTCGGCCGCCACACGCTGGGTGACCACGCGCGCGACCAGGTCGGTGGCCCCGCTGGCCGGGAAGGGCACGATCACGCGCACAGGGCGGTCGGGCCAGGTGGCTTGTGCGTGCACGGCAGACACGCATGCCAGCAGGCAGGCCAGGCCCAGCACTCGACGGCTCCAGGAAAAAAGACGCATACGGCACTCCAGAAGGATGGAAAAGCGAACGTTGGGCCAGACGTGCAGCCCAAGAATCACCCAGGACCCCTGAGTCGCGCTTGCGCAATCAACGGGAAATCAAATGGGCAGTCGGTGGGTCATCTTAGGAAGCACGGGCCTGCATGACCAACGCCAAATAGGCAAGCAGCTTTGCCATGGCGGCAAACCACTTCATACTTTGGGCTTTCGCCCGGCAACACGGGTTCCTCTCCACGCCTGCACCCTACCCTGCCCATGCGCCCCCAGCTCCTGCAAGACGCCGCCCTGCGCTACTTCCTGGAAGTGGCGCACAGCGGCTCGCTCACCGAAGCCTCCGCGCGTCTGCACGTGGCCGCCTCGGCACTGAGCCGCCAGATCGCCGGACTGGAGGCCCAGCTGGGCACGCCGCTGTTCGACCGCCACCCGCGCGGCATGGTGCTGACCGCCGCCGGGGAGATATTGGCCGTGCACGCCCGGCGCACGGTGCTGGACGCTGAACGCGCGCTGGGTGAGATCGGCGCGCTGCAGGGCCTGCGCGCGGGGCAGGTGCGCCTGGCCACATCGGACGCGTTTGCCAATGAGCTCGTGCCGCGCCTGTGCGTGGAGTTCCAGCGCACGCACACCGGCATCCAGTTCAGCGTGATCTCGCTGCCCACCGCCCAGGTGCCCGACGCGGTGCGCAGCGGCGCGGCCGACATCGGCCTGTGCTTCAGCCGCGCGCCGCACAAGGACGTCGAGGTCGCCTACCGGCAAAACGCCCCGGTGCTGGCGCTCGTGCCGCCCGGCCATGCGCTGGCGGGCGCGGCCAGCGTCACGCTCGCGCAGATGGCGGCCTACCCCCTGGCCCTGCCGCCGGTCGAGACGACCGTGCGCCAGATGATCGACATCGTCTGCAGCCGCCAGGGCCTGCAGCTCGAAGCCGTGCTCATCAGCAACCACGCCAAGACGGTGCTCAACTTCGTGGCGCACGGCGGCGGGCTGTCGGTGGCCAGCGAGATCGCGGCGCGCCACCTGGTCGCGGCCGGGGCCATCGTGGCCGTGCCCATCAGCGACGCTGGCATGGACCTGCGCGACCTGGAGGTGCAGACCCTGGCCGGGCGCAGCCTGCCGGTGGCTGTGCAGGCGTTTTTGGATCTGCTGAAAGAGCGACTGCCGGGGCGCTGGTAGCTTGATGGGCGCCGCAATAGCGGGCGCATAGCACACGACACCGCGTGAAGGATGGCAGAAACTTATGACGGTGCAGCCGGGGCGGCCCAGGCTGCGGACCGCGGCGCTGTGGTGTGCAGCCGCGTCATGTGCCGTCTTGTGGTCGAGGAAGGCCCAGGCGGATCGGTCCGCCGGGCGCTGTCGCATCCACCGGCATGCCGCCCCGCGTTACGCGCAAGCGGTGGTGCTGCGCCAATGCCTGGGCGACCTGCCGGACCTGCGGCATACGGTCGCGCCACACGCTGCCCTCAGGCGAGAGGGACCGAGCAACCTCCGACGGGCAGATGGTCGCGTCGGCTTGCCGCATCGACAGCAGAGCAAAGATCCGTTCTTCGATGTCTTGGTCTGTCATGGAGACTCCGTCGGCTTGCGACGACACCACCACCGTGTGCGCTACCCAACAACAGCAAGCACCTCAATACCCGTGCTGCGCCCGGAAATCCCGCGCCTTGCTGAAATGCCCGTTGCCGATGAACGGCACCGGCGGGCGCAGGGCTGACAGCGGCGAAGGATGGTTGGACATGAGCAGCAGGTGCCCCCGGTCCTGCGGAATCAGTGCACGCTTGGACTGCGCATGCGAGCCCCAGAGCATGAACACCACGGGCCGCTCGCCCTCGGCCACATGGCGGATGACGGCGTCGGTCAATGCCTCCCAGCCTTTGCCGGCGTGGCTGGCGGGCAGGCCCTCTTCCACCGTGAGTCCGGTATTGAGCAGCAGCACGCCCTTCTTCGCCCACTTCACCAGGCTGCCGCCCGGGTCAGGGAACGGAGGGAAAGCGGTGCCCAGATCCCGCTGCATCTCCTTGAAGATGTTCTGCAGCGAGGGCGGCAGGCGCACGCCCGGCGCCACCGAGAAGGCGAGCCCCTCGGCCTGGCCGCGCCCGTGGTACGGGTCCTGGCCCAGGATGACCACGCGCACCTCGTCCGGCGGCGTGAGCTCCAGCGCCCGCAGAGGGCGCGGCGGGAAGATGACCGCGCCGGCATCGATGCGGCTTTGCAGAAACCCCAGCAGCTTCTGCCCCACGGCCCCGGCAAAGAACCCATCCACCAGCGGCTTCCAGCCTGGCGCCACCGGCCAGGCGGCGGGGTCGGCACTCTGCAGCTGGGTGGGCGTCGGGGCAGCGTCATTCATAGTCAAATTGGCCTCTAGCGCTTGATTAATAAGCGCTTGTAGCTATTAAAACAATAGCAAATCAACAATCAGGCAAACAGCCGCGCCAGCGCTTCGCCCGGCTCGTCGGCGCGCATGAACGCCTCCCCCACCAGGAAGGCGTGCACACCCGCATCGCGCATGCGCTTCACGTCGGCGGGCGCGAGGATGCCGGACTCGGTCACCAGCAGCCGGTCGGCCGGCACATCCTTCATCAGAGCCAGCGTGGTGTCGAGCGTGACGTCGAACGTGCGCAGGTTGCGGTTGTTGATGCCCACCAGCGGCGTCTTGAGCTTGAGCGCGCGCTGCAGTTCAGCGCCGTCGTGCACCTCCACCAGCACCGCCATATCCAGGCTGCGCGCGATGGCTTCGAAGTCGGCCATCTGGGTGTCGTCGAGGCTGGCCGCGATCAGCAAAATCGCATCGGCGCCCATCGCTCGCGACTCGTAGATCTGGTACGCATCGACCATGAAGTCCTTGCGCAGCACGGGCAGCTGGCAGCTGGCACGCGCTTGCTTAAGGTAGTCCACGCTGCCCTGAAAGAACTGCTTGTCCGTCAGCACCGACAGGCAGGCCGCGCTCACCTTGCCATCGCCATCGGCATAGCTCTGCGCGATGTCTGCAGGGATGAAGTCGGCGCGCAGCACGCCCTTGCTGGGGCTGGCCTTCTTGACCTCGGCAATCACCGCCGCCTGGCCCTTGGCGATCTTGGCGCGCAGCGCGCCTTCGAAGTCGCGCGTGAGCACGCGGCTCTCGGCATCGGCACGCACCGCGTCGAGGGGCATGCGCTTCTTGGCGGCGGCCACTTCTTCGTGCTTGACGGCCACGATCTTGTTGAGGATGTCAGACATTTGAGTACCAGTTGGAGTAATACGCTGCGCGCATGTTGAATAGGTTGCTTTGCAAGTCTAAGAAACCAGCCGAGCGCCGGATCGCCGGATCTCCAGTCGATGAACCAACCGGTCCACGCACTTGTCGAGAATCTCCAATTGGGTGGCCAAGTTGGACTTCAGAGAGGTTGGCATGTCCACAGAGCATAGGGTGGCGACAGGACCCGAGGTTCTGTGGCGCAACTCGACTTCGACCGTGAGAACGCCATGATGGAGCGGCCCACTGTGGCAGCCAATGGAATGCGACGCATCCAGTTGGATCGGTGCCACGTCCTTTTCCACCGACTCCAGCCTGCGCTTCGTGATGTCCAGGATCCAATACGCACTGTATGTGGATCTCCGGACGTGCCACCGCAACACAGCTGCTGCGCCAAAAAGGCAAAGCACGATGACCCACCATTCGGTCGCGAGCAGCGGCCACCGAAAAATCAGCACGATATAGCCCATTAAGCAAAGCGGCAGAACCGTCAAGACGCTCGTCCATACTGTTTGCTTTTGCACCCGTGCGGGCAGGTACAGACAGGCTTCCATCTCAACGACAGCCGCTAGGTCGTGGACATCTTGCAGCATGCGATGCCCACTTTTCATTGTCTGCTCCGAGGTCACACCGCGAGCGCATGCGTGCGCGTCACCACCTGCTCCAGCTTGGCCAGCGCTGCGCCGGAGGCGACGGCGGCGCGCGCTTTGGCCAGACCTGCGGGCACCGAGTCGACCACGTTGGCCGCATACAGCGCTACGCCCGCGTTTAGGCAGACGATGTCCTGCGCAGCGCCGGGCTCGCCCTTGAGCACGCCGACCAGCATCTCGCGCGACTGCTCGGGGGATTCGACCTTCAAGGCGCGGTTGCTGGACATGGACATGCCGAAGTCCTCGGGGTGGATTTCGTACTCGGTGATCTGCCCGTTCTTCAGCTCGCCCACCAGCGTGGCCGCGCCCAGGCTCACCTCGTCCATGCCGTCGCGGCCGTAGACCACCATGGCGTGTTCGGCGCCCAGGCGCTGCAGCGCGCGCACCTGGATGCCCACGAGGTCGGGGTGGAACACGCCCATCAGGATGTTGGGGGCACCGGCCGGGTTGGTCAGCGGGCCGAGGATGTTGAAGATGGTGCGCACGCCCAGCTCCTTGCGCACCGGGGCCACGTTCTTCATGGCCGGGTGGTGGTTGGGCGCGAACATGAAGCCGATGCCCACCTCTGCGATGCACTGCGCGATCTGCTCGGGCTTGAGGTTGATGTGGATGCCCAGGGCTTCCATCACATCCGCACTACCGCTCTTGCTGGAGACGCCGCGCCCGCCGTGCTTGCTGACCTTGGCGCCCGCCGCCGCGGCCACGAACATGGAGCAGGTGGAGATGTTGAAGGTGTTGGCACCGTCGCCGCCCGTGCCCACGATGTCCACCAGGTGCTTGCTGTCGGGCACATGGACCTTGGTGGAGAACTCGCGCATGACCTGCGCGGCGGCCGTGATCTCGCCGATGGTTTCCTTCTTCACGCGCAGGCCGGTGACGATGGCCGCCGTCATGACGGGCGAGAGCTCGCCGCTCATGATCATGCGCATCAGGTGCAGCATCTCGTCATGGAAGATTTCGCGGTGCTCGATGGTGCGCTGCAGCGCTTCCTGGGGGGTGATGGACATGGTGATAAATCCTGTCTGCGTTAATTCTTCAATGGCGCGTGGCAGCCGGCGCAGTCCACGGTACGGGCGCTGCCAGGGCGAGTGCACCCGTGGATCCGGCTTTGCCGGTCCACCGGGTGCGTCCCCAAGGGGGATGACGCGAAGCGGCTCAGGGGGTGCTTCATTGCGACGGTTGGTCGGTGAAGGCGAGCTTGAGGCCAAAGCCGATGAACATCGCACCGGCGATGCGGTCGAGCCAGTGCATGCCGCGCTGCACCGCGCCCATGCGGCGCGCCATCCAGCCTGCCGCCAGCGCCCAGCCCGTGTTGACGGGAATCGCGTTCACGTTGAACAGCACGCCCAGCAGCACGAAGGCCAGCGCCTTGTTCTCGGTGCCCGGCGCAATGAACTGCGGCACGAAGGCGAGGAAGAAGATCGCGACCTTGGGGTTGAGCACGTTGGTCCAGAAGCCGCCCATGAAGACCTTGGACAGCGGCGTGGCCACCTCGTCGGCAGACGCTTTGGCGGCCGCCAGCGCGGCAGCGCTGCCGCCATCGCCCGAGGGCCTGGACAGCAGCATGCGCACGCCCATCCACATCAGGTAGGCCGCACCCACCCACTTGAGCACAGTGAACGCCGTGGCCGACGTGGCCAGCAGCGCGCCCACGCCCACGGCGGCCGCAAAAATGTGCACGAAGCACCCGGCCGTGATGCCCAGGCCGGCGACGATGCCCGCGCGGGTGCCGGACTTGAGGGCGTTGGACACGATGTAGAGCACATCCGGGCCGGGCGTGAGGTTCAGCAGCCAGCCGGCCGCGATGAACATGAGCAGTTGGTGGCTGTCGGGCATGGTGTTACGACCAGCGTCGCTCCGGCTGCAGGCGGTGCAGGAAGGTGGTGAGCGAGTCGCGTGGTGGCGGCACTGCATGCCCCGCCAGGATGCGGCCGGCCGCGCCCCGGTGGTAGGTGCCGTGCACCACGACGTGGTTCAGTATCTCGGCCCGCGTCATGGTGCCGGTGTCGCCATCGGTGAAGCGGAACTGCACGGGCTCGGCCAGCTGGTCCGCGGTGAGGCCGCCGGCGTACTGGAGGTACCAGTCATCCGAGGTGCGGACGGCCTCGCGCAGGGTGGGCAGCGCCGGTGTCTCGTCGGTGTTGGTGGCTGCGTAGGCAGTCTGCGGCAGGCCCTGCAGGTGGCTCGCGAAGATGCGGTCCACCACGTAGGTGTGGTTCAGGATGCGCACGAAGAGCCGGTGGTCGTCGGCGGGCAATGCCGCCTGCGACGCCTCGCCCAGCGCGAGCAGTTCCTGGTTGGCCCAGCGCTTGTACTGGAACAACTGGGCGAACGAGCCCGACGCTGCTGCAGCATCGGCGAGCGCCGTCATGCGCGCTGCTCCAGGAAGTTCTTCAGCATCGCGTGGCCGTGCTCGGTGAGGATGCTCTCGGGGTGGAACTGCACACCCTCGATGGCCAGCTCCTTGTGGCGCACGCCCATGATCTCGCCGTCATCCGTCCAGGCGGTGACCTGCAGCACATCGGGGCACGCGGCGCGCTCGATGGCCAGCGAGTGGTAGCGGTTGACCGTGAATTTATCGGGCAGGCCTGCGAACACGCCCTGCTGCGTGGTGGTGATGACGCTGGTCTTGCCGTGCATCAGCTCTTGCGCGCGGACGATGGTGCCGCCGAACGCCGCGCCGATGCTCTGGTGGCCCAGGCACACACCCAGGATGGGAAGCTTGCCCGCAAAGTGCTGGATTGCCGCCACCGAAATGCCTGCTTCGGCAGGCGAGCACGGGCCGGGCGAGATCACCAGGCGGTCGGGGGCGCGCTGCGCGATGCCTTCGAGGGTGATCTCGTCGTTGCGGAACACCTCGACATCGGCACCCAGCTCGCCGAAGTACTGCACGATGTTGTAGGTGAAGCTGTCGTAGTTGTCGACCATCAAGAGTTTCATGCTGCGCTCCCTGCGGTCTGTTGTGTGGCCGCGTCGCTGGCGTGCCCGGCGCGCAGGCGCGCGAACTCGCGGTGTTCGTAGGCAATGGAGGCTTCCATGATGCCGCGGTAGATGGCTTCGATCAGGTGGGGTTGGCCGCCTTCGGCCTGGGCCGCGGCGCGCACGCGGCGCACGATGGCCTCGATGCGGGCCACGTCGCGCACCTGGGCGTCACTTTGCTTGATGCGCGCGGCCTGCGTCATGTAGCCACTGCGCTCCACCAGCAGGGGCACGAGGATGTCGTCGAGTGCATCGATGCGTGCGCGCACCTCTGCCATGGTGGTGCAATGCTGCACCTTGTCGATGGCTTTGGATGGCTTTGTGGGGGCGGTCATTCCAGGCCCTCCTCGACGAGTTCTGCGGCGCGCAGCAGGGCGCGGGCCTTGTGCTCGGTCTCCTTCCATTCCAGCTCGGGCACCGAGTCGGCCACCACGCCGGCCGCCGCCTGCACGTAGAGCGTGCCGTTCTTGATGATGCCGGTGCGGATCGCGATGGCCACGTCCATGTCGCCGGCGTAGCTCAGGTAGCCGCAGGCACCGCCATACAGGCCGCGCTTGGTCGGTTCGAGCTGGTCGATGATTTCCATCGCATGCACCTTGGGCGCGCCGGTGAGCGTGCCGGCCGGGAAGGTGGCCTTGAGCACGTCAATCGCCGTCATGCCGTCGTTGAGGATGCCTTCCACGTTGCTCACGATGTGCATCACGTGGCTGTAGCGCTCGATGGCAAAGGCCTCGGTCACCTTCACGGTGCCGGTCTTGGCGATGCGGCCGATGTCGTTGCGCGCCAGGTCGATCAGCATCACGTGCTCGGCGCGCTCCTTGGGGTCGTTGATAAGCTCGACCTCGGCAGCCTTGTCTTTCTCGAGCGTGGCGCCGCGGGGGCGCGTGCCGGCCAGGGGGCGGATGGTGATCTTTTGTCCATCGGGCGTGTTCTCCTGGCGCACCAGGATCTCGGGGCTGGCGCCCACCACGTGGAAGTCGCCGAAGTCGTAGAAATACATGTACGGCGACGGGTTCAGCGATCGCAGCGCGCGGTACAGCGAGAGAGGGCTTTCGGTGTAGCGCTTGTGGATGCGCTGGCCCACTTGCACCTGCATGAAGTCGCCCGCGGCTATCAGCTCCTTGGCGCGGTCCACGGCGGCGAGGTAGTCGGCCTTGGAGAAATCGCGCTGCGCGGGGTGGCTTTCGGTGGGCTTGACGATGGGCGCGCTCACCGAATATTTGAGCTGCTCCTTCAGGTCGCGCAGGCGCTTCTTGGCCTTGGCGTACGCCTCGGGCTGTGCCGGGTCGGCGTAGACGATGAGGTAGAGCTTGCCCGACAGGTTGTCGATGACGGCGAGTTCCTCGCACTGCAGCAGCAGGATGTCGGGGCAGCCCAGGGTGTCCGGCGGGCAGGTGTCTTCCAGCTTCTTTTCGATGTAACGCACCGCGTCGTAGCCGAAGTAGCCGGCCAGGCCGCCGCAAAAGCGCGGCAGGCCGGGGCGCAGGGCCACCTTGAAGCGCTTTTGGTACGCCTCGATGAAGTCGAGCGGGTTGCCCGCGGCGGACTCCACCACCTGGCCATCGGTCACGACCTCGGTCTTGGCGTGGACGCCGAAGCCGCTGGCGCGCAGCAGCGTGCGCGCCGGCAGGCCGATGAAGCTGTAGCGCCCGAAGCGCTCGCCGCCCACCACGGATTCGAGCAGGAAGCTGTGCTTGCCGCCGTCCTTGCTGTGCGCAAGCTTCAGGTACAGGGAGAGAGGGGTTTCGAGGTCCGCAAAGGCTTCGGCCATGAGCGGAATGCGGTTGTAGCCTTCGCCGGCCAGGCTTTTGAATTCAAGTTCTGTGATCACGGGGAGAGCTCCCAGCTGTCGCAGCGCGTATCCCGGCATTTCAACGACACAGGGCGCTGCGGTTCATTCGGTCGGCCCGCCGCAAGAAGGGGGGCCACGGGGTGCACGCTGGGGCGTTGGCCCAGGTGCCATCAGGCGTTCAAGCAAACAGGCTGACGCCAGGGCCAGGCTCCCCGGTCGCTGCAACCTGTGATGAACACGTGGTGAATGAACATGGGCCAAAGTGTAGCAAAGCTTTTTTGAGCCCCGTTCTGACAAGGCGCACAGGCTGCGCCGCAACCAATCGAAAACCCTGTTGCGGGAATTGCGGCGCGCAGCAACAATTTGAAACGAACGACCGTTCTTTTTTAGAGGAGTTGCGCATGAAGTTTGTAAAGCAATGCGCGGTGGCCGCAGCGGCTTGGATATGGGCGATCAGCGCCGTGGCCCAGCCCGTGACCGTGTCCGACGTCAAATACGCAGAGACCACAAGCCTGAGCGGCAGCACGCTGCAGCTCAATGGCGCCGGCGTGCGCTACAAGGCGGTTTTCAAGGTCTACACGGCTGGCCTGTACCTAGAGAAAAAAGCCCAGTCGACGCAGGAAGTCGCCGCACTCAAAGGCCCCAAGCGCGTGAGCATCACCATGCTGCGCGAGATCGACTCCACCGAGCTGGGCAAGCTGTTCTCGCGCGGCATGGAGGACAACATGGACAAGGCGGCGTTCTCAAAGCTCATCCCCGGCGTGCTGCGCATGAGCCAGATCTTTTCTGACCACAAGAAGCTCAAGGCAGGCGACCAGTTCATGATCGACTGGATCCCGGGCACCGGCACCGTGATCACCGTCAAGGGCGAACCTCAGGGTGAGCCCTTCAAGGAGCCAGAGTTTTTCAACGCATTGCTGGGCATCTGGCTGGGCAACACCCCGGCCGACTGGAAGCTCAAGGACGCACTGCTGGGCAAGTCGGCCAACTGACGGCGCCGTGCTGCCCAGGGCACGCCATCCGCGGCGCCCCGGGCAAACCCTCCCCGAGGTTGCCCTTGTGTGTCGCACGTCCGACAGATGCTGACAAAGCCGGCGCTTAACCTTGATTCGGCGGCTCCACAGTCCCTACGCCCCCTGACCTGCAATGCGCATTCCGCGCAAGGGAAACTTGGCGCCGGGCTTGTCCGCGGCCGCATGTGAAGCGGCCTTTTGCCACGTACTGACTTCCGCCTTCGCCCTCTACGCGCCAGACACCACCATGAAACTCAGCAATCTCTCCGTTGGCCTGCGCCTGGGCGCTTCGTTTGGTGCCATCCTGCTTATCACCGCCCTCATCGCTGCCACCGGCATGTGGCGCATTGCCGGCCTGCACGGTGCGAGCGAGCGGGTGGCCACGCAGGAGATCGAGCAGCAGCTGCTCGTGGAAAACTGGGCGGCCGACATCCGGCTCAATTGGGTGCGCACCGAGGCGTTCCTCAAGGCGATTGACCGCGACTACATGGACAAGCTCACGGCCGATACCGAGGCCACGGCCAAGGGCATGGATACCAAGGTGCAGCGCATCGAAGCACTGGCCCAGGGCGAACAGACGCGCACGCTGCTCGCAGCCATTGCCGCGGCGCGCACGGCCTACAACGGCAAGCTGACCGAGATCCGCGAGCTGCACCGCGGCGGCGAGCCCAACGTGCCCGCCATTGTGGACAAGGATCTGCGCCCGCTGGCCGACAAATACCTGAAGTCGCTCGACGACCTGCGCCGCGCCATGGCCACCCAACTGGCGGAGAGCCAGGCAGACACCGGCACCCTGGCCAAGGCCAGCCAGGTTCTGCTGGGTGTGGGCACGCTGGTGGCTGTGGCGCTGGGCACGTTGCTGGCCTTCACGGTCACGCGGTCCATCGTGCGGCCGGTGCAGCTCGGTCAGCGGGCCGCAGAAAACATTGCCGACGGCGACCTGACGCACCCCATCGCAGCGGGTGGCAGGGACGAAACAGGGCAATTGCTCCAGGCGCTGGCCACGATGCAATCGCGGCTGGCCACCATTGTCGGCAACGTGCGCTACAGCGCTGAAGGCGTTGCCACGGCCAGTGCCGAAATCGCGTCGGGCAACAACGACCTGTCGGCCCGCACCGAGCAGCAAGCCTCGGCGCTGCAGCAGACCGCCGCCTCGATGGAAGAGCTGGGCTCCACCGTGCGCCAGAACGCCGACAACGCGCGCCAAGCCAACCAGCTGGCCATGAGCGCATCCACCGTGGCCCAGCAAGGCGGCGACGTGGTGGCCGAAGTGGTAGACACCATGAAGGGCATCAACGACAGCAGCAAGAAAATCGCCGACATCATCAGCGTGATCGACGGCATTGCGTTCCAGACCAATATCCTCGCGCTGAACGCCGCTGTGGAAGCCGCCCGCGCCGGCGAACAGGGCCGGGGGTTTGCGGTGGTCGCAGGCGAGGTGCGCAGCCTCGCGCAGCGCAGCGCCGAAGCCGCCAAGGAAATCAAAGGCCTCATCGGCACCAGTGTGGAGCGGGTGGAGCGCGGCACGGCGCTGGTGGACAAGGCCGGCGCGACGATGACCGAAGTGGTCAGCGCCATCCGCCGCGTGACCGACATCATGGGCGAAATCAGTGCAGCCAGTGGCGAGCAGAGCCAGGGGGTCTCGCAGGTAGGTGAAGCCATCACCCAGATGGACCAGACCACTCAGCAAAACGCGGCCTTGGTGGAACAAAGCGCTGCGGCAGCCGACAGCCTCAAGACACAGGCCGGTCAGCTGGTGGAAGCGGTGGCCGTGTTCCGACTGGCGTCAGGTGCGTCTGCCATGGCGGCGAATGCGGACTCTGCGGCCGCAGCAGGGGCACGACTGGGATATCACGGTGGCGCTGGCCCGCGGCGGCTTCCTGCTTAAGGCAGGTTGAAGGCCTAGCGCAAAAACCGGTGCAGCAATACGGCCGCCCCGGTCAACGGCGCCCGCAACATTGCCAGTCAGCGCAGCGCGGCGAGCGAATCGACAAAGCCGTCGGCATCCACGGCGCGCACCGGCTGGCCATGGTTGTAGCCGTAGGTCACCAAGACCACGGGGCACCCTGCCGCCCGCGCGGCCAACGCGTCGTTGCTGGAGTCGCCCACCATCAGCGTGCGCCCCGGCGCTGTCCCGAGGGCCTCGCAGGTCTTGAGCAGCGGCAACGGGTCGGGCTTCTTGCGTTCGAAGGCATCACCGCCAAACACGATGTCGAAGAAGCCATCAAGCCCCTTGGCCTTGAGCAAGGGTACGGCGAAGTCGGTGGGTTTGTTGGTCAGGCAGGCGAGGGGCAAGCCCGCCTTGCGCAGCGCCTGCAAACCCTCCACCACCCCAGCGTAGACCGCGGAGTACTGGCCATTGATCGCCAGGTAGTGTCGCTGGTAGCTCTCCCAGGCGGCGGGGTATAGTGCTTCTATTTTTATAGCATCAACCGCTTTATCAGTAAGCGCTAGCACGTGATTTAACACTGAACGCAGCAGATTCTCCGAACCCTTGCCCACCATGTTCTCGATACGCACGGCTTCGATAGGGGGCAGATCCAGATCGCGGAGCATGCGGTTGATCGCTTCGGCGAAATCACCCATTGTGTCGACCATCGTGCCGTCCAGATCGACGATGGCAGCGTCCAGTTTTTTCTGATGCAAGGGAAGAAAGTTCAAGATGGACGCAGTGAAGTTGGCGATTCCTTCAATGGTACGGCGAACGCCGCAGGCCGACGCGCGCCGATCGGCTAGGAAGGCTGCGGGGCCCCATGCGCCTGTGCAATGACAGGGGCGGGCGCCGCCTCCCCGGGCGCTGGCGGTTGACGGAGCAATGGACGCGGCGGTCTTGCCGCGATGATGGCGCGAGGGCACGACGTCTGGCATGACGTCAAAGCACGAAAGCCATCGCAGATCAGCAATTGGCTCGAAAAACATTGGTATTGAAGACTTTGCATAGGGGACGACTAGTGCAGCCAGTTCCGGTCCGGACGATTCCGGGCTGGTTACCCATAGCGTCGCGCGCGCTTTCAGGCCGCTCCGTAGGTTGACGGCTCAAACCGTGTAGGCGGCCATCTCAACCAGGCCGCAGGGGGAACGTCCATCGACTGGCGTTGAACGAACGATGACGAGTGAACAGACACCCAGCACTGCGTCACCGCGCACACCATTCACCCGTCTCCGATTCAGCGAAGGCCGAAGGAATAGGATTCGGGCGCCCCTGTCTGATCTGACAGGTGGCGGCTTTGTCGCGATTGGATAGAACACGCCATGTTCACGCTGCCCCGCTACCTTCACTCCCTTGAGCAGTTCCATACCGTGCGGACTCTGCAGGAACTGACACAGTTGTTGTCGAGCGTCGGCCAGTCATTGGGGTACGACAACGTCGTGCAGGGTCTTCAAAGCTACTCGCGCCAAGGCGGGCTGCATGTCGACTCGACCTCGGTGATTTCCGACAACTGGCACAGCCACTATCTGGAGAACACTTACTACAGAGTCGATCCGCGGGTGCACCATTGCGCGCGCCACACCACCCCACTGATGTGGAGCGGCGCGGACGAATACGAGAATTCTCAGCCCACGCAGATGATGCGGGAGGCCTACGACTTCGGCCTGCGCGCCGGCATCTACGCGCCCACGCACAGCATGGATGGCCGCTTCAGCCTGGTCTGCATGAGCTTGCGCAATGCGCCCCTGGCCGAGGCGCAGGACCAGGTGCGCCACACGGCCCCGCTGATACCTGCCCTGGCTGCGCACGCCCACGAGGCGGTGCTGCGCATCTTGCGCGCCGACTCTGCACAGGAACCGGTGCTCACGCGGCGCGAGTGCGAGTGCCTGCAATGGGCCGCTGCCGGTAAGACATCGTGGGAGATTGGCCTCGTCCTGAGCATTGCCGAGCGCACGGTGAACTTCCACCTGAACAACGCCATGGCCAAGCTCGGCTGCCACAGCCGGCAGCACGCCATCGTGAAAGCGCTGATGCAAGGACTGGTCGGCCTGTAAGAACAGGCAGTTCACATGGCAACGCGCCTGCGCTGCAATCTCCCTGCTTCATGCGCCGTGCGTGGAGCTTTTCATTCGGGAGTTTTCATCTTGCGCACTGCCTCTGTTGCCTTTGTTTTCAGACCACGCCCGACTCTCGCTGCCGGCCTCGCTGCCGGCCTCGTGGGCCTGCTCGCAGCCTGCGGCGGCGGCGACAACGACGACGCGTCGGGCACACCGCGCCACGCCATTGGCGGCACGTTGACCGGCCTGGCCGCCAATGCCGTACTGGTGCTGAACAACAACGGTACCGACCCGCTGCGCCTGAGCGCCAACGGCACTTTCAAGTTTGCCGAACACGCTGCCGCCTACCGGGTTGAAGTCGCCACCCAGCCCGCCGGACAAACCTGCACCGTCACCCATGGCAGCGGCACAGCCACCGCCGCCGTGGCCGACATTCAGGTGAACTGCACCGCAGGCAACGGGGGCGGCACCGGCCCAGTCATCACGGCGGGCATTGCTGGCATCCTGGGCGAATGGCAGCAGAACACCTGCGGCGCCGCAGGCGGCGGACAGTGGGCTCGCAACTACCTGCGGCCAGTGCAAGTGAACGACACGACCATCTCGCACGTACAGGGCCTCAAGCTTTTCACCAACAACCAGTGCAGCGGAACCGGCACGGTGCTGGGCGGCACGGCCATTGGGCAAGTGACGTTTTCACGCTCCGAATCCAATGCCGGCGTAGCGGCCAACTGGGGGACTTTCCGCCAAATCACCGGCCTCACCAGCCAAGCCATCTGGGCCAAGCGGGGCGAGAACACCCTGTGCCTGCTGGGGGACGAGAACCCATCCATCCTGCCCACGCTGGCACGCGTTGCAGCGGCGCTCGACACCCTGCCCGCATCGGCCTGCTACAACCGCCTGTAGCAACCGGCTGCACTGTGGCGCGCACCACGACATGGTGCTGCAGGCGTGCGCCGGGACGGGTGTGAATCTGCGCGGGGGATCAACGCAGGCTCAGCGTCTGCCGCTTCCAGCCCGCGTCCTGCCAGCGCTGGAACAGCGGTAATGCGGCCACGTCGCCGGTTACACGCTCGGTGGTCAGTCCATCGATGCGAAGGATCTCAAAACTCTTGCGATAGCGACCCTGGCCGCGTGCCTCGCGCGCCACCAGCATCTGTTGGCCGCCAGGCACCCAGCCAGCCCATTCCACGTAGCCGGTTTCAGGCGTCGCTGCGGCGGGAGGCAGCACATCCACCACCCAATCGCTACCCGCCTTGCGCATCACCCACAACTCGCGCCAGCCCTCCAGGGGCTGCACCGCCAGGGCTACCGCGTTGCCTTCCCGATTGACGGTGGCCGAAGCTGTCCAGACCACGCCGTAAGTGCAGCGGCGCACCAGTGGATCCTTGGCTCCGTGCTGCGCATCCACGAGCAGCACGCAGGTCTCGCCCGGCGCGCCGGGCTGTACCACCACAGCAGGCCGCTTGGCGTCGGCCACCAGTGGGGCAGCTGGCACCAACGCCCAACGCACGGCGCCGACGCGCATCGCGGCATCGTTGTAGGCGACCTGATCATCGTCAGGAAGGTCACTGCGGCTCACACCCGCAAACTCTGCCAGGCCCCGAGAGGCAGCCGCGGCTACGGCGGGGGCGAGTCCGCCGTCTTTTCGCGCCTGCTGAAAGGCCACCGCGCTCCAAAGACTCGCCCGGCGCATCTGCACGCGGTTGCGCAGGTAGCTGGGCAGGCTTGCCACCTCGACTTTCTCCAGCAACTGGGCCTGCCATTCCTGGAGCTTGGCACGCTCGTGGGCAGGCAGGTCGGGGTTGGTGCATTCCGGCCGCGTGAGCGCCAGCGCCGCCCGGGCGCGCTGGTCGGCGTCTGCAGCAGGCAGGGCCAGCAGCCGGCGAAATGCCTCGCCGTCGTAGCAGACCTGCATGCGACCTTCCACCTCGTAGGTGGTGAACCGCACGCCGTAGCCGTTGGCCACATCCAGATGGGCCGACAGCGCCGCACCGTTCGCCTTGCCGGTGGCCGAGCTCGAAGGCGGCAGCGACGCCCGGCGCGCCAGGCGGTCGGCCAGCGTGCCCAGGGCGTCGAAGGCCTGCGCGCCTTGGTCCCCCGTGAGCGCGGCCACAGGCGCGGCCTGCAGGTAAGCCGCCGTCAGGCCAATGCCCAGCGCTTCAGCGCCCGGCGTGTCCCGCACGAATTGCAGCACCGACAGCAGCGCGGGGCCATCGGCCTCGGCCAGTGACACCCGGCGCACGTCGCTGGCCCGGATGAATCCGCCGCGTTCGCGTTTGTGATCCCACACCTGCAGGTAGTCCATGCGCTCGCCGCGCACTTCCAGCACTTCGCCTTGCCACAGCACAGTCTGCTGCTGGGCCGAGTCGCGGGGTGCGGCCCGCAGGCTGGACTGGTCTTGCACCACGATGGCGCTGCCCAGGCCGTTGGGGGGCGCGGGTGGTACCGCAGCGGTGGCGACCATGGTGGCTGCGGAGGCGACAGCTGCGACGAATGTGGCGATGGTGCGGTGCTTCATGTTCATTGCTCCGTGACCTGGCTGGTGGAAGCATCGTCCGCACCTGCCGCGGCAGCCTGCGCGGCCGCCGCCTGCGCGTTGCGGTTGCCGCCGAGCAGGGCTGCGCCAATGAAGTCGCCATTGGTGGGCGGGGGCGCGATGATGACCTGGATCTTGTCCGAGAGCTTGTCGGCCAGCGTTTTCTGGATGAGCAGCGGATGGCGGGTAACCAGCGCACCTTCGCGGGCCATCTGCTCGGCATTCACCTTGCCGATGCGGTCCATGCGGTAGGCCTCGGCCTCGGCAAGCTTCTGGCGGGCGTCGGCCTCACCGCTGGCTTCGATGCGGCGGGCCTGGGCGCTGCCTTCTGCGGCCTTGATGCGCGAGACCTTTTCGGCTTCGGCCTCCAACTGGCGCTGCTCGATCTGGCGCTGCTTGAAAGGCAGCACGTGTTTCATGGCCTCCTCCTGGGCACGCGCGGCGATCACCTGTTCGCGTGCAGAGGCCTCAGCGGCCACTTCTCGGCGGACCTTATCGGCCGAGGCGTCGAGTTCGGTTTCCTTCACCCGCTTGTCCTTGAGCTCCAGCGTGTAGCGCATCTTTTCGGACGCCAGTTCTTCGGCCAGCAGGCTGTCCATGCCGCGGCGGTATTCGGCGGGCAGGTCTACCTTGCCGATTTGCACGCTGCGCAGCACCACGCCATCGGCGGCAAGGCGGGTGCGCAGTTCGGTCTCGATGATCTGTGCGATCTCGGCGCGCTTGGACGAAAAGATCTCCCGCACCGTGTAGCGGGCAAATACCTTGTAGACCAGGCCCTGTACTGCGGGGGCGACGATGTCGGCGTCCACGTCGTCGGGCAGGTTGCCTGACTTCACTGCGGGTGAAGCCGGGTCCAGGGCGTAGCGCACGCTCAGGTCCAGGCCGAACGACAGGCCTTCCACAGATTGCAGCGGTGCGTTGCCAGTGGCCTGGCGCATCGCCTCAGGCCGGTAGCTTTGGTCACGCAAAGAAAAAACACGCACGTTGTGCACGCCAGGCAGCACCCACACGCCGCCGTCGCGCCACTGCGTGACCGAGCCGGTGAACTGGTTCACGCGCTGGCCCAGCTCTCCCTGGTCCAGGTGGCGCACCGGCGGGTTGCGCACCACCGCCACGCCAGCAGCCACCACCACCGTACCCAGGGCCAGCCAGCGCACGGTGCGTGCCGTAGGCAGCAAATAGGCCCCGCGCAGGGGACGGCTGTCTTCGGCGGCCCAAGGATTGGCCGCTGCGGTACCCACTGCGTTGTCGTACTGAGCGTCCATCGCTGCTTCAGCGGCGGAGGGCGTGGCGGCGGAGCGGCCGCGCAGCGCTTGGACGATGCGGTTCCAGGTGAATTTCATGGTGTTCTCTCTCTCGGATGGGTTGAATTTGTTGTCTTGGCCTGAACAACCGAGTGGCTGTTCATTGGTAGGTGATTCTTCGGAGAACACCCGGAAGCAACAACGCGCACCACAGCCCAGAGTCCGCCCGCCGCCCGAGCAATTGCTCCGACCTCGGAAGAAAAACTCACACCTGCCCCGGTGGAGCGCCGGGATAATCCGGCCAACCCCACTGCAAAGCGCTTTCATGACCCCCATCGCACGCATCGCCGTGATCGAAGACGACCTGCCCACCAGCAACCAGCTGGCCGGCTGGATTGCCAGTGCGAAGAGCGGCATCGTGATCGACCAGTGGTTCACCCGCGACGACGCCGAAGCCGCGCTGGCGCGCGAGCACTACGACGCCGTGGTGCTGGACATCGAACTGGGGCGCGAGCGCCATGCGGGCGTGGCGCTCATCAACGCGATCAACAAGCTTGGCCAGGGCACGCCCGTGCTGGTGGTGTCGGCCATGCCCGCGGCCATCTACCGCAGCATCATGAAAGCGCTGGACGCGTGGGACTACCTGCAGAAGACGACCTTCGAAGAGGCCGACTTCATCGAGACCTTTCTCGACATCCTGCGCACCACCCAATCCTCACCCGCCCACGGTGCGCCCGCTGCAGCGCCGGGGGACGCCCTGGTGCTCGACCCGCTGTGGCAGCGCACGCCCACTTGGCGCGGCGAGCGCATCAACCTGCCGCTGACGGCCCAGCGCATCCTGGCCACGCTGCACCAACGCAGCGGCGAAGTGGTCTCATACGACGAGCTGTTCGAGGTGGTCAAGAGCGGCCGCAACCGCGACAACGTGCGCAAGCATGTGAGCACCATCCGCGAGGCGCTGCGCGAGGTCGATCCGTCGTTCGAAGGCATCGAGAACGTTCCGATGCGTGGCTTCCGCTGGGTGAAGAAGTGAAGCATCCCCCTGAGCGGCTTCGCCGCTTCCCCCTTCTCTCGACTGGCTGCGCCATTCGGGAAAGGGGACGCCACCAGCGCACGCAAGCTAAGCGCCGCCCATGCAGCTTGGCGGCCCTTGCGCGGCGGCCCGCGCCTGGACCTCGCCAGTGGCGCAGGCTTGGCGCTTCAATCGACACTGCGGAGAACCCTGTATGAAGCGCCTGCTGCGGCGCCCGGCGCTGGAGATGCCGCGGCTCGAAATGCCCCGCCTGGGCCTGCCGGCGTTTCGCCTGCGGATTCTTGTGCGCAGCGTGTTCGTGCTGCTGGCGCTGGCCACCGTGGCGCTCAGCGTGGTGCTGCTGAAGGAAGAAAAGGAGCGCGCCTGGCAGAGCTATCAGAATGGGTTCAAGCGCAGCCAGTCCGAAGTGATGGCACGCCTGCGCCACCCGTCCGGCCAGCTGGCACTGCTGAACGCGCACATCCAGGGCCAGGGCGCCACGCCGCTGGCGCCGCTGCTGCTGCCCTATGCGGCCATCGACTTCGACGACCAGAACAAGGCCCAGCAGGCGGTGGAGATGGCGGGCTGCGCCGTGCAGTACCCCGATGGCGCCACGGCCTGCGCGGCGATCGGCAACAACCCTTATGCGGGCGGCTTCATCTACCTCGTGGGCAGTTTCTACGCAGGCGAGCTGGTGCCGCGCGAACGCGGCGCGCTCGACCTGGCCGCCGTGCACCGCGCCCGGGTGACGCTGGACATGCGCGGCACCACGTCCCGCTGGGTGGCGCCGTTCGAGGCGCTGCCGCCGCAAGGCAGCATCCAGACCCGCGGCCGGCTGACCGGCTTTGCGGATGTGGGTGAAGAGACGCTTGACGTGCGCGCCCGCCCAGTGCGCGACTTCCGCGGCTGGCTGTGGCAAAGCAATGCGTGCCGCGACCCGGCGGGCACCGCGCCCGGCTGCCTGCGCCGCACGTTCTATTCGATCCGCCTGCCCGTGGAGCTGTTTCGCGAGGCCCTGTTCGGCAAGCAACCTCTGGTCTGGCCGCCCGAGGACCTGGGCAGCATGCGCGTGCGGGTGGAGATGCTGGGGCCCGCTGCCGGCGCCGGCGGCAACCCCTCCGGCACGCCCGCGCTGTTCGACAGCAACACGCCCGGCGCGCAGCCCGCCGCGTCGCTGGCCGACGTGGCCCGCTCTCTGCTGCCGGGAGAAAAGGTGCAGATCCGCAAGCTGGGCAGCAGCGAGCAGGATGCGCTCACGCTGCGGGGTACCGAAGTCGAAGCGGGGCCCACGGCGCCATGGCTGATCCGCCTGATCAGCTGGCTGCCGCTGGACCTGCAGGGCCCGGGCGAAGCCAAGGTGCAGGAGGTGCCCGCCGGGCTGGACATCCTCGATACACCGCAGGGCAACTATGCCGTGACCTTCACCGGCAACCTGCGCGGTGTGGAGCAGGGCCTGGCGGTGGTGGCCACGCGCATGTCGTGGTACCTGGGGGCCATGCTCGCGGCCATCGCGCTGGCCTGGCTGGCGGTGGAAGTCGGCCTACTGCGGCGCGTGACCGCGCTGACGCGGCGCGCGGCTGCCGTGTCGTACAACGTGCAGGACGGCCACATCGGCCCGCGCTTGGGCGACCTGGATGTGTCGGACCTGCGCGGTTCGGACGAGCTGGGCATCCTCGCCGGCGGCCTGGCCGACCTGCTGCAGCGCGTGAAGGACGACATCCAGCGCGAACAGCTGCGTGCCCAGCAGGAGCGCGACATGTGGCACGCGGTGGGCCACGAGATCATGTCGCCGCTGCAGTCGCTCATGGTGCTGCACGGCGGGCCCGGCGACCCCGGCCACCGTTATGTGCAGCGCATGCAGCAGGCCGTGCACGTGCTCTACGGCACGGCATCACCCGCCGAGGCGCTGCAGGCTGCCGACCTGCCCCAGGGGCGGCTGGACCTGGACGCTTTTCTGCGCCACGTGGCAGACAACGCGCACTTCGCGGGCATCGGCAACGTGGTCTACCAGGGCGGCACGGGGCGGGTGGTCGTGCGCGCCGATGAGTTCGCGCTGGAGGACGTGGTGACCCACATCCTCGGCAACGCAGACCGCTACCGCCCGGCGGGTACGGCGATCACGCTCACGCTCAAGGCGTCGGAGTCCACGGCCAGCGCCACGCTGCACAACCAGGGCTCCACCATCGAAGAGGACTTGCTCGGGCGCATTTTCGAGCTGGGCGTGTCCGACCCAGGCTTGCCCACGCCGCCAGGCGGTTCGGAGCACCGTGGCCAGGGCCTGTTCGTGGCGAAGACCTACATGGCCAAGATGGGCGGCACCGTCAATGCGCGCAATACGGATGACGGCGTGGCGTTCACCTTGACCTTCCAGCGCCTGGGCTGAGGCCGGTTGCGCACCTGCCAGGGTGGCAGAGAAGGCACCTGCGCGCACGGCGGCGGGGGGTGCCGTCCGACAGCGGCGGCGAGGCCCTAGCCCTACGCTGCAGGATTGCACCGCACCCTGGTGCGCCCTGTCACAACCGCGCAAGGAGACCTTCTCATGCCACGCTTCGCCTTTATCACCCCCGCTCTCACCGCTGTCCTGCTGGCAGCTTCCGCTACGGCGATGGCCCAGACCCCTGCCCCTTCGGGCGACGCCCGTGCCCGCTACGAGCAAGAGCGCGAAAAGTGCATGACGAACAACACCCAGGATTCGCTGGCGACCTGTCTGCGTGAAGCCAACAACGCGCTGGACGCATCACGCAAGGGCCAGCTGAGCAACCCCGGCCCGGCCGCTTCGGAAAACACCACCCAGCGCTGCGAAGCCTTTCAGACGGCAGCCGAGCAGGCCGAGTGCGTGCGCCGCACCCAGTCGTCTTCGGTGAGCGGCTCCGTGTCCGGTGGTGGCGTGCTGCGCGAATCGGTCACCACCACGGTGATTCCGGCCAAGTAAGCACTCCGGCGCTCAATAAAACCGAATGAAAATGAGCACTACCGCTTGCCTATCAAGCGTCAACAGCTATCAATAAAATAGCAAACGCCCTCCGCAGCGGGCGCGCCCCTAGACCATCGCACCCGTGGAGCTGGCGATACCAGGCCACCGGGTGCTTCCCCCTTGGGGAAAGGCGCGCAGCGCCTCAGGGTTTAGCCAAAGCTTCGCGCATCGCGTCAATGACGCCCTTGTAGTCCGGCTTGCCAAAAATCGCGCTGCCGGCCACGAAGGTGTCGGCCCCGGCATCCGCCACGCGGCGGATGTTGTCGGTCTTGATGCCGCCATCCACTTCCAGCCGAATGTCCTTGCCCGTCGCATCGATGCGGCGGCGCACGTCCTCGATCTTGCGCAGGGCCGAGTCGATGAAGCTCTGGCCGCCAAAGCCCGGGTTCACGCTCATGATCAGGATCAGGTCGATGTCGTCGATCACCCAGTCCAGCACGTCCAGCGGCGCCGCGGGGTTGAACACCAGCCCGGCCTTCACGCTCTTGCTGCGGATGGCCTGGATGCTGCGGTGCACATGGCCCGAGGCATCGGGGTGAAAGCTGATGTAGTCGGCGCCCGCATCGGCAAACGCTGCAGCCAGTGCATCCACGGGCTGGATCATCAGGTGCACGTCGATCGGCACGGCCACGCCATCCGCCGTTTTGGCGTGGGGCTTCAGGGCCTGGCAGATCATCGGGCCGAAGGTGAGGTTGGGCACGTAATGGTTGTCCATCACGTCGAAATGGATCCAGTCTGCGCCAGCGGCAATGACGTTGCGCACTTCTTCGCCCAGGCGGGCAAAGTCGGCAGAGAGGATCGAGGGGGCGATTTGGAAGGTGCGGCTCATCCCCCGATTGTCTCAAAGCGCACAACACGGTCGTCAAACACGGATTGCTCGGGGCCGTTACGCGGGAGCAAACCGCTGAGCAAACACCCGCACGGTTACCATTCCGCCATGCCAAAGTACCAGTTTGACGTGGCGGTGCAGCCCGAGTACCTGCCCGAGCAGTCGGCGCCCGACACGGGCGTGTTCAGCTTCGCCTACACCATCACGATCACCAACGCCGGCGATGCGCCGGGCCAGTTGATTTCGCGCCACTGGATCATCAGCGACTCGCGCGGCCACACCGAAGAGGTCAAGGGCCTGGGCGTTGTGGGGCACCAACCCTTGCTCAAACCGGGGGAATCCTTTCAGTACACCAGCGGCTGCCGCCTGCGCACCGCCAGCGGCACCATGCACGGCACGTTCCACTGCGTGGGCGAAGAAGGCGAGCCGTTCAACGCCGCCGTACCGCTCTTTGTGCTCGAAGCCCTGGGTCACGGCCCTGCAGGCGAGCCGCTGACCGGGCGGGTGCTGCATTGAGAAATGGCCCCCACGCTCCCCACTTCGTGTGGTCGCTGCCCCCCAAGGGGGCCGCTTTTCATCTTGGGGCGGCCCGACGATGAAAAATCGCACCCCGACACTCCAACTGACAGATCTGCTGACCGCACTGGACCCTGCGGCCGATCTGGCCCATCGCCACCTGTGGCTCATCCACCTCCTGGACTGGGTTCGCGGCCAAGGCGATTCCGTGCCCGCCGCCGTGGGCAGGGTGCAGCTTTTTCTCGATGCCGTCGAGACGCGGCCAGACGTGCAGCTGCGGCTGCGGGCCTGGTGGGCCACGCTCATCGGCCAGGTGGACGTCACCACCCTGCTGGCCGACTTCGGTTTTGCACCGCGGACGGTGCTGGTCAGCGAGATCGCCGAGCGCCTGCGGACCAAGCTGCTGCCGGGGAGCCCCGAAACCATTGATGCGGCTGAGCTCTTCATGCTGGCGCTGCCCAGCGCGTTCGACGCGCAGTGGCTTGCCGCGCTGGAGGAGGCCCAGCTCGACCGGCTGGTCGCACTGTTGTCGCCTGCCGACCCAGAGGCCCAGAGCGGCCCCTCGCGCTGGCACCGTGCGCTGCTCGACGCGATCACCTATTGCGCAGGCCAGATACTTTCAACGGGCTTTGCGCCAGAGCTGCGCCTGCGCATGAGCGAAGCGGCGCGCGAAGCCCAGCCTTTTCATGTGCTGATCCGCGACGTCGAAAGCCTGCGCGTGGAGGTGTTGCACGCGCTGCGCACCCCCGACCGCCTTAACGAGGCCGCCCAGCGCCTTCGCGAGCGGCTCGAAGCCTGCCGCGCTGCCGCAGCCACGGTGTACACCCATTTCGAAGACAACGGCATCTCGGTCGGACTGGTGTTTCGCCTGCGGCAATTGCGTGAGCGCATCCTGCGCGTGCGCGAGTTGCTCGATTGCCTGCTGTCGCCCAAGCCAGCCCCCACCGCGGCACAACTGCTGGCGCGCCTGGTGATGGTGGGTCAGGAGCGCCGCAGTCTGCGGGCGCTTTTGGCATCCAACTTGTCTTTGCTGGCCGCCAAGGTGGCCGAGCGCAGTGCGGAGACTGGTGAGCACTACATCACCCGCACGCCTGCAGAATATCGGTCGATGGTGCGCAAGGCAGCGGGCGGTGGTGCGCTGATGTCGTTCACCACATTGGCCAAGTTCGGGCTGCACGCGCTCGCGCTGTCGGCTTTTTGGGGTGGCTTCATCGCGGGGATGAACTACGCCATCACTTTCGTATTGATCCAGCTGCTGCACCTCACCGTGGCCACCAAGCAGCCCGCAATGACCGCGCCGGCCATGGCCGCCAAGCTCAAGGAGCTGGGTGCCAGCGATGCCATCGAGTCCTTTGTCGATGAGATCACGCACCTGGTGCGCTCCCAGGTAGCCGCCGTGCTCGGCAACGTGCTGGTGGTGTTCCCTGCCGTGCTGCTGTTGGCTACTGCCATCGCGCAGGCCACGGGCGCGCCGGCCATCAGCCAGCAGCAGGCCCACCACGTGCTCGAATCGCTGCACCTGTTGGGCCCTTCGCTGTTCTTCGCGGCGTTCACTGGCGTGCTGCTGTTCGCGTCGAGCATCATTGCCGGCTGGGCAGAAAATTGGTTCGTGCTCAACCGCCTGGACTCGGCCCTGCACTACAACCCGCGCATCACGCGCTGGCTGGGCGTGGAACGCGCCGCGCGCTGGGCACGCTTCCTGCGCGAAAACCTCTCCGGATTTGCGGCCAACATCTCGCTGGGTTTCATGCTCGGGCTCGTCCCTGCGTTTGCCGGTTTCTTCGGGCTGGGGCTCGATGTACGCCATGTCACGCTCTCCACAGGCCAGGTGGCCGCGGCCACCGCGTCGCTGGGCCTGGGTGTGCTGCATGCGCCCGCCTTCTGGTGGGCTGTGGCTTCGCTGCCGCTTCTGGGTGCACTCAATGTCACGGTCAGTTTTTACCTGGCATTCAGCCTAGCGCTGCGGGCGCAGAGTGTGAGCGGCGTAGACCGTTCACGCATCTATGCGGCACTCCGCGCGCGGTTGCGCCGGGCGCCTTTGAGTTTCTTTGTCCCTGCCCGCGCTACGGGATCCGCTGCAGTCAGTGTGGTTTAAGCTCCGCCTCCGTCCTACATGGGCGAGGTGTTTCCGCCTGTAAATTCGAGCACCGCCAGGTGCACCCCCACGTGCTGGGGATTTGTGCGCCCGCTTCCATCTATTCGACGGCGCTTCACCGTCTGACGCAGAGGTTCCTCGACATGAATGAAATCCTGAGCTTCTGGGCGCAATGGCTGCGCCCCTCGGCCGGGTTGCCCACCGTACAGTGGTCGCTGCTGTTGGCAGTGGCGGCCATGGCGGGCTATCTCACGCAACGCCACACGGGCCTGCCCAAGGTCGTGGGCTATTCGCTGGTGGGCACGGCCGCCGGCCTGGCGGGCTTCAGCGGCGCCGTGTGGCCGCTGCAAGGCATCGGCCTCTTCCTGCTGGAGCTGGGCATTGCCATCGTGCTGTTCGAATGCGGCGGGCGCATTCCGCTGCGCTGGTTCCGCCACAACCCCATGGTGCTGGTGCAAAGCATTGCCGAATCGGTACTGACCTACTTTGCCGTGTACTGGGTCCTGGTGTGGCTCAACCTGCCCACGCAAGTGGCCGGCCCGCTGGCGCTGGTGGCGCTGGCCGCTTCGCCTGCCGTGCTGACCCGCGTGGTGGCCGACACGCGCGCAGCCGGCCCGGTGACGGAACGCGCCATCGTGCTCACCACCCTGTCCACGCTGTACGCGCTCACGCTCGGCAGCGCCAAGGCTGAACTCATCAACCGCCAGAGCCTCACCTTGGTGGAGACCGTGTACCCGGTCGTGGTGGTGCTGGGGGTCTCCATCGTCGTGGCCGCCGCCTTAGCCCTGGTACTGCGCATGGCCCTGCGCTTCATGAGCCCCACCAGCGAAAACACCTCCATGCTGTTCCTGGCCCTGGTGGCGGCCGGCACGGCGGTGGCGGCGCACATGGGCGGCTCGGCGCCGCTGGCGGCGCTGCTGGGCGGCATGCTGCTCAAGCAGCTCAACCCACGGCCCTGGGCCTGGCCCCGCCAGCTGGGCAATGCGTCCTCGCTGCTCACCATGCTGATGTTCGTGCTGGTCTCCACCGTAGCCGCGCAGGCCGACTGGAGCGCGCCGGTCGCTGGCGTGGTGCTGGCCTTGATCGCCGTGCGCCTCGTGGCCAAGGCCACCGGCGTGGCGCTGGGCAACGTGGGCAGCGGCGCGAGCTGGAAGCAGGCCCTGTGGGTGGGCTGCGCCATGACGCCGATGTCCTCCATCGCGCTGCTCATCGCCTCGCAGTTCGTGCTGGCCTCACCCTCCACCGGCCATGTGATCGCCGGCGTGGCACTGCCTGCCATCTTGCTCATGGAAGTGCTGGGCGCCGTGATCGCCACCGTGGCCATCTACCGCGCGGGCGAGAGCTCCAAACCCTGGGCGCCATTGACCGCCCCTGGCCACAACGGAGATACCGCATCGTGAGTCTTGAAGCCTTCAACCATTCCGAACCGCTGACGCTGGGCGTCGAGCTCGAGCTGCAGCTCGTCAACACCAACGATTACGACCTCGCGCCCTATGCCGAGGACATGCTGCGCCTCATGCAAAAGACCCCGCTGCCCGGCAGCGTGGTGCCTGAGATGACGAACAGCATGATCGAGATCTCCACCGGGATCTGCCACAGCACCAGCGAGGTGCTGGGCCAGCTCACACCCATCCGCGATGCGCTGGTCAAAAGCGCCGACAAGCTCAATATCGCCGTGGTGGGCGGCGGCACGCACCCGTTCCAGCAGTGGCACGAGCGGCGCATCTACGACAAGCCCCGCTTTCGCGAGCTGTCGGAGTTGTACGGCTACCTGTCCAAGCAATTCACCATCTTTGGCCAGCACGTGCACATCGGCTGCCCGGACGCCAACGCCGCGCTGCTGATGCTGCACCGCATGTCGCGCTACATCCCGCACTTCATCGCGCTGTCGGCGTCCAGCCCCTACGTGCAGGGGCAGGACACGGCGTTCGACTCGGCGCGCCTGAACTCGGTGTTTGCGTTCCCGCTCTCGGGCCGCGCGCCGCTCGCGCTCACGTGGGAAGACTTCACCACGTACTTCGACAAGATGACGCGCACTGGCGTGGTCAAGAGCATGAAGGACTTCTACTGGGACATCCGCCCCAAGCCCGAGTTCGGCACGATCGAGATCCGCGTGTTCGACACGCCGCTGACCATCGAGCGCGCCGCCGCGCTGGCCGGCTACGTACAGTCGCTCGGCGCCTGGTTCCTGGCCGACCAGCCCTTCATGCCCGAGGAAGACGATTACCTCGTCTACACCTACAACCGCTTCCAGGCCTGCCGCTTCGGCATGGATGCGGTGTATGTCGACCCGGCCACCGGCGACCACATGCCGCTGCGCGAGCACATTCTGCGCACGATGGACAAGATCGCTGGCCATGCGGCGGTGCAAGGTGCGTCCAGCGCCATGCACATGCTGCGCACCGAGGTCGAGGCCGGCCAGAACGATGCTCGCTGGCTGCGCGAGCGCCAGCGCGAAGAGCAACTGCTGGCCGAGGTCAGCCGCCAGGCAGCGCAGCGTTTTCGCGGCGACCGCGGCTAGCGCTTCGTTGCCGTTTCACGCCGGCAGCAGCAGCGCCTGTTGCCGGCGCGCCAGCTGGGTGGTGCCGGCATAGCCCCAGTTCTGTGCCGGCAGCTCCCGCACGATCACATAGCTGGCATTCGCCAGCGCAGCGCCAGGCGCCAGCTGGCGCTGCAGTTCGGCAAACGCCGCGGCGATGAAGGCCGCCTTCTCCCCATCCGTGTTGGTGCCCTCGGTGATGCTGATCTCCAGCAGCGCCGTGGGCAGCGCGACTGGCTCGCCGCCGATGTGCCATTGCGCGGCCGGCAGGTTCTCGATCACCACGGCCGTGACCTCGCGCTTTTTGCCCAGCAGCTCCAACCGTGAGGTCGGTGAGCGCGCGGGCGAGGGTGTGATAACGGTCGGGGTTATGCAGCCGGGTGACTTTGAGGACAAGGGTGGGCATGGATCAGCTCCTGGGTGGGGATGGATGGATTCGATAACGCAGCCCTTTGAAGACACGGCCAAATGCCGCAGCCACGGCCGGGATCGGCACACGCACCCACCAGCGCATGGCAGCGCCGGGAAACTCTTGCAGCGCTTCGCGGCGCAGTTGCACAGCCAGCCGCTCGGCGGTTTGGTGCAGCCGCCGGCGTTCGTCGGGCGTCAGGTCGTTTGGCATTGCGAAGTCCTTTCCGGTCGGTTCTTCAAGGGGTGAAGCGACTGTAGGGACGGCGCGCAATCCCGGAAACGGCGCGCGGGGCAACAGCGTTTTGCACTGGCTGCAAAGCCACGCCAACACGCCCCCTGCCGGGCTGCGTGCCCGGCTGCCCCCGTTACCATTGCCCGATGCGCGACCTCCGCTTTGAAGACATGCACCTGTTCGCCCGCGTGGCCGAGCTGGGCTCGCTGTCGGCAGTGGCGCGCGAACGCAATGTGCCGGTGAGCCAGATCTCACGCACGCTGGCGCGCATCGAGCAGGCCAGCGGCGCACGGCTGGTGCACCGCACCACCCACGGCCTTACCCCGACCGCCGAGGGACTCACCTTTTTGGAATATTGCCGGCGCATCACCGGCACGCTGGAAGAACTGGAAGGCGAGTTCGCCAGCCAGAGCGGCCAGCCCAGCGGCTGGGTGCGCGTAGCGGCCAGCTCGGTGGTGGCCGAGCACCTGCTGATCCCAGCTTCGAGAGCCTGCAGCAGGCGCACCCGCAACTGCGCGTGGAACTGGTGGTGGACGACCGCATGGCTGACATGGTGCAGGGCGGCATCGACATCGCGATCCGCACGGGCGCGCCGCCCACCGACACCGTGGTGGCCCGCCCGCTGGGCACGCTGGCGCGCCGTTTGTACGCCGCGCCCAGCTACCTGCAGGCGCACGGCACACCGCAGCAGCTTGACGACTTGCACCCGCACCACCTCATCACCAACAGCGCCGTGGCCCAGCTCAACCGCTGGCCCTTCGTGGTGGATGGCGAAGCGCGCGTGGTGGTGGCCGAGGGACGCTGGCGCTCGGGCAGCACCGGCATCACCGCCCGCATGGCGCTGCAGGGCCTGGGCATCGCGCGGCTGGCCACGCTGGTGGCCGAGCCGCTGGTGCGCCAGGGGCTGCTCACACCGGTGCTGCCGGAGTGGGTGGACCCACAGCCCCACCCCATCCACGCCATCACACTCACCCGCCGCCACCGGCTGCCCAAGATCCAGGCCTGCATCGACCATTGGGCGCAGTGGTTTGCGCTGCAGGAAGACCGTTCGTGAAGCCTCTTTCTCCTCTCTTCGCCATGTCCTTCGTTGCCAAGTCCCGCCATGGGTGAATTCGATCTGATCGCCCGCTACTTCACCCGCCCTGTGCGCCCCGGCAGCGCCGTGGCCTTGGGCGTGGGCGACGACTGCGCGCTGCTGGCGCCCGCGCCCGGAATGCAGCTGGCCATCTCCAGCGACATGCTGGTGGAGGGCCGCCACTTCTTTGCCGACGTCGACCCCGAAGCGCTGGGTCACAAGGCGCTGGCCGTCAACCTGTCGGACCTGGCCGCCTGCGGCGCACGGCCGCTGGCCTTCACGCTGGCGTTGTCGCTGCCGCGCGTGGACGAACGCTGGCTGGCTGGCTTCTCACGCGGGATGTGGCAACTGGCCGATGCGCACGGCTGCCAGCTGGTGGGCGGCGACACCACGCAGGGCCCGCTCAATATCTGCATCACGGTGTTTGGCGAAGTGCCGCCGGGCCAGGCGCTGCTGCGCAGCGGCGCACGGGCCGGCGACGACATCTATGTGAGCGGCACCCTGGGCGATGCGCGGCTAGCGCTGGAAGCCTTGCTCGGCCACCTCACGCTGCCCGCGGAGGTGCTGGCGCGCACCCGCCAGCGGCTGGAGCGCCCGACGCCCCGCGTCGCCCTGGGCCAGGCCTTGCGCGGCATTGCCAGCAGCGCCATGGACCTGAGCGACGGCCTGCTGGGCGACCTCTCGCACATCCTCAAGGCCTCAGGCGTGGGCGCATGCATCGACACTGCCATTACTAGCAAATTGATAGCAAAAAATGCTTACCAATCAAGCGCTGGAGGCCATTTAGACCTTGAAATCATCCGGCGCTGCACCCTGTCAGGCGGCGACGACTACGAGCTGGCCTTCACCGCCCCGCCCGCCCACCGGGGAGCCGTGGCGGCCGCGGCCGACGCCAGCGGCACGCCGGTCACACGCATCGGCACGGTGCAGGCCGAGCCGGGCCTGCGGCTGGTGGACGGCGCGGGGCAACCCGTGGCCCACCGCTATGCGTCGTTCGACCACTTTCAGTAGAACTCCGGCCGCTACCGCCGGGGCCGGCAACAAAAATATTTCGCAGCGCATGAATCCTTTGGCGAATCCGCGGGCTCTTGGTGGGTGAGGCGCAGTCTGAAGCTGTTCTGACCGCGCTTCATTCCCCTACCACCCCCTTCGATTCCAAGGACCTTTTCATCATGCTGTACCGCAAGAACATCACCCGCCCCGAAGTCCTGCTGCGCGTTGCCGGGGGCGTGGCCCTCATCGCTGCCGGCCTGTGGTGGCAAGGCGCATCACCCCTGGGCCTGGCACTGGCCGCCTCGGGCGTCGGCAGCGTGCTCAGCGGCATGTTTGGCTACTGCCCCGCCTGCGCCATGGTCGGCCGCAAGCCGGTGGAATGACCCATGGGCACCGCTGCCACACGCCCCACACTCGCCCAGCTCCTGCCCGCCGCCCGCGATGGCGACGCGCAGGCCATGGAGCAATTGCTGGCCCTGGCGCGTCCGGACATCCGTCGCTATGCGCTGCGCCACTGCGCGGCCACCACGGCCACCGACGACGTGGTGCAGGAGGCGCTCATCATCGTGTACCGCCGCGTGGGCGCGCTGCGTGAGGTGGCGGCGTTTGGCGGCTGGGTGGTGCGCATCGTGCAGCGGCTGTGCATGCGCCCGGTGCTGGGCTGGCTCAAAAGCGAGCCCCTGGCGCAGGTTGAAGACAACCTCGCCTGGTCACACAAGCCCGACCACGAGTTGCGCCACGACCTGGCCCTGGCCATTGACTCGCTGCCGCCGATCTACCGCGACGCGCTGTTGATGCGCGACTTCGAGGAGCTCACCATCGAGGAAATGAGCGAGCGCCTGGGCACCACGCGCGAAGCCGCCAAAAGCCGCCTGCACCGGGCGCGCAGCCTGGTGCGCGAATACCTGGTGCGCTGAGCCCCGCGGCGGCACATCGCTGCGCAGATGGGCGGCCCCAGGCCTGCAGCGCCGCGCTGGCCCCGTCTTGGCTACCGGATGCCATGCGCCCCGTAGCCTCGCTCATTGCGCAATGATGGTCAGCAGCTCCTCCCGCGTGGTCGGGTCGGCCATGTACTTGTTGTAGAGCGGCGCCATGCGCCGCACAAAGGGCGAGACGTCCTTCACACGCACGAACTGCGAGCCCTGTTTGGCGGTGGTCTCCAGCGCCTGGGCCACGCGTTTGTTCCACAGCTCGCGCATCAGCAGCGCGGACTGCGCCCCGGCGTCGGCAAATGCCTTGCGGTCTGCGGCCGAGAGCTTGGCCCACAGCGCGGTGGACACCACCAGCGCCTCGGGCGAGATCACGTGGTTGGTCACATACACGTGCTTGGCCAGCCTGTGGTGGCCGGTGGATTCGTACGACGGCATGTTGTTCTCGGCGCAGTCGATGGCGCCTTTTTCGAAGCCGCCCATGACCTCCTTGAAGGGCATTGCCACCGGCTTGGCATCGAGCAGCTTGATCATCTCCATGAAGACCTCGGACTGCTGCACGCGGATGGACGCTCCCGCCAGGTCGCGAATATTCGTCAACGTGCGGTTTGTGCAATAGAACGAACGCCCGCCGCCGTCATACCAGCCCAGCACCACAAAACCGGCCGACTGCAGGTTGGCCGCAAAACGCTGTCCCAGAGCACCATCCAGGTGGCGGAACATGTGGGCCGAGTCGGTGAACAGGAACGGCAGGTTGAGCACCTTGATGCCCGGCACCGCATCGGACAGCGGGCCCGAGCTGAACTCTGCAATGTCGATCTCGCCGCTCTTGAGCATCTGCACCGCCTTGGGTTGGTCGCCCAGGGTTGCGTTGGAAAACACCTCGATCTGGTAGCGCCTCTGCGTGGCCTTGCCCACCTGCTGCGCGAAGCTTTTCATGGCCTCGGTGACGGGGTACCCGTCGGGGTGGATGTTCCATGCGCGCAGCTTGGTCTGCCCCCACGCCGTACCCGCGCACAGCAATGCTGCCGCCACCCAACATCCCGCCTTCAATCCCTTGAGCATGTCTGTCCCCTCGATCCTGTTGTTGTGAGTGAAATTGTTAACGTCATCATCGGACGTCATACAAATAATCACAAATTTTTCGATGCCACAAGAGATCCATCGGCACGCTTTGCTGCGCCCCAAAAAGTCGCGGACAAAAACTTCATTGACTCCATGAAATCAAGATCTCATGCGGCTTTCAAGCCTTTTTTCTTCCGCAGCCGGCCCCTCTCGCGCCCGATTTTGCAGGGGCGAGGGGTTGTCACCGATTGGGGTTAACGCCAATCATGGGATGAAAACAGGCGCCCAAAATCCGCGCCAAGTTGTACGACGTCATCTGTCATTGCGGCGCACAACCCGGCCCCGGCCGCCTGCAGGGCAGCAGGCGCGCTCGCCTCGGCCCCTTTCCAGAACTGCCATCCAACGAGGAGACATTCCATGCTGACCATGAAGCGCAGAGACTTCACCCTGAGTGCCCTGGCCCCCCTGCTGCTGAGCGCCTGCGGCGGCGGCAGCGACGACCCTGCCCCCACCTTCCCGCCCGGCCCCAAGGCCGACGCGGCGGATGCCCTGAAGCGGGCCACGCACTACATGGACGACACCGTGTCCTACCAGGGCGGCTACGTGTGGTCGTATTCGCCCGACCTCAAGCAGACCTTCGGCGAGATGGAGGCCTACCGCACCATGTGCTGGATCCAGCCGCCGGGCACGCCGTCGGTGGGCCATGTGTACCTGGACGCCTACCACGCCACCGGCGACGAGCGCCACTGGCGCGCGGCCGAGCGCACCGCCACGGCCATCATGGCGGCGCAGCACCCCTCGGGCGGTTGGAACTACATCCACGACTTTGCGGGCGAGGCGTCGCTGAAAAAGTGGTACGACACCATCGGCAAAAACGGCTGGCGGCTGGAGGAGTTTCAGCACTACTACGGCAACGCCACGTTCGACGACGCAGGCACGGCCGTGGCTTCGCAGTTCTTGCTGCGCATGTACTTGGAGCGGCGCGAGGCGCGCTACCTGCCTGCGGTGCAAAAGGCCATCGACTTTGTGGTCAACGCGCAGTTCGGGCCCGAATACGGCATCGCCAGCGGCGGCTGGCCGCAGCGGTTTCCGCACTTTCCGGGCGCCATCAGCAGCATGCCGCGGCCCAACCCCGAACAGCTGCCTGCCGGCGCGCGCGCAGGCATGGAAGACGGCGACTACACACTGCACGTGACCTTCAACGACGACGTGATGGGCGAGAACATCAAGTTCCTCACGCTGTGTGTGATGGCGCTGGGCGAAACGCGGCTGTTGCCCAACATCAGCCGCGCGATGGAATGCATGCGCCTGATGCAACAGCCCGGCCCACAGGCCGGCTGGGGCCTGCAGCACCTGTCGCGCGACAAGGACGGCCGCCCCGCAGGCTCGCCCGCGGGCGCCCGCAGCTACGAGCCCCGGTCGCTGGCCACGCACACTACGCAGACCAACATCCGCCAGATGTTCAACTACTTCCAGCTCACGGGCGACCGCAAGTACCTGGCGCGCATCCCGGAGGCGATTGCCTGGCTCAAGAGCTGCCCTCTGCCGGCCGATGCCGCCACCGTCAACCCGCTGCTGGGCGGCGGCCGCACCCACCCGACCTTTGTCGAGCTGGGCACCAACGATGGCCTGTATGTGCACCGCTATGGCTCCAACATCCACAACGGCGCGTATTACTTCGACAAGGACTACACCAACACCGTAAGCCACTACTCGGCCGGCCGCCCGATCGACATCGCGGGGCTGGAGGCGATGTACAACAAGCTCAATGGCATGACCGACGCCGCGGTGGCCGAGCTGGCCGCGCGCTCGCCGCTCAAGGTGGCGGGGGGCGGCCGGGCGCTGCCCAAGTACTTCTCGATCCGCGAGGTGGACTTTCCGGACCTGTTCACCGGCGCGGTGATGGCCACGCCCGCCGTGCCCGAATCCGAGGTGAGCACGCTGCTGACCGAGCTGGGCACACGCAACTACTGGACGTCGCCCGTGCCCGAGATCGTCAACCCCTACCAGGGCGACGGCCCCACCACGCCCTACACCGGCACGGCCTACCGCAGCAAACACGTGGGCGATGTGTACGACACCTCGCCCTACCCCGCCGACAACCCGCCAGAGATCGCGCCGTATGTGAAGAAGGACAAGCCCCAGTTCATCGTCACGGCGGAGTGGATTCGTCGCATGGGGCGGTTGATTGCATTTGTGGCGCCGGTGGCGTGATGGCGGCGCCGACTGGCTTCAGTCGGCGCATGCTATATATTTAATAGCGCATAGCGCTTATGGAATAAGCGCTGGCGGCCATTTTCATTCAATTTTCCGTTGGAGAACCACTGCGCTGGCGCGCAGTGGCCGCCCTCGCGCTCCCTCAGCCCGTTAGGCTGATCCGTTCGAAGCCACGGAGCACCCACGCCGCCTCTGAGCAAACTCTGCCGCAGTAAGGCCAAGGTTTGCCCGCAGGTGCCCACGGGTTCCACTCGCACATGCCCTCACCACCGTTCGGGCTGAGCCTGTCGAAGCCAGGGCATGCACCACACGCCACGCCGACCCACCCCGCCACCGCATCTAAGAACGTGTTCACGATCTCCCAGGGGTCGCGCAGCGGTCTTGGCGGGATGGGATGCTAGGCGCGGTGCGCAGTGGATAGCTTGGGCTATCCACAAGCGCCGCAACGCCGCAGACCGCCCGCCCAGACCGCTGCCCGAAGGGTTGGAGCGAAATCGGGCCGATGAACTTGAGTGTTTGGCGCCCCGGCTGCTTGCATGGGTATGAGCCCATGCGGCGCATCCGAAGCATCCACGTCCATCACGATGGCGCTCCAACGCGACCCCCGGGAGATCGTGAACGCGTTCTAAGCGCGCACAAACTGCGCCAGCGGCCGGCGCGGCGTGGCCGGCACCTCGCCCTGCACGTAGCCGATGCGGCAGAACATCTGCACCGTCGCATCGCCCGGCGCGCGCGGCGCGGGGCGGCCCAGCACCAGCTGGTGCACACGCTCGTAATGCGGTGCGATCTCGGCAAACTCCTGCAGCGCCTGGCTCATGGGGTGCACGCCCAGGCCCAGCGCGGTGGCTTGCAGCTGTAATCGCACGTAGGCGCGGCCGGCTTCGACCTGGTCGGCGCGCGTGTTGCCGCCGGTGATCCATACGAAACCCATGGCCGTGCGGCTGTGGCCTTCAAAGCGGCCCATGGCGCTTTTGTAGGCTGCGCTGCCTTCGGCTGGCGGGGCAGAACGGTCGAACATGCCCAGCGCCGCCACGGCCCGCACGAAGGGCGAGTTGAGCGTGATGCCGTCGCGGTGATGCAGGATTTCGGACGGGCCGACCCGCGTGAGGTGGATGCTCTCCATCATCGTGCGCGGCGTGAGCAGCTCGACCTGCGCGGACTCCCAGCACAACGCGCGCAGCGGCGGCAGGCGCGCCGCATCGACCGTGCCGCCGGCCTGCAGCGCCGCACCGGCCCGCTGGCTGGCCAGCAGCGCCGCCAGCACATCGGGCGCCACGGGGCGCGTGGTGTCGAAGTCGCTTTTGGGCGTATGGCGCTGCAGCACCTGCGCGAACAGCGCATCGGGCTGGCCTGCAGGCTTCAGGGTGATGCGCGCCACGGGCCGGTCGTCCCAGTCCGCCAGTGCCGCAGGCAGCGGGCCCTGGGGCCACAGCAACACCTCGCTGCCCACGCCTTGCTGGGCGAGGGCCAGCACCAGCAGCTCCAGAAAGGCGCCGTGGCCGATCAGGATCTGCCGGCCCAGCGGGTCGGTGTGGGGCAGCACCCGCTCGCGGTCGGTGCGCAGGGTGATCACGCCCTCTTCACGCAGGTCCACCACCCAGGGCTGCAGGTTGTGCGGGTTGGGCGCGGTGATGGCGTAGGCCACAGCGCGGCGGCGCACTTCGGTCTCGCCGACGGGGCCCTTCCAGGCCTCGACCGCTTCTGCTGGGTAGTGTGGGCCGACCACGCCACACGCGGTCAGCGTGCCGGCCGTGGCCGCGACGACGGTGCCGCCGCCAGCCAGGCGGATGAAGTTGCGACGGTTCAGCATGGCAGTTCCTTCTGGCCCTGTGGGCCGGTGTGGGTCAAAGAATCGAAACGGATGGGAGTCGTGTTGGCAGGCGCGCGCGCCCCCGCGCCCACCCGTGGTGGGCGCCGCTGCGGCAATACGCGCTGTTTGCCCCGCGTCAGGCCAGTGCAGCGCGCGGCACGGGCTGGCGAACCAGGCCCAGGTCGGCCAGCGCCTGGCGCACGGTTTGATCGAACGGCGTGTGCGGCTCTTCGCCGATGAGCGCGCGCAGCCGCGTGTTGTCCAGCCGGTGGGGCGTGCGCCACAGGTAGCGCATGTCGGCCAGCGCCGCCAGGGTGGGCATCGCCAGGCCGACCACGCGCAACAGGGGCCAGTTCATGCGCGTGACGCGCAGCGCGCCGGCATGCCCATCGGCATCGGGCAACCAGCCGCACTCCGTCGCGATGGCGGTAAAGCTGTGCAGCCACTGCTGGCCCGTGACGGTGTGCCCGGCAAAGTGCAGGCAATCGAACGCAGCCAGGCGATGGCGCTCCTGCGCAACCCGCACAAAGCTGCGAGCCAGGTCGGGCAGGTAGGCCCAGGGCGTGGCGGCATCCAGCGGCCCAGGCCAGGTCACCCGGCCGCGGGGCAGGTCCTTGGCAATGGCTTGGTCGAGCCAGCTGCCGGTGCCGCTGCCATAGAAGTCGCCCGCGCGCAGCACGATGGCCCGCAGGCTGCCGTCGTGCGTGGCGGCCGCCAGGCGCTGCTCCAGCTCGGTGCGCAAGCGGCCTTTGAAACCGGTGGCAGTTTGCGGCGTGTCTTCGCGCAGCACGGGCGGCATGCCCTCGCCAAAGTTGTAGACGCTGCCAGGCAGCATGAGCGTGGCGCCCAGCGCGCGGGTGATGGCGATGGCTGCTTCGAGCAGGGCCGGCGCCTCGCTGCGCCAGGCCTTGTGGGTGTACACCGGGTTGAGCGCATGCACCACCACCTGCGCGCCCTGCGCTTGCGCTGCCAGCGTTGCCGTGTCGTGCACTGCCACGGGCATCCACCACACCCCGGCGATGGCGGGCAGCGCCTGGCGGTCTGCCCCCGGCCGCACCTGGGCCAGCACCTGCCAGCCGCCCTGGGCAAAAGCGCGGGCGGCAGCCAGGCCCAGGCGACCCCGCGCGCCAAGGATCAGCACGGTGGGCGCGTTGTTGCCGTGATTAGCGGCTGCGGTCATGGCGGGGGGGTTGGTCATCGAAAGGCTCCACAAAGCGAGGGAATGGGGTGATTGTGGAAACGCAGCTGCAACTACACAATTGCCTAACTTCTCATACCAGCAATTCATTTTTGAATAGCAAGACCCGCTAGAACTGGAGCACGCTACCCGCATGAAACAGACCTTTGACTGGAGCCTGGTGCAGTCCTTCCTGGCAGCGCTGGACCAAGGCAGCCTGCTGGGTGCGGCCCGTGTGCTGAGCGCGAGCCAGCCCACCATCGGCCGCCACATTGCCGAGCTGGAGGCGCAACTGGGCGTGGTGCTGTTCGAGCGCACGGGCCGCGGGCTGCTGCCCACCGCCACCGCGCTGCAGCTGGCCGAATCGGCCCGCGCCATGGAGGCCGGCGCGCACCAACTGGCGCGCAGCGTGTCGGGCGCCGAAGGCGGCGTGAGCGGCACCGTGCGCATCACCGCCAGCCAGCCCGTGGCCTGCGTGCTGCTGCCGCCGGTGCTTGCGCGCATGCGCCAGGCGCTGCCCGAGGTGCAGGTGGAGCTGGTGTCAAGCAACGAGGTGACCAACCTGCTGCGCCGCGAAGCCGACATCGCCCTGCGCATGGTCCGCCCCGACCAGGCCAGCCTGGTGGCCAAGCGCATCGGCGCGGTGACGCTGGGCGCCTACGCCCACCGCGATTACCTGCGCAAGAGGGGCACGCCCCGCCAGCCGCCCGACCTGCTGCAACACGAACTGGTGGGCAACGACCGGCACGAAGACATCCTGCAAGGCTTTGCGACCATGGGCTACCCCGTGGAGCGCGCGCACTTCGCGTTTCGCACCGACGACCTCATGGCCTACTGGGAGGCCGTGCGCGCGGGCCTGGGCGTCGGCTTTGTCGCCCACTACGTGGCCGCCACCGACCCCGACGTGGTCGCCGTGCTGCCCATGCTGCCGCTGCCCGAGCTGCCGATCTGGCTCACCGTGCACCGCGAGATTCGCACCAGCCACAAGATTCGTGCGGTGTACGACTTTTTGGCGCGGGAAGTGCCTGCGGGGCTTGTCCGCAAGTAGGTGGTCTCGACCCGTTGAGGTCGCAGAAACGCTTGAGATGATAGAAAGTTGCGGATGGCAGAGTTCGGCCAGAAGCAGTCGTCCGTAGTCACCCTTTCTTCATAAAAATTCTGCCCCCAGAATTCTGCGTGGCCTCGATTCCGGCCGCGTAAGCAACGATTCAGCACGACCGCGGGCTGATAACCTAACCTTCACTGGGCTTGACGGGGTGTCACCGTGAGACGCGCTTCGCGGGAGAGCACGCTTCCCGCTGCATTGGTGACTCTGACAGTGAATACAGTGCCAGAAGAGGACACCGGCATCCCAGTCCAGACTATGGTGTCCTGAATGCCTCCATAGATAGCTGTGTTATTTCGCATCCATTGGAAAGTCACCCCGGCGGTCTCGTTTACCGCGACGGTAAACCGTGCAGACTCACCCTCGACTATGGAGACATCGGAAGGCTGCAGGGTGATGACAGGAAGTGCCGGGCCCGCAGTGCTTTCATCGTCTCCGCCGCCGCATGCGCTTACCAAAAACGCGACGAGCAACCCAGTACCCAGGCACCTCCGGTTGATTTTTCTCATGAACGCGTCCTCGTGGTTGCTCAAAAAATGTGAAGCGGTCGGCCTGTCGTCTTCAGGCCTCTTCAAAAGCCGGAGCTAGTCAGTAGGCAATTGCAGGGAAGTATCGTCCAGTACAACACTTCCCTGCTTTGCTCCTACTCCAGCCCGAGTTGCCTCGCGGAGCACCGGTCTGGCAGCATAAAGACGGATCCTCCTCCCTGGCAGACACCTGCTAGGTCGTCAGGAGAGCCAAAAGGAAGCCCCTCGGAATTCAAATAGTGGATTCGACCACTTAGCATACCGAACTCGTCAACCTGTAGGTTTTCAATGCGGTATCGGGGCGCACTGAACTCAAAATTGCACTCACGTTTTCCAGCCGAGTTGAACCCTGTGCCAACTTGGACCAAGTCACCGCTAAAGGTGCAAACCTTGTTTGTTTGATTTGTAAACACGTGCTCAATCGTCAGCGCGTCGGCAGTCGCCTTCATAGCCATGTAGCCCGGCGTTATCGTTGCCAGTGAACCAAATGTGACGACTGAAAAGCTTCGGTCGAGTCGCTGGTGAAAATCTTCGAACCGAAAGCGAACTAGCTTTTGAGGTTGCTCGCCAGGTAGTGAAACGACCCCATCCGTTGCAGATTCAAACGTCACGGAAATCGGACCAACGACTCCTGCCGTTTCCCCATCACGAACTGGCCCGGCCAAAGCGCGTCCATTCTTGAATTCCACGAGATCGCCAGTGAAGCTTTTGCCGCCCTGAAGCTGTCCGCTGGCTTGCATGAAAGTGGCAGTGCCATCTGGCCGATAGCCGAAGTAGGTGAGGATCAAGGTTTTGCCACCTTGGCTATCTACTTGGATTCCCCGCCCGGGTTTACCGTTGAGCTCTGCACCGATTGCCCACATACCCGACTCAGGAAGAACCGCTATGGACGGAAGAGAAAGCGAGCCGGCAACAATGCCAGCCAGCACGTTCTTGACTAATGACATGGTGCTCCTTAAACATGGACGAGTACGAATGTACGACTTTCGCTAGCCGTTCAAAACTCGCATACATCTCTATTGAGAAACTTTCCATCGTCCAAGCTGGCCGTATGACGACATGCGACGTGGCGCCGCGATTGACGTTGCGCACCTCGCCCGGCAACCGGTTAGTGTTCCAAGGACGGCAAGCCATGGCCAGCTAAGATGGCAACGATTGCCGGCGTCAGTTATGGGCCCGCTAGCGCCCTTCAACGGGGGGCAGAATTCGTCCAGAGGCCGCTGGGGGCGGCAAGTGAGAGCTAGTACCCAACGCACGAAGAAGCGCGAGCGGATCCGCTTAACGGAGCCGTTAGGCGGCCGGCGGAAAATGCTCAATTGGCTGTGAAGTCGCCAATCAGAAACCCAGTGAAAGTGGCTTTGCCGGAAACGAGGACTTCCTGATCCGTCATGAGCGGGGGGCCGACGTAGTGATCAGCGAGGCAGACAGTTGCCTTAACGGACAGGAGGCTTAGGGTTGTACGCTGGTTGCACCCCTTCCGAACGCTGAACTGTTCAACCGAAATAACTCTAGCGACGAGAGGAGCTTGCGGCATGCCGAACGCCCAGGTGCCTGCTGCAAGCCAGCCACGAGGCGCAACAACTATGGCTCCTGCAGTGATGGCAATCATGAGAGGGTGAACGAACAGCCAGCGCACCCAAGGAGTAGGAGAACGTCGTTGCGATTCGGCGGTGTAGCTCGGTCGGGTGAGTAACAGAGCTGCACAGGCAGGGAGGAGTAAAAGAAAGGCCACGAGGGCCGCTTGCGTGTACTGAGCACCGTAGAAAAAAACGAAGCTGCCCCCTATAACAAGGTCAAGGACGGCACCTATCGAAACGAAAACTAATGCAGCGAGGACCGCCGCGCGAGTTAGCGGGCCGGTGGTCGGCTTCGAGAGTGGCATTGGTACGTTGGTGAATGCTGATATGGAGCGCAGAGGCCTTGAGAGCCTCCAAACGGAATGCAGACCTAGAAACCCGCAGTAAAAATTAGAACGGGCAGGCCACTGACTCCTCCTAAGGCCGCCGGCGGCCTGAGTTCTATACGGGGTGCAGTAAACGGCCGAGTATAAAAACTCGCCGAAAGCTGGCATGTATCACTCCACAACTATAGCTTCTAAGGTAAAGCCCAGAATCCCCAACAGCGTCTTTCGGACTGGGGCAAGCGGGGTCGCTATAAATGGCTGCTTGGGGACAAGGAGCCTAGTGTCGCCTTTGGGCCCATAGCGGCCGTACGTGTTTCTCAAAAGCAGTCACCCCTGCGACGCTCAACTACACCATCGCCCCGCCGTCAAGCAACGTTGCACGCATTGAAATGAACTCGCGCGGCTGTTTGGCTTGGAGAGCTTCGCGCAGGCGTTCAATGCCCTCACCATCCAATCTCAGTCCGGCCGTGTGACCCCGCGGTATCACCACAAGCGGCTTGCGGAAGAACTTGTTTTCGACTTCGCGCACCGTTAGACGCACGCTCGCAACTGCTCCTAGCTCGACCGAAACGAAGTCTGGTGGAGTTCCATCTACCCGGGCCAATACAAGTTCGGTGAACAACGTGTCGAGGGGCACATCGATGTAGCCGTTTTCCCTACAACAAGTCCATCATCAAGGATGCTATCGACAAGGAAATCCGCGACTGTCATTTGTTTGACCTATGGAAAGAGGGAAGGGGTCGCACTGCTGCTTCTGGCCGGATGCGGTCATGGCACCAACCGCCACAACACGCCTACACCCTCTGTCATTTCGAGATCCGCCCATGAAGGGCTGCCAGCTTGCAGGCTTACAAACCAGACCAGAAAAGAGCGCTATCGCTCCCGTGGCTGAGGATTCCCACGCACGACGAAGTGCCTTGAGAAACCCACCGGTCGGCTCACCCCCGTAGGCTCGGACCACAGCGGAACGCGAAAGCCGGGCTGCGGCAGCACCTGCACGCTCCAATCGGTATCGCCGATGAAACGAAAGCGGAGCGTGTCCGGCTCGGACGATGGCAGCAACGAAAACGAACCGGTGGAGTACATGGCACCGAGCGTCGCGGAGTCGATGCACTGCAGGTCGGGGTCGAGCAGGTGGATGTGCAAGAACTCTTCGGACGGGACGTCGTCGGTGGTCAGCAGCAGGGTAAAGCTTTGCCACTGGGCCGCCGCCTCCAACACCGCACCTTCCACATGGCGGCCCGTAGCTTGCCCATTGCGCAGGATGTGACAGCTTGCAGGTTCGTCGTCGGGGCGGCCAGCCAGGCGCTCGACCGACAGCTCTTGGGGTGTGAGCAGATGCATGGACACCACGCCCTTACCAGAAGTAGTCCACGCCGAAGGCCGCCAGCGCCCCGCCAACAAAAGCCCCTACGGTGACGCACACGGGAGCTCCAGGGCCGCAGGCCAGTCCGGCTACGGCACCACCAACGATGCCGCCGCCAATGCCGGCACCCGTGACGGCAACCTCACGGCGCGCGGCGCCGGCCTTGTCTTCTGCCTTGGCGATCGAATACACCGAAATGGCAATCGACAACACCAGCAAGCCGCGCCCTGCCCGCGAAAGATTGCGCATGGTGGCAGTCACTCGGGGGTTCGACGTCCCGGCCGATTTCACGATCTCGGCATACACCGTGTTTTGCTGGGCGGTGGAGAGTCGGCCGAAATCCGCACTCGGGCCGTGCAGCTGCTGCGTCTTGCGCGCGATCAGTTCGTTGAGCGTCTTGCCTTCGCGTTTGAGCCGCTCGGCCATCGCGCGGCCCACGGGCGTGCTGCGGCCACGGATGACTTCCATGATGGCGTTGCGGGCTTCTTGCGCTTGCTGGGCGGCTTGCGCCCAGGTCATGCGCCCACTGCTCACCTGCCCCCGCAGCTCATTGGCCATCGCCTGAATCTGCATCGAATACGCTTGGCGCGCAGTCGCGTCGATGGTGAGGTGCGTACCGGCGTTGGCGATCTCGAACTCCAGCGCCCGGATTGCGGAATCAAAGGCGGTCTTGTCGTTGTCCTGCACTCGGTGGCCCCCCCTCATGTTTTGGATGGATAGATGTGCGGCGCGGCTGCTGCGGTGCCCGTGCCTCAAAGGGCGTGCGCATACAAGCGAGCCCCCGAGGGTTTTAAACCGAGTGGGGGAACATGCCCCTAGGGCACTCCCCCAAAATCGTTACAAGAAGTGGCTGAGATGGCATGAGCGCGCCAGCAGCACCACCACCATCGGTCCCCGCCGCCTCTCGGCAACCTGATCAACCGGCCTGCTAGCATCCGGCTCCCTATCTGCCCTGTCCTGAGGACCCTGCGATGCACAGCCCCACCGCCTTGCGCGCACGCGCTCTTGTCCACCGCGCATTGTTTCTGACCTGCCTTGTCAGCGCGACAGGGGCCCAGGCGCAGGACGCCCCACGCCCCGCTGCCAGCGACACCTCACGCATCGCCCGTGTCACCGTCTACCCCGGCAGCGCCACCGTGGAGCGCGTTGCGCGGGTTCCGGCCGGAGCGCGCAGCCTGGTCATCGGCTGCCTGCCTGCGTCGCTCGATGCGCAAAGCCTGCAGATCAGCGCCGACCCTGCAGTGCGCGTGGGCGAGTTCAATGTGCTCACCGAAGACCGCGATGTGGCCACGGCCTGCGCGAGCCCGCTGGACGGCCGCATCCGCGAGCTGGAGGACCACATCGCCGGCGTGAAGGCCGAGGCATCCGCCCTGCAACTGGTGGACGGCTACCTGCGCGGCGTGGCCGGTGTCGGCAGCCGCGGCGCGGCGGGCGACGACTCTGCCACGCACGGCCGGGTGGCGAGCCCCACACCGCCACAGATCACCGCGACGGCCGATGTGCTGCGCAAGTCGGGGCAGGACGCCTTTGCCCGTGCGCACCAGCTCAAGCGCAAGCAAGAGGCGCTGGAGCTCACGCTCAAGCCGCTGGTAACCGAGCGCGACCGCGTGGCCAGCCAGCGTGCGCGCGTGGTCACCGTGAGCATCAACCTGGCGGCAGAGCGCGACGCCGAACTGCGCCTGTCCTACCAGGTGCGCGGCCCGGGCTGGCAGCCCACCTACCGCGCCACCCTGGATGGCGCCAAGTCCACCGTGCTGCTGGAGCGCCAGGCGCTGGTGGCGCAAAACAGCGGCGAGGACTGGGCGGGCGTGCAGCTCACGCTGTCGACCGGCCAACCCGGCCGCGCCACACAGGGCCGCCTGCCGCGCGCCTGGACGCTGGATGTGGCGCCGCCACCGCAGCCCATGGGCACCGTGGCCCCGGCCATGGCAATGGTGGCAGCAGCGCCACCGGCGCCGTCGCCCATGGCGCGCGCCAAGTCGGCCGAAGAAGCGATGCCGACCTTTGACGTGAGTTCCATCGACAAAGGCTTTGCCACCGAGTTTGCTGTGCCGCAGCGCATCACCGTGCCGTCGAGCGGTCAGCGTGTGACGCTGGCATTGGGCAACCACACGGCCCCGGCCACGCTGGTCACGCGCACCGCACCGGCCGTGGAAGAGGTCGCCTACCTGGTGGCCCACATCGCACAGCCAAGCGGCGTGTGGCCCGCAGGTTCCGTGGGCCTGTACCGCGACGGCGCGTTTGTCGGCACCGGGCGCATCGACTTCGCCGCGGCCAGCGCGGGCGCACCGGCCGGCAGCACCAGCCTGTCGTTCGGGCGCGATGAATTGGTCACGGTGCGGGCCGAGGCTGTGCAGGACCTGACCGGCAGCACGGGCTTTACCGGCGCGCGCACCGAGCGCAAAACACGCCGCGCCTACAGCGTGGACAACCGCCACAAGACCGGCATCACGTTGCAGGTGCTGCACGCAGCGCCCGTCTCGCGCAACGAGAAGATCGAGGTCGAGTCGCGCTACCAGCCCCAGCCCGCCGACCTGGCATGGGACCGCACGCCCGGCACCGTGGCCTGGCAGCAGAGCCTGGCGGCCGGCGCCACCGCGCAGTTCAGCGCAGAGCACACGATCCGCTACCCCAAAGACATCCAGCTGCAAGAGCAGAAATGAAGCACCGCCTGAGGCGCGTCGCGCCTTCGCCCCTCTCTCGCTGCGCGGGAGGGGGACGCACCCGGTGGCCTGGCAAAGCCAGTTCCACGGGTGCACTGGTCGTGTGCGCGCCCGTTTCAAATGCTGTGTGTGACACAACGTGCTGCCAGCCTCCGATATGACCCCCATCCCTCCTTCGCCCTCCCCATCAGCCCCTCAGCGCCCCACCGTGGCGTTCATGTTTTCGCATCCGGCCCACTTCATTGCATTGGGGTTTGGTGCGGGGCTGTCGCGCATAGCGCCGGGCACCGTGGGCACGCTGTGGGCGTGGCTCGCCTACCTGGTGCTGCAGCACTGGCTGTCGGCCGCGGCCATTGGCTTATTGATCGTGGTCAGCACGCTGGTCGGCTGGTGGGCCTGCACCCTCACCGCCCGCAACATGGGCGTGGCCGACCCGGGCAGCATCGTGTGGGATGAGGTGGTGGCATTCTGGCTGGTGCTGTGGCTGGCCATGCCCATGGGCTGGTGGGGGCAGTTCATCGCGTTTGCACTGTTCCGCTTCTTCGACGCGGCCAAGCCCGGCCCCGTGGGCTGGGCAGATGGCCTGTTCAAAGGCTTTGGCTGGCGCGGTGGCTGGGGTATCTTGTGGGACGACTTTGTGGCAGCCTTCTGCACCTTGCTGGCCATTGCACTGTGGAGGTTCGTATGACCGTCACTTCGCTATCAAAAGATGAGCTATTAGCGCTTGATACACCAGCGCTAGAGGCCAATTTGACCCAAATTTCGCTGCGTTTGCTGCAGCGCGGCCACCGGCTGGCCACCGCGGAGAGCTGCACGGGCGGCATGATCTCTGCGGCCTGCACCGACCTGGCGGGCTCCAGCCAGTGGTTCGAGTGCGGCTACGTCACGTATTCCAACGCGGCCAAGGACAAGATGCTGGGCGTGCCCCCCGTACTCATCGAGCAGCACGGCGCCGTGAGCGAGGCCGTGGCCCGCGCCATGGCCGACGGCGCGCTGCTGCGATCCCAAGCGCATGTCAGCCTGGCCGTCACAGGCGTGGCCGGCCCCGCGGGCGGCAGCGACGAAAAGCCTGTGGGCACCGTGTGGTTCGCGTGGTGTGTTAACGGCGAAACCCACGCTGAGATGCAGCACTTCAGCGGCGACCGCGCCACCATCCGCGCGGCCACGGTGCGCTACTCGCTGCAGCGGCTGCTGGGCTGGCTGCTGGTCTGATGCGTGCGCGGGTTGCCCGCTGCGTCGCTTTCTTGTTCTCTCTTCCCCCACCCTGCCGCCCCGCGCAGGCCGGCCCGGCCCATTGACCCGGCACGCCGTGCAATCGTTCACACATCGCCGCGCACCGTGCGCAGCGTGCTTACTAAAACACGCCCAGCGTTCCTAGAATCCGCCGCTTTGGCGCTCCAAACAGCGTGCCCGCCCTTTTTTACAAGGCGGCCCCGCGTTGCAGCGCCCTGTCCCGGTCCCGTGATTCATCGCTGCCCATGCCCTCCTTCACCGCATCCCAGAACCAACTGCTGACCGAACACCTGCGCAATTTTCTGCACGGCATCGAACCGGACGCGCTGGAGATGCTGCGTGCGCACCTGGAGTGGGTCGAGGTGCCGGGCGGCAGCACGCTGATGAGCCAGGGTGAGCCTGGCGAATCGATGTACCTCACCGTAAGTGGCCGCCTGCGTGCCTATGTGCGCAGCGATGACGGTGCCCAGCGGCGCGTGGCCGACATGGGCCGCGGCCAGGTGATCGGCGAGATCAGCCTCTTCACCGATGCGCCGCGCGCGGCCACCGTGGTCGCCGTGCGCGACTCGGTGCTCGTGCGCCTGACCAAGGACGTCTTCAAGACCCTGCTGGCCAGCAGCGCGCAGGTGTCGATTGCGCTCACGCGCCAGATCATCCAGCGGCTGCAGTCGGGCACGACGAACGTTGCGGCGCTCGAACGCCCGGTGGCCATGGGCCTTCTGCCCGTGAGCGGCGGCGTCCAACTTCAGGACTTCGGCCAGAGCATGGCGCGGCAGCTGGCCCTCATCGGCCGCGTGCGCGTGGTGGACTCGGCCACCGTGGACGCCGAGCTGCACGAGCCCGGCATCGCACAGCGCGAAGGCGCCGACGCCACCGCCAACCGGCGCATCGCCATGCTGCTCGACGAGATCGAGGCGCGCCACGACTTCGTGCTGCTGGTGGCCGACCCCGAGCCCACACCCTGGACGCGCCGCGTGAGCCGCCACTGCGACGAATTGCTGCTGATCGCCGACGCGCAGGCCGAGCCCGCCATCCACCCCATCGAGACGGAATGCCTGCTGCGCCGCGCGCCGCTGGCCGAGGCCGCCGAAATCCTGGTGCTGCTGCATCCGGCCAACACGCAGTGCCCGCGCCACACCCAGCGCTGGCTCGACCGCCGCCCCGTGGCCGACCACCTGCACATCCGCCCCACACTCGACCGCGACATGGCGCGCCTGGCGCGCATCCAGAGCCGCACCGCCGTGGGCCTGGTGCTGGCCGGCGGCGGCGCCCGCGGCTTTGCGCACCTGGGCGTGTACCGTGCGCTGCAGGAAGAGGGCGTTGAGATCGACTGCGTGGGTGGCACCAGCATCGGGTCGGTGATGGCGGCATACGTCGCGTCCGACCAGCCGCTTGACGCCGTGATGGCCAACGCGCGCCGGGCCTTTCGCACCAACCCCACGGGCGACTTCAACCTGCTGCCACTGATGTCGCTCATCAAGGGCCGGCGCCTGCGCCACATCCTGCACGAGGCCGTGGGCCAGCTGGTGGGCTTCCCGGCACAGGTCGAGGACCTGTGGAAGAACTACTACTGCGTGGCCACCAACTATTCCAAAGCCAGCGAGCACGTTGTGCGGCGCGGCAGCCTCGCCAAGTCACTGCTGGCCAGCATCTCCATCCCTGGCGCGCTGCCGCCCGTGGTGCACGAGGGCGACCTGCTGTGCGACGGCGGCACGTTCAACAATTTTCCGGTGGATGTGATGCGCGGCATGCGCGGCGTGGGCACGGTCATTGGCGTGGACCTGAATTTCCGCAAGCCCCGTCGCATTGAGCTGGACGATGTACCCACCAGCTGGGCGCTGCTGCGCGACAAGCTGCGGCCAAAAGCCCAGCGGCGCTACAAGCTGCCGTCGCTGGCCAGCTACCTGATGCAGGTCACCATCCTGTACAGCATGTCGCGCCAGCGCCAGTCGCAGCAGCTGACCGACCTGTACTTCAACCCGCCGCTGGACCGTGTGGGCATGCTGCAGTGGAACCGCTTTGAGCAGATCGTGCAGCAGGGCTACACCCACGGCACGCAGGTGCTGGACCGGCTGGACGAAGTGCGGCGGCGGCGCATTGGCGGGCTGCAGGCGGTGTGACGCGGGGGCACCGGGGGGCAGCGCCTGCGTAAACACTGCCGCAGTGAACGTGCTCAGGCCTTCTCGGCGCCCATCCGGTCGATCAGCACGCCGCTGGCTTCATTGAGCCCCAGCACCTGCACCGCGCAGCCGTGGTGGCGCAGGCGCTCCGCCACCTTGTCGAGCGCGGCCACGGCGGTGATGTCCCAGAAGTGCGCGTGCGTGACGTCGATGACCACGGCGCGGCCCTCCGCGCCCAGCACGTCGAACGCCTCGATGAACGCGTCGGCAGACGCAAAAAACACCTGGCCCGTCACGCGCCAGGTGCGCACGCCGGTGGCGTCATCGTCGTGCACCTGCACCGCCAACATGCGCGACACCTTGAACGCGAAGAACACGCCGCTGAGCAGCACGCCCACGGCCACGCCCGCCGCCAGGTTGTGCGTGGCGATGGTGACCACCACCGTGGCCAGCATCACCGCGCTGGACAGGCGTGGGTGGCGCACCAGGGCGGACAGCGACTTCCAGTCGAACGTGGAGGCCGACACCATCACCATGATGGCCACGAGCGCGATCACCGGCACCCTGGAGACCCAGTCTTTCAGCGCCACCATGAGGATGAGCAAAAACACGCCCGCGAACAGCGTGGACAGCCGGCCGCGCCCGCCGTACTTCACGTTGCCCACGGCCTGGCCGATCATTCCGCAGCCCGCGATGCCGCCAAACAGGCTGGCCGCGATGTTGGCCACACCCAGGCCCGCGCACTCGCGGTTCTTGTCGCTCGGGGTGTCGGTCATCTCATCGACCACGGCGGCCGTCAGCACCGATTCGAGCAGGCCCACCATGGCAATGGCGAGGGCGGGCAGCAGGATGGTGCGCAGCGTATCGAGCGACAGCGGCACGCCGGGCCAGCCGAACACGGGCAGCGAGTCCGGCAGCTTGCCCAGGTCCGCCACCGTGGGCAGGTGCACGCCCAGGCTTTGCGCCAGCAGGGTCAGCGCCACCACGCAAATGAGCGGCGACGGAATGGCGCTGAGCGCCGGCAGCCGCAGCACGCCACCCAGCCACGGCAGGCCATAGATGATGGCCAGGCCCAGCGCCAGCATGGCCCAGGTGGCCACGCCCTGACCCTGCAGGTGCGGCAGCTGCGCGGCAAAGATCAGCACCGCCAGCGCGTTGACGAAGCCGGTGCGCACCGAGCTCGACACAAACCGCATCAGCACGCCGAGCTTGAGCAGGCCGAACACCAATTGCACCAGCCCCGCCAGCAAGCCCGCCGCCAGCAAATAGCCCAGCCCGTGCGACTGCACCAACGGCGCCGCCACCAGCGCCACCGAGCCCGCGGCGGCCGACACCATGGCCGGCCGCCCGCCCACGAAGGCGATGACTAGGCTGATGACGAACGAGGCGAACAGCCCTACCGACGGATCGACCCCCGCCACGAAAGAGAACGCGATGACCTCGGGGATGAGTGCAAACGTGGCGACGGCGCCCGCCAGCAGCTCGCGCGGAATGCTGGGCGCCCATTCGGCGCGCAGGCGGGTCAGCATGGAAGGGTTCATACGGTGCAATGCAAAGCGCGCCCGAAGGCGCGCAGCGAGGTATTTTTGGATCCAATGGGGCCCTAGCGCTTATTCATAAAGCGCTGATAGCTATGAATTAATAGCAAATGTCGGTCACGCCCCGTGGCACTTCTTGTACTTCTTGCCGCTGCCGCAGTGGCAAGGGTCGTTGCGGCCGGGCTCGGGGGCCTTGCGGAGGGTCTCCACGCGCGGGCCCATGCTCTTCCACAGCTGGCGCAGGTCGTACACCGCCCAGATGGCTTCCCCGAAGGCATCCACACGCGCTTGGCTCGTGCTGGGCGGGCCGTCCTCGCTGTAGATGCAGACTTCGGGCTTGCCGGTGTCGTCTTCCGTCAGCGCGACGATGCTGGTCAAAACCTCGTCGAGCCACTGGGCCGCTTCCTTGTCGCGCGGGGCGGCCCAGTCTTCGGGCCAGTTCTCCACCGCAAACATGAATCCCAGGGCCCACACCTGGCCGAAGGACGGGACCTCCTGGTCATCGCCCATCTCGGCGCGTTGCTCGTCGGTGAGGCTGGCGACCGCGCCGCGCATGTCCATGGCTTCGGGCTGGAAGGTGCGGTCGTCGTCCAGCGACTCGACTTTGGCGTCCAGCTGGATCTCGACCTCGTTCCAGCGCCGCTCCCACAGCTCCATGAATCGCGCCTGCTGGGCGGCGTCGGCAAACGCGGGCAGCAGCGGCAGCGGGTCGCCCGCGGCCACGTCCAGTTCGGCGCCGTCGCCCAGCAGCATGGGCAGGTATTCAGCGGGCGGGATGGGCCGGCGGCTGCAGATCACGGCGGTCAGGAAGCCGTCGCAGAACTCCCACTGCGGAATTTCCTCGCCACGCGAGCGCAGGTCGTCGAGGATGTTGTCGATCTCTTCCAGCTCGTCGGGGCCGAGCCCGAGGGCGGTGGTGGGAGCGGTGTCGGGGGCGATATGGGAGGGGGTGCTGTCGGTCATGGCGGGCTCCGGTCTGTCGCGCGGGGCGAACAACAAAGTTTTACTTCTATGATGGCGCGCAGGCTTCCGGCGCGATGGGGGGCCTGCGAAAAGGCGGCCAGTGTAGCCCTCCCCCGTTTCCCGCTTCTTGCACTGCGCACAATCAGGACCCCATGATCCACCAGCTCAACTCCCTGTACCCGGTGCGCTATACGGCCTTTGCGCTGTGCGTTTTTGGCCTGCTGCTGTCCCTGTTTGCGCTGGTGGCGTTTGGTGTGGGGCTGCCGCTGGTGCTGGTCTTTGCGGCCCTGGTGGCGGTGGGTGTTTACGACCTGCAGCAAACGCGCCACGCCATCTTGCGCAATTACCCGGTCATCGGGCACATCCGCTTCATGCTCGAATATGTGCGGCCCGAGGTGCGCCAGTATTTCATCGAGAGCGACAGCGAAGCCGCGCCGTTCTCGCGCGCACAACGCTCGCTGGTGTACCAGCGCGCCAAGGGCGACCCGGACAACCGCCCGTTTGGCACACACCTGGATGTGGGCGCGCACGGCTACGAATGGGTGAACCATTCGCTTGCGCCCACACAGTTGCCGTCGCACGACTTTCGCGTGTGGATCGGCGGCAGCCCCGATGCGCCTTCGCCATCGGTGGCGCCCTGCACCCAGCCCTACCACGCCAGCGTGTTCAACATCTCGGCCATGAGCTTTGGTGCGCTGTCGGCCAACGCCATCCTCGCGTTGAACCAGGGCGCGCGCAAAGGCGGGTTTGCACACGATACGGGCGAAGGCAGCATCAGCCAGCACCACCGTGTGCATGGCGGCGATTTGATCTGGGAGATCGGCTCGGGTTACTTTGGCTGCCGCAATACCGATGGCACGTTCAGCGAAGAGCGTTTTGCCGCCAGCGCCACCGACCCGCAGGTCAAGATGATCGAGCTCAAGCTCAGCCAGGGCGCCAAGCCGGGCCACGGCGGCGTGCTGCCGGGCGCCAAGGTCACGGCCGAGATCGCTGCGGCGCGTGGGGTGGTGGAGGGCGAGTCGTGCATCTCGCCCGCCAGCCACAGTGCGTTTCGCAACCCGGTGGAGATGATGCAGTTCATCGCGCGGTTGCGCACACTGTCGGGCGGCAAGCCCACGGGCTTCAAGTTCTGTCTGGGCCATCCGTGGGAATGGTTTGCCATCGTCAAGGCGATGCTGGTGACGGGCATCACGCCCGACTTCATCGTGGTCGACGGCGCCGAGGGTGGCACGGGCGCAGCGCCCGTGGAGTTCACCGACCACGTGGGCGCGCCGCTGCAAGAAGGTTTGCTCCTGGTGCACAACACGTTGGTGGGCGTCAACCTGCGCGAGCGCGTGCGCATTGGCTGCGCCGGCAAGGTCATCAGCGCGTTCGACATCGCGCGCATGATGGCCCTGGGGGCCGACTGGTGCAACGCGGGCCGCGGCTTCATGATGGCGCTGGGCTGCATCCAGGCCCAGACCTGCCACACCGGCCACTGCCCCACGGGCGTGACCACACAAGACCCCGTGCGCCAGCAAGCTTTGGTGGTGCCCGACAAGGCCACGCGCGTCGCGCAGTTCCATCACAGCACGCTGCATGCGCTGCAAGAGCTGGTGCAGGCCGCGGGCCTCACCCACCCCAAGGACATCACTGCGCACCACATCGTGCGGCGCATCAGCGACACCGAGGTGCGGCTGCTGTCCAACCTCATCACGCGGGTGCAGCCCGGCGCGCTGCTGGGCACGCTGGAGGCGCAGCACAACGTGTTCCGCCTGTACTGGCCGCTGGCCAATGCCCACAGCTTCCAGGCCGGCGAGCCTGCACTGGAACCTTCGGTGCCGCACCATGTGGAAATGGTCCATGCGGCCGCAGCCGGCACCGCGGCCGTGGTGGCCGGGGATGCTGCCGTATGACGGCGGAGGCCGCGGGGACCGCCTCCCGCAACGTCTACGAAGCCTGTCTGGCGCAGCATCTGGCCACCCAGCCACACAACGTGATGGCCCACGTGCTGGGCCACGAACAGATCTGGATCAAGCGCGCGGGCACGCCCCACGGCACGGGCCGCTACCGCGCCATGGCCTTGCTGGCCGGCCTGCTGCGGCTTGACGTGCTGCGCCCTGTGCCCAACCCCGGCGGCCCCGCAGCCATCGCCACCGAAGTGCGGCGCCTGCAGGACCTGGCCGCACGCGGCATCCGCGTGCCCGCGGTGGTGGCGGCGCAACCCGATGGCTTTGCAATGCGCCACCTGGGCCGCATGGGTGAGGAGACCCATTCGCTGGGCAACGAGATCGATCATGCGGTGCAGGCGGGCGACGCCACAGAAGTGTTGGCGCTGTGGCAGCAGGGCCTGGACACCCTGGCCCACGTGCACCGCCAGGGAACCTGCCTGAGCCAGGCTTTTGCGCGCAACCTCGTGCGCTGCCCCGACGGCGAGGTGGCCTGCATCGACTTTGAGGACGACCCGGCCGCCGTGCTGCCGCTGGCCGTATGCCACGCGCGCGACGCGCTGTGCTACGCGCACTCCACCGCCATCTACCTGCACCAGAGCCAGACCCTTGCGGAGGCGCGGCAGCGCTGGGGTGCTTGGGTCGCGCAGAGCACCTCCGGGCTGCAGGCCGAACTGGCAAGCAGCCTGCGCCGCATGCGCTGGATGCGCCACCTGCCCACCAGCCGCCGCCTGGGCCGCGACCTGCAACGCGTGCGTGCCGCATACGACCTGCTGAAGGCCTGAACGGGGCTTAGCACCACGTGGGCGGAACGGGCTGAGGGGCCGCCCTCGGTGTGGGCCTGTGGTGTTCGAGAACAAGGCCAATGGCTTGTCCGCTCCATGGGCGCGCCATCGCGCAATTCGTGCAGGTCGCGCAAGCCTCCGAACTGTCGGGTAGGCGTTGGCTGACACGCCGTTGGGGTCTTTGGACCTATCGTGCAGGCAGGTGCACCGCACCACTTTTCATCGACCTCCTGCACATGCCACATCCCGCTTCCGCTGCCGCCTTGCCCGATCCGACCGCTGCCGCCGCCGCGGCGCCCCAGCCCGCATCCAAGCCCCGCCGCCGCCGGCCCCCCACCCTCTCCTGGTCTGCCTGGAAGCAGTTCATGAGCGTGGCCCGCCCCTATTGGCTGGGCGACAAGAAGCGCACCGCGTGGGGCCTGCTCGCACTGCTGATCGGCCTGATGGTGCTCGAGACCCAGCTGGCCGTGATGCTGATTGACAAGACTGGCGAGCTGACCTCGGCACTGGCCGCCAAGCAGGTGGACCGCTTCTGGGGCGCCGTGCGCGCCAGCCTGCTGGTGGTGGCGGTTGCCGTACCGGTGTACGCCTTCTACTACTACATGCGCGATGCGTTTTCCAACCACTGGCGCCGCTGGCTCACGCACCGCTTTCTGGATGGGTACCTCGGTGAACGCAAATACTACGAGATCGGCAACGGCAGCGACATCGACAACCCCGACCAGCGCATCAGCGAAGACATCAACACCTTCACCGGGCGCTCCACGCACTTTTTGCTCATCTTCCTGGGCTCGCTCATGCAGCTGGTGGCTTTCAGCGCCGTGCTGTGGTCCATCTCGCACCAGCTGGTCGCCTTCCTGGCGGTGTATGCGCTGCTCGGCACCTTTGGCGCGCTGTACTTTTTTGGCGCTCCGCTCATCCGCCTGAACTTCTGGCAGATCCGGCGCGAGGCGGACTTCCGCTTCGGCCTGATGCGCCTGCGCGAAAACGCCGAGTCGATTGCGTTCTACCGCGGCGAGCCGCAAGAGCGCGCCCAGCTCAACCGCCGGTTCGAGGCAGCGTTTGCCAACTTTGCACGGCTCATCAAAAAACAGCGCTCGCTCAACCTGTACCAGCGCGCGTTCAGCCAGCTCACCCTGGTGTTGCCGGCCATCATCCTGGCCAACGAGGTGCTGAATGGCGATCTGGAAGTGGGCCGCGCGATCCAGGCGGCCGGCGCCTTTGCGGCGGTGCTGGCCGCGGTCTCGCTGATCGTCGACAACTTCGAGAGTTTGAGCCGCTTTGTGGCCGGCATTGACCGGCTGCATGCCCTGTCGCAGGTGGCGCTCAAGACACCCGCCGCGCCCACGCCGTGGGCCGAGCATGTCGGGCCGCCCAAACCTTCAGCGGTGCCAGCCACCGGCAAGGCCATGCCCGTCGTGGATGCAGGGGACGCCACACCACTGCCCCAGATCGCCACCCGCGAGGGCGACACGCTCGCGATCGAAGGCCTCACGCTGCACACGCCGCAGTTCGGCCGCCTGCTGGTGCAAGACCTTTCGCTCACCCTCGCGGCGGGCGACGCGCTGCTGATCACCGGCCCGAGCGGCTGCGGCAAAAGCTCGCTGCTGCGCGCGATGGCGGGGCTGTGGCGCACCGGCCAGGGCACCGTGCAACACCCGCCCCTGGAAGACATGTTCTTCTTGCCCCAGCGGCCATACCTGCAGCCCGACACCCTGCGCAGCCAGATCATCTATCCGAGCCACACCACCGAGCTGTCAGACGACGAACTGCTGGCCCTGCTGGACGAGGTGCAACTCGGCACGCTGGCGGAGCGCGTGGGTGGCCTGGATGCGTCGCACGACTGGGAAAAGCTGCTGTCCACCGGCGAGCAGCAGCGGCTCGCCTTTGCCCGCGTGCTCGCCCGCACGCCGCGCATCGTGATCCTGGACGAAGCCACCAGCGCCCTGGACAGCGCCAACGAAGCCGCGCTCTACCAGCGCCTGCGCGCCACCGGCATGGCGCTGGTAAGCATCGCCCACCGGCCAGCGGTGCTGCAGCACCATACGCAGGTGCTGCAATTGAAGGGTGATGGCGCGTGGGAACTGCACGCGGCGAGCGAGTTCAGCTTCGACCAGTGAGCCCCACTGCCCTGCGCGCCGAAAGCCTCAGGCCGGGACTTCGGCGGCAGCGGCAGGTTCGTCTGCCACCTGCCACGCCAGCGCCGTCGCCACATCCGCACCCAGCCCCAGCAGCCGCTTGCGCATGCAGATCACCGCCTTGTCCTTGCTGAGCAAAATCGCGCGGTGCGCCGCCGCCAGGTCGATGAACTTCTGGTCGTCGGCGTCCTTGCAGACATAGGCCACGCGCGGCGCGATGTTGACCAGGCGCGCGTGGCCATCGAAGGCCGCCAGCACCTGAGCGGCGTCCACGCGGTAGTAGTTCATGCGCTCCACGATGTGCGGGTAGGCCAGCACGCGCTCCAGTTCGTCGCGCATGACCTGGGTGGCAATCCAGGCCAAGCGGCCTTGCGCCAGCAGCGTGCGCAGCGGGGCGGTGCGCGGGTCGCCGAAGATCAGCAGGTCGAGCGCGACGTTGGTGTCCACCACCACGGGGCGTGCAGGCTCGCCCGCCGGGGCCTCGGCGGGCAGGCGCAGTTCAACCTGCATTTTGCGGGTCGGCGGCGTCTGGAGCAGCCTTGGGCGGGCGCTCGCGCACGGCGCCTTTGATCATGTCGAAGCGGAACATGCGGCACTCAATCGGGCCGTTCCACATCGGCACGCGGCGCGATTCCTTGAGGCGCATCTTGCCGGGCAGCTTGAGGTCCGGCGTGAGCATCCAGGCCGTCCAGCCGCTGTAGTTCTTCTTCCAGTGCGTGGCCAGCTGGCTGAAGAATTCGCCGCCATCTTCGGTCTGCGCTTCTTCGCGGCCGACCGCCATGCCCTGGGCGCGGTCGGCCGCGCGTTCGCCGGCGTTGCGGCCGGCGGCACCGGCGGCGGCGATGCGCTCGCCGTACGGTGGGTTCAGCAGCATCACGCCGGGCTGCTCGGAGGGCGGCATGCGCTGCAGCGCATCGCCGCCGCGCAGCTGCACAGCCTCGGCCACGCCCGCGCGCTCGGCGTTGCGCAGGGCAAAGTCGACCATCCGGAAGGCGACATCACTGCCAAAGATGGGCACAGCGCTTTCCTGTATTGCGCTATCCGCTTCTGATTTGATAGCAGACCAGACATGGGCCTGAAACGGCAGCAGCTTTTCAAACGCAAAGCGGCGCAGCATGCCGGCGGGGATGCGGCAGGCGATCTGCGCGGCCTCGATGGCGATCGTGCCGCTGCCGCAGCAGGGGTCGTACAGCGGCTGCAGGTTGTCGCCCAGCGGGTCCCAGCCGCTGGCGGCAATCATGGCGGCGGCCAGGGTTTCCTTGAGCGGGGCGTCGCCCTTGTCCTCGCGCCAGCCGCGCTTGAACAGCGGCTCGCCCGAGGTGTCGATGTAGATCGTGGCGTCTTCCGTGGTCAGGTGCAGGTGGATGCGTACGTCGGGCCACTGGGTGTTGACGTCGGGCCGCACGCCGCTCTTGTTGCGAAAGCGGTCGGCCACGGCGTCCTTGACCTTGAGCCCCGCGAAATTCAGGCTCTGCAGCGGGCTGTGCTGCGCCGTCACTTCCACCTTGAAGGTCTGGCGCGTGGTGAACCAGATCTCCCACGCCACCTCGCTCGCGGCGGCGTACAGGTCGTTTTCAGTGCGGTAGGGCCGGTGCGCCAGTTGCACCAGCACGCGCTGGGCCAGGCGGCTGTGCAGGTTCAAGAGCAGCGCATCGCGCCAGGAGGCCCGCAGCAGCACGCCGCCGCGGCCGACCAGCAGGTCTTGCCCCGTAAGGCCCGTGATGGCGTGCACCTCGTCGGCCAGGAAGCCCTCAACGCCCGCGGCGCAGGGAAGGAAAAGTTGGATCTGGTTCATAACAGGGCAGAGGATAAGCCCTGCGGTGGCCCGCCCTACCGCCCACCACACTCGGCGTGCTGCAGCCTGATGGCTGTGGCGCCGTGCAGGGATGCGGGACCACGCGCCGCCCACGGGTCGCTTCAGGCGGGCCACAGCCGACTGGCTGCGCCCGTCGGCGATTGAGCCCAGCGGGCCTATTGCTATGATTTATATAGCTAATAACGCTTATCAGATAAGCGCTGGAGGCCAATTGGCATGAAAAACCGCCTCCCACAGCGGTGCTAACGCGGCCGAGCCCCCCGGTAGCGCAAGCGCGGTGCAGCCGCGTCGTGGCGGAAGGTCTTGGCGATAAGCGCCGCCGCCGTGGCCAAGGTGGCCAGCAGCAACAGCTTTCCGACCAGGGCGCGGCGGTTGTAGCGCCATTCAGCAGCGATCCCCATCTCGCCGAGCACATTGGGAAGGTGTCCCTGGGCCAGGTCCTGCAGCAGGCCCTCCACCACGTCGATGCGGTCTGCCAGCATCAGCAGCAGCCACCGCCGCACGTCGTTCTCGCTGGCCTTGAACGCGAGCCGGCGCAGAGACCCGCTGAGGCCACGCGGCGGCAGTGTGGTGCCAAACACGGGCGTGATGCCGGGGCGCTCGGTGGACACCAGTACCTCCACATTCACCGGCTGCGCCGAGGGCTGGTCCCAGTGCACGTTGGGCAGCCGCGGCGGCGTGCGCTCCATCGGGTAGGCGGGCCGCAGGGCGTGGTCCAGGTCCGCGCCCCAGCCCACGATGGCCGAGCGGTCGGCCTGCGCGCGCGGGCCCGGGGGAGTGTTTTCGATGTGGGTGTGCATGGAGCTGCTCCTTGGGATCTCGGGGGTCACTGCGCGGTGCGCGGCACGATCACCGGCTTGATGCATTCGTCGAGCTTGCTCGAGAAGATGTGGTACGCGTCAGCGATGTCTTCGAGGGCAAAGCGGTGCGTGATGATGTCGCGCGGGCGGATGCGCCCGGCCTGGATGTGCTCGATCAGGCGCGGCAGGTGGCGCTTGACGCTGGCCTGGTTCATGCGCAGCGTGAGGCCCTTGTTGACTGCATTGCCAATCGGCACGGCGTTGAAGGTGGGGCCGTACACGCCCACGATGGAGACCTTGCCGCCCTTGCGCACAGAGTTGATGCACCAGTGCAGCACGGTGGCCGCCCCGCCCTGCAGCTTCATGCGCACGCCGGTGAGCGTCTGCACCGCGGAGCCCGCGGCCTCGCAGCCCACGGCGTCGATGCACACGTCGGGCCCAAGGCCGTCGGTCATCTTCTTGAGGTGCACCGCCATATCGCGCACGCTCTTGAAATCCACCGTCTCGCACTGCGCATACTGGCGCACAAAGTCGAGCCGGTACTCCACATGGTCGACCACGATCACGCGGCCCGCGCCGAGCAGCCAGGCGCTTTTGGCCGCAAAGATGCCGACCGGGCCGGCGCCGAACACCACCACCGTGTCGCCCTCTTCGATGTCGCCCATCTCGGCCGCCTGGTAGCCGGTGGGCAGCGCATCGGTCAGCAGCACCGCGTCGTCCAGGTCAATGTCCGATGGGATCACCGTGGGCCCGACGTCCGCCATGGGCACGCGCACGTACTCGGCCTGCCCGCCGTCGTAGCCGCCAGTGGTGTGCGAATAGCCATAGATGCCGCCCACCGCCGTGGCCTCGGGGTTGGTGTTGTGGCAGTTGCTGTACAGCTCCTTCTGGCAGAAGTAGCAGGTGCCGCAGAAGATGTTGAACGGGACCAGCACGTGGTCCCCCGGTTTGAGGTTCTGCACCGACGGCCCCACCGCCTCGACCACGCCGGTGAACTCGTGCCCGAACGTGGTGCCCACGCGGGTGTCGGGCACCAGGCCGTGGTACAGGTGCAGGTCCGAGCCGCAGATGCATGATCTCGTCACGCGCACGATGGCATCGTTGGGGTGCTCGATCTCGGGCTCGGCTTTCTGGGAAACACGCACGCGGTACGGGCCGCGGTAGTTCATTGCAAGCATGGCAGTCCTTTCAATGCGTTCCATCTTCTGTACCGTGGAAAAACACGCTGTGTAGGAAAAGTCCCCGAGGATCTGGCGGCGAGGGGAGGACTGCCCAACGGGCTGCGACGCGGCGCGGGATGCGGTGTCGCCTGCTGCCACGCCGCGTTTTTGCGGCGACGAGCGGCCCCGCCGCACCGACGAACGCGGTGGTCTGACTGCGGAGGGCCGGCGCGCCGCCCGTTGGGCGTCGCAGCGGCCCGTGGCCCTGTTGACGGGCTCCTCGCGCTGGTGCCACCGTCCTACAGCCCCGCTCCACGCCGCGCGCTACGGTGAATCGAACCCTGTTGTTCTGCCCTGCAAGGAGCCTCCCATGAACCAGACCCCCTGGCCCTTCCCCACCGCCGCGGTGCACCCCAAACCCAGCAAAGACACCGCGGAATCCCCACCGCAGACCGTGGAAGTGCAGCACGTGAGCGAGTCTGCGCTGGACAGCGCGGTGGAAGAGAGTTTTCCTGCCAGCGACCCGGTGTCGGTGGTCACCACCAAGGTGGTGGACCAGAAGACGAGCCCGGGCACCAGCACCCAGGCCGACTGAACAGGCGACCATGGGGGCCGGCACGCGGCACAACGATGGGCGCGGTACTGCGCCCCATGCGCTCCCTTATGCTCTGGGCCAACCGATTTCACCGGAGCTGTCCATGCGCCCCTTCGTCCCGAGCCTGCTGCTCATCGCATCCTTGCTGGCCGCCTGCCTGGGGTCCGCCAGCGCGCAAACGCTCTACAAATCCGTGGGCGCGGACGGCCGCGTGGTCTACAGCGACAAGCCGCCGGTGACAGGCACGGTCGAGAAGACGTTGAAACTCGAGAGCCTGCCCGTGAGCGTGGTGCCGGGCGCCGCTCCAGCACCGGGGGCCGCCCCGGTCGCCCCAGTCGCCCAGGCACGTGGGGAGGTGGTGCTCTATATGGCCAAGTGGTGTGGCTACTGCACTGCCGCCAAGGCATACATGGCGGGCAAAGGCATTGCGTACCGCGAACTGGACATCGACACCCCGGCGGGCAAAACCGCCTTCAGCCAGCTGGGCGTGCGCGGCATCCCGGTGTTGCTGACCCAGGGGCAGAAGATCTCGGGGTTTACGCCGCAGGCGTATGACGCGGTGTTTATGGCGCGCAAGTAGCGCAGCGCTCGCCACAACCTGAGCAGGCGAAAGCGCCGCTCTGGGCCCTGGCCCCTGCCTCGCCCCTTACAGCGCCTTGCGCAGGTTGGCCGGCGCGATCTTGAGCGCCTCGCGGTATTTGGCCACGGTGCGGCGCGCGCATTCGATGCCTTGTTCCTTGAGCATTTCGGCAATCTGGCTGTCCGACAGCGGTTTGGTCGCGCTCTCCGCCGCGACAAACTGCTTGATCAGCGCGCGCACGGCCGTGCTCGATGCATTGCCGCCCGTCTCGGTGCCCAGGCCTGAGCCAAAGAAATACTTGAGTTCGTAGGTGCCGATGGGCGTCGACATGTACTTGGCCGTGGTCACGCGGCTGATGGTCGATTCGTGCAGGCCCAGCTCGTCGGCAATGTCGCGCAGCACCAGCGGGCGCATGGCCAGCTCACCGTGGGTGAAGAAGTTCTTTTGCCGCTCGACGATGGCGCGCGAGACCCGCAGGATGGTGTCGAAGCGCTGCTGGATGTTCTTGATGAACCAGCGCGCCTCTTGCAGGCGCTGCTGCATGCCCTGGTGGCCTTCGCCGCCTTTGTGGCCGCGCAGCGCGCCGGCGTAGATGTCGTGCACTCGCAGGCGGGGCATCACGTCGGGGTTCAGCGCCACGATGAAGTTGTGCTGGCCGTCGCGGCCGTTGGCGCGCCCGGCTTTGCGCACGATCACGTCGGGCACGATGATGTTGCGCTCCACGTCCACGAACTTGCGGCCCGGGCGTGGCTCCAGCCGGGCAATCAGCGACATGGCGGCGCGGGTGCGCTCCTCGCCACTGGCTCCGCCGTCACTGCACAGCAGGGTGAGGCGGCGCACGTCGCGCCGGGCCAGCATCTCCAGCGGCTGCTTGCAGATGGCCAGCGCCGTCTGCACGACGTCGGGGTCGCCCTCTTCGTCAGCGTCCAGCGCCTTGAGCTGCAGCGTGAGGCACTCGGCCAGGTTGCGCGCGCCCACGCCCACCGGCTCCAAGCTCTGCAGCAGGCGCAGGGCCACGGTGAACCGGTGCACCAGTTCTTCGATCTGCTCCAGGTCTTCAGGGCCGGCCAGGGCCGCGGCCAGCTCTTCGAGCGGGTCTTCCAGGTACCCGTCGTCGTTCAGCGATTCGATGAGGAAACGCAGCGCAGCGCAGTCCACCTCGGACAGCCGCAGCGACAGCGCCTGGCGGTGCAAAAAAGCGGTCAGGGATTCGTGCGAGCGGGCGAGTTCGGTGGCGTCGGCCTCGTCGCCCTCGGAGTCGTTGCGGTTGCGCGCGGGCGCATCGCCGCCCCACTCGGCATCGTTGGGCGCCATCTCGACGGTGCCGTCGCCGCTCCAGTCGGGCTCGTCACCGCCTGCAGGCGGGGTTTCGGCCTCATTTTGGCCTTCAGCGCTTGTTGTACTTGCGCTGACAGCTCCTGAAAAAATAGCATCGTCCACACTGTAGTCATCGGCCTGTGCGGGCGTGTTCTCGGCCTCCAGGCCAAACTCTTCGCGCGGCGCCTCTTCGGCGGTGCGCTCCAGAAACGGGTTTTCGTCGAGCATCTGCTCGACTTCCTGCGAGAGCTCGAGCGTGGACAGCTGCAGCAGGCGGATGGATTGCTGCAGTTGGGGCGTCAGCGCAAGATGCTGCGAGACGCGCAGCGAAAGACCGGGCTTCATGCGGTTTCGAATGCGGGCGGACGGTGGAGACGGCTGTCGGGCCAGCCGCCACCGCTGGGCAGCGATTTCACCCGATGAACATGCGTGGGCACCATGCCGTCACATCCTGAAGTGCTCGCCCAGGTACACCCGGCGCACTTCGGCGTTGTCGACGATTTCGGAAGGGGTGCCCTGCGCCAGCACATGGCCGTCGCTGATGATGAAGGCGTGGTCGCAGATGCCCAGCGTCTCGCGCACGTTGTGGTCGGTGATGAGCACGCCGATGCCGCGCGCCTTGAGGAAACCGATGATGCGCTGGATCTCGATCACCGCGATGGGGTCGATGCCGGCAAACGGCTCGTCCAGCAGGATGAAACGCGGCTGGGTGGCCAGCGCCCGCGCGATCTCCACGCGGCGGCGCTCGCCGCCCGACAGGGCCATGGCGGGCGAGGCGCGCAGATGGTCTACGCGAAGCTCTTGCAGCAGGGCCGTGAGGCGGTCTTCGATGGCCTCCCGCGCCAGCGGCTGGCCGTCGTCGCCGCGCTGCAGCTCAAGCACGGCGCGCACGTTTTCTTCGACTGAGAGCTTGCGGAAGATGGACGCCTCTTGCGGCAGGTAGGACAGGCCCAGCCGCGAGCGGCGGTGGATGGGCATGTGGGCAACCGACTGGCCGTCGATGCGGATGTCGCCCGCGTCGCTGCGCACCAGGCCCACGATCATGTAGAACGAGGTGGTCTTGCCGGCGCCGTTGGGGCCCAGAAGCCCCACGACCTCGCCCTTTTGCACGACCAGCGACACGTCCTTGACGACCTTGCGGCTGCCATAGGACTTGGCGAGGTGCTGCACCTCAAGCCGGCTGCCGGCCTGCGAGTCTGGGCCGGAATGGGCAGGCTGCGCGCTCACTTGGAGCCACCGCTGAGACTATTGCTGGGGCGCAGCACTGGCGCTGGCGTGGCGGGATTTGCCTCGGGAGCGGCCGCGCCGGGTGGCGGGTCTTTGGGTGCAAGCACCGCGCGCACCCGGCTGCCGGGGGCTGGCGCATCGCCAGCAGCGTTGGTCGACGATTTGCGCTGGCCGTCCACGGTGAACACGTCGGTGAGGTTGTTGTAGACGATCACGGCACCGGTGATCTCGTCGCTGAGCACCGAGCCGCGGTAGCGGCGCAGCTCTGCGCGGGTAATGAAGCGCACGTTGTCGGCCTTGCCGTCGTACTCGATGGTTTCACCCTCGCCTTCGATGAACTCGTCCGGCGCGCCCGGCACGGTGTCGCGCTTTTGGCGGAAGAAGGCGCGTTTGCCGGGCTCTGCCGTGACCACGCCGTACTGGTAGCCATCAGAGTCCTGGCGCACGTCCAGCCGCGCACCGCGCAGGATGATGGAGCCCTTGGTCATGACCACGCGGCCAGAAAACACGCTGGTCTGCTTGAGTTCATCGTGGCGCAGCGCATCGGCCTCGATGTTCATGGGCTTGGCGCGGTCGGCCTTTTCGGCGTGGGCAGCGCCATGGAGCGAGGCCAGGGCCACGAGCAGGAGGGTCGGGAGGATGCGGTAGTTCATAGGGCACGAATCTTGCAGTTCATTGTAGCCACCGAAGTGTGGCGCCCATGAAAAAAGCCCGCTCTTGCGGGCTTTTCGTTGGGGTCTCTGCCTGAGCGACAACGCGCCCGGCGATCATTCGTCAGGCTTTGCGCGCCGTGGCCGCCAGGTGGTCGACCACCTGGAGCACGTTCTGCATGTTGCCGGCCATGGTGCCGTCGGTGTAGAACTTGCCGGCCACACCCATCGAAGGCACGCCTTCCACGCCGTAGGCGTCCTGCAGTTGCGATGCGCGGCGCACCTGGTTGGACACCGTGAAGGAGTTGTAGACCTCCTTGAACTTGGCGACGTCCACGCCCTGCTGGCCCACCCAGGCAAAAATCTCATCGTCCTTGGCGAGCTTGGCTTTTTCGACATGCACGGCGCGGAACACCTTGGCGTGCAGGGCTTCGAGCTTGCCCATGCCTTCGAGCGTGTAGTAAAGCTTTTGCTGGGGCACAAAGCTGGCGTTGAACGCCACGGGCATGCGGCGGATCGAGAGGTCCTTGGGTGCGGCCTTGACCCAGGCGTCCAGCACGGGCTCAAAGGCGTTGCAGTGGGGGCAGCTGTACCAGAAGAACTCGATCACATCGACCTTGCCGGCGGGGGCATCGGGCGCCACAGGCTTGTCCAGGCGCCGGTAATCCTTGCCCTCCTTGAACTGGCGGGCCTGCGCCAGTGCGGGGGTGGCGACGGGCAGCGTCAAGGCGGTGGCGGCAACTGCCGAGGCAGCGGACAAAGAAAACTCGCGGCGTTTCATGACAAAGACTCTCCTGTTCAGGTCTGGGGGATGGGAGCCACGCCCCCGGAAAAAGTTCAGCCTGCGCTGACGGGAATCAGCGCTGCACGCGCACCAGCGCCGACTCCACGCCCGTGCCGTCCAGCTTTTCCTTGAGCTGCTCGGCATCGTCGCGCTTGGCAAACGGGCCCACCCGCACGCGGAAGACCGGCCGGCCGTTTTGTTCGCGTTCGCTCACGCGGGCCTCCCAGCCCAGCATGGCCAGCTTGGCGCGCTGGGCATCGGCGTCGACCTGCGTGCGGAAGGCACCGGCCTGCACGAAGTAATCGAAGGGGTCCAAATTGCCCTTGGCTGCGGCCTTGGCCACGGCCAGGTCACCGAGCGGGTCAGCTCCGGGCTTGGTTTCGGCCTTGGCGGGCTCAGGCTTGCTGGCGGCCGGCTTGGCCGCCGAGGCGGCGGCCCGCACATCCGGGGCCGGGGCTGCGGCAGCAGCGGGTGCCGACGCAGGCGCAGACGCTGCAGCGGTCACGGGGCGGGCCGGGTTCTTGCCATACAGCGGCGAGTTTGGGTCCCAGTTCTTGTTCTTCTGGGACTCGGCGGCATCCATGTCGACGCCCCGGCCACTGCCCTTGTTGAGGAAGGGCACGGGCACCTTGGTCACATACACCGCCACGGCCAGCGCGGCGCCAAGGCCCACGATGACACCGACGATAAAGCCGATGATGGTTCCGCCCGTCTGTTGTTTCTTCATAGTGAAAGTTGCTGCTTACATTCTGGCTGGAGCCGAAACGCCCAGCACAGCCAGGCCATTGTGCAATACCTGCGCGGTGGCCGCGACCAGCGCCAGGCGCGCTTTCTTCACGGCTTCGTCGTCCACCAGGATGCGTTCCGCGTCGTAGTAGCTGTGGTAGCTGGCGGCCAGGTCGCGCAGGTAGAAGGTGACGTCGTGCGGCGCCTCGCCGTCGGCGGCGGCCGTGAGCATCTCGGGGTACTTGGCCAGCTGCAGCATCAGCGCCTGCGCGGGCGCACTGTCCAGGCACGACAAGTCGGCCGCATACAGCTCGGAAGTCACTTTGCCGAGCAGCTCCACACGCACCTGTTCCTCGGAGAGGGCCAGCAGGTTGGCCTGGGCCGTGACGATTTCCTCGGTAAAGCCCCGTTCACGCAACAGTACCGAGCAGATGCGTGCGTGGGCGTACTGCACGTAGTACACCGGGTTGTCGTTGTTCTGCGCGACGGCCAGGTCCACGTCGAAGGTGTATTCGGTGTCGGGCTTGCGGCTGAGCAGGAAGAAACGCACCGCGTCCTTGCTGGTCCACTCGATCAGGTCGCGCAGCGTGACGTAGCTGCCCGCGCGTTTGCTGATCTTGACCTCTTCGCCGCCCTTGACCACGCGCACCATGGTGTGCAGCACGTAGTCGGGGTAGCCCTGCGGAATGCCCACATCCGCTGCCTGCAGCCCGGCGCGCACGCGGGCGATGGTGCCGTGGTGGTCGGTGCCCTGGATGTTGACGACCTTGGTGAAGCCGCGCTCCCACTTGGCGATGTGGTACGCCACGTCGGGCACAAAGTAGGTGTACGTGCCATCCTTCTTGCGCATGACCCGGTCCTTGTCGTCACCGTAGTCCGTGCTTTTCAGCCACAGCGCGCCGTCCTGCTCGTAGGTCTTGCCGTTGGCGATGAGCTTGTTGACTGTGGCGTCCACGCGGCCGCTGGTGTACAGGCTCGACTCCAGGTAGTACTCGTCGAACTTCAGGTTGAAGGCCTGCAGGTCCTTGTCCTGCTCGTTGCGCAGGTAGGCCACAGCGAACTGGCGGATGGATTCCACATCCTCCACATCGCCGCTGGCGGTGAACTCGCGGTCGTCGGCCTTAACGGTCTTCTTGGCAAGGAAGTCGTTGGCGATCTCCTGGATGTATTCGCCGTTGTAGAACGCCTTGCTGGCCGGGTTGTCCGGGTCGGTGGGCCAGCATTCGTCGCCCGGCTTGAAGCCCTTGGCGCGCAGCTGGGTGCTGGTGGTCAGCGTCTGGATCTGCACGCCCGCGTCGTTGTAGTAGAACTCGCGGTGCACGTTCCAGCCCTGGGTGCCGAACAGGTTGCAGATCGCGTCGCCCAGGGCCGCCTGGCGGCCGTGGCCCACGTGCAAAGGCCCGGTGGGATTGGCCGAGACGAACTCGACCAGCACGCGCCGACCGTTGTCGTGCTGGTAGCCAAAGCGCTCGCCAGCGGCCAGCACCTCACGCACGATTTCCTGCTTGGCGGCCGGCTTGAGGCGGATGTTGAGAAAACCGGGGCCCGCGATCTCGATCGCATCGACCCAGCGCTGGAAGGCCGGCGTGGCCTCCAACGCAGCCTTGAGCTGCTCGCCCAGCGCACGCGGGTTGAGCTTGAGCGGCTTGGCCAGTTGCATGGCGGCGGTGCAGGCGAAATCGCCGTGGGCCGCAACCTTGGGGGATTCGAACGCGGCCTTGGCGCCGGCGCCTTCGGACAGGATTTCCAGCTCGGCTGCAAGCGCAGCGAGCAATTCATTTTTGGCGGTGAGCATCGGTGGATTTTACGGGGCTGCTTGGCGAAGGCGCCGGACGCACTGCCCAGATCGGACTGGCACAGCGACAATGCCCACGCGGCACATGCTGCCGCCCCGCCATGGCTCAGGAGATTTGCGCATGCAGCCTCGCCCCATTTTTCTGTACCGACGCCGCTGGACCCTGCTGTTTCAGGTGCCCTTTGCGCTGCTCATGCTCGTGTGCCTGGCCTACTCGGTGCTGCTGATTTATGCGGCCGACAACAAGTTGCTGACTCTCATCGGCTCGGTCGGGGCGTTCGGCTCGTTTTGCATCGCGGGGACCTTCGGCCGCTCGGCTTGGGAGGCCTACCGCGAACGGGAGCCTGCGGTGGTGATTGACGAATCCGGCATTACCGACCTGCGCGACGATGACTCGCACACCGTGCCATGGGAGGCGATGGAGCGGGTGCTGCTGGACATCAGCGAAAACATCATCCGCGTGAAGCTGCGCACGAGCAGTACAGAGTCGGCAATCGGCGTGATCGTCAAAACCCTGCAGCGCTGGCAGCGGGGCGGTGACGTGGTGTTCCTCCTGGGGGGCCTGGCCTACGACGCGCGACAGGTGCAGATGGCTTTGCGCGCCCACCACGCCGCCGCGGTACCACGGAGGTCCGCACTGCAGTAGACCGCTGCGCGCGACCCGCCATTGCTGCGTTGTCGCCCGTGGCGTTCTATGGTGCAATCCCGCCGGGACCCACCTATAACGCATTCACTCCAGGAGCTTCCATGAAACAGCTGATTTCCCTGACTGCACTCGGCCTGGCCCTGACCCTGGGCGCAAACGCTTACGCCGCCGAAGACGCCAAGGCGCCGACCAAGCAGCAATCCAAGATGGCCACCTGCAACGCCGATGAAAAGGCCAAGACGCTCAAAGGCGACGAACGCAAGGCTTTCATGAAGGAATGCCTGTCTGCCAACAAGCAAGAGAAGCAGCAGACCAAGATGAAGACATGCAACGCCGACGAAAAGGCCAAGACGCTCAAAGGCGATGAGCGCAAGGCTTTCATGAAGGAATGCCTGAAGGGCTAAGCACCGCCGCCCCTGCGGCAAGGCACAAAAAACCCGCCCAGCGTACCGCCGGCGGGTTTTTGATTTTTAGGGCGGTCTGTACACGCCCCTTCCGTCCACGGTAGGCCGCTACCAGCCCCGCGCCCAGAACACCGCAATCACCGCCACGACCGGCAGTACATGCGACTGGATCATTACCAGGCGGCGCACGTTGGCGACCTCTTGCGCGGGTGGCAGCGCCCCGGTGCTGCGCAGGGTCTGGCGCCAGCGGCGAAACGCGAGCGAAGGCCAGAACGAGATGATGACCATCGCCAGCACGAGGGCGATCTTGAGGTGGAACATGGGCTGCGACAGGTACCACGACGCACCCTTGACGCCCCAAATCACACGCGCCACGCCGCTGCCCAGCATCAGCGTGCCGGCCACGCCGTAGATCACATCCAGCCGCGCAAGCCGCTCGACCACGGCGGCATTGAGCCATTCGGTGCGGCACAGGGCCGCCTGGCTCGACAAAAAGACCACAAAGGTGAGGATGGCCACCAGGTGCAGGGCGGCCAGAACGGCTTCGAGAGTCATGGGGAGGGATCCTTGTAGTGCGCCGCGCCTTGGTGCAGATGTGCGTCACAAGGGCAAGGGCGCTGCCATTGTGCTTGAGGCACACTCGGCAGCCCCGCCCGCGCGGGCGTTCGGCTGGCAGCATCACCCACCGGTAACCACCCCTCAAAGAAAAACGCGGTGCAGGCCTTTCGGCCGCACCGCGCCATGGCCCCGCCAGAAGGCAGAGGCTGCGAATCAGGCCGCCGTGGGGGTGACCGAGCCCACGGGCACGTCCGGCGACACCACCAGGGCGCTGGCTGCAGTGAGGGGTGCAGGCAATGGCTGGCCGTTCAGCGCGGCGTCCAGGCGGTCACGGTCCAGTGCGTTTTCCCAGCGCGAGACCACCACGGTGGCCACCGCATTGCCGATGAAGTTGGTGAGCGAGCGGCATTCGCTCATGAAGCGGTCCACGCCCAGGATCAGCGCCATGCCGGCCACAGGCACTTCGGGCACCACCGCCAGCGTGGCGGCCAGGGTGATGAAGCCCGCGCCGGTCACGCCGGCCGCGCCCTTGGAGCTGAGCATCGCCACCAGGAGCAGCGCCACCTGGTGGCCCAGCGTCAATTCGGTGTTGGTGGCCTGGGCGATGAACAGTGCGGCCAGCGTCATGTAGATGTTGGTGCCGTCCAGGTTGAAGGAATAGCCCGTGGGCACGACAAGGCCCACCACCGACTTGCTGCAGCCGGCTTTTTCCATCTTTTCCATCAGCGAAGGCAAAGCCGACTCGGACGACGAGGTGCCCAGCACCAGCATCAGCTCGGCCTTCAGGTAGCGGCACAGCTTGAGCACCGAGAAGCCGCACAGCCGCGACACGAAGCCCAGGATCACGAGCACGAACAGCAGCGAGGTGATGTAGAACGAGCCCACCAGCCAGGCCAGATTGACAAGCGAACCCAGGCCGAACTTGCCGATGGTGAACGCCATGGCGCCAAACGCACCGATGGGCGCGGCCTTCATCACGATGCCCACGACCTTGAACACGGGTGTGGTCAGCGCCTCCAGAAAGTTCTGCACGGGGCGGCCGGCTTCGCCCACCATGGCCAGCGCAATGCCGAAGAGCACAGCGACCAGCAGCACCTGCAGGATGTTGTCGCCCACGAAGGGGCTGACCAGCGTCTTGGGGATGATGTCCAGCGCAAAACCGGTGAGTGTCATCTCGTGCGACTTGGCCACATAGGTCTTCACGGCCGTCTGGTCCAGGTCGGCCACGTTGATGTTCATGCCCGCGCCGGGCTGCACCACGTTGGCCACCACCAGGCCCACGACCAGCGCCAGCGTGGAGAAGAACAGAAAGTACGCCATGGCCTTGGCGAACACGCGGCCCACGGTGGAGAGCTGCGACATGCCGGCGATGCCAGTCACGATGGTCAAAAAGATCACCGGCGCGATGATCATCTTCACGAGCTTGATGAACGCATCGCCCAGCGGCTTGAGCGCCTCGCCGTAGGCCGGCTCGAAATGCCCCAGCAGCACGCCCAGAACGATGGCGACCACCACCTGGAAATACAGTTGCCGGTAGAACGGAAGCCGCACGGGGTGGGCGGTGGGGGCCGAAGGGGTGTAAGAGGCGTGCATGGGGTTGTCTCCTGTGATCGCGGTGACTGCACCAGCGGGGTGCGTCGAGGGTGCCGTTTGTACCGCCGCACGCTGTTTGGGCCGATAACCTATTGGTATTAGCCGCTGGCACCGCCAGAGGGCGCGCCGCGCCCCAATCTAGGGAAAACACCTAGTCCCCCAACGGGCTGCGGCACGCTTGCGGACCCCACCATCACAGCCCTGGGCTCATTCCAGGCACCCCGTATTCCCGCCCCATGACCACGCCGCGCCTTCGCAAATTCTGGACCCTGCTGATCCTGCTCGGCGGCATGGCCGGCAGCATGTTCGTGGCCGGGCAATGGGCGTGGCAGCACTCGCTGCACGACGAAAGCGACAGCGTGCAGCGCCAGCTGGCCCTGTATGGGCAGACGCTGGCGCAGCGCATCGACCGCTACCGCACCCTGCCCGAGGTCCTGGCGCTGGATGCGCAGCTGCAGGACGCCCTGAGCCGCGCGCTGAGCCCGGCCGAGGTGGAGCAGCTCAACCTCAAGCTGGAGCAGGCCAACGGTGCCAGCCAGTCGTCCACGCTCACCCTGCTCAACCACGAAGGGCTGGCCGTGGCGGCCAGCAACTGGCGCACCGCCACCAGCAACGTGGGCGTGGACTACAGCTTTCGCCCCTACGTGCAACAGGCGCTGGCGCAGGGGCGCGGCAGCTTCTACGGCATTGGCGTGACCACGGGCGAGCCGGGCTACTTTCTGTCGCAGGCCATCCGCGACGCCAGCGGCCAGCTGCTGGGGCTGATCGCCATCAAGATCGCGCTGCAGGAGCTCGAGCGCGAATGGCTGCAAACACCGGACATCGTGCTGGCCTCGGACGCACACGGTGTGGTGTTTCTGGCCAGCCAGGACGCGTGGCGCTACCGATTGCTGGAGCCGCTGGGCGACGAGGAGCGCCGCGAGCTCAATGCCACGCGGCAATATGTCGACCAGCCCCTGCGCCCGCTGGCGTGGCGCGTGGACGAGCGCATGGACAACGGCGGGCGCCTGGTGCGCATGGAATCGTCCGACCTGCCCGCCTTGCCCGGCCGCGTGCTGTGGCAAAGCCAGCCACTGCCCGGCACGCCCTGGCAGCTGCACCTGGTGCACGAGACGCACAGCAGCATTGCCGACAGCCGCTGGGCCGCGGCGGCCGGCGGTGGCGGCTGGCTGGCTCTGGGCCTGCTGGTGCTGTTTGTGCGCCAGCGCCAGCGCTTGGCCAACCTGCGCCAACGCAGCCGCCAGGAGCTGGAAACCGTGTTGCACCAGCATGCGCAGGAGCTGCGCACCGCGCAGGACGGCATCGTGCAGGCGGCGCAACAGGCCGCGCAGCAGACCGACACGGGGCTCTCGCGCAGCCTGGAGCACCTGCCGCAGGGCGTGGTCATCATCGATGCCGACCTGAAGCTGGTGGCCTGGAACTCGCGCTATGTCGAGCTGTTTCGGTTCCCGAGCGACCTCATGCGCGTGGGCCAGCCGATTGCCGACTTGCTGCGCCACAACGCGCGCCGCGGCCTGCTCGGGCCCGGACCGGTGCACGAAGCCATCGAGCGGCGCCTGGCCCACCTGCGCAGTGGCACGCCGCACCTGCACGAAAGCGCCAAGGACGACGGCACGGTGCTGGAGATCCGCGGCAATCCGCTGCCCGAAGGCGGCTTCGTGACCAGCTACGCCGACATCACGAGCTACAAGAATGCCGCGCGCGAACTGCGCTCGCTCGCCGATGCACTGGAGCAGCGCGTGGCCGACCGCACGCGCGACCTGGACGCCGCCCGGCGCGAGGCCGAGCAGGCCAACCGCTATAAAACCCGCTTTGTCGCCGCCGCCGTGCACGACCTGCTGCAGCCGCTGAACGCCGCGCGCATGTTCACGTCCTTGCTGCGCAGCCACCTGCAGGGCGATGCCGAACGGCGCACGGTGGACAGCATCGACGGGGCACTCGCATCGCAGGATGCGATCCTGAGCAGCCTGCTCGACATCTCGCGCATGGAATCGGGCCAGCTGGACGTGCACATCCGCGATGTGGCGCTGGGGCCGGTGCTGCAGGTGCTGGCGCACAACTTCGGCGTGCTGGCTGAGAGCCAGGGCCTGAAACTCAGTTGCGTGCCCACGCGCGCCGTGGTGCGCACCGACGAAAACCTGCTGCGCCGCATCCTGCAGAACTTCGTCTCCAACGCCATCCGCTACAGCCGGCGCGGGCGCATCGTGGTCGGCTGCCGCCGGGTGGCTGGCCACGGTGGCGACCAGCTTCGCATCGAAGTGCACGACCAGGGCCCCGGCATCCCCGAGGCGCTGCAGCGCGAGATCTTCGAGGAGTTCCGCCGCCTGGACGAAGGCCGCGCCGACAACCGGGGCGCGGGCCTGGGCCTGGCCATCGTCGAGCGCCTGGGCCGGGTGCTGGGCCACGAGATCGGGCTGCGCTCGCAACTGGGGCGCGGCAGTGTGTTCTGGGTGTGTGTGCCACTGGGCGACCCTGCTGCGGTGCAGCTGCAGCATCCGCCGCCGCCAGTGGCCGCACCGGCCATTGCATTGCAACCGGCGGACGATGCTCCGCTGCACGGCAGCAGCGCCTGGGTGATCGAGGACGACGGCCCCACCTGCGCCGCCACCCGGGCCCTGCTGGAGCGCTGGGGCTGCCAGGTGCCGCTGGCCGGGGGCGCGCCCGAGGCGCTGGCCCACGCACAGCCCGGCCAGGCGCCGCAGCTTGTGTTGCTCGACGTCCACCTGGGCCCCACGCACCACGGGCCGGACGTCTACACCGCGCTGTGCGAGCGCTGGGGCCAGGCGCCCTCCGTGATCCTCGTCACCGCCGAGCGCGACGCCACGCTGCGCCGGCAGGCCGCAGAGCGGGGTTGGGGGTTTCTGGCCAAGCCGGTGCGGGCGCCGGCGCTGCGCGCGCTGATGAGCCAGACGTTGTTGCGTTTGACACAGGGTTCATCCCCCTGAGCCGCTGGCGCGGCTCCACCCTTTCCGTCTCTGCGCTGCACGCCGCGGGCCAGGGGACGACACCTGTGCGGCGGGGTGGCCCTTGCACTGCGTCTTGTGCGTCGCGCCGCGCCCATTGATGAGGAAAGGCCGATTGCTACAGTTTCGATAGCTACAAACGCTTTAGATGCAAGCGCTAGCGGCCTTTTTCGATCAAAACTCGTCACCAACGGCCGCCCATCAGCCCGACACTCCGCCGTCTTCCGCCTCCAGGCCTTTCACCAGCACCGCCGCCTGCGTCCGGCTGTAGCAGGCCAGCTTCTTGAGGATGGCGGTGACATGCACCTTCACCGTGTTCTCCGCCACACCCAGCACGGCGGCGATCTGCTTGTTGAGCAGCCCATCGGCCAGGCACAGCAATACGCGAAACTGCTGCGGCGTGAGCTGCGCCAGGCGCGCGGCCAGCTCGGCGTCGGCCTCGGAGCGCTCGGCCGCCATGGGCGGGAACCAGCTGCCGCCGTCGAGCACGGCTTCGATCGCTTCCCCCATCGCTTCGGCCGGCGCGGACTTGGGGATAAAGCCTGCCGCGCCAAACTGCTGCGCGCGGCGGATGACGCGCGGGTGGTCGTTGGACGAGATGACCACCACCGGGACCTCGGGGTACTCGCCGCGCACATGCAGCAGAGCCGAGAAGCCGCGTGCCCCCGGCATGCTCAGGTCCAGCAACACCAGCTCCACCTCGGGGTGCTCCTGCAGCGCCGTGCCCAACGTGGCGGCACTGGCCGCCTCCAGCGTGCGGAACTGCGGCAGGCGCTCGCGCAGCACATGCAGCACGGCGGCGCGGAACAGGGGGTGGTCGTCTGCGACCAGGAGCGTGGGCTCGGACATGGAGGGCGAGTCTGCCACGGCGCCCAAGTGTGGAGCCACCGCATTGACCCTGAGGCGGTGGCCCGATCCACAGCTACCGCGCGAACTCCTTGTCGATCCAGCCGTCGAGCAGCGCCTTTTCGTGCTGCAGCGGGTCGCTGGAGCGCAGGCCACCGTGCATCAAAAAGCCGCTGTCGCGCAGCGCGCGGGTGCCCTCGCGCAGCACCCCGCCATCCGCGCCGAGCAGCTTGAAGCGCAGGTCGATGCGTGGCGGGTAGATGTCGCGCACGATGCGCACTGCGCTGGCCTCTGGGCCGCGCCCGGGTTCAAAGCCGCCGGCGCGCTGCGCGTCGGTGATCTGCACCTCGAGCCGCTGGCCCTCGCGCAGCCGCGGCGCGGCGCGCTCGGCCAGGTGCAGGGCCAGCGCGTCCAGCCAGGCGCGGCGGACTGTCTCGGGCTCGCGCGGGGCGTTGCGCGCCTCGGCAAGACCTGCCGCGTCGGCGTAGGTGATGCGCACCGCGCCAGGCGGGGCACTGCTGCCTGCGGGTGGTGCTTCGGGCCCCGTGGCAGCGCACCCAGCGATCAGGCAGGCGGCCAAGAGCGGCAGCACATGGTGCTGGGCGCGTTGCAGGGCTGGGTTCCGGCTGTGCGTGCGCGGCGTGCCGTGTGCGCGGTTCGTGCTGGCGGTGCTGTTCACGCTGGGTGCACCGTGCGGCGCTCGGGAGCCTGTCGACGTCGTCATCCGCATTCCATGCCTTTCATCTTTGCTGCGCCAAAAGCCTGTTGATGTCGTGTGGGGACCGACCGCCGTTCGATCAGGCGTTGTTCTCCGCGCCGCGCCAGAACGCGGGTTGCGCATACTGGTGCTTGAGGTATTCGATCCACAGCCGTACCCGCAGCGGCAGGTGCTTGCGCTGGGGGAACACCACGTAAATGCCGTTGGGCGGCGCGGCGTAGTCCTCCAGCACCGCGGCCAGGCGGCCCGCAGCGATCTCGGCCTCGACCTCCCAGGTGCTGCGCCAGGCGATGCCCCAGCCGCCCAGGCACCAGTCGTGCAGCACCTGCCCGTCGGAGCAATCGAGCGGCCCGCCGGGCTTCAGATGCATCACCTCGGTCGAACCATCGGCGTGTGGCACGCGGAACGCCCAGCCGCGCGTTTGCGATGCGTCGCTGGAGAGCGTGAGGCAGTCGTGCAGCACCAGTTCTGCCGGCGCGCGGGGGGTGCCGCGCCGGGCCAGGTATTCGGGCGTGGCCACACACAGGCGGCGGTTGTCGGCGATGCGCACACTCACCAACGACGAGTCAGGCAGGTCGCCCACGCGCACCGCGCAGTCAAAGCCTTCGCCGGCCAAGTCCACCACGCGGTCGCTGAGGTTCAGCGAGATCGTCACCTCGGGGTGCGCCGAGCGAAAGCGCGGCACCAACGGCGCCACATGGCGGCGGCCAAAGCCCGCCGGGGCGGTGATGCGCAGGTGCCCGGTCGCCTTCACGCCCCCGGCGCTCACGCTGGCTTCGGCATTGGCCACATCGGCAATGATGCGCTGGCAATCTTCCAAAAAGGCGCTGCCCTCGTGCGTGAGCGTGATGCGCCGGGTGGTGCGAATCAGCAGCTTCACCCCCAGGCGTTCTTCCAGCGCGTCGAGCCGGCGCCCCATGATCGCGGGAGCCACGCCTTCGGCCCTGGCCGCGGCCGTCAGGCTGCCGCGCGCAGCCACCGACACAAAGGATTCGAGTTGCTTGAGCTTGTCCATGGGGTGGAGATGGTATGGGCATCGTCTTGCAGTCGCACAACGGCCAGAAAACAGCGGGGTTCAGGCAGTTTCTGAAGGGATCGGTGCGAGCGAGAGGACCGATTGACGAGGCAGCACCACCCTGAAAGTCGCGCCTGTGCCCGGTTCGCTGTGGACTTCGATGCGGCCGCCATGCCGGCTGACGATACCGTACGCAATGGACAGGCCGAGCCCCGGGCCCGTGCCCACAGGTTTCGTGGTGAAGAACGGATCAAAGATTCGGTCCAGGTTCTCAGGCGCAATGCCGCTGCCTGAATCGCACACCTCTGCCCACACGTGGACGCTGTCGGAGCCTGTGCGCAGGGTGACGCTGCCCGGCCCGTCGATGGCCTGGCCTGCATTGATCAGCAGGTTCATGAACACCTGGTTGATCTGCGAAGGGATGCATTCGATTTCGGGGATGCCTGCGTACTCCTTGCGCACCTCGACCCGGTCCTTGAGCGCGCTCCACACGACGTTGAGCGTGCTGTCCAGGCCGGTTTCCAGACTGGCCATTTGTTTGCCGGAGTCATCGACGTGAGAGAAATCCCGCAGATCCTGCACGATGCGCTTGACCCGCTGTAAGCCGTCCATCGATTCGCTGAGCAAACTGCCCATGTCCTCGCGCAGATAGGCGAGGTCAATCTGCTGCTTCAAATCGTCCATGGCTTTTTGCGTGGCCGGGCTCAATTCCTTCTCGCTCTGCTCATACGCAGCCAGGGTCTTGAAAAGGTCTTCCACATAGCCCCGCAAGGTGCCCAGGTTCGAATTGACAAAGGCGACGGGGTTGTTGATTTCGTGCGCAACCCCGGCTGCCAGCTGGCCGATGGACGCCAGCTTTTCGGACTGCAGCAGTTGGCTGTGGGCCTGGGCCAATTTGCCAATGAGTTCTTCCTGGCGGGCCCGTTCCACCAGCAGCGCTGCGTTGGCCAGTGCCAGCTGCCTGCGGTCTTCCTGAAACTGCTCTACGGCGCGCGCCATGGCGCCAATCTCATCACGGCCCTGCACCGGGACCACGAATTCGCCTTCCCCAATGTCCGTCTTGCGCAAGCTTGCGCTCACCAGCTCCAGGCGCGCCAGCACATGCTTGCCCAGAAACCTCTGGGCTACCAGCCACGCCAGCAACAGGCTGGCCGATAGCAGAACCGTGACCCAGCGTTGGTTCTTCTGGGAGGTTTCCGCCAATGCCAGCATGGCCTCGCGGTACGCCTGGGTGACCCGCTCCGACTGGGCTTGGGTGGCTTGCACCATCTGGCCCGCCTGACCGCGCAGTTCGGCGTGAAACTGCGGCTGGGACGGGGCGCTCTGCGTGGGCGATGTTCCTGCCGCGCTGAACTCGCTTTCGCGCAGCTGCCCGACGATATTCACGGTGTTGCGGAACAACTGGCCGGACTGGTGCAGATCCAGCACACCCAGATCGTCATCGGCAGCCGCCAGCCGCTCTACGGTCTGGTCAAACGATGTCAGGTGCTCCAGGATGTCTGCATAGCTGGCGCGCATCTCCTGGCCCGACCCGGCCGTCGACAATTGGTAGGCTTCGCGCTCAATCAACAGGGTGCGCCGAACCAGTTCCTGCGCGTCCTTCATCTGCCCCAGGCGCTTGTCGACCAGGACCTGGGTGGCGCTGGTGTTGACATGCAGGGCATACACGGCGGTCACGCCACCCGCGAGGATCAGGAGCGCGAGCGCTGCGACCGCCAATATGAATTGGTTGCGCAAGGAGCGGGGCAGCCGCAGGGCCATATTGATCGCCGATTTCAACGCGCCTGTTGTCAACGTTTCCAAATGCGGCGATAGATGGTGCGGTAACCATTGTCCGGGTCGTACTGGTGCTGGCCGCCGCCGTCAAAAGCGATGTTGTCAGGCGTCACCAGGTGCACCGGCACCACGTAGCCGCTGACCGGCTGGCGGGCCAGCAACCGGTTCAATTCATCGATCAGCTGCCAGCCATGGAGGTTGAGCGGTTCGGACACCGTACCCGTCTGGAAGGTACCGGCCCGGATGCGCAAAAAAGCGGCCGCGCTCCCGTCACCCGCGGACAGCATGCTGATGCTTTTGCTCAATTTACCCGCGCGTGTCAGCTCGGGCGCCGCATAGTCAAAGTAAATATCGTTGATGGCCAACGCATGGGTCCACCGCGTGCCGTGGCGCGCCAGCAGGTCCTGGGTCGTTGCGGGCATCAACTCCGCGCTTTTGGAAATCGCCACGTCCTTGATCTCCAGCAAGCTGCAAGTTTTGCAGGCCCGGATAACGTCTGCCATGGCGTTGGACTTGGCCATGGCAATCTCGAAATTGCTGTCCGTGAACAGGACCACGCCCGCGCGGCCATTTGACGCCACCACGGCGGCCATGGCCGTGATGCGCGCAACCTCCAGGGGGTCGGTAGACACATTCATGGCGATCGGACTGCCTGCAATAGGGCCCGCGGTGGGCCCGACGTGCCAGCCCACCATGGGAATTTTGCGCCCCTCGAAGGGACTGAGTTGGGCCCGGACTTCCTTCACGTCGACCCCCACCAGGATGACTCCGTCGGGGTTCAAGGCCAATGCCGCCGTGAGTGCCCCCGCGCGTCCCGCGGGGGTACCGCTGGCGTCATAGATTTTGGTTTTCCAGCCAATCGTCTTGGCGGCTTCCTGGATACCTTTGCTCACGCCAAGAATGCCGCCGTTTCGCAAATCCTCGCTGATGATCGCGATGGTGGCGCCGGGGTGCGCTGCGGGGCCCGATTGCGGGCCGCTCCAGGGCACTCCATGCTTGCTGGCGTTGGCCACCATTTGGCGCATGTCATCCAGCCGCAGCTCCACAGAAGGCGCTGGGCTCGGCGCTTGCGCATGCACAGGATGCAACCCCGCCAGATACCACCCGAAGGACAAACCTACCCACAACCGCGCGGCGTACGACATGCGAAATCCCTCGGAAGAGTTGCGTTCACTTTATACGTGTGGAAGGGCAAAGTCACTACACAATGCTATTCTTTTCATAGCATCAGGCCATACCACCCTGTGCTCGTCCATGCCTTCGAAACCGCATGGTGCATTGCGTTGCACGGGCCGGGCGCCCATTTCAACGGTTCGCTGCCCCCGTCACAGGGCGATGTGGCTTTGCGGCCACCCTGCGAGATGTCCGAGGCCAAACATCCCATCGTGCGGAGGAAATGTTGGCACGGCTGGCCACCGCGCAGGCTGCAATACCCTCAATTTGGTCGCAAATAGATTGATATTCATCCATATAGTGGCTCACAAAGGATGGAATAAAGTACTTCCATAGCCTGCAGCGCCGGCAATCCCTCTCCATTTCTGAAAAGGCACTCCCCATGTCCAACGCATCCGCCTCTCCCCGCACCACCGCGTCCGGCCTGCAAGTGGCCACCTCCCTGTACCGCTTTGTCGAAGACAAGGTGCTGCCCGGCACGGGTGTCGATGCCGCGGCCTTCTGGAAGGGGTTCGACGCCATCGTGGCCGACCTGGCCCCGCGCAACATCGCCCTGCTGGCCGAGCGCGACCGCCTGCAGACCGAGCTTGACACCTGGCACAAGGCCAACCCCGGCCCCATCAAGGACATGGTGGCCTACCGCGGTTTTCTCGAAAAGATCGGCTACCTGGTGCCCCAGCCCGCCGACGTCAAGGCCACCACGGCCAACGTGGACGACGAGTTGGCCACCCAGGCCGGCCCACAGCTGGTGGTGCCCATCCTGAACGCACGCTATGCACTGAACGCCGCCAACGCGCGCTGGGGCAGCCTGTACGACGCGCTGTACGGCACGGACGCCATCAGTGAAGAAGGCGGCGCCGAGAGGGGCAAGGGCTACAACCCGGTGCGCGGCGCCAAGGTGATCGCGTTTGCACGCCAGGTGCTGGACGACACGGCACCGCTGAGCACGGGCTCGCACAAGGATTCGACCGGCTACAAGGTCGAAGGCGGCCAGCTGGTGGTGTCTCTTGCCAATGGCGGCACCACGGGCCTCAAGGCCCCATCGCAGTTCAAGGGCTACCAGGGCGATGCGGCAGCGCCCAAGTCGGTGCTGCTGCAGCACAACGGCCTGCACCTCGATATCCAGATCGACCGTTCCACGCCCATCGGGCAATCCGATGCGGCGGGCGTGAGCGACCTGGTGCTGGAAGCAGCCCTGTCCACCATCCTGGACCTGGAAGACTCCGTGGCCGCCGTGGACGCCGAGGACAAGGTGCTGGGCTACAGCAACTGGCTGGGCATCATCCAGGCCACGCTGACCGAGCAGGTCGCCAAGGGCGGCAAGACCATCACGCGCGGGCTGAACCCTGACCGCGTCTATACCGGCCCTGCCGGTGGCGAAGTGCGCCTGCATGGCCGCTCGCTCATGTTCCTGCGCAATGTGGGCCATCTGATGACCAACCCGGCCATCCTGTGGACCGACGCGCAGGGCCAGATGCGCGAGATCCCTGAAGGCATCATGGACGCGGTAGTGACCACGGCCATCGCGCTGCACGACCTGCAAGGGCACGGCAAAGACGGCATCCGCAACTCCCGCAAGGGCAGCGTCTACATCGTCAAGCCGAAGATGCACGGCCCCGCCGAAGTAGCCTTCGCGAGCGACCTGTTCGGCCGCGTGGAACAACTGCTGGGCCTGCCTGCCAACACCGTGAAGCTGGGCATCATGGACGAGGAGCGCCGCACGTCCGTCAACCTGAAGGCCTGCATCGCCGCCGCATCGGCCCGCGTAGCCTTCATCAACACCGGCTTCCTGGACCGCACCGGCGACGAGATGCACACCGCCATGCACGCCGGCCCTATGGTGCGCAAGGGCGACATGAAGACCAGCGCCTGGATCCAGTCGTACGAGAAGAACAACGTCCTGGTGGGCCTGTCGTGCGGCCTGCGCGGCAAGGCGCAGATCGGCAAGGGCATGTGGGCCATGCCCGACCTGATGGCCGAAATGCTCAAGCAAAAGATCGCCCACCCCAAGGCGGGCGCCAATACCGCCTGGGTGCCGAGCCCGACCGGCGCCACGCTGCACGCGCTGCACTACCACCAGGTCAAGGTGAGCGACATCCAGATCGAGCTGGAAAAGACCGACGTGAACGCCGAGCGCGACAACCTGCTGACCGGCCTGCTCACCGTGCCGGTGAGCGCGAACCCGAACTGGAGCGACGCTGAGAAGCAGCAGGAGCTGGACAACAACGCCCAGGGCATCCTGGGCTACGTGGTGCGCTGGGTGGACCAGGGCGTGGGCTGCTCCAAAGTGCCCGACATCCACAACGTGGGCCTGATGGAAGACCGCGCCACGCTGCGCATCAGCAGCCAGCACATGGCCAACTGGCTGCTGCACGGCGTGGTGACCGAAGCGCAGGTGCGCGAAACTTTCGAGCGCATGGCGGCGGTGGTGGACGGCCAGAACGCGGGCGACGCGCTGTACCAGTCCATGGCCGGCCACTTCGACACCAGCATGGCGTACAAGGCGGCTTGTGATCTGGTCTTCAAGGGGAAAGAGCAGCCCAGCGGCTACACCGAACCCCTGCTGCACGCTTGGCGATTGAAGCTCAAGGGGGCCGTACAGGCTGCTTGAGGCTGAGGTGATCGGTTCGGGGCCGCGTTGCGGTCGCCGATCATGGATCGCTCCTGAATTGATAGCTGCTAGCGCTTATATAGCAAGCGCCAGCAGCTATTTTTGCTTCAAATTTGGGCAATAGAAGCATCCGTCCTCTCGTGAAGACGGCACTGGCGAGACAGCTGATGGCGCTGCCCGATATTCATTCAGAGCCTCGTCGCAGCCGTAGTAGTGGTCGCGACCACGCGGGCTAACTGACACCTGCCGCCCGGTCACCCCGTTTTGTCCGGCACCTGTGCGCTGGCCCCTGTCAGCCGCAGTGTCCTAGCGGGCCGACCTGGGCGGTGGGGAGTCCGAACGCTGAGTCGCGTTCAGGGGAATCCTGGCGCCGTACACTGGCCCGTGCACGCCGCGCACTGCATCACCTCCTGGGTGCGCGTCGGGTGTTTCTCCGTTAGCCATGCCTCTCGCCACCCAATCCCACGACCCGCCATCACCGCCGTTCGCAGGCGCTTGCCCGCTTTGCGGTCAGCCCAACCAATGTGCAGTCGCTGCAGGCTTGCCCGCCCAGAGCTGCTGGTGCATGGCGCGGGTCATTGCGCCCGAGGCGTTGGCAGCCGTGTCGGCCGAGCAGCGCGGGCGAGTGTGTATTTGTCCCGCTTGCGGATCGTTGGGCCCGCAGCAGGACTCGGCCGGCGGCGATGACGATGCCGTACCGTCCGCGCCGATATGATTTCCGCTTTCGTTTGTTGCAACCACCTCAATCCAAGGAAGCTGATATGCCCACGTACCACGTCGAGATGATGGAAGGCCGCACGGTCGAGCAGAAGAAGAAGTTGGTCGAAGAAATCACGCGGGTGTCGGTCGAAGTGCTCGGCGGCTCGCCTGAGTCGGTCGACATCCTGATCACCGACGTCAAGCGCGAGAACTGGGCGACGGGCGGCAAGCTGTGGTCTGAGCGCACCTGATCCACCCTTTTTACAGCGGCCGCAGACAACCCCGCCATGGCGCAACCCGGCTCGCTCTCCGTGCTGCGCGAACGCTATGGCGAGCGCTACCGCTGGTTCCTGCTGCTGTCGGTCATGGTCGGCACGATGGCGTCGATCATGTCGTCCACCATCGTGAACGTGGCCATTCCGGACATGAGCCACTACTTTGCGCTCGGCCAGGAGCGCGCGCAGTGGGTGAGCTCAGGCTTCATGGTGGCCACCACGGTGTCGATGCTGACCACGCCGTGGCTGCTGTCCCGGTATGGCTACCGTGCCACCTATGTCGGCGCGATGCTGCTGCTTCTGGCTGGCGGTATCGGGGGCGGCTTGGCGCGGGACTTCGGCTTGGTGCTTGCTGCGCGCGTCGCCGAGGGGCTTGCCGCCGGGGTGGTGCAGCCTATTCCCGCCGTCATCATTCTTTATGCGTTTCAACCCCACGAGCAGGGGCGGGCCAGCGGCATCTTCGGCATGGGTGTGGTGCTCGCGCCCGCCATCGGCCCGAGCATTGGTGGACTGCTGGTCGACTGGTTCGGCTGGCGTTCGATTTTCTTCATGGTCGTGCCTCTGTGCCTCGCATCCATTGCGCTGGCCTACAAGTTTGTGCCTGTGACCGCGCCGGGTGGCGTCGAGGCCAACCGACAGGGCGACGCGCTCGACTGGCGCGGGCTGTTGCTCGGCACGGTGGGCACGCTGTGTTTGCTCAACGGGCTCGTGTCGCTGCATGGTGGCTCTGCCGCTGAAGCAGGTGCTCTGCTGACCGGCGCGGCGCTGGCGGTGGGTTTGTTCATCGGCTGGCAGCGCCGCCAGGCTCGGCTCGGGCGCAAGCCACTGATGGACCTGCGGCTGTTTCAGTACCGGCAGTTTGCAATGGGCAGCGTCGTCGCGTTCATCTACGGCACCGCGCTGTTCGGCTCAACCTATCTCCTGCCTGTTTTTATGCAGCTTGGTCTGGAGTTGTCGGCTTCGCACGTAGGCACCTTGATGTTGCCCGCGGGGTTTGTGCTCGCGGTCACCATCGCCGTGGTCGGTCGCCTCGCCGACCGGCAGCCTACCCATTTGCTGGTGAGCATCGGCCTTGCGCTGTTAGCGTTGTCCTTCGGGCTGATGGTGTTTGTCGGGCTGGGGGTTTCGCTGTGGGTGTTGGTGGCGCTGGCCATCCTGGGGCGTATCGGCCTCGGGTTCATCCTCCCATCGCTGAACCTGGGGTCCATGCGGCCGCTCGACAAGTCGCTGATTTCCCAAGGCTCGAGCACCATCGGTTTTCTGCGCATGCTGGGCGGCGCCGCGGGTGTGAGCCTGTGCGGCATCGTCCTCGAATGGCGCTTGGGCGCACACGGCGTGGCGCTGGCCACTGGGGCCAGCAACCCGGCGCGCACCGCGGCGTTTGGGGAGACGTTTTTGATGCTGACGTGCTTGTGCGGATTGGCGCTGGTTGCCGCTTGGCAGTTGAAAGCAGCGCCGGCGGTAACTCCGGCGAAGCACGTCTGATGCGATTTCTGCGCTGACTTCAGCCCAGGGAGGACAGGTATGGATACCCTGTGGAACCGTGCTGATCGTGGCGGGCGAGAGGCGTAGTAAAAGCCTTCGATGCTTGTGCGTCGTGCACACACTTCACCGTTCAGCCGAGTGTGTGTCGCACGCTATAAACGAAGATGGTGACGACACCCCAGAAGGTGCGGGGTACAACAGAGCGTCTGGTAGCCCCTCGCGCCTTTTTACGAACAATGCCGAAATGGAAATCTTGTCATGTGCCAACTGCTCGGCATGAACTGCAACGTCCCCACGGACGTCACCTTTAGCTTCACAGGATTCGCTCAGCGCGGCGGCAAGACCGATCACCACAGCGACGGTTGGGGAATCGCGTTTTTCGAGGACAAGGGCCTGCGGCATTTCGTCGACCACTTGGCAGCGGTGGACTCGCCTGTGGCCGAACTGATCCGCCGGTATCCCATCAAAAGTCGAAACGTGATTGCGCACATCCGCAAGGCGACCCAGGGCGTGGTGAATTTGCAGAACTGCCACCCCTTCGTACGCGAGCTTTGGGGCCGGTATTGGGTATTTGCCCACAACGGTGATCTCAAGGACTTTCGGTCACGTCTTCATTCGCACTTCCGTCCCGTGGGAGATACGGACAGCGAGCACGCGTTCTGCTGGCTCATGCAAGAACTCGCCAAGTCTCACGCCAGCGTGCCGTCAGTGCGGGAGCTCACCCTGACCCTCACAGAGCTGGCTGCACGCATAAGCCCGCATGGGACCTTTAACTTCCTACTGTCCAACGGCCAGGCATTGTGGAGCCACGCGTCGACAAACCTGTACTACATAGAGCGGAGGTACCCATTTGGGGAGGCGCAACTGAGTGATGAGGACGTGAGACTGGATTTTTCTCGCGAGACGGGCGAGCGAGACGAAGTGGCAGTGATCGTGACGAGCCCGCTGACGACGAACGAAGAATGGACGGCGTTTGGCAAGGGTGAGCTGCTGGTGTTCGAGCAAGGCCGGCGGCTGAGGCTCTGAGCGGCAGTGAGGCTTTGGATGTCACAGCCCCAAAGAATTCATTGCCCCGCAAAGCAAAAAACCCCAGTCATATCTGACTGGGGTTTTCTGGGCTGTAAGAGCCTGACGATGACCTACTTTCACACGGGAACCCGCACTATCATCGGCGCAAAGTCGTTTCACTGTCCTGTTCGGGATGGGAAGGAGTGGTACCAACTTGCTATGGTCATCAGGCATAAAGGGTTGCCATACTGAACGCCGCGTGGGGAGTTCAGTACAACGAATTCATAGAGTTAAATCAGCTTTTGGTGTTTTGACTGCGTCAACTTGGCATAACAATCTTTGAGCTTTGCACACATTCATTTCTGGATGCATGCTGGCAATCAAAGTTATAGGGTCAAGCCTCACGAGCAATTAGTATCAGTTAGCTTAACGCATTACTGCGCTTCCACACCTGACCTATCAACGTCCTGGTCTTGAACGACTCTTTAGGGGGCTCAAGGCCCCGGCAGATCTCATCTTGAAACGAGTTTCCCGCTTAGATGCTTTCAGCGGTTATCTCTTCCACACTTAGCTACTCGGCAATGCCACTGGCGTGACAACCGATACACCAGAGGTGTGTCCACTCCGGTCCTCTCGTACTAGGAGCAGGCTTCCTCAAATCTGCAGCGCCCACGGAAGATAGGGACCAAACTGTCTCACGACGTTTTAAACCCAGCTCACGTACCTCTTTAAATGGCGAACAGCCATACCCTTGGGACCGGCTACAGCCCCAGGATGAGATGAGCCGACATCGAGGTGCCAAACACCGCCGTCGATATGAACTCTTGGGCGGTATCAGCCTGTTATCCCCAGAGTACCTTTTATCCGTTGAGCGATGGCCCTTCCATACAGAACCACCGGATCACTATGTCCTGCTTTCGCATCTGCTCGACTTGTCAGTCTCGCAGTTAAGCACGCTTATGCCATTGCACTATCGTCACGATGTCCGACCGTAACTAGCGTACCTTCGAACTCCTCCGTTACGCTTTGGGAGGAGACCGCCCCAGTCAAACTGCCTACCATGCACTGTCCCCGATCCAGATAATGGACCTAGGTTAGAACCTCAAACACACCAGGGTGGTATTTCAACGTTGGCTCCATGAGATCTAGCGACCTCACTTCAAAGCCTCCCACCTATCCTACACAGATCTGTTCAAAGTCCAATACAAAGCTACAGTAAAGGTTCATGGGGTCTTTCCGTCTTTCCGCGGGGAGATTGCATCATCACAAACATTTCAACTTCGCTGAGTCTCAGGAGGAGACAGTGTGGCCATCGTTACGCCATTCGTGCAGGTCGGAACTTACCCGACAAGGAATTTCGCTACCTTAGGACCGTTATAGTTACGGCCGCCGTTTACTGGGACTTCAATCAAGAGCTTGCACCCCATCATTTAATCTTCCAGCACCGGGCAGGCGTCACACCCTATACGTCCACTTTCGTGTTTGCAGAGTGCTGTGTTTTTATTAAACAGTCGCAGCCACCGATTTTTTGCAACCCCGTTGGGCTCGCCTTGTACAGGTTCACCTACTTGGGGCATACCTTCTCCCGAAGTTACGGTATCAATTTGCCGAGTTCCTTCTCCTGAGTTCTCTCAAGCGCCTTAGAATACTCATCTCGCGCACCAGTGTCGGTTTGCGGTACGGTCGTCAATAGCTGAAGCTTAGTGGCTTTTCCTGGAAGCAGGGTATCACTCACTTCGTCTGCAAGCAGACTCGTTATCACCCCTCATCTAAGCCCGGCGGATTTGCCTACCAGGCACGACTACAGGCTTGAACCAACATATCCAACAGTTGGCTGAGCTAACCTTCTCCGTCCCCACATCGCACTATTGATCGGTACAGGAATATTGACCTGTTTCCCATCAGCTACGCATCTCTGCCTCGCCTTAGGGGCCGACTCACTCTACGCCGATGAACGTTGCGTAGAAAACCTTGCGCTTACGGCGAGGGGGCTTTTCACCCCCTTTAACGCTACTCATGTCAGCATTCGCACTTCTGATACCTCCAGCATCCGTCACCAGACACCTTCACAGGCCTACAGAACGCTCTCCTACCACGTGCAATAAATTGCACATCCGCAGCTTCGGTAACTGGCTTAGCCCCGTTACATCTTCCGCGCAGGACGACTCGATCAGTGAGCTATTACGCTTTCTTTAAATGATGGCTGCTTCTAAGCCAACATCCTGACTGTTTTAGCCTTCCCACTTCGTTTCCCACTTAGCCAATTTTAGGGACCTTAGCTGGCGGTCTGGGTTGTTTCCCTCTTGAGTCCGGACGTTAGCACCCGGTGCTCTGTCTCCCAAGCTGTACTCGTCAGTATTCGGAGTTTGCATAGGTTTGGTAAGTCGCCATGACCCCCTAGCCTAAACAGTGCTCTACCCCCGACGGTAATACTTGAGGCACTACCTAAATAGTTTTCGGAGAGAACCAGCTATTTCCAAGTTTGTTTAGCCTTTCACCCCTATCCACAGCTCATCCGCTAGTTTTGCAACACTAGTCGGTTCGGACCTCCAGTACCTGTTACGGCACCTTCATCCTGGCCATGGATAGATCACTTGGTTTCGGGTCTACACCCAGCGACTGATTCGCCCTATTCGGACTCGATTTCTCTACGGCTTCCCTATTCGGTTAACCTTGCCACTGAATGTAAGTCGCTGACCCATTATACAAAAGGTACGCAGTCACCCTTGCGGGCTCCTACTTTTTGTAAGCATGCGGTTTCAGGATCTATTTCACTCCCCTCCCGGGGTTCTTTTCGCCTTTCCCTCACGGTACTGGTTCACTATCGGTCGATTACGAGTATTTAGCCTTGGAGGATGGTCCCCCCATATTCAGACAGGATTTCTCGTGTCCCGCCCTACTTGTCTCTACCTTAGTACCACACGTCTGTTTTCGCATACAGGGCTATCACCTGCTATGGCCGGACTTTCCATTCCGTTTTGCTAACAATCGTGCTATCAATAGAAGGCTCTTCCGATTTCGCTCGCCACTACTTTCGGAATCTCGGTTGATGTCTTTTCCTCGAGCTACTGAGATGTTTCAGTTCACCCGGTTCGCCTCGCATGACTATGTATTCATCATGCGATACCTCTTGCGAGGTGGGTTTCCCCATTCAGAAATCTCCGGATCAAAGCTTATTTGCCAGCTCCCCGAAGCTTATCGCAGGCTATCACGTCTTTCGTCGCCTGTAATCGCCAAGGCATCCACCACATGCTCTTAGTCACTTGACCCTATAACTTTGACGTCTCTTTCGAAACATCGCCATCTAATCTTTCAAGGACTTGCTAGGTCTTTCACCTAGCGCGTTATGCCGTAAACAACTTCAACTCTTTCGAGTTGTCATCGTATTACTTAAGAATTTCAAACTAGGTTTGAATATTCGTTTTGACGCAATCAAAAAATTGTCATCAGAGGCACGGTCTGCACTAAACCTTTACGAATGTGCAGTTTCCTCTGACAACGCTGATTCGACTCTATGAATTTTTAAAGAACAGCCGATTGATCAATCGATATTGATCAACAACAAAGAAGCCTCAACCGTTTCCAGTCAAAGCCGCTTTGGTGTTGAATTATTTCTACCGCTATGTTGTTGGTGGAGGATGACGGGATCGAACCGACGACCCCCTGCTTGCAAAGCAGGTGCTCTCCCAGCTGAGCTAATCCCCCAGTGTCCTCATACCGTATCCGTATAT
>NZ_CAXUSE020000001.1:4987500-5358260 GCF_964253765.1 Acidovorax sp. LjRoot129
CGCCGCCAGATTGCCGCGCACTTCAGTGCCTTGCGGAATCCGCGCCAGGCAGTAAGGGACAGGCTTGCCGCCGATGACGAGCACCCGCTTGTCCCCCTCGGCGATCTCAGGCAGAAACTTCTGCACCATCACGCTTTGCGCGCCATTGCGATTGAGCGTCTCCGTGATGCTGCCGAGGTTGAGCCCGTCTGGCCCCACGCGGAAGATGCCCATGCCACCCATGCCGTCGAGCGGCTTGAGGATGATGTCCCGGTGCTCGGCATGAAAACGCTTGATGTCTTCCGGGTTGCGCGTGACAAGCGTAGGTCCGATGAACTGGGGAAACTCCATGATCGCCAGCTTTTCCGGATGGTCTCGCAAGGCGCTGGGCTTGTTGAACACCTGCGCCCCTTCACGCTCGGCCTGTTCTAGCAGATGGGTGGCATAGAAGTACTCGCTGTCGAACGGCGGGTCCTTGCGCATGAGCACCGCGTCGAACTCCACCAGCGCAGCGGTGCGTTCGGGCTGCGCCTCGTACCAGTGGGTGGTATCGCCAGTCAGGCGGATGTCGATCACCTGCGCCGTCACCTTGCCGCCCCGCTGCCAGGAGATGTGCTGGGGCTCGCAGACCGCCAGCGTGTGCCCGCGCCGCTGCGCCTCGCGCATCATGGCGAAGGTCGTGTCCTTGTAGATCTTGAAGCTGTGCAGGGGGTCGGCGATGAAAAGCAGTTTCATGGTGTCGGATCAGAGAGCGCTAGGGAACACGGCTTGCGCCGCGCCCCTATCTATATAGAGAGACAAACACGGCAACCTCAAAACCTGATCTGTCCACCCGCGCCGCCAGTGGCAACCCGGGCTCGCGTCAGGCACCTCGGGCCGGCGAACGCCTGTACTGTTGCACAAATAACGCGAAGCTGCCCGCGACCACGCCCCAGAAGGCGGACCCCACACCGCCGATCACCACCCCACTGAGCGTGACGAGGAAGGTGATCAGCGCCGCCTCGCGGTGCGACTCGTCGCGAACCGCTGCCGCGAGGCCATTGCCGATGGTGCCCAGCAGGGCCAGCCCCGCAATCGCCACCACCAGCTCCTTGGGAAAGGCCGTCAGCAAACCCGTGATCACCGCGCCGAAAAGGCCAATCAACACATACAGCGCACCGCACGACACCGCGGCCGTGTAGCGCCGGCGGCGGTCTTCGTGCGCCTCGGGGCCCATGCACATGGCGGCGGTGATGGCGCTGAAGCTCAGCGAGAACGCGCCAAAAGGGGCCAGCACCAAGGTAGCGAGGCCTGTGAGCGTGAGAAGGCGAGATATGGGCAGCTCGTACCCCGATGAACGAATCACCGCCACACCTGGCAGGTTCTGCGACGCCATGGTCACCACACAAAGGGGGATGGCCAGGCTGATCACGGCCGACAGGCTGAACTCGGGCGCCGTGAACACCGGCAAGGCCAACTCAAGGCGCACGGCCGACCAGACCATCTGCCCTTGCAGCGCGACAAAAACCACCGCCACCGCAAGGGTGACCACCACCGCGTAGCGCGGCGCGAACTTGCGCGCGAAGAGATACACCACCAGCATGGTCAGCACCAGCGGCAACGCCGTCTGTGCCGCGGCAAACGCCTGCAGGCCAAACCGCGCGAGCACGCCTGCCAACAGGGCCGCAGCGATTTCCATCGGAATGCGGTTCATGGCCCGCTCGAACCAGCCGGTCATGCCCGCCAGTGCCACCAGCACCGCGCTGACCATAAAAGAGCCCACCGCCTCGCCCATGCTGAAGCCGCCTGCAAGCCCCGCCGTGGCCAACACCGCCGCCCCGGGCGTGGACCAGGCGATCATCACGGGCTTGCGCAGCACCAGCGATGGCACCAGTGTGGACAGCCCCATGCCCAGCCCCAGCGCCCAAATCCAGGAGGTGATTTGCGCCGGCGTGGCGCCAAAGGCCTGCGCGGCCTGGAAAACAATAGCCACCGAGCTGGTGAAGCCCACCAGCACCGCCACGAAGCCTGCGGTGAAGGCCGACAGGCTCAGGTCTTTGAAAAATTGCATGGGCTGGATTCTGGCACCGCGCCAGCGCCGCAACCTCTGACAACGCCTTCAAACCGCCCGCGGATCAACTGCTATAGTTTTTATAGCTATAAACGCTTTATAGACAAGCGCTGGAGCCCAAAAAGACTTGGATATTGATCAGATTTCAATCTTCGAACCTAGCTCCACGACCGCATTGTTCGGGAGGTGCAGGAAGTCCGCCGCGCCGCTCGCGTTGTGGTGCATCTGGGCAAACAGCTTTTCGCGCCAGGGCGCCATGCCACCACCCATGGTAGGGATGACCGTGTCGCGCGACAGGAAGTAGCTCGTGGTCATGGGCTCCAGTTCGCAGCCCCGGCCGCGTAGCAGCTCCAGCGCGCGCGGCAGATCCGGGTCGTTCTTGAATCCGTAGTGGATAACCACCTGCCAGCAGTCATGGCCGAGCGGCTCTACCTGCAGCCGCTTGTCGAGCCCGATCCACGGCGTCTCATGGTTGTGCACGGTGACGAACAGGTTCTGCTGGTGCAGCACCTTGTTGTGCTTGAGGTTGTGCAGCAGCGCGTTGGGCACCGCACCGGCCTCGGCAGTAAGGAACACCGCGGTGCCTTCCACTCGGGTGGGTGGGCTCACGAACACCGATTCCAGAAAATCCTTGAGGTCGATCGCATCGGCACGCAGCTTGTCGTTGAGCAGGCGGCGCCCTTCCTTCCAGGTCATCATCAAGGCGAACACGATGCCGCCAATCAACAGTGGGAACCAGCCACCCTGGAACAACTTGAGCAGGTTGGAGGCAAAAAACGCCAGGTCCACCACAAAGAAGCAGCCCGTGGCGGCGATGCACAGCGCCAGCGGGTAGCCCCAGCCGTAGCGGATCACGAAGAACGTGAGCGTGGTGGTGATCAGCATGTCGAGCGTGACGGCAATGCCATAGGCGGCGGCCAGATTGCTGGACGAGCGGAACATCACCACCGCCAGCACGATGGCGGCAAACAGACCCCAGTTGACCAGCGGCATGTAGATCTGGCCCGTGTCGCGCACGCTGGTGTGCTGGATGTTCAGGCGCGGCAGGTAGCCCAGCTGGATCGCCTGCTTGGTGACGCTGAACGCGCCGGTGATCAGCGCCTGCGACGCGATCACCGTGGCCATGGTGGCCATGATGACCAGCGGGATCAACGCCCAGTCGGGCGCCATCATGTAGAACGGGTTCTTGACGGCTTCGGGCTCGGCCAGCAGCAGCGCGCCCTGGCCAAAGTAATTGAGCGTGAGGGCCGGCATGGCCACACAAAACCAGGCCAGGCGAATGGGCCGTTTGCCAAAGTGGCCGAGGTCGGCGTACAGCGCTTCGGCACCGGTCACGCACAGCACCACAGCACCCAGGATGATGAAGCTCGTGCCCGGGTTGGCCCACATGAAGCGCAGGGCATGGTGCGGGCTCATGGCCCAGAGGATTTCGGGGTGGCCGACGATGTGCGACACCCCCAGCAGCGCGATGCTGATGAACCAGATCAAGGTGATCGGGCCGAAGAACTTGCCGATGCCCCCCGTGCCGCGCTTTTGCACCACAAACAGGCAAAACAGCACCACCAGGGTGATGGGGATCACGTATTGCTTGAAGTGGGGCGAGACGACTTCGAGCCCCTCCACCGCCGACAACACCGAGATGGCCGGGGTGATGACCCCATCGCCGTAGAACAGCGAGGTGCCAAAGATCCCCACCGCCAGCAGCACCCCGCGCAGCCGGGGCTTGTCTTTGACGGCCTGCGAGGCCAGCGCAAGCATGGCTATGAGCCCGCCCTCGCCGTGGTTGTCGGCGCGCAGCACCAGCACCACGTACTTCAGCGAGACGATGACCGTCAGGGTCCAGAAAAAGATGGAAAGAATGCCGTAGATGTTGTCCTGCGTGAACGGCACATGGCCGGACCCGAAGACCTCCTTGACGGCGTACAGCACGCTGGTGCCGATATCGCCATACACAACACCGATGGCGCCCAGCGTGAGCGCTGAGAGCGAGGATTTGGAGCTTTGCACTGACCGCGCCGGCACGTGGGGGCTGCCGGGTTCCGTTACTTTTGGGAACGCTATTGTGCTCCCACGCGGGTGCCGCAGCGCACCAGCGCAGGGCATGTTGCAGCGCAGCAACTTCCCTCTGGCGCGCCCCTGGCAGACGTGGCAGGGAGCCCGCCCAGACGCCACTGGTCGATCTCTTTAGAGGGAAAACCTCATACGAAAGAGCTCCCAGCCGGATCAACCCGAAGTGAGCCCAGGCTTACCGCAACAGCGCAACAGCGCGACGGCAAGTGGGATCGACAGGTGCGTCGACACGCCTCAGTCGTAAACCTCGGCGTCGGGATTGGTGGCTTCCAGCTCGTAGCTGGCCGCCAGCATCGCCAGGCGCGCGACCACGCCGTACATGTAAAAGCGGTTGGGCGCGCTCACCCCCGGGCGCACGCCCGGCTGGGGCATGTGCGTGCTGTGCTCAAACGCCAGCGGCACAAAGCTCGCGCCGGGGGCGTTCAGGTTCTCGTCCACGCCGCGCTCGGCGTGCATGCGATAGAAGCCGCCCACCACGTAGCGGTCCATCATGTAGACCACCGGTTCGGCCACGGCCTCGTGCACGCGCTCCTGCGTCAGCACACCCTCCTGGATGATGAGGTCACTGATCGGCTGGCCGTCCTTGATGATGGCCATCTTGTTCTTGGTCTTGCGGTTCACCGCGTCGAGTTCCTTGGCGTCGCGCACGGTCATGATGCCCATGCCATAGGTGCCGTTGTTCGCCTTGACGATGACGAACGGCTTCTCATTGATGCCGTAATCCTTGTACTTGCGGCGCACCTTGGTCAGCAGGGCGTCGACCGAGGTCTGGAGCTTGTCCATCCCCGTGCCTTCGGTGAAATCCACCCCGTCGCACTGGCTGTACATCGGGTTGATGAGCCAGGGGTCGATGCCCAGCATCTTGCCGAAGCGCTTGGCCACTTCTTCGTAGTTCTTGAAGTGGGTGCTTTTCCTGCGCACGCTCCAGCCGGCATGCAGCGGGGGCAGCAGGTACTGCTCGTGGATGTCTTCCAGGATGCCCGGCGGCCCGGCGGAGAGATCGTTGTTGAGCAGGATGGTGCAGGGGTCGAAGTTCTTGAGGCCCAGCCGGCCCTTGGTGCGCACCACTGGTTCCAGCGTCACGGTGTCGCCATTGGGCAGCTCGATCAGGGTCGATTTCTTGATCTCGGGGCTGATGGAGCCCACGCGCACATTCAGGCCCGCCATGTTGAAGATGCGCTGCAGCTGCACCACGTTGGCCAGGTAGAAGGTGTTGCGCGTGTGGTTCTCCGGGATGATCAAGAGGTTGCGCGCCTCGGGGCAGATCTTCTCGATGGCAGCCATGGCGGCCTGCACTGCCAGGGGCAGCATTTCCTTGGTCAGGTTGTTCCAGCCGCCGGGGTAAAGGTTGGTGTCCACAGGGGCAAGCTTGAAGCCGGCATTGCGGATGTCCACCGAGGTGTAGAACGGCGGCGTGTGCTCCATCCACTCCAGGCGGAACCAGCGCTCGATGGCGGGCATCGAGTCCAGCACACGCTGTTCAAGTTCGTTGATCGGCCCGGTGAGGGCCGTGATGAGATGCGGAACCATAAATGCCCTCGGCAAGCGAATTGCGACGAATTGTAGGGAGTTGGGGCCGCCGCCCGATTTCGCAAGGCGGCGCGCGCTCTTCGCGCTCCTATGCGGCCCTCATACCCCGCTCACACCGCCCTCACGCCACCTCAACGGCGCCAGAACGCAGGCGTCAGCAGCGCCATGAAGCTCAGTATCTCCAGCCGCCCCAGCAGCATGCCGAGCGTACACACCCAGATCTGAAAATCCGTGAGCACGGCGTAATTGGAGGCCGGCCCCACCAGGCCCAGCCCCGGCCCTGCGCAGTTGACGCTGGCCAGCACCACCGAAAACGCGGTGACCGGGTCCAGGTCGGTGAGCAACATCACCATCGACAGCCCAAACACCGTGCCGCCGTACACCAGCATGAAGGCCAGCACCGAGAAGATCACCCGGTTGTCCACCACCGCGTCGCCCAGGCGCACTGGCTGCACGGCGCGCGGGTGCACTAGGCGGTTCATCTCGCGCCGCGCCTGCTTGAGCAGGATGAGCATCCGCACCATCTTGATGCCACCGCCCGTGGAGCCCGCGCTGGTAGCCACCCCCGACAGCAGCAGCATGAACACGGGTGCAAACACCGGCCAGGCCAGGTAATCCACCGTGGCAAAACCCGTGGTGGTGGCCAGAGAGACCGTGTTGAACATGCCGTGGCGCAAAGCGGCAAGCGGCTCGTACACGCCCTTGGCCCACAGCAGCAGCGACACCAGCAGGCCGCCCGCGATCAATGAAAACAGCGTGGCGCGCAACTCGGGATCGCCCCAGAACCCGCCCCAGTGTCCTTTTCTGAGGGCCACGAAATAGAGCGCAAAGTTGCAGCTGGCCACGAGCATGAAAAAGATGCAGATCGCCTCCAGCAGCGGGGACTGGAACTGCCCGAAGCTCGCGTCGTATGAGGACAGCCCGCCCAGGCTGACGGTCGCAAACATGTGCATCAGCGCGTCCAGCGGCTGCATGCCCCCGGCCCAGAACGCCGCCCCGCAGGCCACCGAGAACATCGCGTACACACCCCACAATCCCTTGGCCGTGCCGGTCATGCGCGGCGTGAGCTTGGAATCCTTGAGCGGCCCCGCCGCCTCGGCCTTGAAGAGCTGGCTGCCGCCCACGCCCAGCAGCGGCAACACGGCCACCGCCAGGATCAGGATGCCCATGCCACCCATCCACTGCAAAAAGGTGCGCCACACGTTGATTGACACCGGCAGCGTGTCGAGCCCCGCCAGCACCGTGGAGCCCGTGGTCGTCAGCCCCGACACCGCCTCGAAGTACGCATGGGTGAACGACATCGGCCGCCCAATGTGGTGGCCGGCCAGCATCAGCGGCACCGCGGCCGACAAGGGCAGCAGCAGCCAGACCAGCGACACCAGCATCACGCCGTGGCGCGGCTGCAGCTCTTGCCGGAACAAACGCAGCCGCCACCACAGCCACGCGCCCACGGCCAGCGTGGCCACCATCGCCATGGGGTACACATGCCACACCCCGTCGCGCGTCCACAGCGACACCGCCAGCGGCACGCCCAGCGACAGCGAGAAGATCATGACCAGGATGCCCAGTACGCGCAGGACGGGAAACATGTCCGTCATTGGGTATGCCTTGCCAGGTGATCAGAAGAAAGTGGCGCTCACGCGGAAGAGCTTTTCCACGTCGCGCACCAGCCGCTTGTGCGGCAGGAAGAAGACCACGTGGTCGTTGCTCTCGATGACGGTGGAGCTGCGCGGGATGATGACCTCGGGCTCGCGCAGGTCCTGCACGGCACCCTCGGTGGCATCGGGCAGGCCGCGCACGATCAGGCCCATGTGCACGTCGCGCGGCAGCTGCAGCTCGCTCACCTTGCGGCCGATCACGCGCGAGCTCTTCCTGTCGCCGCGCGCCACGATCTCCAGCGCCTCGGCCACGCCCCGGCGCAGGCTGTGCACCGCCTGCACGTCGCCCTGGCGCACATAGGCCAGCAGCTCGCCCAGCATCGCCTGCGCGGGCGACAGTGCAATGTCGATCTGCGTGCCGTGCATCAGGTCGGCATAGCTGCGCCGGTTGATGAGCGCCAGCACCCGGCTGGCGCCCATGCGCTTGGCCAGCAGGCACGACATGATGTTGTCCTCGTCGTCGTCGGTGAGCGCGAGGAACAGGTCCACCTCTTCGATACCCTCGTCGCCGAGCAAATCCTCGTCGGTGGTGTCGCCCTGCAGCACCAGCACATTGGTGGGCAGGGCCGAGGCCAGCTCCACGCAGCGATCCGCGTGGTCTTCGATGATCTTGATGTTGAAGCGCCCCGGCGACTGCGCCAGCTGCCGCGCCAGGCGCAGCCCCACGCGGCCGCCACCCGCGATCATGATGCGGCGCACGGGTTGGGACGGCTGTGTGCCCGGGCGGTGCAGGGCGCCGAGCACGGCGGCAATGTGCTCCTGCGCGGCCAGCACAAAAACCTCGTCGCCCGGCTCAATGCGGGTGCGGCCATCGCAGGCAATGAAGCGGTCGGGCTCGTCGGCAAAGCGGCGGTAGATGGCCACCATGCGCATCGCCAAGTCGGGGGAGTTCTCGCGCAGATCGCCGATCACCTGGCCCACCATAGGGGCGCCGGCGCGCGCACGCACTGCCACCAGACAGGCACGGCCGCCGGCAAACTCGCGCACCTGCATCGCCTCGGGGTAGTCGATGAGCTTGCCGATGTAGCGGGTGAGCGATTCCTCGGGGCAGATGATGCGATCCACCGCAAAACCCTCGGGGCCCACCAGGCGCTCGTCGCACTCAAGTCCCGTGGAGCGCACACGCGCGATGCGTTTGGGGATGTTGAAGAGCAGCTGTGCCATCTTGCAGCACACGAGGTTGGTCTCGTCCTGCGCGGCGCAGGCGATGAGCAGATCCGTGTCTTGTGCGCCGGCCTCGGCCAGCACGCTCGGCTCGATGCCGCTGCCCACCACGCCGCGCAGGTCGTAGCGCGACTCCAGGTCGCGCAGGCGCTCGGCGTCGGTGTCGATGACGGTGATGTCGTTGCGCTCGGACACCAGGCTGTCGGCCACGCTCTGGCCCACGCGGCCCGCTCCGAGGATGATGATTTTCATGTGTTTTTGGCTGCTACCGCTTGACTATGGTGCGCCAACAGCTATCAAAACAAGAGCAAATCAAGCCCGGACTTCGCCGTCGCCCAGCACCACGTACTTGAGCGACGTTAGCCCCTCCAGCCCCACCGGCCCGCGCGCATGGAATTTGTCGGTGCTGATACCGATCTCGGCGCCCAGCCCGTACTCGAAGCCGTCGGCAAACCGCGTGCTCGTATTCACCATCACGCTGGCCGAATCCACCCCGCGCAAAAAACGCTGGGCGTGCACATGGTTGGTGGTCAGGATGGCGTCGGTGTGGTGGCTCGAATAGCGGTTGATGTGCGCGATCGCCTCGTCCACGCCGGCTACGACCTTCACGCTGATGATGGGTGCAAGGTATTCCTCACTCCAGTCCTTCTCGGTGGCCTGGGCCAGCAGGGCGCCGGGCACGTTCTTCAAGATGGCCAGCGACTCGGTGCAGCCGCGCATCTCCACGCCCTTGGCGGCATACACGGCGCCGATCTTTGGCAAGAAGTCGGCCGCCACACCGCGCGCCACCAGCAGGCCTTCGCTCGCGTTGCAGGGGCTGTACTTGTTCGTCTTGGCGTTATCCGCCACCTTCACCGCCATGGCGATGTCGCAGGGGTCGTCCACATAGGTGTGGCAGTTGCCGTCCAGGTGCTTAATGACTGGCACCTTGGCATCGCGGCTGATGCGCTCGATCAGGCCCTTGCCGCCGCGCGGAATGATCACGTCCACGAACTGCGGCATGGCGATGAGCTGGCCCACGGCCTCGCGGTCGGTGGTCTGCACCAGTTGCACAGCGTCTTGCGGCAGGCCGGCTTCGGCCAGCGCCTGCTGCACCAGCTTGGCCAGGGCCTTGTTCGAATCGATGGCCTCGGAGCCGCCGCGCAGGATGCAGGCGTTGCCGCTCTTGATGGACAGCGACGCGGCCTCGATGGTCACGTTGGGCCGGCTCTCGTAGATCATGCCGAACACGCCGATCGGCACGCGCATCTGGCCCACGCGGATGCCGCTGGGCTGCTGCTTCATGCCCAATATCTCGCCAATGATGTCGGGCATGGCGGCGAGTTGTTCGCAGCCCTCGGCGCAGGTCTCCAGCACCTTGGGGGTCAGCTTCAAGCGGTCCACCATCGGCTCGGCCAGGCCAGCGGTGCGGGCACGGTCCAGGTCCCGGGCGTTGTCGACCTGCAGCGCATCCACGTTCTCGCGCAGCAGGCGGGCCAGCGCCTTGAGCGCTTTGTTTTTGATAGCTGCCGGCGCTTTGGCCATCAGCGCCGAGGCCGTTTTGGACTGCAGGCCGAGGGTGTGCGTGTATTCAGCGACGTTGAGGGCGTTCATCCAGCGATTTTGCCGCACTTGGCCTTGGCCGCTTTTGGCGCGGCGCAGGGCTGCTTTACCCTTGGGCCTTAAAAATTCGTCTGCCGCCGATGACCGACACACCCCAAACCGAACTTGCCACCTTGTCCGAAGCCCTGCAGGCCTTCGCGCGCGGCGACTGCACCGCTGCCCACCTGAGCACCCTGGCCCGCGAGCAAACCACCGCGCTCGCCGCCCTGCCGCCGCGCTACACCGAGGTGCTGCTGAACCTGCTGGACCGCCTGGAATCGAGCGCGTTGTTTTCGGAGGAAAGCTGCTCGTTCAGCCAGAAGGACCTGGTGGCGAGTTTGCAGATGTGGGTGGACAAGGCACGCACAGCGCTGGACGCTGCGTGAACGATTGCTCCTGTTTCGATAGCTACAAGCGCTTGATAGATAAGCGCTAGGGCTATTTTTGGCTTGATACCGGCTTCGTTTGGCAACTCCAGCCGGTGTCGACACACCGTGGAAGCGACGTCGCCACCGATGGTGCCCCCTCACAGGGAGGGCCTCGAAGCTGGCGTCAGAGGGAAGCCGCCTCCCTCACCGCGCCGCTTGCTGCGTCAACCTGCACATCTGAAACGCCAACCGCTGCAGCGCCTGCCAGCCGTTCTGCGGCCAATCGGGCACCTTCAGTCCTTTGACGATGCCGTCCACCGTGTGGGCCGACTGCAGCAGGCGCGCCAGCGCGGCGTCGCTGACCTTGGGCAGTATGCGTTCGTACAGGCGCTCCTTGGCGCCCCAGACGCGGTTTTCGCGCAGTGCCATGGGCAGGGGGCGGCCAGCGTTCATCGCGTCCTTCACGCGCTTGAGGGCGCGGATGTCTTCGGCCAGCGCCCAGTGCACCAGCACTTCCGCCTCGCCCTCGGCCTGCAGGCCGTCGAGCATGCGCTGCACACGCGCGGTCTGGCCCGACAGCACGGACTCGGACAGCTTGAACACGTCGTAGCGCGCCACGTTGAGCACCGCCGCCTCGACCTGGGCCTGGCTCAACTCCCCCGCCGGGTGCAGCAACGCCAGCTTGCTGATCTCCTGGTGCGCGGCCAGCAGGTTGCCCTCCACGCGGTCGGCAAAGAACTGCAGCGTGCGCTGGCCCTCCTCGCCCGCCACCACGCGCTGGCCTTGTGCGGCCAGGCGCTGGGCAATCCACTGCGGCAGCATGCCGCGCTCGATGGTGTCGATCTGGATGGAGGTGCCGTGGCCCTCCAGCGCCGCAAACCAGGCGCCGCTGCGGGTGGCCTTGTCCAGGCGCGGCAGCATCACCAGGGTGAGCGTGCTGTCGTTGCCCCGGGCCGATTCGGCCACCTGCTGCAGCGCCACGCTGCCGTCCTTGCCGGGTTTGCCCGAGGGGATGCGGATCTCCACGATCTGCTTGTCGGCAAACAGGCTCAAAGACCCGCCCGCCGCCAGCACCGCGCTCCAGTCGAAGTGCGCGCCCGCCACGGTGTAGCTGCTGCGCTCGGTGTAGCCCTGGGCCCGCGCCGTGGCCCGAATGGTGTCCGCCGCCTCCTGCTGCAGCAGGGGTTCGTCGCCGTGCAGCACGTACAGCGGCGACAGGCCCTTTTGGAGATGGGTGGGAAGTTGGGCCAGGGCGAGTTGCATGCGGCAAAGTTTATCGCCTCGCCCGGACGTGCTTTACCCCCGCAGTATTGGGCGGGAGCGTGTGCAGAGGGCTTTTGCGATGACCTGCGCTGAGGCCACTGCGCAGATCGCCAGCAGCGGCCCTCACATTGCGCAGCCCGCGCGCCCGATTGCGCAGGTGTCTTACTTTGCATTGGCGCCCGCTGCGCAGACAATGCCGCCACCACGGCAGGCCCGACCCGGGCGTGCCGCCCGTTCAGCTCCCCACAAAGGCCTTCGCCCATGACCCCGACCCTCTCCCCTTCCCCGGCGCGTGCCGTCAGCCTCATTGGCGCCCCCACCGACGTGGGCGCGGGCGCACGCGGCGCGTCCATGGGGCCCGAGGCGCTGCGCGTGGCGGGCCTGCAGCCGGCGCTTGAGAGCCATGGCCTCACGGTGGTCGACCGCGGCAACCTCAACGGCCCCGCCAACCCCTGGCAGCCGCCCGAATCGGGCTACCGCCACCTGGCCGAAGTGGTGGCGTGGAACCAGCACGTGTTCGACGCGGTCTCTGCCGAGCTGAAACTCGGCCACCTGCCCATCCTGATGGGCGGCGACCACTGCCTGGGCCTGGGCAGCATCAGCGCCGTGGCGCGCCATTGCCTGGATGTGGGCAAGACCTTGCGCGTGCTGTGGCTTGATGCGCATGCCGACTTCAACACCAGCGCGCTCACCCCCAGCGGCAATGTGCACGGCATGCCCGTGGCCTGCCTGTGTGGCTTTGGCCCGGTCGAGCTCACGCAGCTGGCGGGCATGCCCGGCGGCGCCCCCGCGCTGCGGCCCAACCAGATCCGCCAGATCGGCATCCGCAGCGTGGACGCGGGCGAGAAGCGTTTTGTGCACGAGCAGGGCCTGGAGGTCTTTGACATGCGCTACATCGACGAAGTGGGCATGCGCGCCACCATGCAGCAGGCCCTGGCGGGTGTGGACGAGAACACTCATTTGCACGTGAGCTTCGACGTGGACTTTCTGGACCCGGAGATCGCCCCCGGTGTGGGCACCCTGGTGCCCGGTGGCCCCACCTACCGCGAGGCCCAGCTGTGCATGGAAATGATCGCCGACAGCGGGCGCCTGGCCTCGCTGGACATCGTGGAGGTCAACCCGGCGCTGGATGTGCGCAACCGCACGGCGGTGCTGGCGGTGGACCTGGTGGAGTCGCTGTTTGGCAAGAGCACGCTGGTCAGGCGATCGATATGAGGCGATCCCCCTGAGCGGCTGCGCCGCTTCCCCCTTCTCTCGAATCGCTGCGCGATTCGGGAAGGGGGACATGCCCTCGCTGCGGGGCGGCCCTTGCTAGGCATCCTTCGCGTTGGGGGCGCGCCAGTTTTTACGGGCAGGGGCAACACAGCAATTCCGGGCGGTCAGCACTGCACAAATGGACGCTCACATTGAAATGCAAGCTTATTGAGCCTTCGCGTGGGGCGTGCCGTTTTGTTTTTATAGCAGGGCCTAAATACAGAACCAAACCCTGTCCGCGCCGAGGCGCTGCAGTTCAGAAAAGGCTCAAAGCCGCACGACCGCCAAGCGGCGCAACAGCTGCTGCACGATGTCCGTGCGCATGTTGCGGTAGAGCAGTGCCTCTTCCGCTTCCTTGGCCAGGGCAATGGTTTCGTTGTAGCTGATGTCGCGCTGCTGCAGGATTTCCGTCTCGGGGATCAACTCGGTGCCGGCCAGGGTGCGCAGGCGGAACTTCACGCGCAGGCGCAGCTGCAGTTCGCGCACCTGGCCCGACGCGCTTTGGCCTACCACCACGCGCTCTTGCTGCTCTTGCAGCAGGTCCATGATGGCCTGGGCCGTGGTCATGCCGGCAGCATCGCGCAGCACCCGGAGGTTGCCGCCCGAGCCGGCCAGCGTGCGCTCCAGTTCGCGCGCCAGTGGCGAGCTGGGGGGCGCGGCGATGTAGAGCGTCTCAAAGCCGAACTCCGGCACGCCCCGCAGGCGAAAGCCGCAGCCTGCCAGCAAGGCAACGGGGGCGAAGGTCAGCAGCGTGCGTCTTTGCATATCAGTTTTCCATTGCGTTCACGCGACCACAGCCCTGAAGCTGGCGCGGCCCAGGCCAAAAGCGCATTGGAGCGCCATGGCACTGTTGGGGCGGGCCACCGGCGCCGCGCCCTGTCTCCGCGCTCGGCGCGAGAGACGGGAAACGGCGCAGAGCCCACGGGTTTCGGCCCACTAGATCACCACGTTCACCAGGCGGCCCGGCACGATGATCACGCGCTTGGGGGCTGCGCCCGCCGCCTGTGCGGTGAAGGCAACGCTTGCCAGCGCCACGCGCTCGATCTCGGCTTTGTCGGCCTGGGCCGGCACGTGGATGGAGCCACGCAGCTTGCCGTTGACCTGCAGCATGAGTTCGATCTCGTCCTGCACCAGCGCGCTGGCGTCGACCTGCGGCCAGGCCGCGTCGAGCAGGTCGCCCAGGTGGTTGGAGTAGCCCAGGCTGCTCCACAGGGTGTGGGCGATGTGCGGCGTGGCGGGGTACAGCACGCGCAGCAGTATGCCGAAGCCTTCGATCAGCGCGACCTGGGCGCCGGCGGAGTCGGCGGCCTTGAAGTCCTCCAGCGCATTGATCATCTTCATCGCGCCGGAGACCACGGTGTTGTACTGCATGCGCTGGTAGTCGTAGTCCACCTGCTTGAGCACGTTGTGGATTTCCAGGCGCAACGCCTTGGCCTCTTTGCCAAATTCAACGTCTTTTAGGCTGCTAGCGCTTGCTACGCTTGCACTGGCTGCTTCCATATCCATAGCAGACAGCTTGAAGCCGAAGTTCCACACGCGGCGCAGGAAGCGGTAGCTGCCTTCCACCGCGGCGTCGTTCCACTCCAGCGTGGCCTCGGGCGGGGCGGTGAACATGGTGTACAGGCGGGCCGTGTCGGCGCCGTACTTGGCGATCAGGTCCTGCGGGTCGACGCCGTTGCGCTCGGTCTTGCCCATCTTGCCGACACCGCCGTATTCCAGCACCAGGCCTTGCGGGTACGGGCCTTCGGCCTCGGTCAGCTTGCCACCCACGATGCGGCCCTGCGCATCGAGCACCTGCGTGACGGCCTCGGGCGGGAAGTAGTTCTTGCCGCCCTTTTCATCGCGCCAGTAGTAGATGTGGTTGAGCACCATGCCCTGCGTGAGCAGTTGCGCAAAGGGCTCGTCCACCGTCACCAGGCCCAGGTCGCGCATGACCTTGGTCCAGAAGCGCGCGTACAGCAAGTGCAGGATGGCGTGCTCGATGCCGCCGATGTACTGGTCCATGCCGGCGCCGCCGGTGGCCGACTTCTGGTCGCGCATCCAGTAGGCCGTGCCTTCGCCCACCATGGCACCGCTGTTCTTCGGGTCGCAATACCGCATGAAGTACCACGAGCTGTCCACGAAGGTGTCCATGGTGTCCGTCTCGCGGCGCGCGGCCTTGCCGCACACGGGGCAGGTCACGCCGGCATGGAAGCCCTCGTGCTTGTGAAGCGGGTTGCCGGAGCCGTCGGGGATGCAGTCCTGCGGCAGCACGACGGGCAGGTCCTTCTCGGGCACGGGCACGGCGCCGTGCTCCTCGCAGTGGATGATCGGGATCGGCGTGCCCCAGTAGCGCTGGCGGCTCACGCCCCAGTCGCGCAGGCGCCAGGTGGTCTTCTTCTCGCCCAGGCCCTTGAGTTCGAGCGCATGGGCCACGGCGTTCACGGCGTCCTTGAAGGACAGGCCGCTGAAGCTGTCGGAGTTGATGGTCACGCCGCGCTGCTTGTCGCCGTACCAGTCTTGCCACTGGTGGTAGTTGAAGCTCTCGCCGTCGACCAACACGACCTGCTTGATCTCGATGCCGTACTTGAGGGCAAAGGCGAAGTCGCGCTCGTCGTGCGCGGGCACGCCCATCACGGCGCCATCGCCATAGCTCATCAGCACGTAGTTGCCGACCCAGACCTCGACCTGCTCGTCGGTCAGCGGATGGGTGACGAACAGGCCGGTGCGCAGGCCCTTCTTCTCTTGCGTGGCGAGCTCGGCTTCGGTGGTGCCGCCGTTCTTGCATTCTTCGATGAAGGCTGCGAGCGCAGGGTTGCTCTTGGCGGCATGCGCGGCCAGCGGGTGCTCGGGCGCCACGGCGCAGAACGTCACGCCCATGATGGTGTCGGCGCGCGTGGTGAACACGTACATCTTGCCGTCGCCGATCAGCGCGCCGTCGTCGCCGCGAACGTCGTGCGTGAACGCAAAGCGCACGCCTTCGCTCTTGCCGATCCAGTTCTCCTGCATCAGCTTCACGCGCTCGGGCCAGCCGGCCAGCTTGTCGCCGGTCACGAAGTCGAGCAGCTCGTCGGCGTAGTCGGTGATCTTGAGGTAGTAGCCCGGGATCTCGCGCTTTTCGACCGTGGCGCCGGTGCGCCAGCCCTTGCCGTCGATGACCTGCTCATTGGCCAGCACGGTCTGGTCCACCGGGTCCCAGTTCACGACCTGGGTCTTGCGGTAGGCAATGCCCTTGTCCAGCATCTTCAAAAACAGCCACTGGTTCCACTGGTAGTACTCGGGGTCGCAGGTGGCGATCTCGCGGCTCCAGTCGATGGCCAGGCCCATGGCCTGCATCTGCTGCTTCATGTACGCGATGTTCTCGTACGTCCACTTGGCGGGCGGCACGCCGTTCTTGAGTGCCGCGTTTTCGGCCGGCAGGCCAAAAGCGTCCCAGCCCATGGGCATCAGCACGTTGTGACCATTCATGCGCAGATAGCGCGCGAGCATGTCGTTGATGGTGTAGTTGCGCACATGGCCCATGTGCAGCTTGCCGCTGGGGTAGGGCAGCATCGAGCAGGCGTAGAACTTCTTCTTGCTCGTATCTTCCGTCACCCGGTAGGCGTCGGTGGCGGTCCAGTGGTCGTGCGCGGCGCGTTCGACGTCTTGGGGAGAATATTTGTCTTGCATGGGGGCTCGGGGTGAGAGGGGGGTGCAGCCGCGTGCTGCGCTGCGCGGATTTTAGGCGGTCATGCGCCCAGGGTTGCCGCGCGCGGCCCACCGCACGGGGCGCGCGCCGTGCGGTGGGCGATCCGAGGGCGTATGTACGATCTTTTCAGGGGGTGCTGGGCGGCTGCGTGGCGCGGGCTGGACCACTGCTGGGCGCAGGCTCGGCCACAAAGCCGATGCGCTGCAGGCCCGCCAGGTGTGCGGCGCCCATGACTTCGACCACCCTGCCGTAAGGTACTGCGGCGTCGGCCCGCAGCTGCACCTCGGTGTCGGGCCGTTCGGCGCCGATGCGGCGCAGGCGCTCGGCCAGCGCGGCCTGCCCCAGGGGCTGGTCATCCAGATAGGCCTGGCCCTGGGCATCAACCACCAGCGTGACGAATTGCGGCGCAGTGCCCGGCACGGCCCCGTCGCTGCGCGGCAGGTCCAACCGGATGGAGCTGGCCAGCAGCGGCGCAGTCAGGATGAAGATGACCACCAGCACCAGCATGACGTCTACGAGCGGCGTCATGTTGATGTCGCTCATGGGCTGGGGCCCGGTGGTGCGCTCGAGCCTGCCAAAACTCATGCCCGCATGCTCCCCGCTGCGTGGGGTTCGCCGCCGCCCAAGGGGCGGCTTTCCGTGGCGCCGGCCGTGCTCTGGGGGTGCGCCGTGTCGATGAGCAGTTCGCGCAGGTCGCGCGCAAAACCTTCCAGGTCGGCCTCGATGCGCCCGATCAGGCGACCGAAGACGTTGTAGGCCAACACGGCCGGGATGGCGACAGCCAGGCCCGCAGCCGTCATCACCAGCGCCTCGCCCACGGGGCCCGACAGCCGGTCGATGGTGATCTGCCCTGCCCCGGCCATGGCCGTGAGCGCATGGTAGATGCCCCACACGGTGCCGAGCAGACCGACAAAGGGGGCGGTGGAGCCCACGGTGGCCAGCATCACCTGGCCAAACTGCAGCCGCCCCAGCACGCGGTGCAAGGCGTCGCGCAGGACGCGCGTGAGCTGCTGCGACAGGCTGCCCTGTGTGGCCAGGCTGCGGGGGGCGGCGGAGCCTGCTTCGGACCCTGGGGGATTTGCTATTGAATTTGCAGCAACCACCAAAGGAAGGACCAGCACCTCCCGGTCAAAAGACTCCAAACGCTGCGCCGCCAGGGTAAGCGACGGCGCCTGCCAGAACGCGGCCGTGCAACGCGCCACGTCGGCGCTGGCGCGGCGCATGAGGCGCAGCTTCCAGACGATGACAACCCAGCTCGCCACCGACATGGCCAGGAGCAGCAGCGCGGTGCTTTGCGTCACCGCATCGCCCTGTCGCCACCAGTGCAGAGCGTCCATGGTGCTATTGCGCCCGGGGTGTCAGTGCAGATCGAGCACGTCGAACATGTCGAACATGCCCGTCGTGCGGCCCACCAGGAAACGCACCGCGCGCAGGCTGCCCTGTGCGTAGCCTGAGCGGTTGGAGGACTTGTGCGAGATCTCGATGCGCTCGCCCACGCCGGCAAACAGCACGGTGTGGTCGCCCACGATGTCACCGCCGCGGATGGCCGCGAAACCAATGCTCGACGGGTCGCGCTCGCCGGTCACGCCTTCGCGGGCGAACACAGCGCAGTCCTTGAGGTTGCGGCCCATGGCCTCGGCGATGACTTCGCCCATCTTGAGCGCGGTGCCCGAGGGCGCATCCACCTTGTGGCGGTGGTGTGCCTCGATGATCTCGATGTCGTAGCCGCTGGACATGGCCTTGGCCGCCATCTCCAGCAGCTTGAGCGTGACGTTCACGCCCACGCTCATGTTGGGCGCCATCACGATGGAGGTGCGCTGCGCGTGGGCCGCGATCTCGGCCTTTTGCGCATCCGAGAAACCCGTGGTGCCGATGACGGCCTTCACGCCCAGCTCGCTGCACACGGCCAGGTGGGCCAGCGTGCCTTCGGGGCGGGTGAAGTCGATGAGCACATCGGCGTTCTTGAGGCCTGCTGCGATGTCGGCGGTGATGGCCACGCCGCTGGCGTGCCCAAGGAATGCCGTGGCATCCGAGCCAATGCCCGGGCTTGCGGGCACGTCCATGGCGCCCGCGAGCACCAGGTCGTCAGTGGCGCGGATGGCTTCGATGAGCATGCGGCCCATGCGGCCGGACGCGCCCGCCACGGCCACACGGCAAGGGGCGGTGGCGCCAGCGGGTGTCAATGTCCCAGTCATGAGAGTCCTGTACGTTGGTGCAGCGCAGGCCGTGCCGCGCGCTGCAGTTGCCAGTCTGGTCAGCGCGCAGGCGATTCCAGAGGCGGGTAACTGACGGAGCCGGGCTCCAGGGGTGCCGCGGTGGGCGGCGTGGTGGGGCGTGCCGACGCAGGGAAACGGGCCAATTGCTCGGGCGTGGCTTCGAGCGCGGGCACCTTGCCCTTGGCACCTTTGGAGCCCAGCGTGGCCACGAACTCGGTCTCGGTGGGCATGGTGTCGCCTTCGGAGCGCTCGAGCGCATCGCCCTTGAAGAACACGGTCAGCTTGCGCGTCTGCACTTCTTCGCCAGGGCGTTTGAGTGTGAACACGTATTCCCAGCGGTCGGCATGGAACAGGCTGGTGAGCAGCGGCGTGCCCAGGATTTCGCGCACTTGCTGGCGGCTCATGCCGGGCTGCAAGGCCTCAACCTGCTCGCGCGACACGAAATTGCCTTGGACAACGTCAATCTTGTACGGGGTGACGATATTGGCGATGCGGGTGCTGGCGCCGTTGAAGCTACCGCACCCGGCCAGGGTGGCCACGCCGGCACCGATCAACAGGACCAGGCCCAGGCGGGCGCTGCAAGTGGCTTTGACGGGCATGGATAAAAGGGCAGAGGATATGATCGCCCCATTGTAGCGGCAGGCCCTTTGGACACCAGGCCAAGCCGGCATTCCGAAAGACCAGCCATGACCAACATCGACGAACTCAAAAGCACGGGACTCAAGGCCACGCTGCCCCGCCTGAAAATTCTGGAAATCTTCCAGAAGGGCGGCCAACGCCACATGACGGCCGAAGACGTGTTCCGGGTGCTGCTCGAAGAACGGTCGGACATCGGCCTGGCCACCGTCTACCGGGTGCTCACCCAGTTCGAGCAGGCCAGCATCCTGATCCGCAGCAACTTTGAAAGCGGCAAGGCGGTGTACGAGCTCAACGAAGGCCAGCACCACGACCATTTCGTGTGCACCTCGTGTGGCAAGGTGGAAGAGTTCTACGACCCTGAGATTGAAAAGCGCCAGCAGGCGGTGGCCAAGGCCAAGGGCTGGCTGGTGCAGGATCACACGATGGCGCTGTACGGCCAGTGCGCCGATTGCGCTAAAAAATAAGCCCCCCTGAGTCGCCTTCGGCGCCTTCCCCCGAGGGGGACGCACCCGGTGGCCCGGCAAAGCCGGTTCCACGGGTGCGCTGGCGTCGGGGGCGCGCCAGTTTTTACGGACTGGGTCGCAAATGGGTCGTGGCGCTCAGGCTTGAGGCTTGAGGCTTGATGCCTTCGCGCTGGGGGTAGGACGTACCCGTGATCCGCGAATCCCAGGGCAATGTTCGGTAGGCCGAGGCACGCTGACCAGGCACAATTTGAATCAAAACAGGCCCTAGCGCTTATCCATCAAGCGCATGCAGCTACTAAATCAATAGCAAGCTAGCCTAGCCGCCGGTGTCGCGCTCCATGGCGCGGCGGTGGCGCTCCACGAATTCCTGGTAGGTATCGATGCCGCGCAGCTGCAGGATGGTGTTGCGCACGGCGGCTTCGACCAGCACGGCGATGTTGCGGCCAGCCACCACCTGAATCACCACCTTGAGCACGGGCACGCCGAGCACGTCCTGTGTGAGCGGCTCGTACGGCAGGCGCTCGTAGTCGCGCTCCAGCGTTTCCTTGCGCACCAGATGCACGATGAGCTTGAGGCGCATCTTGCGGCGCACGGCGGTCTCGCCAAAGATCGCGCGGATATCGAGCAGGCCGATGCCGCGCACTTCCAGCAGGTTTTGCAGGAGCTCCGGGCACTTGCCTTCGATGGTGGTCTGGTTGATGCGGTACAGGTCCACCGCATCGTCGGCCACGAGGCCGTTGCCGCGGGAGATGAGTTCGAGCCCCAGCTCGCTCTTGCCCAGGCCAGATTCACCCGTGATCAGCACCCCCAGCCCCAGGATGTCCATGAACACGCCGTGCATCGTGGTGCGGTCGGCAAAATGCTTGGACAAATAAGCACGCAGCACGTCGATGACAAACGCCGAGGACTCGTGCGTCGAAAACATCGGGATCTGCGCGCGCTCGCACATCGATACCAGGGCGTCGGGCGCGGTCTGGTTGTCGGCCAGCACCAGCACTGGCGGCTCCAGGGTCACGATGCGGGCGATGCGGCGCTTGCAGTCGTCGGGTGAGGCGCTGCTCAGGTAAGCGATTTCGCGCTCGCCCAGGATCTGAACCCGATAGGGGTGGATGTAGTTGAGGTAGCCGACGAGATCGGCGCCAGAGCGTGCGGACCGTACGGCGACTTCATCGAAGCGGCGCTCGGAGGCCCCCAGGCCTGCCACCCATTCCCACTTCAGGGGGCCGCGGAATTCCTCGAACAGGACATCGGCACTGACAACATTGGGTTTCACGGCGTACGCGGCTGGCGGTGGAGGTTTGCAGCGCCGGGGGCGGCTCAGGCGGTCTGCGTGGACTGCCAGCCTGCAATCATTCCGTGCAGCTCGGCGGCATCGGTGCAGGACTTGAGTCTTTCGCGCAGCGCGGAATCGCTCAGCAGTTCTGCGATCTCGGAGAGGATCTCAAGGTGTTTTTGGGTGGCGGCTTCGGGCACCAGCAGAAAAATCAGCAGCCCCACAGGTTGCTCATCCGGCGCATCGAAGCCGATGGGCTGCAGCAACTGAAACACCGCCGCCATGGGGGCCTTGAGCCCCTTGATCCGGCCGTGGGGAATGGCCACGCCATGGCCGAGGCCGGTAGAGCCCAGCCGCTCGCGGGCAAACAGGCTGTCGGTGATCAGCGCACGCGAGAGGGCGTGCTGGCTCTCGAACAGGAGACCCGCTTCTTCAAAAGCACGCTTCTTGCTGGTGGCGTCGACGCTCACGAGCACTTGAGCGGAAGGCAGGATGGAGGCGAGTCGGTTCATGGTCAAGGGTAACAATTATGCACATGTTGGCGAAAACCCTGATGGAAAGGCAACAGGCAACAAAAAAACCGCCCAGTGGGCGGCTGCGATGCCAGGCTCAGGGCTGGCGCATCACGCGTGCAGTTCGCGCTTGGCGGCTTCGTGATGATGGTCCTGCAGGCGATCCTTGTGGCGCACGACTTGGCGATCCATTTTGTCGACCAGCTCATCCACCGCAGCGTACAGGTCCGAGTGGGAACTTTCGGCAAAGAGGTCGTTGCCCTTCACGTGGATGTTGCATTCCGCTCGCTGTCTCTTTTCCTTTTCCTTTTGCTTCTCTACCGTCAGCAGTACCTTGACATCGACAACCTGGTCAAAATGGCGGGTGATCCGATCTAGCTTGGTGGTGACGTAACTGCGCAAGGCGGGGGTAACTTCGAGATGGTGACCGCTGATCGTCAAGTTCATAAATAAGTCTCCTGTAGCACTCTCAGTGGAAAATGCCGCCCTGGATCAGAGAAGCGGCTCGGGAACCTGGATGCATCCGTCAACGTGAGTTCACTATGCCCCTGCCCTCCCCGAAAAGCAATCCCATACCGACCTTCGCCGCTGGGTTATGGCCGCGCAGGTGCCAAGCGCCCCAAAAGGGCGCACAATGGAAAAGTCAGCCCCGAGCCGGCTAGCGCGCAGCCCGTGCAGGGACTGCAGCCCTTGTAGACACGCTCAGCGCGCCGACGGTGTCGCACCATGCAGCGTGAGGCGCCCCACCACCACCATCGACAGCACACTGGCTGTGATGCCCACCGCGGCGGACATCCAGTAGTTCTGCACCATCCCCTGCGCATCCCGGCTGATCAATAACCCGCCCACCAGCGATGCCACGCCCATGGCCGCCGATTGGACGGAGGCGTTCAAGGTCATGAAGGTGCCGCGCACCGAGGGCTGCGCGGCGGACGAGATGATGGCCATGCCCGGAATCATGCGGCCGCTCATGAGCGCAAACATCAGCGTCGACACGGCCAGCACGCCCCACAGCGGCACGCCGCGCACCAGCGTGATGCCCATCAGCGGAAACGCTCCCGCCACGGCCAGGCAGCGGAACACCAGCACCTTGCCCCAGCGGTCCGTGAGCACGCCAAACAGGCGCGCCGTGAACAGCGTGACCACCCCGCCGCACAGGTAGACCAGCGGAATCTGGTCGGGCCGCACGCCCGCATTGGCCTGCATGTAGATCGTGATGTAGGGGATGACCGTGAAGCCGGTGAACATGATCAACCCCGAGAACAGAAACGCCCACCGATGGTTGGGGTCCCGCAGCACCTGGGCGATGCCGCCAAAGACCGTGCGGCCACGGGCGGCATGCACATGGGCCGTCATCGTTGGCATGGTGCTGGCGGCCAGCACGGCCAATATGCCCACCAGCACCGCGATGGCGATGAACGGCAGGTGCCAGCCACCGTAGTCGGCCAGCAGCAAGCCCAGCGGCACACCCGCTACGGTGGACAGCGAAAACGAGGTCATCACAATGCCCATGGCCCGGCCGCGCCGCTCGAACGGCACCACATCGGCCACGATGGTCTGCGACAGGGCCGACAGCACCCCGCCGAATGCGCCGGCCAGCACCCGCGCCACCATGAGCGTGAGGTACGTGGGCGCAAGGCCGCAGGCCAGCGTCGCCAGGCCGAACAAGACATACAGCGTCAGCAGCAAACGCTTGCGGCCAAAGCGGTCGATGTAGGTGGACGCAAGAAGCCCCGAGGCACCGGCCGACAGCGTATACGCCGACACCAGCAAGCCGAACTGCGCATCGCTGATGCCGAACAGCTGCGTCAACTGCGGCCCCAGCGGCATCATGATCATGAAGTCCAGGATGTGCGTGAACTGGATGCCGGCCAGGGTCAGCAGCAGCCACAGCTCGCGCCGGGGTGTGAGTGCGGGAGCGGGAGAAACCGGGGCGGTGGCTGGGGATGGTGCGGGCGAGGAAGATGCCACAGAAAGTCGCGCGGGGCGGCCAGGTGAAACGGGCCGCACAGTGTGCCGCAACGTGGTGAAACAAGCGAGTCATTCGGTATGCGCCGTGAGCCGCAGAGTCTGCAATTGGCAGCTTGGACGCACCTCCGTCCAAGACAGTCGTCCCGGCCAGCCTTGGCCTTGGCGCGTAAAATCCGCAGGTTGCGCGGAATGCTCCCGCATCTCCCCACGTTGTAAGTTTCACCGGCCTGCCCGTGGCGGACACGACATGATCGACCGCCCCCACCGAACCATGACCCAGCCCAGCTCCACCGCCCTGCACACCTCCGCCCTCACGTCGCTGCCTTTGCTGGCCCGCGGCAAGGTGCGCGACAACTACGCCGTGGGCGATGACCGCATCCTGATGGTGGCCAGCGACCGCCTGTCGGCGTTCGACGTGATCATGGGCGAGCCCATCCCCGGCAAAGGCGAGCTGCTCACGCAAATGGCGCTGTTCTGGTTCGACAAGCTGGGCTACATCTGCCCCAACCACCTCACGGGCGACGCACCGGAGAGCGTGGTCAGCGCCGAAGAGGTGGCGCAGGTGCGCGGCCGCTCAATGCTGGTTCAGCGCCTGAAGCCCATCCCGGTCGAAGCTGTGGTGCGTGGCTACTTGGCTGGTAGCGGCTGGAAGGAATACCAAGAATCCCGCGCGGTTTGTGGCGTGCCCCTGCCCGAAGGACTGACCAACGCCGCCAAGCTGCCCGCCCCCATCTACACGCCTGCGGCCAAGGCCGCCGCGGGCGAGCACGACGAGAACATCACGTTCGAGCGCACCGTGGAGATGATTGGCCTGGACTTAGCCACGCGCATCCGCGACTTGAGCATTGCCATCTACGAGGCGGCGGCCGCGATTGCTTTACGCAAGGGCATGATCATTGCGGACACGAAATTCGAGTTCGGCCTGGCACCGGACGGCGCGCTTGTGCTGATGGACGAGGTGCTGACCCCCGACAGCTCGCGCTACTGGCCGGTCGAAGGCTACGCCGACGCGCTGGCCCGCGGCGAAAACCCCCCGAGCTACGACAAGCAGTTCGTGCGCGACTGGCTGGAACAGGCCCAGGTCAACGGCAAGCCCTGGGACAAGACGGCCCCCGCGCCCCGCCTGCCGCGCGATGTGATCGAGAAGACGGCGGCCAAATACCGCGAGGCGCTGGAGCGCCTGGCAGCGCAGTAACTGGAACCTGGGGCGCGCTGGACGCGCCCCAGAAACGCCTATTTCAACGGTGTCTCGGCCGCTTCAAAACGCAGCAGGGGGTTGCCTTGCGCATCGCGCAACAACAGCTGCGTGCCCTGCTGGCGAAAGCTCGCCACGCCTTCCAGTGCAGTAAAAAAGCGCGTTTCCAGCGCTGCGCTGTCCAGGCAGAGCGCAATGTTGGACACCGCCCGGCCAAAGTACAGCTGCGCGCCGTCCAGGGCGTAGTCGGTCAGGAAGCGGTTGCAGCCCCCAAACCCCGTGGCGCGCGCCTCGTCCGTCTGCAGCACCAGGTGCGGCGGCGTGCCGCCTTCTGCCGCGCGCGGCACTGCCTCTTCTTCTATCGAGACAAGGCGCCAGTGCGTGAGGGCCAGGGGCACACCCGCGTCGGCCACAGCTGCCAACGGTGGCTGGCGCCGCAGCTGCACATCCACATGGCGATAGGCGGCGTCCTGCGGCACGGGATGGCGCGCCTGGGTGGCCAACAGCAGGCGGCCGTCCAGGGTCACGGTGGCGCGGACCTCGTAGCGCCCCTTGGGCAAAAAACGCACCGTGGGGTAGGGGATTTGCAGCGCATAGGGCGGCTGGCCTGCGGGCTCGCGGCGCTGGCGGCCCAGCACCACCGGGGGCGCTTCGGGCTGGCTCACGTCCAACAGCGTGGCCTCAAAGACTGCCTCGGGGGGCAGCACCACACGTTCGCGCGACAAGGCCACGCCGGTGACCACCGCATCGGGCTGCGGGGGGCGCGTGCCACAGCCAGCAACCAGCAGGGACAAGGCCGCAGCCGTCAGCAGCAGGCGCGGGGGAACCTTGGTAGTCAGAGCCCTGCTCCCTCGGGGATCGGACCACGCTCGGGGCATCGACAACATCAGCCCTCCCGCGCCAGCCCAAGGGCAAAGGTCAGCTCAACACCACGCTCGACAGCCGGCGGCGGTAGGTGGCGACCACCGGGTCGTCGGGCGGGATCTGGCCATCGGCCACCTTGACCTTGGGCGGCTCGATGATCTCGAGGATGGCCACATAGGTCTTGCGGGCGAGTTCTTCGCTCCAGGCCTTGTCGCGCATCAGGATTTCGAGCAGTTCGTCCATCGCCTCGGTCCAGCGCTGGTGGGCCATGAGCCAGCGGGCGCGGGCGTAGCGGGTGTCAAAGTCGCGCTTGTTGGCGGCGATTTTTGCATCAAAATCGGCCCCAGCGCTTTCTCCATAAGCGCTAACAGCTACAAAATCGATAGCATCCATCCAAGCTTTGAGCGCACCCAGCTTGCGCGAGCCCGGGGCCTTGGCGATCACCGGCGCAAAGGCCACCTTGGCGTCGTCCTCGCGGCCCAGTTGCAGCAGCAGCTTGACGTAGTCGAAGCGCGCGTCATCGTTGGCAGGATCGGTCACCACCGCGTGCTGCAGTTTTTCCAGCGCGGTGTCGGTGTCGCCGTCGGCCAGGGCCTCCAGCGCCTCCTCTTCCTCGGCCTCGGCCACCAGTTCGTCGGCGGAGGGCACGTGTTTGTCGAGGAAAGCGCGCACCTGGCCTTCGGGCAGCGCGCCCATGAAGCCGTCTACCGGCTGGCCGTTCATGAGCAGGACACAGGTGGGGATGCTGCGGATGCCGAACATGCCCGCCAGTTGCTGCTCCTGGTCGGAGTCGATTTTGACGAGCTTGAAGCGGCCGGCGTATTCGGTTTCGAGTTTTTCCAGCACGGGGCCGAGCGACTTGCAGGGGCCGCACCAGGGCGCCCAGAAGTCCACCAGGACGGGCACATCCATGGAGGAGGCAACGACCTCGGCTTCAAAATTCTCTACGGTGACGTCAATCATGATGGGGGGCCGGGCCAGGCCGGTACAGCGGGTGGATTCGCGCTATTTTGTCCCATCGAAATGCCCGGCCGCCGCGAAGGGGAGCGCAAAAAGTAAAATCGCGGGTTCCACCTACAGCCGTGCAGCGGGCGCAACCCGCTGCCGCGCACCCCCAAACCACATGAAACCCATCCAGATCGGCGTGGTCATGGGCTCCAGCAGCGACTGGGACACCATGCAGCATGCAGTGCAGATTCTTGAACAGTTCGGCATCGCGCACGAGGCCCGCGTGGTCTCGGCCCACCGCATGCCCGACGACATGTTCGCGTACGCCGAAGCGGCTGCCGGCCGGGGCCTCAAGGCCATCATTGCGGGTGCGGGCGGCGCGGCCCACCTGCCCGGCATGATCGCGGCCAAGACCACCGTGCCGGTGCTGGGCGTGCCGGTGGCCAGCCGCCACCTGCAGGGGGTGGATTCGCTGCACAGCATCGTGCAGATGCCCAAGGGCATTCCGGTGGCGACCTTTGCCATCGGCACGGCCGGGGCTGCCAATGCGGCGCTGTTTGCAGTGGCCTTGCTGGCCAACGAAAGCCCGGAGCTGCGCGCGCGGCTGGACGCCTTCCGCGCCGAGCAGACCGAGGTGGCGCGCAACATGACCTTGCCACCTGCATGAACAAGACCCTCACGCTCCACCGCTGCGCGGGTCGCTGCCCTTCGAGAGGGCCGTTTTTTCATCTTGGGGCGGCCCGGTGATGAAAAAATTCACCCACCAGCCTCTTCTGCCCGGTAGCACGCTGGGCGTGCTCGGCGGCGGCCAGCTGGGCCGCATGTTTGTGCATCAGGCCCAAGCCATGGGCTACTTCACGGCGGTGCTCGATGCCGACCCCGACAGCCCTGCCGGCCTGGTGAGCCACCACCACATCCAGACCGGCTACGAAGACCCGGCGGGCCTGGCCGAGCTGGCCCGCGTGTCGGACGCGGTGACCACCGAGTTCGAGAACGTGCCCGCCACTGCACTGGCCACGCTGGCCGGCGAGCGCCCGGTCTCGCCCACAGCCAGCGCCGTGTCGGTGGCGCAGGACCGCGCGCGGGAGAAGGCGCACTTTGTCGGCTGCGGCGTGCCCTGCGCGCCGTATGCCGTGATCGAGACGGCGGAGCAGTTGCAAGCCATCTCCCTCGACCTGCTTCCGGGAATATTGAAAACCGCCCGCATGGGCTACGACGGCAAGGGCCAGGTGCGCGTGAAGACCGCCGCCGAGCTCGCAGCTGCGTGGGATGCCGTGGGCAAAGTCCCTTGCGTGCTCGAGAAAATGCTGCCGCTGGCGCTCGAATGCTCGGTGATCGTCGCGCGCGGTGCCGATGGCGTGGCGGTGCACCTGCCCGTGCAGCGCAACCTGCACCGTGACGGCATCCTGGCTGTGACGGAGGTCTATGAACAAAATCTGCCTCCAGCGCTTGCCACACAAGCGGTAGCCGCTGCGAAATCTGTAGCAGAAGGCCTGCAATACGTCGGCGTGCTGTGTGTGGAGTTTTTTGTGCTGCAGGACGGCAGCCTGGTGGTCAACGAGATCGCCCCACGCCCGCACAACAGCGGCCACTACAGCCAGAACGCCTGCGACGTGTCGCAGTTTGAGCTGCAGGTGCGCACCATGGCCGGCCTGCCGCTGACGCAGCCGCGTCAACACAGCCCGGCCGTGATGCTCAACCTGCTGGGCGACCTGTGGTTTGCACAAGGCGATATGCAGCAGACCCCGCGCTGGGCCGACGTGCTGGCCCTTCCCGGCACCCACCTGCACCTGTACGGCAAGCGGGACGCGAAGCGCGGCCGCAAGATGGGCCACCTGAACATCACCGCGGCCACGCCCGAGACGGCGCGCGCCACTGCCCTGCAGGCTGCCGCGCTGCTGGGCATCGCGCCTTTCTGAGCAAGCCATGATTCTGGACGGCAAAGAGCCCGGATCCATCGCCACCGCCGCCCGCGCCGTGCGCAGCGGCGCGCTGCTGGGCCTGCCCACCGAGACGGTGTACGGCCTGGCGGCAGACGCCAGCAGCGATGCCGCCGTGGCGCAGATTTTTGCCGCCAAGGGGCGCCCCAGCGACCACCCGCTGATCGTGCATGTGGCCAACGCCGAGGGCATCCGGCACTTTGCCAGCGATGTACCGGCATTTGCCCAGGCCCTGGTCGACGCGTTCTGGCCCGGCCCGCTCACGCTCATCCTTCCGCGCCTGCCCGGTGTGGCCAACGCCGCCACGGGCGGCCAAGGCAGCGTGGGCCTGCGCTGCCCGGCCCACCCCGTGGCGCATGCCCTGCTGGTGGCTTGCGCCGCCCCCGGCGACAGCGCCGAGCTGGGCGGCCCGCCCGTGTGGGGTGTGGCAGCCCCCAGCGCCAACCGCTTTGGCCGCGTGAGCCCCACCACGGCGCAGCATGTGCAGGATGAGCTCGGTGCCGACCTGCTGGTGCTTGACGGCGGCCCCTGCGCGGTGGGCATTGAAAGCACCATCGTGGACTGCACACGCGGCGTGCCCGTGCTGCTGCGCCCGGGCGCCATCACGCGCGAGCAGATTGCGGCCGCGTGCGGCACCGCGCCGCTGTCTAAAGAAGACCTGCCCGACCACACACCCCGCGCCTCTGGCACGCTGGAAGCGCACTATGCCCCCGCCGCCAAGGTGCGCTTGATGGACGCCAAGGCCTTGCAGACGGGGCTGGACCTCCTGGGCTCGGAAGCCGCCAACATCGCGGTGTACGCACGGGCCATCCTGCGTACCAAGTCGTCCAGGCTGGTCATGCGCCGCATGCCGGACGACGCGGCCGCCACGGCGCAGCAGCTTTTTGCAGTGCTGCGCGGCTTTGACGATGACGGCGTGAAGCTGATCTGGATCGAAACCCCGCCACCTGACCCCGACTGGGAAGGCGTGCGCGACCGCCTGCAGCGCGCCGCCGCGGCCTGAGCCAGGGGCGGGGCCAGGGCCGCTTTACATGGCTTGACCTGGCGCCGCTAAACTACCCCTCACTTTTCTGGAGAAATATACATGGCAGCAAATTGGATGCGCCGCACCGTACTGGTCGCCGCATGTGCGTCGGCCGCGTTGCTTGCGGCTTGCGGTTCCAGCACCACCGAATCGGCCATCACGCCGGAACGATTCATTGCGTTTGGTGACGCCAACAGCGACATCGGGCAAAAGGGCTCGCGCTACACCGTCAACGACGGCAGCGTGAACAACTGGACCCTGCAAGTCGCTGCCAACTACGGCAAGCCCCTCGCGGCCGCCTCGGCAGGTGGCAAGAGCTATGCCGTGGGCAACGCCCGCGTCAAGGCCAAGCCCGATGCCGCGGGCAACACCAGCACGGCCACCATCACCGAGCAGATCGACACCTTCCTGGCCAGCAATACCTTTGGCGCCAGCGATGTGGTCTTCATCAGCGGCGGCATCAGCGATGTGATTGCTGGCATGGCCGCCGTACAGGCCGGTACGCAGACAGAAGCCGCCATGGTGGCCGCCTCCCGCCAAGCCGGTGAAGACTTGGCGGCCCAAGTGCGCCGCCTGGTGACCGCCGGGGCCAAGTACGTGGTGGTCACAGGCACCTACGACCTGAGCAAGACGCCCTGGGCCAAGACCATCAACCGCGAAGCCCTGCTGACCAACGCCAGCAGCCGCTTCAACGATGGCCTGCTGGTGAACATCGTGGACCTGGGCGCAAATGTCCTGTACATCGACTCGGCGTACTACGTGAACCTGTACACCGGCGTGCCCGCCAACTACGGCTTCAACAACGCCACGGCGCCGGTTTGCACTTCGGTCGATGCGTCGAACGGCATCGGCATCGGCGCGGGCCAGGTCAACTCGGCCCTGTGCAATACCTCCACTCTCGTGTCGGGCGCCAGCCAGAACTCGTTTGTGTTTGCCGACCCGGTCTACCTCACGCCGTCGGCGCAGCGGCAGTTCGGTACCTACGCTTACGACCGCCTGCGCGCGCGCTGGTAATTCGCCGCCGACTCTGGTGTCAAGCTGCCGCCCCGTGATGGGACCGGTGGCCCCACAAAAAAGCCGACCCTGGGGTCGGCTTTTTGCTTGGGGGGCTTGCCTTACTTGACCGTATCGAAGACGGCCCGGGCCTGCGCGTGGCAGAAGGGCGGCTCGTAGGTGCCGTGGTAGGAACCGTAGTACGTGGCGAACGCCGCAGAGGTCGGGTCCGTGGGCGCAGCGCCACCGGTTCCGAACGTGGCCTGAATGGCAGCGTCCACATCCACCGACGTCACGTTGGTCAGGCCGCGGCTGTCGAAGTCGGCCTTCATGACTTGCTGGTGGATGGCTGGGGGAACGGTCGGGTCACCGGCGCCGCCACACAACAGCACGCGTGCCTTGGGGTTCCAGCCCAGCAGGTCGTTCTTTTTGGCGGCCAGGTACAGCGGGTGGGTGGTGCTGGTCTGGGAGCCGGTGATGAAGTCGGACTGGAACAGCGCATCGCGCGCCTGGTTGGGCGTGCCCGCCGGCAAGGTGCCCGACGTGAGCAGCGTGGTGTAGTTCAGCGTAGGGTTGGGCAGCAGGTTCTCGATGTAGCCCGAATACGGCGCCTTGAAGACCTGCTTTACGTCCGTGTAGACGTCGCCGTACACCTTCTGCCATGAGGTGACCAGGTAGGGCACAAAGAACTGCACGCCGGCAATCGCGTTGGGAATGCGCAGCGATCCCGACAAGTTGTACGGGCCCGCCAAGTGGGCGCCTGCAACCACATTGAATTCACTGCCGTAGTCGCGCTCTGCCGCGCGCTGTGCCGCCATCGACGAATGCCCGCCCTGCGAGTAGCCCGTGAACATGACCTTGCCCGACAGGCTGGCGCCCACCGTGCCCGCCGCATTGCGGGCTGCGCGCACGGAATCGATCACTGACGTGGCTTCGGAATCGGCATGCAGGTAGGGGTGGTAGCTGTAGCCGGACTTGGCAAAACCCAGGTAGTCGGTGGCCACCACGGCATAACCCTGGGCGGCGTACATCGCAGCCAGCAAGAAGGTTTCGCTGTCTTGCGGGTTGGCCAGGGTGCGGGGCTTTTGCACGTCGGTGCCCTTGGCATAGGCAATGAGCGGTGCGGCGGCGGCCGCGCAGCTGCCGGCGGGCACGAGCATCACGCCCGAGGCATTGGTGTTCTCGCCACCCTTGGCGCCCACGGTGGCGTAGTTCAACGAGACCACCTTCACGTCGCATTTGGCCTTGCCACTGATGGCCTGCAGGCCACTGCTGTTGGTTCCCGCATCGATCTGCGCCGCGGTCAGCGTGGTGAGCACCGCAGGCGGGTCAATCAACGCGCCGCGATCGGGGTCGTCAGAGCCCCCGCAGGCAACAAGCAGGACCGCAGCGGCGGCAACACAGGTAAGGCGGAAATACGTCATGGATGGATACCTCAGGTCGTAAAGAACGACGCATCGTGCGCGCACCTGCACTGCAGCAGCATTGGGGATAACGAGAGCCCCACCGCGCACCGGTGACACCTAGGCGACAGAGCCGCGCCGGGCCTGAAGCGCCGCCGTTCAGCGTGGGCCGCGCGCCCCGTAGATGACCTTCATCCCCAAAATCGTGCCGGCCAGGGCCAGCGTGATGGCATTGGCCGCCACGATGGGCCAGGCCCCGAGCGCCAGCCCGTAGGCCAGCCACAGCGCAACGCCCAGAGTGAACACGCTGTACATGCCCAGCGAGATGCCGCCCACGTCGCGGGTGCGGAAGGTGTGCAAGGCCTGCGGCACAAAGCTGCAGGTGGTGAGGGCGGCGGCTAGGTAGCCGATGAGATCGTGAAGGGTCATGGCAGGGGTCAACAGGGCCAGGGCACATGCCCACGGCAGAGAGAAGTGAAAACCAGCGGGTACCGGACCAGGCCGTTCATTGGTCGCGCGCGGTCCAGTCGACCAGGCTGTCCAGCACCGGCCGCGCAGCGCCGGCATTGGCATGGTTGACCACGGCCACCAGCACATAGCGCCGGCCGCTGGCGGCATGCACGTAGCCGGCCACCGCCATCACATCGCGCAGGCTGCCGGTCTTGAGGTGGGCCGCGGCGCGGCTTTGGGTGCGCCGGAGCGTGCCGTCCACGCCCGAGATGGGCAGCGAGGCGACCAAGTCCGGCATCACGGGCGACTGCCAGGCCACCTGCAGCATGCGGGCCAGTGCCTGCGCCGTCAGCCGCGCATCGCGGCTCAGCCCGGCGCCGTTGTCGGCCTGGGGCAGCTCGGCGTCGCCCATGCGCGTGAGCCACCACTGGCGCAGGGCTTCGCGCGCGCCGTCGAACGTGGCCACGCCATTCTTCTGCAGCGCCAAGGTCAGGAAGACGTGCTGCGCCATCACGTTGTTGCTGTACTTGTTCACGTCGCGCACCACCTCTGCCAGCGCTGGTGACGTAGCCACAAACGCGGGCTTGAGCCCGGGGGGCACCTTGCCATCGCGCACGCTGCCGGTGAGCTTGCCGCCGAGCTCGCGCCACATGCCTTCGACCGCACGCGCCGCAAAGCCGCGCGGGTCGGCCGCTGCCACGGGCCACACACGCTCGCCACAGGTCGCCGGGTACACGCCTTGGAAAACCACCTTGGTGGGGTCTGCCAGTTCGGCGCGCAGGGCGCCGCGCCAGTCGCCACATTCGGCGCCGGACGCAGCCAGCGCCACCGTGGCCTGGCGCTGCACGCCGGCCAACGGCGGGTCGTACTGGATGCGCGCCAGCCCGGCAGGCACATCGGGCACAAAGGTCATCACCGACGACTTGTAGTTGAGCAGCAGCGCATCGGGCGACGCGTTGTAGGGACGCAGGGGCTCGCCGTCGAAGCGCGCCGGGTCGTGCTCAGGCACGTCGAAGGCCGTGCGATCCAGCACGATATCGCCCACGATCACCTGGATCCCCTGGGCCTGCAGGCGCCGCATGAGCAGCCACAGCCGCTCCATCACCAGCTTGGGGTCGCCCTGGCCCTGGATGTAGACGTTGCCGCGCAGGCTGCCGTCCTGCACCGTGCCCTGCACGTACACCGGGGTGTTCCAGACATAGGCGGGGCCCAGTTGCTCCAGCGCGGCATAAGTGGTCACCAGCTTCATCACCGAGGCGGGGTTCACAGCCACCTGGGCACGGTGCGCCAGCCGCGCCTGCGCCCTGCCGCCCTGGGCGTCCACCACCATCACGGCCAGCGCTTCGCGCGGAATCTTGGCCCGCGCCAAGGCCGCGTCGACCTCTGGCGGCAGCGGCGTCTGGGCCGCTGCAGGGCCGTTCTGGGCCCACCCAGCGCCGGGCACACCCGCCCAGCTGGCACACACCACAGCCGCCACCAGGGCGCCACGCACCGCCGGGCGACGCCAGAAATCGTTAAGAACACTCAGCATGTCGGGAGTCTATCGTCCGGCCCAACCCCATTGCCCACCGCAGCATCCAGCAGGTTCGCGCGAGCGACGCGCCCTTGACGGCCCGGCTCCCGGCGGCACCGATAATCCCCGGATGCGTTTTTCTCCCCGTGCCGCGGGCCTGCTGGCGGCTGTCGTGACCGTCACCATCTGGACAGGCTTCATCGTCATTGCCCGCGCCTCGGCGCAGCGCACCCTCACCCCGTTTGACATCGCGCTCTTGCGCATCGTTGGCGCCAGCCTGGTGCTGCTGCCCTGGGGCTGGTGGATCGTGCGGCGCCGCGCGGCGGCCCTGGGCGCTGCGGCGCCGGCCTCCAGCCTGGCAGGCATCTCCCCGCTGCCCTGGCGCACCACGGCGCTGCTCGGCACGTTTGGCGGGCTGCTCTACGCGATGCTGGCCTATGCGGGCTTTTTCCATGCGCCGGCCACCCACGCAGCCGTGCTCATGCCCGGCAGCCTGCCGTTATGGACCGCACTGCTGGCCGCCGTGCTGCTGCGCGACAACATCACGCCGCTGCGTGCCGCCGGGCTGGCGCTGATCGTGGCGGGCGACCTGCTCGTGGGCGGCAGCAGCCTGCTGGCCGCCTTCTCGGGCGGAGATGTATGGAAGGGGGATCTGCTCTTCATGGCGGCAGCGGCCTGCTGGGCCACCTACAGCGTGATGGCCCGCCGCCACGCGGTGGATGCGGTGCAGGCCACCATCGCGATCACCGCGTTTGCGTTCTTGGTCTACGTGCCGTCGTATGCGCTGCTCGCGGGCCTGGGCGCCGTCGCCAGCCGCCTCACGCTGGCGCCGTGGAACGAGATCCTGTTCCAGATGGTGTTCCAGGGCGGTGGTTCGGTGGTGATCTCGGGCATCGCCTTCACGCGCATGATCCAGCACTTCGGCCCGGTGCGTTCGACCATGATCACGGCGCTGGTGCCGGGGCTTTCGGCCATTGGCGCGGTGATCTTTTTGGAGGAGCCGATGCACTGGAACCTGGTGGCCGGGCTGCTGCTGGTGACGGCGGGTATCCTGCTGGGCGTGCTGCGCAAAGCCCCGCCGGCGCCGGCCACCCTGCCCACATCGGCGCCCAGCCGCACCACCCCGTGATCCAAACCGACCCGCCTTCCCACACCCGCGCCACGTACTCCCGCCCATGAACCTGCTTGCCTTCGACACCAGCACCGACACCCTGTCCATCGCCGTGCAGCGCGGCGGTGATGCCGTGCTGCTGCACCAGGGCCCCGGCGGGGCGCAGGCCTCCGCCACGTTGATCCCTGCGGTGCGCAGCCTGATGGCGCAAGCGGGCATCACCTTCGACACCTTGGATGCGGTGGTCTTTGGCCGCGGGCCGGGCTCGTTCACCGGCCTGCGCACGGCCTGCGCCGTGGCGCAGGGCCTCGCTTTTGGCGCGCGCGGGGGCCAAGGCGTGCCGGTACTGCCCGTCGACACCTTGCTGGCCGTGGCCGAGGAGGCCCGCGTGCAACATGGCTGCACCCAGGTCGTCGCCGTGCTGGATGCGCGCATGAACGAGGTCTACCACGCGCAGTGCGAATGGATCCCCGCCGAGGCACGCTGGCACACCGACGCAGACTTTGGCCTGGGCGCCCCGGAAACCGTGCAGCCGCCCCCGGGCTGGACCGTGGCCGGCAACGCCCGCACGCCCTACGGCGAGCGGCTGGCCCCGGCCGCAGCGCATGTCGTGGCCCTGCCCACGGCAGCTGCGCTGCTGCGTTTGGCCCCGGCGCTGCTGGCTGCGGGTGGCGGGGTGGCTGCCAGTGATGCGCTGCCGCGCTACATCCGCGATAAAGTGGCGCAAACCACGGCCGAGCGCGCCGCCCAGCGCGCTGCCTCTGCACCATGAGCGCCCAGCCCAGCAACCCCAACCCCGATGCGCCTGAGGCGCGCTTTGAACACCTCACGCTGGCGCGGCTGGATGCCGTGCTGGCGGTGGAACAGCAGGCCTACACGCACCCCTGGACGCGGGGCAATTTCACCGACGCCTTGGCCTCGGGCTACCAGGCCCAGGTGCTGATGGCTGGCGACCACCTGCTGGGCTACTTCGTGGCAATGCTGGGCGTCGACGAGGTGCACCTGCTCAACATCACCGTGACCCCCGCATACCAGCGCCAGGGCTGGGCGCGTGTGCTGCTCGACGCGCTGGCCCTCTGGTCCCGCGGGCGCGGAGCCCAATGGCTGTGGCTGGAGGTGCGCACCAGCAACCAACGCGCCCAGCAGATCTACCAGGTCCACGGTTTTCGCCGCGTGGGCGAGCGCAAGCGCTACTACCCCGCCGCCGATGGCCAGCGCGAAGACGCGGTGGTCATGAGCTTTGCGCTATGAACCCGGCCATCTCCCGGCCCCATCTTCTTATGAGTCTTCACCTCGATGCGCGGCAGCGCGCCATGCTGCAGGAAATGGGCGTCACCGTCTGGGGCCCGCCAGAGCCTGCAGAAGTTGCACCGCCCCGGGCAGGCAGCACGGCCGCTGCGCAGGCTGCGCCGGTGGGCGCGGCGCCGGCGCCGTCCACACAGGTCACCGCCGCTGTGCCACAACCGGCCAGCCCTGCGGCCGCCCCTGTGGCCTCCGGCGCCCGGGCTTCGGCGCAACCACCTGCCCCCGCCGCAGGTGCTGCCGCGGGCACCATGGCGGCGGCGCCCGCGTTGCGGATGCACCCTGCGCAGGCACTCTACGCACAGGCCGATCCCGGCAAGACGCCGACCGAGCTGGGCGCTGGCTGGCTCATCGTCACCGAAAGCACGACCCCCGCCGATCCGCTCTCCGGCGACGCGGGCAAGCTGCTCGACAACATGCTGCGCGCCATGCAGCTGCACAAACATCCCCGGGTGTTTGTTGCTGCGCTGGAGCGCGCTCCCGCTGGCACGGCTGGCACCGCCGGCAGTGACAGCATCCCCGACGACCTGGCCGCAATCGTTGCCCAGCTCCAGCCTGCCATGGTGCTGGTGCTCGGCCATGTCGCCGCGCGCGCGGCGCTAGGCCGCACCGAACCGCTGGGCCGCCTGCGGGCGGAGATGCACCAGCTGGCTGGTTGCCCGGCCGTGGTCACCTACGACCCGGCCTTTCTGCTGCGCTCGCAGGACGTCAAGGCCGCCGCCTGGGCTGACCTGTGCCGGGCGCTCGCCACCGTGCGCGCCGGCCAAGGGGGCTGACCCCGCGGTGTTCCCGCTAGGGCACCGGGCAACTACCGTGTCCGCAGGGCAATGAAGCTGCCGCCCCCGAGTGCGCGGCCCGTGAGCGTTGGCTGCGCAGGGACGACATTCGTCAAATGACCAGCGCTTGCGCGCCCTCCACAGGGGGGCCCATGCCCCTTCAGTACGGAGCGTCATCTCCCCGCCGGGGTTGAAAACCGCACTGCCGGTGGTCCCGCCAGCCCTGTGTCCGGTGCCATAATCCGCCGCTTGCCGAATTTTTCGGCACGTTTGTATTTGTGTATTTGACTTACGGAGAAAGCTCCTTGGAAACCTACCCCAGTTGGTAGCTTTCAGCTCCCCGGCCTGCCGTGGGGTTTGAAAGCACCCCATGCCCCCCCACCGCAGATGCCACATAACAAGGGAGTGAGCCCATGCTCAACATCTTTTCGCTCGCCAATGGCCGGCTGGTCCAGGAAGAAATCGAATCCCTGGAAGAGCTGACCCGCTTCCAGCCGATCTGGGTGGACCTGGAAGCCCCCACCCTCGAAGAAAAACGCTGGATCAAGCAGCACTACGGCCTGTCCATCCCCGAGGATGCGATGGACGAGGACATCGAGGAATCCGCCCGCTTCTACGAGGAAGACAACGGCGAGCTGCACATCCGCAGCGACTTCTTGATCGACGACGATGAAGACCCCCGCTCGGTGCGCGTGGCCTTCATCCTGAACCAGCACAACGCCAACCTCAAGAGCCGTGGCGTGCTGTTTTCCATCCACGACGAAGACGTGCCCGTGTTCCGTCTCTTGCGCATGCGCGCGCGTCGCGCCCCGGGGCTGATCGAAGACGCCAAGGAAGTGCTGCTCAAGCTGTTCGACGCCGACGCGGAATATTCGGCCGACACGCTCGAGAACATCTATGACGAGCTCGAAAAGGTGAGCAAGCAGGTGCTGGCCGGCGACGTGACCGACGCCCTGGCCGGCGAGGTGCTGGGCGCCATCGCGCGCCAGGAAGACTTGAACGGGCGCATCCGCCGCAATGTGATGGACACCCGCCGCGCGGTGAGCTTCATGATGCGCAGCAAGATGCTCAACTCCGACCAGTTCGAGGAGGCCCGCCAGATCCTGCGCGACATCGAGTCGCTGGACAACCACACGGCGTTCCTGTTCGACAAGATCAACTTCTTGATGGACGCTACGGTCGGTTTCATCAACATCAACCAGAACAAGATCATCAAGATCTTCTCGGTGGCCAGCGTGGCGCTGCTGCCGCCCACGCTGATTGCGAGCGTGTACGGCATGAATATGAAGTTCCCCGAGCTCGAACTGCTGGGGCCAGCGGCTTATCCGTATGTGATCGGGCTCATGCTGGCCAGTGCACTTGGGCCCATGTGGTACTTCCGCAAGCGGGGCTGGTTGAAGTAGCCCCCCTGTGGCGCTGCGCGCCTTCCCCCTGAGGGGGACGCCTCCAGCGGCCCGGCGGAGCCGGTTCCGCGGTGGCGCTGGGATTGGGGCGCGCCGGTTTCTACGGACGGTTGGCGATGGGCTCCACAAGTCTTGGGCAGAGTCGCGGGATAAACCGTCCAGGGCAAAGCCTGAAACGTCATGGGACCATGTGGCTGGCCAGTGGGCCGGGCGCCTGAATTGGCTGCGTTGCCCGGCCCCTCGGCAATTCTGGTCGAGCCGTTGCTCTTTTGGTAGCCCTTCGGCCGGCCCGTGGTGACACGCCTGGCCTGGGGCGATCAAAATAGAGCCAAATTGGCCTCTAGCGCTTATCTATCAAGCGCTGACAGCTACACATTTCATAGCATTCGTAGCAAACCCAGCACCATGTGCTCCGCATACCGGCTGGCCACGGTCTGCACGAACAGGGAGAAGTCCACGTGGGCGGTGTCGTCGGCGCGGTCGGAGATGGTGCGCACGGCGGCAAAGGGCAGGCCGTAGTCGTGGCAGACCTGGGCGACGGCGGCGCCTTCCATTTCGACCGCCAGGATGTCGTGGCCGGCTTCGCGCAAGGTGCTGCGCAGGCGGTGCACTTCTTCTGCGCCGGACACGAACCGGTCGCCGCTGGCAATCAGGCCGTGGTGGACGCAGCGCGCTGCGCGCACGTGGCCAAAAGCCGGCCCACCAGAAGCAGGCCGCGCCTCGGATTTCAAGCCAAATTGGCCTCCAGCGCTTGATATACATGCACTAGCTGCTTCCAAAATCAGAGCAGACAGTGCGCCATCACAAACAAGGCGGCTGCGGCCATAGCCCGGGACCTCCCAGCACGGGAACAGGGGCGATGCGTCCATGTCGTGCTGGATGTAGTCCTGGGCTACCACCACGTCGCCCACATTCACCCCATCACCCACTCCACCCGCCACGCCGGTGAACACGATGCGCGCGACGCCAAAGCGCTCGATGAGGGCCGTGGCCGTGGTGGCCGCGGCCACCTTGCCGATGCCCGAAAGCGCCAGCACCACCGGCCGGCCCTGCAGCCCGCCCGACCAGAAAGCGCGGCCCGCGTGCACTACGCGCTGGGGGTTTGCCAGGTGCTGGATCAGCGAGCTTTGCTCTTCAGGCAGGGCACTGAGGATGGCGGTGGTCATGCAAACGGTTCTCCAAAAACACGAAGGCGGCCGAAGCCGCCTGCGATCATGAGCGGGGCGTCCGCCCCAGCCCATGGCTACTTCTTGTCGCGCAGCTCGCGGCGCAGGATCTTGCCCACGGGCGTCTTGGGCAGCTCGGTGCGGAACTCAATCACGCGGGGCTGCTTGTAGCCGGTGAGTTCGGCGCGGCAGAACTCCTTGACCTGGGCTTCGGTGAGCGCCGGGTCCTTCTTCACGATGACAAGCTTCACGGCCTCGCCAGTCTTCTCGTCAGGCACGCCGACCACCGCGCATTCGAGCACGCCGGGCATTTGTGCCACTACGTCCTCGACCTCGTTCGGGTACACGTTGAAGCCCGAGACCAGCACCATGTCCTTCTTGCGGTCCACGACCTTGAAGTAGCCGCGTGCGTCCATCACGCCGATGTCGCCGGACTTGAAGTAGCCGTCCTCGGTCATAACCTTGGCGGTTTCATCGGGGCGCTGCCAGTAGCCCGCCATGACCTGCGGGCCCTTGATGGCGATCTCGCCGGGCTGGCCGAGGGTGGTGACTTCGCGGCCTTCGTCGTCCAGCAGCTTCATGTACGTGCCGGGGATGGGCACGCCGATGGTACCGGTGTACTCGGTGCTGGTGGTCGGGTTGCAGCTGGCCGAGGGGCTGGTCTCCGACAGGCCGTAGCCTTCGCAGATGGGGCAGCCGGTCTTCTCCAGCCACAGCTTGGCCACGGCGCCCTGCACGGCCATGCCGCCGCCCACGGACACCTTGAGGTTCTTCCAGTTGACGGTGTTGAAGTCCGGGTGGTTCGCCAGGCCGTTGAACAGCGTGTTCACGGCCGGGAAGCTGTGGAAAGTGTGCTTGGACAGCTCTTTGAGCACCGCGGGCAGGTCGCGCGGATTGGGGATCAGGATGGTCTTGCCGCCGGTGCGCATGCTCAGCATCATGTTCACGGTGAACGCGAAGATGTGATACAGCGGCAGCGCGCAAATGCTGGTGGGCTGCTCGCCGGCAGGCACCTTCTTCATCACGGGGTCGTTCCAGGCTTCGGACTGCAGCACGTTGGCGATCACATTGCGGTGCAGCAGCACGGCACCCTTGCTCACGCCCGTGGTGCCGCCGGTGTACTGCAGCAGCGCGATGTCGTCGGGCTTGATGTCGGGCTTTTTCAGCGTGCCGCGCGTGCCCTGGGCCACGGCGTCGTTGAAGCGCACGGCGCCCGGCAGGTTGTATGCCGGCACCATCTTCTTGACGTTGCGCACCACGTAGTTGACGAGCGCACCCTTGAGCAGGCCCAGCTGATCGCCCATGGCGCACAGCACCACGTGCTTGACCGGCGTATTGGCGATGCAGTTTTGCAGCGTGGTCGCAAAGTTTTCGATGATGACGATGGCTTTGGCGCCCGAATCCTTGAGCTGGTGCTCCAGCTCGCGCGGGGTGTACAAAGGGTTCACGTTGACCACCACAAACCCAGCACGCAGGATGGCCGCCACCGTGACGGGGTACTGCGGCACGTTAGGCATCATGATTGCGACCCGGTCACCCTTGACCAGGCCCAGGCCTTGCAGGTAAGCCGCAAACGCACTGGAGAGCGAGTCGGTCTGGGCATAGGTCACGTCCTTGCCCATGAAGCTGTAAGCCACGCGGTCGGCGTACTTGGAGAACGCCTCGTTCATGAGGGCCACGAGGGACGGGTATTGCGAGGGGTCGATGTCTGCGGGGACGCCTTGCGGATAGGCGGCCAGCCAGGGGCGGTCGGTCATGGTGCGTGTCTCTCCAAACTCTTCTGAACGGAATGCAATGAAACCCCGGCATTGTCCCTGCCGGTGTGGGTCCGTGGATGTGTGGTTTCCCTAGGGATAACCTGCACAAACCTGGCGTGTCGGTGGTGGGGCGAATCAGGATGGGCCACAAGGCGCTTTTGCAGACGACAGCCTGGCTCTTAGCTATCGGCTAGTGGCAACAAAAGCACCGCAGTGGACCGCCCGAGCGCGCCGTCACGGACCGCAGGGATTCATTCGTGCAGGCCACCCGAGCGCGGTAGGCTCTGTGGGGCGCCTTACCGAGGGGGGCGGGAAACCGGGGTTCGTTTACTCGATGGCCTTGCCGATGTCCTCGACAACCTTCTTGGCGTCGCCGAAGACCATCATGGTCTTGTCCATATAGAACAGCTCGTTGTCCAGGCCGGCATAGCCCGCCGCCATGGAGCGCTTGTTCACGATCACCGTCTTGGCCTTGTAGGCCTCCAGGATAGGCATGCCGTAGATGGGGCTGCCCTTGGTGTGCGCGGCGGGGTTCACCACGTCATTGGCACCGAGAATGATGGCCACGTCGGCCTGGCCGAACTCGCCGTTGATGTCTTCCATCTCGAACACCTGGTCGTAAGGCACTTCGGCCTCGGCCAGCAGCACGTTCATGTGGCCGGGCATGCGGCCCGCCACGGGGTGGATGGCGTACTTGACGGTGATGCCCTTTTCAGTGAGCTTGGCTGCGAGTTCTTTGACGGCATGCTGGGCGCGTGCCACGGCCAGGCCATAACCGGGCACGATGACGACTGTCTCGGCGTTGCCCAGCACGAAGGCCGCATCGTCCGCGCTGCCGGTCTTGACGGGGCGCTGCTCGGTAGAGCCCGTCGCCGCACTGGTCGCGTCGCCGCCGAACCCGCCCAGGATCACGTTGAAGAACGACCGGTTCATCGCCTTGCACATGATGTAACTCAGGATCGCGCCCGAGCTTCCCACCAGTGAGCCGGCAATGATCAGCATTGAGTTGTTGAGCGAGAAGCCAATGCCCGCCGCCGCCCAGCCCGAGTAGCTGTTGAGCATCGACACCACCACCGGCATGTCGGCCCCGCCGATGGGGATGATGATGAGCACGCCGAGCACAAACGACAGTGCCAGCATCGCGAAGAACGCCGTCCAGTTCTCGGTGAACATGAACACCAGGCCCAGCCCCACTGTCGCTAAGCCAAGCACGAGGTTGAGCATGTGTTGCCCGGCAAACTGCACCGGCGCGCCCTGGAACAGGCGGAATTTGTACTTGCCCGAGAGCTTGCCAAACGCAATGACCGAACCGCTGAACGTGATGGCACCGATGGCGGCACCGAGGAACAACTCCAGCCGGTTGCCTGCCGGAATAGGCTGGCCCTTGGCCACGATCTGAAAAGCCCAGGGCTCGGCCACGGCGGCAATCGCAATGAAGACTGCGGCGAGACCAATCATGCTGTGCATGAAGGCCACGAGCTCAGGCATCTTGGTCATCTCGACCCGGTTGGCCATGAAGGCGCCCGAGGCGCCACCGACCACGAGCGCAGCCAGCACGTAGACCATGCCTTGCGCCTTGCCACCCGACAGCTCCACGATGAGTGCGGCGGTGGTGATGATGGCGATCCCCATGCCGATCATCCCGAAGAGGTTGCCGCGGATGGACGTGGTGGGATGCGAGAGCCCCTTGAGCGCCTGGATGAAACAGACGCTGGCCACCAGGTACAGCAGCGTGACAAGGTTCATGCTCATGCTTGGCCTCCTTCAGCCTGGGGGGCTGCCTTCTTCTCTTTTTTCTTGAACATCTCGAGCATCCGGCGCGTCACAAGGAAGCCGCCGAACACGTTGACCGCCGCCAGTGCCACCGCCAGCACCCCCATGGTTTTGCCCAGCGTGGTTTCGGTGAGGGCCGCGGCCAGCATGGCGCCTACGATCACGATGGCCGAAATCGCATTCGTCACGGCCATCAGCGGCGTGTGCAGGGCCGGCGTCACCGTCCACACCACGTGGTAGCCCACGTAGATCGCGAGCACGAAGATGATCAGGTTGATGAGGGTCGGGGAGACGGCGTCCATGAAGAGTCCTTCGTTCAGTGCGTTTCAGGAAGACCAGGGGCCAGAAGACGCGTTCTTCTTGGCAAAGTAGGCGCTCACCGCGTCGATGAGCTGCTGCTGGGCGGCGTTGATGGGTGGCTCCACCATTGCAGCGCCGCGCATCACGGCTTGCAGCGTCTGCACGTGGTAGTCGGTGAATTTGTCGGCACTGCGCTCTAGCAATGCAGGCAACTCGCGCACATCCAGGGCCCGGCTGCGCAGCAGGTGCGCGCTGGCCAGCCAGAGGCTGCCCGCGTCCGATTCGCTCAGCTTTAGATGCTCTTGCAACAGGGCCTGGACGCCGGACTTTTGCTGGACCGTGATGGCACCGGTGGTTTGCACCGTGGCCAGGGCCAGCACCGCCACGACGTCGACCGGGTGATCCAGCGCATACAGCGGCGGCGTCTGCACCTTCTTGCGCCAGGCTCTGCGGTGGAAAAAGGTCAGGGGATTGAGCCATCCCACATCAATGCCGAAGCGGCGCAGTGCCTCCATCGCCATCGTGAATGTGATCACCAGCCCCAGAATCTGCAGAACGACACCCATATTGAAAGCTCCAGTCGGGACGGTGTGGCTCGGATCAGTTCGGCACGGCGAAAGGAAATGGCGGAACAGCAAAGAAGCCGTCGACCATGCCGGTGCTCAGCCGGGCCGCCTCAGCCACCTTGTGGCTCCACTCCTGAGCGGGGTAGCCTGCACGCAGAAACTCCTCGTTGTTGCTGGTCTTGGGCCGCAGCAGGCGCTGGTCGACCATGGCGTTGACCTCGACGTACGAGCCGCCTTGCGTCGCAAAGCGATAGTTCAGGTGCGAATAAGGCTGCTGCAGCGTTGCCTTGTGCTCCGCCATCCAGCGCACCACGCCGGGATGGTTTTTCTCCATCCAGTCGGCGTTGTTGGCCCAGCGTTTGAATCGCAGGCAGTCGATGCGTACCGGGCTGCCCGCCGTGGTGTCTTCCACCGTCATACCTTGCTGAAGAGGGCAGCTGCCCGTCCAGAGCGTGGGGTCGCGCGGAATGTCCGTGCGGTTGGTCTGCACCAGCATCACTGCCAGCAATTCGCGCTTGTCGCCGCGCAGTGCCACAGCGCGCGTCTGCAGTGGAAAGGCCCCAGGCAGTGGGTGCAGAGGGAAAGCTTCGTTCGTTGCGCCCAGGTCCTCCCACGCCACAGAGGGCAGCACCACCCGCGTGCGGCCGGCGCTGTACTCGGCGGGGCCCGCCGGAATGGGCGCGCAGCCGCTGACGGCGAATACGCCACAGGCGGCCAGCAGCCATGCAGCATGGCGCTCTTTGGCAGACAACATCTTTTGCAAATTCTTCAGCAGACTCATGCGCGCTTTACCGTGCCCTCGTGCGCCATGAGGCAGGCGGCAACGATGTCGTCCTGCAGGTCCATGTGCAGGGCACCTTCCTTATTGATGATAAGTTTGAGAAAGTCGAGCACGTTGCGCGCATACAGCGACGACGCATCGGCCGCGACCAGCGCGGGCAGGTTGGTTTCCCCGACCAGCGTCACGCCGTGCTTGACGACTGTTTGGCCCGCTTCGGTGAGCGGGCAGTTGCCCCCTTGCGGGGCGGCGATATCAACGATGACGGACCCGGCCTTCATCGACTTGACCATGTCCTCGGTCACGAGCACTGGCGCAGCACGGCCGGGGATCAGCGCGGTGGTGATGACTACGTCAGCCTGGGCCACGCGCTTGGCAACTTCTGCCTTCTGACGGTCCAGCCAGCTTTGCGGCATGGGGCGGGCGTACCCGCCCACGCCTTCGGCGGCGTCTTTTTCTTCCTGCGTTTCGTACGGCACGTCGATGAACTTGCCGCCCAGCGATTCGACCTGCTCCTTGACGCTGGGGCGAACGTCTGAGGCCTCGATCACCGCGCCCAGGCGCTTGGCCGTGGCGATGGCCTGCAGACCCGCGACACCCACCCCCAGGATCACCACGCGCGCGGCCTTGACGGTTCCGGCTGCGGTCATGAGCATGGGGAAGAAGCGCTGGTAGCGGTCTGCCGCAATCATCACGGCCTTGTAACCCGCGATGTTGGCTTGCGAAGACAACACGTCCATGCTTTGGGCGCGCGTGGTGCGGGGGGCGGCTTCCAGCGCATAGGCCGTGACGCCGGCCGTGGCCAGCCGCTGCAGGCCCACGGCGTCAAAGGGGTTGAGCATGCCCACCACCGTGGACCCTCCGCGCAAGCGCGGGGCTTCCGCCTCCGAAGGGCAACGGACCTTGAGCACCAGATCGGCACCCCAGGCGCCAGAAGCATCGGAAATCTCGGCGCCGGCCGCCTCGTAGGCGGCATCGGTCACGCTGGCGGCAACACCTGCGCCTGACTCGATGCGCAGGGTGTGGCCCTGCGCCTTCAGCTTCTTGACCGTCTCGGGCGTCACGGAGACCCGGGTCTCTCCTGCCATCGATTCCGCAGGCACACCAATCAGCATGTCATCTCCTCGGGAGGGGGTCAGTGGAATTACTTACTGACCGCGAGCTTACATGAAGAATTTCTCATGACTGTCGCCTTTGTCTGATGTAGAGGGAACTCCCCAGGTTGGAAATGAATCTCGGCCCGCAAAAAAAGCCCGGCGCGCATTGCACAGCCGGGCTTGCATCAACAGGCGCAGCCTGGCCGCTCAGTGCACCACCTGGGCCAGCGTGCCCGCCGCGTACTGCCGGGCCACGTCCTGCAGGCTGTGGCCTTTGATCTTGGCGCCCTGGCCTTCGCAGCCGAACTCGAGGTAACGTTGCTTGCACACGGCCTTGGCAGCTTCGCGTGCGGGCTTGAGCCATTCGCGCGCGTCGAACTTGTCGGGGTTCTCGGCCAGGAATTTGCGCACCGCACCGGTCATGGCCAGGCGGATGTCGGTGTCGATGTTGATCTTGCGCACGCCGAACTTGATGGCTTCCTGGATCTCCTCGACCGGCACGCCGTAGGTTTCCTTCATCTTGCCGCCGTACTGGTTGATGATGGCCAGCAGCTCGGCAGGTACCGACGACGACCCGTGCATCACCAGGTGGGTGTTGGGAATGCGCTGATGGATTTCCTTCACGCGGCTGATGGCGAGGATGTCGCCCGTGGGCTTGCGGCTGAACTTGTAGGCGCCGTGGCTGGTGCCGATGGCAATCGCCAGGGCATCGAGCTGGGTGGCCTTGACGAAAGTGGCGGCCTCTTCGGGGTCGGTCAGCATCTGGCTGTGGTCGAGCTTCACGTCGGCGCCGATGCCGTCTTCCTCGCCGGCTTCACCGGTTTCGAGGTTGCCCAGGCAGCCCAGCTCGCCCTCCACCGTCACGCCGACCTTGTGGGCCATCTCCACGACCTTGCGGGTCACTTCCACGTTGTATTCGAAGGACGAAGGCGTCTTGCCGTCTTCCATCAGCGAGCCGTCCATCATCACGGAACCGAAGCCCAGGTCGATGGCGCCCGCGCAGATCTTGGGCGAGGTGCCGTGGTCCTGGTGCATCACAAGCGGGATGTGCGGGAAGGCTTCGACCGCCGCCTGAATCAGGTGCTTGATGAACGGCTCGCCCGCGTACTTGCGCGCACCGGCGCTGGCTTGCAGGATGACCGGTGCGCCCACTTCATCGGCGGCGGCCATCACGGCCTGGACCTGTTCCAGGTTGTTGACGTTGAAGGCAGGGATGCCGTAGCTGTGGGCGGCGGCATGGTCGAGCAGTTCGCGCATCGAAACGAGGGGCATGGTCGTGGTGTCCGTTGAGAGTGGAAGGAAGGCGCTGTCAGCCTGGCTGGCGGTGGTAACCGCTTGGTAACTCGCAATTTTAACCGGCGGCCGTGACAGCGCCCGCAGGCAAATCCAGCCGGTAGCAGGTGGTCCAAGGCGCCGGGGAGGAGGTCGGGCCAAACCTGCCGCCGTGGATATCGGCCACCCGGCGCAGGATTTCGTGCCCCAGATGCAGCCCATCCTTGGACCGCCCCGCCTTGCCCGCGCCGCTGCCGCCCACCAGTCTCGCCCCGTCGTCGCAAACCTGCAGCCAGGCCCCGGATGCTTCCGTGCCCCCCAATTGCACCGCGACGGCCGTGCCTTCGGGGGTGTGCTTGAGTGCGTTTTCGATCAGGTTGCGCAGCGCCATCTCCAGCAATACGGCGTGGCCGGGCACCACCAGCGCCTCCGGGGCCAGCAACGCGATCTCGCTGCCCCGTTGCCAGGCTGCCTGGGCATAGTCGGCGCATACGGCGCGGGCCAGCGCGACCAGATCGACGGGTACCTTGGCCTCCTGCAACTCCGCCCTGCTGGCCCGCGCCAGGGATAACAGCTGGTCGAGCACATGGCCCGCCCGCAGCGCATCCTCGCCAATGCGCGCTACGGCTTGCTGTCTGGCTGGTGGTTCCATTTCACCCCCCAATGCCTTCGCCTGCAGGGCGATGGATGACAGCGGTGTGCGCAGCTCGTGGGCGACCTCATTGGCCAGGCGGCGCTCGCGCACCAGCGCAGCCTGCTGACGGTCGAGCAGGGTATTGATGGACGCCACCACCGACTCGAACTCGCTCCACGCGTGGCGCGATGCCAAGCGCTCGGTGCTCGTGGGCTCCAGCGCGGCCACATCGGCCGACAGTGCATACAAGGGCCGCAACCCGCGCCAAAGCGCCAGCCCCAGCGCCAGTGACACGACAGGCAACAGCCACAAGCCGGGCTCGATCATCTGCTCGGCAATGTCCTGAGCGAGCTCGTCGCGCTCGCGCAGCTCCAGCAGCACAGTGATCCTGCGGGTGCGGGCTACATCCCACTGCGAGAAGCTGCGCCACACCGTGGCCTCGGGGCCCAAGGTTACGTTGGCAAACCCGTCGGCACTGCTGAACGGCGGCAGCGGCGCTGTACCCGTGTGGTGCACAAGCTGGCCCTCTGCGTCCCACTGCATCACGCTCAGTGACTGCTGGTAGTCGTGCGACTTGAGCCAAGGAGTAGGCACACGCTGGGTGGTGAGCGCCTGTGGCGCGGCCTCTACCGCGCGCAGGTTGAGCAGCAACGCCGCCACGCTGGCCAGATGGCCGTCGGTCAGCTCATCGGCCTCGTGCACACCCGTCTGATAGCCGATGACCACAAAGCTGACCCACACCAGGCCCAGCGCGCCCAGCGACCACAGCAGCAGTTGCCGGGTCAGCGACCCTCTGCGGCCACGGGGTGGCACGCCGGCAGGCTGGGCGCCGCTCATGGGGCCACGTCCTGCGGCATGAAGTAGCCCACGCCCCGCATGGTCTGTATGCACGCGCTGCCCAGCTTGCGGCGCAGATGGTGAATGTGGACCTCCACCGCATTGCTTTCGATGGCCGCGTCCCAGCTGTACAGGCGTTCCTCAATCTGCGGGCGCGACAGCACACGGCCCCGCGCCTGCAGCAGCACCAGCAACACCGAAAACTCCCGGGGCGACATCTCGACAGGCCGGCCCTGCAGGCGCACCGTGCGGGCAGCGGGGTCTACTTCGACATCGCCATAGCGGATGGTGGGCGACGCCCGGCCCACCGCGCGGCGCAGCAGCGCACGCAAACGCGCGTCGAGTTCGTCCACGTCAAACGGCTTGGCGAGATAGTCGTCAGCCCCCTGGTCCAGCCCTGCGATGCGCTCGTGCACCTGGTCGCGGGCGGTGACGATGAGCACGGGGGTCGAGGGATCGGGCAACGCTTCGGCGGCGGCGTTTTCGGCCGCCGGGCTAAGTCGCAGGCGCCGCAACAACTCGCCGCCGTCCCCGTCAGCAAGCCCCAAGTCGAGCAACACCGCATCAAAACGCTCTGCACGCAGGGCGCTCCAGGCACTGGCGACAGAGTCGCACACATCCACGGCATAGCCGCGCTGCTGCAGGTTGGTTCGCAGGCCACTGGCAATGCCCACATCGTCTTCCACCACGAGGATTCGCATGCGGACATTGTCGCCCGACCGTGCCACTTAGCCGCTTATTAAGACCGCGTTAAGTGCGTCCCCTTACGGTCCACGCATGCATTCCACCGCCCCAAGTCGTACATCTGCGCGCTCGCAGTACCGCAAGATCTGCTTCTGGACACTGGGGGCGCTGGCCTGTGTGGTGTTATGGGACGCGGCCGGGCTGGACCTGGCGGCAGCCCAATTGTTTGGATCGGCCGCAGGTTTTCCCCTGCGCGACCATTGGCTCCTGGTCCAGGTCATGCACGAAGGTGGACGCTACCTGGCCTGGTTGCTGGTGCTTGCGCTCACGCTCGGCGTGTGGTGGCCGCATGGAGTGCTGCGGGATCTGGACGTGGTAGGGCGCCTGCAGCTTGCGGCCAGCGCACTGCTGGCGCTAGCTGTGGTCAGCCTGACCAAAAACCTGAGCGCGACCAGCTGCCCTTGGGACTTGGCGGAGTTTGGCGGCGTGGCGCGCCACATCTCGCACTGGGCGCTGGGCACGGTGGACGGCGGAAGCGGCCGCTGCTTCCCTGCCGGTCACGCATCGGCGGGCTTTGCATTTGTCGGGGGGTACTTTGCACTGCGCCGCACTGCCCCCCGTGCAGCGCGGTGGTGGCTGGGCGGCGCTGTGGTGGCGGGCCTTGTCCTCGGCGTTGCGCAGCAAATGCGGGGGGCTCACTTCATGAGCCACACACTCTGGACCGGCTGGCTGTGCTGGGCCACCGGTGGGGCCTGCGATATCGCGGCCACCGTGCTGCGCCCGCATCTCACACTCGGGGCGGGCGAGCCTCTGTCCTGAAACCAATACCTGCCAGGGGCAAACTCACCTGTCAGTCGGCCCGCTCCGCCTTTTCCCCCTCGGGGCTCGTTCAGCTAGCGACGCAAATCTTCAGCATGTTGGTGCCTCCGGGTGCCCCCATGGGCTCTCCGCAGGTGATGGCGTAAACGTCGCCCTTTTGCACGATGTTGCGGGTCTTGAGATGCCGCTCAGCCTGCTCCAGCGCCGTGTCGCGGTCTGCGCTGGTGTCCATGAGCAAGGGGCGCACGTTGCGGTACATGGCCATCTTGCGCTGCGTCGCCACCTTGGGCGTGAGCGCGTAGATCGGAATGTCGATGCTGTGCCGGCTCATCCACAGCGCCGTCGCGCCGCTGTCCGTCATCGCCACAATAGCCTTGGCGCCCAGGTGGTGGGCCGTGAACAGCGCGCCCATGGCGATGGACTGGTCGATCCGGCCAAAGGTCTGGCCGGTGAAATCGGCGTCGAGTTGATGGTCTTCGGCGGCTTCTGCGGCCGCGCAGATGGTGGCCATTTCTTCCACCGTTTCCAGCGGATAGCGGCCGGCAGCAGTCTCGGCGCTCAGCATCACCGCGTCGGTGCCGTCGAGCACAGCGTTGGCCACGTCGCTCACCTCGGCGCGGGTGGGCACGGGGTTGGTGATCATGCTTTCCATCATCTGCGTGGCCGTGATCACCACCTTGTCCTGCACGCGCGCCATGCGGATCATCTTCTTTTGCAGCGCAGGCACCGCTGCGTTACCCACTTCCACGGCCAAGTCGCCACGTGCAACCATGATGCCGTCGCTCACGCGCAGGATGGCTTCCAGGTGCGGGATGGCCTCGGCCCGCTCGATCTTCGCGATCAAGCCCGGCTTGTGCCGGTACTCCGACGCGGCCACATTGCACAGCTGGCGCGCCATTTCCATGTCTGTGGCATTCTTGGGAAAGCTCACCGCCACATAGTCGGCCTGGAAGCTCATCGCCGTGCGGATGTCTTCCATGTCCTTGGCCGTCAGCGCAGGCGCCGTGAGCCCCCCGCCCTTCTTGTTGATGCCCTTGTTGTTGGACAGCTCGCCGCCGACCTTCACGGTGGTGTGCACTTCCTCGCCGCGCACGGCATCGACGGTCAACACAATGAGGCCATCGTTGAGCAGCAACAGGTCGCCGGCCTTCACGTCGCGCGGCAGTTCCTTGTAGTCCAGGCCCACGCCGTCGATATCGCCCAGTTCGGTGCGCGAGGCATCCAGCACAAACTTGGCGCCGTGCTCCAGTTGCACCTTGCCCTCAGCGAACTTGCCCACGCGGATCTTGGGGCCCTGCAGGTCGGCCATGATGGCCACCTCGCGGCCTGCACGCTGGGCCGCGGCGCGCACGGAAGCTGCGCGGTCGATGTGGTCCTGCGCCTTGCCGTGGCTGAAGTTCAGCCGCACCACGTTGACGCCCGCGCGGATCATGGCCTCCAGCAGCGCCGGGTCGCTCGATGCGGGGCCAAGGGTGGCAACAATCTTCGTGGCGCGGCGGGTAGGCATGGCTTGTCTCTTTCTTTAGATATGTAATCGAGTTTCAATTCTCACACGAAGCGGTTACAGGCCGATTACCAGTTGCTCTGCTGTACCGCCACGGCGGGCCGCCTACGAAAAAAGGCGAACCATCTCGTGTTCGTCGGAGAGAGTGCTCAGTTTTAAAAAGCAATCAATCCAGGGTGGCTGCTCTGGCATCCGCCGCGCCACCGGCAGGCCTGCCACGCTTAGCGCTATGCGGCCCGCCGTGATCAAACGAATGGGTGCGACAACGCGTGCGTCAGCACGTGTGCCAGGATGGCAGCCTCAAGTCCGCGCCGCGCGTACAGCCAGCCCGCCACCAAGCCGAACGCGGTGTTGCCTACCAGCACGAAGACCACCACCGAGGGTGTTAGCGCCCCCGATATGGCCTGGGCTGCCGGCAAATGCCCGAGGGCAAACAGCAGCGCACTGCCCACTATTGCCATCGCCGTGACGGCACTGCCCGGTGCGCCTCGCCCGCGCTGCGCCAAGCGCCAGCCCAGCCACAACAGCAAGCTCATAACGCCCCAGCGCACCATCAATTCCTCAGTCAGCCCACCATAGAGCAGCTTGACCCAGAGGGTCGCGGCACCCGCCGGATCCGACGGGCGCAGCACATCGGGGGCGACCAGCGACAACCCCCACAGCCACACTGCACCCGCGAGTCCGCCCAGCAATCCGGGAATCCATTGGCGCCGCAAAACAGGCGCCACGGGCTGGCCCTGAAGCCACGCCGATACCGCAGGCGCTGCCAATCCCACGCGGGGAGCCAGCGCGACGCCGAGCGCCACACACAGTCCCAGCAGCACTGCCGTCTGCAGACCGCTGAGCAGCACCGTCGCCCACAGCGGCAGTGGCAGCAGCGCCTGGTGTGCGGCCAGCGGCGGCACCAAGGCCCAGACCACAGCCACTACACCAGGCATGCCCAGCAGCCACAGCGCAGAACCGATGCGCCACTTCAGCGCGCGCGATGTCGGGGTGGACACGGACGGCAACACTGCAATGTCAGCACTCATGGTTGACTCCGGGTGCTGCCTCAACCACGCATCAGCGCTTCGATCTCATCCGCCTTGACCGGCACACCACGGGTGATCAGTTCGCAGCCCGTGTCCGTGACGATGGCATCGTCCTCGATGCGGATGCCGATGCCATGGAACTGCTCGGGCACGCCCTCTGCTGGCCGCACATAGATGCCCGGTTCGATGGTGAGCACCATGCCCGGGCGCAGCACGCGGCTGGGCCGGTTGGTGATGGTCTCGCCCGAGAGCGGATCCTTGCGCTCGCTCACCTGGCCCACTTCGCCGGGCTCCACGTAGCTGCCGCAGTCGTGCACGTCCATGCCCAGCCAGTGACCGGTGCGGTGCATATAGAACTGGAAGTAAGCACGCTTGTCGATCACGTCCTGCGCCGTACCCACTTTGTTTTTATCGAGCAGGCCCAGGTCCAGCATGCCTTGGGCAAGCACCGCCACGGTAGCGTCGTGTGGGTCGTTGAAGCGCGCGCCGGCCTGGGTGGCAGCCACTGCAGCGTCCTGGCTGGCCAGCACCAAGTCGTACAGCGCACGCTGGGGTCCGGTGAAGCGGCCATTGGCCGGAAAGGTGCGGGTGATGTCGCTGGCGTAGCTGTCGAGCTCGCAGCCTGCGTCGATGAGCACCAGCTCGCCGTCACGTACCGGGGCGGCATCCGCGCGGTAATGCAGCACACAGGCATTGGCCCCTGCGGCCACGATGGACGTGTAGGCGGGGTACTGCGAGCCGGCTTCGCGGAAGGCATGCAGCAACTCCGCGTCCAGGTGGTACTCACGCACGTCCTCGCCTGCGCGCAACATGCGGGCCGAGCGCTGCATGGCGCGGATGTGCGCCTTGGCACTGATGTCGCTGGCGCGCCGCATGATGTCCTGCTCGTGCGCATCCTTGATGAGGCGCATCTCATCGAGCAGCGTGCAGACATCGTTCTGCTCGGCCGGGCACAACGCGCCGTAGCGCACACGCGCCCGCACCGCGTTGAGCCAGCCTTCCACCCGCGCCGCCAGGCCGCTGTGGATGGCAAACGGGTACCAGACGCAATTGCGGTTCTCCAGCAGCCGGGGCAGTTTGGTGTCCAGCTCGGCCATGGAATGGGCAGCGCCCACGCCCAGCGCGCCCGGTGCAGCGGCAGGCCCCAGGCGGTAGCCGTCCCAGATCTCGCGCTCCAGATCCTTGGGTTGGCAAAACAGCGTGCTGCCACCGTCATGGGTCAGCACCAGGCAGGCGCCAGGCTCCGTGAAACCCGTCAGGTAATAAAAGTAGCTGTCGTGGCGGAACAGAAAGTCCGTATCCCGATTGCGCGGGCGCTCCAGGGCGGTGGGGATGATCGCTATGCCCCCGGCGCCCAACTGGGCAGCAAGGTGCGCGCGGCGCTGGGCGTAGATGGAATGCGAGGACGTTGAGCTCATCCGCTATTTTTATCGCGAAACCATGGCCGAACGCGGGGGAGTGACATCCAACGATCCAACAATTCCAAAAATCCCTCGGCACCGCATGGCCGTTGACAAATGAATTCAAATGAATACCATCGCATTCAACACTGCCTGAGGTTCACCCATGTCCGCCACCCCCACCACCACGATGGAGCCCCTCTCCGCCCGGATACCGAGCGACCTCTACTTGTGGCTGGCCCAGCTTCAGGTGGAGGGAGCCACCACCAATAGCGACAAGCTGCGCGTGCTGCTGGGCCAGCTCAAGCGCCACCACGACGGTGCGCTGGACTATGTCGCCGCCCATGCTTGGGCCCGGGACATCACGGGGCGGCTACGCGAATCGCTGGTGCGCACCGAAGGCCAGACGGGGCGGCATTCCGATGTTCTGAACGCCATGCTGGACCATGTGACCACCTGCCTGGCGATCATCGTGAGCAACGCCCCGGCCTCTGAGCAGGAGGCCGCCCGGCTGGAAGACCTGCTGGTGCGCCGGGGCTTCGCGCTCAGTGAGATGCTGCTGCGCCAGGCGACCACGAGCCAGGCCAGCGCCTACGATCCGGCCGTCGTGCAGCGGCATGCGGCCGCGACGCTGGAGCTGGCCCACACCATTCACCCCCCTGTTTCAAAAGGAGCTTGAGATGGCAGATTCACTGAAGACCCGCGTTGGACGCGTGATCACCGGCAGCGTCCACGCGCTGGTGGACCACCTGGAGAACCAGGCCCCCGTGCCCGTGATGGAGCAGTCGCTGCGCGAGGCCGATGCCGTCATCGGCGAGGTTCGCCACGAACTGGGCTTGGCCAGCGCCAACCGGCACCTGGCCCAGCAGCAGCACGCCAACCTCAACGGCCAGCACGGCAAACTCGGCGAGCAGATCGAGCAGGCCCTGGCCGCCGGCCGCGAGGACCTGGCGCGAGCTGCGGTGGCCCGCCAGCTCGACATCGAAGCGCAGATCCCGGTGCTGGAGACCACGCTGGCAGAACTTGCGCGGCAGGAGAGCGAGCTCACCGGCTACGTGGCCGCGCTGCTGGCCAAGCAGCGCGAGATGACGGAAGCGCTCGAAGCCTTCCGCAAGAGCCGCGCTAGCGCCGTGCCGTCTGCCGCTGCGCAGCCTGGCGGTGCCAACCCGGCGCAGCGCATGGAGGCGGTGGCTGGCGCGTTCGACCGCGTCTACGCCCGCCAGACCGGTCTGTCGGGCACGGATCGCAGCAACACGCTCGACCAGGCGGCCAAGCTCAAGGAGCTCGATGACCTCGTGCGCGACAACAAGATCGCCGAGCGCATGGCGCAACTGAGGGCCATCAAGCCGTGATCGTCGGCCTGTTCACCGCCCCGGAGACCTGGCCCTTTGGCGTGGCCTTTGCGCTCATCGTCGGCATTGCGCTGATCGAGGGCCTGGGCATGCTGATTTCGCTGAGCCCCAGCAACTGGATCGACGACCTGCTGCCCGACGTGCACGGAGAAAGCGGCCTAGACCGGGTGCTGGGCTGGCTGCACCTGGGCAAGGTGCCTTCGCTGGTGCTGATGGTGCTATTCCTCGCGGGCTATGCCGTGTTCGGCTACAGCCTGCAGAAGGTCGCGCACGGCCTGCTGGGCTTTTACCTGCCGGTGTGGGTCGCAGGCCTTGCGGCCGTGGCCCCGGGCATGGCCACGGTGCGCAGCCTGGGCGCGCTCATCGCCCACATCATCCCGCGCGACGAGACCTCGGCCGTGAGCGAGATGTCGCTCATCGGCCGCCCGGGCGTCGTCTCCGCCGGAGCCGCGCGCCGGGGCCTGGCCGCGCAGGCCCGCGTGCGCGACACGCATGGCCGCACCCACTACCTGATGGTGGAGCCCGATGTGGATGACGAGGTCTTCGACGAAGGCGCGCAGATCCTCATCGTGCGCAAGGTGGGCGCCTTCTACCGCTGCATCGCCAACCCGCATCCCGCGCTGATGTAGACCCGCCGAAACACCCAAATCCAACAGACAACCAAAGAGGGAGAACCTAGGAATGACCAACCTGATCGAAATGGGCACCATCGCAGGCATTGCCCTGCTGGCCCTGCTAACTATTGGCATCGTGTTTTCGCGCCTGTACAAGCGCTCCACCAAAGAGACTGCCTTCGTGCGCACGGGCCTGGGCGGCCAGAAGGTCATCATGGACGGCGGCGCCATCCTGCTGCCGGTGTTCCACGAGCGGGTGCTGGTGAACATGAACACCCTGAAGCTCGAAGTGGTGCGCCGCGCCAAGGAAAGCCTGATTACCAAGGACCGCATGCGCGTGGACGTGACTGCCGCCTTCTTCGTGCGCGTCAAGCAGACCGAAGAGGCCGTGAGCATCGCCGCCCAGACGCTGGGCGCCCGCACCATGAGCCCCGAGGAACTCAAGGCGCTGGTGGAAGACAAGTTCGTCGACTCGCTGCGCGCCACCGCCGCCACCATGACCATCCAGGAGCTGCAGGACAAGCGCCGCGACTTCGTGCAGGCCGTGCAGAACGCCGTGGCCGAAGACCTGGAGAAGAACGGCCTGGAGCTTGAATCCGTCTCGCTGACCAGCCTGGACCAGACCGAAAAGCAGTTCTTCAACCCCAACAACGCCTTCGACGCCGAGGGCCTGACGCGCCTGACCGAGCAGACCGAGGCACGCCGCAAGCAGCGCAACGACGTGGAGCAGGACACCGAGGTGCAAGTGCGCACCAAGGACCTGGAAGCCACCCGCCAGAAGCTCACCATCGAGAAGGACCAGGAGTTCGCGTCGCTGTCGCAAAAGCGCGAGATCGAAAACTCCCGCGCCGAGCAGGCCGCCCTCATTGCCACGCAACAGGCCGAGCGCAGCCGCGAGGCCGAGGCCGCCAAGATCGAAGCCGAGCGCCAGGTGAGCCAAAAGCGCATCGAGGCCGAGCGCGAGATCAAGGCCGCCGAGATCGAGAAGAACCTGGTCATCCAGACCCGCGAAATCGAACTGGAGCGCCACACCGAGACCAAGCGCGCCGAGCAGCGCAAGCAGGTGGAAATTGCCCGCCAGGACACGCAGATCGCCATTGCCACCAAGTCGCGCGAACAGTCGGATGCGGACGCCGCCGCCAACCTGGCGCGCGCCGAGGCCGTGAAGGCAGAAGAAGCCGTGAACACCGCACGCCAGGTGGCCGTGGCGGAGCGCGACAAAAGCATCCAGCTGATCGAGGCGTCGAAAGACGCCGAGCAGAACGCCATTGCGGTAAGGGTGTCAGCGTCGGCCGAAAAAGAAGCCGCGATGGACCGCGCCGAAGCCATCACCATCGAAGCCCGCGCCCGCCAGGCAGCGGCCCTGGCCGAAGCCGAGGGCAAGCGCGCACTGAACGAAGCGCTCAACACTTTGTCTGCAGCGCAGGTGGACCTGCAGGTGCGTAGCCTGCTGCTGCAGCAACTACCCCAGATCATCGAGCAGGCCGTGCGCCCCATGGAGAAGATCGACTCGATCCGCATCGTGCAAGTGGGCGGCATGCCCGGCAGCCAGGGCTCAGCGGCAGTCGGCACCGGGGCGCAGGGCACCTTCCCGGAGCAGGTCATGAACTCGGCCCTGCAATACCAGATCGCCAAGCCCATCGTGGATGCGGTGATGAAGGACGCAGGCTTGTCCAACGAAGGCATCACCGGCATGGCGCAGAGCCTGGCAGGAATGCTGGGCAATCGTGCGGCTCCGGTAGAACAGGCCACTGCGCGGTCGGACGGCTAAGCAGGCGGCCAGCGGACATCCGCAGTCGCGCCGCTCCATCCGCGGCATGACTGCCATGCCGCGTCGATTTGCTCGGCGCTGAAACGCTCTGCGGCACGTGGCAGACTTGCACATTGCCCCCTGCCATCGTCTCGCGCTTTTTGAGCGCTCTGCCCCTTTTGTGCACTCCATGCTCCAACCCCTCACCACCCTGCTGCACTTCATCGTGGCCACCTTGTTGCCCGTGTTCGGCGTGCTGCTGACGAGTGCACTGCTGATCTACGCCATGTATGTGCGCTGGGTCGACATCCCGCAGAAGTGGCTGCTCACACGCCGGGCGCTTCTGGCGGCGTGTGGTGTAGCGGTGGCGTGCAATGCATTGCTGGGCCTGCGGCTCTATCTGTCGCACAGCGCCAAGGCGGCGCGGCAGGATGGCGCGGTGGTCCGGGCCAGCAGGGAACGGTTTGTGCTGCCGCAGGACTTCCAGTACGGCGAGCTGGTGATCCCTGCAGGGAGCTTCATCAACCGCAACGATCCCTTTGACAAGGGCGAGCCAGGTCGGGCGCTGGCGCTGCATGGATTGGAAGCGGTGCGCTTCGAGCAACCGGTGCAGGTGGCGAACGTCTGGGCGAGCGCATTGCAGGTTTCGCCGCTGCGGCTGGAGCTGGCCGAGGACCAGCGGGTGGGGCCGCTGTACCGTTTCGACAACGCGAGCCAGACCTGGGTGCCGAACAAGGTGGTGCCGGCCTTGGCGTGCAAAAAGGGGCAGCTCGCCCTGTTCCAGGTGCCACACATCCCCTACGACGTGCAGGCCGAACTGGGCAAGCCCGCGCCCGACGGGCCGCAGGCGCGCTTCCTGCCCAGTCAGTGGTTGTTCCGCGGGTGTGAGAACGGTCCACCCATCGTGGTGCAGCCCGCGTTTGCCGGCGCGGCTGCGGCTACGAAGGCGCCCTGACGCGGTGCTGCGTTGCGCAGCGCTCTCGGTGGGTTCAGCGATTGAGTTCGGCCAGGCGCTCGGGCGTGCCGACATCGGTCCAGCGGCCCGTGTACAACGCGGCGCTGACACGGCCCTGGTCCATCGCGCGGCGAAGCAAGGGCGCCAGCGCGGCCTTGGCGCCCATCGGGTTGCCGGCCGGTATGTCGCACCAGGGCGGCGCAAACAGCTCAGCCCGCAGCAGGGCGATGGTGCTGTAGGTGTAGCGCGGCGCAGGGTCGCCCGGCGCCAAGTTGAGTGCCAGACCGTCCGCCGACAGGCCGAAATCGCCTTTGGCGTTGTGCGCGGGGTTGGGCACCAGCCACAGGTGGGCCAGGCGGTCGCTGGCGGCAAAGGCCTGCACCGCGGCGCGCTCGAACACGAAGTCAGGGGCAAATACATCGCCGGCGGCAAGCCAGAAGATGGGGCCCAACTGCGGCAACGCGCGGGCAATTCCGCCCGCGGTCTCCAGCGCGCCACCAAAATCCACACCCTCGTGCGAGTATGAAATTGATAGCTGCCCACCCTTATCAGTCAAGCGCTGGAGGCCAAAAAGACTTGAAAAATGCTCGCTGATCTGCGCTCCGAGCCACGCGGTGTTGATCACCACCTGCTCGACACCCGCGCTGTGCAGCGCCTGCAGGTGCCACTGCAGCAGGGGCTGGCCCTGGACCTGCAGCAGGGGCTTGGGCATGGTGTCGGTCAGGGGGCGCATGCGTTCGCCGCGGCCGGCGGCCAGCAGCAGTGCGGGGACTTGTCCACCGATATCAAACGCACCTACGGCCTCAGCGGCGCTCATGCCCCAACCTCATGCACAGTCACTGACACGGCGTGCGGCACGGCCCCACGCTGCAGCGCGTGGCGTTGTACGGTGGTGGGCTCAAACAAGGCCAGCAGCGCGTCGAGCAGTGCCTGCGCTTTGCCCGAATGGTCGGCGCCAAAATTGCACACGTAGACGTCGAGCGTGACGGCCCGCTGCTCAGGCCAGGTGTGTACGCACAGATGCGACTCCGCTAGCAAAATCGTAGCTGTCACCCCGCCAGGGCCCTGCGCTGTGGCAGGGAAACCATGGAACAACTGGCCTACTGCCTGGAGGCCCGCTGCGCGCACGGCGTGCGCGCAGGCCTTGCCGAGCGCGGCGGAATCCAGCAGCCATTCGGGGGCGCAACGGCAGCCGTGGAGGTCGGCGGTGAGGTGCAATCCTTGCATGGGCCGCACTGTAGTGCATCGCCGCTACGGGCCCGCCTATCCGCGCGCCGCCGGGGCCCGGATCTGGCGGGGGGGAGCCACCTCGGTAAAATGCCGGGTTTCCCCTGAACCTCCCACCCCCGAACCCTCCCCCCATGGCCAACACCCAGCAATCCCAACAGATGGCAAATGCGATCCGCGCATTGGCCATGGACGCCGTTCAACAAGCCAACTCCGGCCACCCCGGCGCCCCCATGGGCATGGCCGACATGGCCGTCGCGCTGTGGGGCCGTCACCTCAAGCACAACCCCACCAACCCCCAGTGGTTTGACCGCGACCGTTTTGTGCTCTCTAACGGCCACGGCTCGATGCTGCTGTACGCGCTGCTGCACCTGACCGGCTACGACCTGCCGATCAGCGAACTCAAGAACTTCCGCCAGCTGCACAGCAAGACACCCGGCCATCCTGAAGTGGGTTACACGGCTGGCGTGGAAACCACCACCGGCCCGCTCGGCCAGGGCATCACCAACGCTGTCGGTTTTGCGCTGGCTGAGAAGCTGCTGGCCAGCGAGTTCAACCGCGAAGGCCACGCGGTGGTGGACCACAACACCTACGTCTTCCTGGGCGACGGCTGCCTGATGGAAGGCATCAGCCACGAAGCCGTGTCCCTGGCCGGCGCCTGGAAGCTCAACAAGCTGATCGCCCTGTACGACGACAACGGCATCAGCATCGACGGCCAGGTCGCCCCCTGGTTTGCCGACAACACCCCTCTGCGCTTTGTGGCCAGCGGCTGGAACGTGATCGGCCCCATCGACGGCCACGACGCCGACAAGGTGGCCGCCGCGATTGCAGAAGCCAAGAAGCAGACCGAGCGCCCCACCCTCATCGTGTGCAAGACGCACATCGGCAAGGGCAGCCCCAACCGCGCCAACACGGCCAAGGCCCACGGCGAGCCGCTGGGCGCCGAGGAAATCAAGCTCACGCGCGAAGCCCTGGGCTGGTCGAGCGAGCCCTTCGTGGTCCCTGACGACGTGTACGCCGGCTGGGACGGCAAGGCCAACGGCCAGAGCGCGGAAGCCGAGTGGAACGAGCGTTTTGCGGCCTACCGCACCGCCTTCCCGGAGCTGGCCGCCGAACTGACGCGCCGCATGCACGGCGACCTGCCCGCCAACTTCGCGCAAGTGGCGGTGGACACCGTGGTCGCCGCCCACACCAAGGGCGAAACCGTGGCCAGCCGCAAGGCCAGCCAGCTGGCGCTGGAAGCCTTTACGGCCGCCTTGCCTGAGCTGCTGGGTGGCAGCGCCGACCTGACGGGCTCCAACCTCACCAACACCAAGAGCACGCCCAACCTGCGCTTTGACATGCAGGGCCACGTGGTGCAGACCGAAGTCGAAGGCGGCCAAAAAATCGGTGGCCGCCACATCAACTACGGCGTGCGCGAATTCGGCATGGCCGCGATCATGAACGGCATCGCGCTGCACGGTGGATTCATCCCTTACGGTGGCACGTTCTTGACCTTCAGCGACTACAGCCGCAACGCCATCCGCATGGCCGCGCTGATGAAGCAGCGCGTGATCCACGTGTTCACGCACGACTCCATCGGCCTGGGCGAAGACGGCCCCACCCACCAGTCCATCGAGCACGCCGCCAGCCTGCGCCTGATCCCCAACCTCGATGTGTGGCGCCCCGGCGACACCGCCGAAACCGCCGTGGCATGGAGCGTTGCCCTTTCCAACAAGGACAAGCCCACCGCGCTGCTGCTCTCGCGCCAGAACCTGCCCTACGCGCCCAAGCGCGACCTGGGCGACATCAGCCGCGGCGCGTACGTGCTGTCCGAGCCCGCCGACGTGGGCCTGAACAAGAAGGCCGTGGCCGTGATCATTGCCACTGGCTCCGAAGTGCAACTGGCCCTGAAGGCTCAGCGCCTGCTGGCCGACAAGAAAGTGGCTGTGCGCGTGGTCTCCATGCCGAGCAACACCACGTTCGACCGCGAAGACGCCAAGTACAAGAGCAGGGTGCTGCCGGCCGGTGTGCCCCGCGTGGCCGTGGAAATGGGCGTGACCGACGGCTGGTGGAAATACGGCTGCGCCGCTGTGGTCGGCATTGACACCTACGGTGAGTCCGCTCCCGCGCCGGTGCTGTTCAAGCACTTCGGCTTCACCGAAGAGAACGTGGCAGCGACCGTGCTGGCCGTGCTAGAGCGCTAAGTCAGAAGCGGCCAGGAATATATGCTCTAACGTTACGCCACGAATGCAAACAGTTTTACTCGATGAATTGCGAGTCGCCCGCTTGCGAAAACAGCGGGGTGCTGGTTTTGCGGCAGTGACACGAAGCAGTCACTGCTCAAAATCGAGGTGAGTGGATCATCTTTGCGGACTACAAACCGTAAGATGCGCTGTCGCGTCCAAAAGGGTTAGCGTATTTTTGCGCTGAACACCTGCCCCTCGCTCGACAGTTAGCGCATTTGCGCTCACAAAAAGCTCTTTCAAGCTTCCAAGTTGATCCCTCTACCGTTCATTCGAACGACAAAATCGATCTTGACCGGTCTTCAGATACGACCTACATGGAATCACTTAGCACAACCCAACGGAAAATAGCCAAGATATTTTCTTTTAGCGTAATTGGGGGCATTTTTGGTTACGCTCTTTTTTTCGTTTTAGCTTGGTCGACTTTCGAGGTTAGCGGTATTGAACGCAATTCACTGACCTTTTACTTTGCAGCACCCAACCATTTAAATTCCGTTGAATTGATAGGCGAATGCGAAAAGCCAAAGTACCAATGGAAAGGCCGCGATGGCGAAGGCGTTCCATTCAGCTCAATTGAATTCGGCAGTACCTCATCAATCGCTCAAATATCTGATTTTTATGAAACAGTATTTAGCAAGCAAATTTGCAAATCGGCAAACCCCAAAACCGCCTCCAACTCAAAGTTATTGCTAGATTTTAACTGCAAAAACGAATCATTTGTTTCTGTTAAAGTTTTCATCGACACAAAAGTTGGATGCAAAAACGTTACCATTGACTTTGTTGAAAATAATTGATTAATTGAGTTGGCAATATGAGTCTACGCGAACATATTTTAGATGGATCGGATGCCATCAGCAAAGATTTTGGCCTTATTTACACATGCAATCTTGGATGGCTTGATCTGGGACATATGAATCCTAACTCTACGAGGGCGCATACCGGGGCTGCGACATTGTGGAGAGAGATAAGTGCTGGCGGACCTGATGTTAGACACTGCAATGGAGCTCATAAGCAGATCTGCACAATGCCGTCCAGAACGAAGGAATTTCCCGCAGCTACTTTTGCTGATAAAAAAACAACCGGGTTCAAAATTACGCATAAGCAAGAGCAGTTTGCGTTCAAAATGAAGCTCTCGACGGGCATACGGCGCGAATATATAGTTCGCCACAATTTGACTGTCAAAGAAAGGAAATCAGTTGCACTCGCCATATTCATGGAAGTAAGCTTGGAATTTGAAGAGCATCAAGATCTATTTCCAAAATTCCTTACTGACAGCGGTTTTAGTCAAGAAGATCTCGTTTCCAACCTGATCGGATTTCATATCGCGGTTGGCACCGTCACCAAGGCTGAAGTTTTGGCAATGGCAAAGCCCGTATCACAGGCCGCAGCCTTTGCAATTTGGGATCGAAATGGTCCTGTTGGGAGCAACAAGAACAGGGGTTTTCAACCGCTGTTCAATCCAACGAAATGCGCCACGGAAGACAAGAAGTGCATCGACGAATGTAGAGGGATTGTTCCACGCCCCCCCGATTTTTTGAATAGCATTTTACCAGCAAAGAAAGGGGAGCTGTTTGTAAACAACATACTGGGCAGTTCCTAGGTTTAGATTATCATTCGACGCGTTTCATTATTAAGGAAGCTATATGACGATCAAAATTGGTATTAACGGCTTTGGCCGCATCGGCCGCAACGTGCTGCGCTCCGCCGTCCAGAACTTCAGCGACATCGAAGTCGTGGGCATCAACGACCTGCTGGAGCCTGACTACCTGGCGTACATGCTTCAGTACGACTCGGTGCACGGGCGCTTCCAGGGCACTGTGTCGGTCGAGGGCAATACCCTGATTGTCAACGGCAAGAAGATCCGCCTGACGCAAGAGCGCGATCCTGCCAACCTCAAGTGGAACGAGGTCGGCGCCGACGTGGTGATCGAATCCACCGGGCTATTCCTGGACAAGGTCACCGCACAAAAGCACATCGATGCCGGCGCCAAGAAGGTCATCCTGTCGGCTCCGTCGAAGGACGACACGCCCATGTTCGTGTTCGGCGTGAACCACGACACCTACGCCGGCCAGGCCATCGTGTCCAACGCATCGTGCACCACCAACTGCCTGGCCCCCGTGGCCAAGGTGCTCAACGACAAGTGGGGCATCAAGCGCGGCCTGATGACCACGGTGCACGCAGCCACCGCCACGCAAAAGACCGTGGACGGCCCGTCCAACAAGGACTGGCGCGGCGGCCGCGGCATCCTGGAAAACATCATTCCTTCGAGCACTGGCGCTGCCAAGGCCGTGGGCGTGGTGATCCCTGCGCTGAACAAGAAGCTGACCGGCATGTCGTTCCGCGTGCCGACCTCCGACGTGTCGGTGGTCGACCTGACCGTGGAACTGGAAAACGCCGCCACGTACGAAGAAATCAAGGCCGAGATGAAGGCGCAGTCCGAAGGCGCGCTGAAGGGCGTGCTGGGCTACACCGAAGACAAGGTGGTGGCCACCGACTTCCGTGGCGATACCCGCACCTCGATTTTTGATGCCGACGCCGGCATCGCGCTCGACGGCACTTTCGTGAAGGTCGTGAGCTGGTACGACAATGAGTGGGGTTACTCGAACAAGTGCCTGGAAATGGTCCGAGTGGTTTCCAAGTAAGCGAGCCACACGCAAGCATCACCGTTGAAAATGAAGAAGCGCTAGAAGCAACTACCCTGTTCAAGCCGGTCGCCTGCAAAGGCCGCCGGCTTTTTTTTGTTCTATCACGCCGACAGCGGCTACGGCCTCTGTTCAGCGTGCCGCCGCTGGCGAACTCATTGCTGCGGCAGCAGCAACTGCAGCAGCGAGCGGCGCCATGGCGGGTGTTTGCGGTGGCGCGCTCGCGATGTGAACCGTGCTGGTCGGAAACGCAAACTCCACCCCCATGGCCTTGAACTCGCGCATCAGGCCGAGGTTCAGCGACTGCTGTAGATCCATGTACAGGTTGAACGCCGGGTCAGTCACGATGTAGACCACCTCGTAGTCGAGTGAACTTGCGCCAAACGCCTTGAAGTGCGCGCGGTCAAAACGCAGTTGCGGGTGGGCTTCGACGAGTTTGCGCACTACGCCGGGGATCGCCTCGGCCTGCTCGGGCGTGGTGTCGTACGACACGCCAAAGTTGAACACGATGCGGCGGGTCTCCAGCATGCGGTAGTTGCTGATGGTCTGCTTGAGAAGGTCGGTGTTGGACATCACGATCTGCTCGCCTTGCAGACTGCGCACGCGCGTGGTCTTGAGCCCGATGACCTGCACCGTGCCCGAGACGCTGCCCACGACAATGAAGTCGCCCACTTCAAAGGGCTTGTCCACCGCGATGGCGAGCGAGGCGAACAGGTCACCCAGAATGTTCTGCACCGCCAGCGCCACGGCGATGCCGCCCACCCCGAGGCTCGCGATGAACGCGGTGATGTTCACGCCCACGTTGGACAAGATGGCCAGCACCACAATGCTCCACAGCAGCGTGCGCAGCCCCCACGACAGCAGCGTGGCCGACGCCGAGACCTGCGTCATGCCCGACGATGAATGCCGCTCCACATAGCGCCGCACGCCCATCCCAATGGCCCGCATGCCCCACAGCCCCATCTGCAGGGCCACGGCGACGAACCACAACTGGCTGAGCCGGCTCTCCCACCGGCCGGGCAGGTCCAGCAGGTTGGCACCGACCAGCAAAGCCACGAGCAACACCAGCAGGCGGCTGGTGCCCGCCAGCACCTCTGCTGCGGCATGGGCCATGGCACTGTCGGACTGTGCAGCCCACGCCTTGGTGCGGTGCCTGAGCACCCGCAACACCACCCGGATCCCGACATACGTGGCCACGGCAGCGGCCAGTGCTATCAGCAAGCTCCACAAGGGAATGCCGATGAAGGTGGTCTCCTGAACCCAAACCATGAATAGGGAATCCTGCATGCTGGAACTGCTCCTCGGTAGGTATGAAAGGGGTTTTGCATCGCGACGACTAATGCGTCGCGTACTGGCAGACAAGAGCGGAGCGCCGCCAGTGGGGCGAGCAGATGCCCAAGCGGGTGTCCGTGGCCCCGGGCAGCTGCCCTGGACAGTGCGGCCTCGGATTGGAGGCTCTTGCTGCACGCACGTCCTGCGAGTGGTTCACCACGGCTGCGCCCCGGGGCACTGCGCTGCCGCAAGGTTCGCAGATTGCCATAGGGCCCTTCGCACACCCGTAGGACTTGGCCGCAGCGCTCCACTGTTTCGCTCCTGCGACCGCAGTGCTGCGCAGCAATTGCAAGTGTTCGTAAGACCCGGCCCACACGGATACAGAGGTCGAGCCTACGCCCCGGCCCTGCGGCTGCACCCAACATCGACCCCACGCTGGGCAAAGCCCCGGCCGACTCCGTGGCAGCACTGCACTGCGCGTTCCGCGCCCGTCGCTGCCACGACACCCGCTTCAATTTAGAGGAGTTCACACCACCATGCCCTCAACCGCACTTTTCCGAATCTCCGCCGCGGCGCTGGCTCTTGGCGCACTCGCTGCCTGTTCTTCCACACCCGCGCCCACTGAGCAGATGGCCGTCACCCGCACCACGGTGAGCCGTGTGGCAGCGACCCCGACCGTGGCCGCCAGCGCACCCGTGGACCTGCAACGCGCGCAGGAAAAACTGATCCAGGCCGAGCGCGCCATGGCACAAGGGGACTACAAGACAGCCCGCCGCTTGGCCGCCGAAGCCGAAGTTGACGCACGCGTGGCCGAGACCCGCGCCGATGCGGCCCGCAACGCCAGCAATCTCGCGCAGGTGCAAGACAGCATTCGCGCGCTGCAAGAAGAAATCAACCGCCGGTCACCCCGCTGAGGCCGCGCCTCGCTGCGCCCATCCGCCGACCGCTTTTGACTTTGAAAGGAATACACACCATGCGCCAACTCATCCACCGCACCACCGCCCTGTGCACCGGCCTCATCGCCGTGGGCCTGCTCGCCGCTTGCGCGAGCACCATGCCACTTCCCGCACTGGAGCAAGCCCGCTCCGCCGTGTCCGCCGCGGCCGGCGATCCGGTTGTGAACCAGTACGCCCAGGTGGAGCTCAAGCAAGCCACTGACGCGCTGGCCCGTGCCGACCGTGAATGGGCCGACGACCGCGACGAATCCGAGACCAACCACCTCGCCTACATCGCCCGCCAGCGCGCCGAGATCGCCACCAACGCCGCGCGCTCGCGCCAACTGGACGCCAACATCCAGCAAGCCGGCAGCGAGGCCGACCGCATTCGCTTGCAGGCCCGTACCCAGGAGGCCGACCAGGCCCGCCTGCGTGCTCAACAAGCCCAGGCCCAGGCCATGAGCGCCGAACAGCGCGCCGCACAGCAGCAGGCCAACGCCACCGCCGCTCTCGCCCAGGCCAGCGCCGCGCAGGACCGCGTGCGCGCCCTCGAAGCGCAACTGCGCGACCTGGAAGCCCAGCAGACCGAGCGTGGCCTGCTGGTGACCTTGGGCGATGTGCTGTTTGCCTTCAACAAGGCTGAGTTGTCGGCGCAGGCCGCACCGCGCCTGGACAAGCTGGCCAACTTCCTCAAACAGTTCCCAGACCGCAAGCTGCTCATCGAGGGCTACACCGACAGCGTGGGTTCCGACGGCTACAACCGCGAGCTCTCGGAACGCCGTGCTCAGGCCGTGCGCGATGCGCTGGTCCAGCGCGGCGTGGACGGCAGCCGCATCGCTGCGTTCGGCTACGGCAAATCCCACCCAGTGGCCGACAACGCCTCGCCCGAAGGCCGCGCGATGAATCGTCGTGTGGAAATTGTGATTGCCGACGACAAGGGCAATCTGCGCGGAAGGTAGAGCGCCCCCGCACGCGCCAGGGAGGAGCCGCCCGAGTGGCTTAACGGCTCCTAGCGCGGCTGCCGCTGGCGTGAGCCATCGGACTTTTACAGCGAGCGATAGCAATGAGCCGAACGAAGACCGCGCTGCCTAGGCTGCGCGGTCTTCAAACGTTTCGGTATCCACTTCGCCCGCGCTCTGAGCACTGTAACGGGCTCCCGTCACGGTGCGTTCATTGATCAACGCGTTCAGCCTCTCCATCACAGCGGCGTCGAGCCGCACACCGGCCGCACCCACATCGTCCAGCAGGTGCTCCACGCTTGTCGTGCCGGGGATCGGGATGATGTGCTCGCCACGGTGCAGCAGCCACGCCAGCGCCAGCTGAGCGGGGGTGCAGCCCACCTCGCGCGCGATGGCCTGGTAGCCAGCCAGCAGTTGCAGGTTGGCGGCGTAGGCTTCGGGTGCAAAACGCGGCATGGCGCGGCGGATGTCCTTGGCGTCGAGGGTGCTGACGTCGGTGAGTTCGCCGCACAGAAAGCCCCGCGCCACCGGGCTGAAGGCCACGAAGGCGGTGCCCAGGTCGCGGCAGGCGTCGAGCACGGCAATCTCGGGGTTGCGCGTCCACAGCGAATACTCGGTCTGCACTGCCGTGATCGGAAACTCGGCATGCGCGCGGCGCAGCGTGGCAGCAGATACCTCGCTCAGCCCCACGGTGCGGATGTGTCCGCGCCGCACCAGCTCACCCAATGCGCCGACGCTTTCTTCAATCGGCACGCGCTTGTCCCACCGGTGCAGGTAGTACAGGTCGATCACATCGGTCTGCAGGCGGCGCAGGCTGTCCTCGCAGGTCTTGCGCAGCGTCTCGGGCCATCCATCGATCACGCGCACCAGCTTGCCGTCACCGTTCACATCCACGCCCTGCATGCCGCATTTGCTGGCCAGCGTGAAGCGGCTGCGGTGGTTCTTCATCACGCGACCCACCAGCGTTTCATTGGCGCCAAAACCGTACAGCGTGGCGGTGTCAAACAGCGTCACGCCTGCATCCAGCGCGGCGAGCAGCACGCGTTCGCCCTGCTCGGCCGACACGGGCGCGCCGTAGGCGTGCGAGAGGTTCATGCAGCCCAGGCCAATGGCCGAGACGGAGAAAGGTCCAAGGGTTCTTTGTTGCATGCGGCAAGCTTACGCCAAGCTTTTCGCCCGGCGGCGCCGACGTGGCTACGGCGCTTCCCAGAAGCCGTCAGTCGTGCGTTCGCGCACGCGCTTGACGCTGTATTCGGCGATGTGCCGGATCAGCGCGACGGGCAGCGGCTTGCCGTACGGCAGCACGATGGTGCCCTTCGTGGTCTTGATGTCCTGCAGCGCCTCTTTGAAATGCTCCAGGGCTGCAGCCGGTGGCGCAAAACTGGCATGCGCCTTGTGCGCTGAGAACGCGCAGACAAAACGCGGCTCGATGAAGAACGGGGTGCCCCACTTGATGGCCTCCTCGGCCTCTGGCGCCGCCTGTTTCAGGATGGCGTACAGCTCTTTCAACACCGGGTGTCCCGCTGCAGGGGCGGCCTCGATGTAGTCAGCGATGGTGGTGGGTTTCGACGCTGCGGTCCGGGCCATGGTGCCAGTCTCCTTTCACACTAGAGGGTTGTGGTTGCACGGCCCTCGGCTGGGCGCTTCGTCCACAGGTCGATCCGCTTGCCCGCTGCGCAAGCCGCCAGCAGCTGTGCGAACCGCGCCGCCCGGGTCTCGGGCCGCTTGGCCGACGTCAACCAATGCAGCATGGTCTTGCGGTAGCCGGGCGGCGTAGCCTCAAAGAACTGCCATGCCTTTTTGTCGCGCTTGAATTCGCGCAACTGCGGCGCAGGCAGCTCGGCCGCAGCCGCCTGCTCGTGCGAATAGATCGCCGATTTGTGGTCCTTGCGGTGGCCAAAGGCCACCAGCCCTGCGGGCGTCATGCGGCCGGTGGCCTGCAACTGCTCCATCTTGGCAATGTTCACTGCGCTCCAGATGGACGAAGGCTTGCGCGGTGTGAAGCGGATGGAATAGGCGTGCTCATCGATGCGCCGGCGCACACCGTCGATCCAGCCAAAACACAGGGCCTCGTCCACCGACTCGGACCACGTCATGCAGAGGCGGCCCGAACCGACCTTGTGAAAACCCACCAACAGCTCACTCGACTGCGCGGCATGCTTTTGCAGCCATCGGCGGAAGGCGGCGGGCGTGGCAAAGAAGGTGGGGGTGGACATGGCGGGCCATTGTTGCCAACAACTGCGGCGCTGTATAGCCAGCGAGCGCTCTGCAGGCCATACAGGGGTTTGAGCAGGCCGCGCTTGCGCCGTCTAAGGGCTCAAAAAAGCACGCGACCGACCGCCCTGCCGGAATACATTACGCAAGGCCGCATGAAGCCACGCGAGCCCCACAACGGCGACCCCCAGCCCAGGAGAAGTGCCATGCCCTCCGCCATCTACCCAGCCTTGTTCTTCACCGTCGCCATGCTGGTCAACACAGGCTACTTTCTACTGGGCGGCCTGCCGCTGCTGATCCTCAAGCACGATGAGCCGCTCGATGCACGCTTTGTCCGCGGTTTTTTCAACGTGTACTACCAGGCGGCCTTCTGGGTGGCGCTGGGCGCCGCGGTCAGCTACGCGCTGTGGGGCCGGTTGGTGTTTGCACTGGGTGCTGCGGTGCTGGCCGCCATCGCCACCATCTTGCGCAGGCGCCTCCTGCCGGTGATGCTGCAGCTGGGCGCCCAGATCGAAGCGGGCAAGGCAGGGGCGGTGCAGCAGTTTCGCCGCATGCATGCCACGGCGCTGCTGCTCAACCTGGTGCAGCTGGTCGTGGTGGTGTGGGGCCTCATCGCGCTGTCGCGTTCGCTGTCAGCTTAGCGGCGAAGACGCGGTGGGCACGGTGGCCGCGCTTGCTGGAGCGTGGGTTCCACCCAGGTCCAGCGGCTTTCGGAACACACAATTGCGCTGCTCCACGACGAAGCCACAGTCTTCATACACGCGAAGGGCGCCGCTCGCGTTCTCGCTGTCCACGCCCAGCCCGGATTCCTGCATGCCCGCATGGGCCTGCGCCTGCAGGCTGCGCGAGATCAGCGCCCGGGCCAGGCCGCGGCGACGCCAGCGCTCGCTCACGCTGATGAACTCCGTCCAACCGCGCTGGCGGCCATTGCCCGCATTCCACGTGGCGTCGATGTAGGTGCGCACCTGGCCCGCGACTTCGTTGGTCTGCACATCCCAGGCGACCTGCCACAGATGCGGCTGGAAGACCGGGCTGGCCAGCCAGCGCTCGTAGTCTGATTCGTCGGGCGGCACATAGCCCCAGTGCGACTGGAAAGCGCGGGCGTGTGCATCCCAGATGGTGCGGTAGTGCTCGGGCTGCACAGTGCGCACTTCCAGGCCGGCGGGCAGCGCAAAGTCTGCGATGTCGTTCAGTGTGGGGCGCCCCATGGTGAAGAAGTAGCGCTCGGGCCGGTAGCCGGCTTTCTCCAGCAGCGCCGCGCGCGCGGTTTCGCCCTGGGTGACGAAGGCGTGGTGCGCGTGCTGGGCACTGCTGCCGTGGGCCGCCGCCATCTCGCGCTGCCGCGCCTCCAGCCACGCGTGCAGCCGTGCCCCGATGCCCTGGCGGCGCCACTGCGGCGCAACCACGGCAAACTGCCCGTAAAGCCGCAGCCCATCGGCTTGCGTCCAATGCCAGGCACGCACATAGCCTGCGATCTCTTCGCCAGCCTGCGCAATCCACACGTCCTGCTGTGGCACGCAGCTGGTGAACGCGGCATAGTCGCGCGCCACCTCTTCCACTGTGCGAAAGAACCGGGTCTGATCGGCCGCAAAACTTGCGTTGGCGCAGGCGACCATCGCCGGGTAATCGGCGGGCCCGGCGAAGACCCTGAATGTCACGTGCTGTGGTGGTTCCATCCGTGTCCGGCCTTGATGGCTGTTGATTTTTGTCATGGCCTCCGATTTTGGCGAAACGATCCTGCGGCCCAGCTTAAGGAACGGCTGCCAGCACCGGCAGGCCCGCCACAGCGCCACAACCACCCCGAGCGGATCAGCGGACAGCGACATCCGTCGCTAAACGTTTTATATATAATTCGTATACGTTTTATTTAGAGATTGACCATGGGTATCGTCAAAATTTCCGACCAGATGCACGAAAACCTGCGTGTCGCAGGCACGGCCTTGAGCCGCTCCATCAACGCGCAGGCCGAGCACTGGATGCGCGTGGGCATGCTCACCGAGATGCACCCGGAGCTCGACCACCGCGAAATCTGCCAACTTCTGGTCCGGGCTGAACTGGCAGGCGGCCTCGACCTCGCCATGGCAATCGACGGGCCGCCCGCCAAGCCCGGGGCCTCGGCGAAGGGGAAGCACTGATGGGGCGCGGCGTACCCATCAAGTCTGCCGACGAACTTGCGATGTCGCGGCGCGCCGGGCAGCTGGCGGCCGAGGTGCTGGCCATGATCGAACCCCACGTGGTGCCCGGCATCAGCACCGAGGCACTCGACCGCATCTGCCACGACCACATCGTGAACGTGCAGGGGGCGACACCGGCCAATGTGGGCTACCAGGGATACCCCAAGACCATCCTCACCTCCGTCAACCAGGTGGTCTGCCACGGCATCCCGTCGGCCGACAAGATCCTGAAGAAGGGCGACATCGTCAACATCGATGTGGCGGTGATCAAGGACGGCTGGTACGGCGACACGAGCCGCATGTATTTCGTTGGGCCGCCCAGCACACTCGCCCGGCGCCTGGTCGAGGCCACGTACGAAGCGCTGCGTGCGGGCATCCGGCAAGTGAAGCCCGGCGCCACGCTCGGCGATATCGGCCATGCAATCGAGTCGGTGGCAAAGCGGGAGCGCTTCAGCGTGGTGCGCGACTACTGCGGGCACGGCATCGGGCAGGTCTACCACGACGAGCCGAACGTGCTGCACTACGGGCAACGCGGCGAAGGCCTGGTGCTGGAGGCGGGCATGGTGTTCACCATCGAGCCCATGCTCAACGCCGGCAGGCACGAAACCAAGGAGCTGGCCGACGGCTGGACGGTGGTGACGAAGGACCGATCGCTGTCCGCCCAGTGGGAACACATGGTGGCGGTGACGCCCGAGGGCTACGAAGTATTGACCGCGTGGCCCGGCGGCACAGGCACCTACGCGCCGATGTGACGCTCAGGGTGCAACGGGTTGCCGGTGTGCAGCCTTGGTGCCCAGCGCGCGGAGGCGTTGAAAGCAGCCCCCCGGGCGGTTGCGTATCCACCGGCCGGCAGATGCACCATCACCCTGGTTGCTATTAACTTAGTAGCTATTAGCGCTTACCCATCAAGCGCTAGAGGCCAATTTTGCTTGAAATCAGCCCGCGTTGAGCTGCTGCTCCAGGTCGTGCAGCACCTGGTAGCACGGCAGCACCTGCGCCACGCTGGCGTTGGGTTCGCGGCCTTCGCGGATCGCGGCGAAGAACTCGCGGTCCTGCAGCTCGATGCCGTTCATGGACACGTCGACCTGGCTCACGTCGATCTTTTCTTCCTTGCCGGTGAACAGGTCGTCATAGCGCGCCAGGTAGGTAGCGGTGTCGCCGATGTAGCGGAAGAACGTACCCAGCGGGCCGTCGTTGTTGAACGAGAGCGACAGCGTGCAGATCGCGCCGTTGGCGGCCTGCAGCTGGATGCTCATGTCCATCGCGATGCCCAGGTCCTTGTGGATGTGCCCCTGGATGGCATTCGCCTTCACCACGGGGCTGCCGGCCTGGTAGGCGAACAGGTCCACGGTGTGCGCGGCGTGGTGCCACAGCAGGTGGTCCGTCCAGCTGCGCGGCTGGCCCAGCGCGTTCATGTTGGTGCGGCGGAAAAAGTAGGTCTGCACATCCATCTGCTGGATGTTGAACTCGCCCGCTTTGATCTTGTGGTGCACGTACTGGTGGCTGGGGTTGAAGCGCCGCGTGTGGCCACACATGGCGACCAGGCCGGTCTCCTTTTGCAGCGCCACGACTTCCTGCGCGCCCTTCAAGCTGTCGGCCAGCGGGATCTCGACCTGCACGTGTTTGCCGGCCTTCATGCACGCAATGCTCTGCTCGGCGTGCATCTGCGTGGGCGTGCACAGGATCACCGCGTCCACCTCGGGCAGGGCCAGGCTGTCGGCCAGCTCGGTGGTGACATGGCCAATGCCGTACTTCGCCGCCACTTCCTTCGTCTTGTCCAGGTCGCGGCTGATCAGCGAGACGACTTCGACGCCGTCGATGTTCTTGATGCCGTCCAGGTGCTTGATGCCGAAGGCGCCAGCGCCCGCCAGCGCTACTTTGATGGTCTTGTCAGTCATGTCAGGTGTTCTCCAGAATCAGGTGGCCCACCGCGGTGTTGGAGGCGGGCACATGGTAGAAGCGGTGCGCCACCCTGGGGGGCTTGCCGCCGTTCACGTCGGCCATCGCGCCGCGTGCGATGAGCCACATCACGAGCTCGATGCCTTCACTGCCCGCTTCGCGCACGTAGTCGATGTGCGGGATGCTCGCGGCGGCCTCGGGGTCGCTCACGAGCTTGTCGAGGAAGGCGTTGTCGAACTCCTTGTTGATCAGGCCGGCGCGCGGGCCCTGCAGCTGGTGGCTCATGCCGCCCGTGCCCCAGATGTGCACATTGAGGTCTTCGTCGTAGCTCTCTACCGCACGGCGGATGGCCTGGCCGAGGTTGTAGCAGCGCCGGCCGCTGGGCACGGGGTACTGCACCACGTTGACCGCAAACGGAATCACCGGGCAGGGCCACGCGCCCTGCGCAGGGTCTTGTTCGCCACACATCAGCGACAGCGGCACGGTGAGGCCGTGGTCCACCTCCATCTTGTTCACGATGGTGAGGTCAAAGTCTTGCTGGATGACCGACTGCGCGATGTGCGCGGCCAGGTCCGGGTGGCCAACCACCTTGGGCACCGGGCGCGGGCCCCAGCCTTCGTCGGCGGGCTGGTACTCGGCCGCGGTGCCGATGGCAAACGTCGGGATCATCTCCAGGCTGAAGGCGGTGGCGTGGTCGTTGTAGACGAGGAAGACGACGTCGGGCTTGTTGTCCTTCATCCATTGTTTGGAGAAGTCGTAGCCGGCAAAGAGCGGCTTCCAATAGTCCTCTTGCGTCTTGCACAGGTCCAGCGCGGCGCCGATGGCGGGCACGTGCGAGGTGAAGACGGAGGCAGTGATGCGTGCCATGGTCAGGTTCCTTTCTTTGCCGCTGCGGCTTGCTGCAGCGCGTGGCTCTTGCCTTGCGGCTGGCGGTGCGCCTGTGCGTCGCCGTCCTCGCCGAGCACGCGGTTGCCCTGGGCCGAGCGCCCGCCGCCGATCATCATGTTGCGGTACTCGTCTTCGGTCATGCCGGTCATGCTGCCCGCCATCTGCTGAAAACTGCGCCCGTCGGTCGCGCCGATCTTGGCCAGGAAGTAGATGTTGCCGCCCAGGCGAATACACCAGTTCAGGTCGCGTGCAAGCACGGCCTGCTTTTGCTCTTCGGTCATCGCCCACTCGTCCAGATAGGCGCGCTCGTCGGCCTTGAAGCGCGTGCGGTTGTCGGCCTTCATCAGGCTCATGCAGAACTGGTTGAGCCAGTAGCCCTTGCGGCTTTGTTCTGCATCAAAGATGGTCGTGCCGGGCACGTCCAGATAGGGTTTGTCGAGTGGCATGGCGTCAGCCTTTCTTTGTCGCTTCTTCTTCAGGCCAGTACAGGCGCATGGGGTTAGTTACCAGCAGCTTCTTTTGCAGCTCGGCCGTCACCGCCACATGCGGGATGAAGTCCACCAGCAGGCCATCGTCGGGCATGTGGTCCTTGAGGTTGGGGTGGGGCCAGTCGGTGCCCCAGAGCACGCGGTCGGGGAACTCCTCGACCACCTTGCGCGCAAAAGGCACCACGTCCTGGTACGCGGCCTGCTCGCCGTTCAGGGCCTTGGGGCCGGCCACCGACAGGCGCTCAGGGCAGCTCACCTTGCTCCACACATTGGGGTGCTGGCGCATGAACTTCAAAAACAGCTCGAACTCGGGCCCATCCACCGGCTTGCTCACATCGGGGCGGCCCATGTGGTCCACCACCACGGTGGTGGGCAGCTGGGTGAAGAAGTCCCACAGCTCCGGCAGGTCCACCGCTTCGAAGTAGATCACCACATGCCAGCCGAGCTTGGCGATGCGGCCGGCAATCTCCATCAGCTCGTCCTTGGGCGTGAAATCCACCAGGCGCTTGACGAAGTTGAAGCGCACGCCGCGCACGCCGGCGGTGTGCAGCGCCTGCAGCTCGTCGTCGGTGATGCTGCGGCGGACGGTGGCCACGCCACGTGCCTTGCCGCCCGAATGCACCAGCGCATCGACCATGGCGCGGTTGTCCGCACCGTGGCAGGTGGCCTGCACCACCACGTTGCGCGCAAAGCCGAGGTGGTCGCGCAGGGCGTACAGCTGGTGCTTGGAGGCATCACACGGCGTGTATTTGCGCTCGGGCGCATAGGGGAACTCGTCGCCCGGGCCAAACACGTGGCAGTGCGCGTCGACAGCGCCCGCAGGCACCTCAAAGCGCGGCGTGCTCGGGCCGGCGTACCAGTCCAGCCAGCCAGGGGTCTTGGTGAATGTGCTCATGCGGGGCTCCTGCTGTTCAGTCGGGTTTGATGCCGGTCTCGCGGACCAGCTTTTCGTAGCGTTGCCGCTCGGACCGCACCAGCGCCGCAAACTGCGCCGCGGTGCCGGGGGTCACTTCGCCGCCCACGCTCTGCAGGCGCGTCTTCACCTCGGGCGTGGCCAGTGCCTTTTGCACTTCGGCATGCAGCTTGTCGACCACGGCCTTGGGCGTGCCCGCAGGCGCCACCAGGCCGTACCAGACGGACGCCTCAAAGCCGGGGAAGCCGGACTCGGCGATGGTCGGCGCGTCGGGGAAGATGCTGGTGCGGTTGACGCTCAGCGCCGCCAGGATCTTGAGCTTGCCGCTCTTGACGTGCGGCAATGCCTCGAGCGCGTTGACCGCCACCAGCGGCACCTGCCCGCCAATGGTGTCCGTGATGGCCTGCGAGCCCCCGCGGTAGGGCACGTGCTGCAGCGAAATGCCGGCAGCCTTGGCAAACAGCTCCACCGCCATGTGCGGCGTGGCGCCGTTGCCGGGGCTGGCAAACGCCACGGCGCCGGGCTTGGCCTTGGCCGCCGCGATGAGCTGGGCCACGGTGTCGTACGGTGCTGCGGCGTTGGCGGCAATCACCACCGGCACGCGGCCCACTTGTGCGATCAATGCCAGGTCGCGCTCGGCGTCAAACGGCGCGGGCTGGTACAGCGCCATGTTGGCCGCCAGCGCATTGGCCGCCAGCATCAGGGTGTAGCCATCGGGCGCCGCGTCGATCACCGACTTGACGGCAATGTTGGTGCCCGCTCCGGGCTTGTTCTCGACCACCCACGGCTGGCCCATGCTGGCCGACAGGCTCTGCCCCACCGTGCGCGCAATGATGTCGACCGCGCCGCCAGCCGAGTAGCCGACGACCAGCTTGACGGGCTTGCTGGGATAGGCCGGCTGCTGCGACCAGGCGGGTTGCACCAGGCACAGCGCTGCCGTGGCGACGGCCAGCAGCGTGCGGCGGGTGCGGGCGGTGATCGGGTTCATGGTGATGATTCCTTGCAATGGGTGGGACGTCACACGCGCCCCACGGGCGTGCGGCAACACAGACCGGCGGTTACAGCGGCGGGCGGCAACGTGGTTCGCACCATGGCAAGCATGTGTTCCTCAATCCAGCGAAACATTCGCCTTCTTGATCACGTCGCCAAAACGCTGGCTTTCGTCTTTGACGAACTGCGCGAACTGAGGGCGCGTGGTCGGGAACTGCTCGTAGCCAAAGGTCTTGAACTTTTCGGCCACGTCGGGGCCGGTCAGGGCCTGCTCGATGTCGCGCTTGATCTTGTCGGTGATGGCGGCGGGCAGGCCCGGGGGCACGGCAATCGCGTTCCAGCCGGTCACGGCAAAGTCTTTGGGGCCACCGGCTTCGGCCACGGTGGGCACGTCGGGGAACTCGGCCGAACGCTGCGGGCCGGCAAAGGCCAGCAGGCGCAGCTTGCCGGCGCGGTACAGCGGGCCGGCCGTGGCGGCGCTGCCCAGCGCAAAGTCGATTTCGCCCGTGGCGACCGAGGTGTAGAGCTGCGTAGTCTCCTTGAAGATCACATGCTCCATCTGCGTGCCGGTGGCGGATTCGAACAGCTCCGAGCCCAGGTGCACCGGGTTGCCCACGGACCACGAGCCGTAGTTGAGCTTGCCGGGGCGGGCCTTGGCGTCGGCCACGATGTCGCCCACGGTCTTGTACTTGCTGCCCGTGCCCACGGTGAAGAAAAAGTGGGTCTTGAACAGCGGCAGCAGCGTGTCGAAATCCTTGGCCACGTCGTAGGGCAGTTTCTTGAACAGGCTGGGGTAGGCTGCTAGGTGCACGTTGTCCAGCACGATCAGGTCATGGCCGTCCTTGGCGCCGCGCTTAAAGGCATCGATGGCGATGAAACCGTTGCCGCCGGGGCGGTTCTCGACCACCACGGGCTGGTTCCAGATGCGGCCGAGCTTCTCGGCCACGATGCGCGCCACGCCGTCGGGGCCACCGCCCACGGGGAAGGGCGTGATGATGCGCACGGGCTTGGTGGGGAAGGACTGGGCATGCGCGCCGTGGGGCGCGAGGCCCAGGACGGTAGCCAGGCCGAGCGAGGCAAAGGACGCGAGGCCGAGGCTGCGGCGCAGGGGGGAGAAGGTGGTGACTTTCATAAACCAAGAAAAACGAACTACTACAAAAATGATAGCTACCAGCGCTTATTCAACAAGCGCTGGCGGCCTAAAACATTCAAAACCTGAAGCGCGCACGGCCGGCATTTCGCCGCAGGCCGCCTCCGATCCGCTGGCAGCGCCGCCGCGCCACAAGGAGCTTTGCTGACGGGGCCAGCGGGACGGCACACCGCCTCAGTCGATGTACCGCAGCCCCGCCTTTTCGAGCGCGGGGCGCATGTTGTACATGTCGAGGCCCAGCACGCCGCTGGCCAGCTTGGCGCGCTTTTCGCCTTCAAAGCTTTCGCGCTTTTGCGCGGCAGCCAGCGTCTCGGCCGCGCGGGCGGCGGGCACGCACACCACGCCGTCGTCATCGGCCACGATCACATCGCCCGGCGTGACCAGCGCACCGGCGCACACCACAGGGATGTTCACCGAGCCCAGCGTGGCCTTGATCGTGCCCTTGCTGCTGATGGCGCGGCTCCACACGGGGAAGTTCATCTCCTGCAGCGTCTTCACGTCGCGCACACCGGCGTCGATGATCAGCGCGCGCGCACCGCGCGACTGGAAGGATGTGGCCAGCAGGTCGCCGAAGTAGCCGTCGGTGCATTCCGAGGTGACGCCGGCGACCACGATGTCGCCGGGCTGGATCTGCTCGGCCGCCACATGCAGCATCCAGTTGTCTCCGGGCTGCAGCAGCACGGTCACTGCCGTGCCGCTGACCTGCTGGCCGCCGTAGATGGGGCGCATGTACGGCTTGAGCAAGCCCACGCGGCCCATGGCCTCGTGCACGGTGGCCGAGCCCAGCGCAGCCAAGCCGTCGGCGGCCGCGCGGTCCGCGCGGGTGATATTGCGGTAGACAACGCCGAGTTCGTACATGTCAGAGCCCCTTCGCCTTCAGGCGTGAATCAAGTCGGGAGAACACGCGGCGCACATTGCCTTCGTAGACCTGGTGCTTGTCTTCTGCGCTCAGGATCTTGGACGCTTCGATGTAGCGCTTGGTGTCGTCGTAGTAGTTGCCGGTCTGCGGGTCGATGCCGCGCACGGCGCCGATCATCTCGCTGGCAAACAGCACGTTCTTCACCGGGATCACCGTGTTGAGCAGGTCGATGCCGGGCTGGTGGTACACGCAGGTGTCGAAGAACACGTTGTTCATCACATGGTCGTCCAGCAGCGGCTTCTTCATCTCCTGCGCCAGGCCCCGGAACCGGCCCCAGTGGTAGGGCACCGCGCCGCCGCCGTGCGGGATCAGGAACTTGAGCGTGGGGAAGTCCTTGAACAGATCGCCCTGGATCAGTTGCATGAAGGCCGTGGTGTCGGCGTTGAGGTAGTGCGCGCCGGTGGTGTGAAAACACGCGTTGCAGCTGGTGCTCACGTGGATCATTGCGGGCAGGTCGTACTCCACCATCTTTTCGTAGATGGGGTACCAGTGCTTGTCGGTCAGCGGGGGGCTGGTCCAGTGGCCGCCTGAGGGGTCGGGGTTCAGGTTGATGCCCACGGCGCCGTATTCATGCACGCACTTTTCCAGCTCGGGGATGCAGGTCGCAGGATCGACACCGGGCGACTGCGGCAGCATGGCCACGGGCACGAAGTGGTCGGGGAACAGCGTGGAAACCCGAAAGCACAGCTCGTTGCAGATGGCGGCCCAGGTGCTCGACACGTTGAAGTCGCCGATGTGGTGGGCCATGAAGCTCGCGCGCGGGCTGAAGAGCGTGATGTCGCTGCCGCGCTCCTTCATCAGCTTGAGCTGGTTGGTCTCGATGGACTCGCGCAGCTCGTCGTCGCTGATCTTCAGGTCCGCCACATTGGGCATCTGTGCGGGGTCCTTGATGCCGGCGATCTGCGCGTTGCGCCAGTTTTCCAGCGCCTTGGGGGCCGTGGTGTAGTGGCCGTGGCAGTCGATGATGAGGCTCATGCTCGTTCTCCTTATGTCTATGTCAGTTCTTCACACCGGCCTGCAAGGCCCGCAAGCCTTGCCGCTGGCACGGCGCCATCGCGAGGGACGCCAAGCAAGGGCCGCCCCGCAGCGAGGGCGTCGTCCCCCTTCCCGCAGCGCGTAGCGATGCGAGAGAAGGGGGAAGGCGCGAAGCGCCTCAGGGGGATGTACCTCATACAGGGGTCATGCCCTGCTTGCGCTTGGCGTCCGCCGCTTGCGGCGACGCCATGTAGGCCAGCAGTTCGCGGGCCGCGTCGGCCTGTTGCGACAGTGCGCCGATACCGGCGGAAAACGTGGTCGTGATCTGGATCGCGGGCGGCAGCGGCCCGACGATGGCGATGCCCTGCACGTGCAGCAGTTCGCTCAGTTGCTGAAAACCCAGCTCCACTTCGCCCTTGGCCACCAGCGAGCCCACGGGCACGCCGGGCGGTGCCTGCACCATGCGGCCAGCAATCTCGTCCGCGATACCCCAGCGCTCGAACAGTTTTGCCAGCGCCACGCCGCTCGGGCCGGTGGAATAGCTGATGCTGCGCGCCGCCAGCACGGCCTGGCGCACGGCGTCCTCGGAGCTGATGTCGGGCAGTGGTGCGCCCGCCGGCACGGCCACCGCCACGCCCGAGTGCACCAGGTCCACCACGCTGCCGGGCACGATGCAGCCCGCGGCCAGCAGCTTGGCGATGGCGTCGGAGGCCAGCACCACGACGTCGAAAGCCTCGCCGTCCAACACGCGCTTGGCGGCGTCCACGCCGCCCACCGCTTCGATGCTGGCGCGGTGACCCTCGGCCTGCTCAAAGCCGGCAGTCAGCTCGGCCAGCACTTGGCGGGTGGCCATGGAGGAGATTCCGCGAAGGTGTTGGGGCATGAGGGAGAGAGGTGGATGAAATAGGGGTGAGCGATGGCTCTGGTGGCTGCTATCGCTGCCGGGCGCAGGGCCAAAGCGCAGGCGGCAGGACGCTGCCTTGGCCCGATTCTGGGCGAACAGGAGCTATATAAAAAGTAGGCACTCCATCTAGCAGGTATATCATTTACCGATAGGAAACACCTCCTCTCCAGCCCCTTCCCAAACCACGCCATGGACCTCAAACAGCTCGAATACTTTGTGCGCGTGGCCGAGTTGGGCAGCTTCACCCGCGCGGCCGCGGCGCTGGACGTTGCGCAGTCCGCGCTGAGCCGCCAGATCCGCCTGCTGGAGGTGGAATTGCGCCAAAACTTGTTGGTGCGCAACGGCCGGGGCGCCACGCCCACCGAGGCGGGCCGGCTGCTGGTGGAGCACGGGCGCGGCATCCTGCACCAGATGGCACGCGCGCGGGAGGACATGGACCGCATGCGCGGCGGGCTGTCGGGCCGCGTGGCCATCGGCCTGCCCAACAGCGTGGCGCGGGTGATGACGGTGCCGCTGACCCGCGCCTTCCGCCAGGAGCTGCCCGAGGCGCGCCTGTCCATCAGCGAAGGGCTGTCGGGCGCCATCCTGGAGGGCCTGGTCAGCGGCCGCCTGGACATCGTGGTGCTCTATAACGCCCAGCCGTCGCGCGACATCGATGTGTCGCACCTCATCGACGAGGACTTGGTGCTGGTGCGTGCGCGCCCGCCGGGCCTGGCCGAGGATCCCCCCCCTGGCCCCATCCCGCTGAGCGAGATAGCGCGCCTTCCGCTGATCATCCCCTCGCGCCCGAACGCGATCCGCATGCATGTGGAATCCGAGATGGCCAACATCGGCTGCCGCCCTGAGGTGGCGCTGGAGATCGACGGTGTGTCCGCCATCCTGGACCTGGTGGCCGACGGCGCAGGCTCTGCGGTGCTGTCGCGCAATGCGCTGCTCAACTCCCCGCGGCCTTCGGCCTACACGGCCCAGGTGATCGGCAGCGCGGGCACGCCCCCGCTGCGCATCGCACTGTCGCTGGCCACCAGCCTGCAGCGGCCAGCCACGCAGGTGCAAAAGGCGGCGCTGGAGCTGATCCAGCGCACGGTGCCCCAGGTGTTCAAGCCCACGTGAGCCGCGACTACGTGGGCGTGCGGGCCGCCAGCAAGGCGTCTGCGTAGTCCTGCCAGCGCGCACCCTGGGCCACGTCGGCAAAAGCACCTGCGGCGGCCAAATCGGCCACCCACTGCTGTTTGGCGGCAATGGCCGAGGCCATTACGGGCTCCATGCCCGCCTCGCGCACGGTGTGGGCGGACTCGCGCATTTCTTCGGCGCGGCGCTGTCCGTGCTGCACCACGCGGCTCAGAAAGTACGCGCCCTGCGCGCTCCAGTCGATGCCCGGAAAGGTCTCTTGGAGCGTGGGCAGCACCTGGTCTTCCACGCCGTAATGGCGGGCGGTGGCGTAGCTCTCGGCCACCAGCGCCTCCAGGCCCTTGATCATGATGCTGCGGCACATCTTGATGGCGCTGGCCACGCCGAGTTGGTCGCTGACCGGCTTGGCATCCATGCCCCAGCGGCCCAAGACCGCTGCCAACGCGACGGCCTGCGCGCCGCCCAGCAGCATCGGGACTCGAATGCCGTAAGGCGGCACCGAGGTCATCACCCCCGCCTCCACATAGTGGGCGCCGCGCGCATCCACCAGCGCGGCGGCCTGCTGCTTGGTACCGGGCGATGCGGAGTTGAGGTCCAGGAACACCGTGCCCGCGCGCAGGTGTGGCGCGGCGGCTTCCGCCACGGCCAGCGTGCTGGAGGCAGTGACGGCGGAGATGATGAGGTCGGAGCGCTCGCACAGTTCGCGCATCGATGCGGCGGCCACGACACCGGCCTGGTCTGCATGCCGGCGCTGCGCGTCGCCCCCAAGGGCATCGGCAAACTTCAAGTCCCAGGCGGCGATGCTCGACACGCCGGGCTGGCCCTGCAGGTCCGCGCCAAAGGTTGTGCCCACTTCGCCGTAGCCGACGAGGCCGATGTTTTCAATCTGCAGGTTCAACTTTGCCTCCGTGTCGAAGTAGCCCCGGCGCACCACACGCCTCGCGGCAGCGCACTATTGCCGCGCGATCTTCGCCCGTGTGATCACATCGCCCCAGCGCTTCACATCCGCCGCCAGGTGTTCGCCGGCCTGCGCGGGTGTGCTGCCCTGGGCCTGCAGGTTCAGCTCCAGCAGGCGCTTTTTCACATCGGGCTGGGCCAGGGCGGCCTGCACCTCGCGCGAGAGCCGCTCCACCACGGCGGGCGGCGTGCGCGCGGGCACGGCCAGGCCGTTCCAGGACGTGACGTTGAAGCCCGCCAGGGGGCCGCCGCTTTCGCGCACCGTGGGCACGTCGGGCAGCTGCGGCGCGCGCTGGGCGCCCAGCACGGCCAGCGGGCGCAGGGCCTTGGAGCCGATCTGCGGCATCAGAGCGCCGAGGATGTCCACCATGGCGTCCACCTCGCCGCCACGCACCGCCGTGATGACCGGCGGCGTGCCGTTGAAGGGCACCACCTGGGCGTCGATGCCGGCGGTCACCTTGAAGAGTTCGGCCGCCAGGTTCTGCGTGGTGCCGATCTGCGGCGTGCCGATGTTGAGCTTGCCCGGGTTGGCGCGGCCATAGGCCAGCAGCTCGGCCAGCGTGTTGAAGCGCCCGCCTTCTCGCACGACGATGGCCAGGTCGAACGTGGCCAGCAGCGACACCGGCGCGAAGTCCTTCAGCGTGTCGAACGGCAGCGTGTTGAACAGGGCGGCGCTCACCGCCGTGCCGCTGCTGATGAGCAACAGCGTGTGGCCATCGGGCTCGGCGCGCGACACCAGCTCGCCGGCCACGATGCCGCCCGCGCTGGGCTTGTTCTCAATCACCACGCTTTGCCCCAGCGGGCCTGCGATCTTCTGGCCTACGGTGCGCGCCGTGATGTCGGCCGCGCCACCCGCTGCGTTGGGCACCACGATGCGCAAGGGACGCGAGGGAAACGCTGGCTGCGCCTGGGCGCCTGCTCCGCCCGCGGCGGCCGCGATGAAAACCAGGAGGCTTCTGCGGTGCAGGTGCATGGCGGTATCCTCGGCAACTCAGCGGGCGACACCCAGCAAACGGTCGAGCAGCTCAGGCTGCGCGCTGAGTTCTGCGGCAGTACCTGCGTGCACCACCGTGCCCCGGTCCAGCACGGCGGCCTGGTCCGAGATGGCCAGGATGGCCTGCGGGTGCTGCTCGACGATGATGGCCGACAGGCCTTCTTCGCGCGTGATGCGGCGGATGGCGCGCAGCAGCTCTTCCACGATGATGGGCGCCAGGCCTTCGAGCGGCTCGTCCAGCAGCAGCAAGCGCGGGTTGAGCACCAGCGCGCGGCCCACGGCCAGCATCTGCTGCTCGCCACCCGACAGCTGCGTGCCCAGATTGGTCTTGCGCTCGGCCAGGCGCGGGAACATTTCGTACACGCGCTCGGGCGTCCACGGGCGCGCGGTGGAGCCCTTGCGGCCGGGGCGCGCCACAGCCGTGAGGTTCTCGTGCACGGTGAGCGACTTGAAGATGTTGCGCTCCTGCGGCACCCAGCCGATGCCCGCGGCCGCACGCTCGTGCGCGGGCAGCTTGTGCAGCGCCGCACCGCCGAGCATCACCGTGCCGCCGTGCTGGCGCGTGGCGCCTGCCAGCGTGTTGATGAGCGTGGTCTTGCCCGTGCCGTTGCGGCCGAGCAGGGCCAGGGTGTCGCCTTCGGCCAGCGAGAGCGAAATGCCCTGCAGCACCACCGCTTCGCCATAACCGGCGCTCAGTTTGTCAATTTGCAGCAACGCCTCAGACATGCGCGTTCTCCCCATGGCCGAGATACACGGCTTTGACCTGCGGGTCATTGGCAATCGTGTCCGGGTCGCCCTCGGTCAGCACCGTGCCGTTGACCAGCACCGTCATGCGGTTGGCAAAGCTGAAAACCAGGTCCATATCGTGTTCGATCAACAGCACCGAGACATCGGCGGGCAACGCTGCCACGGTCTGCAGCAATTCTTCGCGCTCGCCCGCAGGCACGCCGGCCACGGGCTCGTCGAGCAGCAACACGCGCGGCTCGCAGGCCAGGGCGATGGCGATCTCCAGCAGGCGGCGCTTGCCGTAGGCCAGCACCCGCGTTTCCTCGGCCATCACCGAGGTCAGGTGGAACTGCTCTAGCAGCTGCTCGCAGCGCTCGGTGACGGCACGGCGAGCGCCCAGCGGCTGCCACCATTTGCCGCCCAGGCCCTGGTGCTGCGACACGGTGAGCGCCAGGGTCTCCAGCGGCGTGAGGCTGTCGAACAGCTGGTTGATCTGGAAGGTGCGCACCATGCCGCGCGCCACGCGCTGGTGCGGCGCCAGGCGCGTGATGTCCTGGCCTTCGAGCACGATGGAGCCTTCGGTGGGCTCCAGCACGCCGGTCAGCAGGTTGATCAGCGTGGTCTTGCCCGCGCCATTGGGGCCGATGAGCGCATGGCGTGCGCCCTTTTTCAAGTCCAGCGTGACGTTGTTCGTGGCGGTGATGCCGCCGAAGCGCTTGACCAGGCCCTGCGCCGACAGCACGGTGGTGGAGGTTGTCGTGTTCATATCAATGGCCTCCCGCGCTGGAGCTGGCGCCGGGCTTGCGCCCGGCCCCGAACCAGGTCCAAGGGCGGAACAAGCGGTCGCGCCCGACCAGCACCAGCACCACGAGGAACAGGCCGATCCAGAACGTCCAGTACTGCGGCGTGACGGACGAGATCACGTCCTGCAGCAGCTTGAAGCCCACGGCACCCAGGATGCCGCCGTAGAGCCAGCCCACGCCGCCGATCACCAGGATCAGCATCACGTCCGCCGAGCGGTGGAACTCGAACAGGTCGAGCGACGCAAAGCCCGTGGTCTGCGTGAGCAGCGCGCCCGCAGCACCCGCCAGCGCGGCCGCCAGCGTATACACCTGCGCGAGCTTGGCCGTGACCGGGATGCCGATGGCCATGGCGCGCAGCCGGTTGTCGCGGATGGCCTTGAGCGTGGCCCCGAACGGCGACTGCACGATGCGCCGCGCGATGAGGAAGAACACCAGCAGCACGGTGAGCGAATACCAAGCCGCCGTGCGGCCGTACAGGTCAAACTCGAATTGGCCGAGCACGGGGCCCATCACCACGCCTTGCAGGCCGTCGGCACCGCCCGTCAGCCAGTCAAGCTTGTTGGCCAGCTCCAGCATGATCAGGCCCACGCCCAGCGTGACCATGAGCCGCGTGAGGTCCGTGCCGCGCATGATGGTGAACGAGGCCACTGCCCCCAACACCGTAGCTGCCGCAATGCCCACCGCCAGCCCCACCAGCGGGTCGGGCATCACATGCTTGGCAAACAACGCCGCCGCATAGCCCCCCATGCCAAAGAAGGCTGCGTGGCCCAGCGACACGATGCCGGTGTAGCCCAGGATCAGGTCCAGCGAGATGGCAAACAGCGCCACGATGGCGATCTCGTTGATGATGAGCGCGTGGCTGGGCAGGGCCAGCGGCGCGACGAAGGCCAGGATCCAGAAGATGGGTTCCCACCAGCGAAAGCGCCGGGCCTTTAGAAGGATGGAGGTCTGAGCGTTCATCTCATTTACCTCCCTTGCGGACAAACAGGCCCTGGGGCCGCCAGATCAAGATCACGATCATGAGGCTGTACACGATGAAGGCGCCCAGCTTGGGGATGTAGTACTTGCCCGCCACGTCGGCAATGCCCAGCAGCAGCGCGGCCAGCAGCGGGCCGGTGATGGACGAGGTGCCGCCCACCGCCACGACGATCAGGAAATAGATCATGAACTTGAGCGGAAAGCTCGGGTCCAGGCCCAGCACCTCGGCCCCCAGCGCACCGCCCAGCCCCGCGAGGCCCGAGCCGAACGCAAAGGTGGACAGGAACACGATGTTCACGTTGATGCCCATGCCCGCGGCCACGCGCTGGTCATCCACGGAAGCACGCAGGCGGCTACCAAAACGTGTGCGGGTCAGCACGTACTGCAGCGCCACCGTGAGCGCCGCGCACACCGCGATGATGAACAGCCGGTAGTGCCCCATGCCCAGCATGAAGGCCCCGCTGCCAATCTCGGTGCGGCCCTTGAGCCATTCGGGCAGCTGCATGATCTGCTGCGTCGAGCCCACGAAATAGTCCACGCTGGCCACCGCCATGAACACCAGGCCGATGGAGAACAGCACCTGGTCCAGATGGGCCTTGTGGTACAGCGGCCGGTAGAGCGTGCGCTCCAGCACAGCCCCCAGCAACGCCGTACCCACGAACGCGATGGGCAGGCACACCAGAAACGGCACACCCAGCCGCTGCATCAGCAGCACCGTGATGTACCCGCCCGCCATGGCAAAGGCACCGTGCGCCAGGTTGATGAAGTTCATCAACCCCATGGTCACGGCCAGGCCGACTGCCAGGATGAACAGCAGCATGCCGTAGGCAACGCCGTCGAAAAGAATGGTCAGCATGAAATCACTTCAATGAAGACGAACAAGAGTCATGGGCCCGTACGCGGCGCCCTGGCTTCGACAAGCTCAGCCCGAACAGGTAGTGCCTCTCGACTGAACAGCAGCGCCCCGGCTTCGACAGGCTCAGCCCGAACGGGTGGTGCGCTGGCTTCAACTGTCTGAGGCTGCACGTAACGCCATGGTTTCGACAAGCTCAACCCGAACGGATGGCGGAAGAAAGCCGCGCCCCAAAAACTGGCGCGCCCCGCAACTGATTAAAAACACCCCGCCCGCGAAAAACGGCGCGCGCTAAAGCCAGTGCCACCGTGGAACTGGCTCTGCCAGGCCACCGGTGGCGTCCCCCTCCGGGGGAAGGCGCGAAGCGACTCAGGGGGGCTTCCTATCCCGGGGTTACTTAGTCTTGCCGGGGTCCTTCACATCCTTGATCACATCAAACTCCACGTTGTAGAGCTGGCCGTTCACGCGCTCCACCTTGCGCAGGTACACGTTCTGCACGATGTCGCGCGTTTGCGCGTCGATGAACACCGGGCCGCGGGGACTCTCGAACACCTGGCCCTTCATGGCGGCCAGCAGCGCGTCGCCGCCGCCAGCACCCTTGCTGGTCTTGAGCGCTTCATAAATCACGCGCATGCCGTCGTAGCCGCCCACGGCCATGAAGTTGGGGCGCAGGCCCTTGTTGGCTTTCTCAAACGCGTCGACAAACTTCTTGTTCAGCGGCGATGGGTGTGCGGCCGAGTAGTGGTGCGAGGTCACCACGCCCAGGGCGCCGTCGCCCATGTCGTTGAGCTGGTCATCATCGGTCACGTCGCCGGTGGCGATCAGCTTGATGCCGGCCTTGTCCAGGCCGCGCTCCAGGAACTGCTTCATCACCGCGGCGCCCGCGCCCGAGGGCACGAAAACGAACAGCGCGTCAGGCTTGCCGTCGCGCACCTTCTGCAAAAACGGGGCGAAGTCGGGGTTGCGCAGCGGCACGCGCAGGGCCTCGGTCACCTGGCCGCCGTTGAAGGTCAGGCGCTGGTTGAAATACTTTTCGGCGTCGATGCCAGGGCCGTAGTCGCTGACCAGGGTCACGACCTTTTTGATGCCATTCTTCGGTGCCCAGTCGGCGAGGGCCACCGACACCTGGGGCAGCGTGAAACTCGTGCGCACCACATAGGGCGAGGCCTCGGTGATGCTGGACGTGGCCGCCGCCATCACCACCAGCGGGGTCTTGGACTGCGTGGCCAGCGGCGCAGTCGCCATGGCCGAGGGCGTGATGCCCATGCCGGCCAGCACGTTCACCTTGTCGTTCACCACCAGCTCCTGGGCCAGGCGGCGCGTCACGTCGGGCAGGCTGGTGTCGTCCTTGATGATGAGCTGCACCTTCTTGCCGGCCACGGTGTCGCCGTTCTGCGCCATGTAGAGCTTGGCGGCCGCTTCGATCTGGCGGCCGGTGGTGGCCTGCTGGCCGGTCATGGGGAGGATGAGGCCGATCTTGAAGACGTTGTTGTCTTGGGCGGCGGCGGGCAGCGCTGCCAAGCCCGTGGACAAGACCATGGCAGCAGCCGCGGAGGCACGCAGAAGGTGGCGTTTGGTGGGCATCGATGTCTCCTGGAAATATCGTTGTATACAGAACAATGCTGGCCGCAGTGTGAAGCGCGTCCCTTGCTTCTACAAGCGGGCTTTCCCACTTTTAGATATCTAAGAATGGGATATCACCCCCCTGAGTCGCCTGCGGCACCTTCCCTCTCTCTCGCGCTGCGCGCGGGAGGGGGCCGCAGCCAGCGGCCTGGCGAAGCCACTTCCGCGGCTGCTTGGCGTGGGGTCGCGCTCTTCGCAATCGCCGCGGTATCCAGACGATTGCTACCCGCGCTCGCGAATCAGTTGCACGCCGGGCAGGCCCTCGACCTGAGCGGCTTGGACTGCAGCCAGCAGGTTGCGCCGCGTGATGCGGGAGTGCTCGCGCATGATGGCTTCGGCCCGTGCGCCCTCGCGGCGTTCGATGGCGTCGAGCGCCTGGCGGTGCTGGTCTTGCGCCACGATGAGCATGTCGCGCGCCTCGTGCGAATGGGTCTGCACCACGACAAAGGCTGAGGGCGAGGCGAACGGCAAGCCCTTGACGCGGTCGAGCTCGCGCGCGATCACGTCGCTGCCCACCATGCGGCTGAGCAGCAGGTGAAAGCGGGCGTTGAGTTCCACATAGCGCGAGAAACCCTCATCGTCCAGCGTGCGCGGCGCCAGGGCGGCATCGATGGCGTCCAGGCAGGTTTGGGCTTCGGCCAACACGGCGGCCTCCACGCCGCGCTCGGCCGCCAGGCGCGCCGCCAGCCCTTCCATGGTGCCGCGCAGCTCAATGGCGTCGGCCACGTCGGTCTCTGAAAACGTGCGCACCGCATAGCCGCCACCGGGCAGGCGGTGCAGCAGCCCCTCCTGCTCCAGCCGCATCAGCGCGGCGCGGATGGGGGTGCGCGACACGCCGAGCTTTTCCACCAGCGTGAGCTCCGCTATGCGCGCGCCGCCGGGCAGCTCGCCGGCCAGGATCATCTCGCGCAGACGCAGCTGCGCCTTGACGGCCTGCGAGGTGGCGGCGTCGCCAGCTGGCGGTGAAAGGGTTGCGATCTGCGGATCGTCGGTTGGGTGCATGGGCTGGCGGGACGGGTGGAAGGAGGAAGGCAAGCCGACTGGGCCGCAACGAGCCCAGAATGTATACACAAACACACGTCAAATCCAGGCGCCGCGAATGCAACCCGATTCAAAACAACGACTTACAAGGTATGCCGGCGTGCGATAGCTGGTTTTCAGTATTTTTATGTATACAGCGCACCGCCCATTTCGCACAATCCGCTGTATCCCAGTACGCGGCTTTCCGGGCGCGCACTGGCCCTACGAACAAGCCATCGACACCCACGAGACAACCCCTATGTATCCCAAGAACGCCTGGTACGTTGCCTGCACCCCCGACGAGATTGCCGAGAAGCCGCTGGGCCGCATGGTCTGTGGCGAGAAGATCGTGTTCTACCGCCCCGCCCCCGGCAAGGTCGCCGCGCTGGAGGACTTCTGCCCGCACCGCGGCGCGCCGCTGTCGCTGGGCAAGGTGTGCGAGGGCGAGCTGATGTGCGGCTACCACGGCCTGCGCGTGGGGTGTGACGGCAAGGCGGTGTCCATGCCCGGCCAGCGCGTGCAGGGTTTTCCGCGCACGCGCAGTTTTCCGGTGGAGGAGCGCTACGGCTTCATCTGGGTGTGGACGGGCGATCCCGCATTGGCCGACCCCGCCAAGATCCACCACCTGTCCTGGGCCGAAAGCGACGAGTGGGCCTACGGCGGCGGGCTGTACCACATTGCCTGCGACTACCGCCTGATGATCGACAACCTGATGGACCTGACGCACGAGACGTACGTGCACTCCAACAGCATCGGCCAGAAAGAAATCGACGAGGTGCCCTGCAAGACCCGTGTCGAGGGCGACGAAGTCATCACCAGCCGCTTCATGGAAGGCATCCAGGCGCCGCCCTTCTGGCAGATGGCGCTGCGCATGAACGGCCTGCCCGACGACCAGCCCGTGGATCGCTGGCAGATCTGCCACTTCTCGCCACCCAGCCACGTGCTCATCGAAGTGGGCGTGGCGCTGGCCGGCCACGGCGGCTACGACGCGCCGGCGGACAAGAAGGCGTCGAGCATCGTGGTGGACTTCATCACGCCCGAGACCGAGACCTCCATCCACTACTTCTGGGGCATGGCGCGCAACTTCAAGCCGCAGGACCCCGAGCTGACCGCCAAGATCCGCGAAGGCCAGGGCGGCATCTTTGCCGAGGACCAGGAGATGCTGGAAAAGCAGCAGCACAACCTGCTGCGCTACCCCGACCGCAAGCTCTTGATGCTCAACATCGACGCAGGCGGCGTGCAGTCGCGCAAGGTGCTGGACCGCGTGCTGGCGGCCGAGCGCGCACCCGCCGCACAGCCAGTGGTGGCCGCATGACCGCGCAAGAAACATTCGAAGTCCGCGTGGTCACAAAGACCGCGGAGGCCGAGGGCATCGCCAGCTTTGAACTCGCGCGCCTGGACGGGCAGCCCCTGCCGCCCTTCGGCGCAGGCTCACACATCGATGTGCATGTGCCCGGTGGCCCGGTGCGCCAGTATTCGCTGTGCAACGCATCGCACGAACAGCACCGCTACCGCATCGCCGTACTGCGCGACCCGGCCTCGCGCGGCGGCTCGGTGGGCATGCACGACCGTGTGGACGAAGGCGATGTGATCACCATCAGCACGCCGCGCAACCACTTTGCGCTGCACCCGGCGCAACACACACTGCTGCTGGCGGGCGGCATCGGCGTGACACCGCTCTTGTGCATGGCCGACCGGCTGGCACGCACCGGTGCGGACTTTGCGCTGCACTACTGCACGCGCTCTGCCGAGCGCACGGCCTTTGCTGCGGAGATCGCGGCCTCGGCCATGGCGCCGCATGTTCACTTTCACTTTGACGCTGGCGCCGCCGAGCAAAAACTCGACCTTGCCGCCGTCCTGGCGGCGCCCGGCGCAGACAAGCGGGTGTACGTGTGCGGCCCGGCAGGCTTCATCGACCATGTGGTCACTACAGCCAAAGGCCTGGGCTGGGCGCAGGACCGCATTCACCTGGAATACTTTGGCGCGCCTGTGCAGGACACCTCGGGCGACGAGGGCTTTGAAGTGCGCATTGCGAGCACCGGCAAGACCTATGCGATTGCGCCGGATGTCTCGATCGTGGAAGCGCTGCGCGGCCAGGGCATCGAGATCATGACCTCGTGCGAACAAGGCGTGTGTGGCACCTGCATCACCCGCGTGCTGGAGGGCGAGGTGGACCACCGCGACATGTACCTGACCGATGAAGAGAAGGCGGGCAACGAGCAGTTCATGCCCTGCTGCTCGCGCGCACGCAGCAAGTTGCTGGTGCTGGACCTTTAAGCACCTGCGCGCCTGGCCCCCTGCGCGGGACAGCGGCGCGCAGGGACCGTATGGGTGGGTGAGGGGGGAAGGCGCACCTGCCCAATGCAGGCGCCGCCTTCGGGTTGCTATTTTATTTATAGCAACAAAACATTGCCAAACAAGCGCTAGCGGCCATTTACATCCAATTTGTGCGTCCTGAATCCGTGGGGAGTGGCTGCGTGGCCTGCGCGGACCGCCGCAAGTCGCGCTCTGGCACAGCCCATAACTGCCGCATGCGACCGGCTCCAGCTTGCGCTGCGCTCCGGTCGGTTCGGCCGCTCGGCTGCGGCGTCCGTGTCATTCCGCTTCAGCCGTCCGGATGGTGTCGCGGCCGTGCTTGTCTTTCAACCGACCCAGGTCGGTGTCGAGGGCGCGGGAGAGCTTGTCCGCCGCTGCGATGAAGGCATTGGCCATCTTGTCGGCCTCGGCCGTCACGGTGACGGGCTGGCGGCCGGTCACGCGGGCTTCGATGCGGCAGCGCTTGTCGTTGGCGCCCGACTTGCCCGCATCGAGATCGCTCAGGAACACCTCCAGCCGCGTGACATGGTCCTGAAAGCGCGACAGCCGGCTCGTGGCCTCCGCCGTGATCCACTGGCTGAGCGATTCGCCGCCTTCAATGTGGTCGTCGGTGTTGACTTGTACTTGCATGGTGTGTGCTCCTTGGAGAATTCAAGCAAAGGGCCGGGTCCTGCCGTCCGGCGGGGTGGCCGTCCCGTGAAGCCCCATCGTCGCACCATCGGGCTTGCGCGCCCGTAAGAACCTGTTAGCTGGCGGGTCTTACGTCATGGTGCGGCGGCTGCCGCCGGGTGCGGTGCTTAAGCGGAGAAGGCCTCCGTGCCGGGCGCCACGCCATCCAATGACGGCGGCACGCGGCGCTCAGAGCTTGTCGAGCGACACCGCCGGCGACCACGGTGCGCCGTCGGGCAACGCGCGCGCCAGCGCCACGCGCTCCTGCAGGCGCAGCGCCGCCATATCGTCCGGCAGCCATTGCAGGATCTGCGCGAGGTGCTGGTCGGCCGCGTTCCAGTCCCGCGCATGAAACGCCTGCAGCGCGCTTTGGCTGGCCACACACACCGCGGCGTCGCCACACGGCGTGAACACGCGCACGGGCTCGGTCTTGCCCTTCACGACCACATCGTCCAATGCACGCAGCGCCAGCGTGGCCGGCAACTGCGCCGCCGTGGTGGCCGACAGCAGGATGCCCGTGCCAAACGCCTTGTTCGCGCCTTCCAGCCGCGCCGCCAGGTTCACCGCATCGCCGATGGCGGTGTACGAAAACCGCTGCTCGGAGCCGACATTGCCCACCACCACGCGGCCCGTGTGCAGGCCGATGCGCATGTGGATGGGCGGCAGCCCGCGCGCTGCCAGATCGGCCACCAGCGGCTGCATGGCCTGCTGCATGGCGATGGCCGCGCGCACCGCGTGTTCGGCGTGCTGCGCATCGTCGAGCGGTGCGCCCCAGAAGGCCATCACCGCATCGCCAATGAACTTGTCCACCGTGCCGCCCGAGGCATGCACGATGGGTGTCATCGCGTTGAAGTAGGCGGTGAGCACCTCGACTGTCTGCTCTGCGGAGAGTTGCTCGGACAGCGTGGTGAAGTTGGCCAAGTCGGTGAACATGAGCGTGACCTCGCGCGCCTCGCCGCCCAGGCGCATCAGCTCGGGCTGTGCGATCAGGCGCGACACCACGGCCGGCGGCGTGTACTGCGCAAACATCGCGCGGATCTGCCGCGCGCGCTGGCGCACGATGGCGTAGCCCACCAGCGCCGCCGCGCCATACACGGCCACCGCGGCCATGGCGGGCAGCAGCGGCGGCCACCAGATGCGCTGCTGCGCAAACAGCCACCACGACGCCGCCGCCATCGCCGCCACCAGCCCCGCGGTGAGCGCGGCCGCGCCCCCGGGATGCAGCCGGCGGCTGGCCCAGAGCAGCAGGGGCAGCAGCAGCGCCGCGAGCGCCAGGTTCCAGCCGTCGAACACGCTGCGAAGCCCGCCGCCGGTCAGGTAGTTGTCCACCAGCGTGGCCTGCAGCTCCACTCCCGGGAACAACCGGTCGCCGGAGGCCGCGCCGCCGCCCAGGGTGCCAAACGGCGAATTGAACAGATCGGCCTGCGAGCGCGACAACTCGGTCGCTGTGCGTGCCGAGCGCCCCACCAGCACGGTCTTGCCCTTGAAGAAACCGGGCGGCAGCAGGCCGGGCTCGAGCGCCTGGTAGTACGAGCGCGTGTCAAACGTGCCGCGCGGTCCGCGGTAGCCGATCCAGTCGAAGTGGTGCAGCACCGGCGCGCGGCCCCGCGCCTCGGCCGCGCGCTGCGCGAGCCGCAGGGCAAAACCTTCGCGCGCCAATGGCGCACGGCGCACCACAAAATCGTCGTCCGGATCGACGCCGGCATCGCCCGCATCGGCCCCTGCATCCAGCAGGCGCTGCAGGGGCATCACCTCCATCCACAGCGATGCATTGCCGCTTTCGATCTTCTCGCGTGTGGACGCCAGCACGACGGGGAGCGTCCCGGCGCCTGGGCCGGCATGGGCCCCGGTACGGGGGTTTGCGCCAGCCTCGGCAATCGCGCGCGCCAGCGCCGCATCCTCCGCTTCGGCCGTGGGCTCGGCAAACACCACGTCGAGCCCCACGGCGGCGGCGCCCTCGTCGTGCAGGCGCTCCAGCAGCCGCGCGTGCACGCTGCGCGGAAAGGGCCAGGACTGCTGCAGCTCCTGGAAGGTCGGCTCATCGATCGCGAGGATCACCACCGGCACCGCACTGCGCTGCGGCGCCGTCAGCGCAGTGAGTACATCAAAGGTCTTGAACTCTAGCGCGTGCCAGGGCCGGCTGAAGCTGGCCGCCACCACCAGTGCCAGCGCCAGCCCGGCCGCCGCCACGGAGAGCAGCCGCTGCCGGCGCCGCGCGGCGGGGGCGGCAGCTGGCACGGGCTTAGAAGCGGTAGCGCGCATCCAGGACATAGCGGGTCTTGCGGCGGTCTGACTTGGGGGCCCACAGGTTCATGGCGGCCACGCCGACGACCCAGTGTTTGTCCTGCGACTCCCAGAAGCCCATCAGGTCCACGCCCCAGCCCGGCGCGATGCGCGTGAGGTTTTCGGCGTCCTCGAACCGCTCGGACCGGTACACCGCCCGGCCGCTCAGGTACAGGCGCTGCGGCCCCGCCCAGGTGGCGCCCACCACGGCGGTATGCCGCGGAATGTAGGGAATGCGGCCCACTGGCACGTCTGCGTCAAAGCTGCGGCTTTCGCTGCCCTGATAGAGGTACTTCGCATAGCCCGACCAGCGCCGGCTGAACATGTGGTTGACGCCCGCGCCCAGCGTCTTGAGCGTGCCGGTGTCAAAGCTGGGGGTGTCTTCCAGCAGGTCGGTAGTCGAGAGGTTGATGAGCTGGACATTGCGCATCTCTTCGAGGAACGGCAGGCTCGGTGTGCGCAGGTCGACGCCCACCGTGCCCGGGTTGCGCACCCGCAGGTGGTCGGCGCGCAGGCTCACAAAGGTGTTGGCACCCAGCTCCATGCCCACCTGGGCCACGGCGCGCTTGTGGCGGCCCCCGGCCTCGACCAGCCGGTCTTCGACAGGAATGCCCGCCGTCTCGACGCTGGTAAGCGTGGAGACGCTCAGGGGCCGCATCCAGTCCTGGTAGGCCATGCGCACCGTGGTGCCGGCAGCGGGTTGCCACACCACGCCCACCCGCGGCGTGACCACACGTTCCATCTCCGCGCGGCGCGCTGCGTCTTCGTTGAACTCATCCAGGTTGACCAGGTAGCTGCGCGTCAGCCCGTCGACGCGGTGGCGGATTTGTTGCCACCCGAGCGCGGCGTCCACGGTCAAAGCGGTATTCAGGCGCTGGGTGGTCGCCAGGGTCAGGGCGGTGTAGCGCCGGTCGACATGGTTGTACCCATCCACAAGGAAAACGTCGCGGTACGTACCCAGCCCCGGAATGTCGGCCGACACCGCCGCCGCGCCGCTGATCAAGTTGTTCTGGCGCTCGCGCACGTGCTCCAGCGCAAGGCTCCAGCGGCTGCCGGGCGCCGTATCCACGGTGTGGCGCAGTTGCAGGTCGCTGAACTGCTTCTTCGGTTCGCTGCCCACGCCCATCAGGCTCACGAACGGCGGCGCCAGGTACACCGTGGGGTAGTCGCGCAGCACGATGTCCTCCACGCTGCGGCCCAGCTTGATCCAGGTCTGCTCGGTCGGGCCCCACCGGTACGCCAGCCCGAGCGATCCCTGGGTGCTCTTGTTGTCCATGGCGGTTTCAAAGTCGAACCGGTTCTGCCCGCGCAGGCGCATGTCGAACTGGTTCACGTAAGCGAACAGGTTGATGCGTTCGGTGGGCTGCATGCCCACGCCCACCGTGACCGCCCGGGCGCGCACGTCGGCCGCGCCGGCCCGCACGGCCGGCAGGCCATTGACCTGCAGGTCGAACGGGAACTCGCTGGCGTTGGCCGACTGCGCCTTGAAGAACCACGACACCGGCACATGGGTGTTGTTCATGCCGTTGAGCGTGACGGCGGGCGCATGCATGCGGTACAGGTCGCGGTCCACCGTCACCCCCACCGACCCATGCGCTCCTGGCTGCTGCAGCAGCGACGAGTACCGCTGGCTCGCGCCAAACGCCATCGGGTCCGTGAGGAAGCCCTGGAACAGCGCGGAGTTCTTGTTGAACTCGCCCGGGTAACGGTCGGCCAGAAAGAGGTGGCTACCGCCCCAGTACGGGTAGAAGCTTTGCTGCGCCAGCTCCAGCGCCCAGTCTTCCATGCCAAAGAAGGCCATGGAGGCGCCCAGGTTGGCGCTACCCTTCTGGTCGTTGGCCACCTGGTTGAGCGACTTCAGATACGGCATGCGCTGCACTGCGGCGCGGGCCGCTTCCACCGCTTCGCCGGGCTGGAAAAGGTCGGTGTGGATTTGCGCCAGCAGCATGTAAGGCACGGGGTCCTTGTCGTCGAGGCTGCTCGCCTGGTGCAGCGTGGCCAGTGCATCTTGATGGCGGCCCAGCTGGTAGTACGCCACGGCCGTCCAGGTCTTGGCGCGGGCGTAGCGCGGCTCCATCACGCCGGCGCGCAAGAAGACATCCAGCGCCTGCTGCGGCTCGCCGCGCTTCAAGTGCAGCAGCCCCTGGCCGGTGAGCGCCACATAGTCCGCCGGGTTGTCGCCCAACGCCGCAGCAAAGGCCGCGTCGGCTTCGGTGAACTGGTTGACAAAGGTCTCGAGCGTGCCGAGCTCGCCATAGGCGCCCGTGGCCTGGGGCGATATCGCCAGTGCGCGCTGGAGGCTCTCGCGTGCAGGGCGGGGGTCTTCGCGCTCGGTGTGTGCGCTGCCCAGGCCCTGCCAGGCGCGCGCGTCGGCCGGGGCGCGTTGCGTGGCATCGGTGTACGCGGCCAGCGTGGCTGGCGCATCGCCGCGGCGGCGCGCCAGCTCGGCCCGCACCAGGGCCAGCTCGGCGTGGGCCGTGCCTTGCGCTGGCGCGAGCGTGGCGGTGGCCTCGTCCACGCGGTCGCTCAACATCTGCACGCGCGCCAGCTGGGCGACGAGCGCAGGGTGGGCGGCCCAGTGCTGCAACGCTGTGCGCAGCGTTTGCACAGCGGCGGCGCCTTCGCCGTCCATGAGCTGCAGATCCGACTGCATCAGCCAGGCCGGCAGCGGTGCGGCAGCGGGCGTGTTCTGTGCCACCTGGCGCGCGAGTTGGTCGCGGGCTGCGAGTACGTCGCCAGCTTGCAGCGCAATGGCGGCTTCCATCACCGCCACCCAGGGCGCGGGCGCCTGGCCCCTTGCCGAAGCCAGCGCGGTACGGGCCGCAGCGAGGTCGCGCCGCGCCAGGGCCGCGCGCACGGGCGCCAGCGCCTCAGGCATCGGCTCGGCCGCCAGGTGGGGCAGCGGGTCGGCGCGCAGGGCGTTCACCCACTGGATGCGGTCGCGCGGCTGGCTCAGCACGAGCTTGATCGGGGCTTTGCCGACCTCGGCCAGCGCAGCTTCCTTGGGGCCCACCATCACCTGGCCCTGCGCGTTGAAGAATTCCACCGTGCCCGAGAGCACGGTAAGCAGCGTGCGGCCGTCGTCTTCGACACTCAGGTCCCAGTCGGTGCCGCGGATCGCGGCGGTGGCGGCGGGGGTTTCCAGGTTCAGACGGCTGCCGTCGGGGCGGCGGGTCTGGGTCCAGGCACGGCCGGCGTTGAGCAGCAAGGTCGTCACCGGCTGGGCCGGCGTGGCCACGCCCTTGACCTGCAGCACCGTGTTCTGGTGCAGCCGCAGTTGCGTGTCGTCGGCAAACAGCAGGGCCATCTTGGCGGCCTGGCGTGTGCGCACAAAATCGCCGGTGCCCAGCGCCTGGGCGGGCCGCGCGGGCAGCCAGTCTGCGGCCGCCGCGGCACGCTGGTCGCCTGCACCTTGCAGGCTGATGATTTCTGCCGCGGCGCCTGCGGGCACGGCGGCGTGGGATGCAAGTGGCCAGGCCAGGGCCGTGAGCGCCGCCAGCGTGGTGAGCGCAGGCAGGCGGCAGTTCTTCTTGTCGGGCATGTCGTGGGCTTTCCGGGAGTCAAAGGACAGGCGTGCACCGGCCGCCCCTCCCAGGCGCCGGTGACCAGAAATTATCGCGAGCACACCGCGCCGCGGCACCCGCTGCGGCAGGCGATGCCGGCGCGTTTCATGAAGAAAGCCACATTTCGTTGCATTCTCCCGGGGTGCGGGGGCTGTCGGAGGGCACTACGCCGCTCTCCTACAGACGCACCGGGGCCCCGGTGCTACAACTTCAATCTCCCCTACAACGCATTGGTGTCGCGCTGCCAGCGGACGCCCGCTTGAACCCATGCCTGCCGCCCGTCGACTCAAAATTGGCCTGTCTGCCTGCTTTCAACACGCCGACCCCACCCGCCCCCTGTTCACCAACAAGACGCTGCAATACGTCGAGCAGTCCATCGCGCACTGGATCATGTCGGCCGGCGCCATGGTGGTGATGGTGCCCTGCCCCACGGGCGAGACCGCGCGCGGCGACGTCACGCTGGCGCACTATGCCGACTGGCTGGACGGCGTGGTCATGCACGGCGGCGCCGACGTGTGGCCGGGCAACTATGGCGAGGAGCCGCTGCGCGAAGAGTGGATCGGCGACCGTGTGCGCGACCTCTACGACCTGGCCGTGGTCAAGGCCTTTGCCGAGGTGGGCAAGCCCATCTTTGGCGTGTGCCGCGGCTTGCAGCTGATCAACGTGGCGTTTGGCGGTGCCCTGTACCAGGATCTGCAGACCCAGCACCCCGGCGCGCTGCAGCACCGCAACGCCAGCACCTACGACCAGCATTTTCACGACATCGAGATCGTGAAAGGCACGCACCTGTCCGAGCTTTACCCCGACAAGCCGCGTGCCCGCGTCAACAGCATCCACCACCAGGGTATCAAGCGCGTGGCGCCTGACTTTGTGGTCGAAGCACTGAGCGAACCCGACGGCGTGCCGGAAGCGATCCGCCTGCAATCCGCGCCGGGGCGTGGCTACATTGCCGCCACCCAATGGCACCCTGAATTCCACAAGGCGGGGTCGAACACGCTGGACGACACCGCCATCCTCGAAGACTTTTTGGCCGCGTGCGAGAAGGCCAAGGGCAACCCGCGCAGCACCGTGCACCATATGACGTCGCCGCTGCGCGAGCGGGCGTCGCGGCTGCTGCGGCGGGCGCTGGCGCGGCAGCGGTAGTTGGACAGCGGCGCCTGGGATGGTGGCCACGGCCAAGCCGCAACTGGGGCCGGGGCGAGCGGCTGCCGCCAGCCAGCGGGCGACTGTTGCTGCGAGCCATCGCCGGATGTGGGTCGGCACAGAACCACGCCTGCGGCGCAAAGAATATTTGGTTTTATTGGTGCCTAGCGCTTGTCCAGCAATCCTTTATTGCTATCAATTTTGATATTCCGCTGCAGGACATTTGCCCCCTCGCTAGCGTAGGACTCCCAAATAACTGTAAATTCATCCAGTGAATTTACAGTCCAAGCTCGCCATCCTGGCCGACGCCGCCAAGTACGACGCCTCATGTGCATCGAGCGGCGCCGCGCCGCGAGACTCGGTCGGCGGGCGCGGCATGGGCTCCACCGAAGGCATGGGCATCTGCCACAGCTACGCACCGGACGGCCGCTGCATCTCGCTGCTCAAGATCCTGCTCACCAACTTCTGCCAGTACGACTGCCTGTACTGCGTGAACCGCGTTACCAGCAACGTGCCCCGCGCACGCTTCACGGTCGATGAAGTGGTGCAGCTCACGCTCGACTTCTACCGGCGCAATTGCATCGAGGGGCTGTTCCTCTCCAGCGGCATTATCCAAAGCCCCGACTACACCATGGAGCAGGTGGTGGAAGTGGCGCGCGTGCTGCGCGAGGAGCACGACTTTCGCGGCTACATCCACCTCAAAACGATTCCCGATGCGTCGCCCGAGCTGATGGAGCGCGCGGGCCGGTTTGCCGACCGGCTCAGCATCAACGTGGAACTGCCCACGCCCGAAGGCCTTGCCGCGCTGGCGCCACAAAAGGACAGCACGGCGATTGAGCGATCGATGGCGCGCATGGCAGTGCACATCGAGTCCGCGCGGCAGGCGCGCAAGGAGCAGGCCGCCGCCAAGGTGGTGTCCATGCCGGCGTCCCGGCGCGGCATCACGCGGCGTGCCGCTGCGCCGCAGTTCGCCCCGGGCGGGCAGAGCACGCAGATGATCATCGGCGCCGACGCCACTGACGACCGCACCATCCTTGCCACCAGCGCGGGCCTGTACGGCGTGCACCGGCTGCGGCGCGTGTACTACTCGGCCTTCAGCCCCATCCCCGACGCGGCGCGCGCGCTGCCGCTCATCGCACCGCCCACCGTGCGCGAGCACCGGCTGTACCAGGCAGACTGGCTGATGCGCTTTTATGGCTTCACTCACGGCGAGATCGTGCCCGCCAGCCAGGGCGGCATGCTGGCGCTGGACATGGACCCCAAGCTCGCCTGGGCGCTTGCGCACCGCGAGCGTTTCCCGGTCAACCTGAACACCGCCCCGCGCGAACTGATGCTGCGCGTGCCGGGTTTTGGCGTGCAGACGGTGGACCGCCTGCTGGCTGCGCGCCGCGTGCGCCGTCTGCGCCATGCGGACCTGGCGCGGCTGCATGTGCCGCTCAAGAAGGTGCTGCCGTTTGTGGAGGCTGCCGACTACCGGCCCGGCCGCGCGCTCGACGCTGCCGACCTGGCCGCCCGCCTGGCCCCGCCGCCCGCGCAGCGCGGGCTGTTCGACTGAGCGACTCGGTCATGGGCCCCCACGCCGTCACCCTCGCGCATGCCACCGACTGGGCGGGTTTTCGCCAAGCCGCGCGCGCCCTGGTGCAGGCCGGTGTGCCGCCGCAGGAGGTCGATTGGTTCACCACCCAAGGCGCCGCGCAGGATTTGTTTGCGAGCCCTGCGGGTGCACCGCTCCACCTGGCCACACTGCCACCCGGCACCCGCACCGCAGCGCCGCGGGTGCCCGAAGACTTTGTGCGCCTGTGCGAGCGCCTGGTGCTGCACCGCAACCCCGCGCGGTTTGCGCTCATGTACCGGCTGCTGTGGCGCATCACCCACGAGCCCGCACTGCGCCACGACCCGCTCGATGCCGACCGCCTCCAAGCCCACCACATGGTGCGCGCCGTAGCGCGCGACATGCACAAGATGCACGCCTTTGTGCGCTTTCGCCCGGTGACCGACAGCGACGGCCATACCGTGCAGGTCGCCTGGTTCGAGCCCGACCACTACATCACCGAGGCCAACGCGGGTTTCTTTGTGCGGCGCTTCACGCAGATGCACTGGGCCATCCTCACGCCCGACGCCAGCGTGCGCTGGGACGGCACCACGCTGCACGTAGGCCCCGGCGGCCAGCGCAGCGATGCCCCCCCGCCCGACGCCGGCGAGGCGCTGTGGTTGACCTACTACCGCCACATCTTCAACCCCGCACGGCTGAAGACCGACATGATGAAAAAGGAAATGCCCCAGCGCTACTGGCGCAACCTGCCCGAGGCCGCGCTCATCACCGAACTGACCCACGGCGCGCACGAGCGCAGCGGGCGCATGGTGGAGGCCGAGGCGACCACCCCGCGCAAGCGGATCGCGCCGATGCAGCGCGTGGGATGAACCGGGCGGCGCCGCGGGAGGGTGCACGCCCTTCTATACCGCCAGCCTTCAGCTACCGCGCCGCAAGCGCACGCAGGGCACTGAACTGCGGCGCAGCCTGCGCCGGCGTCCAGCGCCACGGCAGTGCGCGGGCGCGCCAGACCCCGCCCTGCACCACGAGCCGCAATACACGCTGCGCGCCCGGCCAGTGCGCTCGGGAGGCATCGTCCCAAAGCAGTTCAGCGCGGGCCGCCACGTGCAGCAGGCCGCCGCCCTCGTAGTCCACCCACAGCAGCCCCGCCAGCGGGTGCAGCGCGAGGTTGCCCAGGGTGTTGAAGAACAGGTTGCCAGGCAGGTCGGGCAGTGAGAGCACCAGGCCATCGGCCGTGTGCTCCACCCGCACAAAACCGGGCTCACCGCCACGGTGCGACACGTCCACGCCATCGTTGCGCGCAGCGCCGGGCTGTGCGGCCGAGGCGCTGGCGATGAACATCGTGTCGCTGCGTGCAATCAACGCCAGCGCGGCGGCGTCGAGCGCGGAGCCCAGTGTGTGCGGCGGCGCGGGGGGCGTCACCACCTCCCGCAGCCCGGGCGCGCGGGCCTGGATGTATTTGGGGCAGTTGCCAAAGCTTTGCGCCACGTCCACCGCCAGGCCCTCAACGCCGAATGTGGCCACGCGCCCGTTCATGCGGTTGCGCCGGCGCGTGTGCGGCTCCAGGCCCAGCACGCCCACCGGCGCGCCCGGTGTCAGTTGCGCGAGAGCCGGGTCGGCTGCGTCGGGGGACACGGCGATCCACATGCTGCGCGCATCGGGCGTCTGCACAAAACCCGGCGGGCCGGCCACCATGGTCGCCCAGGGCTGGCCGGTGGCGTCGAGCGCGCCCAGCAGCAGCGTGGGCAGTTGTTCGAACAGCTCCCGGTGCTGGTCGGGCATGTGGTCGCGCAGCACCAGGGGGCCCACGGCGGCCATGCGCTCGCGCACGCCGACGCGGTCCTGCAGGGCTTGCTCGCCAGCGTGGAAGGCGGCCGCAGCGGTTGCGGTTGCGGTTGCAGCAGGTGGCGGTTCGGTCGTCATGCAGGTACCGCCGAAGCGGCCTCGGGCAGGCGGTCGGCCAGTGGCACATAGCCGGGCAGCGCCTCCATGCGCGCCACCCAGGCGGCCACACGCGGGTGGGCCGCCAGCGGCAACCCGCCGATGGGCGCCTGCGAGATGTAGCTCACCATCGCAACATCGGCCAGCGTGGGCGCATCGCCCAGGAGCCAGGTGCGGCCCTGCAGCTCGCCCTCCATGAAGGTGAGCAGGCGCTGGCCGATGGCCTGGGCGGCTTCGCTCACCGGGCGGCCGGTGATGGCGGCAAACCGCGGCGCCGCCACGCCCGGCGCCAGCAGGCCCGCGGCCAGGCTGAACCAGCGCTGCACCAGCGCCTGACCCGCCGGGTCCTGCGGCATCCAGGCGCTGCCGGGGGCGTAGCGCTGCGCCAGGTACACGAGGATGGCCGTGCTGTCGCTCAAGACAGTGCTGCCGTCCACGATCACCGGCACCTGGCCCAGCGCGTTCAGCGCCAGGTGTTCTGCGCGCTGGTGTTCGCCGCGCAGCAGGTTCACTTCGACCAGCGTATGGGGCAGGCCCAGCAGCGACAGCAGCAGCTCGACCCGGTGGCAGTGGCCCGACACGGCCATGCGGTAGAGCTTGATGGGTTGGGAGGGGGTCATGGGAACGTCCTTTGAGGCGGGTGACTGGTACAAGCCCGGACCTTATCTATTGCGCACGACGCTGTGAATGGCGATAGTGCGACTTTCATAATTGCGCGAACCGAAACAATGGACCATCTGGAAACCCTGCGCTGCTTTGTGGCGGTGGCCGACGCGGGCGGCTTTGCGGTGGCGGGGCGGCGGCTTGGTTGCTCGGCCGCGGCGGTCACGCGTGCGATTGCGGCGCTGGAGGCGCGCCTGTCGGTGCTGCTGTTTCAGCGCAGCACGCGTTGGGTGCGGCTGACCGAGGCGGGCGAGCGTTTTCTGGCCGACTGCCGGCCCCTGCTAAACGACTTGCACGAGGCCGAGCAGGCCGCCAGCGGCGCCCAGGCCGAAGCGCAGGGCCTGCTGTCCATCACCGCGCCGCAGATGTTCGGCATCCAGCATGTGGCGCCCATCGTGCAGGGCTTTCTGCAGGCGCAGCCGCGTGTGCAGGTGCGCACGCTGTTCGTCAACCGGCTGGTGCACCTGCTCGAAGAAGACATGGACGTGGCCGTGCGCATTGCCCAGTTGCCGGACTCGGGCCTCACGGCCGTGCAGGTGGGCGCGCTGCGCCGGCTGGTGGTGGCCTCGCCCGCGTACCTGGCAGAGCATGGCGAGCCGCACCACCCGAACGAGCTGGGTGCGCACCGCGCCATCGGCTTCTCGGTCGACGCGCGCACGCCGACACCCTGGAAGTTCAAGGACAACCTCACTGCCCAGCCGCAGTTTGCGTGGATCAGCAACAGCAACGAGGTGGACATTGCGGCGGCCGAAACGGGCGTGGGCCTGACCCGCTGCCTGGCCTACCAGGCCGCCGCCAGCCTGCGCGCCGGCCGCCTGCGCGTGGTGCTGGCCGACTACGAACTACCGCCGGTCCCGGTGCACATCGTCTACCCCGCCGGGCGCCGCGCGCCGGCCAAGGTGCGGGCGTTTGTGGAATTTGCGCGGGAGCGGCTGGCCGCCGAACCCGTGCTGCGCGGGCGCGGGCTGGTGCGCGGGCAGTCCCGCTAAAACTTTCAGTGTTTTTGGCCTCTAGCGCTGGTCCATCAAGCGCTGATTGCTATTAATTTTGATAGCGCCCCGCCACGGCCCAGAAGCTTCGGGATGCGGCTGCGTTCCTACTGCGGACGGAGGCTTGGCACAGGCAGCGCCGGGCGGGCACGCGGCATCTGGAATACTCCCGCCCTGTGGAACCGGACTGTGCGACACGCCCGCGGCCCCGGCAAAGCGCAGGCAGGGCTTGGCGGTCCGCTCGACAACCGCCGCGTTCACCCCCCCGGCGGACGCCCATCAAAAGAAAGAACCGAGGCAGCACCATGAGTATCTTCGACCGGCTTTTGGCCAGTGTGCGCAAGCCGACAGACCGGCCCGAAGCCCACCCCGCACAAGCCGCTGCGCCCGTGGAGCGGCGCCAGCGCAAGCGCGTCAACGCGCGCGCGGGCACCCGGGTGCTGATCATTGACGACTCGCCGACCGTTGTTGCCGTGCTGCGCAAGGCGTTGCGCTCGGCAGGCTACAGCACCCGCGCGGCGGCGGACGCCGAAGAGGGCCTGACCCTTATCGCCCAGGACCCGCCCGAACTGATTTTTCTCGACATCATCCTGCCGGGCATGAACGGGTTCAACGCGCTGCGCACGATCCGCAAGATGCCTGAATGGCAGCACATCCCGGTGATCATGATCAGCGGCAACGAGCACGCCACCGAGCAGTTCTACGCCAACCGCATCGGCGCGGACGACTTCATGAAAAAGCCGTTCTCGCGGCATGAGATTTTTGCCCGCATCGAGATGTTGCTCGACGCGGACTTCATCCCCCGGCGCAGAGGCGAGGCTGCACTGGCGCCCTAGCGTTCGGTGGCGGTTGACCCCAACCGCGCGACGCGCTGGCCACGGCGCATTGGCGGCGCACAGAGATTCGGACGGTATTGCGGTCGCTGCAACGGCGTCCGTTAAGCCTCCGCCGCACCACCGGGGCCATAGAGCACGTCCGATCGAAGCACGTACTTCGTGCCCTCGGTCACCGCCGCGCCTTCGTGCCAGGTATCGTGAATGAACAGCAGGGCAGAGCCCGTGCGCGGCTCCACCACAAACTCTCTGAAGTCGGTCTTGCCACCGGAAAAATCTTCGTTCAAGTACACCAGCAAGGTCAGCTGGCTCGTCCGGCCCGACTCCATCCATGGGCCGTCCTTGTGCATCTTGAACCGCTGGCCCGGTGAATATTTGTAGAACCGCAGATCCTTGGGAAGCCCCTGCGCCAGCTGCGCACCCACGGTCGGCAGCGTCACCTGGCCGAGCCGCTGCCACAGCAGCGCCACCCAGTCGGGCGCCTCGACCATCACCCGTTCGTTGTTGCGCACCAGGGGCATGGCCTTGGGCCCCCCGGTGGTGCGCACGCCTGAGGTGCTGAAGCCACCCGCCTCAGCCAGTTCGACCAGCTGCGCGCATTCCTCGGCCGAGAGAAAGTCTTGCAGCGAGAAGGCCCGCCCGGAGTGCCGGATCAGTCGCATGGGTCGTGCACGGCGGTGAGCTGCTTGCCTTGATCAGTGCTGGTGACCGTGCGCCCCATGCACGTGCCGGTGGGCAATTTCTTCCGCACTCGCTGCGCGCACTGCCGTGACCTTGCAGCTGAAGGTGAGCGCCTGGCCCGCCAGCGGGTGGTTGCCGTCCAGGTGCACTTCGGGGCCCTTGATCTTGACCACGTTGAAGAACGCGGGCTGGCCGTCGGTGCCCACGCCTTGCAACTGGCCGCCGACTTTCACGCCCGGGGGAAACTCGCTCTTGGGGATGGTGCGCACCAGGCCTTCGTCGCGCACCCCGAAGGCGTCTTCCACCGCCAGTTGCAGCGTGGTGGTGAAGCCGACGGTCTGGCCTTCAAGCGCAGCTTCGACCTTGGGAAAGATGTTCTCGTAACCGCCGTGCAGGTAGGCCAGGCTGCCGCCGTCGAGCGGCTTGCCTTCGGGCGTGGTCACCTTGTAGGTGATGGTGACGGCGGAGTCTTTGGTGATGGTGGTGCTCATGGCTGGGCTTGCGCTTTCATCTTGTGGTCAAAGGGCGCGGCGCAGCGCGATGCCTGTGGGCCCGAGCCCTGGCAGCGCTGCGCGCATCGAAAGCCTGGATTGTCCACGAGCTGCCCGGCGCCGGCCGGGCCGCCCCGGCGACCCCACCGGGCGAAGGTGTTCAGCCCTGCACCACTGCAGCCGCCTCGGCCGGGCGCTCTTCCTCGGCCTGGCCGGGGTACCGCGCAAACCGCCGCGCCTCGGTGCCATGCACCGGGTCCTGCGCATCCCAGGGCCAGCCGCCGAACTGGGTGCGGCGGTAGTCGTTCATGGCCTGCATGATCTCGGCCTGGGTGTTCATCACAAACGGGCCGTACTGCGCCACAGGCTCGCCGATGGGGCGGCCCTGCAGCACCAGGCATTCCACGGTGGTGGGCCCCGTGTTGGTCAGCAGCCAGTCCTCTTGCGGGCGCACCTGCAGCGCGGCGTGGCGGTCCACGTCCTGCGGGCCGATGCGCAGGCTGTCGCCGACAAAGAAGTACAGCATGCGCTGCGTGCCTTCGCCTTGCGCGGCGGGCAGGGTCCATTCGGCGCCCGGGTCCATGCGCAGCGTCCAGATGGCCACATCGCCCTCGGGCTGCGAGGCCCAGGATTCGGGCGGCGGCGACAGCGGATCCGGCGCGCCCGGCAGCGCACCTGCCACCACGGTGACGGTGGTGGCGCGGCCTGCGGCGTCGTTGTGCACTAGGCGCGGGATGCGCTCGTTCCACAGCATGGTGAAGTGCGGGTCCACCATCTTGTTGCGGGCGGGCAGGTTCAGCCAGATCTGGAACAGCTCGAGTGGGTTGGGCTCGGTGGCGTTGAGCAGCGGGAACATTTCGGAATGCACGATGCCCTTGCCCGCCGTGACCCACTGCACATCGCCGCCGCCAAAGCGCGCAGCCGCGCCCAGCGAGTCGGAGTGGTCAATGAGGCCCTTGCGCACCAGCGTCACCGTCTCGAAACCGCGGTGCGGGTGGCCCGGAAAGCCCGGCACGGTGTCACCGTGGTACATGCTCCAGCCGTCCTTGCGGCTGAAGTCGCTGCCTATCTGGCGATCGTCCAGCGGTACGGCCGGGGCAAAGGCGCCGTTGCCTGCCGGGTAGGCATCGTCGTGGTGGGCACAAAAAAGAAATGGGTCCATGGTGGGCCACTGCGGGCCGAGCAGCTGGGCGCGCACGATGGGCACCAGGGTGGCGGTTTCAGCAGTAGCAGCAGGTGTGGACGACGACATACGAAGGCTCCTCGTGTGGTGCACCGCCACTATCGGGCGGTATGCCTGTTGAATATGGAGCCAATGGTGCCTGAGCAAAAGTGCGGCCGGTAGAACAGTGCGGTGCGGCAGGCAGGACAGTGGGGGGCTCTGCGTCGCCTGTTCTGCCACAGAAACTTAGGAAATTCGGCTCCAGCGCTTGCCTGATAAACGCTGATAGCTATAGTTTTGATACTGATGCACCTATCGCGATCCTCGCGCTTCTCACCATGCCTCGGGCCCCACGGATTCTTTGTGAAGCGCTCGCGCGGGAGCGGCGGTGAAGACGGAGGGCGAGCGAGTGCGCACAAGCGGCGTTGGAACTCGGTGCGATGCGCATTCTTCGCAAGCATTCCGCGATCAATCGATTGGATTGCGGTAGTCCGCAGGGGCGAAGTTCTGGCAGGTCATTGGGGCTATCTCTACCATTGAGACAAGCGTTTGCGAGACCGGTGGCTGGGCGTTAAATCGGGCGCTTACGGTCCGGAACGGAAATTGGCAAGACGGTGCTAACGTCAATTCCATGCTTGAGGACTATTTCTCCCTTCAATTGAAATTTGCCATGTGCTACGCGGTAAATGCGGCAGTGCCTGTCGACGTCGCCATTGACCGTTGTACCAACTTGCGACGCAGGCTGAATCTGTGGGGGGACACTGGCGCGAGTAGGTGGGCTCTTTTTCTGGACAGGGTAAAAAGCGCAGTCGATGACCATGCCGAGCAAGTCGCTTTATGTGCCGAGTTCCAACGACCTCTTTCCTACGTCGAAGTCAAACGGTCGTTCGGCTGTTTCTCCTACGATCCGCCCGATGCACACGGTACCTTGCGCATCCACTTTGTTGCGCCAGATGGAATCAGTTCCAGTCCGCTGGCTATCGAGAATTCCAGTGCGAGGAGGGCCGAATTACAAGATCTGATTTCGTATGTTCAGCGCACCGAGCTAAGCGTTACGACCGTGCGCGGCGTTTCTTGGCTCTACAACCTGCAGGCATACAGGCGACTCTTTCCAGCGGCCTACAGCGCTTCGGTTCAGTCCGCACGGTTTCCTTTGCACTTGAACGGCAGTTCAACCTGGGGCCAGGTACTGAACTGGCGGCAGGAGGTGAAACCGGCTGTACGAGATCAATTGTTAGTTCGCCTCCGTGACATGGAGGTCGCAACTCCTTGGCTGGTCTTTCCGCTCCAAGCTTTGGTCGCTACAAGCCAGATTGAGGTGTTTTATGACCAGCTCACATGAAGCTTGTCAAATTTCGGACCGTGCCCTTTGCAACCCCACGCATGCGCCGTAAGCAGCGTAGCAGGCTAACAGCGTGCAAGTTGCAATGGGACTTGCTACTGCCAGCCTCCGCTTTGCACCGAGAAGGCGAGCGCCAATCGCCACTCCGTGCGCGGGCGCAGGCTGCGCGAGGTCGACGGCCGCTCAAGCCTTCACTTCGACCACCGGCACGAACCCACCGAAGATCATGCGTTTGCCATCAAATGGCATGGGCGGGTTGCCGGGTGTGGACGGATCCATGCGCGGGTCTTCCATCATCTTCTTCATGCCCGCGTCGCGCGTGGCCTTGTCCGGCCATTCGACCCACGAAAAGGCCACTGTCTCTTCGGCCGTCGCCTGGACCGCGCGGCGGAAATCGGTGACTTTGCCGTCGGGGACGTCATCGCCCCAGCCCTCGATCACTCGGAGGGCGCCGAGCTCGAGGAATATTGGGTCGAGCTGGCGCGCGTGCTCAATGAACTTCTGCTTGTTGGCGGTGGGGACCGCGATCACGAAACCATCGATGTAGGACATGACTTGACTCCTGTGAGGTTGACTATTCGACGTGCCCAACTGTGGGCGTCTCTCGTTCACTCGACCCAGCGGACCGGGGCCCGCTCGGCCGTCACTTGCGGCGATAGGTCGCCTGCATCATCTGCGACCAGCTCCCATCCGGCTGTTGGCTGAAGGAGGTCAGGGTGCGTTCGTTAGCACTCAGCAGCGTGATCACGTCGCGGTAGCGGGCCGTCTTGCCATCGCCCTTGAAGCTGGGGCCTTCCGTCTCCAGCGTCAACACCTTCTGGTCGGCGTCGAGCATGCCGCGGTAGATCCACATGTGGGTCATCATGGAGCCCACCCAGGTGCCCAGAAACTCGTTTTTCTCCGGGTCGTAGCCCAGCGTCATCTGCATGCTGGCCTGGCCACCGCCGGGCATGGTGCCGCTGCCATCGAGGACCACCCACAGGTCGCCCAGCGCGCGCCCGTGTTCGGCGCCTACGGATTGTTCACCCGGCTCGCCGGGGCCACCGTCGCAGGCCGAGGTGCTGGTCCAGTCGCCCAGCAGTTGGTGCAGCCAGCGGTGCTGGGCTTGGGGTTCGGCGTTCATCATGGCTTGTCTCCTTGTTGATCTTGTTGATGGGGGTGGTGCCTCATCTCAGGCCGCGCGGCCGTCGTAGTGGTGCACGGGCACGGCGTCCAGATCCACACCGGCCAGGCAGCGCAGGTTGACCGCCGCCACGCGGTTGCCTTTCGGGTCCACGCCTTCGCCAAACGGGTGGATGCCGCAGGTGGGGCAAAAGCGGTGCTGGATCACGTGTTTGTGAAAGGTGTACGTGGCGGCATCGGCCTCGGGCGTGGTCAGCCGCAGCGCGTCGCGCGGCACAAACCACAGCAGCGACCCGCGCCGGCCGCACATGCTGCAGTTGCAGGCCAGGCCGCTGTCGATGGTGCCTTCGACTTCAAACGCCACCTTGCCGCAATGGCAGCTTCCTTGGTATCGCATGGCGCTCATTCCGGCGCCACCACCATCCACGACACGCCAAAGCGGTCGGCCACCATGCCGAAGGCGCGCGAGAAGAAGGTCTTGCCCAGCGGCATCTGCACCTGGCCGCCATCGGCCAGCGCGTCAAACAGGCGCTTGGCCTCGGCTTCGTCCGCAGGGCTGAGCGCCAGCGAGATGCCCTCGAACCTGGGCTTGCCCGACCCCATGCCATCCGACGCCATGAGCTGCGTGTCACCCACAGTGAACGCCGCGTGCATGACCATCTCGGGCGTGGGCCCCGGGCCGCCGCCTTCGGCGCAGCCTTGGCCTGCCGCGGGCTCGGGGTTGTCCTTGTAGCGCATGAGCATGGTGACTTGTGCGCCCAGGGCACTGCGGTAGAAGCCGAGGGCCTCTTCACAGCGGCCTTCAAACATCAGGTAGGACTCAACTTTCATGGGGGTCTCCTTGGGGGATAGGGGTCTCGAAATAAAGGGTTGGCGCACAATTGTGAACACCGTCCACAAACAATACCAAAGATAATGGACAGTGTCCACATCCCGTCCCACCATGTCCGTAACCACTCGCAACACGCCCGCCTCCACCAGCCCTCCTGCCGCCCGCAGCACCTACCGCCACGGGGACCTGCGCCGTGCGCTGCTCGACGCCGGCATCGAACTGGCCCGCCAGGGCGGCCCCGATGCGGTGGTGCTGCGCGAGGCCACGCGCCGCGCGGGCGTGGCCCCCAACGCCGCCTACCGCCACTTTGCCAACCGCGACGACTTGCTGGGCGCCGTGCGCGCCGCCGCCGTGGCGGCGGTGGCCGAAGCCATGGAGGCCGAACTGACCCAGGTGCCCGCCACGGGCACGCCCACCGAGCAGGCCCACGCCAAGGTGCGCGCCGTGGGCGCCGGCTACCTGCGTTTTGCGCACGCCGAGACGGGGCTGTTTCGCACCGCGTTTGGCGGCCGCTTTACTGTGGAGCAGCAACCGGACCCGGCCATGGGCGGCGCTACGGGGCTCAACCCTTTTCAGCACCTGAGCGCGGCGCTCGACGACCTCGTCACCGCCGGCGCGTTGCCGGCCGAGCGCCGCCCGGGCGCCGAGTACCTGGCGTGGTCCACCGTGCACGGCATGGCGCTACTCGCCATCGACGGCCCGCTGCGCGGCAGCCCGGAGCCGATGATGGCAGCGCTGGGGCAGCGGCTGCTGGACATGGTGGCGCGGGGGCTGTAGCGCAGTTGCCCCCGGGGGCTGCGCACTTCACAGCACCCGGGAGAGACACCATCCCATCCCGCGCAGCCAAGCCAGCGGCACACAGCGCCACAGCGGCGCCCATGTGGACAGCGGAATGCGCCCCCGCACGACCACGCCGTAGTCGAGCGATGGAGGGTGGGGGAAGTAATCGGGCTTGCAGGCGACGACGGTGCGAAAGCCCTTGCGCCAGTAGTAGCGCAGCTGCGGGTCCTGCGGCACGCCCCTGCGCAGCGTGCGCACGTAGGACTGCACACAACCCTGGGGCTCGCGTTCACGCCACCGTGCCAACCCGGGCACGGGCGAGCCCAGGTAGATCTGGCGCCACCCGGCCTTGAGCGCCTGGGGCCAGAAGAATGCAAACATGGCATCCACCGCGTCGGGGCTGATGCTGCTCAGGCTGATGCCGAAAAGGTCGCGGCACGGGGTGGCCCTGCCGCCCTGGTCTGCGCGGCTGCCGCCGGCCACCTCGGCGCAATCGGCCCAGGTGCGGGCGCTGTGCAGTTGCACTTCAGAGATGGGCTTGAGGAACAGTGAAGCGAGGGCCGCGCCTGTGTGGCCACAAAACGCGCCTAGGCACAGATGCGGGTTCGCCAGCAGCCGCTGCGCCATTGCGTCGGCACTGGCGGCCTGGCCTTCGCTCCACTTGGTGTGTTCCAGCACCAGCAGGCGCGGGATGTCTTGGGCTTGCAGCAGCCGGACTACCAAGCGCCCAGTGCGCGGCGCCGGGGCAAGCCAGCGCAGGGGCAGGCCGTAGCCGCACCACCGCACCGCCATGCGTGCCAGGCTCCCGCCGTGCCGCAGCCCAAAACCGGCCGCAGACCGCATGGCACTGCTCCAGGTCAGCCGCCCGTGCGCGCGGTCGGTGGCAAAGAAGCTTGCGATGTGCCGCCCCACGTCGGCCAGCAGGATCAGCGACGCCAGCCCGTACAGCACCACCCGGCGTGCGTAGCCCATCTGGCCCACCGCCCCAAGCAGGCGCAGCGCCACGCCGTGGTGCGCCACCTCTTCGGTGCAGTGCCAACGCCACAGGGTGGCTTGGCGCGAGCCGTCGTCCACCAGCCAGCCGGCCAGTGCCTGGCGGGAGACCAGCGCAGTGAGGAATTCCAGCGCCGCGGCCAGCGCCAGGCGCTCTTGCCAGCCCAGGGTGCAGTCAAGGCGATCGACCGCGCGCTCTATGCGCGCCTCCAGCGCCGCGGCCTCATAGCCCTGCTGCGCCAACTGCGCGTTGTACTGGCGGTGGGCGCGCTGGTGCGCACGCTCTTCACGCACGAACTGCACCACCTCGTCCCGCAGCGGGGTGCCTAAGGGGAGGTGTGCCGCAGCGTCTTCCATCGCGCGGACCACAAACTGCTCGCCCGCGGGCAACAGCAGCGAAAACGCATTGAACAGATACGACCCGAACGGCGTCCGATTCCAGAACCGCTCAGGCTCCCCGGGCATGCCCGCTTCCAGTGTCTCCATCGCCGTTGCCGCCCTCTGTCAAAGACGCCGAAGCTACTGGTGCGACGTGTCGCGCATGTGACACATCAAGGTCACCTGGAGTTGGCGTACCGGGGTTGCAAGCCATCCGGGCCAGCCGTCAATTTGACCAAATTTCGCATCAAACAACGCCCTGGCGCTTGTCTGTATTGCACTGGTAGCTATGACTTGTATAGCAACCGTTCAGCTACACACTAGCCCATACAACCGCGCCGTCTCCCGCAGCCGCGCCACCAGCGCCCGCCGCAGGGCCGCGGGCCGCAGCACCTCTACCTGCGGCGACAGGCGCATCAGCTGCCCACAGGCGTGCTCGACGGACTCGATCGGCATGTCCACCCGCAACCGCCCATCCGCGCGGCGCACGGGTTGGGCGCGGGCCTGTGCCACCGCCCGGGCCACAGTGCTGCTCAGCCCGCGCAGCGCCTGCAAGCCTGCGGGCGTGGCCAGCACCTGGGCGGTGCCGGTGTACAGGCTTGTCTCAAAGCGCCGGATGGACTGTGCCCAGTACCCCGGCAGATCAAACCGCGCGGGGCGGCGCACGGGCAGGTCGGTGGGCTGCGCGGCCAGGATGTTGGAGACGCGGTAGGTGCGCGGGCCGCCGTCGCCCTTGCTCACGTTGCTGCTGCCGGTTTTCCCGCCACCTTGGCCGGACCTCGCTCCGTCGCCCGCCCCCTTGTCCGCAGGCAGCGCCACTAGGTACCACACGCCTGCCTTGAGTACCAGGCCCAGCGGGCTCACGGTGCGCTCCACGGTGTCGGCCCAGCTCTCGTAGCGCAGGGTGACCTGGAGCCCGCTCCACACCGCGGCCGCCACCGTGGGCAAGTGGGGCGTGGGGTCGCTTTCGCGGTACCAGTCCACGGGGTCGAGGTGCAGCCGCGCGCTCACGCGCTGGGCGTCTTCGCGCCACGACGCGGGCAGGGAGGCCAGCAACTTCAGCCGCGCGCCCTCCACGTCACCGCCCAGGCCCAGGTCTTGCGCAGGGCCGGGCAGGCCGCTCAGGAAGACGGCCTGCGCCTCGGACGGCGTGAGCCCGGTGAGCGTGGTCTTCCAGCCCGGCAGCAGCGCAAAACCGCCGTGGCGCCCGCGCTCGGCGTAGATGGGCACGCCGGCCGCGCTCAGCTGGTCCACATCGCGGTAGAGCGTGCGCACCGAAATCTCCAGCGCATCGGCCAGCACCTGCGCGCTCATGCGGCCCTGGGTCTCAAGCAGCATTTGAAGGGAGAGCAGGCGACTGGCGCGCATGGGAGGTGGGTGGAGCGTTTACGTGGAGAAGCGAGTTTGCTGAAGATATCTTAAATACCTGCCACGCCTTGGCAGGTATTGCGGCGCAGACTGCAGGCGTCCCCCATCGATGAACGCCCACCGAGGAAACCCATGCACGACGACACCGCCCTGGCCGCTCCGCCCGCCACCACCCACGCCACCACCCACGCCACATCCCCCGCCGCGTCGCACCCCACCGCGCTGGATGCCGCCGCACCCGCTACAGCCATACCCAGCGCAAGCCCACCCTCCGCAGAAGACTGCGCCGTGGTCGAGCTGCGCCAGTACACGCTGCACCCGCACCAGCGCGATGTGCTGATCGACCTGTTCGACCGCGAATTTGTCGAGTCCCAGGAGGCCCACGGCCTGCGCGTGCTGGGCCAGTTCCGCGACCTGGACCGGCCGGACCTGTTCGTGTGGCTGCGCGGATTTGCCGACATGGAATCCCGCCGCCGCGCGCTCGAAGGCTTCTACGGCGGGCCCACCTGGGCCGCGCACCGCAACGCCGCCAACGCAACGATGATCGACTCGGGCAACGTGCTGCTGCTGCGCCCCGCGTGGCCCGGCGCCGCCGCCGCACTGCCCCAGCACCCCCGCCCCGCCCCGGGCGCCAGCGGCGCGGCGCCGGGCGTGCTGGCCGCCACCGTCTTCTACCTGCGCGAGGCCGCCACGCCTGCGCTGCTGGATTTTTGCCGCCACCGCATGGCACCCACGCTGCAGCGCGGTGGCGCGCGCCAGGTGGCCTGGTACTGCACCGAGACCAGCGCCAACACCTTCCCGCGGCTGCCGGTGCGCGAAGGCGAACACGTGCTGTTGGGCCTGGCCCTGTTCGGCCGCGAGGCGGCACTCGACGCCTTTGCCACCAGCACCGCGTGGGCGCGCGGCGTAGCGACCGACCTCAGCCCCTGGCTGGCGCGCGAGCCCGAAACCCACCGCCTGCAGCCCACGGCGCGCTCGGCCTGGCACGCCTGAGGTGGCGGCCTGAGCGACCCCATTTATGGACACCTGCGCATGACCCCATCGCTCTCCACCTCGCCTGCGCTGCTGCTCTACGGCAACGAGGATTCGGGCCACTCGTACAAGGTCCGCTTGCTGCTGTTGCTGTCGCACGTGCCCCACCGCTACCAGCCGATTGCGCTCGACATTCCCCGCGCCGAACGGCCCGCTGACTTTGTGGCCGCCAGCCGGTTCGGCGAGGTACCGGTGCTCATCGACGGCGGCGTGGCCCTGTGCCAATCCAATGCGGTCTTGCTGCATGTAGCGCAGCGGACGGGCGCTTTTGGCGGGACACCGGACGAGCACAGTGCCGTTCTGGAATGGCTGTTCTGGGAGGCCAACCGCATCGGCTTCAGCGTGCCCAACCTGCGTTTTTCACTCCGTTGGGCGCCCCAGCCCGCCGAGGTTCTGGCGTACCTCCGGGCGCGGGTTCTGGCGGATCTGCAGACGCTGGACGAGACGCTGGCGCGCACCGAGTTTCTGTTGCCCTCTGGCCCGACCATTGCGGACATCGCCTGCGCGGGCTACCTCTTCTGGCTGGACCAGGCCGGCATTGCTGCGCCCGATTTTTCGAACGTGGCGCGGTGGCTGAAGTCCTTGAGCGCACTGCCAGGCTGGGACCACCCGGACAAGGCCCTCGCGGCGCCTTGAACCAGGCCCCAACAGCAGTCCATCGCCATGCCGACTCCGACGCAGCCATCACCCAAATTTCCAACCCCAACCCGCCATTACCATGACCTCCACTCCCACCGCAGTTCCACCCCCCAACCTCGCCACGTCCGCCACCGGCCCCACCGGCGCCCGCGACTTCGACTTCCTCATGGGCCCCTGGCATATCCGCAACACGCGCCTGGTGCAGCGGCTGGCCGGCTGCACCGAATGGGAGACCTTTGATGCCACGGGCTATGCACGGCCGCTGCCCGGCGGCATTGGCAACTACGACGATTTCATTGCCGCCGCCTGGAAGCCAGGGTATGTGGGCATGTCGCTGCGCGTGTTCAGCCCGGCTGCGCAGCGCTGGAGCATCTACTGGCTGGACAACGCCACGGGCGGCGTGGACGCGGCCACGGGCTTGCTGCAGCCGCCGGTGGTGGGCGGTTTTGCGGACGGCAAGGGCATCTTCAACGGCCGCGATGTGCTGGGCGGCCGGCCGATCCTGGTGCAGTTTGAGTGGTCGCTGATGCACACCGGCGCGCCACGCTGGCAGCAGTCGTTTTCGGCCGACGAGGGCCACACGTGGGAGATGAACTGGGTGATGGAGTTTTCGCGCCCGGTGTGACCGGCACTCCGCCGGCGTCCTGGTGCCAGGAGGCTCGGCAAGGCCGGCGCCGGTGCATGCAAGCAGCCGGCCGCGATAGAGGCTCCGTCCGACAGCGCACTCGCCAACAAACTCCAAAAATGGGCCGCTGATCCTCCCGGACCGGCCGGGCGGCGCCCCCGATGGAGACCCGCATGCACACTTACGCACCGCCCTCTTCGCCTCCTGCCGGCGGGCAGGCACTGACAGACGCTATGGCGCCTCCCCCGCCGGCCCAGCTCGTGCGCCTGCGGGTCAACGGAGAGCACCGCACGCTGCAAATCGAACCCTGGGTGAGCCTGCTCGATGTGCTGCGCGACCGGCTCAACCTCACCGGCACCAAAAAAGGCTGCGACCACGGCCAATGTGGCGCGTGCACGGTGCTCATCGATGGCGAGCGCATGCTGTCGTGCCTGACGCTGGGGGTGATGCGTGACGGCTGCGAGGTGACTACGGTCGAGGGGCTCGCCCACCTGCACGCCACCACCGTGGAGGATGAGAGCACTGCGCGCGATGTGGCCATGCCAGCGGACACGGCGCAGGGCGTGTTGCAGGCCCCGCAGGAGCGGCATGAAGTGCACGCGCTGCACCCGTTGCAAAAAGCGTTCATGCAGCACGACGCGTTCCAGTGCGGCTACTGCACACCCGGGCAGCTGTGTTCTGCGGTGGGCCTGATCCGCGAAGGTGAAGCCCAGACGGTGGACGAAGTGCGTGAGCTGATGAGCGGCAACCTGTGCCGCTGCGGCGCCTACCCGCTGATCACTGCGGCGGTGTGCCAGGTGGCGCTGGGCCTGCAGGGCGATGCAGCCGCGTCGCGCACGGCGCACGAACCCGTCGTGACGGGAACGGTGCCGGCATGAACCCGTTCCACTTCCACACCGCCACCTCGGTCCAGTCGGCCATTGCCGCGGTGGGCATGGCCAGCCCGCTGCCCCCGTCCACCACCGCTGCGGGCAACGCCCGGCTGGTGGCGGGCGGCACGAACCTGCTGGACCTGATGAAGGAAAACGTGATGCGGCCCGCGACGCTGGTCGACATCAACCGCCTGGACCTGGCCATGATCGAAGAGCTTCCCGACGGCGGGCTGCGCCTGGGCGCCCTGGCGCGCAATGCCGCCACGGCCTACCACCCGCTGGTGCGCAGCCGCTACCCGCTGCTGTCGTCCGCGATCCTGGCCGGCGCGTCGCCGCAGATCCGCAACATGGCCAGCAATGGCGGCAACCTGCTGCAGCGCACGCGCTGCGTGTACTTCTACGACACGGCCACGCCGTGCAACAAGCGCGAGCCCGGCAGTGGCTGCTCGGCCGTGGGCAACATGGCGCGCCAGCACGCCATCCTGGGCGCCAGCGCCCACTGCATCGCCGTGCATCCCTCCGACATGTGCGTAGCGTTGGCCGCGCTGGAGGCGGTGGTGCATGTGCAAGGCCCCGACACCCCGCGGACGATCGCATTCAGCGATTTCCACCGCCTGCCCGGCGACCAACCCGACCTGGACACCGTGCTGCGCCCCGACGAACTGATCACCCACATCGACCTGCCCGCGCCGGGCGGCTTTGCCAGCCACTCTGTCTACCTCAAGCTGCGCGAGCGCGCGTCGTATGCCTTTGCCCTCACCTCGGTAGCTGCCGCGCTGGAGCTCGATGGCGAAGGACGGATTGGCCGCGCGCGCATCGCCCTGGGGGGCGTGGCGCACAAGCCCTGGCGGCGCCCCGAAGCAGAAGCCCTGCTGGAAGGCCAGGCCCCGGGCACGGACGTGTTCGCAGCCGCTGCGGCGCAGGTGCTGGAAGGCGCGGTGCCACAGGGCACGGGCCTGGGCCACAACGGGTTCAAGATCCCGCTGGCACGCCGCGCCATCGTGCGGGCGCTGACCACGGCCGCAGCCGGCACGGTGTCCAACGTGCGGCCGATCAAGATGTCTCCCACGCCGTCCGGAGCTGCAGCATGAACCCCTACTTCCATTCTGTAGAGCCGGTGCAGCCCATCGCACCGCCCGGCACCGGCCCGGTGGCGCTGGGCGACGCGCTGCCCCGCATCGATGGTGTGGCCAAGGTCACGGGCCAGGCCCGCTATGCGGCCGAGTACCCCACGGCCGACCTGGTGTGGGGCGTGGTGGTCAGCAGCACCGTGGCACGGGGCCGCATCACGGCCATCGACCTGATGAAGGCGCGGGCTGTGCCGGGCGTGCTCGACGTCCTCACGCACGAGAACCGGCCCCACATCCGCAAGATGGACCTGTTCTACAAGGACATGACGGCGCCCGCGGGTTCGCCTTTCAAGCCGCTGGCGAGCGACGAAGTGCTCTACAGCGGCCAGCCGGTGGCGCTGGTGCTCGCAGAGAGTTTCGAGGCAGCCCGGTACGCCGCCTCGCTGGTGCGCCTGCACTACGAAACGGTGCCCCACGAGACCAACCTCGTGGCCCATCTGGACCGCGCCAAGGAGCCGTCCACGCTCAAGGCGGGCTACTCGCCGCCGCCCAAACCCACGGGCGATGCCGACGGTGCCTTTGCGCAGGCCGCCGTCAAGGTGGATTCGGAGTTCTACAGCGGCGTGGAGCACCACAACCCCCTGGAGATGCATGCCAGCACCGTCATCCTGGGGGACGACGGGCACCTGACCATCTACGACAAGACCCAGGGATCGCAGAACTGCCGCTGGGTGGTTTCGCGCGTGTTCGGTCTGGGCAAACGCAAGGTCACGGTGAAGAACCCGTTTGTGGGCGGTGCGTTCGGCTCGGGGCTCAGGCCGCAATACAACCTCATCCTCGCGGTGATGGCCACGCTGCACCTCAAGCGCTCGGTGCGCGTGGTGCTCACGCGCCAGCAGATGTTCACCTTTGGCCACCGGCCCGAAACCTGGCAGCGCGTGAAGCTGGGCGCAGCGCCCGACGGCACCCTGCAAAGCGTGGTGCACGAGGCCATCGCAGAGACCTCGCGTGCCGAGGACTACTGCGAGGTGGTGGTGAACTGGTCCGGCCAGCTGTATCACTGCCCCAATGTGCGGCTCGACTACAAGCTGGTGGAGCTGGACCACTTCACGCCCATGGACATGCGTGCGCCCGGCGCGGCCCACGGCGTGCATGCGCTGGAGGTGGCGATGGACGAACTGGCCTGCGCGCTGGCGATGGACCCGCTGGCCCTGCGCCTGAAAAACTATGCCGAGCGCGACGCTGCCAAGGACCTGCCCTATTCCACCAAGGAGCTGCGCGCCTGCTACCAGCAGGCGGCCGAGCGGTTTGGCTGGGCAGCGCGCAACCCCGAGCCGCGCAGCATGCGCGAGGGCCACGAGCTGATCGGCTGGGGCATGGCCACGGGCCAGTGGGACGCGATGCAGATGTTTGCCCGCGCGCAGGCCGTGCTGCATGCCGACGGCCGGCTGGAGGTGGCGAGCGCCGCCACCGACATTGGCACCGGCACGTACACGGTAATGGCGATGATCGCGGCGGCGGCCATGGGACTGCCGCTGGAGCAGGTCACGTTCCGCTTGGGCGATTCGCGCCTGCCGGTGGCGCCGATCGAAGGGGGCTCGTCGCACGTGGCTACCGTGGGCTCGGCCGTGCAAGGCGTGTGTGAGAAGCTGCAAAAACAGCTCTGGAAGCTGGCCCGCGCCCTGCCCGGCTCGCCCCTGGCCGGCTCGCGGCTTGGGCAGGTGGAGTTTGTGGGCGGCGGCATCCAGCTGCGCGATGTGCCCGCGTCGCACATGCCTCTGACACAGGTGATGGCGGCGGCCGGGCACGAGCGCATCGAGGACAAGTACCTGATGCTGCCCCACATCCTCACGCAAAAAAAATACGTGCGGGCCACCCATTCGGCGGTGTTCTGCGAGGTGCGGGTGGATGAGGAATTTGGCACCGTGCGTGTCACGCGCGTGGTGAGCGCGGTGGCTGCCGGCCGCATCCTGAGCGCGCAGACCGCACGCAGCCAGATCGTGGGCGGCATCGTGTGGGGCATCAGCCAGGCCCTGCACGAAGAAACCCTGTGCGACCACACCCAGGGCCGGTTCATGAACCACAACCTCGGTGAATACCACGTGCCGGTGAACGCCGACATCCACGACATTGATGTCATCTTTGTGGAGGAAGACGACCGCATCGTGAGCCGCCTGGGCGCCAAGGGCGTGGGCGAGATCGGGATCGTGGGCGTGGCGGCGGCCGTCAGCAATGCCATCTACCACGCCACGGGCCGGCGCCTGCGCTCCACCCCCATGACCCCGGACAAGGTAATGGCGCCAGGCGATGGTTGGGCGGCGGGCGATACGGCAGTGCTGCCAGTGGCCGCGCGGGGTGTGTGAAAAAGCGGCCCCGTGCCGCTTTTTTCGCCCTGTGCCGCAATTGTGGGAAGGCGACGCTGATCTACACCTGCGTGTCGATCATCTTCTCGCCGCGGCCAAGCGGGTCCAGCGTCACCTCGAGCCGGGGCGCATCGGCCAGGTCAGGCCGCTCGGTGCCGCCCAGGTCTTCGAGTGCGGTGAACTGGCCGTCCAGGAACAGAAAGCTGGTCGTCTGCGCGATGTGCGCCAGCGCCTCTTGCGCATCGGCAAAGCCGCTGCCCGTGGCCTTGTCGCCGTCGAGCAGATAGGAATACGTGCCGCCCTGCCCGTCGGGCTTGAGGCGGCCCAGGTCCACCAGCTTTTGTTTGACGTTGCTGGCGTACACCCGGCCCTGGAGTGCGTACAGCACAAAGGGCACGCCCGCGGGCGCCGAGGCGGCTTCAGCCGTGGCGGTGTCAGCCACGGAAGAAGATGGCGAAGAGGAAGGGGCAGAACTGTTCATAAGAAAACTCCTTGCTATGGACGGCGGCGGGCAGCCCACACGCCGACTACGAGCCCGGCCACGCCCAGCGCGGCGACCAGGCCCACGCTGTGGCGCTGCGCGCGGCGCTGGCCGCCATCGATGCTGGTGCCGCGCGAGGGCACAAAAAGGTTGCCATCGCTCTCGGGCACGGGGCGTGCGCTGCGCAGCGCGCGTTCGGTCACCCAGCGCATCACGGCGCCCAGGCGCTGCGGTGCGATGGCATGGACCAGGCGGCCGGGTGCCGCAGCCGCGCCCAGCCAGGTCACGGCGCGGGGCCGGTCGGCCAGGGCGGCCACGGCGTTGGCCACACGTTCAGGGTCCAGCAGCGGGATGCGCGGCTGCAGGTTGCGGCCGGTGTAGTTAGCGCCGTGCGAAAGCCCGGGCGAATCGACAAACGTCGGCGCCACATCGCACACATGGACCTCTGGCAGGTGGGACACCTCGGCGCGCAGCGCTTCGGACAAGCCCCGCAGCCCGAACTTGCTGGCGGTGTACGCCGCCGCGTAGGGCGAGGGCACCCAGCCGCCGGCCGAAATCATGTTGATGAGCGTGCCCCGGCCGCGTTCGCGAAAGTGGCGCAGCGCCACATGCGCGCCATGCAGGTGGCCGAGCAGGTTCGCCTCGACCACGCGGCGGTGCGCGGCCAGCGGCGTCTGGTCAAACCGTCCCACGGCGCCCACACCCACGCCGTTCACCCATACGTCGATGCGGCCGTAGTGGCGCAGGGCGGTATCGGCCAGGCGCGCCACCGCGTCGGCATCGGTCACATCGGTGGGGACGCCCAGGGCTGCCGTGGCGCCGGCCTCGCGGCAGGCCATGGCCACGGGGGCCAGGGTGTCGGCATTGCGCGCCGCCAGCACCAGGCGTGCGCCGCGGCGTGCAAACGCCAGCGCGGTGGCGTGGCCGATGCCGCTGGAGGCGCCGGTGATGACCACCACCTGCGCGGAGCCGGTGCTGGGTGACGCAGCATGGGGCGGAGGATCTGAGGAAGAGGACGAAGCAGATTTCGACAAAAAAGCCATGGATTCGATCGAAGGGAAAACGCAGGTTGCAGTGGCCGGCCCACCGGGCCGCGGCCCCGGGGCGGGGCCGGCAGGGCTGGCCGGCGTGTGGGAGCTTGGCCACGCCCTGTCCCGGTTGTAGTCCGCCTGTGCCGCCGGGGGTGTAGGACGGCGGCCAGAAGCCGGCCCGGAGCCCGTGCCACCGCGCGCGGCGCCGTGCGCAGTCTGATTTCAAGCAAAAATGGCCGCCAGCGCTTTATCCATATAGGTTTTGTGCTACATATTGAATAGCAAACCTTTTCAAGCCGCTTTTTGCTCCGCTTCTTTCGGGAAATCCGTCGACGCCGCCAGCACACGCCACTGCGCGGTTTCCTTCTCCACAAAGACGTGTTTGTCGGCGATGGTCTGCAGCGTGTCCGTGCCCAGTGGCAGGCGCAGCGGCGGGGTGGCGCTGGCGGCGAGCTGCATCACGGCCTGGGCCAGGCGCACGGGGTCACCGGGCTGGTTCAGGTTGATGCGGCGCGCGGCCTCGCGCACGGCGCCGGCGGTGGGCGCGTAGTCGTCCAGCACGCGGGGCGATACGGCCAGCGATGCCCCATCCAGGAACTCGGTGCGAAAGTAACCCGGCTCCACCACCGTGGTGTGGATGCCCAGCGGCGCCAGCTCGGCATGCAGGGCTTCGCTGATGCCTTCCACCGCGAACTTGGTGGAGCAGTACAGGCCAAAACCTGCGGCCGACTGCACCCCGCCCAGCGACGAAATGTTGATCACATGGCCCGAGCGCTGCGCGCGCATCGCGGGCAGCACCGCACGCGTCACGTGCAGCAGGCCGAACACGTTGGTGTCGTACAGGCGCCGCACCTCGTCGGCCGTGGCCTCCTCCACCGCGCCCAGCAGGCCGTAGCCCGCGTTGTTGACCAGCACGTCGATGCGGCCAAAGCGGTCGAGCGCAGCACCCACAACATTGCGTGCCTGGGCTTCGTCGGTCACGTCGAGCGCCAGGGGCAACAGCGCCTTCTGTACGCCAAAGCGCTTTTCGATGGACGCGGCATCGCGGGCCGTGGCGACTACCACATCGCCCTGCGCGAGCGCGGCCTCGGCAATGCGTGCGCCGATGCCGCGCGAGGCGCCGGTGATCAGCCAGACGCGGGATGACGTGGATGGTGAGGAAGTGGGCAAAGAAGAAACAGCAGCAGTCATGGTGAATCCTTGAGGCAGGTCGATGGCAAATGGATAGACGGATGGATGGGCCTGGCAGGGCTGCGAAGGCAGCGCCAGTCCGGTGCCCATGGCGGTGAAATGTAGGCACCCTATTGGCATGCGACTAGCCCATAATTGGTGGATTCATTCGCAAGCACAGCTTGTCAATCCCCCAAGCCCCCCACCATGGCCATCAATGAACTGCGCGCCATCGCCAACTTTGTCAAAGCGGCCGAACTGGGCAGCCTGCGCCAGGCCGCGGGCGCGCAAGGCATCACGCCCCAGGCGTCCAGCCAGCTGCTGGTGCAGCTCGAATCGCACCTGGGCGTGCGGCTGTTTCACCGCACCACGCGCAGCCTGAGCCTGACCGAAGAGGGGCAGCAGTTTCTGGTCTCGGCCCAGCCCGGCCTGGCCACGCTGCAGCAGGCGGTGCACGGCGCACGGCGCGGGCGTGAGGAGATGGCGGGGCCGCTGCGCATCGTGGCGCCACGCTCCATCCTGCTCGAGGTGATCTGGCCCGTGCTCGACGAGTTCTGCCGCCGCCACCCGCGGGTTGAGCCGGACGTGCAGCTCGACGACCGCATCGGCAACTGGGTGGAAGACCGCGTGGACGTGGGCTTTCGGTCGGGCTACCCGCCCGAGGGCGGCGTGGTGGCGCGGCGGCTGCTCACGCTGCAGCTGCTGGTGTGCGCCGCGCCGGCCTACATCGCGCGGCACGGCGCGCCCGCCACGATCGAAGAGCTGGCCCAGCACCGCTGCACGGGCTTTCGCCATGCGGCCACGGGCAAGTCGATGCCCTGGGAGTTTCAGGTGGGGGACGACATCGTGGCGCACAACATTGCCCCGGCCTTTTGCACCAACGACATCGAGGCCGAAGCCCGCGCCGTGGTGGGCGGCCACGCGGTGGGCCAGCTGATCGGCATCACCGCCGCGCCGCTGGTGCGCAGCGGGCAGCTGGTGCCGCTGCTCACGCAGCACGTGGCCGAGCACTTGGCGCTGTACGTGTACTACGGCAGCCGCACCGCGCAGCCGGCGCGGGTGCGGGCGTTCATCGACCTGGCGGTGGAGATGGTGGCCAACAACCCGGCGTACACGCTGGCGCCGCACGAGCTTGCGGCTGCGGCAGCAGGCACCAAGCGGCGCCCGCGCCGCAGTAGCACGGCGGCCAGCAAGGCGCGCTGAGGCCACGCGTGGCCGCAGGCGGCCCGCAGTGGATCAGGCCGCAAACCCGCCGTCGATGAGCAAACTCGCGCCCGTCACCATGTCCGACTCCGGCCCGGCCAGATAGGCCACCATGCCCGCGATCTCGTCGGGGTGTGCATGCCGAGACAGCGCCATCATCGAATGCATGTTGCCTGCCAGCGGGCCGTGGGCGGGGTTCATGTCGGTGTCGACCGGGCCGGGCTGCACGTTGTTCACGGTGATGCCGCGCGGCCCCAGGTCGCGCGCCAGGCCCTTGGTCAGGCCGACGATGGCGGCCTTGCTCATGGCATACACGCTAAAGCCCGCCCATGGCACGCGGTCCGAATTGGTGCTGCCCATGTTGATGACGCGGCCGTAGGCGCCGCCCTGGCCCATGTGGCGCACGGCGGCCTGCGTGGCGACGAACACGCCACGCACGTTGACGGCCACCGTGCGGTCGAAGTCGGCCAGCGCATAGCTTTCAAAATCGCCCGCCACCGCGACACCTGCGTTGTTGACGAGGATGTCCAGGCGCCCGAACGCGCTGGCTGCAGCATCGATGGCGGCCTGGACCGCAGCGGCATCGGTGCTGTCGGCGCGGATCGCCAGCGCGCGGCCACCGTCTGCTTCGATGGCTGCGGCCAGCTCCTTGGCCGGTGCATCGGAGCTGCTGTAGGTGAACGCCACGGCAGCGCCGTCGCGCGCCAGGCGCCGTACGATGGCGACGCCAATGCCGCGTGCGCCGCCGGTGACAAACGCGGCCTTGCCGGCGAGCTGGCCGCTGGCGGGGTGGGAAGAAGGGGTCACGGAAACGCTGGTCATGGGGCTCTCCACAAGGTGTTGAAAAAGCGAAGCAAAAGACGACAACACCTGCAGTGTCGAAAAACTATTGCATTGGCGGTAGCCATGAATCGGCTGTGGCGCTTACAACCCTGGGTTGAAAATACAAGGCGCCACAATCGCCCGCATGCAGCCCCTCAGCCACCTCGAATCATTCGTGAAGTCCGCCGAGTCCGGCAGCTTTTCTGCCGCCGCGCGGCTCATGGGCCTGACGCCCGCAGCGGTCAGCAAGAACGTTGCGCGGCTGGAGGCGGGGCTGGGAGTGCGGCTGTTTCAGCGCAGCACAAGACGCCTGGCGCTCACAGAAGGCGGGCAGCGCCTGCTCGCGCAGATCAGCGCGCCGCTGGTCGCACTGGCCGACGCGGTGGACCACGCGGCCGAGGCCGAGCAGCAGCCTGCGGGCACGCTCAAGGTGAGCATGGGCCAGGCGTTTGGCCGGGCCTACCTGGTGCCGCTGCTCGGTGAGTTTTTGCAGCGCTACCCGGACATCCAGCCCGACTGGCGTTTCGAGAACCGGCAGGTCGACCTGATCGCCGAGGGGTTTGACGCGGGCATTGGCGGCGGTGTGAACCTGCACCCGGACATGGTGGCGCGCACGCTGGGCCCGGTGCACCTGGTGGTGGTGGGCGCGCCCGCGCTGCTCCACGGCCGCAAGGCGCCGCGCCAGCCGGCGGACCTGGCGCAGTGGGACGGCATCGTGCGCCGCGCCATCCGCACCGGGCGCGTGCCGGTGACCACGCTGCGCAACAAGGCGGGCGATGCCGGCGTGGCCGAACTGCGCCCGCGCATCGTGTTTGACGACCCCGAGGCCATGTGCCAGGCCGCGCTGATGGGCCTGGGGCTGGCCGTGCTGCCCATGCCCTTTGTACAGCCCTGGCTCGCGCGCGGGGACCTGGTGCGCGTGTTGCCCGGCTGGTGGGTGGACAGGGGGCCGGGATCGATCTACTACCCGAGCAAGAAGCTGCTGCCCGCGCGCACCCGGGTGTTCGTCGACTTTGTGGTGGAGCAGTTTGCGCAGCGTGGCTATGCCGAGCGGGTGCGCGGCGACTGACGCGGTTGGGGCGAAATGGGCGTTGAAAGGCGTTGAGAGGCGTGGGGCGCGTGTCAGAACACCAGCGAGACCAGCAGCCACACCGCGCCACCGGCCAGCAGCGAAGCCAGCACCATCAGCGCGCCATCGCGCACCAGCAGCGCCAGCCCGATCAGCGCAATCGCGCCCATGGGCGCCGAACTGGCAAACGGAAACAGCTCCAGCGGCGGCACCAGCATCGCCAGCGCAATGCAGGCCAGCGCCGCCACACGCACGCCCACGCCCGAGGTGAGCGCACGCAGACGGCCGTGAAACCACCGGTCCACGCGCTCTGCCATGGGCCGCACGGCCGCCACCAGCCGCGTAAGCCGCGGCGCAGCCAGGCCCCGCCGCGCGACCCAACCGGGCATCCACAAGCGCCGGCGCCCCAACAGCATCTGCACCGCAAACAGCGCCACCAGCGCGGCCAGGGCCGTCGGCACGCCGGGCACGCCGCCGATGGGCGACAGCTCAATCAAGGCCGGCACGATGAGGAACGGCCCGTAGCTGCGCGTGCCCACGGCATCGACCATATCGGCCACGGCGACGCGGCTCTCTTGCTCTGCAAGTTCTTCAAACCGGTCGAGGATGTCGCCCAGGCTTTCCGGGCCGGGCACGTGGGAGGGCGTCATGCGGTGAGCATGCGCAGGCCGCAGTGGCGCCAGTGCCAGACAGGGGCGCATGGTGGTGTGGGAGGTGCTGGCGTCACAGTGCGCGTCCCGCTGATCGCCCCATCGCACAGTCACCCGCCATCTGTTCCTATCCCGTACCCGCACGCGCCGCGGAACCACGCAGCATGACCGCCCGGACAGCACGCTGCCCGTTGCCGCCGCAGCCGAGGCAGCGCGCGTGCTGCAGGGTGCCGTGGTGGCTGCCTTTGGCTCACGCAAAGCTGCCCGCTTCTACACTGCGGCACCATCTGCTTCACCGCTTGAAGGAGCCCCGCATGCACCCTCGCTGGACCTGCCTTTCCTCCCACATCGCCGCAAGCCTGCTGGCCTGCCTCGGCCACGCCGCCGTGCTGGCCCAGCCGGCCACCACCGGCGCCTGGCTGTGGCGTGAGGCACCGACCGCGGCCGAGCAGGTGCTCGACATTGCGGCCTTCCAGGCGGCAGACACCGCACTAGCCCAACAGTTCACCGACGTGCACAGCGCCGTGGTGGTGCAGCGCGGGCGCGTGGTGTATTCGTTTTACCGCGATGGCGACGCGGCCCGGCTACGCGACACGCAGTCGGCCGCCAAGAGCGCGCTGTCGGTGCTGCTGGGCACAGCCCTCGCGCAGGGCCGCATCGCCAGCGTGGACCAGCGCGTGCTGGACCTGGTGCCGGACTGGGCCGCCGCCAACTCCGACCCGCGCGCCGCGGGCATCACGCTGCGCCACTTGCTCACGCTCACGGCCGGCTTCGCGGTGAACGACGCCGGCGGCACCGCCCCAGCGCTGGCGCCGCGCGATGCCTGGGCGCGCCCGCTGGCCAGCGAGCCGGGCAAGACGTTTGCGTACGACAACTCGGTGGTGCCGCTGCTCAGCGCCGTGCTCGAGAAGGCCACGGGCATGCCGTTGGCCGACTACGCGCGCCAGCAGCTCATCGGCCCGATGGGTTTTGCCGAGCCTTCGTACCAGCGCGGCCTCCACCTGCGCACGCTGGACATGGCCAAGCTCGGCCAGCTGTACCTGCAGCGCGGGCAGTGGAACGGCCAGCCGCTGGTGCCCGAGGTGTTTGCCGATGCCTCGGTGAAGGTGCAGAACGCGGGCGGGCCGCCGGTGGGCCTGTCGTACGGCTACCTGTGGTGGGTGGTGCCGTCGGCCGAACCGCGCCCAACCTTCATGGCCAGCGGGTACGGCGGCCAGTTCATCTGGGTGTACCCGCCGCTTGATCTGGTCGTGGCGACCACGTCCGGCGTGTCGGGCGGCAGCCAGCAGCGCGGGCATGCGCTGCAGTGGATCCGCACGCAGGCGTTTGGGGCGGCGCAGAAACGCGCGCAGAGCGAGCCGCGCTAACGGCTTCAGGTTGTGCGGGCCGCAATTTGAATCAAATAGGCATCTAGCGCTTATTCAGCAATCGCTATTAGCTACACAATCAATAGCAAACTCTCGCCACCCAGATCATGGCTGCTTGTTCACAAACGCCACCGTCAGCCCCTTGGCCGTCACGGTAATCGGCCCGGGCTGCAGCCCCATGCCGTCGAACACGGCCGTGTCCTGCGGGCGCAGCTGGTGCAGCGTGACCTCGCCCAGCGACTGCGCGGCCAGCACCGGGCCGTAGGCGTTGATCAGCTCGTTGACGGCAGGCTTGAGGGTAGGGAAGTCCAGCCGCCCGAGCTTGATCTGGTGCGCGCGCAACGTGCGGTCGCTGGGCTCGTAGCGCAGCGCAAACTCCACATCAAAACTGCCCGCGTGGCTGCGGCGCAGGGCGGCGCCCGCGGCGTCCACGGCCATCAATGCGCCGATCCGGTTGACCTCGGGCAACAGGCGCAGGCGTGGGGCCTGCAGGGTCAAGTCCAGCAAGCCCTGCACCGGCACGCTGCGCGGAAACTTCTGCGCTACCGCCTCCTGCAACTGCTCCAGCGGCACGGTGTAGCTGGGCTGGGCATAGGCCGCCTGCAACCCGGCCAGCGCCGTGGCGCCAACGGCCAGGCTGCGCAGTGCGGTGCCCAAAAAACGTCTGCGGTACACCATGGAGAGAGGTCCTTTGTGGGGTGGAGAGGGCCGGGCTCGGCGCGGTTGCGGCGGCGGTCGCAGTGGCAAGGGCGGAGCCCCGCAATAATCTGCGGCATGACGCAGCCACCCCTTCACCAGCGCCAGGTTTTCGCATCGCCCTGGCAAGGTGTGTACTGCACACAGGCTGAAAGTTCCCGCCACTACGGCCGGCACTGGCACGCAGTCTACGGGCTGGGCCTGCTGGACCACGGCGCGCAGAGCTCGGCCAGCGGGCGCGGCCAGGTGGATGCCTACGCGGGCGACCTCATCACCACCAACCCGGGCGAGGTGCACGACGGCCAGCCGCTGGGCAGCACGTCGCGCCGCTGGCGCATGCTTTACGTGGAGCCCGGCGCGCTGCACGCGCTGGCCGCCGAGGAGCACGGTGGCGCGGCGGGCCAGGGCGACATCGCGTTCACGCGCCCGGTCATCCAGGATGCCGCCCTGGCCCAGGCGCTGCACACGCTGGTCACCCGCGTGGCGCACTGGAATGCGCAGGGCTTGCTCGCCCCGCACGGACCGCCTCCGGCCACCGCGACCAGCGCCGTACACCGCCTGGCCTGCGAGGAATCGCTGGCCCAGACCTGCGCCCTGCTGCTGCGCCACCACGCCAACCTGGCCCCGGTGCCGGATGGCACGGTCCACGCAGCCACGGCGCTGCAGCAGGTGCGCGACTGGCTGGCAGATGCCCCGTTGGCGCCCCCCACGCTGGCGCAGATGGCCGCGTGGGCGGGTCTGAGCCGCTACCAGCTGCTGCGCCGGTTTGCCGACGCTTACGGCCTGCCACCACACGCATGGTTGCTGCAGCAGCGCGCCGAACGCAGCCGCCACCTGATCCGCCGCGGCGCCAGCCTGGCCGATGCCGCAGCCGCCAGCGGCTTTTCCGACCAGAGCCACATGACGCGCATCTTTGCGCGGCAGTTCGGCTTTACGCCCGGCGCGTGGCAAAAGGCGCATCGGGCATTGCGCGCGCAATAACGTTCAAGACCCAGGGCGCCCAACCTTCGAGACTGCCCGCTGATTTCTCATCACTTCAGCAAGGGTGTCGTTCATGTCGGATTCATTCAAGGGCCAGCTGCTGTGCAGCCTGGCGATGGTGCTTGTGGGCAGCACGGTGGTGGTCAGCAAGATCATCGGGCAGGACATCGAGCCGTTTCTCGCCACCGTGTTGCGGCACGCGCTGGCACTGCCAGTGTTTTTTGCGCTGATGCGCTGGCGCGGCCAGCGGCTGCCGCGCGTGGGCCGGCGCGACGCGGTGCTCCTCACCGTGCAGGCGGCGGCCGGCAGCGTGGGCTATTCGGTGCTGCTCATCCTGGGCGTGACGCTGGCCAGCGCGTCCGACGCCGGCATCGTGGCCGGCACGCTGCCTGCGGCAGCGGCGCTGTTCTCGACCCTGCTGCTGGGCGAGCGGCCCGGCGCGCGGCTGATGGTGGCGATTGCACTGGCCACGCTGGGCGTGATGGCCGTGGCGTTCACGCCCGAGGCCGGCACCGGCCCGGCTGCGGGCGCCACGCGGCTCACCGGCATTGCGCTGGTGCTGGCCGCTGTGGCGTGCGAGGCGGTGTTCATCCTCGCCAACAAGCGCCTGTCGCGGCCCATCCCTGCGCTGGCGATGTCCACGCTGATGTCGGCTGGCGGGTTGGTGCTGTCGTTGTTGCCAGCCTGGTGGCTGGCGCGCGGCAGTGGGGCCGCATCCCTCATCGCCACGCCCGCGCCAGCGTTGTGGGGGGTGCTGTACTACGCGTGGGTGCCCACAGTGGGAGGGTTCTTGCTGTGGTACGCGGGCAGCGCCTGCACCAGCGGCGTGCGCGCGTCGCTCGCCACGGTCTGGCTGCCGGTGTCGGCGCTGCTGCTGTCCGTGGTGGTGCTTGGCGAGTCGGTGCGCGCCTGGCAGTGGGCGGGGCTCGGTTGTGTGCTGGTGGCGATGGTGCTGGCGGCGACTGGCAGAGCCGTGCGGGAGCGCTGACACAGCGCTGCCTGCAGCGTGCAGCGCCCGAGAGTCCGGCCGGTGCGCGCCGGACCAGGCAGTTACCGCCCTACCACCGACCAGCCCGCTTTCTGGTTGTTCCTGTCGTTCTCGTATTCCCACGCCGTACCGCAGCGGTCGCACACGTAGCGGGTGATGGTGACGGTGCCGTCGCCGCGCTCTTCCTGGCGGTTGCCGCGCTGCACCAGCTCGGCGTGGCCGGGCGCCTTGCGCCAGTTGCGCTGAATGCCCTGGCAGGGCTCGCACAGCGACATGGGTTTGAGTTCGTTCTGGCGCGCGAGGTCTTTCGTCATGGGAGGCTTTCTTTTGTCGTGTTCGAAGGGGCGGTTGGCGGCCCGGCTGGGGGGATGACTGTAGTGCGAACCGGGGCCGGGCAGTGGTCCGCCCGGGTGGTGGTGCCGCATTGCCACGGCATTTTTGAGGCTCCAGAGGCCTCCAGCGCTTTATCTGTAAGCACTGATAGCTATTAAATATATAGCGGTCAGCTCTGGGCGAGAGTTTTGTCCATGAGCGCGTTGCGCAGCACCACGCCCGCACGCTCGACTTCGCGGCGCTCTTGCACGGTAAAACCCTGTGCCGCAAAAAACGGCTCGGCCGTGAGGCTCACATGCGCCCACAGCCGCGGGATGCCGCGCTGCCGCGCCTGCGCATACAGGTGGTCCATGAGCGCACGCGCCACGCCCTGCCCGGCAAAGGCCGGGGACACAAAAAACTGGTCGATGTAGCCTGTGGGCTGCAGGTCGGCAAAGCCTGCCAACGCCTCGCTGCCGTCCATCTGCGCGACGTAGGGCTGGTTGGCCTGCATGCGCTCGGCCCACTGCGCGGGGTCGTGCTGCTGGGGCGCCCAGGCGTCGCGCTGTTCAGGGGTGTAGTGCTGGCGGGCCAGGCCGTGCACCGACGCATGGAAGACGGCGCGCAGCGCGGCCTCGTCGCCGGGGCGGAAATTGCGGATGAGGATCGAGGGCATGGGCAAAAGGTGAAGGCGGATCGGACGGGGCAGCGACCGGCTGGGCGCACGGCGCCAGGCGGCGGCACGGGGCACAAGGAGGCCACGCGCACTGCGCCGAAAAGGGCGCGATTGTGCCGCAAGGCGCCGGCCGCGCTGCTCCATGCAGTTCCAGGCACTGCGTAGCCCGCAGACGGGCCTGGGCGCGGTGGCTGACAGAGACCGACCGCGTAGGCCGTGGCGCACAGCAGCTTGGGCGCGCCACCACCGCGCCGGCCCGCACCGTGCCGATAGCATCGGCCGCATGCCCGCTAGCCCCGCTCCCGCCAAGTCCTCCACGCCAGCCACCGCGCCCAGCCCGTCGCCCCTCGTGCTGGCCGCCATCGATTTCGCCGCCCCGGCGCACGAGGTGGCGCAGCGCCTGATCGGCGTGACCTTGCTGGTCGATGGCGTGGGCGGCCGCATCGTGGAGACCGAGGCCTACGACCAGGCCGATGCGGCGTCGCACACCTTTGGCGGGCCCACCGCGCGCAACGCGGCCATGTTCGGCCCGCCCGGGTGTGCGTATGTCTACCGCTCGTACGGGCTGCATTGGTGCGTGAACACCGTGTGCCGCGAGGCCGGGCACGGCGCTGGCGTGCTGCTGCGCGCGCTGGAGCCCACCCATGGCATTGATGCCATGCGGGCGCGGCGCGGGCTAGAGGACGTGCGCCTGCTGTGTGCAGGCCCGGGGCGCCTGGCGCAGGCGCTGGGCATTGATGCCGGTTTCAACGGCCGGCCACTGCACCTGCCGCCGTTTGCGCTGCTGGAGCCCGAGGCAGCATTCCCGCTCGATGTGGTGACCGGCCCGCGCATCGGCATTTCGAAGGCGGTGGATGTGCCCTGGCGTTTTGGCCTGCGCGGATCGCGCTATCTGAGCCGGGCGTTTGGGGCGCCCGGCGGCCGCACCCAAGCCAGCGGCGCGGCCTGAGTCCAGCTAGGAGCCGGCACGAGACCGGTTTGTCGCGCGTTGCAGCCGATGCTCCTTCTGCCGCGCAGGCTCCCAGATGGCGCCACGGTCAGCCCGCAGCCATGCGCAGCCTGCGCGCGGCGTCTTCGTCCCGCGCGTCGTCAATCTCGCGCAGCACGGCCTGCATGTCCACATCGACGTGGGTGGGCGCATAGCGGCCGGTGAGCGGGGTCTCGTTGGTCAGCAGACCGCTTTGGTACAGGCTCCAGATCTCGGGGCCGTACTGCGTGCTGCGCAGCTCGGGCGCGAACTGGCCGAAGAATTCGCGCAGGTTGGCCACGTCGCGCAGCAGCATGCGCTGGGCGTGGTTGTTGCCGGCGGCATCCACCGCCTGCGGCAGGTCTATGATGACCGGGCCGTCGGCGCCGGGCTCACCGTCAGCGCCTGGCAGGTGGGCCAGCAGGATGTTGAACTCGGACAGGTCGCCATGGACCACGCCGGCGCACAACATGCGCACCACCTCGGCCACCAGTGTCGCGTGGTGGGTGCGGGCGTCCTCGGGGCTGAAGCTCACGTCGTTCAATCGTGGGGCCGCGTCGCCGTGGGCGTCGGTCACCAGCTCCATGAGCAGCACGCCGTCGTGAAAGTTGAAGGGCTGCGGCACCCGCACGCCCGCGGCGGCCAAGCGGTAGAGCGCATCGACTTCAGCGCTTTGCCAGGCGGCTTCTTGTTCTTGCCGGCCAAACTTGCTGCCCTTGGCCATGGCGCGGGCCGAGCGCGAATTCTTGACCTTGCGGTTCTCGGTGTAGTCGACCGCCTGGCGAAAACTGCGGTTGTTGGCCTCTTTGTAGATCTTGGCGCAGCGGGTTTCGTCGCCAATGCGCACCACGTAGACCATGGCCTCCTTGCCGCTCATGAGCTGCCGAACCACGGTGTCGATCAGGCCTTCCTCGATCAGGGACTGCAGGCGGGGAGGTGCTTTCATCGGTCGTGTGCGCAAGAGGGAGAACTGGCCATTGTCGCTGCAGGGTGCTGCGAGGGCCTTCAGGACCCCAAGAGAAGGCCTGGCGCGGGCCAGGGTTGAACGACAATCCGCCGGGCCCGCGGGGGCAGTGCCAAGCCCGCGCGGTCGCGTCAGCGCCCCCCTTCTTCTCTTCAGGAGTTCCCTTCATGCCCTTCCCCATCGCGCACGCTGCGCGCGCTGCCCGCCCATCCCTCTGGCTGGCCTGCTGCGCCCTGGCTGCGTTGCCTGTGATGAGTGCGGCAGCCGCGGGGTTTCGCCCCGGCGCCTACGCCGCCGAACTGGGCACCACGCCGGTGGTGTGCGTGACGCAGCAGCACATGGCCAGTCTGACAGCGACAGCCTGGAAGCAGGCCATGCAACAGCGCGGCACCACCTGCACCATCAGCGAATCCGCCCGCCCGATGCCCGGTCACGAAACCTGGAAGGCCAGCTGCACCGGCCCCGCCCAGGGCGCCGTCGGCAGTGCCGTACAGCTGTACCAGTTTACGGTGCACGCCGACGGCGAGAAGCTCGTGATCGACAGCGGCGCGCAAACCCCGGCCGGCACGCAGGTGTTAAAGAAGGCCTTGTTCGGCACCTACCAGGGCGCATGCGCACCGGGCACACCGCCGCTGGATGTGTGGGCGTACCTCGACAGCCAGCACCAAAGCCAGGTCGCGCCCGCGCAGGCCGCCGCACGCAAGGCCGTGGCCATCGACCTCATCCGCTGCGGCAATGTGTTCAACGGGCTGTCGCTGAGCGTGGTGAAGAACCGGCAGGAGGGCATGCGCTCGGCAGCCGCGGCAGTGATCGGTGCCGCGGTGGAGCTGCACCCTAGCGAGGGCGATTTCCACCTGGACACGCTGAAGAAATCCGCGCCCGAGGTGTCGGCCGAGCTGGTCGGTGCATCGCCCGAGAAGCGCTTTGCGCTGTACCAGTCGTGCAGCCCGTACCTGGAGCCGGACGGTATCGACAAGGCCGTGCAAAACCGCATTGCGGCAGGTGCTGCTGCGCGCTGAGGCGGGGCCACTGCGGCGAACACTGCGCGCCAGCCTGGCCGCTTAACGGCACCCACAAACACCAACGCCCCGCACCACACAAGCGGTGTCGGGGCGTTGGGTACGCGAGCCGCAGGGCTGCCGCCTACTGGTCCAGCTTGGCGGCCAGCATGTCCCAGCTGGGGTAGGAAGTGGCGTCCAGGGTGATCGCACCCTTGCCCGCAGAAAACCTGAAATCGGTGGTGCCGGTGCGGGCAAATTCCAGCGTCTTGAGTTTGCACACGGCCGCTTTGGACGGGGCATCGTTGCAGTGGCGCGGACTGTTGTCGACGATGACGCCAGCGGCGTTGCGCACTTGGCGCAGTTGGTCGACGGTTTGAAAGCTGCCCTGCTTCACATGCATCTTCACATGGCAGCCGCACGACTGCTTGAGGGTGCTGGCGGCGGTCTTGACGGCAGGAACCACCTCCGCGGTGTAAAAGTCGCGCTCGGCTTTGCCGGCGTGGGCCAACGATGCGGCGGCCAGGCCGAGGATTGCAATCAACAGAGTGTGTTTTTTCAAGGTGCTCTTTCAATGATGGCTTGAAGCCTGTTCTTGGAACTTGCGGCCGCTGCCCCTCCCTGGCAATGCGGCGCAAGCGCTTCAAATTGTGCTGCCAACACCGCCGCGCACTGGCCGTGCCGGGCCCACGCAGCCATGCATTTTTGGCAAGACGTCATGCAGGCGCAGGCCCCGGAAAGCCCGCCCCTCAGCGCTGCCTTGTGGCGCGCGCTGGTCCTTATGAGCCCACGGACGGGTCGTGCGTGCTGCCGTCCATCACCACCCTGCGCAGCCGCTGGTGCAGCGCATCAGCCCAATCCACCGGCAGCTGGTGTTTGGACTGCAGGTAGTGGTGCGTGAACACGTCGAGGTACGCCTCTAGTGCCTGCGCCGCATGCGTCTCGCCCGCGAGCTCCAGGCACAACGATGCGACCTCGGACGTGCAGAAATGGTCGTCGCGCGTGGAGCGGCGCAGCCGATAGCGCGAGATCTGTTCGCTCTGCAAACTCAGCACCGGAAAGCGGTCGAGGTACGGGCTCTTGCGGAACATCTTGCGTGCCTCGGGCCAGGTGGCGTCGAGCAGGATGAAGAGCGGGCGCGGTGCGGCACCTGCGGCTGTAATTGCGACATCGCCCACCGCAAGATCATCGGCCGGCGGCAACTGTGTCACCACGCGCGCCGCATCGACAAACTCGCCCGGGAACACCACATACGGCTGCCACTGCGGGTCGGCCAGCAGCGCTAGCAGACCGGGCTGCACTTCGGTGCGCGCCCAGCCAAAGGCAAACGTGTCGGGCACCACGTCGGCGATCAGCCAGCCTGTGTTGCTGGGCTTGAGCGGCTCGATGTCAGCCATGAGCAGGCACATGCCCGCGCGGGTGGGCACCACGGGGCGCACACTGCACAGGCAATGGCTGGGCACCAGGCGGCAGCCCGGACACCGCTCGCCCTTGATGCCGCCGCGCGCCAAAAAGGGCTTGGCGCTGCGGGCCAGACGCTCAGTGCGCAAGCGGGATACGGCGTGCGGTAGGGCATGCCGCGCGAAGGCGTTCAAGTTGGGATCGAGCGCCGTCACTGCCCGCCCGCTTGTTCGAGCGCAAACAGCGGCAGGTCGGCCTTGCGGCTGAGCCACACTCCGCCGCCGAGCTCGATCGCGCCCTCTTGCAAGCCGCGCCGGTACAGCTCGGCGCGGTGGCGGAACACGCGGTTGTCGGTCAGGTCTTCGTCGATGATGTCGCGCTCGTAGTCCTCGCGCGAGACGGCCTCGACGTACAGCGCGCCTTTGCTCAGGCGGCCCAGGTTGTGCAGTGCAGTTTTCAGGTCGGGCGGGCTCAGGTAGGGCAACACGCCCTGGCAAATCACCAAGTCAAATGGCTCGCTGGCCGCATAGTCCACCACCGAACCCTGCTGCCAGCCAAAGCGTTCGCACAGGTAGGGGCTGATCTCCACGCCCTGGTAGCTGGCCAGCGGAAAGTGCTGCGCCATGATGTCCTTCCACAGGCCAATGCCGCAGCCTACGTCGAGCACCCGCTTGACCGGCACGCGCAAATACTTGAGGTAGCTGCACACAAAAGTGCCCAGGCGCTCCATGTGCGCCGGGTCCACCACGCTGGTCTTCTTGTCGAAGTAAAAGCGCTGGTAGTAGGCCTCGTCGAAGGTGGTGGCGCTGGCGGATTTCAAAGGCGGGTCCTCGTGTCTTTGGGGGATGCGCACCACCCGGTGGGCGGCAAAGCGAAGCGGCCAAGTATCCCCCACGCATGCTGGCGTGCCATCGCAGCGGCACGCTGCGGTAGTCTGTCGCCCCATGGATTCGCTGATCTCCGCCGCCGCCCGCGCGCTGGCCGCTGGCGATGCACTCACCGCCTTGCAGCGCGTGGCCCTGCGCGACGACCCACCGGCCCTGGCTTTGCGCGGCATTGCCATGGCCCAGCTGGGCGAGCACCCACGCGCCCGCGAACTTTTGCGCCGCGCCGCTCGCGGCTTTGGCGCGCACGAGCCCGTGGCCCGCGCGCGCTGTGTGGTGGCCGAGGCGGAGGTGGCCTTGGCCCTGCGCGACCTGGCCGGTCCCACCCACACGCTGATGGCTGCCGCCGCGATCCTGCAGGCCCACGGTGACATTGCCAACGCGCTGCAGGCCCGGCTGGTGGCGGCGCGCAAGCTGATCTTGCTGGGCCAGCTGGACGACGCCTCGGCTGCGCTGGCAAGCGCTCAAACCGCCGATCCGGCAACACGACGGCCCGCCTCGCTTGTCGCAGTGGCCGAACTGGCCGCCGCAGAATTGGCGCTTCGCTCATTGCACATCGATGCGGCTCGCACAGCCTTGCAGCGCGCGCAACTGGCGGCGGACCAATCGGGCGTGCCCGCCCTGCTGGCCGAGGTGGCGCAGGCCCATGCATTGCTCCACCAGCCCGCCGCTCGCCGCCTTGCCAATGGCGCTGAACAGATGCTGCGGCTGGACGACGTGGCAGCGCTTCTGGCATCCCCCATGCAGATGGTGGTGGACGCCTGCCGGCATGGCGTGCGCGCAGGCGAGCTACGGCAGCCGCTGGCGCGCCGCCCCGTGCTGTTTGCACTGGTGCGTGCACTGGCCGAGGCGTGGCCCGGCGATGTGGACCGCGAAGCCTTGATCGCCAACGTCTTCCGCACGCGCCACCCCGACGAAACTCACCGCGCCCGACTGCGCGTGGAAATCGGCCGACTGCGCGCATTGATCGCGCCGCTGGCTGGCATAGAGGCCACGCCGCGCGGCTTTGTGCTGCGGCCCCACGGTGGGCGCGATGTGGCCGTGCTGGCGCCGCCGGTGGAGGGCGAACAGGGCGCGCTGGTGGCGCTGCTGGCAGACGGCGCGGCCTGGTCCACATCCGCCCTGGCGCTGGCCCTGGGCGACAGCCAGCGCACCGTGCAGCGCGCATTGGCCGACCTGGAAGCCACCGGCCGCGTGCGCGCCATCGGAAAGGCGCGGGCCCGGCGCTGGCTGGCTGCGCCGCTGGTGGGATTCACGACGATCTTGTTACTCCCTGCTGCGCAGCCGTTTGCCTAAAGTGGCTTCACCGCCCAACGCACACGCCCATTGCCGTGCACCGGACACCCACCCAGGAGCCACCGACATGACCACAGCCACCCACGACACCGCCTGCAGCAGCGACCTTGCCGGCACCCCGCCATCCCACCAATACCTGCCCATCGCGGCCCGTGCCCCCGCCGAGGTGGTGCGCGAATACGGCCCGTTTGACAAAGCCAGCGCCATCCACGGTGTGACCTACGACGGCCAGCGCGTGTGGGCCGCCACGGGTGAACAGCTGGTGGGTTTTGACCCGGCGAGTGGCGCCACCACGCGCACGCTCAACGTGGTCTGCGACGCAGGCACGGCGTTTGACGGCACCCACATCTACCAGATCGCTGAATCGCGCATCGACAAGATCGACCCCGCCACCGGCCAGGTGCTAGCCACCATTCCCGCGCCGGGCGGCGGCAATGATTCCGGCCTGACCTGGGCTGAAGGCAGCCTGTGGGTGGGCCAATACCGCGATCGCAAGATCCACCAGATCGACCCCGCCACGGGCACCATCCGCCGCACCATTGAATCCGACCGTTTTGTGACCGGTGTGACCTGGGTGGAAGGCGAGCTGTGGCACGGCACCTGGGAGGGTGAAGAAAGCACGCTGCGCCACATCAACCCTACCAGCGGCGCGGTGCTGCAGCAGCTCGACATGCCGCAGGGCATGGGCGTGAGCGGGCTTGAATCCGATGGCGCCGACCTGTTCTACGCCGGTGGCGGCGGCAGCGGCAAGGTGCGCGCCGTGCGCCGGCCGAGGGCGCCCAGCGCCTGAGCCGCCGGAGTCATCACTTGGGCGGGCGGTGCAGTGCGCAGAGCTTGTTGCCATCCGGGTCGCGCAAGTACGCCAGGTACAGCTTGCCCGACGGACCTTCGCGCCAGCCCGGCGGGTCTTCGCAGGTGGTTCCGCCGTGGGCCACACCTGCAGCATGAAAGGCGTCGGCCTGCTCGGGCGACTGCATCGCAAACCCGATGGTGCCGCCATTGGCAAACGTGGCGGCCTCGCCGTTGATGGGGGTGGAGATGCAGAAGGTGCCGCTGGGACCGCGGTAGAAATAGCGGTTCTTGTTGGCCACGCCGGGTGGCACGCTCAAGGTGCCGAGCAGCGCGTCGTAGAACTTCTTGGACACCTCCAGGTCGTTCACTCCGACCATCACATGACTGAACATATTGCTTGTCTCCGTTAGCGCCCCGATGGGGGCAGGTTGTGTGCGGGGGGATGTTACGTGCTGGCCGGTGCGCCGCGGCGTCGTCGGTATATTGGCCGCCGCGCTTGGCTACGCGGCGGACCGCAGCGGTCCGAGGCTGCAGCGGGGCCAAATTTGAAGAAAAAATGGCCTCCAACGCTTATTCAACAAACGTTTATAGCTATTAAATTGATAGCGTTTAGAAAAACGCGTCATCCGGAAGCGCACCCGCCGCCACAGCCCACGACTTCTTTGCGTCCACTGCACCAACCGCATCCCATGCCACCCAACCTGCACTTCACCCCCGTCCCGCTCGACAAGGCTTACCGCCTGCTCAACCACGGCCCCACCGTGCTGGTGTCGGCGGCACATGCTGATCAGCACAACGTGATGGCCGCAGCCTGGGCCTGCGCGCTGGATTTTTCACCGCCCAAGGTGACGGTGGTGCTCGACAAGGCCACCCGCACGCGCGAGCTGGTGGAGGCCAGCGGCGAGTTCGCGATGCAGCTGCCCACGGTGGCCATGGCCGCGATGACCGTGGCGATTGGCACCGACAGCGCCAAGACCCATCCCGACAAACTGCAGCAGCACGGCGTGGAGCTGTTTCACGCGCCCGGCCACGCTACACCGCTGGTGCAAGGCTGCGCCGGCTGGCTGCTGTGCCGCGTGATCCCCGAGCCGCACAACCAGCAGGCCTACGACCTCTTCATCGGCGAAGTGGTGGCCGCCTGGGCAGACGAGCGCGTGTTCCGCAACGGGCACTGGGAGTTCGACAGCGCACCCGATGCACTGCGCACGCTGCACTACGTGGCGGGCGGGCAGTTTTATGCGACGGGGGCGTCGGTGCGGGTGTAGGGACCCGGTCCGATGCCCGGGGAGCAACGGTGATGCAGCCGCGGCTGCAGTCATGGGGCAGCGGTGCCGTTGAGACGTGCGCCGCAGCAAGCTGCATCCACCCCGGAACAGCCATCGCACAGCGTGTGCCCTTCCCTGTGATTAGCAGCAGCTTGCTGCACCATATCAAGATTGGCCTCTAGCGCACCGGCCGGCCCTCCCCCTCACTCCCCATCCGAAATCCGCACCTGCTTGAGTTCCGCAAACTGTGCCGCCATCGTCGGGTTACCGCGGGTCAGCTTCTTGATCGTGAGATCTTCGGCCTTGTCGTTGGCCAGGCGCAGATTGTTGGCCGACTTGTGCAGCGCTTCCTTGGTTTTCTCCAGGTCCTTGATGGCCTCATCAATGCGCTTGATGGCCTCCTCGAACCCGTCCGACGCGAGGCGCCAGTTGCGCCCGAAGGCGCCTTTGAACTCTTCCAGCTGCGACTCGAACTTGGTGATGTCCAGGTTCTGCGCCTTCACCAGCGCCAGCTCCGACTTGTACTGCAGCGACTTCATGGAAGCATTGCGCAGCAGCGTGATGATGGGGATGAAGAACTGAGGACGCACCACGTACATCTTGGGGTAGCGGTAGAACATGTCCACGATGCCGGTGTTGTACAGCTCGCTCTCAGGCTCCAGCAGCGACACCAGCACCGCGTACTCGCAGCCTTTTTCAATACGGTCCTTGTCCAGCTCTTTCAAAAAGTCTTCGTTGCGCTTTTTGGTCGCGGTCTCGTCGTTCTCGTTCTTCATCTCGAACATGATCGAGACGATCTCGTTGCCCGACTCGTCCAGGTCGCGAAAGATGTAGTCGCCCTTGCTGCCGCTGCGTGCATCGTTGTCCTTCTCGAAATACGCGCGGGGAAACGCCGTGGCGCGGATGCGGTTGAACTCCGTCTCGCAGTGCTGCTCCAGCGTCTCGCCCACCATCTTGGTCGACAGGCGCGCCTTCATGTCCCGCAGCCGCGCAATCTCGCCGTCGCGGTCACGCAACTGCAAGGCGTACTGCTCCTTGATGGCGGCCTCCTCCAGCTGCTTTTTCATCACCACCAGGTTCAGGTCGTTCTTGAATTCATCGCGCTCCCGGGCCACCACCGTGACCGCCTCGGACACTGCCAGCCTGCGCACCACCTCGCCCGCCTCCAGCTTCGATTGGAGCTGCTGGATCTCGGCGTCCTTTCTGGCGGCCACGCCTTGCAGCTCCTGCGCCAGCCGGGCTTCTGCCAGCTGGGCCGCTGTTTGCTGCGCTTGCCGCACGCGCTCCAGCTCATTCGCCATGGCATCGCGCTGCTTTTCCACCGCGCTCAGGGCCTGCGCCACCGCCAAGTCGCGCTCCATTGCGCCCGCACCTAGCTGGGCCTTCAGGGCTTGAATCTCGGTGTCTTTGGCCGCCGCCGACTTCTGCAGCTCATTGGCCACCTGTGCCTGCGCCAGCGCCACCGCATTGCGCTTGTCCTGCTCGGCCAGCTCCAGCCGCTCGTGCAACTGCTCGTTGAAATCCGCGTCGCGTACCTGCTTGAGGATGTCGGCATACCCGGTTTCGTCCACCTTGAACGCCTTGTTGCAGTGGGGGCAGATGATGTCGTGCATGGCGGCTACCGTGAGTCGTGTTTCGTTGGTGGGGGAGCATAGCGGGCACTTGGCAAAGCAATGTGGCGCGGTATACGCGCATGCTTCTGGCAGCACGGCTTTTCACGCAGTTGCCTCTGTGCGTTAGCAATGCGGTAAAACGCATACCTATTCACCGCACATTTTGCGGCGAATAACCTCCATAATCACCGCATGTGGACCGAAAAGCCCCTCCGCCCCCGTACCTATTTGTGGCAACGCCCCGACTGGCCGCAGTGGCGTTTTGACGCGGCAGCGCTGGCCGCCCCGCTGGCCGAAGTGCACCGCGCCCAGGGCCACCTGGCCGGGCGCATGGCCGACGTAGGGCTGCCGCAGCGCGACCAGGCCACGCTGCAAGCACTCACGCAAGAGGTCATCACCACCAGCGCCATCGAAGGCGAAACGCTGGATTTGGACGCCGTGCGCTCCTCCATCGCGCGCAGGCTGGGTGTGGATATTGGGGCATTGGCGCCCGCAGACCGGCATGTGGACGGCGTGGTGGACATGGTGCTGGACGCCACCCAGCACCACAGCCAGCCCCTGACCGCCGAGCGCCTGTTTGGCTGGCACGCCGCCCTGTTCCCCACCGGCTACAGCGGCCACACGCGCATCCAGGTGGGCGCGTGGCGCAAAGATGCAGCGGGGCCTATGCAAGTTGTGTCTGGCCCCGTGAGCAGAGAAAAGGTGCACTATGAAGCCCCGCCCGCCGCGCAGCTGCCCGCCAAGACCGCCGCGTTTCTTCAGTGGTTCAACAACACCCCGCCAGTGGGCGACCCGTTGATCCACGCCGGGCTGGCCCACCTGTGGCTCGTCACCCTGCACCCCTTTGACGACGGCAACGGCCGTATCAGCCGCGCCGTGAGCGACATGGCACTGGCGCGCGCCGAAGGTTCAGCACAGCGCTTTTACAGCCTGAGCGCGCAAATCCAGCGCGAACGCAAGCACTACTACGACCAACTCGAGACCACCCAGCACGCCCCGCTGGACGTGACGCCGTGGCTAGACTGGTTTCTGGGCTGCCTGCTGCGCGCTGTACAGGGCGAAGAAAGCTTGCTGGCCGGAGTGCTCGGCAAAGCGCAGTTCTGGCAACGCTGGGCCGATGTGCCAATGAACGCGCGGCAGACGCTGGTGCTGAACCGCGTGCTGGACGGCATGGAAGGCAAGCTCAACAACGCCAAGTGGGCAGCGATTGCCAAATGTTCATCGGATACGGCGCTGCGGGATATCAACAACCTGCTGGCGCAAGGTGTGCTCCAGAGGCTGGATGGAGGCGGGCGCAGTACGGCATACATTTTGGTCAAAACAGGCTCTAGCGCTTTATAGATGACCGCTAGCAGCTATCAAATTTGTAGTTCAATCTGCAGCCTGCGCCCGCCACGCCGCAGACTCCGAGGGCCGCAACCCATAGCGCGCTAACACACCTTCGTGCAGACGGCGCAGTTCATCCACCGTGATGGACAACACAGCGGCGCGGTCCGGCTCGGGCACCCGGACGGCCACTGCCTGAGTCACAAGAGGCATGGCATCCTCGCCCGGGCGCATCACCACCGCGTGAACGGTCTGCTTGATCACATCGCGGTAGGCAAGGCGAATGGGGTCGGGCTCGGCCAGGTCTTGCTTGATGGCCAGGTACTCCTGTGTAGACCGCTCGTACGCCCACACAAACACATCGCGCAGCAGCTCCACGCGGGTCAACTCGTACACACCCAAAATCGCGCGGCTGTAGGCGGCCTCGGGCACATCCACAAAGGTCAGCGGGCACAGGTTGGCGCGAAACAGCGGCAAGTTGGCGATGAGCCGTGAGGTGCGCTTGTTGATATCGGCAAAGGGCTGCAAATACGGCACGTGCACCAGCATAAAAAACGCCTGCTCAAACGGGTCGCCCATCTGGCTGGCCTTCGTCAGCAGCATTGCCAGTGCCTCGTCGATTTGCGGCGGCACCGACAAGGGGCGAAACACGCTCTTGCCAATCTCTACGATGTGCTGACGAACGCGCCCTTCGTCCGCCTGGTTGGGCAGCGGGTCTCAGACAACGCAAGGCTCATCAGCGTGTAGCGGTCAAACCCGGCAGCGCTCTCACTGCCCTGCCGCTCCACACAGAAATGCCGCGTGGCGAATTCAAAGCCATGCTCGGCGTGAGCGACCGGGGCGCCACTGATGCACTGGGCGTTGGTCAAGCGCGTCCTGCTCAAGTCCGACTAGCCGATCTTTTGTTTCCGGCTGGTGCATCAGTCGAGGTCAGGGGGTCACTTGCAGGCGCCCGTTTCTTTGGTACTTTTCGCGTGGGCGAATCCTTAGATGCCTTCGACGAGGAGGCCTTTATATCTTCAGGAACTCCCGCCTTTCTCTCTCCATTATTAAATTCCGCTTGAGTGGCTTCCACAGCCTCCGTTTTATGCCGAATTGATTCGGATATGAATGAAATGCCATAAATTTTCTCATAGGCACCTAAAAAATCTGGAGACTCTCGAAATTTGTAGAATAAAGGCCAATCGTGATATGAAAGCTCATCCAGAATTTCCCCTCGACGACCAATCGAGAGCATCAACTCCGCCGCCTCTGAAAACTTATCAGACAATACTAAAATTGCCAACTGAAAATCACGCAAAGAGGCCGTCCAATCAAGCGATCCAATAATTTTTCTGCAAGAATCTTCGTCTCCAGAGAATTTAGCCGCTATTGCGCAATTTATACTTCTAATCCGCAAATCAATATCAGAAATTTTTTCCTTCATTGGGCTGGTTAGAGCAAATTCAGCCATTGCTTTTGCCGTTTTCCACCGCTTATCCCTGAGGATGTCATACAGCGCCGAGTTTGCTCCTTCATGTGCAATTTCCCTCTCACTCGGAAATAGTTTTCGCCAAAGTGTATGGCATAACATGAAGGCAACCTTTGATACAACAATAATTGCTCGTGAAAAATAATCACCATTTAGCGAAAGAGCCTCGCCAACTCTAGGGCGCTCTACAAATTTATAATTTTCCTTATCGCAAACTAGCAAATATTGATCACTAACGACACCTCCGTTGTGCACAATCAAATTTCTTCGCTGGGACAATTCAATAAAATCACCCCATTCCGGGAAGTCCTTCAACTTCATTCCAAATTTAGACTCCAGCGATGTAAATTGGTCCACATAACTATTACGCCTGAAAGTTTCGACTTCTTTCTCGAGCATGTCAAATTTTATCGCATTCAAATCTTCGTAATTTAAGAGATCTCCAAAACTAACTTGCCTAGAAATCCCTTTAAGAAGCTCACTTTTTCTTGTATAAATAACTTTTAAAAGGGCGCCGACGAAAGCGTCATATTCTGAAAAAAGTTGAGTAAACAGACTTCGTTGAAGCGTCTCAGGAATTTTCATACCACCAAGGCCATCTAGGTCGCGGATAGCCCGAAACATTTCGGAAGCTTGATGTGCAGATACCGCGCGGTATATGCTCTCTCCGTTGTCGGTACGTGAGGTATATTTCGCCAGTTTTTTCGCGCTCGTTTCGTGTTGATCTTTTAGCCAATCAAAAACATGAGGCAAAACGACTCTTCGAGTCATTTGGATAGATCTCACATTAGACAGAAAATCCATCAGAACCATATTCATAGGATGATTGCTGTGGCTTAAATTCGGCGGATTTGCGGGTGTCGCCTGTACAGATTTCTCATTGCTTTCTATTTGAATTGGCATATCTCTTTCATCCATTGCATTCCACCCGGAATTGTCGGAAATATAATAATTCGCACCACTGATCTATAAGCGCATTTTTATATTCAAGTTGCGCTCAGGGCAAATCCAGCAAATACACGTCTCCAACGATTGCTCAATGTTGTGTGCGCATTTGTAAATGCACTGTATGGGACGTCAGCGCAGGGCGCAACTTATCAATGACACGCCAACCAAGACAACCAGTGGCACGGACTACTGGTGTCCGCACCACCTAAAGGCAAACAGTTCAAAACCAAATAGCCGCCAGCGCTCATTCACCAAGCGCTGTCAGCTATCAAAACGATATCAAACCAACTACACAGCGTCATAACCCGCCGACGCTTGCCACCCCCTGGAATAAATTGCTCCGCATACTCCACCCTCCCGCAGCCACCTCCACCGCCGCCCCGACATCCCTCATCGATTCCGCCCAAGCCGCCCGGCGCCTGCTGACCACGCTGGGCCTCGTAGTGCTGGGCGCAGCAGCATGTACGTTGTGTCCGTGGTGCTGCCCGCCGTGCAGGCCGAGTTTGGTGTGGGCCGCGCGGATGCCTCCCTGCCCTAGCTGATGACGGTGTACCTGGGGCTGGGCGGGCTGTGGACGGGGCGCATGGGCGACTGCCATGGGCTAATGCCGGTGCTGTGCGTGGAGGCGGTGGCGGTGTGTGGCGGCTTGTGTGGGCGGGGCTGTCGGGCAGCAGTTGGGGTTTAGGCTGGCTCATGGGTTGATGGGGCTGGTGGGCAGCTCGGCCACGTTTGCCGTTGGTTGCCGCCACGGCGCTGTGGTGGAACCGGCGGCGCGGCATTGCGGTGGCGATTTGCACCAGTGGCAACCACATTGCGGGGTGCGCTGTGGCCGCCCAGCATGCAGCACGGCATCGATAGGCGCGGTGTGCTCTAAGCCCCGTCGTTCAGCTCACGAAAGTAGCGCACGCCGCGCCACAACCCATACCCAAAAGCAACTGCGCCCAGCGCCAAACACCCCCAGGCGTTCCACGCGAAAGCGGTGGCATTTGGCCCTGCGGCGTACGCGACGAACGGTGGGGCGCCACGTGACCGCACGATGATCTCGCCGCTGATGCTGAACACCAGCAGTGTGATGCCCACGATGAGCAAGGCGGCGGTGCCCATGTGGGCACGCAACGCAGACTTCGCATGGAATTCAGGCATACGCGCTCTCCCTTTGTTGCTCACTGCACAGCAGCTCGCCCGCATGTGACGGCGGCACTTGAGCGGCACCGGCTAGACAAAGGGCGGCGGCGCTGGTCTTGGTGCAGGTAGTGCACGGCAAGCTGCGGTCTCGGCAAACGACTGGCGGGGCCGGCACGCAGGCCTTGCCGGCCGTACGACTACCGCCGACCTAGACAGTCATCGCAACGGCCCATCAACCAGCCGCATCCCCCTGCAGATACCGCCCCGCCAGCTCCTTCTGCGCCGCCGCATCCACCCCCAGCACCTCCACCAGGTACGCCTGCACGCCGCCAAAGTCGTTGTCCACCATGTGCAGCGCGGCGTCCAGAAACTCCTCCTGCACGCGCCACAGCACAGCCAGTACTTCCTCGGGCGCATGGCTGCCCATGCCTTCGGGGCGGCGGTACAGGGTGTTGGTGAGCAGGTAGTCCTGCATGACCACGTCGCGTGGCACGCCCAGGGCCAGGAGGATGAGGGCGGCGGCAAAGCCGGTGCGGTCTTTGCCGGCGGTGCAGTGGAACACCGTGGGCGCATCGCTGGCGAGCAGCAGGCGGAACAGTTCGGCAAAGCGCGGCGCGTTGTCGTGCACAAAGCCGCGGTAGGTGTCTTGCATCAGCACGACCGCGTCTTGTGCGGTGAGCTGGCGGCCGGTGCGCTGCAGCTCCAGCGCGCGTTGCACCACGGTGGGTTCGATGGTGAGCGGGTGGTAGGCGATGCCGGGCAGCGCGTAGGCAAACGCGGCGCTCTCGGCCTTGCCGCGAAAGTCGATGGCGCGGGCTACGCCCAGGTTGGCCAGCACGGCCTGGTCCTCGGCGGTGAGGCTTGCCAAGTGGTCCGAGCGGAAGATGCGCCGCCATTTCACCGGGCGCCCGCCGTGGCCGATATAGCCGCCCAGGTCGCGGAAGTTGGTGGCGCCGGCGAGGGGGAGGGAGCGGGTGGGTGCGGACTCTTGCTGCATGGTGCGTGGCACAGGCGTGCGGTGGGTAGGGATGCGGAAGCCACAAGGATAGTCGGGCGGTACGGCAGGCGCATGTCGCCCGGGCGGTTGAAGGAACGCAGGAGCGGCGACGGCATGCAGAATCCGGCCATGCAGCGATACGTGCCCGTACCCCCTGATCTACAGCCCTGGCTGATGGCAGGAGTGGTGGTCGATGCCCCTGGGGCGCTGGCGCAGTCACATTTCCCGGCGATGGTGTCGAGCATGCTGGTGGTGCGGCTGGCGGGACAGGTGCGGTGCGGGGGCGAGCTGGTGCCGGCATCGGCCTGGATCAGCGCCAGCACCACGGCCACGGTGTACGAACACGGCGGGCCGGTGCGGGCCGTGGGGCTGGTGCTGCAGCCGGAGGCCGCGGCGGCGCTGTTTGCCGGCGCGCGCGGGCTGGTGAACACGCTGCGGCCCTTGGCGGAACTGGTGGGGCCAGAGTGGGCCGAGGTGGAACATGGCGTGCTGGCAGCGGCAGACGATGCCGCGCGGCTCACGGTGTTGTGCCAGTTCGTCCGGCAACTGGTCGCACCGCCGTCACCTTGTGAAGCACGGCGGCAGCAAGCCCTGGCCTTGCTGCATGCGGCCAGCGACGACGCCAAGGGCGCGGACCAACCCATGGGCCTGAGCAGGCGGCAGTTGGAAAGGCGCTTTGTGGCGCATTGGGGCTTGGCGCCCAAGCAGTTTCAGGTGATTGCACGGCTGAACAGCACGCTGGGCAACGCCCTCGCCGCGCCCGGCGGCCCGGTGGTGGACCTGGCGGTCGACCAGGGTTACTACGACCAGTCGCACATGGCGCGCGATGTGCGCAGGCTGGCGGGCCACCCGCTGCAGGCCCTGGTACAAGGCACGCGCAGCCCGCTCACCGCGCACTGGCCCCTGCAGATCGGTGCGCAGACCCTACCGAATCAAGCAGCCCCATCCTCGGAGCCCACGCGCAGGCGCTGAGCCAGATACAGCGGCAGCACAAACGCGAGGCCTATGCCAAAGCAGGCGACGATGTAAGCCCAGCGCCATGCGCCCAGGCTCCTGTCCGCCGCCACCCAGGCCGAGAACGCCACGGCGGCCAGGTACACGTCGCAGGTGATGCCGGTGGTGAGGGGATTGGCAAAGGCATCGCGCCAGAAGACATCGGGCATCACGCTGCCGCCTGTCAAAAAGTACACGGTGTTGAAGTACCAAGGGATGGCCAGGCCCAGGGCGGCCAGCACCAGAAAAAATGCGCGCAGATGTTTTGGGTTTTGCATTGGTGGTTGCAGCCCCGCTCCTGCCAAGTCGCGTTCCACAACACCCGAGCCGCCCACGCTGAGCCAGTTGTCGAAGCGATGCGCACGGCATCGACAGCGGGCTCAGCCCGGACGGCGTGGGATGTGATGGAACGCGAATTCGTATCGAGGGACTGGTGGAAGTGAATCAATGTCCCGATTGAATCCGCGCAGCCCGCTGGCAGGCTAGGAAAAAAACGACATGCCGCGCGGACCGGCGGGCCTGTCGCTGTCTGGCATCTCCCTGGACCAGGGCAACGCCGCCCGATGCGTTGGGTTCGCCGCTGTTACTGCGCGCGCGGCAGCGAGGTCACGGCGCCATCCACCGGCAGCTCCTGCGTGCCCTTGGGGCAGGGCTGGTCGGTGTAGATGGTGCGGCCGTCCTTCACGCATTTGCGCGGCTCTGGCGCCAGCGGTTCGGATGCACTGCCGCGGGCGCCGCGCGCCTGCCCGACGGCTGGCTGTTTGCCGGGCGGAAGACTCTCAGGGCCGGGCCGTGTGACCTTGCGCCAGGCCTGCTCGGTCCAGGGCCCCGCCTGGGGCAGCCACTGATCGGCCGTCCACCAGGCAGCAACTGCTGCAGCCAGCAACACCAGGGCCAATACAGACCAGAAGGCACGTTCTCGGGGGCTGCGCATGGGTGGGCTCGGTGGATGGCGGGATGAAGAAGCCCGCGCCAGGGCGGGGCCAGAAGACGCAGAGTTTAGGGAAATCTGCGGCGGCACGGCAGCCGCAGTGGCGCTGCGCCCTGGCGGAGCGCTGCTGATCCGCTTTGGCTTTGGCTTTGGCTTTGGCTTTGGCTTTGGCTTTGGCAGCAGGCTCCGCCCAATCGATGACCGCTATGCCAAAGGTGCGGGCACGTCAGGCCCAACGCGCCCCCTCGACCGTCACTTGGCGGCAGCGCCCTTGGCGGGCCGCCCATAGCGCGCCGTGACTGTGGCCTTGCCCAGGCTGTTGGCGTTGATCATGTAGCCCGCCAGCGCGGCTGTGGCGTCGGCGGGCAGGTCCAGACGCGGCACCTTGAGCGCATGCACGGTGAAGATGTAGCGGTGGGGCGCGTCGCCCTCGGGCGGGCAGGCGCCGCCCCAGGCGGCCACGCCGTAGTCGATGCGCACATGGCTGGCACCGGCGGGCAGCTTGGCACCGCCGGCAGCACCTGCGTCGGGCCGAAGCTCGTTAACGCTTGCGGGGATGTTCACCACCGACCAGTGCCACCAGCCGGAGCCGGTGGGTGCGTCGGGGTCGTACGCCGTCACTGCAAAGCTCTGCGTCCCCGCGGGCGCGCCGCTCCAGCGCAGGGCGGGGGATTGGTTGTCGCCCGCGCAGCCAAAGCCGTTGAACTCAAAGCGCTGGGGCAGCGTGGCGTTAGCTGCAAAGTCGGGGCTGCTGAGCGTGAAGGCCTGGGCATGGGCGGCGGTGATGGCGAGGTTGCTGGCGGCCAGTGCGAAGCCCAGCGTGGCGATGGCGGTCAGAACGCGGTGGTGACGGGATGAAAGTTGTGGCATGGACAAGGCTCCTTGGGATGGCAGTGTGAAACAAGACCTTGATGGTGCTGCGCGCGGCGCTCAAGCGCTGGCCTAGCGGCGTCAATGGCTGTGCGCCGCGCGTCATCCCCTTGTGCGCTCATCCACACCCAATCCAGTCGTGCTGAGCCTGTGGAAGCACTGCGCGGCGCATCGACTGCGCTCAGTGAACGGTTTTGCTTTTTTGCGTGCCGATCGGTCAGGCGCAGCGTCAGGGCCGCAGCTGCGACGGCGGGAAGCCGAAGCGTTCGCGGAACGCGGCGCTGAAGCGGCTGTGCGATTCATAGCCGCAGCGGCTGGCGATCTCGGACACCTGCAGCGTGGAGCTTTGCAGCAGCACGAGGCCCGTCTCCAGCCGCACGTCGCGCAGGCACTGGCTGACAGTTTCGCCCTCTTGCGCCAGGCGGCGCTGTAGCGTACTGGGGCTGGTGGCAAAGGCCGCGGCAATGCGCTCGACCGTCCAGTCGGCGTCGGGGCTGGGGCCCACCAGGCGGCGCAGGCGCTCGGCCCAGCCGAGCTCGCCGGGCGCAGGCAACACCACGCCGGCTTCGGCCAGCATGAGCAGCACTTCGAGCGCGCGGTGTTCGCGCAGCAGGTGCGAGCTGGTGTCGCTCTCCAGCGCAGTCACGGCGCGCATGAAGCTTTCTTCAAAAGCAGCATCGGGGTCAAAACCCGCACAGCCCTGCACGGGCGCCACCGCCGCAAACTGGCCGAACTGGCGGTGGAACTGCTCGATGAGTTCGGGCGTAAAACACAGCAGCCGCGCTACGTAGCGGCCTTGCGGGGCCGGGTCGTTGACGACCTCCCACTGGGCGCCGCGCGGCAGCACAAACACCTGGCCGGCGCGATACCGGTGGCTGCCGCCGGGCGTGACCAGGTGCTTGGTGCCCGAGACCACCCAGCCCACCGAATCCATGCGCACCGTGACGGTGTGGATGCGGTGGTGCACCGTGGTGGCTATCTGCAAGGACAGTGCGGGTTCGCCCATCATTCATTCCCCTGCGGCTCAGGTTCAGTCATCGACCGTGCAGGCCAGGCTTGTAGACGCGCCACCTTGGGGGCGGCCTTCGCGCGGGTGCAGCCGCTAGGGCCAACAAGGGCTTTGTGGCACACCGCGCCTGAGCACCTTAGCGCGAGCGCTCCCGCGTCACGTTCACATCGATATCGCCAAACACGGTCACGCCGCTGGCGCCCTTCTGTGGCTGCTGGGTTGCGGGGTCGCTGGAGCGCGCAGAACTGGAGGTGCGGCTGCAACCCGCCAGCCCAGCCGCGACAGCGAGGGCCACCAGCGCGGTGCGCCAGAAACCCTGCACAGGCGATGCTGGAGATGCAGCGCGTTGCGACTTCATCCTTCGCCACCCAGGTGATTACCCAAGATGCCCGCCAGCTCGAACATGCCCGCGCTGTCCTTGCCAAACACCGCGCGCAGCTTGTCGTCGGCGACGATGGTGCGCTTGTCCTTGGGGTCCTGCAGGTTGTGGGCCTTGATGTATTCCCACAGCTTCTTCACGGCCTCGGGGCGGGCCACCGGCTCGGTGCCGATCACGGCGGCCAAGGCGGCGCTCGGGGCCTTGCCGGCTGCGGCTTTGCGCGGGGCCTTGGCGGCGGCGGTCTTGGTGGCCGGGGCCTTCTTGGCGGCAGCAGGTTTAGCGGCTTTTGGGGCTCCAGCGCTTGTTTTACCTGCCTTGGCTGCTATTGATTTTGCAGCAGCGCCGGGGCGCGGCGGGAACTTGCTCGGCGCAAACTCGAAGTTGACCTTGCCCGCTTCCTTGTCCCACGCCAGGTGGGCCTTGAAGGCGCGGCGGGTGCGCATGCTCACAAACTTGTCGAGCAGGTCGGTCTTGCCGGTGGAAAGCAGCTTGGTCATCTGCTCGCGCTCCACGGGCTGCTGCAGGATGATCTTGCCGCTCTTGAAGGTGCAGCTGGGCGTGGGCTGCGCGGCGGTCGGCACGGCCTTGCTGCACACGTAGTTGCTGCCGTGCTCGTGCACCTCAGCGCCGCAGATGGGGCAAGGGCCGAGCGCGGCGTCTTCAAACTCCACGAGCTCGCCGGACTCCTCGCCCTTCTTGTCGTCGCCAAAGTCGAACTCGAGCTTGTAGTTGTGCGCCTCGTCGTCGTACTTGATGATGATTTCGGAGGTGAACGGCCAGCCGGCCTTGGAGCGGAAGCCTTCCAGCGGGCCGATCTTTTTGTCGCGCAGCAGGGCGTTGGCCTCGGCCCTTTCAAACGTGCGGCCCGCGGGCGACTTGCCGAAGCTGAAGCCGCAAGGCTCTGCGCCCGGCTTGCCTACGCAGGCAAAGCGGCGGTAGTTTTCCTTCACCACGCCGCCGCAGTTGGGGCACGGCGATTCGAGCGTGGCGTAGTCGCCGGGGATGGTGTCGCGGTCGTATTCCTTGGCCTTCTTGACCATGCGCTCGGTCATGGTGGCAATGCCAGCCATGAAGGATTCGCGCGTGAGCAAGCCCTTTTCCATTTGCGAGAGCTTGAACTCCCACTCGCCGGTCAGGTCGGCGCGGCAGAGTTCGTCGACTTCCAGCCCGCGCAGCAGCGTCATGAGCTGAAACGCCTTGGCGGTGGGGATGATCTCGCGGCCTTCGCGCAGCATGTACTTTTCGGTCAGCAGGCCTTCGATGGTGGCCGCGCGCGTGGCAGGCGTGCCCAGGCCTTTTTCCTGCATGGCCTCGCGCAGCTCGTCGTCGTCGATCTGCTTGCCGGCGCTTTCCATAGCGCCCAGCAGCGTGGCTTCAGAGTACCGCGCAGGCGGCTTGGTCTTGAGGCCCTTGGGGTCCACGGCGACGGTGTTGACGCTTTCGCCGGGTTTGACGGGCACCAGGTTCTGGCCCTTGTCGCCGTCCTTGCCGCCTTCGACTTCTTCCGCGGCTTCCTTGCCGTAGATGGCCAGCCAGCCCGGCTTGACCAGTACCTTGCCTTCGGTCTTGAAGCTGTGCGGTGCCACGGTGCTGATGCGCGTGGTGACCGTGTATTCAGCGCTGGGGAAGAACACGGCCATGAAGCGGCGCACGACCAGGTCGTACAGCTTCTGCTCGGCTTCAGACAGGCCGCTCGGTGCCTGCAGCGTGGGGATGATCGCAAAGTGATCGCTCACCTTGCTGTTGTCAAAGATGCGCTTGGACGGGCGCACGTAGTTGTTGTTCAGCGCCGTGAGCGCGTGCGGCGCCAGGTGCCGCATGCCGCTGTCGGCCAGCATCTCGAAGGTCTGCTTTGCCACCGGCAGGTAGTCCTCGGGCAGCGCGCGCGAGTCAGTCCGCGGGTAGGTCAGGGCCTTGTGGCGCTCGTACAGGCTTTGCGCCAGGGCCAGCGTGGTCTTGGCCGAGAAGCCGAACTTGCCGTTGGCCTCGCGCTGCAGGCTCGTCAGGTCGAACAGCAGGGGCGACGCCTGTGTGGTGGGCTTGCTCTCTTCGGTGACGGTGGCCTGCTTGCCGCGCACGGCGTTGGCGATGGCCGTGGCTTCGGCGGACGACCACACGCGGTCAGCGCGGGCTTCGACGTCTTCCGATTTCTTCCACTTGGGGTCGAACCACTTGGCGGGGTACTCGCCGGCTTCGGCGCCGAAGGTGGCGTGGATTTCCCAGTAGTCACGGCTGATGAACTTGCGGATCTTTTCTTCGCGCTCCACCACCAGCGACAGCGTGGGCGTCTGCACCCGGCCCACGGTGGTCAAGAAGAACCCGCCATCGCGCGAGTTGAACGCCGTCATGGCGCGCGTGCCGTTGATGCCCACCAGCCAGTCGGCCTCAGAGCGGCTGCGGGCGGCGTGTGCTAGGCCCGCCATCTGCTGCTCGGTGCGCAGCGCGTCAAAGCCGTCGCGGATGGCCTGGGGCGTCATGGACTGCAGCCACAGGCGCTTGACGGGTTTGCCCAGCGGCTTGGCACCACCGGCGTACTGCTCGATCAGGCGGAAGATTAGCTCACCCTCGCGGCCCGCGTCACAGGCGTTGATGAGTTGCGTCACGTCTTTGCGCTTGGCCTGCTTGACCACCGCGTTCAGGCGCGTCTTGGTCTTGTCCACGGGCTTCAAGTCAAAGTACGGCGGGATGACGGGCAGGTGGGCAAAGCTCCACTTGCCGCGCTTGACGTCAAACTCTTCCGGCGCCTGGATCTCCACCAGATGGCCCACGGCGCTGGTGACCACATAGCGGTCGTTCTCGAAATGGTCGTCGTGTTTGTCGAACTTGCCCGCCACGGGCGTCAGTGCACGCACGATGTCCTGCGCCACGGAGGGTTTTTCTGCAATTACCAGGGTCTTGGTCATTTTCTTGGAAGGCTCTTGCCTGTCGTCGTCATTCGGTCTGAGCGTCCGGGTCCGGCCCGGGCGCTTCTACAATTCGGGTTTCGCGCGCATACACACATACGCGCACGCACACACGTGTGTGCACTATCAAGTTAACAGAGTTTTTGCCATGCCCCGCTTTGCATCGCCCGCCGCCCCCACCACCGCACCGGGCCGCCGCATCCAGACCCGGCACTCGGCAGTCCACGGCAACGGCGTGTTTGCCGTGCAGGACATCGCCGAGGGCGAGGTGCTGGTGGAGTACACCGGCGAGGTCATCACCTGGCAAGAAGCGCAGGACCGCCACCCCCACGATCCCCTGCAACCCAACCACACGTTTTACTTCCACGTGGATGAAGACCGCGTGATCGACGCAAAGTTCGGTGGCAACTCCTCGCGCTGGATCAACCACAGCTGCAACCCCAACTGCTACGCCGACGAACGGGATGGGCGCATTTTTATCACCGCGCTGCGCAATATCTCTGCGGGCGAAGAGCTCAACTACGACTACGGCCTGATCATCGAAGAGCGCTACACGAAGAAGCTCAAGGCCGAATACCCCTGCTGGTGTGGCAGCGACAACTGCCGCGGCACGCTGCTGGCACCCAAGCGTGGCTGGGCGCCGCCCGTGCCGCGCAGCACGGTCAAGGCGGCCGCGAACCTCGCCAAACCTGCGAAGCCCGCCAAACCGCCCAAGCCTGCCCAATCTGCCAAGGCCCTCACCAAGCCAGCGCAACCCGCCCAGAAAGGCCGCGGCCGGTGAACAGCATTCCCATCCGCTGGCCCGCCGAGGCCGTGTGGGAGGCCGTCTCACCGCTGTTACCGGGCTTTACCGTCGAGGTGCTCCCCAGCATCGATTCGACCAATACCGAACTGATGCGCCGCGCGCGCGCCGGCCAGTGCGAACCCACGCTGCTGGTGGCCGAGCAGCAGACCGCAGGGCGGGGCCGCATGGGGCGGGCATGGCAAAGCGGCGAGGCTGAGGGCAGCGCCGGCAGCCAAGCCGCCGGCACGCGCGCTGTGCCGTCGCTGATGATGTCGCTGGGCCTGCCGCTGGCGCCACGCGACTGGTCGGGCCTGTCGCTGGCCGTGGGCGTGAGCGTGGCCGAGAGCCTGCAACCCGTGCTGCCGCCGCTGGGCGCCGGCCAGCCTGCGCGCGTGGGGCTCAAGTGGCCCAACGACTTGTGGCTGGGCGGTGCGGGCGGTGACCGCAAGCTGGGCGGCATCCTGGTGGAGACGGCGAGTTTTGTGTCGCCGCAGCAAGCGCCATCGCTGCCACAGCCCCCAACAGCCCCACCGCACCCGGGCGCCCCCAGCACCGCACGCTACGTGGTGGTGGGCATTGGCATCAACGTGCTGCCGCGCAGCGGCGAGGGCATGAGCATGCCGCCCGGCAGCCTGCAAGACGTGGAGCCCGGGCTGGATGCGCCCACGGCACTGCTGCGCATCGTGCCGCCGCTGGTGGCGCTGCTGCGCTCGTTCGAGGGCTACGGCTTTGGCCCCATGCAACCGCGTTTTGCGGCCCGCGACGTGCTGCAGGGCCGCGCCGTGACGCTGAGCGACGGCACCGCCGGCACGGCCCATGGCGTGGGCGAAGACGGTGCGCTGCTGGTGCACACGGCCGGCGGCATGCAGGCCATCACCAGCTCCGAGATCAGCGTGCGCCCCACGGCTGTGCCGCCGGTGTGACCGGGGAGCGCGATGGCCACTCTCCCGATTTTTTACGACCCCTCCGATGTGAAAGGCCAAGCACCATGCTGCGACTTGCCGTGATCGTGCTGCTGCTGGCCAACGCGGGCTACTACGCGTGGTCGCAGGGCTTGCTCAAGGACTGGGGTTTTGCCCCCGAGGAGCAGGCCGAGCCCCAGCGCATGGACCAGCAGATCCGCCCCGAGACGCTGCAGATCCTGCGGGTCACCCCGGGCAAGGCGTCCTCGTCGTTGCCCTCTTCCCCTTCCTCCTCGGCCGCGCCCGCAGGCCCGGCGTCGGCCGATGCGTCTGCGATTTCGTCGTCTTCTGCCCCCTCCACCCCGCCCTCCGCCGACACCGCCGAATGCCTACAGGCCGGCGTGTTTGACGAGCGCCAGGCCGAGGCGCTGCGCACCGCCGCGGCCAGCCTGCCGCAGGGCAGCTGGGTGCTGGACCCCACGCCCGTGCCGGGCCGCTGGATGCTCTACATGGGCCGCTTCGAAGACCAGGAAGCGCTGGATCGCAAACGCGCCGAGCTGCGCGCCCGCAAGGTGGACCACGACCGCGCGGGCGGCACGCTGGAGCTGGGCCTGTCGCTGGGCCGCTTCACCTCGAAGGACGCCGCCGAGCGCGAGCTGGCCAACCTGGGCACCAAGGGCGTGCGCACCGCCCGCGTGGTGCAGGAGCGGCCCGACACGGCAGGTTTCACGCTGCGCTTGCCGTCGGTCAACGACGCGCTGCGCCCGCAGCTCGATGCACTGCGCACGGCAATGGCGGGGAAGACGCTGCGTACTTGCGGCTAGTGGGCGAGCCAGCGTTGCGGGCGGTGATTGCCGAATCGCTATAAAAACAATAGCTTATAACGCTTACAGGACAAGCGCTGGCGGCCAAAATGATTCAATTTCTGAGCGGAAAGTGCATCCGCCAGCGCGCCAGCCCTTTCACGCCACTGCCCCGGCCCGCGCAGCAAGTCCACGCAAGGCCGGCGCAGCAGCCATCTGCAGCACCTGCCCCCCGCGCAACGCTCCCACGCCGGGACCTCCTGCGACCTGCCGCAACCGCCGGCGCCACTCAATCCAGCGTGATGCGCGCAAACCGGCTCACGCGGCGCATCTTTTCGACCTCCTTGCGGATCTGCGCGGCAAACTCGTCCGGCAGGCTGCCCGAGGCAAACAGCCCCTGCTCGCCCAGGCGCGCCAGCACGCCGGGGTCGCGCAGCACCGTGGCGACGGCGTCGCGCAGCCGCCGCGCCGCGGCCGATGGCATGCGCGCCGGGGCGACCAGGCCAAACCACGAAGGGTCGTTGTTGGAGAACAGGCTCAGCTCGGCATACGTCGGCACCTCGGGCAACACGGCCAGGCGCTGGTTCCACGACACGGCCAGCGCGCGCAGGCGCGCCGCCTGGATGTGCGGCAGCGACGACGCCACCTGGTCAAAGTACACCGGCACCCGGCCCGCCAGCACCTCGGCCAGGGCGGCCGCCGCACCGGCCTGCGGTACATGGTTCAGGCGCACATTGGCGCTGCTCTTGAGCAGCTCACCCCACATGTGGCCGATGGTGCCGTTGCCGGGCGAGGCATAGGCCAGCTGGTCCGGCCGCGCCTTCACATGCTGGATGAACTGGGCAAAGTCCTGCGCGGGCAGGCTGGGGTGTACCACCAGCACGCCGGGCGCCTTGACGATTTCGGTGATCGGGGTGAAGCCGTCGAGCGCGTGGTACGGCAGCTGTTTGTAGACGGCCGGGTTCACGCCGTGGGTAGACAACGTGGCGACGCCCAGCGTGCTGCCGTCGGGTGCGGCGGCCGCCACCTCGGCCATGCAGGTCGCACCCGCGGCGCCGGGGCGGTTCTCTACCGTCACCGGCACGCCCAGCAGCAGCGCCAGCGGCCCGGCCAGCGTGCGCGCGGTGATGTCGGTGGCGCCGCCTGCGGCAAAGGGCACGAGCAGGCGCACGGGCCGCGCACCGCCCGCGGGGGAGGATGCGGGGGGAGTCAGCGGCTGGGCGTGCGCCCGGCCCAGGCAGGCCGCGGCCGCGGCGGTGGAGATCAGCAGCTTGCGTCGTTGCATCGTCATCGTGGGTGTCCTCGCCTCGCGGCATGTGCGGCCCATTCTGGACAGGCACCGCCGCGCTGGCTAACGACGTTTGGAACTCATCCCATTCCGGGGCGGAATGTGCCGCGCCGGACCGCCTTGTGCGGGTACTCGCGGGCCCGCACGCAAGCAGGCGCGCAGCCCGCCGAACGGAGCCGCATCGGGCCACACCCTCGCTGCGGGCGCAGCGGCGGGGTCAGCCGTGCAGCGGAATCGCCCGCGTCTCGCCCTGGCGCAGCAGCCACACGCGCTCGGGTGGGATGCCGCGCGCTGTCAACGCAACGGCCAGGTCGCGCGGCGGGTGGTCGAACGCCTCCTGCGTGAGCATGAAGGTGCCCCAGTGCACGCCCATGGCCTGGCGCGCCTGCACATCCAGCATCAGCTGCACGGCGTCGTCGGGGTTCACATGCATGGGCTTCATGAAGTCGCGTGGCAAATAGGCACCGATGGGCAGCGCCAGGAAGTCCACTGCACCCAGGCGCTGGCGGATGGCCTTGAAGTCGCCGCTGTAGCCCGTATCGCCCGGGAACAGAAAGCGCCACGGTGCGGCGGCGTGGGGCCGCGTCCACTCCAGCAGAAAACCGCCCCACAGCGTGGCGTTGGTGTCGGCCAGGCTGCGCCGGCTCCAGTGCTGCGACGGCGTGAAGTGCACGCGCACGCCCGGTGCGATGTCGGTGTGCTCCCACCAGTCCATCTCCGTCACGGGGCCCATGCCGCGTTTCACGAACCACGCACCCAGCCCCTGCGGCACCACAAAACGCGGGGCCTGGCCCGCGGCGTGCAGGCGGCGCAGCGTGGCGTAGCACAGGTGGTCGTAGTGGTTGTGCGAGACCAGCACCACGTCGATGCGCGGCAACTGCTCGGGCGTGAGCGGCGCGGGCACGCGGCGTGCCGCGCCAAAGCGGCCCAGCGGTCCCGCAAAATCCGCGAGCGTGGGGTCGATGAGGATGTTCAGCCCCGCCACCTGCAGCAGCATCGAGACATGGCCGAGCCAGGTCACCACCGGGGCGTCGTGGCGCTCGGCCAGGCGGGCGTGGTCCACCGGGGCGCTCCACTGCTGCGCAAACGCGGCATAGCCGCCGGCCGGTGCACTGCGCGGCTTGAAGTCACCGCGCAATGAGCGCCACAGCATCTCGTACCAGGGGAAGTTGCCGATCACCACACCCGGGTCGGTGTTGGCAAAGCGGCGCGCGGTGGCCGGGGGCGGGGCGGAAGGGGGTGAACCGGGCAGTGATGGCATCGCCGCGGCGCGCTGGGCTTTTCCCTGACGTGCGTGGGGCCGGTCGTTGTGTTGGAATGGCGGTTTGGGTCCACGAGACCCACCCCACCGATTTCAGGAGAGCCGCTTATGAACGCCCGCGTCCCCACCCAAGCCCTGCAACCCGCCCTGGCCCTTGAAAGGGTCAGCCAGGCGTGGGACAACGACATCGTTCGCCAGCTCACCGACTACATCGCCATCCCCGCCAAGTCGCCCATGTTCTCGCCCGACTGGGCCGAGCAGGGCCTGCTCGACACCGTGGTGCGCAACGCCGCCGCGTGGGTCGAGGCGCAGAAGGTCGCAGGTCTCACGCTCGAGATCGTGCGCCTGGAAGGCCGCACCCCCGTGCTGTTCTTCGAGATCGAATCCACGCAGGCCGGCTCCACCGACACCGTGCTCATGTACGGCCACCTCGACAAGCAACCCGAGTTCAGCGGGTGGCGCAACGACCTGGGCCCATGGACCCCCAAATACGAAGACGGCAAGCTCTATGGCCGCGGCGGCGCCGACGACGGCTACGCGGTGTATGCCAGCGTGGCGGCCGTGCAGGAGCTCAAGCGCCAGAACGTTCCGCACCCGCGCATCGTCGGCCTGATCGAGACCTGCGAGGAAAGCGGCTCGCGCGACCTGCTGCCCTACATCGATGCCCTGAAGCCCCGCATGGGCAACGTGGCGCTGGTGGTGTGCCTCGATTCGGGTGCGGGCAACTACGACCAGCTGTGGCTTACCACCAGCCTGCGCGGCATGGCCACCGGCACGCTCAAGGTCGAGATCCTCACCGAGGGCATCCACTCCGGCGATGCGTCGGGCCTGGTGCCCTCGTCGTTCCGCATCATGCGGCAGGTGCTGGACCGCCTCGAAGACAGCGCCACGGGCCGCCTGCTGCCCCAGAGCTTCCACTGCGAAGTGCCCGCCGACCGCGTTGCCCAGGCCCATGCCACGGCCGCCATCCTGGGCGAAGAGGTGTACAAGCGCTTCCCCTGGGCGCACTACGACTGCGGCGGTGCCACCACCTTTGCGCTGCCCACCACCACCGACCCGCTGCAGGCTTTGCTCAAGCGCACCTGGGAGCCCACGCTCAGCGTGACCGGTGCCGAGGGCTTTCCGGCACTGCAGGATGCCGGCAACGTGCTGCGTCCCTACACCGCGTTCAAGCTCAGCCTGCGCCTGCCGCCCCTGGTCGACGCGGCCCAGGCCGTGCAGGAGCTCAAGGCACTGCTCGAAGACAACGCGCCCTACCAGGCCAAGGTCACCTTCCAGGGCACCAGCGGCGCCACCGGCTGGAACGCGCCCAGCACCACACCGTGGTTCGAAAACGCGCTCAACGCAGCATCGCAGGCCCACTTCGGCGCCTCCTGCGGCTACATCGGCCAGGGCGGCACCATCCCGCTCATGAACATGCTCAGCGAAGGCTTCCCCACCGCGCAGATGATGGTCTGCGGCGTGCTCGGCCCCAAGAGCAACGCCCATGGCCCCAACGAGTTTTTGCACGTGCCGTATGCGAAGAAGCTCACGGCGGCGGTGGCGCAGGTGATTGCTGCCTTGCCCGTGACCACGGCCTGAAGCGCTGCGCTTTACCCTTTCTGCCGGACCGCTCGCGTGGCTCGGTGAGAGGGCGGCGCCCCCGCTGCGGGCGGCGTGCTGGCACTGCCGGCGTTGCCCCTTGCGGGTGCCACCCCCCACTCCCATGTTGACTGCGTATTTCTTTTTTCCAAATTCCATGTCCGAACTCGCCGTCTCGACCCTGCGCACCTTCACCGCCGCCGATGGCGAGAACCTCGCCATCCACGACTGGGCCCTGGCCCCTGGTGAACGGGTGCGCGCCACGGTGCTGCTGGTGCACGGTCTGGGCGAGCACGTGGGCCGCTACGACGCCGTGGCGCGCCGCTTAAATGACTGGGGGTTTGCGGTGCGCGGCTATGACCAGTACGGCCACGGCGAGTCGGGTGGACCGCGCGGTGGGCTCACGTCCGACACCCGGCTCTTGGACGACCTGGCCGACATGGTGGACGCCACCCGCGCCCGCATGCCCGCGGGCCAGCCGCTGGTGCTGCTCGGCCACAGCATGGGCGGCCTGGTCGCCTCGCGTTTTGTGGCGCTCCACCTGCGGCCCGTCGATGCGCTGGTGTTGTCATCTCCCGCGCTCGACCCCGGCCTGAACGCTGTGCAAAAGCTGCTGCTGGCCACGCTGCCGCGCATTGCGCCCGACCTGCGCGTGGGCAATGGCCTGGATGCCCAGTACCTGTCGCATGACCCGGCCGTGGTCGCGGCCTACCTGGCCGACCCGCTGTGCCACGACCGCATCAGCGCGCGCCTGGCCCGCTTCATCGCCACCGGCGGCCCAGCCACCGTAGCCCGCGCCGCACACTGGACCGTGCCTACGCTGCTGCTGTGGGCCGGCAGCGACAAGCTGGTCAACCCCGCCGGCAGCCGCGCCTTTGCCAGCGCAGCGCCCAAGGGCGTGGTGCAGTCGCACTGCTTCGAACCCTTGTTCCACGAGCTCTTCAACGAAAGCCCCGAACTGGCCGACCCGGTGTTCGAGCGGCTGCACCACTGGCTGGTGCAGCGTTTCCCAGCGGCGGCGTAGGGCGGGGCAGCCGTCCCTAGGGTGTCGCGCTGCGGTTTTGCCTGTGCCAGGCCACGGTGCCATACAGACCTGCGGCATAGATACACACCATGACTGCTGCGGTGACCAAGCCTCCGCTCAGGCAGGCATCCAGGCTGTCGGCGACATCGGCCCAGGCCACGCCGTCGTTGTCCTGCAGCAGCAGGTCGTTCCACACCCAGAGCGCCTTGGCCACCACGAAATAGGCCAGCATCAATCCGGCCGCCACCCGGCTGCGCCAATAGATGCCCGCCGTCAGGCCCGCAGGGATCAGCACATCGAGCAGCATGGGCCACGTAAAGGACACACCATTCGTGCCCATCGCAGCGCCTGCCGTGAAGGCGCTGGTGAGCACGGTGGTCAGCAGCCCTGTGGCTGCGGCAGCATGAATGCAGCGCTGCGCCCTTCGCAAGGCCGGTGACGCTGGCGCTGGCTCCTGCGGCGGTGGGTGGGAAGTTGCCTGCGCAGGCAGTTCAAAACCACCCGTTGTCATGGAGCATGACCTTCTTGTAGTAGTCGCGGTTGGCCATCACGCCGAACAGCCCCGCCCAGGCACCGCCGTAGTGCATGCTGCTCAGGATGTGCCCAAATCCGGCCAGCGAGATGATCAGCTCCAGCAGCACGATGCCTGCAATCGCCAATCCCCAATAGGTCAGCCCGCGCTTCCACATGCCCTTGGCCATGTAGTAGAACGGGCCGAAGAGGGCCGCCACAAAGTTGAACGTACAGGTCATCCGCTCGCCAAAGCTCAGCTCCTTGAGCTGGGGCATCTTAAAGCCGCCTGCGCGTTCGATCAGCGCAAAGCGCTTTTTCCAGGTCTCCGACAGCTCGGCGCTTTCGACGGTGGTGGCTTGGGCGGCCGAGATGGCGGGGTGCGGACTGGCGTGTTCGGTGTGGTGTTGGCTCATGAAGTGACTCCCTCTCTTTGTTGCGTCGCGATGCTCGCCTGGTCCGCCCCGGAGGGGCGCGGCGGCACGCGATGCTAAGAGCACCCTCTCGGCGGGGGTTGTGAGAACTTCTCTGAGCTGTGAGCAAGGGTAACGAGACCTGCATCCAGGCCCCTGGAGCTCTGATTTGCACAGAAATGTGCTGCAGCGCTTGTCAATCAAGCGCTGATAGCTACTATTTTTGTAGCAAACCGCCCAGCATCCCGAAGAGGTCGTTGGTATTGCCAAACCCCGCCTGCGGCGCCTGGCCCTGGGGGCTCAGCTGGTCCACCAGACCGGGGAGCACCTGGGCGAGCTGCCCTGCTGCCGCGCCGGAGCCCACACCCAGCTGCGCCGCGATCTGCGACAGCGGGCCGCTGCCCAGCACCTCGGAGAGCTGCTCACCCGAGATCGCCTGGTTGGGTCCCGAGCCGAGCCACGAGGCAATCACATTGCCCAGCCCGGCCTGCTGGAACTTGGCCATCAGCCCCGGCAATCCGCCCACGGGGCCGTCGTTGCTGATCAATGACATCACCGCCTGGATGAGCTGCGGGTTCTGTGCAGCCAGGCTCAGCAGGCCACCCAGGCCACCGGCCGCACCGCCCGGGCCAGACGCGTGTGCGCCGCCTTGCGAGGCGTTGTTGATGACGGCACCGAGAACGGAATCGAGCAAACCCATGGTGATCTCCTGCGGAAACAAGGGGAAAACGAAACAAGACGCCGCTGGCGGCGCGGGGCCGATACGCTGCGGTTGCGGCCCCGGAACCCAGGATGGTACGCAGCTGGCCCGGCGCCCACGGTGAACAATGGTCAACTGCCAGTACGGGAATCCGGCGCGCCGACCACCGATGCCTGACCCAGCAAGGACATCCGCCAACTGGCTCCTCTTTCGAAAAGCCCTGCTGATCGCTGTACCCGGCCTCCCCGCCGCCGGCACCCCGGCGCCCGAGCGGCGCCCTGCCCAGCGCACCCGCCGGCAGGGGCGGTTACCGGCTGGCAGCGCGCCGCCGCTGCGCTGCCAGCCACAGCAGCGCCAGGCCCGTGAGCACAATAGGCACCAGCGATCCCGCATTGAGCAGCGTCCAGCCCTGGGTGGTGACCAGTACCCCGGACGAGAACGAGCTCAACGCCAACGTGGCAAAGACACAGAAATTGATGGCCGCCTGGGCGCGGTCCTTCTCCTCCGGCCGGTAGGCCGTCATCGACAGCGTGGTCGCGCCGGTAAACAGAAAATTCCAGCCCACGCCCAGCAAGAACAGCGCGGCGCCGAAGTGGTGCAGCTCGATGCCCGTCAGCGCCACCGCCACGCACGCAAAGTTCAGCAGCACGCCTGTGCCCATCACCGGCAGCACACCAAAGCGCTTGATGAGGTGCCCGGTGACAAAGCCCGGCGCGAACATGCCGATCACATGCCATTCCAGCACCAGTGCCGAGGCGTCGAAATCGAAGCCGCACACCTGCATCGCCAGCGGCGTGGCGGCCATCAGCAGGTTCATCACGCCATAGCCCAGCGCTGCACCCAGGATGGCCACGGCAAACGCGGGCTGGCGCATCAGCTCGGCCAGCGAGCGGCCCTGCTTGGGCAGCCCAGCAGCGTTGAGTACGACGGACTGCGCCTCGAAACGGATGGCGGCCATGCACACCATGGACAGCAATGCCACGCCCATGAGCGCGACATACGCCCCCGCAAAAGGCACGGGAAACCACATGCGCGTGGCGCTCGCCAGGTTCGGCCCCGCCACCGCGCCCAGCAGGCCCCCCGCCAGCACCAGCGACACGGCCTTCTCGCGGTAGTCCTTGGTGGTCAGCTCGGCCGCGGCGAATCGATACAGCCCGCCGTTGGCGCTGTAGTAGCCCGCAACCACCGTGGCGGCGCACAACAGCCAGAAGCTGGCACTGAATGCGGCCCAGGCACACAGGCCGCACGACACGATGGCCACCGCCAGCCCGATTTGGAACGACACCTGCCGCCCCCAGCGCCTCTGGGTGCGCGCCACCAGCGGGGTGGACAGCGCGCCGCCCACCACATAGCCCATCACCGGCAACGTGGCCATCCAGCCGAAGGGCGCGAGCTGCAAACCCACCAAGCCGTTGATGGCAATGAAGACGACGTTGTTGGTGAGGAAAAGGCCCTGGCACAGGGCCAGCAGCCACAAATTCTTGTTCACGGTGAAGCGGGCGTTGGGGTGGTGGAGGCCGGTGGTGGGGCGCAGGTTCCTAGGTCAAAGCCCTGCTGCGTGGCCGGCATTGTGCACTTCGGTTGATGAAGATCAGCCGGCGATCACGGTGGCGTGGGTATGGTGCTGCAGTGCTTGGGCGCCCACCGGGGCCAGCGCTTTTTTTGAACCGATGTGATGGAACCCCTGAACCCCACAGAGGCCGCGGCGCCCGCGGCCGCGCCATGCCTTGAACTGGTTTGCCCCGCTGGCAGCCTGCCCGCGCTCAAGGCCGCGGTGGACCATGGCGCCAGCTGTGTTTACCTGGGCCTGCGCGACGCCACCAACGCGCGCAATTTTGCGGGCCTCAACTTCGACGAGGCGGCGATGGCCAGCGGCATTGCCTACGCGCATGACCGTGGCTGCAAGGTCTTCATGGCACTCAACACCTACCCACAGGCTGCCAACCCCGGCCCGTGGCGCAGCGCGCTCGACCAGGCGGTGGACCTGGGGCTGGATGCGGTCATCCTGGCCGACCCGGGCCTCATGCAGTACGCGGTGCGGCGCCACCCGGGGCTGCGGCTGCACCTGTCGGTGCAGGGCTCGGCCACCCACTACGAGGCCATCAACTTCTACCGCGAGCAGTTCGGCATCGTGCGCGCCGTGCTGCCGCGCGTGCTGTCGATGGAGCAGGTGCGCCAGGTCATTGACCGCACGCCGGTCGAGATCGAGGTGTTTGGCTTTGGCAGCCTGTGTGTGATGGTCGAGGGCCGCTGCGCGCTGTCTTCGTATGTCACCGGCGAATCGCCCAACACCCACGGCGTGTGTTCGCCCCCGAAGGCCGTGCGCTGGGTCGAGACGCCCGCGGGCCGCGAGTCGCGGCTGAACGGCGTGCTCATCGACCGCTACGCGCCCGGCGAAAGCGCGGGTTACCCCACGCTTTGCAAGGGCCGGTTTGACGTGGGCGATGACGAGAACTACTACGCGATCGAAGAGCCCACCAGCCTCAACACGCTGGAGTTGCTGCCCCAGCTCGTGAAGATGGGCGTGCGTGCCATCAAGATCGAAGGCCGCCAGCGCAGCCCGGCGTACGTCGCCCAGGTCACCCAGGTCTGGCGCGAGGCCATCGACCAATGCCTGGCCAGCCCACACCGCTATGCGCCCAAGACACACTGGATGGCGCGCCTGGACGCGGTGGCCGAAGGCCAGCAGCACACGCTGGGCGCCTATCACCGCCCCTGGAAGTGAAATGATCAGGCGACCACCCCCTGAGGCGCTGCGCGACCCGGCACCGCCGCCAGAGGCAGCGGCTCTTGCGGCACGTCCAAGCCTGCGCAGGCAGGCTTGGAGCCGCGGCCCTCAGCCCCTTCTCTCTACGCGCTTCGCGCCAGGGGAAGGGGGACGACGCCAGCGCACGCCAGCGAAGCGCCGCATACGCGGCTTGGCGGCCCTTGCGCGGCGTCCCTTGGCCTGGATCGCGCCAGATCGAAGGTCGGTGCGCCGCCTTGAATCCGAAATGCCCCACGAAATCCCGGAAACCGCACCATGAAACTTTCTCTGGGACCGCTGCTGTACTACTGGCCGCGCGACACCGTGCTGGCCTTCTACGAGGCCATGGCCGCCACGCCCGTTGACGTGGTGTACCTGGGCGAAACGGTCTGTTCGCGCCGGCATGAGCTGCGCCTGGCGGACTGGCTGGCGCTGGCGCGCATGCTGCGGGACGCGGGCAAACAGGCCGTGCTGTCCACGCAGGTGCTCATCGAATCGACGGCGGAAGTGGGCCTGTTGCACAAGGTCGCGGACAACGGCGAGTTCCTGGTCGAGGCCAACGACATGGGCGCGGTGCATTGCCTGCTGCGCACACCCGGCGGGCCCAAGGCCTTTGTGGCCGGGCCGCACCTCAATCTGTACAACGCGGACTCGCTGCGGTGGATGGCGCAGTTGGGCGCTACGCGCTGGGTGATGCCGCTGGAGATGTCGCACGATGCGCTTTCCGCCCTGCTGGCGCAGCGGCTCGAGGGGTTGGAGACGGAGGTGTTTGCCTACGGGCGCATGCCGCTGGCGTACTCGGCGCGCTGCTTCACTGCGCGCCACCGCAACCTGCCCAAGGACGACTGCCAGTTCAGCTGCCTGCAGCATCCAGACGGCCTGCCGCTGCGCACGCGCGAGGGCGAGGGTTTCCTGGTGCTCAACGGCACACAGACGCAATCGGCGCGCGTCTACAACCTGGCCAACGAAATGTCCGCCCTGCGCGCTGCGGGGGTAGACGTGCTCCGCCTGAGCCCGCAGGCGCACGGCATGGCCGAAGTGGTTGCCGCCTTTGACGAAGCCCGGCGTGATGGCGCCACCACGCCAGCGGCCATCGACTTTGTGGAGCGCATGCAGCCGCTGATGCCGGACCTCCCCTGCGACGGCTATTGGCGGGGCCGCCCGGGCCTGGAGCAGGGCGGTTGAGATGCAACGCGCACCGATGGCGTTCCCCCAGCGGCGGCACGGCCCGGCCGCGCTCTGGCGTGCAGCTGTACCACTTAGCGATACCGCTTGCGGCTGCTCTGAGAAGCAGCGTCCACGGCGTTTCGCTGTGCAATTTGACGTCACCTGAGAGGCTGCCATGACCCCGTCTTCCCGTTCCCCATCGCCTGATTCGCGGGTGTTGCCCTCTGCGCTGGGGGCGCTGCTCTCGCGTTTGCCCGCGTACCCCGGCTCAATCCTGCTGGTGACCGCGCTCAACCTCGCGCTGGCGCGGCACCTGCCTGCCGATGTGGGGCGCCTGCTGCAGCACAAGAAGATGCGGGTGCAGGTGCGTGATGCGCGCTGGGTCTTCGACTTTGCGTGGGACGGCCAGCGTTTTGCGCCCCACGCACCGCTGGCCGCGCCGGCGGTGGCCGACCTGACGCTCAGCGCCACGGCGCACGACTTCCTGTTGCTCGCGCAGCGCAAACAGGACCCCGACACGCTGTTCTTCAGCCGCCGCCTGTCGATGGAGGGCGACACCGAACTGGGCCTGGTGGTCAAGAACGCGCTCGACGCGATCGAGGTGCCCGTGCTGGACCCGCGCCAGTGGGCGCAGCACCTGGCCCCGCGCGCGGTGCTGCGCCGCCTGCAACGGCAGGGGGTGCGAAGTGGCGCCCCAACGCACACCCCACGGGCGTGAACACCATGGCCACCCCTCCTGACAACCCCATCGTCTATTCCTGCTCGGGCTGCTCCAGCGCTGCGCAGCTCGCCAACCATGTGGCGCTGCAGCTCGACCGGCGCGGCGTGGCCGAGATGTCGTGCATTGCAGGCGTGGGCGGCGACGTGCCGCACCTGCTGAAAACCGCGCGCTCGGGCCGGCCCATCATTGCGCTCGATGGCTGCCCGCTGGTCTGCGTCAAAAGCACACTGGCGCGCCACGGCATTGCGCCTGACAGGCACTACCAGCTGCAGCAGTACGGCGTCAAAAAACGTGCGCATGAAGACTTCGATCCGGTGCAGGCCGCGCGGGTGCTGGCGCAGGTGGAGGCCGACCAGCGGACGCAGCCACTGGCGCGCCCGGCCCTGCAGCCCCAGGCCACGGAGCCCTCGCATGGCTGATGCCGCAAACCTGCGCCGCGTCATCGTTGGCATCTCGGGCGCCAGCGGCGCCGTCTACGGCGCGCGCATGTTGCAGGTGCTGCAGGGCCAGAGCGGCATCGAAACGCACCTCGTGGTCTCTGACGCGGGCTGGCGCAACCTGCGCCACGAGCTCGACATGGACCGCCCCGCCGTGGAGGCCCTGGCGCACCGCGTGCACGATCTGCACAACGTGGGCGCGGCGATTGCCAGTGGCTCGTTCGACTGCCATGCGATGGTGGTCGCGCCCTGCTCCATGCGCACCCTGGCCGCCGTCGCACACGGCCTGGCCGACAACCTGCTCACCCGGGCGGCCGACGTGGCGCTCAAGGAGCGCCGCCGGCTCGTGCTGATGGTGCGCGAAACACCGCTGCACCTCGTCCACCTTCGCAACATGGTCACGGTGACCGAGTTGGGCGCCATCGTTTGCCCGCCGCTGCCCGCCTTCTACCTGCGCCCGACGACGCTGGGCGACGTGGTCGACTACAGCGTGGCGCGGGTGCTTGACCTCATCGGCGTGGCGCACCAGATCGCGCCGCGCTGGGAGGGGCTGGACATTGATGCTCCTTGATTGATAGCTAATAGTGCTTATGAAATAAGCGCTAGCGGCCAATTTGATTCAAAAATTGCATTGACATGGCCTACCGCGACCTGCGCGACTTCATGGCCCAGCTGGAAGCCACGGGTGACCTGCGCCGCGTGCAAGAACCCGTCTCGCCCCACCTGGAGATGACCGCGCTGAGCGACCGCGTGCTGCGCGCCGGCGGGCCCGCGCTGCTGTTCACGCAGCCCGCGGGCCACACGCTGCCGGTGCTCACCAACTTGTTCGGCACCCCCGCGCGCGTGGCCCGGGCCATGGGCGTGGCCGACCTCACCGGCGTGCGCGCGCTGGGCGAACTGCTGGCCACGCTGAAGGAGCCCGAGGCGCCCCGGGGTTTGAAGGACATGCTCGGCATGGGCCAGCTGCTCAAGACGCTGTGGAACATGGCGCCGCATACCGTGGCCCGCGGCGCGCCCTGCCAGCAAGAGGTGTGGGAAGGCCCGGATGTCGACCTGGCCCGCCTGCCCGTGCAGCACTGCTGGCCCGGCGATGTGGCGCCGCTCATCACCTGGGGCCTGACCATCACGCGCGGCCCGCGCAAGGCGCGTCAGAACCTGGGCATCTACCGCCAGCAGGTGCTCTCGCGCAACCAGGTCATCGTGCGCTGGCTCGCCCACCGGGGCGGCGCGCTCGACTTTGCCGACCACTGCGCCGCGCACCCGGGCCAGCCCTACCCCGTGGCCGTGGCGCTGGGCGCGGACCCGGCCACGCTGCTCGGCGCCGTCACGCCCGTGCCCGATGCGTTGAGCGAATACCAGTTCGCCGGCCTGCTGCGCGGCGCGCGCACCGAAGTCACGCCCGCGCTGGGCGTGCCGCTCTCGGTGCCCGCCACGGCCGAGATCGTGCTCGAAGGCCACATAGAGCCCGATGCCCGCCACGCGAGCGGCTGGCAGCATGCGCTGGAAGGGCCCTATGGCGACCACACCGGCTACTACAACGAATGCGCCGAGTTTCCTGTTCTGACCATCGACCGCATCACCCTGCGCAAGGACGCGATCTACCACAGCACCTACACCGGCAAACCGCCTGACGAGCCCGCTGTGCTGGGCCTGGCGATGAACGAGCTGTTCATCCCGCTCTTGCAAAGGCAGTTCCCCGAGATCGTGGATTTCTACCTGCCACCTGAAGCCTGCAGCTACCGGATGGCCGTGGTGAGCATCAAGAAGGCTTACGCAGGCCACGCGCGCCGCGTGATGATGGGCGTGTGGAGCCACCTGCGCCAGTTCATGTACACCAAGTTCATTGTGGTGGTCGATGACGATGTCGATGTGCGCGACTGGAAGGAAGTGATCTGGGCCATCACCACCCGCATGGACCCGGCGCGCGACACCCTGCTGGTGGAGCACACGCCCATCGATTACCTGGACTTCGCCTCGCCCGTGAGCGGATTGGGCAGCAAGATGGGGATGGATGCGACGAACAAGTGGCCGGGGGAGACGCAGCGGGAGTGGGGGAGGCCGATGGCCATGGACGCCGCCGTGCAGGCGCGCATGGACGCGCTCTTTACTGCACTGGGCCTTTAGCTCCCTCCGTGCACCACGGCGGTGTTGTGCACCCCAGTCGCGCAGAAGACAAGCACGCCCCGCGTTGTTTGCGACGATGCGCCAGCCCCGTAAAGAGGGCGTTGCACCGGCACCACCGATGCCGCGATGCAGCAAAAGTGCACATCCCAAGGAGACGACAGCAATGCAGCAGCCCGGCAGCATGATGGACCGGCCGTTATTGGTTTCGGCCATCCTCGAGCATGGTGAGAACCAGTACGGCGACCAGCAGATCGTCTCGCGCGACACCGATGGCAGCTTGCACCGGTACCGCTTTGCCGATCTGGCGCGGCGCGCCCGGCAGCTGGCCAACGCGTTGCAGGCCCTGGGGCTGCGCCCGGGCAGTGTGGTGGGCTCGCTGGCCTGGAACAACCACCGCCACCTGGAGGCGTACTACGCCGTCTCCGGCAGCGGCATGGTCATGCACACCTGCAACCCGCGCCTGCACCCCGAGCAGCTGGCCTACATCGTCAACCATGCCGACGATGAGGTCGTGCTGTTCGACACCACCTTCGCGCCGCTGGTGCGCGCCATCGCGGCGTCGTGCCCGCGGGTGCGGCACTGGGTGGCCTTGTGTGGTGCCGAAACGCTCAGCGCCATCGACCTGCAGGGGGTGCCCGGCGTCGAGGCCTACGAACCGCTGATCGCCCGCCAAGGCGACACCTTCGCCTGGCCCGAGTGCGATGAAAAGACCGGCGCGGCGCTGTGCTACACGTCGGGCACCACCGGCAACCCCAAGGGCGTGTTGTATTCGCACCGGGCGCTGACGCTGAGTGCCCTGTCGGCCTGCATGCCGAGCGTGCTGAGCATCAGCGCGCAGGAAGCCGTGTTGCCCGTGGTGCCCATGTTCCACATCAACGCCTGGTGCCTGCCGTATGCGGCGTTGATCGGTGGCGCCAAGCTGGTCCTGCCGGGGCCCCGGCTCGACGCGGCCAGCCTGTACGAGTTGATGGAAACCGAGCGCGTCACGGTCAGTGCGGGCGTGCCGACCATCTGGATGGGGCTGATCCAGTACGTGGAGCAGCACCAGCTGCGCTTTACCACCATGCGGCGCACGGGCGTGGGCGGCTCGGCCATGCCCAAGGCACTGATTGCCAAGTTCAACGACGTGTATGACGTGGAAGTGCGCCACGGCTGGGGCATGACCGAGACCACGGCGATTGCCACCATGAGCACCCTGGGCGCGGCCGACGCCGAACTGCCGGCCGAGGAGCGCCACGCCCTGGTCGCCAAGCAGGGCAAATCGGTGTTTGGCATTGAACTCAAGCTGGTGGACGAAAACGGCGCCAGCCTGCCCCGCGACGGCGTTGCACAGGGCGAGCTGATGGTGCGCGGCCAGTGGATCGTGTCCCGGTACCACAAGGCCGAGCGCTCGGCGCTGGTGGACGGCTGGTTTCCCACGGGCGACATCGCCACCATCAGCCCGCAGGGCGTGGTGCAGATCCGCGACCGCACCAAGGACGTGATCAAGTCGGGCGGCGAATGGATCAGCTCCATCGACCTGGAGAACGCGGCCATGGCGCACCCGGCCGTGGCCATGGCGGCCGTCATCGGGGTCAAGCACCCCAAGTGGGACGAGCGCCCCCTGCTCTTCATCGTGCGCAAGGCCGACCAGCCGCTGGACAAGGCGCAGATCCTGGACTTCCTTGCGCAGCGCGTCGCCAAATGGTGGCTGCCGGACGACGTGCTGTTTGTGGACAGCCTGCCGCTGGGCGGCACCGGCAAGGTCCAGAAAAACGAGCTGCGGCAGCGCCATGGCGCGGTGTTCAGCGGTGACTGATTGGCTGGCTGACTGACCGGTCGACGTTGACGGAACTCCCCCCAATACCAACCCCGAAGGAGACAGACATGACGATGGTCCACAGGCATTGGCTCAAGGCGTGGGTATGCGCCGCGGCCCTGGCGACGGCAGCCCAGGCCGGTGCTGCCGAGACAGTGAAAATCGGCTTTATCGATCTGCTGTCCGGGCCCTTCGCCCTCACGGGCCAGAGCTCGCTCAACCAGCTGCGGGAGGTGGTGCTGCAGGTCAACGCCAAGGCAGGCCCGAACGAGCCCAAGTTCGAGGTGGTGGACTTTGACAACAAGGGCACGCCGCAGGAAAGCCTCAACGCGCTCAAGGCCGCCACCGACCGGGGCATCCGCTACATCACCCAGGGCGGTGGATCGGGGGCTGCGCTGGCGCTGGTCGATGCACTCAACAAACTGGCCGAGCGCGACCCGGAGCGGGCCACGGTGTACCTCAACTACGCCGCCATGGACCCGCAGCTCACCAACGAGCGCTGCAGCTTCTGGCACTTTCGCTTTTACCCTTCGAGCGAGATGAAGATCGAGGCGCTGACCACCTACCTGCAGGGCCGCAAGGACGTCAAGCGCGTGTACTTGCTCAACCAGGACTACACGCACGGCCGCCAGGTCTCCAAGGCCGCCAAGCAATACCTGGCCCGCAAACGGCCCGACATCGAGATCGTGGGCGACGACTTCGTGCCCATTGCCCAGACGCGCGACTTCGCGCCCTACGTGGCGAAGGTGGCCGCCGCCAAGGCGGACACGGTCATCACCTCCAACTGGGGCAGCGACCTGACGCTGCTGTTCAAGTCGTCCCGCGACTACGGGCTCAACATCAACTACTTCACGCTCAATGCCAACAACCCCGGCACCCCCGCGCAGCTCGGGGCCTGGGGCGATGGCAAGGTGGGCGTGGTCTGGAACTGGGTCCACAACGCACCCACGCCAGAGCTGGAGAAGATCTACGTCGACTACAAGAAGAAGTACGACGATGAGTTCATCTTTGCCGCGCACTGGAACACCATGCACATGCTGCGCGAAGCCATGCGCAAGGCGCAGTCCACCGACGCGAAGAAGGTGGCCTTTGCGCTGGAAGGCATGGCCTACACGAGCCCCGTCGGCGAGGTGCGCATGCGCAAGAGCGACCACCAGCTCGAAGCCCCGCTGTACCTGGGCATCTGGGCCAAACAAGGCAGCAAGGGCGTGAAATACGACGCCGAGAAAACCGGCTACGGCTTCCGGTCTGAAGTGGCGTGGGACTCGTACGTCAGCGCCCAGCCCACCTCGTGCCAGATGAAGCGGCCTTCCTGAGCGCCCTGCGGGGCGGCGCACATGCCGCCCTGGCCTCTACCGTCGCGCGGTGTCCGTCAGCACCTCGCATTGGTTCGACCCACTCAGCCCGGACGGTCAACGTTCAACCCAGCAACCCCTTGGGCACCTTGTCGGCCTTGGTCTCCACCGGGTTGGCGGTGAGCCACTGCGGCGCGTACTGGCGCATGAACTCCTTGGCCTTGTCCTGGCGGGCCGTGAGCCACGCGTCGTAGGCGCCTTCGTTCAGGATGGCGGGCATGCTCTTTTCGCTGCCGGGCTGCTGGTAGCGGTGCAGCAAAGAGTGGTTGTTGGCATTCACCGTGAGCAGGCAATAGCTCACGATCACCTCGCCATCGGCGCCTTGCCAGCGCGCCCACAGGCCGGCCACGCCCATCGGCTTGCCGTCGATGCGCGAGATGCGCGTGGGCAGCGCCTTGCCGGAGCGAAAGTCGTCTTCGTAAAACGCCATCATGGGCACGATGCAGCGCTGGCCCTTGAGCCACGCATCGCGAAACGCGGTGCCGGTGGAGGCGAGGTCGGACTTGGCGTTGACCAGCTTGGGCGCGCGCAGCTTGGCATCCGACGCCGACTTGACCCAGTGCGGCACCAGGCCCCACTGCGCGGGCACCAGCACGCGCGTGGCGGGGGCCGCTGAGGTGGCCGGTTCGTCCGCTGCGGGTGCGGCGTCGTCCATTTCAGTGGCGGGTGATGAGGGTGGGGGCGACGGCGCAGGTTCGGCTGGCTGCTCGGGTTCGGCGGCGCCGGCCGGGTGGGCAGCCTGGGCCAGGGCGGCCGCCGTGGCCGCGTGCACGATGAAAAAGCCCGGCTTGCGTGGCCACAGGTGGCGTTCGCCCAGCGCCAGCGGCGGCTCCACCGCAAAGCCCTCGCGGTAGGTGTCGGCGTGGGGCAGGGTTTCGTAATGGGTGCTCATGCTGCAATGGTACCTGTGTGGGCCCGGTTCGAGCATAAAAACAGGGCCTGGCGCTTGATTGATAAGCGCTGAATGCTATCAATAGTGAAGCGTTTGTGCAGCGGGCAGACCTGCGGTGGTTACCGCGCCGTGATGCGCGTCAAGCCGGTTGTCGCCTGCGTTGAGACGGCGCCCGCAGCGGTTTTGACAATGGCGCATGGACTTCACACCTTCTCCCCGCGCCCACGATATGCGTGCGCGCCTGCTGGCCTTCATGGACCGATACCTGCTGCCGTACAACGCGGCCTGGCATGCGGCGGTGCTGGCAGGCAACTACCCACCACCGTTTCTGGAGGACCTCAAGGCCCTGGCGCGAGAAGAGGGCTTGTGGAACCTGTTTCTGCCGGCCCTGCGCGAGGACGAACCTGGCACGCGGCTGTGCAACCTCGACTACGCCCCGCTGGCCGAGGCCATGGGCTGCCTGCCCTGGGCGGCCGAGGTCTTCAACTGCCATGCGCCCGACACCGGCAACATGGAGCTGCTGCACCGCTTTGCCACACCAGCGCAGCGCCAGGGCTGGCTCGTGCCATTGGTGGAGGGCCGCATGCGCTCGGCCTTTGCGATGAGCGAGCCCGACGTGGCTTCGTCGGACCCGACCAACTTGCAGACCACCGTGCGGCGCGAGGGCGACGGGATGGTGCTCAGCGGACGTAAGAACCTGTTCAATGTCTTTTTGGAGTCGCACAAGTACCTTGCCGGGATGGACTGCTAGGCGCGGTGCGCAGCCAATAGCTCGGCTATTGGCAAGCGCCGCAACGCCGCAGACCGCCCGGCAAGGCACTTGCCCGAAGGGTTGGAGTGAAATCGGGCGATTGGACGCCCCGGCTGCTTGCATGGGCATGAGCCCATGCGGCGCACCCGAAGCATCCACTCATTCCGATTGCACTCCAATGCGATCTCCAAAAAGACATTGAACAGGTTCTCAGTGGTTCATCACCGGCGCGGCGCATCCGAACTGCAAGTTGCTCATCGTGCTGTGCCGTAACGACGGTGACGACGCGGCAGCCGGCGGCGACGCGGCCAACCACCACCATCGCCACAGCATGGTGCTGGTGCCCGCCGATGCGCCGGGCGTGCAGATCGTGCGCAATATCAGCGTGCTGCACCACCACGCGCCCGAAGGGCACTGCGAGATCCTGCTGCGAGGCGTGCGTGTGCCAGCCGACCACCTGCTGGGCGATTGGGGTGCGGGCTTTGCCATGGCGCAGGCGCGCCTGGGGCCCGGGCGCGTGCACCACTGCATGCGCACCATCGGCCAGTGCGAACTGGCGCTGCGCCTGGCCACCGAACGCGCACTGGAGCGCAACGCCTTCGGCAAGCCCTTGGCCGAGCAGGCCAATGTGCAGGAATGGCTGGCCGAGTCGCGCATCGAGATCGACCAGGCGCGGCTCTTGGTGTTGCACGCCGCCTGGCTGCTCGACCAAGGCAGCGCTGCCGATGCGCGGCAGGTGCGCGCTCAGGTGGCGGCCATCAAGGTGGTGGCCGCGCGCCTGCAGCAGCGGGTGGTAGACCGCGCAATGCAGATCTTTGGCGCCATGGGCCTGTCGCCCGACACGCCGCTGGCAGCCTTCTGGACCTGGGGCCGTGCATTGCGGCTGATGGACGGGCCCGACGAGGTGCACCTGCGCACCGTGGCGCGCCACGAGCTGGCCCGGGCGCGGGTGCAACTGGGGGAGTCGGCGGCTTACTTCACCACGCCGGAGCAAATGCGTGCGCCGCCGCGTTTGAGTGCCTGAGCCGCTGGACTGCTTGGTGGCCTAAGCGCTTGATGGTTTGAGCGGGCCTCCGCGCCCAATCAGGGTTGCGCCCTGGCACGCAGGGGCGCCGGTTCTGGTTGTGGAGCGGCGTCAGGGGTGCGGGCCGACCAGAGCTTCGCCGTTGCCGGGATCTGCGCGCCAGGCCTTCAGGACGCTGCGGACGCCCGCGCGGCACGCTGGCCCGTAGGCGCCACGACCACGCGGTTGCGGCCCAGCGACTTGGCGGTGTAGAGCGCCTGGTCCGCGCGCTCCAGCGTGAGCTCTACCGTGTCGCCCGGCAGGTGCAGCGCCAGGCCGGCCGACACCGTCAGCCGCAGCACGCCGCTGGCGTGTGGGATCTCTATCGCCGCGACCGCAGTGCGCACCCGCTCAAGCAGTTCGCGGGCGTCTTCCACCTGCGTGTCCGAGAGCATCAGCACGAACTCCTCACCGCCCCAGCGGGCCAGCACGTCGGTGTCGCGCACGCTGGCGCGCACCACGCCGGCAAAGGCCTGCAGCGCCCGGTCGCCGGTGGCGTGGCCGTGGCTGTCGTTCACACGCTTGAAGTGGTCGATGTCGAGCTCGGCCAGCAGCATGGGGCGGCCGCTGCGCAGGCTGCGGCGGTGCTCCAGGTCCATCAGGTCCTGCATCGCGCGGCGGTTGGGCAGGCCAGTGAGTTCATCGCGCGTGGCCAGTTCGCGGTTGACTGCGAGGGCGTGCGCCAGAGCCTCGCGCTGTTCACGCAGGCGCGACCGAATGCGCTGGATGCGCAGGTTCAGCGCAATGCTGCCGCCCAGCACGATGAGCACCATCAGCGCGTAGGCCGTGTCCAGGTAGCCAAACGGGCTGGCGTTGACGCGGGTGGTTGCGGCCACCGCGCAGGCAAAAGCCAGCAGCGCATACACACCGATGCCCATCACCTCGGCAACCGTCAGGCCAAAGGTGCCGAAGAACAGGATCATGGCCAGCACGCTGGGCACCACGCCGCGCGCGTCGCCAGCGATCACATAGGCCACGGCGCCGCTGGTGATGGTCCAGACCATCTGCGGCACGGTGAGGGAGGGGTCGTTGAGTCGGGCGGTCTCGCCCGACCGGATGAAGGCCGTCATCACCAGCAGGCCGCCGACGGAGATAGCGGCCCACCACTGCACGGCGGCGCGGTTCACTTCGCTGCTGGCCATGGCCACCAGCAGCATTACGCCCGCGCTGCTGGCCATGAGCACCAGCGCCAGCAGCGCCATGCTCACCAGCGTGCGCCGCCGTGGGTCGGTGGAAAGAACCACGTCCCTGAGGCGTTGCCAGCGGGAGGTTTTACGCAAGATGGAGCTCTCCTGCCAGAACGGGGAATGCGCGAATTGCGGGGCCGGCGGTACGTGCGGATCAACACGCGGCGGCCAGTACGTCGCGGGATTTTAGGGGGATGTGTGCTTGGCGTACAGCACGGAAGATGCTCTGCCAAGCGCCTTCACGGGGGTCAAGGCGATGTGCAACAGAGGTAACAAAAGACGTGTAGCGTGGCACTCACGAACGGGCGGACGTGACAGGTCAGCCCGCGCTCTTTGTTTTCTTACTGCAGGGTCAGCGCGGCCAGTGCCGCCAGCGGCGCCGTCTCGGCACGCAACACGCGGGGCCCGAGCGTGACAGGCGCAAAGCCATGCTGCAGAGCAAGGTCCTCCTCCGCGCTGCTCAGCCCGCCCTCGGGGCCCGACAGGAACAGCACCGGCCCGCCGGCCGCGGCCGCGGTGTGCAGCGGCGCGGTGCCGGCGCGCAGTGACAGCAACAGCCGTTGCGCCGCGCCGGGCGTGCCCGCCGCGCCGCCAGCGGCATGGGCGCGCACCCAGCCGGCCAGGTCGATGGCGTCGTGCACCACGGGCACGCGGTTGCGGCCGCATTGCTCGCATGCGGCGGCGGCCACGGCCTGCCAGTGGGCGAGCTTTTTCTCGGCCCGCTCGCCTTTGAGCTTGAGCACGCTGCGCTCGGCCACCAGCGGGGTGATGCTGGCCACGCCGAGCTCGGTGGCTTTCTCCACCAGCCAGTCCATGCGCTCGTTGGCGGTGATGCCCGCCAGCAGGTGCACCGCGCGCGGCGCCTCGCGCTCGACGGCGTGGTGCGCGCCCACCATCACGCGCACGTCGCTGCGGCCCATGCGCAGCACGGTGGCGTCGAATTCGCCGCCGGGCGCGCCTTCGCCCTGCCCGCCATCAAAAAGCGTGATGCCGTCGCCGGGCTGCAGGCGCAGCACCTGCACATGGCGCGCGGCGCCCGGGGGCAGGTCCAGTTCGGATCCGGTGGCCAGGGGCGCAGGGCAGTGGAATCGAGGCATTTGCTATTGTTTTGGTAGCTACAAGCGCTTGATGGATAAGCGCTGGAGGCTGTTTTTGCTCAAAATCGACATCAAACCGTGGCTACATGCGGCCGTAGGCAAAGCCCACAGCGGGCTCGGTGCCTTCGATCTGGTCGAGCATCTTGAGCAGCGGGCCGAGCTGCCGGTACCGGTTGGCGGTGGCGCGGATGTAGGCCATGAAACGCGGCGCATCGGCCAGGTACTTGGGCTTGCCGTCGCGCAGCGTCAGCCGCGCAAAGATCCCGGCAACCTTGAGGTGGCGCTGCAGGCCCATCCATTCGACGCTGCGATAGAACTCGCCGAAGTCGTTGCCCCAGCCGCTGGCGCTGTTCGCACCCAGCAGGCCAGCCTTGCGCGCCTTTTCCCAGTAACGCACCGTAATGTCGATGACAAACTCTTCTTCCCAGCTGATGAACGCATCGCGCAGCAGGCTCGCGATGTCGTAGGTGATTGGGCCGTAGACCGCGTCCTGGAAGTCCAGCACGGCCAAGTGTGATTTGTGGTCGCTCGGGGTCGCGGTCGTTGCGGTCGTGTGGCCCGGCGCCACCATCAGATTGCGTGTCATGAAGTCCCGGTGCACGAAGACGCTGGGCGCGGCCAGGTTGTGCGCCACGATGGCATCCAAGGCGCTCTGCAGCGTGGCCTGCTGCGCAGCATCCAGCCTCACGCCGCGGTGCTGGCCGAGGTACCAGTCGGGGAACAGCGCCAGTTCGCGGCGCAGCAGCGCCTCGTCATACGCAGGCAACACGCCGGGCTGCGAGGCCTTTTGCCAGTCTAGCAGCACGTCGGTGGCGCCCTGGTACCAGGCGTAGGCATCCTGCGGCCGGGCCGGGTCGAGCAACTCGATCAATGTCTGGTGGCCCATGTCGGACAGCAGCATGAAGCCGCCCGCCTCATCCCACGCCAGGATCTGCGGCACGTTCAGCCCCGCGCCGGCCATCAGCGCCTGCACCTGCACGAAGGGGCGGCAGTTCTCCTTGTCGGGCGGCGCGTCCATCACGATGCGGCTGTCGCCGGTGGTGGTGTCGATGCGCAGATAACGCCGAAAGCTCGCATCGGCCGAGGCCGGGCGCAGCGTGGCAGGCAGCAACTGGTGGCTGGTGGCCAGGGGGGCGAGCCAGGCTTCAAAGGCCGCTTGCCGCGCTGAATCCGGCCAGGTGACAGGGGAAGTGGGCGAAGCTGCGGTAGCCACGCCAGAGGGCAGGCTGGCGGGCGAGGGGGAGGATGGGTGGCTCATGGATAATCCGATTTTACAAACCCGCCCCCGGCTCCCCGGGGGCGGTCCTTTCTTTACCTGTCCCCAGCCCACCGCCCCACGTGCCACGCTGCAAGCCCCCCACCGTGCAGACCCCCTCCCTGCGGACCCGGCCGACCACGGCACAGGCCGCGGCGCTGCGCCCCCCCGTGCCCCGGGCTCTGGCCTATGGCGTGGCGCTGGCCTGGTGCGGGTTGCCACTTTCCGTGCTGGCCCAGGCGGGGGGCGCCCCGGCACCCAGTGCCTGGGACGCGCCGCCCGCCCTGCGCACCTCGCCCCTGCTGCAGGAGAAGATCCCGGACGCCGTGCGCCCCCAGCTGCCGGTCTTCGTCAAGGGTGACCACATCAGCGGGCAGACCGACCTCAACGCGGTCATCGAAGGCAATGCCGAACTGCGCCGGGGCGACACCGTCATCCGCGCAGACCGGCTCGACTACGACGTGCCCGAGGACCTGGCCAAGGCCAAGGGCCAGGTGCGCATCAACCGCGCAGGCAATGTGTATGAAGGCACGGCGCTGGAACTGCGCGTGGATGCGTTCGAGGGTTTTTTCAGCGACGCCCGCTACCGCTTTCTGGCCACGCAGGCCCACGGCGAATCCACACGCCTCGACTTTATCGACAAGGACCGGGCCGTGGTGCACAACGCCACCTACACGACCTGCGAGCGCGGCAATGAGGCGAGCTGGCAGCCCGACTGGGTGCTGCGCGCCGGCACCATCCGCATCGACAACGAAGAATCCGTCGGCACGGCCGAAGACGCGGTGCTGGAGTTCAAGGGCATCTCGGTACTGCCCATTCCGTACATCACTTTTCCGCTGTCGGACAAGCGCAAGTCGGGCTTGCTGCCGCCCACCATTGCCCTGGACAGCCGCGATGGCGTGGCCTATTCGCAGCCCTACTACTGGAACATCGCCCCCAACCGCGATGCCACGTTGCGGGCCGCGCTGATGACCAAACGCGGCGCGAACCTGGGGGGCGAGTTCCGCTACCTGGAGCCGACCTACAGCGGCGAGATCAGCGGCGATGTGATGCCCGCCGACCGCCTGCGCGACCGCATGCGCTGGGGCTATTCGGGCAAGCACCAGGGCAGCTTCAACACCGGCATGGGCGCCCTGGGGCTCAACATCAATATCAACCGCGTGAGCGACGACAACTACTGGCGCGACTTCGGTCGCGCGTCGGAGCCGCTGCGCCAGCGCCTGTTGCCCGGCGATGCCACGCTGTCATGGGGCGCCAACGACATGACCGCCGTGGTGCGCACCCTCAAATGGCAGACGCTGCAGGACGTCACGTCGCCCATCGTGCCGCCGTACGACCGCATGCCGCAGCTGCAGTGGCGCTACGTGCCGTCCCAACTGGGTGGCGGGTTTGATGCCAGTGTGGAGCTGGACACCACACGCTTTCAGGCAGCGCGCGCACTGACCGGCCAGCCCAACGCCGACCGCAGCTACGCCATGGCGCAGATCAGCCGGCCGTTTCTGGCGCCCGGTGGCTTTGTCACGCCGCGGGTGCAGTTGCATGCGACCACGTACCAGTTTGATACCGCGCTGTCCAACGGCGCGCGCTCGGCCAGCCGCACCTTGCCGACCTTCAGCCTGGACAGCGGCCTGGTCTTCGAACGCGACGCTGCGTACTTCGGCCGGTCTTTTCTGCAAACGCTGGAGCCGCGTGCGTTCTACACCTACACGCCCTACCGCGACCAAAGCCGCCTGCCGGTGTACGACACGGCGGCCAACGACTTCAACTTCGCCACGATCTATACCGAGAACGCGTTTGGTGGCAACGACCGGATTGCCGACAACAACCTGCTCACGCTGGGCGTGACCACCCGTTTGCTGGACCCGAACAGCGGCGCCGAGGCCGCGCGCTTTGGCATCGCCCAGCGCGTGCGCTTTTCGGACCAGCAAGTGACGCTGCCCGGCGGGACACCCGTGAGCGAGCGGCTGTCGGACCTGTTGCTGGGCGCTGGCATCAGCTGGACGCCGCAGTGGGGCTTTGACTCCACCGTGCAGTACAACCCCAAGACCGGCCGCTCCATCCGCTCGACCATCGGCGCGCGCTACAGCCCCGGCAACTACCGCACCGTGAACGCGGCGTATCGCCTGCAGCGCGGCACCAGCGAGCAGATCGACATCGGCTGGCAATGGCCGCTCAACGACCTGTGGGGCGACAAGGGCAAGGACCTGGGCCCTGGCCGCGGCCAGGGCGGCGGGCGCTGGTACACCGTGGGCCGCCTGAACTACAGCTTGCAGGACCGCAAGCTCGTGGACACCGTGGTGGGCTTTGAGTACGACAGCTGCTGCTGGATCGGCCGCGTCGTGCTCGAGCGCCTGCAAAGCGGCGTGGCCACGGCCAACACCCGCCTGCTCTTTCAGATCGAATTCGTGGGCTTCTCCCGCCTCAGCCTCGGCTCCAGCCCGCTGGAAACCTTGCAGCAGCACGTGCCGCGCTACCAGAACCTTCGGGGTCAGGTCGCTACGCCGAGCCGTTTCAGCAACTACGACTAACGCACACCGCCATGAATCACCGTGTCATCGCATTGGCCATCGCCGCCCTGGCTTCCCTGATGTCCGAGGGCGCTCTGGCCCAGGGCCTGCGTCCCTCGGGCGCGCCCGCCGGCAAAGGGCTGACCGCCCGCCCGCCGGCGACCCCGTCGATCACGCTGCCGGCTCCGGATGCAGCGGGCAGCACCAGCGCCGGCTCGGCCACGCGCCAGGCCGATTTCATCGTGGCCGTGGTCAATTCGGAGCCTGTGACCAACAACGAAGTCCGCTCGCGCCTGGCCCGCGCCGAGGCCCAGATGGCGCAGCAGGGCGGTGCCGTGCCGCCGCGGGATGTGCTGGCGCGCGAAGTGCTCGAGCGCATCATCCTTGAGCGTGTGCAGCTGCAGCAGGCCAAGGAGTCCGGCGTCAAGGTCGACGATTTCGCCGTGTCGCAGGCCGAACAGGGCGTGGCCCGCCAGAACAACATGACGACCGAAGACCTGTACCGGCGCCTGGGCCGCGACGGCATGGGCCGCGATCGCTTCCGCGAGGAGTTGCGCACCCAGCTGCTGCTGCAGCGCCTGCGCGAGCGTGAGGTCGAGGCGCGTGTGAAGGTCACCGATCTGGACCTCGACCAGTACCTGCGCGAACAGCAAAAGGGCAACGATGTCGCGTCCATGGAAATCAACCTGGGCCACGTGCTGGTGGTGGTGCCCGAGAACGCCAGCCCCGTGCAGGTGGCCGAGCGCCAGGCCCGTGCCCAGCGCGCTGCCGACCGCGTGCGGGCCGGCGAGGAATTTGCCACGGTGGCGCGCGAGCTGTCCGACGCACCCGAAGGCCAGCGCAACAACGGCCTGCTGGGCCTGCGCCCGGCCGACCGCTACCCCGAGCTTTTCGTGAACTCCACCCTGGGCCTGCCCGTGGGCAGCATCGTGGGCCCCGTGCGCTCGCCTGCCGGTTTTCACGTGCTGAAGGTCGTCGAACGCGTCACCGCCGGCGTGCCCACCAACGTGGTGCAAAGCCATGCGCGCCACATCCTGCTGCGCACCGGGCCCCAGCTGTCCGAGTCTGCAGCCGCTGCCCGCCTGGCCGACTACCGCCGCCGCGTGCTGGCGGGCCAGGCCGACTTTGCCGCACTGGCGCGCGAGCATTCGCAGGACGGCAGCTCCAAGGAAGGCGGCGATCTGGGCTGGGCCAGCCCCGGCCGCTATGTGCCCGAGTTCGAGCAGGCGTTGAATGCACTCAAGCCCGGCGACATCAGCGAGCCCCTGGTGTCGCGTTTCGGCGTGCACCTGATCCAGCTGCTGGAGCGCCGCGAGGCCAAGCTCACGCAGCGCGAGCAGCGGGAGATGGCGCGCGACACCGTGCGCGAGAAGAAGCTCGACGAAGCCTACGCCACCTGGGCGCAAGAGCTGCGCGGCCGCGCTTACGTCGAGTATCGCGATCCGCCGCAATGAGGATGGAGTACTTGCCCCTGAGGCGCTGCGCGGCGGGTCGGCCCTTGCGCGGCCGCCGCGGGTCTGGATGGCGCCCCTTGCAGAGCTCGCCTGCCGTCGTTCGGCACATCGAAAATACCAGCGAGCCAACGGCATGAAACACATCCCCCGCAAGCGCTTCGGGCAGCATTTCCTCTCTGACAAAAGCATCATCGAAGACATCGTTCAGGCCATTGCGCCCCAGCCGGGCCAGCCCATGGTCGAGATCGGGCCGGGTCTTGCAGCGCTGACCCAGCCCCTGGTGGAGCGCCTGGGCCGCTTGACGGTGATCGAGCTCGACCGCGACCTGGCGCTGCGCCTGCGCCTGCACGGCCAGCTCGACGTGATCGAATCCGATGTGCTCAAGGTCGATTTCACGCAATTGGCGCAGGAGTTCCGAACCCGCACCGGACTGCCGGATTTGCGGCTGCGTGTGGTGGGCAACCTGCCCTACAACATCTCCACGCCCATCCTGTTCCATCTGCTGGACCATGTGCAGGTCATCGAAGACCAGCACTTCATGCTGCAAAAGGAAGTGATCGACCGCATGGTGGCCAAGCCCGCTACCAGCGATTACGGCCGCCTGTCGGTGATGCTGCAGTGGCGCTACGCCATGGAAAACGTGCTGTTCGTGCCGCCCGAGAGCTTCGATCCACCGCCGCGGGTGGACAGCGCCGTGGTGCGCATGGTGCCGCACGCGGAGCCCGCGCCCTTGTCGATGCCCTTGCTGGAAGAACTGGTGCAGGTGGCCTTCAGCCAGCGCCGCAAGCTGCTGCGTCACACGCTGGGCCGCTGGCTCGAAACACGCCAGTTTGCCGGCACGTTCGACACCCAGCGCCGCGCCGAGGAAGTGCCTGTGGCCGAATTTGTGGCCCTGGCACAGGCGTGCTCATAAATCAATAGCTGCCAGCGCTTGATGGGTAAGCGCTAGGCACCAATCAGGTCGCTAATCTTGAAAACTGGCGCGACCCATGCGAGAACCGCCGCGCAAGGGCCGCCCCGCCGCGCTGGCGGTGTCCCCTTTCCCGAATTGCGCAGCAATTCGAGAGAAGGGGGAAGGCGCGCAGCGCCTCAGGGGGATGGTCCGAATTCAAGCAGCCGAAAGCCAGTAGCCCGAATTGAAGGGGCTGCTCATGCGCAACGCCATGGGCGATACGTCCACGAGCTTGTCCGTCGGCATCTTTTCTGCGGTGGGATCAGCGCTGCTGATCTCAATGCCTTCGACACCTTGGGTGCCGGTAGCCTCGTTAGCCCGTTCTGCTTGGCTGGTGGATGCAGAACGGGCTACAGAAAAGAATAGAAACACCGGAAGGGGATTTTCCGGTCCCCCCAGTAGTCTGCGGCGTCGCGGAAGATGTCGAGCAGCTGCTCGCGGGCTTCCTTGTCGAACTTGCCGGTGGCGGGGATCTGCTCAAGCACCACGATGAAGCCGGGCTGCGGGCCCGATTTGTGCAACGGGTCTGTCATGCAGTCGTACAGGGCATCGAAGTTCTTGCCGAAGTGCGACGGGAAGGTGAATTGCCCGGCAATCAGATCGAGCACATCCTGCTTGGACTGTGCGTGGGCCAGGTTGGCGTACAAGAAATGGTGGCCCATGGAGGTCGCGGCATCCTGCAAGTCCTGCACGCGGAACGCGCGAATGGACTGCACGATGTTCGTGCGCACGCCACGAAGTGGCGTCTCTGGGTGTTTAAGAAGTGGCGTCTGCATCTCCGCTACTCTTTCTTTTTAAAGTCCACAAACTTCTGGCATTTCGCAAGGCAGCACCAAGGCCGCCTGCGGGTGGGGAATTCAATGGGATACGGAACACATCGCCAAGTTCATGGCGTGGTGCACCGAAGCGGGGTCACTCAACGATTTCGCGAAAACTGGCGTAGTGGTCGCTGGTGTAGTAGCAGGCGTCCGGAATACGGGGCTTGCCGCCGCACACGATGCGCCGGGCTCCCCGGTCGCGCGATCCTGGCGTTCTGACGGTGTATTCACGGTAGTAGCCCCGCTGGTGGGCGGGCAACAGCCGCTCGCGATTGCCGAAAACCGAGCCGTCCTTGTCGTACGGAAATGGCCCACCCTCATGGATCAGCGCATAGGTTGCGCGCCCCTCTCGGGGCAGCTCGGCCAATGCGATGGGAGTGAGAGAACCGCCGGGTGACGGGGATTTCCGGGCGTGCCCCGCAACCGGGGACAACACGAACGCAACACCCAAAACACACAAAAACCCTGCTTTGCGCGCCTGGGTGGCTACAGCCTTCAGCATCAACGAAACCTTTCACACGACTTATGCAATCCGGGACAAGCAGATCGCCTATCCCTGAAGACGCACTTCATGCACCCTTGCTTGCATAAGTCCAGACTCCAGAAACCTACGGGTTAACCCGAAATTTCGACCCGCTAGTGTGACTCAATGGCCCCCAAAAAGCAAGCGTCTGCACAAAGATTGGGCAGACGCTGAACGGGGATGAAGGCCTTTTAAGTTAGCGCTTGCTATCTATCCATGGCTCACCGAGACACGTTGGCATCGGCCACCGTGAGGGCTGTCATGTTCACGATGCGGCGTACCGTGGCGCTCGGCGTCAGGATATGCACCGGCTTGGCGGCGCCCAGCAGCACCGGCCCGATGGCGATGCCCCCGCCCGCGGCGGTTTTGAGCAGGTTGTAGGCGATGTTGGCAGCGTCGATGTTGGGGAACACCAGCAGGTTGGCGTCGCCCGTGAGTTCGCTGCTGGGCATCACGGCCGCGCGGGCCTTGCCGTCCAGCGCCACGTCGCCATGCATTTCGCCGTCGACTTCGAGCCACGGCGCCTGCTGGCGCAGCAGCTCCAGCGTCTGGCGCATCTTGATGGCGCTGGGGCTGTTGCTGGTGCCGAAATTGGAGTGCGACAGCAGCGCGGCCTTGGGCTTGACGCCAAAGCGCAGCATCTCTTCGGCGGCCAGCACGGTGATCTCGGCCAGCTCCGCGGGCGCGGGGTCGTAGTTGACGTGCGTGTCCACCAGAAACACCTGGCGGCCGGGCAGCATCAGGCCGTTCATGCAGGCGTACACCGGCACGTCCTGCGCCGTGCTGTCGGCGCCGCCGGCGTGTTTGCCGATGACTTGGTCGATGTACAGCAGGTGGTTGTGCGTGGTGCCCCAGGTGCCGCAAATCAGACCGTCGACCTCGCCCTTGTGCAGCATCATGGCGCCGATGAGCGTGAGGCGCCGGCGCATCTCGATCTTGGCAACCTGCTGGGTGATGCCCTTGCGTTCCGTCATGCGGTGGTAGGTCTGCCAGAAGTCGCGGTAGCGGTGGTCGAAGTCGGTGTTGACCACGTCGTAGTCCACGCCTTCCTTCAGGCGCAGGCCGAATTTTTCGATGCGCTGGGCGATGATGGCGGGGCGGCCGATCAGCGTGGGGCGCGCCACTTTTTCGTCCACCACGATCTGCGCAGCACGCAGCACGCGCTCTTCTTCGCCTTCGGCGTAGGCCACGCGCTTCTTGGCGGCAGTGCGGGCGGCGTCAAAGATCGGCTTCATCGTCGTGCCCGACGCGTAGACGAAGGTCTGCAGGCGGTCGCGGTACGCGTCCATGTCGGCGATGGGGCGCTGTGCCACGCCGCTGTCGGCGGCGGCCTGGGCCACCGCCGGCGCGATCTTCATCATCAGGCGCGGGTCGAACGGCTTGGGGATCAGGTACTCGGGGCCAAAGGACAGCTTTTCGCCCACGTAGGCTGCGGCCACGACTTCGCTCTGCTCGGCCTGGGCCAGTTCGGCAATCGCGTGGACCGCGGCGATCTCCATCTCATCGGTGATGGTGGTGGCGCCGCAGTCGAGGGCACCGCGGAAGATGTAAGGGAAGCACAGGACGTTGTTGACCTGGTTCGGATAGTCCGAACGCCCCGTGGCCATGATGATGTCGCTGCGCACGCTGTGGGCCAGTTCGGGCAGGATCTCGGGGTTGGGGTTGGCCAGCGCGAAGATCACCGGGCGCTCGGCCATCGAGGCGACCATTTCGGGCTTGAGCACATTGCCGGCCGACAGGCCCAGGAACACGTCCGCGCCCACCATCACCTCGGCCAGCTTGCGCGCGTCTGTCGGTTGCATGAACTGGCGCTTGTCGTCGTCCATCAGCTCTTCGCGGCCTTCGTAGACCACGCCGGCCAAGTCCGTGACAAACACGTTCTTGCGCTGGATGCCGACCTTGAGCAGCAGGTTCAGGCAGGCCAGCGCTGCGGCGCCCGCGCCGCTGGTCACGAGCTTCACGTCCTCGATCTTCTTGTCCGCCACCTTCAGCGCATTCACGATGGCCGCGGCCACCGTGATCGCCGTGCCGTGCTGGTCATCATGGAAGACCGGAATCTTCATGCGTTTGCGCAGCTCGCGCTCTACATAAAAACAATCAGGCGCCTTGATGTCTTCGAGGTTGATGGCGCCGAAGGTCGGCTCCAGCGCGGCAATCACTTCCACCAGCTTTTGCGGGTCCTTCTCATCGATCTCGATGTCGAACACGTCCACGCCGGCAAACTTCTTGAACAGGACGGCCTTGCCTTCCATCACCGGCTTGGAGGCCAGCGCGCCGATGTCGCCCAGGCCCAGCACGGCGGTGCCGTTGGTGATGACGGCGACCAGGTTGCCGCGCGAGGTGTAGCGGAACGCATTGGCCGGGTCTTTGACGATTTCTTCGCAGGGCGCTGCCACGCCGGGCGAGTAAGCCAGCGCCAGGTCGTGCTGGTTGATCATCTGCTTGGTGGCGGCAATCGACAGCTTGCCGGGCTTGGGAAACTCGTGGTACTCGAGAGCGGCACGGCGCAACTGGGCGCGCTTGTCAGATTCGTTGTTGTTGTTGTTCTGGTCCGTGGTGTTCTCGGGCATTCAGTGTCTCCAACTCAAGGTGGTGCAAAAAACCATGCTGCAGCGGCTCCGCGCGCGTTGCTGTCAGCTTTGTAAGGGTCCGCGATTGTAGGACGACGCCGGTAAAAACCCTAGTAAGCAAATCTGCTTAGATGGGTCATGTTCGCCCTGGCAAAAACACCGCCATCTCCCGGCTTCGCCAACAAAAACGCCCCGCAGCCGAAGACTGTGGGGCGTGGCAGGTGAAACCGAGGGAGGGTCAGCGGCTGCTGGGGAAGGCGAACACTGCGCCCTCGCGCACACCGGCCGACGGCCAGCGCTGGGTGATGGTCTTGCGTTTGGTATAGAAGCGCACGGCATCCGGCCCGTAGGCATGCAGGTCGCCAAACAGGCTGCGCTTCCAGCCGCCGAACGAGTGATACGCCACGGGCACGGGCAGGGGCACGTTCACGCCCACCATGCCGACCTGGATGTGGTCGGTGAAGTAACGCGCCGCCTCGCCGTCGCGCGTGAAGATGCAGGTGCCGTTGCCGTATTCGTGGTCGTTGATGAGCTGCATGGCTTCCTGCAGCGTCTTCACGCGCACCACGCCGAGCACGGGGCCGAAGATTTCCTCCTGGTAGATCTTCATGCCCGGCTTGACGTTGTCGAACAGGCAGGCGCCCAGGAAGTAGCCTTGCTCGTGGCCCGCAGCCACCTTCACATCGCGGCCGTCCACCACCAGCGTCGCGCCTTCGGCCACGCCCTGGTCCACATAGCCCTTCACCTTCTCGAAGTGCTGCTTGGTGACCAGCGGGCCCATGTCGTTGCCGTTGTCCGTGCCGGGGCCGACCTTCATCTTGGCGATTTCGGTCTTGAGGCCCGCAATCACGGCGTCTCCCACTGCGTCGCCCACTGCCACCAGCAGCGGGATGGCCATGCAGCGCTCGCCGCACGATCCGTACGCCGCGCCCATCAGGGCGCTCACCGCGTTGCCCACGTCCGCGTCGGGCATCAGCACGGCATGGTTCTTGGCGCCGCCCAGGGCCTGCACGCGCTTGCCGTGCTTGCAGCCTTCGGCGTAGATGTACTCGGCAATGGGGGTGGAGCCCACAAAGCTCACGGCCTTGACGCGCGGGTCCTGCAACAGCGTGTCCACGGCCGTCTTGTCGCCGTTGACGACATTGAGCACGCCCGGTGGCAGGCCGGCTTCCAGCGCCAGCTGGGCGATGAACAGCGTGGAGGAAGGATCACGCTCCGACGGCTTGAGAACAAAGGTGTTGCCGCAGGCCACGGCCATGGGCCACATCCACAGCGGCACCATGGCCGGGAAGTTGAAGGGCGTGATGCCCGCCGCCACGCCCAGCGGCTGGAATTCGCTCCACGAGTCGATGCTGGGGCCGACGTTGCGGCTGTGTTCGCCCTTGAGCAGCTCGGGCGCATAGCTCGCGTATTCCACGTTTTCGATGCCGCGCTGCAGCTCGCCGTGTGCGTCGCTCAGCACCTTGCCGTGTTCGGCGGTGATCATGGCGGCGATCTTGTCGGCGTTGTCTTCGAGCAGGACCTTGAGCTTGCTCATCACCCGGGCGCGCTTCAAAGGCGGCGTGTTGCGCCAGGCCGGGAAGGCGGCCTCGGCCGATGCAATGGCGGCCTCGACCGTGGCCTTGTTCGCCAGCGCCACGCTGGTGGTGGACTGGCCGGTGGCCGGGTTGAACACCGGCTGCGTGCGTTCGGTGTCGGCAACGATCTTGCCGTCGATCAGGTGGCCGACGGTGGTGGTGACGTTCTTGTCGTTCAACATAGTGGTAATTTCAAGCAAAAAGTGCCGCCAGCGCTTGATGGTAAAGCGCTAGCAGCTATCAAAATAGGAGCGTCAGGCAGTTTCGGTCAACGCATCGCCGAGCGCACTCACCAGGCGGTCGATCTCGGCCTCGGTGCTGATGAACGGGGGTGCCAGCTGAATCGTGTCGCCGCCGTAGCGCACGTAAAAGCCTTTTTCCCAGCATTTCATCGCGATGTCGTACGGGCGGCGGGCGGGCTCGCCGGGCAGCGCGCTGATGGTGATACCTGCCGCGAGGCCGTAGTTGCGGATGTCCGCCACATGCTTGGCGCCCTTGAGGCCGTGCACTGCGTTCTCAAAGTACGGCGCCAGGGCTTTCACGCGGCCGGGCATGTCTTCCTTTTGCAGGATGTCCAGCACTGCATTGCCGGCAGCGCAGGCGACGGGGTGGGCCGAGTAGGTATAGCCGTGCGGGAACTCGAGCATGTACTCGGGACCGCCCTGGTTGATGAAGGTGTCGTAGATCTCCTTGGTGGCGATCACGCCGCCCAGCGGCTGCGCGCCGTTGGTGACCTGCTTGGCAAAGTTCAGGATGTCGGGCGTCACGCCAAAAGCCTCGGCCCCCGTCCAGGTGCCGCAGCGGCCAAAGCCGGTGATCACTTCATCAAAGATCAACAGAATGTTGTTCTGCGTGCAGATCTCGCGGATGCGCTCCAGGTAGCCCCGGGGCGGGATCACCACGCCGGCCGAGCCTGAAAACGGCTCCACGATCAACGCGGCAATGTTGGATGCGTCGTGCAGCGCGATCACGTCCAGCAGCTTGTCAGCCAGCGCACGGCCGCCGTCCTCGGCCATGCCCTTCTGAAAGGTGCCGGCCGGTGGCTGCGTGTGGGGAATGTGGTCCGCCTCGATGCCCTGTCCGAAGGTCTTGCGGTTGCCCACGATGCCGCCCACCGAGATGCCGCCGTAGTTCACTCCGTGGTAGCCCTTCTCGCGGCCGATCAGGCGGGTCTTGCTCGCCTGGCCTTTGGCGCGCCAGTACGCGCGGGCCATCTTGAGTGAGGTGTCAGCCGACTCGGAGCCCGAGCCGGTGAAGAACACGTAATCCAGGCCCGCGGGCGTCAGCTCCTTGAGCTTGTTGGCCAGTGCGAACGACGCCGGGTGGCCGAACTGGAAGGCTGGCGAATAGTCGAGCGTGGCAGCGGCGCGGCCGATGGCCTCGGCCACCTCCTTGCGGCCGTGGCCGAGGCCCGAGCACCACAGGCCCGAGAGGCCGTCAAAGATCTTGCGGCCTTCGGAGTCGGTGTAGTAGGCGCCCTGGCCGCTCACGATCATGCGCGGCTTGGCCTTGAAATTGCGGTTGCCGGTGAACGGCATCCAGTGGGCTTCGAGCCAGGCAGCGTCGGTGCGCACGGCGGCTGCGGGGTTGGGATCGATGACGGCAAAGGACATGGCGATTTCCGTGGGAGGGAGAAAACGCCATTGTTGGTTTGCTGGTTAATTTCTCAAAGCATCAAATATCCATGTTTACTTGCCTGTTTATGCAAGTAACAGCGCGGCGTTGCGGATGCTCCAAATCCGTTCGAGAGTCGATCTACCCCGTGGGGCGGTTGTGCTTGTTTGTGCCTCAGCGGCCTTGGGCATGCGCGTCGCGCAGCGTCATCACCGTGCTCGCCATCCTGGCCACGGGTTTGCCGTCTTCGCGCTCGATGTCGCAGCGGTAGTGGCTGATCGTGCGCCCGCGGTGCTCGGCCCACGCCCGGGCACACAGCCGCGACTGCCAGACCGGCCGCAAAAACGTGGCCCGAAGATCGATGCTGGTGAAGCTCTCGCCCGGTTGCATCAACGTGGAATGGGCCGTGCCGATGGCGGCGTCGGCCAGCTCGCACAGCAAACCGCCGTGCACGGTGCCCTGCTGGTTGCCATGCAGGGCGGCGTCGGCCTGCAACTCGATGCTGGCCGTGCCCTCGCCGATGGCGACGATGCGAAACGCCAGCAACGCGGAGATCGCTGTGGGGTAACGCATGTGGGTGGCGTCGCCGGGGGCCAGCGTGCCCGCCAGCTGGCGCTGCAGGTAATCCAGCACGGAAAGCTGGCGAAGGGCGGGAGTCATGCGGAGTCCTTTCAGGGCTGGTAACAACCTCGATTAAAGGCAGGGGCGGCCTGTGCTTCAATCGATCTTTTCTCCTCTTCGCATGCGCCATGAGAATGCGACTTCCCCTCCCGCTGGTTCAACTGCCCCCGCTCGACATGGTGCGTGGCTTTGTCGCGGTAGGGCGCCGCATGAGCATCACGCAGGCAGCGCAGGACCTGTGCCTTACCCAGTCGGCGGTCAGCCGGCAGGTTGCGGCGCTCGAGGCGCAGCTGGGCGTGCGGCTGCTGGTGCGTGGCCACCGCAGCATCGCCTTCACCCCCGAGGGCGAGCGGCTTTTTCGCAGTGCCGACGGAGCCCTCCAGCAGCTGCAGGATGTGTTGGGGAGCATCAGCACGCGGGGCGTGCCCCGCCCCGACGCTGAGCGCCTCCATCGGCGTGACCGGCCTGTGGCTGTTGCCACGCCTGAGCCGGCTCCAGCAGCTCCATCCCGGGGTGGATTTGCGGGTGTCTGCCAACAACCGCGTGGCGGACCTGCGCAGCGACGGCATCGACTTGGCCATCCGCTACGCCACTGCCGAGGACGCGCCGGAGGGCGCGCGCCGGCTGTTTGGCGAGACCGTGGCGCCTGTGGCGTCGGCATCGCTGGCCTGTCGGTCGATCTGCGCGGCCGAGGATCTGCAGGCGCTGAACCTGCTCGAGTTCGATGCGCCCGAACACCCCTGGCTGCAGTGGCAGGGCTGGGCGTCTGCCATGGGCTGGCCCTCTGTCCGGCCCAGTGGCGTTCTGCGCTTCAACCAGTACGACCAGGTCATCCAGGCCGCGCTGGCCGGGCAAGGCGTTGCGTTGGGGCGGCTCGAACTGATCCGCCCGCTGCTTGACGAAGGCCGGCTGGTGCTGGCCGGGCAGGCCCAATGCACGGTGCAGACGGCGCACGCCTACTGGCTCCTACAGGCGCAACCCCATCCGCCCGACGACGTGCGCGGCGTCGCCGCGTGGATCGAAGCCGAGGCGGGGGCCGAGCGCGCCGGGCCGCTTTCATAATCGGCCTACCGCCCTCGCCCGCCCTCCACCGCTCCTCATGCAGACCCGCCCCGTGCCCCCCGCCTCCGCCCCGCGCCCCCGCGCCGTGCTGGGCCAGCTTTCCGACATGGACCTGCGCCTGCTGCAGGTTTTCAAGGCGGTGGTGGAGTGCGGTGGCATGGCGGCGGCCGAGCTGGAGCTCAACATCGGCACCAGCACCGTGAGCCGCCACGTCAAGGACCTGGAAACGCGCCTGGGCCTGACGCTGTGCCGCCGGGGCCGCGCGGGCTTTGCCCTCACGCCCGAGGGCCAGCGCGTGTACGACGAAACCCTGCGCCTGCTGTCGGCCGTGGATGCGTTTCGCAGCAGCATCGACGACATCCACCGGCGCATGGGCGGCCGGCTGGAGGTGGCGGTGTTCGACAAAACCGCCAGCAACCCGGCCGCGCACATTGGCGACGCGATTGCGCTGTTTGCCAGCCAGGCGCCCGAAGTCAGCCTGCAGATGCACGTGGCGTCCATCCCGGCCATCGAGCGTGGGCTGATCGACGGCACGTTTCATGTCGGCATCATCCCCGCGCACCGCACGTCGCAAAGCCTGGTCTATGCCGACCTGTTCGCCGAAACCATGCTGCTCTACTGTGGGGCACGCCACCCGCTGTACGGCACCGACCATGCCGCGCTCACCTGGGAATCGCTGCGCGCCTACCAGTTTGCGGGCCTGGGCTACCACTCGCCCAATATGGAACTGAGCCACAGCACCCGCCTGCCGCGCAAGGCCACGGGGTTCGACCAGGAGTCGATTGCCACCCTGATCCTGTCGGGGCGCTACCTGGGTTTTTTGCCCGACCACTACGCCGAAAGCTTCGAGCGCCAGGGGTTGATGCAGGCGGTGCTGCCGGCGCAGTTCCATTACCGGTGCCAGTTTGTGAGCGTGCTGCGCAAGTCGCCCCAGCCACCGCGGGCGGCGCAGGCGTTTGCGCAGTGCCTGGTGCAGGCGCACGGGGCTTGAACGCACGCCACGCTCTTGCGGGCGCAGCCGTGCAGGCGGACAATCGGGCGTTCGGTTTCCCCATCCACCCCCAACGCCTCGCGCGGAGCACATGATGGCAAGCATTTCTTCCATTGGTAGTTCGGGCCTGCAGGCCGCCCAGCTGCGGCTGGACGCATCGGCCAACAACGTGGCCAACATGAACACCCCCAACTACCGCCGCCAGGTGGTGGCGCAGGAAGAAGCCGCCGACAGCGCTGGCGTGCGGGCCACGGTGCAGCGCCAGCAAGAGGCTGAAGGGGTGGCGCTGGAGAAAGAGGCGGTGGAACAGATGTCGGCCACCTACGCTTTCAAGGCCAACCTGCAGACCATCAAGACAGAGGACCAGATGATGGGGTCGCTGCTCGACATCAAGGCCTGACGGCCAGCGCGCAGCGCACCTCGCGCCCGGGCATTCGTCCCGACCCTTCGCCGCTCCATGCCCCGCCTGCCGGGGCATTCGGTTTTCTGGGCGGGCGGTTTTGATCTTTGTTCAGTGCGCCGGTGCCATCCGGGCCAGGCGGTTGACCAGCCAGCGCTGAAAGGCCAGGCCCGCCGCCGAACGGCTGTGCAGGGGAATTTTGTACATGGCGAACTCCTTGGTTGCGGTATTGCTGTTGCGTAACCCAGTAGGGCGGCCCTTGCTCAACCGGCTTGAGGGGCCAGCGCGGCGTTGGGGCCTGAGCGGACCGCAGCGGCCGACTTTTGCGCCCTGCGGTCCCAGGCCTTTTCGTGGAAGAAAAAGGCCACGGCCTGGACCGTAGGCTCCAGCAGGCTGAGCGTGAGCGACGCCCAGAAATTGCCCGTGACCGCGTAGGCCACCATCGCGGCCACGCAAATGTGGACCAGGTAGTAGCTGCCGGTTTTCATGAGCATGTGCTTGTTCTGGTGGGCGGCGTGGCGGATGCGGGACATGGTGGGCTCCTGGGGTGGGATGGCGGGTCCTGACTCTTTAGAAGACGGACAAAGGACTGCATGGGTAAATGGTAGGCATTCGCAATAGCGCGGGCCAATTGATTGCCGCTACCGCGGAGATAGCCGCGGGCCTGTGCCACCTGCATTGAAGGGCTCGGGGCGGGTTGCTGCGTGGAGATGGCTGGCCATCGCCACGGCAGTCGCCCTGGCGGCGCTTCAAGCTCCTCAGCCCGGCCCGATCTGCGTGCCCACGCGATGCGCGATCGTGAAGCGCCTGCCTAGCGCAAGTCGCGCCGCCCAGTGTGTGAACTACTTCACGCCCGCCGCCTGAAAAAAGCCCCTGGGCGCCACAGCCCCGTTGCTATGATGGCCGCTCTTTTCAACCCCCCCTTTTGCTTTGGGAGCACACATGGCCCTCATGGACTTCATCAAGAAACAGTTCATTGACATCCTTCAATGGACCGAAGAGGGGGACGGAACCCTGGCCTGGCGCTTCCCCATGGCCGGCATGGAAATCCAGAACGGCGGCACGCTGGTGGTGCGCGAGTCGCAGATGGCGATCTTCGTCAACGAAGGCCAGGTGGCCGACGTGTTTGGCCCCGGCACCTACAAGCTCACGACGCAGACCCTCCCGGTCCTGACGTATCTGAAGAACTGGGACAAGCTCTTCGAGTCCCCCTTCAAGAGCGACGTGTACTTCTTCAGCACGCGCCAGCAGATCGACCAGAAGTGGGGCACGCCCCAGCCCATCACGATCCGCGACAAGGACTTCGGCGCCGTGCGCCTGCGCGCCTTCGGCAACTACGCCTTCCGCATTGCCGACCCCAAGCTGTTCCACACCGAGATCTCGGGCACGCGCGAGTCTTACCCCGTGGCCGACCTGGAAGGTCAGCTGCGCGGCATGGTGCTGCAAAACATCAGCAACGCAATTGCCAGCAGCGGCCTGCCGTTCCTGGATCTGGCGGCCAACCAGGTGATGTTTGCCGACGCGCTGGTCAAGGAACTTGCGCCCATCTTCGCCAAGCTGGGCATCTTGATCGAGTCGCTCACGGTGCAGAACGTCTCGCTGCCCGAAGAGCTGCAGAAGATCCTCGATCAGAAGATCGGCATGGGCATGGTCGGCAACGACATGGGCAAGTTCATGCAGTACCAGACGGCGCAGGCCATCCCCAAGTTTGCCGAAGGCTCGGGCAATGGCGGCGGCGGGATTGCCGGCGACGCCATGGGCCTGGGCGCGGGCGTGGCGCTGGGCCAGGTGCTCGCGCAGAACCTGCAGCAGGGCCTGCAGACGCCCGTGGCACCCGCGGCCGCAGCAGCGGCGCAGGCCGCCGCGACGCCCCTGGGCGTCAAGCCCGAGGACGTGATGGCCACGCTCGAGAAGCTCGGGGACCTCAAGTCCAAGGGCATCCTGACCCAGGAAGAGTTCGACGCCAAGAAGGCCGAACTGCTCAAAAAGCTGATCTGACGCGGTTGCTATCAAAAAAATAGCTGCAAGTGCTTGAGGGACCAGCGCGGGAGGCCAAAAAGGCCTTGAAACCGCGCTGAAAAGGCGCAGGCAGACACACCACACGATGGCCACCGACCCGACACAGCGGTACTACCGCGCGCCCTGCCCTGGCTGCGGCGCGCCGGTTGAATTCAAAAGCGCCCAGTCCACCCACGCCGTCTGCGGCTACTGCCAGAGCACGGTGGTGCGCAATGGCGACGTGCTGCAGCGCCTGGGCAAGATGGCCGAGCTGTTCGACGACCACAGCCCGCTGCAGCTCATGGCCAGTGGGCGCATCGAGCTCGACGGCAAGGACATCCCCTTCACCCTGGTGGGCCGCCTGCAATACAAGGGTGCCGCGGGCGTCTGGACCGAATGGGCGGCTTTCCTCAACGACGGCACCCTGGCTACGCTGGGCGAGGACAACGGCGCCTATGTCTTCACCCGCACCATCGACCCGGGCCGCGAGATGCCCGCAGCCGAGCGCTTTCGGGTGGGCAGCACCACGGCGATCAACGGCAAGCCCTACAGCGTGGCCTACACCGGCCAGGCATCGCTCATCTCCGCCCAGGGCGAGCTGCCCAAGCTCCCACCACTGGGCGAGCCCTTTGGCATGGTCGAGCTGCGCAGCGCCGACGGCGAAGTGGTCAGCATCGACTACGGCCACACGCCGCCCAATGTGGAGCGCGGCAAGTCCGTGTTGCTCGAAGACCTGCAGCTCCAGGGCCTGAAGGACGAATCCGCCAAGGACGAAAAAGGCCGCCAGTTCAACTGCCCGCACTGCGGCGCGCCGGTGCAGGTGCAGCTGTCCAGTACCAAGAGCATCACCTGCGGCTCCTGCGCCAGCATCATCAACCTCGATAGCGGCGTGGGCGCCGAGCTCAGCTCGGCCGAGCAGGACGAGCCGGTGCAGCCCCTCATTCCGCTCGGGGCTAAAGGCCAGTTGCAAGGCGTGCACTGGCAGGTGGTGGGCTTTCAGCACCGCATGGGCGTGGAGCCCGGCGACGACGAGCACTTCGGCTGGAGCGAATACCTGCTCTACAACCAGAAGCGTGGCTTCGCCTTCCTGGTCGATTCGGAAGAAGGCTGGAGCATGGTGCGCCCCACCACGGGCGCGCCGCAACTGGGCGGCACCGGCAGCACGGCCACTTACCTCGGCACTCCGTACAAGCTCAAATACAGCTACGAGGCCGAGACCACCTACGTGCTGGGCGAGTTCTACTGGCAGGTCACGCGCGGACAGAAGACAAGCAACCGCGACTATGAAAGCAGCAAGGGCGTGCTGTCGATGGAGCAAAGCCCGAACGAGATCACCTGGTCTGCCGGCGACAAGATCGCCAGCGACGCGGTGGCCAAGGCCTTCAAGCTCGACGACAAGGCGGACGCCCTGAAGCGCGATGACACCGGCCCGTTCGTGGCCAAGTCGGGCCTGGGCTGCGGCACCATCATCCTGATTGCGGTGGTGATCCTGGTCCTGCTGATCCTGCTCAGCCGCTGCTCGCGCTGCGACCCGCGGGTAGAGAACTGCTCCTCGTCCAGCTCCCGCAGCTCGGGCGGATCGTATGGCGGGTATTCCTCGGGCGGCAGCCACAAGTAGGCCGGGCGCGGCAGACAGACCCGCTGGCGCCCGCCGCACACCCTTTTTCAATCGACAGACAGACAACCGTTTTCAAGGAGATCACATCATGATGGGAATCGAATGGCTCAGGCCCGCGGCGTTCCTCGGGTCCATCCTGTACGCACTGATCGGCGTGGTCATCTTCTGGCTGTGCTTCGTCATCGTGGACAAGATCACGCCCTACGACCTGTGGCGCGAAATCGTCGAGAAGCAGAACCAGGCGCTCGGGCTGGTGGTCGCAGCGATGTGCCTGGGCATCAGCATCATCGTGGCGGCGGCGATCCACTGACGAACGCGCGCGGGGCGGGTGCTGTGCGCCGCGCCAGCCTCTGGGTTGCCACGTTCCGAGCGCCCCGGCCTGCCGCCGCATGAACGCGCGCCCTTGCCAATCACTGGCCGCAAGGGACTCCCCAACAGCCCCGCAGCATGGGTGACGCACCCGCCCTGCCGCACCCGCACCACCATCTCCTCGCCGGGCGGCTGATCACCCCGCGCGGCACAGCAAAATAGCCGCTTGTCCCCGAACCCCACCCTTCCCCCTTCCTCGGCCCGCCCCATCGACATCGCGCTGCTCATCAGCGTCTTCGTCGTGGCCGCTTGCGGCTTGCTGTACGAACTGGCCGCCGGGGCGCTCGCGTCCTATGTGCTGGGCGATTCGGTGCTGCAGTTCTCCACCATCATCGGCACCTACCTGTTTGCCATGGGCGTGGGCTCGTGGCTGTCGCGGTACTTCGAGCGGCAGCTGCCCGCGCATTTCTTGCGCATCGAGCTGCTGGTGGCGCTGGTCGGCGGCGCGCTGCCGGCCACGCTGTTCCTGGCCAATGCGTACACGCCCGGCGCCTTTCGGTTCTTGCTGTACGGCATGGTGATGGTGGTGGGCACGCTGGTGGGGCTGGAGATCCCGCTGGTCATGCGCATCTTGAAGCGCAACGTGGCGCTCAAGGACCTGGTCTCGCAGGTCCTCACCTTCGACTACCTGGGGGCGCTGGCGGTGTCGCTGGCGTTTCCGCTGCTGCTGGTGCCGCACCTGGGGCTGATCCGCACGGGGCTGCTGTTTGGCATCATGAATGCCGCCGTGGCGCTGTGGGCCGTGTGGCTGTTTCGGCACGAGCTGCGGCGCCTGCGCGCGCACGTGGCGGCGTGTGCGATGGTGCTCAGCCTGTTGCTGGCGGGCTTTGCGGGGGCCGACCACATCACCAGCTTTGCCGAAGACAAGTTCTACCAGGACCGCATCGTCTTCAGCACCGCATCGCCCTACCAGCGCATTGTGGTCACGCAGGGGCGCCTCGGACACCGGCTGTACCTCAACGGCAACCTGCAGTTTGCCCAGGCCGACGAGTACCGCTACCACGAGGCGCTGGTGCACCCGGCCATGTCGGCCCATGGGGCGCCCAAGCGGGTGGCGGTGCTCGGCGGTGGCGACGGCATGGCCGTGCGCGAAATCTTGAAGTACCCCTCGGTGGAGTCCGTGACGCTGGTGGAGCTCGACCCGGCGATGACGCGCATCTTCAGCGAGAACCCCATGCTGGCGCAGCTCAACGGCCATGCGCTGCGCGACCCGCGGGTGAAGATCGTCAACGCCGATGCGTTTGGCTGGCTGCAAGGCGGCGGGGCAGACGCGGCAACACCGGCCAGCGGCGATGCGAAGGCGGCCACGGCGGGCGACCGCCCTGCCGTCAAACCACCGGCAACGTCATCCACAGCCGCAGCGGCGGCCACCGAAACCCTTGCCAACGAACTCTTCGACGTGATCGTGGTGGACTTCCCCGACCCCACCAACTTCTCCATCGGCAAGCTCTACACCAACAGCTTCTATGCGCTGCTGGCCAACCGGCTGGCGGCCAGCGGTTATGCCGTCGTGCAGACCACCTCGCCGCTGGTCGCGCGCAAGAGCTTCTGGACCGTGGTGCAGACCATGGAGTCGGTGGGCCTGCAGACGGCGCCGTACCACGCCCATGTGCCGAGTTTTGGCGAATGGGGTTTTGTGGTGGCCAGCCGCCGCCCTTGGCGCCTGCCCGAGACGCTGCCGGACAACCTGCGCTTTCTCACGCTGAATTCGCTGCCGCTGCTGTTCGACTTTCCGCGCGACATGGCCAGGGTGCCGACGGAGGTGAACCGGCTGTCGAACCAGGCGCTCGTGCATACCTATGAACGCGAGTGGGGAAAACATTGAGAACTCTTCAGAGCCGTTTTGCGGCGCCCTCCACGTTGCGCCACCACCTGTGCCCTGGCGGAGCCCGTTCCACGGGCGCACGGGCTCGGGCAGCGCCCGTGGCGTGCGCCGCGCCCTGAGTCGCTAACGCAGAATCTGCCCCATGCAACGCCGCCACTTCCTTGCCACCGCTGCCGCGTCGGCCACCACGGCCGTGCTGCTGCCGGGGTGCGACGAGGCCCCGCGTGTGCTGCAGGGCGGCTTTGCGGGTATCGACATGGCGCGGGGCCATGCGCTGCGCGACCTGCTCAAGACCGGCACCCTGCCCGAGCCCGCGGTGGTGCGCCGCGCGCAGGTGATCATTGCCGGCGGCGGCGTGGCGGGTCTGGCAGCAGCGCGGTCGCTGCGGCTGGCCGGGGTGGATGATTTTGCGCTGCTGGAGCTGGAGGACCGCGCCGGCGGCAACAGCCGGGGCGGGGCGGTGAGCGGCATTGCCTGCCCGCTGGGCGCGCACTACCTGCCCGTGCCGGGCGACGACGCGCGCGAGGTGCAGGACTTGCTCGAAGAACTCGGCCTGCGCCAGCGCGTGTCGGGCCGCTGGCGCTATGACGAGCGCCACCTGTGCCACAGCCCGCAGGAGCGCCTGTTTTTTGAAGGCGAATGGCAAGACGGCCTGCTGCCTGTGCACGGCGTGCCCGACACCACGCTAGCCCAGTACCGCCGTTTTGCAGAGGCGGTGGACGACGCTGCCAAGGCCGCGCGTTTCACCATGCCGGTGATGCGCTCGCTGGCCCCGGGCAAGCCGCTTGCCAAGGCGCACCAGGCGCTCGACGCCGTGACCTTTGCGGCCTGGCTGCAGCAACAGGGCTTCGACGACGAGCACCTGCTCTGGTACCTCGACTACTGCTGCCGCGACGACTACGGTACGGGCGCAGCCGGGGTGTCGGCCTGGGCGGGCATCCACTACTTTGCCAGCCGCCATGGGTTTCATGCGCCGGGCGAGCCTGCGGACGAATCGCGCGAGAGCGTGCTCACCTGGCCCGAGGGCAATGGCTGGATCACCCAGCGCCTGGCCGCACCACTGGCGTCCGGAGGCCAGCTGCGCACCGCCACCAGCGTGCTGCGCATCACCGAGGGCCGCCACGGCGTCGAGGTGGACGCGTACAACCACGCCACCGACAGCGTCGAGCGCTGGCAGGCGCCGCGCTGCATCGTGGCGCTGCCCGTGATGATCGCGGCGCGCGTGGTGCGCAACCCGCCAGCGTTCCTCACCGGCGCCGCGCAGCGCCTGTCGTGGGCGCCCTGGCTCGTGGCCAACATCCACATCGACGGACCGCTGGCCGACCGCCCCGGCGCCGCGCCCGCCTGGGACAACGTGCTCTACGCCGACCCCACGCCCGGCGGCCTGGGCTATGTCGACGCCGGACACCAGCGCCTGGACACGCGCGCCACGCTGGCCGGCCCCACGGTGCTGACCTACTACCAGGCTCTTGGTGGTGCGAGCAGCGTGCCCGACGCCCGCCAGCAGCTGGCGCAGCAGCCCTGGCAGCATTGGGCCGACGCCGTGTTGGAGGCACTGTCGGTGCCCCACCCCGACCTGCGCCGCCGCGCCACGCGCGTCGAGATCACGCGCTACGGCCACGCCATGGCGGTGCCCACGCCGGGTTTGCTCACGTATTTAAGCCAAATCGGCCTCCAGCGCTTGCCTGACAAGCGCAAGCAGCTATCAAAAGCAGAGCAAACGCCGTGGATCCCCACGCCGGCCACGGCGCGCCTCGCGTTTGCGCACAGCGACTGGTCGGGCTACTCGGTGTTTGAAGAAGCCTTCACGCGCGGACACGGCGCGGGGCTGGCGGTGGCGGGGTGAAAGGGGGAGCGCAAAAAGCGCACCGCTATGCCTGCCGCGCATCCCACCACAGGCCCAGGCACAACGCCACCCCCACCGCATACAGCAGCCACGTGACCGGAACGGCGTAGGGGTAGAACATCAGGGCCACGCCCCACCAGCGCGTACGCCGTCGCGCGGACTTCTTGCCATGCCAGTACGCGGCCATGCCGATGAGGCCGAACACGATCGCGCCCGCAATGTAGGCCGGGCTGGGCAGTTCGAGGCCAAGGGATTGCAATGCAGAAAGGGTTTCCATGGGGTGGGTCCGGCGGTGGGGGGCGGTGGGCGTGCATGCGGTGGGCCCGGTGTGATCCCCCAAACCGGCAAAAGCTCCCTGCGCGATCCGGGGCATGCCATGCTGCCATTGCGCCGGGCTGGCAGCGCTGGTGGCAAATCAACCTGCAGCGTTTGACAACACAGCACTGGTAGCTATCAAATGCAGAGCAAATGTTCTGTACGTTGGCACCCATCATCACAGCCCGCCGGGCGTTCGACGGCTTGGCATGCGGCCGCGGCGCCGGGCGGGTGTTGGCGGGTTGATCGTGGTGGCGGACACCCAACTGCACATCGACGTCGCGCTGCAGCGGCTGGACCTGGTGATCGCCGGAGCCATTGAGCGCAGCTACACGGTGTCGACTGCGCTGAACGGGGTGGGCGAAGTCCACGGCAGCGGCTGCACCCCGCGCGGCCTGCACCGCGTGCGCGCCAAGGTGGGGGCGGGCTGCGCGCCCGGTACGGTGTTCGTGGGCCGGCGGCCGACGGGCGAGGTGTACTCCGAGGCCCTGGCCCAGCAGCACCCGGGGCGCGACTGGATCCTCACCCGCATCCTCTGGCTCACCGGGTGCGAGCCCGGCACCAACCGTGGCGGCGCGGTGGACACGCTGCGCCGCTTCATCTACCTGCACGGCTGCCCCGACGGCACCCCGCTGGGCGTGCCCGCCTCGCACGGCTGCGTGCGCATGGCCAATGCCGACGTGACCGATCTGTTCGACCGGGTCGCCGTCGGCACGCTGGTGCACATTGATGACGGCATCGCCGGGCGCCGTGCAAGCCATCTTCAGGTCAGATAGGCTGCTAGCGCTTATTGTTAAATGGTTTTCTGCTATCAAATTGAGAGAACCTGCTCTGGCAGATTTTTCTTCTGAGCGGTGGGGCCGCAGCGGGTGGGGCGCCCGCTGAATCCGGCCTGCCCCGCGGCGCGTATTGGCTTCAACGCCGCAGCAGCCGCCAAGCCACGCCATGCGACGCGGCCGGCCCGATCCACCCACGCACCCAGTGCGCCCGAGTCCCCACATGCAGCTCGCTCCCCGCCCCGATCCGCGCCCGTGCCTTGCCCTGCGCCCGCACGCGCTGGTGCTCGTTCTGTGCTTCTTGGGGGCCCATGGCGCCCGGGCGCAGCAAACCACCGCGCCGAGCCACTTGCCCGAGGTGGAGGTCAGCGGCCCGCGCGACGCGGCCATCGGCGTGGCCGACAGTGCCAGCGAAGGCGCGGTCGAGCGGGAGTCGTTCCGGGCGCGCCCCAAGCTGCGGCCGGGCGACATCGTGGAGGCGGTGCCCGGCGTGGTGGCCACCCAGCATTCGGGCGACGGCAAGGCCAACCAGTACTTCCTGCGGGGCTTCAACCTGGACCACGGCACCGACTTCGCCGTCACGGTCGATGGCATGCCCGTGAACATGCCCACGCACGGCCATGGCCAGGGGTATGCCGACCTGAACTTCCTGATCCCCGACCTGGTCTCCGGGGTGCGCTACCGCAAGGGGCCGTACTTTGCCGACAACGGCGATTTCTCATTGGCCGGCAGCGCGTCGCTCGACTACCTGAGCGCCCTGGACGCACCCTTTGTCGAGACCACGCTGGGCGCCCACCGCCTGCGCCGGCTGTTGGCAGCAGGCTCACGCACGCAGGGCGACCAGACATGGCTGGGCGCCATCGAGCTGGAGGGCAACGACGGCCCCTGGGACGTGCCCGAGCGGCTGCGCAAGATCAACGCCGTGGTGCGCTACTCGCAGGGCTCGCCCGCGCAAGGCTTCAGCATCACCGGCATGGCCTACCGCAGCCGCTGGAACGCCACCGACCAGATCCCCGAGCGGCTGATCGACAGCGGCGAGCTGCCCCGGTTCGGCTCGCTCAACCCCACCGATGGCGGCAACACCCGGCGCCTGAGCCTGTCGGGCAAGTGGTTCGACAACGGCCCCAACGGCCGCACGCAGTTCAGCGCCTATGCCATTGACTACCGCTTCGCGCTGTATTCCGACTTCACGTATTACCTGAACAACCCGGCCCTTGGCGACCAGTTCGAGCAGACCGACCGGCGCCGTGTCTTTGGGGCGCAGGTCTCACACAGCCTGCCCAATCGCGTTGCCGGGCTGGACGGCCTGCTGAGCTTCGGCGCGCAGTGGCGCGGCGACCGCATCAGCGAGGTGGGCCTGTACCCCACGGCCGCGCGCCAGCGCCTCGCCACCGTGCGCAATGACAAGGTCGCGCAGGACCTGGTGTCCCTGCATGTCCAGCAGTTCGTCACCCTCAGCGAACGCTGGCGCGGCTACGCGGGCCTGCGGGGCGATGTGCTGCGCTACGACGTGTCAGGCCGTGAGCCGGTATACGGCGCCGCCAACAGCGGCCGCGGCAGCGACGCGCAGCTGAGTCCCAAGGCCGGTCTGGCATTTGCGGTCGCGCCTGCGCACGAGCTGTACCTCAACGCAGGCGTCGGTTTTCACAGCAACGACGTGCGCGGGGCCACCATCCGCACCGACCCGCAATCGGGCCTGCCTTCTGATCGCGTGCCCGCGCTGGCCCGGGGCAAGGGTGCAGAAATCGGCTGGCGCTTTCAGCCCGATGACGGTTTGAGCGTGACCGCCGCGCTGTGGCAGCTCCAGCTCGATTCGGAACTGCTGTACGTGGGTGATGCCGGCACCACCGAGCCCGGCCGTGCCAGCCAGCGCCGCGGCGTGGAGGCCACGGTGCGCTGGAAGGCCAGCCCGCGCTGGCGTTATGAAGCCGACGCGGCGGTATCGCGCGCGCGTTTTCGCGGCGTGGCGCCCGCGGGCGAGGGCAACTACGTGGACAACGCGGTAGAGCGCGTGTTTGCTGCGGGCGCCATCTATACCGACGGCCCCTGGACCACATCGCTGCGCCTGCGCTACATGGGCCCGCGCGCGCTGAACACCTTGAACAGCGTGCGTTCGCGTGCCAACACCCTGCTCAACGTGGGCGCCCGCTATGCCGTCAGCCGCGAGCTCACCCTGGGGCTGGACGTGTTCAACTTGGCGGGCAAGAAGGCCAATGACATCGAGTACCTGTACGCATCCTGCACCGCGAGCGAGGTGGCGCGCGGCGAGTGCGGCAGTGGCATCGAGGGGCGGCACGTGCATCCGATGGAGCCGCGCAGCGTGCGCATCAGTGCGAAATGGACGTTCTAGAGGCCTCCAGCGCTTTATCCATAAGCCTTTATTGCTATGAATATAGTAGTAATGGCAGTGGGCGTGAGGCGGGCAGAGCAGACCGCCTGACGACCTGCCAAGGGGTGAACCAACAATCAGCGGTGGCACGGGGATGCCGTGAGGTTCCCCTGAATGGCCCGGCCGCTGGCGCGGCCCGTGGCGGTTTCACAGCCGCGTCACGCGGCGCGGGCATGGTGGCGGCTTCTCCGTTCTCCCACTGCCAAACCCCATGCCCCGACTTTCTGCCCTTGCCGCGTGCGCCTTGCTGGTGTGCACCGCCGCTGTCTCCACCACCACCCTCGCCCAGCAGGCCTACCCTGCCACGCTGGCCGGCCACGCGGTGTTGCCCGCCTTCACCGTCATTCCGGCCCCCAAGGACGCGCCCCAGGACCTGCAGGTCAGCGGCAAATTCACCACCCCGCGCCGCGTGGAGGCCATCGGCACGGTAATGGGCCAGTCGGGCGGGCGCGACACGGGCGTGTCGCTGCCCTTCAAGGGCCAGCCGATCCAGGGCCACTCGGGCATCAAGCGCATGGCCGATGGATCGTTTTGGATCCTGACCGACAACGGCGCGGGCGCGAAGGCCAATTCGGCCGACTTCATGCTGTACCTGAACCACTACACGGTGGACTTCCAAAGCGGCCAGTTCAACCGCCACAAGACCGTGTTCCTGCACGACCCGGACAAGAAGGTGCCGTTTCGCATCACGCAAGAAGGCACGGACCAGCGCTACCTGACTGGCGCCGACTTTGACCCGGAGAGCTTCCAGTTTGCTGGTGGCGCGCTGTGGATCGGCGACGAGTTCGGCCCCTACCTCATCAAGGCGGATTTGAACGGCAAGGTGCTGGGCGTGTTCGAGACCAAGGTCGATGGCAAGTTGGTGCGCTCGCCCGACGCTGCCGGCGTGCTCATGCCCGGCGCGCCCGACGCCAAGCCCACGCCGTTCGAAGTCAAGCGCTCCAAGGGGTACGAGGGCATGGCGTCCAGCAAGGACGGCAGCAAGCTCTACGCCCTGCTCGAAGGCGCGCTGTGGAACGAAGAGGCCAAGGCGTACGAGAACGTGGGCGGCAAGCAATACCTGCGCGTTCTGGAATTCGACGTGAAGAGCGAGCAATGGACCGGCCGCCACTGGAAGTACGTGCTGGAGGCCAACCACCATGCCATCGGCGACTTCAACATGATCGACGGCAACGCGGGCTTGATCATCGAGCGCGACAACGGCGAAGGCACGGCCGACAAGACCTGTGCCGAAGGCCAGAAGCGCACGGATTGCTTCCACGACCTCGCCAAGTTCAAGCGCGTGTACAAGGTCGAGATGAGCGATGCGAATGTGGGCGGCGAGGTCCGCAAGGTCGGCTACATCGACCTCATGAACATCCAGGACCCCAAGCGCCTGGGCAAGAAGCCGCTGACCAACGGCGTGCTCACCTTCCCGTTCTTCACCATTGAGAACGTGGATGTGGTGGACGGCACGCACATCGTCGTGGGCAACGACAACAACCTGCCGTTCAGCAGCAGCCGCGAGCCCAACAAGGCGGACGACAACGAGCTAGTGCTGCTAGAAGTGGGCGAGCTGCTGCGCGCAAAGTAGGGTGACACCCCCCTGAGACGCTTCGCGCCTCGGTGCTGGCCGCCAGAGGCGGCAGCTCTTCAGGCCGTCAAACCTGCACATGCAGGCTTGGAGCCGCGGCCCTCAGCCCCCGCTCTCGCATCGCTGTGCGATGCGGGCAGGGGGACGCAGCCCCGGCTTCGGGGCGGCCCTTGCTTGGCTGCCCTGGCTCAGGCTGCGCCAGTTTTAGGCGCTACTGACGGATGCGATGCCTCAGAAAGAGCGGTGCTTGGGGGGCCAACCCTTGCGTCACCCATGAATTCCGCGGGTGGCAAAATTCCCGGTCCCATTCCAACGCACCCGGAAGCCGCGCCACCATGTTCACAGGCATCGTCCAAGCCACGGCAGGCATTGCCGCCATCCACGACCGCGCAGGCCTGCGCACCTTCACGCTCGACTTCCCCGACGGCTTCTGCCAGGACCTCGCCATCGGCGCCAGCGTCTCGACCGATGGTGTGTGCCTCACGGTGACCGAGATCCTCTCGCCCACGCAGGCCAACTTCGACGTGATGCAACAAAGCCTGAACATCACCACGCTGGGCAGTTACGCCGACGGCGACCGCGTGAACGTGGAGCGCGCGGCCAAGGACGGTGCAGAGATCGGCGGCCACCCGCTGTCGGGCCATGTGGACTTCACCGGCACGCTGGTGCAGCGCCGCGAGTTCGACAACAACCTGGTGTGGCGCGTGGCGGTGCCCGAGGCGTTTCGCCGCTATATCTTCGCCAAGGGCTACATCGCCATCCACGGCGCAAGCCTCACGGTGGCCGAGGTGAACCGGCAAGAGGGCTGGTTCGAGATCTGGATGATCCCCGAGACACGCCGCGCCACGGTGTTCGAGAACAAGCAGGTGGGCGACCGCCTGAACATCGAGATCGAGCGCAGCACGCAGGTGGTGGTGGATACCGTGCGCGAGGCCGTGCAGGAAAGCCTGGGCCGCCTGCAGCCCGTGCTGGAGGCGCTGCTGAAAGAGAAGGGCCTGTCGCTCGATGACTTCGTGCAGCCGCCGACGTTGAAGTAAGTTCCCGGGCCGCACCGCAAGCTCGGGCGCGCGAGGTGCAAGGTCGGCGGGCTCCGCGCAGCGCTGCGCGATGAGGAACCCCGAATGAAGAACCTGGCTCAAGCCCCTGCGACGTAGTCCAGGAAACCCGTCACCCGCCGCATGCGGCCGTGCGCATCCAGTTCGGCCACGTCGGTGCCACGCGCCACCGGCTCGGCGCCCTCGGCCGCCAGGGCCCACGAAAAGCGCACGACATCATGGTGCCCCTCGGGCGTGCCCAGCAGCGTGAAGCGGTGGCCCGCAAACCGCTGCTGCGCCCCGGTGATCAGGGCGGCCAGGCCGTCGTGGCCCTGGCCTTCCATCATCGGGTCGCGGTACTCCACATCACTGCTGAACGTGCTGCGGACCAGGTGGTCGCGCTGCGCGCCTTCGGTCGCGTTCCAGGCGGCGATATAGCGCGCGGCCAGTTCAGGCGCGGCGGTTGCGGCGGTGGGGAGGGTGGTGGAATGTGCTGCGGTTTCAACGGTGTTCATGGCAAGGCTCCTGTGGGTGGGACGGGCCGTCTGCAACGTTGCGGGCGGCTGGGGGTCATTGTTCCGAGGCCACTGCGCACCGTCGATAACCTCGCAGGTCATGGGCCGTGCCCTTGCCTATCATTCGGGCCGACAAATTGATGAACACCTTGGCTGCGATGCATTCCCTCCCACCCGTTGTCCGCCCGCTCACCGTGTCCGACTTGCCGGGCCTGCTCGCAGTGCAGCTGGCCTGCTACGGCGAAGGTTTTGTAGAGAGCGCCGAGGTCTTCGCGCGCCGCCTGGCTAGCCCGGTCCATTGCTCGCTGGTGCTCGAGCGCGCAGGCGTGGTCTGCGCGTACCTGGCGGCCTACCGGTCGGTGCGGGGCAAGGTGACGCCGCTGCACGGCGACTTTGAGGCCACGCCACACGTCGACACGCTCTACCTGCACGACCTCGCAGTGCGCCCCGATTGCGCGGGCCAGGGCTTTGCGCGGGCGCTGCTGGAGCCGATGTGGAGCCAGGCGCCGAAGGAGGGCCTGCAGCACACGGCGCTGGTGTCGGTGCAGGGCTCAGAAGCCTACTGGCAGCGCCACGGCTACACCGCCCAGCCGCTGGCCGATGCGGTGCAGCGTGCGCGGCTGGCGGGCTATGGCGACGGGGCGGTGTACATGGTGCGAACGCTTGACGCATAGCGGCCACCACGGCCCCTACCCACTGCTGCGTTGCGCCATGATCCAGTCGCGAAAGCGCCGCAGCGCGGGATCAATCAGGGCTTCATGGCGGTACACAAGGCGGTAGGCCAGCGGTGTCGGCAGGGGTTTGCAATGCACGGCCACCAGTTCGCGCGCATCCAGTTCCTGCTGCACCAGCGCGCGACGCACCAGCGCAAATCCCCGGCCGGCCACCGCGGCCTCGATCGCGGCGTTGTGGGCGAACACGATGCCGCCGTCGCCATCCACGCCCGCCACGCCATGCGCCTTGCACCACAGGCGCCAGTCGCCGCGGTGTTCGTCGTGCAGCAGCCGGGCACTGGTGATGTCGGTCACGCGCGCCGTGCGGCGTGGTACCAGCAGGCGCGGGCTGCACACGGGCACCAGGTCGTCGGCCACCAGCACCTCGGCCTGCAGGCCCGGGTAGGCGCCCTGCCCGTGGCGCACCGCAAAGTGCACGCCCTCGGCCGCCAGGTCCACCGCGCGGTTGGTGCTGCCCACGTGCACATCCATGTCGGGGTGTTGTTGCAAAAAGCCGTGCAGGCGCGGCACCAGCCATTGCACGGCGAAACCCGGCGTGCAGCTCACCAGCACGGCCTGGCGGCGCTGGGTGGCTGCGATGCGCGAGGTGGCGTGGCCGATCACGGCCAGCCCCTCGGCACATGCGGCCTGGTAGTCGCGCCCGGCGGCCGTAAGTGTGAGGCCGCGGGCTTGCCGCTCAAACAGTGCGCAGCCCAGAAAAGCTTCAAGCTTGCGCACCTGTTGAGAGACAGCCCCAGGGGTGACGTGCAGCTCCTCGGCCGCGCGCCGCACGCTGGCGTGGCGCGCAGTGGCTTCAAAGAACCGGATGGCAATCAGCGGTGGCAAGCGCATGGCAAACGTATAGCGTGGCTAAACAGCGGGTGAGGATAAATGGTTTGCCGCAGCTCCTTGCTGCCATGAAGATGGGCGCATGAATTTACCCAGCCTGCTTCGCTTCCTTGCCCTGGCTGCCCTGTGGGGCGGCAGCTTTTTGTTCATGCGCATTGCCGCGCCGGTGTGGGGCGCGGTGCCCACCGCGTTTGGCCGTGTGGTGCTGGGGGCCGCCGGGCTGCTGGCGCTGTTGGCCGTGGTGCGGCTGCGGCCCGCATACCAGGGCAAGCTCGGCGCTGCGCTGCTGCTGGGCGTCTTTAATTCGGGCATCCCTTTTTTGATGTTTGCGCTCGCGGCGCAGGTGCTGCCCGCGGGGTACAGCGCCATCCTCAACGCCACCACGCCGCTCATGGCCGTGGTGATTGGCGCGCTGGCGTTTGGCGAGCGCATCACAGCGGCCCGCGTGGGCGGTGTGCTGCTGGGCATGGCGGGGGTGGCGGTGCTGGCGCAGGCAGGGCCCGTGGCGCTGACCGCGCCAGTGCTGGGCGGCATCGCCGCATGCCTGGTGGCCACGGCGTGCTACGGCCTCTCGGGCTTCCTCACGCGGCGCTGGATCACCCAGCGCGGCGGGCTGGACAGCCGCCTGGTCGCGCTGGGCAGCCAGTGGGGCGCGGTGCTGGCCCTTGCGCCGTTTGCGCTGTGGGAGGCGGCGCATCGCCCGGCGGCCGCGTGGCTCTCGGCCGGCCCCACAGTGTGGGGCGCCATGCTCGCGCTGGGTCTCTTGTGCACCTCGCTGGCGTATGTGCTGTACTTTCGGCTCATTGCCGACGTGGGGCCGGTCAAGGCGCTCACTGTGACCTTTTTGATCCCGCTGTTTGGCGTGGCCTGGGGCTGGCTGGTGCTCGGCGAGGTGGCCACGCTGGCCCACGCGGCGGGCGGCGTGCTGATCGCACTGGCGCTGTGGCTGGTGCTGCGGCCCGCGCCCGCTGGGGCGGTGCCTGCATCCGCGTCTGCAGGTTCTGCGGTACGGCGTTGATCTGAGCAAAGCTGCGCCGACGGGGCGGGAGCCACGGGGTGCCTGCACGCGTCATGGCCCCTCGTCATAATGCGCGCCATGCCCCACCGCTGGAAACCCAACGTCACCGTGGCCGCGCTCGTCGAGCGCGAAGGCCGCTTTCTGCTGGTCGAGGAAGAGACCACCGACGGCCTCAAGCTGAACAACCCCGCCGGCCACCTGGACCCCGGAGAGTCGCCTATCCAGGCCTGCGCGCGCGAAGTGCTGGAGGAAACGGCCCACGACTTCGAGCCCACGGCCCTGGTGGGTGTGTACCTGAACCGATTCACCAAGACCCGCACTGGCGACGACATCACCTACATGCGTTTTGCGTTCGCGGGCACGCTCGGCACGCACCACGACTGGCGCTCGCTGGATGCCGGCATCGTGCGCACGGTGTGGATGACGCCCGACGAGATCCGCGCCTGCCCGGGACGCCACCGCAGCCCGCTGCTGCTGGCCTGCCTGGAGGACTACCTGGCAGGCCAGCGTTTTCCGCTCTCGCTGGTGCATACCGACATCTCGGTGACCGAACCTGCCGCGCAGTAGGGCAGTAAGGCGCCCGCAAAGGACCGCTACTGGTCCACCGCGATCTTGTGGGTCTTGACGATGTTCTTGTAGAACTGGATGCGCTGCTGGATCTCCTTGCGGAATTCGGCGGGCTTGACGGTTTCGGGAAGCATGGCGCCCCGATCGTTCCACGCCTTGAGCGTTTGCGGGTCGCGCAGCACGGTGCGCATCGCTTCGTAGAGCTGCGCAATGATCGATTCGGGCGTCTTCGCGGGCGCTGCCAGGCCCGTCCACGACGTGAGGTTCAACTCCGGCAGTTTCAGCTCGTCAAACGTCGGTACCTCGGGCAGCTGCGGCGCGCGGATCGGGGACGCCACCGCCAGGGCGCGCAGGCGGCCGGTCTGCACCATGTTGAGGTTGGACGACAGGTTGTTCCAGGTCATGTGCACCTGGCCCGCTTGCAGGTCGGTGAGCGCGGGGCCTGCGCCTCGGTACGGGATGTGGGTGATCGCCAGCCCCAGCTTGGCCTTGAGCAGCTCCATGCTCAGGTACGCCAGCGAGCCATTGCCTGACGAGGCGTAGTTCAGCTTGCCCGGGTTGTCTTTGACGTACTTCACGAACTCGGCGAAGGTCTTGACCGGCAGGCCAGGGGTGACCAAAAGCACGTTGGCCAGGCGATCGATGAGCGTAATCGGCGCGAAGTCGTTGACGGCGTCATAGGGCAGGCTGGGCGCCAGCGCGGGATTGATCACGTGGGTGGTCTGCGAGGTCAGGATCAGCGTGTAGCCATCGGGTGGTGCCTTGGCCACCTGGGTGGAGCCGATGGTGCCGCCAGCGCCGCCTTTGTTTTCGACAATCACGGTTTGCCCCAGCACCCGGCCCAGCCTGTCGGCCATGGCCCGTGCGGAGTTGTCTGCCGAGCCGCCGGGGGGAAACGGCACCACCAGCGTGATCGGGCGTGAGGGATAGCGGTCCGGCGTCTGGCCCAGGGCGGGCAGGGCCATGGCGCCCGTCACGGCGCTGGTGGCGGCCATAAAGCGGCGGCGGTTCAGGGGGATGGGCATGGTCGGTCCTTGGTGTGGCTGTCAGGGTGGGTGGGGCAGGCGCTGCGGATGTAGATGGCAATGTCGTGCAGCAGGTCGGCGATGTCTTCGCGCACGCGGCTTGCGCGGGGCAGCAGTTCGCGCGTGTGTTCGTCCAGGTAGATCGCCCGGTTGATTTCGATCTGCAGGCTTTCATGCCCTTGCGAAGGCGCGCCGAATTCGCGCAGCAGGTCTTGGCCCGCGTAGGGGTCGTTGATGGCCACGCTATAGCCCCGTTGGCGAAAGGCCTGGGCGACACACTGGGTGAAAGCGCCGCTGCAGCTGCGCCCGTGCAGGTCGCCCAGCACCACGTCGGCCAGGGGGCCCGGGGCCACGCGGCCAAGACGCTCGTAAGCGTTGCTGGGCATGGAATGCAGGTTTAGATGCCAGCGGGGGCCCCGCGGGGCCGCAGCCTCCAGCGCCTGCGCCACCGCACGCCGGTAGGGGCGCCAGTAATGTGCGATGCGGTGCGCCACCTCTTGCGCAGACAGCCGGCGTGCGTAGATGGGCTGGTGGGTCGGGGTATGGCTGGGGACGAGACCCATGCCCAGCTCCAGCGTCCGCGCGGTGGGGGTGGTGGCGCCCGGCCAGGCGTCGGCCAGCATGGCGGGGTCGATGTCCTGCTCATCGCGGTTGGGGTCGATGTAGCTGCGCGGGAAGGTGGCGTGCACCAAGGTGCCGCCCACGCGCGGCACGGCATCCCACAGCCAGTGCACGTGGGTGTCTTCGCACCTGCGCAGGTCGGCGGTGGCCACGGCATAGCCAAAATCCGTGGGGTAGTCGGTTCCGCTGTGTGGCGAGTCGCAGACCAGCGCAAGGGCTGTGTCGGTGTCTGGGTGGAGCACCTGGACGGGTGCTGCGGGAAAAAGCGGGTCGGAAAGCTGCATGGCGTTCTTGGCTTGGACGGGAGGACAGATAGGCCAAGCGTAGGGAGCCCTGTGCGTGCGGGCAAACGACAATTTGATCTGCGCTGATAACCGGATGTAATCAGTCCATGCAGTTCAAATCCCCCTCCCTGCCCGAGTTGCACGCCTTTCTGGCGGTCTGCCAGCTGGGCAGTTTTCGGCAGGCGGCGGGTGTGCTCTTTGTGACCCAGGCGGCCGTGAGCCGGGCGGTACAGCGCCTGGAGCAGCGGCTGGAATGCACGCTGCTGGACCGCTCAGGCCCGCGCGTGTTGCCCACGGCGCGGGGCCGAGAGTTTCAGGTGCTGGTAGAGGCCCATGTGGCGGGGCTCGAGACGGCCGTGAGCCAGTTCGGCGTGCGCAGGGCGAAACGCAGGCTGCGCGTGAGCGTGGTGCCCACATTGGCCACACGCTGGCTGGTCCCCCGGCTGGGGCAGTTTCGCGCCCTGCACCCCGACATCGAGATCGAGCTGCGGCCGTTTCACCACGATGAGGACTTCACGCGCGATGACGTGGACTTGTGGATCGATGTGAAGCGCCCATCGCGGGCCTGGCCGCGCGGTGTGCGCGCGCGTTACCTGCTGGGGCGGGAGATCCAGCCGGCTTGTACCCCCGCCGTCGCGGCGCGCCTGCGCCAGCCCCGTGATCTGCTCAAGGCAACGCTGCTGCAGCACATCAACTTTCCCGGCAACTGGGCGCTGTGGTTGCAAAAGGCCGGGGGCGTGGACCTTCCCCCCACTTTGGGCCCGGGGTTCGACTTGGGCAACAACCTGATCGTTGCTGCCTGCGCGGGCATGGGGGTGACCGTGGTCCAGCCGTTGCTGATCGAGGCGGAGTTGGGCTCGGGCCAACTGGTGCTGCCGTTCGGCCCGGCCGTGAACACAGGCCGCGGCTACTTCCTGTGCAGCCGTGCGGCGCTGGCCGGGAACGAAGATGTGGTGCAATTCACGGCGTGGCTGCTGGAGGCATCAAAGGCCAGCAGCGAACGGCTCGGATTTTCGCCGCGGGGTGCCACTGCGCGAACAACGGCTTGACCACCGAGCAGCGTTTGTTATCGACCTGCGTGAGCACCATTTCTCTTCCGGGCATCAGGCCTTTTCGTACGATTCATCCGGGCGAGTACGTCCCCATCACGTGCGCAACAGCTTCGTGAAAGCCTTGGCGGGTGTCCCGTGCGGGAACAGCACACGGTGCAGCCGTTCCGGCTCCACTCCAAAGCTCTCGGAGCAAGCCGCAGCCACCAGCGCGTCCAAGGCCATCGTGGGTCGGAGATCGCGCCCATCCAGCAGGGCCGCGGGCGCAAGGCCTGGCCAATCGGCCACGGTGCGGCCCCCCTGCACCGCGCCCCCGACCAGCATGGCCACCGCGCCCGTGCCGTGGTCGGTGCCGCCCGTCCCGTTGGCTGCCACCGTGCGGCCAAACTCGGTCGCCACCAGCACTACGGTGTGCGCCCACACAGGGCCCAGCCCCTCCTGCAGCCCGGCAATCAGGCTGTCGAGGCCCCGCAGCTGGTTGGCCAGGCGCGCGTTCTGGCCGCTGTGCGTGTCCCAGCCATCTGTCTCGATCATGGCGACGCGTGGGCCGTCGCTGCGCGCAAGGAAGCCCGCCGCCATGCGGCCCAGCGCTGCCGCATCCTGCCGGCGTGCACCACCCTCCATCCCGCCAGCCATGCCGCGCGCCTCCAGTGCGGAGGACCACAGGGCATGGAGCTGCCCGTCGTTGGCGTACAGCTGGCCCACCCGCATCATCAGGTCCTCGTTGGCCTGTGGCAGCGCCGAAGGCGCATACGACGTGACCTCGACGGCGCCCCGCAGCGCCAGCGGCACCCCCGGCGAGAAGGCCACCGCAGGTTTTCCGGCACGCGGCAGCACGCCCAGCAGCCGGTTCATCCAGCCGTCCTTGATCTGGTAGGGCGCGTTGCCGCCGGTCTCCAGCACGTTCTGCCCGTCGAAATGTGAACGGTCGCGGTACGGCGACGCCACGGCGTGGAAGAAGCTCGCCTGGCCGGCGCCATACAGCGCATGGAGATGGGCCAGCGACGGGTGCAGGGCGAAGCTTCCTTCCAGCTTCAGCGCGCTCGCGCTGTCGATCGCCAACGCGCCCCGGGCGCTGGCGTACGCCGGATCTGCATACGGGATGACGGTGTTCAAGCCGTCCGCTGCGCCGCGCTGGATGATGAAGATGAAGCGCCGCTCGGTAGCGGCCTGCGCGAACAGAATGCGCGGTGCCGCCAGCAGCGTGGTGGTTCCCAGGAAGTGGCGTCGGTCCAGGCTCATGTCGGTTATCTCCTCAAGAACTCGGGCGAGACCAGCAACAGGGCCAGCGCCGTGCTGCCGCTTTCGGCGCGGGCGATTGCGGCAGCTGTGGCTTCGGTCAACGCGCCGCCGGGCAGCAAACGCGGCGCGAGCGCCCGCGCGTCGACGGCATTGCCCGCCTGCGTGGCGATGCGCTGCGCCACCTCGACACGCCGCAGCAGCGCGTCCGGCGCGGCCCAGGTCGCGGCGCCGTCGTCGTAGCCCGCGGGGGAGCCGGGCCGCCATACCGGCTGGCCGAGCTGGTTCATCAGGCCTGATGGCACCTCGCTGCGCCCCAGGGCCCGGTAGGTCGAAATGGCCCAGTCCCAAGGTGACTTGAACTTGGCGCCCCCAGGCTGCCATGCTTCTGGTGCCGCGACCAACTCGCGGTACAGGCTGGGCAGGTCGCCACCCGTGCGCGAGAAGGTAGCTGCCAACCGCTCCACCAGCGCGCGCGGCGGATCGTCGGCCACGAAATGGCGCGCGAGCTTTCTTGCGATGTGCCGGGCGGTGGCTGGGGACGTCGCGAGCTGGTGAAGGATGTCGCGGGCCTGCTGCTCGCCGCTGTCGGCAAAACTGCGGCCGAGCACCGTTCGGGGCCCCGGCTCGTGCAGGGCCGGCGCAAACCGGAAGGTCCCGGAGGCCCCGGCTGCGCTGTCATCGGCGGGCAGCGTCCAGCCCGTGAGCGCGCGCGCAAACTCGGTCACGTCCTCCTGGGTGTAGCCGCTGCGCACCCCGAGCGTGTGCAGCTCCAGGATTTCCCGTGCCAGGTTTTCGTTGAGGCCCCGCCTGCGCAACGGCTGCCGGTCTTGCGCACGTTCGCCTGCGCGGCTTGTCGGTCCGATGGATTGCGCCTGGTCCAGGTAGAGCAACATTGCGGGGTGGCGCACAGCGGCGAGCAACAGGTCTTCGAAGCGTCCGAGCACGTGGGGGCGGATGGCGTCGGCTTCAAAGCCACCGGCCAGACCGACCACCAGCAGCTTGTCCACCGACACGGCAAAGTGGTTGGACCAGAAATGCACCAGCCGCTCAACAAACGGCGTGGATGTCTGCAGCGCACTGGTGGCGCGGGCGCTGGCCGCTGCCACGTATTCCTCGCGGCTACTGCGTAGGTAGGCCTCACGGATGCCTGCGCGCCGACCTTCAGGCGCCTGCCGCACCGCACGTTGCTGAGCGAGCCATGCGTCCACCAGGGCCGGCGTTCGGGACACCGGCTTCCAGGGCGCGGGCAGCGGGTCGTACGGGGCGATTTGCGCCAGCAGCCAGCGCTGCGGGTCGGCCGGCACCGGCTCGTCGGGCCGGGCGCCGAGGCCGAATCGGTTCAAGGCAACTGCTGCGGAATTCATGCGTGAAATTCTCGCGCCCCGAGGCGCAACACTTTGTTTCCCCAAGGTGTCCACTGCGTAAAGCACCGGGGTCGGGCGGTTCAGTAGTCTGCCCAGGTCGCGGGCATCTCATCCTCAGCCTCAAGGCGGCTGCGGCAAAAAAATACAATCGAGGCAATGACTGCCCATACCAAACACCGCGTTGTCGTAGGCCTCTCGGGCGGCGTGGACTCCGCCGTCACCGCCCACCTGCTCAAACAGCAGGGTCACGAGGTGGTCGGCATCTTCATGAAGAACTGGGAAGACGACGACGACAGCGAGTACTGCTCGTCCAACATCGACTTCGTAGACGCCGCCGCCGTGGCCGACGTGCTGGGTATCGAGATCGAACACGTCAACTTCGCGGCCGACTACAAGGACCGGGTGTTCGCCGAGTTTCTGCGCGAATACCAGGCCGGCCGCACACCCAACCCCGATGTGCTGTGCAACGCCGAGATCAAGTTCAAGGCCTTTCTCGACCATGCCATGCGCCTGGGCGCGGAGAAAATCGCGACGGGGCATTACGCACGCGTGCGCCAGAACGCAGCCACCGGCCTCTTCGAGCTGCTCAAGGGGCTCGACCCGTCCAAGGACCAGAGCTACTTTTTGCACCGCCTGAACCAGGCCCAGCTCTCCAAGACGCTGTTCCCGGTGGGCGAGCTGCACAAGACCGAGGTGCGCCGCATCGCCGAAGAGATTGGCCTGCCCAACGCCAAAAAGAAGGACTCCACCGGCATTTGCTTCATCGGCGAGCGGCCGTTTCGGGAGTTTCTCAACCGCTACATCAGCCATGCGCCCGGGCCCATCCAGGACGACCAGGGGCGCACCGTGGGCAAGCATGTGGGTCTGAGCTTCTACACCCTGGGCCAACGGCAGGGCCTGGGCATTGGCGGCATCAAGGAAAAAGGCGCCCAGCGCGGCGGGGGCGAGCACGCCCCCTGGTTTGTGGCGCGCAAGGAGCTGGAGAAGAACACGCTGCGCGTGGTGCAGGGGCACGACCACCCGTGGTTGTTGTCCCAGGCCTTGGTGGCGCAGGACGCCAGCTGGACCTCTGGCCAGCCGCCGGCGCCCGGCGTCTACGGTGCCAAGACCCGCTATCGGCAGCAAGACGCGGCGTGCGACATCACCAATGCCGAGGGTGCGGGGTTCGAACTCCAGTTCCCTCAAGCGCAATGGGCCGTCACACCCGGCCAGAGTGCGGTGTTGTACGACGGGGACGTGTGTCTGGGCGGCGGGGTCATCCTGAGCGCGACACACTGACACAACTGTCTTTAAGGTCTGGCGATGAGATTGGGGAAAAACACAGCCTTTTTCATAGTTGTCAGCTATCAGTAGACTTATTCAATAGTTGAATCTTGGGCCCATGTGGCGTGACGTCCACAAACTGGGCCCCATCCGCTGCAGTTGAACAAAGTTGACCTTTGGTTTGCAGTTGGGAAATCGATCTTTTCGGGTGGGCCTCCTAAAATTCTGACTCCTGTTTGAAACCACTTGTATCAGCCGATGCGGGGGTTCCATCTCTGAATTCACTCGCGACGGCCGCTGATGCGGGCCCGATGCTTGCTTTTGCACGCCATGTCTCACACCGCCTCCCTGCCCACAAGCCCTGAAATCATCCAGCACCTCGCCCAGCAACAGTGCGCCGCGCAATGGCGGGGGTTTTTCCAGGCTCTGTCGGCAGAGTTTGCGGCGGCGCTGCCCCCCGAGGACCTGCGCGCGCTGATGGCACGGGTGGGCGCCCGGTTCGCCGCCGACCACCCGCTGCCCGCATGCGCCACGCTGGATGAGCTGCAGGGCCACATGACGCAGGTCTGGGAACGCATCGACTGGGGCTGGGTTCGCCTCTCCCAAGAAGTTGCGCATGTCGACATCCAACACAGCGTTTCGCCCGTATCTGCTGCCTTTGGGCCCAACCACGCGCAATGGTCGGGCGGGTTCCTCGAAGGTGTGTACCAAGTCTGGTTCGAGCAGGCCGGTGCGGGCCAGCTCAAGGTGAGCGAGGCCGCGCCCGGCGATGCCTGGGGCAGTGTGCATCTTCAGTTGGCGCGCTGAGCTCCTGGGGTTCCTGATTTTTTAGTTTTGGCGGTGACCCATGAAGCACTCAGACGACATCGTGAATCTCTTTCAGCAGTTCGGTGGCAAGGCCGACCCCTATCTAGAGTTGGCGCGCAAGCAGGAGCACAGGCTCTCGGGTGAGCGCTGGCCTCTGGTGTCCGCCGTCCGCGGCGCCGTGGGCGACGACGTGCCCGCAGTGGACCGCCGTGCGGGCCCCACCCTGGCCGCGGTGAACCCCCATCCCCAGGGACCGGCCCCTGTTGGGACCGAGCCCACAGGCTGGGCGCAGCGCAGCGCGCCGCTGGCTGCCGACATTCCTGCGGCTTTATCACCTGCACCCGCAGTCAGCGCGGCCCCCGCACCTGCCGTGGTGCCGACACCTGCACCAATAACTATGCCCGTCGCCGACCGCCTGCCCCCGTCTGCCGCACTGTCCGCCCGTTCGCCTCTGGCCGGCCTGGCGGGACTCCGCGCAGCGGCCACGCCCGTGCAGTCGGACCCGGCCGCCACGCAGCCAGCCGCGCTGCCGGTCGATCTGCCTTCGGTTTTTGCGCGCCTGGGAGGCGCATCAGCACCCGCTGAGACGGCGCCCCCGCCAGCACCCTGGCAGCCGCGCAAGGGCCATTCATGAAAGTGATTGCCATCGTTTCGGCCAAAGGCGGCGTGGGCAAGACCACCCTGACAGCCAACCTGGCCACTGCCCTGGGGCGCCAGGGCGTGGCGACCCTGCTGGTCGTCGATATGGACCCGCAGAACGCGCTGGGCCTGCACTTTGGCGTGGATCCCCGTTCGCTGTCGGGTGTGTCCCGCGCAAGCCTGGCAGGGGATGACTGGAGTTCGGTCTGCGTCCAAAGCCCTTCGGGCGTGCATGTGCTGCCCTATGGCGTGGTGAACGAGTCCGACCGCGTGGCTTTCGAGCGCCATCTGGATGCGCAACCTGACTGGCTGGTGCGGCAGTTGGAGAGCCTGGGCCTGCCGCCCGACGCGGTAGTGCTGATCGATACGCCGCCCGGCCCGTCGGTCTACATGCAGCAGGCATTGACGGCAGCCCAGGTGGTCGTCATCGTCAGCCTGCCGGACGCGGCGTCTTATGCATCGCTGGCCCTCATGCAGCGCCTGGTGCACACGTATTGCGCGCCACGCCCTGATTTTGCAGAAGCCGTCTACGTGCTGAACCAGGCCGACTCCGCCAGGCAGTTGTCCAAGGACATCACGCGCGTGATGCATGACAGCCTGGGCGAGCGCCTGATTGGCGTGATCCATGAAGACCAGGCCGTGCGCGAGGCGCTGGCCTATGAGCAGGGCTTGCAGGACTACGACGTACACGGGCAGGCTGCCGATGACCTGCGCAAGTGCGCGCGGGTGCTCGCCCAGCGCCTGGGCCTGCCGCTGACGGGAGCCGTTCAATGAGCGTGGACCAGCGTCCCCAGGCCGACGAAGTCGCCGACGCCGACTCACACAGCCCGCAGGCGCACTGGCGCACCGTGGTGCATGCCATCACCGGCTGGGAGCTCTGGCAGCATCCACTGGCCCGGGTGGCGGCGGTGGTGTTCAGTGCCATGCTCATGGGCCTGGTCATCAGCGTCCCGCTGGACCTGCAGGGCCAGGTCCTCTTTTCGCTCGGTTCGTTCGGCGCTGCGCTGCTGCTGAGCAAGACCCCCGGCCGCTTGTCGACGCTGGCGATGATCGTGCTGTCGATCTCGGCGTCGTCGCGTTATATCTACTGGCGCTTTACCGACACCATCGGCTTTACCAATCTGCTCGATGCGGCGTTTGGCTACGGGCTGGTGCTGGCCGAGTTGTACGCGTTCGCCGTGCTGCTCATCGGGTACTTTCAGACGGCCTGGCCGCTGCAGCGCCGCCCGGTCCCCATGCCTGCGGATGTGGACTCTTGGCCCAGCGTGGATGTGTTCATCCCCTCGTACAACGAACCGCTGGAAGTGGTGCGCCAGACCGTGTTTTCGGCCATGAGCCTCGACTGGCCTGCGGACCGGCTCCACGTGTACGTGCTCGACGACGGCCGCCGGGCGGAGTTCCGGGAGTTCTGCGAAGAACTGGGCGTGGGCTATCTGGTTCGCGACAACAACCACCACGCCAAGGCCGGCAACATCAACGCGGCGCTGAAGGTCACGCACTCCGAATACATCGCGATCTTCGACTGCGACCACATCCCCACGCGCTCCTTCCTGCAGGTCTGCATGGGCTGGTTCTTCAAGGACAAGAACCTGGTGATGCTGCAGACGCCGCACGTGTTCTTCTCGCCCGACCCGTTCGAGCGCAACCTCGATACCTTCCACCGCATGCCCAACGAAGGCGAGCTCTTCTACGGCATCGTGCAGGACGGCAACGACCTGTGGAATGCTGCGTTCTTCTGCGGCTCCTGCGCCATCATCCGCCGCAAGGAGCTATTGGAAGTGGGCGGCATCGCGGTGGAGACCGTGACCGAGGACGCCCACACCGCCCTCAAGCTCAGCCGCCTGGGCTACAACACCGCCTACCTTGAAGTCCCCCAGGCGGCAGGCCTGGCCACCGAAAGTCTTTCTGGCCACGTGGGCCAGCGCATTCGCTGGGCGCGGGGTATGGCGCAGATCGCGCGCACAGACAACCCGCTGTTCGGCAAGGGCCTGCACTTTGGCCAGCGGCTGTGCTACCTGAACGCGATGCTGCACTTCTTCTATGGCCTGCCACGGCTGGTGTTTCTGACGGCGCCGCTGGCCTACCTGTTCTTCGGCGCCCAGGTCTTCCAGGCCACCGCGCTGATGATCACCGCCTATGCCTTGCCCCACCTGGCGCACGCCAGCGTGACCAACTCGCGCATCCAGGGGCGCTTTCGGCATTCGTTCTGGAACGAGGTGTACGAGTCCGTACTGGCCTGGTACATCATGCGCCCGGTGATCGTGGCCTTCATCAACCCCAAGCTGGGCAAGTTCAACGTGACGGCCAAGGGCGGGGTGATCGAGAAGGCGTACTTCGACTGGACCATCGCGCGGCCGTATGTCGTGCTGCTGCTCATCAACCTGGTGGGGCTGTCGGTGGGCATCTGGAAGCTGTTCTCGTCCGTCGGGGACGAAAGCACGACCCTGGTCATCAACATGATCTGGACGGTCTACAACGTCATCCTGCTGGGGGCCAGCGTGGCGGTGGCCAGCGAAACCCGCCAGATCCGCGGCACGCCCCGTGTGGCGGCTTCGCAGCCGGCGGTGATCCGCTTTGAAAACGGGCGCACGCTGGTGTGCAAGACCGAAGACTTTTCGCAGCATGGCCTGGGGCTGGCGGTGCCGGCGGACACGAACGTTCCCATGGGCAGCCGCCTGTCGGTGTCGCTGTTCCGGTCCGAGGAAGAAGGTGTCTTCCCGGCCATCGTCACGTTCAGCGGCAACGGGCGCCTGGGCGTCAAGTTTGACAACCTGAGCCTGCACCAGCAGGCCGAGCTCGCGTCGCTCACCTTTGCGCGGGCCGACGCCTGGATTTCCAGCTGGGGCACGGGCCAGCGCGACAAGCCGCTGCGCTCGCTCAAGAGCGTGATCGTGATCGGGCTGCGCGGGGTCGGGCAGCTTGCGGCGTCCGCCATCAAGTCCCTCAAACCCCGCTAAGCCTTTCCCTGTTTTCCTGAGATTCCACACGATGATTTCCAAAAAACATCCGACAGCGCGGCTGCCGCGCCAGCGCATGCTGCCTGCCATGCTGGCCTTGGTATTGGCAGGGACGGCCGTGCCTGTTTCGCAACTCGCTGCAGCCCCCGCACCTGCGGCAGCGGCGGCAACGGCCGCGGCCCCAGCCGAGAGCGGTGTGCGCGTGCACCGCACCAGCTTCAAGGATCTGGGCGCATTGTTCCCGCTGCAACTGCGCGGGGTGGACGGCACCAGCGGCGTGGCCTTCAGCGTGCGCAACGACGAGGTAGTTACCGGTGCCCGCCTGAAGCTGAACTACTCGTACTCGCCAGCACTGATCACCAGCCTGTCCCATATCAAGGTGATGGTGAACGAGCAGGTGGCCGCGACGATCCCGGTGACCACACAGCAGGCGGGTGAGAACCTGCAGCGCGAAATCGTCATCCCCCCGCGCCTCATCACCGAGTTCAACCGGCTGAACCTGCAGCTCATCGGCCACTACACCATGGAGTGCGAGGACCCCCTGCACTCCAGCCTGTGGGCCAACGTGGGCAACGACAGCGTGCTGGAGCTGACGGTCGCGCCCATCGCGCAGACCAACGACCTGGCGCTGCTGCCCCAGCCGTTCTTTGATCGGCGCGACGTGCGGCCACTGGAACTGCCCATCGTGTTTAACAGTTCGCCCAATCCGGGCACGTTGCAGGCCGCGGGCACGATGTCGTCGTGGTTTGGCGCGCTGGCCGGTTTCCGCGGCGCGAAGTTCCCATCCTTGATCGGCGAACTGCCGGCCCGTGGCAACGCGGTGGTGATGGTGGCCGGCCGGGCGAAGGCACCCGCGGGCCTCACGCTGCCCGACATCCAGGGCCCCACGGTGGCCGTGGTCAGCCACCCGGCGGACCGCAATGGCAAGCTGCTTTTGGTCATGGGGCGTGACGAGGCCGAACTGGCAGTGGCCGCCAAGGCCCTGGCCGTGGGCTCCTCCGCGCTGTCCGGCCCGATTGCGCGGATTACCGAGGTGACCGAGCTCAAGCCCCGCAAGCCGTACGACGCGCCCAACTGGTTGGCCAACGACCGGCCGGTGAAGTTTGGCGAGCTGGTCGAAGCCCAGACGCTCAATGTGTCCGGCTACGCGCCCGACCTGATCCGCGTCAACTTCTTCCTGCCGCCCGACCTGTTCGCGTGGCGCCAGAACGGCATTCCGGTGGACCTGCGCTACCGGTACACGCCGCGCCCCAATGCAGACAAGTCCACGCTCAACATCAGCGTGAACCAGCAGTTCCTGAAGTCCCTGCCGCTGCATGCCGTGAACCATGAGCAGTTGGGCACGCTGGACCGCCTGCTCAACAAGGTGCTGCCGTCGACACCCTCGGGCCCGGAGCGCGAGAAGTTCCACATTCCGCTGTTCAAGCTGCCGGCCCAGTCGCAGCTGCAGATGCACTACTTCTATGACGTGGTCAAACAAGGGGCCTGCAAGGACGTGCCGCTCGACAACGTGCGCGGCTCGGTCGAAGCCGACTCGACCATCGACATCTCGCACTTCCCCCATTTCATGGCGATGCCGGATCTCGCGGCGTTTGGCAATGCCGGCTTTCCGTTCACGCGCATGGCCGACCTGTCGGAGTCGGCCGTGGTGATGCCGGACAAGCTCGGTGTGCAGGAGGTGGGGACCTACCTGGGCCTGATGGGCATCATGGGCCGCGTCACCGGCTTCCCGGCGCTGGGCGTGACCGTGGCCCAGGCGGCTCAGGTGGACCGCCTGGCCGACAAGGACCTGCTGGTCATCTCCTCCGGTGGAGACACACAGCCACTGCTCAAGCAGTGGGCCAGCGCCATTCCTGCGGCATTGCAGGGCGATGCCAAAAGCTTCCAGATGGCCGATTTCGCCCACCGCGTGTTGCGTTGGTGGGGTTTTGAGGAAGAGTCGGAAACCCGCACACGCCGCAATCAGGTCGCGTTCTCCAGCGCCAGCACCGATGCCTTCGTTGCCGGGTTCGAGTCGCCGCTGAAGAGCAGCCGCAGCGTGGTGCTGGTGGCCAGCAACCAGCCTGCCGGCCTTGCGCAAGTCATGGATGCCTTGCTCGACGCTGAAGCGGTCAAGCATGTGCAGGGCAGCACCACGGTGATCCGTGGCAAGCAGGTCGACAGCCTGATCGCCGAGAAAAACTACTATGTGGGCAAGCTCGGGCCGCTGCTGTACGCGCAGTGGTTCCTGTCGCGCAACCCGCTGCTTTTGATCTTGCTTGGGGTATCCGCGGCAATGCTGGTGGCGGTCATCATGTACCTGTCGCTGCGGGCGCGCGCGCGCGGCCGGCTCAAGCAAAAGGGCTGAGAACACGGCGGAGAGTCGCAGAGTGCGAGAAGCACTGAGACAAGAGTAATCAAGGGTTGAGAAGGGGCTGGGCGGTGTCGCCCGGCCTTTTTCGAATCACGCAACATATTCCCGGTGGTTGACCGCCGGGGCCCCTCGCAGGGAGAAGGAAGGCATGTCCTCCAAACGTCGTCATCACCACACACTGGCCATGGGGCTGCTGGCCTCGCTGATGGCACCGTCTGCCGCCTGGGCGCAGACTGGGGCCGAGCAGACCCTGCTGGACCAGGGGCAGTACTGGCAGGAACGCGGCGACACGCAGCGTGCGGGCGAAGCGTGGCAAAAACTGTTGCGCATCAACCCCCAGAACGCCCAAGCGCTTTACGGCATGGCCCTGGTTGAGCTGAACGGCCAGCGCGCCGAGGGCGCACAGCGCTACCTGAACCAGCTGCAGGCGGCGCACCCTCGCAGCCCGCTGGTCGGCCGGCTGCAGGAGTCGATCCGCACCGGGCGCAGCGCACCCCAGATCGAGACCGCGCGCCAGCAAGCCCGCAGCGGCCAAGCCAACCAGGCGCTGAGCACCTACCAAGCCGCGCTGGGTGACCGTGCCCCCACGGGCCCGCTGGCGCTGGAGTACTACCAGACGCTCGGCGCCACCGCAGGCGGCTGGGACGAAGCACGCCGCGGCCTGAGCCGCCTGGCGCAGGAATCGCCCGAAGATCCGCAGATTGCCCTGGCCCTGGCCCAGCACCTGACCTACCGCGAAGCCACCCGCCGCGACGGCATTGCCCAGCTGGCCCGTCTGGCCGGGCGCCCCGACGTGGGCAAGGCGGCGACTGAAAGCTGGCGCAAGGCGCTGGCCTGGACCGGCAACCGCTCGGCCGACATCCCGCTGTACCAGGACTTCCTGCGCGCCAACCCCGGCGACACGGCGGTGCAGACACGGCTGGTGCAGGCGCAAGCCCTCCAAAAACAATCCCAGGCCGCCCCGGTCCGGACTGCCGACCCGCTGCGCCAGCGCACTACCGCAGGGTTCCAGGCGCTGGACGATGGTGAGCTCGACGCCGCCGAAGCGGCCTTTTTGAACGTGCTCGAATCGCGCCCGGCCGATGGCGACGCGCTGGGTGGCCTGGGCATTTTGCGGCTGCGCCAGGAGCGGTTTGCCGACGCCCGCGGGCTGTTGGAGCGTGCCTCGCGCGCCGGCTCGGCCAGCCGCTGGAAGCAGGCGCTCGACAGCGCCACCTACTGGAGCCTGGTCGAGCAGGCCACCTCCGAGCGCGAGCGCGGGGACACAGCCGCCGCCCGCCGCTCGCTGGAACAGGCCGTGCGCCTGAACCCCACTGAGGTGACGGCGCAGACCGATCTGGCCGACCTGCTGGTCGAAGACGGGCAGTACGACGCGGCCGAAGCGGCCTACCGGCGCGTGCTGGCGCGCCAGGCCGACAACCCCGATGCCGTGCGCGGCCTGGTGGGCGTGCTCGCGCAGAACAACAAGGCGGCTGAGGCGCTCGCGCTGGTCGAAAAACTTTCTCCCTCGCAACAGGAAAAGGTCGGGGCCCTCGGCCGCCTGCGTGCCGCGCAGGCGTTGGGCCAAGCCCGCGCCGCCACAGAGCGCGGCGACACCGCTGCCGCCCGTGCTGCGCTGGAGGACGCGCTGCTGAACGACCCGGCCAGCCCCTGGGTGCGGCTGGACCTGGCGCGGCTGTACCTGCGCATGGGGGCCGTGGCCGAAGCGCGCGGCGTGATGGACGGCCTGCTCCTGTCCAACCCCAACATGCCCGAGGCGCTGTACGCCGGTGCACTGTTGGCCTCGGAGGCCGGCGACTGGCCCGGCGCACTCGCGCTGCTGGACCGCATCCCTGAAAAACACCGCACGCGCGATATCGCAGCGCTGCAAAAACGCGTCTGGGTGCATGTGCAAGCCTCGGCCGCATCCGCCCTGGCAGCGGAGGGCCGGCAAGCCGAAGCACAGGCCGTGCTGGCCCAAGCTGAATCCTTTGCCACGCAAGACCCCGAACTGCTCGGCGCCATGGCGCTGGCCTACGCCGATGCGGGCGATCCGCAGCGCGCCCTGGGCATGGTGCGCCAGGTGCTGGCGCGCACCCCGCGGCCCGATGTCGGCCTGCGCCTGCAGTACGCCGCCACCTTGCTCAAGACCCAGCAGGACGTGGAGCTCGCAGGCATCCTGCGGCAGCTGCAGACCGCGCCCATGAGCGACCGCGAGCGCAAGAGCTTCAGCGACATCCGCCGCGCCTACATCGTGCGCCAGGCCGACGGCCTGCGTGAAGCGGGCGATCTGGTGGGCGCGTACGACACGCTGGCACCGCTGCTGGCTGAGCAGCCCGACGAGCCCCAGGCGATGGCGGCGCTGGCCCGCATGTACGCTGCCAACAACGACTATGCCCAGGCTCAGGCGCTGTATGCGCGGCTGCTCGACAAGTCGCCCAACGATGTGCCGCTGATCCTGCAGACCGCCGCGATGGCCACCGGGGCCAAGGACTATGGCTATGCGGAGTCGCTGCTGTCGGTCGCGCTCGCCCGCGCCCCGCGCGACCCGGAGGTGTTGACCGCCGCCGGCCGCCTCTACCGCGCGCAAGGCAAGAACTCCAAGGCCACCGAGTTCTTCACCGCGGCCGTCGCTGCAGAAAATTCGCAGCGCGATGCCGTGCTGGCGGCCAGCGGTGTGCCTGCGGGGCCGGCACGGTCGGGCAATCCGTTTGCCCAGCGCATGGCAGTGCAGCAACGCGCTGGCGGTGGCCTGTCGGTACCAAGCACCGCCACCACGGCAGTCCGCTCGCCGGTCGGCTATACCCCGCTGCAATATGCACCCCAGCCAGTGGCGCGCAGCAACGCGCCGTCCGGCCTGTATATCCCTGACCCGGCAGGTGCCAGCCGTTTTGGCACGGCGCCGCAGGCCTATGCCCAGGCTGCGCCGATGACGCCTGCCAGCTATTACCCCGAGGCTGCAAGCCCGGGAGGGATGGCCGATGCCTCGCCCACCGCCACGTCCAGTGCCACACGGCGTGCGATACCCACGGCGCGCAATGCAGGGCCGTTGCCCGCGGCCACACGGTCCGCGGCTGGCGCTTCAGCGCTGTCCGGCAATGGCGCAATCCCCGCGTCCGCGTCCGCCTACGTACCACCGGCGCAGCAGGCGCCTGCCGCTGGCGGCTACCTCACGCCGGCACAGGCGTACGGCGGCTACGCTGCAGCGCCCCAGCCTCTGCCGCAGCAGCGCATGGGCGTGGCGCCCGCTGCAGCACCGTCGGCGTGGTCCACCGCTGGCCTGGGCAACACCGCGCCCGACCCCACCCGGCCGCGCACGGCGCGCGACGAGCTGCGTGAAGTGCAGCAGAGCCAGATATCGAGCTTCTCGGTGGGCGCCACCGCACGTGCCCGCCAAGGCGAAGCGGGCATGAGCCAGCTGTCCGAAATCCAGGCGCCCGTGCAGCTGAAGATGAGCGTGGGGGACGGGCATGTGCTGCTGGGCGTAACGCCCACGGGCGTGAGCGCTGGCTCGCCAGGCTCGCCCTACGGCACAGTCAGCCGCTTTGGCGGGGGCCCCGTCACCGCGCTGGACATGCCCGAGCGTGGCGCTGGCTCGCAGAGCGACAGCGGCGTGGGGCTGAGCGTCGGCTACGAGAGCGGCAGCTTCAAGGCCGACATCGGCAGCACCCCGCTCGGCTTTGGCCAGTCGGACGTGACGGCCGGCGTGAAGTACCGCATGGCGGTCACCGACAACCTCACCGTGGCGGCTGATCTGTCGCGCCGCCCCGTGACCGACAGCCTGCTGTCGTTCGCCGGCGCCCGCGATGCGCGCACGGGGGACCGCTGGGGCGGCGTGTCGGCCACCGGCGGGCGCATCGATATGACCTGGGATGACGGGGAGCTGGGTGTATACGGCTACGGCTCGCTGCACGGCCTGACCGGCACCCGCGTACGCAGCAATGCGCGCGCTGAAGCGGGCGGCGGCATGTACTGGCACGTGCACCGCACGTCCAACGCCGACCTCACTGCCGGCCTGAGCTTCTCGGGCCTGTCGTACCAGCGCAACCTGCGCTACTTCACCGTCGGCCACGGCGGCTACTTCAGTCCGCAGCAATTCGTGTCGTTCGGCATCCCCATCGAATGGGCGCAGCGCAATGGTCGCCTGTCCTACCAGCTCAAGGGCTCGGTCGGCGTGCAGTACTTCAAGGAAGACGCAGCGCCGTACTTCCCCAACAGCCCTTCGCGGCAGGTGTCGGCCGTCCAGGCCGCCGCCGACGCGCTGGCATTTGGCGAAACCGGCGCCACCGCCATCTACCCCGGCCAGTCGCGCACCGGCCTGGGCTACAACCTGGGCGCGGCCATGGAATACCAGATGCACCCGCAGGTGTTCCTCGGCGGGCACCTGGCGCTCAACAACGCACGCAACTACCGCGAGTTTGCGGGCGGCCTCTACGTGCGGTATGCATTCCAGCCGTACAACGGCCTGCAGACCTTCCCAGTGAATCCGCTGCGGTCGCCTTACGCCTATTGAGGACGCGGGGCTTTTCGCCCCTCGAACCCTGGGCCGTCGGCGAAACTTCGATCCTTTGCGCCCATCAAAAAAGCCCGTCGCACAGTGAGTGCGACGGGCTTTTTCTTTTGGGGGGTGGTCCACATCCGTCGAGCCCACCGCGCCTCATCCTGCGTGGTTTGCACCGGTTGCGGCCCGCACTGCGCAGGATCAACCGGCGCTGCCTGCGTATTAAGGCGCCACCTGCTTGGCGCCCACAAACACGGTGTGGGCCCGCGTGCCCGCCACCGACAAGCCCGCCGTGAGGATGCGCAAGCCCACGACATTGCCGTTGGCATCGAATTGCGCGGCTGCTGAACCCGATTGCGCCGGACCGGACGACAGGCCACAGGTGATGGGCGCGTTCGGGCTGTTGAGGTAACCGAAGGCTTCGACGCGGTACAGGTTCAAGCCGCTGCCCAGCTCGCCCAGGAGCTTGCCGGCGACCTCGCAGCCGCTCGTGGTCAAGCCCGTGATGGCACCATCGGCAAAGACCGTGAGCGTTGTGGTGTCACCGCCAAAGCCCGCGCCCGCCATCTTGTAGGTGCCGACGATCAGCGCCGGGTTGGGCACCTTGCCGCTGGGCAGGGCGTACAACGGGTCGGGCGTGACGCTGAATCGCGTGGGTGCGCCGCCGGGCTGTGTGGGGTAGCTGAAGGTGCCGCTGAACAGGCTGGCCGTGCTGGAGCCCGGGGTGCTTTGCAAGGTGCCGTCGATCAGCACCGACTCGTTGTACGCGCCGGTGTTGGCCAGCAGGCGGTTGAAGAACACACCATCGTTGGCGGTCACGAAACGGTTGTTGGTCGCGTTGTTCTCATACCGGATGAGCCGGCCGTACAGCGCGTTGTGGTTGATGCTGCTGTTGGTATAGAAGAACAGGCCGCCGTCGGGCAGCACGCTGCCCCAGACCGAGGTGTCACCGATCACGCCCGCAGGCAGCGTGAACGAGCCCTGCCAGTTGCCCGCCACGGACAGCGGCGTGGCAGACGGCGGTGTGACGGTGCGCGGGTCGGAAATGCCGTTGAGGACGTAGGTGTTGTCGGGGCCCGTCGCATTGCGCGTGAACGCCCAGATGCCATTGGGCGTGCCCGCCGCGTCAAACCGGAGCACGGCGATGCCGGACTGCTGGGTACCGCTGGCGCCACACGAGGTCGTATCGCCAGAAAGATTGAGCGTGAGCGAATACAGCGGCGAGCCTGCCGCGCGCGGCGTGGCCGAGCCCGCCACCAGGCAGCCGCCAATGCGGCCCGAAAGCTGGCCCTGCGGCGTGACGGTGAGCACCCAGCCGCCACCAAACAGCCCGGTGCCGCGGTACGTGCCTTCGATCAGGCTTGCCGTCGCGGTGTGAAAGTTGAGGCTGCTGTACGAGAGCTTGATAGGCACCACGGCCCCGGACGCGGCTGCCGTCTGCACCGGGTCGCTGTAGTTGCCGCTGATGCCGTCGGTGCGCCCGATCTTGCCGCTGTTCGACGCCGTGCCGCGCAGGGTGAGGCCCGTGGCAAATTTGCCGTCCTGCACCGAGTGGTAGGTGACGCCTGTGGCCAGCACCGCGGTGACGTTGACGTTGAGGCGCCCGTACAGCGCATCAAAACCGGCTGCGCCCGGCGCTTCGCGCGCCAGGTAGAACTCGCCGCCGGTCCCCAGCGGGCCCGGATCGATGTAGCCCACCACCTGCCGCTGCGCTGCGCCGGTGCCCACCGTGCCTTCCCACACGCCCCCAGGGAACTGCTGCACGCCCGGTGTCGGTCCCACGTCCTCCCCGTCGGAGGAGCCGCCGCCACAACTGGCGAGCAGGGCCGCACAGGACAAAGAGAGCCAAAGAGATTTGCGCATGATGGACAACAGGGGATCTAGTGTGGGGTTCGGACGGCGCGGACGCCGACGCCAGGGGGTGAGGCCCGGGCCACCAGCAGCGCCAGCGCGCCGCACAGGGCTGTGTCCAATTGTGCCAGCAGCGGCAGGCAAGGCGTTTCGCGCGGCGCTTTCAGTACGGCTTTGCGGGAGCAGTTGCCTCGCAGGTACAGGCCTTCGGGCCTCCGCGCAGCCGCAGCGTGTGAGCCTGAGAAGCCAATGCTATCAAAAATATAGCTAAAAGTGCTTATATATCAAGCGCTGGAGGCCGATTTGACTGCAAAAATGAACCGGCAGCAGCAAAAAAGGCCGGGTCCCTTGCAGAACTCGGCCTTGCATGAGGCATGTCGCCGCAGTGGGCGCCGGCCTCAATCGTCGTTGGTTGCCAGGCTGATCAGGATGCGCAGCACGTACCAGAGCATCAGCGCGATGGACGCGAACAGGTGCAGCGCCGCGCCCGCGGGGCGGTCGGCGGGGTAGTCGTGGATGATGCGCGAGGTGTCGTACAGCACGCAGGCGCCGGCAAACAACACCATGATTCCCGAGAACCAGATGCCCAGCTTGAAGCCGAAGATGGCGCCGGCCACGATGGTGCCCAGGGCCACGAGGCCGCCCACCTTGAGGATGCCGCCCAAAAACGAGAAGTCGGACTTGCTGGTGAACGCTGTCCAGGTGAGCGCGCCCACCAGCAGCAGCGTGATGAACGCGGCCGCGCCGATGGCGCCAGGGGCCACGATCTGCGCGATGCCGAACATGGGCGCAAAGATCAGGCCTTCGGCCAACACATAAATGCCCAGGCCCATCAGCTGCGTCTGGGGGTTCTCGGAGTTGTCGGCCATGTAAGAGGCCAGCCAGCCCACCAGCATGAACGCACCCATCACGCCCAGCCAGATGAATTTGTTGCCGCTGCCCAGCAGCATCTTGGCAGTGGTGCCCGAGAAGCCGGACACCATCAGCACAGTGGACAGCAACACGAAGGCGAGCATGGCCGCGCCAAGGTGCTTATAGGTAGAGACGATGAAGTCGCGCCGTTCGAACGGAGCGCCTTCTGGCGTCGATGGGGTCAATGCGTTGGGGTTCATGGTGATTCCTCCACGGGGTTGTTGTGAATGTGGGAAGAGCGCGCCCTCGCGCTGCTCCTCCCTCCCTCTCTCTTTTTATCCAGATGGCGCTCAGGCGGCACTGAGCTGCGCAGCGTCGGCCGCGCGCAGCTTGCGGTTGGACCACAGGCCTGCGGCGCCGATCAGCGTCAGGAAGATCGCGAAAATCCAGGTGCCTGCGCCGCTGAAAGACTGTGCGGACGCGGCGGCTTCGGTCTGCAGGCGCTGCTTGGTGGTCTCATAGCTGATCACGGGCTTGCCATTGACGGCCACCTCGTACACCAGGTCGCTGTCGCTGCTGTCCACCAGCGCGGTGACTTTTTCATCGATCAGGTCGGACACCAGGTCCTGGGGCGTGCTGTGGTCGATGCGCAGTTTGCGAACTTCAGCAGGCAGCGCGTCGGGCTTCACATCGATTTCGTAGTATTTCTTGGTGGCGCGGCGCTTGCGCTTGACCGTTACCTCCGATGCCTGCGTCACCGTGCCGGAGACGCTCTGCAGGCTTTCCTTCGCGGCGTAGGCATGGTCGCCGTCGGCTTTCCAGTTGCTGTAGACCGACAGGGCGATCAGGCCGGGGCCAGCCAGCAACAGGAGCCAGGCGTAGCCGGTGATGAAAATCAGAATCTTGCGAATGAATCCGGGCATATCTTTCCCTCTCTCTTCTCTGTTGTGTGTTGAATTTGTAGAGCAAGCCCGCCGCGGCCGGCGCTGGGCCGTGGGTGGACAGGTCGACACTATGTTCGAGGTTGGTGTATTCGATGTAAGAAAGTGTTGGGTTCGTTGCGCCCGGGCCGCAATGGACAAATTGGCCGGGCGGGCAGGTCGCGGGCTGGTGTAGGCGATGCATCTCTGCCGCAGTTACTGCCGCTGGCGCCTCGCTCGGGCACAACAAAAAAAAGCCCGCTCCCCTTGCGAGGAGCGGGCTTCGCCAAAAGCCGGCGCGTCAATTAAAACGGGATGTCGTCATCCATGTCGTCAAAGCCCGAAGCGGCTCGTGGGGCCTGGGCTGCGGGCGCCGGGGCCGGGCGCTGCGCTGCGGGGGCACCCATCGGGCGCGCGGCCGGTGGCGCTGCGCGGCGTGGCGGCGGGGCTTGGTCGTAGCCGCCACCCTGGTCACCGCCGCCGTAGCCGCCATCGTCATAACCACCGCCAGGCTGGCCACCGCCGCCACCCTGTCCGCCCATGCCCTGGCGGCTGCCCAGCATCTGCATCTGGTCGGCACGGATTTCGGTGCTGTACTTTTCCACGCCGCTCTGGTCGGTCCATTTGCGGGTGCGCAGCGAGCCTTCCACGTACACCTGCGAGCCCTTGCGCAGGTACTGGCCGGCGATTTCAGCGAGGCGGCCGTTGAAGACCACACGGTGCCACTCGGTGGCTTCGCGCATCTCGCCAGACTGCTTGTCCTTCCACTTGTCGGTGGTGGCAATCGTCACGTTGGCCACCTGGTCGCCACTGGGGAAAGTGCGCATCTCGGGGTCGCGGCCCAGGTTGCCGACGATGATGACTTTGTTTACGGATGCCATGGTGCTGTCTTTGCCTTAAGGAAGTAATGAAGCGCCGGATTTGAGGAGTTTCCGCGCGCCAAACGCGCCATTGTGCCGCAAGCAGTTGGCAATGGAAGCCCCCTGCCGCGCGCCGGTAACCGGGCCACGCCCAGCCCGCCACGCCGTGCGGCGCTGCGTTATCTGCCCCCTCAGTGCCCGCCGCGCCCCACCGGGCGCAGCGGCCAGGTCAGCACCAGCCACAGCGCCGTCAGTACCGCCGTCACCGCAAACAAGCCGGGCGCGCCGGCCCATTTCACCAGGGCCCCGCCCAGCGCGCCGCCGGCAAAAAGGCCCAGCGACTGCAGCGTGTTGTAGCTGCCCAGTGCCGCCCCGCGCAGCTGCGCCGGCGCCATGCGCGATACCAGGCTGGGCTGGCTCGCCTCAAGCGCGTTGAACCCGCAAAAGAAGACAAACAGCAGCAGCCCCAGCGCCCACAGCGTCGGCGCCCCCTGGCCCGCCGCCAGCACACCCAGGCCCACCTGCACCAGCAGCACCAGCGCAATGGCACCCAGCAGCGCCGCGCGCAGCTTGCCCGCGCGCTCCAGCGCAAACAGCCCGCCCATGGCGGCAAACGACAGCACCACGGCCGGCAGGTACACCTGCCAGTGGTGGTCTTTGGCAAGCCCGGCCTGCACCAGCAGCGCGGGCACCGCAACCCACATCGACAACTGCACGGTATGCAGCACGAACACACCCAGGTTCAGGCGCAGCAAATCCGGATGGGCCCACACGTCGGCCAGGCGCCCACGCGGCGCGTCCTTGTGCAGTGCGGGCTCGGGCGGAACCCACCACACCACCACCGCTATGCCGGCCAGCGCCAGCGCACACGTCAGGCCGAACAAGCCCGCGAGGCCAATGTGCGCGGTCAGCAGCGGGGCCGCCACCAGCGCCACCGCAAACATCAACCCGATGCTTCCGCCCACCAGCGCCATGGCCTTGGTGCGCACGGCGTCACGCGTCTGGTCGGCCAGCAGGGCCGTCACGGCGGCCGACACGGCACCCGCACCTTGCAGCGCGCGGCCAGCCAGCAGCCCTGTGAGTGAATCAGCCAGCGCGGCCAGCAGGCTGCCGGCAGCAAATACCAAAAGGCCGAGCACGATCACGCGCTTGCGCCCAAACCGGTCGGAGGCCATGCCCAGCGGCAACTGCAGCACCGCCTGCGTAAGGCCGTAGATGCCCATGGCAAGTCCGACCAACGCCGGGTCATCGCCGCCAGGGTATTTGCGGGCCTCCAGCGTAAACACGGGCAGCACCATGAACAGACCAAGCATGCGCAGGGCGAAGATCAGCGCGAGGCTGACGCTGGAGCGGCGCTCCAGCGGGGTCATGGACCCCGCGGAGATGGTGGGCGCGGTGTTTGGTGAGGCGGCGCTTGAAGAGGGAGGGGACATGTCCGGCACGGTGGTGCTCAAGGGCCAAGTGAAAGGGGTGATTTTCCCCTATCGCGGAAGTGCGCCGGTCGGCCCACGCAGATTTGCCCACGTATTGCTGACCGATTCACGGCCAGCCGGCCTGGCTGGGCCGTTGATTCGACGCTGCCGCGGCTAGGGCTCCCGCAGCGTCAACGCGATGCGTGCGGCAACGGCGCTTGTCCTATCATGCCCGGTTACCCCGAACTTTCCGACTCTGTGACCGACGCCACCGCCTTTCCCGAAGAACGCCCCGCCGAAGGCGCCTACCTCGCCCGCGTCCTGCGCGAGCAGCGCATCAGCATCCGCGGCGCGCGCACGCACAACCTCAAGAACATCGACCTCGACATCCCGCGCAACCAGCTGGTGGTGATTACCGGGCTGTCGGGTTCGGGCAAGTCGAGCCTGGCGTTCGACACGCTCTACGCCGAAGGCCAGCGGCGCTATGTGGAAAGTTTGTCGGCCTACGCCCGGCAGTTCTTGGGGCGGCTGGACAAGCCCGACGTCGACCTGATCGAAGGCCTCTCGCCGGCGATTTCCATCGAGCAAAAGGCCACCAGCCACAACCCGCGCTCCACCGTGGGCACGGTGACCGAGATCCACGACTACCTGCGCCTGTTGTATGCCCGCGCCGGCACGCCGTATTGCCCCGACCACGGGGAGCCGCTGGCCGCGCAGACCGTGAGCCAGATGGTCGATGCGGTGCTGGCCTTGCCCGAAGACACCAAGCTCATGCTGCTGGCGCCCGTGGCGCGCGAGAAAAAAGGCGAGTTCACCGAGCTCTTCACGCAGATGCAGGCGCTGGGGTACATCCGCTTTCGGGTGGACGGCACCATCTACGAATACGAGAGCCTGCCCGCCCTCAAGAAGACCGAGAAGCACAGCATCGACGTGGTGATCGACCGCCTGAAGGTGCGCCCCGAGATGCAGCAGCGCCTGGCCGAGAGCATCGAGGCCGTGCTGCGCGTGGGCGGCAACGACGGCAACGGCCGCGTGCTGGCGCTGGAGATGGATTCGGGCCAGGAGCACCTGTTCAGCTCCAAGTTTGCGTGCCCGGTGTGCAGCTACTCGCTGGCCGAGCTGGAGCCACGCCTGTTCTCGTTCAACTCGCCCATGGGCGCCTGCCCGGCGTGCGACGGCATCGGCCAGCGCGAGGTGTTCGATGCGGCGCGCGTGGTGGCGTTTCCTTCGCTGAGCCTGGCCAGCGGCGCCATCAAGGGTTGGGACCGGCGCAACGGCTACTACTTTGCGATGCTCGAGAGCCTGGCGCGGCATTACCACTTCGATGTGGAAGCGCCGTTCGAATCGCTGCCGGCCACGGTGCAGCACGCGGTGCTGCACGGCTCGGGTGAGGAAGAAATCCCCTTCAGCTACATCCTCGACAGCGGCGCCAACAAGGGCAAGGTCTACACCAAGAAGCACCCGTTCGAGGGCATCCTGCCCAACATGTCGCGCCGCTACCGCGAGACGGATTCGGTGGTGGTGCGCGAGGACCTGGCGCGCTTTCGCAGCAGCCAGCCCTGCCCCGAATGCCACGGTACCCGCCTGCGCCGCGAGGCCCGGCATGTGAAGGTCGGTGAAGGCGAGCAGGCCCGCGCCATCTATGAAGTGAGCCACGCCACGCTGAACACGGCCCATGCCTGGTTCAACGCGCTCAAGCTCACGGGCGCCAAGGCCGAGATTGCCGACAAGGTCGTGCGCGAGATCGCCACGCGACTACAGTTCCTGAACGATGTGGGACTGAACTACCTGAGCCTCGACCGCAGCGCCGAGACGCTCTCGGGCGGCGAGGCCCAGCGCATCCGCCTGGCGTCACAGATCGGTTCGGGCCTGACGGGTGTGATGTACGTGCTGGACGAGCCCAGCATCGGCCTGCACCAGCGCGACAACGACCGCCTGATCGCCACGCTGCAGCACCTGCGCGACATCGGCAACAGCGTGATCGTGGTCGAGCACGACGAGGACATGATGCGCGCCGCCGACCACGTGATCGACATGGGCCCGGGGGCCGGGGTGCATGGTGGCCGCGTGATGGCGCAGGGCACGTACGACGCCGTGCGCAACCATCCCGAATCGCTGACGGGCAAGTACCTGTCGGGCACGCTGTCCATCCCGGTGCCCAAGCGGCGCACGCCGTGGCTGCCGGTGGTGGCCGAGGCCGCACCGGCGCCTGCGCCAGCCAAGGGCAAGTCGCGCTTTCCGCAGACCGAGGCCAGCAAGCGCCGCGCCGAGCGCATGGCCGAGCACCACGCGCGCCAGGGCGCAGTGCAGTCGCTGCGCGTGGTCGGTGCCACGGGCAACAACCTGAAGGACGTGAGCGTGGACTTCCCCGTGGGGCTGCTCACCTGCGTGACGGGCGTGTCGGGCTCGGGCAAGAGCACGCTGGTCAACGACACGCTGTACGCCGCCGTGGCGCGCCAGATCTACCGCGCGCATGAAGAGCCGGCCGCGCACGACGAGATCGTGGGCATCGAGTACTTCGACAAGGTCATCAACGTCGACCAGTCGCCTATCGGCCGCACGCCGCGCAGCAACCCTGCGACTTACACGGGGTTGTTCACGCCCATCCGCGAGCTGATGGCCGAGGTCAACACCGCCAAGGAGCGTGGCTACGGCCCCGGGCGCTTCTCCTTCAACGTGGCCGGCGGCCGCTGTGAGGCCTGCCAGGGCGACGGCGTGGTGAAGGTGGAGATGCACTTTTTGCCCGACGTCTACGTGCCCTGCGACGTCTGCCACGGCGAGCGCTACAACCGCGAAACCCTCGAAGTGCTGTGGAAGGGTAAGAGCATCGCGCAGATCCTTCAGCTCACGGTGGAAGACGCGCATGCGTTCTTCAAGGACGTGCCGGCCATAGCGCGCAAGCTGCAGACGCTGCTGGACGTGGGCCTGTCGTACATCCGCCTGGGCCAGGCGGCTACCACGCTGTCGGGCGGCGAGGCGCAGCGCGTGAAGCTGGCGCAGGAACTGAGCAAACGCGACACCGGCCGCACGCTCTACATCCTGGACGAGCCCACCACCGGCCTGCACTTTGCCGACATCGACCTGCTGCTCAAGGTGCTGCACCAGCTGCGCGATGCGGGCAACACCATCGTGATCATCGAGCACAACCTCGACGTGATCAAAACGGCTGACTGGCTCATCGACATGGGCCCGGAGGGCGGCGCGGGCGGCGGCAGTGTAGTGGGCGTGGGCACGCCCGAGGACCTGGCGGCCAACCCGGCGAGCCATACGGGGCGGTACCTCGCACCGTACCTGCGCAAGCCATAATTTGAAACAAATTGGCCGCTGGCGCTTGATATATAAGCGCTTATAGCTACTAATTTTGGGGCATACTTGCCGATGAGGCAGTGTTTCCACCCGCTGCGATCTTGCCGGCCGAGCCACGGCATCACCATCACCCCCGGTCGTCGTCGCGTGCGTGGCCAGCGCGGGGCGTGGGCGGGAAGATGCCACTGTCGACGTGGTGCTGGGCCCTGCCGCCTGCCGCAACGGTGACGCCACGGAGCCGCCCCACTGCGCGGCGGGTTGGCCTCCGTACAACCGTGGGGCTGTGCGCCCGAGCACTATGGACGTGCATGGCTGGCCCGTGGTCTGCGGCGCACCACGGCGTTCAGCAGGGTGGCTGGGGAATAATCCGTTCCACCCCCCCCACGGAGCCTCCGCATGCAATCCATCACCCTGCGTTTTCTGGCCTCTCAAAGCACGCTGCCCCAGGCCGGCCGTGTGCCAGGCGGCACGGTGCTGCGCTGGGTCGATGAAGCGGGGTTTGCCTGCGCCAGCGCCTGGGCCAAGGGGCCTTGCATTACCGAGTTTGTGGGCGGCGCAAATTTTGTGCACCCTATCCGCCCGGGCGACCTGGTGGAAGTGCATGCCCGCCTGGCGTTCACCACCGGGGCGTCCATGCACCTTGCTGTGGAGGTGCGCAGCGGCAGCATCCACGGCCAGGCGCAGCAAGACGTGCTGCACTGCGTGGCGGTCTACACCGCGGTGGATGCCGACGAGCAGCCCCGCACCGTCGACCGGTGGACGCCCGAAACCCCGGGCGACATGGCGCTGGCGGAGCGCGTGAAGGCGCACATCGACGCTGCGCGCGCGGCGCAGTGACAGCCCCGCTGCCGTCTGCGGCCCCGGCTACCACGGGCCCGCTGCGGCCGCGCGATCTGTTGATTGCGCTGGTCGTGGTCGTGCTGTGGGGTGTGAACTTCGTCGCGATGAAGTGGGGGCTGCGCAGCTTCACGCCGTTTCAGCTGGGCGTGGCGCGTTATGTGTTTGCGGCGCTGCCGCTGCTGTTGATGGTCCGGCCGCCGCGCGTGCATTGGCGCTGGGTGCTGTGGTTCGGTCTGTTCCAGGGCGTGGGGCAATTCGGCTTTCTGTTCATCGGGCTCAAGGTGGGCATGACGGCCAGCCTGGCCAGCGTGCTGCTGCAGACGCAGGTGTTCTTCACGGCACTGTTTGCGTTTGCGCTGCTGCGCGAAAAGCCCGGCCGGCCGCTGCTGTGGGGCATGGCGCTGGCGGCGCTGGGCCTCGCGTGTTTTGCGATGAACTATGTCGGGCCCGGCGCGGGCCTGGGTGTGGCGGGCGCCACCACGATGGCGGGCCTGCTGCTCACGATATGCGCTGCCGCGTTGTGGGCCGCGTCGCACATCGTGGCGCGGCTGGCGCAGAACGCCAGCCCCGGCTATGACCCGCTGGCTTTCGTGATCTGGAGCAGCGTGGTGCCGATCGTTCCGTTCGTCGCGCTGTCCGCGGCCTTCGACCCCGACGCCGCCCGCTGGCTGCACTGGGAGGCGCTGGCCAGCGTGCCGCTGTCAGGCTGGGCTGCCGTCGCCTACCTGGGCTGGGCCGCCAACACCGTGGGCAACGCGCTGTGGACGCAGTTGCTCCAGCGTTACCCGGCCAACCGCGTCGCACCCTTCAGCCTGGCCGTGCCGGTGGTGGGCCTCACGGCCGGCATGCTGCTGCTGGACGAAGGCGTCGCGCCCTGGCAGTGGGCGGGCATTGCGCTCATCGTCGCCGCGCTCGCCTGCGTGGTGCTGGGGCCCAAGTTTCGAGCCAAATAGGCCGTCAGCGCTTGATTGGTAAGCGCTTTGTGCTATCAAAAATATAGTATTGAAGTTTCTGTAGCGCGGCGCCGCACCCACGGGCCGCTGTTTATGACGATCAGTTGATCGGCCTGCCGTTGCGCCCGATCATGGTCATGTCCACGAAGTCGGAACCGTTGTGGTTGCCGGGGCTGAAGCTGACTTCGAACCCGCCGACATCCACCTTCATCTGGGACAGCGTCTGCAAAAAGCCCACGCGCGTCGGGGCCGGTCCGGTGCGCTTCAGTGCTTCGCAGAACACCTTGGCGGCGATGAAGCCCTCCAGCGAGATGTAGTCGGGCTGGGCGCCGGCCGCTCTGCCCTTGAGCAGGCGGTTGTATTCCTTGCTCACTTCCACCACCTGCTTGAAGGGGTTGGGCACCAGCTGGGTGACCGAGATGCCGAAAGCCTGGTCGCCCAGCTCCTGCGCCAGTTGCCGTGCGCCGACGAGGCTGCGGGCGTAGTACTGCGCCTTGCGGCCGGTGGCGGCTTCGTAGCCTTGGATGAACGACACGGCGTCGGTGCCCGACACGCCCAGCAGCACGGCCTGGGCCTCGACGGGTGCGAGCTGCCGGATGGCGTCTTTCGGCTGGGCGGAGTTGTTGGCCATGCTGCCGGTGCCCACCAGGGTGGCGCCGTATTTCTTCAGCAGGGGTTCCAGCTCGGCGAGCAACTCGTCGCCCGTCTTGCTGGTGTAGCGCACGAACGCAATCCTGCGGATGCCCAGCGTGGTGACGTGCCGGATGATCGCCTCCAGCTCGGCATGAAAGCTGGCGCGCACGGTGAAGACCATAGGGCTGCTGGCGCGGTACACGTCGCTGGCACCTGTGTACGGCGCAAAGAAGGGCACTTTGTACTTCGTCGCCACCGGAATCACCGCGCGGGCCACCGGCGTCCAGGTGTAGTGGGTCAGCGCGAAGGCACCGTGCTGCTCGATGAGCTTGATGGTGTTCTCCACCGCCAGCTCGGGCTTGTACTGGTCGTCGAGCGACACCAGGCGGATCTTGCGCCCATGGATGCCGCCGCGGCGGTTCACCTCGTTCAGGTACAGCAGCGCGCCGTCGCGGTACGCCGCCGCCTGGCTGGCAAAACTGCCGGTGAAGGACGCCGACTGGCCCAGGACGATTTCGTCCTGGGCACCTCTTGCGCCGCGGCAAACAACGGGGCGAGCAGCAGCCCCACGACCAGCAACCAGACTTTCATGGCGATGTCCTTGGATTCGTCGGAAAACAGTGCGCCCCATGACGCCGGGCTGTTCGTCACAGCGGGTCATGCAGCGGGCATGGGACGGGGTGAGGCCGCCCGCAGCGGGGACGCATGCGGGTGGGTTGGCAGCCGTGCGGTTGGAAGCTGCACGGCGTGGCGATGGCACTGGCCAAGCGTTGCCAAGCGCCAGCCATGGGGTGTGCGAGAGCGCCTGTGCGCCCTGCGCACGGACGGTGCCAAAGGGGGGCGGGCTAGGTCAGTGCTTTGCGGCGCGCAAAGCGCACCACCGTGACGCCCGCTCGCGCCTGGCGCACCGAGGGCATCACCAGCACGCAATCGTCGTACGGTGTGGTCACCGGCACGCCGTCGTTGTCGCCGATGACGGTGCCTGCTTTCTCAAACACCTCCAGGCCGGTGTAGGGCGCCACGAACTTGAACGCGCTGCTGGTGGCCACGACCGGGCCGGTCACTTCCAGCGCCCACTGGCGGGGCGCATCGGGCAGGCGCCAGCCGGGTAGCTGCGCTGCCAGGGCGGCGGGACTGATCACGCCGGACTGCTCCAGAAAGCGCACGCACTGGTCCTGCGCCACGGCGCGGCTGGCCGGATCGCCATGGAAGCCGCATTCGACCAGCAGCGAGCGGGTGTCGGCGGCTTGGCCCTCGCTGTCCGGCAAGCCGAACCGGCCGTAGTCGCGCATGCGCACGCCGTCCTTGTGGCCCGCGTCCACCACGATGTGCTCGGGGGAACGCATCGCGCGCGCCAGATCCAGATTGCGCGGCTGGATGCCGGTGAGCAGCAGCGGCGCCGAGGGTTCGTGCATGGAATGGATGTCGAGCAGCCAGTCCGCACGCGCGACGAAGGGGCGCAACGCGGCGGCACGGCGGCGTTCTGCCGTGTTCCCGGCGTCGATGCGCTCGTCGAGCCATTGGCGGTTGAGGTCTTCATCGGTGAAGCGCGAAGCATCGTGGCTGCTGGCGTCGAAGCGGTCGAACGCGTCGAGGTTGCAGAACGCGAGCGTGAGCGTGCCCTCCTGGGGGCGCACACCGGCCTCCAGCAGGCCCTTGAGCGCCCAGGCGCCGCACAGCTCGTTGCCGTGCACCAGAGCGCTGATCATCACGTGGCGGCCGGGTTGGCCGGAGTCGAAGTGCCACACGCCTTCGGTGCCGGTGTTGCCGGCGCGCCAGGCGCTGATGTCGGGGGCGGGCAGTTCGAAGGTGAGCGGTGGCTCAGCGGCGTTGGGGCTGTGGGTCTCGGGGGCCGCGTTCATTCTTCGATCCTGGCGAATTCAACGATCTTTTTGTACTTGGCCACTTCGGTGGCCAGGTACTGGTCGATGTTCACGGTGGTGGCCGCGACGGTCGAGCCGGTGGCTTCCATCTTCTTTCGGAAGTCGGGCGACTGCAGGCTGTCGTTCAGGGCTTTCTTCACCTTGTCGAACACCGGCTTGGGCAGATTGGCAGGCGCCATCAGCGCAAACCACACGCCGATGTCGACGTTCTTGTACTGCGCGGTTTCGGCCAGGGCAGGGATGTCGGGGGTGGCTGCCGAGCGCTTGGCTTCGGTGGTGCCCAGGGCGATCACCTTGCCGCTCTTGATGTGCGGCAGGCCGCTGGAGAGCACGAACACGCCGTACTCCAGGTTGTTGCCCATGAGGTCGTTGGTCAGCGGTGCCACGCCGCGGTAGGGGATGTGCGTCATGAACAGCTTGCCCTGCTCCTTGACCATCTCGCCGGCCAGGTGCAGCGATGTGCCCACGCCCGAGCTGCCGTAGCTGAACTTGCCGGGGTTCTTGGACACCTTCTGCGTGAACTCGGCCAGGTTCTTCACGCCCGAACCGGTGGAGGCCACCAGCACGAGCGGCTGCGAGGCGATGAGGCCGATGGCGGTGAAGTCCTTCACGTCGTACTTCACCTTCTTGGTCACCAGCTTGTTGATGGCGATCTCGTTGCTGGCGCCCACCAGCAGCGTGTAGCCGTCGGGCGCCGCGCTGGCCACCTTCTGCGCGCCGATGGCGCCGCCGGCGCCGCCGATGTTCTCGATCACCACCGGCACACCGAGCTTGTTGCCCAGCTCGGTCGCCACGGTGCGGGCGGTCAGGTCGGTGCTGCCGCCGGGTGGATAGCCCACGACGATGGTGATGGGCTTGGAGGGGTAGGCGTCCTGCTGTGCCCAGGCGGGGGCCGCGGCGAGGGCCGCGAGGGTGCACAGCAGCGCGGTGCGGCGCACGGGGGAAGACAAAGACAGGTGGTGCATGGTGTGGGGCCGGGTCGAGGGTGTGGGGGCTGCTGCGCGCCGCGGCGGGTGAGGAGTACGGAGCCGCCTGTGGCGGGGCGGTGTGGCACCGTAAAACTTCCTGCGGCGTGCACTATTGTCGAAAACACGATCTGCCGCGTTGGTGCCGAAACAGCACCAACCGTTGCGAATCCGTACCGCATACACAGGGAAAACCCCTGCGTCAGGTCCCGGACCGGCGGTATGTCACGCGGATCAATGCTGTGAAAGCGCCGTCCACAGGGCCTCGGCCAGTGGCCCCAGGCGGCGCTTGGGCCGGTAAAGGCGCACGTCGAATCGCACTTCCATGCGCGCGTCGCCCGCGGGCGCGAGGCGCCGCGCCTGGCAATCGGCATGGACCATGGACCAGGGCAGCCAGGCCACGCCCAGGCCTTTTTGCACGTACTCGTAATGCGCATCCGCCGAGTCGCACTCCACCACCCGCTGCAGGCGCGGGGCATGCGGGTTGTGCGCCAAGTGGTCTTCCACCAGCCGGCCCAGGGCCAGCTGCGGCGCGTAAGCGAGGTAAGGCACGGCGTCGGTGGTACCCGGCGGGCCGAAGCTGTACAGCGCGTGGCCCTGCACGGTGGCGCGCGACACCGGCACCAGCCGGTCCGAGGCCACGGTCAGGTGCAGAAACTGCCGCGCGTCGAGCCGGATGGCGAGCGCCGGGTGGTGGTACACGAGGGAGAAGTCGGCCTCGTTGCGCTCGAGCAAGGCCACCGTGTCGGCCAGCGCGCGGGTGCGGATGCACAGCTCGCCGCCCTGCAGCAGCGGCTGCAGGCGCACCAGCCAGTCGGCCACCACGGTGCGCGCCAGGGTGCGGCCCGTGGCCAGCGTCACGGTGCGCGCCTGCCGGCCGGCCAGGCTTTGCAGTTCCTCGTGCGACTGGGCGAGGTTGCGGGCCAGCTGGCCTGCGGTTTCCAGAAAGCTGTGCCCGGCCGGTGTCAGGGTGACCGGGCCACCGGTGCGCTCGACCAGTGGCGTGCCCGCCCAGGCTTCCAGCGCCCGGATGCGGCGGCCAAAGGCCGGATGGGTGACATGCCGCAGTTCGGCCGCGCGGGTGAAGCTGCGTTCCTGCGCGAGGACGATAAAGTCTTCAAGCCATTTGAGCTGCATGGCGGTGGGGCGCAGGCCGGCAGGTGCTGGTGCTGGTGCTTCGGCCTCGGGCTCCGCGCAGCCCTAGCGGCTGCGCGAGGCTTCGAGCACGGCGCGGGTGCGCTGCGCCTCGGTGCGCGCTGCGGCCGCAAAGTCGTCGCCCTTGGAGGCGTACAGGATGGAGCGCGATGAGTTCACGATGATCGGCCCGCCCTCGCGCAGCCCCGCGCGCACGGTGGCTGCGGCGTCGCCGCCCTGCGCACCGACGCCCGGGATCAGCAGCGGCAGCGTGGGCGCAATGGCGCGCACGCGTTCGATCTCCTGGGGGTAGGTCGCGCCCACCACCAGGCCGAGCTGGCCGTTCTTGTTCCAGGGCCCCTGCGCCAGGCGCGCCACGTGTTCGTACATCAGCGGCTGGCCTTCGACGCTGGCCAGGCGCTGGGTCTGCAGGTCGTCGCCGCCCGGGTTGGAGGTGCGGCACAGCAGGAAGGCGCCCTTGCCGTGGTAGGCGAGGTAGGGCTCGATGGAGTCAAAACCCATGAAGGGCGAGAGCGTGACCGCATCGGCGCCGTAGCGCTCAAACGCCTCCTTGGCGTACTGCTCGGCGGTGGAACCGATGTCGCCGCGCTTGGCATCCAGGATCACCGGCACGTGCGGTGCGTTGGCTCGCATGTGCTGCATCAGGCGCTCGAGCTGGTCTTCGGCGCTGTGCGCGGCAAAGTAGGCGATCTGGGGCTTGAAGGCACAGACCAGGTCGGCCGTGGCGTCCACGATGGCCGCGCAGAAGTCATAAATCTTGTGCGCATCGCCCTGCAACCCCGCAGGAAACCGCGTGGGCTCCGGGTCCAGGCCCACGCACAGCAGGGAGTTGTTCTGCGCCGTGGCGTCGCGCAGCATGTCGGTGAAGGTCATGGGGCGTGATTTTAGGTGGGCGGCGCAGGGGAGCTGCGCTCTCGGCCACGTTGGCCAGCCTCTGCGGGTCCCCGCCCCAGACGTCAACCCGCGCGTTTTTCCAATATTTCGAACGCGGGCAGTGTCTTGCCCTCCAGCATTTCGAGGAATGCGCCCCCCCCAGTAGAGATATACCCGACCTGCTTTTCTATGCCGTATTTGGCAATCGCAGCCAAGGTGTCGCCGCCGCCTGCGATGCTGAATGCGGGGGATTCTGCAATCGCCTTGGCGATTTCGCGGGTGCCGTTTTCGAAGGCGGCAAACTCGAAAACACCCACCGGCCCGTTCCAGACGATGGTGCCGGCGGACTTGAGCTGGTGGGCCAGGCGAGCTGCCGTCTCGGGGCCGATGTCCAGGATCAGGTCGTCCTCGGCGACGTCTTTGGCCGCCTTGACCGTTGCGGGCGCATCGGCTGCGAAGGCCTTGGCGGTGACCACGTCGGTGGGGATAGGCACCTCGGCGCCGCGGGCCTTCATTGCGGCGATCACTGCGCGGGCCTCATCCAGCAGGTCGGGTTCGGCCAGGCTTTTGCCGATGGGCAGGCCGGCGGCCAGCATGAACGTGTTGGCAATGCCGCCGCCCACGATGAGCTGGTCGACCTTGTCGGCCAGGCTCTTCAGGATGGTGAGCTTGGTCGATACCTTGGAGCCCGCCACGATGGCTGCGAGTGGTCGCTGGGGCTGGGCCAGGGCTTTGGTCAGGGCGTCGATCTCGGCTGACAGCAGCGGGCCGGCGCAGGCGATGTGGGCGAACTGGGCGATGCCGTAGGTCGTGCCCTCGGCGCGGTGGGCGGTGCCGAACGCGTCGTTCACGAAGATGTCGCACAGGGCGGCCAGCTTGCGCGCCAGGTCTTCCTTGTTCTTCTTCTCGCCCACGTTCAGGCGGCAGTTTTCCAGCAGGACCACCTGGCCGGGCGCCACGGTCACGCCGTCGACCCAGTTGGACACCAGCGGCACCTCGCGCCCCAGCAGTTCCGACAGGCGCGCGGCCACGGGGGCGAGCGAGTCTTCAGGCTTGAACTCGCCTTCGGTCGGGCGGCCCAGGTGGCTGGTCACCATCACCGCGGCGCCTGCGTCCAGCGCCAGGCGGATGCAGGGGATCGAGGCGCGGATGCGCGTGTCTTCGGTGATGCGGCCGGCGTCGTCCTGCGGCACGTTCAGGTCGGCACGGATGAAGACGCGCTGGCCTTGGGCCTTGCCCTGGGCACACAGATCGGAGAAGCGGAGGATGTTCATGGCAGGAGGAAGAAGTGAATCGGGCGGCTTGAGGGGAGCCATTTTAGTGATCGCAGCCCCTGCAGCCGGCCTGCGGCCCGTGAACGCGTTGCTCAACCGTCTGAGTGAGCAGGTCCTGTGTGGCCGGCTCGGCCAAGGCCAGCAGACCCCTTGGAACTGGCTTTGCCAGGCCACTGGCGCCATCCCCCTGTGAGGAAGCCGCGCAGCGGCTCAGGGGGAGCTACTGTTTCACCAGCCCCAGCCGATGTGCAGCGGCAGGTACACAGCCATGCCCACGACGATGGTGCCCAGGATGCCGCGCTTCCAGAAGTAGTACGCGCTGGCGCACAGTACTGCGGGGATGCGGGCGTCCATGAAGGTGTCGATGAGTTCGCCCTTCGTCATCAGGATCTCGGGCGCAAGGACCGCGGCCAGCGCTGCCAGCGGCGCGTACTTGAGCCCGCGCTGCAACCAGTCGGGCAGGGGCAGTTCGCGTTCGGGGATCATGAAGAACGACCGCGACACCATCGTGATGACGGCCAGTCCAAAGATGGCAATGGCCGGCTCGACCCAGGAGAAGTTCATGGATGGCGTTCCTCGCGCAGCGGCACTACGTCGCCCGCCTTGAGGTGCTCAAGCTCCTCGGGTGGCAACACGCTGTCGGCCGGCAGCAGCACCACGGTGGGCTTGTGGCGCCGGCGGTCCACGGCTTCCATCAGCAGGCCGGCGGCCACGGCGGCCGCGATGGCGACCAGGATGTTGAGCTTGAGCGGCAGCGCAAACGCCGCGATGGCCGCTGTGCTGGCCACGCCCGTGGCAAGCCACGTCGCGCGGTCGAACAGCAAAGACAGCAGCACGCCCAGCAGGGCCAGCACCCCCGCGAACCCCAGGCCCCAGGACAGGGGCACAGTGTTGGCCAACAAGATGCCTGCAATGCACGGTATCTGCCAGGCAAGCCAGTTGGTGCTGGCGGCACCACAAAAGTACGGCACCTGTTCGGGCGCGGGCCGGCCTTCAGGAAAACGCTTCATGAACGCCACGTAGATCACGTCGCCGCTGAAGTAGCCCACGGCGAGCCGCTGGCGCAGCGGAAGGTGCGCGAAGTAGCCGCGCCACATGCTGCTGAAGATCACGAAGCGCAGGTTCACGCAACTGGCCGTAAGCCAGATCACCCACAGCGGCGCGCCCACGGACATCAGCGGAATGACTGCCAACTGCGCACTGCCTGCATACACCACCAGCGACATGAACAGGGCCAGGCCCACCGTCAAGCCGCTTTTGACCATGACCACGCCGGTGACCAGGCCCCAGGCCCCGATGCCCACGGAAGTGCCCGCCATGTCGATGAAGCCGGCCCGAAAGGACGGGTGGCGCAGCGTTTGGGCGATGGAGGCGATGCGGCTCATGCAGGCGCCGGGGCTGTGGCCGGCGCAGGGCCCAGCACCATGCCGGGCTGCAGGTCAAAGCCGCGCAGAAAATCCGCGGCCGCCAGCCGCTTGCCACCCGCGCGCTGCAGGGTGGTCAGGCGCAGGGCGCCGTCACCGCAGGCGACGGTCACACCGTGGTCATTGACAGACAAAATATGGCCCCAGCGCTTGTCTGTCGTAGATTTTTTGCTATCGATTTTGCAGCGCCAGATCTTGATGGCTTCGCCGGCGCATTCAGTGCTCGCACCGGGAAACGGGTCGAACGCGCGGATGCGCTGGTCGATCACGTGGGCAGGCAACGACCAGTCGATGCTGCTTTCGGATTTCTCGATCTTGTGGGCGTAGGTCACGCCTTCTGATGGCTGGGGCACGGCCGCCAGGCCGCCGCAGGCTGCCAGCTCCAGCGCTTCAACGATCATGCGGCCGCCCAGGAGTGCCAGCCGGTCGTGCAATGCGGCGGTGGTGTCGTCCGGCGCAATCGCGATGCGTTCGGTCAGCAGTATGTCGCCCGTGTCCAGGCCCGCGTCCATCTGCATGATGGTCACGCCGGTGTGGGCATCGCCCGCCTCGATCGCGCGGTGGATAGGCGCCGCACCACGCCAGCGGGGCAAGAGGCTGGCGTGAATGTTCAGGCAGCCGCGGGCTGGCAGGTCGAGCGTCCACTGCGGCAGGATCAGCCCATAGGCCGCGACGACCATCACGTCAGCCTGTGCGGCCAGCAGGGCGTCGCGCGCTGCGGTGGCGTCTTCGGGGTATTTGCCGTCCAGGCGCAGGCTGCGGGGCTGCGCCACGGCAATGCCATGGGCCTGCGCGCATTGCTTGACCGGCGATGCCTGCACCTTCATGCCGCGGCCGGCGGGGCGGTCAGGTTGGCTCAGGACAAGCGGCACGGTGAAACCGGCGGCCAGTAGTTGTTCCAGCGCCACGCGCGCGAAATCCGGCGTGCCGGCAAAAATGACTCTCATGGAAACCGTGTCGATGGCGCGTTCAGTCGCGCGTGTTGTCAAAGTTGGGCAACTCGTCCGTGAACATGACGAGCCGCACCACGCCCTGGCGGTCCAGGTGGACGTGCGCCAGGCGCGGGTCGGAGTTCTGGCGGAAACGATAGGTCCAGATGTCGCCGTCAAACCGCGCCACCCTTTCCACCCGCAGGGGCGGGCCAAAGGTGCGCTGGACGTCTGTCTGGGTCCACACGCCGACGGGAATGGTCTCAAACCGCGTCTGGGTGAGCACCTGCTCGTTGCGCACCAGCCGGCCGTTGGCGTCAAAGTCGAGGTTGTAGGCCGCAAACCCTGCCGGCAGTTCGGAATAGAGCCAGCGTTCGCCCGCTGCCAGGGGATAGGTCGCAGTCGGCGGACCCAGCCGGGCTAACACCTCAGCGCGTTCCGCCCCGGGCGTCTCTCGGGAGGGAAAAGCGCAACCTGCAAGCAGCCCCACCAGCGCGACGAGCGCTGTCAGCACTCCGACGCCCCACCGGGCGCGAAGCGCTGTGGGCCTCACTCGCGCGTCCCCCGCTGCTGTTTGAGCATTTTTGTCTTGATGCGATTGCGCTTGAGCGGCGACAGGTATTCCACGAATACCTTGCCCAAGAGGTGGTCCATCTCATGCTGGATACACACGGCGAGCAGGCCGTCGGCCTCGATCACGCGCGCCTGGCCGTCAGCGTCCAGCGCGCGTACGTGCACAGCGTCAAACCGCTCCACCCCGTCATAGATTCCGGGGACCGACAGGCACCCTTCCTCATTGAGATGTTTTTCCGCGCTGGCCCACACGATCTCGGGGTTGATCAGCACCAAGGGCTGGTTGCGTTCCTCGGACACGTCGATCACCACCAGGCGTTCATGCACATCCACCTGCGTGGCGGCGAGGCCAATGCCGTGCGCGTCGTACATCGTGGCGAGCATGTCGGACACCAGCGTGCGCATGCGTTCATCGACAGCCTCGACGGGGCGGGCGACCTTGTGGAGCCTGGGGTCCGGGTAACAGAGAATGGGAAGGATTGCCATGGATGCAGGTAAGAGATGTCGCTATTTTCGCCACTTTTGCCGCCTGCCGTGGCCCGGCAGGCCAATAATCGTTGCCGAATCAAGGGCTTGAGCAGAGAATCTAAGAAGGTTTGTAACGAATTTTGCCGGGTGTTCGCGTGCCGCGAGTCCCGTGCGCCAGTGAGGGGGCGTTTCACAATGCATGAGAAGAGGAACAACATGACGGCATTCACCAGCGTGCGGCGAACCGCCCTGGGTGCGCTCACCCTGATCGCTGGCGCCATCCTGGTTGCCTTGCCGGCACAGGCGCAAAACTATCCCATCTCCGGAACCCAGCGCGCCACCGCGCAAGAGGTGTCCGAACGTGGCATCCCCCTGGCTGAACTGGCGCCCAACGCCCCAGACACCTATGTCGTCAAGCGCGGCGACACGCTGTGGGGCATTTCGGGCATGTATCTCAAGCGCCCCTGGCGCTGGCCCGAGCTGTGGGGCATGAACATCAAAACCATCCCCAACCCGCACCTGATCTACCCCGGTCAGACGCTGTATCTGGACAAGGACGGTGGTTACGCCCGCCTGCGCACTACGCCGCCGGGCACGCTGGAGACTGAAAACCAGACGGTGCGAGTGTCTCCCCGCACGCGCAGCGACAGTCTGGCCGACATTGCACTTCCCACTCTGAAACCTCACCTGATCGAGCCTTTCCTGGTCGAGCCTCTCGTGGTGGATGCGCAGGAACTGCTGCGCGCGCCCCGCATCGTGGCCACCACCGAAGATCGCGTGCTCATGGCCAGCGGCGACCGCGCCTACGTCCGTGGCGACGCGGCCGCCCCTGTGCGAGCAGAGCCCGGCGAACCACGCTTTTTCCGTGTGTTCCGTGAGGCGGTGGCATTGAAAGACCCGATCTCTGGAGAAATCCTGGGCTACGAGGCACAGTATCTGGGCAAGGCTGAGTTGGTGCGTGGTGAATCTTTTGAAGAGATTCCCGATAGCAAGGGCGGCCGCACAGCTGAATACATTCCTGCCACGGTGGATTTGTCCAGCACCAAAGAAGAGATTCGCGCTGGGGACCGTTTGCTGCCAGCACCCGCCCGGGCTTTTACCAGCTACACGCCACGTGCACCACAGATCGAAGTGAACGCCAGAGTCGCCTCCATCTACGGCAGTTTCTCGGCTGCCTACGCGGCCCAAAATCAAGTGGTTGCCATCAACAAGGGCTCGCGCGACGGCATCGAGCCAGGCCATGTCCTGACGCTGCTGACCAAGGGCGATCGCATCAAGGATTCCACCGACAGTTCCAAGGCCACCATCAAGCTGCCCAGTGAGAACAACGGTACCGCCATGGTGTTCCGCACCTTCGACCGCGTGTCCTATGTGCTGCTGCTGGAGATCCGGGGCGGGGTTCGCGTCGGCGACCGTCTGGTCAACCCGCAGCAGTAAGACCTGCTCGACCACGCGCTCCGCATCCACCGGTGCCGGGCGGCGTATTGACGGTTTTATTCTCCTTATCTATCCATGGACCGTGACGAGCTCGGAGCTTGGCTGCGCTTGACGCTCTCCCAAGGCGTGGGCAACAGTGCCGCGCGGCGCCTGCTGGCACGCTTCGGCCTGCCGCAGGAGATCTTCCTGCAACCCGAGGCTGCGCTCCAGCATTGCGTGACGCCGGCCCAGGCCAAAGCGCTCTGCACGGTGCCCAAAACCTGGGAAACACTGCTCGAAACCACCTGGCAATGGCTGGGTGCTGCAGACCCTCAAGGGCCGGCGCGGGACGTGGTCACGTTGGGTGATTCGCGGTATCCGCAGTCGTTGCTGGACACAGAGGATCCACCGCTGCTGATGTACCTGATCGGCCCGGCGGCGTTGGTCAACCACCGCCCGTTTTCCCCGGACCGCTGTCTGGCCGTGGTGGGCAGCCGCAATCCCACCGCGCAAGGCGCCGAGAATGCTCGGCTGTTTTCCCGGGCATTGCGAAACGCCGGGTTCACCATCGTCTCGGGTCTGGCCTTGGGCGTGGACGCTGCAGCGCACGAAGGCGCGCTGGACGTGGCGGCAGGCGCAGAGGAGGACACTGCCGCGACCATCGCTGTCGTGGGTACCGGCCTCGACCGGGTCTACCCGCGCAAGAATCTGGAGCTGGCGCACCGCATAGCAACGCGCGGATTGCTGGTCAGCGAATACCCACTCGGCACGCCGCCGCTGGGACCCAATTTCCCCAAGCGCAACCGGATCATCTCCGGCCTGTCGCAAGGCACGCTGGTGGTCGAGGCGGCCCTGGCCTCAGGTTCCCTCATCACGGCCCGGATGGCTGCAGAGCAGGGTCGCGAGGTGTTCGCCATTCCGGGCTCCATCCATGCACCACAGTCCCGGGGTTGCCATGCCTTGATACGCCAAGGGGCCAAGTTGGTGGAGTCTGCGCAGGACGTCCTGGAGGAGCTGCGCATGCCCTTGGGCTCTGCGCCGGGGCGGGCCGAAGATGCCCTTCCTGAAGAGGGCGATGCGGAGGCTGAAGGTGACGGCACGGCCCCGGACACCCAAAGCCCGTTGCTGCGGGCGCTGGGTTTCGATCCCATGGGTGTCGACGCCCTTGTAGCGCGCACGGGCATGAATGCGTCGTCGCTGCAGGTGGAGTTGCTGGAGCTGGAGCTTGATGGCCAGGTGGCGCGGTTGCCCGGGGGGCTGTTCCAGCGACTCGGGCGGGGCTGAGGGGCCCACCGCTGGCGGGCCCGGTGTTGTGGCCAGTGACGCTGGCTGCTGACCCCCAGACCGCCGGGCTGAATTTCAGTCCAGCAATCGCTCTGGATTGGCGTCCAGCTTGGCCAGGGCTTCGCGGGTGGCGCGCAAGGTGATGCCCTCCTCGTCCTGGGCCACCAGCAAGCCTGCCTGCAGATAGGCCGCCAGCCTGCGCAATTGAATGAGGTAGCTGCTGCCATCGGTGGCAGCAAACAGGTGCAGCTGTTTGCGCTGGCTTTGCCAGGCGTATTGCACCTGGGCCGAAGCACCGTTGTGGTCCAGCGTGTACCAGGTGCCGGGGCGCAGCTCCTGGGCCCACGCCACCATGTCGTCCTGCACGGGAGCGCCGTTGTCCGCCACCACGTGGATGGACGACGCATCGATGCCCAGCATCATCTCGATGTTGTCGGCGTTCAGCGGCATATCGCCCAGTGTGGCATCGCCGATGAAGTCTTCCAGGTTGGCCAGGCGCTTGGCCATGGCATCGATGTGCGCCTGCGGAATGGACGCGGTCTTCGACAGGAAGGCGTCGGCCAGCGTGTCGGTGAGTATCTTGATCTGCGCGTCCTGCGGCGGGCCATTGATGCCCATGAGGATCAGCCCTTGGCGCAGGCGCTGCAGCAGACCCGGAAGGTTTTGGATGACCTGGGAGCGGTCGCTGCGGTTGGGCTTGGCACTGGCGGCCCATACGAGGTCTGCGGCCGTGCGCTTCAGGGAAATCGTGTCCTCGTGCTGGGGGCCATCGCGCACTGCCGACAGGGCCAGCACTTCAGCCCAGGTCTTGAAGAGAAATTCGCGGATCTCTTCGCGCACCGGCATGTCGCGCAGCATGGTCCGCAGCTCGATGGTGTACTGGATCGCCAGGGTTTCCTTTTGCTCGACCTGCTGGGCCACCGTGACAAGGCGCGAAGTGGCCTGCTTTTCGGTGAGGAACTTGGAGAGGAATTTTTCGAACTCGTCGTACACCAGCTGGAACACGCGCCGGCCGGTTTCGGGGTACTGCTCGATCACCTGCACCACGCGGCGGATCTCCGCCTCCAGCGCGCTGCCATTGATGCTGGTCGCGTCAAAACCCATCACACAGGCGCCCATCCGGTCGATGAGCTGGCGCGCGGGGTGGTTCAGGTTGCTGAAGAATTCGGGCTCGGCCAATGCCACGCGCAGCACGGGCACCTGCAGCCGCGCAAACCACACGCGCACCGCAGACGGAATCCGGTCTTCGGCCAGGATGCTCTGGAACATCAGCGCCACCACCTCGATGATGGCTTTTTCACCCGCCGTCGACGCTTTCTTCTTGAGCTCGGTCGAGCGCTCGCGCACGGCGCCTGCCAGCTGCACCACCGCAGCCGGGCTGTAGTCTTCGATCAGCGACGCCACGCCGCTGTAGTAGGTGTCGGCCTGGACGCGGTGGGCGGTAAGCGCATGGGCCAGCGCGGCCGATGCCGGCGGCGCGTTGACCATGTCAAACCCGGTGGCCGGTTGCGTCAGCAGCCGCCGCAGCTGCCCCATCACACCCTGGGCCCGTTGGCGCGCCCGTGCCAGCGGCGTGATGCCCGTGGCAAAACCGGTGGGCATGCCGTGCCGCGGGTAGCCCGGCGGCGGCATGCGGTTCAGCTGCTGGGGCACGCTGCCGCGCGTGGCCGCAGCGGCCATGGCATCACGGGTCTGGGCCAGCGCCTGGGACGCCAGCCCGCCGGAGCCGGACTCGTTGGTGCTGCCACCGGTCGGCGTACCGCCCGAGGTGCGGCGCACGCGCGATTTCAGGTCGGTCTGGGGCGTGACGCCCTGCTCCACGTAGAACACGTTGACCGCCTGGTACTGCTTTTGCACCAGGTTGGCCACTTCGCGCTGCAATGGGTCCACCACAGTCAGCAGATCGGTGCGGGGAAGGCCTGCCTCCACCCATTGCTCCACCAGGATGAGGCAAACGGCCTCGGGCCGCAGGATGTCATTGCTGTCGAGCTCCTGGCCTTCCAGCGACTGGGTGCGCTGGCGCAGGGTGTCGAACTGGGGGCCCACCTGCTCGCTGACCGTGAGGGCCATGCGCGAGGCGAGGATCTTGTTTTCCACCACATCGTCGCTCAGCAGCTCGAACTGGGGCCCGGGGCCGTTGCTGGCCAGGCTGGCGCTGTTGGTGCTGACGTGCGGCGCCAGCGCTTCACGCCAGGCCTTGCCCGTGCGGTCGGTCCAGGCCGCATGGTGCTGCTGGTACAACATCCAGGCATCGCGGTGCGACTGCATCTGCCGCGCTGTGCCCGTCTGGGTCATCAGCGTGGTGAGAAAGTCCATCACCACCTTGTCCAGGTCCGGCAGCCCGGCGCAGAGGCCCTCCACGAACCGCTGGCGCGCCTGGCGGGCCAGGCGGCGCTGTGGAACCGAAGGGGGCGTGGGTTGCATGGACCGATATTAGCGGGTCAGACGGCGGCTCCGGCATGGGGATCGTTCGGATCCTCGTCCTTTTTAGCAGGCTTGATCAAGTCTTCGCGCTTCACGCCCAGCCACATGGCGATGGCCGCGGCCACGAACACCGACGAGTAGATGCCGAACAGGATGCCGATGGTCAGCGCCAGCGCAAAGTAGTGCAGGCTGGGGCCGCCAAAGAAGAACATCGACAGCACCATCGCTTCGGTGGAGGCGTGGGTGATGATCGTGCGGCTCATGGTGCTGGTGATGGCGTGGTCGATCACCTCGTGGGTGGTCATCTTGCGGTATTTGCGGAAGGCTTCGCGGATCCGGTCGAAGATCACGACCGACTCATTGACAGAGTAGCCCAGCACCGCGAGCACGCCCGCCAGCACGGCGAGCGAAAACTCCCACTGGAAGAACGCGAAGAAGCCCAGGATGATCACCACGTCGTGCAGGTTGGCGATGATGGCCGCGACGCCGTACTTCCACTCGAAGCGGAACGCCAGGTAGATCACGATGCCCACCACCACCATGGCCAGCGCCATGAGGCCGCCGTGCACCAGTTCTTCGCCCACCTGCGGGCCCACGAACTCGGTGCGGCGCAGCGTGACTTCAGGGTTGGCGGCCTTGAGGGCACCCAGCACCTGCTCGCTCTGCTGCGCGGACGTCACGCCTTTTTGCACGGGCAGTCGGATCATCACGTCGCGCGCGGTGCCGAAGTTCTGCACCTGCACGTCTGGGTAGCCCAGGCCCGACACGGTCTCGCGGACCTTGGCCAGTTCAGCCGGCTGGCTGTAGGCCACTTCCATGACGGTGCCGCCCGTGAACTCCACCGACAGGTGCAGCCCGCGCGTGAGCAGGAAGAACACTGCCAACGCAAAGGTGAGGAAGGAGATCGCGTTGAAGATCAACGCGTGCTTCATGAAAGGGATGTCTTTTCGGATGCGGAAGAATTCCATGGTCTTCCTCCTTTAATTCGTTTTGGCCACAGCGGTGTCGGGTTCAGGCTTCCACACCTGGCCGATCGACACGCTCTTGAGCTTTTTCTGGCGGCCGTACCAGAGGTTCACCAGGCCGCGCGAGAAAAACACGGCGGAGAACATGCTGGTCAGGATGCCGATGGTGTGCACCACGGCAAAGCCGCGCACCGGGCCGGAGCCAAACGCCAGCAGCGCCAGGCCTGCGATCAATGTGGTCACGTTCGAGTCGAGGATGGTCGCCCAGGCGCGCTCATAGCCCGCGTGGATGGCCGCCTGCGGCGACACGCCCGCGCGCAGTTCCTCGCGGATGCGTTCGTTGATCAGCACGTTCGAGTCGATGGCAACGCCCAGCGCCAGCGCCATGGCGGCAATACCGGGCAGCGTGAGCGTGGCCTGGAGCATCGACAAAATGGCCAGCAGCATCAGCACGTTGACGGCCAGCGACACAGTGGAGAACACGCCGAACAGCGCGTAGTAGATGCACATGAAGACGGCAATCGCCACCATGCCCCAGACCACGCTGTTGATGCCGCGCTCGATGTTGTCGGCGCCCAAGCTTGGGCCGATGGTGTATTCCTCGATAATTTCCATGGGCGCGGCCAGCGAGCCGGCGCGCAGCAGCAGCGCGGTGTCGTTGGCTTCCGCCGTGGTCATGCGGCCCGAGATCTGCACCCGGCCGCCAGCGATTTCGCTGCGAATCACAGGGGCCGTCACCACTTCGCCCTTGCCCTTTTCAAACAGCACGATGGCCATGCGCTTGCCGATGCTCTCACGCGTGATGTCGCGGAAGATGCGCGAACCCTTGGCATCGAGCGTGAGGTTCACCGTCGGTTCCTGCGTCTGGCCGTCAAAGCCCGGCTGGGCGTCGGTGAGGTTCTCGCCGGTCAAAACGACTTGCTTCTTCACGATGATCGGCTGGCCGCTGCGTTCCAGGTAGCGCTCAGAGCCGAATGGCACCGGGCCGCGGCCGGTTTCGGCGGAGCGGGCTTCGGTGCCCTCGTCCACCATGCGCACTTCCAGCGTGGCGGTGCGGCCCAGGATGTCCTTGGCCTTGGCCGTGTCCTGCACGCCGGGCAGCTGCACCACGATGCGGTCCAGGCCCTGCTGCTGAATCACCGGCTCGGCCACGCCCAGTTCGTTGATCCGGTTGTGCAGCGTGACCATGTTCTGCTTGAGCGCCTGCTCCTGCACCTTGCGCGTGGCTTCGGGCTTGATGGCGGCGCGCAGCTTGAACTCGCTGCCTTCCGGCGTGCTGGTGACCAGCAGATCGGGGAACTGGTCGGCGATCACATTGCGCGTGGCCGTGAGCGTGGCCTCGTCGCGCACCTTGATGTCGATGTTCTGGCCGTCGCGGGTGATGCCGCCATGGCGGATGGTCTTGTCCCGCAGCGCGCTGCGGATGTCGCCCGCATACGACTCGGCCTTCTTGGTCAGCGCCGCCTGCATGTCCACCTGCAGCATGAAGTGCACGCCGCCGCGCAGGTCCAGGCCCAGATACATGGGGTTGGCGTGCAGCGCTTTCAGCCACAGGGGCGAGCGCGACACCAGGTTGAGCGCGACGATGTACGACGCATCGTTGGCATCGGGCACCAAGGCCTTTTGCAGAGCGTCCTTGGCCTTGAGCTGGTTGTCGGGCGTGTCGAAGCGCGCACGCACCGAGTTGCCTTCCAGCGCCACGAAGTCGGGCGTCACGCCAGCGGCCTTGAGTGTCTCTTCCACCCGCTGCTGCATGGCGGCGTCCACCTTGATGGTGGCCTTGGCCGACGAGACCTGCACTGCAGGCGCCTCACCGAAGAAATTGGGCAGGGTGTACAAGGCCCCCACCAGCAGCACGATCACCAGGATCGCGTACTTCCAGACCGGATAACGGTTCATGATCGCGCTCTTATCTCAGTTGTCCATGGCGCATCGCGCCGACCCCTGCCAGGGATGCCGTGGAGCTGGCTTTGCCAGGCCACACCGGCATCGTCCCCCTTCCTGCGCTCAAGCAGCGAGAGAAGGGGAAAGGCGCGCAGCGCCTCAGGGGGTTGTTCATTGATTACTTGACCGAGCCCTTGGGCAGCACCTGAACCACCGCGCTGCGCTGCATCTGCACTTCCACGCCGTTGGCGATCTCGATGTGCAGGAAGCCTTCGGACAGGCGCGTCACCTTGCCGACGATGCCGCCGGAAGTCGCCACTTCATCGCCCTTGGCGATGGCTTCGATCATGGCGCGGTGTTCCTTCTGGCGCTTCATCTGGGGGCGGATCATGACAAAGTACAGCACCACGAACATGAGCACCAGGGGCAGCATGCCGGTCAGCGAAGACATGAGGCCACCACCACCTGCGGCTGCGGCGGGTGCGGTCTGGGCAAAAGCGGAAGAAATAAACACGGGTGGAACTCCACAACGGATGGTCAAAATACACAAAAACCGCCAGCAACCGGCGCCACGGGCGCCCGCCAGGGCGGAACAGAGCATTGTATGCGGGGCCCCGCCCACGCCCCAAGGGGTGAAGACCCAAGCACGCGCGGGTGTTTGCTGGCGCGGTGCGACGGGGGCGTGGCGGCAGAAAAATATGAGTCAAAAGTGCCTCTAGCGCTTGATGCATAAGCGCTGTTAGCTCCTCAATTAATAGCAAAAGGCCCACGCACTGCACGGGCCTTTTGTCCAGGCTGCGGCCACAAGGCCAGACGTCAAGCCGCCTGGCGCTGCGCCGGGGCGGCGGGGCCGCTGCGCCACTGGGCCATCAGGCCGTCCCATTTGGGGCGTGCTGTCTTCAGGTGGCGTTCCTTCACGTGGCCGTAGCCGCGGATCTCTTCCGGGATGCGGGCGATCTCCACCGCCAGCGCGTGGTTATCGGCTGTCAGGCTTGCCAGCAGCTCGTCGATGCACGCGCGGTATTCCACGATCAAGGCGCGTTCCATGCGGCGCTCTTCGGTTTTTCCGAAGATGTCCAGCGCGGTGCCGCGCAGGCCCTTGAGCTTGGCCAGCACGCCGAAGGCGCTGCGCATCCAGGGGCCAAACGGCTGCTTGACGAGTTCGCCCTTGTCGTTTTTCTTGGCCGTCATCGGGGGCGCTAGGTGGTGCACCAGCTTGTAGTCGCCCTCGAACATGTTCGCGATCTTGTCCGTGAAGGCCTTGTCGGTGTGCAGGCGCGCCACCTCGTACTCGTCCTTGTACGCCATCAGTTTGAACAGGTAGCGGGCCACGGCCTCGCTCAGGCGCGTGCCGATGTCCAGGCGGGACTCGGCGGCTTTGACCTTCTCGACGAAGGCGTGGTAGTCGGCCGCGTAGGCTGCGTTCTGGTAGCCGGTGAGGAAGTCCACGCGCTTGGTGATGGTCTCGGCCAGCGACGGCTTCTTGACGAACTGGATCACCTGCGCGGCCTGGAACAGCGTCTGCACCGACGCCAGGTCGTGCGCGCAGCGGCGGCCCCATTCGAACGCGGCCTTGTTGTTGTCGACCTGCACGCCGTTCAATTCCATGGCGCGCATCAGCGATGCAAGGCTCAAAGGCACGCGGCCCTTTTGCCAGGCGTAGCCCAGCATCAGCGGGTTGGTGTAGATGCTGTCGCCCAGCAGTTGGGTGGCCACCTGCTCGGCGTCGAAGCTGCCCACTCCGCCCGCGCCCACCGCGGCAGCGATGGCGCTGTCGCAGTTGGCACCGGGGAACTGCCAGTCCGGGTTGGTCACGAAGGCCGCCGTGGGCGTGCCGTGCGTGTTCAGCGCCACGAAGGTGCGGCCCGGCTGCATCACAGCCAGCGTGTACTTGTGCGCCGCCACGATGGAGTCGCAGCCGATCACCAGGTCGGCCTTGGCGGTGTCGACCTTGGTGGTGTAGATGGCCTCGGGCCGGTTGGCGATCTGGATGTGGCTCCAGGTGGCGCCGCCCTTTTGCGCGAGGCCGCCGGCGTCCTGCGTGATGACGCCCTTGCCATCGAGGTGCGCGGCCATGCCCAGCAGCGAGCCGATGGTGATCACGCCCGTGCCGCCCACGCCGCCGACCACAATGCCCCAGGCTGCTTCGGCCACGGGCAGGACGGGCTCCGGGATGGCCGGCAGGCTGGCCAGGTCGCCCTTCTTTTCCTTCTTGGGCTTCTTGAGCTTGCCGCCTTCCACCGTGACGAAGCTCGGGCAAAAGCCATTCACGCAGGAGTAGTCCTTGTTGCAGGTGCTCTGGTTGATGCGGCGCTTGCGGCCGAATTCCGTCTCCACCGGCTCCACGCTCAGGCAGTTGGACTTGGTCGAGCAGTCGCCGCAGCCCTCGCACACCAGGTCGTTGATGACCACGGTCTTGTCGGGCGTGGCCAGGGTGCCGCGCTTGCGGCGCCGGCGCTTTTCTGTCGCGCAGGTCTGGTCGTAGATGATGACCGTGCAGCCCTTGATCTCGCGGAACTGGCGCTGCAGGGTGTCGAGCTCGTCGCGGTGGTGCACCGTCACGCCCTCGGCCAGCGGCACGCCGTCGTACTTCTGCGGCTCATCGGTCACGATGATGAGCTTGACCACGCCTTCGGATTTGAGGCTGTTCATGATCTGCAGCACCGAATGGCCTTCGGGCCGCTCGCCCACCTGCTGGCCGCCGGTCATGGCCACGGCGTCGTTGTACAGCACCTTGTAGGTGATGGTGGTGCCCGCGGCGATGCTCTGGCGAATGGCCAGCAGCCCGCTGTGGAAGTAAGTGCCGTCGCCCAGGTTGGCGAACACGTGCTGGTCGGTGGTGAACGGTGCCTGGCCCACCCACGTCACGCCCTCGCCACCCATCTGCGTGAAGGTGGAGGTGTTGCGGTCGGGCATCCAGTTGGCCATGTAGTGGCAGCCAATGCCGGCCACGGCGCGCGAGCCCTCGGGCACGCGGGTGCTGGTGTTGTGCGGGCAGCCGCTGCAGAACCAGGGAGCGCGCTCGCCCGTGTCCACCTTCAGTTCAGTCATCGCGCGCTCGCTGGCTTCGATGACGGCGATGCGCGAATCCATGCGCGCGATGATGTCGCTCGACACGCCCAGCTTCTTGAGCCGCTTGGCAATCGCCTTGGCGATGATGGCGGGCGTCAGGTCGGCCTTGGCGCGCAGCAGCCAGTTCTGGCTGGGGTTGGGCATGGACCATTCGCCGCCGGTGGCATCGCCCTCGGGCTCGTCGAACTTGCCCAGCACGTGGGGGCGCACGTCCGAGCGCCAGTTGTACAGCTCTTCCTTGAGCTGGTATTCGATGACCTGGCGCTTTTCCTCCACCACCAGGATCTCCTGCAGGCCCTGGGCAAAATCGCGCGTGATGGTGGCTTCGAGCGGCCAGACCACGTTGACCTTGTGCACGCGGATGCCAAGCTGGCGGCAGGTGTCGTCGTCCAGCCCCAGGTCCACCAGGGCCTGGCGCGTGTCGTTGTAGGCCTTGCCGCTGGCGATGATGCCGAAGCGGTCGTTCTTGCCTTCGATCACGTTGTAGTTGAGCTTGTTGGCGCGCACATAGGCCAGGGCCGCGTACCACTTGTAGTCCATGAGGCGCGCCTCCTGCTCCAGCGGCGCATCGGGCCAGCGGATGTGCAGGCCGCCGGGCGGCATCACGAAGTCCTCGGGCATCACGATCTTCACGCGGTCGGGGTCGATGTTGATGCTGCTGGAGGACTCCACAACCTCCTGGATGGTCTTCATGCCCGACCACACACCCGAAAAGCGGCTCATGGCGAAGGCGTGCAGGCCCATGTCCAGGATTTCCTGCACGCTGCTCGGAAAGAACACCGGCGTGCCGCAGGCCTTGAAGATGTGGTCGCTCTGGTGGGCGGCCGTGCTGCTCTTGCTGATGTGGTCGTCGCCCGCAATGGCGATCACGCCGCCGTGCTTGGCGGTGCCGGCCATGTTGGCGTGCTTGAACACGTCCGAGCAGCGGTCCACGCCCGGTCCCTTGCCGTACCAGATGCCGAAGACGCCGTCGAACTTCTTGCTTTGCGGGTACAGGTCGAGCTGCTGCGTGCCCCAGACCGCCGTCGCGCCGAGTTCCTCGTTCACGCCGGGCTGAAAGACGATGTTGTTGGCGGCCAGGTGCTTCTTGGCGGCCCACAAAGATTGGTCATACGTGCCCAGCGGCGAGCCCCGGTAGCCGCTGATGAAGCCGGCGGTGTTGAGCCCCGCCATCGCATCGCGCTGGCGCTGCAGCATGGGCAGGCGCACCAGGGCTTGCACCCCGCTCATGAAGGCTCTGCCGCTATCTAAAGAATATTTGTCATCCAGCGTGACGGTCTCAAGGGCCTTGCGGATGTGCTCGGGCAGCGGTGCGTTCATGGCTATGTCTCCAATGGCTTTTTTGTGGGGCCGCGCCTTGTGGGCCCGGTGGGGTCGGAGCCCCTCCGCCCGTTTAGGGCAGCGACTCCAGTGTGCAGAGAAGTGTATGTCTGCGTAGCTGATATGTCTTTGCGTTCTGTGCCGTGTTTGGGCTATTCTGAGAAAGGATCTTTCTCCAGACGGCCCATTTGTGAACACTCTCGACAAATTCGACATCGCCATCCTCAACGAGCTGCAGGCCGATGCCCGCCTGACCAACGCCGAACTGGCCCAGCGCGTAGGCCTCTCGGCCGCGCCTTGCTGGCGCCGCGTGCGCGCGCTGGAGGAGCAAGGCTTCATCAAGGGCTACCGCGCAGAGATCGACCGGCACAAGATCGGCCTGGGGGTGCTGGCCTTCGTGCGGCTCGATGCCGACCGCAACACCGGGGGCCTCACGCTTGCCATGGAAGAGGCGATCCGCAAGATCCCCGAGGTGGTGTCGTGCCACTACATCAGCGGCACCGGCACGTTCGAGCTGCAGGTGGTGGCGCGCGACTTGGACAGCTTTTCGCAATTTGCACGCGATGTGCTGCTGAACCTGCCCAATGTGAAAGACATGCACACCAGCTTCTCGCTGGGCGAGGTCAAGGCCAGCAGCGCGCTGCCGCTCACGCACCTGGCGCATGCCAAATGACGAATGCTATTCATTTAATAGCTATAAGTGCAATATAGATAAGCGGTAGAGGGCTATTGGAGCCTCAATCGGTGCGTCGCTCGTGTCCCTGTGTTGCGCCCGGCGCACCGCCCGGCCCAACGCCATGCCCCAAGGGGTCCGCGCGTGGATCCACCGCATGGTGTGTTGTATAAGCCTGCTGAACCACAGCGGGACCACCACGGCTCCGCGCGCCGCATCCACCACACGCCCTGCAGGCCATTCGCCCCGTCCCCACAGCCGGGGCGCTTCGGTGCAGCGCACGGGGTGCGAACGGTTTTTTGTGGATCTATAAATAACTACGGACCCCTTCGGACGCAGGCACTTTGCCCGTCGAGGGGGCCCAATGAGGGAGCGGTCGGCATGATCTTCTGGGGCATTTTTTGGGGCGCAGTGCTCGGCTGGGCGCTTCCGGGCTACCGCTACAGCGACTTGGCGCCATTCGTGGGCGGTTTCCTGGGACTTTTTGCCGGACTTTCGCTGCGCTGGGTGGTCCGCTCTGCCATCCGCAGCGAGCTCCAGGCGCATGCCGCCAAGCAAGTGGCCCGCCCCGCACCGGTGGCCGCGGCTGCAGCCGCGCCGCCCACCCTGGCCGAAGACTGGGCGCCGGGCGCACCCTCCGCCGCCGTGGTAGCCCCCGTCCGTGTGCCGGCCGCGGCTGCGCCCGCCGCCCGGGAAGAACTGCTTGAGGTGCCTGATGCCCCCGCGATGGGAGGCCTCACACCGCAGGGCCTGCCGCCCATCGAGGCATCTGCCCCGCCGCCCCGTCGCCCTGCACCGCCCAGCACGCCCAACGCCATCGAGCAGGCCGTGCTGGCCGCCAAAAACTGGTTCCTCGGCGGCAACACCATCGTGCGCGTCGGCCTGGTGATCCTGTTCATCGGCCTGTCCTTCCTGGCGCGCTACGCGGCCTCTGCCGGATTGCTCCCGGTCGAGTTCCGCCTGGCTGCGATTGCCGGCGTGGCCATCGCGCTGCTGGTGGTCGGTTTCCGCAAGCGTGTGGACAAGCCTGCCTTCGCGCTGGCCCTGCAGGGCGGCGGCGTGGCGGTGATGTACCTCACCGTGTTTGCGGCCTTCCGGCTCTACGGGCTGCTGCCGCCCATGCTCGCCTTTGGTCTGATGATCGCGGTCTGCGCCACCAGCTGCGCGCTGGCGCTGCTGCAGGACTCGCGTTCGCTGGCGGTGGCAGCGTTTGCCGGTGGCTTTGCGGCGCCCATTTTGCTGTCCACCGGGCAGGGCAGCCACGTCGGCCTGTTCAGCTACTACACCCTGCTCAACCTGGCCATTCTGTTCATCGCCTACAAGCGCTCCTGGCGCGTGCTGAACGTGGTGGGCTTCGTGGCGACCTTCGGCGTGGCCTCGGCCTGGGGCGTGCTCAAGTACGTGCCCGACCAGTACGCCAGCACCCAGCCCTTCCTCGCGGTCTTCGTGCTCATCTACCTCTTCGCCGCCATCCTGTACGCACGCAATACGCCCACCAAGCTGGGCAACGCGGTCGACACCATGCTGGTGTTCGGCACGCCGCTGGTGGGCTTTGGCCTGCAGGCCGGGCTGGCGCAGCCGTTCGAGCTGGGCGCCGCCTTCTCGGCGCTGGCCTTTGCCGCGCTGTACCTGCTGGCCGCCATGGTGCTGGTGCGCCGCGCGCTCGAGAACTACCGCCTGCTGATCGAATGCTTCATCGCCATTGGCGTGGGCTTTGCCACTTTGGCCGTGCCGCTGGCGCTGGACGCGCAATGGACATCGGCGGTGTGGGCACTGGAGGGCGCTGGCGCCTTCTGGGTCGGCATGCGCCAAGCCCGCTGGATGCCACGCGCCTTTGGTATCGTGCTGCAGGGTGCGGCGATGCTGGCCTTTATGGACGGCGTCTCCAGCATCTCGCGCCTGCCGCTGGTCAACCCGGCCTTCCTGGGCGCCTTGCTGATCGCCCTGCCGGCCCTGCTGCTGGCCTGGTGGCTGCGCAAGCCGCTGCCGCACAGCGGCTCCACCTGGGCCAAGGCGTATGCAGGTGTCGAAGCGCGCTTGTCCAGCCCCGCGTACCTCTACGGTTTTGCCTTCTGGTGCCTGGCCTGGGTGCTGGAGATCACACGGCGCGTGCCCAGCCTTGAAGCCAACCAATGGCCCGTGGCAGTGTTCTCCGAACGCATCACCGAACTGCTGATCATGCTGGCCGTCGTGCTCAGCGCCGCCCTGTCGATGGTGCTGGGCCTGCGCACGCGCTGGGCCGTGGCCACCTGGCCGGCGCGCGGCACCATCGCCGTGCTGGCAATGGGTTTTGTCGCGCAGGTGGGCGACGGCTACCGCGTACTGGCCACGCCCGCCTGGGCCGTGTGGCCGGTCGTGCTGGCGCTGCATGTGTGGATGCTGCGGCAGACCGACCGCCTGCAGGCAGCGGCCGATGCGGACGGCAAGCCCGCAGCGGGTGCCTCGGCCTTCGGCTGGTTCCATGCCGCCACGGCGTGGCTGGTGACCTTTCTGCTGGCCGACTGCCTGTGGTCTGGCATCGGCAAGGCCGAGCTGTGGCGCACCTCGTGGGCCGGCGTGGTCATGCTGGTCAGCGCGATTGCGGTGCTGATGCTGCTGGCGCTGTGGGCGGGCCGCGGCAACCGGCCTGCGGCGCGCGCAGCGCTGCCCTGGCCGCTGAACCCGCATGCCGAGGCCTACTACTGGCTGGCGGCGCTGCCGCTGGCGGTGCTGGTGTTCTGGGGCTCGCTGCTGGCGGCTGTGCACTCGTCGGGCCACACTGCGCCGCTGCCCTACATCCCGCTGCTCAACCCCACCGACCTGACCCTGGCGCTGGCGCTGGGCAGCCTGGTGTTCTGGCGGCGGGTGCTGGTGTCGGCGCTGCCGCCGCCGGCCAAGGCGGGTTGGGTCACCGGCCGCCATGCGCTGGTGGCGCTGGCCCTCTTGGTGTTCATCGCGATCAACACGGTGTGGTTGCGCGTGGCCCACCACTTCTTCGGCGTGCGCTGGGATGCGTCGGCGCTGTTCGACAGCTTCGTCGTGCAGACCGGCTACGCCATCCTGTGGACGCTGCTGGCGCTCAGCATGATGGTGCTGGCGCACCGCCGCGCGCAGCGGCCGCTGTGGCTGGTGGGCGCGGGCCTCCTGGGGCTGGTGGTGGTCAAGCTGCTGCTGATCGATTTGTCCAACGCGGGGGGTGCCGAACGCATCATTGCGTTCATCGCGGTGGGCGTGCTGATGCTGGTGGTGGGCTACTTCGCGCCGCTGCCGCCCAAGGCGGCGCCCCGTGCGGTACCTGACGCTCCGCCGGTCTCACCTGCGGCGCCCGTGGCACCTGTGCAAGAGGAATCACTGCCATGAAATCTGTCCGTCACCACCTGCCGCGGCCCGTAGCCGCATGGCTGGCCGCTGCCGCACTGGTCCTGTCCGTTGGCGGTGCCCACGCTGCGGCCGATGCCAACAGCCCGGCCGCCTACGCCATCCGCATCCCCGTCACGCTGGCGGGGGATGCGCCGCTGCAGCGCGTTCTGCTGCCCGCCGAAGTGCTGGTGCGCCTGCAGCACCCGGGCTATGCCGACGTGCGGCTCTTCAACGGCGCAGGCCAGCCCGTGCCCATGGCGCTGGCCGGCGTGGCGGCGGCCAGCGCGCAAGAGGAATCGGTGGTGTTGCCGGCCTATCCCATCCTGGGCGGGCCCGGCACGTCAGGGCAGGCCGGGCTGGAAGGCCTGTCGCTGCGCATCGAGGAGCAACAAGGCCGGCGCGTGGTGCAGATCGACACCACCGGTACGCCAGGCACAGCAGGCCCTGCCGGCGCGCAAACGGTCCGAGGCGCGCTGCTCGATGCGCGCGGTCTCCAGCTGCCCGCGGCCCGCATGGCGCTGGACGCTGATCTGCCCGCCGGCCAACCGGTGACCTTCACGGTGCAGGCCAGCCGCGACCTGAAGAACTGGCAGTTGCTGGCCGAGACGGTGCTGTACCGCGCCGACGCTGCGGCCACACCTGCGACGCCGGGCCGGCTGGGCAATGAGCAGATCGACCTGCAACGGGCGGACCTGAAAGACCACTACCTGCGCGTGACCTGGGGCGATGCCGCGGTGACGTTCCGTGGTGCCACGCTGGTCACCTCGCGCGGCATGGGTCCGCGCGAGCGCGTCAGCGCCAGCATGGCGGTGCCGCCACTGGGCAACAACCCGCGGGAGCTGGTGTTCGCCCTGCCGTTTGCCACACCGGTCGCTGCGCTCAAGATCACGCCGCAGGGCAGCAATGTGCTGGTGCCGGTGCGCGTGCTGGGCCGCAACCACCGCGAACAGCCCTGGTCGCATCTGGCCAGCGCCACGGTCTACCGCATGTCCACAGGCGGCAAGGAGCAGACCAACGCACCGGTCGAGCTGGGCGGCGCCTCGGTGCGCGAGATCAAGATCGAGGCCGACGCCCGGTCGGCCGGCTTTGCCGCCGCGCCCGACATCGCGCTGCAGTTCGAGCCGGCGCAACTGGTCTTCCTGGCCAGCGGGCAGGGCCCCTTCACCCTGGCGGCCGGTTTCCCCGGTGCCGGTGCGGCTGCGAGCGCGTTCCTGCCCCTGGCGAGCCTGGTGCCGGGCTACCAGTCCCAGCAGGAGAACACCCTGCCCCTGGCGCTGGCCGATGTGGCCCGGGCCGACATCACCGGCGGAACACCAGCGGGAGGCCCGCTGGTGGCCGCTGCCGCAGCCAGCGACGGCCTGTCCACGCGCAGCTGGGTGTTGTGGGCGGTGCTGCTGGCAGGTGTTGCGGCGCTGGGGCTCATGGCCTGGTTGCTGATGCGCCAGACGAAGCCGGTAAGCCAGGCGCCGACTTCGCCGCCCGATGCGGGGTGATGCTGCATCCCGGCTTTTGCGCGGCTCGGTCGACGGCCTGTTGAACGCCCTGGACTAGTAGAGTCCGGACGCCGGACGCCAGCATCCGGTGACCGCGCCCGTGCGAGCCCAGCAAGCAGGTGGCTATTCTTTCCTCTACGCACCATGCCGCTCCAACCGTCGCACAATGTGCAGACATGCCACCTTTGCCGTCCCACGAAAGCACGCGCAGCGTTGCGCCCCCGCCCCCTCCTGACCTGAACCCTGCGGCCGATGCTGCGGCGCGCGGGCCGACCGCCGGCGCACACGCCGCCGCAGACCGTGCCGCGCTCGCGCAAGGCACCGAAGAATCCGTCGCCGCGCAGCTCGACGAAAGCGCGGCGCAGCTGAAGCAGGCCGCATCGCTCTCACCGTTTGCCCCCCTTTCAGTGCCGGTGTTCCGCATGTTGTGGCTGACCTGGGTGGCGGCCAACACCTGCATGTGGATGAACGATGTGGCGGCCGCCTGGCTCATGACCACGCTCACCAGCTCGCCCATCCTCGTGGCGCTGGTGCAGTCGGCCTCCACCCTGCCGGTCTTTTTGCTGGGCCTGCCCAGCGGTGCGCTGGCCGACATCCTCGACCGGCGGCGCTACTTCATCGCCACGCAGTTCTGGGTGGCGGCCGTGGCGCTGGTGCTGTGTGGGTTCATCCTGGCCGGCGGCATGACGGCGCCACTGTTGCTGGCGCTCACGTTTGCCAACGGCATTGGCTTGGCGATGCGCTGGCCGGTGTTCGCCGCCATCGTGCCCGAGCTGGTCAGCCGCCCGCAGCTGCCCGCGGCGCTGGCCCTCAACGGCGTGGCCATGAACGCATCGCGCATCATCGGCCCGCTGCTGGCTGGCGCCATCATCGCCAGCGCTGGCAGCGCCTGGGTGTTCGTGCTCAACGCCGTGCTGTCGGTCCTCTCGGGCCTGGTCATCATGCGCTGGAAGCGCACCCACGTGCCCAGCCCGCTGGGCCGCGAAAAGCTGCCCAGCGCCATGCGCGTGGGCGTGCAGTTTGTGCGCCAGTCGCCGCGCATGCGCGCCGTGCTGTGGCGCATCTCCATCTTCTTTTTGCACGCCACCGCGCTGCTGGCCCTGCTGCCGCTGCTGGCACGCGGCCTGGAAGGCGGCGGTGCGGGCACCTTCACGCTGCTGCTTGCGTCGATGGGCGCGGGCGCCATCACCGCCGCCATGTTTTTGCCGCGGCTGCGCCAGGCCATGGCGCGCGATGTGCTGGTGATGCGCGGGACCATGCTGCAAGCCGCCGCCACGGGCGTGATGGCCGTGGCGCCCAACGTGTACGTGGCCGTGCCCGCGATGTTCGTGGCCGGCATGGCGTGGATCACCACGGCCAATTCATTGAGCGTATCGGCCCAGCTCGCCTTGCCCAACTGGGTGCGGGCGCGTGGCATGTCGATCTACCAGATGGCCATCATGGGCGCCACGGCGTTTGGCGCCGCCGTGTGGGGCCAGGTGGCCACGGTGAGCGACGTGCACATCAGCCTCGGCATCGCCGCCGGTACCGGCGTGGTGGCCATGGCGCTGGTGCAGCGCCTGGTGGCCGACCGCAGCCTGGAGGAGGACCTGAGCCCCTCGAGCGCCTTCACGGCCCCCGTGGCCGACGTGCCGCCGGGCTCGGGGCATGTGGTGATCACGATCGAATATTTCATCGACCCGGCCCGCGCCGCCGAATTTCGCGCCGCCATGCAGGAAAGCCGCCGCAGCCGCCTGCGCCAGGGTGCCCTGGGCTGGCAGCTGCTGCACGACATCGGCCAGCCCGCGCGGTATGTGGAGCGGATCGAGGATGAGTCGTGGACGGAGCACCTGCGCAGGTTTGACCGCGTGACGGCTTCGGACGTGGCCCTGCGGGACCGCAAGCTGGCGTTCCACGTGGGGGATGCGCCGCCGCAGGTGACGCGGTGGACGGTGGAGTCGTGAAGGCCCGGGGCCCCCTGCACTGCGGCTGAATCACAATACCCACCCTGCGCGGCACGGCCCCGGCAGGTAGGCCCGCTTCTCTATCCCAACGATTTCGACCATGTCCGCTTCCGACGAAGATTTCATGCGCCTTGCCCTGGCGGAGGGCTGCAAAGCCTTGCCGGCCTGTCTGCCCAACCCGCCCGTGGGCTGTGTGTTCGTGAAAGATGGGGCCGTGATGGCGAGCGGGTTCACCCAGCCGCCCGGCCAGCACCACGCCGAGGCGATGGCGCTGTCTCAGTGGCCTGGCGACCTGGCCGGTGTGACGGCCTACGTCACGCTGGAGCCGTGCTCCTTCCATGGCCGCACGCCGTCGTGTGCGAAGGCGCTGGTGGCGCGTGGAATCCAGCGCGTGGTGGTGGCCATGCTCGACCCCGACCCGCGCAACGCAGGCGCCGGAATCGACATCCTGAAGGCCGCGGGCGTCGAGGTGTCGGTGGGTGTTTTGGAAAGCAGCGCAGTGGCGGACATGGGCGCCTACCTGGCGCTGAGCGCGAACGCCACCGCCCAGGGAGGCGCGGCATGAAGCGCATCACGCCCACCTTGTTGCTGTGCCTGGCCGCTGCCGCGCCGTGCGGCCACGCCGCCAACACTCCCAATGCCGTGAGCGCTGCGAGCGCTTCCAGCGCCGCCAGCTCACCAAGCGCCCCCAGCGCCGACGCTGGCCTGCTCGGGTGCTGGCGTGCCGCCAAGATCGTTCTGTACGTGCAGGACGGCACCCAAGCCGAGGACACCTCGGGCCGTTGCACGCTGCAGTTCAAGCAGACCCTGTTCGAGTCCACCTGCAAGACCACCACCGGCACGTCCACCACCGTGTACCGTTACCAGGTCGTGCGGCCCCGGGTGTACGCGGCCACCATGGCGACCAGCACGTTCAAGACGGACATGATCGGTTCGACGCGCGAGTACGAATACCGCATCGACGGCGACCGGCTGCGCACCGTGAGCGTGCCGCCCGCCAAGCCGCCCGAGCCCCCGGCGGTGGCGGCCCCCCGGGTGGAGACCGAAGCGGCCAGAACGCCATGTCTTTGAATGGCACGATTGCTACTGAATTGATAGCTATTGGCGCTTGAATAGCAAGCGCTAGGGATCCTCTGCACGAATCAGCGGCAAGTGGGCGCTGTGGATCGGGAGGGGCTGCAAGGCGCAAAACGCAGCAATAGCCGCAGCTATTGCGAGTATTTGCAACGCCGCAGACCGCCCGAGACCGCAGATGCACACGGCGCGATGATGCGTGCAGAGGGTCGCTAGGGGCTCAAAAGACTTGGATCTTCAGGTCGTGTGGACCGCCGGAGCCGTGGCGGTTGCGCCGCCGCCCGCGGCCACAAAGCTGCGCTGCAGGATCCCCATCAGCATCGTCCGCAGCAGCGCCTGCACGGCGCCATCGCCAGCCCCGCTTTTCAGCGCGGCGGCCAGATCGTCGCTGTGAGCGGCCACGGTGCCGGTGACCTCGGCGCGCCAGCGGGCGCCCAGGTCCGCCGCGTTGCCCGGCGGCACGCGCTGGTGGTGGGCGATGACGAGGTAGTGCGTGCAGGCCGCCTCGGCCGCGTGGCGCAGCAGGTCGTCGCCGTCGCCCTTTTTCTGGAGCGAGCGCAGCGCCCACGCCGTGGTGCCGCCCAGCAGCGCGCCCAGGGCCGTGCCTGCGCCCAGGGTGAGGCCGCCCGTCCCGATATCGATCAGCGCGCCCGCCTTGGCCCCGGCCGCCGCGCCCGCAGCCGCGCCTGCAGAAGTGCCCACGGCCAGGGCTGTTCTGTCGGCCCGACGGAGTGTTGGCAAGGTCGATGTTTCGCGCTGCGGTGCGGCATCCCGCAAAGCTGGCGCGGGCGGCTGGCCGTGCAGCGCGCGCAGTGCGGCATCCAACCCCTGCACCTGCTCGGCGTACTGGGCTGCCGCATCGCCGCCGGGGCTCAGGTGCACACAGGTGCGCAAATGCTGCGCCAGCGCCTGCAGCGATTGGCCAAAGCGCAGTTCATTGCGTTCCACCCAGGCCGCGCGCAGCCGCGCAAGGGCGTGGCGGTGCGGGGGCAGCGCGGTGCTGAGCTGGTCGAACAGCGCGGGCTCCAGTATCCAGCTGGCGCCAAAGTCGTCCCCGCGCAGCGCAAGCAGGGGCGCGGTTTGCCACGCGGGCGGCAGGGCATCGCTGGCGGTCCACGCCAGCACCGCATCCACCGGCTGGCCGGTATCGGCAAAGGCAAATTGCAGGCGGTCGCCCTGCGCGGTCTGAATTGCAGCGCCCTGCAGTACCTCGGCCTCTGGGCCGTGCAGGCCGATGAGGAGGTCACCCGGCAGTGCGGCGCGCAGCCCGGCGAAGGCCGCGTCTTCCGGGTCGATGTGGCCGTGCCAGCGCGCCTCGCGCCAGCGTGCCCAGGCGGCCAGGGCGAGGCGGGGCAGCATCACCACCAGCGCGAGCAAGCCCACGTACATCCACACCCAGCGCCCGCCGGCGGCGCCTTCGCCGGCAAAGTTTTGCGTGGCCGCGATCTCTTGCAGCGTGAAGGGCGCCAGGCCCCCCAGCATGGTCAATGGCCAGAACAGCACCGATACGAGGGCGTGCACCTGCGCGGCGTCGAGGAAGGTGCTCTCCCACCCAAACTGATAGCGCACCACCAGCCCGCGCAGCAGCAGCGACAGCGCAATGCCCGCGCCCCAGGCCGCCGCACACAGGTGCAGCACGCGCGCGCCGCGCTGGGCCAGCAGCTCGGCGGCGTGGGCCCACCAGCGCGCACCAAAGTCCGCCGCGATGCGCGCGCCGAGCCCGCGCCCCCGGCCGGGCCGATGGAGATGGCGCAGGCCCTGCAGCCACGCCGCGCGGGTGGGCGGGCGCCACACCTGCCAGGCGATCAGCAGGTACACGGCCAGATTCCACGCCAGCACGATCAAGAGCGGCGGCGAGAGCAGATCCACCCGGTGCGCATTGGCAATGCGGTCGGTGGCCAGCCCCAACAGCAGGGCCAGCAGCGGCAGGCCGCGCGCCGACCAGCGCCACCATGCGCCGGGCTGGCGCAGTGCGGCCACGGTCGTATCCCGCCCGCTGGCGCGCTCGGCGATGGTGTGCGCGCGCTCCAGCACCACGTCGGCTGCGCCCACACGCTGTGCGCCGCGCTGGCGGGCGGCGGCCACGGCGCTGCGCGTGGCCTCGTCCCACTCGGTCTGGCTGACCAGGGTGCGCGCCGTGTCCATGTGCTCGACGGCCTGGGCGAGCAGCACGGTGCGCAACTGGGGCTCGGTCACGCGCATGGATGCTCCTGATTTAATAGCTATTGGCGCTTGATGAACAAGCGCTGGAGGCCATTTTGATCATTATTTTGGCCACAACACCCACAGCCGCAGGTTCTGCTTGAGCCGCCCGGCAATGTCGCCCGCCTCGGGGCCCCAGCCGGTGAAGAAGTCCGCGCGCACCGCGCCAAGGATGGCGCTGCCGGTGTCCTGCGCCAGCACCATGCGGGCGAGCTGCACCTGCGGCCCGCTGGAGGCCAGCCACACCGGCGTGCCGTAGGGGATGCTCTGGCGGTCTACCGCGATGGAGCGGCCGGGCGTGAGCGGCACGCCCTGCGCGCCGCGCGGGCCAAAGCCGGCGTCAAGCGGGCTCAGGGCCTCTTCGCGGAAGAACACATACCGCGGGTTGGTCCACATCAGCTCGTTGGTGCGCTGCGGGTTGGCCGCCAGCCAGGCGCGGATGCCGGGCCAGGTGGCGTCGCGGGTGTAGCCCTGGTCAAGCAGCCAGCGGCCGATGCTGCCGTAGGGCTGGTCGTTGGTGCCGGCGTAGGCCACGCGCACCAGCGTCACCGTGCCATCCGGCTCGGTGATGCGCAGCCGGCCCGAGCCCTGGATGTGCAGCACCATCGATTCGACCGGGTCGCGCAGCCAGGCAATCGCCCGGCCAGCCAGCGCAGCCTGGGCTTCGGGCAGGGTGTCGATCTGCTGGCGCGTGTACCAGGGCTTGCGCGCGCCCAGGGTGGCGGGCACGCGGTAAATGGGCACGGTGTAGCCGTTGCCGGGCTGGCGGGCGCCTTCCATCATCGGCTCGTAGTAGGCGGTGAGCAGCCCGTCGGCATTGCCATCGTGCGCCTCGACGCGGTAGGGCTGCAGCCGCGCAATGAGCCAGGCGCGCTGCTCTTCGCCGGTGGCGATGCTCAGCTGGCGCACTTCGCCGCACAGCGCGGTGAAGGGCGGCGCGGAGCGCTCGCAGCTTTTGATCCAGGCGTTCCAGGCCTCGTGCAGGGCGTCGTCTGTAAAGCCCGGCAACTCGGCCCAGCGCACGGGCACCCAGCGGCTCTTGGCCTGCGCCAACGGTGGGGGCAGCGGACCGGTGTCACCGGGCAATACCACCGCGCCGGGTGACGGCAGCGGCGCAGGGATGGCCGGGGGGCGTGAGGGGCTTGGGGGCGGCGGGGTCGAGCAGGCGGCCAGCGTTCCTACAATCAGCGCCGTTCCCACAGCGCGCAGGAGTGTCAATTTCATGGGTCTGATTTTGCTTGAAGCGCTGCTGGCGCTCGTGTTGCTGGTGGCCATCGTCTGGTGGACCATGTTCTCAGGGCGCAAGGGGGGCGAGTTGCACAAGCCCAGCGAGGATGCGCCACCCCCGCCCCAAATGCCACCCGCCGCAACACCTCCTGTGCCGGGCCCCACCCCGCCGGCTCCACCACCCGGCTCTCCTTGACTGCTTGAGGCCCTTGCGCACAGGTTGCAGGCGATACCGTCCTACAGCCAAGGGGCCCCTGTGCCGATGGTGTGACAGCGCGCACCACACCACCATGGCGGATCAGCTGGGCGCTACCGAGGCTGCCGCCAACGACAGGCTGCAGTCCCTGATCGGAACTCCCGCAGCGCCCAGCTCCCGATGATTTTTCAAGGAGCACACACATGCGCAAAAACATTCTCTGGGGCGCCACCGCCGCCGTCGTCATCCTGGCCTCTGGCTGCGCCAGCATGGACGACACCCAGCGCCGCACGGCCACAGGCGCCGGCGTAGGAGCCATCGCCGGGGCGGTGATCGGATCGGCCACCGGCGGCAATGCCGGCACCGGCGCCGTGGTGGGTGCAGGTGTGGGGGCGTTGGGCACCTACATCTGGTCGCAGAACATGGAACGCCAAAAACGCGAGATGGAGCGCGCCACGCAAGGGACCGGCATCGCCGTAACCCAGACGGCCGACAACCAGCTCATGCTCAACATCCCGAGCGACATCTCCTTTGCCGTAGGCCGCTCGGACATCCAGCCCAACTTTGCGCCGGTGCTCGACCAGTTTGCGGCAGGGCTGCGCAACAACCCGAACACGGATGTGCGCATCGTGGGCCACACGGACAACACCGGCAGCGACGCCGTCAACAACCCGTTATCGGTAGACCGCGCTGCCAGCACGCGCAGCTACCTCACCATGCGCGGCGTGGACGGCCGCCGCATCGCCATCGACGGCATGGGAGAGCGTTATCCGATTGCCAACAACGAGTCGGCCGATGGCCGGGCGCGCAACCGGCGTGTCGAGATCTTTGTGGGCGAACGTCCCCGCGGTTGATCCTCGGGGCTGACAGCCCGAGCGCCATGGCGTCTCGGGCGCGCCCCGCGCAAACGCCTGAGCCATTGCGCACGCCGCGCAGCCGCTCAGCCGCTCAGGCCAGGCCTCACTGGCCGGCGCGCAGCAGGTTGGCCAGCTCTACGGCCGACTTGACCTGCATCTTGTCGAACACACGTGAGCGGTGCACCTCGACCGTGCGCACGCTGATATCCAGCTGATCGGCAATCAGCTTGTTGGGCAGGCCAGCCACCACCAGGTCCATCACATCGCGTTCGCGGTCGGTCAGGTCGGTCAGCCGCACCTGCAGGTCGCTGCGCGCACGCAGCTGGGCCAGGCGGCTGGCGGACTGGGCCAATGCCTGCTCCACGCGGTCCACCAGCGCGTTGTCTGAAAACGGCTTCTCGCAAAAATCAAAAGCGCCGCGCTTGACGGTGTCCACCGCCGTCGGCACGTCGGCGTGGCCGGTGAGAAAAATCACCGGCATGGTCGCCAGGTCGCCACGCACCGCCAGCAGATCGAACAACGCCAAGCCGCTCATGCCCGGCATGCGCACATCCAGCAGCAGGCAGCAGGGCTGGCGCTGCGTGGGGCGGACCTTGAGCATGGCATCGAAAGCCTCCGCACTGTCAAACGACTCGGAAAGCAGCCTGCGCGAGCGCAGCAGCCAGGCGAGCGCCTCGCGCACGCTGGCGTCGTCGTCCACGATGTACACGGTGGCGTTGGTGACGGGTTCCATCAGGGTCTGGCAGCAGAAGAAGGGGGAGAGACGGGCAGCGTGAAGGTAAACACCGTACCACGCGGCTCGTGGGGGGCAAATCCGAGAAAACCACCGTGCTGCTCGATGACCGTGCGGCACAGCGAGAGGCCCAGGCCCATGCCCTCGGGCCGGGTGGTGAAGAACGGCGTGAACAGCCGCGCACCCACCTCGGGGGGGATGCCCGTGCCCACGTCGGTGACGGCAAATTCGATCCATCCGCTGTGCTGGTTGGACGCCGCGCGGCGCACGCGGATGTCCAGCACCCGGTCGCGGATGGCCGGGTCGTCCATGGCTTGCATGGCGTTGCGCGCCAGGTTGAGCAGCACCTGCTCGACCATGGTGCGGTCGCACAGCACGGGCGGCAGGCCGGGCTCCACCATGGTGTTCACGCGCACGGCCAGCTTGCGGGCCTGCAGGATGGCCAGCGGCAGGATGGCGTCGATCAGCTGCTGGGCTGGCACCGCCTCGCGCGCCTGGTCGCGGCGGCGCACGAAGTCGTGCACGCTCTTGATCACCTTGCCCGCGCGCTCGGCCTGCCGCGCGATCTGCTGCATGGCCATCCGCACGTCCTCCAGGCTCTCGGGCGCGGGCATGCTGCCGGCTCCGGCGGGGGCTTCGAGCAGGTTCATCGAGCCCGTGGCGTAGCTGGATATGGCGGCCAGCGGCTGGTTGAGTTCGTGGCTCAGCAGCGAGGCCATCTCGCCCACGGTGGCCAGGCGGGCCGTGGCCTGCAGGCGCTCCTGCGATGCGCGCGAGAGCTCTTCCACCCGCCGCTGCTCGCTGATGTCCAGGAACGCGCTCATCCAGCCGGTGTGCTGGCCTTGGGCGTTGATGAGCGGCGCTTCGATGATCAGCACCGGAAAGCGCGTGCCGTCCTTGCGCATGAAGACCGACTCGAACCCCTCGCGCGGCGGTATGTGCTGGCCCGCCAGCCGGATCGCCTGGCGCTGGCGGTACTCGTCCACCAGCTCGGGCGGCCAGTAGGGGGCAGATGCACTCTGGCCGAGCAGCTCCTGCGCGCTGAACCCCACCATCGCGCAGAAGGCCGGGTTTACGTAGGTGATGCGGCCCTCCAGGTCGCGCGCGCGCAGGCCGGTGACGAGCGAGTCCTCCATCGCCTTGCGAAACGCGAGCGCGTCGGCCAAATCGCGCTCGGCGCGCAGGCGCCGGCGATTGTCGCGCACCAGCACCACCATCACGGTGACAAGAGCGATCGACATGGCGGTGACCAGCGCAGTGAGCACGTTGGGAAACAGGCTGGGCGCGCTGTGCCAGGTGTCCATGCGCAGCACGAGCGTGCTGCCGGGCAGGTCCAGCAGGTGCGTGGCGGTGAACATGCGCGAGCCCCGGCGCGCGGCGCCCAGCACGGCCAGGCGGGTACCGTCGGCTTCGGTGAACGATGCCTCCTGGCTGCGCGTGAGGTTGTGCGCCACCAGGTTCACGAGCACGTCTTGCAGCGAATAGGTGACCACCAGAAAACCCGTGTGCCGGCCGCCGGCGGTCAGCGGCAGGCACAGCTCCATCATCTCGGAGCCCAGGCCGTCGCCGTGGGGCTGGAAGTAGCTGCTGGAGTACGCGGGGCTGCTCAGTCGGCGCGCATTGGCGCAGGCAATGGCCGCGTCCGATTGCTGGCCCTCGCGCAGGCGCGCATCCCAGGCCACCGGGCGGTAGGGCGACTGCGCATGGGTGCGCACCCGCAGGTGGGCGTCGCGCCACTCGATGCGCACCAGCTCGCGCCGGTTGCGCAGCAGCTCGGCGGCATCGACCTCCCATGCGAGCTGGCCCGGGTCGCCCGCATGCAGCGCCTGCAGGCTCTGCAGGTTGCGTGTAAGCGCCACGCGGATGTCCGACACCGCATCGGCCGTGTCGCGCTCCAGGCGCGTCTGCACCTGGCTGGCCTCATAGCGGCCTGCCAGCCAGACCATGGTGGCCAGCATGGAGATCACCAGCAGCACCAGCAGCGTCCAGAGCGACCAGCGCCGCCACGCGCCGCGCCAGCGCCGCAAGAGGGTGCGTTGCTGGGGAATCTTCACAGCACGCGGTGCGACAGTGACGGCAGTTGCAGGCGCAGGTTGCGCAGGCGTTCGGGGTCGAGGCTGCCGGCGACCACGCCCGCGCCCTGTTCCAGCTGGGACTGCACGGTGCCCCAGGGGTCGACCAGCATGCTGCGGCCCCAGGTGTGGCGTCCGTTCTCGTGCACGCCGCCCTGCGCGGGGGCGAGCACGTAGGCCAGGTTTTCGACGGCGCGGGCGCGCAGCAGCACTTCCCAATGGGCCTGGCCGGTGGTGTGGGTGAACGCGCTGGGCACGAGCAGCAGGTCTGCGCCCGCGCTGGCGTGCGCGCGGTACAGCTCCGGAAAACGCAGGTCGTAGCACACCGACAAACCCACGCGCCAGCGGTGGCCGCTGCGCGACGGCAGGTCGAACTGCACGGGCCTGTCACCCGCCTCGATCACGCGGCCTTCGTGGTATTGCTCGCGGCCGTTGTCAAAGTAGAAGAGGTGGATCTTGTCGTAGCGCGCCACACAGGCGCCGCTCGGGTCAAACACCAGGGTGGTGTTGCGCACGCGGTCGGGGGTGCTGGTCTGCAGGGGCAGCGTGCCTCCCACCACCCACATCTGCAGATCGCGCGCGGCGGTGGACAGGAACCGCTGGATCATGCCCTCGCCCGCAGCTTCGCCCAGTGCAAGCTTGTCGGTGTCCTTGTGGCCCATCACGCAAAAATATTCGGGCAGCACGGCCAGCTCGGCACCGCCCTGGGCTGCCTGCTCCAGCAGCGCCCGGGCGCTCGCCAGGTTGTCCTCCAGCCGGGTGCCCGACACCATCTGGATGGCTGCGACTTGCATCATGACGCTTCTCCTGTTTTTTGCTGGGGGCTGCTGCTGCGAGGTGGGGCGTCGGCGCCGGGCGGGGCGGCCTCGCGCCCACGGCGCGGCACACGCACCACGCGGGGGTCGGACCAGGTGCCGTCGATGCGGAACTCCTGCGTGGCGGCCTCGATGAGCGGGCCACGCAGGAACACCTGGGCCAGGAAGCTGCCCAGGCCGATCACCGGGTTGATGGCCGTGGCCACCAGCGATGCGGTCATGGCGTTGATCTCGGGCACCACCACCACGCGCAGATCCTGCGTCTCATGGTCGATGTTGGCGCTGCCCTCCATCAGCACGGCCGCATTCACGCCCTTCATCTGCAGGTTGTTGGTGGTGGCCACGCCCTGTTCGATGCGCACGTCGCCGCGCACGAAGTCGAACGCAAAGCCTTCGCTGAATACGTCGCGGAAATCGAGCGTCAGGCGCCGCGGCAGCGACTGCAGGCTGAGCACGCTCAGCAGCTTGGCCAGGCCCGGATCGGCCTTGAGGAATTGGCCGGCCTCGATGTTCACGTTGATCTGCCCCGTCATGGAGCGGTAGTCCGGGCTGAAAGGCGCGCCCACCCAGGCCACCTGGCCTTCCATGCGTCCCTTGCCGCGGCGCACCACGCCCGGCATGGCCATGCGCGCGAGCAGGTCGCCCGAGTCGCGGATGTCCAGCTTGAAGCTAAGCACCGTGCGCCGCTCGGGCGTGCGCGGCCCCCCGGCAGCGGCGTTCATCACGGCCCAGTTGCCGTTGGCCGTGAAAATCGCCTCGGGCGCGCTGATGTTGAACTTGGACAGGCGCCATTCGCGCTGCGTGCCATCGCCGCCGCGGTTCTGGGCTTCGATCTCCACGCGTCCCAGGCGCTTGCCGCGCAGTTCGAAGTCGTCCACCACAATGTCCAGCGCGGGTAGCGCACCGGGCTGCTCGTCGAGCAGTGCCTCGACCTGGTTCGCATCGCTTTGCGGCATGTTCACGCGCGACAGCCGCGCAAACAGTCGGCCATTGGGGTGGTCGGCCGCGCCCGGCTGGCGGTACTCCAGGTAGCCGTTGAGCTCGGTGGCATCCAGGTTGGTGCGCCAGGTGGTGCCGTCGCGCAATGCGCCGGCGACGATGTTGTGCAGCGTGCGGCCCTGCAGCGTAAGTTCACGCGCGCGCAGGGCGAGTGTGGTGGGCAGGTAGTCCTGTGCGAGGCTTTGCGCGTTGGCGATGACCGGTGCGGCGGGCGGTGTCGTGGACGTAGCTGCGCGGCCTGGAGCTTCCGGGCCGGCGGTGGCTTGTGTCAGCACGTCCTCCCAGGCGTCGACATCGAGCTTGCCCTGGTTGATGTTGGCGCCCACGCCCTGCGCCGGCATGGGCGCCGATTCGCCACCCGACAGCCCGATGCCGATGGTGCCGCGCAGCACCTTGGGCTGCGGCCCGCTGATGTCGCGCACGTACATGGCCGACCCCAGCGAGCCCAGGTCCAGGGTGATCTGGTCGCGCAGCGGCGGGGCTTCTGCGCCCTGCCCGTTGCCGTTGTTGCCCTGCGTGAGCCCTGCAAGGGATTCGCGTGCAACCTGCGTTTCAAACCGCACCGGGAGACTGGCTTCAGCGCCCTTGCCCATGGGCGGCGGCAGGGCCAGGGCCAGCCCCAGCAGGCTGGTCGACACCTGCACCTCGGGCACGCCCCGGCGAAACGCCAAGGTCATCGTATACGGTGTACTGCCCGTGGCGCGCCGTGCCAGCTGCGACAGCATGCCCAGCGGCGCCTGCTGCAGTCCTTCGGCCGTCGCGGTGCCCTGGGCACGCAACTGCACCGCCGACTCGGTCGCTGGCGCATTGGCCGGCAGCGACCGCATGCCGCCCTCCAGCTTTACGCTGCCACCCAGCGCCTGGGCCTGCACGCCCTGGAGCGAAAAGCCCCCTTCGGTGAACTGAACCACGCCGCGCACGCGGCTGAGCGCTGGGGTGTCAGGGGTGATGCGGAGGTCGTTGCCTGCCATCGTCACACTGCCCTGGACCTTGGATTTGTTGATGTCGCTGATGGGCAGCGACAGGCGCAGCTGGAAGTCGGCGTTGCCCGCGCCACTGGCCTGGTCGAGCGCGCCGCCCGTCATGCGGCCCAGGGGCGAGGTGGTCATGAGGGCCAGCAGCTCGGGCAGCGGTCCGCGGGCATCGGCGTTGACGCTGACCACGGTGTGGGCCAGGTCAGGAATCTTCGCGTCGACTTTGGACAGCCGTAGGCCCTGGCGGCCGGCAAAACTACCGACGGCGCCGCGCACCTGCATCGACGACCGCTCGAAGATCAGCTCGCCCGAAAGCTCGGTCAGCGCGGGCCAGGGCAGGGTGCCCGCCGGCTGCAAGCTCGGTGGCACGTATGCATAGGTCACGTCCTTCACGCGCGCGGCAATGCGGAATTCGCCCAGCTTGGGGTCGTCGAAGGGCAGGTGGTGCAGGTCGCCCTTGACGCGAAACTGCACACTGCTGGCGCTGCCTGCGACCACTGCATCGCGCACGTAGTGCCGCGAGGCCGCAGGTATCGACAGCGGCAGATAGCGGTGCACGCGCGTGCCATCGGCGCGGTTGAGGGTGCCGCTCAGGTCCAGCACGCCCGGAAACCGCGACTGGTGGGGCACCTTGGCGGCATCGCTGGTGTGCCAGGTGGCCCGCGCCTCGCCCTGGGCGTCGGCGTTGGCAAACTGCACATCGTTGGCCTGCACCGCAATGCGGCTGCCTTCCAGCTGCCAGCGCACGTCGGCGCTCAGGCGATCGAGCGGCAGCACCGGGTCTTCGAACACGCCGGGCAGCAGCAGTGCGCCCGAGGCAATGGTCAGCGCCGCCTTGCCGCCGCCCTGGTTCATGTCGATATCCACCGTGGCACCGCGCAAGCCCAGGTGGGTGGGCGCGCCGCCGCCGGCATCGCCCGCCAGTGCCAGCCCGCGGATGCGGCCCCGCACCTGGTACTGCTGCAGTTTTTCGAGCGGGCCTTTCCAGGTGGCCTGGATCTCGTCCACCAGGCCATGGGGCGAATAGGTGCGCACTGCGTCGTGGGCCGTGGCGCCCAGGGGCAGTCGGCTGGCGATCTGCGCGAGCGCGGCCAGGTCCAGGCGGTCGGCGCGGAACTCGCCTTGCGCGGGCGCCTTGCCGGTGGCATCGGTATACAGCAGCCGCAGATTGCCCCCGGGCCAGGTGAGGCCGTCATCGGTCTGGAAATGCAGGGACTGGGTGGTGAACTCAAAACCTCCGCTCAGGCGCCGGCCGCCGAGCCGCCCCTGAATGGACGGCAGGGCCAACGCTTGCAACTGGGGCCCGAGGGTCGCGTTGACGTCGGCCAGTGCCAGGTCGGCCGTGCCGCCCACGATCTGCCCGCGCTGCACATCCGCCCAGGCGCGCAGCGCGCCGCGGCCCTGTGCCACCTCCACCCCCAGGTCGGCATACTGGCGCAGCCGGGACGCATCCACGCGCGCAAAGTGGGCAAACAGCTGGCCGCTCCAGTGCTTCCAGTTGCCGTCGCGCGCACGCAGCAGGGGGGCGCGGAACAAGCCCACCAGCGTGAAGCGGTCGCCCCAGGCCTCGGGCGGGGTGGCATCCAGCCGCAGGTGGTGGTGCCAGTTGCCGTTGCGCAGGAGCAAGTCCACCTTTTCGAGCGCGACTTCGGGGGCACCGCGCTGCTCGTCGGTCCAGCGCACGGTGCCGCCCTTGACAAACACCTCGCCTTGCGAAAACAGCCAGTCGGCTGCGGCATGGCTGTCCCCCTGCTCCTGGGTGAAATCAAGCCCCGCGACCGAGATGCGGCCCTGCGGGTCGCGCCGGACGTCCAGATCGGGCTCTTCAATATAGAGTTGCTCGAAGCCCCCGTTGAGCAGCGAGCGCGGCGAAAGCGCGACCACCACCCGGGGCAGCCGCAATGCCGCGCGGCCTGCGCCATCGAGCAGCGTGAGGTCCGAGAGTTCGATCGACGGGATCAATCCTTCGGTCTTGGCCGTGAGGGCGCCGATCCGGACCGGAACCCCCAGGGCCCGTGCGGCATGCGCCTCCAGCTGCGGGCGGTAATCACCGATTCGCGGCACAATCCAGCCATGAAGTGCCCCCCACGCGATGGTCAGCAGCAGCCAGAAGGCCAGCAGCAAGCCCAGTGACCACCGCGCGAGACCTGCCACGAATTTCAGCAGGCGGGTGGGGTGCGTGGAGGGAGCGATCATGGTGGGATTGAATGTGGCAGGAATTATGACCCGCAGCCCTGGTGCGGGTTCACTACGAACGAGTGTCCTTATGTATGCGGTCCCCTGCGATGTCTGAGATGCCGTCGCCCTCCGCTGATTCCCCTTGCCACCAGCCCCGGCCCGAGGGTCCGCTGGCCGAGCACTCGCGGTTTTACCAACGCCTGCACCGCCGCTACGGTGCCGACTTGCCTTTGCTGCCGCCCGGCCCGCCGGTGCTGGCCACGATGGAGCAGGCCTACGATGCCCTGCGCGCGCGCGGCTCGGACACCGGCACGGCGCTGCGTGTGGTGCGGCAGCTCGTCATGGAGCGGCTGATACAGCTCGATTGCGACCAACAGGCGCCATTGGCCGAAGTCACCCGTGCAGTGACCGAGCTGGCCGAACTGGCCCTGGACCGCGCCTGCCAGCAGGCCCGCCAGGAACTGGATGAACGCCATGGGGCGCCGCGCGGACCGGACGGCCAGCCCGTGCAGCTGTGGATCATCGGCATGGGCAAGCTTGGCGCACGCGAACTCAATGTCTCCAGCGACATCGACCTCATCTATGTGTATGAGCACGATGGCGAGACGGCCGGCAACGCCGAGGGCCGGGGACGCATTTCCAACCACGAATACTTTGCGCGCGCCGTCAAGTCCATGTACGGCCTGGTGGGCGACACCACCGAGCACGGCTTCGTGTTTCGCGTGGACCTGGCGCTTCGGCCCAACGGCAACTCGGGGCCTTCGGCGGTGTCGCTGGCAGCACTCGAGGAATACCTGCAGCTGCATGGCCGCGAGTGGGAGCGTTTTGCCTGGCTCAAGAGCCGTGTCGTGGCGCCGCGCGACTGCATTGCCAGCACGGAAGTGCAGGCCCTGCGCGGCGTGGTGCTGCCCTTTGTGTTCCGCCGCTACCTCGACTACAGCGTGTTCGACGCGCTGCGCTCCCTGCACCGCCAGATCCGCGACCACGCTGCCAAGCGCAGCGCCGGCCACCCGGAGCGCGCCAACGACGTGAAGCTCTCGCGCGGGGGCATTCGCGAGATCGAATTCACTGTGCAGCTGCTGCAGGTGGTGCGCGGCGGGCAATTCCCCGAGTTGCGCCGCCGCCCCACGCTGGACGCCTTGCCGCGCCTCGCGCAGGCCGGGCTGATGCCGCAGGAGACTGCCGATGCGCTCGCGCGGGCCTATGTCTTTTTGCGCCGCGTGGAACACCGCATCCAGTACCTCGATGACCAGCAGACCCATGTGCTGCCCACGCGCGACGACGACCTGGCCTGGATCGCCTTCACCCTCGGCTACCCCGACTGCTGTGCCTTTCTGCATGAACTCGATGCGCACCGCGAGCTGGTGGCCCAGGAGTTCGACACGCTGCTGGGCGGCAGTGGCAAGAAGCAGTGCAACGGCGGCGGCTGTGGCGGCCCGCGGGCTGCTGCGCCACCGCCACCCGAACTGGAAACTTTGCTTGAGCAACTGCCTGCGGGGTTTCGGGCGCGTGTGGCCGAATGGCGCAATCACCCGCGCGTCGAAGGCCTGCGTGACGAAGCGCGCGACCGCCTGTTCCGCCTGGTGCAGCGCACGGCGCGCTGGCTGGCCGAAGGCAAGGTGAATGAAGACGCGGCAGTGCGCCTGGTGGGCTGGCTCGAGCCGCTGCTGCGGCGCGAGAGCTACCTCGCGCTGCTGCTCGAGCGCCCTTCGGTGCACGAGCATTTGCTGCACCTGCTGGGCGCGGCCAAGTGGCCCGCCCGCTACATGCTGCAGCACCCCGGCGTGATCGACGAGCTCGCCGGCGATGCCCTGCTGTCCGAACGCTTCGTGGTGGCAGATTTCGAGCGCGAGCTGACCGTGCGCCGGGCCTCGCTGCAGTCCACCGGTGAGGACGACGACGAGACCCTGCTGAACCTGCTGCGCCGCGCCCAGCATGCGGAAACCTTCCGCACCCTGGCACGCGATGTGGAGCGGCGCATCACGGTCGAGCAGGTGGCGGACGATCTGTCTGCGCTGGCTGACAGTGTGCTGCGCATCACGGCACAGTGGTGCTGGAGCCGGCTCAAGAACCGCCACCGCGAGAGCCCGCAGTTCGCCATCATTGGCTACGGCAAATTGGGGGGCAAGGAGCTTGGCTACGGCAGCGACCTCGACATCGTCTTCGTGTTCGATGACGATGACGAACGTGCCCCCGAGGTGTACGCGGCCTTTGTGCGCAAGCTCATCAACTGGCTCACCGTGAAGACCGGCGAGGGCGACCTGTACGAGATCGACACTGCGCTGCGCCCCAATGGAAGCTCGGGCCTTCTGGTCACGAGCTTCGAGGCCTACGCCAACTACCAGCAGCGCCGCGGCAGCAACACCGCCTGGACCTGGGAACACCAGGCCATGACACGTGCACGTTTTGTGATGGGCAGCGATGCGCTGCAGGCGCGGTTCGACGCCGTCCGCGAGGCCGTCATCACGTCCGAACGCGACCCAGTGGCTTTGCGCGACGAGATCGTGCTGATGCGCGAGAAGGTGCGCTCGGCCCATCCCACCAAGGACGGGCGCTTCGACGTCAAGCACAGCCCCGGCGGCATGGTGGATGCCGAGTTCGCGGTGCAATACCTCGTGTTGTCGCAGTCCGCAACCCATCCCGAGCTGCGCGGCAACGTCGGCAACATCGCGCTGCTGCAGCGTGCCGAGCAGGTGGGGCTGTTGCCCGAGGGCGTGGGCACGGCGGCGGCCGATGCCTACCGTGAACTGCGCCGCGTGCAGCACGTGGCGCGGCTGGACGAGGCGCCAACCCAGGTGATGCCACCCGCGCTGCAGGCCGAGCGCGATGCCGTGCTGGCGCTGTGGCTGGCGGTGTTCGGCGCGGGCATGGGGTTGCCGCGGCGTCCCTGAAACGGTTTATGCCGGGACAGGGCGAAGTGACAAATGGTTGCATTTGCAGGCGCATTGCGCTTCGGAAAAACTCAGTAATTCAAACAACTGTTTGAATTCTGGTGGTCTAATCCGGGGCCATGAGTTTTGGCGCCCATTTCATTCCCGCAGCCCAGCGCACCGCCCGCAGTGACGGCGAGGACACCCGCGCACGCCTGCTGCAGGCAGCCCTTCAGCTGTTCTCTGAAAAGGGCTTTGCCCAGACCTCGGTGCGCGCCATTGCCGAGGCTGCCAGCACCAACGTCGCGGCCATCGCTTACCACTTTGGCGACAAGGCGCAGCTGTACACCGCCACGTTCTACGAGCCCTTTGGCAGCAGCAGCGACCTGATCCCGGTGTTTGCCGATCCGGCCCTGAATCTGGAGGCTGCGCTGCGCAGCTACTTCAGCGGGTTTTTGGAGCCGCTCAAGCACGACGACCTCGTGACCCAGTCGCTGCGCCTGCATGTGCGCGAACTGCTTGACCCCACCCACGTGTGGCCCGAGCTCATCGAGCGCGAATGCCGCGCGCCCCACCTGGCATTGGTGCAGGTGCTGTGCCGCCACATGGACGTGGCCGAGGTGGACGATGACATGCACCGGCTCGCCTTCTCGCTGGCGGGCTTGATCATGCAGCTGTGGACACAGCGCGACCCGCTGCAAGTCATAGCGCCCCAGCTTGCCGACTCCAGCGCCGTGGACCAGTGGGTAGAACGCCTCACGGGCTACGCGCTGAGCATGGTGCTCGGCGAGATCACCCGGCGGCGGGCCACACCCCGGCCCGCACGCCGGACCCCACGGACTTCGCACAAGGAATCCAAAGCATGACCCTGAACTCCACCCGATTCTTCTGGGCGGCCTTTTTGCCCCTGGCCTTGGGCGCCTGTGCCGTGACGGCACCGCCCCCGCAGGTGCCGACAACGCCGCCCGTGGCGTGGCAGGCACCCTTGCCCCACCAGGGCTCGCTGGGGGACCTGGCGCGCTGGTGGACGCAGCTCGGGGACCCGCTGCTGGTGGAGCTGATCGATGCCGCACAAGCCATCAGCCCCGGCGTGGCGCAGGCCCAGTCGCGCATTGCGCAGGCCCGTGCCACGCAGGTCACGAGCCGGGCCGCGCTGCTGCCGGCGCTCGACGGCCAGGCCAACGCCAGCCGCGGCTTCAATGAACAGTTGGCCGGCATCGCTACCACGGCACAGGCGGGGCTGCAGGCCAGCTGGGAGATCGATCTTTTTGGCGCGAACCGGGCCACCAAGGCCGCGGCCGATCAACGGCTGGCCGGAGCCCAGGCGTTGTGGCACGAGGCGCGCGTGAGTGTGGCAGCCGAGGTGGCGCTGCAGACCAGCAGCCTGCGCACCTGCCTTGAACAGTTGCGCGTGGCTGAGCGTGACGCGCAATCGCGCGGTGAGACCTCGCGCCTGTCGGACTTGAGCGAGCGTGCGGGCTTTACCGCACCCGCCACCGCAGCGTTGGCCCGCGCCAGTGCCGCCGAAGCGCAGGCCCGCGCGTCGCAGCAGCGCATGCAGTGCGATGTGGAGACCAAGACCCTGGTGGCCCTCACAGGCTGGGAAGAGCCCGCACTGCGCGCACGTCTGACGGCGCCCGCGGCCGCGGCGCCCGACACCCTGTTCAGCATTGCGTCCCTGCCCGCGCAGGTGTTGGCTCAGCGCCCCGACGTCTACAACGCCGAGCGCGAAGTGGCAGCCGCCAGTGCCGACGTCGGCAGCGCGCAGGCGCAGCGCTACCCGCGCCTGTCGCTCAGCGGATCGGTGGGCACGGCCTGGGTGCGCAGCGGGGGTGTGACGACCGACCTGAACACCTGGACCATCGGCCCGCTGGCACTGACTGTGCCGCTGTTCGACGGTGGCCGGCGCGGCGCGCAGGTGGATGCAGCGCAGGCACGTTATGACGAGGCTGCGGCGCTGTACCGCGCCAAGGTGCGACAGGCGGTGAGCGAAGTCGAGCAGGCGCTGGTGCGGCTGCAGAGCACGGCCGAGCGCAACACCAGCGCACGCGTGGCTGCGGGCGGCTACCGCGCGTCGTTCGACGCTACCGAAGCGCGCTGGCGCGGCGGCCTTGCCAGTCTGGTGGAGCTGGAAGACGCCCGGCGCACCTCGCTGGCGGCCGAGAACGCGCTGATTGCGCTGCAGCACGAGCGCCAGGCCGCCTGGGTTTCGCTGTACCGCGCAGCCGGCGGCGGATGGGACGGGCAAAGCACCACCACGACGGCAACTTCCACTTCTGCTGCGGCCACCGCCGCACGCTGATATGACGGGGTCGGGCCGATCGCCCGCCCTATTTTCCTGACACCGACTGGATGAACGGATCGACCATGAAGACGCGACATTTCAAGCTCTCTCCCACCGCCCTCGCCGTGATCGCTGCCTGCGTGCTGGCCACCGGTGGCGCCCTGGTTTTCTCGGGCGCATCGCGCGCCGCCGATGAACCCAAGGCCAACCAGCCGCGCCCCGCGCTCACGGTGAGCACGGCCCAGCCGCAGCGCACGTCCGTGCCCCTGCGCCTGGCGGCCAACGGCAACGTGGCCGCGTGGCAGGAGGCGAGCATCGGCGCCGAGAGCAATGGCCTGCGGCTGACCGATGTGCGCGTGAACGTGGGCGACGTGGTCAAGGCCGGCCAGGTGCTGGCCACCTTCTCGGCCGAGACCGTGCAGGCCGACGTGGCGCAGATGCGCGCGAGCCTGCTGGAAGCGCAGGCCAACGCGGCCGAAGCCGCGGCCAATGCCGACCGGGCCCGCTCGCTGCAAACCACCGGCGCTTTAAGCCAGCAGCAGATCCAGCAATACACCACGGCCGAGAAGACCGCGCAGGCCCGCGTGGAGGCTGCGCGTGCCACGCTCAACGCGCAGCAACTGCGCCTGAAATACACGCAGGTGGTGGCGCCCGACAGCGGCATCATCTCGGCCCGCACCGCCACCGTGGGTGCGGTGGTGGGCGCAGGCACCGAGCTGTTTCGCATGGTGCGCAAGGGTCGGCTGGAGTGGCGTGCCGAGGTCACCTCGACCGAGCTGCGCCGCATCCAGCCGGGTGCCAAGGTCAGCGTGACGGCCGCCAGCGGCGCCGCGGCCGAAGGCACGGTGCGCATGATTGCGCCGACGGTCGACCCGCAGACGCGCAATGCGCTGGTGTACGTGGACCTGCCCGCTCAGAGCGATTTCCGCGCCGGCATGTTTGCGCGCGGCGACTTCGCGCTGGGCGCGAGCGAGGCGCTCACCGTGCCGCAAGAGGCGCTGGTGGTGCGCGATGGTTTCTCGTACGTGTTTGTCGTGGGCGCTGAGCAGCGCGTGCAGATGCGCAAGGTGCAGACCGGCCGCCGCGTGGCCGACCGGGTCGAGGTGTTGTCGGGCCTGGACGCCAACGCTTCGGTGGCGGTGCGCGGCGCGGGCTTCTTGAACGACGGCGACCTGGTGCGGGTGGCGAACACGCCGGCTCCGACCGCGGCTCCCGCGGCCAGCAGCACCACGTCCCAGTTGCCGGATTTCAAGCAAAAAATGGCTTTAGCGCTTGTAGATAAAGCGTTTGCAGCTATCAATTAAGGAGCATTCCACATGAATGTATCCACCTGGTCCATCAAGAACCCGATCCCGGCCTTGATGCTGTTTGTGCTGCTGACCTTCGGCGGCCTGCTGTCCTTCAACGCCATGAAGGTGCAGAACTTCCCGGACATCGACCTGCCCACGATCTCGGTGACCGTGGCGCTGCCCGGCGCCTCGCCCGCGCAGCTTGAAAACGACGTGGCGCGCAAGATCGAGAACAGCATCGCCACGCTGCAGGACCTAAAGCACATCTACACCAAGGTGCAGGACGGCGGCGCCACCATCACGGCCGAGTTCCGGCTTGAAAAGCCCACGCAGGAGGCGCTGGACGATGTGCGCTCCGCCGTGGCCCGCGTGCGCGGCGATCTGCCGGGTGACGTGCGTGACCCCATCGTGACCAAGATGGACCTGGCCGCCCAGCCGGTGCTGGCGTTCACCATTGCCTCGACCCGCATGGACGACGAGGCGCTGTCGTGGTTTGTCGACGACACCGTGGCCAAGAAGCTGCTGGCCGTGCGCGGCGTGGGTGCGGTCAACCGCGTCGGCGGCGTGCAGCGCCAGGTCCATGTGGCGCTCGACCCGGTGAAGCTGCAGGCGCTCAACGCCTCGGCGGCCGACATATCGCGCCAGCTGCGCCTGGTGCAGACGGAAAGCGCCGGCGGCCGCACCGACCTGGGCGGCAGCGAGCAGCCCGTGCGCACGCTGGCCACCGTGCAGTCGGCGCAGGAGCTGGCGGACCTCACGCTGTCCCTGTCGGACGGCCGCCATGTGCGGCTCGACCAAGTGGCGACGGTGACGGACACGATTGCCGAACCGCGCGCGCTGGCCCTGCTCAACGGCAAGCCCGTGGTGGGCTTTGAGGTGGCGCGCAGCAAGGGCGCGAGCGAGATCGAAGTCGGCGGCGCGGTGCAGGCTGCACTCAAGGACCTGCGCGCCCAGCACCCCGACCTCGAGATCACCGAGGCCTTCAACTTCGTGCAGCCCGTGCAGGAGGAATACGACGGCTCCATGCACCTGCTCTATGAAGGCGCGCTGCTGGCCGTGCTGGTGGTGTGGCTGTTCCTGCGCGACTGGCGTGCCACGTTTGTCTCGGCTGTGGCGCTGCCGCTGTCGGTGATCCCGGCGTTCATCGGCATGCACCTGCTGGGCTTTTCCATCAACGTGATCACGCTGCTGGCGATGTCGCTGGTGGTGGGCATCCTGGTGGACGATGCCATCGTGGAGGTGGAGAACATCGTGCGCCACCTGCGCATGGGCAAGACGCCCTACCAGGCGGCCATGGAGGCGGCGGACGAGATTGGCCTGGCGGTGGTTGCCACCACGTTCACGCTGATTGCGGTGTTCTTGCCAACGGCGTTCATGAGCGGCATCGCCGGCAAGTTCTTTAAGCAGTTCGGCTGGACGGCGTCGCTCGCGGTGTTTGCCAGCCTGGTGGTGGCACGGGTGCTCACGCCCATGATGGCGGCGTACATCTTGAAGCCCATCGTGGACGACCACAAGGACCCGCGCTGGATGACGGTGTACCTGCGCTGGGCGGCATGGTGCGTCAAGCACCGCTGGATCACCTTCATCGCGACGGCAGCGTTTTTCATCGGCTCGCTGGCGCTGATCCCACTGCTGCCCACCGGCTTCATTCCACCGGACGACAACTCGCAAACCCAGGTGTACCTGGAGCTGCCGCCCGGCGCCACGCTGGCGCAAACCCGGGCCGTGTCCGAAGACGCGCGTGCGCGCATCGCCAAGGTCGAGCACGTGCAGAGCGTCTACACCACCATCGGCGGGGGCTCGGCGGGGGCCGACCCCTTCATGGGCGGCGCGGGCGCAGAGACGCGCAAGGCGACGCTCACCATCTTGCTGGCCGAGCGCGGCGACCGGCCGCGCAAGCAGGGCATTGAGAACAAGATCCGCAGCGCGCTGGAAACGCTGCCGGGCGTGCGCAGCAAGGTCGGCCTGGGCGGATCGGGCGAGAAATACGTGCTGGTGCTCACGGGCGATGACCCGCAGGCGCTGACCACGGCGGCGCTGGCGGTCGAGAAAGACCTGCGCACCATTCCCGGCCTGGGCAGCGTGGCTTCCACTGCCAGCCTGGTGCGCTCCGAAATCGCGGTGCGCCCCGACTTTGCGCGCGCCGCCGACCTGGGCGTGACCAGCAGCGCCATCGCTGAGACTTTGCGCATCGCCACCGTGGGCGACTACGACGTGTCGCTGCCCAAGCTCAACCTGGCCTCGCGCCAGGTGCCTATCGTGGTCAAGCTTGACGACGATGCGCGCCAGGACCTGTCGCTGCTCGAGCGCCTGGCGGTGCCGGGCAGCAAGGGCCCGGTGATGCTCGGCCAGGTGGCCACGCTGGAGTTCAGCGGTGGCCCCGCCGTGGTGGACCGCTACGACCGCGCCCGCAACGTGAACTTCGAGATCGAGCTCTCGGGCCAGCCGCTGGGCGACGTGACCAAGGCCGTCGAGGAGCTGCCCTCCATCAAGAACCTGCCGCCCGGCGTGCGCCAGATCACGATTGGCGACGCCGAAATGATGGGCGAGCTGTTTGCCAGCTTTGGTTTGGCCATGCTGACTGGCGTGCTGTGCATCTACATCGTGCTGGTGCTGCTGTTCAAGGACTTCCTGCACCCGGTGACCATCCTGGCGGCACTGCCGCTGTCGCTGGGCGGGGCGTTCGTGGGCCTGCTGATCGCGCAAAAGAGTTTTTCGATGCCTTCGCTCATCGGGCTGATCATGCTGATGGGCATTGCCACCAAGAACTCCATCCTGCTGGTCGAATACGCGATCCTGGCGCGGCGCGAGCACGGCATGACGCGCTTCGAGGCGCTGATCGACGCGTGCCACAAACGCGCGCGGCCGATCATCATGACCACGCTGGCCATGGGGGCGGGCATGATGCCGATTGCGCTGGGGATTGGCGCGGCCGACTCGAGTTTCCGCTCGCCCATGGCGGTGGCGGTGATTGGTGGTTTGATCACCTCAACGCTGCTGAGCCTGCTCGTCATTCCCGCCGTGTTCACGGGGGTGGACGATGTCGGCCAGTGGTTTGGGCGCACGCTGCGCCGGCTGCGGGGCGCCCACCATGAGCACCCGCCTGCGGTGCCGCAGACACCGCCACCGGCGCAGTGACGGTGATTGCGCTGCCTGACGGAGTTCCTTTCGGCAGAAAAGCCGGGAAATCACCCGGCAGGCAGACGCTTTGGCTGCGGGTAGGCGTTAGATAATGTAACGAGCACCATGAACCTCGTCAGCCTCGACATCGAATCCATCCAGCTGGGCCAACCGCTGCCGTTTGTGCTGCGGGGCTCGGATGGGGTGTTGCTGGCGCAAAAGGGCTACGTCATCCGCACCCGCGAAGAGTTAGCCACGATGGTCGCCCGGGGACGCCAGCTGTGTGTGGACACCGACGAATCGGGCGGCAGCCACCGGGCTTACCTGGCGCAGCTGCAGCGCATGCTGATGGCGGACACCAACTTGGGCGAGATCGCCGCCATGAAGATGACGGCCGCCGAGGACCCGGCCAGCCGCGGCCGGGGCGGCCGGGCACTGCCCGACTGGCCCGAGTTGCAGTTGCGCGCCACCCAGGTGTTGCGCGCGCCCTCGCCCACCGACTTTGGCGGGCGCTTCCAGTCGCTGCACGACGAACTGGCCCGCCATTGCGAACACATACCCGATGCCACGCTGCTCGGGCTGGTTTATTTGTCGACGCAAGAGACGCGCATGTACAGCGCCACCCACGCCATGCTGGTCAGTTGTGTGTGCATGGTCGTCGCGCGCGAGATGCTGCACTGGCCTGCCGCGCGCGTGCAGCAGCTGGGGCATGCGGCGCTCAGCATGAACATCTCCATGACGGAGCTGCAGGACCAGCTGGCCCAGCAGACCCATCCGCTCACGGCCCAGCAAATCTCCGCGGTCGAGGACCATGCCGCCCGGTCCGAAGCGCTGCTCCGCACGCTGGGCGTGGCCGACCCGCTGTGGCTGGAGGCGGTGCGCTGCCACCACCACCGCTCCCCCGGCCCGCTGGCCAAAAAGACCGAGGCCCAGCAAATGGCGCGGCTGCTGCAGCGCGCCGACATCTTTGGCGCCCGCCTGGCACCGCGCGCTGCCCGCCTGCCCATGCCCGTCACGGCCGCCATGCAGGCCAGCTATTACGACGAGGACCACCAGGTGGACGAAGCTGGCTCCGCCCTCGTCAAGACCCTGGGGGTGTATCCCCCGGGTGCCTTTGTGCGGCTGGCGAGCCAGGAGGTGGGCGTGGTCGTGCGCCGGGGCACCACGGCCACCACCCCACGCGTGGCGGTGGTGACCAACCGCGAAGGCATGCCCACGGGGGAGCCCATTCCGCGCGACACCGGCATGCCGCCCTGGAAAGTTACCGGTGTGGTGGCTTTCAAGGACGTGCGCGTCAAGCTTTCGCTCGATCGCCTGCTGGGCCTGAGCCTCAGCTAGGCGCGTCGCGCTGCCGGCTGCAACACCCGCACGCCCGCTCTCGCTCTCGCCCGCCAACGGGCATCCCCCGTGGACCGCTCGACGCCGATGCGCCGCTTAGCAGCGCGTGTCGGCAGATACCTCCAGCGTTGCGCACGGCAGCGCGACGCTCCCCACACCTTTTCAGCGGTTCGCCGCCGCCCAGCCCGGCCGCCTGCTCCGGGCCGTCGTGCGTCAACCCCCCGCCGCCTGTCCAAAAAAACATGAATCCAAAGTACTGCGCGCAACGTATACCGATCAGTACAAATAAAAACTCATGTGGACAAAAAATAATGAAACGGTTAAATTGGCGCTGAACCCCCACGCTGGATGTCCGATGAAAACGCTCTCCCGCCGACTCTTTCCCGCTGCGAGCCTCGTGCTTGCCGTGGCCCTTGCGCCCGCGGCCTGGGCGCAGCAGCCGCCAGCGGCGCAGGCGGCCAGCTGCCCGGCCACGCTGCAGCACACCGTCCTTCGGCTGCAAGATGAAAAGCCGCAGTCGCTGTGCCAGTACAGCGGCAAGGTGGTGCTGGTGGTCAACACCGCCAGCTTCTGTGGCTTTACCGGACAGTACAAAGGACTGGAAGAGCTGTACGCCCGCTACAAGGACAAAGGTCTGGTGGTGCTGGGCTTCCCCTCCAACGATTTCTCGCAAGAGACCGGAAGCAACCAGCAGATTGCGGATTTCTGCGAGAACACCTTCGGCGTCAAATTTCCGATGTTCGCCAAGACCAGCGTGAAGGGCGCGGACGCCTCGCCCTTGTTCCGACAACTCACCGAGCTGTCAGGCACGGCACCCCGCTGGAACTTCCACAAATACCTGCTAGCGCGTGACGGCAAGCTGGTCGACCAGTACTCCAGCCTCACCGCCCCCGACAACAAGGGGCTGGTGCGCGCCATCGAGCAGCAACTTGCTGTTGCCCCAGCACGCTGATTGCAATGATTTCTTTACGTTTCTTTAAAAAAAATGCAGCGAAGGGCTGGAACTTCGCCGGCGGGCCCTCACTCTATTTACGGCGCAACGCAATTGCGCACCGTTCAGTTTTAGTGTTGCGAAGCCTTTCGGTCCCCCGGGTTCCGACTGACCTCCTGGAGCGCTTCTCCTCCCTCCCTCTCTTATTCGTTTCGGGACGCTTCGCAACCTTTTTATTCCATGAACCGGCCAGAGGGAGCCGGCCATGAAGATCGCCATCATTGGCTCCGGCATCTCCGGGCTTTCCGTCGCGCACCGGCTGCGCGGCCAGGCGGACATCACCCTCTATGAGGCAGGCGACTACTTCGGCGGCCACACCCACACGGTGGACGTGACGCTGCCCGATGCGTCAGGCAGGCCCGTGAAGCACGGCGTGGACACCGGCTTCCTGGTGTTCAACGAGCGCACCTACCCGCACCTGATCCAGCTGCTGGCCGACCTGGGTGTCGAGACGGCCCAATCGGACATGTCGTTCTCGGTGCAGGTGCCGGGCGCTCTGGGCGGGCGCGCGCTGGAGTGGAGCGGCACCAACCTCAGCACCGTGTTTGCCCAGCGCAGCAACCTGCTCAACCCCCGCTTCTTGGGCATGCTGCGCGACCTGCTGCGTTTCAACAAGCTGTGCACCCGCATTGCACAGGCGCAGGCTGAGGCCGCGCTGATGCAGCCCCTGGGCGACTTCTTGCGCGAGCACCGCTTTGGCGACGCCTTCCGCGACTGGTACTTTTTGCCCATGCTCGGCTGCATCTGGAGCTGCCCCACCGACCAGATGCTCAAGTTCCCCGTGGCCACCATGATCCGGTTTTGCCACAACCATGGGCTTATCCAGGTGAGCAACCGCCCGCAGTGGTGGACGGTGGCCGGTGGCGCGCGCCACTACGTGGACAAGATCGTGGCGGGCATGACCGACAAGCGCCTGTCCACCCCCGTGCGCCGCGTCGAGCGCGATGCGGCCGGCGTGCGTGTGGTCACCCACGGCGCGGTAGAGCACTTCGACCAGGTGGTGCTGGCCACCCATTCCGACCAGTCGCTCGCGCTGCTGGGCCAGCCCACCACGCAGGAGCGTGCCGTGCTGGGCTCGATCCGCTACCAGGCCAACCGCGCCGTGCTGCACACCGACACCTCGGTGCTGCCCGCGCGCCGCGCCGCCTGGGCAGCGTGGAACTACGAACGCGCCCCACAGCGCAGCCGCGAGTCGGCCCGCGTGTGCCTGCACTACCTCATCAACCAGCTGCAGCCCGTGCCATTTGCGCAGCCGGTGGTGGTGTCGCTCAACCCGGTGCGCGACATTGCGCCCGAACATGTGATCGGCAGCTACGAATACGCCCACCCCGTGTTCGACATGGCCGCCATCCGCGCCCAGCAGCAACTCTCGCGGATCCAGGGGCGCGAGCGCACCTGGTACTGCGGCGCCTGGACGGGCTACGGCTTTCACGAAGACGGTCTCAAATCGGGCCTGGCTGTGGCCGCGCAATTGCTCGCGGCCGTCCCCGCACCGTTGGCGGAGGCCGCGTGAGCCACGCCGCTGCGCTTGGTATTCCGACCTCGCCCCTGATCGGCTTCGGTCAGGTGCGCCACACCCGGCTGCGCCCGCAGCGGCACGCGTTTGCCTACCCTACGTTCTTCCTGATGCTGCCGCTGACTCACCTGGCCGCAGCACCGGGCGCGCTGGCCGTCAACCGCCGCGGTCTCATCAGCTTTCATGACGCCGACCACGGCGATGGCCGCAGCGCCGCCGAGGGCGGGGCGCTGGCCTGGGTGCGCGAGTTGCTGCGCGCCGAGGGCATTGCCGATGCGGACGGAGAGGTCTGGCTGCACTGCTATCCGCGCGTGCTGGGCTACACCTTCAAACCCGTCAGCTTCTGGTATTGCCACCGCGCCGACGGCAGCCTGCGCGCCATCGTGGTGGAGGTGAACAACACTTTCGGGGAGCGCCATTGCTATCTGCTGGACGCGCCACGCTACGGCGTCGAACAACAGGCGCGCAAGGTGTTCCACGTGTCGCCGTTCTGCGAGGTCAGTGGCGACTACCGCTTTCGTTTTCTGCGCACGGCGGCCACTGGCGCCACTGGTGCTGATGCATCTGCCGACGCACCCGCAAATGTTGTGGGCCGCACCGTGGTGCGCATCGACCACGACGACGCGGCCGGCCCGCTGCTGCAGACCAGCGTGAGCGGCAGCCTGTACGCCGTCACCCCCGAAACCCTGCGCCGCGCGCTGTGGGGCTACCCGGCCATGACGCTGGCCATCATCGCGCGCATCCACTGGCAGGCCTTGCGCCTGTGGCTCAAGCGCGTGCGTTTTCACACCAAGCCCGAGGCGCCCGCCTCGCCCGTGACCCGTTGACCCATGCCCGACGAGACCGCCATGAACACGACCACGACCACCAGCGCCCCCCACCTGCGCACGACCCTGCCCGCCGGCATACCGGCTGCCGCGCGCACTGCGCTGCGGCTGCTGCAGGGGCTGCAACACGGCAACCTCACGGTGCAGCTGCCCGACGGCACGCTGCAGCACTTTGGCCAGGGCGGCGGGCTCTCGGCGGCCATCACGCTCAAGAACTGGAACGTGTGCAGCGCCGCGCTCAAGTCGGGCGACATCGGCTTTGCCGAAAGCTACATCGCGGGCGACTGGACCACACCGCACCTCACGGACCTGATCAAGCTCTTCATCGCCAACCGCCAGCAGGTGGAAGGCGTGATCTACGGCAGCTGGGCCGGCCGTTTGCTGTACCGCATCAAGCACCTGCTCAACCGCAACACGCGCGCCAACAGCCAGAAGAACATCCACGCGCACTACGACCTGGGCAACGCGTTCTACGAGCTGTGGCTGGACGACACGATGAACTACTCGTCGGCGTGGTTTGAGGGCAATGCGGCCGGCGACATGCGCATGGCGCAGCACGCCAAGGTGCGCCGGGCGCTGCAGCAAGCAGGGGTCAAACCGGGCGACCGCGTGCTCGAAATCGGCTGCGGCTGGGGCGCGCTGGCCGAGATGGCGGCGACCGAATTCGGCGCCTCGCTCACGGGCGTGACGCTCTCGACCGAACAGCTGGCGTTTGCCCAACGGCGCATGGCGCAGCACGGTGTGGGCGGCCAGGGTGCGGCGGCCCCACAGGTGGGCGCCGCCGGCAAGGGCGTCACCTGCGAGCTGCGGCTGCAGGACTACCGCGATATCCATGACGCGCCGTTTGATGCGATCTGCTCCATCGAAATGGTCGAAGCCGTGGGCCGCGAGTACTGGCCGACGTATTTCCAGTCCATCCACCGCCTGCTCAAAACCGGTGGCAAGGCCTGCATCCAGAGCATCGTCATCGACGACAGCTTGTTTGATCGCTACATCAGCTCCACCGACTTCATCCAGCAGTACATCTTTCCGGGCGGCTGCCTGCCCTGCCCGCGCGAGTTCCGCCGCGAAGCCGCGGCCGCGGGCCTGCGCGTGGTGGACGAGTTCGCGTTTGGCCAGGACTACGCCGAAACGCTGCGGCGCTGGCGCGAGCGGTTTCTGTCGCAGCGCGCGCAGATCCTGCAGCTCGGGTTTGACGAGCGCTTCATGCACATCTGGGAGTTCTACCTTGCGTACTGCGAAGCCGCCTTTGCGATGCGCAACATCGATCTGGTGCAGTACACGCTGGTCAAGGACTGACGCGGTGGCGTTTGCCAGGGCACATCATGAATGCTATTAAAAAGATAGCTATCAGCGCTTGTCTAATAAGCGCTGGAGCCGGTTTTTGCTCAAATTTTGCCGCTGCGCAGGAGCCTGAAGCCAGCGGGCCTCTGGCCGGTGCGCGGATGGTCGGCCAGGGCACGCTGCGTTTCCTGGGCTTTGATGTCTACCGCGCGCGGCTGTGGGCAGCGCCGGGCTTTGAAGCTGCCGACTACGCCGCCCACCCGCTGGCGCTGGAGCTGACCTACCACCGCAGCTTCACGGCCGAGGCGATTGCCAAGCGCTCGCTGGAGGAAATGCGCCGCGTCGGCAGCTTCACGCCCGAGCAGGCCGCGCGCTGGCAACAGGCGCTGCAGGCCGCGCTGCCCGACGTGAAGCCCGGCGACCGCCTGCTGGGTGTGTACCGGCCCGGTGCCGGTGCGGTGTTCCGCATGGGCGGGCGCGTGGTGGGCGAAGTGCCGGATGCCGAGTTCGCGCGCCTGTTCTTCGGCATCTGGCTGTCACCGCAGACGTCGGAGCCCGCGCTGCGCCAGGCGCTGATCGCCCCGCCGCGCAGCGCAGCAGGGTCGCCGCCATGACCGCGCCCCCCCCGCAGCCACTCGGCGCCCGCCAGGGTCTCGCCTATGGGCTGCTGGGACTGCCGCTCGCTTTTGTGGCGCTGCCGCTGTATGTGCTGCTGCCCAACCACTACGCGCGTGAGTTCGGCATGTCGCTGGCCACGCTGGGCGCGCTGCTGCTGGCGGCGCGGCTCCTCGATGCCGTGTCCGACCCGCTGCTGGGCCGGCTGTCGGACCACTTGTTTTCCCGCTCCGCCCGCGCCGTTCTGGGAGTGGGCGCGGTGTCAGCCTGCGTGATGGCGCTGGGGCTGGTGGGCCTGTTTTTTCCGCCGGTGCAAGGGACCGGCGCGCTCGCTGCCTGGGCCTTCGCGGCCCTGGTGGTCACTTACCTCGCGTACAGCCAACTGGGCATTGCGCACCAGTCCTGGGGCGCCCGCCTGGGCGGTGACGAGCTGCAGCGCAGCCGCATCGTGGCGTGGCGCGAAGGTGCCGCACTGGTCGGCGTGGTGCTGGCGTCGCTGCTGCCCGCGCTGGCGGGGCTGCCGGCCATGCTGGGGGTGTTTGCGCTGGCGCTGGGCCTGGGCTGGTGGGCCTGGAGTCGGGCGCCACGGCCTGCGGCACACAGCGCCGCCATGGCGGGGCAACCGGTGGGGCCCGCAGCGCATGTGGCGCTCTGGCATCCGTGGCGGCGCCCGGCGTTTCGCCGGCTGCTGGCGGTGTTTGTTCTCAACGGCATCGCCAGCGCCATCCCGGCCACGCTGGTGCTGTTCTTTATTCAAGACCGGCTGCAGGCCCCGCCCGCACAGGAGCCGCTGTTTCTCGGCATCTATTTCGTGTGCGCCGCGCTGTCGATCCCGCTGTGGCTGCGGGCCGTGGCGCGTTTTGGCCTGGGCCGCACCTGGCTGGCCGGCATGGTGCTGGCCATTGCCGCGTTCTCTGGCACGGCCGGGCTGGGCGCGGGGGATGTGTGGCCGTTTGCGCTGGTGTGCGCGCTCTCGGGCGTGGCACTGGGCACCGACCTGGCCCTGCCCAGCGCGCTGCTGGCCGGCGTGATCGCGGCCGAAGGCGACAGCGGCCGGCACGAAGGCGCGTACTTCGGCTGGTGGAACCTCGCCACCAAACTCAATCTGGCCCTGGCCGCCGGCCTGGCGCTGCCGCTGCTCGGCGGGCTGGGCTACACACCTGGCACGCGCAGCGAGGCCGGCCTGCAGACGCTGAGCGTGGCCTATGCGGTGCTGCCCTGCGCGCTCAAGCTGCTGGCCGCCACCGCGCTGTATGCCCTGATATTGCGCCGTCCCCGGGCTGGCGCAGCCCTTCCCCTGCGAGGTACCCCATGACACTGAACCGACGCCACATCCTCGCCGCCGCCGTGGCCAGCCCCGCGCTGTTGGCAGGCTGCGCGAACCAGAACCTTGCGGGCTACGCGAGCGAAAAGCCCGTGCTCGACCTGGCGCGCTACTTCAACGGCACCATCGACGCGCACGGCATCTTCCAGGACCGCAGCGGTCAGATCGTCAAACGCTTCACCGTGGTGATGGTGTGCACCTGGGCGGGCGACCAGGGCGTGCTGGACGAAGCCTTCACCTATTCGGACGGCAGCACGCAGCGGCGCGTCTGGCGCCTCACGCGCCACGCCGACGGGCGCTACACCGGCACGGCCGATGACGTGATCGGCGAGGCCGTCGGACAGACACAGGGCAATGCCTTTCGCTGGAACTACACGCTGGCACTGCCAGTGGACGGCACGGTCTACCACGTGCAGCTGGACGACTGGATGTACCTCATGGACGACCGCGTGATGCTCAACCGCGCCACCATGAGCAAGTTCGGCGTGCGCCTGGGTGAGATCACCCTGTCGTTTACCAAGCGCGCCCCATGAGGCTGAACCCTCCCCAGCGCGATTGGCACGGCCGGCGGGCCTGGCTCATCGGCGCCTCCAGCGGCATCGGGCGGGCCACGGCTTCTGCGCTGTACGCCCGGGGGGCGCGCGTGGTGGTGTCCGCGCGCGATGCACACGCGCTGCAGGACTTTGTGCACGCCCACCCCGGCAGCGAGGCGCGGCCGATGGATGTCTCCGCCCCAGACCAGGTGCAAGAGACCGCGGCGCAGGTGTTGGCAGGCGGGGAGCTTGACCTGGTGTGTTACTGCGCCGGCACCTACCGCGAGATGCGCGCCACCGAGTTCGACCTGGCCGACATGCTGCGCCACCAGCAGACCAACTACACCGGCGTGCTCCACGTGCTGGCCGCCGTGTTGCCCGCCATGCTGGCCGCGGCGGGGCGCGGCCAGCCGGGGCACTTGAGCCTCATCAGCAGCGTGGCCGGTTTTCGGGGCCTGCCCAAGAGCCTGGCCTACGGGCCCACCAAGGCGGCGCTTATCAACCTGGCCGAGGCGCTGTACCTGGACTTGCACGATGTGGGCATGGGCGTGAGCCTGATCAACCCTGGTTTCGTGTCTACCCCGCTCACTGCCGGCAACAACTTCCGCATGCCCGCCCTCATCACGCCGGAGGCGGCCGCGGCAGCCATCCTGCAGGGGTGGGACGAAGGCCGGTTCGACATCCACTTCCCCAAGCGCTTCACGCGGGTCATGAAACTGCTGCGCGTGTTGCCGTATCGGTGGTACTTTCCGGCGGTCCGCCGCTTCACAGGTTTGTGAGTCCCATGCAGTTCCCCGATCCCGTCCTTTCCACCGAAGACGCCGTCACGCGCGTGGTGGCGTTCTTCGAACAGCTGTCGCCTGCCGACGTGGCGGCCCTGGGGGACATCTACGCACCACTGGCGCGCTTCAAGGACCCGTTCAACGATGTTCAGGGCATCACCGCCATCCAGGGCATTTTTGCCCACATGTTCGAGGCGCTGGAGCAGCCGCGGTTTGTGGTCACCGGCCGCGTGGTGCAGGGGCCGCAGTGTTTCCTGACCTGGGATTTTCTGTTCGCCTTCAAGAGTTTTGACAAAGGCGTGACCCAGACGGTGCGCGGCGCGTCGCACCTGGTGCTGGACGATCAAGGCAAGGTCACGCTGCACCGGGACTATTGGGATGCGGCCGAAGAGCTGTACGAAAAACTGCCCTTGGTGGGCGGGCTGATGCGCTGGCTCAAGAGGCGCGCCGCCCGTTGATCCTGGCTGCGTGGATCAGGCCACGGCTTTGATCCGCGGGTGCCCCGGCAGCGGCACCGCGCGCTGCAGCACACCTTCTGCCAGCCACAAGGCGCTGTTCCACGCGCGCTGCGCCACAAACGGCAGCGGCAGCTGCTGGTAGTCGTCATTGAAGACCTCAAAGCTGTAGTCGCCTTGGTAGCCCATGCCGTCGAGCGTGCGCACCAGCTCGGCCAAGGCCTGGCTGTGCACTCCCTCGCCGGGAAACACGCGGAAGTGCCGTGCGGTGTCGATGCGCTCCTGCACGGTGCGCGTCTCTTGCCACATGAAGTCCGACAGCTGCACCAGGTAGATCTTCTCCGGGTCCACGTCGCCCAGCGCCGACAGCGGCGTGCTGGTGGCGAACTGGTGGTACGAGTCGATGGCCAGGCCGAGGTTGGGGCAGTCGGCCTGCTCGACCGCGGCCCAGGCCTGGTGCACCTCGTTGATGTGCCGGCCCCAGGACAAACCTTCAAAAGCGATGCGAATGCCGTGGGGCAGTGCCAGCAGCGCCAACTTGCGCAGGTCGCGCGCAATGGCGTCGGCGTCTGCCGTGGCGTGGGACGAGGTCGAGCTGCAGGCCAGCAGCACCGGCGCGCCCAGGTCGCGCGCCATCAAAATCATCTGCTTGGCAATGTCCACCTTGTAGCTGTGCAGGTGGCCCGACAGGCCCTCGAAGTCACGCAGCACCTGAAAACCCGTGACGCGCAGCCCGCTGCTGCGCACCGCATGCACGGCGGCTTCGATGCCCTCTGGGTGGCCCACGATGTCGCGCGCGGCCAGCATGATCTGGCCAAAACCTGCGGCCTTGATGGCGGCGAGCTTGGCCTCCAGCGGCCCGGCCAGGCTGATGGTGTCCATGCCGAAATCGGCGACGTTGCGTTGCATGGTGGATGTGCGCATGGCAGGCTCCGGGGGGCAGAGGGTCGGCGGATCAGCGGGCGTCCAGCACCAGCTCGAAGCTGGGCGCGCCGGCCTGCGCCCGCGTGAGCGCGCCGCGTGCCTCGGTGTGCACACCGGTGGGCGACTCCACGAAGTCCACGCCGCGTGCGCGCAGCGCAGTCACGGTGGCCAGCACATCGGGCGTGCCAAAGGCCACGCGCTGCAGCAGCTCCTCGGGGTCGGCATCCAGGGCATCCACCAGCGGCTCGATGAGCTGCCAGTGCAGCGTGCCGCAGGGGCTGGCCAGTATGCGGCCATGCGTGAGCACGCCGAAGGATTTGTCCGGGGACAGCTCGGCGAACCCGAAGAGCTCGCCGTAGAAGTGCGTCCAGTCTTGCGCGCGGCCCAGACCGATGTACTGCACCACGCCGAACAGGTGCAGTCCCTGCAGGGAGGGCGGGTGGGGCTCCACCGTGGGGATGGGCACAAAGTCCACGTCGTAGATCGAAAAGTCTTCCCAGCGGTCTACAAAATAGATGCGGCTCGCGCCCACGCCATGGATGGCGGGGATGTTCAGCTCCATCACCTCGACCTCGGTGTGCACCGCCCAGGCGCCCAGGTCGAGCACACGGCGGTACGCGGCGGCAGCGTTGCCCACGCGGAAGGCCACGGCGGTGATCACCGGGTTCTCCGTCAAGGCCGCGGGTGCGTGCACGCCCGAGCGCTCCTCGTCCTGGTGCGCGTTCACGATGATGTTCATGCCGCCCTGGCGGTACAGCAGCACCTCGCGCGAGCGGTGGCGTGCCACGGGCTTGAAGCCCATGCGTTCGAGCGCCTGGCCCAGCGCCTGCGGGCGGCTGGTGGCGTATTCGATGAACTCGACGCCCTGCAGGCCCAGGGGGTTGGGCAGCTCGCCCAGCGCTTCGCGCGCGGCCATCATCGGGGTGCTCATGGGTTCAGCTCCTTGGGGTTGCAGCGGCCAGGCACGCTCAGCGGGCGCTGACGAGCCGGCGGAAGTGGGCGTCCATGCGCGTGGCGTCCGGCGCTTCGCCCGTGAACAGCTCGAACGCGCCCACGGCCTGGCCCACGGCCATGCCGCCACCGTCCGAGACCCGGCAGCCCAGCGCGCGCGCCGCTTTGACCAGGGCGGTCTCGAGCGGGAAGTACACGACCTCAGATACCCACATCGCCGGGCGCAGCAGGCCCACGTCCAGGGGCAGTCCCGGCAGCTTGTCCATGCCCGTGGGGGTGGCGTGGATGAGGCCGCTGGCCTGGGCCATGGCGGCACTGAGGTCCGCTGCGTGCGCGCGGTCGCCGTACAGCGCATTCACATCGGCCGCCAGTTGCGCGGCGCGTTCGGGCTGGGCATCGACGATGCTCAGCTGCTGTGCGCCCAGGCGCAGCACCGCATGGGCGATGGCCGCGCCGGCGCCGCCCGCGCCCAGCAGCACCACGTGCGACAGGTCTGCGCGGGGCAACGCACGGGTGAAACCCCAGGCCCAGCCGGAGCCGTCGGTGTTGTGGCCCACCAGCTTGCCGTCACGCACCACGACGGTGTTCACCGCGCCCATGGCCTGGGCCTCTTCAGACAGGCTGTCCAGGTGCGGGATCACGGCCTGCTTGCAGGGGTAGGTCACGTTGCAGCCCGCGTAGCCCATGATGCGCGCGGCGGACAGCAGCGTGGGCAGCTGCGCAGGCGACGAGGCCGAGCGGTCCAGGTCGATGAGCTGGTAGTGCAGGCGCATGCCGTGGTGCTGCGCCTCTTCTTCATGCAGCGCTGGCGACAGCGATTTCTGGATGCCGGCGCCGATCAGCCCGATCAGCACCTTGCGGGGGCTTGTGGTCGGCATGGTGGTCTCGAAGTGCGCAGTCGGGGGATCGGGGAGCAGGGTGCTCATGGGGCAAGGAGGTGGGCGCGCCGCGGGGGCAGCGCGCCGGGTGGGGAAGGTGGGACTACTTGGCGCCGCGCAGCTTGGCCAGCGTGGAATAGACCTCTTGCACGGTCTCGGCGCCGACCTTGTCGCTGTGCTTTTCGACCACGGGCTTGACCTTGGCACGCAGCTTGTCGATCTCTGCCGCAGGGAACTCGCTGACCTGCATGCCCGCCTTCTTGAGGTCGTCCAGCGCCACATTGGCCTGCACGCGCGACACGGCGCGCTGGAAGGTGGTCGCTTCGGCCATGGCGTCCGTCAGAGCCTTCTGGTCGGCGGGGGACAGGCTGTCCCAGAACTTCTTGCTCACGATCACGGCCTGCGGGTTGTACATGTGGCGCGTGATGGTCAGGTGCTTCTGCACCTCGGCGAACTTGGACGACAGGATGGTCGAGACCGGGTTTTCCTGGCCGTCCACTGCCTTTTGCTCCAGGGCGGTGTACAGCTCGGGGAAGGGCATGGGCACGGCGTTGGCGCCGAGCGCATTGAACATGTCGATGTAGATCGGCGACTGGATCACGCGGATCTTGAGGCCGGCGATGTCCTCAGCCTTGGTGATGGGGCGCTTGCTGTTGGTCAGGTTGCGAAAACCCAGTTCCCAATAGCCGAGGCCCACCAGGTTTTTGGCCTGCAGCTTGTCGAGCAGCTTCTTGCCGAAGGGGCCATCGGTGACCGCGTCGGCTTCCTGCGGCGATGCAAACAGGAACGGGAAGTCGTAGATGCCGAATTCCTTGGACTGGGCGGCTAGGATGCCGGCGTTGAGCACGGTCATCTCCACCGTGCCGCCTTGCAGCGCCGACACAGTCTGCAGGTCGCCGCCCAGCGTTCCGCCGGGGAACAGCTTCACGGCAATGCGGCCGCTGGTCTTGGCCGCCACGAGGTCGGCAAACTTCTGCGCGCCCTGCGCCTGCGGGTGGTCCTTTTGGTTCTGGAACGCGAACTTGATCGTGCGTTCCTGCGCCTGGGCTGTGGACAGCAGCGACGCAGCGACGAGGGCGGTGGCCAGCAGGGTCTTCAAGAGTTTCATGGTTGTCTCCTTGGGTTTTTGGGCGTGGCAGAAGCGAGGGCGAAAGCAAAGGGGAAGGTGGGAGCGCGACGCAGCGGATCAGCCGCTGAGCCAGCGCAGCGGCACGGTGACGAGCGCCGGGAACATGACCAGCAGGAACATCACCACGAACTGCGCCAGCATGAAAGGCATCACCCCGCGCGTGACCTGGCCCATGGAGATGCGCCCCACGCCAGCCACCACGTTGAGCACCGTGCCCACGGGCGGCGTGATGAGGCCGATGGAGTTGTTGATGATGAACAGCACGCCGAAGTACACCGGGTCGATGCCCGCGGCCTTGACCACCGGCATGAGCACGGGCGTCATGATGAGGATGGTGGGTGTCATGTCCATGGCCGTGCCGATGACCATCACCAGCAGCATGATGGCCACGAGCAACAGCGTGGGATTGCCCATGAGCGGCTGCAGCAGGCCGATGACCTTGGAGGGCAGGTCGGCCACGGTGATAAGCCATGCCGAGACCATGGCGGCAGCCACCAGGAACATGATCACGGCGCTGGTGCGTGCAGCGGTCTTGAAGATGACGATGAGCTGGCTCCAGGAGAGCTCGCGGTACACCGCCATCGAGACGACCAGCGCGTACACCGCTGCCACCACGGCAGCCTCGGTGGGCGTGAAGACGCCCATGCGCAGGCCCACCAGAATGATGATGGGCAAGCCCAGCGCCCAGGCGGCTTCGCGCAAGGCCAGCTTCAGCTCGGCCCGCGTGGCGCGCGGCGGCGGGGTGACGTTTTCGCGGCGGCCCAGCCACCACCAAGTGAATGCGAGCGAGAGGGCCAGCAGCAGGCCCGGCAAGATGCCCGCGAGAAACAGCTTGCTGATGGACACGTTCGCGGCCACGCCGAAGATCACAAATCCAATCGACGGCGGGATGATGGGGCCGATGACCCCGGCCGACGCGATGAGGCCTGCCGAACGCTCCTTGCTGTGGCCCGCGACGATCATCATGGGCAGCAAGAGTGAGGTGAGCGCCGCAGCATCAGCCACCGCCGAACCCGACACCGCCGACAGGATCACCGCCGCCATGATCACCACGTAACCGAGGCCACCCGGGATGTGGCCCACCAGCGCCAGCGCGAGCTTGACGATGCGCCGCGAGAGGCCGCCCACGTTCATGATCTCGCCCGCCAGCATGAAGAACGGCACGGCGAGCAGCGGGAAGCTGTCGGCACCGTTGATCACGTTCTGCGCCAGGATCTGGGCATCGAACAGGTCGAGGTGCCACATCAGCGCCACGCCACTGAGCAGTAGTGCGTAGGCGATGGGAATGCCGATGGCCATGGCCAGCAGCAGGGAGCCGAGGAAAATTGCGACGGTCATGGGAGGGTGTCCGAAGAGGGAGGCATCAGGGCTTGGTAGCGCCCTGGACGGGGGCTGCGGCTTGTGCGTCGCGCTGGATCTGCTCCAGTGCGGCAGCCTCCTCGCTCTCCTGCACCATGATCAGTTCGTGGTCGGCCAGCGGCACGAACAGCGTGCGCAGCAGGTCGCGCAGCAAGATGGCAATCGCCGAGGCGCCCATGAGCACACCGCTGGCGTAGAAGATGCCGACCGATGCGCCGGTGACGGGGGCTTCGGTCTCCCAGTTGATGACCGTCTGCGCCCAGCTGCCTGCGAGCAAGAGCCAGGAAACGTAAAGCATCGCAACCTGTGCGAGCACGAGGCATATCTTCTTGCCCACCCTGGGCAGGCGCGAGACCAGGGCATCTACGCCCAGGTGGCCGTGTTCACGCAGGGCGACAACGGCGCCCATGAAGGTCAGCCACACGAACAACCAGCGCGAAAGTTCTTCCGAAATGGTGATGCCGGAATTGAACGCATAGCGCAGCACCACGTTGCCAAAAACAAGAACCACCATGACGGCCAGGCACAGACCCGTCAGTGCATCCAGCGCGTGGGTGTATCCCCGCAGCACGCGGTCGGCCAGTGCGAACATGGTGTCTCCAGTCGTTGTAGTGAAAGCCTGGAAGAATTTTGTACGAACTGGTTAGTATTTGATCTAGGTGCAAACCCTGGCAGTTTTTTTGCGCGTGGAACGCCGCGATGGCGCCTGCATTGGGCGCGCAGTGCACGTTTCGGCGGAGGTCTGAAGGTGGCTGGCAGCCCGGGCTGCACGTGGCCTGAGGCCAGGAATCAAGGGCGCAGGAAGCGCACGACCATCTCGATGATCGATTCGCGGCGCTGGGCGGTGGCCGCGGGGGTGTCGAGGGAGCGCTTGAAGATCACGCCAAAGGTGTGGCGGTTGGAGACGTTGAAGAAGCACAGGGCCGAGATCGACATGTGCAGGTCGACTGGGTCGACGTCGGGACGGAACACCCCGGCGGAAACGCCGCGCTGGTACACGTTGTGCACCGCGTGGATCACCGGGATGTTGAGCTCCTGGATGGTGGCAGAGCGCGTGATGAACTCGCCCCGGTGCATGTTCTCGTTCATCACCAGGCGGATGAAATCAGGGTTGGCCAGCTGGTAGTCCACCGTGAAGCCGACCAGCGTGCGCAAGGCCTGCTCGGGCGGCAGGTCTTCGAGGTGCAACTCCGCTTCGATGCGCCGGATGCGCCGGTAGGCCTCCTCCAGCACCGCCACATACAGACCTTCCTTGCTACCGAAGTAGTAGTAGATCATGCGCTTGCTGGTGCTGGTCAGCGCGGCGATCTCGTCGATGCGCGCGCCGGCCAAGCCTTTGTCGGCAAATTCTGCCGTGGCCACCTGCAGGATGTTGGCCATGGTCCGGTCGGGATCGTTGATGCGCACCCGCTCAGCCCCGGGCGTGGCAGCGGCGTCGCGCGCGGCGCGCTGCCGGCCGGCGCGGGTCTCTGGGCGAATGTCGGCGCCCTTCGGCTGCGGTTTTTGAACCATCTCGTTCATCGCTGCGAGCATACGCCACGCGGTGGCTGTGCCGAGCGAAACGCCCGGACCAGAGCGGTCAGGAAGGCTTGGTGTCGGCGAAGCTCGGGCGCAGCATCAGCTTGTCGAGCAGGCGGCCGAGGTTGGGGTACTCGCTGCGCCACGCGATCTCGGGGAAGCGGAACTCCAGCCAGCCGAGCGCGCAGCCCACGGCGATGTCGGACAGGCTCAGGTGGATGCCGCTGCAAAACGGCTTGTCGCCCAGGCCCTGGCTCATGGACTTGAGGCTGTCGTTCACCTTGCGCAGCTGCCGGTCGATCCAGGCTTGGCTGCGTTCGCTGTCCTTGCGGTGCGCCCAGGTGGCTTCCAGGCGCGCGAGGATCGCGGCGTCCGCCACGCCATCGGCCAGCGCTTCCCAGGTCTTGACCTCGGCCCGTTCTCGGCCCTGGCTGGGGATGAGCTTGCCCACGGGCGACAGGGTATCGAGGTATTCCACGATCACGCGGGAGTCGAACACGGCTTCGCCACCTTCCATCACCAGGCAGGGCACCTTGCCCAGCGGGTTGGATGTTGCAATGCTGGTGTCGTCCGCCCAGACGTTCTCTTGCACGAACTGGTAGTCGAGCTTTTTTTCAGCCATCACGACCCGCACCTTGCGGACGTAAGGGCTTGCAGCGGCTCCGATCAATTTCATGGTGTGGCTTCCAGTGCGCAGTGGTCTGAACAATCGACTTTGATTCTATCGGCTGCCGCCTTAGCGCCTGCTGACGGGTCGCCCACCCCTGTGGCGGGGGGCCTACAGTGGGCCAACACCTACAATTGCGCGCCATGAGCCTGTCCACCATCACCGCCCTGTCGCCGCTTGACGGCCGTTACGCCAGCAAACTTGCCGCCCTGCGCCCGATCATGAGCGAACACGGCTACATGCACCGCCGTGTGCAGGTTGAAGTGGCCTGGTTCATCGCCTTGTCGGACGCGGGGTTTGCCGAGTTCAAGCCCCTGACCACGGGCGCACGCGCCTACCTGCTGGGCCTGATCAAGAATTTCTCCGAAGCCGACGCCACGGCCATCAAGGAGATCGAAAAAACCACGAACCACGACGTGAAGGCCGTGGAGTACTGGATCAAGAGCAAGTTCGAAGCGCGTCCCGAACTCGAAAAAGCCTCCGAATTTGTGCACTTTGCCTGCACCAGCGAAGACATCAACAACACCAGCCACGCGCTGCAACTGCGCTCGGGCCGCGATCAGGTCATCCTGCCTGGCCTGGACCGCATCGTGCTCAAGCTGCGCGAAATGGCGCACGCCTATGCGGACGTGCCCATGCTCAGCCGCACCCACGGCCAGACCGCCAGCCCGACCACCGTGGGCAAGGAAATGGCCAACGTGGTCATGCGCCTGCAGACGGCGTGTGAGCGCGTGGCCGCAGTCAAGATCATGGGCAAGATGAACGGCGCCGTGGGCAACTACAACGCCCACCTGTCCGCCTGGCCCGATTTCGACTGGGAAGCCTTCAGCAAGAAGGTCATCGAAACCCCCGAGCCGCTGGGCCTGGGACTGACCTTCCAGCCGTATTCGATCCAGATCGAGCCGCACGACTACATGGCCGAGCTGTTCGATGCCGTGGCGCGCGCCAACACCATCCTGATCGACCTGTCGCGTGACATCTGGGGCTATGTGAGCCTGGGCTACTTCAAGCAGCGCCTGAAGGCCGGCGAGATTGGTTCCAGCACCATGCCGCACAAGGTCAACCCCATCGACTTTGAAAATGCCGAAGGCAACCTGGGGCTGGCCAACGCGCTGCTCAAGCACCTGTCCGAGAAGCTGCCCATCAGCCGCTGGCAGCGCGACCTGACTGACAGCACCGTGCTGCGCAACATGGGCGTGGCCCTGGGCTATGCCGCGCTGGCCTATGCGTCGCTGTTGACCGGCCTGAACAAGCTCGAACTGAATGAAGAGAACCTGGCCGACGACCTGGACGCTGCGTGGGAAGTGCTGGCAGAGCCGATCCAGACGGTGATGCGCCGTTTTGGCGTGCAGGGCGCTTACGAGAAGCTCAAGGAAGTCACCCGCGGCAAGACCGTGACCGCCGAAGCGCTGCACGGGCTGATCCACTCGCTAGAAATTCCCCAGGCTGAAAAAGACCGCCTGCTGGCGATGACGCCGGGCAGCTACGTGGGCAAGGCTGCGGAGCTGGCGCGCCGGGTCTGAAGCGGCGCCACGTCACTTGTTACTCGGCACCTTGCCTCGGACCCATGGAAGGAATTCATCACCGAGCGAACAATTTCGATGCATTGCGCGTCGCTGCTGCACTTCTGGTTATTTGGAGTCATCAATTTGCATTAATGGGGAGGCCAGTGCCGCTGGTTTTCGGCAACGAACCGGGGGCGTTGGGCGTGGTGCTTTTTTTTGCGATCAGTGGGTATCTGGTCACGCAGTCCTGGATCGCAGACCCCAATCTGCCCCGCTTTGCGCTAAGGCGGGCACTTCGAATTTGGCCAGGGCTTACGGTCTTAGTAGTTCTATCCGTTTTTATATTGGGGCCGATGCTGACGGAGCTGCCTTTGCAAGATTATTTTGATCACTCTGTCACGCATCAACATCTCTTCAATCTCGTCCTGAAAACCCAAACCAGTCTGCCGGGCATCTTTACCTCGAACCCTCATCCGGGTTCTCTGAACGGCCCGTTGTGGACTATTCCTTTAGAGGTGGGCTGCTATATAGGGCTCGCCTTTGCGGGGGTGTTGGGATTGATGCGTTGGCGCTGGTATCCATTGGTCATATTTGCTGTATTAGCTGCCATCTTGCAACTGCGCTATAGCACCCCCTCGCCCCCACAGTGGTCATTTGGACTTCAATACGCAATGATCTTTGCACTTGGAGCCTCGCTTTCCCGATGGAGTTTTTTCTGGTTTCAGTACCCGTGGCGTACCGCTGGAATCGTGTTGAGCGCTTGCAGCCTGCTGTACTACTATGGTCCGGCCCCTTTAAATGGCCAGAGTCCGCTGTTTGCGTTAGCGGGGTTGAGCGTGGTGTGGGGAAGTTCTCGCACACCAGGGGCCGCCTCTGCTGGGCGCTTTGGCGATTTTTCGTATGGCCTGTACATCTACGGGTTCCCAGTTCAGCAGATCGTCATTTGGGGTTTTGCGAACCAGCTACCTTTTCCCGTTGCTCTGTCACTGAGCTTAGGTGGTGCGTTGTTTTGCGCTGCGTTGTCCTGGCACTTTATTGAGAAGCCAGCGCTGCGATGGAAGCCGCGACGCCCTTCTATACTGCCGAGCTCCTGATTACAGCCAAATATGCTCGGTTGAGCAACACTCCAAGTCCTGCGCGCTAACCGCTATTTGTGCCGGCCATTCTCCCCGCCTTGCCACGGGGCATTTGTATTCCTTCGCATCATGGCCATCAAATCCACCATCTTCAAGGCGAACCTCGCGATCGCCGATATCGACCACGGCTACTACGCCGACCACGCCCTCACGCTGGCGCGCCATCCCAGCGAGACGGATGAACGCATGATGGTCCGGTTGACCGCTTTGGCTATTGCTGCGCACCAGCTCAACGACCTTTGCAATGGCGACGCCACGCTGGCATTTGGCGCGGGCCTGTCGGATCCCGATGACCCGGATGCCTCGGTGACGGACTACACGGGCCGCAAGCGCGTGTGGATCGAAGTCGGCCAGCCGGAAGACAAGCCCCTGACCCGGGCCTGCAGCAAGGCCGATTCCGTGATCGTCTACTGCTTCAACCACGCGGCTGAGATCTGGTGGAAGGGCATCGAGACCAAGCTTTCGCGGCTCGAGAGGCTGCAGGTGTGGCGCATCCCCACCGAGGCGTCCCAGGCGCTGGCACAGCTGGCCGAGCGCAGCATGCAGCTGCAGGCCACGGTGCAGGAAGGTGCGATCACGCTGAGCAGCACGCAGGGCAGCGTGCATGTGGAGCCGGTGCGGTGGAAGTGAAGCCCGAATATTGAGCCAAATCGGGCTCTGCCGCTTATCCCACAATGTTTTATTGCTATGAATTTAGGAATTGTGGTTGATTGATCAGCCCTGATCAATCGCGCGGCATAAGCGTGCCGCATTGCCAGCACTGCTCAAAACCGCCCTCCACCGTCTCACCACAGCGGCACACCCAATGGCGCTGCGGTAAATCCTCCAGGGCCTGCAGCAGGCTGCGTGCCCGACCGGCGTGTTCGTCGTACTCCAGCCAGATCTCGGGCAGGCACTGGTCCGGCGGCAGGTGGCCCGCCGCGGCCCCCAGGTATTGGCGCTGCACCGACGCCCTCATGCCCGCTTCACACAACAAGTCTGCCCAGAGCGTGGCAATCGCGATGTTCGGGGCTTGGGTGAGGCGCAGCATGGGCCCACCATACCGGTTTGGGCACTGGGCGTACAGCTTCTGCGGGCGACAACGCTGCCGACCGTTGACGGTACGGAGCTACCGCGCGGGTTCGGCCGGGGCGCCGGGGGCAGAAACACCCTCGGCCGCGCGTTCGGCATAGCGGTTGAAGCGCCACGCGGAGTGTTCCAGCGTGATGCGGCGCCACACCGAGCGCTTCTGCGCCGGGCTAAAGGCCGGCCAGAACTGCACTTCGTCAAATGTGCGCCCACATCCCTTGCACAGATCGTCGCCTTGGCTGGTCGAGCAGATGGCAATGCAGGGGGTGTCGGGCGTGGTGTCGTACCACGCCTGCCAGGCGGCCAAGGCCTCGGGCGGTAGCCCGTCTTCTTTGATTTCATTCACACGGCCGTACACCATGAGCGCGTACACCTCCCCCAGCGCGTTCAATTCGGGCGCCAGCCTCACACCATCGGGCGAAGGCGCGCGGCGGCGCCAGTGGTTAATGGCGGCTTCGATGTCGGTGATGTGAATGGCGGCCATGGGGCGGGGTGCGGGAGGGGCTGGATCATAGCTGCCCGGTGCGGGACCTTTTTGGTGGGGGTGTCTTTGCCGCTGTGGTACCCGCGGGCCGGGCCGCCGGGCATCTGCGCGAAACCGTTGTAAGCAATAACCACAACCCTGCCGCACTTGCACGCCGGCGCTGGCGATGTTCCAATCGCTGCTTCGAAGGGGAGTAGCTCCCGACTTGTCAGCAAGTGCCAGCCCCCTGGCTGCGGACAAGGCATCGGAACCGTCGTCAATACGAAGCAAAACACTGCTTCCGGCGGTCCGGGCATGGCGCGCAACACACAGGCGCCACGCTGAGCAAGACCTTTGATGGGCCCTGCAAGGGCTGATCAAGGCCGTCCTTCGCATCTGTGATGCCCGTTGCAGGCAGGCCCTTGATTCTCTTTGCAGGCCCTCTATCCCTTGGACGGGCTCGGCGCTACAGTGGCGACGCAACCCTCCTTTCGCGCGCACCGACACAGAGGAATTTATGGAATTTTTGGCATCGCCCGAATTCTGGCTCGCACTGGGCCAGATCATCATCATCGACATCTTGCTGGGCGGCGATAACGCGGTGGTCATCGCGCTGGCCTGCCGCAAGCTGCCCCCCGCTCAGCGGACCAAGGGGATCATCTGGGGCACAGCCGGTGCCATCGTCCTGCGGGTGATCCTCATCGCCTTTGCGATGACGCTGCTCGCACTGCCGTTCCTCAAGTTCATCGGCGCGGTGCTCCTCGTGTGGATTGGTGTGAAGCTGCTGGCCCCCGATGAAGACGGCCACGGCGACGTGCAAGGCAGCGACAAGCTGCTGGCCGCCATCAAGACCATCATCGTGGCCGACCTGGTGATGAGCGTGGATAACGTGATCGCCATCGCCGGTGCTGCGCAGAACGCGGGCGAGCATTCCTTCCTGCTGGTAGTGCTGGGTCTGCTGATCTCGATCCCGATCATCGTCTGGGGCAGCCAGCTGGTGATCAAGCTCATGGAACGTTTCCCGATGATCATCACGCTGGGCGGCATGCTGCTCGGCTGGATCGCCGGTGGCATGCTGGTGTCCGACCCCGCCTTCGCCAACCCCGACAAGTGGCAATGGATGCTGAAACTGCCCCAGACCGACCTCATCAAGTACGGTGCCAGCGTGGCCGGCGCCCTGCTGGTGCTGTTGGCCGGCAAGTTCATCATGTCGCGCCGTGCCGCGTCGGCCCCCGCCGAGCAGCAAGGCTGATCGCTCTAAGGCCTTTTGGAATCGACAGAGGTTGGGGCTTGCGCTCTGGCCTCTGGCAAGTCAACAGGAGACGGTATGGACAGAGTCATCGTGTATGTGGACGACGCGGCCTACGCGCAGGAAGTGCTTGCACCCCTGTTCGCCCGCGGTATCACGACCCAGACAGAGTGGGTGCTGGTGGCCTGTGCCCCCCGCATGACCCATCGCATCAGCAAGTGGGTGAGCCACAGCGCACGGGAGAACTGGCGTACCAAGTGGGCCGACAAGCTGTTTGCCCAGATCCTCCCAGCGCTGCGCGCCCCTGCCAGCAGCGTGACCACGGTGATTGCCAAGGGCCCGCTGGTCGAGCTCACGGAACAGTTGCAGGCTGCCCAGTCGGCAGCCGCGCAGGTAGTGGACGCGCGCCGTCCCAAGTCTGACAACCCCGAGGAGAGTCAAGTGGGCCGCCGTTGGTCCTCGCCGAGGCCTGGCACGCTGCTGGGAAGCCTGCTGACGGGTTTCAGTGCTGTCTGGATGCTGGCCCTCGAGTGAGGTTTGGCCGGGCTTTCCCTCTCGACGGGTGGAGTGATCGCTGCGATCGACTGTGATCTAGCGCAACGAGGGGTCGTAGCGAGCATCCGTACCCGCGGTGAGGATCGTCCGACGAGTAGGCAGCGGCGATGCTCAATGTGCAGTCGGACGAAAAGGCCCTTTGGGGCCTTTTTAGTTGTCTCAGGCCGGTGCTATTCTTTCGCCATGAAACTCCTCCTCAAATGGCTGCTCAGTGCGGCATCCTTGCTGTTCGTGGCCTACGTCTACAGCGGGGTCGAAGTCAAAAGCTTCCCGTCCGCGTTGATTGCAGCCTTTGTCATCGGGCTTTTCAACGTCGTGCTGAGACCGATATTGGTGGTGTTGACCCTGCCGGTCACCATCGTCACCGTAGGGCTCTTCCTGTTTGTGATCAACGCCCTGATGTTCTGGGCAGCAGCCAGCGTCCTGGACGGATTTCACGTGCAGGGCTTCGCCGCCGCCCTGATCGGGTCGCTGATCTACTCGCTGCTGGGTTTGCTGATCGAATCAGCGCTCGGCGGCCTGTTCACGAAGAAGTAGCTCGACGGCACGCAGGCGCGTGTCAATGATTGACGCTTCGATGTGGTCCACCTGCGGGCCACCGCGCCGCGCCAGATCCTGGCCAGCCTTGAAGCGGTCGACGGCCGCCGCGTAGTCGTAGCGTGCAGCCTGCGCTTCTGCCTCAGCACGCACGGCGCGCAGTGGCTGGCCTTGGGCTTGCCAGGTCGACGCAAGGAGTTGCCACACAGTCGCATCCTTGGGATGTGTAGCGACCCAGGTCTGCAGTGCCCCTGTCCCCTCAACTGCGCGTCCCGCACGCAACAGCGCCTGGGTGCGCAAGACAAGCTCCGGGCGGCGGATGCTGCTCGCCGCGGAGTTTGTGTCGCTGCTGAGTACGGTCACCGCCGCAGCGGCATCGCCGCCTGCCAACTCGATCTCGGCCATCAGCCACCTTGCCAGCCGCTGGGCTGCCGGATCGTGACGCACCAATTCGTCCAGTTTCTTAGCGATTGAGCGCGCGCCCGCGGTGTCTCTGAGCTGGCTGCTTCCCAGTGCGGCGGCGTATAGCACCGCCGCGCGGCGAGTGGCGGGCTGGCCGGCAAAGCCTGTGCTCTGAGGTTCAGCAATCCATTGGCGCAGCGTGTCCACTCCGGGGTTCGACAGCACACGGGCACGCGCCGCGATCATGGCGTGCTCCAGGGTAGCTGCCATGGCAGCGGGAGGCGCGCCCCCCGGGGACATGCGCGAGTGCATGTCCGCCATCCGCTCGCTCGTCAACGGGTGGCTGCGCAGATAAGGCCACGAACCGTTGTCATTGAGCCGGTTGGCCTGCTGAAGTTTGTCGAACATGCTCACAAAACCCTGCGGCGCAAAGCCTGCCGGGGCCATCAGGCCATAGCCGATCCGATCCGCCTCGCGCTCCATGTCGCGCGAGAAGTTGAGCTGGTTCTGCATGGCCAAGGCCTGCCCGCCAACGACGAGCGCCTGCGTTGCCCCTGGGTTCTTGCTGGCAGCCAACGCCCCTAGGATCATTGCGCCTAGCAACAGTGGCGTCTGCTTGCTTTGCTGAGTGAGCAGGCGCGAGATGTGGCGCTGCGTAACATGACTGAGTTCGTGGGCCAGCACCGAAGCGAGCTCATCGCGGCTGGTGACCACGCCGATCAGGCCCAGATGCACGCCAAGATAGCCCCCTGGCAAGGCAAATGCGTTCACCGTCCGGTCGCGTCCCAGGAGGATCTCCCAGGCGAAACGCTCGTCGAGCTCAGGTGAGAGTTCGCCGCGCGCTTTCGCGGCGGCTACTAAAGGTTGCCAGATACCCTGCACGTAGTCGGCGACTACTGCATCGTCGATATAGTCGGGGTCGCGGTAGAGTTCGCGGATGATGCGGTCACCAAGGCGGCGCTCGGCGCTCGTGGTGAGATCGCTGGAGTCGCCTAGGATGGGGAGGCTGATCTGGGCAAAAGCATGGGGTGACCCAAAAACGCAAACTGCTGCGAAAAATATAGCTATTTGCGCCTGATAGATAAGAGCCAGAGTCAGTTGGGGCTTGAATTTCGGCACGGATCTCCTTTGTTTGGCAGGCGGGTCGCCTATTTTGGTCGGCTAGTGCTAGCGCCGTATGATGCCTCCGCTCCCGAATATTTCGCTCAACCGCTTTGCCCACGCTATGTCCACGCCCACCTCGCCCCTCACCCACTTCAACGCCCATGGCCAAGCCCATATGGTGGATGTTGGAGCTAAGCCGTCTACCCACCGAGTGGCGGTTGCCACGGGACGTATCGAAATGCGGGCGGAAACGCTGGCAATCATCGAGGCGGGCAGTACCAAAAAGGGCGACGTGCTGGGTGTAGCCCGCATTGCCGGAATCCAAGGCGCCAAGAAAACCAGCGATCTGATCCCGCTATGTCATCCGCTAGCACTGACGCGGGTCGCTGTGGAGTTCGAACTGCTATCCGATGCGAACGCTGTGCAGTGCACTGCCACTGTGGAGTCAGTAGGGCCGACAGGCGTGGAGATGGAGGCGCTGACCACCGTGCAGGTGGCACTACTGACTATCTATGACATGTGCAAGGCGGTCGACCGAGGTATGTCTATCCATGGAGTGGGCGTGCTAGAGAAGCACGGAGGCAAATCGGGGAGCTTTGTGGCGGAAAAGTCAAATTGAATCAGCTTTCGGCAAGAACCCCATCTTCCGGGCACCCTTGCGAAACCTAGCATCACCGCTCTCGTTAAAACCCGTCTAGGTGAATGTATCCTCGTATGCGAGCGGTCACTGGATCTATCAAAACGACCCAGTCCGAGGCATGGCGACTCACCAGCGGTAGCCAGCGCAGTGTGGCGGGGGCGTTGGTTTCCCCTGGTTGTAAATTGGTGATGGTGTTGGACGCGGCCGCTTCGATGAGTGCCGCATGCGCCGGGTGCTTGGTACGTAATGAAGCCAAGTCGTGGGATCGCTGCAACACTTGCGGCACACTGAGTGCGTACTCCTGCCACCAGCTAGGCTTCTGACTGGGTTCTATGCCTTGCATCGAGGCTTCAATGCTAGAGATATTTTCTTCAAGGGTTGCAGCAGGCCGTATTCCAATAGTGGGAGGGCGGGAAAAACTCAGGGGCTTTGCCCAGCTGGGAGTGTCGTCAGCTTCAGCCTCGTCAATGTCCGCAACTGACACTACTCGGAAGCGATCAACTTCATATACCAGCGCCACAGGGCGGGCGTAGCTAAGGGTATGTATGCCGTACCCCAAAACCAGTAATTGGATGGCGGCCACCATCGCTAAGTCACGGCGCAATTCGGATTGCGGTTTGGTAGGGTTAAAAACTACCATTGTGAGTAAAGGGCCGCAAACTATATCGACGCTAACAATCAGCCAGAACAACTCAGCACCGCCACTTAGCTGACGTAGCGGCCCCGGAAACCAGAAACCGAAGACCAACAATGCCACGATCGCGACCACTGCAGCCGAAAGCGACAGGTGAAAGGCGGCAGCACGCAAGGCCCTTGTGGCTCGATAGGGCAAAAAATATGTGAAAAAGGAGGCGATGGTCATAAAACACACTCGACACCGATCAATAAGAACCCCTGCGACCAATAATTTAAACTTGCGGCTAAAAAAAAGAGCGCAGAGCGCTCTTTTTACTGCATACCACTAAGCGGTATGCATACTGTGCCGAATTAGAAGCGGCAATTGGCGGGTACGTACTTGTAAAGAGCCGTGCCACCGGTTGGCGCAGCTTGCGTTGCGCCAACGGTGCAGCCCCAAACCACGGGTGCGCCAGAAACCATTGCAGCAGTGGGCAATCCTGTGGTTGCAGAAATACCGCCGCTACCAGGGGTGAGACCGATGAACATAGCGCCCGCACCAGTTGCTGCAGCGTAGTTTATGGTAACGCGGCCCGAACCGATTGCCGGAGCTACAGGAATTGCAGCAATGGACATTCCAGAGACATACTTCGTCGGTGTGAATTGATATCCAAAACCGCCAGCAACTGGCAAAGCAGTACACGGACTCGCACAAGCGGCAATAGCGGTGCCATTGTTTGCTGCATACGTTTCAGTAACGGCCAATTTCGGCGCAGCAGCCAAGCTCAAACCTTCCGTCACACGCGCACGAACGGTGTAGTCCTGATAGGCAGGCAGCGCCACAGCAGCCAAAATACCAATAATCGCTACCACGATCATCAGTTCGATCAGGGTAAAACCTTTTTGCAGGGTACGCTTCATAAAATTCTCCTCGGGGTCGGTTAACAAGTTCGCACCTGTCGAACAGTTCGCCAGGTTGGCTGAAGAGCAGCACATTACGTGCCAGCATGGTGTTAAGCAATCGTTGGAGTTCTTGAGGGCAACCAGGGCAAAACGGCTTCAAACGTCACCTTTTGTGACATTTTTGTTTTGCCATCATTGTCGTTGGAAGTCGGTGGCTACAAATCGAAGATGTCTCCCGCTCGCAACCACCGTATGTCGTGTGCCGTCGCTGCACTGCCCACCGGCGCAGTTTCGAAGCGGCGAATTTCATCCATGATGAGCTCGGTCTCCGAGGGCTTTGTGTGGGTGATGTAGATGGGAAACGCTCGGTCAGTACGCAGCTGGGCGAGTTCTTGGGAAAGCGTGATGGGGGAGAGGTGCAGGCTTCTCGCTGCCAAGCTGCTTTCGCGATTGCTGAATGCGGTTTCGATCACCAGTTGGCATACAGGTCGAGCATTGATCCAGCTCCAGAATGCCGGGTTTCTTTCTGTATCCCCGCTGAAAGCCCACCATCCGGTATTTCCGAGCAGTGCGAATGCAACAGCCGGCACGCTGTGCACCGCAGGTAGCACTTCCAACACGCGCCCATCAATGGTGACCTGCTCCCCCACTGCAATGGGGCGATACCGAAGAAATGGCTGTTCCGCCGTTGGAATGGTGCTGAAGTCCGGCCAGATGACATTGTTAAAAATGTGTGCCTGCAATGCGTCGATGGTCTGCGGCAACGCATGAACTTCAACCGGGATATCACGCAGCGAAGAAACAGCATCTAGCATCAGCGGCAACGCAGCAATGTGGTCTAAATGTGAATGCGTGAGATACACATGATCGATCTTGCGCATCTCTTCCAGCGTCAAGTCACCCACTCCGGTGCCTGCATCGATCAGGAGGTTGTCGCCAATCAGAAAAGACGTCGTGTGGCAGTCTTTGGCGATGGAGCCGGAGCATCCGAGCACACGAACCTTCATAAGATGGCTTTCAGGGTTGATTGACTCAATTACTTGCTGTCGAAATTGGTAGCACCGTCCCAGTTCGGGTCAAATGACTGCTGCCGCAGGCGCTCTACTCGTTGTTCGTACAGGGCGTACAGCGGGCTGCCGGGGTTGTAGTTTTGCAGTCGCACTTGGCAATCGTCACATTGTGCCCACTCCTGCGCTCGGTAGGCAGTGAGGAACTGGCCCCACACTTCCAATTCCAATAATTGCGACTCAACAAACGCGTCGGATTTGGTTAATGGTGAAAAAATGGCCACTGCTTGCGCCTTGCCTTTCACCCGCACTAGATCCAGTTGCTGCCATGAAAACTGCTGCGCCAACAGCTTGGTACTCTCACTCACGACGATGGAAGTGCCATAGTGCTTGGATAGTCCTTCAAGACGGGAGCAGAGATTGACAGCGTCGCCAATTACGGTGTAGCTGCGCCGGAGATTCGAGCCCATGTCTCCCACACACATGCTGCCGGTGTTCAGGCCAATGCCGACACCTATCTCTGGAAGCCCACACACGCGGTGGCTTTCATTAATTTGTGCAATGGCTGCCGCCATTTCGATGGCGGCGGAGACGGCAAGGCGGGCGTGATCAGGGGTGGTTACGGGGGCCCCCCAAAACGCCATTACACAGTCCCCCATGTACTTGTCGATAGTGCCCCTGTGACTGCGGATGACATGTGTTAGCCGACTAAATACGTCGTTGAGCAAGGCCTGCAGTTGCAACGGCTCCATCTGCTCCGACATGGCGGTGAACCCTCGCATGTCGCAGAACATGACAGTCAACTCGCGGTTCGCAGCCTGCATGCTATAGCTCTCCGGCTGTTTAACCATCTCGTTCACCAGTTCCGGAGGAACATAGGTGCCGAAAAGAGCAGCCAGCTCTCGCTTGGAGCGGCTTTCCACAAAATAGCCGTAGACCATGTTGAGTGTGAAAGCCAGCACTGTCATCACGATTGCCGTAGCGAGTGGCATTGCCAAGCCGTGACCGAGGTACAGCCACAAGTTGGCGGTGATCAGCGTGGCGACGCTGCCCAGGCTGAGAAGCACGGCCGAAGTTGCAGAAAGCGCGGGTAGCGCAAACGCCAGCAAAAAACCCGTCGCGATCAACTGCACTGCGTCGAAGCCAACGGCATAGTCAGGCCGCACAATGTTCTTGCCATCCAGAAAAGCAGAGAGCATATTGGCATGGGTTTCAACGCCAGGATAGGTGCGGCCAACCGGGGTCGCGCGCAAATCCAGCAAGCCGGGAGTTGTCGAGCCGACCAGTATCAACTGGCTCTCCAAACTTTTCGGCGGCAGCTTGCCCTCCAGAATGTCGGAAGCGGAAATGTAGCGGAACGATCCGCCGTTGACGTCGCCGGGGCCACGGAAAGGGATGAGCGTGGCAAGCTTGTCGTCGACCGGCAGCGTCAACGTGCGGCCATCTTGGCGTAGCAAGATGCTTTGTAGGGTGTCGTAGCCGCCTTGGGTATTGGTGGGCCCGGCAAAGCCAGGGTGAACCTCCGGCAGCCCCATTGCCGTGCGATACATCGCCAGCGCGAGCGATTCGTAATACTTCCCTTGGTACTCCGCAAGCAAAGGCAGCGACCTAACGACTCCATCGTCATCCGTGATGGAGTTAAAAAAGCCAGCGACGGGCACGGCCTTGGCCAACTCTTCAATATTGCTGCCGTATCCACCCCATGAGGTCGCCCGCAATGGCAGGCCGCGCAGACGCTCAGCGGGCAAAGCCGGTACCGGCAACACCCCTTTCGTTCGGCCGTCGCGATCGCTGGTCAGGTAGTAGCCCAGAACCACTGGCCTACCCTGAAGCGAATGGGCAAACAACGCGTCGTAGTCCAGCGTTGGGGCCAAGCGCGCGAGCTGCTTCTTGAACTCGACTTGATCGCGTAGAAGGCCTTGGGCCAATCGCTCGAGGTTGGGGAGGCCAGAACTTCCGTCTGTCTCTGCGAAGAGGACGTCGAATCCAACGACCGCAACATGTTGGCGCTCAAACAACTCTCGGGTCAGTGCGGCGAGCTTGTCCCGTCCCCAGGGCCAGTGCCCCACCCGCTCCAGGCTTTTCTCGTCTATGTCGACAATGACAATGCGCTCGTCCAGTGTGCGAGGCATCGTGGCGCGCAGCCGGGTGTCATAGATGATGTTTTCGAGGCGCTCCAGCACCTGGAGGTGAAGGATGCCGGAGATATGCAGCAGCGCAAAAACCAGCGGGACCAACGTGACCGCCATGCGCCGCCCGTGGCGCCCGAACAGATTTGAGAGCCGGCGTAACACAGAGGGCTGTGGCAAGGGGCTGAAATAAACCGCCTAGAGCCGCGCAGCCTGTTCGCGGTGATCAGGTTTGTTCGAACTGCATCTCGGTACCAGCCAACTCCAGGCGGTCGCCGTTCTTGAGTGGAACCGGTGAGGCGCCGATGGAAGCGCCGTTGAGCAGCGGCATGTCGGGGCCCTCCACATGGGCCAAAACGAAGCCCTGATGCCGCTTGGTGATCGACGCGACAGCGACACCTGGCTTGCCAATGGTGGTGACCACCTTTTGCAGAGAGACTTCCCGCCCGGCCGCTGCGCCAGACATTACGCGGATCACCGCTGAAATCGCTGCGGCAGCTGGCGCCAATGGCGCGGGCCGGGATGCAGTGCCCAGTGGCGGCAACATGCCCGGCTTGAATATCATGGTTTTTTCGAAGTTCTGACCCTCGGCTTCGTGCAAGAAGCGAATCTTGTACTTACCCACTTCGATGGTGTCGCCGTTGCGCAATTCCTGCCGCTTCACGGCCTTCGCATTCACGTGGGTGCCGTTGGTGCTGCCCAGGTCCTCGATTTCGACGTCCTGGCCCAGCATGTGGATCACCGCGTGCTCGCCGCTGACCGCAAGGTTGTCGATCACGATATCGTTGTAAGGCCGACGGCCGACCGTAGTCCGCTCCTTGGTCAGTTGCACTTCCTTGATCACAACCCCGTCGATTGAAACGATCATTTTCGGCATGATCCACTCCTGATGTAATGAATAATTGTTGTGGTCGGGACCATCACGCGGCCCCAAGCAATCGGGACATAAGGCCGCGCTTCTTGCCTCCCGCGGCGGCTTGCACCAGCAGTACGCTCACATTATCACGGCCGCCATTTGCGTTGGCTGTATCGATGAGCAGTGTGGCTTTTTCCTCTAGCGGCAGCGGCGCACGCACCAGCTCGGCGAGATCTGCATCAGCGACCATGTCCGTGAGCCCGTCCGAGCACATGAGGAACAAGTCGTTTGGTGCCACCTGGAACTCGTTCACTTCCATCATGACGTTGGGCTCAACGCCGAGCGCGCGCGTGACCAGATTCCGGTTGGCTGAGAGGGCAGCTTGCTGCGCCGTCAGCAAACCTGCGTCCACCTGCTCCTGCAGCCATGAGTGGTCGCGTGTGATTTGTTGCATGGTGCCGTCGCGCAGCCGGTAGCAACGGGAGTCGCCGATATGCCCCAGTATCAGTCGGCTGCCATGGAACACGCCCACCACCAGCGTGGTGCCCATGCCGGCATATTGAGGGTTGGATAGCGATGCACCCAGGATGGCGTGATTGGCGTTTTCGACGCAGATCTCCAAGGCGCGCCGCACGTCCGTAGATTGCGGTGCCGTGCCTGCTTGTCCCAGCCAGCGGGCCATCTCGGTCCGGATAAAGGTCGTGGCCATCCCGCTGGCCACTTCTCCGGCGTTGTAGCCGCCCATTCCATCAGCCAAGATGGCTACTTGCGCATCACGGTCGACCGCCACAGCATCTTCGTTGTTGGTGCGCACGCGGCCTTTATCGGTCCGCGAGAAGAATTCATAGGTCATGGAGGTAGGGGCGAGCGTCATCGAGCGCCAGAAATCGGCGGAGATGCCGCACCCCGTCCAGCGGGGGATTCCATCACAGTTTGCTGATAATCCGCCATTTCAAGCCCTGTTGCATCGCGGTCCGCATCATAGACGACTGCTTCCGCCCGGGGTGCCTGGCCCGTCGCAGCGGCTGCCTCCCGCAGATCGGCGGCAAATTGCCGTCCAGTTTGGTAGCGCGCCTCGGGTTTTTTCTCCAGTGCCAGCGCCAACGCGCGCGCTACAGCTGGTGAGAGCTCCGGTCTCAGCTGACGTATGTCCGGCGCGTTCACACTGGCGATCTTGTGCATGAGTTCGGTCATCGATTCGCCGCGAAGCGGCAGCGACCCGGCCAGCAACTGGAACAGGGTCACGCCCAGAGAGTACAGATCCGATCTGCCGTCTACCTTCTTGCCCGCGAGTTGCTCAGGTGACATGAAGCTGGGGGTCCCGAGCACAAGCCCTGTGCGTGTCTTGCTCGAATCCGTGATGCGCGCGATGCCGAAATCAGTCACCTTCACAGAGTCTGTGGCGGCGTCGAACATGATGTTGGCGGGCTTGATGTCGCGGTGCACCACGTTGTGGGCGTGGGCATAGTCCAGCGCTTCGGCCACGCGCGCGCCGATGGACAGCACTGTCGCGACCGGCAAAAGCTGCGCAGCATGGCACGCCTGCGTCAGGTCGGCGCCTTTGAGGAATTCCATGGCGATGTAAGCCAGATCGTGCTCTTCCCCGGCGTCGAAAATCGTCACAATGAAGGGATGCTGCAGGCGCCCCGCAGTCTCTGCCTCGCGGAAAAAGCGGGCCCTGGCGTCCACGAGCGCATCGCCCTCGAACTCTTCCCCCAAAGCCAATGTCTTGATGGCTACAATCCGCCCGATTTTCGGGTCGCGCCCGAGGTACACCACGCCCATCGCTCCCTTGCCAAGCTCCTTGTCAATCTGATAGCGCCCCAGCATGGGAATGCCGGCGGCCACATCGCCAGGCAGGTGCGGAATCGACGTCGTCAGCGGCGGGAGTGACGACGGCGGCGTGCTGCTGGGCATATCTGCGTTTTGCAGATGGGCCCGAACGCGCTTGTACCGCGCGCGTGCATCCTTGTAATCGCGGTTGTGCTGCAGGATGTGCTTGTACACCGCCTTGGCTTTGGCGAAGTTGCGTTTGCGTTCAAAGTCCTGCGCCAAGTGATAGAGGTTGTCCATCAACGCGTCACTGGGTGGCACCTTGCGCAAGCGATCAAATGCCATGTCCAGCTGGCCTTGCCCCTGTAGCGCCAGCCCCATCATGCGGTCCGTTTCGGCGGTTTCAGCGGACGAGTCCGACGCGCCGCCACCGCCCAGCATGCGCAGGGCGGTCAGCGCCGCTGCGCCCGCGGCCAATGCAAGTGCAGCGGGTGCCAACTGGGCCGCCAGCCCAGCGTAGCGCAGCAGGCTCCATTCAGTTCCCATCACCAAGAGCAAAAGGGATCCGCTCGCCACCCACGCTGTGGGCTGGGAGAACCTGGGGAGGACCAGCCCCACCCACAACAGCGCGCCCAACAATGCGCCCCACGAGGCCAGCGGTGCCCAGGAGGGGCGCTGCACGGTCAGCCCCTGGCGCATGGCCGACACCGTGTGTGCGAGCAGCACAACGGGGTGCATCGTCCGTGGGCTGGCTTGGCCCCACGGAGCATTTTGGGACTCGCTGGTCTCGCCGATGAGCACAACCTTGTCTTTAAAACCCTGCAGCGGTACCTTGCCCCCGACCACCTGCGCGAACGATGTCACCGGAAATGGCAAGGCTCCGCCAGGAGCGGCATAAAAGCGGGGTCGCATGACAGCCGAGGCGTCCGTAGCTATGTGTAGCCCACCCATGCGGACACCGGAGCGGTCATCTGCTACCCGCAGCTCGTTCTGGCCAATATGCAGGCTGTGCGCCGCGACAAGGAGCGCCAGCGACGGCACTGCGACGTTGTCGTACTGCAGAAGGAGGGGGATCTCGCGGACCTGGCCGTCGTCGTCGGCTTGCGCAAGGTTGTGGCCAACGCCCGCTGCTGCGGCCCCGATGGCCGCCAACGGATATTGGGTCGAAGTTGCGGGCACCGAAAAACCTGCTGGCGCCGGCACGTCGCTGCGGTGGGCATAGGCGGGCAGCGCGGTCCGCGTCCCGCCGGTCAGTGCGTATCGAGAGGCCAGAAACACATTGCCAGCCCGCCTGATACTGGCTGCAAGCGCCGCATCGGTGTCCAGCGCTTGCTCGGCCTCTGCTGTAGTTCGGTTCAGCTCCGCAGCGAGCGGTGAGCCGTCGCCCGCCCGCGCAAGCGCCTCCCGAATCTTGCGGATATAGGTCAGGCTGCGATCAGACTGTGGTTCGGCGAACGAGGAGGTGAGGACAATGCTTTTGGCGCCCGCAGCGGAAAGCTGATCAATCAGCTTTGCGTGTACATCGCGGGGCCATGGCCAGGGGCCCAAAGTGGCCAGACTGGCGTCGTCAATGCCGATGATGGCAATTTCGCCCAGGGGCTGCGGTGCGGCAACGCTGGTTGCCGCATCGTACAGGCGGTGTTCCAGCGATTGGAAGACGCCAGTCGCTGCTGCTAAGGCAACCACCGCGGTCGCAATCAACGCACCTCGGAAACCCTCGGTACGCCAAATGCCAAGCCGCCGTCCCGAGGTTGTTCGTCCCACTTGTTGTTGTTCCGCTCTCTGTATTGGAAAATTGGAAGCAATATCCACGCCCAAACCGGGTCAAGCCCACGAGGGCGACGGGCGTGGAGTTGCTGGCCGCCGGGGTGGCTGTATGCCCTTCTTGTCGTCTTGGGCAGCTGGGGCTCGGCATGGTTGCCAATTTTGTCAGGCTGCCTACAACACCCTTGACCCACAGGCTGTGGGCAGGATCGGCGCGCCAAAAACAAAGCGCCCGGAACCTGAGTTCCGGGCGCTTTGTTTGAGGTCGGATGGCTCCCGGGTTCGGGAACTATCACGCTGCCACTGCGCCGACAAGCGACGCTGCGGGGGGCGCTTTACTTGAGCTGAGCCTTGAGCAGCTTGCCCAGTTCCGACGGATTGCGGGTGATGATGAAACCCGACTCTTCCATGATGGCCAGCTTGGCATCGGCCGTGTCGGCACCACCGGAGATCAGGGCACCTGCGTGGCCCATGCGCTTGCCGGGAGGGGCGGTCACGCCAGCGATGAAGCCCACGATAGGCTTCTTCATGTTGGCCTTGCACCACTGGGCGGCTTCGGCTTCGTCAGGACCGCCGATTTCGCCGATCATGATCACGGCATCGGTGTCCGGGTCGTCGTTGAAAGCCTTCATCACGTCGATGTGCTTCAAGCCATTGATGGGGTCGCCACCAATGCCCACGGCGCTCGACTGGCCCAGGCCCACTTCGGTCAGCATGGCCACGGCTTCGTACGTCAGCGTGCCGGAACGGCTCACCACGCCGATGCGGCCCTTGCGGTGGATGTGACCGGGCATGATGCCGATCTTGATTTCGTCGGGCGTGATCAGGCCGGGGCAGTTGGGGCCCAGCAACAGCGTGCGCTTGCCGCCTGCGGCTTCCTTGGCCTTCATCTTGTTGCGCACTTCCAGCATGTCGCGCACTGGGATGCCTTCGGTGATGCAGATCGCCAGATCCAGGTCGGCTTCCACAGCTTCCCAGATGGCGGCAGCAGCGCCTGCGGGCGGCACGTAGATCACCGACACGGTGGCGCCGGTCTGCGATGCGGCTTCCTTGACGGAGGCGTAGATCGGGATGTTGAAGATCGACTCGCCAGCCTTCTTGGGGTTCACGCCGGCCACGAAGCAGTTCTTGCCGTTCGCGTATTCCTGGCACTTTTCAGTATGGAACTGGCCCGTCTTGCCCGTGATGCCCTGGGTGATGACCTTGGTGTCTTTGTTGATGTAGATCGACATGTGTGTTCTCCGGGCTTACTTGACGGCAGCAACGATCTTGGTCGCTGCTTCGGCCATGGTGTCTGCGGCGATGATGGGCAGGCCGGACTCGGCCAGCATCTTCTTGCCCAGCTCTTCGTTCGTACCCTTCATGCGCACGACCAGTGGCACGTTCAGGTTCACGGCCTTGCAGGCGGTGATCACGCCGGTGGCAATGGTGTCGCACTTCATGATGCCGCCGAAGATGTTGACCAGAATGCCTTCGACCTTCGGGTTCTTCAGCATGATCTTGAAGGCTTCGGTGACCTTCTCGGGGGTGGCACCGCCGCCCACGTCCAGGAAGTTGGCCGGCTCGCCGCCAAACAGCTTGATGGTGTCCATGGTGGCCATGGCCAGACCTGCGCCGTTCACCAGGCAGCCGATGTTGCCATCCAGGCTGATGTAGGCCAGGTCGAACTTGGAGGCTTCCACTTCGGCCGGATCTTCTTCGTCCAGATCGCGGAAGGCCACGATTTCGGGGTGGCGGAACAGTGCGTTGGCGTCAAAGTTGAACTTCGCGTCCAGGGCCATCAGGTTGCCCTTGGAGTCGCAGTTCAGCGGGTTGATTTCCACCAGCGATGCGTCGGTCTCCATGTAGCACTTGTAGATCTTGGCGAAGATGTCTACGGCCTGGTCGATGGAAGCGCCGGTCAGTCCGATGGCGGCTGCGACCTTCTTGCTTTGCTCGGTGGTGATGCCTGCAATCGGGTCGATCATCTCGGTGATGATCTTCTCGGGCGTGGAGTGGGCCACTTCCTCGATGTCCATGCCGCCTTCGCTCGAAGCGATCAGCGCGACCTTCTGCGTGCCGCGGTCGGTGACCAGGGACACGTACAGTTCGTTCTTGATGTCGGCGCCGTCTTCGATGTACAGGCGGCGGACCTTCTGGCCTTCGGGGCCGGTCTGGTGCGTCTTGAGCTGCATACCCAGGATTTCGCCAGCGATACGCTTGACATCTTCAATGGTCTTGGCAACCTTCACGCCGCCGCCCTTGCCACGGCCACCAGCGTGGATCTGGGCCTTCACGACCCACACGGGGCCGCCGAGCTTCTGGGCTGCTTCGACGGCTTCTTGCACCGTGAATGCGGGAATGCCGCGCGGAACGGGCACACCAAAATTGCGCAAGATTTCCTTGCCTTGGTATTCGTGAATCTTCATGAGGTCTCTCTCAGGGAAGGGTGGTGGTTACCCGTTTACCATGAACAACAAAATGTCTGGCCGCGGGCTAGGGACATGGCAACCCGCGACTGTATCATGTTGCAATGCACCATTCTTGTGCATAACTGACGGCACGGCCGCCTCTGAAGGAGGCTGTTTTCAGCCCTGTTGTGCGTATCCTCGGCAGACTTTGCCACCCCTTTTTTGCAGGAGCACCACCCCATGTCCAGAGTCTTTATCGATGGCGAAGCCGGCACCACGGGCCTGCAGATCCGCGAACGCCTGCAGGCCATGCCGCAGATCGAATTGGTCAGCATTGCGCCCGAGTTGCGAAAGGACCCGGCCGCCAAACGCGACCTGATTGCCGGCGTGGACCTGGTGATCCTGTGCCTGCATGACGACGCCGCGCGCGAGACCGTGGCCATGGTGGATGCGATTGCGCAGAGCACCGGGCGCAAGGTCAAGGTGATCGATGCCAGCACCGCCCACCGCACGGCGCCCGGCTGGGTGTTTGGGTTTCCGGAGTTGGCTGCTGGCCAGCGCGAGGCCGTGGCCCAGGCGGACCGCGTGTCCAACCCCGGCTGCTATGCCACGGGCGCGATTGCGCTGCTGCGCCCCCTCGTGGATGCAGGCTTGGTGCCCAAGGATTTCCCGCTCGCGCTGCCTTCGGTCAGCGGCTACTCGGGCGGCGGCCGTCCCATGATCGAAGCGTATGAAGCCGGCACGGCGCCGCTGTTCGAGGCCTACGCGCTGACCCTGCAGCACAAGCACCTGCCCGAAATCATGCGCTACACGGGCATCACCCGCCGGCCCATCTTCGTGCCCTCGGTGGGCAACTTCCGCCAGGGCATGCTGGTGCAATTGCCCCTGCACCTGGACCTGTTGCCCGGCGCCCCCAAGGCTGCCGATCTGCACGACGCACTGGCCGCCCACTACGCCAAGAGCAACACGCCCGAGCAATGGGTCAGCGTGCTGCCCCCGACGGCCGACGGCAAACTCGACGCGACGGCGCTCAACGACACCAACAAGCTCGAATTGCGCGTGTTTGCCAACGAAGAGCATCGGCATGCCGTGCTGATCGCGCGCCTGGACAACCTGGGCAAGGGCGCCAGCGGTGCCGCGGTGCAGAACCTGCAGCTCATGCTGGGCGTCTGAGACTTCGCACATTCCCCTTGCGTGCGCTTTGCCGCACGCCTCCAACGCGTCCAACGGGCGCGTTTTTTTCTAGCGTGCCCTTGTGCCATCGCCGCGCACTGGCCTGGGTCGCAGCCGCCAGAGCAGGGCAAGGCACGCCGGCTGCGCGCGGCCGTCGGCGTGCTGGCGCCTATCGCGCCCATGTAGAACCGATCTGGTGACCGACCCGGAGTGGTCCGGGCTCTCACGCGTCGGCGGCCTCGGAGCGATCATTTGCCGCCGAGATCTTCGCCGTCCAAGTCTTCGCCGGTCTCGCCCCGAATCGCTTTTTGAATCGCAAACATCGTGAAACCACGCGCCATCAGAAAACGGACCTGGCGCGAGCGCTCCTTCACATCCTGCGGCGCCTCGCCAAACTTGCGCTGCCACACGTCGCGGGCGCGCTGCACCTCGGTGGCCAGCAGCGGGGCGGTGGCTTCGCGCACCAGGTCGTCAGACACGCCCTTTGTGCGCAGCTCCTGGGCGAGGCGGGCGGCGCCCAGGCGCGGGCCGCGGCGGTGTACCAGGGACTGGGCGGCGCGCTGGTCGCTCAGCCAGTCGTGCTCCACCAGCCAGTCCAGCAACGCCGTCAGCTCCTCGGGGCTCTCGGCATGCGGCGCCAGCTTGGTGGACAGCTCGCTGCGCGAATGCTCCCGCTGGCTCAGCAGGCGCAGCGCCCGGCCCTTGAGTGACAGCGTGGTGAACCCCATGGCAGGCTGATTGCTCCTAAATTAATAGCTATAAGTGCTTGATTAGCAAGCGATGGAAGGCATTTTTGCTTAAAAATGAGCTGCGATGGCCCCGGGGGGCGCGGCTGCGGTTGCCGCGTCGGGCTGCAAGGCCCTGGGCGCCCGCTCAATGCGGGTCTGCCCGGCGTCTGCGCACCTTGTGGCTTCGCAACTGCGATCGCTCCCAGTTCATGCCTTGTCTGCCGCAGGGTGGAGAACAACGCGGCGAGCAGCCTTGAAAAGAAGAGCTGCTCGCCGCTTTGTTGACCGATCCGCCGGACTTGAACCCATCTGCAGCCTGCCCGTTGCCAGTGCTGTCGGCAGCGGTGCACGCCCCGCCCTCGCGCCTTGCTTTATCACAGCGGCGCCTCGGCTTAGGCTTCAGCAGCAGCCTTGGCCGGTGCCAATGCGGGCGGCAGCAGCGCAATGCCCAGGCTCTCGCGCACCTTGTTCTCGATCTCGCGGGCGAGGTCCGAGTTTTCGCGCAGGAATTCGCGTGCGTTATCGCGGCCCTGGCCGATCTTCTCGCCGTTGTAGGCATACCAGGCGCCCGACTTCTCGACGATCTTGGCGGTTACGCCCATGTCGATGATCTCGCCCTCGCGGCTGATGCCCTCGCCGAACAGGATGTCGAACTCGGCCGTCTTGAACGGGGGCGATACCTTGTTCTTGACCACCTTCACCTTGGTCTCATTGCCGATGGCTTCGTCGCCCTTCTTGATGGTGCCGGTGCGGCGGATATCGAGGCGCACGGAGGCGTAGAACTTGAGCGCATTGCCGCCGGTGGTGGTTTCGGGGCTGCCGAACATCACGCCGATCTTCATGCGGATCTGGTTGATGAAGATGACCATGCAATTGGTCTTCTTGATCGTGGCGGTCAGCTTGCGCAGCGCCTGGCTCATCAGGCGAGCCTGCAGGCCGGGCAGGCTGTCGCCCATCTCGCCTTCGATTTCGGCCTTGGGCGTGAGCGCGGCAACCGAGTCGACCACGATCAGGTCCACAGCGCCGGAGCGCACCAGGCTGTCCACGATTTCCAGCGCTTGCTCGCCGGTGTCCGGCTGGCTGATCAGCAGGTCGGACAGCTGCACACCCAGCTTTTGGGCGTACTGCACATCCAGGGCGTGTTCTGCATCGACAAACGCGCAGGTGCCGCCTTGTTTTTGCATCTCGGCAATTACCTGCAGCGTGAGCGTGGTCTTGCCCGACGATTCCGGGCCATAGATTTCCACCACGCGGCCACGGGGCAGGCCGCCCACGCCCAGGGCGATGTCCAGGCCCAGCGAGCCGGTGGACACCACCTGGATGTCTTCGATAACCTCGCCTTCACCCAGGCGCATGATCGTGCCCTTGCCGAACTGCTTTTCGATCTGGGCCAGCGCCGCCGCCAAAGCCTTCGCCTTTTCGGTGTTCACTGGCAATGCGGGGTTGGTGCCTTTGACTGCGACGTCCATGAAAAACTCCTTGAGAAACAACAGGTTAGATGCTTGCATCGCTCTGCGGTTAATCACAGGCTGGATGCTTGAACAGTATTTTATGCGAGCCGTTGCAATGCATTCAAGCATAATTTAGTCAGTTTGCCTGACCAAATTCCATGTCTGAAAAAATCCTTCTCACACCTGCCGACGACGGCTGGCGCCAGACCCATCTGGGCCGCCTGTTCGGCCATGCGATGCGGCGGTTTGACGCGCGGGTGTTGCAGCTGATGGCACGCAACGTCGAAGTGCCGCTGGCGCTGTCCAACCTGGCGGCGCGCGACCAGGTGACGGCCGCCCATGTGCACATCACCCGCCACCTGGCGCTGCAGGGCGACCGGCTGACCGACCTGGCCCAGCGCGCGGGCATGACCAAGCAGGCCATGGCCAACCTGGTGGACCAGTGCGAAGCCTGGGGGCTGGTGACGCGCGAGGCGGACCCCCTCGATGCGCGCGCCCGGCGCGTGCGGTTCACGCCCACGGGGCTGGCCTGGCTGCAGGCGTTCCGTGACGCGGTGGCGCAGGCCGAAGCCGAGTTCCGCGCCGAAGTGGGCAACGACGTGGCCACCGTGGTGGCGATCGGGCTTGAGGCGTATGCGGGCGGCGACGCACAGTGGCCCGGCCCCAGCCGCACGGACTGACTGGCCGGTGCGCGACCCCACGCCCTTGGACTAAGAAGTCGCGGCGATCTGCGTCTAGGCCTGGGCCTCGGCCCGGGCGGCAGCGGCCAGTTGCGAAGCATCCAGCTGCATCGCCCGCAGCGTGCGCGCGGCCACGCCCTGCGGCATGTCGGCGACCAACGCCACCACGTGTGCGCCGCGCAGCGGCCCGGGCTGCCCCTTGCGCGACTGGGCCAGCGCCTGCACCAGCTCCTCGCCCGAAGGCTGGGCTCGGTAGAGGTTTGGCCGCGCAGCGGTGGTGGGCACGGCCTCCGGCAAGGGCGCCTCAATTCCCAGGCCTTGCAGTGCATCGCGGTACTGCTGCTCGATGGCGGCGGGCACGGCGGCAGGATCGGCGCCCAGGCGCTCGAACGCGCGGCGCGCCGAGCCGTCGGGCAGATCCAGCGCGGCCAAGAGGAAGTGCTCGGCCCCGGGCGCACGGCTGCCGCGGGTGCGGGCGTGGTCCTCGGCGCCAGTACACAGGCGCTGCAGGGTGCGCATGCTTTGCAGGTGGTCACGGATGCGTTGGAACATGGGAATCACAACTCCTTGCGGTTCAGGGGGATGGGGGACGGCCGACCTGGCCTGCCAAGCGCTTGTGGGCGGCCTGTTTGCTCACGCCCAGCGCCTGCGCAATCTGGGCCCACGACCAGCCTTGCTGCAGCGCCGACGCCACGGCCGCCGCTTCAAGCCGGTCGGCCATGAGGCGCAAGGCCACCACGGCCGCCAGCGCGGCGTCCGGGTCGTCGGGGGAGGGGAGTGCGGGCGGGGTCTGCATTCGTCAACTGTAGTTGACGAATGCGCATGGCGTCAACAACCGTTGACGATGGGCTTGCCTTCAGCAGCGGATCACAGCGGGGCGAACGCGCTGGGCCCTGTGCCCGGTGCGGGCGAAGGAAGCGCGCTCTCGCCTGCGGGCGACGCGCAGGCCAGCAGCCACTGCCGAAAACACTGCAGCGCGTGCAGCTGCGTACGGCCTTCGGGGTAGCAAAACCAGTAGCCCATGTCGCTCTGGTAGCCGCCCCGCAGCGGCTGGTCGGCCAGCGGCTCGCGCACCAGCCCGGCGTTGATCTCGTCCTGCACCAGGCAGCGCGGCACCAGGGCCAGACCCATGCCAGCCATCACCGCGCGGATCATGGTCTGGAACTGGTCAAACTGCGGCCCGGCCAGCGGGTCGATGGTGCCCGCCACACCCTGGGTTTCGCTCCAGCGCAGCCAGGCCTCGGGCACCGTCACGTGGCGCATCAGCGTGTGGCTGGCCAGGTCCTGCGGGGTGTGGATGGGCCAGTCGGCCACCCGCGTGCGCGGGGCGATCAGCGCCACGCCGTGGCCGGTGATGTAGTGGGCGTGCGCGCCGGGCCAGTGGCCATCGCCGAAGAGGATGGAGCAATCGAGCTCCGGCCGCTCGAAGTCGTAGCTGTGCACATAGGGCACAAAGTGCAGCGTGACCTGCGGGTGCTGCTGCTGAAACTGCGGCAGCCGCGGGATGAGCCACTTGGCGGCAAACGTGGGCAGGCTTGAGAGGTGCAGCGCGCCGCCCCCGTCGTCGCTGGTGATCAGCTCCAGCGTCGCGGCCTCCAGCTGCGCCAGCACGGCGCGCACGGCTTTTTCGTAGCGCTCGCCGGCGGGGGTCAGCGCCAGGCGCTTGCGGCAGCGTTCAAACAGCGCAATGCCTACCCAACCCTCCAGCTCCTTGATCTGCTTGCTCACCGCGCTTTGCGTGAGGTGCAGCGCCTCGGCCGCGCGCGACACACTGCCAAACCGCGTCACGGTGGAGAACGCGCGCAGCAGGTGCAAAGGGGGTGAAAGCCGGCGCAGAGAGGACATGACAGCGGGGGAAAGATTATTCCAGTCTGGAATGTTATCAGGCATATCCATTGCTTGGAAGTTGGGAAGGCCTCGCTTAACCTCAAGCCACTTCATAGGAGAAACGCCCGTGCAACGCCGTCATTTGCTCTCAGCCCTGGCTGCAGTATCTTTCGTTCCTGGAATGTCTTTGGCGCAAGAAGGCAAGCCCCTGCGCATCATCGTGCCCTTCCCGCCCGGCGGCGCCACCGACATCACCGCCCGCAGCCTGCAAGAGTCGCTCAGCCGCATCCTGAAACAGCCCGTGGTGCTGGAAAACCGCGGCGGCGCAGGCGGCTCCATTGGCATGTCCGAAGTGGCCCGCGCCCCGGCCGACGGGCTGACCCTCGGCGTAGCCACCCTGTCCACCCATGGCGTGAACCCGGCGGTGTTCAGCAAGCTGCCCTACAACCCCACCAAGGATTTCGTCGGCGTGACCGAGATCGTGAAGGCGCCCGGGGTCATCGTAATCAACCCGGCAGTTCTGCCGGTCAAGGACTTCGCCGACCTGGTCAAGCACCTCAAGGCCCACCCCGGCAAGGTCTCGTACGCCACACCCGGCAACGGCACCATCGGCCACATGTGGGGCGAGCTCTTCAAGAGCAGCACCGGCACGGCCATGGTGCACATCCCCTACCGCGGCGCGGGCCCGGCCGTCAACGACGTGCTGGCCGGCCAGGTGGCGGTGTACTTCGACCAGGTGGCCTCGTCGCTGCCGCACATCAAGTCCGGCAAGCTCAAGGCGCTGGCCGTGTCGTGGCCCGAGCGGCTGGATGTGCTGCCCGAGGTGCCGACCTACGCCGAACTCAGCTTTCAGCAGGCCAACGAGCCCTCGTGGTTTGGCCTGGTGGCCCCCGCCGGCACGCCGCCCGCTGCGGTGGAGCGCATCCAGCAGGCCGTCGCCCAGGCGCTCAAGGAGCCGGCCGTGCGCGAGCGCCTGGCGGGCCAGGGCCTGTACCCCTCGGGCACCACGCCCAAGGATTTCACCGCGCAGATCGGCCGCGAGATCGACAAGATGAAGCGGGTGGCTGGGTACGCCAAAATTTCACTCGACTGACCGGCGGCGGGGGGGACGCCTGACATCCAGGCCGCCACTTGCCACTTGCCCTTGTCAACGCACTGCTTTTGAACTGACACCCTGATGCCGGGCGACAAGCCCGGCGGCCACCCCCGGTTGACCCCTTTCCCGTTCGGGATAACCATGGTCTTCTTCGGGTCTGGGCGGCTTGGCCTGCCGCCCCCCTTTGCGCACACTCTGCCTATGCATGCAGCCTTGAAAATCATCCACCACCGATTCCTGCAGGCCCAGCCGGGCGCCACCGGTTCCCCTGGCACTGCAAGCCCGCCCGAGCCCATGGTCACCTCCGTCGCCGGCACCAGCCCCCTGGTGCTCGACTCGCCGCACAGCGGCACGCGCTACCCGGCCGACTTCCGCTCCGCCTGCGACCTGCCCACCCTGCGCCGCGCCGAAGACACCCACGTCGAGAAGATCTACGCCTTTGCCCCCGCCCTGGGCGCAGCCTGGGTCGAGGCGCACTTTCCGCGCATCTATCTGGATGCCAACCGCGACACCACCGAGCTCGACACCTCGCTGCTCGACGCCGAATGGCCCGATCCGCTCTCGACCGATCCCAAGGTGCTCAGCAAGGTGCGCCTGGGCAAAGGCCTGGTCTGGAAGTTCACCGACGAAGGCGAGCCCATCTACAACCGCCAGCTCACCGTGGCCGAGGTGCGCGCGCGCATCGACCGCTGCTGGCGCCCGTACCACGCGGCGGTGGCCCAGGCCATTGACGCCGCCCACGCGCGCCACGGCTACAGCATCCACCTCAACTGCCACTCGATGCCCGCCGTGGCGGGGCGGTTTGCCACCGAGTTCCCGGGGCTTGAGCACGCCGACTTTGTAGTGGGCGACCGCGACGGCACCACCGCCAGCCCGGCGCTGTCGGCGCTGATCTGCGAACACCTGCGCGGCTGCGGCTACAGCGTGGAATACAACCACCCCTACAAAGGCGTGGAGCTGGTGCGCCGCTACGGCCACCCCGCAGAGCACCGCCACAGCATCCAGGTCGAGATCAACCGCAGGCTCTACATGGACGAGCGCACGCTCGCCCAGCACCCCGAGGGCATGGCGCGGCTGCAGGCGGACCTCAAGACCCTGGTGCAAAAGCTGCTGGCGCACGACCCGCGTTGAGGGCGCGGGCACGGCCTTGCCTGCTGGCGCCGCGGGTGGCCCGGCGCTGCGGGCCGCGGTCTGCCTCGCCGCGCCGCGCCGCCTAGAATCGGCACAAGGCGCGGCGCCAGACCGCCGCCATCCACCAGGAGACACCCGCATGCGCATCCTCATTGCCGAAGACGACCAGGTGCTGGCCGATGGGCTGCTGCGCACCCTGCGGGCCTCGGGGGCCGTGGTGGACCATGTGGCCAGCGGCACCGAGGCCGACGCCGCCCTCCTCACCAACAACGAATTCGACCTGCTCATCCTGGACCTCGGCCTGCCCAAGATGCACGGCCTGGAGGTCTTGAAGAAGCTGCGCAGCCGGGGCTCGGCGCTGCCGGTGCTCATCCTCACCGCGGCCGACAGCGTGGAAGAGCGCGTCAAGGGCCTGGACTTTGGCGCCGACGACTACATGGCCAAGCCGTTTTCGCTGCAAGAGCTCGAAGCCCGCGTGCGGGCCCTCACACGCCGCGGCATGGGCGGCACCAGCAGCGCCATCAAACACGGCCCGCTGGTGTACGACCAGGCCGGCCGCGTGGCCACCATCGACGGCAAGATGATCGAGCTGTCGGCGCGCGAGCTGGGCCTGTTGGAAGTGCTGCTGCAGCGCGCCGGCCGCCTGGTGAGCAAGGAGCAATTGGTGGAGCGCCTGTGCGAATGGGGCGAAGAGGTCAGCAACAACGCCATCGAGGTCTATATCCACCGCCTGCGCAAGAAGATCGAGGGCGGACCCATCCGCATCGCCACCGTGCGCGGCCTGGGCTACTGCCTCGAGAAAATTGCGAGTTGACTATAAAAATGATAGCTAGTAGTGCTTATGGAACAAGCGCTGGCGGCCATTTTTATTCATAAACAGCCGCGGCGGCCGCCTTGAAAATCTTCCAGCGCGAGCAGCGCTCCCTGTTCGGCGAAATCCTCGACTGGATGCTCACGCCGCTGCTGCTGCTGTGGCCGGTGAGCCTGGCGCTCACCTGGCTGGTGGCGCAGGGCCTGGCCAACAAGCCCTTCGACCGCGCGCTCGAATACAACGCCCACGCCCTCGCCCAGCTGGTGTCCGTAGCGGGCAACAAGGTCCAGTTCAACCTGCCCCAGCCCGCCAGCGAGATCCTGCGCGCCGACGACTCCGACATCGTCTACTACCAGGTCATCGGCCCGGGCAGCGAATTCCTGTCGGGCGAGCGCGAGTTGCCCGAGCCGCCCGGCGATGAAGTGGCCATGCCCGGCGAAGTGCGCCTGCGCGACGCCGAGATGCGCGGCATCGAGATCCGCGTGGCCTACATCTGGGTGCGCTTGCCGCTCAACGGCACCCCCATGGCGCTGGTGCAGGTGGCCGAGACGCGCGAAAAACGCAGCGTGCTGGCCACCGAAATCATCAAGGGCGTGATGCTGCCGCAGTTCGTCATCCTGCCGCTGGCGGTGCTCCTGGTGTGGCTGGCGCTGGCACGGGGCATCCAGCCGCTCAACCAGCTCGAGCAGCGCATCCGCGCGCGCAATCCTGACGACCTCTCGCCGCTGGACGACCGCACGGTGCCGCTCGAAGTCGCGCCGCTGGTCTCGTCGGTGAACGACCTGCTGCGGCGGCTCAACGACTCGCTGGCCACGCAAAAACGCTTTCTGGCCGACGCCGCGCACCAGCTCAAGACCCCACTGGCGGGCCTGCGCATGCAGGCCGACCTGGCCCAGCGCGAGGGCACCAGCACCGAAGAGCTCAAGCGCTCGCTGCAGCAGATCGGCCGGTCCAGCATCCGCGCCACGCACACCGTCAACCAGCTGCTGGCCCTGGCGCGCGCCGAAGGCAGCGGGGTGGGCATCACGCGCCAGCCGTGTGATCTGGCCCGGCTGGTGATCGAGGTGGTGCGCGACTCGGTGCCGCGTGCGCTCGAGAAACACATCGACCTGGGCTACGACGGCGCCGAGCCCGGCTCGCCCGGCGTGCTGCTCGATGGCAACCCCACGCTGCTCAAGGAGCTGGTGCGCAACCTGCTCGACAACGCCATCAACTACACACCGTCCACCCCCGCCAAACCCGGCGTCGTCACGGCCCGCGTGCTGGCCGACACCTTCGGCCATGTGCTGCTGCTACAGGTCGAAGACTCCGGCCCCGGCGTGCCCGAGGCCGAGCGCGAACTGGTGTTCCAACCCTTCTACCGGGCCCTGGGCAGCGAGGCCGATGGCTCGGGCCTGGGCCTGCCCATCGTGCTGGAGATCGCGCGCAAACACGAGGCCGAGGTCACGCTCGAAGACGCACGCCCCGGCCACCACCCGCCCGGCGCGATCTTCAGCGTGCGGTTTGCGGCGCGGGATGTGGTGGCGGGCAGTTAGAACCTGTTCAAGATCTTTTCGGGGTCGCGCAAGTGCCTTGCCGGGCTGGATGCAAGGCGCGGGGCGCAGTGGATAGCCGGCTATCCACAAGCGCCGCAACGCCGCAGACCGCCCGGCAAGGCACTTGCCCGAAGGGTTGGAGGGAAATCGGGCCGATGAACTTGGTAGTGCGTGGCGCCCCGGCTGCTTGCATGGGCATGAGCCCATGCGGCGCATCCGAAGCATCCATTCATCCCGATTGCACCCCAACGCGATCCCCGAAAAGATCTTGAACAGGTTCTTCGCAACGGGCAGGGCAGCCAGGCTGCGCCGCCGCCCCCGGCCCCTGTGCATGATCGTGGGGCGAACTGCCGCGCGCTGCCCCGCGGTCCGGGGCGCTGCGGCATCATGCAAGCCCCACCCCCTCAGCGCTGCCCGCGGCGCTCAGTAGCGCTCAGTATTGGGACGTGGGATGGGTCTCGGGGTTGTCGCGTGCGGCGACCTGCGATACCGGGCGGCGCAGCGTGGTGGCCACCTCGACCCGGTTACGGCCATTGCCTTTGGCCTGGTAGGCCGCGCGGTCGGCAGCGGCGATCAGCATGTCCCAGCTGTCGCCGGGCTCCAGGCGTCCGCCAAAGACACCAATGCTCACGGTGACGGCGATGCTCACGCCGCTGTCCGCATCGGCAGCGCCGGGCGCCGCGACGCGGCAGCGGGATTCCTCCACCGCCTGGCACAGCGCGCTCGCCAGCTGCTCGGCGCCCGCCAGCGTGGTGTCGGGCAGCACCACCATGAACTCCTCGCCGCCATAGCGCCCCACGAGGTCCTGCGCGCGCACGCGCCGGCGCAGCACGTCGACCACGTTGCACAGCACCTGGTCGCCCGCGGGGTGGCCGTAGCGGTCGTTCACGTGCTTGAAGTGGTCGATGTCCACCATCATCAGCGCGATGGATTCACGGGTGCGCACCGCGCGCGAGACATCGCGGTCGAGCGCCGCGATCAGCGAGCGCCGGTTGGCCACGCCGGTGAGCGAGTCGATCGCCGCCATGACGCGGTTGTTCTCATCGGCGCGGTCGCGCGACATGAAGACAAAGCCCACCGAACTGACGAGCACCACCGAGAAGGTGCCCATGAAGGTGAGCGTCTGCAGCGTGCTCGATTGCAGGATGCTGGCGGCGCCGTCAGCGGGGTTCAGCGCCAGCACCAGCAGCGCACGGCCGCCCAGCACCACGGCCTCGAGCCCCAGCCCTGCCACCAGCAGCCATTGCCCGCGCCCCACGGTGGCGTGGCGGCGCTCCAGCGCCGCGGCCAGCGCCCACACGGCCTGCAGGCCGATGACCAGGCCCACAAAACTGGCGCGCGCCGGGAAGTTGTCCATGAACGCCATGACAAAACCCGTGACGAGCACGGGCGGGGTCAGCAGCAGCGGCCAGCGCACGGCGCGGCCCTGGAACTGGTAGATGGCGCCGATCATGCCCACGAAAACGCAGGACAGCAGCAGGTTGCCCACCACCACCGACAGCACATCCGGCACCACGCCGCGCAGCATGACCAGCATGTGCCCGACGGCATTGACCAGGAGCGCACCGGCCCATCGCCCCAGCCCGTCGCGCCGGCTGCGACCGCCCACCACAGCCATCGACGCCGCCATCATGAGCGAGCTGACGATGATCATCGCCAGCATGGTGGGGACGTGGGCGGTCATGGCGCGTCAGAGGGGTTCATCACCCCGCGCTGTCCGGCGGGGTGCCGCCAGCGGGGTGCGTGCCGCGGGCCCGCCGCCGGTGCCCGGGTGGCGGGCGCGTGCAGCGCGGCAAGGGCAAGATTCCGGGGGAGGGATGCATCGGTGTGGGAACGCCGGGCGGATGGATGGGGAATCGGACCAGCATAAACGAAGGTTCCGCCCGCGAGAAATACTGATTAACCATCGCCCCCCACGCCATCGGGCTCCGTCGATCCGCATCGGCCATCCGCAGGTGCGCAGGCACCCGCAGCGCCGCTTCAGCGCACCGGGGCGGCGTGGACGGGCACGCCGCTCGGCTCCTGCGCGGCAAGGTCCGCCTCAGCGCGGGCCGCAGATGCCGCCAGCGCCCGGCCGCGCCAGCCCAGGCCGCCCGAGGTACTGGCCGCCGGCCGGTACTCGCAGCCCACCCAGCCGCGGTAGCCCAGCGCGTCGAGGGTGTCAAAAAGGTAGGGGTAGTTCAGCTCGCCGGTGTCGGGCTCGTGGCGGCCCGGCACGCCAGCGACCTGGATATGCGCGACGCGGCCGGTGGGCAGGTAGCGCTGCAGCTTGGTGGCCACGTCGCCTTCCACGATCTGGCAGTGGTACAGGTCCATCTGCACTTTGAGGTTATCGGCCTGCACGGCGTCGAGCAGCTCGTGGGCGTGGTCCTGCCGGTTAAGGAAGTAGCGCGGCACGTCGCGCAGGTTGATGGGCTCGATCAAAATCTCGCGCCCTGCACGTGCCGCTTCGTCGGCGGCCCAGCGCAGGTTGCCTGCGCACAGGTCCTTGAGCGACTCGCGCTCCATGCCGGCCGGCACGATGCCCGAGAGCACGTGGATGCGCGGGCAATCGAGCGCTTCGGCATACCGCAGCGCCTCGTGCACGCCGGCGCGAAACTCGGCCTCGCGCCCTGGCAGCGCGGCTGTGCCGCGCGCGTTGTGGTCCCACGCTGCGGCCATGCCGGCCAGGTCGGTGCCACCGGCCGGGGCGTTGAAGAGCACGAGTTGTAGCCCGTGGCCGCGCAGCCGCGCCGCGATGTCCGCCGGCGCAAACGCGTAGGGAAACTGGAACTCCACCGCCGTGAAGCCGTCCTGTGCAGCGGCGCCAAAGCGCTCCAGAAAGGGCAGCTCGGTGTACATCAGCGTCAGGTTGGCGGCAAACTGGGGCATGGCGGGCGGGCAACGGCGTGAAAAGACAGGCGGCAGCTTATCGCGCCCGTTAGGGTCCACAGCACCTGCGGCGCGCAGAATATGAGCCAAAATGGCCTCTAGCGCTTGATATATAAGCGCTTACAGCTATTAATTTTATAGCAATCGAATGTGACGCCTGCTGAGGACCACCCATGCGCATCGGAGAACTCGCCCACCGCACCGACACCACGCCCAAGGCCATCCGCCTGTACGAGGCGCGGGGCCTGCTGGGCACGGTGGCCCGCGCGGGCAGCTACCGCGACTATGGCGAGGCCGATGTGGCGCGCGTGTTGCTCATCCGGCGTGCGCAGGCGCTGGGGTTTCGGCTCTCGCAGCTCACCGGCTTGCCGGCGCTCGATTCCCCCGAAGGTTGGGAGGACGTGGCCCAACTCGTCAGCAGCCGCCGCGCTGCCGTAGCCCAGGAGCGCGCCCGCCTGGCGGCGCTGGACGCCGAACTCGCCCTGCTGGAGGTCGAGCTGCGTAGCTGCGACGGCGCCCAGGCCACGTCCGCCAACGCGAGCGCGCAGGCCTGTGCAGCACCTGCCACATCGCCCCCGCGGGCCCCGCAGATGCAGACCCAAAACCCCCGCTTTCTCGCCAGGGTTTGATCGCGCCGCTTGACTCTGCCCCGAGGGTCAAGGTGACCCTGCCTCCATCAACAACAAACGCCGAGCAGGCGATGGAGGTTTTGTGGCAGCGCAACGTATTCTGGTCATCCTGGGCCACCCGGCCGCCAACAGCCTGTGCGCCGGCATGGCCCACGCCTATGCCGACAGCGCGCGCGAGGCCGGCGCCGAGGTGCGGTTTTTGGACGTGGGGCGGCTCGTGTTCGACCCGCTGTTCGCAGGCTACGGCGCAGCCCAGGCGCTGGAGCCCGACCTGCTGGCCGCGCAGGGCGACATCGCCTGGGCCAGCCACCTGGTGTGGGTGTATCCGATCTGGTGGGGCGCCATGCCGGCGCTGCTCAAGGGTTTTATCGACCGCGTGTTCCTGCCGGGCTACGCGTTCAAGTACCGCCAGGGTTCGTCCCTGTGGGACAAGTTGCTGGCGGGCCGTTCGGCCGAGTTGCTGGTGACCATGGACTCCCCGCCCTGGTACTTCCGCTGGGTCACGCGCATGCCGGGCCACCACCAGATGAAGAAGGCCATTTTGGAGTTCTGCGGCATCCGGCCGGTGCGGGTGCACAGCTTTGGGCCCGTGCGCTCGGCTCGCAAGGAGCGATTGGCAGAGTGGGTGAACCGCGCGCGGCAGCTGGGCACGCGGCAGGCGCAGCGGGCTGTGCCCCGCGGCGGCGCTCGGCCCGCCGGACTGGCGGCTACTTCTGCTACTTCTGGAGCGCCGTGAAAGCCCGCACCGCGGCACGGCCCACAGCCGGGTCGTCGGTGAAAAAGCCATCGATGCCGGCGCGCAGGTAGGCCGTGATCTCGGCCACGCTGTCGCCGCGCTGCGTGCCATCGCTTGCAGGGGCTTTCTTCAGGCCCGCGGGCAAGAACGCGTTTTCGGGCCGCAAGGTCCAGATGTGCACGCCCAGGCCGGCGGCGCGCGCACGCTCCACCAAGCCCGTGGGCTCACCCAGCACACCGTCCTTGACCGGCACCACCAGGGTCTTGAACGGGCCGATCGCGTTGGCGTAAGCCGCTACCTGCTGCAGGCCCTCGGGCGTGATCAGGTCGGCATAGCTGCGCGTATTGGCCGCGCCCTGCGCCACGAAGTCGTAAGGCCGGCCCGAGGGGGCCACCAGCTGCACCAGGCGCACGCTGCTTTGCTTGCGAATCGCTTGCAGGTTGGTCACTTCGAACGACTGCACGAACACCGGTGCGTCCTTGTGGTTCCAGCCGTTCTTCTCGAGCACGGCCAAGAGCGGTGCCTCCAGCGGCTGACCGATGGACTGGAAGTAGGTGGGGTGCTTGGTCTCGGGGTAGATGCCGATCACGCGGCCCGTCTTGGCGCTTTGTGCCTTGGCCAGGTCGATCACCTCCTGCAGCGTGGGGATCTCGAACTGCCCGTTGTAGGCCACGTTGGCCGGGCGCTGCGCAGGGATGCGTTCGCGCGCGCGCAGGGTTTTCAACTCGGCCAGCGTGAAGTCCTCGGTGAACCAGCCGGTGATGGCCTGGCCGTCGATGGTTTTGGTGGCTTTGCGCGCGGCGAACTCGGGGCGGTCGACCACGTCGGTGGTCGCCTCTTTCACGGATCCATCAGGGCCCAGGATGGCAATGGCGTTTTCATGGCGCGCGACCAGCACGCCGTCTTTGGTGATCACAAGATCGGGCTCGATGATGTCGGCGCCGTCTTCAATCGCCTTCTGGTACGCAGCCAGCGTGTGCTCGGGCCGCAGGGCCGAGGCGCCGCGGTGGGCGATGACGGTGGGCGTGGGCGGCCAGGCCTGCGCGGCGGCGCCCAGGGCCCAGGTGGCGAGCAGGGCGGTTGCGGCCACGGCGCGCAGCGAGATGCGGTTCATGCGGGTCTCCTACAAACAGAGCCCGCACCTTAGCCGATGCGCTTGACAGCGGCGTGTCGCGAGGAAGCCTAGGCGTGTTCGAAGTGGAACACCGCCGTGCCCGCGCGCGCGTTGGGCAGCCAGCGCACCTCCTGCCCGTCCTGCAGCCCGAAGGAGTCCAGGATGCGCAGGCTATTCTTGGTGGCCAGCACCTCGAAGTCCTTGTAGGTGCCCACGCGGATGTTGGGCGTGTCGTACCACTGGTAGGGCAGGCGCCGCGTGACGGGCATGCGCCCACGCAGGACGGACAGGCGGTTGGGCCAGTGCGCAAAGTTGGGGAAGGCCACGACGCCGGTGCGGCCCACACGGGCCGTCTCGCGCAACATTACCTCGGCATTGCGCAGATGCTGCAGCGTGTCGATCTGCAGCACCACGTCAAACGAGTTGTCGTCGAACATCGCCAGCCCCTCGTCGAGGTTGAGCTGCAGCACCTGCACGCCGCGCTGCACGCAGGCAAGCACGTTGGCATCGGCAATCTCCACACCGTAGCCGCTGCAGCCACGCTCGCGCTGCAGATAGTCGAGCATGGCGCCGTTGCCGCAGCCCAGGTCGAGCACACGCGAGCCCCGCGGCACCAGGCGGGCCAGCGCTTCCATGGCGGCTTTATCGGTCATGGCTGCACCTCCTTGGCAATGCTATCGAAGTAGGAGCGCATCACGCCCATGTAGCGGGCGTCGTCGAGCAAAAAGGCATCGTGCCCATGCGGCGCGTCAATCTCGGCGTAGCTCACGCTGCGGCGGTTGTCGAGCAGGGCCTTGACGATCTCGCGGCTGCGCTTGGGCGAAAAGCGCCAGTCGGTGGTGAAGCTCACCAGCAGGAACCGCGCCGTGGCCCGCGCCAGCGCTCGGGTCAGATTGCCGGCGTGGGCATACGCGGGGTCGAAGTAGTCGAGCGCACGGGTGATCAGCAAATAGGTATTGGCGTCGAAGTAATCGCTGAACTTGTCGCCCTGGTAGCGCAGGTAGCTTTCGATCTGGAATTCGATTTCTTGTGTGCTGTATTTCAGCTCCAGGCCTTCTCGCAGCTGCCTGCCAAATTTTTCGTTCATCACGTCGTCGCTGAGGTACGTGATGTGGCCAATCATGCGGGCAATGCGCAGCCCGCGCTTGGGGATCACGCCGTGGCGGTAGAAGTGCCCGCCATGGAAGTCCGGGTCGGTCACGATGGCGCGGCGGGCCACTTCGTTGAAGGCGATGTTCTCGGCCGTGAGGTTGGGCGCGCTGGCCACTACCACGGCGTGGCGGACACGGTCGGGGTATTGCAGCGTCCACGACAGGGCCTGCATGCCACCCAGGCTGCCACCCAATACGGCGGCCAGCTGCTGGATACCCAGGCGGTCGAGCAAACGTGCCTGGGCGTTGACCCAGTCTTCCACCGTCACCACCGGAAAGTCCGCGCCGTAGACCTCGCCGGTGTCAGGGTGCGTATGCATGGGGCCGGTGGAGCCGAAACACGATCCCAGGTTGTTCACGCCGATGACGAAGAAACGGTCGGTGTCTACGGGTTTGCCCGGGCCGATCATGTTGTCCCACCAGCCTTCGCTTTTGTCCTGCCCCTCGTAGACGCCTGCCACGTGGTGCGACGCGTTGAGGGCGTGGCACACGAGCACGGCGTTGGAGCGGTCGGCATTGAGCGTGCCGTAGGTCTCGTACGCCAAGTCGTAGTTGCGGACGGTCGAGCCGCTTTGCAGCGGCAGCGCATCCGGGAAGTGCAGGGTCTGAGGTGTTGCGATGAACGACATAGTTAGAACTGGTGAGCCCCCATGTTCCACCGCTTGCACGCGCCGCTGCTCCGCAAGGAAGCCGCTTTTGCCTGGAGACCGCCCCCAGGCCAAAAAAATACCCGGCGTCGCTAAAAACGAGGCCGGGCACATACGTCGGACGGGTCTTTAGCAGAATTTATAAAGCGCCCGCAAGCTGTGGCAAATCGGCGCGTTCGGCAAATATACCAAAAGCACCTGCGGATGGCTCCCCTATTTCGCGCGGGTCAGCGATCGCGGTGAAGATTGCGAGCAGCCCGAGCACCAGGAAGATGACAGCAGACACCACGTGCACTGCCCGGATCGGCACCCGGCGCGTGATGCGCTCGCCCAGCCAGACCACCGGCGCGTTGGCGATCATCATCCCGAGCGTGGTGCCGGCCACCACCCAGAGGTACGCGTTGTACTGCGCAGCCAGCATGACGGTGGCGATCTGCGTCTTGTCGCCCATCTCGGCCAGAAAGAACGCGACCAGCGTGGTGCCGAACACCCCCCAGCGCGGCGAGCCATCGGCTTCGCCTTCATCGAGCTTGTCGGGGATCAGCATCCACACGGCCATCGCGATGAACGACGCCCCGAGTATCCAGCGCAGCACCTGGGGGCCCACAAAGCTGGTCACCCACGCGCCCAGGGCACCCGCCAGGCCGTGGTTGACCAGCGTGGCTACCAGGATGCCAAGCACGATGGGCCAGGGTTTTCGAAAGCGAGCGGCCAGTACCAGCGCCAGAAGCTGCGTCTTGTCGCCCATTTCGGCGAGCGCGACGATGGCGGTAGAGATGAAAAACGGTTCCATGTGGGGGTCCTGTCCGGCCGGATGTTTTCGAAACGCATTGACTGCACCCCGACTCCGGCCAATTGGATCGGCATGCAGTCAATGGTCTCGCCCAGCTCAAGAACCGCATGCACCATAGGTTCACCGAACCCAAGTTTGTTGACGCATGCCCCCGGTGCGTTGCGCACCGGGCGGGCTACTCCCCAAAGACTGGCGGATTTTATCCGATGCCCGCTATTGACCGTGGATTTGCCTTGCGACGGGCACCGGCTGTCCCCAGTCCCGCTTTGGCCTAGGGGTTTCCCCGCAAATTAACGCGAATGTCCCTGTAGGCAACAGCACTTTGTTACGTTTGGGCAAAACGAATCGCAAATAAAGCCCCACAGCTCAGCAAAGTGACTGATAATGACTTCGCTTTTCTGCTTGCAGGAGAGCAGTTAGCTTAGCGGTGAATGGTCAGTTTCGCGTCTTTGAAGTCGTCACAGGTTTGTTGATTGCGTCGGGCTCCATCGCGTTTTCATGTTTTTTCAGGAGTCCTCCATGGGCAACAAACTTTACGTGGGCAACCTGCCCTATTCTTTCCGTGACCAAGATCTGGAACAAACCTTCGGCCAATTCGGCTCCGTGGGCAGCGCCAAGGTCATGATGGAGCGCGACACCGGCCGTTCCAAGGGCTTCGGCTTTGTGGAAATGGGCAGCGACGCAGAAGCCCAAGCCGCCATCCAAGGCGTGCATGGTCAAAATTTTGGCGGCCGTGACCTCGTGGTCAACGAAGCCCGCCCAATGGAGCCACGCGCTCCACGTAGCGGCGGCTTCGGCGGCGGCAGCGGTGGTGGCGGCGGCTACGGTGGCGGCGGTGGCGGCGGTGGCGGTTACGGCGGTGGTGGTGGCCGTAGCGGCGGCGGTGGTGGCGGTGGTTACGGCGGTGGCCGTAGCAGCTACTAAGCACAAGACCTCACCGGCAGACCTTCAGGTCTGCCCCAAGGCAAAACAAGGAGCCCCTGGGCTCCTTTTTTCATGTCCGCGCGGTATCCCCACCACACCGCGCAATGGCGCTTGCTTTTTCAACAAAAGTGTGGAGCATAGTGGGTTGCGGGGCTTGCCCTCGCTTCCAAAGTTTGCGGTGATCCGTCAGTTTCACGCTGAGAGCGTCATTGAGATTAGCTGGCTGCGTTTTCGGGACTCCATCGCTTTATCCATGTGTTTTTGAGGAGTCCCTCGATGGGCAACAAACTGTACGTCGGCAACCTGCCGTACTCGGTGCGCGACAGCGATCTGGAACAAGCCTTTGGCCAATTTGGCTCCGTGACCAGTGCCAAGGTCATGATGGAACGCGACACAGGGCGCTCCAAGGGTTTTGGCTTTGTGGAAATGGGCAGCGACGCAGACGCCCAGTCTGCGATCAGCGGCATGAATGGCCAGCCCCTGGGCGGCCGAAGCATCGTGGTCAATGAAGCCCGTCCGATGGAAGCCCGCCCACCCCGCAGCGGTGGATTTGGCGGCGGTGGATTTGGCGGCGGTGGTGGTGGAGGCGGTTACGGCGGCGGGGGCGGCGGCGGCCGCAGTGGTGGCGGTGGCTACGGCGGCGGTCGTGAAGGCGGCGGCGGTGGCGGCTATGGGGGTGGTGGTGGCAGCCGCGACGGTGGTGGCGGCGGATATGGCGGCGGTGGTGGTGGCGGCCGTGGTGAAGGGGGCTTCCGCAGCCCCTACGGTTCGGGATCCCGCAATGGCGGCGGTGGCCGCAATGGTGGCGGCGGTGGTGGTGGTTACGGTGGCGGCGGCAACGGCGGCTACTGAATCTGCACCCAGGCGTCTTGTAATGCCTTCATGAAAGAAGCCCCCGCGGGGGCTTTTTCCGTTTCTGCGCTTCGACGTGGCAACCGGCGGCCTGCTGCAAACCGACCCACCGAAGAGTGACGCCGATCAGGTCAGCCGCACTTGCAAACCCCCGGGGTAACCCGCAGCGACTTACCGCGCCTCGGTTTCCCGCCGCTTGCGCGGGCGCCCGGCAAGCAACTTGTCGAACACCGGATTGGGCAGCAAGCGCAGAAGCTTGGCCACCACACCCATCTGCCAGGGAATGACCCTGTAGCTCACGCCCGCGGCAATGGCACGGTAGGCGCGGTCAGCAAAATCCTCAGGCTGCATCAAAAACGGCATGCTGTAGCGGTTTTGCTGCGTGAGCGGAGTGTCGATGTAGCCCGGTGAAAGGGTGACCACGCGCACCCCGTGCGGGCGCATCTCGCCGCGCAGGCTCTCGCAGTAGCTGATGACCGCGGCCTTGCTGGCGCAATAGGCGCCGTGCCCCGGCAGGCCGCGGATCCCGGCCACGCTGCCGATGCCCACCAGGGTGCCGCTGCCACGTTGCACCATCGCATCCACAAACGGATGGAACGTGGCGGCCATGCCGAGGTTGTTGGTGGCAAAGGTGCGCGCCATCACGTCGAGGTCGCCCTGCACCGCGGTGTCCATGCCCACGCTGATGCCGGCGTTGGCAATCACCACGTCGGGCACGCCCTGGCGCTGCAGGCAGTCGCGGCCTGCGGCGACGATGCTCTCGGTCATCGCAACGTCTGCGCTATATATTTCATAGCTATCAGCGCTTATTCCTTGAGCGCTAGCCCATGTTTTGACCTCTGAAGTGCGGCGAGCGGCCAGTGCCAGGCGGTAGCCGGCCCGGTGAAAGCGCAGCGCGAGCGCCTGGCCAATGCCGCTGGATGCGCCGGTGATGAAAACAAGGGGGGTGGTCATGCTGGCTCCAGCGGAATGGATATGGCAGCAGTGGCGCAGCGGGTGCTGGCGCGACTACTTGGCGGCGCCCGGCTGGAGCACGCCACGCACGCGGCCGCGCAATTGCACCACCTGGTCGAGGTTGTCGTAGTCCATGCCGTCGGCGGTAAAACGGTCGCTGCCACGGGTGAGGGTGACGGGTTTGTCCGAGCGCACGCGTTCGGTGTTGGTGTAAGCGTGCAGGAAGTCGCTGCGGAACTCCAGGCGGGGCTGGGCCGGCACGCCGGCCCGGGCGGGCAGGGGCTCACGGGTGACGATGGCGTTGCCAAAGAGCTGCACCTCGGAGCCGTCCGCGTTGGACAGCGCCCGATCCGCCGTGGCCACCGTCACACGGCCTTCTGGCGTGACCGAGCGCATGCGGACCTGATCGACTTCCATGGTGTCGGTGTCGGGGTAATGCCGCCCCACCTTGCCCTGCACCTCGCTCTGAAGGCGGCCAGTCGCGTCAAAGCTCTTCACCGAAAAACCCTTCATGAAGTAGTCCGGCTGGTGCCCTTGCGGGCGTTCGATAGACGGCAGCAGCGGGGCGGGCGCATTGCGCACCAGCCACCAGGTGCCCAGTGCGAGCAAGCCCATGAGCACCACCGGCAAGTAGAGCGAGAACTGGTCCCAGCCCTGACGGACAACCCGGTTCACAAAGTCTCCTCCCCAACATGGCAAGCGCAGCAGGTGCACCTTGAGCAACACAAGAAAGCAGGCAGCCAGCCAAGGCTCACAGGCGCGCGCCTCATGCGGTGTATTCCGCCAGCAGCGCTGCGTAGCGGCCCGTGGCCACAAGCAGCAAGTCGCACAGCTCGCGCGCCGCGCCTTCGCCGCCGCGCGCCTGGGTGACAAAGTGCGCCGCGTGGCGCACCTCGGTCTGGGCATTGGCAGGGGCACAGGCGAACGCGCTGCGGCGCATCACGGGCAAATCGGGCCAGTCGTCACCCATCGCCGCAGCCTGCGCCCAGGTCAGGCCCAGCCGCGCCAGGATGTCCTCGGCCGCCGGGCGCTTGTCCTCGGTGCCAAACACGGCGTGCTCGACACCCAGCGCCTTCAGCCGCACGCGCAGCGGGGCGGAATCACGGCCCGTGATCACGGCCGGCGTGATGCCGGCCTTCTGCAGCAGCTTGAGCCCATGACCGTCGAGTGTGTTGAAACGCTTGATCGTCTCGCCAGCCTCGCTGAAATTCAGCCCGCCGTCGGTGAGCACGCCGTCCACGTCGAAGAACGCCACGCGCACGCCCTGGGCACGCAGCAGCAGCTCGGGGGGAAATTGCAGCACAGGCGAAGTCATTTCAATAAGACACACGGCAGATGGAACAAGCACGGCGCAAACCAGCGCACCCGTGGAACCGGCTTAGCCGGGCCACCGGGTGCGTCCCCCTTAGGGGGAAGGCGCGAAGCGACACAGGGGGTCATATAACTTTCGCCCGCATGAGGTCGCCAATGTGCACCACGCCCACCAGCACGCCGGCGGCGTCCACCACCAGCACGCTGGTGATGGCATGGGCTTCCATCATCTCGGCGGCGTCCACCGCGAGAGCGTCGGGTGCAATGCGGCGCGGCCCCGCGTGCATGACCTCGGCCGCAGTGGCAGCGCGCAGGTCCGCACCGGCCTCGATGCGCCGGCGCAGGTCGCCGTCGGTGAAGATGCCCAGCACCTGGCCTGCCGGGTCCACGATGGCTGAGGCGCCCAGGCCCTTGGCGCTCATCTCGCGCATGAGGTCGCTGAACGTCGCCTCGGGCGCGACGCGCGGGATCTCGCTGCCGGTGCGCATCACGTCGCTCACATGGGTGAGCAGCTTGCGGCCCAGCGCGCCGCCGGGGTGCGATCGGGCGAAATCTTCGGGCCGGAAACCGCGTGCGTCGAGCAGGGCCACGGCGAGCGCATCGCCCATGGCCAGCTGGGCTGTGGTGCTGGCAGTGGGCGCCAGTTGCAAAGGACAGGCTTCGCGCTCTACGCCGCTGTCCAGCACGATGTCTGCGTGTTTGGCGAGGGTGGATTTCGGCCGTCCCGTCATCGCAATCAAGGTGGCACCCAGGCGCTTGATAACGGGCAGGAGGGTGGTGACCTCATCCACCTCTCCACTGTTGGACAGGGCCAGCACGATATCAATGGACTTGATCATGCCCAGGTCGCCGTGGCTGGCCTCCGCCGGGTGCACGAACATGGCCGGTGTTCCGGTGGAGGCGAGGGTGGCGGCGATCTTGCGCCCGATGTGGCCGCTTTTGCCGATGCCCATCACCACGACGCGCCCCTGCACAGACAGGATCGCCTGCACGGCCTGCGCAAAGGGCTCGCCGACGCGGGCCTTCAGTCCCTGAATGGCAGCCGCCTCAATGTCAAAGGTCTCACGGGCCAGGCGCAAAGCCTGTTCAGCATCAAAAGGGGGCAGCGCGGCCGGGGCGGGAGTCATCTGGCGATTCTATCGACCGGGCAGGCTGCACCGCCGACGGTGCGGCCGATGGGAGCCCATGGCGCAGGGCCTATCCACCGCACAAAAGAGCGTGAACCGACCCTGAGCCTCGGATAGCATCGAAGCCATGTCTTCGCTCGCCCTCACCCTGCTGTATTTGCTGGCCGCCGTGTTGGGGGTGGTGACTTGCCGCAGCCTCAAGCTGCCGCCCATGCTGGGCTATCTGGCCGCAGGGGTTCTGATCGGGCCACATGCGCTGGCGCTGGCGCAGAACTCCGAGGGCGTGCGCCACCTGGGCGAGTTCGGCGTGGTGTTCTTGATGTTCGCCATCGGCCTGGAGTTCAGCCTGCCCAAGCTGCGCGCCATGCGCCGCGAGGTGTTTGGCCTGGGGCTGATGCAGGTGGTGGTGACGATGGCGGTAGTGGGCGCAGTGGCGCTGCTGCTGTCGCGCTTTGTGGGCGGCGTGTGGGACATGGGCTGGCAGACGGCGCTGGCGCTCGCGGGCGTCACCGCCATGAGCAGCACGGCCATTGTGGTCAAGCTGATGTCCGAGCGCGCCGAATTGGAAAGCGAGCACGGGCGCCGGGTCATGGGCATCCTGCTGTTCCAGGATCTGGCGGTGGTGCCGCTGTTGGTGCTGATCCCCGCGCTGGGCTCTTCGCCCGACCAGCTGTTCACCTCGCTGGGCTGGGCCCTGGTCAAGGCCACGGCCCTGGTGGCGCTTTTGCTCACCGGTGGGCAGCGGCTGATGCGCTGGTGGCTCACGCTGGTGGCGCGGCGCAAGAGCGAAGAGCTGTTCATGCTCAACCTGCTGCTGATCACGCTGGGGCTGGCGTGGTTGACTGAAATCGCGGGGCTGAGCCTGGCGCTCGGCGCCTTCATCGCGGGCGTGCTGGTGTCCGAGACCGAATACCGCCACCAGGTGGGCACGGACATCCGGCCTTTCCATGACGTGTTGCTGGGCCTGTTCTTCATCACCATCGGCATGATGCTGGACTGGCACATCCTGGTGGACCGCTGGGCCCTGGTGCTGGGGCTGCTGGCCGTGCCGCTGGTGCTCAAGCTGGTGATCATCCTGGTGCTGGCGCGGGGCATGGGGGCCACCACCGGCGTCTCGCTGCGCACGGGGCTGTACCTTGCGCAGGCGGGCGAGTTCGGTTTTGTGCTGCTGTCGCTCACACAGGCCAATGGCCTCGTGCAGCCGGCGCTGATGAACCCCATCCTGGCGGCCATGGTGCTGTCGATGTTGGCCACGCCCTTCCTCATCATGTACAGCAACCGCATCGTGATGAAGCTGGTGGCCAGCGACTGGCTGCAGCAGTCGCTGCAGATGACGACCATCGCGCGCAAGTCCATCAACACCAACAAGCACGTGATCATCTGCGGCTACGGCCGATGCGGCCAGAATCTGGCGCGCATGCTGGAGCAGGAAGGCATCCCCTACATGGCGCTCGACCTGGACCCGGACCGCGTGCGCCAGGCCGCTGCCGCTGGCGACTCGGTGGTGTATGGCGACGCCACCCGGCTGCAGGCGCTGATGGCCGCCGGCCTGGTGCGCGCCAGCGCCGTGGCCGTGACCTACATCGACGTGCCCGCCGCCCTGAAGGTGCTGGCCAACACGCGGTCCCACGCGCCGCAGGTGCCGGTGGTGGTGCGCACGCAAGACGACGCAAACCTCGACAAACTGCAGGCCGCTGGCGCGACCGAGGTCGTGCCCGAGGCCATCGAGGGATCGCTGATGTTGGCCAGCCACGCGCTGGCGCTGGTGGGCGTGCCCATGCGCCGCGTGCTGCGCCTGGTGCAGGACCAGCGCGATGCGCGCTACAACCTGCTGCGCGGATACTTCCACGGTGCGGACGATGACACGGCCAACGAGCGCGACCAGGAGCGCCTGTTCACCATCAGCCTGCCCCCCGGCGCCACGGCGCTGGGCCAAAGCCTGGGGCAGCTGGCGCTGTCGGCCATGGGCGTGCGCGTGGTCAACCTGCGCCGCAGCAACGGCCACATGAGCTCGGCGGTGGACGGGGCGCTGCTGGCTGCGGGCGACACCCTGGTGCTCTCGGGCCAGCCTGCCGCGCTGATCCTGGCGGAGGACAAGCTGCTGCGCGGATAAGGCGGGGTGACCCCATCAGCGGCGGCACCGCGTCCCACAAAGTCGCGCCGAGCAAAAAATTGAACAAAATTAGGCTCTAGCGCTTGTCCAATAAGCGCTTTAAGCTATGAATTTAATAGCAAACTAGAGCAGCTCTGCCGGTCCAGGCCGTCCGAAGAGATAGCCCTGGAACCGCTGGCAGCCGTTGCGCAGCAGAAAGGCGTGCTGCCCTTCGGTCTCCACGCCCTCGGCCACCACATCGAGCCCCAGGCTGTGGGCCAGCGTGATGATGGTGCAGGCGATGGTGGCGTCGTTGGGGTCGGTGAGCACGTCGCGCACAAAGCTCTGGTCGATCTTGAGCTGGTCCAGCGGCAGGCGCTTGAGGTAGCTGAGCGACGAGTAGCCCGTGCCGAAGTCGTCAAGCGAGAAGCCCACGCCGTGCGCACGCAGTGCCTGCATCTTGAGGATGCTGTCCTCCACGTCGTGCAGCAGCAGGCTTTCGGTCAGCTCGAGCTTGAGCCGGCGCGGGTCGGCACCACAGGCGCCCAGCACGCCGAGCACCTCTTGCACGAAGTCGGCCTGGCGGAACTCTTGCGCGCTCACGTTCACGGCCACGCTCCAGTGCGCGGTCTGCGGCGCGGCGGCCCAGCGCGCCAGCTGGCCACAGGCCATGGCCAGCACCTGCCGGCCCAGCGGCAGGATGAGCCCGGTCTGCTCCGCCAGCGGAATGAAGTCGCCCGGCGACACCATGCCGCGCTGCGGATGTTTCCAGCGCACCAGGGCCTCGGCGCCCAGCACCTGGCCGGCCTGGTCCACCACCGGCTGGTAGTGCATCAGGAATTCGCTGCGCACGATGCCCTGGCGCAAATCGCCTTCCAGCGCCGAGCGGGCCGACGCCGCAGCCTGCATGGCCGGGTCAAAAAAGCACAGCGTGTTGCGCCCCTGCGCCTTGGCTTGGTACATGGCGAGGTCTGCGCGCTTGAGCAGCTCTTGCACCGGCAGCTGCACATCGCGAAACAGCGCAATGCCGATGCTGGGCGTGCTGTGCACCTCGCTGCCCTGCACCACATACGGCTGGTTCAGCGCGGCCAGCACTTTTTGCGCGACGGCTTCGGCTTCGGCGGCCGCGGCCTGCACATCGGTGTCCAGGCTCTGGACCACCACGACGAATTCGTCGCCCCCCAGGCGCGCTACCGAGTCGGTGGCGCGCACGCTGGCGCTGATGCGTCCGCCCACCTGCACCAGCAGCTGGTCGCCCCAGTCGTGGCCCATGGTGTCGTTGACGCCCTTGAAATTGTCCAGATCGAGGAACAACAAGGCCCCATGGCTGCCCTCGCGCGCGCAGGTGTTCGCGGCGAGTTCCAGCCGATCCATCAGCAGCCGCCGGTTGGGCAGGCCCGTGAGCTCGTCGTAGAACGCCAGGCGCTGGATTTCTGCCTCGGCCAGCTTGCGCTCGGTGATGTCGCGCGCCACGCCGCGGTAGCCGGTCAACCGCCCTTCGCCGTCAAAGATGGGCTCGCCGCTGATGGACACCCACACGGGCCGGCCGTCCTCGGCAAAGCGCTGCATCTCAAAGTCGTGAAAGACCTCGTGCGCCTCCAGCTGCCTGCGGTGCTCGCGCCACTGGGCTTCGCTCACCACGGTGTTGGGCAGCTCCCAGCGTGTGCGGCCGTAGTGCATGTCCTCGGGCACGCCGACTTCGCGGTACGGGTTGCCATCGAGCCGCACAAAACGAAACTCCGCGTCCTGCTCCCAGTACCCGTCGGACGACAGCTGCGTGAGGCTGCGCCAGCGGGATTCGCTCAGCCGCAGGGCCTCCAGCGTGCTCAGGTAGTCGGTGACGTCGGTGAATGTGCGCACGCGACCGCCCGGCTCCAGGCGACGGGTGCGCACCTCGATGTAGCGGCCGGTGCGGGTGCGCCGCACATAGGCATCCGGCATGGTGAGCTTGCCGCCGTGCGAGGAGTATTCGGCCGCGACGTAGCCGCGCGCCGCGGACTCGATGAGCTGGAACTCGGTGCCGAAATCGCCGCGCTCGGTTTGAAACCGCACCACGTCTTCCACTTTCGGCTGGCTGGCGAGCAGGGCTTCAGGCAGGTCCAGCAGCTCCAGGTAACGCCGGTTGTAGACGCGGATCCGTCCGTCGACATCGACATTGGTGATGCCTTGCGACACGCTGGCCAGCGTGCCCTCGAGCGCGCGGGTTTTGTCAGCCAGCAGGGCGCTGGTGCGCTCCAGTTCGGCCTCGACGGCACGGCGGGCCAGCTCTGCGCGGCGCGCCATCTCAAGCTGGCCCACGGTATTCAACAGGGGCTGCAGAAATTCCACGTCCGCGGGCGAATAGCCTTCACTGCGGTTGGCCAGGCCGACCATGGCCACCAGCTCGCCGGCGGCGTGGATGGGAAGCCCCAGGTAGGTGCGCAGCGGCGGATGCCCTCGGGGCGTGCCGGCGCTGCGCGCGTCGTGGCCTGCATCGTTGCTGAGCACGGGCTCGCCCGACACCAGCGCGGCGCCCACCAGCGAATGCATGTTGTCGAACACCATGCCTTCTTCGGCGTGCAGGTCGTAAAGCGCCTTGGACTCGGCATCCCAGCTGATGTCGGTCATCGCGTGCACGCGCAGGTAGGGGTGCCCATCGGCCGCGCGCTGCACTTGGCCGACGATGCCGAATTCGCTTTGGGTGAGCTCCATCAGCTCCTTGAGCAGGGCCTCGAATGCAGCCCGGGGCCCGGAGCTCGCGATGAACATCGCCTGGGCCAGCGAGATCGCCTGCAGCAGGCGGTGCTGCCGCGCCAACTTCGCCTCGGCCGCCAGGCGCGCCCGTGCGCTGGAGCTGCGCTCAAGCACGGAGTCGATCTGCGCGGGCAGCGAGAGCAGGTATTCGAGCGCCGGGTCCTGCACTGCAAAGTCATCAAAGCCATAGCGCATGGCCTGGGCCGCGTGCGTCTCGGCCCCCATGCGCACGATGATCATCACCGGGATGCCACTGAGCAGGCGCAGCAGATCGAAGGCGGAGCCATCCACCGTGCGCTGTGCAGCAAGGACGATGTCGGGACGGTCCCGCGCAAGGTGCTCCCGTGCGCTCGCCAGCGACGTGACCACATCCACGCGCCAGCCAGACCAGGGATCGGCCAGCGCCTCGGCCACTGCCTGCGCGTGTTGCGCGTCACTTTCGATCAGCAAAATGGAGGTGGACATGGCCGATCAGCAGGGGATTGAATCAGGAGCGACAGCACAGAAGATGTAACAGCACTGAAACATTATGAGGGGTCGGCACCGCAGCGCCTGTCCCACAGAGGCCAACGCGTGTCTCTATACACTGTGCCACGCCAAAGCGGCGCACGTCGAAAGACCCCTTTTTGTGCGCCGCGTTTCGCCACTTACGGCCGCTCGCGGCCCCTCCCTCACTTCATTGCCATGCAGCCACTCAGCGTCAACGAATACCTTCGCCAGCACATCCGTACGGTGCCCGACTGGCCCGCGCCGGGCGTGCAGTTCCGCGACATCACCCCGCTGCTGCAAGACCCCAAGGTCTTTCGCGTGTTGATCGACGCGTTTGTACACCGGTACATGGACAAGGCGCTGCGCCCGGACGTCGTGGCGGGCCTGGACGCGCGCGGGTTCATCCTGGGCGCAGTGGTCGCGTATGAGCTCAATGTGGGTTTCGTGCCGATCCGCAAAAAGGGCAAGCTGCCGTTCACGACGGTGGAGGAGACCTACGAGCTCGAGTATGGGAGTGCGACGGTGGAGTTGCACACCGATGCGGTGAAGGCGGGCGACCGCGTGCTGCTCATCGACGACCTGATCGCCACCGGCGGCACCATGATGGCAGGCCGAAGGCTGCTGGAAAAGCTGGGCGCCACCGTGACCGAAGGCGCGGCGATCGTGGACCTGCCCGAGTTGGGCGGATCACAGCGCCTGCGCGAATCGGGTCTGCCGCTGTACACGCTGGTGGACTTTGCCGGCCACTGAGCGGACAAAGCGCCCGGGTCACCGCGCGCTTCGTGCAGCGGGGGCGCCGCTCGGTGCGCCCCTCAGTTCAATTCGCCGTACTGCGTGCTGCTGAGGTCGGGCGCCGGGCTGTCGGAACCGGGCATCTCGGTGTCCTCGAAGCCCGTGGACTGAGAAGAGGGTGGCAACAGCGGGCCCGAGCGGACGGGCACGCCGGGTTTGGCCGCTGCAGCGGGTGCTGCCGCGGCAGACCCTGCGGCCGTGGCCAGGGCACGCTTGAACGCAGCCACCTCGTCGGCCTCGATGGGTTCGTAGCGCGGCGCGGCGCGCGGTGCGGCCGCCGGAGCCAGGGGAGCGGCCGGCGCGGAAACTGGGGCAGCCGGGGCGGCCACTGGCGCTCTCACCGGGGCCGCGACAGGCGGACGCAGCGCCGCTGGCGCGGGGGCCGCAGCCACCGGCACCGGTGCGGCGGGACGGACTGGGGCCGCCACGGGGGTTGCCACTGGCGCGGGCGCTGCGGCGGCCGGCAGCGGCCGGCGGGCCAGCGGGGGTGTACCCTGCAGCGACGCACCTTGGGGTGCCACGCCCTTCTGGGGGATGCCGACTGCCACGTGGTCGTTGATGCGCCAGTACACGGCGGTCACCAGGATGTCGTAGCGTGTCTTGGCGGTCTGGGCGATCAGCGCCTCGATCTCGGACAGGCGCACAGTCTCGCCGCCGTATTCACGCGCCAGGTCCATCATCACCAGGAACTGTCGCCCCCGCTGGTCCAGCGAAAGCACCTTGAATTTGTAGCTGGCTGACAGCACGCCGGCGCGCACCATGGCATCGCGCACCACGGTGTAGAGCAGCTCGCGGCGCTCCATGCGCTCGTTCTTGCGGTTGGCGGCGTGCTCGGGTGGCAGGGCGTCGGCCATCGGCCTGCCGGGGCGTCCTGGAGCCAGCGGCACCGTGGCGTCGGCATTCAACAGGCCCGAGGGTTGTTCGGCCATGGGCCGGGGTTTGGGGGGGGCGGGCTTGCGGCTGAACCAACTGAACAGGGACATGGCTTGCTTTCTACGGGACGGCGCCGGGAAAATCCAATTTGAGTGTAACTTGCTGTACACCCCATCTTGCCCCGCAAAAGCCCGCAGGCCGCCTGCGCCCGGTGCTGTCTGTCAGGTTGCCGCAACGCGGCGGCGGCGATTGCCCAGGCGCTTGGCCAGTACGGCACCTGCCGCCATCACCAGGCCGAGCGCAATGGCGGGCTGGCGGTTGGTCAGCTCGGTGAACCGCAAGGCCGGCAAGCTCCATAGTTTGGTGGGTGCGCTGGCCTGCACCGTGGCACTGCGCGCGCGGTGCGAGAAAAAAGCCCCCTCGCCCACCACAGACCCCGGGCCCACGATGGCCAGGCGCAAGCGCTCTTTCTCGTCCTGGTAATGCACGCTCAAACTGCCGCTTTCCACCAGGTACAGCGTGCGGTCGGTGGCGCCCTGGGTGAAGAGCACCTGCCCGGCGGGCATGACCACCGGCAGCAGGTAGGACGAAAGGATGTCCCACTGCGCCGACGTGAGGGGGTTGGTCATGCTGTCATCGGCACTGGCCTGGGCGATGGCATCGATCAGACCTTGCAGGTCCACCTTGGAAACAACGGGCGCGGGTACGTTCATGGTGCGCCGAAAGTACCCTTGTTACAGTTTCGACACAAGCGCTGTTTACGTCCGTTTACAACATTCGGGACAGACGGGCGCATGCGGCTAGTGGCCGGAGTTCGAGAGCCTATTTACAGGGCCAGTGGGAAGGCCTTTGGGCGCATTTTTCCCGGGCCGTGGGTGGCCCCGATCACTTGCCGATGCAGAAGCTCGAGAAGATCACGCCCAAAAGGTCGTCCGAGGTGAATTCCCCGGTGATCGCGCTCAACGCGTTCTGCGCCAGGCGCAGCTCCTCCGCCAGCAGATCGAGCGCGGGGCCTTGGGCGGTGAGCTGGTCGGCGGCTTCCCCCAGGTGGGTGCCGACGGTCTGCAGCGCCTCCACGTGCCGGGCGCGCGCGATGTAGATGCCTTCCGGTGCGGACTGCCAGCCCGCCACATCCAACAGAGCCCGGCGCAGGCGGTCCAGACCTTCGCCGGTGCGGGCCGAGAGGCGTACGCCGGGCCTGGCGCTGCCGTCCTGCTCAACCGGCCCACCCAGCCCGCCCGGTGCGGGCAGCGCGGCGCGGTCCAGCTTGTTCCAGACGTCGATAACAGGGATGGTTTTGGGCAGTTTTAAGGCCAGCGCGCTTGCTATATCTGCCTCTGCCGCTATGTATTCAGGAGCATTGACCCGCTCCAGATCGTGCAGGAACAGCACGGCGTCGGCGCCGGCGATCTCGTCCCAGGCGCGGGCAATGCCGATGCGCTCCACCTCGTCGTCGCTGTCGCGCAGGCCGGCGGTGTCGATGATGTGCAGCGGCACGCCTTCAATCTGTATCGTCTGCTGCACCTTGTCGCGCGTGGTGCCCGCAATGGGGGTGACGATGGCCAGCTCGGCCCCCGCCAGCGCGTTGAGCAGCGAGCTCTTGCCCGCGTTGGGCTGGCCCGCGATGACCACCTTGATGCCCTCGCGCAGAAGCGCGCCCTGGCGTGCGCGCTGCATCACGGACGCCAGCGTTTGCTGCAGTTTTGATAGCTGTCCGTGCGCATCCGCCTTGCGCAGGAAGTCAATTTCTTCTTCAGGGAAGTCCAGCGTGGCCTCCACCAGCATACGCAGGTGAATAAGCGCATCGCGCAGGCCATGGATTTCGGCCGAGAACGCGCCGGTGAGCGACCGGCTGGCGCTGCGCGCCGCGGCCTCTGTGCTGGCGTCGATCAGATCGGCAATCGCCTCGGCCTGGGCCAGGTCGATCTTGTCGTTGAGGAACGCACGTTCGGTGAACTCGCCCGGTTGCGCCACACGCAAACCGGGCAGGCAAGGCTTGCCGGTGGCGGGGTGGGTGGACGCACCCGCCTCCAGGCAACGGGCCAGCAAGAGCTGCAGCACCACCGGGCCGCCGTGGGCCTGGAGCTCCAGCACGTCCTCGCCGGTGTAGCTGTGCGGGCCGGGGAAGAACAGCGCCAGCCCCTGGTCGATGGCTTGGCCCCCTGCATCACGAAAGGGCAGGTAGGTGGCCTCTCGGGGCCGCAGAGCGCGGCCGCACAGCGCCTGCGCCAACGCCACCAGCCCCCGCCCCGACACCCGCACGATGCCGACAGCTCCGCGCCCGGGGGCAGTGGCGATAGCAACGATGGGGTCGTGGTGGCGGGCAAGCATGGTGGCGACTGTACAAGGTGAAGAAAAGCGAGAAAGGCATTCGCGCGCACTCGGCGCGGACGCGGTCTCCTCAGGGGGCGTTGCCTTCGTTCTGCGGCGGCGGCGCGATGAAAAAAGGCCGCTTGCGCGGCCTTCGGGATTCGTGCTGTCTCAGCGACTCGACGTCACTTGAAGCTTGGCAAGTTGAACTGCGGTGGCACGCCCATCCGGGTGTTGATAAGCCACTGCTGCGCGATCGACAAGATATTGTTGGTCAGCCAGTACAGCACCAGGCCGGCCGGGAAGAAAAAGAACATCACGCTGAAGATCAGCGGCATGAACCACATCATCTTGGCTTGCATCGGGTCTGGCGGCGCGGGGTTCAGCGCCGTCTGCAGCAGCGACGAAAGGGTCATCAGCAGCGGCAGGATGAAAAACGGATCCGGTGCGGACAGGTCGCGGATCCAGCCGATCCACGGCGCGTTGCGCATTTCCACGCTGGACAACAGCACCCAGTACAGCGCGATGAACACGGGGATCTGGATCATGATGGGGAAGCAGCCGCCCATCGGGTTGACCTTCTCCTCGCGGTAGATGCGCATCATCTCCTGCTGCATCTGCTGCGGCTTGTCCTTGAGGCGCTCGCGCATTTCCATGATCTTCGGATTCACCGACTTCATCTTGGCCATGCTCGCGTACGCCTTGGCATTGAGCCAGTAGAACGCGATCTTGAGCAGCAGCACCAGGGCCACGATGGACCAGCCCCAGTTGTTCAACAGCTTGTGCAGCTGGTCCAGCAACCAGTACAGCGGCTTGGACAGGATGGTGAGCCAGCCGTAGTCCTTGACCAGTTCCAGGCCGGGGTACAGCTTTTCCATCATGGTCTCGACCTGCGGGCCAGCGAACAGGCGCGCATCCACGGTCTTGCTCTTGCCGGGCTCGATGGCGCCCAGCGAGGTGAGCATGCCCACGGAATACAGGTTGGTGTCGACCTTGCGCGTGAACAGTTCACGCTGCGTGCCGTCGGCCAGCAGCCAGGCGGTGGCGAAGTAATGCTGCACCATGGCCACGTAGCCGTTGGGCGAATCCTTGGGGATGTCGACCTTGCCGCCTTCGATGTCCTTGAACTCGACCTTCTGGTACTTCTTGGCTTCGGTGTAGACCGCGGGGCCGGTGAAGGTGGAATAGAACGACGACTCGCCCGGCGGCTTGTTGCCGTCGCGCACCAGCTGGAAGTACAGCTGTGGCGAGACCGCGGCGCTACCTGTGTTGACCACTTCGTGCTTCACGGCGATGTCGTAAGAGCCGCGCTTGATCGTCCAGGTCTTGGCCAGCTTCAGGCCACCTTGGTCGGGCGACTCGAAGCGGACGCTGATCTCATCCTCGCCATCCTTGAGCTCGCGGGCGCCTGGCACAGCCGTCATTGCCGTCTTGTGCGTGGGGAAGTTGCCGCCGATCAGCCCGGTCTGTGCCACGTAGACACGCTGGGCGCTTTCGTCGAGCAGCAGGAAGTTGCGCTTCTTGTCGTCCATGTCGGCGTGCTGGAGCAGCTCGGCATGGGTGAGCGAGCCGCCTTCGCTGTCGAATGTCAGGCGGTACAGGTCGGTCTTCACCTCCACGCGCTCGCGGGATGCGGGGGCCGCTGCAGGTGCAGGCTGGCCTGGGACCGCCGAGGCACCTTGGGCGCCTGCGGCTGCCACAGGGGCCGTGGACGACGGCACACTGGCCGCGCCCGCCGCGCCGGATGCATTGGCAGCAGGTGCAGGGGCAGCTACCTCGGTGGCGCTGGGGAAAAAGGTGGCCTTGTTGCCGTTGTGCAGTTGCCACTTGTCCCACAGCAGAACCATGGAAAAGCCAAAAATCACCCACAGGATGGTGCGGCGAATGTCGTTCATGAAGACTTCTTTGGTGAGGATGGTTGGGTGTTGGAATCAGAGAGCCGCGAAAACAACCGCAGGCTGCGCGGCATTTCATGGGGGCCCGGAGGAACCGGATCGTGGCCCCCGTCACACCAGGGGTGGCAGCGTACCAGCCTGCGCACCGTGAGGTAACTTCCCCGGGCGGCGCCGTGCAATTCGAGCGCCTGGAGGGAATAGACCGAGCAGGTGGGCTCGAACCGGCAGGCGGACCCCAGCCAGGGGCTGAGGAACAGCCGATAGCCCTTGACCACGCCGATGAGCAGGCGCTGCATCAGCACGGCGCGGGCACCTTGGCCTGGGGCGTGGGTGAGAGCGGCGCAGTCGATGCAGCTGCAGACGTGGCCGCCGCCGCACCTGCCCGCCGCGTCGCATGGCCAAACAGTTGCAGCAGTTCGGTGCGCACGGCTTGCTTGAGCTGGTCGGACGTGGCGCTCACGAACTGCTTGCGGTCAAAGGCCGAACGCAGACGCACCACATGGGCAGACTGCGGCGCGACCTGTTCAAGCCGCGCCTCAAAGGTGGAGCCCACTGTGTAAATCTGCCGCTTGATGGTGTTGCGGGTTACAGCGCGGCGCGCCCAGCGCTTGGGCACCATGGCACCCAGCCAGACACCGCTTTGAACGGCAAACAGGGCCTGCGGCCCTTGCACTGGAGGCAAGGAGCCGGGCCCTGTGGGTGCCACACTGGCTGGCGGGTCCGCGGTAGCAACGTTGCTTTCGGCATCCAGCACCAGGCGGTGCAGCACAAAGTGCGCTGTGCGGGAGATCGTGCCCCCCGCCATGGCGGCCTGGAACTGCGGACGGGTTTTCAGCCGTTGCATGCAAGCGCCCCGTTTGGTACCTGACGGTGCAAACCGGGGTGCAGGCCCAAGACCTTGTCGGCCTTAGACGGCCAGGCGCTTGCGGCCCTTGGCGCGGCGTGCGTTGATCACGGCACGGCCGCCGCGGGTCTTCATGCGGACGAGGAAACCGTGGGTGCGTGCGCGGCGCGTCTTGGAGGGTTGGTAAGTGCGTTTCATGATGCTATTCCTTGAGGTTCAGTTCCGGATGCTGCTCTTAAGCCCCCTGCAGCCTGCGCCCGCTGAGCTATCGAAACAGCACTTTGGCGGCAGACCGGCGGGGCGCAATTTAAGGCGCGCCGGGTCAAATCACCCTGAACACATTCAGGGAAACCCAAAATTATCGCAGGCTTGCCGGGTGCTGGCAATGCCTTTCGGCACGGCGGGCCTTATTCAGCCGGTATGGGGCCGCCCAGCGCGGCCCAACTTGGGACACGTTCTTGATTGTTTATAGGAGCAGGCACAGTGACCGCAGCTTATGCCTACCGTCGGACATCCACCCTGAAAATCCCTGGCCGCAGCCTGTCCGCAAATTGTGGATAACTCTTTGAGCGAGCTACAATCCCCGGCCCAACCCGTTCCTCTATCCACAACTAGAATTCCCCAGAAATGACCGAGGAACCCTCCCGCAGTCCCCACCCATCCCAAGGCTCAGACGCCGGTCAGGGC
>NZ_CAXUSE020000002.1:0-201952 GCF_964253765.1 Acidovorax sp. LjRoot129
CATAGCGGTCAACCGGGAAGCGAAACACACCCCGCAAGTTGATGCTCTCCAGCCTGGTGGGCGCAATCTTCCCGATCAGTTCCGGTGGAATGACCTGGCGGCGGTTCGACCAGCGATCCAGGACCGCCTGCATCTGTGAGGTATTCCACGCCATCACGATGTTGGCCATCAGGCTCAACGCATCGGCCACAGCCTGCATTTCATCGACACGTTTGGCCTGCGCCGGGCTGATCCGGCCGGTATAAATGGCGCGCTTGAGGGCGTTAACAGCCTCGCCCCGATTGAGCACCCGGCGCAACTCGTTCCTGAAAGCGTCCTTGACAAAGTAGTCAGCCAAAAACGCCGTACGCAGCAACCGCCCCAATTGCACGCCAGCCTCATAGATTGGATCGCCCTGGGCGGCAGAACCGAACCGCGCAAGAGCTGCCACCGCACTGGCATGTCCGCTCATGACCGAGGCTGCCAGGTGCACCAGACTATCCCAATGCTTTTCGATCAAAGCGACGTCGACATTGGCTTCGCACACCGCAGCGATTTCTGCGGGCACTTTGGTGCCGCGTGGCACAAAGAGGTGGCGCTGTTTGAGTTCCTTCAACCGCGGGCAAAGATCAAAACCAAGCAAACGGGCATGTGACATGGCAAAGTCGGTGTAGCCATGGGTATCCACAGCAAGCTGGCTGGTCTCCAGCTTTTCTTGGCGGATGACACCTTCAATGGCCACGCCCGCCTGGCGCTCATTGAGCACAAAGGGCTGCGCATGGAAGATGCCCCACCGGTCTTTTACATGGGAGTAGATTCCAATGGAAGGTGTGTTGCGCCGAGGATCAAGCCGGGCTTGCCACACCCGTTTGGTGGTCTCCATGCTCATCATGTCAGAAGATGCCAAATCGGACCGCCCCCAGGTGGCGGCAATCGGGTGTCGCTGCATGAATTCCAGCACAGCCTGGCAGGCCTGGCTCAGACGCCGTTCGTCCCGCGCCCAGCGCATGGCCTGGCGAATGCTGGTGGCAGACAATTGCGGAATCATGCGCGCGCATTCGACCGCAGTCAGACTGGTGCCGTGGGCCATGATGCCGGCATAGACCATCAGCAGCTCGTCGGTAGAGCGCGGCTCACGTCCGAGCATGATCCAGCTAAAGCGCACCTGGGCGTCAACGGCCAGAATCACTTCCGGCAATTGAACCTCACCGATGCGGTGATCCAAAGCCGCGCGCAGCTTGGTCACTTCTGGGTCTTCGTCCTCTGCGGGCAATGGCGACAAATGGAGTTCATCATCCACGCGCAGTACGCCACTGCGGGCTGCAGCGGCCACCGCATCGACACCGGCAGTTACTCTGGCCAGCAAAGGCTTCAAGAAAGTGGCAGCCTTGCTGGGTAACGATAGACGGGCATAGTGTTTCTTGGACTCTGCCTGCCAACGCTCGTCCGTGAAGAACAAGCGCGCACGACCCCGAAAGCTCAGGCTGTGCTCAATCCAGACCGAGCCATTGCGCACCGCGCGGCGCAGGGCAAACAGGGTGGCCACCTCCAACGCCTGAAACGCCCGTTCCCGGTCTGGGCTGGAGATCGAAACCTGCCAGATCATTCCCAGACTTGGTGCCACCACTTCAACTGGCAGCTTTCTGGATCCTTTGAGATATAAAGCTTGCAGCTTGGCAAGGTACTCGATGGCAGGATGCTCGCCGGTGGCCTGCCAGGGCAGCTTTGCAATGGCGACGAGCAACGACCGCACGGGGCGAATTCCATCAATCAATCCCTCGCGGACCAGGGAGGCCCTGCTCGGTGGTTTGCGTTTCTGGGTTTCGGTGATCAAGGCTTCAAGACGGGCACGCAACTCAGCATCTGGCACCGCACCTTGCGCGCTCAAGGCAACAAGTTCGCCGAGCAGCGTTTTGTACATTGCGGCCCAATTGACGGTAGCGGGGACATCGGCGGCAGCCTGACGCCACAGATCGGCGATCCGGCGCTGCACCATAAGGATCAACTGGTCTGTGGTGGTGAACAGGCAATACCGAAGAAAGCATGCGACCTCCACGGTGCGCGCTGGCTCTTTGATCTTGGCTCCGGCTGAGGGCGGCCTGGAGACAAGTCGGCGCGCGTAGCGGCGCAAGATGAGATCGGGGATGTCTGCCAGGTGCTTATGAACGTCCAGCGTGTAAAGCAGGTCGATGCGCTCCAGTACCTCGCTGATTTGGCGGGTTGAGTGTTTCGCCGGTGCAGCCCATAGCCAACTCTGCTGGGTTTGTCCATCTGGGCGCAGCTCTGAAACTGAGGCTCGCCAGCGATCAAGTGTTGCTGGATCAACGCTGGCGGCGATGGCGGTGCCTGTTTCAACTTCAAGCTGGGCAAGTGCCGCCGCAATCAGTGTCCGAATTGCCCGCTCGTGCACGATCACCAGCTTGTTCTTGTACAGCCATTGACGCGCCCGCACGAGTAGCTGATCGCGGTCGGCGCAGCGCGCCACTTCGTCGCGCAGTTCACGTACCAGTGAGCGGCGCTGGTGCTCGCTCATCCACTGGAATCCAAGGACCGTGCAGGCTACTTGTTGGTGATCGAATAGCGTGCGCCCGCGTTCATACATGGCTCTCAGCGAGGCGACTTCTGGTGCTGCAATGCCAAGCTCGTTGCCAAGGTGGCGCCACAAGGCTACTGGAATTACCCGAAAGGCACCGAGCAAACGCCCACTCATGCGCAGGAAACCAATATGGAGCGCCAGACCAAGCTTGTGGGAATCACCTCGGCGTGCATTGATTGCGTCGCGCTCGGCACCATCGAAGGTGAAAAATGCCTTCATCTCGAAGTCGCTGATATCGCGGGGGAGCCCACGCATCCCCAAAAACGTTGTGTGCCAACCCTGCATCGTGAACCTCAAAAGTGGGAGGCCACCATACCCGTTTACAAAGCGAACAGGAAAGTCAATGAAATCAACGGTCTACCCAGACCACCCCCGCGCCAGTGCTAGCTTTGCGTACCGTCACTTATTGCACTGAAAACGAGGAGACCCCTATTACCCAGCTTCGCTGCCAGGATGATGCGAAAGAAATGGATCGGCCCATTACCTAGCGAGCGTCGTGCCGCTGAAATCCGCGAAGTTTTTGTCTCGTGCTGGCAAACGGCCAACCAGCGGCACGGCCACATCCCAGCGAGGGAATTTACCCATCACGCGTCTTTTCTTGACTCAGGGGGCACCTTCGCCACGCGAACGGCCATGTCAGTAAGGGCGACTGCCTGAAGATTCCAAAGTGTGTCAGGCACATAGCTCCAGGCGAGTACAGAATTTGGATACACGGCAACCGGTGATCCACGCTCGTCTAGAACAAATGGGAACTCGCCCTGCATGTAGATTCGACCATAGATAACAGTGACGGTGGGTTGCATCATGATCTGTAGCGCCAACCCTTCAAGATAACGCTTCGGGTCGCCCGCTATCACCTCGATGTATTTCCCTTCGTGCATCGCAAACCACTTTCTGCACGCCATAGCCACCATTTCACCCTCTGGCGGCTCCCCCATGTGCCAGCCGTTCGGGGCATCCTGCTGGGTTTGAGTAGGTGATGCCTTCTTTTTTGAGTTGCTCATAATCAATCTAGACCGCCGAGTAACTTTGCGAACTTACGAACTTTCGACCCTACCGCGTTGGCGTCCATTTCTTTTTCCCTCCCTTCGCCAGAACTCTGAGCTAATGCCGCGTTCTCGCCTGACAACGATGCTGATGATGGCACCACGACAGAGGGAGTTTCAACCTTGCGTTGTGGAAGTTCTCTTTGCTTGGACTCTGCGATTTGTACATGCGGTGTTTTGGTTGGGTGCGGATTGACGGAAGCGGCCGAAGTCACAAGCCCACCACTTTCTATTTGCCATCCAATCGCTGCCAATGATCGCAACCTCTCTGCGCGAAAACGAGAGGGTGTTGCTTCAATTTCAGCGTACAGACGCGGCTGGGCCGCGTTTAGCACCACAGCGAATTTCAGCGGCTGGCCCGAAGCCATTAATTCCGCATCTGCAGTCTTGACCGAGACAGGTGCAGAGACAACTACAGAACCATTCTCGACCTGTAAGCCCAGCAGAGCCAAGATTCTCAGTCGCTCAGAGCGGACCCCTTCAGGCACCTGACCCAAAGCGAAGATAAGTGTTGGGTAGGCCTCAGTAATCGCTACGACGACTTTGAGGCTCCCCTGTTTCATGTGGATGCGCCCATCAACCAGAACCCGCGGGCATTCGCCAAAACTGGGTCTTTGGGCGTGACAACTTTAAGCTTGGGAAAAGCGCCCTGAATAGCGTCATGGAAAAGTGGGGCACCACCACCGACTAACACAACGACGTCAGGCGACATGGATTCAACCCGAAGAGACTTTTGAATTGAAGTCGCTGTCACCGACGCCAGCGATTCACTAGCCTTCGACAGGTACGGCTTCAATTCCACACGATCTCCAGCCAGAAGAATTGTGTCTTTGCCATTCCGAAGTGCATTTTCAATAGCCTCTATAGATGGCTTGGACCCATATTCTTGAGCAATCAGAATTCCGGCTTGCTCCAGAAGCACTGATGAAGCCTTGATGCTCGTTCCACTGGATTGACGCTGAAGTTGCCCATTGCTCACCAGCACCCAGTCGAGCGAATAGAAACCTGGGTCCACCACGAGAACCCGGTGCTCATCGGTAATTTCGACGTGGTCATTGTCTGCTTGAGCCTGGTTAATGTAGTCCAGCATCCCACCAATTGGCTGTGCAACGACTTTCACTTTTTTGACGATCACAGTCCGCTTTGGCGTGATCTGGTGCTCACCAGTGAAACGCATTTCCAATTCTTTACGGCGGGCGTCGTCTTGGAACTGATTGACGGGTAAACCCGTCACCAGCAAGTCGATTTCTTTCATTTCGGAAAGCAAGAGGCCAGCATGAAATAGCGCCTTGTACGAATCGGTTTTTGCATAATCGGCATGAAGTGACCTCTCCCACATCTCAGCCCGATCAGTGGAAACGCCCGCGATAAATGGGACTCCATCTACCATCACATGCAAAAACTCATCTTGCGACCGCCCGTCAAAGCGACTTCCAAATCGATCCGCTGGGGCGGCACCCGCTGGACGCAACACTGTTTTCATTTTGCCATCAGATGGACCGTACGCCAATTTCAGACCTGAGTAGCCGATATCAATGCCAACAACGTTCATTTTCCCTCCTGTGCAATATTGCAATTTAATTGTACACGAATTGCAATCAGCAATTCGCATCACCATCACCACAGTCGCCCCTCAGTACGCAGGTCGCTACTAGGTCTGTCGCTCCACAGTCGCTCCTAATCCGTGCAAGCTACGTACTCCCAACCAAGTTCGACTTGAACCCCAGAAACTGATGCAATTCAATCCTGTAATAGGATGGATCTACCCCACAAATCCCCCCTATAGAAGACTCTAACAGGTGAGCCTGCGAGACACATTCGTTTGATGGTCTCTCACTCCTAATAGTGTGGATTGACCGGGTGAATCCATCCCGACTATTGTCATGTGTCTAGACGTCCGCCGCTTCGTTCAACCCCACTGCGCGAATTTTGGTGCTTAAGATACTTCCATCCTGTAGTCGGATGGATTGACTGGGTGAATCCATCCCGATGAGGCCGCTACCGTATTGTGTATGCTAAGATGAACGGTACTTCCATCCTATTAGGATGAATTTGGCCTGGTACATCTATCCTGAAGAAACGATCCGCTAAACACCTCGGAGCTATAGGATGGAAGTACCGGGTAGATCAACACACGGTAAACATATGGATGTACCCCACCCTGAGAATTCCGTCTACACCAATGCAATGGACGCTATCGAGGCATGTGTCCGGGAGCTCTTTGACGAAGCCGTGAGAGCACAAGACGGGTACTTGAGTCACGTTGACGCTGTCGAAGCTAAAGCCAAGGGTTGGGATTCCCGTAGCACCCTTCAGCTCTCGTGCACCAAGAAAGGCAACTCGTTAGACCTTAAGTGGACCGGCATCAAATGGTACGGACCCAAGAACAAGCGAGTGAGCATTCGAGTACCCATCAAGAAAGGTATTGATGGCTCATTCAGTATTGACAAGCTCAAGGAGTTCGCAAAAGATTGGGAGATAGATAAGGTCGTTGAGACCGAAAGGAAACTTCAGGTAGTACGACGAAAAGCAAAGCACATTGTGAATGCAGCGACGTCGATTCGACATGTCATGAGGTTTCCAAAAGAGTCCGTCGATGAAGCATCCTCGGATTGACTCAGCGAATTGGGTGGATGCTCGATGGGTCATTCAACAACTGTCGGCTGATGGCGGGACCATGTAGATGCATATCACCCCGTTTTCATTCGGGGGGCGCCTTTCTAGTCTTCACGGCCTTTATTTCCCGGCCTTATGAGAAATGCATTAAGGGTCGATGCTCTCTCTTGATGTTTACTGGGCCCCTTGGCTTCAGTACCTGAGTTTTCGGGCTTGCTTCCCCTCGATTTGGAGTTCGGTTCCCCGGGCTGTCTTTCGAGGTGCTGGTTTCGAGGCCTTAAATTCGATTTGCACCCTTCGATTCCGCTATCGTTTTCACGGGATGATGTTTTAGTGCTTCCACGGCTCCGATGGACTTCATCCCGCGCCCGCCTGCTTTCATTTCCCCCGGCGTGTTGATACTGGGCTTATGAGAAATGCATAGAGTGACGTCTCAGCGCTCCTCCCGGTTTAATGTTCTCGGGCTCGATGGAGTTGGCGACTATGAAAGTGCATTGTTTTCTTTCTGCCGCGTGCGGATGGCTTTGTCCGCGTGGATATGCAGGCTGCTGATGGTTTTCGGTCGCCCTTCCGTTTTTCCCGACGAAACGCCCCCGACGTCACGGCCAAAATCGGGCTCAGACCTGTTCCCGGCGCCGTAATCAGGATTGCTCGGGCCGTTCAATCTCCCTTGGAATCCTCGCCGCCAACCTCTCTGCGTTACGCCGGCTGCTTCCTGGCTTCGGCTTCTGGCACGGGCCTTTGGTCGACCTGGCGCTTTGTCCCGGGCTTCCCACTCGGAAGGCACCGACTGGCTGGGTTGGGTTTTGGGGGCTAGAGGTTCCGCGCTACGGTGTTCTGACACGAGCTGCAGCCGCCTGCTGCGCCCGGCGCCTGGGCCCTTCGCCTGTGGGCCTGCCTTCGAGCGGAATTCACAGGGTGATCGCTCTTCGCGGCTGTACCCCCGGTGGTGGGCGGACTTTCCCGCCTTGACGCGTCAAGATATGAGGCACGCGATTGCAGGCCCGCCAAGGGATCGAAAACGGGCGCCACAGGGTGCAGGGTGGACTTCGGCCTTCCGGGGCTTCCTGGCCGTCCTATGGCCTCACAGCCTCTACCCCGCTTTTTGATCCCGATGCGGCGCACTCTGGGCTAAAAGGGCTTTCCGCCTGCTTCAAATTCATCTTTTGGTTTTGATGGCCCGTATGGCGGCAATAGCCGCCGTATTTGCGCCCCTGCGTGAATAAGAGCTTCATTGATTTCTTCGGGCGCCAAAACTCGGGCGTTGTCCATTGACCCGGCCCAAACTGACCCATCCAGGAAGTCCACGGCTTTTACTCGCTCAGTTTCCTCATCAACTGAAACAACCAATCCTTCCGACGAACAGCCGTGTCCGCAGTCGAACTCGATTACGTCGTAAAGCTTCATTTTGGCCTTTGCTCAGAAAAAACCCCTCAGCCGGGTCAATGCTGCTCCGAATAGGTGTCCGATTCCATATAAGACGAGCATCGTGGGCGCCGCAATCACCAAATAAGCCTCAGGCCACGACAGCGTGCGCAAAAAACTCGTCGCTCCCATTTGATGCAGCCAAGAGCCCTGTATTGCGATAGGCAGTTGCATTAACACATAGCTGCCTTTGGAGTCTGCCTTATTTGCAATCGAATAACAGACACAAAAAGCAGCTGCCAAGAAGTAAACACCCGCAAGTGTTACCCCGAATCGACTGAGTCGGAATTTCCGTTCGCCCGCCATTTTCATTGATTGAATCCTGTTGTCTTTTGCTTATATGACATTTTCTGATTAACGCTAGTATCCGTCAATGCGCCAACTTACTTTTATACGCGCTTTTCATTGAAATCAACCTCTCCCGCTCGACAGCTCGGAAACATGAATTCATGCTCCTGCTGCTTTGATCCAGTGAAGGCTCTTTCAGGATTAGTGGCATCAAACCGGCGTGACGGTGGCTCAGGTTTGACCCACAATGGGGAAACTGAGCCTGGTAGGCTTAATCGAAAGGAACTCTCGTGGACAACTGGCTGAAACGAACCCACGCGCTTGGGATTGAGGATTTCGAAGAAATGGCTCGTTCGCACGGTGTGCTCGCCCCGGATCAGCAAATGAGTCGCGAGCTGCTTGCCTTTACCGTTGCGGTGGTCGAGCAGTGCGCCTGCATCGCCGACTCGTACTCGACGGACGATGATGAAAATGCCGGGGATCACATTCGGTCGTTGGTCCCTGGTTGAACCTTCACGCTCGCGCGATGGGAATGTCTGCCAGTCGCGTCGTGTATTGCGGCGTGCGGCGCTCCTGCCGCATAGCCCACTGGTGTTCTTCGGCCATTCCCGCGCTCCCTACGAAAACCGTTCGCTTTCCGTATCGGGAATTGATTCCGTCGATGGCACTCATGAGCCCCGACATGTCCTTGCCGGTTGGCTCCTCCAGATCCAGCTCACCTTGGTGCAACGTCGATGGGCCGAGATCGAGCAGCATTACTCCCGCTTTGGCCAACTGGAACCCTGGTTCGTAGATGCGACGCATCCCCTCGCACGCTGCGGCCACGAGCAGTTGGGTATCGGCCGTGGGTCTGCGAAGCGGAACCACCATCCCGCGCGAAAACTGCGGCGTTTGACGAAACGGCGAGGTGTGGGCAAAAACGTATACCTCGCCGGCGTAGCTCCCCTGCTTGCGCAGCTTCTCTCCGGCGCGCGAAGCAAATTCGCTGACCGCCTCAAGAAGCGGCTCCAGCTCTGTCACGGTCTTGCCAAAGGACCGCGTGACCGCGATCTGCTTTTTTTCACTGGGGATCTCTTCCATCTCGATGCAAGCCGTTCCTCGCAGCTCCAGCACGGTCTTTTCGAGGATGACGCTCCACCTGCGGCGGACTGTCGGCGCATGCATCTTGGCCAGGTCGAGCGCGGTGAGAACTCCGGCTTCTGCAAGCTGGGCCCCGATGCGGCGCCCCACTCCCCACACCTCGCCGACGGGCGTTGCCCCAAGCAAGGCTTCGAGGTCACCGGGAGATTGGGCGGCAAGATTGCAAACGCGCGCTAGGTGAGCCGGATAGCTTCCAGGCTTGCGTTCGGCACTCTTTGCAATGTGATTGGCCAGCTTGGCGAGCGTTTTTGTCGGTCCAATACCGATTCCGCAAGTCAGTCCAGTCCACTGCAAAATGCGAGCGCGGATTTTGAGACCCCTTTCGACCAAGTCGCCACGGACGCCGTCAAGGCTGACGAAACTTTCGTCTATCGAATATACGGATTGTATAGGTCCATAACCCGCGGCAAGGCTCATCATTCGATTGCTCATGTCCCCGTAAAGCTGATAGTTCGAACTAAGGCCCACCAAACCATCAGTTTCCACCATTTTCGCGACCTTGAACCAGGGGTCGCCCATTTTTATCCCAAGTTGCTTTGCAAGGCCATTTCGAGCCACGCAGCAGCCGTCATTATTTGATAATACAACTAACGGCTTTATTCTTAGGCTAGGTCTGAAGGCTTCCTCAGCACTACAATAAAAGTTATTCGCATCAATAAGGGAAATTATCGGCATGATAATTACTTTCCCTGCCGGAAACGCTTTATCGTGGCAGTCACAACCCCCCACACCTCGATTACTTGCCCGTCCTTGGGCACTATGTCGGGGAAGGTCGGGTTGGCCGCAACAAGCTTGACGCGGCCATTCCGGCGCCAGTAGGTCTTGCACGTGAACTCGCCGTCAATCACAGCTACGACCACGTCGTTGTGGGTGGGGCGCAATGCCCGGTTCACCACCAATAGATCTCGGTCAAAGATTCCTACCCCCTGCATGCTGTCCCCCCTGACGCCGATGAAGTACGTTGCCTGAGGGTGCGTGATGAGGATCGAGGCCAAGTCCAGACGGTCAACCGCGAAGTCCTCTGCCGGCGATGGGAAGCCTGCGCGCACCGTGGCGCCCGCCAGCGGCAACTCCAACAGGCCAGACTCGATGGCCAGGGGTTGCGGTGCTATGAGGAGGCGATCACTGTACATAACTACAGTATAAGGACCACCTGCGGGTTTGGGTAGGATGGACTACCCTCCCCCCTCCCCAGGAGTGCTCCCTTCCTGTAGTGCGAAGCACTCACGATTTGCGGACGTCGCAATCGGCCGATGGTGTTATAGCCCCAGAAGTACGCAGCCGAGCGCCAGCGAGGCGGCGACGTCGTGTAATCCAAATAGCTTTTTTTGGGTTGCCACGGGTGGACGGGTATCTGAGAGCATGGGACTGACGTCGACAATGTGACATTGACCATTTTTCTGCGTTCGGTGGGTCGACGGACAGCCGCCAATTCCTCGCCCATCACCCTTATGTTCTCCGACCATCGCCCTCACGACGCAACCGAGATCACCATGGAGGATTTCACTCCGAGCTGTTGGGGCTTGGAACCTGGTCCTCCTCGTAGCGTCGACGACTGGTGGACCCTCCTTCGAGACCTGGGATCACAGGCACACAAACGAGGTGAATTCCGCACAGCAAGAGCGATCTATCTCCTTGCCGATGCGTGTTCGCTCCAGCTGCGCGCGGAGTTCCGGAATGAACCTTTTCACCCGAGAGCTCGCACCGAATTCAACATGCCGCGCGACGTGGGCAGCTTTGAAGCGTACGTTTCGCTGATCGCCAGCGTCTACCCTGTTGTGAATGACGCAGCGCTCAGGGCTCGCCTGGCGGATATTGCATGGCTCGCCGGAAAGCCCAAGAGAAACCCCCTGCATGCACAAGCTGCCATGCAAGCCTATTTCAAGATGCCCCTCGACCTGGATTCATGGCTGACACTTGGCAGTGAACAATGCTGGCGTCGCGGGCTAACGCTTGCATTGCAGGTGTACAAGAGGGACGAAGGCGAGAAGTACATTTCAAGCGTTACCGACAAACTCGTGGGTGTTTGTGAATCTGAGCTGGCACCTGGCAACGAGACGAACATCAGCTTGTCGGTCGTCGGCATGTTGATCGATTTCAGCCTCGGCTCGACCAGTTATCAAAGCCTGGCTGGGCTGCTGGTGGATCGCTCAAGACAAGCACGCATTCAGGGAAACTTTTATCAGGCGACGGCTCATCTCACTCTTGCAAAAAGACTGTATCGCCTGCTGCACGACCATGAAGGTACTTCCGACGTTTCGGTCTTGATCTCTGAAATTTACATTGATGAAGCCACACGACGCATCAGTGCGCCACGTCCAAGCTTCTTCTCGGCCGTGGACTGGTACAACGATGCACGTCACGAACTACTGACGATTCCAACGCGGCTTCGCGCTACCAGGGGCGTTCAAGCCAAACTTGATGAGCTGTTGCGGCTTCACGGTGAAGCGCAAGCAAGGTCGCTGGAGGAATTTCCTATCGGTCATGGGCCTTCATGGGATTTAAGCGAGGTCGCGGACGCAGCTATCTCCTCTGTGGAGAACAAAGAACTGCTTGACGCTTTGCTCGCCTTCTCAGAAATCCACCATTGGACTCACTTCGCCTCAGCCCGCCAGGAAGCGATACAGAGCTTGGAGAAATACGTCGCCGGCTCCTTGTTCGCCACAGTAAATCTAGCTGACGGAGGGCGCGTGGTGCGTAAAACGCCAGCCTATGACACCGGCGCAACAGCGGACAGCGGTACGAACAACGCCGCGATCTCGCGCAAGATGGTGGAGCACCATATGATCTCGGTGAAGCTCGTCTGTCACGGGGCAATCCTTCCCGCGTGGCATCAGCTTGTTCTGGATCACCTCATCGAGGAACAGGATCTCTTGGGGATTTGCTCGTTTTCCTCGGTCGTCCCAAACGAGCGTGCGCCATTGGTGGCCAAAGGACTGAAGGCGGGGTTCGAAGGAGACTTTGACACCGCACTCCACCTCTTGGTACCACAGCTGGAACACATGGTGCGTTGTCAGCTCAAGCGTAAGAATGTCGTAACGGCATGGCCGGAAGAGGACGGCGTGGCAATGGAGCACGGCTTGAGCACACTCATCGCCAAGCCTGAGATGTTGTCCATTTTTGGCCCAGACAGGACGTTTGAAATCTCAGCCGTCTTTTGTGATCAGACGGGCCCCAACATTCGCAACGACTTGGCTCACGGCCTTCTTCCACCTGGTGCGCCAAGCAGTCACCAAGGTATCTATGCCTGGTGGATGATCTTCAAGTTGGTGTTTGAAAACTACTGGTATTCGGCTCCCGCCAAAAACTGACCTTCCCTGCAGCCGAGATTCTGAATCGCCGTGTCTCCTACTGAGGCGGCTTCCGCCGTCGGAAAACGCTTCCCCCCTCGCGCGGCGGGCCCAGTGGCAGCTCAATGAATTCTCGTGACACCAGCCGTTGAAACGCATGGCCCTGGAATTGCTCCACCGGCGTGATCTGGATCTTCACTCGATCTGCGTAGACCTCCAGCTCCACCAATGGGACACCCAGCGGCGACAAGATTGCGGCTCCCCGAGCGCGTTGCGCTCTTTCATGCTCCTCGGCCAAGCGCCTGGCTGACATGGTCTCGGGCGTCTGCAAGTGCGCGTCCAGTTTGCGCACCAACTCGGCCGTGATCGGAACGTGCGGCAAGCGCTTGAGGTAGGCGGACACCTCCTCCAGCAGCTTGAGCGTGTCGTTCAGCGTCGCCTCAGCGCTGATCTCAGGTGTGGTCATGGTTTTCCGCGTGTTTGATCAGCATGCACACCGCTTGGTAGCTCTCCATCACCATGAACGTGCGAGAGCCGCGCTGGCCGTCCACGCCGTTTATCTGCTCGGTGAGAGTGATTTTGGTTTTCACCCCTGAAGGGTAGTTGGCGTGGGTCACGTCCACGACCGTAGCGATCAATGGCACCTGCAACAGGGCGCTACGCGGCACCACGAGGGTATCGCCAGAATCGGTGACAACCGTCACGTCAATGCGGGGTGGGGTCAAACCCATCATCGGCCCAGCAGGTTGGTCACTTCATGCCTCGCCGTCGCCGACAAAGGATCGAGGCAGACAAAGTGGCGACCCACAGACACTGCGACGGACAGATCAAACACCACATGGAGCTCCTTCATCGCTGAAAGAGACCCGTCTTCAAGATGTTGAAGTCGGCAAGGCGTAACGGCAAGAGTGTTGTTCATTTCGCGGGCGTCACACCATACTTATCGGCTAATACTAGTAATATTACCCGATAAATCGATCACTGGACAATCCAACAGGCCACAAGTGAATAAAACGACGGGATGGATCATGGCAAAAAACTATGCAGCGCCACCCCAAGTCGCATTTATTACTTAATTTCCTTATCTATTGCCTTTATGAGCTCTGCCAACATAGGGTTTTGCCCTTCCGGAGAGGCCAGATAGTCAATAGGAATCTTTTGGGAATTTGATAAACGACGCACAAGAACCTCAGTATCACTTGACGTGATGCAGAGATTTTTTGCATGATTGGTTTTGATCTGCATTTCAGCGGGGGAAATTTGACTCATAGAAATGTGGCCCCATTTTGCATTTTGGTTATCGGCAGGTGATTGAAATGGATTTACAAAACCGATTGGAGAGCCTAATGTTGGTATCGAGGCCGTATCAAACGGGTTTGAGAATCCAGGTGTTCCCGTTGTCGACATTGGCGGCGCTGAGCAAAAAGAAGTTCCACTAATGTTCTGAGTGGCCCATACAAGGCATCCCCTCAATCGACTTGCAAGTGTGCGTTGGTCGCTATCAGGAGTTTCGAGATTTGCAGCCAAGCATGAGTCACACATGCCGATTGCGTTCATTCGAACAATAGGCTCAAGGTCTCCCAGGATGTTTGGTTTACCGAGAACACTGGCACACGAATTCTTTCTTGCGGAAGATATTTCAACGGCCCGTTCCGTTCTCAAGGGAACTTGGCAAGAGACTGTATTCGCCAGTCGCACAATAATTGTTTCGCTACCAGTGTTTTGAGGTACCTCACAGTGCATAGACGTGGGTGAGTATATACCTGGAACAACTCCTTTTTCACAGGATAAACCTGCTACACCGCCAACCGAGCTGACTGTATAGTTAGATGGTACCTCTTGCACAGCAGGCGTATAGCGCAGATTGATCACCATATTCCGGCTAGATTGAACGGCATTGCACTGCAGACTTTGAATCGCCGGAGTGCCTATTTTTTCAAGCTCGACCTTTTTTGCGAGGCATTGCTCGTACTGCCCTGCCAGTGTTTTTCCACAATCAGCGCTGAAAACCTCGCTATATGTCTTAACGAAGCTAGAGGATTCCAATTTCTTTATCTCTTCGCGACATATCTCGGTCGAATATTGAGCGGAGTTCCCATAACCAAATCCCACCGGACCAACTTCCGGAATAGGAATACTGAAATTAAAATTTGTCCCACTTGTGCTGCCATATTTCATGCAATTGAATGCCCTACTGTAAGTATTTAGAGCTGATGCATTCACGCTTGTATTTGTCAGTTTACAGCTAGACAGTTGCTCAGCCATACACTGCAGTCCACTTGTTTTTTCTTGGGCCTGAACCTCTCCAATTCGTATTAAAGAAAAAATAGCCACTGCGAAGATAACCAGCTTTCTCATACTTCCCTCTCCTTCTTGAATGGTGAGTGCGCAGTTCTAGGCGGCAGCATTGATTTGCCGAACCGCCTACTCAGCCCTCGCAGCATCTCAGAAATATCAGCTTCGTCAAGCGTAGCCTGTGCAGACACCTTTGCGTGTCGTAAAAATTTTGAGGGCGAGAACTCAGTCACCGACGGGTCGCCCGCAGCATCTCCAAGCGAATAACGGCCTCCACCCTTAAACAGAGGCGTTTTGCGTGCTTTTCGCCCCCCTTTACGCGGGGGCGGCTTCGGATAATCCTAAGCGGCATTGACCTCAGCCTCCGACAGCTGAACGGCTGCGCGTACAGCCCTCCCCTCGGAGATCAGTGCCTAGACCCGCGCACCCGCGCGCCTGCTTTTGGTTCAAGTGGGCATGGGCCGCGACAGCTCCTAAAGTCCAAGCCGAAAGCGAATTCACATGCACCAGCCCCTCCCACTCCAGGGAATCCGAGTTGTCGATCTCAGCCGGATTCTCTCTGGCCCGTACTGCGCGATGCTGCTGGCGGATCTGGGCGCTCAGGTGTTGAAGGTGGAGTCCCCGCAAAGCCCCGACCAGGCGCGCAAGTGGGGCCCTCCTTTTCACCGTGAGCAGGTGGCTCCGCACTTTCTCGCAGCCAATCGAGGCAAACGGCTGATGCATCTGGATTTGCAAGACCCGACGGATCTGGAGCACATCCGTGAGTTGATCGCCAAGGCCGACGTGGTGGTGGAAAACTTCAAAGTGGGATCGCTGAAGAGACTGGGGCTCTGCAAAGATCAGCTCATGCAGGAGCACAAAAAACTCATCTGGTGCTCGATCACCGGCTTTGGGGGCTCTGGCCCATTCGCGCACCGCCCTGGGTACGACGCCATTGCGCAGGCCGCTTCCGGGTGGATGAGCCTGACTGGCAACGCTGATTGCGGTCCGATGAAGGCAGCGCCGCCGATCCTGGACCAGTCCACCGGTCTTTTCGCTGCGCTGGGCATTGTGGCCAAGCTCCACCAGCGCCAGGCCACCGGCCAGGGCGGGCAAGTGGAAGCGAACCTGTTCTCCTCGGGGTTCGCGCTCCTTGGGCCTTTCGCTCAGTCCACATTGCTCACTGGGCGCAGCCCGACGCTTGTCGGGAATGCCAACCCGTTTATCAGCCCGTTCGGCCGTTTCCTTTGCGATCAGGGCACCTACCTGATGCTGACCATCGGGTCCGATCAGCAATTCACGACCCTCTGCAATTTGCTGGGAGTCGGAGAGCACGTTGCTCTCGACTTCGCCGAGCACCACGTGCGCCTAGATCGTGCTGGTGAGCTGAATGCCATCCTCCAGGTGGCGTTCTCACGCCTGGATGCGCAGGAGTGGGAGGCCATTTTGGGATCGCGAGGAATCGCCTGCTCCAGTGTCAATTCCGTCGTCCAGGCGTTGGCTCATCCACAAGTTGAACCACTGGGGCTGGTTCAGAAGGACCATCTGGGCCAGCACCAGATTGCCACCCCAATTTTTCTGAATGGCTCTCCTCTGTGTTCGCACTCGCCGGCACCAATGACGGACGAGGCGATGAGTTCAAAAGACGCTTTTAGTTGGTTTGGTGTTCAACCAGTTGCCAGCGCGGTGCATTTTTAGCCGCCAAGTATTCGTTTATCTTGCACAGAGTGTCGATAAAGTCTTCGCGATATAGCCAATTGAGCATTAGAGAGTCGTCGGCAACCTTTACGGTACTCATCAATGCTGACGGCACTTCTTCAAAGCGGTAACCCAGTTGCTTCATGGCTTCGATATTAGGGGTTCCTTTGGCCTGCGAGGAGCAGAAGAATTCCCAGCCATCCTGCAGTGCCTGTCCAACAAAACAGGCCCGGAGAATGTGATTAATACACATGCCTCGGGCTTTCTCAGCGGTAGCGAGGCGCATAACAGTAGCGCAGGGGAACTGAAGGCTGCGGCCTTCCAGGCTGGCGCCGACCGCTTTCTCCAGCGACTGCCGGTCCTGGGAGACTGCGATGGCCACTGTTCCGAGCAGCGTACCGGGTTGATCATGGGGCTCAGCCACAAGAACGACAGTTCCTTCGGGGTCGGATGCCATTTTCAGGCGGTCGTAGTCTTCAGCCGCGAACCATGTCGCACTTTTGTAAGCGCCAATGCGCAGCAGATCCACTGATTCGATATCTTCGTCTGTGGCAAGACGAATGATCAGTTCTGGATTTAGATTTGCAGGTTGCATCATTTATAATTTTCAGGTATCGGGGAGTGGATTGGATGGAAAAAATAGACTGGTTATTTCTCTCAGCCCATGCGACAGGGATTATCGCATTAGTCCTGAACGTTGCGGGGCTTATCGTCAAAAATGATTCTGCATTACGCAGAAACGCCTTTTGGGCGTCGTTATTTACCATCGCACATAACGCGTCGATTGGTTCTGCAACAGCTACAGCGTTGTGCTCAATAATCTTTCTGCGCAATTACATGGCCATTCGCCCAGATAAGCTGTCGTTGCGGAAAAAGGTGGTTCTGTGCAGCGCATTCATGGGCGCAACGTGGGTTGCGGCTGCGGTGACATGGAGCGGGCCGATTTCGGTAGTCCTTGCCGTGGGCAGCTCGTGTGTCACCTATGCCTTTTTCTTCCTCGCTGGGGTCCGACTCCGGCTGGTGATCGGCATGAACTGCCTGCTCTGGCTCTCCAATGCGATCATTTATGAGTCACCCTGGCAGTTCGCGACCGGGTGTTTGGCTGCTGGTGCTGCATTCGCAGGGGCATGGAGGATTCACAGACATCACGCGCAGACACAGTCGCCCTGAAATGCCGCGAAAAGTGCTTAAACGCAATCCGTGCAGAGGCCTCCTTACCCCGAACTGGTGAACCAATTCAACGGCTTACGTGCTTAAACGCAAACCGTGAGCGCTATGTGGGCTCCGCTGCGGCAGGAAAGCCCCGGCTGGTAGCCCCCTGCTTTCGCCTATCGGAAGCAGCGAAAATAGATCCAGGAGACCCCAATGCCCGCAAAAATCTACGACGCGGAAATGCAGTACCTGCTCATCGAGCAGGCCCGGAATGTGGGGCTCGACCCTAAGAAACGCGTCACGCCGTACGACAGCATTGCCGCCGAGGTTGATCCCGGGCTGACGCCTCTGCTGGTGTATTCCATCGTGGTCCCGGCTTTCCGATGCCAGATCCGCATGCTGGTCGATGCCGCCGCCCCCATCTCTGTGTCGGAATTCCTCAATCAGGCGTGGGGCATCAATCGCATGCTTGGAATGCCCCAACGGCTGGAGATGAAACCCTGGCTACTGGAGTCCGACCGGGGATTCGTCGGATGGGCCCAGGAAATCGACGTGCAGTGTGGTCCCGTGCAGCACACCAAAGCCATCGCCGCCTATTCATCCTCCATCCTGGATGTGGCATTTGCCGCGCTGGACGGACGAGGCCGGGGCGAATCCCTTCCCCAGCCTCTCAGCGATGCCAACGATGCTCTCGCTGCCTTTGACAACCGGGCGATTGAGGTCATGGTGAAAGGGATGCGGCCAGGAATGAAACAGGCCGATCTGAGCATGTTCTCGCACTGGCTCCACCGAGGCCAGGGCTACCTGCATGAGCATCACACCGTAGAAGCTGACTGGGACTCGACTGCCTTGGTTTTGAAGATCAGTCCGCAGAAACAAAGAGCCTTTGCTGAGCCCGTCTGGCTTGACCACGAAGCCCCGGCCCTCGAAGCGATCATCGCAATGTGGCCATCCGGTTCCAAGGTCTTCTGCGAAGAGGTCGGTGTCACACCTGCAGACATGAAGGCATGGCTAGCCCTGGAGGCCCCCATTGGAGAAGAGGAGTACCAGACCCTCGTCGGCATGCTGCCAGTCCGGGATGAAGAGGGTCCGGAGGTGTTTTTCGATGCCGACGGCGGGTGCCTGCTGGTCGCTGGGACCGTAGGTCACGCCACGACCGCCTACAACGCCCTGACAGGCAACGGTGAGGTGGGCTTCTGTTTTGAGGCAGTGAGCCCCACCACGGACTTTCAGGGGTTTCGCGTACTGCTCTTCCTGCCGGAGTCGGGTGACCTCACCATCATGCTGTTCAAGAAGGGCGGTAAAGCTGAGCCTGCTCTCAGCCGGAGCGAGCTGGTCAATTTCCAGGGACCGATAGCCGTACCAGCCGATATGGCCACTGCGCTCGATGTGCTGGTCCGTGACCGAGCCACTGTTGCCGACCCCGGCCACGCGGGTTGCGCCTTCTGGGACGAATTTGACGAGTGGCTCACCACTGTCGAAATGGTGGAAACCGGCGCCGAGGAGGATTGCGAGAGCGCACTTCATGTCGCCTCCGACTTGATCGCCCAACACTGGATGATGACTTCGAACGCGGGGTCGATGATCGAAGCGGCCTTGGCGATGGGACCGCCTAAAGAAGCCATTCAAGAAATCGTTCGCATTGCTTTTGCCGAGGGCTTTCGCTCAGGCACAAAGTGGAGATGACAGTGGCTCACACAACCCAACATTACGACGTCTTCAGGCCGCGCACAGCGCCAGCCAGCATCCTCTACGACGCATTCCAGGCAGAAGCGCTGCACCGCAAAAACCGTGAGCTAGATGAGTGGATCAAGCTGGAGCTGCAGGCGGTTTTCGCAGCTGCTGCCCAGTACGCCCAAGAGCATGGACTGACCGCACCGACGTTTGAAGACGTTGAAGCTGCCGAGCGCATGGCGCGGGGCTCTGCCGATTACGGTTCCAAGTGGGCGATCATGGTTGCGCAGAAGATGAAGGTCTGCCGCGTTGATACGGCTGGACAGCGCACGCCGTGATCCGCCAACAGATCACTGATGAACGTTTTGCGATCAAACTTGATTGCGACAAGCTCATCAATGAGCCAGGCCAGGCTGCTAGACCTCGCCAGCGCTTGGGACCTTAAAGGGAAGTACGTTCTCCGGCAGGATTCGGACCCATTCGTGCTTGAATAGGTCACGGCGGCACGTCCTCTGATAGACCTCGCCGAACTGTTCGTTCGCGAACTCTCGCAACATCCAACCGCGTTGGTCACCCGAGTGCTTTAGGTTGAAGAATGCCTCGATCCCTACCTGGCCAATCGTCGGGCTCACTTCTTCAAACTCAGCGCAGGAAGTGACGGTGTAAGGCATGCTGTCCAGCCAGCTTAGATCAAGATTCGCCTCCTCCATTTTCACCCTCACTCCTTCGGCCAGGAGACCCGCGGCAGGTCCAAATAGGTACCAATCCTCAAGAGTCACAACGAGCGGATAGATAGCTAACCCATTGGGCGCCCAGTGAGTGTGTCCTTCGAGGGCGTCAGCGATGTTTTTGTAGAGCTGGATCACTGCCTTCGCCAGGAATTCGACCTGCTGACCGATGATCAATGGGTCTATGGATGACTTCGCGCCGACAGTCATGCGTTTCGCTTTGCATTCGACGAATAAGCTTCCCGTTTCGTCGGCCAATATCCAGTCCACACCGTCTTTCCTGTCACGCCCCACGTGGTAGACACGCTCCTCGCTGATGGTGAACTTAGGGCTTGAGAATGTTGCCGACAGCACGTCTCCAAAGTAGGCCTGGAATGATGCTCCAAAAGGGTTGTTGAAACCCTCTGCCCGTGCAATGTCGTAGAAGAGGCCTTGGCTGGCGCGCCGGATGACGAAGTGAGGAATTGGACAGTGCATTCGTTCCGGTCTCATCGGGTCCAAACTCACGAGTGGTCGAGCTTCGAGCGGGTTCCACGTGTAAGCCCAAGTTTCGTCGTGCCTAGCGGCAGCAACGATTTGTTCTCTGAGGTCAGCCAGCGGCTGCGATAGCTTTTCAAGAATCGTGTCGCTTCGCTCAAGTTCGATATCGAAGGCGCGGTAATCCTGGCGAATGGACATGGCTGGCTCTTTGTTCAAAAGGCCAGCAGCCGCGAAGCCGACAAAAAACCATTCCCGCGTGCTGACACCCGTCTCGCGCACTACCAACCGCTCAACATCGGGTGCTGAAAACACTTTGAAGTGCCTCATGAGCGAATTGAACAAGCGTTGTCGTTGCCAGGGAAACTGTTGATGCCCTATGGGGTTTAGGCTGTTGAACGAGCTCTCCGGCGTCATGTTCGCGATAGCCATCTCGTTGCCTACCCGGCGCAGCGTGTTGATTGCATTTGCCATGCCATTCCACGGACGCATCCGGAGTTTTCCGTTAGGCGCCGCGTGCAGGACGATTTCACGCGCGAGGATGGAGATTTCCCACTTGAAGACGAGCGACTTCAGACTCCGAAACCCCTCGTCAGTCCATACCGACTCTTTGTTCGTTGGATGGTCCACTGCTTGGAAATACCACCATAAGTCTTCGAGTGAGCCACGCAGGTTGTACTGGCGCAGCAGATTCCGAAGTGGTTTGTACTGAGGGTAGCTATTCAAGGGTCATTCTCTTGATGTTGGTGCTGTCCTGCGCTTCACCGAGGCCTGGCCTAAACCAACTTTGCCCACCGCTTGATCCGCGCGATCAAGCGCTCCAGCTCCTCCGGCTCCAATGGCATACCGGGCGCCAATTCCAGTGCCGCCTCCAGTGAAACATACCCGTTGCGCAAGAGCGCCAAGCAGTAGTCTTGGTCCTTGTCTCTTGCTGCAGCTGCCTTTGACATGAACAAATCGGTGACGTCCAGGCACCAGCCTATTCGGCTATCCGTGTTTCCGTTCTGCACTCTCCACAACCTCGTTTCCCAACCGTCTGGAAGGAAGGCGGTTTCGGGTCCGACCCCTTGGGCGTAGAAACCGTAGGTGTGGTGGAAGTCCGAACCTTCCCCGATGCCACCGTCTATCTTGTCGGCCAGCTCAGGGGCGTACCGGGGATATATGTCCGCCTCAGCCGACATTTTGAATTCCGGCTCCGGGTAAGGAATCTGACCAAGGATGGACTGACTGCCGATGATCACGAATTCATACTCGTTGGTGATCGCCCCACTGGCGCGGATCAGGTGCTCAAGCTCGTCACGGTTCATGAGACGACCTTTCCCCACCTACCACCACCCCCTTCTTGAGGCTGGCTATGTCGCTCAAGATGCTCTCGCGCACTTCTTTGGGCAGCACCGTAGGGAGCGGAGACGCCTGGCGCAACTCTTGCGCATGCCGAGATCGACCCAGCACCTTGCTCCACTGTTTGTCGCCGAGAATCTTCGACCACTCCTCAAAAAGGGCGTGCGATTGCTTATTGCCACCTCTGAGCCAACGAACAATCGTTTCTTTGGCTTCATCGAGGAGTTCTGGGTTCTCGCGAACCAGCTCCACGGCTCGCTCGTGAAGCACCAAGCTTTGTAGATCCTGAGCCTGGTGTCTCCTATTGTCCGTACTGACTGTGATCTGCACCTGGGGGATTGGCTTGAAAGAGCGTGCGGCTGCAGAATCGGCCGGGGCGGCATGAACCATGTCTCCGGCCAGAAAAGCCAGGTCTGCAGCCACTCCAAGCACCCCCATGACGCGCAGGTACGTGCCGATGGACGGGCCCGGATCGCCAGCCTCGACCGCATAGAGCGTCGTTCTGGAAATGCCTGCGCTATTGGCCATCTCGACGGCCGTCATCTTGCGAGCCTTCCTCAACCGACGAAGGCGATCACCCAGCTGAAGCAGCAGCTGTCGATGCAGGACAGGAGAGTCGGCAGGATCAGTTTTCATCTGTTCAGAATACTAGGCGAAACGCCTTGTTTTGTCCAATTTAATGAACAGATGAAAGGCCCCATCCGCGGCCAGAACCGTTTTGCTCGTTGGACCGTTCACTGCAATGGCCACGTCCAAAGAACGAGCCCAATTGCTTTGCCAGCGCCCAGTCCCAATGGAAGTGATCCTACAAACTCATCAATGTGGTTTGTCTAGGATCGAATTTTCATAATGCAGGAGACCTCATGTCCGACAACAAGCAAAGCACGTCTCAAGACCGCAAGCTCATCAGCCTTGAGCAAGAGTACGAGTTGCGCGACTGGACCAAGTCGTTGGGTTGCTCTGAAGATGAGCTGCGAGCTGCAGTGAAGGCCGTGGGCAACTCGGCAGAAGCCGTGCGCCAGCACCTGTCAGGCCAGAAGAGGGGCTAACCATGCCCCGCCGTGCGGACAAAGGGACCCCTGAGGCTCCCCTGAGCCCCCTCCCCTTCGCACTGGCACCCCAGCTTGCGACCCTTGCGGATGGCCTGCCTCCTGACCCTGCAGCCTGGGGCTGGGAGTTGAAGTGGGATGGGTTTAGGCTCCTTGCGCGAATTGAGATCGGCACAGTTCGCCTCTTCACTCGGAACGGTCACGACTGGACCGCCAAGATGCCAGAGCTGGCTGCAGCAATTAGCAAACTGCCCGTCAAGAGCGCCTGGATCGACGGCGAGGTGATCGTCATGGACCACAACGGCGTTCCCGACTTTGGGGCTTTGCAAAACTCGTTCGACAACCGCAGATCCAAGGATCTCTTGTACTTTGCGTTTGACCTTCCCTATTGTGACGGTCGGGATCTGCGCGACCTGACCAATGAGCAGCGGCGCGAGCAATTGGAGGCAATCATCTCTAGCGCTGCTGAGGAACGGGTCCGCTTTAGCGAAGCATTCGAGCATCCCCCGGCACACCTGGTGGCTAGCGCCTGCAAATTGGGCTTTGAAGGCGTGATTGGAAAACGACGCAACGGCCGTTATGTCTCAACCCGCAGCACCGACTGGATCAAGCTCAAGTGCAGCAACAGGCAGGAGTTCGTGATCGGGGGCTTCACTGACCCAAAAGGGTCACGCAACGGCGTCGGCTCACTCATCCTTGGCGTCCACACAGGCAATGCGGGCCTCAAGTACGCCGGCAGCGTGGGCTCGGGCTTCAGTGCCCGTGTCCTCGCGGATCTGTACGACAAGCTGGGCGCCATCCAGACCGCAGACTGCCCCTTCTCCAATCCCAGTGCCATCACCAAGAACGTCCACTGGGTAGAGCCCAAGTTGCTCGCCGAGGTCTCCTTTGCAGAGTGGACCAAGGAAGGGAAGGTTCGGCATGCCGTCTTCCGCGGCGTCCGATCCGACAAGCGGCCAGAGCACATCGTGCGCGAGGTGCCCAAGCGCATGCGAGCTGGGAAGCCCCCGAGCGAAAGCCCCAGCGGGCCCCCCGGCGCCGGCTTGCGGGTGTCCAACCCTGAGCGCGTCATCGACAAGAGCACGGGGATCACCAAAATGGAGCTGGTTCGCTACTACGCGACCGTCGCGCCGCTGATGCTGGAGCACCTAGCTGGACGGCCGGTTTCCCTCGTGCGGGCGCCGGAGGGCGTCGGGGGCGAGATGTTTTTTCAGAAGCACCTGGACAAGGGCTCCATCGCCGGCATCAGTGAAATGCCTCCTTCCCTCAACCCCGGCCATCAGCCCCTGCTGGAGGTGGTGCAGCTGGAGGGGCTCGCAGCCGCTGCCCAGATGAACGCCATCGAGTTCCACACCTGGAACGCGCGCAAGGATCTGATCGGAAAGCCCGACCGGATGACATTCGACCTTGACCCCGGCGAAAACGTGCCTTGGGAGCATATGCAAGAGGGGGCGCGGCTTGTACGAACCATCCTGAGCGAGCTCGATCTGCCCTGCTTCCTCAAGACCAGCGGCGGCAAGGGGCTCCATGTGGTGGTCCCTATCAAGCGGCTGCATGACTGGGACACCGTCAAAGACTTCTCGCGCCACCTGGTGGCGCACCTCGCCCGCACCATCCCCCAGCGGTTCGTCGTCAAGTCGGGGCCTAGCAACCGCGTGGGCAAGATCTTCGTCGACTACCTGCGCAATGGCTTCGGAGCCACCACTGCAAGCGCCTGGACGGCCCGCGCGCGCCCCGGCATGGGTATCTCGGTACCTGTGGGTTGGGATGAGCTTTCGGGGCTCACCAGCGGGGCTCATTGGACCGTGCGTAGCTTCGATCAGAGGCTGCGAGTGGGCAACTCTCGCTGGGAGGGCTACGACAAGGCGGCGACGAGCCTTGCTGGCGCTATGAAAACCATGGGGTTCAAGCCCCCGAGCAAGCGGAGCCCCACGAAGTGAACATCCTCGTTGGTACCGCCTCCTGGACAGACAAGTCGCTCATCGCTTCAGGAAAGTTCTATCCCCCTAAAGCCAAGACGGCCGAGGCCCGCCTTCGGTACTACGCGAGCCTGTTCCCCATGGTGGAGGTGGATTCGTCCTACTACGCCATGCCCAGCGCTTCCACTGCGCAGCTCTGGGCCGAGCGCACTCCGGATGACTTTGTTTTCAACGTGAAGTCCTTCCGGCTCTTCACCGGGCACGCGACAGAGCCCAAGGTGCTGCACACCGACATTCGCAAGGCCCTGCCTGAGCCCCTGGCGTCCAAGAAGAACCTCTACTACAAGGACCTTCCCCTCCCGGTGCTCGATGAACTATGGCGGAGGTTCAAAGAGTGCTTGGAGCCTCTTGCGGCGGCGGGAAAGCTCGGGGCTGTGCATTTTCAGTTCGCCCCATGGGTCATCAACAACAGGGATGGCCATGCCCACGTGCGCGAGTGCGTTGAGCGCATGGGCGACCAGCTGCTCGCGGTCGAGTTTCGCAACAAGACCTGGCTGGACGAGGCGCACCGCGCGGACACGCTGGAGTTCGAACGAGAGCTGGGGGTTGCACACGTCATCGTTGACAGCCCCACGCACACCTACAACAGCGTCGAGCCGGTGTGGGATATCAGCAGTACCCGGCTGGCGTTGCTGCGCTTGCACGGGCGCAATGAGGAGACCTGGAACATCAAGGGTGAAGCGGCCTCGGACAGGTTCAACTACGACTACACCGACGACGAGTTGCGCGAGCTGGTGCCGCAGATCCGGAGCATTGCCGCTCGGGTAGACGCCATGCACATAGTCTTCAATGTGAATAAGGAGGACCAGGGACAGCGGAACGCCCTGACCCTGATGCGCCTTCTGGCTGAGAGTTAGCCCCTAGGCGCCTGCCTTTGACGTTTTCTGGCGGATCTTCATAACTGCCAAAAGGCCAAGCAGACCGACACCGGTTGAGATAGGGATGGTCAGGAAACCAGCGAACAAAATTGCCCAGAAGGTCCTCTCTACACCCATCTCTTTCACGAGGTAATACGACGCAGCGTAGGTGGCCCCAAAAAATAACAGCATGCCAAATTTCATCAGCGCGTCCGCGCTCGTTTGGTCAGCACTTTTCTCTGAGGTCGAAGCGGGCGAGGATGCGGGGGCATGCTTGCTCTGCTCGCCCGCCAAAAACAATTTTTCGTCTGCGCTCAGCTTCCCAACTTTCAAGGTTCGGGATGCGACGGTATGAATGAAGTCAGAAGCACCTGGGACCTCGGGGTCGAGAGATAGCGCGAGCTTGCAAAGTTGAACGGCCTCAACGCACCGAGTTGCGTGCTCATACGGGGTATCCGGCACAGCGATGAACTCCATCGTGTGCTTCAAAGACGTTTGGTAGTAGGCGTTTGCAATAGCTACCGCTCCCACAGCGCAATCCATGCTTGCGACTTTCTTCATCGCATCGTTTTCAGCAAGCCTGACTGCTGTCCGGTAGCACTCCATCGTCTCGGGAATACGCGAGTGGGCCAGGGTTGAGAGGTATCCAGCACTGGTCCCTTTACCTACCCAAGCCAAAACATTCTTGCTGTCGATCTCAAGGACACTGGTGAAGTACCCAAACGCCTCTTGATGGTTTCCAGCGGTCGCTGCAGCGTTGGCAAGCTCGATTAAGTGTGCAGACCTGTTGGCGTCAGATTTCTCCACCTCGCGAACGAAAACGTCAGTACCGCAGTATTCGCATTGGGCGGACACTTGCCCGGAAGGCACCTGCAGTTTCCCTGAACACTGTGGACAAATCGCTGGAATGAACTGCATGCCTGGTGCCTGTTACTTGTTGTGACAGTCGATTTATACAGCACATGAATAGGGTTTTACTCGCGCAAGACATACCAGCGCACGTAGCCCGCGGGCGGCTGGGGAGCTTCGGGTAGATCTCCAGCAGCGACTACGCGAGCGTTTTCCCGCTGGATCTTGGCGATGGCCTTCGAGGGGCTGATCGCGTCCCACGAATTGCAGGACCAGCCACACTGATCCCCCGCTATCGCCTTCGGGCCCCGTACCAACTCGTCGACCTCATCATGGCCTCCCAACCCTTTCCGCCGGCCCCCGTTCGAGTTTTCCGGCTGCGGCGCTAGGTCAAACCAGTGCCCGTAGACGGGGGTGTTGTCCCGGTCGCCATGCGGTCGCAGTGTGATTTCGTGGACATGAACCGGTTCGTAATCCTCTGGCAGGGCAATGGACAAGACGGCGTCAACATCCAGCCGACCGTTGGGATCGCTCACGCCTGGAGCCATCCACAAGGCCGAATTGGGAAAGCGCGTGCGCCAGCTTGAAAACCAGTCTCCCAGCAGCGGGCTGATGGACTCACCTGCGAGCTTTTCGATGCTGACGCCCATGTCGTCGTGCACGAAAACCGTGTCATGGTCGAGGTAGTCAGCGGCAGGTACTGCGCAGAGCCGCCACGCGTGGTGATCAGAGTTCCCGGCGAAGATCGCCCGTCCCCTTCCCTTGTCCAGGTAGGGCTTCACGAAGAGACTTTTGAAGTGCTCGACTACTTTGGCGTCCGGGGCCAGTCGGGACATGATCACCTGGGGCTGGGCAGATCCAACACACAGGTACCAAGCCTCTCCGTCCTGCAGCATGGCGCCAACCGGGATGGCAAGGTGCATCTCTCGCACGTAGCCTGTGTCTTTCAAGCTATCGCGAGAGCGCTGCCATTGGGACACCGCGTGTTCAAAGGTCGCCTCATCCATGGGCGCCGTGAAAGGAGCGAGCTGCTCGCGCCAACGCTCCACCACCGCGAAGATGGCACCCTTACGGCCGACGCTGGCAAACCGACTGCGCCGCGCCGTCCACCCATGCGGATCGGGCCACTGCGCGAGGACTGTGACAGAGGCGTCGAGCTTGGGCAGTACCTCCCAGCGACGTCGCAGCTCGGTAAAGCCTTTTGTGCCACGCTCCAAGCTGATTCTGTGCACCCACGCATGGGGTTCCAGTCGGTTGTCGCATTCTTCCACCTTGGGCGCCGCGTAGAGCATGTACCTCGCGCCGCCAGAGAGAACCAGTCTCAGGGGCTCATAGCCCAAGCTGCGTGCCAAGGCCTCGGCTTCGGCCTTGCGAGCATCCTCGTTGCCGTCGCCCGCAATCAGGAACATCTGGTCCAGCAGCGATTTCCAGGCCTTGGCCTCGCTGGGGATGGAACCGTCGAAACGCGGGAGCGCTTGGCCCCGGTTCGCTGCCCGCCAGGCGATCACCGCGCGGTCCACCAGCTTGGGGCGCTCCGATACCTCTCCGACGCCACCGTCAAGCAGGGCCTGCAGCAATTGGGAACGCGCCCCGGACTCGGCCGCTCGGTCGCTCTCAATGAGCTTCAACGCCCGCTTGAAGAACCGGATGTACTCCAGATGCCTCGCCCGTGTTCCCCGGTGCTGGATGTACCAGCGCAACTCATCCGGGTCGACCGCATCCAGTACCAGGTAGGGCACCTCGTCGCCAGCCCAGTCAGAGCGCGCCAGCTTGAGCAGTGACACCTTGCAGTTGAACTGACGGTCGCTGCGATACGAGTCCTTCTGCACCCGTGCGTCGACGCACAGTTGGTCGGCCTCGCGGTAGACAACAGCGCATTCGACCCGCGCGAGGGGCCTGGCTCGGAACTCAATGCCATCTCGGCTCCTGCCACTGAAAGACTTGCAAGCCCCTGGTGCTGTCTGAGGGGTCATCAGGCTGTACCAGTTGCACAGAACCCGCGAGCCAGAACGCAGGTAGCCGTTCATGCTGGTGAGCCATTCTTCGAATCCGGGACGCTTGGGCCCGCCCGCGATCATGTTGCTGGCATCGTCGTCATGCAGGAAACGGCAGTGCCGCTCCTGAAACCCCAGGGACACGAAGTCTAGCGATGCAGGGCCGTCGTAGAAGTCACCGAACAATTTCAGTCGATGATCCAGCCCGCAGGCCAGGAGCAGGAAGCGCTTGAAGTGCAGGGCGAAGAGCTCATGCTTGCGCAGGCGGTCTGTATAGGCCACGTCCTCGAACTTGATGCGGGTGCCGTCGAGCCCCCGAAAAATGCCCTCCTGATCGTTCTGGGTGGGGAACAACCTGGCTGCGCCCAAATGCGACTCAACCGGCGAAAACACCCTGTGGATGTTCATCCCGTCGCGCACAAGCAGGAACACCTCTTTGTTCTGGGCGTTGCGGGCCATGTTAGAAAACGCGTCACCGTAGTCGATGTAGCGCCGCGTGGTTGCCATCACCAGTACGCAGCGCTCGGTCGGGAAGATCTGCTCCACCAGGCCGTCATGTTCGCGCAGCGCATCGAAAAGCTGATCTACATTCGAGTGGTCGAAGCGCTCGTCGACGTCCGCCCAGACGGCAAGCTCCTCGTCGGCGAGCAACTTGCGCTGCACGAAGGTCAGGGGCACATCACGGTGAGCCCCCTTGCCTTCTCGCACAGTCAGAACATCCACGTCCTTGCCCAGGTACAAGTCCAGTGACTCTATCCCCCTGAGGAGATCGGAGACGAAGGCGCGCACATCCTCTGTCTGCGCAAGAGCAGCAGCCGCCTGTTCAGCGTAGAAGGGGGTTAGCTGCTGGATGACGCTGGCAATTTCCTTCGTCTTGCCCTCGATCCACTTCGCTCGTACAGAGGCAATTTGATGCTGGTGGTTCGCTGCAGCACGCAGTGCCGCCATCCGCTCGGGCGACAGCCCCCCCGCGATGGCCTCTGCAACCGTCCCGGTGGCCATACCCACCACCTCGGCCGCGTTGACTGGGGGTGCAAGGGTCGCCAGCACCTTCGGGGGCTCCTGCGCGCTTCCGGGGGTGTCAGAGGGGGTTGCTTTCTTGTCCTGAGCCGCCTTCGCGGTTTTCGCCGCCTCATCTTCCTGCACCAGAGCGGCGATCAGGACGGGGTTACTCTGGCCCTGCACCAACTCGCCTTGAAGGTCGGCGATACGGGACTGCACCGCCTGCACCTCAGCGTGGCGGATCTTCTCGTGATCCGGCTCGAATTCGAACCGGCTCAGGAAGTCGTTCAGCAAAAACCGGTGTTCGTCGTAGCGGAACCATGTGCGCTGTGTTCCCCCCTCCTCCTTCGGGACCTCCAGATAGACGTCCTGGCCGATCTTGAGCGGGTGAGGTCGCAGAACTACCGTGTGGGGCTTGTCATCCGCCAGCCGTATCGACTGGATCAACAGCACCATCCCTGCGTCAATGCCCTCTTCGGGCACGTTGTCCAGGGCACGCCAATACTGGCCCGCCTGAAGCGTCTGGAATCGCGCCAGCGAGTGAACCTCGGCTTCGGAATGCGCCAGGGGATGTTGGGTCATGGCTCAGGTATCCGCTTTCATGGTGATGGCACGGAACATGGCGCAGCGGCGGAATGTGGCCACATCAAGGGGATCGCCATGGGCCTTCGAGACGCGCAAGGCCAGCCTCAGCAGCATCTTGATGTCGCGCGGAGCTATGCCTGGGAAAAGATCCACCAGCTGGGCGATAAGGTCGGGGGTCAATTCAGCGTTGAACTGGGTTGCCATCACCCGCCAGATTGCCGCTGCGTCTTCCGCGCCTGGAACGGTGTAGTCGATGATGGCAGCGCAACGGGAAATGATGGCGTCGTCAATGTCGTTCGCCCGGTTGCTGGTCATGAACATCAGCGCCTTCGTGTACTCCAACACCCGCAGGAACACAGCCACGATGGCGTTCTGCTCGATGCTGTCGCCGCGCTTGACTACGAACACATCCGCCTCATCCAGCAGCAACACGCAATCCCAGCGCGTTGCGCGGTCGAAGACCGTCTTCAGGTTTTTTTCGATCTCCTCAGCGGTGGTGCCCAGTGTGCCGGCGTGGATCGCGTACAGGGGCCGCTTGATCAGCTCGGCATACACCTCGGCCGTCAGCGTCTTACCTACCCCTGCCACGCCCTTGCACAGGATCACGTTGGTGGCGCTCTTGGCCTCAATGAAGTCGTTCACGAAAGCATCGAGGTCCGTGGTGAGCACGTCCAGAAGATCGCGGTGGGTGTCTGGAAGCACTAGCTTGTGGCGCAGCGTTTCGTCATAGACATAGGGACCCATGTTGTCCGCGTGAACCCAGTAGTAACTGTGGCCACTCAGGTCAAAGACCCTCACCACTGGATGCTCGGGCACTTGACCCACGCCATCGTCCGAATCAAATAACGTGGAGTCGGTATGGCGCACCACTGCGCCATAGTCCTTGGACTCCAGATCGTGGACCACGCGGCGCCCCGTCATGTCATCGCCGTCATTTCCTTGACGTGCCTCACAGTGGAAGGCTTTTCCTGTGATGCGGAATTGCTCCGCAAAGGCGCTTTGAATGCATTCATTGTGTCGCTTGAGGCTCGACTGATGCGCAGCCTTCAGCGCGTGCGTTTCTTTGTAGATGCCCTCTTCCGCCAGAATGTCCGCGACACGGCGCTTGGCAACTATTTGGGGATGGAACGCGTGCCGGCGCGTGAACACGCCGAAAGTGGCTTTGTAATTGCCGTCTCGACTGAAACCGTAGCTGGCGGTTTCAATCGTCACGGTGGGGGTTCCGTTGCGCCGATAGTCTTGCCCGCTTTCGAAAGTGACATTTGTGACGAGCTGGGGGTAAAGCTTCTCATCGGGCCCAGAGACATAGATCCATCCGTCGATGAGATCGCTCTTGAGAAAGGCCAACAGCACCGCCTGGAAAGCCTTGAAATTCGGTACCGGCTTGTCGAACTTGCCTGCCCTGGCCAACAGGATTGACTCCAAGGCGCGAGCGGTCTTGTTGTCTTGCACCGCTTGCGCTGCAGCGATCAGGTCACTCATGCCCTCACCGATCAACTTCTCTGTGTTGATCACTATGTCGCGCTGGACTCTCTGGGCATCTTGGCGATTGGCTTGAAACACACTGGATTTCGTGGCGGCGATGAGTTCTGGGCTGACGGTCAGGGACATGGGTTTTCCAATGAGTGTTCGCGCGCGTTCGATTAGGACTGGGTCAGGGCGGGGCTTGTGGTCACGGGAACACTTCGCATCACCTGCTTGCTGACCCGGTACTGTTTTCCGCGCTTCGTCGTGAGGATGTGGGTGTAGCTGTAACCCCCGCTGTAGAAACTGCTGGCCAGAACAGCTACTGAGCCCCCGGCGCGAAGGGCGCGCATCACCTGGTCGAGACCGGCAGATTTCAGTTGATGGGGAGCGGCAATTACCGGCTCGTCATGGGCGGGTTTGTCAGTGGGTGCACACCTGGGGCAGTCTTCCGAGAGCAGCCCTTTTAGATCTTGCGACGGGCTAGCGCAAATGTCATCGTGATGGGAAAGGTACATGATATTGAATTGCTTTGAGTGCAATTATCAATTGCACTCAATTGCAAAGCAATAGCAATTCATATTTGTCAGAAATTATTCGTCAAGGCCTCGCGAAGAATGCTGGGGCCAGCTGGCTACGCGGTGGTGACCAATGCTTACAGCGCGAGTTGGTGCTGCTGGAATACTCTTTGAAAATCCTCTGACGCACATTGCCATGCTTCATCGAAAACTTCTTCTGACAGTCGCTCTGTTCGCTGGCTGCGCGAGCAATCCAGGGAGCGTCAACGTCCAGGTCCTGCCGACTGAGTACGTCGTCGGTAGCGTCCGCTCGGAGCTTGCTACGCCGGGCGTGGACGAGGTGGTCCGGCTTAAACCGAAAGTCGTTCACTTCTCGATTTGTATGTCGATGCCGCCAGCCAAGGTGATTCAGTTCCAAACTGAACTTAGGGCGCGGCTCGATGCAAGGATGACGGCGGGTTACTACGAGAAGTGCCCAGAGAAGTCCGTCGCGAGCACTCCCCCGGCCGTTCAGAAGTTCATCTTTCGCCCCGATGGCATGCTCACGCCGCTGCCGCCATCAGACTCCGTGTGGCATTAGCGGCGCGTCTGCATGGCGCTTGTGCCAGAGAGTCGCTTAAAGCTCTATCGCTACCGGAATAACAGCCAAAGGAGCAGCATGATGCCAGCCACCAATATGAGTGAGCCCTGCCGCTCGGTGCTCCGTCGCCTTCCATGTCTGCGATGCCGAACTGGTGCCATCAAAGTTCCTTCCCGTGTTCAAAGCGCTGATACCCAAAGGTTTTACAACGTCAAAATCCGATTTCGTGGCACCGCGCATCATGTTGCTTGATCCCAGTTTCCCAGCAACAGCGACTTCAAACGGCGTTCAAGATCCCGCTCGTCATCTGGAGCAAAGGAACGATGGCAACGCCGAATAGAACCACCCCTGCCAGGGAAAGAAACAGTGCGGCCAAGACCTGGGTAACGGGTACGAACACCGCTATCCGCTGACGATACAAGTTCCGGTACTGGAAGGCCAGCTCTCCGATGGTCGTGGCAATCTGCGTACGGTCTTGTGCAGTGGCGAGGGCGGCTTTGTCAGTGGGATGGAGCGTAGTCATCACGTACGGCCAGGGGCTTGCGCTACCCCCTACGATGGTCTTCCTGGCCCGTTCGAGGTCATCCCGAAGCTCCCCCCTTGGTGAGTTGTCACGGGAGAGGCGCAGGCACTCTTCGAGCCTCAGGCCAGCCGTGAGAAGCACGCCAAGGCCGAAAAAGACAATGTAGTTCTGCTTGGCCAGAAGCAGGTCGCGGTAGAACGGGATTCTCAGGATCACCCGGTCGACAGCAGAGGGGATGATCGGTCGAAGAATCATCAGCGAGAAAAACGCTGCCAGGAAAAGGCCCACCAGCACACCGAGTGTCCAATTGAGTGTGCTGGAGAGAGTCGTGACCCACCCAATGTCCACCGAGCTCTTCCCCATCTTCATGAGGTCCGACTCCATGATCATCGGGCCGACGTACAAGGTGCTCCCGAACAGGGTTGCGACACCCGCCAAGAAGCCCATACCGGCGCTCCACAGGCCCCGGCCGGATTCCTTCTTGACGCTTTCGAGTTCCAGTTCGAACCGCGCCGCTTCGCGCAGCGCATGGGCAATATCCCCACCATGTGCACCAGTCCGCACCAATGCCTGCACAGCTTCTGGAAAGAAACGCACACCTGCGAGTTCCATTGCCTCTGGCAAAGATGATCCCGATTCGATGTGCTGGCGAAGGATGGCCGAGACTTCGCGTACGTTCCCACTGAAAGAGCTGTGAATGATCTGCAGCGCCTCGGACATGCTCACGCGAGAAGCAACCATGCTGCTCAGCCGCTGGAAGAACACGGTGCGATCACTGATCGACATCCCACCGCCAAAGACCAGCCGAGGAACCAATTTGATCCTTATCACCCTGCCCTTGCGTGCGGCCTCGTACTTTGCCGCCTCCAGATCTCGCGCGGCCACCAGGATGGACTCAATGCCCTTCGAGGACTTGATCGTTGCCTTGTAGGAGCGCATTCTGTTCACCCGTGGTGGTTGGCGATGACCCAGTAGGTGACGTATGCCCCCTCGCTGTTGGACACTGCGTTGCACGAGGTACCCACGAACATCGCCTGGGCCGGAAATCCTGCTTTGGCGCTCTTGACGCCGCTGGCAACCGCGTTTTCAACCGCGATCTGCGGGTACAAGCAGATCGCGACGGCCGGCAATCCCGCGTACTGCGAGCTTTGAACGGACCAGGCCATGCCTTGTGGTGCCGGTGGCAGAAAGGCAAACGTGGGCTGCAGCGTCGGGATCAGGTCGGTGCCCGGTGCTGGCAAGGCAACGTTTCCGTTCCCATCGGAGACGCTCTTGATGTAGCGAATGGCACCGTCAGAGAGGCGGTGAAGCCCATCCTGCGCCTTCGATCTCGCTTTGTAGGCAATGAGAGCGTCGACAGGCAAGTAGCTCAAGGTCGCGGCAGTGAGTGCGGTGAACATGGCAATGGACATGAGCACCATCAGAATGCTGAACATAGGGATGTGGGGGCTGGGTTTGTGGGAAGGCGGAGCTTGCAGCAAAGTTGCGTGCCACCTCAGGCCTAGGGAACAGGGATCTCTATCGCGTCGTCTACTTCGGCACCAAACACGCGGCGGATCTCACGCATATCGGTCTCACCCGCCTGCAGTTTTGCCAGGGCATCGTCAACGATGGTGGGCCAGTTGCGCTCGCTGTTCAGGACTTTGGCGACCGCCTCTTCGTTGGGCAGATAGGTGGCTTCTGACACGATGGTTCGGCCGCGATAGCCGGTGTCTCTGCATTCACGACATCCTGCCCCTGCGCAGGGTTTGCAGATCGTCCGCACAAGCCTCTGGACCATGACGCCCCTCAAAAGGTGAAGCAGCTCATACGAGGCCACCCCGATATCCCGCAGCCGACCCACCGCGCCCAAAATCGAACCCGTGTGAAGCGTGGCGATCACCAGGTGGCCTGTTTCGGCGGCTTTGATGGCATTGCGGGCTGTCTCAATGTCGCGAACCTCGCCAACGATGATGACGTCTGGGTCGGCCCGCATGAACGTCTTCACCGCCTCGGAGAAATCGAGGTTCACGGTCTTGTTGATGTTGACCTGACCTGCATAGGCGATGCGGTACTCCACGGGGTCCTCTGCCGTGTAGATAGCCCGCTCCAGGAAGTTCATTTCGCGGGCTGTGGCATTCAATGTCGTGGTCTTGCCCGAGCCGGTGGGCCCACAGATGAGACAAAGCCCGTAGGGACGTGATACCGCTTTGCGCCAGTCGGCAACTCGCGTGATCCCGAGATCATCGAGGGACAGGTTCATCGAGTCCGGGTCCAACAAACGCACGACGATTCGCTCACCGTCGGTCGTTGGGACTGCAACTACGCGCAGGTACACGATTCGGCCGTTGTGTTCAACCGAGAAGCCCCCGTCCTGGGGCTTGCGGCGCTCAGCCATATCCATCCGAGCCAAGTCTTTGATGCGCGAGGCCAGGGCCGTGTACTCCTCCAGCGATCCCTCATGGTCAGGGCTCAAAACGCCATGACGCCGCAGCATGACGGTGTAGCTTGCTTGGCGAGGGATGATGTGAATGTCAGAGGCTTCCTTGTTCATCGCATTGCGAACGACAGCCTCCCAGGCGCCCCCCTTCCCCGAGGGAGAGCCGTTGCCAATCTCAGAAGCCTTGTCGAGATACTCGGCGAGTCGAGCTGGGTTACAAGGCGCGAAAATGATTTCACGTTCGCCCAAGACCTCTTGCAGCTTGGCGCGCACGACATTGGGTGAGCCGAGCGTTGCAACGTAGATCTGCTCGCCAATGTCAGCGGTGATCATCGTGCGAGTCGAGATCAGCAACTCAAAGGGCACTTCAGGCAGGTATACCGATTCCTCGTGCATCGATTCCGGTGAGACCTCGTGCAGGATTTCAAGCAATCGTTTTTGACGCAGAAACCCGTTGCGCACCAAGATTTTCCCTAACCTGGCACCTGTAACCCCCTGCTCCTGAAGCGCGGCATTGAGCTTGTCCCGATTGATCAGGCCGCGCTCAATCAATATCTCGCCCAGCGGTTTGCTGGCCAGTGACGGGGTGGTCATCAGCTGCCCGCCTTGGTGCTGACGGGAGCCAGTGACGAGGTGTTTGTACCATCGCCAAGCTGCCCTGTATTGTTGCTCCCCCAACACTTCACCGTGCCGTTCATCGAGGCACAGGCTGAATTGATGCCGATGGAAATACGGCTCACGCCTGCTGTAAAGCCTACAACCTGAACCGGAACGCTTGATGCGGTGGTGGTGCCATCTCCCAATTGGCCACTGCCATTGGCTCCCCAGCATTTGGCGGCCCCTGAAACAACTGCGCAGGAGACGCCGTTGCCCGCCGAAATGCTGCTCACTCCTGATGTAAGTCCGACCACCTGTTGGGGAACGCTGGAGCTAGTCGTCGTTCCATCCCCTAGCTGGCCTTGGGCGTTAAGTCCCCAGCATTTGGCAGCGCCATTGACAACAGCGCAGCCGTGGCTTGTGGTTGCCTTCACGCTTGTGACCCCTGAAGTCAAACCTGACACCTGCACGGGGACGCTGGAGGACACCGTAGATCCATCGCCAAGATTTCCCGACGTGTTGGAGCCCCAGCACCGTACCCCACCGTTCACAATGGCGCATGCGCTCCCAGAAGAGGCAGACACGGCACTGGCACCTGAAGTCAACCCTGCAACTTGCACAGGCAAAAAAGAGTTCGTAGTGGTACCGTCGCCCAGCTGACCTCCGCTGTTGTTGCCCCAACACTTGACGGAGCCTGCCAACGTGACTGCGCAGCTGAATGCCTGTCCGGCTGCAACGGAGGCCACACCCGTCTCCAAACCCGCCACCTGGACAGGTACGCGAGAGGCAGTATTGCCTCCATCGCCCAGCTGGCCCGAACTGTTGTTACCCCAGCATTTCGCTGCGCCTGACACGACGGCGCAAGTAGTGTTACCGGTAGCAGAAATGGTAGTGACACCAGAGGTCAGCCCTTGCACTGAGACCGGAACATTGGAGGCGGTAGCGCCACCATTCCCGAGCTGCCCCAGATTGTTGTTGCCCCAACATTTCGCTGCGCCTGCAGTGGTAATTGCGCAGACGTGCGAAGTAAGTGCTGAGAAATACGAGTGCGAAATTTGGACCACCTGCAGGACCGACTCGCCCACCTTGATGGTGTAAACCTGCTGGCCTGTCTTGTTCACGTATGTGCCAACAACCGTGAAGCTTGCTCCCTGCGGACCGGTCTTAGTCGTGGGCGTACCTGCGAGCAGTCCATCGTTGCTCAGCGAAATACCCGCTGGCAAACCTCCTCCGTCCAGCGCGTACTGCACACTTGAGATACCTGGCCCAGCTGTCACCCGAGTGATGGTCTTGAGGTCAAAGTTGTATCCCGCGCCCTCCATCGCGTCCGGCAGCGCACCAGAGTCCAAGGTTACAGCGGGCTCGATGGGTCCAGCCGACCCTTTGGGCTTGAGAGCTGGAACTGCTTTCAACATCCAGTAGTTCTGCGTTTGCGCAAAACCGGAAGTGTGAAGAGCGGACAGTGCTATGAGGCACGGAAGAAAAAAGCGGCGATAGTTCGACATGGCTCTAATCTGGTTTGAGGTGGTTAATGTTTAGCGGCCTGCTTTGATGTTCACGGGAACACCAGAGGCGTTGTTGGAGCCGTCGCCCAGCTGACCGTTGTTGTTCCATCCCCAGCACTTGACCGCACTGTTCACGACTGCGCAGGAGAAGACGGTGCCTGCTGACACCTGGGTAACGCCGGTTGCCAAGCCAAGCACCTGCACCGGCACCGCGGAAGGGGCCGTCGAGCCATCACCCAGTTGCCCGTAGTGATTGAAGCCCCAGCATTTGGCCGCGCCTGACGCTACGGCGCAGGTAAGAGAGCCACCCGGAGAAACGCTGCTCACGCCGGTGCTCAGTCCCGCAACTGCGACGGGCGTGCTGGAGCTATTTGTAGATCCATCACCGAGCTGGCCGTGGCCGTTTAATCCCCAGCATTTCGCAGCACCCGAGACAACTGCACAGCTGTGAGATGAGCCCGCCACAAGGCTCGAAACTCCCGAAGTCAAGCCGGCTACTTGTTTTGGCACGTTGGAGTCTTGCGTCGTGCCGTCACCGAGGTTGCCGTTGAAGTTCGAGCCCCAGCATTTGGCGCTCCCGCCTACTGTCGCGCACGCATGCGCCGAAGAAGCGGAAATACTGGTGACCCCCGCATCCAGGCCAGCCACCTGCACTGGCACGTTGGAGTTGGCCGATGTTCCATCGCCCAACTGACCGCTCGCATTGCTACCCCAGCACTTCGCGGAGCCCGAAGTGGTCGCTGCACATGCGAAACCGTGCCCTGCAGACACACTGGCAACACCCGAAGCAAGACCTACTACCTGCGCAGGCAAAAGCGATACGCCGGTTGTGCCGTTCCCCACCTGACCGAAGCTGTTGTTCCCCCAACATTTCGCGGCGCCCGCCACGACCGCGCAGGTCGTGTTGCCACTTACTGAGATGCTGCTCACGCCAGCACTGAGTCCAACCACCGGCACAGGTACGTTGGAGTTGGTAGTTGTCCCGTCACCCAGCTGGCCAAAGCTGTTTGTGCCCCAGCATTTGGCCGCTCCAGAAGTCGTTACTGCGCAGGCATGGGAGTTCAGCGTCATCGCATATGAGGTTGCGATCTGAACCACCTGTAGAACTGCCTCACCTACCTTGAGGGTGTAGACCTGTTGCCCTGTTTTCATTTCATAGGTGCCCACCACCGTAAAGCTCGCGCCCTGTGCCGTGGTCTTTGCGGTGGGAGTGCCTGCCAATTGACCATCGCTGCTCAGCGAAATCCCGGATGGAACCGATCCTCCGCCGAGGGCGTATTGGACAGAGGTGATGCCGGGCCCGCCCGTCACGTGCGTGTACGTCTTAAGGTCAAAGATGAACGCCTTGCCTTCCACCGCATCCGGCAGGGTACCGGCATCAAGTTTGATCGATGGCTCAGTGTCTACGTCGCCAGTTTTGTTCTTCAGACCGGGGACCGGCTTGATAACCCAGTAATTCTGGCCAGCGGCGGGAAGCGCAGCACAAAGAACGGTTGCAGCCGCCAGAAGTGCCAAACAATTTTTAATAGGAATTTTCATTTTTGAATGGCTCAGCCGGACTGCTGACTATTTATTGGGTGCAGCAACCTGCAAAATTGGCGGAAACGGTAGAACAAGAAGGAACTGGCCCTGTAATACCCATTTTCTTGTTTACTTCCGTGCACGTTTGAAGTTTTGCCGAGTCCGTGCCCGCAATCGGATACGCGACATACCCATTTAGGGCTGGCATCGGCACGGACGAAAGAGTCCATCCATCAGGCACAGAGGTGAGATAAATGGGAGCAAGGTCCGAGATGCTCACAGAGGTTACGGATGGGTTGTCCGCAATGTACATTTCAAAGGCGGCAGCAATTTGTTGAGACTGATTGATAAGGCCTGCCGTGTCAGCCTGTTTTTTGCCATCAGCCATGGCATCCCCACCATAATAAAATGATGCAGCAACTAAGGCGACCACCAGAACAATACTCACGACCGCAATAATCAAACTAAACATGTTTCAATCCCAACTTATCGCACCGTCAAGTGCTTGAGCAGCCACTTGGCAGGTTGATATTTATAAGCCGCAAAACTGATTACCGTACCCAAGCCCCAGAACACCACTGCGACCCAATCCCCTGTGATCAAGTACCAAATAGTCATCAGGCCAGAAATGACGGCGAGTAAACCGTCCATGAATCTGGCGTAGTGCTGGGCTTTATTGAACTTACTCATCAGAACGACCTTTATGCCCACGCCGCAGAGCGGCGGGGCTTGATTACCTAGATCGCGTTTTAGAACTTGAACTGGAAGACTTGTGGATCAGTGCCAGTAGCACCAGCCACGCATGCGTAGGGGAGCGTGCCCAGGGCTGCAATCACGCCGGTAGTTGCGTTCATGCCTGTTGCACCAGCGTTTTTGTTGATCTGGTCGCACAGCTTCTGATTGGAAGCGGGGGTGCCGGCCAGGTTGATGGTGATCATGCGGGGCGACGTACCTGCCACAGCGTCAACGAGAACCCAGTCATTGGTACCTTCGACGCGCGATTTGACGTTGGGAACGCCGCTCAGGTTATTGCTGGTCACCAGGTCAGCAACGCTTGCAGGGTTTGCTGGCTGAGTGGTGATGTGCATTACGGCAGCGCCGCCGATTTGCTGTGCGGCAGTAACGTACGCGGTTGCATCGGCGCTGCTACGACCTTGCGAAAGGGCATCGCCGCCGTAGTACATAGTCGCAGCTGCGAGGGCAACCACCAGAGCAATCGAAACGATAGAAATAATCAAGCTAAACATATTTTCCTCAGACAGGTTCCAGAATAAAAAACACGCCGGGTTTAGCGCAACCGCTCCCAGCACAAAACTCCGCCAGCTTGTAACCGGCACAGCGGCCGATAACAATTGACGAAGACTTCACGCGATCCTGCATCAAATCAGTAGTAGGCTGATATGACACGATTGCATGATCGTGGGCCCGAATGGCAGACTTAATGCCATAGGCCTCAAATTCCTTAACGCATTGCGAAGCTAGTATTTCCTTGGACTGCGCTTTTCCCACGGAGCTCGCAGCGTAAATAAAAAAGGCAGAAGTCAGCAGCAAAAAAGCTGAGGCGATTGCAAAGGCAACGGCAATTCGAATGTTCACCGCACGCTCAATCATTGGCGCCCCCCTTCTTCGGCGACGCGGCAGACCCAGTTGCCTGCGCCCAGGACCAGCGGCCCTGCCCGTACTTGATGTAAGACAGATAACCGCCGTTGGTCGTCAACTTTTGAATGGCAATATCAAGCTGCGTGCTTGGCAGATTGGTTATGTCGGTTCTGTAAGAGGGGTTAATTGCAGCAAACCGATGCGTATAGCGTCCCGCGTCAAGGGCCGACCCTTTGAGGAAATACACCCCCCCTGCGACGCTGAACACGACGGCGCTCGTCACGAGTAGCGCTGTCATTGCGCTACGGATAGCGCGTGCTGTTCCGTAGAAAGGCGCCAGTGGCTTGCCCAAGAAGAGCGACCCGATACCCTCTGCAGCTTTTGCGTGGCGAATCTCATCCGGGGGGTGAATGACGGTGATCAGGTCTGTCCCTGTCTGGCGTATCGAGGCAACACGAAATTCCGTCAGTGGGACGTCGACCCGAGCGCCAGGCTCGGTTTCCAGCAACTGCAGTGCCCAAGCGGTGATGGAGCGGCCAAGACCGCCTTCCTGGACTTCGAAGATTTTTCGTCCGTTGTGGCTAACGACGTCAATGAAGCACGCGTCCTTGGCGATCACCTGTGACTCCGCGAGCCCGCGGGCATAGGCAAGCACATCCGCATGGCTCTCGGCATCCATTGCGCCCACGACGAGCAGCATTGGCAGGCGACCGAGGAATTCCTGTGCGTCGGAGGCACTTACGCTTTTGTTTCGGCGCATGGTGGCTCCTCAGCTTCCACTCTGTGGAGTGGCCTGCGCTTCGACATCTGCGCCGAAGATCGTGATGGACGGGCGAATCACGATGAAGATGGCGTGACGGTTGGTCGTCAATGCCTCGCTGCCGATTTTCGATTTCTCAAGCCCCGTCAGCGATGTGTAGCTTTCGCTGACCTGGTCGTACGAGATGCCGCCGAGCATGATGATTTGCCCAGGCCGCATGCGGCTGATGTTCTCGAATTCGAGTTCTTGGATTTCGGGCTGGCTGATCGTGCCCACGGCGTTGCCGGCGCTCAGCTCGCGGAAACGCACGAGAGAGGAGAGCTTGGCTTTGACGTTCGTGACGACAAGGTGCTCGGAAGCGTCGTATCTGGGAACAATGTCAATCTTGAGCCCCGAGTTCACCGTGCTCGTGTTGACTGAGCCTGCCACTGCACCACCTACCGCAGCGACGGCGCCGACGCTGCTGACGTAGGGGATCTGACTGCCCGAGCTGATTTTTACCGGTGCACCACTGAGTGTGCTGATGAGGACGTCTTGGTTTGTCTGGGCCTTGCCGTACTTGGAAAGCAGCTTGATAGCGGCAACCAGAGAGAACTTCGCGTCGTCGATCTTTATCCCGAAGCCCCCACCGGTCAGCGACGCAACTGAGCCAAGGACGCGCTGGGTCACCACAGCCGCAGCTGCAGCGCCGACGCCTTGTGGAGTGACAGGAATGTTCACGCCGGTCGCCACTGGCTTATCAATGCCGGAGCCCCACTTGGCCGAGAATTCGTTCCAGTCGAAGCCGTGGCCCGCATCACGGTTGAGCCGCACATCGATCACGGCGATCTGCAGAGCCACCATGGACGCGTTAGCAGCCATGCGCTGGAGGTACAAATCCACATCCCTGCTGACGGTCGAGGTCGCGTCGTACGTCACAAGCCCCGAGTCAATGTCGGCCTTGATGTTGGTAGCACCGAGCCCGCCCATGGCCACAGGAATACGCTCCATCAGCTCCCTGTTCTGAGGGACCGTCACCATGTATCGAACGCCCTGCCGTACGAGCAGCACTCCATCAATGAATTCGTAGTCGAGGTCGTGGACGAGCGCGAAGGAGTCGAGGAACTCAGCTACGGTGCCATTGAAAGCGGTCATCTGGACCGTTTCATTCCGCTTCTCCTCGCTGGCCTTGAGCACGACTCGGACGCGCTGCAGCTCAATCGCACTGACCAGCTCAGCCAACGTTGCCTTGGCGCTGAGCGAGAACTTCAGGGGCATCTGCGCCACGCTGCTCGGCAAAGGCGCCCTCTTGCGCACACTCTTTCCGGTCTCAGCACGCACGTACTGGACTGCAGGCAAGCTGGCCCACTTCGATTCCATCTCACTGGTCACTTCACTGCGGACTGGAAGCTTGTCTACGGAATCAGGAAATGCCGCGCATCCAGCCAACACACCGGCGAGTGATAGCAGTGGCAGCAGTCGGAAAGAAGCGACTTTCATTTGCCACCCCCTGCAATCTTGGGCAGCGTGAGGGTGGATGCCTCGGCGGGCCGTTTGCGAACGACGCCTTCATAGACGTAGATCTCGAAGTCGTTCATCACCCCCAGGACGCGTTCTTGCTCCTTCACCAGCTCGGTCGAGGTTTTGGCGATGACGAAGGAGCCAGGCGCGCTGCCCTTCGATGGGAGGGGCAGAGGCAGGGGATCACTAAGCTTGATCCCGCTGTCTGGAGGCTTTACCGAATCATTCGATTTGCCGATCTTTTCGATGGCGCTGGCGAGCGATGCCTCAAGCCGCGCAATGCGACTTTCTTGCTCGGCCGAAACACTGGGAACTGCAGCAGCCGGGGGTGCAAATACGTCTGCCGCCTGCACGGTGGAGCAAACGAAGAAGCTGCATGCGCAAGTTATTGCGCATCGCAAATCGAAAAGCAGTGAAGAAGAAAGCACTTGGTGACCGGTCTTTGAAGCAATCGATTGATGAACCAAAAAAGGCTCACCACCTATGCACAAAGTGTTACCGGCGCACCCGCTTCAAACAGGGCTGAAAAGCACGCTAAAACTGAACGTTATGAGAAAAGTGCTGTAAATCGGCCTTATGAAGCGCCTCTCGCGATGAGGCGCAGCTACATCTCATCGCTGTTCAGTCGAGCCCACTTCACATCAGTCAGGAGTAGATATCGTGCGTCCCAGCGGCTCACCTCATCGCGCTGCGCGAATCAAGCGCATCTGCAGATAGACACCAAGACCTCTACCTGGGCCGAGCTTTCTCCATCGCGCGAACTCCAGTGGTCGCACCATCCCCATGAGCTTCGCAAGGGCGCGCCAGCAGGGTTTGTGGCTCCACTGAAGCCCCAATCTGCCGACCAGATCTTGGGTGAGCCCCCGAAACGGAAGCACCTGCACGGGATGAGTTTCGCTGCGGATGGCAACCGCCCACGGGAAAAACGGAACTGGACTAGCCACAAAACCTTCGATGACCGGAAACGGCATCTCATGAACAGGCGCCCGCCTGTGCACGCCTGCAAGACGATGCAACTGCGTCCGGTTCTTTCCTTCGCCGGCCAGGAACAAGGGAAAACCACTCCAAAAGCTGGTGTACCCCTCGGGGTCCCATTCATTCGCATCCCGCGCTTCAAACTTCAATTTCTTCATGGGGGCGGAGGGTGTGTCTCTGTATGACTCCTTGCGCACCCATCCCAGAACTGCCCATGGCGGGATAGTCATCATCTGATCGCCGCCGTTTCCGAACTTCGAACGAAACTCCACGCCGAGAAGCATGAAAACGAAGCGATCCGCGAAATGCGGGCCCTCTTGGTGGGATGTTCCTTTGAAGTGCTCAAGCGCCAGCCCGTGACGCCTCAGCACGGCGTTGATCCACTCTTCGTTGCCTCCCTCGCCTTGCCAACGGAAGGCGTGGTCCAGTGCGTCTTTGAGCGTGGTGATCTGGGTCAGCAGGGGTTTCCAGCCTGGGTCGATGAACGCACGCGGGTCAGGAGATCCGCGAAAGGACAAAGGTGGCTCAACATTCATTCGCCGAGCTCGTCAAACCAGCGACATAAGAGCCACTTTGAACGCATTCCAGGCATCGGCTGCAACAGCTGTCTCGCCCGCAGCCTTCATCCATTTGGCCCGCTCTCGGCGGTCGAGACCATTCCACCACGCCATGCCCTCTTCCCCATCGACGTCGGACACTGATGGTGCGTCATCACGTTTCAAAACCGCCTGCAGCTTCTCCAGCGCATAGGCGACGTTGGCCTCCGTGATGACTCGCGCGATTTCGGGAATTCCCTTCACGCCGTGACGTGGAACCCCTTCCTTCGCGGCCTCCAGGTATCCAACCCTGCGCACATGCCATCCCAGGAACAAGCGGATTTTGGCGCGCGTCAGGAGTGAGCCCCGGCGCTCAGCGTCGATGGCCAGGGCCTTGTCGATGCCTACCTTGAGCGGCACGAACACACCGGGGCCGAACAGGTGCGGCCAGAGCGTGGCTACCTCTCGCGCTACGGCTGTTTCCTCCACGGCGACGGTCGCTTTGGTCGAGGCTTCGGGCTTTTCTATGACGGTCATGGCTTTTCTCCGGAAATCTTGCTGGCGCGCTTGCGCAGTGAGGCGATGGCTGGCGTGGCTTCGAAGTGCTTGAGCAAGCGGCTTTTCTGCTCGTCCAAGAGTGTTGACGCGGCGATCATGTCGGGCCAAGCATCGAAAGCCTTGCGTACTGTCTCTCTGAGCAGGGCGTTCACCTTCGGCTCCAGCAGACCCGGAACCTCGTTGCAGAGCTGTCGAATCACCTGGGGTGTGACTCGCGCATGTTTTGGCCCAGCCGACGCAAACCGAAGTGCGTGCCCCCGGCCCGCCAGGTACGCGGCGTACGCCACCACGTCATAGGCGGGTGACAGCTCGGGCGTCCGGCCATCGCGGTAGATCAGCCCGTGGTTCTTGAGGTGTGCGTCGTAGTTGCCCAGCAAGTCGTTGACCACGATGCGGCGCAGCATCTCGTGCGCAGCGTCCATGCCCAGCCCCGGCGTTTGCACCAGAACCCGCAGCACGGCTGCATAGCTCGCCAGCGGGTGGCTGTATTTGAGCTCTGGCCGCACTCCGAAAATCTGGGCGAAGTCCTCGCAATGGATGTGCGCCGACTCGGTGCGGTCAAAGCGTTTCACCGCAAGGAACTGCCGCCCTTCCCCCAGCACGAACGGCTGGTCGGCCTCGATGTTCTCCAGCGGCGCCAGCTCCACCTCGCACACGTTCACACCGGCCACCGCAGCCAGGCGCATGGACAGTTCCTCCACTTGGGGAAGCAGCGGGTATTCCACCGTTGGAAGCTTGGCAATGATGTGGATGCCTCGTGCGTTCTTTGTCCGAGCGACGTACCGCCCGCCTGACTGCACGAGGGAGAGCTTGGGTTGCACGCCAGACAGGGACGTTGCTTCGGGCAGCGGTATCGGCGTCACCGTCATCTCCAGCGCATCGTTGTCCTGCGTGACCACCTTGGCCACGCTCTTGTTGTCCAACGGGGCTTGCTCCACGTACACCGCGCCGGGGAGATCCGTGCCGCACAGGCTGAGCAGGCCGAAGTCGTCACCCTTGTCGAGGTGGCCGATCTGCTCCAGGTGGCGCCGCAGCGGCCCCTCTGGCAGCAGGTTCAGGAAGAACGGCGGCAGCTGGTCACCCTCCCCGTTGAAGAATGGCTGGGCCGTGTACTCCGCCAAGAAGGCAGCGCGGGCCTGCGGATCTGCCACCAGTGCGTTTTGAGAGAACACTGGGGCTTCGTTGTCGTTCCAGAACTGGGGCTCGGGCACAAGGCGGGTGATGGCGTTTGGCCCCGTGCCGTACTGGAATAGGAGCCCCACAAGACGCTTTTGCGGCCCAAGGAAGACGTTCACAGCGCGGTACTGCATATCTATCCCCTTCCGAGGCCGAGACGGCGTTCCACGTCGGTTAGCACAGCGCGCTCGGCGCGGGGAGCTTGTGTCAGCGAATGGGCCGCTTCCTTGGGCAACAGGACCAGTTCCAGCCCCAGCTCCGAGGCGAGGGCCATGGCATTGGTCAAGCGGGGAGCTGCTTGGCCGGAAAGGATCTGCCGGACAGCCTGCGGAGTGAGCCCTGTGCGCTCAGCAAGCGCGTTGGCGGTGATCTTCCGCGCCTTCTGCGCTTCTGTCATCGCTGCGGCAAATGCGCTGAGTGTTTGCATAGATAGTTAACTGTCGTTTTTAGAGAAAACAATAGTTTTATATAACAAGATTTGTTGCACAGTCAACAAAAGGTTGACTAACGATTTTCACAAAAACGACAGTTAACTTACCACGCAACACCCGAGCCCCATATGACACCCGCGTATTGAATCTGCATAGGCCACGCACCCAACTGAACCCGTACACCGTCTCAAACCCGTGGTCAAATTCCGCTATGGACTTAAACGCTCAGGTCAGTACAGGATGCCGGCGAGGCGAGGTTTGCGGCCTGGACAGCAGCCACGCAGGCTACCCAGCGCTGGCGCAGTCTTTCTGGGAAATGCTGGCCACCCTCGACCCGCATTTGCGCGCGCCTGCAGGTGACACCATCGGGTCGATGACTGGTGATCGCCTGCATGTCCAGTGGTGGTGTGACCCCACTGGTAAGTGGTTTGCCGCTCAGGTGATGGACGCAGCAACACAAGGGGTGTGGGAAGCTTTCCTCTTGCCGGCTAGCACCGGACAGCCTCTGGTGGGGCGCCGCCTGTGCATGGGCGACACGCCAGCGAGCGACGCCCTGGATGAGCTGTGGATGGACGTCTTCGCGGGCTTGCTATCGGAAACGCACCCCGCCGCCCGATATCCCACGTTTTCCGAGCTGGTGGCCGCTGGGAGCAACCCCGCTGGTGTCACTGCAGTTCGAGAGGAAACCACCCTGCTCGCACGGCTGCAAGCCGACGTGGAGTATTGGAAGCACCTGGCTAAATCGCTCAGCAAGGCCGCAATTGCCGCAGAGAGCACCTACTCCCCTCCCCCTGCATTCCTGGCGCCGCCTGCACCGCCTGACTCGGCCGGAGCCCCCCGGCAGTGGCAGCTGAAGGACATAGCAGAGTGGGCCCAAGCGAACGAACATCGCATCGTCATCATGCAACGGGCGATTTCGGCCACAAAGCGCAGCACCTTTGAGCAACCCGCCCTGCTCTACGAATGCCTGGAGCTGCTGGCCAACGAGTACACCCAGGTGAAAACTGGCAAGGCCGACCGAAATGCCTTCAGGGACAAGGCCCGCTCAATTGGTATCGACTTTGGGGGTTCCGTTGACCCGAGCGTTGCCGGCGAAATGGGTGAGCTGTACTTCGTTCGCAGGGGAGGAAGGCGCAGATTTCTGGATCAGCACCTCATCAAGGGAAATGCCCGAGATCCACGCTTTTGCATGAGGGTGTACTTTTGCTACGACGAGGAGGAGCAAAAGGTCATCGTCGGGCACATGCCTTCCCACCTCCCTACCAGTTACACGTAAGGCACGGTCATGGCGTCGAAGCTCACAAAGGACCAGAAGCGAGAAAAGAAAAAACGCGAGGAGCGCAAGCTACAACTGCGCCGCGCCCATGAAGAGAACCGGCACAACAAGAAATTCAGCGGTCTGTTGATGACCCTCACCAACGCCCTGGAAGGGGTGGCTCAGCAACAGGATCTGGATGAAGCGGTGTTGCGAGTTGGTGGTGGGCAAAGCGTGGCCGTGAGTGAGAGGGAATCACGCTTCCAAAGCCCCGAGTGGGCAGAGATCAAGCAACGCACTTCTCGCATGGTGGCCCTCCTTCGCGAGGACGCGGAAAGTGACTGCGCGGGCTTGGGTCTCCAGGGGCGGGTGTTCTTGAACGGAGACGGGGGAACACGCTTTTCGTCATCCCCATTTCCTCTGTTCGCGATGCTCTCGTCCTATTGGCTCCCGGATGAGGTCGTTCACAAGTTGGCAAAGGAGCTCGACCCCGAGCCCAGTCAAGGTGCCTACTTTTTCGGGGTCGAGGTGAGGGACCTGGCTGTCCACTTTGCCATTGCTTCCACCACCGATGCCAAGGATGAGCCCGAAGCGTTCTACGTAACGCCAAAGGGCTGGCACCGTCTTGACACCCGCATCTGGCGCAATGACCTGTGGCCCGGCCTCGGCCATCTTCTCATCGCTCATCGAATAGCCAGGGGCACCAGCTTCACTGAAATGGCCATAGCAAGCCTGATGGAGGCTGCGCAGCGCGCCAACGATGATGAAGAGGCGGAAAAGTCTGAACCCATTTTGGACGAAAGCACCAGGGGCTCCATCAGGTCCTTGGGCGCGGATCTGCTCTTCGAAACTGAAGTCCTGCTGTCAGCAGCAGAAGCAGCCCGTGCGAGAAAACATCAGGACGCCCTTACCTACGAATGGAATGAGGGATTCGAGGCCCGTCAGGGTGAGATAGATGCCCTGGAGGAGCGGTACCGGGCGCTGGAGCAAGAAAACCAGACCCTCCGTCGCGTCTTCTTGCAATCGAAGCAAAACCCCGTGGCGGCAGAGCACCTGGAGCCAGCGGCACGGACGATACCTGCAAAGAGCCTTCAGGAGCGCATGGGTGCCCTCTTGGGGCTTTGACCAAGGCACCATAGTCATGCCAACGAAGACGCGAACGGCGCTGATGATGGAATACGGCGAACTGTCGAAGGACTTCAGTTTTCCGGATGAGATCGAATGCGCCTTGGAGCGCGACTACGCGGCCAATCCAGTTTTATATGACCTGGGGGCCCTGAAGAGCGTGTCGTTGGTCTTACTTATTGCGTCCGAAATTTCAGCGCAGGAAGTTCTCGACCACGTGCGCGCGTATAGACAGTGGAGCATCACATAGCCGTAGCGCGGAGGGTTGAGCCCCACAGATTTACTGAGCCTTGACAGCACAGTCTGCGGAACCGATTCCCACGTCAAAAGCCGAAAGTTAAAGACGGCGCAGGCGGGAGAAAGCCGAGTTCTTCAACAAGCAGCGATCTCATACACGTTCCGCCGCAAGGAGAGCTTGAGGATGAGGCTATGCGCGAACTGGGCTACTGAGAAGTCATCGCCTTACTCAACTCTTGGTGCGATCATCGGCGCACCAAGTCCAATTCACGTCTGAGCATTGGCGCCGTCCCCCGATTTTTTCGCGAAGCGTCGGATGAGGGCCTCGAAGATCTTTGCCTCAGCCTCGGTAAATTGAACCTCATCACCTCTGCCCGCAGCCTTTAGCTTCTTCCGCAGCCTCAACAGCAAGTAGGTCAGGTAACCCAACCCACCGCTCATGCCTAGGCCTGCAACGACGGGAACGACGATGGGAGTGGCGGGCAGGATTCCCGCCGACATCAAGATCCCCGTGAGCCCGCTTGCCCCTAGGGTGGTTCCGAAGTATCCCGCGCTCCCAATGATTGCGCTCGCAACGCCCGTTACGGTCAGCACCCCTGCACCAAGCACTGCGCTTGTGCCAGCAACCAGGGAATAGATTGCAGCCGAACTCAGATATGTGCCCGCCACATACCCACCAGCACTGGTAACGATCAATCCACCAGCAGCGTGGGGAACCAGACTGCCGCCCACTTTAAGGGCTGCAATGACAGCAATGAGGGGCAACGGCATTCACATTCCTTCCTTTAGTTTTTCTTTAGTCCTGAAGGCTACTGCGTGTTTTTAGCTTTGCCCGCTGTAAGGACGGCAAGCTCTTCAGAGATTGGTTCCCGTGTGCGAAACAGGTGGGTAATGTCCTCCCCGTGCCCGTGCTGACCCTTGTCGATGTAGACCATGCCGGATGGTCCGCGCAGGGAAAGCAAAGTCTCTTTTCTGAAGAGCAAAACCTTCTCGATCTCCCCCTCCCGCACGATGGCCAGCACGAAGTCATCCATCGCATCCACCTTGTGAGCGGGGAGCTGGCACAGCCACGATTTGGCTTCAGCGTTGCGTGACTTGACCTCTACCCTGCGCTGCTCTTTGGTCATAACGTCGAAGCCCTTCATGCAGTGGCTGGCCTGCACGCCTTCAAGCACCAGGGCGACTTCTCTCTCGATGAATTCGCCGACCACGTTGGACATGGACCTGTACTTGTGCTTTGCAAGCACGCGGATGGCATCTCGGATTTCGTCCATGGCTACTCCCAGAGGGACTGGCGTGCAGTTGGCATAGGGAAGGGGCTCAGGGAATGCTCTTCAAGAATGTGATGGTGTCCAGTACGGCTTCCGCTTGGATTGCTTTTGCCTCCCCGCCGCCGCGCGAACCCGGAACTATTGCCTGGCACTCATTAGCCGCAGCAGTGAATTCCGGCCCGGTGGTCATGGACTGCTTCTTCTTGAAATCGTAGACGTTATTCCCAAGGCCGCTACCCGCCTTCATGGTCATGTACATCTCCATGTCGCAATTCTTGGCGCTGGTGGTGCGTGGATTGACCCGGTACGCGAAGTTCAACGTGTCGAAACCGTGGCGAGCGCCCTTGAATTCCTTGTATCGAATGTTGTTGCCTTTGGCGATCAGCTCGTCATACCAGCGGCGGCAAACCCCAACGTCCTGCGCTTCTTCCAAATCCCGTTCTGCCAACAAGACCAGAATAGGAGCGGTCGCTTTTTCCCTGTCGTCGGTGCGGTAGCGGATGTTGCAGTTGCCAGGGTAGAACGACACATGCCCCGCGAACTTCACCGCACTTGTGTTCACGGGGTCAGACCACGTGGGCCAGGCAGTGTCGAATGCGGTACTGCCGCCACGAGAAAAGCCGATGTTGAAAATCCGCGCCGCATCGATCTGCGGATGGGTCACCAGCATTCGCAACGCATTCATGGTGTCGGCCACGTGGGCTGGGTATGGAACCCGCTCCTGGTTCGTGTTGGTCTCTGTCACGCCCCGAGGCTTGTAGCTGTCTGCAATCAGCACCGCATAGCCCACGGCATTCAATTCCTTGGCCCAGACGTCACGCATGTTGCTCTCTACTCCACCGCTGCCATGGCTGAGCACCACTGCCGGCACCTTGGCGTCCTTGGCCATGCCCTTCGGCATCAGCAGCTCTGCGGAGATCGTTGCCGGCGTCGAACCGGCCTTGATTTGCCGCGCGTAAAGGTGCCGGTTGGGCGGACTGAAGGACTCGTATTCAAACCGGCCAGTCGTGCCGTCGCTGAGGTCGCTCAACGCAGCAGCGTGTACCTGCGCAGCAGCAGAAGCAATCGCAAGCAACCGCACAAGCGATTTGAGCGTAGTCATCGCACGATTTGTTTTCATCCCAACCCTTTTCACAAACTAGCGCAGTGAATGTAACAGTATGAATCTCCCGTTTTACACTGAGAAGATGAGAAAAAGGTGCGTAACTGACCCCCAACGTTTGAGCTACCGATGACTACCCCCGGCCGCCTTCTCGCAATCGTGTCCGTGCATCCAAATAAGACCGTCCAGTGCCAGCAGCCTGGTTGCGGCCACAAGGTGTATGCAGCGATTCACGTGGTGCAGGAAGAAGAGGATCTTCTTGTGCTGGGCTCAACATGTTTTGCCAAAAGGTACGGTGGAGCTACTGCGCTGGGAGAGGCTTTGTATGCAGGTCGAGGCGGGGGCGACAAGGGCAATCCCCTCACTGACGAAGAGCGCAACATGCTGGCGACCAACACCGCCGAGTTGATCGCGCGCTTCAAGGCAGAGCAGGAGGCCTTGATTGCGGCTGCAGCAGCTTCGCAAGCGCGGCTTCGAGTGATGCCATATCAGACAGCCGCTCAAGTTGCCCCGGTGCGACGCCCTGCCCCGCCACCGCCACCTCCTCGGCCAGAACACCCTTGGCCGTGGCAGCATCGCCAAAACACGTCGGTGGCACTATTCAGCTCACGAGAAGGTCAGTATTGGGTGCGAGTCACGCACCACAACGGCACCCACGTGCTCGTGCCATGGCCACATTTCCCGGGATGGGAAACCGCTTTGTCTCGCGTCTGCGGCATTCCTGACCTTGAGCTGAAGGGGTATGTGGTACCTGCACCTGCAATTGCCACGGCGATGAATGCGCTCCACCAGCAACTGGGGTACTCAACACCGCGGGTGACAGCCTGGCCTGGAATTCTCCGCTTGGCGCCGCAGGGTCACAGGCCTTCTTCAGACTGATCCACACCTAGTCCGCGTGCAGGTTGAACTCTTCAATCGGCTTCTCGGTGATCGCCCAGAAAATCACGGGCGAGTAGTCGAAACTCTTGACCGCTTTGCTAACGTAGCGCAGACCATCTCGGGGCTCAAACACCCCATGGGGCACACGGGGATCGTCTCCCAACCACATGCGTGCGCGTGCGTCGCAGATCTGTCCCGTTGGAAGCTCGATCCACCAGTGAAGAGTGATGTGCCCTACCCCACCCACTTCCAGCGAACCGATATGAATCACGTGCTCGATGCCCTCGCGCATCAGGAGATGGGAGAGTGAGCGTGTCAGACCATCGCACTCCAGCGGAAGGGCGTCCAACAGGTGCACTGCTCGGGCTGCTACAGCCTCGGGGCTTCTGTTCTGGTTGCGCTGGGGCTTGGGGCTCATAGTGCGGCCAGCGGCACAGCCCACATGCCTTCACCAAAGGAGAGGGCCTTGTCGCCGTCATAGAGGACGATGCCAGTGATGAAGTCCTTGGCCGTCTGGGACTGCAGCCGCCTGAGGCCCTTGAAGTCTTGGGCGCCCACGGTGGCCGCTGCCTTCGCCTCAATGCCGATGATCTGCCGCAGTGGAGACTCCATCACGAAGTCCACCTCCACCTGGTCCTTGTCTCGGTAGTGAGCCAAGTACCAGGCCTCGTCGTTCATGGCCAAGATTTTGCGCAGCTCCGCATACACCCAGGTTTCCAGGGTCGAGCCCCAGCGGTCCCGGTGTTTGATCAGCATGTCGGGGGTGAGGCGCATGAGAGTTGCCTGCAGCCCCGCGTCCAGGAAATGCAGCTTCGGCGTCTTGATCAGGCGGCCCAGCTCGTTGCGCCCCCACGCCGGCAAGCGCTGCACTAGGAACAGCTTTTCGAGAATGCCCAGGTACTTTTCCACCCTGCGGTTGTCCATCGAGAGTTGACCGCCTATCTGCGAGGCATTGAAGAGCTGACCGCAGTGCGCCGCGGCCACATCCAGCAGACGAGGGATTTGGTCCAGGTGCTCGATCTGCGCGATATCTTGGACGTCCCGCTCCACCAGGGTGCGGATATAGGACCTTGCCCACGCAGTACGCCGCGCTGCACTCAGGCGAGCCCGCATTTCAGGGTATCCGCCTGCCAAGGCGTTCAGGACGGTGTCCGACTCCCCGTTCACCGCAGGTGTCACCCATTCGCTGTTGGTAAGGGGCCAGTTCTGCTCTTGAGCACGCTGCAGGAAGTCGCTGGCGCGCCCTTGTAGCTCACTTTGCGACAGGGGGAGCAGAGTGTGGATCTCCACGCGTCCAGACAAGCTGTCAGCGATTTGGGGCAGCGCCATCAGGTTAGCTGAGCCCGTGAGGAGAAACCGGCCTGGGCGGCGGTCTTGGTCGACCGACTGCTTCAAGGCCAGCAGCAGCTGAGGCGCGCGTTGCACCTCATCAATGATCGCGCGGTCGAGCTGCTTGATGAGCCCGACCGGGTCATTCCTGGCCGCATCGAGTAAGGCTGGGTCATCCAGAGTCAAATAGGGCATGCCCTCCGATGGGACCTGCTCCGGGGCTTCAGGAACGGTAGATGCCATTCCTTGGGCGAACTGTTTTACCAGGGTGGTTTTGCCGCACTGACGAGGCCCATTCACCATCACAACGGGTGTGTCCATCAACGACAGGCTCACCCAGCCAGTGAGGTGACGATAGATCAGGTCTTGGGACGCAGCGGACATGAAGATTTGGGTGGGGAAGGATCGTCCAATTACGCATTGGTTCTTCGTCCAATTCTACAATGAACATGCGTCCAATTCAGCAATGAACCATCGTCCACAACCACATTGCTACGCGACCCAGAGACTGCTTGCAGGGCTAAAGTCCCGTAAAGTCCTGGGCCAGCCTAGTGGCCTACTCGGTCCGCCGCTCGGGCGGTTGAAAGTGGTAGCCATCCTTGCTCTGTAGAGCTCTCCCACAAGCGCGGATCGGTAACAGCCTCAAGGTACCCATTGAGCAGGCAGGCGACATAGTCCTCAACCTGGTCCAACACCTGCCGCGCAGTTTCGGCCTCCCTCCAGCCCTCATGGGGGTCATCATCCTCCAGCGCAGGGCATGACACCACAAAGCTTCCAGCGTATTCATGGGCAATATCGATTCCGTACCTGGCTGCGAGCTTGCGCGCACGTTGAAGCAGCCTACGGTCCGATGCGACGGTGTCACCGGGTACTGCCATGGGCAAGCGATTGATCACCATGTACTCACTCACCTCGCCTCGCTCCCACGGGATGAGCTGAGTCGCCCAGTCAACAGGGCCTAGTGAAACACCACACTGGTACTGTCCACCCAGGACAACGCCATAGTGGTTTGCGAAGTCAATGACGACGTGCTTTTCAGCGAAGAGGTTGACGTGTTCAACCAGCCACTTCCGCACGTGCACGCGATGCGCTGGAGGTATCAAGAAATGCTCTACCTCGCACCCGAGGGTGCGCATGGCCTGAAGGAAATGCATCGGGTAGACGCCGGTCACGCGCCTATCCCCACTTATGGAACGCAACACACGCGCCGCATGGTCTGTTGTCAGCCCCAGAACAGATGCGATGGCCGCTGGCCCGCAAAAAGTGTTTTTCCCGCGGATGGTATGCAGTCTGCGACTCACGGGGGCTCCAGTTCCAGCCTTTAGACGAGCACTGCTGGTCGAACTTTGCCAATGAGCGTAGAGAGCTTCGCAGGGTCGATGTGGTGCTCGGAACGGGACACCCCAGTAGCTACGAGGATGTGAGTCAGGGCCGGGGCATAGATATGCACGTTCTCTGGTGTCATACCGCTGGCGATAGCAAGAGCCCCGCCCTCCCCCATTGACACGATCTTCTTCGGGTCTGGAGCGTGGCCAGTGGCCTCACCGCTGGTAGTGGGGATAAAGCCAGCCTCACGCGCTTGAGCTGCGGCTCCGACAGGGTCGATTTCGTGAGGACGGTACTTGAACGCAACGCTCGCGAAAAGCTTCAACTGGGGCTCTTCCCGGGCTATGGATGCCATCGCGCGGCCATCAGCCGTCAGCCCTTGGGAGTCAACGCCCATGTCGTCCGCCCATACCATCGGGGCCCCCACTTCGATAGCCATCCTCGCTGCCTTGACGCATCGCATGGAAAGCAGATTCAACCCTATCGGGAAGCCTGCGTTTTCTTGGATGGCGGTGCGCGCGATGTCCAACAATTCGAGATCCGCGCCCTCATGCGAGATCAGGAAAACACCGGCAGCGCCACAGGCCCGCGAAACAAGAATCTCGGAGAAAGTGGTTGTCGCATCCAGGTGGTGGATCACGGGGAAGACATGGGGCATGCGTGCATTCATATTGGGGCTCTTGGAGCTGCTGGTAAACCTAAAACAGATGCGAGAGGGCCGGGAAACGTTACCCGAAATCAACCTTGGGCCTTGAGTCGCGCAATGCTTTCCTCTCGACGCCGTCTCAAAGCTTCTTGCTCAACTTCAATCTCGCGCTTGAAATGTCGGCTCAATGCCTCAGCAACGTCGCAGTTGCGCAGCTTGCTACGGGTAGCCATGAGGGTTCGAAGATAGCAGCGCCCCGCTTCGTTGAAGGAAAAGTTGTTTACGAGATCGATCCCATCCTCTTCAATCTCCGCAAGGAAATCGGCCACAAGGATGCAGCCGAAAAAGAGCGCGCATAGGCCCAAGGCACCAAGAATCGCAGCGTTAATCTGGTCCATGCGAGGTTCTGTGAATACTCCCAGAAACCCGGCAATCGACAACGAGATAAATCCTGCCCCAACGAGCACCAGGAGGAGAACTAGGCCAACAGGGAAGTTGGTGAAACCGCTAGCCTTGGCCGTCAATTTCAACAGCTCCGGGTCTGCGCGAGAAGCTGAGGCGTCGTTCGGCATGATATGTAAATTCGTCATTTTTCTCCTTCAAAACTTTGCTCAGGCAACTAAAAGTGCAGCAACCAGCAATACGACAAGTGCCATCACGATGGGCACCCACAACCAGGTAGGCATCCGCCAAAAATATCGACGGTCAGTGGAGACGAACCGCAGATTGCGCTGCAGCCTCTGCAGCTTCCGTTCCTCATCCGCCTGCTTCAGTTCGGCCGCAGGATCGCGACCAGATCTCTCGTACATATTCGTTCTCTCGATTCAAATTTCAGTGATGCGGAGCCTTGGGAGCGTGCGGGTCGACAGGGCGGCTTCCAGCGCTGGTAGGGAGCCGTGAGCTGCGCGATATCGGCCTAGCTCATCGGTCAGCTCATGAACTTGGTGCAGTAGATCTCCAGACTTGTTTTTGGCAACACGCAGCTCATTGACGAGGTCATTGACGCGGAACGCCAAGCGGTTGCGCTCTTTGCCTAGATCGATGAACTTCTCAGCGTCTTTGACCCGGTCGAACATGCGCACCACCAGGAAAAACTCGCGTGCCGTGTCCGACTCATGGCGCATCGCTGCGAGCCGCTCCTCCTGGAGCTTGTAATCGGAGCCCGTATACGCACCAACGAGTGTTTTCAGGTGTCCACGTGCATTAACCTCGACAAGGCCCCACTTTGGAGGCAGTTCCTCAGGTGCTATGAGGCCTTCAGGGGCGAGGTAATAGCGCCAGTTACCAACTCCGCCCATTTGGCGATGGGGCTTCAGCTTGTCTGCGAGGAAATCGGCCCTGGTGACCTTGCACTCGACAAGGACCGTGCCATCACCGGCCGTACCAGCGGCTCTGTAGCCCAGGGCGTCAGGCACTTCACCAGTCCAGCCAGTGCGGCATTCGTCAATCGCAACGCTGCAGCCATGACCTCCACGCGATGACGGGCGCTTGAGCCAGCCAACCGCCAGCTTGCACAGTTCGGCATGCTTGAACGGGGCTTTCACTGGAGCCTTGTTGATCATCCTCGGGCTTGCGCAAGGATTTTTTCAAACGGATTCACCGAGCCGCTGCCCGCGCCGTCCACAACGACAACGTTCAAGCTGAGTTCGTTGATGTAGAGGATGTCGCCCTGGATTGCGACGCCTGACATGAGGCCCAGTTGCAGTGCTGATTCCAGCTCGTCTGCATCGGCGTCCATCTGGGTGAGTTCGGCGCGGGTAACTTCAACTGTGATTTTCATGATGCTGTTCAGGAACGCTGTGAACTGGAGATTTCAAGCATTGGCATGCACCGCTGCACTTCGTTTGAAAAGCTCCTTTCCGCGCCCTGGTGGCTGGCCAATGCGGATGCGTGCGGCTCGTGACCCCGAGCCACCTGCAATTGCGCTTCGTAATCGAAATGCGTTTTGAGGGCCTGTTGGAGGTCGACTACGCGCAGATAGGCCCTCCCGGCCAGAGCTTTCTCCAAATGGCTCTTGCCAGCTTTGTTGAAGGGAAAGACCTCCAGCAGCAGGAGCCCGTCATCCCCCAGAGGCCTGAAGCGCCCCATGCCGATGAGGATGCTTCCCGCAAAGAAGGCCAGCCCCAACGCATACATCGTCGCGAGAAGGACTGAATCAAGGGGGTTTGGCAGATGCCCCCCAGCCGAAATCCGAGCGGTTTCCAGAACGATTCCAGCCCCCATGCCAAAGAAGACGATGGCGATCACCCTTTGGCTCGATAAATAGTGGCGAGCGAGCTCCACGGCGTTATCGCTGGTGGAGCTTGAATCGATTGTTGGGTATGTCATGACGAGGCCGGACAGAAAATGAAGCGAGGGAACAAGCGTCGGTGCGCCCTTCCCTCGCGTTCAATTGTCCAGACACGCACCGCTCCAGAAGCCCCCGAAAAGCAAGCAAAACAGTGACGTTTCGCCTGAGGGGCTGTCTGTGACCTACATCACGCCCCAATACTGGTGTAGCAGGGATGCAGCTTCCAGAACTCATCAGCCGAAATCTCGCGTGAAGCCATCCCGTAATGGGCCTCCAGGAGCGGAACGACTTTGGCAGCGAATGCTTGTTTGACCGCCGCGCTCCCGTTGAACACCGAGCCGCCGCACTCAAAGCACAAGGCGCCGTCCAGCCCAGTCACGTCCACCCCAACTCGATGAGCCAAGGCGTCGAGACCCGGAATAACGTGATGGCCGTATGGCACGCGCAGGTAGCCAGCGCCCCTACGCTTGGGCACGAGGACATTGAAGTTGTTCGCCACCCATGAATACAGGAGCACGAGGCGCTTAGTCTCCGCCGCAGCCATTGGTATTGACCCGGGCGGGATCACCGAGCACTGTCCCATCGGTCTTGCTGTGGACGTCTCCCAGCCCCACCGGGAACCACTCGCGAATGTCGGCGTACTCCTGGTGAGGTCCCAAGGCGACGACGGCTCCTACATGGTGATCGGTAGCGTTCAGATAGGGAACATTCGTTTCCCCGCCCTCAATGAGCTGGCACAACAGGGGGTCTTCGTCCAGGTTGATCAGCAGCCGGCACTGAAGGGGCCTTGAGCCGTAAACGCCGCACTGATCGCCCTTCAGGAAGGTGCACGGCTTACCAAAATACGCTGCCGTGGCGGTCTGCAGCGCCTCTTGAACGTCGGAGCTGTTCATCGTGAATCTGCCCGCGCTCGGGTTGAGCGCTGCGCCTGTCTCCTTGGCGATCACCTGGGCTTCGGTTCGGGAAACCATCACGGTGATATGGCAGCAGTGCGCACAGCCTTTACCGCATGCAGCAAGATGCTTCGCGCCATCAGCAAAGTAGTCTGCGGCCTTGCGTAGCCAAGTGACTCGCTTGGTAGCGTTTCCAGCGCGTTGTGCCTGGTCCACCATTCTCAATTCAGGGTTTCGATCACGGCCATGGAGTGTCCGTACCTTGGCTTCCACCCGGTCCTTGAGGCCCTCCCACCGCTGTTCGATGCGCATGCGATTCTCAGCCGTGGCAGGCAGTATCTGCCCAGCGGGAATGAGCCCCTTCGGGTCGTTCATGTCGGCCGACGATGGAATTTCTGTTGACGCCACGGGTCCCCCCATTCAGGCAAGGCCGCAAACACCTGCAAGCGACTTTTGCAGCACACCGTTTCGCAGGAGCGACTCAACGGTTGCTGGGGGAACCGACCGCGTGGTGACGCCATCGCGCAATCTGAAGAGGCCGGTGTCGCTGTGGTGCTGCAACGTTGCACCTTCGCGTATCTTGCTCACCAGGAGATGTTGCGGTTCGCTGAGCTTTCGGACTGCGTTCCTCGTTGCTTCGCGTGCCTTGGTCATGCTCGCTTCCTACCTATGCCTGACCAGTGAAGCGGCTGGCCGCATCGTTCCGGCGCTGGTTGAGCGCTTCTTGCTCCATAGCCCCTTCATGCTCGAAGTGCAGACGCAGAGCCTTCTCCAGGTCTATGGTGCGGACAGCGCCGCGCTGCGCAACAACACTTCTTAAATGGTCCTCGCCGGGCCTGTTGAAACGGAAGCTTTTCATGATCTCGATGCCCCAGTCGTTGACTGGGGCGAACCGAGCACGTACCAACATCGAGCAGAAATGAAAAATTCCTGCAGCCGCGATAGCACATAGAGCAACCAACACATACGCGATGTGCAGTTCAAACGGCAGCTCATAGAGCGCATATCCCACAAACCCCGTCAATGCGAGGGCAACGCCAACCGCCACCGCAAAAATCCAGGTTGGAAAGTACATATATGCCTCAACCTTGAGCTGTGCATCAGCGTTTGATTTAGTACCCTCGCAGGAGCATTCTTTAGGCTGATCGCAATAAGGGGTGGACATCAGTTCTCTCCTTTCGCTTCGAGAAGCGAGGTTGCTATTTCTTCGAAGCAATCAAGCGCCGCATCCAGCGCGGACGCCGCTTCTTCGCTGGCCTGACCGTTCTGAGCAGACTGAAGCGACTCGGGCATGTTTTCGAACGCTTCAACTTCATCATCATGGATCTGTTGAAGGCGATCACGTAGATCCATCAGCTCATCGAGCAGAGTCTGGATCTCTCTGCGGCGCTGATCATTCATGACTCAATTGTCCCAACACGCTGAGGCTCGCAGACCCCTTGAAAAGCAAGGAAAAACGCGACGTTACGAACTTCCATGAGGGCGGCGCTTGATGGTCAAGTGCTTTTGCCACCTGGTTGAGTCGAGTCACCTGCCCTGGCGGTGCCGCTTAGAGCTCCCGCCAAAGCGCTCTCGGCCGCAGCCTGAGCGGGCTCAAGGCCCTCATCAAGAGCTGCACATGCGAGCATCACTAGGCGGGGCACCCGGTCGGGGTCCTTGAGATAGCTGGCGTAGGTCGCACGGCTAACCCCCAGGGCCTTGGCGCCGCTTTCATAGGTGTGGCCATGCCGTAGGTGCCAAACGCCAATGTTGCGCACGCAGTGACCAATCGTGACTCCATGGCAGGCAAGCGCAACACTCGTGGGCAGCTTCTCGCGCTTGAGGTAGCTCCAGAAAGTAACGCGGCTAACCCCAAGGGCTTTTGCAGCTGCCTCGTAGGTGTAGTTGTGCAGCCGCTGCCAATCTACGAGATGTTCATTCATGAAAGTTAAATCTTCCACAATCGACCGTCATAAAGAAATTTGCGCACCTTCGTCACGGTGATTTTTTTCGCGTCTGGGTGTTTGGGATTGATGAGGATGTTCAGTTCTTCAGGCACAACAACTGAGGGGATCGCATAGACCGCGCTGGAGCCGCTCTTCAGCCAAGAGTCCCCAGCGTTCAGAGAGACCTTTCCGAACGGCAGCGCATCCCACCCCACAGGCAGACTGTCCGCGGTGTCCTTCTTCCTCGCCTTCCACACATCCGGTGGTACATCCAATCTCACTAGATAGCGATTGGCTGGCACGCCTGGCAAATGGACCACAGTCTCCAGCAAAGCCAGCGCGATAGAGCTAGCCGTGTAGAGAACCGGCGTGCCCTGGCTATTCCAGCGCCCACCCGAAATCCGGGCACCCTCACCCGTTGCGTCGTCGGCCGTGTAGTCCTGTGTGTCTTGCGCAATTCGCCAAACAGCTGTCATGCGTAAGCACCGCTTTGAGCCTGTGACAGCAGGCGCGATACCAACTGCTGCCCTTCGGCCGAGTCCATGTACCCGGATGGCTTGCGACCGCCCAAGGCCGGGCTTGGCTCCTCCAACCATTTTGCGACCCATTGGGCGGCATCAAAACCCTCTTGCCCCCCTGATTCATCCACCATCGCCTGCACCTGGCCGATTAACCTCGTGATGCCGTAGACCCGCGAAGACAACTCAAGCGGCATACGAAGCTTTTTGCTCGAAAAACGATGGAAGGTAGCCCGTGGCACACCAAGAATTTCCAACAGCTTTTCCTGCGTGACCTTCATGTTGCCGGCGATTTGGTCCAAAAGCGAGGGCTCCACACCCGACTTGACGACTTGCACCCACTCCAAGGGCAGAGCACGATATGCGTTCAGGTACAGATCAGCATGACCTGAATCCCGCCGAGAAATTTGCTTTCTATCGGTGACGATCACACTTTTCTTCACGCGTGGGGGCTTAACTTTGCGTGGCTCTGCGCTGCCTCCCCCCGCAAACGCAGAGGCGCGTAAAGGCTTTTTATGGGTGATGATGACAGGCATAAATTCTCCTTTGAAGGTGCATTCTGTCTCAGATGGAGCTGAAATGCCATCGTTCAACCTCGCCTGTTGACTCCCAGACTTTGGGGGCGGGGATCTCATTGCAGGCACGGGTGGTGTGCCACGCGGGAGACAAGGTTCATCTGCGACATCGGTTAGCAAAAAAAAAGCACCCTTTGGGGTGCTTGCAGCGCTGGGGATGTTCGGTCATATGTACCGCCGTAAATGTGCTTTGGCCTGGTCACCTAAACCTATCTTTTGGGCTGTCCGTACGAACTCATCAGCCCCCGCCGCAGTGACAGGGAACACCTGAAAATCACCGTCCTGCCCCAGGATAGCTACCGCCTCGTTGACCTGGGCGAACGGGGAAGGAATCTGCTCAAGTCTCGCTCGTGTTTCCTTGTCGTCGCGATCATCGAGCGCCTGCAGTGCCCAGGTCACGATCTCTTCCCCCCTGAGGCTACAAACGAAGGGTTTGACTGTGGAACCCGTTTGAGTGCTTCGAATGCTGCGGATGACAAAGTATTCGGTCTGAAAGGGCATCTTTTCTCTCCGGTACGTCGCCCGGCGACACGTGGAGTTACATCATATGCCTGACTCTCAAAGAGACTTTTTATCTCACTCCTCGCACGTCTTCTGAGCGCGAAAGACGTTATTGTTGCGGCTGAGCAGTTCTACTGCCATAAGCTGACCTACTGCCCTGAGTAGCGCGCGGATGAACCCCGATACCGACTCTTGCAGCTGAGTGATCGATGCAGCGACCGGTATTTCCAATGCCGCAGCCTGTTTCATCGGCGCATCATCCGCCCCTTGATTGACGCTCGCACAGAGAATCAGGCCATTGCCGGTGGCCGTCCGCAGGGACACGTGCGCACGGTGCCCGCCAGCAGCACCGGGAAATTCTCGTACCAGCTCGTCGACTGCGCTACCGACACTCCATCCAGACCGCTTCAGCAGGTCAAAAACGACAAGTTTGGCGGCTTCTGAATCGCATGAATTGGAATCGTATTTGCGGCGCATATTCGTTCGACAGTCCAAAAACTGAACCATAGAAGAATAGGAAGTAAGGCGCAACGTCAAAATCCGATTTCTAGTTGTGGAGCCAGCAAATTTTTCTTCACGTTATGCCCTGCATCACTGAGCCTTGAGAACCTGGTCCCGAAGCCGAGAGATACCCATTCCGGGGCTAGAGATTGAGAACGCCGGCACGCCCGAAGGACACATCAATCTGGCCCGCAATGCCGAGATTGAATATTCACGGCCAAGTTGCTGCAGCAATCGCGCCATTTCCACGCCGTCAGTGACACCCAAAATGAAAGGTGGTGGGGCACCGGTTGAGAAGGCATTGAGGATCTGTAGCTGCCAATGTGACCACTGAAGGTCGAAGGCATGGAAGGACGATCTGCCTTCGGGGCTCAGTTGCGACAAGGCGAGGTCGATCCGTGCTTTGGCCTCTTCCGCGCAGACGGGGCTGGTAGACCCGTAGAGGCCCATGACTGTCCTGGTGAAGCCATGGGCCTCGGCCAGTGCGGGGTAGCGGCTCAGAAGCCCTTTCAATTGCACCAGCGAGGATGCATTCAATTGATCGTACGGGGTGAATAGGGCTTTCAAATCGCCGCGCATGCCGCGCAGCTGCCGAGGCTCCAAGTGGGCGCGTACGCTGATACGGATCGCCGTCAGCCCCTCACGTAGCAAGCTCTGAACTGCCAGGGGATCAATAAACACCCTCGCGGCCGGAAAACAATGGGTGGCTGCTTGGTGAGCCACCGGGTCAAAGTCAATGCTCAGGTGTGCAATTTCCTTGGCCTTGCCAAGCGACTGCAGGGCATCAGTGAGAGCTTCCGCGGTCGGATCTTCCACAAGATCGACGAGCATCTTGCTGCCGGCGTTCAGGATGAGATACCTGCGACTGCCCATGACCTTCGCGGCAAGGATCGCCATCGACGATCCGGCATTCATCCGAACTTTCGCGCGAATGTTCTGCATGTGCTCGTCGAAAACAGAGCGAACTGTTTTCTCGTGAAGGCCGACCTCAGCTGCAATAGACACGAAGGGCCTGGCCACCGCAGCCTCCCCTATCCAGCGGACGAGCCGCTGCGTCAGCATGCGCTGCGGCGACATGGCTGGAAGATCCTGGGTAAAGGTTCTGCGACAGCTCTCGGATTTGCAGCGGTAGCGCTTGGCTTCCACTAAAAGCTCGACTGCTTTGCCACGGCGAGGTATGTCTTGGAACCTCTGGGGCTGGCTACCCCAAGGGGCGATCTTTGCGCCGCAGTGCGGGCACTTCGAAGGAAAAGCAACGCAGTGCATTGCGACTCGCAGCGTAGATCCGACCTCCTCAAACCTGTCGACGCGGTACTGATGGGTGAGTATGGGTGCGTCCTCAATCGCCAATGGGCGTGCCGCTTCAATCACATGCGGGTGCGCAGCTCTTGGGTCAGCGCATCAAAACGTGAAAGGTCCTTCTCTCTAACGGCGCGGGCCAGGGCTTCCATGATGCCGCTGACTGTCATCGAACTGGGAGCAGCGTTCCGATCTCGCTCGCGTTGAGCGGCCTTGTGCTCGGCTGGAGTTCGTGCGCGACCCGTGGGGGGCCTGCCCCTGCGCTTCTTGCCAAGGATATCGACGGTGAACTTATCTTTGGGATCTTGCATATCGACGGTTCAAACACTGGCGGGGGCGCACAAAACTCTCAACTGCCTGTGTGTCTCGGGATTCCGACGAGTGGGAGTCTGAGATGGCCTGCATTACAGGCGGATGAAGCTAGCGATATCCACTGATCCGCAGATGAACAACCAGGGCACGCCATAAATCGATACCGCGAACCGGCAAGTTGGCCTTTTTCCGGACTGCAATCAAGTGCCTAGCCTCGTCCGCGAATTCAAAGTCACTCACGAGCAGCGCTTCCATTCCCTTCACCGGCTTTGCCAAGCTAGTGGCATTGGCCCAGAACATGGCGAAGCATACGATTGACAAAATGCCGACCAAAGGAGCCATCGGAGATGAGAAATTCCCATCTTTCAGCTCAAACGCAAGCCAAGCTGAGAAGCAGCTAGCGAACACCGCATATATCAACACCACCACTGGGTGATGCTCCTTCACAAATCCCCGGCCATGGAGGATGAGTTGAACCTGGGCGCTTTTCGTATTCGCTCTCGCGACAAGAAATCCTGATTCGCTGAACTCGTTGCTCATGTACATGGGGGCCTTTCCTGGGGGCTATTGGTGCTGTTCTTGCCTCTGTAGTGCAAGCCCTGCAATTATTTAACACGACAGTCAGACAAACACCCCCCGAAAAGCAAGCAAAAAGTGGACGTTTGACCTATCACCTTCATCTCTACTCCGCTTAGACAAAAAAAAGGCTCCCCGCAGGAAGCCTTTTGTAGCGACGAAGCGCTTTTATGAATTGATCAGATACTGCGTACGATCTGAAGCGCCTGCGATCCAGCGCGGTGCTTTGCCACGGCCAGTCCAGGTGGAGCCTGATGCCGGATCGCGGTACTTTGCAGCCACGGTACTGCCCTTGCGGGATGACTTAGATTCACCCGTTGCAGCTTTACCGCCGAAAATGTCTTTTTCTGTCAACGAAAAATCGGCGCACAGCTTCTTAATAGTTGCAATAGCCTCGCCTACTTCACTCTTGCGCGCTTCAGCAATCTGAGCTTCCAGCTCTTGCTTCTGCTTCATCAACTCTTGATAAGTTGCCATGTGGTGTGAGCCTCAAAATATTAATGACGAACGTCATTTTACATACGTTGAATAATTTGGGGCTCAAATGCAGCAGATAAACTGCAACATCAAGAAACTGACGGCAATGGGCAGTGGTCTCTCAAGAAGAGATACGCTCGTTTTCTTTGGGCGGAACTGAGCCGCTTGATGAGAGATATAGACTCTGGCGAGTGGGGCTGAACAAGAACAGAACCAGAACGAGAAGGTACCCCTCGCAAAAGGGCCGCATTTTCAATGTCCCGGCGCCACTGCATCGCTTTTTGCTCGTTCTGCGCTACTAGACGGAGGTGCTTGCCCGATCCCGATGTGAGCTCATAGGAGATCAACTGGTCCGCATCTGAAGCAGTTTTAGGTATTCGCAGAGTCATTGCATTTCATCAATTGTTCGATTGCACGAACAATTGTATAGCAATGCAATTATTTTGCAATTAATAGCCGGGTTCGAACGGCTCCGACAGCTTCCAGTTACTTGCGAAGTGCCCAGCGTACACAGCTACCAGCTCCGGATTGTCCCAGTGCACGATGACGTTTTCCGAATTGCGCGTAGCTGCTGCTTGGCTGTAATTGAAGCTTCCAGTCTGCACGGTTCTCGGGGTCAAAATCACCTTGTCGTGGAAGATCGGATAAGCGCCCACCACCCGGACCTGAGCCCCCGCTAGCTGCAAGGTGGCCAATGCAGAGCGGGACTTTGAGGTGTTGCCTTCCCCCAGGTTCTGTTTCTTGTCGGCCAGCACATAGACATGCACACCGCGTTTAACGGCTCTCACCAGGGCAGCGGTCACCTTTGCGCTGGTGAAAGAGTAGGCCATCACTCTCAAATCACCCTGCGCGCTGTCGATCACACGCAGGACCAACTCCTCGGCTCCCTGATTGGGTGAGAACGCAACCTCAATCGAACCCCTAGAGTTAACGACAGTGCCACCAGGGCTTGTCAGCTCTCGGACCTTGCGCAACTGCTCACCCGCATCCGATGCCATCCGCTGGGCTTTGCCCCCCCACCCTTCTGCTGCGTTACCAGCGGACAGCCCAAGGCAAAGCAGCAACGCCAAACACGCTCTAGATCCTGTAGTTACGGATTGCATCTCCATCCCTTAATGCGCGGCCACGCGAGTCGGTTGAGGCGCTTGCTGTTCAGGAGGCAGATGCGTCAATGCCACATCCAAAGCGTGTTGAGCAGTCGCAGTCAGCGTGGTAGAGGCTCGCTCGACGACACGGTCCACTGCACCTGAAGCTCCATCTGCAGTTTCCATCACCACGGCAACCGCGAAGCTTATCGCGGCAAAAGTCAAAGCGCTGTTCAGAATCGACATGAAAATTCCCTTGTTTTAAAGTTGTGCAATTCGTAATTGACGTTAAAGCAACTGTAATTGCATTGGCAATTGCAAGTTGTGTTTAAATTATGTAGGATTGGCCACATCGAAAAAGGAGTTTGGAATGCTGAAATTGATCAAGATTGCAATGCTTGCTGTGGCCGTAGGGCTGACTGCATGCGGGACGATGACCCAGGAACAACTCAACGAGATGGGCCGCAAGACTCGCGCGGACAACGACTACAAAGTCATCATCGAAGGGCGAATCAAAGAAGCCCGCATTGGCAAGCCACCGCGCGACGTCAAAGCCACTGACACGATCGGCTTGGCGACTAAGAGCGATACGCTGCAGGGGGCCTTCTTGGTCGTAGGCGTCATCGATCTGATCGAGAAGAGCCAGGACGTCATGCACGTGACCTACACCGACTACGCCACCGGCGAAGAAAAGAAGCTGCTCGCCCCGGCTCCAAGGAACCTCACCAATTTCCAGCCAGGCACCCTCTTCCGGTATTTCCAGACGACCAACAACTCGAATTACTTGCGGGTGTTCAAAACGGAAGAAGACTTTGCTGCCTTCAATCGATAGAGCTTTGCTGATGCGGGGGATGCAATCAGTGCGCATGCATTGCCGCCAGCGCCAGCGCAGCGGCCTCCGGATGAGCCCGAAACCAGACGTCAACCCAGAATCGTGCTTCCTCTAAGGCTGCTCTGAACACCTGTGGTTCGAACATGACGACCGTTGACGTTTTAGGCGCGGCTGAAGAATAGGAGCCAACCGAAACTGCAATGGTTTGCCCGAAGATCTTCTCGGACTGAACACCCAGGAAGTTTGGAGTGAAGTCATCGGGCACTTCGACCCTCAGACCGAATGAGTAGCCCTTTGCCCCTCGGCCGCTGGTGTCGAACCCGTTGATGAAGCAACCTTTGTAGACCTGATATCGCTTTACCTGAGCAACCACAAATCCGATGCTGATTGCATCAGTCGCACTAGGGAATGAGTATTTGGTTTGCATGGTTGGGAATGCTTTTGGCCAGTGTCCAAAAACAATCCGCACATGTCATTTTTTTAGAGCTGATTTCCCGTAAAGCGAGCAAAACCCGTGTTTTTCGACGGTAGTGCTCGACGCAATACGAACTTGCCCCAGTCATTTCTGTGAACTGCCCAAAGGAGCCCCGCCATGAAGACACCACATCTCAATACAGGTCTGCGTATTCAACTCATCCGGTCCGTACTTTTTTTGCAGCCCGCTGAAGCCTCTGCGATGTTCAGCGACATGACGCCCGAGAAATGGGCGGCGATAGAGGCCGGTCAAGAGGCTGCACCGGATCACGTCATCAAGAAGCTGGAAAACCTCTTCAACTGGCGCAATCATCAGCTTGCTATGACCCGACAGATGATGGTGAGCAACCCCACTTGCACGCTCAACGAGTTTTGGCATGCAACGATTGATGATTGGATGGCCATCGACGAACGAGAACCGGAGCACTTTCGGGCCGCGCAATCGCTGGCAGCGTCCCTCGCGACGGAATACCCGACACAGTTCAAGCTCTACCCTTTCGATCTGGCAGCATTCACGGCATGGGCTAGCGGTCGTCCCGGTACCGATGAGCTGCAATCACACTACTTGGCCATGATTTCCGAGCCAATGTTCAACGCGCATCGCTGACACTTGGCTGTCGGCAAGTCTGTGACGTTGCCATCCTCTCGCGCATATGAATGCCGGAACTCCTGGCACTTCAGAACCAAGACTACTGATCCATGGCAGCTCAATCTACAAAGCCAGGCAACGGGACTACAGCCAAGTCGCCTGATTCGCCTTCGCGTCTGATAGCAGTCACTCAAGCAGGGCCTGACCACCAAGTTGTCACGTTGGCTGGATCAGGTAGCGGCTGCTACCGTCGCACACCGTGCGAAAAATGCCCGTGGCGGGTGGATGCAACTGGTGAATTCCCACCAGAGGCATTTGTCCACTCAGCTACCACCGCCTACGACATGGCTACCAACCTGTTTGCTTGTCATGACTCAGGCACCAAACGCCCAGCGACCTGCGCCGGCTTCCTGCTGCGAGGGGCAGATCACAACCTCTCAGTGCGGCTAAAAGCCGTGCGCGGCGAACCGATGGATGACGTGACGGACGGTGGTCACGCCCTGCACGCGAATTACAGGGAGATGGCAGTGGCCAACGGCGTAGATCCTAGTCACCCGCGGCTCAAACTTTGTCGCGATTAAATCCAAGACTCCTCATGGCTAAATCAAAACGCTCATCAAGAGGGTCTTTCGGCGACGTCCTGGATGTGTTTGCGCTGCTCCCGTGGTGGATCTGTCTTTTGGCCGCAGCCGGCTCTTTCTGGTGCCTCCACTACTTCTCGTTGGCCTACTCCGACGCAGTGAGCGCAGACGGGCCGGCAAAAGCTGGGAAGGCGGCAATCCTGGCCTTACTGACGGTGGGCAAAGTCCTCGTTTCCTCCATGCTGCTCGCCTCTGCTGGCTTGTCCTACCTTGCACGAGCGAAGCGCAGAAACTTGCTGCGCCAAGCGGAAAGCCAGCGATCTCTTGAGGGGATCACTTGGCAGGAATTCGAGCTGCTCGTTGGCGAAGCCTTTCGTCTCAAGGGTTACCAGGTGAAGGAGTTAGGCGGTAGCGGACCTGATGGTGGAGTCGATCTTGTTCTCACCAAGAGCGGCGAAGCCCACCTTGTCCAATGCAAGCAGTGGCGATCTCTATCTGTTGGTGTCGACGTTGTTCGTCAGATCTTTGGGGTCATGGCAGCGCACGGTGCTGCTGGTTCGTTTGTGGTGACCTCAGGTACGTTCACGTCGGCTGCTAAGGACTTTGCGCATGGGAGAAATGTCGTCTTGATCGATGGCCAACAGCTGATGACCATGATCGCGGATGTACGCGGCAAGGACGCTTCAGCGCAAGGTACACGGCTTGAAGGCCTTCCGAAAAGGCGACCGGAGCCTGCGGTATCGAGGCCCGAGCCATCCGCGACATCGCCCGTCTGCCCATCGTGCAAGGGGGCTATGGTGAAGCGCATTTCCCGAAATGGTGCTCAACCTTTTTGGGGATGCTCCAGCTTCCCATCTTGCCGTGGCACGAGAAAACTCTAACTGACTGACTCGCCGCACAGGCAACAAAAAAGTAGCGTGCGATTTGACGTCATCGCTGGCAGCAGGGAGCAGTCCTCATGGCCTTCAACGGGCTTGGAAGCTTTTGTCGCCCCGCAGAAGCCCTCTGGGGAACGCTGCTATTTTCTTCGCTCTGCAGTCGCCCTTCTGTCGCCCCCCACTACTACTCGCTCTTTAGTCGCCCTTCAGTGATTCGAGGTGTTGGGGTAGTACCTTCTATGAAACATGGATAAAGCAAGATCCTGCTCGAAATGACTTTAAGCGAGCGTTGTGTTTCGTGGCGCTCCCCGTTTAGTTTCCAGGGGACTCGATTGGTTTGAAACTGCCTGGTGCCGCAAATGACGCTTCACGAAACTCGCTGACGCTGGCTTAAACCTTATCGTCAGCAGGCCACGGCTTTCAACCATCGTCATGTCAGCACGATCCACACTTTGTTAGCAAATCCAAAATTCACTCCGTGTTCTGTCTTCTCGGGACTTATCCACAAGCTGCAGCGCATGTATTTCGTAAGATTGTTTTAAGAAGATATAGAAGCCGCAGGATTGCCACATGAGTCCTGGGATTAGCCGTCCACCGGGACGAGCTTGCCTGCCTCGACCGCCTCAATGAACCCGATGGTGAATGGCGCCATACATGAGCGCTGTCCATCCGTCTCCCTGACGGCCCCGGACTCGATTCGGAAAACCTTCCCTGATTTTTTCGAAATAAAGCTTTTACCTTCGTAAATCTCAGATTTTTGAGCTAAATACTCGTGTTCACGGTTTTCCTGCTCTTTGGTTTGTTCTTCACGCATTCCTGCTGAAAAGTCGCGTCCGCTGACGAGCAATGCCTTGATGTAGGCGTACAGCTGGTTAGCCTTAAGTTTGAAGAGGTACTTATGGGCGCCATGGGCAACGTCGGAGAGACGTTGGCTTGCTGCTCTGGCTTGCTTCATGAGCCCTAGCACAGCGAATGGCGACAGACCCCTCCCGCAGAGCCACAGAAGGTCACTCGGCAGGGAAACATTCCCCACCCTTGTGTACCCCCCGTCAAAGCCGTTAACGACCTCTGTGCTGTCCGTTGGGTAGGTGGTAGTCCGCCTCTCATGAGAGCTGGTACCAGCATTGGGGTTGGTGGGCCGCTGGGGTGCAGTATCAAGCTTGTTATCGGAAAGCAGTCTTTGCTTAGCCGTGGGCTTGCCCAGTGCATCCACCAAGCCGAGTGCAACCAGCATCGCCTTTGTGGGAACGAGTGGCGACCGTGATCCGCGTAGCCCTGCCCGAGCTACGCGCTCTCGTTCAATGAGGTTTTGTTTCTCAAGCCAGCTGATCGCTCTATGGACTGAATCGAGTGACTTCCCCGATTCATCCGCGAGCGTTTGACGGGACGCAAAGATTTCGCTGAAGGGATTCAGCAAATTAATCTTTTGAACTATTTTTAAAACAATTCTAAGAAAACCATCTGGCATTTCGACAAATGCCGGGGCGTACGGTAGTTCCGAGCAAGCGCGAACAATCGCGTAGGGGTACCGTACTTCTGTATAGGCGAGCTTATCCATCGCAGTCTCCAGGGGACACGAATTCCTTGACGGATGCGCTGGAGAAAACTACTATTCGCTCTGTGTGGAGGACTACTTGCTTTTTCCGATTGACGTCGGTCGAGCAGTGAACAGTAGGAACTCAGGGCATCCTTCGATGCTGATAACCCCGGTAGTTGACGCTACCGGGGTTTTTTATTGGCCGGTTACTTAGGTCATGAGGTCACTCCTATATCGACGAACCCAAAAGCAAGAACCCCGCTTGGAGCGGGGTTCTTGCTTTTTGACTCTCTGGTCGGATGGGGCAGCTTGGCCCGTGGAACTGATGGGCGCCTTGCTTGGTAAATTCCTGTGCACGCTGTCGAGAGCTGCCGGCGCCATGCTTCGACCAGACCCTTGTACGTACAAGGCAGTCTCAGTCTTGGCAAAGTCGACTTGAACTGATCTTTTACTAGGCGAGGTCAAACTGAGCCCCCCCTTGTACGTACAAGGGTAGGTTAGATAGCTCGGTGTCAGGCAGGGCCGTGCCAACGCTCCACCCTTGTACGTACAAGGACCGGTTGGATTGCCGAAAGTCAGGTAGGGTCGCGCCAACAGTGCACCCTTGTACGTACAAGGGTCTGCGCCCAAGCCATCTGTGCATGCAAAATCTATCAATCGCCCTATGCACGCAAGAGGCTGATTTGCATCGACTCTGGAGCAATGGAATTCAACAAACAAAAGTCGCACCGCGCCTATGTGGGCCTGGAATAGAGGATCAGATTCCTCGCTCGCGATGTCTTTGTCTCGCAGACGGCTTTCGAACGTGGTTTGATCGAAGGGGGCAACGTAGAGGCGCCCTTGGGTGCGGCTCATCACGCCCTTGTACGTACAAGGGTCGGCGTCCACAGTGAGTTGGCGTTCGCTTGGGAGAGTCTTGCTATCGCGCCAGTTGTACGTACGAAAGACGTCAGTTGAACAGCGCGAAAGAAGTACGCTGTGAGGGTCCTCGCCCTTGTACGTACAAGGGTCCAAGTCCGCGCCTTCTAGGGATACACGAACGTAGTCGTTTGCAATGGAGCGCGCGTGCGTAAAAGAGGAGTCAGTGCCAGACCTGCTATGAAATAGATTACTGGTTGTCCCGCCCTTGTACGTACAAGGGCCCAGGCCTCCGTCGCTTCGGCGGACGCCTGTGTAGGCGATGTCCGTGCTGCCCTTGTACGTACAAGGGCCGTTGCCTACGCTCCATCGTGATTCGATCAAACGGCAGCTGGACACGAAAACCTTGTACGTACAAGGTTCACTCGCAGACACTCGGAAGTGTTCGGACCCGCTCTGCATCAGACCCTTGTACGTACAAGGGTCGATGGCAGAACTGGCATAGGCTCCGTCCAATGATGAATGGGCTATGTCACCCTTGTACGTACAAGGGTGACGATGGTCCCTGCCTTCAGCGTCATATATCGCACATGCCCGAAGAATTCCATTGAGGTGAAATTGCGTGGCAAATGGTTGGGGCAAAGCAAAAGGCCCTGTCTCTGCATAAAAGAACTTTTTGGTACGCCCATAAAGAACAAGGGACAGCGAGTGTCCCTTGTGTAGTTGCTGAGCTAAGCCCAAATAAGTCATTCTTGAGTGCTTGAGGTAGGAGCTGATGGCTCAATACCATCGTCCTGGCCAACAAAGAACGGAGCCAAAGATTTCTCGATGAGCGCGTTGAACTCTTCAAGCCTCTCAGGAGAGATGGTGCCTGTAATTTCCACTTGACCATCCGTGCGAAGACGAAAATGGCCATTGGGAAAGCGGCGCTGGAAATTCACTTGGCTCTTCTTGCGTCCGGCCTTCTTTTCTGACGAACCAATCGCGAGCTCAACCTTTTGCTTCAGCCAGCGAAAAGTTTCGTCTTCCTCTACGAAATTTTTGCAAACTTCCAGTGCGTAATCGCGTCCTTTCAGATCAGTGAGCCTCTTGAAGTGCGAAACAGCGTTGACGGTGACCTTCTCTGGGTACTGCTTCGCGAAATCAATGAGGTCTACGTCCAGGCTATCGTAAGCACCGTACTGATAAAGGGTGCCAATTGGAATGCCTGTTTCGGTAGCGATCTGATCCCATGTCCATCCTGATGATCTGAACTTCTTGAAGAACAAAGCCCTGTCGTAGTCGCTATGGGCACGACGTTCCTCATTCTCTGCATAGCCGAGCCAAGCCGCCTGTTGCTCAGTGAGGTCATAGTGGATGACCGCTTTGACTTTGCGTTCTTGGAGATCCCTGGCGCGTATTGCCTGTACTCGTGTCCACCCGTCGCCAATGATGAAACGACCGGGTTTGGACGGATTTGGTATGACGTGAATTGCGTCTCGCTGCCCATTCGCATGAATCGAGTTCGCAATTTCCATAATTGCGCTATCGTTGTATTGATTACGCGGGGGAAAGGCGTTTTCGTCTATGGCGAACACATCGATCCAGAATGTTTCCTGGACCATCACAAGACCTGCCGGGACAGATAATGCCCCATCGTGCTTCTCAGGGGCATGCACGGTCGAACTATCAAGTTCGACCGCAGAAGAAGCACCTTCAGGACGAGATACAACATCCCCGTCCTCAACTATCTCGGGCAACCGCAAGGGTGGTACGAACGGCGCAACTTTAGGTCTTTTAGCCGCAGCTGGCGGTGCGGACTTGCTGTCGTCCTCCACCGGCGCGAATCCTCTCCGCTTCATGATTGAGACCCCTTCTCGACTGCTTGCGACCTTTTCTCCTCGATTGCAAGCAGCCGCTTAATCAAGTGATCAGTAAATAGCTTGTATTCGTTGCTTGCCTGGCTGAGTGGCTTTTGCAGGCTCATCGGGATGTAGCGCTCCAGAGATTTTGGGAACTCTTCTGATACGGAAATCGAGACCGGAGCTACCTGCTTTTCATACTGCTGAAGTGCCTGATTCATGCGTTGAATCCGCGACAACTGTGCGGCAAAGTGGGTTGCGAGTATTACCAATTCGCTGTGAATTGCGCCTTTGTAAGTCTCGCGCAGTAGCTTTAGCTCCTCAATCACGCGCGAAAGCCCCTTAACTGCAAAAGCGTCAAGGCGAACCGGTGCAACGACGATGTCTGCAGCTGCAAGGGCCGCTGTGCTTGTCATCGAAACGTTTGGCGGGCAATCGAAAACAATTACGTCGTATTTACTTGTGTCGAACCCAGGCAGCTGACCCGTTTTCGCCAAGTTCAAGAGCTTGTCCAGAGCCATCTCGCGGCTCCCTTTTGCTGTACTTAGCGCGAACTCGATATCACCCAAGTTGGCATCCGCAGCAATCAGGTGAGGCCCGTTCTTGCCAAAGGGCATCTTGATCAAACTACCGACCGATTCGCCAGGTGCTCGATTCAAAAACGGGCAAACGACATGCGCAAAAGTTTGCCCAACGATGGCGTCGAGGTTGAGCCCGTAGCTGGCCAAATCCTTCTCTGTGAGGTCTGCCTCATAACCCATGTACTGGGTCAGATTGGCCTGCACATCCAGGTCGATAGCAAGTACACGCAACCCGGCCAGTTGAAGGTGGAGCGTTATCTCTGCTGCAGTCGTCGTCTTGCCGGTCCCACCCTTCACAATGTCCACAGTAATGACATACGGGCCATTCTGCGGAGTCTTGATGAGGTTCTTCTCCCGACGCCACTGGGCAATCTGGAAGAGGGTATCCGGATCGAACAACCTAACGGCTACGGACTTGGTTCCATCATCGTTCGCGCGCCTTACTTGTATCTGTGACTCCTCCAGGTATCGCTTGGTGGTGTTGTCAGTGATACCCAGGAGGGCCGAAGCTGCTCGCAGACGGTACTGAAGGCCCGAAGGGTCAGAGTAGGTTGATCGCAAAGTCATGGCGCAGCCCATCAAAAAGATGAGCAATTATGGGCATGGGTGATAGGGGTGTCAAGAAAAACAATCCCTGGTGGGCAAAACACCTGTCTACGGCGAAAAAGCCACCAACGAGCAATTTGTAACGGGGGGCACAACGGCGCCTCCAGTTGCAATGAGTTTGCAGTTCTCTGCCCCACCAACGTGTTGTGAAGCCAAGATTCTAGGAACCCGTTTACTCCAAAAGGGGTTCGAAAAGTAAGCAAAAAACTCACGTTAAGGCTAAAAGCAAGTTTCGGACTACGCCTGAGGCTCAGCGGTGACCTTTTTTGGAGGAGCACACCGCGTACAAGGACCGGGCGGCTGGCTAAAAGCTACAGAGGCCAAGATCAGAGGGACCAGCGTAGCCCGCATCCCTTGCACAGTGCTCACGCGTATGTAGGAGGTAAGGCCACACCTAGTTGAATTGCAAAAAGATTTGCAATAGAATTGTATAAAGTTGCCAACGAATATCATTTCGCTCAATCTATCGCTAATTCATGCCAAACACCGTTTCGGAAATCAAAACCAAAATTGCCGAGCTGGAGCAATCCTTGGAGGCAACTCGCCAAAAAGAAAAGCCGATGGTGATAGACGCTATAAAAGCGCAAATCGCAGACTACGGGATCTCTCCGATGGACCTGTTTCCCGACGTCAAGTTGATGCCCCGCTCGACACCAAGGCGCGAACGGCACACGCGAACGATCAAGTACAAAAACGAGAAGGGCGAGACGTGGAGCGGGGGGCCTGGACGTCGACCTAAATGGGTCTTGGATGTTCTTGCAGCCGGAGAATCGCTGGAGAAGTACGCGGTGGTGTGACAGTCACCCCGGTCAGACATGGGAGCCCTCTGGGCTCCTTTTTTTTTGGGTGCTCTTCGGGACGCAGGAATGACCTGGATGGACTGATTCGAACCGCCTCCTGGGCAAAAACATTGAAAAGCTCGCAAAACACGCGTTTTTCAAGTGTGTTTGGCCATATTCCAGTTGCTATTCTCAATCGCAACAATTGGATCAGGAGATGCGCGTGTGGTTGTATGACGGAAAGCCTGAAATGGTCAGTGCAGTGGTGCCAGATGCATCTGCGCAGGTCGGCGGCTACATCATGGTGTTCGTGCTCGGGAGTGGAGCGCCACGGATTGTTGCGACACGCTTCCCGGGAAAAAACGTGACGAGCTGGAAAAGCCGAGCCGCGCTCTACGGAGGTCAACGCTTAGAGAGGGTGCTCGTGAGCCCTGCTCACCCTAGGTACGAAAAGATAAAGAGGCTTCTGACTACACAGCTCTCTCACGATGACGAGGGGCAACCTCATCCGGGCCCACTCACGCTTGACCACATCGCGGTGAAAGTTACCGGCCTTTTCGCCACGTTGACGGCTGAAGCGGCACCAGGCGGAAATGGGGCAATTGCCATGTCCGCTCCTCATTAAAGAGGTCACGCGTGGCTGAGCACCTTTTTGATTTCGACAACCCTTGGCGCCCCAACTATGAGGCGGGCCAGGCCTTAGGCTGGTTTGGCGCTTTCGCAGTTTGCATTGCATCCGTGACATACACGCCGCTCCCCACAACATTTGCCGCGGTGGCTGCGTTCGGGTGCGGTGGCATGGCTTTACTGAGGTTGTCAAAGGCTTGGGCGCGGTATAGCGACAAGGCCCGGACCAACATTACTGGCAAAACGTTCATCGATATTGAGGGCCTGAAGAAGGCATCGAAGAACTCGATCAAAAACAAAGAGCTTTGGCTTGGTCACGGCTTCCAATGGACTGATATCGAGTCCCAGCGAATGCACGCACTCATTGCGAGCGGCGTTGCTAAAACACTGGGCAAAGAAGCCACCAGCAAGGATGGCAGCTACTGGCTTCACGGACTGCAGAAAGAAGCAGACGTCAGCGCTTCTTTGGAGCTGCTTGAAGGACACACGCTGATCGTTGGATCAACTGGGGTTGGGAAGACCCGCTTATTTGACCTGATGATTGGTCAGGCCATCCTCCGAGGCGAGCCAGTCATCATCATCGACCCCAAAGGGGACCAAGGCCTAGCCGACAACGCTCGCCGCATCTGTGAATCGATGGGGCAACCCGACAGGTTTGTCTATTTCAATCCTGCCCATCCAGAGAAGTCGGCCTGCCTAGATCCGCTGCGGAACTGGAACCGTAAAACCGAACTGGCTTCGCGCGTCGCTGCCCTGATCCCTTCTGAAACTGGAGCTGACGCGTTTGTGGCTTTCGGCTGGAAAGTTCTTCAGGACATTTGCGCTGGGCTGATTGCCACCGGTGCCCGTCCCAACCTGGTGAGTTTGCGTCGGTACATCGAAGGCGGACCCGACGACTTGCTCGTCAAGGGCCTTCAGATGCACTTTCGACAGAAGGTCAAGAACTGGGAGGAGGGGGTCGCTTCGTATGTGAAGCAGAACCAGGCGAAGGGCAAAGCCAAGGGCCAAGAGGCTTTGCTCATGGCGTACATCCAATACTACAAAGAAGTGGTCATCCACGAGTGGCCGAATGTTGACCTGCAAGGTCTGATTTCGACCTATGAGCACAACCGCGAGCATTTCCAGAAGATGGTCGCGTCACTGATCCCAATTTTGTCGATGCTGACGGCGGACCCGCTGGCGGAGTTGCTTTCTCCAGATCCCGAAAATGCCAACGGGAAGATTGTTCTCGACATGTCGAGAGTGATACGGAACGACATGGTGCTGTACATGGGCCTGGACTCCCTGGCGGACCCTACCGTGGGCAGCGCCATTGGATCGGTGATGCTGGCGGATATGACCGCGGTGGCGGGTGACCTCTATAACTACGGTGAGGGCAAGCGCAAACCAATCGCCGTGTTTGTTGATGAGGCCGCCGAGGTGATCAACACGCCCACGATTCAACTGTTGAACAAGGGTCGAGGCGCTGGTTTTAGACTGACCATCGCGACACAAACGTTCGCCGACTTTTCTGCTCGTCTTGGCGATGAGAACAAGGCTCTGCAGGTGCTCGCCAACACGAACAACAAGATCGCTCTGCGTGTTCAGGACACGCGGACCCAGCAATTCTTCGCCGATGGCATCCCGAAGATCAAAGCCCAGTCAATGTCAGTGAGCTACGGCCACAACGTAGCGGCCGACGCCAGCGCAAATTACGACGCTTCTTACAAAGAGCAGTCGACCGCAGAAGAAGCAGACCTGATACCCCCTGCGATTCTGAGTGAGCTTCCTCCGCTGCACTTCTATGCGCGTATGTCCGGTGGTCGAACGTTCAAAGCGCGGATTCCCATCCTCATCACCGATGGCCCATTGCCGAAAACGCAGAAGCCGTCCTTCTGGTCGATGTTCGGGGGATAGGGAATGGCCGCACAACAGAAGGAAAAAAAGCACTCGCTGGCATCGGTGATGCTGGTGATCGTCATATTTGGCGCGTTCGCAGTGATGTTGCTGGTCCCGTTGCCTGTCTTCAATGCAGTGCGGGATGCCGAGCAGAGACAGCTCGTATCTTGGCTCGGCACGGACACTCACCAGTGGGTGATGAATCAGATCTTCGATGTACTCGAAGCCATAAATAAAGAGGTCACGGCCGCGTTTGTTAGCTCGGAGCTGAGCGGTAACGAAAAGATTGACCGGTGGGTTATGACCCGCGCCTACGCTGGCACGGTCTGGGCTCACGTCATTCTCTACCGGTGTGGAATGCTGGCCATGTGGACGATCTTCGCTTTGCCCTGCATGTTTGCAGCAATGAGCGACGGCCATTTTCGGCGGCAGATATCAAAAGCCTCATTCACCTCACAGAGCCCCATGCTTCACAAGCGCGGGGTGGACCTGGCCAAGCTAGTGGCGGCGCTGCTTGTGGCTTGGCTGTTCGCGCCGATCTACGTCTCGACGTGGGTGGCCCCTTTTGCAATTGTCGGTCTATCTTTTGCGTGGTGGCTATGGGTTGCAAACCTTCAGAAACGTCTGTAATTCGCTCGCCAGGCATCCTCGCGAACTTCAGGGCCCAGCCAATGCTTGCCTGCGGTTCTCATCGCATTGAGGGCTTCGAACTCCTTTTTCGGCACCGTATCGACTTCAGCGATAAGGCAAAAATGCTGGAGGTCGACATTGCAGCGGTCAAGGCGGCTAGAGCACTCTGCAAGTTCTACAACATGAACATGCGGGTTCACTGCAACGTAGAGCTGTCGTCCATGCTCAACATTGATTGGGTGGTGGCGATGGCTGAGAACGTGTGCCGCGGCATGGTCATCGAGATCGTCGAGCGCAATGAGGCACTGAAACATCCACGGACGTTAGATCAGATACAGGGTATCTGTGCTGGCATCAGAGGCCTGGGCGGCGCAGTGGCATTGGACGACGTTGAAGGCACGGATTTGGAGGCCAGTCTGATAGAGGTTCTTCGCCCTGAAGTGCTGAAAGCAAACAGCGTGTCTGGTCTGGACTTCATCACCAGTTTCGGTACCAAATCCATCGTCGTCGCTGAGCAAATTGAGTCTCCTGACCTAGCACATCAGGCCGCGAAATGCGGAGCAACTGAGCTTCAGGGGTACTGGTGTGACGTGCTGAAAGAGGACGAAGTTCACCCAGCGCTGACTCCTCCGGGTGTGACTGCCAGGAACCGCCAGTTGATGGCTGCAGCCGCCTGAAGAGGCCACGATATTCGTAAAGCGCGCAAAAGGCGTGCTTTTCAGGGGTGGTTGGCGGGGTGCGGCTTCGTAGCATTGAATGCTATGAAACATTGGATCGTCACGTTCTTTTTCGCTCTCGCTTTGCAGGCCCACGCAGCTTGCTTCGAAGACGCTGCAAAACGGTACCAAGTCCCTGTAGAACTTCTCAAGGCGATATCGACAGTCGAGTCAAACGGCAACCCAAATGCCGTGAACCGCAACAAGGGCGGTTCCTACGACTATGGCCACATGCAGGTCAATGACTGGTGGCTTCCCAAGCTAGCTGCATACGGGATCACCAAAGAGAACATCTCGGACCCTTGCATCAACACCAATGTGGGTGCCTGGATCTTGGCCCAGAGCATTGCTTCCCATGGCTTCACATGGAAAGCCATCGGGGCCTACAACGCCACCACGGATTACAAAAGACTTGTTTACGCCCGCAAGGTGGAGCGAGTCCTGGCAAAGCACGCCCCAGTGCAAGTAGCAAGCAAGTGACAACCTCCTGGACTACACCATGACCAAAAGACCCATCCTGCGCGAAACAGTAGCTGCTGTACTTACTCTGTGCTGCAGCATTGCGCCCTCGGCCAACGCGGCGCTTGTATCTGCGGCATGTGAAGTCAACGGCGTCAACACTTGCGACGCTGGGGCACCTACTATCACGCCCACCGGAATTTTGACGATCAGAGGGTATGCATTCGACATGGTGACCCTTGAACGGCCGAATGAGACTGCAGGGGGTTTTATCGTGGTGAAGAACGATGACACCCTCATCAGTTACAAGATTCCCATTCAGCGTATCGAATCTCGGCCTGACATTCTTGCCGACCACATAACAGGTGACTTCTCTGATGCTCAGTATCCTCTGCTGAACTCAGGATTCGTAGCCCAGGTGTTCTCATCGTCCCTGCCAGCGGGGCCGTACACGATACAAGAAGTGCGCCTTTCAATGCGACAGGGCATCATGACTTCGCTTCCACTCGATAGGGCGGAAGCAAAGGGGCGATTTGTACTCTCCGACGCTCAAAGCCCACTGAAGCTCGTACACAGCGGTGGAACAGAGGTGCCGCTCAAGATGGTGCGGAGCATTGGTGGCGCGATCCAGGCCGTCGGATACCCTCCATTGCGTGACGGCCCCATGGAGATCAAGGCCGAGGTTGTTGCAGGCTCCAACACAGCCTCACGGTCAGTGGCATTCAGCTACAAGCGCCCGGTACTAAAAGCGGACATTTCGCTGCCAATCGTTGAAGCCTTTCCGGGAATGAGCAGCCGTTTGACCCCGTCGAGTCCGCTGAACAATCGCGCAATGGATGTCGCTGCTCTCCCAGTGGTGGTTGACTCGGCATCCGCTGATGGTCTCTCGGTGAATGGGCAAGCCGTCTCCAAAGACTCGGCATTCGATCTCGGCCGTCAAGCCAACCTGGCTGGGACCTTCCCGATTGTTGTCAAGGACACCACCGAAACCGAAGTTGCGCGCGACGTGAAGCTGTGGGTGAACCTACCTGATGCACCCAACATCCTCCTCAAAACAGCCACGTGGAACCCAGCCAAAAAGATTGTCGTCTCCCAGTCGTTACCCACCGCCGCCATCAAAGTCCAAGACGCGGACGTGCAGGCAAAGCTTGAAAACGGCAGCACTGAAACCTGCAGCAACCTGAGCACAATTCGGCCGGGGTACATGCTCTCCCAAACCATCGGAGTGAACTGTGCAATTCAGTTCGGCGCGCTCCCTGAGGGCATGAAGTACAACCCCTATGCATCAAACGCATTGCGCGGTTCGGTGCCGACAGTTGGCGACAACACCATCACGTTCACCCCTGGGATTGTTTATACCGATCCTGCAACCCGACAGACAGCCTTCTACCCAGCGAAGTCAGGCCATGGCGCCGTGAACATTGTGGGCACGACTCCGGCGCCAATTGCGCTTTCGTTCAAGAATGACAAGCTGCTGGACACCTTCTATGCAAAGAACACGTCGCAGTTCCCGGGTAAGTATTTTGCAACTGTGGACAAGGCTCAAGCACGCGCTGCGGGCGTGGTCAACGTCAAAGCTGGGCATCGCGAAGTAGTGACTCGTGTGACCTACCCTGGAGATCTGGTGAAGGAGGTCACCAGCTCGATACCAGAGTCGAACGTCACGTTGTTGATGCAGACGGATACTCCTTGGGCTGAAAACAAAGTGAAAGTCGAGTCCTGGTACAGGCGCGCACCAGAGTTCAAGACAGAACAGGTCTTCGACTTTATTGGGGTCCCCCAAGGTCCATTGGTCGACTTCGAAAAGAACTTTGTCTCCCACGATCAGGCTGACACTGTCATCAATGGCATCGTGGGCATCGCTCGTGGGCAAAACATCGTCTTCGAGCGAGAGTCTATGGGTCAGTGGCAAATCGTCATCAAGGATGAAAAGTCCAACACGGCCTTGTCTTCGCCTGTGATGCTTGACGATCAAGGGGCCTTCACTGTCAACATGGGCCGCTTGTCAGCAGGCACGCGATTCATCGTTGCTGAAGCGAAGATGGTCAGCGACGGGCTGGTTTTAAATAGCTCAGTGGTATCAAAGACTCGCGCGCTCATCACGGCGGCTGGCGATGTGATTGAGGCCTCTCTCAGCGCCCGCGTGTTGAGCGGCAAAGCGCCTTTTGTTCAGACGCTCAATGCGAACGTCAAGAACGCAAAAATGCTCGCCAATGTCAAAGCCGTTGCCTGGGAGATCCAAAACACTGACGGAACGTGGCGTCGGGTTATGCGCACAGAGCAAATCGAGCAGACAGGCATAAACTTCACAGCGCGGCTGGAGAACGTGGGAACGGCGACCTATCGCGCCGTGCTCGTCAACAAATATTCAGGTGCCGAGTTTCAGACGGAGCCACTGACTCTCACGGCGTTTGAAGTGCCAACGTTCAGTGTCACAGCTCCTGGGGTCGTGCTCGTTGGGCAACCCGTGGAGTTGAAGGTGAAAGCGGAAGAGGGCTTCGATGCAGCGTATCAATGGCGGATCGTCACAACCGGCGGCTTCACGAATGTCACGGGAGAGAACTCGGACACACTGACTTTCACCCCAACGGAAATCAAAAACTACGCCATTGAAGTCATCGGCAGATCCGCAAAGGCGCCAGACAACCCATCCGCCAACGTCATCAAGACAATCGGGTTGAAGGCGGTGAATCCTCTCGTGGCGCGAGCATCACTGCGCGGACCAACGTACGTTGAGGCTGGAAAGAGCTACGTCTACTCTGCCACCATCAATGACGTTGTCCCGACAACCTCAACCAAGTCGTACGAGGTGCTCGGCTATTGGCTCCTCCCAGACGGCACTCGCGTCGACGGCACAGAGCTGAGCTACACACCTGCACCAACGGACAAGGTGCTGAGCTACTACACCTACGTGAAGGGCTACCCCGACGAGACTACAGTCGCCACCCTTGCCATCAAGGCATGGGCTTACAACTGGCCAGCAAGCTGGAAGATCAAACTGGTTCCGCAAACGACGGATGTGCCAGCGGTCGTTAAATACTACGTAGAGACTCCCGAATTTGATTTGAAGTCGCTGAACGGTGAGCCACTGACATACACGTGGTCGTTGCCAACCGGGGTGACTCGGGGCAGCGGCAGTGATGTTGCCGGCACTGTAAACATTGGCGCCACCGGCACTTATCAGTTGGCTCTGCAGGTATCGGACACGCGCGGGAATGTGGTGAATGTCTCATCCGACGAATTCACCATACTCCCGCCAGCCAGCGTCGAGACCCAAGCCTCCATCGTTTCGAAGTACCTGGACAAGTATTTCGCGCCTGGTTCTTACTATCTGGGCCTCAAGATCGTGGGTATGCCGCGCGGTGATTCATTCATGCGCAACGACGTGTTGATCAATGGCACAAAAGTCGGCGAATTCACTGGTTCGGGGCACTACGTGTCCTTCCAAACGCCTGGCCAATATGAAGTTCAGGTTCGCACTATCACCCGTGCGGGCAACTACGGTGAAAAGACGATTTCACTCGATGTGAAGGAACCGCCCAAGCCGAATTGCACTATCAAGCAAACCACCACAACCAGTGGAATGTTGCTGACACCTGAGTGCGAGATCGAAGCCGGAGTTTGGCGGTCTACGGTTTGGAATTACAACCTGGACGGTGTGGCCCAGAAATCCACGTCTAAATCATTCGCCATTCCCAAGGCCTGGCTTGGGACTTCACGACTAACCGGGCTCCGACTGACGGTCGACACGGATCTGGGTGCTATTGCTGAGCAAGACGTGATCATCAATCAGTAGCCCTGCATAACCAGCCCAAAACTGGGCTGAAAACACTTCCAAACCTTCGGGGGGTGCGAAACGTCGCTTTTTAGCGTGCTTTTCGCCCCCCTTTTCGCATGTTGAGCCCCGTAATATCTCTACATCGCTCATAGAGCAATGAAGGGGTTTGGACGTGAGAGCAGCAATTTTGGCGGTGGTAGCAGCGGCGGTTCTAACAACCGGCTGTGCTCCCCAATTCATCGACGTCCCAGCACAGCAAAAGAAATCAATGTGGGTTGAGCGCGATGCAATTCTTTCCCATGGCGCTATTGGACAAACCGAACAAACCGAAATCGTCCTTACCGACGTCGCTAAAGACCTCCGTTTGACTGCTGAAGAGCGTGTTGTATGGCTAGCTGGAGTCGATATGGCCAAGAGCAAGCTGCAGCGCAGTCACGAACGACTGGATGGCGCATCTGCAGATATGAATGCAATGCGTGGTGCAACTGGGAAGTCAATTGTTGAAGTTCACAGTTTCAATGTTGCATCCAATTCTGTTTCAGTTGCAGGTCAAATTGCATTGCAAAAATTCAAAACTAACGACATGGCTCGATATTACGTTGAATTTTTGAATGATGGGCCAATGACTGAAGAGCGAGTAAATCAAATGATGCAGGCCTGGAAGGAATTAGTTCCACGTCTTAAAGATCGTGGGCTAAACGCTTCGAATGTCATTCTCGGTGGCGCGAAATACGACCAATCAACCAACAGTATCGTGCTTGTGAAGGTGGGCAAATGACCGAGAAACCAATTCCAAATTACGTGGATGACCAGATGCAGATCTTCCTTTGGGAAGTAGACGAGTTTCTGCCCGCCTTAGTCATCTTCGTTGTCCTGTTTATGTGGGATCAGCTGTTGTTGGGCATGTTCGCCACGTATGCATTCGTGAAGATTTTTGGCCGTTTCAAGAATTCGCACATGGACGGAGTGCTTTTTCATATGGCCTGGTGGGCCGGAATGATGAGCATGAATAAGCGGTTCGACAGTGGCGCAATGCGCGAGGTGGCGGAATGAATTTCAAAAGCGCACTGCGCAACATGAGCGAGCTGCAAGCCCTGACCAGGGTCTTGGTTGTTTCAAACGCAATGCTGGTTGCCGCACTGGTGTACGCCTTTGCCGTCATGTCGGGCGAGCGCGAGCGAATTGTGCTCGTGCCACCAATGTTGGATCAGAAAGCCGAAGTGGCGTGGAATTCGGCCAACAAGGAATACATCAAGAGCTTTGGGATGTACATCGCCACCTTGGTCGGCAACATCCAGCCGAAGTCGTCACAAGTCGTGCTGGATTCGGTGTCCGCATTCATGGACCCCTCGATCTACACCGACTTCCGCCGTCAGCTCATGACGATCATGGAAGACCCTGTTTTCAAGGGTTCAGGCTCCGTCATCAGTTTCCTGCCGAACTCGCTTCAGTTTGAAGCCGACACCAGCCGCGTGTTTGTCTCAGGGACCCTGATCACCTCCACATCGGGCGCTCAGAAGTACCAAAAGCAGGTTACCTACGAAATGGGAATTTCGATCCGTGAGGGGCGCCCATGGGTTTCTCACTTCCTCTCGTACGAGGGAACCATTCCACGAACTGTTGCCTGGCACGTGAACCGCAGCTCCCGTGAGGGCGGTGTCATACCCGACTACGCGACCCCTAGCCGGTACAAGAAAAACGGCGGTAAGCCGCAAGAGGATGCCCTCCAGGCTCTCGATCTCGATGCAATGAAGCCAGCTACGGCTCCCATCCAAGAAGCGGCTCAAAAAGTCTCGGAACAGCCTGTGCAAGCAACTGATTCGGCTACCGGCGAAACACTCATTAAGGAGCAGAACTGATGCGCGCCATGAAGATGACGCTGGCTTGCCTGTGGGGATTCGCCCTCAGTGCCGGGGCAAACACGGCACTCGCCAACGACGATGCCGCAAAGGCAAGGGATGCAGTTGCACAAACGAAGGCGGCGATAGATGCCGAGCTTTCAAAGCCCGTGTCCGCCCCACTGGCCCCGGCCGTTGTGCAAGACGCAAACCGACTTGCGTCGGGAGAGTTGCCAGCTGGCACCAACCGGTTTGTCGAACGTCCAAACACTGGGCAAAGCAAGCAAGTCCGCGCTGCACCTCCGGTGATTTTGCCGAAGGGCCCGCTGGGTAGAGCACCAGTGGACCCCCTGGCAGCGCTTGCCGATGCGCAACGTGAGGGCGGTGTCGGTCTCGATGCAATTCAACGTGAGATCAATCTGCCGGGACTCAAGAAGGACGACCCGAGCTTGAAGCCCTTCGTTATCCACACGCGAAACGGCGTGAACGAAATCGTTCGCATGTCGAGCAAGCTGCTCAATCGCATCGCCACGCCCTTTGCCAAGCCAGTGGTGATCGATACGTCTAATTCGATGGCGAAGGTCGTCGGCAGCGACGTCTACTTCATGCCAAACGGTGAGCAGCCCATCGGACTATTCATTGTTGATTCGGCAAACACCTCTCAGTCGATTTCCCTGACCGCTATACCTTCTGGCGCGATACCAGGCCAATCCGTGATCGTGAAGCTCGAAGACCTTCGCGCGAGTGCGAATGTCACTGGCGCAACGGAGGAGGAGTCAGAGATATCGACTCCGCGGGCAAGCGATTACGCGGGCTTTATCCGGACCCTGATGTCACAAGCCGTGCGAGGCAAGGTCACAGGCTTCAATCCTGTTCCGCTGGAGAGCGGTGTAGCAAAGATGGGCCCTTTGCATGTGACGCCAGAAGTGGCATTCACTGGTTCAACGGTTGACATCTATCGGTACCTGATCGTCAACAAGTCGGCCGAGAAGGTTGATCTCACTGAAACGGCCTTTTACCGAAAGGGAATCAAGGCTGTGAGCTTCTTCCCAGCAATTTCCCTCAAGCCTGAGCAGTCAGGGTACGTGTTCATCTTGGCCGACAAGCCGAAGTCTGCCGCGTCGATGGCAATGGAGGCCCAATGAGCATCACCGAAAAGCTGAACAACCTTCAGCCGAAGACTCGTCGGCTGGTGCTTGGTGGCGGCGCCATCGTTCTCGTATTTGGTGTCAGTTTCCTGCTCACCAACATGACCGAAAAGAAGGCGTCACGCACGCCGCGCGCGGCTAAGCCTGAGGTGACAGTTGTGACCCCGCAGCGCGTGACAGGTGTTGAGCAATTTGGCGCTCGCATGGACACCATGACCAAAGTGCAGGAGGAAATGAGAGCGGAGTTCGAGAAGCGATTCAAGAATTTCGACGAGAAAAAAGGAAACCCGGAAGGCCTCCCGACAGACACCGCCGCCGCCTCACGCCCTGCTGAACCGGTGGTGCCAGCTCTCGAAGCAAATACGAGCGTATTCGATGCCCCCGCGTCGAGAGCGCCAGCACTGCCGCCACCACCTCCGATGGCTGCTCCCATGCCCATGCCGGCAGCTACCACAAGTGCGCCTACTGCAAACGAAGCGACCTCAAGCATGGCGGAAACGAGCGTTGGTCCAACGATTCGTCTGCTTAGCGAAGGCGGAGAGATGGACGAGCAAAAGGCGGAACAGCGTTTGAACACGCTTCCTGCAAGCGCAAATTCGCGGAAGAAGCGTGAGAACGAGGCCGCTTACATACCTGGCGGTTCCATGTTTCCGGGCGTGTTGCTGAACGGCATGGACGCCCCTACGTCGAGCGTATCTCAGAAGAATCCAACGCCAGTGCTCATCCGAGTGAAGAAGGAGGCCGTGCTTCCCAACTTCGCATCCATCGATGTGCGTGAATGTTTCGTAATGGGAGCGGGATTCGGCCAGCTTGCATCAGAGCGCGCATTGATTCGCACCGAAAGCATTGCCTGTGTCCGTCATGACGGCAAGGTGTTCGATACCAAGATGGAGGCCTACATCGTAGGCACCGACGGGAAGGTGGGAGTTCCTGGCCGACTAGTGTCAAAGCAGGGACAAATGATCGCCCAGTCGTTGCTTGCAGGCGCTCTGGGTGGTATCGGCCAAGCACTCACAAAGTCGCGTGTTCCGACCCTCAACATTGACCCTACACAGGGCAACAACATCTACGAAAGCGAGTCTCTCGCCTCCGTCGGTCAATCAGGCTTGGCTGGTGGCATCTCGTCTTCCACAAACATGATCGCCAGGTTCTATCTGGACATGGCCAAAGAGACATTCCCTGTCGTCGAGACGCAAGCGGGGCAAGTGGTCACTGTGATCGTGACGCGTGGAATGAGCCTTCCCTTGAAGGGTTCAACGTCGCTTGAACGATATGTGGATGCACCAGCAAAGCCAGGCAGCTCCGCAGCTCGTGGCAGCAGCCACGACAACGACGACGAGGACCAAGTTGCTGCCCCTAAGGCCCAAGCAAACGCTCAGAGCATGGCAAACAAGATTGCTGCCGGCGCGTCTGCTGCGAATCAGGTTGGAGCCACTGCTCAACCCGCAACTGTCGTGGGCGCTCATCAAGTCCCAGTTGCTATTCCCGGCGTAAACGGACCCGCACCAAAGGGTTCTGGCTCCAACAAGCCTCAATGGTGAACCAAATGAAACTGATCTCCCGTATCCCTCTGATCGGCGCTGCCGCTGCCGTGGTGTTTTCTCTGACAGGTTGCGCAAGCGCACTCAACACGGCTTCCGAGTCGAAGTTTGCTTGCGACAACAACAACACGAGTTGCCCAACACCGCTTGAGGTGTACCGGGCAACACACAACACGCCGAAGGCGATCCGTGATGGCCGGACACCTGAAGAGTGGAAAACCGGCGCCAAGGATGGCGGGCAACTTCGTTCGATGGAATCCAGTGAAGAGCTGGCCCGTGATCTGACAACGCTCGCTCCTTCATCGCACCTGCTGACCGCTGCTGAGCCTCCAGCCAGGCCAGTTCGCGAAGCCAGCCAAGTTATGCGGATATGGGTAGCCCCATGGGTTGACAGCACCGACAACCTCAATTGGGCCACCTATGTCTACACCGAGGTTACGCCAAAGCGCTGGAGCTATGGCGAACAAGAAGTGCGGCATCAAGGGATGCCCGCTGCATTCACCCCCCGTTAATTTACTTTTATCAACTAGAGGAAAGCCATGACTCACGTTTCTTTCGCCGCTGCACAACAAGCACTCGGCTTCGCCTTCGGCCGCAATGCCCGTAACACCCCCAAGGTCGAAAAGCTCATCATGCTCGCCCTTGGTCTGGGCATCTTCTTCAGCTCTTTCGTGAGCAATGCGGGCGGCGGCGGTACTGAATTCACACAGGTCTACGACCAGATCACCGGTTGGGCAAACGGCACGCTGGGTAAGACCCTCGGCGTGTCCGCGCTGTTGGTCGGCCTGGGTGTCGGCGTCATCAAGCAATCTGTCATCGCAGCCGTGGTTGCTGTTGCGATGGCGCTGACGGCTGGCTTCGGTCCTGGCGTGATCGACGGTGTGATCTCGTCCGGTCTGCTGATCGTCAATCCCATCTGATCACCGTTTTCCAGAACTAGGGGGATTGAATGTCCGCATTGCACAGGGCTATGAGCCAAGCCGTAAAACGCCACAAACCCAGCGAATTCATTCCCGTGGTGGCCCAAGATCCAGAAACGGGAGTGTTTCTCTGCGATGACGGCTACATCGGCGTTTGCTACATGGGCAACCCTGTCAATGGGGCGGATGACACGTCAGCGGAGATGCTCAAGGGAGCATTTTCGCTACCCCTTCCTGCCGGGAGCATGGTACAGGTCACCCTGTATGCGATGCCCGATATCGACGTTCCGTTGGGTCGGTATGAAGCTCGGCGTCAGGCTGGGATAAATCGTCTGACCAGTGAGGTCACCAAGGCTGGCGCTGAAGCGTTTTACAAGCGCCGCATCGAGTTCATCTCCAAGTCACGAGATCGCTCGAATCTGCCAAGTTTTGGAACGAAGCTACTTGATCGCTTTGTAGTGGTTTCGTTGAAGATCCCGTACAAGGGTCTGGAACCCACCAACGCGGAACAGGACATCGTTGCCGAGAGTGGAGCGAAGTTGGCCGAGTCACTGATGACCATCGGGCTTTACACCACACGTATGAGCAGCGCAGACTACCTGCGTCTCGCACATCGGATCACACATCCATTTGACGAGCCAAAGCTCGACAGCGTGCGTGAGGATCAGAAGCTAAAGGATCAAGTCTTTCTGCCTGGTGAAGGGTTCTCTGTCACCGAAGACACACTTGAGTTTTCCAGCGGCACCAAAGTGCAGATGCTCTCGGCCGGCCGCTGGCCCAAGGAGAACGCTCTCTGGCTGATGGCGTACATGATCGGGGACCCGCTCGGGGCGAACAACCAAATCAAGTTTCCGTACCAGATAAATCTGACGATGCATTACCCGGCGCAACACAGCAAGACGTCTGCTGTGAAAACGAAAGCGGGAATGATCACATATCAGGCTTTCGGGCCGCTATTGAAGTTCGTGCCGAAGCTTGCGCTCAAAAAGCAGGGAATGGACGTCATCGTCTCGGCAATAGACACGGGCGCCACTATCGTCGAGGCTTCCCTGTCAGTTGGGATCTTTGGCCAGCAACGCGAGCCACTCACCCGTCAGATGGCTGCGATGCGTACCTATCTGCAATCTTTTCAGTTCTCGATGGGTGAAGAGCGGCTGGTCCTCTTGCCGGTGTTCTGGAATGCGTTTCCCTTGTTTCCGTCGGCGGAAAGCATCAAGAACACGTTCCGTTTCAAGACGCTGGCGGTTGAGCACGCTGCAACTTTTCTTCCCATTCTTGGTGAGTGGAAAGGAAGTTCCTACCAGCTCGGGCAAGACAAGGGATACGCCATGCTTCTTCAGAGCAGGCGTGGTCAGATCATGTCTCTTGACCTGCGCGACTCAAAGACCAATTCGAACGCCGTCGTGTTTGCGGAATCTGGAGCGGGGAAGAGTTTCTTGACTCAAACACTCCTGACAGAGTACCTATCGATGGGTGCCAAGGTGTACGCCATCGACGTGGGCAAGTCCTATTACAAACTGTGCAAGTGGATGGGAGGCGAATTCATCGAGTTCAGCCCTGATAAGGACTTATGCCTGAACCCATTCTCAAAGGTACAGGATATTGACGATGAGGTGGGATTGATCCAAGCCATCATCGAAAAGATGGCCGCTCCAGAAGACGGTCTTGATGACTATCGCCGCTCACGAATTGAAGAGTCCGTGAAAGCTGTATGGGGTCGCAAGGGGCAAAGCACTGACATTTCCGACATCGCTGAATACATGCGCGACATGGAAGATGAGCGAGTGCGTGATATCGGCGCAATGCTGTACCGCTACACAAAGTTCGGAGCAGAAGGGCGGTGGTTTAACGGCCAGTCAAACCTGGACCTGAGCAAGGACTTTGTCGTTCTGGAGCTGGAAGAGCTCAAGAGCAAGCCAGCCCTACAGCAAATTGTTCTGATGCAGCTAATCGCTGCGATTCAGGCAGAAATCTACCTGTCGAATGATGGTCGACCTCGAATCGTCGTTATCGATGAAGCCTGGAGCCTGCTGGATGACCCGATGGTTGCCCGCTTCATGGAACACGCATTCCGCCGCTTCCGTAAGTACAACGCGAGCGCAGTGATCGTTACGCAGTCGATAGCTGACTTGTATCAATCGGAAGCCGGCAAAGCAATTGCTGCAAACAGCGCCTTCAAGCTGATCATGAAGCAGAACAGCGAAACCATCGAGTTGGTGGAGCGCGAACAGTACCTTGCGCTTGACGACTGGTCCTTCAAGCAGATGCGGACTATTCACACCATGCCTGGTCAATTCGCAGAGGTAATGATCTACGCGAACGAGAGCGTCGGTATTGCGCGCCTCGTGGTGGACAGGTTCTCGCAAGTTTTGTTCTCTACCTCCGACCCAGAACGTTCACAAATCATCAATGCCATCGAAAAGGGCGTTGACCCTGTCGAAGCAATCGAGTCATTCATTGCGAAACACGGATAAAAATCATGACGACCAATGCAGTACAGGCCTCCGAGGCCATCCCTACAAAACAGCCACTGGGCGTTCTCCCGCTGGTTACCGAGATCGGCACCATCGTTCTGATCTCCGCGCTTGTCGCACTGGCCTTCAACGTTTTTGCTGTTCCGCTGCTGAACCAGCAAAAAGCCCCGAGCAAGATCGCTTTCGTGAACTACGAGCAGCTGGTGGGCGAGTACGTGCTCCTCGTGGGCCAGGATGTTGTAGCCGGCAAACTGCCGGTGTCCGACGTCACGGTGAAGTCGAATCAATTCACGCAAGAAATTCTGAAACGCCTGCAGGCGCACGCTGAAGCAGGCACTACCGTTTTGCGAACAGAGTCCGTGGTGGCGGCGCCCGCGGGCGTTCCCGACCTGACCGACACACTTCGCAATGAGCTTGTGGCCGAAGGGTACCTTCGCAAGGAAGGCACGAACCCTAGTCCCGCTCCCGCCCGTTAGGAGTCTTCATGTCGGTATCCAAGGACTCCCCGGCAAGAAATTGGCCGGGGGTTGGGGTGCGCATTGTCTACCGTCTGATCAAAGTGAACTTGATCGGCTCGTTGCTGGTGACCGGTCTTATTGCCCTGGGCCTGTGGTTGACCGGAATTCGGATTGGTGTCGACGTCCAACGGCTCGTCGGTGAGCCAGCATGCATGCCATCTCTGGTGTACCTCTGGAAGAAGGGGATGCCCCAAGAGCCCAAGGTAGGTGACTACGTGATGACCCGGATGCCGAAGTCTGGTTTGTCTGTGGGCGCGCGCGAAGGCGACCGGATCGTGAAGAAAGTGGCCGCTCTTCGCGGAGACACGGTAAAGGTCGAAGGCACTGAGCTGTGGATCAACGGTGTGCATGTGGACCGTCTATGGCTTGCAAAGAGCCTACCAGGCAAGAGCCCGGGTGATTTTGATGCGGAGTACACGCTCAAGGAAGGACAGATGTTCCTGATGGGTACTACCAAAGAGAGTTTTGATTCGCGCTATTGGGGGGTTGTAAATCGTGAAGCATTTTTGGGCTACGCTATTCCTTTGTTCTAGCCTTCCGCTTCTCGCGAGCGCACAGGTGGCGGAGTCCCGCAACCCTTGGCAAGACAACAAGCACCAGGTCACCAAACCAGTCCAGCTGCAGCAAAGCGCTCAGGGGACGCTGCGTGACTACGGCATCACGTCCGTTTCTTCTCCTGCGCCGCAGTGGACGAGCGACATGCGTGACCAATACAAGCAGAGCGTTAAGTCGGAGCAAGAGACCGGCGCTCTGCCTGATTTCGACATGCAGGTATTTATCTCGACGGGCATGCCAGACGGTGTGCTGCGCAGCCTCTTCCGCCAGTCGTTGGATGAAGGTGGCAAGCGCGTCCGATTCGTGGTGCGTGGCTTTGAGCCGCAGAAGATCGGGGAGCTGATTCACAAACTGCGGATGCATCTGCCTGATCCCTACAAAGATGAAGTTCTCGTAGAGGTCGACCCGAATGCGTTTCGGTCTTATGGGGTCACCTCAGTCCCTGTGTATCTGGTGAAGAACAAAGACAAGTGGTTCTCGATTCGAGGCGCAGTGAGCCTGGACGGTGCGAGAGCCATGGCACGCAAGGGAGGCAACTACAAGGCCGGCGAATCCTATGCAGTGGCCGAGCCGGACATTCTCAGCGTGATCGAGGACCGCGCAAAGAAGTACGACTGGGAAGGCGCTTTTGCCCGTGCTCGAACGCGCGCAGCGCAGAACATCAAGCCCAGCTTTGATCTGCCAACAGTAGTGAAGGAGTCGACGGACTACTTTGTTCCTACCTTCACGGTACCGGAGGACGTCACTGGTCCAGGCCCAGACGGCAAAGGCACGGTTGTGCTCGCGAAAGCAGGTCAGACCTTCAATCTCCTTCAGCACACACGACTGCAAGTTCCTGTAATTGCGATTGATGCTGGTGATGAACGCCAGATCCAACTTGTACGCGGATGGCTGAAACGCCCGGAATACCGCGCGGCTGACGTCTTCATTGTCGGCAGCATGACCAGCGCACAAAGCGGTAACGTGGTGATGGAGGAGCTGGTGAAGAAATTCAACCGCCCAGTATTCCCGTTGGTGAAACGACTCGGTGATCGTTTTGGCATTCAAGCTGTCCCCGCAATCGTGGAGCAGGAGGGTGACCGCCTGCGCATCCGCTACTTCAATCCCCAGACTAAAGGTTGACCACATGTGGAGAAGTATTTTGGTGATCGCGGCCCTCCTACTTGGTGGAGGGCACGGACAAGCACATGCGGAAACGATGAAGCTGGCATGCAGTAGCTACAACCCCCTTGAAACAATGTTCAAGGACGTCTGCTGGTCAGGCATGTTCCCCTTCAAACTGATGGGTGCAACCATGATCGCCGGCAAGAGTGGCGAGCCTGCAGATCGCACCAACAAAATCATCTGCGCATGTGGGGGCGACCTGTCGAAGGGGCAGCTCCCACGCATCGGCTTCACGGTGGGATTCTGGGCTCCGTCCAAGATCCTCGACGTCACCCGCCGTCCCTACTGCCTGCCCTCGCTGGGCGGTATGGAGCTTCCCTTTGCGAGCGTGGGGTTCCTCAACGGCGGGGCCAACATGGGCCGCAGCGATAAGCACGAAGCTTTCGCAAACTGGACCCTGTACACCTTCCCGATCATCTACATGCTGCGTCTCATCGACGACGGCGCATGCCCAGCCGATGGCATGACCGAATTCGATTTGCTCCAGTCGAGCCCCATGTTCCCAAACTGGAATGATGCGATTGGCCGGTACACGACGTTCATCAATCCAGAGATGCTGCTGTTCACTGGTGTTCAAGCCATGTTTGCGATGCCTGTGGACGGCGTCGCGTCAACGCTTGGCTCGCCGATGAACAACCTCTTCTGGGTTGCGGGGACTTGGGGAAACATGTACCCGATTACAGGGTTTTTTGGGAACGGGGTAGGGCGGATGGTTGACCCCGTGCAGTTCACCAGTCTGACTGGCGTCAGGGCGTTGTCCATGCTTCATCGCCTCGGGTTGCTAAACGAGACGATTGGCAACGACAACCTCTGCGAGCGGAACCCTCGCTACATCATCAGAAAGGACGCCTACCGCTGGCAGTTCTTGGCTCCTTCACCCGAGGTGAATGGACGGCCGCCCGGGGCACCGGCCCCAACTCCAACGACTTCGCAGGTTCAGGAGGTGAGCCCTCCACAACGGTTTGGGACTTGCACCCATGCAACCGGGTCAAGCACTGCGGCCTGGGGCATGTGGCGCGATGTACCTGCCACAGGTGAAGACCATTCGTACCTGCTCTTTCAGTGGACCGATTGCTGCTTTGGCATCACGCCTTAATCCCCGCACGACATAGCTATGAATTTTTCTTCAGATCCGATTACAACGCGGGACAGGATTGTCAAAGCGGTTGGGCGCTTGATGCTGGCATGGGCTGCGGTCGGTATGCCCAGTATTTCTATGATGGCCTACTCACAAGGCCTCCCAGACCAAGCCCCAACGTCCCTTCAGCGAGACAGCGCTGTACTTGAGCGACGTGTAGACACGGCCACAAGCGACACCCTTATCAATCAGAGAGCTTCCAAGCTCTTGAATGGCCGCTTCGATAGTTCTGCACCCGTTCGTGCTCCTCGGGTTGACGCGGTCGAGCCTTCCGTACGAGAGCCAAGAACCATTTCTGATCCCACGAGTGATGCGCAGGCGCAGAGGCAGGGCCAACGGGCCGGAACGCGCACCGTTCAGGAGATGGTTTCTGGAGCAGAGAAGGGTGGTGCGGTTGGTCGCGCCAGCTACCAAAGGGCGGACTTGGCCAACCAGACCAATACCGTGGAGCGCGTTAACCCCGGCCAAAACGACACTGCACCAGGCCGGAGCAACCTCTCAGAGATCATGCCGGGGTTCAACAAGAACGAGGCGTCTGAGATGAGCAACATGGGCAGTGCGCTGTATGCCAACCCATCGCTGACCAAAGTCGTCGCCGAACAGAACCGGCGCAATCTCCGCCGAGACGGATGCCGAAAGACTGATTTCATACTGCGCGAGCGCCAGAATGTGGATCTGGCTGCGACCGGAGCTACGCACCGCATATTGAAGGTGGAGTTCTTCGACCTGGTCAAAGAACCTATCCCTGGAACCAATCCAGTGGAGTACCAGACGATCACCGTTCCTGGAAAGCACCTGGGCGGGCCTTTGAACATGCAGGTGGCCACTCTCGGCGCCTCGCCTAGCGTTTACTGGGAGCGTGTGGGCGAGACCCACACGATTCGCTACACGTATACCCCTTTCTCTTCCTCCAAGGGGCGAAACTACTTCACGTACAACCATTGGTTGGGATACAGCACCGGAGGAGCAATCCAGCGCGTGGTTGGGGAGATGGTCAGCTATGGGTCGCCGTCTGATTCTTGGAAGACAGTCCATACGCACGTTGTACCCACTGGCGCAACTGCGGCTTACCTGACGGCCGATCTCTACCAGACCAAGGTCACGTACACAGAGCCAGCTCCAGGAAACCCGTGCCCGCCAGACCCGCCAGAAGTTTGCGAGGTCGGGTCGATAGGTGGAGATCCCATCAGGTTTTGTCCGGGCTCCTTTGGCGCGAACATTGCATCGATGTACGACGATGTGGCCCACCCATCTTCAGATAGATACGGCAAGACATTTAATGACCAGATGGCCAACAATGCGGCCCGCAAGGACTACACGACTGACCCTTCAATACGCGCGGGTGTGATCACTGGCGTCAACGCGCCTGCAAGTGCGAAGGCACAAGAGCTGATTGGCCAATGCTCACGTGATGCAGTGTCGCGAGTCGAACTGAACCAAGGTGGGTCCTATGGCATACCCAACATGCAGATGTGCTCGGAAACGCTGGTCAATCCCTATCCGCAGGGTTGCGATGGGTTGCGCCGTTCGTTCGGTCTCTCCTACATGGGCGAGCACAATTATCTGACGGTCAAGGCATTCAACAAGACCAAGGTGCCGATCATTGATCCTGCGACCAACAAGCAGATCAAAGATGCCGACGGCAACCCGCTTTTCACGTACAAGAAAGAGCCGACCAACGTTCAAGGTCAGATCGATACGTCATTCCCGATCATGGGCGCGGCTATCTGCCCAGGACAAGGACGCTGTTCTACCGAGATCCCTGATGACCCTCTGGGTACCAGTGAAGGGAAGTACCTTGAGTACCTGCACTACCCCATGGGTGGAGATCCGAAGGCAAGCGCCTTTGATGGCGTGTATGCGCAGGCTGGTGCTACAAGCAATTTCACGAACTACGGCTCCCCTTTAGCTCAGTGGCTCCCAACCGGGACAGCAAGCGGAGATGGAACGCTTCATGAAATCCGCATGATGGCTAAGGCCTACTCCGTGACCATCAACACCTTTGCTGGCTGTGAACGGTACATGGAATACATAGCGGATGGGTTCTGCAAGGGCGGCAAGTTGACGTGCAAGGAAACCTCGGCAACGCGTTCAGTGGGCGGTGTGACGTTCGGGCCTGGTTTGGCGAACAAGGGCATTGTTGATTTGCTCAAGACCTGGGGCACTGATGCATCGACAGTCATGCCTTCCGAGTACGACAACGGTGTAGGGTCTGAGCCCACGCCCAATGGCCCGCCAATCAAGCTTCTCGATGATCCGATGTGCTGGCTGGCAGATGCGGAGCCTTTCACGTCCTGCAGCACCATGAACAATGAGAAGGGTACGTTGCGGACCTTCTTGCGCGATGGGCAACAATGGGCGACGGACTGCAACCTGGCGGCAGACGACAAGGGCGTTCCGCTTGAAAACTCACCCAGCTGCAAGCGGGTTCCTGAGAACGATGGATGTGACACTCGCTTCAAGGGTCCATTCACCGGGCAGTGCTACAACCCGACCCTTGCTTATGACTGCGGTGAAACAAAGCCTTCGACCATTCCAGTCATCGTTGAGGAGTTGGGTGATGCCTGTTCCGGGGCGATGCGCTGCCTGGGAACTCAGTGCCACCGACCAAACCTGGCAGGCACGCACGGGGGCGACTTCGCCAGAGCGGTAGGTGCTATGGAGGCCGTCAACGCCATGGTCGAGGACATGGTCTGCCTCGAAACGGGAGAGAAGCCAACGAGCGTGACACAAGCGTGCACGCCCTATATTTTTGGTGGCAAGGCCATGTACTGCAAGATCCCAATCGGCAATGAGATTGGGTTGACCCCGAACTGCTGCAAAGAAGCTCAGAAAGGGGCGAAGTCAGCACCTAGTTGGATGGAGTACCTGTCAGCTCTTCAAACGTTGGGAAAGATTGGCCAGCGCATGGGTGTGATGCAGGCCATGCAGGGGTCCGAGGTGTATGGGCAAATTTCTCGCTTTTTTGGTGACGTGAAGCAACCCGTAGTCGATGCCTATAGCAGTGCCTCTCAATTCGTCACCGATAAGTTCATCACTCCATTTAGGGCCGGTTTCGACAATCTGGTGGGCGGCAACGCTGCTCCTGAGGCCGTGGGTAGCGTCGGCAAGGCAGGGGGAATATCAGAACTGATCCATGGATTCGAACAGCAGATCATGGCCGGGATTCAGGACATCCTCACAAAAATCGGGGGCGAGGAACTGTCCGGAATGGTGATTCAAACAGGTGCAAATGGCTTGGAGTTCACTGCAGGGATGCAGAATTTGATGTTTGCATTCCAGATCTACTCTATTGCGCGCTTGATTGGCCACATCATCTTTGCTTGCAAGAAGGAGGAGTACGAATGGGGGATGCAGGACAGGTGGCGACTATGTACGTTCGCGGACAGCTGTTGCAACAAGAAGGTCCCGTTGCTGGGGTGCGTAGAGAAACGCCAGCTGTACTGCTGCTACAAATCGATTGCTATTCGGGTCATCTCGTCCGAGCTGATTAAGAAGAATTTAACCGGATCGCGCCCACGGGGATTCAGGTCAGCCAACGACGGCAGCAGTCTCGGCGGCTGCAACATCAACTGCGGTGGATTCACTGCTTTCGAGCTGGCCGCAGTCGACTGGAGTCGTGTCGACCTGACGGAGTGGACCGATGCTCTTATCGAGTCTGGGCAGCTAAATCCGGCTGACCCTCGAACGAACTACGGCATCTCGCAAAACAGAATCAAGGAAACAATGACTGTCGGTCGCGATGCAGATCCACAGGGTAATTTCACCACCAAGGTTCCGGCAGTGAAGTCCGCTGAGTTGTTAGGTCAGAACATCCCAAATGTGACGAACAACACAGAGGTCTTGAAAGAGGCTCCAGAACATTGCTACAAGGACTCACGACTGATGCCATTCACCTATCCTGGTTGCAAGAGCACTCCGTAGATGACAATTTTTATGGACATTTTCGACAATAGTTATGGACCTTTTCGTTTACCCCAAGGGTGACGAGATCTTCGACAAACTCCACAGAAGGCCGTCAAGCGGCCTTTTTTACGTCCCAGCCGTTTAACGTGCTGTTTTCGCTTGCTTTTCGCACCTGTATTGGAGGGGTGCGCTCCGTACCATTGATCGGATAGATTTCGCCCCCCCGAGCCGTTCGAGAGGGGCCGATAAGTCTTCGATGAAGGGCGGGGTGTCATGGACGGTGCGAGATTTGGGTTACTGGGATTGGTGCTGGTGTGCGTTTGCATAGCCCTTGTGCTTGTTGCTGCATCTTCTGCCAAAGAAAAGGATGCTCGTAAGAACATTCAGTCGAAGGCTCCCGCGAAAGATGCCTCTGAAAGCCAACCAAAACTAGATGCTCTCTCAGCATCTCCGAAGCGCGAGAAGGCCCTTGAGGAGCACGAACTCGTGCTCGTGAATCAGAGCCGCTTGGGAATTCCGCCACCTGGCGAGAAGCGTGTTGAGGCTGTGGCACCACGTACGGTTGGGCGAGCCAGGCTATGAAAAGTGAACTCATGGTCGCCTTGTTGGTGGTAGCGTTCCCTGCACTCGCGTGTGCCTCTGAAGGGGTGGTCAGCGCCGTCAAGGAGTCTGCGAAGGACAACAACAGGATCTCGGTCTGCATCCAGCTTGCGAAAGCAAATGAGCCGACAACCTCCGCCAATGCCGGGGTGAAAAAAGAGGCTGTAGATCAAGTGTCGAGCAAGCTCAAGGTCGGGGAGCCGCTGATGCTCCGTGCCCGTGGTGATGTTGCACGGAAGGCTCTCTACGGGTATCCGAGTGACCTGGGCATGGCAATGCGAATGTATGAGCGCGCGGCCAAGTCTCAGGAAGCCGGATGGAACGCCTCATTGCTCCTCTATCAGTCGGCACCTGACGGGGTGAACCCACAGCTTGCACAGCGAATTCTTTCGCTGCTTGAAAAGTCTGGCGCATCGTCATTCAACTCGCGTGGTGCTGTCGGCGCGCAAGCTCACTATCTCTCCGGTCTTCTCACTGAGACGGGAGCTACGGGCAAGGTTGATGTGAAGAAGGCATTTCTTCACTACCGTGCCTCTGCTCGAAATGGGTACATCCCCGGCTCGTATCACTACATGCGGCTGCTTACCCAGTCCATGAGCAAGCTGACAGAAAGTGAAAGAGCAGTTGCCCTTCATGAGGTTCGCATGATGACGAATCGCTGGAAGTGGCACCTGCCGGAAATCATGATGCTCACTGGTGACCTTCACTCGTCGCGTTGGTTTCCCGACGCTGAAGGATTCACTGCGCAGTATCACTGGCGCATGGCCATGAAGATGGCAACCAGGCTTGGCGGAGTGACCGAAACAAGCGACTTCGAGGCAACGATGCGTCAACGCATCAAGCCTCTCACACCCGAAATGGAAAAGCGGCTTGAAGAGGCCGTGGAAGCGGGTATGCGCATCGCAACCACAACAAAGCACAACCTGGAGTTCGCAGATCTATGCGTGGATTGATTTTGACCAGGTCGGCATTCCTGCTTGCTGCGCTACTTACCCTTTGTGGGCTTGCCGCTGCTCAAAGCGAATCCCGTCCTGCACGGGATGTGAACATGTACAAGAGCGGGGAAGAGGGGTGGTTTTGGTACGAACGAGAACCAGAGCCATTAAAGGAAGAGAAGAAGCCTCTTCCGAAGAAGGCACCGCCCACTCCTTCCATCATCAAGCTGGAGGCCCCCAAGGCAAAGGCGCCTGAGGTCGAGCCGCTGAGCGTGAAGTGGTTCCAGCAGGAATACATGAGCGTCATTCACGCTGCCATCGACGACCCTAGTGAGGCAAACGTTCGCAACTATCGATACGCGACGCGAGTCATGCTGGACAAGGCCAGCAACTTCACACGCCAGTTTCAGAAGCAGTCGCTGCTCGACACGCTGCTCGACGAGTCAGTGCGCTCACCGTTTTCATCCGGCATGCGCGGGAGCTTCCAGGGATGGTCTATCGACGCCAAGAGAGCCGCGACGAAGGGGCTCAACAAGAAGGCGGGCCTGTGGGTCTTTCTCGATGACCAATGCCCGTTCTGCGCCATGCAGTACCCCATCGTTGCTCGATTGGCCAAGGAGCTTCAGTTCGAGGTGTTTTACATCACCCCCGACGGCAAGCGGCCGAGCTGGTTGATGGGCGGGTCCAACGTCCTGAAAGACGAAGGCCAGTCCAAAACACTTCGTATCGGCGTCCGCCCAGCGGTCGCACTTGTCGTACCTCCCGCGAAGGTCACTGTCATTACGCAAGGCCTGCTTTCCCAGGACCTATTGGAAGAGCGCATTTTGATTGCCGGTGATGCTGCTGGGCTTATTACTGGGGTGGAGCGTAAAAACGCATTCCCAGAAGAACGCGGGATATTGACTCCCGAGGATATCAAGGAGTTAGGCAAGGAAATGCTTAAAGACAAAAATGCCCTGACACCCGGCGCACAACAACGACTTGAGAAGAGATATTGACATGCAAATGATTGGCTATAAAAAACTGTTCGCCGGGGTTGTCAATTCCGTTTTAGTGGCTTCGATTATCGGCGGCGCTGTAGCGCCCAAGGACGTGCATGCGGGCTTGAAAGACGCGATGGGTGAAATGTTCCTTGTCAGTGGTACAGGCGCGCAGGCCATCAATACTCAACGACTGAGGGGGTATTACGGTGGGTCGCTATCCGTGAGAGCACCCGGCCGTGGTTTTGAAATCGTACAATTCGCCGCGCCAAAAATTGACGCCGGTTGTGGGGGCGTTGATATTTTCTTTGGCTCATTCAGCTTTATCAACGGTGCCCAATTTGAGCAGCTGATCCGGTCAATTGCCGCAAACGCGGTGGGATATGCAATTAAATTGGCCATCCAGTCGATGTGTAGCCCATGCGGTGCAATTCTTGAAACTCTTGAAGAGGCGATTCGAGACCTCAATAGCCTTGCAAAAAATACCTGTGCTATCTCAATGGCGTCGATGATCGCCACCAAAGACAAGATGATGGAGCACGGCCGAAAGATTGGCGAGCAGCTTTCTGTCAGTGCAAATCGTGCGGCCGACTCGACTGCGGCGACGAACAAGGCCCAAAGCGAAAAGCCATCCGTTACCGCGAAAGGTGGAGATGCTGAAGTCGCCAAAAGCAATCCGGTTCTCGGCAATATGGTCTGGCGTGCTTCCCAACACACGATGGATGCGGGGAATAATACTTTGCGCGCTTTTATGACAACCAGAGAAGTGACGGAAATGGTTCAGTCACTATTTGGCACCTCAATTGTCCGAAGCAAAGAAGCCAGCGATGGGCAATGCACGGGTTCTCCATCCGAGGAGCGCTGCGACAACAAGCCTGCGGAATACTCCCCGACTATTACCGCCTGGGACAAGCTTACCCGTACCCGTTCCACCAGTCCGCAAGGTGTCTCAATTCTTCGCTGCACTAATTGGAGCGAAGGATGCACCCGTGTGGCGACCAGTGTTATGACCGTGGGTGAATGGGGGGGTGTCGAGGACACAATCAATTTGGCCCTATTTGGTACGGTTGATGCGCATAACCGCGCTGCCTATACCGCAGACTCAATCATCGGTTCGTTCGTACATAAGCAACCTGTAAACCTGGATGGCAGTAACTTGTCGCCTCGTGCTCGACAGATGCTAGCTGTAATTCCGGTTCCAATTCTTCTAATGCTTTACGAGGCACAAAAAACGCCTGGCGTCGCTGAAACCATGGGCATGCTGTTGTCGAACACATTGCCACCGTACTTTGAATATCTAATTGCCATGGAACTTCTCGGTATCGGAAGCAATGCATTTACGGGGCAGACGGAAGTTGACACGCCTCAGGCATACAAAGATGCGTTGGCTTCGAAGACTCAACAGTTGGTTGGGATGCGCCCCAAAACTCAGGACCTGGTTGGGATGATCGACGGCATGTACAAGTTACTCACCCAAGCTCAGCACATGACCACGTCCCCCATTCGTCCTCAGGCTCAGCGGTAATTGAATCATGGCATTCACTATTTACACGGTCTCCGACCCCGCCACGGTCGGGTCTGCCCTCAGCGCGATGGCCATGTTCTTTGGACAAGACGACTGGGTTGCATCCGCAATCAAGACCGGGCTGATGCTGTCTTTGATCTTTATCCTTGCCCAGGGGGTGACAAGGAACGGTTTGAGGCTCGATGTGATGGTGATCCAGGTGATTGTGGTTTGGGCAATGTTCATGCCGAAAACCACCGTCACAGTCGAGCAGTTCGACAATGCCGCTCCGCCACGTGTCGTTGATGACGTTCCATATGCCATAGCCCTGCCGGCGTCCGTGGCGGGGGCTTTTGCCCTCTACATGACCAGCAAAATCGAAGCTGTCATGGTTAACGTGGATGGAGACTATCTATCCGTCAGCGGTGATTCCCATCCATTTACACCAGCTCGCGCCCTGATGGCAATCACGATGTGCCCGTCAGATCCTATGTCCTGTGCCGACCAGAATCTTGTGGAGTCGATGCGCCTTGCAAGCAGGTATTGCGCAAGCGGTAAATTAGCAAATACCGACTTCAAAGTTTCTGGCAATGTTTTGCAGTCGTTCGCAGATACTCTTGAATTGCAAGGCCAGACAATCGTTTTCGATACAACCAACCCATATATTCCTGGCGGTGGGGGTGGACGTGCTGTTTCATGTGCAGACGCAGCGTCGCACTTTCTGAGTGTCGCTCAGAATGAAAGAGATGGGGTGGGTTCGGTGAGCAAAGCCATGAATGGTTTGGCCAATCGCGCAGAGATCAAGAAATACTCTTCCAGTGCACGAGCCGCATCACAGACCGAAAGGACCTGGGATGAAGCGCTCACCGACATTAACCGACTTCGTGATTCTAATTCGAAAATGGATTCGTTGGCATTCGCGAACGTGACGCTTTATGCGCTAGCTGACACCATGAAATTCAGTGCAAATGCTCCGCTGGATCAAGCAATATCAATCAGGCGCGACACGAGTTTGTTTGAGTGGGCCAAGTCCGAATCTCAGCAGAGCATGCTTGTGAGCACGACCGCTCCCAAGTTCATGGACATTTTGTTCTTCGTGTTTATTGCTTCGACTCCCATCGTGATGTTTATCGTCGCGGCAAACCCTCAGGGCGGTTTGAAGGTTGCCGGATCGTACGCACTCTTCGGGATGTGGACACAGAGTTGGATTCCAATGATGGCCATCGTCATGTCGTGGTACCAGACTGAAATCCGAAACATGGTGAGCCCCCAGAGTTTCACGCCCGAGTACATGGCGTTTTTTATGCGCCATGCTTATACGACAACTATTGCGGCGTCGAACATGATCCAGCAGGCGCCCTATCTCATGTTTGCCATCATGACGGGGAGTATGTTTGCACTTTCTGGAATGGTGTCTAAGGCAATGCCATCAGGCAAGGGCGATTCTTCTGCTGCACTCAAGGGTGGAGGTGCAGGTGGTGGGGGCGCAGATGTGATGAATCCGGGTAGTGCGAAGGGGGCTATTCCGGGAGCAGGGATGGGTCACGCCCTTCACGGTGGTATGGCTGCTATGCAAGGGGGCATGACGTCGGCCGGGGTTGGTGTAAGCGGTGATGGATCGGCCGCTTTACCGGGGATAGCGAAGCTAAGTGGGTCCGGTGCAGTACAAGGCGGTACTGCACAGGCAATGGAATCCTCCGCATCCTCAAGACAGCAATTGCAAAGCCAATCACAGCAGGCATTCTCTGAACTGGCTCAATTAGTCCAGAGTTCCGCTAAGAAAATTGGCGGCGCGAAGACAGCGCAGGCAATGTCATCGAGTGATTTAAGCTTTAGCTTCGACTCTAAAACTGGGCAGATTTCATCAAAATACGGCTCGTTTGACGTCTCTTCAGGTCAGACCAATTCAACTGGCACTCAGGCCAGCGCTGGCGTTGAAGCTAACGCGTCCGGGGGGTTTAAGGTATTTGGTAATGGATTGAACGTGGGCGCTAATATTGCTGGTGCTATTAAAGAGGCGGTATCGCAAGATGTAAAAGCAGGTAACTCGAACGGGGCTCGACAACAACAGGATGCAGGCACATCCGAGTCAACTCGTGTTTCTGGAGGTAGATCTGCGTCTTCTGGATCAAGCTCTACAGACGGCGCAGAGTACGGAAATGCAGCGACTAAGGCCGACGCATTACAAAAAACATTCTCAAAGCTTGCTTCCCAAACTGATGCGCTGGACAAGGCAGATAAGGCTACTTCGCAAGCGTCTCAAACTTCCGCGGCATCAGTTGGGAAAGATATTGACGGAGGTTCAGTCGTTTCCAATTGGGCGGCCCAATCTAGCCGCCAATTCAACGGTAGTACGGGTAATGACGGCGTCGCGTTATCCCGAGTACAGGGTATTGCAAATTCAGCATTGAGCTCTGATCAGCAAAAAGCCCTTGGCGAATCTGCGGCTGCGGAGATGAAACGGCTCGACAAGACCGGTGCTTCAACCGCATTAGGTAGGGACCAAGTGGCGATGGCTGCGGCTTGGAACACCCTTTCCGATATGGCGGCAACAGCTTCGACACCTCAGGAAAAAATCGCTGCCCAGCTGGGAATGGCGCAATTGGCTAAAGCGGCCGGATCTGCGGATATTACGAAACCACTCCAAGCAGTCAAGGATAGCCTTGATGCAGTTGCAGGTGTTGCAAGCAACATCTCTGCGATGGAATCAAAAATTTCACCTTCCGTCGCGCAATCGGTTGCAGCAGCAGATAGCCGTTTGTCTGCTTCCGCGACTGGTGGTTTCAATAGCAGCGTTGCACAAAGAATGGACGAACACAAGAAGGAAGCCAATGGAGCCAGGGGAGCAGCACTTGGAGGCCTAAGCGCTGTGACTGCAGCTGGTGAAGCCGCAAAAACCCAGGCACTTAATTCCTCGAATTCTATTCAGTCAAACTTAACCAACACTGCCCCATTGGTAAAGGCATCTCAGGAATCATCGGCTGCTCAATCAGCTATCCCAATGAGCGGTGATATCAACCAGTTCGGCGCAGGAAACCAAACTAGCGTCGGACACAAAATCTTTGGATCTCAGTCGGAAGGTAAGAACAGTGGTGCTAATGGGCCTGAAGGGTCTAACGGCGTTGCCCCGACTAAAACGCTGAATGATATGTTGGGCTCAGGCGCTACGAAAGCTCAGGAGCTGTCATCTGATCTTTCACATTCTTTAGCCAAGGTCTCAAGTGTTGCGCCAGCTGCGCTCGGTTCAGCGGTGTCAGCCAGCATGGATACAGCAAGATCACTAATTCCAGGGGGGGGGCAGTCCGGTGGCTCAACAGGTTCAACGAGCAGTTCAACCACAAATATTATTTCGGGGGGCAGTGCGAGCGAGCTCCCTAAACTAGGCGGGGATGGTGGGATTAATCTTTCTCAGGGGGGCGGCGGAAGTGGGCCTGCACCTGCGTCTGCACCGGTAACGCCATCTGCGAAACCTTATGCCAAAGACAACCCGTCAACTGACGCTGGCAAATCTAAAACCCCAATGGGTAGACGTTAAATGAAATCGGAATCACCTGGCTTAGGGATTCCGACTTTCAAGATCGGATCGAATTTCATGGCGGGCTCATCCTCGATCTCATCTTGGATTGACTCGGAGCTACGATTGCCATAGATAGCTTTAACTACAAAGCCTATACCAAGCGCAGTAACTAATAAAATCAGGAAAGACATTTCTTTGCCCTTAATAATTGCATGTCGCAATTATAATTGCAAACCCATTAATTGGCAATTCATTCTCAGGGAAATAGCTGAAAAGTGCGTTTTTTGCGTGCTTTTCGGGGGGTGTTCGAGGGGGTCGTCCTCCCTACCATTAGTGCATCGTCATTCTGTGGTGAGCACAAAAAATGAACAAGAGAATTCGCCCGGAGATCATCAACAGGTTGTTGGCCATCTCCGCAGGCTTCCTCCTCGGCGCCGCGATGCCTGGAACTGCGAGCGCTTGTTCCGCCAATCTGGACCGCACCCAGATTGAAGCTGCTGATGGGTACCTTGACCAGAATCGTCCGGTTGACGCTTTCCGTGTCATGTATCCGCTTTCCCAAAACGGCAGCGGTGGTGCTCATCATTTCCTTTCCAAAATGTATGAAGAGGGTCGAGGACTCAAGAAGAGCCCCTTCATGGTCCGCCATCTCAACTGGATGGGTTCGCAGTATGGCGACCCGGAATCGATGTTTCGTGCAGCGCAAGATTTCTACGCCAAAGGGCACAAGAAAGACGGCGACTACTTAGCAGGCAAAGCTGTTGAGTGCGGGCACAAAGGCGCGCTCGTGCTGCTCCTCAAAAAGCGGATCGAGGACGGCAGCAAAGACGAGGCTCTCAAGCTTCTAGAGCGCGCCATCGAGCAATCAATTCCTGAAGCCAAATTCATCCTTGCTGAGCAGTACGACAAGGGTGGGCTCGGGCTCGCAAAAGATCCACGTGCGGCATTCAACTGGTACTACTTGGCAGCAAAAGATGGCGTGCCGAAATCCATGGCCGCTGTTGCTTACGCCTTCACTCGTGGCGATCACGGCCATGGGGTTCCTGACGACCGCGCTGCAATCCACTGGTATTTCATGGCAGCAAAGGCTGGCCACGTTGAGTCGATAACTGCATACGCCTGGATGCTTGCAAATGGAAGGGGCGCCCAGAAAGACGTTGATGAGGCGATTTATTACCTGAAGAAGGCTTCAAAGTTGGGTGACGCCAACGCGGATCAATTTTTGCTGGAATTTGGCGGCAAGGCCACCGCAAACAAGACGGCGAAGGGTTAACTGTGAAATCATTCGTCGCGAAATTTATCATAGCGCTGGTTTTAGGCGCGACTATGAATGCATATGCTGTCACAATGTATGCATATGTCAAGAATGATCTGCCGAACGCTGTTACGGTTAATCTGACTAACGATGGAGCGGTTTTTGGGGGGGGTGGTAGTGGCAGCTCTTCATTTACTGCTCCTCCCGGAGTAAGCACTAGCGGCAGCGGGAATTTCACTGATGGCATTCGCGTAAACCCATACATCAGCCCCTTTTCCGTCGGGGGTGGAAATCCGTGGAGTTTGTATTACTGCATGCGGCATTCTCCCTCCGGATTTCTGGATGCAAGTGCTACACCTTGCACGTCCGCGAATACCTACAAGGTTGGTGCTGATTCCACTACACCGTACGGACTTAGGCGGTTTCAGCAATGGGTTGTACTCACAAAAGTTGATTCCTATCTATTGAATCGTGCAACCAGCGGGCGGACAATAGGCTATGAAGTAAAATTCGTTAGTGGTTCCACAAAAGTAGGCACGTTGGCACCAGGTGAGGGCCTCCCGTTATTGGAGCCAGTAACCACCCTTTTCGTAAAGAATACTGCTAGCGATCAAGCGTGCGTTTATCAGAACGGATCGACAACATGTGCAAATATGTTGCCGAACACTACCCGCTCATATAGCCAGAGTGGGAGTTACGCTACGTATGAGGTGGATAAATCCACTGCACCGATTTGCCCCGCACAAAACGTTAACTGGGGGACCTCAAACTTCTGTTCAGGACCTGTCGCAGCAGGTGTTCCCGGCGACTCCTTTTCGGTGACCAACTCCACAACCGGAGCAACAGGCTCCGGCACCGCGTCATGTTCAGTCGCGGGCTGGACCGTGACGGCGTCATCTTGCTCGGCAAGTCTTAACGCTCCAACAGGTCTTTCCGCAACAAAAGGCACTTTGACGGGGCGGATTGACTTGTCTTGGTCGGCTATCCCAGGAGCTTCGACTTATCGCTTGCAGTACCGGAAGACGGGCGTCCCGACGTGGACAGATTTGACTTCCACGGCCTCCCTTACTCACTCATGGACCGGCGTTGCAGACCCGTCCGTTTTCGAGTTCCAAGTTCGCGGAGAGAACGACGTCGGCAATTCGGAATGGAGCGCAATCGACACTGGGTTCATCCGAGCTGCGTTAAATGCACTTTTCATTTCGCAGTCCAACGTGCCCCTCAAAGTGGCCGTCGGTAGCAAATTCCCCTTGAGCCAGGTCTGGCGCAATACAGGTGCTGAAACCTGGGCCGGCGCCGCCTATGGGACGGCACCGTTTGGCGCTGGAGGGGCAATTGATTGGGGCCTGGGCGTGACAGCTTTCGCAGGAACCACGGCAACCTCGGCAGAGGTCACGTCTTCCTTTACCGCGACGGCTCCTGCGACACCCGGGACTTACACCCTTCAGCGAATCGTGCAAAAGTCCGGCGTTAACCTTGGCGAACCATCGACACCGTTGACGGTGGTTGTTGTTGGACCACCTACTTGTTCCGCACTGACCACTGACCTCAGCACGACCTTCAATCCAAATGCCACTATTACAGCCACATTGGTAGGCGAATCGTCCGTTGAGTTTGCGAATGTTCGGGTCTGGGGTGATGCACAAGGAGAGACAGGCGCAGCAACCTATGCGATGACTTTCAATGGCACCAACTGGGTGGGGACTTTTCCTGTAGCGGCTCATTTGAGCCCTGGCGAGGTAAAGCTCAACCTTCAAGGGATGGTGGGCAACAGTCTCTTCAGTGCTGCTTCCTGTGCAGGTAGCTCTGTCGGGTTTCAGCAATTGCCTGTTCCAGCCGTAACGCTGGTACCCACATTCGGTACCTTCGGGGATCAATCGCTGCCGGGCTTCGTAGCTAACAGGCAGGGCGGTGAATTTGCCAAGATCACCATTGATCTTGGTTCGTACAGCAATTCGCTGAAAGCGCGCGTTGAAGTGATCGACGCGAACAACGTACCCCTTGCATCGCTCAACGCTGTCACTGCGTCGCAGCCGACATCACTTTCACTTTCGTCTTCAGTGCTCAACAAGCTGTCCAGTGCGTGGGGGATTGAAGCTGCGACGGTGCGAGTGACGTATTCGGACGCCGGCGCAGCATCTCAGGGCAAGAGCTTCCTGCTCGCAATCTCTTGGACTGCAGGACCTGGTGGTCTTTCTGTGAGCGCGGGTGGTGTAACGGGTGTGACCCCTACCGTGACCTCGGTCTTGAATCCTTCAGGCCCCGCCTTCGCTACTTCTACCTACGGTTCTTTCATTGGCTCAGTGAGGGTAGCCGCTGATCAGTCGAGCGTTGGCGCACAGCCAGTTACTGATACGGGAAGCTGGACTGTGTCTGGACTCGACTACTCCCAACTGTTTGCCACGCAGCTCGTTTCAGTTGCACGCGCAATTCCTCCCGCTGGCATTAGCTTGTTCAGTCCGCTGGAATTCACAAGCGCCCCCTTCGTGTTGCCTGTGCAATCCCCTTTATCAGTTGTCGCGACAGATGGAACGCGCGAGAACGACGTGCAAGTGACCTGGCCAGCCATCGCAACGGGCAGCGCCATCCGCTACCGGGTGTTTCGGGACTCCACAGAGATCACACCGAGCAGCGGCATAAACGCACTGGAAGTGGTCGACGTCCCACCAGTGCGCGGCACCACTTATAGCTACAGCGTGAAAACGCTGATTAACAACGTCATGAGCCAGGCTGATGTGACTGACACGGGCTTCGTTCCTGCTTGCCGCGCAGCACGTCTGATCGGTGCTTCCATGGACGCGAGCATGTCGGCAATCAACGGGTTGGTGGAGAGCTGGGAATGCCTGCAGGGGCTCGTTGGTGCCGGCCGCATAGACGCCTTGGAATCGTCTGAAATTCAGCTTGCTGGACAAAACCCAAAGTACCGCAGGTTCTCTTTCCCCATACCGACCGGAATGAATGATGGATCGCACACGCTGCGAGCCACGTTCGACTCCGCTGGGGTAGTTATCAATGCAAAGCGGACATATGAAATTCCTTTTGTGATGGACAGGTCGTCGATCACGATAAACAACCTGACCATTCTTTATGACGGCTCTGCAGCGCAAGCCGGACTTGAAGCAACGTCCATTGGCAGGTTCGGCATTCGGATGGATGGCGGCAATGGAATCGGCTTTGCAGAGGAAGTCAAATGAATAAAAGCTTTAACTTTGCCAAGTACCATTCATTGGTAAATGGCTTGATGATCCGCATCAAATCCAATCTGGTGCGACTGTGCGTTTTCGCCGCTTTCTCATTTGCCGCACATTCCGCAAGTGCAGCAAACTGGTCTGTTATTAACATGACCAGTGGGTCTTCTGCCGGCACGGTGAAAATCTGGCTTAGCGCTCAAGCTACTCAATCCAGTTCGCTCCTATCCACGGGTAAAAACGCGACGGTCGGCCCTAATTCGAACTACACATTTACGCATACTGCATATGCAGCAGAGTTCCAGGTCAACAACGTTGGATCAACGCCAATTTGTGCACAGGTTGATGACGCTTCTGACTATGAATTCGAATGCGTAAAGATTGACGCAGGCGGATTCAACGATATGTGGATGGGCGGGGCGGGTTCTACTTTGCTCATCAAGCCTTATGTCCCTCCAAGCTGCCCAGCCCAAACATTGCGGTGGGGCAGCGGTAACTTCTGCAGCGCACATGCTGATGAATCAGACATTGGCACTGCTCTAAATCTGTCAAACATTTCGAATGGCGCAACGGGCCAAGCTTCAGCGACTTGTTCAGGGTCGGGCACTTGGACTGTATCCGATGGGGGTTGCTTCGCTAGTATGCAAGCTCCTCTCACATTCTCTGCCACAGATGGGGTCAGCTCCACAAGTATTAACTTATCGTGGGGAGCCACTTCTGGCGCGTCTGCCTATCGTATTCAATATCGTAAGCAAGGCACCACTAGTTGGTTGAATCTTATCCCCGCGGTTACAACTTCAGCTCTGACTTATTCGTGGGCAACCGTGCCTGATGACGGCATATACGAATTTCAGGTACGCGCTGAAAATAATCTTGGCACTTCCCCATGGTCATCTACGGAGACAGGGTACATAAAACCTTTTGTCGGGCCGCAGTTTATTTCGCAAACAGGGATTCCAGCAAAGCTAGGCGTAAATCAATCCTTCACGTTTTCCCAGGTTTGGAAGAATATCGGGTCCGAAACCTGGACTAGTGCTGCTTACGGAACAGGAAGCTTTTCTACGAATGGCGCTATTTCCTGGGGTATCCCGTTCACAGCATTTGCTGGAACTACTGGAAACAATGCTCAGGTTACAACGACGCTCACTGGAACTGCGCCATCCTCTGCGGGGACCTACACCTTGCAGCGGATTATGCAGAAGAGCGGGAGCAACTTTGGCACGGCTTCGACCTCGGCAAGTATTGTTGTTTATGACACGCCGAAATGTTCAGCCGTTAATACCGATATTTCTACGACTTTCAATCCCAACGCTACTGTAACTGCCACTTTGGCCGGTGCATCCTCCGTCGAAGCTGCTTCGCTTCGAGTGTGGGGCGATATTCAGGGAGAAGGAAATGGGATAGCGTATCCAATGACCTTCAACGGATCAAACTGGATCGCGACATTTCCCCTCGCCGCGCACCTGCAGCCTAACGAGGTGAAAATTAATCTCAAGGCCTCCGTATCGAATAGCGTGTTCTCAGCCAGTGAGTGCGCAACCTCAGCAGTCACATACCAAAACTTGCCCATTCCAGTCGTCTCGCTTGCGGCAACGATGGGCTCGTTTGGCGACGCCACGAGACAGGGCTTTGTGGTCAACCGCGCTGGGGGTGATTTCGCAAAAGTGACAGTGGATCTGGGTGCCTACTCAGGTTCGTTGAAGGCGCGCGTTGAAGTCCTGGATGAGTCAAACGCCAGCCTTGCGGTCGTGTTGAATGCAGTGACCCCGAACGCGCCGGTGACCATGCAAATGTCCTCCTCGACGTTGGGAGCAAACGCAAATGCTTGGCAGATGGTGAACGCCACTGTTCGGGTCACGTACGCCGATGCGACAGCAGCTACCCAAGGTCGCGTTGTACTTGTACCGATTTCGTGGACGGTGGCTCCTGGTGGCCTCATTGTTTCTGCTTCTGGTGCCGTCAGCTCGACACCCACGGTGAATGCTGCACTGGGCCCAACGACGGGTGTATTTAGTACCGCCTCGTTTGGTACTTTTGTGGGATCTCTCCGTTTGGCGTCCGATCAGTCGCCTGTCGGTCAGTCCAAAGAGATCGGAGACAGCGGCACATGGTCTGTAGCTGGCCTCGACTACGGCGTTTTGCATTCCGCTCAATTGGTTGCTGTTGCGCGTTCCGTTCCTCCCATCGGCGTGACTCTTTTCACTCCGCTGGAATTCGCAAGCGCTGCGTTTGTGTTGCCTGTGCAGTCGCCCTTGTCGGTCGTCGCAACAGATGGCACGCGGGAGAACGACGTTCAGGTAACTTGGCCAGCCATCGCTACGGGCAGCACTATCCGCTACCGGGTGTTCCGTGATGCCACAGAGATCACACCGAGCAGCGGCATCACCGCTCTGGAAGTGGTCGACGTCCCACCGGTTCGCGGCACCACTTACAGCTATAGCGTGAAGACGCTGATCAACAACGTAATGAGCCAGGCTGATGTGTCTGACACAGGCTTCGTCCCTGCTTGCCGCGCTGCGCGTTTGATTGGTGCCTCCATGGACGCGAGCATGTCGGCGATCAACGGCTTGGTGGAGAGCTGGGAATGCCTGCTGGGTCTTGCTGGTGTTGGCCGGATAGACGCTTTGGAAGCTTCGGAAATCCTTCTTGCAGGGCAAAACCCAAAGTACCGGCGATTCACTTTCCCGCTGCCCGCAGGTCTGGTGGACGGAGCTCACGTGATGCGTGCAACGCTCGACTCGGCGGGAGTTGTTATCAACGCATCGCGAACATATGAAATTCCTTTTGTGGTTGATCGGGCCGCGATCACGGTCAATAACTTGTCCATCCTCTATGACGGCTCACCGGCCCAGTCCGGCCTTGAAGCATCGTCCATCGGCCGCTTCGGCGTGAAGATGGATGGTGGCTCCGGCATCGGTTTTGCCGAAGAGTTGAAGTAGCACGAGCTGGGATCAACCACATGCCCGATATGAACGTTTCGCGCCGCGCCACACTCAGCTGCCTTGCAGGCCTGTCGCTCGCTCCTGCTTCAATGCTTTCCGTCGCCGCTCCGGCCCAGCCTAAGGGCGGGATGACTGAGCTGCAGAAGCAAATGATCACAGCCTTGCCAGTCTTGCCTTGGCTGTCGCTGGGTGAGACCACCATCACCCAGGTGAGGGCACCTATACAGCAGCTGATAGCTTCCCACAGAGGCTATGTCATGGTCACCGATGGCACTTCGGTTGAAACCGGTGGAGCCTTCATCAACCTTGCCTCATCCAGCAAGTTCGGACTGATGGGAGTGGCGGGCTGCAACATGGTCACGCTGGACTTTGAAGGTTCTCGCAAAGCTCAGCTTGTCGCATTGACCGTGGACCGCGGCTGGGCAAACAAGAACGAGGCCCCGTTGCTGGACAGCCTGACCAGCCGGTACGCAAGCATCACTCCACCCGTAACTGTCCGAGATGGCGATTCCGAGGCCTCCGACAAAACCATGCTTTTCGACATTGGCCGTTTCGTTGTCGAAGCCCAGGTGCCGCAACACGGCACTTTCCTGACGGTGACCTTTACGACGAAAGAGCTTCTCAAAAAGCTTCGGACCATGGACGGCACCGTAAAGATGCTCTTGCCATACCTGAAAAACTCTGTTTCCTGAACTCAATTAATTGACGTGAATTGCAAATACACCGCAATCGGTCATACAATTACTAAAGCAACCTTCTGAGCAAATCAAAATGCAATTGTTTTCCATCAACATGATCAAAATTCGCACCGCAGCATTGAGCTGTTTCGTCGCCCTTGCAGCAGCCAGTACGCTCTTTGTGAGCGGAGGTGCGTCAGCCGCGCCCCCCGCAGAGAAGGCGCTGAGCGTCGAACGGAAGGCCGAAACCGAAGCCCTTGCAGCCAAATTGCGCAAAGCAATGCCTGGCCTGGTGATCGACGCTATCCGGCCCGCGCCAATACCTGGCCTGTGGGAGTTGGTTTCCGGTGGGGACGTTGCCTATTTCACGGCCGATGGGGTGTACATGATCCAGGGCACGCTCTTCAACGTGCAGGATCGGCGCAACATCAGCGAAGAAGCGCTGACTGTAGGCCGCGCGCAAGCCCTGGCTTCGATCTCAAAAGCTGCTCTTGTGGTCTACCCAGCGAAGGGAAAGTCCAAGCACACGATCACCGTTTTCACCGATCCATCGTGCCCCTTCTGCCAGCGCCTGCATGCCGAGATTCCCGCTCTCAATGAGCTGGGGGTGACGGTGCAGTACGCTCCTTACGCACGGTCTGGGAACGGCACGCTGACGAATCGTCAGATGCAGGAGGTTCTCTGTGCTGACGATCCAAAATCATCCATGGAATCGTTCATGGCGAGCCCCAACAAAAACTCCTCTGGTGGTGACTGCAAGGGTGCCCAAGAGTTGGTTCTGGTCTCCAAGGTCGCCAATCAGGTTGGCCTCAAGGGTACCCCGCACATCGTGACCGATTCCGGCAAGTCCATGTCCGGATACATGCCCGCCAAAGAGCTGCTCGCTACCCTCCAGGCAAAGTAAGCAGCTGCCCTTTTTTTAGACTCCCTCCGCCTCGCAAGAGGCTTGCCGCTCCTTGGGGGCGGTTTTTTTTGGGCGGTAAAAATTACGCTATGTAGAACTGCTTATATACAAATTGTTTGATCGTATGCAAAAATGTCACATATGAAATCGGCTACTAATACGTCTTTAGCCGCATGTGATGAACTGACCTTTTCGGTCCCAACTGATGTGTCTTTCGCTGATCTCCACCTGCGATGGCATGGGGGTGGGATCATCCACTTTGACTGGTTTCCCATTGAGCGCCTGTGCGAAGCCTCTGCCATTAACGCAGAGCTGATTCGCAACAGTGGTCCTGAAAACGTGGCCAAGCTCATCAACTACTGGTACATCGTCCATCGCCTCAACGGTGGCGCACCAGATCCAGTCAAAGAGGAGGCCATGAGTCTCGTGGCCACGGGCCACTGGGGAGAGATCCAGTTCATCCATGCTCCCGGCCATGCCTAATCCATCGTCAACCCATAAAAAAGCCTCATGGAAATGAGGCTTTTTTTTGGTCTGGAAGAACTACTTCGCTAGCAGCATCTTCTTCCACTCAGACGCGCCTAGCGGCAGCATGGCGTTGGTCATCTTGCCACCGGCGCCCTCATAGAGCAGGGGCAGGGTATCGAGCTTGGCCAGCAGCGCCTGCGTGCTGTTGTTGTCGAGTTTGAAGATGCCGGTCCCGAGCATTTGCTTGGTCGCAGCGTCAGCGGTCAGCTTTCGTGGCTGCAGCCACGCGGTTTTCTCGGCGTTACGCGCGTATTCAATGGCCCGCTCGATGCCGTCCTTGCTGGCAGCGTGGGAGCCGTAGGCGATAGCCATCGCTGCGCCTGCCGTTTCGCTCTTTGCGTTGCTCACAAAGACGAAATTGATGGTCCTCGGGTTCTCGCCCGCGGCCTTCAGGGAGCGGTGCAGCTGAACCACGTTCAGGAAGCTGTCTTTGCCTGCCTGCGGGCCCAGGTCAACGACAAAGGTCAAGGGGGACGCCTTGGTTTTGCCTCCAGCCAGCTCGATGCTGTGCATTTCTTGAGGGCGCAGGGCTTTGGCCGGGGTGTCTTCAAGCTGGCCGCGCAGGTACCGTTCAAGGTCCATGCTCACGTCTCGGCCGCGCTTCATGTCAATGGCCATGCCGATGAACAGATATTGCTGGGCCGGGTCGGAATAGAAGAAGTAAAGGGTCTTCTTTCCGTCAGGGAAGTCGTCGTTGTACTCGGTGCCCTCAACCACGTAGGCGTCGAGCCCAGGGAAGGCGTTTGCAACCTTGTGGATGACCTTGGGGTTTTCGATCCTTACCTTCGGGTCGCTGCCCAGCAGCTCCTGCAGCCTGCGCGAATCCTTGAGCCATTCGGGCAAAGCTTCAGGTGCTGGAGCGGTGATCTTCGGGGCCTTGCCGTTCGGCCCACTGAAAAAATCACTGATGTTGCCGGCGTTCGCCATGCCCACATTGAAAGCTAGGAAGGAAGCGAACAGGGTGGCAGCGAAAGTTTTAGAGCGCATGGCGATCCCCTTGAATGATGCGGCTGGTGATGCCGTTCATGAGCAACAGCATGTGTTGGGGATTGCCCTGCACATGGTCTGGGTTGATCACGTAGCGACCAGCGATTGCGACCGAAGGCGTCGCTGTGAGTTTGTAGTTTTTGACCACGTTGGCATGAGCAGGGAGCCGGGCTTCGATACTCTTGCCCTTTGTACGCACGTACTGTTGAATGTCCTTTGCATTGGCTCCAGCCTCAACCAGAGCGCGCAGGACGTAATCCATGTCCAGGTTGGCCCGAGGCGGCAGGGCATTCTCTGCATCGCCTTGAATGGCCATGTACATGGAGTAGTCGAAGGCGGGGAGGGCTTTCGGAGCCACAGCCTGGCCAATCATTCGGCCCATGACCGCGGCGATCAGCTTGGGGTTGTCGCCGTTGGTGATGACCGGGAATGCCTCAAACGATAAAGAGGCGGGCAGGGTGGCACCCCAGCCGATCAGGCCGTTGTGATATCGCAGGCAGAACGGGCAGTCGTAGGTGAAAAGAAGTCGGACCTTCTTGCCGTCCTCGGGGATAGGGTTCTCCAGGACGTCGTACGGCTTGGCGTCGGGATTGGCAGGGCCATTGTTTGGCTTGAGCGCTTGCGCAAAGCTTGGCGCTGCTACAGACGCCAAAAGGGAGAGCGCGAGACGGCGTTTCATTGGGATTCCTCTTCAGTTTCGTCAACGGAATGAACCATTGCGGAGCCGGTGACGGCCATGGCCTCACCAACGGTTGTAACGCCCTGAGCGACCAGCCTGTAGGCGTCGTGCGTCAGGGTTCGGTATTGGGGTTGCAAAGCTGCAGCTGCCCGCAGTCCCTTCAAGTCGCTTCGCTCTACGGCAAGACGAACTTCAGGCGATGCGACAACGATTTCAAAAACGGGGGTTCGGCCAGACCAACCGTCGCGGCATTTGGAGCATCCGTCCGGGTTGTGGGTGTAGATCGTCCCGATGGCACTGACTTCTTCCGGGCTCATGCCGCAGGAATGAATCTGCTTGCTGACGTAGCTGTCTATTGGCTGGGGAATGCGGCAGTGTGGGCAGACCGTTCGCACTAGGCGCTGAGCAAGGAATCCGGCCAGCGCAGCTGATAGCGCGTTGGGATCGACGTCGAGGTCGAGCAATCGATTGAGCGTGATCGTGGCGGAATTGGCATGCAGCGTGGACAGCACAATGTGCCCAGTGAGAGCGGCTTGTGTGGCCAGGCCAGCGGTCTCGGCGTCCCGGATCTCGCCAACCAAGATCACGTCCGGGTCTTGCCGAAGCATCGACTTGAGCGCTTTGGCGAACGTCAGTTGGCGATTGGTAGCAGCCTGGACGATCCCCTGAATGCGGAATTCGATGGGATCTTCAATGGTGATGATCTTGACCTGCTCGGTATGCAGCTGCTGCAAGATTCCGTACAGAGTCGTGGTTTTGCCCGAGCCGGTGGGTCCGGTCACGAGAAAGAGCCCCATCGGCTGGGCGATGATGTGTCGGATAGCGGCACGAATGTCCTCCGGCATCTTGAGATCGTCGAGCTTCATGAGGTGAGCCGACTGATCCAAGAGCCGGCACACGATGGATTCACCCGTACCCAGAGGCAAAAGACTCACGCGGAGATCAATAACGCGGTCATCAACTTCGAAGGAGAACTTGCCGTCGAGTGAAGACATGCGCTCAACCAGCGACATGCGGCACTTCATTCGGATTTTCCCGTTGAATTGGTCCGACATGGTCTTGCTCACAACGTCGATCAGCGAGAGTTCTCCACGGTTGCGAAAACGGATCAAGCAGTCAGCGCCGGTGTCCTCGAAGTGAACGTCGCTCACGCCTTCTCGCGCTGCACGCAAGAACAGGTTGTTTAGGTACTCCACAGCTGCTCTGTCGTTGCCACCAGTGGAGATGAATTTCAGAGGCTCATTGGAGACATGCTGCGCACCGCCCGAGGAGGAAACCTCGCGCATAGCCAGAACTCTGTTATCGAATGACATGGGAATTGACTCCGTAATTACCCTCCTATTGTCTTTGCAGACTCAAGTCAAGTCAATAAACTGAACTGTAAGTATCAGGGTGTTTCGTAGAGACAACGCAAGAATAATTGCAACTGTGCAATTGCTAATTGCAATTAATGCAATTACAATCGAATCATCAGTTCGGAGGCTTGAGCCCCAGTGGCAGGAGATGAAATGGACCAACCAAAATACGGCTCCGGTGCCGACGGCCCAGCGGAGTCGAGCGTTCTCAGCCAGATACTTGGAGTGGCACAGCTCAGCCGCCTGGAGCGGGTCCAGCGCGCAACGCGTGTTCGCGAGTTGACGACCCGTCTATGCAACCTTCTGCCAGCGATGGGCGAGGACGAACGGGCTTCCTTTGCGGAGCTGGTCGGCCTGGTTCGACAAGAGCACGTGGCGGCCTGCGACGCGCAACACGGCGCCATGGAGGCTGAGTCAGCGCAGGAGACGCTGGCCACCGTTCGCTTAGAACTCGAAAAGCTGCGTGAGGCCAATGCGAAGATGCATGTGATTGCGCTCAGCATGCAGAGTTCGCATGCTCAGGGCCGTGAGGCTGAAAAACCAAGAAGCTCACCAGTGGCCATCCTCACCAACTGGATCAAACGATTTCAATCCAACAAGGGATAGTCAATGTCGGTACTCGCAGTGCTCACGAAAGAGCAAGAGGATGGTTCGTTTCTCACGAAGTGGAGCTGGAAGCAGCAGGCCACGGCGCGGCCCCTGGTCGGCACCATTCGAGTGACCGTAGATTCCGCTCACCGGGAAGACCGGGATGCTCTCGCCGAACTTCAGGCCCTCTACCACTTGCTTGAGGTGCGCAATGTTCAGGGGTCGAATCGCATGGGCAATGGCATCACGGTTGAGGTGACTGCAGGCTCCATCCGTAAAGCATTGCTGAAAGGCTCTCTCAAGGTCAGTGGTACCGGGAAAACCGTGAAGCCCCATGTTGCTCAGTGCGCGACGTTCCTAGCCACCAAATACTTTGAAGCCAGCTTCGAGGTTGGGCGCTGGCGTGATGAGGAGCCCCGCGCGGTGGAAGATGAAGTGTCGGTCCACCTGGGACCTCAATTCCCCAAGATCCATCTCCGTTGCGACTTCCTCGGCGACGAAGTGTTTGTCAGTCGACATGCAATGAACCGATATGTCGGGCGCATCAGCGAGGGACTTGATCGCTATGCAGAAAACGATCTTTCGAAGCTGCCTGATTCACGGTGGACTGCCGCATGGGTGTGGTTTACAAATGTCTTGCAACACAAGGACCTGCGTACCGCTGATTTGCTTCCAGAGAAGCAACAACAATTCTTGTCCAAGTACGGCTCGAAATGCTCGTATCTCCTTTTTCAGGATGCAGGCGCAGTGCTCGTTTTGCGCAAGGCCCCGATTGGCTACGACACATTGACGGTATTGCGCGTAAGCCCATACACACCGATTCTTGTAGAGCAGCGCTACGTCGTCGGGCAGAAGATCGTGAGCGCACGCAACCACAGACCGTCACGCCAAAGGTCCAACGGCGAGGGGAAATAGCATGCAGGAAAGCAAAGTGCTGGAATTCTGGCAAGCGGTGGAAGCACTGACTCCGCAAGATGCGTTCCGGGTCAACTCAAGCGACTTGGCCAACCCAGTTTACGGAGTCAACTCAGACTCGTTTGCAAAGTTCCCCTGGGAAAATGAGAAGCACCTCGGAAAGCCCATCGATCAGGATTCGGTATGGGTGTACGAAGCCCAGTGCGGTGTCCATGAGGCGCATGAGCTAGGCCTATGCGTTCTTAAGGCAATGGGCAATGTGCGCACCCACGATGATGAAAACAGAGGCGGAACGTCCCGTGTCTTCGACATACGCTTCGATGCAAGCGGCATGCCCTTGCCGCAATCATTCTCTTTGTCTCTGTCTGCCTGGGCGTCCGGCCAGCTGATCGCTCATGGGGGCGATGTTGAAGCCCTCCTTGCTGGTGGAACTTGGTCCGAGACTCAGCTGCCGGAGCCGGGTTCCGATGCGGCGTGCCCTCAAAGCGGCTTCGACGTGTTTGATCGGGTTTCCATGGGGCTCGTCCAATGGATAGCTGATGAGGTCGCGCAATTTGTTGAAGCCGGTACCCGCCCGACAGTAGCTTGGCTGAGGGAGCTTGTCGATCTGGTTGCAGGCGTAGCTCATCTTCCGCTTGAGCTTTTCGATAGCCGCGCTTTTGTTCGCATCCGGGGCTCGCGGGTGAGGGCCAAAAATGCCAACGAGAAAGGCCAGTTTGTCGAAGGCCTCGGAAGCTTCTACGCATCCGACCTGAAGATGATTGCTGCTGCGATAAAGCGTGGAGATATTGGCGATGGCATGCGACAGTTCATGAGCGCGGGGCAGAGTACCGTGGCCCCGTCGCGAGTGGATGTACGCGATTCAGCAAACAATCCCTACCTTGCAAAAGCGCTCTCCCCAAGCAGGATGCCACGAGGGCGCTGGCCTTCGGACCATGCTCTTGCGTTCAGTCAGCAGTTGGCAGTGAACGAAGTGTTTGCAGAGCTGGGAAACGGTGCTGGGATCTTTGCAGTGAACGGGCCTCCGGGGACGGGAAAAACGACGCTGTTGCGGGATGTGGTGGCATCGGTAGTCGTCAGACGAGCAATGGTGCTGATCGAGCTTGGTGATAAAGCATTCGGTGCGAAATCTGTCGTCAAGCTGGGCGATACGGCTGTTCCTTTCTACCCCCTCAACCCTAAGCTGCACGGATTCTCGATAGTGGTCAGCTCGGCGGGAAACGGTGCCGTCGAAAACGTCACCAGAGAACTGCCAGGTATCGAGGCAGTTCCGACCCGCGTTGCTGCGCAGAAAACGTACTTTCCCGAGATTGCGAAGGCTGTCTCAGGTAAAGACGCATGGGGCTTGATAGCCGCGCCGCTGGGTAACCGTCGCAATAGAACAGACTTTGTATCTCGGTTCTGGTGGGGCGAGAAAGCGACGGCCACCAAGAGTGCAGTGCCGGCGATGCGCGATCACCTCAAGCACCAACTGGGAGATGCTGCAGCAGGCACTCGGTGGGTCAATGCAGTCGCCAAATTCAAGATGGCCGTTAAGGTTGAAAGCGCCCAACGTAAGCGTGTCGAGGCATGCGCTGCTCTGCCAGGGCGGATTGCAGACTCCACCTTGCAGATCCAAGCCACCAAAGTGACCAAAGCGGGGCTCGACAGAGACCTCGCGCATTCCGCGAAAGAGCTTTCTTTCGCCGAAGCCGCGCTCAACAATATGCGTTCGGAGTTCGATAAAGCGCTGGAGCGCAAGCAAGTGGCTCAGGACGCATATGACCGCGCCCATGCGGAGAAGCCGTCGCTGCTAACCAATCTGTGGAGCATGGGCAAAAAGGGCGTGGCCTGGCAAGCAACAGCTCAAATCCATACCTCTGTCCTTCATGCATCAGGTGTGGATTGTTGCCGCCAGCAATCGGACCTGAGCGCAATGGAGGTGCGAGTTGCGCAGTCCAGGATCACCCAGAACATTCACACCCTCAAGCAGGCAACGCAGGATCGGCTGATCGCTCAGCAGCGTGCAGAATGTCAGACCCTCGAAGATGATCTTGATGAGTGCATCCAAGAGTTCGGGAAGGCCTGGCTGGACATAGAAGCGGACAGCAGCGAGCGCGAGCATATCGTCCCTTGGGGTGATGATGAATGGCTGGCTTCTCGTGAGGGTGTGTTCTTGGCGGCGCTCGACGTGCATCGCGCCTTTATCGAAGCAAACCCAGCGCAGATGACTGCCAATCTCGCTCTCGCATGCGATTGGTTGGGCGGTAAGCGTGTCCCTTCCGAGCTGGTAACGCTTGCCCTCGATTCGCTTTGCATTGTCGTGCCAGTGGTGTCAGCCACGTTTGCCTCGATCCCCCGCATGTTTGCCAATGCGCAGCGTGAAGCCATTGGGTATTTGCTAATAGACGAGGCGGGCCAGGCCCAGAGCCCTCATGCGGCGTGCGCCATATGGCGTGCGCGTCGCACTGTGATCGTGGGTGACCCGCTGCAGTTGGAGCCCGTGTTCACGCTGCAATCTGCTGTGGAGTCCGAGCTTGCGCGCCACTTCGCCGTCAAAGAAGACTGGATGCCAAGTTGGCACTCGGCGCAAGCGCTGGCGGATCGTTCCGCGAAGTTGGGAACAATGCTCGGGCAAGAGGGCGACCGCCTGTGGATCGGGAGCCCACTGCGACTACATCGTCGTTGCGCACCGACCATGTTCAACATCAGCAATTCGGTCGCTTACGGGGGGCTGATGGTGTACGCGGGGAAGGGCGATCAGGATCTACCGTGGCCCCGAACAGCATGGCTGGATGTAAAGGCCGGTACTAGCGAAGGACACTGGGTCGATGCAGAGGGGGAGCGCTTGCAAAGCCTGCTGGCTCAATTGCTTGACCTAGGCGTAGGTCGTGACCAAATTGCGATGATTTCCCCATTTCGCGACTGTGCTGCCCGACTGCGCCGGATCGCACGAGTCTACGAAGTCGACCAAGGCAAGGTCGGGACCATCCATACAGCGCAGGGCAAAGAAGCCGACGTTGTCATCCTGGTGCTTGGCGGCGACCCGAGGTCGGACGGGGCGAAGGCATGGGCCGCGTCAAAGCCTAACTTGCTGAACGTAGCTGTATCGCGTGGGAAAAAGCGCCTGTACGTCATTGGGGACGTAGACCTGTGGCGCAAACAGAATCACTTCTCTGTGATGGCTGAAATGCTGCCGACAGAGGCGATGGAGGCTGTTTAGGTCTTTGAGCCCAGTTCGGGGCTCGGAGGGGCGGGAAGCTCATCATCGAGCTCCATCGGCGCAGTCAGAATATCTTGGAAGTCGGTAGCGCGGGAAAGCTCTTCCCGCATGACTGCCGCACGCTTTAGGGCTGCATGCTCTCCGGCTTCGACGCTCCGCAGGATGAAGCCGCGCGACAGAACCAGATACTTCTCGGGGTCGAGATGACGTAGGGCTTCGAGAGATTCGCAAAGCTTTTCCAATACGCCATCGCTGGTGCTGTAGCGCTGCTCAGGAACGAGACTCACTAGCATCGGCCCTTTGCCTGTGAGCAACCAGCTCACGTTGAGCCCCTTTTCGCAAGCCACGGTAAGGATCAGCCCGCCTGGTGCGTTCAAGCCGATCTCGTACTTGCGAAGAACACCGATGTTGACACCCAGCAACGAGGCCATCTCTGCCTGCGTTTTTTCCAAGCTGCGGCGCCACTCACGTAAGCGTTCTCCGATGGCTTTTGTTACTAGTTTAGGGTTTTCCACAAGGTCAATCGTACCTATTTGCAATGTTCTTTTGTTGCAAGAGTGCAAAAAGTGTTGATTTCCAGCGCTTTACGGTACACTAGCCGCAACAGGTTGTAAAAAGAAGAGGTTCCATTGTGACAACAAAAGACGTAGCTGCCATCAACAGAATGTTCCTCATGAATGCCCAGAATCTTGCCCGCAACGGCAGCGAGGCCCTGGCCTCTATGGTGACTGGTCTTAAAGAGCCGATGCTCAAGAGAATTGCCGTAATGAGCCTGGAGGAGATCGACAAGCTCTCATCCGTATTGCCAATCACGGTTTTCACGATGCGCCTGGATGAATCTTCGATGGAACAGGTCTTCAATGCCCCCACGGCTCTCGCCGGGGCTCTGAGTGTCACGCATCTGGCCCTCTCCGGCCGCTGAACTTTCCCAATAGTCATGGTGATCGCAAAACTGGAGCAGATGCTCCTGGCTCGGGACTTGATTCAAGCAAAGCTCAGACTGTCGATAGTCGCTGCTTTGACTGGTGTCACCCAAGAGCCACTGCGAAAGATGTGGAAAGAACTCCACGGGGAAAGATCACCAAATGGCAAGTTGCCTGAGTCTGCATTGTCCTTCGTGAACAACGTGCAGATGGTGTCTAACCTGTCAGCGATAGTTTTGCTTCACCAAAAGCTGCACAAGACCAAAGAGTTAACGCCCACTACTTTGCTTGCGACCTGGAACACGCACGTGGCACTGCTTGGTCCCATCGACATAAATGCCGCCTATTACGTCTTGAGAGACGTGCGCTCAAATATGCTGACCGTCATGCAATGTAGCAGATGCGAAGTCAGTTACATCTACGACCGTGAACTCAGCCTGACGTCACGCTGCCCATACTGCAAAGGCGAGTGATGCTTCATGCAATGGATCAAAAACCTCTTTGCTCCCAAGGCGCCCACGTCGAGTGCGGCCATACCTCTTTCCGCAGCCTTTGAAATAGAGGTTCCACGCTACCCCCCTTTCATGAAGGGCCTGCCGGTAGTGGAGCCAGAAAAGCTGCTCGCTTCCCAAGCTGAGATCCTTGCCCAGTACAAGCGAAGCGTCATTGTCGACGCCGAGCAGTACGAAAAGCACTACATGGGAGCGCTGCGCCGCTTCGCCTCCTACGCTCATTTGGTGCCAGCTTCCCAGGCCCATCACCACCGGGGGGCAGGGGGCCTGCTCCGACACTCTATGGAGGTGGCTCTTGGGGCTCTACAAGGCGCCGACAAGATGTTGCTCAATGTCGGCAAGACACCCGCACAACGCCGCGCCATTGAACCCCGTTGGCAGCTCACAGCATTTCTCGCTGGGCTGTGCCATGACGTTGGCAAACCTGCCACCGATATAACGATCATCAACAGTGACCGCAACCGGACCTGGAAGCCGCTCACCGAGGATCTGTACGTCTGGGCCAAGCAGGCCAAGATCAACTCTTACTTCATCGACTGGAAGGCTGGGCGCGGCAAGCAGCACATTGCGCTTTCGAACCTGATCGCTGAGAGGATCATTGGCCCAGAGTCCTTGCAGTGGATCGAGGAGGGCGGGACCGACCTGGTGGTTTGGCTGATGGAAGCACTCAACGGAAGTCCGGGAGCTGCCAACCCGCTGTATGACCTGGTGATCCGAGCTGACCAATCCAGTGTTGAGCGGGACTTGAAGTCGATGGGCGTTGCAATGGCTGGCTATGAGGTCGGGGTGCCCGTCGAGCGCCATCTGACAGACATAATGCGGCGCCTCATTAAAGAAGGCGTCTGGCAGATCAATGAGCCCAGCGCGCGAGTCTGGAACATTGAGGGCGGGATCTACCTCGTGTGGCCTGCAGCAGGCGAAGAGATAGCGCGCAAGGTTCGTGAGGACGGCGTGCCAGGGTTCCCGCGCACCCACGACGGCATTCTCGACATGCTGCGGGAGCGTGGGCTTGCTTTCATACGCGAGGGGGAGGGCGACCGCTTCTGGAAGATTGCCCCAGCAGTGCTTGAGGCAAAAATTCCAAACATCGCGTTGCATTGCATTCGGCTGCGCGACGACACGCTGATTTCATCGGTTCCTATTCCGGTGGTCGCGGGCAAACTTCGAAACGGTGAAGATGAGGCTCCTGTTGAAGAGGATGCTTCGACGGGACGAGGCGCGCTGAATTTGCTGGCGCCTGTCCAGGTGCAGGTAGCCGCGGAGACTGCAGCTGGTGCACCGCAGATCCAGGCGAGTCCAGATGCAGAAGCTCTGGCGCAGCACACCTCAGGATCTGCGGAAGCAATTATCTCGGCTCATCAGTCGCAGGGGGCTCTTGAATCAGAGGCAGCGCGGATCGTGAAGCCAGCGCTCGCAGAATTTATTGTTGATCAGGCAACTGGCGAGATCCTCGGCATCAAGCCTGGTGACCCGACAGCAAAAAAACAGCCCAGTCTGCGCGAGCTGCCGGCAGGCGAAGTTTCCGAAGCGAAGCTGGCGATTTCCAAGCCCTCGGGGCTCAAGATCAAGTTGACTGCGGGAACAGCTGCGGATGAGGGTGCGGGACCTGCCCCGAAACTGGAAACCCCGGCATTGCCAATTGAAGACGCTGGACCAGTCGGGGCTCCGAGGCCAAAGAAGGCTCGCAAGAAGAAGGATTACTCGAAGGAGCCCGAGCTTAAATTCACGGGCTCTGTTGGTGAGTTGTTCCTCGCGCTGGCCGATGATCTCAAGACTGGGGTCAAGAAGTGGGGTCTTGACGTCCGGGTGGACGACGAGGAGATGGTCTTGCTGCGCTGGCCTGCGTCTTTTGCCAACTATGGGTTATCGGGCAAAAATATCCTGGACGAATGCACCAAGAACGAATGGATCTGGGTAGACCGGGACACTCCGGCCGTAAGGCTGGTGGACTCCACGTTTGGCGGTGAGGACTGCAAGGCGCTGAGGTTAATGCCCGAGCCTGGTGACGCACTTCTATTTCATGCGAGATACAAGCCTGATGTGCACGGTGGACCGGCAGTGAAGATGGTTGCTCCACCCTCAAAGGAGGCCGAGTATGCCGATCCTGAACCTGTATTGAAGCCACATTCCGAAGCAGCAGAGCAAGAGAAAGCCTCCATTCGATCAAAGGAGAAAGCTCCTCAGGAAGGGCATGCAAAGCGAGCAGATTTAGGAAGTCAATCGAAGGTCGCGAAACCGCAAGGGGCTGAGCTTGACACATCTAGCAAGCACGCCAAAGAACGGACCGGCAGGGCAAGACAGGATAGCGCTGCGGAAACAAGGGTCAAGGCCAAAGGCGACGTTGCGGTTGAGGTTGAAAAAACCGCAGCAGCGAGTCCTCAACCGACAACCACAGTGGATGCCGGCACCGACGGCCGGGTGGCTGCGTTGCTCAGTGCTTTGGCTTCGTGCCCACAAATAAAAATGGAAGAAGGCTGGCGCTACGTGGATCGCGGAGACCTCAAAAGGATCGCGTTGGAGACAGGTGCCGCAAAGGACCGCAAAGACCTGAATTTGCTGATTGAGGAAAACGCCAAGACATTGCAGGTCAAAGGTTCAACCTTGCGCTACCAGATCGCTACCTGAGAGGAATTGGATTGGACGACTTCGGCGGGCGATCTAAAGCCCTGCCTCCTCAATGAAGCGTGACTCCATTCCTTCTTCCATGGCGCTGGAGATGACGAGGCGGGACCGTGCGCGAGTCATCCCAACGTACATCAGGCGGCGCTCTTCCTCTTCCGTTGCGTCCGTGTGAGGCAAATTCCCTTCTTCGCAGCCGACGATCCACACGTTGTCGAATTCCAGCCCCTTGGAGGAGTGGAGAGTGATGAGGTGCACGGTCTCCGGATCTTGCTCTTCTTCCTTGCCCTGAGCGCGCTGCAGGCGCTCTAGGCGCTGCGCTAGGGAGCCCTTGACGCCGCGTTCTGTGAGGTTGGCTTTCACCGCGTCGAGCATGTTCTTAAGCCCCTCTCGGGAGTTGTCGCGCACAAAGTCGATGACGCCACATATCGCGAGATTCACTCGACCCATGTCAGCCTGGTAACGCCAAGAAATTATGCCTTCTCGGAGCGCGTGTATCTTCTTCCTGGCGTGGTCGTCAGGAGCGGAGTCAAGTGCCAGGCCGAGCTTGTGCATGCAATCGCCACGCTGGGTATTGAAAGTGCTCAGCCAAGAGATTGAAAGGCCGCAGTGAGCCAAGCACTGGCTGGCTCCTGTCCACGAATTCGCGTTGAGGGATCGGAGTAGGGCAAGAACGACTGCCCCGATACCGTGTTCCCAGAAGCTCTTACCTCCGCTGCGCTTGGTCGGGATGCCGACGCTGTTGAGGCTCATTTCAACTGAGTCAAGCATCGTGTTGGTGCGGGCAAGCACTGCCCACTGCCCTCGGACCTCGTAAGCGTTGAGCTTCTCGCCAATGGACTTGGTTTCATCATGACGGGTTGCAAGGCGGCATACGATGATTTCACCGTTGACCTCTTTGTGGGCCTTGATGTTCTTGTTGGCGCGATCCTGGTTGTGACGGATGAGCTTTGCCGCGTGGTCCAGGATATTTGGTGCGCAACGGTAGTTGACTGGCAGCGTCAGTTCGACCGAATTGAGTGCAGTTGAAACAGCGACCAATCCCTTGTATCCGAGCGCCATGCGAAATGAATAAAGGCTCTGGTCATCATCCCCGACGAGGGTAACTTCGGTGCCGTTGCCGGCGTGGGAAAGAATCCATTCCTTCTGGATCAGATCCATATCCTGGCTTTCGTCCACCAGGAGCCATTTGCATGGAAGTGGGGGAATGTGTCCATCACGCATTCCACGCGCCGAGCGCAGCAGAATGTCTGAGAAGTCCATCATGTTGTCAGCAGCCAGCGCCTGCTCGTAGGCACGGAACGCCAACTCTATGCCGTGGTTCTCGAAGACGTGACCGTCGATCACAGTCTTGGCTATGTCGATTTCCTTGAGAAGCTCCTCATAGGTGGTCTTGGCGGCAAATGACTTCCAGCAGCCTTTGAGGATTGCGTGTCGCTCGCCCTCATTGATTAGCCGTGGCATCTTCCCATGGTTGACGCGGCGCTCTTGCTCAAGGGCGAGGGAGTGGAAAGTTCCAATGGCCAGTCGGCGGGCGTGCTCTTGGCCGCAGGACTGAACGATGCGACTGCGGAGCTCATTGGCAGCATCGCGCGTGAAAGTGACGGCGCACAGCCGACCAATCTCGTTCGAGTTGATCAGGTGTGCAGCACGGGTGGAGAGAACGCGGGTTTTGCCAGAGCCAGGACAGGCCAGAACTGTAAGGTGCCCCGGAGTTGTGACGGCCCGCGATTGAAACGGATTGAGTTCCAACGGATCTGCAAATCTTTATGCGGCTTCAGTCGCGACGTGTTCCGTGCTATCGGCTTGAACCGCTTGGGTTTCGCCGGCGCCGTCCGTCGTTTCCAGAGTAGAAGTTGAAGGGGCGTTCGCAACGTTAGGGTCGAGCACGGTGCCCACGCGTGGGTCGGTCGCGTCGCGAGCCCCGGCACGTTGAGAAGATGCCTGCGCGCGGTAAACCAGGGTGCGCACACGGTTGACCAGGCGCATGATTTGGCGCTTAGTCTCGAAAGGCACTTGGCTGCGCGAGCGATCAGGAACCAACTTCATGAGCCACAGCTTGTCGAGGAGTGCGCACAGGCTGTCCAGCTCGGTAAGCAGCGCATGGAAGCGGTATTCGCGCGGAGACAGGATTTTCAGCAGAAATTCCTTGGGCTTCGTGTACTCGATCTCCACGCTGTCCATGTCAATGCCGTGCAAATCAGCGGTGGCATTGAGGCGGACAGACGTGGCCTTGATGGACTTCAGGCATTCCTCCATGAGGCGGTCAACCTCGGCATCTACGACCACGCACTGATCTTCCGGTTTGAAGTTGCGCATGGTCTCGGACAGCGTGATCATCGCTTCGGACCAGTTCTTGCCGGTGCGTTCCAGCACGTCTTGTGCATGATGGCTTTGCAGCACAAGCTTCTTGGTCATGAAGACAATCGACTGGTTGTCGCGTTGACGAAGCTGGCGCTCAGAACGCTCGATGTACCACGGCGTTCTTTCCTTCTTCGGCGCATTGGCTTCTGCGGGTTTTTGAGCAGGAGCTTTTTTGACTTCTTGCACGGCGGGCTCGGCCGCTGCGACAGATGCCTCGCCAGTGGCAGGTGCGCCCTCTTTCTTGGCCTTGGGTTTCTTCGCCTGAGGCTTCGCTGCCTCCGCAACGGGGGCTGCGCCGTCGGCGACTGCGAGTGATGGGTTCAATGCATCCGCTTGTGATGCAGCAATATCGTTGGGCATAGCCGCCATAAATACCTCCAAAAAAGTGTGGGACAACGGTGAATTCATGGTAGCCATCGCGTACTAGCGAAACACCCTCGAAAAGCACGCAAAATCGGCACCTTTCGAACCCCTGCAAACTTTTTGAAAAAAACGATGTTGTGCTGCTTGACTTGCGCTCAGCGGTCTCGGTAATATCGAGGCTCCTTAGAGTGATGCGCGTAATGCCTTCCTCTTCAATGCAGAGCTGGTCTTCATCAACATACCCAGTAGTTGTGCTTCGTGCTCAACCAGTCGGCTTCAAGCTGTCTGTGAATTCATAAACTTGAACGCCCCGCGCGTTCCTTGATGCAAAAGCATCTTTTTGGAGCGAGGCTCCCAACCCCCACACTGCGGGAAATTGCAGTTGGATTGGGCGCCGTATAAGACCTGAACTCTCTCCCGTTGGGATTGAGCTGGGCTACACGCTGCAATCTGTGCCTCTTTGGCATCTACCTAACTGAAGAGTTGACCCCAGAAGGGCTTCTCTTCCCGCCCTGCGTGATGCAGGCCGGTATTTTCACACTCGATAAAAACTGACGCCGTATTGGAGTCTGAGTTTTGTCGCGTGTGCAGAACATTGTTCAACCATCCTGGTTGTGCAGTGCAAGTCCTCACTATGTGAGGTTTTCAACATCCTTGGGATACATCAATCCCAAGGGGATTGGTGTGCTCAAGGGTTTTCCTTTGGAGTTCATCATGATCGTTGTTGCTGCTTGCTGTGCTATTGGTGGTGTGTTGTACAAAACTGGTTTCGTGACAGCAATTGCTGACATGATCAGTTAATCAAATTGAAAGCCATTCCCTAACTTCGGTTGGGGAGTGGTTTTCCATTTTGTGGTCACCCCGTAGGCCAGAGAGTTTTCCTTTTGAAAGCTCTGTGGCCTGCGGGGTGCCACTGACAAATTTTTGTCATGTAGCACTCGTGGGTTCATCAACCTTCGAGGAGTCTTCATGTCTGTAGCTATTTTTTCCATGTGTGTGTTTGCTGCTCTCGTCATCGCCAAGCCCGTTATCGCTACGAAGCGCAGGGTCTGGGGTTAAGGAGCAATCGAATTATGGGTTACCAACACACTTTGCAGCGAATCTTCAATGCCGTCTCTTTCCGCGATGCAGGCACTCTGCACAACACTTTGCGTGAGCAGGGAAACACCGTTTCCCCGCAAACGCGTAAGCAAGTGCAGGACGCTCTGCGAGCGGCCGGAATGGTTCAGAAAAAAGCTGCGTAGGATCAACCCGCCGCTGCCTCAGTGCAGTGGCGGGAATCTTCTAAATGCCCTCTGGTTGAGGTCATCTAAAAGATTTGTCCATCCCTCGGTAATCGAGCGATGTCAAAGTGGTTAGCTGCCCCGCCGCAAGGCAAAAAGCATTCGCAATCACGAAAGTGATTTTTTCAACCCTCAAGGGGCACCACGCCCTCTGGGGGAATGGTGTCTCCGTAAAAGGAGATCCCAATGAAAGATCTGGAAAACTTCATCGCTCTTCCTGCTCAGGAATCGATGAAAGAGGTTGAGGTGTTCATTGATATTCCAGCTACGGAATACCATTCGGACCCAGATGTAGTGGGGCACTCTGCCTTGCTGCGAATTCTGCGTTCGCCAGAACACTTCAAGCACTACACAACCGCACCCTTCAATCCCACGCCGACCCTCAAGTTCGGCACAGCACTACATTGCGCATACCTTGAGCCTGAGCGATTTTCTACCCACTACAAAGTGGCTCCGAAACTCGACCGGCGCACCAAGCAAGGCAAAGTGGAAGCTGAGGAATGGGAAAAACTCATGGCCGACACTGGCTGCGAGTTGATCGACGCGGAGGACATGGCGGCTGTCAATGCCATCTTGTCAAAGCTCAACCTTCATGCAAGAGCTGCATCCCTGAAGATCAAAGCGGTCACGGAAAAAAGCTACTTCTGGACGGACGATGAAACGGGCATCATGTGCCGCATTCGTTGCGATCTCATCGTTATTGATGAGGACGGAAGAATAGTTGCCATCGTGGATTTGAAGACCACGACGGACGCGTCAAAAGATGAGTTCAAGCGCTCTATTGGAACGTACGGATATGACGTACAGGCTGCTTTCTATTCGGATGCAGTTGAGCGTGCAATTGGACGCTCAGTGCCCTTTTACTTCCTCTGTGTCGAGTCGGCCGCACCTCATGGTGTAGCTCTCTACAGGATGGGCCAAAAGAGCATTGAGGTAGGCCGTACCAAGTACCGAATGGCCCTGCAATTGCTGCAGTGGTGTCGGGAAAATGATAGTTGGCCAGGATATCAACCTTTCGGTGAGGAAGAGGAGATCGACCTTAGCGAATGGAATATTCGACAAGCTCAAAGTCAGATCGGTTTGACAGCCTGACGATGAGCGGCATTTTTTGATAATTTAAACCCAAGCGGGGGACCACCCCCGTAATGGGAAGGTGTCTCCGCGTCAAACAGGAGTTTCACCATGAGCCAAACACTTTTGCACATCCGCAGAAACGCAGCCCAGGCGTCCCAGCCCTTGGCAGCACTCAACAACATCCCCTTTCCCGACCTGCTGGAGCAAAGCCGTGAGGCAGTGCTCAAGGCTCTTCCCAAGCATCTGGGTGTCGAACGCATCATGCGTATCGCTCTCACAGCATTTCGGAGAAATCCGGCGTTGGAAGGGTGTACGCCCCTGAGCTTGCTGGCTTCCGTGATCCAGGCCTCCCAGTTGGGGCTTGAAATCGGGCAGAACGGCGAAGCATTCTTGGTCCCCTACGGCGAAGAATGCCAGTTGATCCCAGGCTACAAAGGCTTGATGAAACTGGTTCGTCAGTCTGGATACGTCCAGGACATTTATGCCCAGGAAGTGCGTCAATCCGATCTGTTCAAAATGTCTTTTGGACTGAATCGGGAACTGATCCATGAGCCTCTTTGTCACGACGGCGGGTTTCCCGCCACCGATGATGAACGGGGTGAGGTGATCGGGTTCTACGCGGTAGCAGTGTTGCCGACAGGCTTGCGCACATTTGTCGCCATGAGCATTCACCAGATCAACAAGATCCGGAATGAAAGCCGTGGGTACCAATCTGCACTCGCCAAAGGCAAAGCGACCCCATGGATCGACCAGTATGTAGCCATGGGCCTTAAAACGGCACTTCGCTCACTTTGCGGGAAGCTCCCCATGTCCAGTGACATGCACACAGCATTGGCATTGGACACGGCTGCAAACCTTGGCGTCAGCCAGGGGTTGACGCTGAGTCAGGCCGCTGACGGGGCTTACGAGCCACCGCCGTTCCAAGCTGCTTACGAAAGTCAGCAGATGGCTGCAAGAAGCGAGGCTGGTCCACCAGCAGCTGCTCCAGCCCAGGCCAGACAGGCTGCAGGACCGCGCCCAAGCTTTGTTCCACGCCCATCGGCTAGGCAAGCTCAAGCACCGGTTCAAGGCCGTGATCCCGCCGAGCAAGCGACCGCACCTGAGGAGTCGCCGGCACCTGTGCAAGCGAAGTCTTCACCGCCAGCTCCAGCTCCAGCCCCAGCACCGAGGACTGCCACGAAACAGCAAAAGGCACCGTCGCCTTTGCAAGAAGTGAAGTCCAAGATGGAAAAGGCTAAGCAAGAGAAGGAACTCAACGAGTTGTATCTGGAAGGGCAGAAGCTCTGTTCAGGCCGCGACATCGACGAGTTGAACTTCTGGTACGAGACCGCTCTGCGGCGCTTCGAAGATTCCAACCGGTTGATTTGAAGCTTTTAAACACCCCAGCCTCGGCTGGGTGTGTTTTTCAGTGAGCACTGAAAAGTGCTCAGCGAAAAGCACAGTTTTATCTTCCAGTCGTAATGACTGAAAGTAAAAGAGGACGCCACCTCAAGACACTTGGCACTTATATCAACCCACTGGGGGCTTGCACTCCCGTGGGGATGCATGCCTCCTCATTCATAGGAGATCCGCATGTATTTCACCCAAAAGGCTGTACCAAATACGAAAGAAGGCATTGCCGCTTTTCTGTCGGGACACCCACGTTATTCGACCAATTCATCCATCAATACCATCACCACTTATTCACACAACGTGAAGCTGCATCGTCTTGGCCTTACCCGCACTGAGTGCGACAAAGCCGAGTCAATCATGAGTGTTGATGACTACTGGGACGAATTGAACATTCCCCTGAGGTCGTTCCAGAAAGACATGAACGGCGCGTACCAGATCCTCCCACAGGGCCGTCAACATGGGCATTTGGTGCTCTTTGAAGCAGAGGTTTATGACCCCGGCTACAAAAGCACTTGCACGCGTTGCGGTCAGCTGAATTACCAGGCTGTCACCTCAAGTGCCTGCCTGTGCGGCGTGTGTCGAGCCCCGAGAACGAATCTGAAAAAGCCACTTCTCTGGTCCCGCACACTGGGTTCAGGCATTGATCACGGCGTCAGCCGCGAGGAAATGCTTGACTGGTCGATGGACAAGCTTCGCAACCGACTCGATCTGGTTCGAAGTTTCGATGAGGCTTGCGATACGACGCGCCTCGCGTTCATTCAACTTCTCAACGAATTCATGATGGTCGAACAGACTGTGATGATTCCTCAGAAGGTACGGCGCCTTGAGCGCATTGTTTGATGGGGCTGACCGCCCCCTTTCCGACGGTGATCGCGCGTAGTGCGCAATACACGTCAATCCCAGCGACTCAACACCCGCTGGGTGGAAAGTTGCGCAACCAGGAGAAAGCATGTTGTTCGTCAATGAAATGCGAGTGCTCGGATATTTGGGCAGCGAGCCAGAGATCCGAACCTTTCCAAGTGGCGACCGCATCGCCACGTTAAGCATCGGAACCACCGACAAATGGCGTGATCGTCAAACTACGGAACTGCGAGAACACACCGAATGGCATCGCGTGGTAGTGCGCGAGAAAGGATCGGTTGAGTATCTTGAGAAATACGCAGAGAAGGGCAGTCCTTGCTATGTCGAGGGAGCAATGCGGACCCGCAAGGTGCCCGCTAGCTCTCCCGGTACGCAAGACCGAATCTTCACTGAGGTGCATGCGACGAAGGTGACCGTCTTCCCAAAGTTGGGTGATAGTTCACGCACGAAGGACAGCGGTTCTGAAAAACCCGCCGCCCCTGCGCCTGCACCTGACCTGGCAGCTCAACGTCGGCCCTCACCTTCGCGCCAAGCTCCAGCAGCTAGCGCCAACACCCAGCGGCACGCGCACGTTACCCAGAGCAATACGCAAGGGTCGAACCGTGGATACCCAGAATCGCAGTTCGACAACGACGATGCGCTCAACGGGGCTCCACTGCGCTTCTGAACTAGACCCTCCGGTCTAGCCGCTTCACTCAGTCCCTTCCGGGAATCCCCGGTTGGGGGTTCTCGGTTGGTTCACCCCATTCCCTTGTCGGGGCATTCCCAAGTGTCCTCTCGGGCATTTGGGTATGCCCCGCTTGGGCGTACTAAGGAGAGTCGAATGAGAACCAGAGAAAGATCGCCGGCCGAATGGCAAGCGTACTGGGATGAGCGCTGGCGAAAGGCCAAGGAGACTGCTGAGGGGCGCTGGGATTTCGTGTTCCAGTCCCTCGCACCCTTGCTCACCCCTGCGCTTGAAAAGCGCTCAAAAGGGCACGTAAGCTGCCCTGTCCATGGCGGAACTGACGGGTATCGAATGATGCCTTCCTACGTCAAGGACGGACGCTCGCTCTGCAACACCTGTGGTAATCACGGGGACGGCTTTGCGACGCTGATGTGGGTCAACGGCTGGACTGCTCGCGAGACGATGGAAGAGGTCATGAAATTGCTGACGGGTGATAAATCCGGTGGCGTTCTACTACCTCGAATCGCTCAAATGCCGCCCAACTTTTCGGCCCCTGCGAAGGACAATGAAGCCCTTGTGAGGTCACTCAACAGAGTGATGGAAGGATGTGTGCCCCTGACGCATCGCAGTGCTGAACCTGGCAGGCTGTACCTGGCCCGCCGGGGGCTCAAGCGGCCCATGACAGGCGGACTTTTCTTCCACCCAAGGTTGGCATACCACAATGGCACAGAGATTACCGGGTATCACCCCGGGATCGTTGCTCCAGTGTTGTCCCCGACCGGTAAACCCGTCACCTTGCACCGCACTTATCTCGATGAGAGCGGCAACAAGGCAGATGTGGATTGCGTCAAGAAACTGATGGGGTATCCGGATGACAGAAACATCCACGGTGCCGCCATTCGTCTTGCCAAACCTGGCAAGGTGCTCGGAGTCGCTGAGGGCATCGAGACGGCTCTAGCAGCTATGGAGGGTTCAGGATTTCCAGTGTGGGCAACGGTAAATGCCACCCTGATGGAGTCTCTGGAGATACCAAGCTGTGTTGAGACACTGATCGTGTTTTCGGACAAGGACCTGCCTACCACGCAGCATCCGAAAGGGCATGGCCAAGAAGCAGCTCGCAAGCTTGTTCAGCGAGCTTGGGAGAAGAACATCAAGGCAATGGCCATCACACCGCAAGGTGAGATTCCTCAAGGTGAGAAATCACTTGATTGGATGGATGTGCTTCGAGTCCACGGCGCAGGCGGCTTTCCAAGCCTCCCATCCGTACGCCTTGCCATGCTGAAAGCCGCGTGAGGAATGCGACATGAAATACGGTCGCGTCAACCTCAACCTGGTCGATACCACGCCGGGTGCCGGTGGCGCTTTCTCTCCACCTAAAGGATTTACCGGCGAATACCGGAAATTCATGGTGGGGCAGCTTGCGATTGATCCGGGCGTACGACAGCATGTCGCCTGTGTAGCTCGTCGTTTGCCAGCACTCCAGCCACCCGAATTCGTTGGTCCCTATGCGGGCTCAGCGATGAGGTTGGCCTGGTCAGTGCTCAGACGGCTTAGCTCACCTATTCGGGGAGATTCCGATGAATGAAACTCGCCCCCTCCGGGGCGGGCTTTCCAGATCACATGGTTGTCGTGTGATGCGGAAAGTTTTTGCTATCTCGCGTCTATGACCGGGATTCAAGTTCTTTGCTGGAGAAATAAACACCAGCCGTAGCCAGCGGTTCACCCCGGCTGGCCTGTGTTGCTTGCAGCACTGACGACTCCGTGTGTGGGTTGGAACTCTTTGGCCCTTTCAGGGTTTCCCCAAGCCCCTCATTGCGGGTGGCTTTGGGAAGCCCTGAATGGGTTTGTTCTCAGCCTCACACACAAGATGGAGTCAATCATGGAAATGGAAACTGTCACCCGCATGGGTGTTGAATTGCAAGATTGCTCGCGTGCAATCCTTCTTGAAAAGTACGCGAGAGACAACGAATCCACTCCGGAACAGGTGCTGGACAGAGTTGCGAAAGCGCTCGCGGAAAACGAGGTTGAGCCGGACTCGCTGGAACCCGTTTTTCGTGAAGCACTCGACTACACCGTACTTGGCGGGCGCATCAATGCGTCTGCGGGTGTGAAGGGTCTGAAAACTACCTGGGCCAACTGCTTTGTGCAGCCCGTATACGACTCGCTGAATGAATCCCACGAGGGACAACCCAGCATCATGAAAGCTGCGGCGCAGGCATCAGAAACCATGCGTCTCGGCGGTGGTGTTGGATATGACTTCAGCAAGATCCGTCCGAAAGGCTCGTGGATCGAAAAGACCAAGAGCTATGCCAGCGGTCCGCTGAGCTACATGGAAGTGTTCAACGCCATGTGCGCGACGGTCATTTCTGCTGGTGCGCGCCGAGGCGCACAGATGGGCATCCTTAGGTGTGACCATCCGGACATTTTGGACTTCATCGTTTGCAAGCGCGTTGATGATCCCGGCATGGCCGCGGATCGCAAACCGTTCAAGAACTTCAACCTTTCGGTTGCAGTAACTGATGAATTGATGAACGCCGTCTGCCATGACGAGCAGTTCGAACTGGTGCATAGCGCCAAGCCGTCGCCCACCCAGATTGCTGCAGGGGCAACCCAACGCAGTGACGGCCAGTGGGTGTACCGCACCATCCGAGCAAAGGAGCTGTATGAAAGCATCATGCGTGCGACCTACGCACGCGCGGAGCCTGGTGTGGTCTTCATCGATCACATCAATTCAGACAACAACCTTCGCTACTGCGAGCAGATCGAGGCTACGAACCCTTGCGGCGAAGAGCCGTTACCGCCTTACGGATGCTGCGATCTGGGCCACCTGGTGCTTTCGCGTTTCGTCCGGACTTCGGTATGGGAAGGGACGCCGGATTTTGACTGGGAAGGGTTCCAGAGAATCGCACCCGTCGTTGTCCGTATGTTGGACAACGTCCTGGATCTGACTCCCTGGCCATTGCCTGAGCAGCAGCAGGAGGCAATGAACAAGCGTCGCATCGGGGTTGGCATTACTGCATTGGCAGACACTCTCATCATGATGGGACTGCGGTACTCATCACCCGAGGGCCGCGATTTCGCCGAAAGAATGATGCGTACCCTGCGCGATACCGTGTACGAGGCCTCTGTGGAGCTGGCACTCGAACGTGGGGCTTTCCCACTGTTCGATCCGGACAAGTACCTGGAGGGCGTCTCAATCAAGGGAGAGGGCACTTTCGCGAGCCGACTCCCTGAAAGCCTCAAGATGCAGATCCGCAAGATCGGCATCCGCAATAGTCATCTGCTGGCGCTTGCGCCGACTGGCACGGGCTCGCTGAGCTTTGGTAACAATTGCAGCTCCGGCTGCGAGCCAGTTTTCAGTATGACTTATCAACGCAAGGTGCTGCAGGCCGACGGCTCCCACAAGGAAATCGAGTGGGCAAATCCGGCGTACTTGCTGTACCGCATGCTCAATGGCTCCAGTGGGCCGCTTCCAGACTACTTTGAGACGGCGCAGACACTCGATGTGACGGCCCACCTTGAAATGGTCAAGACCCTGGCCCCATACGTAGATGCTGCGATCAGCAAAACGGTCAATCTGCCCGCAGACTACCCGTTTGAGGACTTCGAGTCGCTCTACATGGATGCATGGATTGCGGGGCTCAAGGGCCTCACAACCTACCGGCCGAACAGCGAAGTAGGGCAGATCCTTGTGTCGACCGACACCGCCCCTGGCCAGCCGGCAGCAGAGCCAGCTGAACCGGAGGAAGTGGACCCTGACCGTCGCCTGCGCATTGCGTCTCTGCCTGCAAAGGTTATGAACGCACTTCGCTGGTTGGACCGGCCTCACATGCCGGATGGGAACCCGGCATATACCTACATGGTGGAGAACCCTCAGGGTGACTTCGCTGTAATGGTCGGGCACCATGAGGCGGACTACATCCACCCTTTTGAGACTTGGGTCAACGGTGCCGAGGCCCCACGCGGCCTTGGAGCTATCGCCAAGACTCTCTCGATGGACATGCGATCCTTCGATTCAGCGTGGTTGAGGCTCAAACTGGAGACTCTGCGCTCTTGCGTGGGCGAACCGTTTGGTATGTCCATGCCTCCCACCGGGGAGAAGCGCGACGTGCCGGGTGTGGTCTCTGCCTTCGCACAGATTGTGCAGTACCACACGGAGAAGATCGGGTGGCTCGACAGCGAAAGCACCAGCGATTTGATCGACTCGATGATGTTCCGCAAGGAACCCAAGGCGGGTCCAGAGGGGACGCTTTCCTGGACGGTGGACGTCAAGAACCCAGCGACAGGCGATGACTTCGTGTTGTTCGTCAAGGAGCTGGAGATGCCCAACGGATCGAACCGTCCTTACAGCGTGTGGTTTGCAGGTGACTATCCTGCTGCCTTCGACGGGCTCTGCAAGCTCCTGTCCATCGACATGCGAATCACCGACCCTGCATGGATTGGAATGAAGCTGCAAAAACTGCTTACGTACAAAGAGCCGAAGGGAGACTTTCTGGCAAAGGTGCCTGGCAGCACAAAGCAAGCCTCTTATCCGTCCACCATCGCCTATGTCGCGCATCTCCTGATGTATCGCTTCCAACGGCTGGGTATCTTGCCGGAAAGCGGCAAACTCTTGGGCGCGACTGACTCGATTCCCGAAGGGGAAGCTCATCAAGCGGCAATGCGCTTTGCAGTGAAGCCGATGAGTGGCAAAAAATGTCCGGAATGTATGCTGAACTCTGTTGCAAAATACAACGGATGCGATCAGTGTGCGAGCTGTGGCTATACAGGATCATGCGGTTGAATAACCCGTGATCCGGAACCCTCCGCTGCAACAGTGGCGGGGGCTTTTCTAAGAATCCATGTGGGTCTTTAGAAAAGTCTGCTTTTTTAGCCCTCGCCGTAATGGTGTGGCTTTAAGAGGTTGCTGTTCCTCGCCGAAAGGTGAATCAGCGTTAGTCACGTCAGCTCATGTTGGCGTTTTTTACCCTGTGGGGGCATCTACCCACACGGGAACGGTGCCTCCTTTTTTTTGGAGTGCATCATGGACAAGTTTTTGTTTTTCTTGGCGCTGGTTGGTTCGATTGGTTATGTGTTCGACCGCGGCCTCAAGCTGATGGGCTTCATCTCTGAAAAGATGCGAGGCACACCGGCAGCAGCACCGAAACCCAAAAATGAGACTGGTTCCAAACAGGAACCGTCGCTTGAGAGTGCGAAGAAAGTCGATGATCAAACGAAACAGTTGATCGACCTTCTCAGCACTCAAAACGAGGAAATCCAAAAGCTGTCTAAAGTCGTAGCAGACATGTCCGCTCGACTGACAGCCGTTGAGTCCTCCAAGCCTCGCGCAACGCGCAAGGTTCCTGCCGCCAAGCCCCCAGCTGTACCGGTAGATCTGCCTTCGACTCCAGGTATGGGATTCGAAGGACTCCCCCCTGTTTCTGGAGGTTTTGAGCCCGTCCACTGATATCGATGTTCATGCTTCCGCATGAGCTTAGCTTTCAGTTGACTGCCCCTTGTGAAGCTTCGGCTTTGCAGGGGCTTTTTCCATGTGCGTTGATCCAGCGCCCATCGATAAAGACAGTTTTTCACCCTCGCCGTAATGGCCGGTAAAAAGAGGCCGCTGCACTCGTCGAAAGACAACGCAGCAACACCGCACTGACGTCTCGTCAGTGTTTTTTTAGTCCAGCGGGACACTACTTCCGCTGGAAGGGTGTCTTCGCTTTTTGTGGAGTCATCATGGAAAAGAAAGAAGTCACCCGACCCGACTGGTTGATGCTGCTAGAAACGATTCTCACTCAACCGGGTAAACTAGGGGACTATTACTGGGCTTTTCACAAGTACAGCTTGGGCAACCAGGCGCTGGCTGTGGCCCAGTTGTGCGAACGTGAGGTGGATATTGGTCCAATCGCCTCATTCAACGCGTGGAAAAAAAAGGGTCGCTCGGTAATGAAGGGACAGAAGGCAATTGGCCTGTGGATGCCCATTACCCTTAGTGGGAAGTCATCTGCGGATGAGAAAGCCACTGTTGTCGAAGACGGAATGCCTCGCCGCATCTTTGTCATGCGCAACAACTGGTTTGCATATTCGCAGACTCAGGTTGACCCCCGCGCTGAAGAGCAGACTGAAGCCGGATCTGATGAAGAAACGGAAACTCAGCCCTTGTGGAATCAGACGCTGGCCCTTGAGACATTGGGCATCAGCATGATTCCCTATCGGCAGGTCGACGGGAACATGCAAGGCTATGCGCAACCCAAGCGCAAGGCCGTCGCCATTTCTCCTGTCGCTGCACATCCATTGAAGACCCTGCTGCACGAAATTGCGCATGTGGTTATGCATGGAGAGGACGAGGAGTTTGTTTGCGGGGTCGATTTGGACAGAGCCGTGAAAGAGGTGGAGGCGGAGTCAGTCGCGTTTCTTTGCAGCGCGGCGTTGTCCTTGCCTGGCCTTGATGAATCTCGGGGCTATGTTCAGCACTGGCTTGGCCACGCTGGATCACGTGATGTTCTGAAGAAGAGTGCGGGGCGCATCTTCTCGGCGGCTGATCGCATCCTCAAGGCAGGCTTTCCGCAAGCTGCAAAGGTTGCTGCGGAGCCAGCTACTGCGTAAGCCACATGTGAAAGGGCGGCGTTCCTTGAACGTTGCTCACTTACTTAAACCCTCCGGGTCACGGCCCGGTGGGCGGTGACTTGGTTTTTTTCTTGAAACACCATGATCTCTTTTCAAAAAAAACGCGAAGCCGGATTGACCTACGTTAACCCGCTTCCAAATGGGTTGCATGTTTATGTCACGCCGCGAGTGCCGTTCGGCCAGCGTGTGGCACGCATTTTTGAGCGTGTTCTGACGCGCCAAAACCCCTTGAACTCCTGACCTCATCCGACCCCACCGTTTGCTAACGGTGGGTTCGCGATGGAGCAGGTGGTTTTGGAGTTGTCCCTCTATAAGGGACAACCCCAAAGCCAAATGGAATGGTGCACTTTTTGTGCGGCTTTTGGTGAGCTCTGATGTCAAGCCGATACGATGGCGGAGGATGAGTTGTCTGCGTTTTGTGTGAGTGGAGAATCCCAATGGCCAAGTTGATAACCATCCCGATTTCTGATGCCCCCCTTGCTGCGCTTGATTGGGCTTCTGCTGTATCGCAGGGGATGCCGTTGCGCGAGCCTGTCAACATGTCTGACAGCAAGATGCGGGAGCGAGTCCTCCCCTTGACTCTCTGGGATACCGTCAACGAGTCTGACGAAGATAACCAGCGTGTGAACGTCTATCCGATCAAGGTGGTCCGCTATGGAGTGGACGGCACCACCGGGGCAGCGCTGCCGTCCATCACCTACATCGACCACACGGGCAAGCGTCTCCGAAACCGGGTCACAGAGTTCTTTGAAACTGAGCTGGAGGCGAACGTTGCCAAAAGCCAAATGCTCTTTGGATTGTTGTCTGACTGGTCACCAACCACCAGGTGGGAAAGTGCCGGCGTGCTGATCGACGCTATCAGACCATCGTTTGACTGTCTGGCCGATGGGACCGTGTTGGCGAAGGCCAAGGACAACAAGGGGGCGGTCTATGTTGGCGCGGGAGCTGACTACAAAATCGCAGTAACGCGGTGCTATCTTCATGGCCGCTTCGGACATAAAATGCCAGTGCTCGACACCATCATTGCCGAACTCGACCTGGAGCTCTAATTGGGCGCCGGTGAGAGCGAGGTGAGAACGATCAAACGAGTTTTTGGTGTGGGGCTTTCAACCGAGAGCCACCACCCCAAGAATTTGTCGATGCCAGCTATGCTTGCGTCACTTAACTCCGTACTCGGGAGTCTAAAAACGCAGTAAATGAATCGCGAGGCAACTCGTGATTTTTCTCACCCACCAGGGCTCTGTCCTGATGGGTAAATGGCCCCAACAAGGAGCCATTGGTTTTATGAACCTGGGGCCTCGATCTGCTGATTGAGCCCGCGACAGTCGTGTCGTCATAGCCCAACCCTGCCGTATTGGCTGGATGTTGGACATTGACGGCGTTTTGATTTCACCCACCGGGGCACTTAACTCCGGATGGGGAAGGTGCCCCATTTTTTTTGGAGCATCTTCATGCAAATCACTCAGCCAGTAGGCCGCTTCCTCTTGTCCCGTGCGGACCTTGAAAAGCGTTTCCACGATCACCCGAACAGTAGCTCTCATGACCTGGCCAACCAGTTCAAGACGGGCGTGCTGGATGTGCAGCTCCTGCTTGATGCCGGGCTGCAGGTTCCGGACGTGCTCGGTGAGTGCTCGGTGGTCGGTGTTCGTTTCTCAGCAAGCACCATGAATTTCTCCTCACGTCGACGTGAGTCGGTATTCAGCGTGTATGACGCACACGGCAATCACCTCGGCCACTACCTCAGCTCCGCCTTCAAGGCGTTGATGGTGTAAGCCGCTTTCAATTTCAACCCCTGGGGGACAACTCCCAGGCGGGGGTGTCTCCCTTTTTCCTTAGGAGATACCCATGTCGAAATTCCCCAACGGCTACACGAAAACAATGGTCGATGCCGCCGAGGAGCTGTTCGTCGCAATGGCACTGGAAGAAACGATTCGACCAGTAGTTGTCGCGTATGAGCAGGAGATTCTTGATCGGCTGCAGCTCAGAACTGATCCGCGATATGCGGTTCACGGGATTGATCGTGTGGTTCTGGATCGACGACAAACCTATCTGCTCAGCGCTGAAGACCAGGCCACGTTCCTCAACGAAACGTACCTGGCCTGCCAAAAAGCAAAACTCCGTGTCGCCGCTCCTGAAAACTGTCCTTTATTGGAGGCTGAGTTCGTGCGGATGAAGAAGGAGAACGCCTTCCTTGAAGCTCTCGCAGAGCACCCGGATCTGGGGCTCTTTAAGGACTACCGGGAACTATCGCTAGAAGAGCGATCTCGCGCTATTGAACTGAGTCTGCGCTTGCTGGCTCCGTTCGTCAGCGCTGTACCCGACATTCTTGACGGTGTGATCAGGAACGCGTCTGGAAGTGGCACTCATGAGTAGTGGCCGCCATGGACTTGAGCACCCCGAATATGTCGAGCGTCACAAGGCGCAGTGGCAATCCCAAGGTGTCTCGCCGGTATCGATGATCGTGGTCGAGTATTGGGGTGATGGTGATCGCGCATTTGGTGGCAACGCCGATGACCGAGCGCTGGGTCCCAACGGAGTCATTCTCTCCACGCAGGATCGACTCTCAACCGAACCCGCCGTCTTCGGCAGCATTGATGAGGCCCACGAGGCAGCAAAACGGATAGTCAATCGACGTCCCGATTCGCTGCTGGGGGCTTCTATCAGCTGGCGATAGAACGAACGAAACCCCGTGCTTTGCGCGGGCGTTTCTCAAAGCTCTCACAAGAGGGTTTTGACAAACGATTTTCGACACCCATGCGTAGTGCATAGGTTCAAAACTCCGAGCTGACGGAGCAAATTCAGCAAACCTTGTCGCCCTTACAAGCGACTTTTACCAACCTCCCTGCGGAGCGCCCCTCCGTATGGAGGATCGGTGCGCCTCGGGGTTTTTCCCGGAGGCAGTTATGAAGATCAATGCCATCGCACAAGTGTGCATGTGGTTGCCTGGGTTCGCCCCAGAAGAAGATCCGTTAGTGGTCCTTGGGCCTCTGTCTTCCGCAATGGAAGCAGCCCAGCAAGACTCCACAAAGCCTGTGCCAGCCACTCTGTGGCCTGTGCTTGAGGCAACGCATCATGCATCGGTCACGACCAGTGTCCCGAAGTACGACGCAAACATCGCCGCCATTCGTCTCCTGCGCAAGCTGGAGACAGAAGGGCGGGGCGCCGACGAGCAAGAGCAAGGCCTCCTCAATCTGTACACGGGTTGGGGTGGTTTGGTGAAGGCACTGGACGGCGCTACAAGCGATACGGCATGGGCCGCTCGACACGAAGAAGTCAAATCATTGCTGACACCGGCCGAGTTCGAGTCGGCATCTCTCAGCAGCCTCAATGCCTACTACACACCAGTGATGGTGGTGGAGGCTATGTGGTCAGCTGTCCAGCGTCTGGGTTTCGACGGCGGCAACGTCCTCGATCCTTGCACTGGTGTGGGCTACTTCCTCGGCGCAATGCCGCAGGAGCTGGCACGCAAGAGCCGCATCACCGCCGTTGAAGTCGACAGCCTGTCGGCGCGTATGGCGAAGGCCATGTACTCGCAGTACGGCGTGAGGGTAATTGAGAGTGAAGTTGAAAAAGCAAACCTGCCCGCAGGAGGGTATGACCTCGTTATCGGCAATATCCCATTCGGAGCAGAGAAGTCAGCAGAACTGCGCAACGTCCCGTTCGCCAACTACAGCCTGCACAACTACTTCATTGCGAAATCACTGGAGCTTGTGCGGCCAGGGGGGCTGGTGGCGGTCGTCACGTCCACGGGAACTATGGACTCGTGGACCAGTGGGCATCGCGCCTACTTGAGCAGCGAAGCGAAGCTGGTGGAAGCCATCCGCCTGCCACGCGACACGTTCAAGGAGATCGCAAGCACGTCGGTCACGACGGACCTGTTGATTTTTCAAAAGCGTGTCTGCAAGGCGCCGGATGCCAACGAGCCTCAGTGGCTCGAAAGCAGGGTGCTGGAGCGATCCTCGCCCATCTGCGGCGACTGGAACAACCGCATCAGCGTCAATGGGTACTTTGCAGCACATCCGCGGTCTGTCATCGGGAAGCTCAAGGGGGTCACAAGCCAACACGGGATGTCCGTCGTTTGCGACTTCACTGGGGATCTCAAGGCAGCACTGATGGAACGTGTCAATGAGCTGCCAGAAGGTATCTACAAGCCCCGCGCAGTGAAAGCTGCGAACCAGGGGAAGAAGGTAGCTGAAATCACGCTGGAAGAGCGCCGTCGCCCAGGCCTGGTCATCATTGATGGCAAGGTGTACGAGGTAGATGGCGACAAGGCTAAGCCATATGGCAAAGCCGGCAAGTCTCTGGACCGCTTGGTCAGCATGATCGAAGTGCGAGACAGTTTGCGCAGCCTCATAGCCGCTCAGACAGCGACTCACAACGAAGATGTGTTGGCCAGGTTGCGAATCAGCTTGAACATCACCTACGACAAGCACGTACTGGCCTTTGGGCCTGTCAATGCAACTGCAAATCGCCGCGCCTTCAGCGTGGACCCTGACTTGCCGTTGTTGCTGTCGATAGAGGATTGGAATGCTGAGACGGAGACGGCAACCAAAGCGCCGATTTTCGAGCGCAACACCATGGGGGTGACTAAGCGGGTAGACCGGTGCGAAAGCGTCGAGGAAGCCCTGCAAGTCGTCCTTGGTGAATCTGGCCGCGTAGTGCCCACCCGAATCGCTGAGCTTGTCCGCAAGGATGAGCAAGTGGCGATGCAGGAACTGGCGGCGTTGGAGCTGGTGTACCTCGACCCGGAAACGATGAACTGGGATTCGGCTGACAGCTACCTGTCCGGCAACGTGCGGCGAAAGCTGCAGCTGGCGGAACTGGCTGGTGACGAGTACGAGCGAAACGTCAAAGCGCTGCAAAGCGTGATGCCTCGTCAGCTTGAACGCGGAGAAATCAATGCGCGGTTGGGCTCGACGTGGATTCCAGCCAGGTTCTATGTGCAATTCATGGATGAAACCTTCAAGTGTTCGCACAACGAGGTGCAGTTTGATGAGCGCGTAGGGGCCTGGACGGTGAAAGCCAGTCATAGCATGAGCTACGGGGTGCTTGCAACGCAGACATTCGGCACCAGCCGCGTGGACGCAGCAACCCTTCTGGAGCTTGAGCTCAACCAACGCAAGCCGACGATCTACGACAAGACCATTGATGGTTCAAGAGTAGTCAACCCCCGAGAGACGGTGGTGGCGCGCGAGAAGCAGCATCAGCTGAAGGAGGCTTTTGTTCATTGGCTATGGAGCGAAGAAAAGCGGGCGGAAACACTCGCTGCGCAATACAACCTGCTTTACCGCTCGGTAGTAGTGCGCAAGTTCGACGGCAAGCACCTGGTGCTGCCGGGCATGTCCAATGCATATACCTTGAGATCGCATCAGCGAGATGCTGTGTGGCGGGTAATTTCCAGTCGGTACAACACGTTGCTAGCCCATGCGGTTGGTGCGGGAAAGACTCTGGAGATGATCTGCGCCGGTATGGAGCTGAAGCGGCTTGGCCTGGCCAAGAAGACGATGTATGTAGTACCTAACCACATGCTGCTCCAGTTCGCTGGGGATTTCCTGAAGGCATATCCGCACGCGAAGGTTCTGGCAGCGTCGAAAGACGATCTGTCGGGTGACAAGCGCAGGCTGATGCTGTCGCGCATCGCAGTTCATGACTGGGATGCCGTGATCGTGACGCACTCGACCTTTGAGGGAATCAAGATAAGCGATGACTACATGAAGTCGTTTATTGAAGAGGAACTTGATGTCATCGAGACAGCTATTCGTGAGTTTGGTAGCAGCGGACGGGGCTCTATCGTCAAGGAATTGGCGCGGGCGAAGAAGGCGTGGAAAGTAAGGTTGGAGAAGAAAAGCAAACAGTCTGAAAAAGACGATATGCTGACCTTCGAAGATCTGGGAATTGATCAGCTTGCATATGATGAGATACACGTAGCCAAAAATTTATACAAGTTCACGAAGATGGACCGCATTGCCGGGTTGCCAAACAGCAACTCACAGCGCGCGTTCGATGTTTTCGTCAAAACTCAGTACGTCATGCGAAAGCGTGGCGATGGCAAGGGGCTTATCGGAGCAACGGCAACGCCGATCAGCAATTCCACGGCGGAAATTTGGACCATGATGCGGTTCATGCAGCCGCAGATGCTCGAAGAGTTTGGAGTGCAACACTTCGACTCGTGGGCAGCAAACTTTGGCGAGACAGTCACTGCGCTTGAATTGGCGCCAGACGGGGCTGGGTATCGCATGATGAGCAGATTCAGCCGTTACATCAACGTGCCTGAGCTGATGTCAATGTTCCGCCTTGTTGCGGACGTCCGGACTTCCGAGATGCTGGATCTGCCGGTGCCAACTCCAGTGATGGAGACGGTGTCTGTGGAGCCCTCACAAGACCTTCGCGACTATGTTGCGGTGCTTGTGAAGCGCGCGGAGAAGATCCGAAACGGTGGTGTAAAGCCTTCGGATGACAACATGCTCAAGGTGACCGGTGATGGCCGAAGGGCCGCACTGGATGTGCGATTGGTGGGTCTGCCGGCGCCAGCCGACAAAAGCGGAAAGCTCTACGAATGCGCACGCAAGGTGCATTCAATCTGGGAGCAATACGCTGAAAGCAAGGCCGCTCAGATCATCTTCTGTGATCTGTCAACGCCGAGCGCGACGGGTGGTTTCACCGCCTACAACGAAGTGAGGTCTGAGCTGATCGAGCTGGGTGTGCCAGCCGATGAGATCGCTTTCATCCATGACTACGAAACTGACGTCCGCAAGGAGGAACTGTTTCAGGCGGTGCGTCTCGGGACCATTCGGGTTCTGATGGGAAGCACATCCAAGTTGGGGATGGGAACGAACGTGCAGGACCGATTGATTGCTCTTCATCACCTGGACCTCCCATGGAGGACCAGCGACATGGAGCAGAGAGTCGGCCGGATCGTGCGTCAGGGCAACATGTTCTCGAAGGTTTTCATCTTCACGTATCTCACGTCTGCCAGCTTCGACGCGTACATCGCGCAGCTGTTGGTGACCAAGGCTAAATTCATCGCGCAAGTGATGGTTGGCAATGACGAGATTCGCACGATGGAAGACGTAGAGGCAGCAACCTTGTCGTATGCGGAAATGGTGGCGATTGCCTCTGGTAACCCCCTGGTGCTCGAACGGGCAGGGGTTGACGCTGAACTGACCAAGCTGGCCGTTTTAAGGCAGTCTTGGGAAAGGCAGCAAATGTCCAATGCGCGGGAAATCAAAGCCCTGCCGGATTGGATCAAGAGTGCAAGCGACGCGGTGAGCAACATCAAAGCCGACATGGCGATGGTGAAGAACTACGAGTTCGCTGGAGGCACAGGCATGAAGGTATTCGGAAAAGCGCAGCAATGCGTCTCCGACGCGGTACATGCAGTCGGTGCAGCCATGATCAACGCGCCTATCGGTTGGTCGGTGATTGGCTCGTTCATGGGGCTCAGTGTGTCGATTCAGAGATCTGGCGAGGACAACTACAGCGTCAGGCTCCAAGGATCACACACCTACGATGCAGCAGGTGCATCGAAACCGCAAGCCGTGCTTACGCATGCTCAACACGTCGTTGATGACCTGGCGGCAACGCTGGAGTCAAAGATCGCCCGTGTTGCGTACTTCAAAAAGCAATTGGTCGACCTTCAAGTGGAAGTTACAAAGCCGTTCGACCAGCAAGAACGATTCGTTGCGCTGCGCAAGCGGCAATTCGAGATCGAGGCTGAGCTGGAGATCACGACCGGCGACATGGCAGCAATGGACGAGACGGAGCAATCCGAGGAAACCGCTGCAGCCTGAACCATGACCCCTTTCCACGCACCTTCGGGTGCCTGGGAAGGCGGTTTTTTCAAGCGTCCTGATGGAGGAGGGCGCTTCAGAAAATCGATTTTTACTGTCCCGCGTAATGCTGGCAGCGAAAGAGGCGCTGACCTCACCCAACCGGGTATTCAGCAAACCCAACCGGTTCACCGGTTTCATCAACCTGCGGGAAGAGCATTCCCGCAGTGGGGTGCTCCGTCTGCATTTTCTGGAGCACACCATGACTATGAAAATTCGCCAAGAAGATCTGCTTGCGCTGCGCAACGCGGTGCAGCCATTCGACACAGTTGAGCGGCGCGCGGCCTATGCCGCAGGCAATTTTCCCCGCGCTGAGCTTTGCAAAAACCGCGATATGCGATATCGCTGGGATTTGCTCTACATGAGCCGTCTTCGGATTGGCGACGGCGCTGGGATGGATGGGGATCTAAACCTGTACAGCTACCTCGATGACACCCACATCGATTCGGCGCTGCGCAGCTTCATTCCTGCGCTGGCAGCTTGACCTTAAAACCTCGCGGGGCTGGACCCTTCGGGGCTCAGTCCTGCTCCAAGTCGGAGGTACAAATGTTGAAAGACACAAGCGGATCAGCGGACGCTGGAACATCTCTCACTCAGGGGGACATGTTCCGGGACGAGTACGACACCCAGCTGGCCACACTGCCTCAGTCAAAGGCGCACACCGATCCCATCGATGTACTTTCGTACGACCGGTATGTAGTGATGTTCAGCGGGGGGAAGGACGGGGTAGCGTCGTTTCTGCACTTGCTGGAGAACGGCGTTCCTAAAGACCTGATCGAGATCCATCACCACAACGTTGATGGAGAAGAGACGGGCAAGGATGGCCTGATGGATTGGCCGGTGACCGCGGATTACTGCAGAAAGTTCGCACATGCCTTTGGTGTGCGCTTTTCGCAGAGCTGGCGCATCGGCGGATTCGAACGGGAAATGTTGAGAGAGAACCAACCCACGGCCCCTGTATCGATCCCTTTCCTCGTGGATGGAAAACGCATGGAGGTAGGGGGGGAAGGCAAGCCCAACACACGCAGGAAATTTCCTCAAGTGACAGCATCGCTGAGTCAAAGGTGGTGTTCGAGTAGTTTGAAAATCTCCGCATCCGATGCGTGGATCTCAAATGACCCTCAGTTCCTTGACGGCCGCACCCTGGTTATCACCGGCGAGCGTGCTGAAGAGTCCAAGGCCCGTTCCAACTACCACGAGTTTGAGCCCCATCGGAAAGACAACCGCAACGGCGCACGCGTCAAACGGTTTGTTGATCACTGGCGCCCGGTACACAAGTGGAAAGAGGAACAGGTCTGGGCGATCATGAAGCGCTGGAGGGTGGTACCTTTTGTCGCATACATGATTGGCTGGAGCAGGGCAAGTTGCCGATCCTGCATTTTTGGCAACAAGCACCAGTGGGCAACCGTAAAGCTGATCGCCCCAGGACAGTTCACGAGGATTGCGAACCACGAACGAGAGTTCAAGGTAACGATTCATCGAAGCTTGTCTGTGGAGCAACTGGCTGCTGCCGGCACGCCCTATCCTGCGGCATCAAACGCCTACTGGGTGGGTATTGCAAATCAGCACACTTACACAGCCCCGATCTTCACTGACAACTGGGTACTTCCCGCAGGGGCTTACGGCGACAGCTGTGGGCCAACGTAAACGAGTTAGTTTTTTCGACCCTAGGGGGCATCATTCCCCCTCGGGGGTTGGTGCCTCCTTTTCACTCAAAGGAATCATCATGAACGCAGAAACTCTGGCTTTGGCAAGCATTTAGCCCCCCTGAGTAATTCAGGCGCTGAACCTCCGCTGCAGGAGTCTAAAACGCAGCACCGGATCGTAGATCCATCACGGACTGGGCAACCAGTTCACCACCAACCCACGCGGGGCATATCGACCGCAGGGTTGTGTGCTTCGTTTTCTATCGGAGCACACATGATCAATGAACTTGAACATATCAAACTCGGTTTTTCAGAATTGCCGGTCGTTGACTCGTCCAGCACTTGGCTGAAATACCATTTCGACAACGCTGGGGCCGCTACCGTCACCTTTGCCAAGGAAACAACACATGGCGGGGAACCCCAGTGGCGACGTATTGACGGCACCTGGGGCCTTTGTGGTCGCTCTCTTTATGGGGACTTCAAGAAGGGGGCAGCATGGGAGATCCACAGCGAACAGCGTCTTCTTCGCGGCAAAAAAGTGCTTGTTGAAGCCTACCTGGCAGCACTTCACAAGCTGCCGGTCAGACAAAGTTCTGAGCTTGGACACTTCCGTGCAGTCGCCCACAAGCGTCTGGACGAAAACGGGATGGCGTACATCGACAGCTACTACGGTCACGATTGGGACAAATCTCAATGGAAGGTATTCAAGGACGGCGATTCGGTCGCCTTCGAGATTCCCATCACCACGCGAGAAAACCTCACATTTTTGTCGCAAGTAAGCGGGCCTTCCGAGTTTTATCTCGTCAAGACCGGCGCACCAGTCGAGATCGGAGCGGCATGCTCCAACCTTGAGCTCTTCGCATAAGGGGGCACAGCATGTCAGTTCAGATTTTTTATGAACTCCGCGCCGTGCGCATCCTCGGAGATGCACTGAGCCGCGAGCAGGATGTATTCGTTCTGTGTTTCCTCTCTGGAGATTCACGCACATACACCTGGGCCGGCAAGAGAGAGAAACGGTGGACCAGCCCCGTGCTGGGTACCTACGACGACGTGATGGCTCATCAGTTGACCTGGGTGGCCAGCGAGATGTATTGGAAGACCAATGGGGCATCTGGATGCCTTAGGGACTTCCAGTGGCTCACTAAGGCGCGTAAGGCACTTAACTCAGCAATCATCGTGACGACACTCCCAAGTGATGCCCGAGCTTTGGCTGTGGACGGTCTAGTTCTCACGCCGCATCGTCGGTGTGAAGGCATGACCGTTCGGGGGGCCATTGATGCCTCGTTGAGTCTTCGCGAAGAACCTGACAACCAAGGCCGCTCCGACTGGGATGTGTTTTTGGTCGAAGGACCCGGTTCAAACTAATTTTTCTTAAACCCATGCGGGGCTCTCCCCGTCGGGGTAGTGCCTCGCTTTTTCAGGAGTTCTCAATTCATGAATACAGCACAGCACGTTATCGGCTACGCCTTCCCCACGAGCTCGCTCGCAAAGAGGCTTGGCTTCAGCAGGACCGGTTGCTTCACCGTAGAGGTTGCTGGAACGGTTTCCCCAGTAAAGACTTTCAGCGAGGCGAAAGCTTGCGTCGAGAAGCTGGGCACAACACCAGGAAGATGGTCATGGGACCATCCGCTAAATAGGCACTTCATCCGAATGCCTTCAAACGCTAGCGGACAAACGTGCACGCCTATGACGGCATAGCTCTTCATCCCTCGGACACAACGTTTGACCGATTGACGGAGGTTATGTCCATCACCAAGAAGCTCCCACCGTGAGGTGGGGTGCTTTCCGAAGCCTCCAGTTGGCGGCTCCGGTAAGCATTTAGCCCACCTGAGTAATTCAGGCGCTGAACCTCCGCTGCAGGAGTCAACAATGCAGACCCGGTCGCAAGACCTAACCCAATGGCTGGGCAACCAGCTTTTCTTCAACCCATGCGGGGCACTTAGACCCGCTCGGGCTGTGCTTCGTTTTTTCCGGAGCACAACATGAAAGCGTACGAAACCACCAAGATCGGTGAGAACAAGGGTCGACCACGCATCTGGCTGGAAGGCTTTAAGGCACTAGCTGCTGGATTCCTTCCCGGTACGCGCTTCAACGTCCGCAAGGATGAAGAGCGGACCATGCTGATCTTGGAGCACAACAAGTTCGGTGAACGTATCGTTTCTCGCAAGCTGAAGGGTGAAAAGGAGATCCCCATCATCGATATCAACTCCTCGGAGGTGCTGTCGATTTTTGAGGGCTTCAACAGTGTCCGCGTCATCGTGCAAGGCTCTCGCATAGTCATCCTTCCGATGGCCGTCGAGATCGCCAAGCGCGAACGACTCGAACGAGTCACCGATAAGCTCTCAAAAGGGGAGCCGCTGAGTGTCGGGTCTCTAGCCCATGGCGGCGGTGTGCTTACGCATGCGCTGCATACGGGCTTGGATGAAGGCGGTGTGTCGACCACGCTGGCCTTTGCAAATGAGATCCGGGCGGAGCTGCTGGAGCATGCTCAAGGGCACAACGATGCCTGGAGTGAAAACACGATTCCTCTGGCGGCTCCAATGCAAGAGGTAGCGTTCGATTCCTGGCTCATGGAACACCTTCCAAAGGTGGAAATCATGGAGGCTGGCATCCCATGCAGCGGCGCGTCGGTCGCTGGCCGTGGACGCAATGGCGCAGGCCATGCCGAAGCCCATCCGGAGGTCGGCCACCTGATCCTGGCATACCTAGCGATCCTCGCAAAGGTGCAGCCGGCAGTGGCCCTCTTAGAAAACGTCCCGGCCTGGCAGAACTCTGCGTCGATGTGCATTCTTCGCAATCAGTTGCGTGACTTAGGGTATGCAGTTCATGAAACGCATCTTGAGTCTCAAGACTGGAACGCGATAGAAAGCCGTTCTCGCCTGTGTGTGGTGGCTGTTACCGAAGGTCTTGAATTCGACTTTGCCTCGCTGAAGAGGCCCGAAAGGGCTGAGCGGCGAATTGCAGAGATCCTTGACGATGTTCCTGCCGACTCTGAACTTTGGTCCTCTATGCAGGGGCTCAAAGAAAAGGAGAAACGGGATCTAAGCGAGGGCAAGGGATTCAAGATGCAAGTGGTGACCGCCTTCAGCACCAAAAGCTCAGTTATCGGGAAGGGCTATGCGCGCATTCGCAGCACTGAGCCCAAGCTGCAACACCCAACCAACCCTGATCTGCTCCGGCAATTCACGGTTGCTGAGCATGCGCGTCTCAAGCAAGTGCCTCCGCATTTGGTTGCTGATCTTGGACTCACGATTGGCCATGAGGTTTTAGGCCAAAGCATCTGCTACGAACCCTTTCGGGCGGTAGGTACGGCAATCGCGGCCACCCTGCGCAGCTTCAAACAGGCTTTTGCCTGCGAACCAGAACCCCTGCCGCTTTTCGCGGCGTGAGTGCTGGAATTTCGTTCTAACCCGCGTGGGGCTCTCCCACATGGGTAGGCCCCATGCAATCCACCTTCACAGGAGAATCGCATGTCCAAAGAACTTTTCAACGCACGAGAGCACCTGGCGGTTGTTGCCGAATGGCTCAGCTACCAGGATGAGTCGCTCTCATTCGGCCTGGTCAACGCGTACGACGCGCTGCGTCTCTACGACCATTCGCACTCGAATCCTCATCTGGGGGAGATGGCGGATGAGTGGCTTGAGCAGGACCGTATCGCGGCACTGGGGTATGACCCGCTTGAAACGCGCGAAGCCCATGACGGCCGATGTGTTCAAGATACCGGGGCAACCAAGGCCCACGCCGCTCTAGTTGCTGCACGTCAGCTGCTGGCCTCAGTGGCATTCGTCGCGACAGAGGGCGACACCGAGAGCGTGCTAGCGCTGATAGACGAAGTGGTTCACCCCGCAGTGGATATCAGTCAATAGGCACGCCATGAAAGGCGGGTTGAGGCTACAATTTGTAGTACCAGCTTGTCGAAACACTCCCACCATGTTGTGGGGGGTTTCCCAAAGCGCACAGAGTGTGTTTCGGAAAACCAAGCTTCAGCCGATCAGGTGAATTCCTGGCGGCCCACCCCTCAGGGGGTTCTCCAGATCGCCGTGTTCACCACGCGGCCTGGATCACAGACGCAGATCTGTTTTGACTGACGGTCAGCCAATTCGGTTGCTGACTTGGGGCTCGGCCCCGATGAGTGGTTTGCGAAGTATCTCGACGCGACGCTCGCCCCCCCTCCCGCTTCAAGCGATTCATTCCCTCCACACGGCCATTGCGCGGTCTATGCGCTGCCACGTCATGAGCGAGTCCAGTTCCCCAAACGCATCTCTGAAGGTGCATCTGTGAAACCTGATTCCCTCATCATGGCTACGCCATGAATGGATGCTCCGACCTGCAGGAGTTAAAGCAAGCAGAAACCGCTACTCCCTATGGAGTTATCAACCATCCATTACGGGTGCTATCCGTAATGGATACGCATTTGTAGTGGGCTTTTCTCAAAGGAAAAACCATGTCGAATGAATCGAAGATCTATACCTCTTTCAAGGCCAAAGCTGCAAACGGTGCAGAAACTGGCGTTAAGAAAACGGACATTTTCCGTGTACCTCCCAAGGATCTGCTCCACGAACCTGGGTTCAACGAGCGAGACTACAACGATCCCGATGTAATCGCCCAGATTGAAGGCTTCTGTGCAGCTTTCATGGCAGGTGAGTTCGTGCCGCCGTTGGTTGTGCGAATTGATCCCCTGACTGGACTGTTCTACCTGGTGGACGGCCACCAGCGGCAAAAAGGCGCCCTCCTTGCAATCGAGAGGGGGTTTGAAATCGAGCACCTCGATTGCATCCCCTTTCGAGGGAACGATGTTGATCGTGTGGTCGTTCAACTCACTTCCGAGCGAGGCTTGAAGCTCAAGCCTCTTGGGATTGCTTTGAACTACCTCAAGCTGCATCGCATGGGCAAAAAGAACTCAGAGATCGCTGCTCGCGTGAACCGAACAGTGACCCACGTCGAGTCGATGCTAGTTCTTGCGACTGCAAACGCCGATGTTCATGAGCTTGTGAAAGCTGAGTCGGTCTCAGCAAGCGGAGCCATTGAGGCTGTGAAAGCCCACGGCGAAAAGGCCGGCGAATTTCTCAGTGGCAAGCTTGTTCAAGCGAAGGCACAGGGGAAGTCGACCGTCAAGGCCTCCGCCATCAAGGATTGGGCGCCACCTCGCAAGATGGCGCTCAAGATCTACAAATCGGTCAATCCCTTGTTCGATGTTGTCGCAAAGAATCCGGAGCTGAACAAGCTTCTCGATCCGGATTCAGACTTCAATCCCGAAAAGCTGCAGGGGAAAATGGTGCAGCTCTCTGCTGCAGCGGTGGTGGCGCTGTGCCGTGAATTCAAAGCCGCCCAGGCAATGAGTCAAAAGCGCGGCCAAACAGAAGAAGCTGCTTCGAAAGACGATGCAACAGATTCTGAGTAGCCAATTTGTCATGAAGGCTCTCCCGCGTTCCTTGGAGCGCGAGGAGAGAGTTTCTATCCCGCACGGGCCACGCCCGTCGGGCCGGATCGTCCTTGTAAAGGAAGACCCTCAACGGCAACTATGCCGTCAAAGATGCCGTAAGGCCTCTTTGCAAGACCTCACTCTATGGGTGCTTGCAAAGATGCTTTAAGCGATGCTGGGTAATCCAACATCCTTGATCCTCGTGGCCACCGAGTTCAACGTGGCCATTTCTCGCAGAGTTTCCTCTGCTACCTCAACCCTGACGGGCACCACGCCCGATTTGGGGCTCGTGTCTGTCTCTCTGGAGTCAGAAATGAAAGAGTATTGCTTTGCTTCGCAAGTTCGCGAAGGTGATGTGTTGTGTTTCTCGAATCCCGCGTCCAATGTCCGTATCGAACGGATCAGCGAGGTTCATGGCGCCGGCACGGTGGGGCTTCATGCCAACGACGATACCTGGTCAACCTTCTACAAGCCGACTGACCGCGTGCGAGTTATAGCCTCCGACCGCTGTTCTTCGGAGGCCACCAACGATGCTTGAGTTTTACTACTCGACTATGCAAGGTGGCAAAAGTACGGCGCTCTTGCAGCGCCGCTTCAACCTGCTCTCCATCGGAAAGAGGGTCGCTGTTGTCACAAGCAACTGCGATGACCGCTACGGCCTGGGCAAGGTGACCTCGCGCATGGGGCCGCAATGTGATGCTGCAATGTTTGATGAGACGACGGTTTTCCGCGCGAGGGACTTCCTTGACGTGCACGAGCTGTTCATCGACGAGGCACAGTTCCTCAGGATGGAGCAGGTGCATCAGATCCATCGAGATCTGAGCGTAGGCATCAGTTTGCGCGTTTCGTGTTTCGGACTCCGAACGGATTTCATTGGTGAGCCTTTTGAAGGTGCTGTTGCGCTGCTCAGCCTTGCCGACCAACTCCACGAGATAAGCACCCTGTGTCGTTGCGGCCGTAAAGCCACGATGAACCAACGGATCGATTCTCAGGGGCAGGTGGTGCGTAAAGGGCCGCAAGTCGAGATTGGAGGCGACAGCCGTTACCGTCCCGTCTGTCCTCATTGCTTTTACGCTCCAGACTCACCTCAACCAGTCACTGATTTCCATCTTGTTTAACCCGTGCGGGCACCTATTCGCCCGCTGGGCTGGTGCCCGTCTTCCATAGGAGATAGGGCATGTATTTAGATTTCGCGGACGAAGTCGACCAAGAACAAGTCGACGAGGTCAAAACCCTGCCAGTGAGGCCTGAGCCAAAAATCATCGACGTGCCTGCACAGACGTGGGAAGTCGCTTCCAAAGCGTACTGTGCACCGCGTTTGGCAGAAGCCAAAACAGGTGACGTAGTGACTGTGCCCACGTTTGAACATTCAGGATTCCTTCACGCCGTCTTTGCCTGCCGCTACGGGGGCTATACCGGTGTGTATCTTGTTGAAGCCTGGCAGTTGATCCCTCGTCGGGTCTACAGCGGGCCAATAACACCCAACGTTCACTGGTTGGACTACGACGAGTCGGTACGGGCGCGCGGGGACTACACAGGCTTGCTTGTGAAGGTCAACGGCGTTGAGATGGTCTGCGCAAAATCCGTTCACTTCAATCGGACGGTTCCGACCGTAGCACCCATATCCCTCGCAGCTGCCGTCTCGTTTGACATGGGCCAGCGGCAATGGGGATGGCGCTCTATGAAGTACGACCAGGCCAACGTCAGCTGGGGGATCTTCAACGGTCACCCGGTGGTTGTCTATGACGCAGGTGATGATGAAAGGGTTGCGATGCTTTTGTGGAAACACGAAGGCCGTACCGAGGAGTACCTCTTGCCCAGTTCGTTCGACCTGACGAACCTGACCTTTGTCACGCCTCCGGAAACAATCGGGGACGAGACAGACAGCCCAGAGCCAGAGTTGCAACAAGCGGCTTTGTTCTGAGCGATAGGAGACTGAGCCGCAAGGCTCAGCGCTTCCTCAAGTGCCCGCGGCGGGCATTTGAGAAAACGATTTCCAACCTCTCAGCGTAATGCTGTTGGTCAGAACGGTGTGCTCGCCGTGTCCAGCTGGACAAAGTAGCAATGCACGACGCAAGTCGTTTTCGTACCTCTTAGGGCCTTGACCCTAAGGGGCTGGCCTCTGTTTCCACAGGAGCCATTTTCTATGACCACAACACCTCTGACGAACGATCCACGGTTACCCAAAGATCAAGTCGTCAAAGCCCTCGCTTCGTGTGACGAACATTGCAGCGAGGAACACATCTTCTATTACCCCACTATCGAGTCATTGGCGCAGAAGGTGCGCAGCTCGAACGTATGGAGTGCTGGAGAAGTTTTTGTTTTCGTCGAGTCCCCAACGCGTTTCATCGTCATGATGCAAGTCGCACCCTCCAGCTGCGAGATGTTGACCGTCTCCCAGAGCGGTTTCTGTGATGTGCTGACCGCATATCGCATTGATCATTCGGAGCTGGTCTCCATGCTCACGGACGACCTCTCACGTCCTGAGCGCTGACTGTTCAGCGGCAACAGGTTCGATTCAATTAACCCTGCCGGGGCTTAACCCGCTGGGTTGGTCCTGGCTTTCTCATAGGAAATGCCATGTCAGTAGATTTCGATACGCCCAATGGGCCGGGTCTTGTTGAGCCCCAGCTTGACCCTTACGCGCTTCGCCTCGTGGTCGATCTGGACGAACGCGGGAGCTTCCGCGCTCACGTTGAAACCAGCTCAGGGAAGTCGGTGTTTTCATTCAGCAATGAGTGTGAAGATGGCAGCACAGATGTGCTGTGGTTGGTAGACATAGGCTACATGCGCCATGCGCGCGATGTTGACGGACTCCTCGATTACCTGCAAAGCGCAGGCCTGGTCGGAGCAAACGCCACATTGACGCTGGAGGGCTGAACCATGACTCTGTTGACTCCTACTCCCCGTGAAATCGAAGCGGATCTCAAGCATCGTCCCAATGAGCGAGCTCACATCGAGCGCCTTTATGCGACACGAGACCGCTTGATTGATCAGCTGGCCCGCCAGGGCCGAGTGTCAGCACCGGATCTCGACGCTCTTGATCGCTTGGGGCGCTGCAGGATTGCCAACGAACATTGGCAAATCTGCGAGATTGAAGCGCGTTCGCGGCTACTTGATGATGAGCACCACCAGGTGCGATCTTGTGCGTGGGTTGCCAACCAGGCGACTCTTGGACGGGTTTCACCCCCTGCAACGTGTTGAACTGGGACGCTGCTATGTCGTCTTCATTCAAAACGATGCCACACACGGTCCAAGGTGCTAAGTACCCTCGGACTATTCATGCGAAGGAGTCGCCCCCAGTTGCGTGCCTCTTTCAGTTGGGCGACCGCGTGACTCATACCAACGAGTACGGCGTAGTTTTCCTCAACAGGCTGGTGACCGGCTACTGCGATTCAGTCGAGAACGGACGATTCGTCTACCTTGACCACGATTGCTGGTGGTTCCCAGTGAATCCAGCGGCGCTGACCCTTGAGTCCCGCGCTTGTTGAATTGCCATCACGGCATTGACCCCCACACGTTTGCGTGTGGAGGTTTTCTTGAGCGTCTTGTGAGGGTAGGGGGCTCAAGAAAACCAGATTGAATCCACCAGCGTAATGCTGATGGTCATAGGCCTGCTTGCCTGTCGATGACAAAAAGCATACTTCACTGAGCAATCGGTGTTTTCAACCCTCGACGGGCACATGTCTGCCCGTAGGGCCAGTGCTCGTCATTCTCTATAACGGAGTGACTAATGAGTACGAAATTTCGCGTCTTAGGCGCACATGCAAACGGAAACTTCTTTGAAATAGACGTGGACGCCTGTGACGGACAACGTGCTTTCGGAGCTGCTTCCTTGGTGCTGCGGGAGGCCGGTGAGGAGGGCAATGCTGAGTTCTTTGCAGCTCTTCCAGCTGACGCTGAATACGACTTGCCAGGCGATTCGGTTGTGTATCTCGACACTGTCCTCGATCCTGAGCAGGCTGATGTGTTCATGACCCCTGCTGACCGTACCCGCATTGGGTCAACTAGCACCCCCCCGGCGAAAGCCATTTCCGCAGAAACCAAGCCATCCCTAGCGGATGGTGAGGTGCTTGGCCTAGATGCTGATGGTGGCTTAATCCAATGGAACGCCACGGCTGGCGCTCCCTACAACTCCGGGCAGACAGTCGACGAGTTCGGCATCAGCAATTTGTCTGAGGCTGAGTCGAAGGGACTGCATTTGCAGGGAAACGTGGAGCGCGCAGTAGCAGTGAACAAGCTGACCGAGGCCGTGCAAACGCACCAGACCGCTCAAGTCGAGCGCGACACCGAGCTTCTAGGACGGAAACAAGCTGCTATGGCGGAGAGGGCTTTTGAGGCTTACAACTTTGGTGAAGGCGTGGCTGTAGCGGGTGTTAGCGGCTGGGAGTATTACGCTGCAGGGCATGAGCGAAGTCGTGAGGTCTATGTGGAAAATGTCATTAATGATGGCAAGGAAAAACGATCCAACCGGCTGGGTTTCACGGTGCGATTTGCCCCTCAAACAGGGCTTTTAGCCGAGGCCTATGCGGAAGACGCAACGGGCTCTGCTTTCGGGTGCATGCCAGATGGCCAGGTGGAGAAATTGAATGGCCCACAGGTTGCAGAGACGGTCCTTGGCGAGCCTGCCGGGGAGCTACTCGGCGGTGATGGGAAACTGAAATGGAGCGACTGTAACCAATGACCGCAATTAAACTGCCGCTTAACCGGCAAATTACCAATTACAGCCCGAACCACACAGAGGAACAGGCTGCTTACGAGCGCATGCAGATCGTGGGTTTCCTGATCGCAGAGACCTTAATGCAAATGCCACGGGGGACCATGGCTGTCGGCATACAGGGGCACGCATTTTGGGTGTCGCCGTTAAATGGCATGGCAGATTTATTCTGCACACCAGACTACGAGCCACTTATGGCCGATGACTTGAATGTTCGTGCGGTGTCTGACTTTGAAGGGCAGAGCGCGGGCGATCTTGATCAGTGCCGCCTTGCTATGGAGCAGTGGCTGAGTGAACCGGTCTTTATTGATCGTGACGCTGGACTGCTTGATGCAATGGTGGCTCAAACGTATGGAGATTCACAACCTCCTGGCATGTAAATACCAATATTTCGAAAGCCCTCAATCGCAAGATTGGGGGCTTTTTCGTTTGTGCTGTAGATCCCAATATTCCTTGATGTCGAGGCGGCATGCGGCCTGGGTTGCTGAAATCGCCGCCCCAAACCAGCTCATGACCAACTAGGTGGCAGCAGTATCCGGGGCACCTTCGAGGTGTCCCACATCCAGTCTGACCATGATCGCGAGCCGTCCAGATACCTGTTCTCTCCCATGTGCAGAGCGCCAGAGGCAATGCCGGCCCCAAAAATCGCCAGAGGAAGCCTCAGGAAGGGCTTAGAGAGATCAGCGGGGTAGACGATCACCCTCTGTCCGCTCTCATCGCCTACAGACCCATCAAGGGGGCTGCAGGGCATGTCATCCATGGCCTGGTGTATTGCGGCTTCTGAGGGCAAGCCTTGTTCCGCGAGATGCCGCATCTTGCTTTTCGTCAACGCCATAAGGTGAGAACTGCGCACCAGCCACGAGACTGAAACGCCACTGGCCCTGTAGCGCGCTGTCCTGCTCCGGTACTCGTCCCCATGCTGTTGGGCCAATTGCACCTCGACAGCAAGAGGTCCGCGTGCCGTCTGTACCAAAACGTCTGCCTGCCATTGCTCGCCTGATGGCGCAGCTCCGGGCTGCTCGACCCTGGCTTGGTAGCCAGCGGCCCGCATCCCGAGCACCAGCTTGATCTTGGCCATTTGGTGCTCGATGGATTCAGGGGCTGTAACCCCAGCCATGCCTGGCGCCGCAGCAAAGAACTGAAGACCGCGCCCGCTGCGCTTGAGCACGGCTGGTGTGCGGTCGCGGCCGATGACAAACGTGCCCATGGGGAGCTTACGCCACTGGGCCCAGACATCTGAGGGCGTGGTGAACGACTCGACTTCTAGGCCTGTGGCCGCCACGATAGCGATGAGGGTCATTCGGGGATTGTCCAACAGGCCCATGCCGGGCCGTTCCAGGGCTATTCATCCGAAGGTCTGGAAGGATGCTCAATCCCCATTTTTTCAAAGATAAAACGGACACCAAAGGAATCGCGAGGGTGCAGCCGTAGGTACTTGCGCCCCCAGGCCTTTGCTGTCCGATCTTGCTCAAGCAAGTAGGCGCATTCAGTCCCAACGGAAAGGACAGTCATGTAAGGTTCGTTCTGAATCCCATCACCCACCAGTGCGGGTTCGATAAGGCCAACGAAACGGCTGGGCATCAGTGACTCCAAAGCCGTTTTCACGGTCTTGCACCTCAACAGTGCCGATTTGGCCAGGTCGGCGTCTGGTTCGCTAGAGGGCTCCGCGAAGACCAACATCATTTCGTGTTCGAGCCGCGCCAGCTCAGCTTTTGAGAGAGGGTCGTTCTCAAAGGCCGAAGACAGGTTTATTAGGCTCATCAGGATTTGCGTGTGTTCCTCAAAGCTGCGTCCATCTTCACCGCTTGTGACCAAGTGAGTCACGATGCGTCGCATTGCAAGGCCCTTTTGGGTCAACCGGAACACTCCCTCCTTTTCAGGTCTCCCGTAAAGGATAGAAGCCTTGCGGACCTCGAAAGTCATGTAGTCAGTAACCGGACTAGCGTCGATCTTGGAACTCAGCCCTTGGACAACCGATTCAAGCTGCTGCTCAAAGTCCATATGCGCGCGTCTGGCTTCTGGCCTTGCGAACAGCTTCAGATCGGAGGCGCTAAGGTGCCCAGTACCGGCGATCCCAGGACCAATAAAGTCTGAAATCGTGATGTCTGCGATGTAGTCCCGACGATCAGCATCTCGGGCGTCGATGTCCTCGTCAAATGGCCCCGGCACAGGTCTTTGCTTGAGATGTTCCTGAACAGCATGGAGATCAGGGTAAGCATAGATCCTGGCCAATGCTTCCTGGCTAAGCTGAAGAGGAAGGGCGTATGCGCGCTGGAGGTCTTTTGCAGCGCGCCGAAATGCGTCAATGGACGCGGGGACGAAACGGGAAGGCTCGAACATGCCTGCTCCAAACCAATCGACCACTGCTCACTTCTGCTGCGGATGCGGAGAACATGCTGGCGTAGTTCACCTGCAGCCGAAGCGGGCGTTGGTCGGGTTGAGAGAGGTAAGCCACGATCATCAAACGCCAAATCCACCTCACAGTTCTGCGTGTCTGCTGTGCAGTGCCAGCGCAACGGGTGGTGGGACCGTTAGCTGCAATATAACCCAAACCCATACGCTCAATGCGTGTCTTGGTTGTTGCTGGGGCGGGGCTGTCTTGAGGTTAAATGTTGCGATGGCGCACATCAGAGGGCTCTTAGCCAACGCACATCGAATGCTGTCCGAACCCATTGTCCAGATGTGGCCGGACGAGTTGCTCCAAATAGTTGACGCAATGGTAGTCAACATGCCCGAGGGCGCTTCGCCACCTGCGCTCCCGTGTACGCCATTTCGAAAGCTGCGAGTCGTTTTCGACGTGATGGGGCAGGGAGCCAAGGACATACAGTTCTGGGATGGCGACTGCATGCTGCTTTCGATCCAACGCAAGCCATTCGGCGGCAGGCTTAGTGCCAGTTCCAAGTTACTCTACGTTGCGTGGCGTTGCCGCCTACCAGGTAATCGGAGAAGGCTGCTTGACGAGTGCGCCCTGATGTGCGGCATTGAGTTGGGGCTTGCCGTGCGCAATGGGGGCGAATTGATGATGCTGCGCCACCGCAATGAAGTGACAGGACTACCGGACTGGCAAGTTTGGCCGTCAAAGAAGGGGATGGGGATCGCACGCAAGGGCCACGGCACTCGTGTCGTATTCGTTGATCCGGTATCACGCGAGTATTGAGCACTATGGGTGTGACCGTGCCCACTATGCGACTTTCCTTGATGTTGAGTAATGGTGCGGGATATGATCGAAAAAGAGCCCGCGTGGCTGTCTCTCTGCATTTCGCCAATCCCATCGAATTACAGAGAGCTACATGACCGAGATCACCCGCGCCAAGACCCTGCACCAGGGTCAATTTACCCGCCTCATCAAAATCACCCAGGCCACCTCTCGCTACCCGGATCGTGATGTCTTGGTGCTCATGCTGGGGCATCACTGCGCCATGCGAATCACAGAGATTTCTCGGCTGACTTTGTGCATGCAACGGGCAAGCTACGTAGCGAAATCAGTATGCGCGAGGCGATCACCAAGGGGTGTCGCCAGCGATGCGCATACCTTGCATCCAAACCCGCGATTCAGGCCCTGGAGAGCTACCTACATTACCGGATCGAGCGCAGTATCGGCACCGTGCTCGGGTCAGGCCCATACAGGGGGCTATTACCACACCAACCGCTGATCTACAGCGGCCGGGGCGACGGCATGTCGCAGAACACCAAGAGGCGGGTGCTGGAGACAGGTGAGCAGCGCGACTACAAAGCCTGCGACAGCCTGCAGGCCCATGTGACGAAGCTGTACCAACGCGCAGGCATCAAGGGCGGATCAAGCCACTCTGGGCGCCGCACGTTCGCGGGCAAGGTGTTGGCAGTCACGGGGGACATGGAGACCGTTGCGCATCTCCTTGGGCACACGAGTATCGACTGTTCCCAGCGCTATGTGGACGTGGATCAGGGCACGCTCCAAGCAATGTTTGCTGACGCCGTTTAGGCTTCGATAGAATGGTGTGCATGAACACTGATGATGTACCTTCCGCCAATCCGAACAATGAGCGCCTGCGGTTGCTCGTTGCAGGCGCAAGCCTCACCCAGCCAGCCGCCTTGGCTCTCTTCAACCGCGAAATCAAGGTGCGACCACTCTCCGAATCGACTTGGAAGGGTTACTTCTGCGCACCGGGCACAACTCGCTACCGGGGCTTTGCGCCCGAACTCCTAGTTCATGCCGAGAAGGTCTTTGGGCCTTTGCAAAAATAGGGCTTGCGCATGGTGTGCATGCACACTACAATAAATCCATCATGAGTGAACTTGCATACCGCCTTTCCCTCCAGCAGCGCGCCCTGGCACGCGACTGGCTTTTCATGAATCCCGAGATGGATAAGAGAGCTCGGCAGAGGCACTCAGAATGCGCGCAGCGCTTGGCAGCGCGCCTGATCGCTGGCGATTACTGAAAGGGTGTCTCAATCATGGCAATGAAGACATGGAACGTGCGCGTGCACCTCATGACGGGCTCGGTGCATCTGGGTCAGGTGGGTGAAGAAAGCGAAGAGTTGGCGCGCTGCGCCGCGCTGTCTAAATTTGGCATTCCCGAGGATGAGGACACCGAGCCGAGTCGGCGCGGCATTCGTGTTGATGATGATTTCGATGTGAGTGCTGCATGAGCGGCTTCACGATCCCACTTGCCCGACGTAGCCGCTGCGATGCCAGCGGCAAGGAGTACACACGCTATCCACGTCGTGGTCAGCCAAATGACCATGGCATGCTGAACTGCCCAGTGTGCGGCAAGGGCATCACACTGCGCCCTAAGGAGACGGGCGGCAATGCGGTTGTGATCCCGCGTCACCTTGAGCGAATTGTCGGCCTTTGAGGCCAAAGGAAAGCATGCCTGATTTCAATCTGAGCCGGAAATCGTTGAATGCCGTCACCGATGTTGAGCTGGCCTTCGGAACAACCAAGCTGCTACCGCCTTACGAGGTGGTGCCGGATGAATTTAAGAGCGGCAACAGCTACACAAAGTTGCTCGATCACTTGTTTGCAGGCCAGGCCTTGCCCGAGGGCGAGATCGTCTTCCGGAAGGGGTTTGATGACGCCGAGGCTCCGGCACTCTTGAATCGGGTGGTTATGGCTCACCTGCGCTCATTCGAGCCCAAGCACGAGCACAAGATCGCTGGACTGGGCTATCTGGTTAGCCAGGTATGTGAAGTTCGTTTGGCCTGAGAGGAAAGACAGATGAGCAAGACTCTCGATGCAATCCGCAAGCAGTCGTGGATTTCTGCAGTCGATGACGAGCGTGGAATTGGCAACTCGATAATCGTCACGCTCAAGCGCGAGTGGGAATTTTGTAGTGAAGACCGCGGCTGTGGCGTTAAGGGCTTTGACACAGTGGCCGAGGCGCGGTCGGGTTGCGCACGGCGCGAAGTGCAATTGTCTGCACCGCCAAGCGCGAACTGAAGGGAAGCATCGTGATCAACCTCAGCGAAACCGCCTACGAAATCTTGCGTGATGCCGTGAATGTCGCGCGAGAATTTCAATGCCTAAGTCTTGCTGCTTTGAAGTCGCGTTTGGCAATGCGTTGGCCGGGCCAAGAGAAAGAGGTGACTGAAGCAATCCAGTTTTGGGCAAACAGTGTGCGTGAGCGTCACCCTGGCGGTGTCACCCGCAGTTGAAGGAAAGCGACTTATGGCCGAACTGAGTATTGACCAGGCGAAGCAGGTTTACCGAGCGGCTATCGACGCCAAAGTGAGCGACGCTGAGGGCGACGACTGGTGGATGGCAGTCACCAAAGAAGTGCGCGATGTTTGCGCTTCCAGGTCCGTTAAAGCAGGGGCTGCTGTGATTGAGTGGTGGCATCACGACTGGTCGGCTGTTGGCGACACGTCGAAGGCGGCTGCTCAGCGTATCCGCCAGGCAGCGAAGAATATATGAGAGGAAATCAAACATGCTCATTGATCTGAAGGTGTCCCGTCATCCGAGTGGCAATCTCACCCTGATGCGTAAGGATCAAGGTGATCGCGATTATCGGGACTGCGAAGCGCCACTGCGTTTCAACTCAGACGCCGCCGAGTTCTATCGCGCAGTGGCTCACACCCTCCACGTACTGCATCGCGAGGGGCATAACGTGTCCTACGCTGATACAGCTACGAACTGATCGGGAACCACTGTGGCATACGAATTCACAAAACTGAAACTCGCTACCGAGCGCAAGGCTCGGGTCAAGCGCTTGGTCGTCTCTGGACTGGCAGCTTGCGCCGGACTTGCATTTGGAATAGCGAACAATGATATGCAGAGCCTGTTCGGGATCTTCTTTGCAAGCGCAACGGCGATGTTCCCTGCCATTGCCGTGTACTACTTGATGACGTAGGAAGCCAAACAATGCGACTGAAGTTTCAAAAGGGTATTGGACTCATGAGTGCTTTGCTAGTCATCTTCGTGGTGGGAGTCGCTGCGACAACTTTGTATGGGACGTGGGGTCCGATTTACGAAGAAACGTGCGTTGAGCCATCAGCTCAGCAGCTTGAAGGGGCCAAGAAGATCAATGAACTAGTCTCCAGCCCTTTTGGCGGCGAGTACAAGCCTCAAGCGAAGTGCTCCAAGGTGCCTGTTCGTTGAGTCAAAGGAAATCATGCAGGTCAAGATCAACAAGCGCAGCGCTTACGCTCCAATCCGTTACGAGGCTACTCGCCCCTATGCCGTTTCACTGGGCAAGGCTTACCTGGCCGAATATCAGAAAGGCGATGCAGCACGCACGCAATTCGTTGGCGGCAAGCTCCTTCAATTGCTCAAGGCTGGCGTGTCGAAAATGGGCCAAGAACGAGGCCCTGGGCCTTTGCAAGCCGAAATCGTCAACGTTCAAGTGTTTGGCTCCTACTACAGCGGTGGCAAAGTCATTTTTGACGTGAGCAAAGTTCTCACGCAGACCCTTATGCATACGGACGCGGAGGACATACCTTGCGGGGAGTTGGTCTTTCCCGCCAGCAGCTTTTACCTTCACTTCGGAGCCGACACCGGCTTGGTAGACGATGGTTTCAACATCGAAGGTGCTTACATCGCGCGCCACGGGGATAGGATGATGGTGGACTTGGTGGCGCATGGGTACGGGCAGTCTCATTTCCTGTCGCTTCCGATGGGAGAGAGCATGACAGGCGCACACGTGATGCTCGACGATCCCGAGAAGTCCGTCGCCCAGGCTTTGGATGAGGCGATTGCTGACATTCTGGAGAAGAACCACCAGATGCTGGAGCAGATCGCCCAGATCAAACGTCAGTTGGAAGAGCAGTACGGCCAAGTGGTTAACGCTCCTTCCCCAGTGGAAAACCTCGCAGCTAAAGGACCACTGCTGCACAAGGCGCTCGCGCTCATCGTCAACACCATGTTCTACCTGGCAGCGGAGCCAGATGACATTGAGGTTGACTGGGAACGCGGGACGCCCACTGAAGCCCTTGCGGAGCTGCGCGCGGCCACCAAGCCGAGCGTGATCAAGAACATTGAGAGCAATCTGCGCAACGCCCGATATACGAAGGTTCGCTTTGTCGGTCGAAGATTCGCCCAGTCAGTTTCTGGCTTGCTGATTCAAGGCGCCCAGGATAGCGGACGAAAGCTGGCCACACATTTCCGGCGCGGCCACTTTCGACGCCAGCACTACGGCCCTGAACGCGCCCTGCTGAAGAGGATTTTCGTGGCACCTGTTGTGGTCAATGCTGATGCTGGTGGAGAGCCCACGGGTCACATCTATGACGTGCGGTAGTTTGAGAGGAAATCATCCATGCCTTGCATTCAGACAGCCATCCAGCACCCGTGCAACGCTTGGGCGGTTTCTGCAGGGCTTCCCTCTTGGGCGGCAGCACTTGACGACATGCGTGCAGGAAAAGTGCTGTGCGGAATGCTCCTTGCGGTATCACCACATTCCAAATCCACACTGGGTATGCAGCTGTTCCTTGAGCAGGTCTCGAAAGAGGATCTACATGTTGTTGTTTCCGAAATGGGTGAGTGCGTGGTGGGCCTAAAAAGCACCTTTCCAGCGAAACAAGTCGATCCGACAAACTTGAATCGAAACCCCTTAAATGAAGAGGCTGAAATCGCTGAAGGACTTCAGCAAGATGCTAAAAGCGCCCAGTTGCAGAGCCATTTGCGCGCGCATCGAAAGTTGAATGCAGGTGACAACTTGCAGCCCAAGCCAGCACCGTTTTATCGCCAGTTTGACAAGAAGTTCTGAGAGGAAACCAGACCATGGCTACACAAGCGCGTGACTACACCGAGTTCGACAAGAAGATGCTGGCCCTTATCTCCGCTGGCTCGAAGACAGCTGCCGCCCTGACCACTGCATTGGATGCAGATGCGAAGCCGCTGATGAATCAGACGAAGGATGAATTCCGGGTGGTTGATCGCCGACTGCAGGCGTTGCGCAAGAAGGGTCTGATCGCCTGGGAGCGCAGTGGCGCGTTCGTTGTGTGGTCGCTTGCCAAGTAGTCAAGGAAATCTGCATGCACATCGTTTTTGTCATCGCATGGATTCTTTGGATCTTCGCACTTGTGGGTCTCTTCGCAAGATTGATTGCTCGTTCGATTGCTCAGGCAAAGGCCTTAAAAAGCATCACGACTACCGCCAATAGAGAATTGAATCTTCATGAGTTGCGTGTTTTGAGCAATCGGGGCGACTGGCGTGATCCTATCGAGAGACACCAAGATTCGCTCACAGTGATGACCGATGCTGCAGGATTGGCGGTCGCAGCACTCGCGTTGACGTTCATCCAATTTATCGCCACCTGACCTGAAGGAAACGTCTATGGAGTGGCTTGACGTGTACGAACTGGCTTGCAGCCTGCACACCGGCCTGGTGGACAAGGCAGGGCGGCCTTACATCGAGCATTTGACGCGCGTTTCATGCCAGGGCGCTGGGCATTGCAGGGCGTAGTCATGCTCGGATATCTAACCAACAACAATAGATCCATGGCAGACCAGCATAAGACGATTGGCCAGCGGCTTCGACAAATACGCCTCAACAGAGGCCTTACGCAATCTGCGTTTGCGCAACGATATGGCTATGTGAAGGCGACACAGATCAAATACGAGAAGGACGAAGCCAAGCCGAAAACTGCGTACTGGGAAGCTATGAGAGCCGATGGAATTGATATTAGTTTCCTCCTTGGAGAGGAGTTAGATGGAGAGCCTTTGAGGACAGAAACTCCAAATTTGAAAACTCTATGCTTCCAACTCGAAACTTTTGTTTCTAATAATCTAGCTTCGGGTGCCAGCAAGGAAAATATTCTTGAAGCACTACTTCAGACTGGGGTAACGCTTTTGGGAAAGTGCAATCGATCTGCACGAGAAAGCTGATGGGACCATCAGAGGAGTTCAATGTCGCAAGCTGTTGGGGTTGTGATTGACGGAGAAGTGGCTTGGCATGCGCCGGCGTGTTCGATGACTACGCAACCCTCTGCGGGATTGATGCCCATGACCCTACGCTTGCTCATCAGGTGACGGCGGAGCCACATAAGGGTGCGAAATGGTGTCGCGACTCTTCTAGCTCCGGATGAGCTTGATGCGTGGACTTGAGCTGAATGGCCCGATCCAAAGTGGTAATTGAGTAAATCACAAGCGCTACTTTCTGAGCTGCGAGTACCTGTTCAACTCGGTTGCCAGATGGCACGTTGGTAAGCAAGCAATCAAGTTGGTCGAAACGTCACGTTTTACCTTGCTTTTCGAGGGTGTTTCGTGCGAGGCGCACCCTCACAATCGAACCCCAAGGAAAACAATAAATGCCCAAGTTCAATGGTGTATGTCGGATTCAGGGTCGGAACGGCCTACCTGACATGGTGAGAGTTACTGATGGAGATCTAACGTTTGATGACGTTGATGAGCCTGGGTACAACCGGTCGATGATTAAGCCTCCCTTGGAGGATCTCCCGTGGTGCTCAGCTGGAGAATCAAAAGTAGCGTGTCCGCCGAACTAACGGAAAACTATGAGGTTTACTACTTTCGCATGCGCATTCGGACCGCCGCTTGCTTTGCTTAGTCTTGCATTTGTGTTGACACCAGACTGGCTTACTGAGGTTGACTATGGCCTTTGTGTGTTCTCGGCGTCGTCATCGGCGGGTTCGGCACTTTGATGGCTCGGACTATTGAATCGCAGGACTGAAAGGAACAAGGCCACATGAAGACTATTTGGGTCACGAGCGTTGTTGCAGTTTTCCTCGTCATGGGTCTGAGGTTGCTCACGGCTGCAACAGACCTTGCAGTTGATGAATCCTCTCAAAAAATTCTCGCCGAAGAATCTGCCGAGAAGACGGCGGCGGAGAAATCGTCGAAACCCAAGTGAAGGAATAAAAGCAATGAGAGTTCGCGTACTGGTTGAGAAGGAAGTCGATGCGGAAGTGTCGCTCGACGATGTGATGGCCGAGATCGCGGGTCTGCAAGAACCGGAGAGCAATGCTGAACTCCTGCGCTTATTGAACCTGTGTGTTTCGGTAGTCAAGCGCGTACCAGCTCATCTAATCGAAAACATGACAGACGCGCAGCGCATGGTCTTCGCTGATGCGTTGCGCGTAGAGATCGAACGCTTCAATATTGCCGACGTGGCAGCAACAAACTGATTGGAAACTAGCTGTGCGAATAGGGTGTCAGTGGATGGGGTTGGAGTGATGGAGGATCGACCAAACCGCCACGTCGAGTTTGAATGGACTTCCGAAAAGGATGCCCTACTTGGCACCGTCAAGGACCGGGATCTTGCTGCAAAGTTGGGGTGCTCACGCGCACTGGTCTCAGGTCGCCGGCATCTCCTCGGGATTTCCAGGTTCAACCAGGAAATCTCCAAAGCTACCAAATGCGAATGGACGCCAGCCATGGATGGCCTGCTGGGCACCATGTCGGACAAAGAAACAGCCGAGAAGCTCGGGCTCTCCATCACAACAATCCGCACTCGGCGTGTTGTCCTTGGCATTCCCATAAAGCAAGCGCCTCGGATAGTTCACAACAAATTCAACTGGACCCCTGAGATCGAGGCCCAGCTCGGCACCATGGGAGACCGGCAACTCGCAGAACACCTGGGGGTTTCACGCACCCATGTCACCAACCGCCGCAAGGTGCTTGGAATTGCACCGAAAGACGAAGCCGTAACGTCCAGCTTGAAATTCGAATGGACCCCAGAAATGGACGCTCTCCTTGGCTCAACACTAGACAAGGTGATCGCAAAGCAGCTCGGCCTATCGACAACAAGTGTCAGTAAACGACGCAATATCCTGAACATCGCTCCATACGTTCATCCCACCCGATGGTCCCAAGACCAAGACGCCCTGCTGGGAACCGCACCCGATACGGAGCTCGCTGCGCAATGGGGGGTATCAAATTTTGTCGTCCGATCACGCCGAGCCCAAAAGAACATCCCCGCGTATGAACAGTCAAGGCGGTGGACTCCCGAATTAGATTCCCTACTGGGAACCATCCCAGACGCCGAATTAGCACGAAGAATGGGGCTGCCAGGCAGCAGCGTAAGTGCGCGCCGCAACTTGCTGAAGATCCCAGTGGCTAACTACTTTCGGTGGACCCCGGACTGCGATGCCCTATTGGGAACCATGAGTGACAGGCAGCTTGCGCTGAGGCTTGGATGCACAAAAGCTAGCGTTCAAAAACGTCGCGATAAGCTGAAGATTCAGTCGTTTTCTGGCAGCAACCAAGCCGTTCAGTGGTCTGCGGAACCCGCTGCCTTGCAGGGAACCACTCCTGACACTGTTCTAGCGAAAAAACTGGGGCTTACTTGCACGACTATTCGTAGACGCCGACAGGCACTTGCCATACCTGAGTTCAACCTTCAGAAATGGACACCGGAGAACGTCGCGCTACTTGGCACGATGCCTGACCGACTTATCGCCGAAAAGATGGGGATACCCCTTTCAACAGTCCGCTCGCGGCGCAGGGTGCTTGGCATCGCGCACCATGTTGATCGGGGTTCTAGGGCAAGGCAGTGGACGGCGGAACAAGACGCCAACATGGGCACCATGACCGACCAGGAATTGGCGATGAAGTTCGGGCTCCCGTTCACAGCCGTTCGACAGCGTCGCATTGAGCTTGGCATCGCCTCGGTTCTTGAGACGCGCTGGACACCCGAAAACATTGCGCTGCTGGGCACGATGTCTGATCGCAAACTTGCCGAGCGCCTTGGGTTCAGCCGCAGTGCGATCACGAAGCGTCGCAAGGATCTTGGGATCGAGATGCAAAAGCGAGCAGGAGCTCGGACAGATAAAGGATAGTGAATTGTGAGATTCTCAAAGTCAAATGTGGCAGTCTTTGCATGGATTCTGTTTGTGGCTGGTTGCGCAGTTTTCATGTTCGAATCCAATTCAACGCCAAAGCAGACAACGATGAAATCTTTGGGTTCGGTTCTGGACGTGAATAGCTGCCAGTCTGGAAAGCACTCACATTCATGCGATGTACTGACAACCTCACATCAGTGGGTCACTGATCTAAGACATTGGCCAGGTGAAATCCTGCAACGTGGGGATCTTCTTGCGATGAGGACCGACCTAGCTGGAGGTCGCAGAGAAACATGGATGTGTCGCAATGGACTTTGTCGTTCCGTTTCTTCTTGCTGGAGTTGGATGCCTTGCTGGAATCGGCAAACATAAGAGCGCGAAATTGAAGGAATCACCATGCAGACTCAAAATTCAGCAATAGCGGCAATCAATTTTGCACTGGAGACCGATGACGGACTTACCTTCCTGCGTTGCTGGAATGAAGGTAACTTCGAAGCGATTCGCCGCGAGTGGCCCGAAGCGCCAAAGTCGGTTTTCGTCGGGGCTGATCCGCTCATCTCTAAAACTGCTGCTAAGCGAAGAGGGCTATTTGATCGTACGGATGTTGAGAAGGCTGCGCTAGCAGTTGAACAAGCTCAGGCGGTGAGCGAAAGTGTTCAACGTAAGCTTCAGGGGGACTCGATTGTTGTCAGCGAGAGTGATCTGAAGAGGTGCCAAAAACAAGTGGCGAATGCTAAGGCTAGCCTTGCACGCTTATCTAGCGATCACCCGCTGCTGAAATCAAAAGCAAAGCGACGCTGAAATCGAGGGTCCAGAAGTGCGAAATAGGATGACAGTGAAAGCTTTGGAAAGTGCCATCCAAGGCGCGACGAGCCTCCAAGAGCTCAAGAAACTTGTTGCTGATGCAAACGCTAAAAATGCCATGAACCAAGACGGCACGATCCGGGGACTTGTTTACTGTGCTCCATCAGGCAAGCGAGGGGCGGTATTGCAAGTCTCAATCAGACGTGGAACCCCGAATGGGTTCACTACTTCAATGATTGTGGACGGCAAGGATTTCAGAACAGTTTACCGTGAGATCGTTGACGCAATAGTTCATCACTACGATTTCGCGGAAGGTAACGAATTAATCAGGAAAATGCATGAGAGCACCGATATTTTTTTGAAAAAATACGGCTTGAGATTGAAGGAGGTCCGTTATGAGCAGGTCACAAAGGCTGAAAGCAAGTCAATTCTTAAAAACCGCGGTTAGCTGAACAATAACTGACAGGAAACGATGTCTAAAGTTGTGGGTGTAGTCGTTGGTGGAATGGCCTCTTGGCATGCACAGGGTGTGTTCGATGACTCCGCAACCCTCTGCGGGATTGAAGCCCATGACCCTACGCTTGGCCACCAGGGCACGGTGGAGCCAAAGTATGGCCAGAAAATCGAATGTCAGACTTGTAAGACCATGTGGGCCAACACATTTGCCTTGAAGTTGAGCATCCAAAACTTTCGGTAAACCAGATAACAATCATGAATCAGCAAGGCCCCGATACAACCATCCAGGCGATGCAGTGTGTCGTTAATGCTTTCTATCGCGATGCCGTTCGGATCGGAAACCATCCGTTCATTGAATTTGCGGGACTCATGAACGAGTACATCAGCGCTTGCCGTGAAGCCTCCGCACATGGAATCGACTTCACTAGTTGCAACGTGCACTCGGGACATCCATTGCCACTTCACGCTCACCAGGTAGACTACATCAACGAGAAACTTGAATGCATATTCACTGGTCGTTCTGTAGTGTCATCAGCTGCAGTACCGAATCCAGAAGGACAGATCATGGAAAGATAAAATCGTGAGCGCGCTAGAGATGTCTATGAACGAAGTAGCCTACTTAAACGAATTGGCCGCTGATATTGCTGCAAATGGCGGTTTGGATGGCAGGAATTTTGAGGCTGCGCTTGCGGCTGCTCATGCGCGTAGGCAGGCGTTCGCCTTGGAGTTGGCAACACGCGCTACCAAACGCGCTCAGATGGCCCGTAAAGCGTTGCAAGCAACTGTTTGGCATGGCGCCCAAGTCCTGGCAGCAAATGAGCGCCTGTCGATGCAGGCAAGGGATTGCGTGCGCACCACGCTTTTGGCATGCGAATCAATCGACTTGGAATAGGAGGCAAGCCTGATGGACGATCTTTCGATGGTTTCTGTATTTGTGACCAACGTGCTGCCAGCCGCTGGGTTTGTGCTTGGCATATCTGCAGTTTGGTATGGGGCCTGCCTACTCATCGGGGGGGCCGAAAACACCCGAGTCTCCTCCCAAGATGACTCGGCCATTTCATTATCAGAGCGGGCACTCGACGCACAACTGATCTATGCGATGCAAGAGCGCAAGAGGGCGAGCAAAGGGACTCTCCGAGATCGGATTTTCCTGACGGGCCTGATGACCATGGGAACATGCGCTGTCATTTGGCTGGGGCTTTGGACCTGGGGCGTTGTTCCAGCTAGCGCACAGGAACGCGCTTTTATTCACGAGCTCAAGACAACAGTATTTGCTAACAGCCCCCAAGTCGCGGCTGCTCTTCACGCAGCAGAGAATGCAAGTTACATTTCTCGTCAGCACTATATGGCGGCTGAAGATGCTTTTCTCCTAGCTGCTCAGTGAAAAGGCTATGGACTTATTCTAACTTGAGTTGGTTAGTAGTATGCATAATATAAAATCATAGGCGGTTATCTTATTAATGCAGTAGTCTTCATAAGTTCAGAAAGTTTTAAATGACCAAGATTTCAATTTCACCCCCGATTAAAGTTAAAACCCGCGACGGTTTGGATGCAACAATTTACGAGATTGATCTTGACGATTTGCAGCAGGCTATTCATGGCACTGTTATCACGCCTGGCATGGGGACCATCAATAAAGCCTGGAGCAAAGATGGAATCTGCAGCAACGGGACTGATGAACTTAATATCGATCCAGACGAACCTGGCTTTTCTTCCGTTATCAACAAATTTTAAATCTCTTGAATAATTGATATCCAAGACTTCCCCATGGCAATGACCCCACCTGTCGCAGCGTCAAGAGCAAGCCGCAGGAATAAACTGCGTTTTAATTCCGCTGCAGCATCAGTGTTCATGGTCGCAGTCGTACTCCTTATCTCAAGCTTTGAATGGCTGTTGCTAGATCCTCTCCCGTGGTACGGCCGTTTGGCGGTTATTTTGTTTTGCTGGATTCTTCCTTGCTGGCTTCTGCTGGGTAAGATCTCTAAGGCCTTAAATAAGTAAATCCGATGTCCCAACTTGAACACTTGGACCAAATTGCCCGAGAGGCATGGTCGGGAAATTACGAGCGAACCGGTGTACTTTCTACGGGAGAGCGCCTGTATGTGGCTCTGGCCTCAGGTCGCATGCGCGAGCTTTGCCCAGGCGACTCGATACCCTATGCAGTTGATCGAGTCGGTCCTGAATGGATGAGTCACATGCTCGTAGTTTGGAAGTCTGAAACGCAACCTAAAGATGAGGCATCAGAGCAATGAGTGGGTTCATAAACGTCAGATCTGCTATTCGATCCGTGCTCGTTTTGTCCATCGCTGCTGCTCCAACGCTTTCATTCGCGACGATTACTCGTGCCGACGTTGAATCACAGATTACGCCCGCCACCACCCTCATCGGCCAGTTGCGTGCTTGCATGTCTGTATCAGAAACCAACAGCTATCTACCAGCGATAGATACGGAGGTGGCATTCCTGCAATATATACGGACATCCGATTTATTGCTGGATGACTACCCGGAATTTCTCGCGAAAAAAATCGGGGCCTATGCAAAACTTGAAATGGAACAGATCCGCCTTTTCAAAGACAGCCCCGTAGAAGTTGCAGAGAACTGCAAAACCTATCAAGCAGATGCTCGGCGACTTGTCCAGGAACTTAAGTTAGCCATCCAGAAGCACAATTCCAAACGGAAGAAGTAACGAAGGCGTTCATCAAGTGCGTTCGCTCTGTTCTGCAGGGCGGCAAGCCAACCGCTCCCGATGGCCGCGTCGCAGTGCCCATTACGCGGGGCCAATTGTCAGATCTGAGGTCGTCGATCCATATGGCACTTTTTGAAATGAGCAGTGAGAGCACTCTCACCTCAATCCCAGTCACGAGTTTCGCAAGCATGGGCGTCTATGAGCGAACCCATTTGCAAAAAGCACTGCGAGCCCAGATCTCTGCAATTACCCCCGGCGTCAGGACAATGGTGATTGCTGAGGAGTTCGGTGACTGGGTCGGTGCTAACCGCCGCATCGACTTGCTATGCCTTGATGAGGACGCAAAGCTCGTCGTAGTTGAGTTAAAGCGTGATGATGGTGCCCACATGGAGCTGCAGGCGCTGCGCTACGCTGCAATGGTCAGCACGATGGTCTTCGATCAAGCCGTGGAGGCCCACCGGAAGTATTTGGCAAGCATCGGGTCGACAGGTGATCCAGAACAGGCGATTCGCGACTTTCTGCGCGTTGACGAGGGTCGGGTGGCCATTCATGAAGAAGTGCGGATTGTCCTAGCCGCAGCATCCTTTGGCCAAGAACTCACGACAGCTGTCCTGTGGCTCAACAAACAGGGCTTGGATCTCCGATGCGTTCAAATGCGCCCTCACGTCCTCGGAGGCAGGATGCTTCTCGATGTCCAACAAGTGATCCCGCTGCCAGAAGCGGCACAGTACCAAGTGGCCATCCGTGAAAAGGAGATGGCACAGGCGGAGGCGCGGTCCTCGGAGCGCAACACAACCAGGTTCAATCTGACGGTCGGTAATCAGGTCTTTTCCAACCTGGCGGGGCGCCGGGTCGTCTACGAACTTGTCCGAGCTGCTTTTCGCGAGGGGATCACTGTCGATGCGATCACGAAGGCTATTCCATTCAAAAATCAATCGCTCTTCCTGTCTGCCGAAGGAGATTTGTCTGAGCAAGAACTACTCGCGCTGACCAAGCATTCCGGTACCGGGTACTTCACCCAAGACTCCATGCTCCTCAAACGCGATGGACGAACCCTGGCCCTCACGAAACGCTGGGGGGAACAACTACAGCTTGCGATATCGAGCATATTGGACCTAATGCCCTCGGCCCCGATTCAAATCGAGGTTGCAGCCGCTTCAGGTATGACTGTATCTGCCACCTATGAGGGATATGAGATCCTGCAAGACGAAAGCACAACCATCACTGTTATGAAGGATGGCCTCCAGATCACGCCGGCAAAGCCTGTCCTGCGTATGCTCGCAGAATTGCTGGGTGTCAGCGAATTGAATGGCTCTGGAAACGAATTGAACACCCGCCAGCTGGGTGCTAAGGTCATAGAGGCCGCCCTCCAACGTGACGAATAGGGCACTGACTATGCGTGTCGCTGTGTTTGTATGCTCTCTGGCATACACGGTGCCGTCCGGCGCGGCCGATGTGGCAACGCTCGTTTGCAAAGGGAAGACTGCGCAGGGTCTCCCGCTTATGGATGTGGTGCTTCAGCTTGATCTTGATAAACGCACCGTCGACGGAGCACCTGCAACCATCGATGAGTCGCAGATCAAATGGGATAGGGCGCGAGTACGACAAGGAAAGGTTGAGTACGAAAGCCACGCTTTGAACAGGATCACTGGCTCATACCAGTGGCTCGTAGAAGGAGTTTCGTACGCTGGGCCTCCACCGGTTTACAAATGCGAGAAAGCCTCTGCGCCAAAATTCTAAAAACAGATTGATTGACATGCTCACCCCCGTCCAATACGCACGTTACGGAATGAACGTCATCTCACTGCTCGCCAGTAGGAAGATCAGCTTTCGCACGGCGTTCATGGCTTTGCGGACGACGCCAGTCGCTGTTGCAGGGCGATGCGGTTCCTACATTGTGGACCCGACCTTTGACTAAGGTAACTCCGCATGAGGACTTGTCTGAATGGCAGGTCCAGGTGAGCCAGGACGGAGGAACCGTATGGATTCACGACATATCGGGATCAACAGTAGGTAGATTCTCGAAACGCTTCGGTCTAGACATTCACAGATCGGTCGAGGAGCAGCTGCAGGGTGCGGGCCAATGCATCTACTGCACCCATGAACCACCTACAGAAAGCGACTGGCTCCTGTTCTGCGGAAAGATGCGTGACCACTTTGGGATCAACGTCGACCCACAGCTGGTGCAGTTCGACAAGGCTAGCTAGGATGGCGCGCCCACCCGATTGAGCGCTTCCTTCTTACCTACTGCCATAACTGCCCGAATCTGGGCAAGCTGCTTGGCTCGTGGAACCGCTTGGCCAGCTTCCCAGCGCCGTAGCGAGATGGGTGCGACGCCCACGAGCGCTGCCATCTGCAGCTGGTTGAACCCAAGCGCTTCACGCTTCTTGATGAGGACTGTTGGAGAAAACGGGCGGGTGCTTCGAGCTGGGGCCTCTGCAGATACCGTGGAGGCTTCTGGAGCCGGCACAGCCCTGGCCAAATTCTTGATTGCGGCACGCAGCACCAGGTTCTCACGCTTGAGAACCGCGATTTCCGAGCGGTGAGACGTCACCGTCTTCCGCAGTCTCTGAAATTCGTCTTTTGTTTCCTTGCGCACTATGCGAGCAATCTCTTCACGGAAGGCGGTTTGATAAACGGCCATGTATGCAATGCCTCAGTAATGGAGGGAATCCCCGATAGGCTGAGGATGCCACAGGATCTTGCACTCTTGAGCCGATCCGACGGGTAGAGGCCTACCCTTGCGCTGAGAAGTCGGCCGCTGCGCATATCCCGCGACTTGCGCTTGCTTCAGCAGCATAAGTCCGCTTTTGTCGTCGTGCGGCTGAGCCGCGAAGTTGAAACCTCATCGGAGCCCGATGGCGCCTGGTTGTGGCAGGGGGTTGTAAAGTACCATCTACCCCCCCCCCCGCAGAATGCAATATCATTGAGGCTGACACGCCTTCAACCGTGTGCCGCGACAAGGAAGTTTTGCCCAGGCCCTGGTTCATCCAGTAGCTTGGACAAAGAAGCTTTGTTCGATGTTGGGTAATCCTTCATCCTCATAACTCGTGGCCACGAGTCAAAAAACTGGCCATTTCAAACGGGGCTTGCCCTGTTAAACATCAACCTTTGCGGGGCGCTATTCCCCGTAGGGGCATGTGCTCTGCGCTTTTGCTAGGAGCACATCATGAAAAGTCGTTACTGGTTCCAGGCCCATGGCTTGGACTTTCAGGACTACCAAAACCGCCCGACCTATCGGGCACATTGCGTGACTGCGAAGTTCGCCGCCCTCGTACTGAGCGACAGTGGTGGCGGAGAGACCCATATCGGGCTTTCTCCTGCAGCCAGCCAGTTTCGCATGTTGCGCCCCTTCCGCTGCGAAGAGGCCAATGCACTCCGTTCCAAAGTCGCAAAGCGCGTGCTTACCGAGCGCAAGCGAATTCGCGTGTACGGAAAGCTCATGAGAGGCCTGCCGGCGCAGGACTTCCCCTGCGCGTACGTCCAGGCTCATCAAGAAGCCTCTAAGGCCCTTGCACGAGGCGACATCCGTGCCTACTCCGTGACGAGCTGTCCGGAGCGGGGCAGGGTGATCCAGTATGAATCGCACCAGGGCTGGCAACCAGATCCGGTCTACTGCGATTTCGATCCTGAAGACGATGGTGACATCAACTCCAGCAGCGCCTGGTAGTGGGTATGTTCGTCAAGCCTCAAAGGGAGCAGCGCTTCATCGCGCTGATCCGCGAAACATACAGCCAGCCCCCTCACGCGTTGATCGAGATCGCTCGCAACAAGGATCGCTACAGCGTTATCTTGCGTTCAGCCGCGCTTCGAAACCTCGTCAGCTCCTCCCCCACGGAACTGACCTTAGGTCGATGCTACGCAGAACGTCGCCGCATTGTCAGAGCCCACTACGGGATCTGATTTCACCCACCCATTCGGGCATCCGTGCCCTTGCGGCAGGGTGCCCGTCATCCCTCAGGAGACGAACAATGTCGAACGAAACACTGCTTCACAACCGCATCTATCAAAGCACTACTCAAATCGGACACTTCAACGTCCGCATCGTGCGCATGGGAGATGCCTATGGCCGCGACAACTGCTTGACACATGATGAGGACTCCCCCCTGGTGGAGTTCTATGACGCCAGGCAGCAAGACATATCGTTTGGACAGCTTGGTCAGTTCGTGAGCCGGTACTACTGCAAAACGATCCTCGAAGGCTCCTTCCCATGGGGCTTGTCATTGGACGGTGGCATTCCGCAATGGAGTGTCAGCAGCGCCGGCATGCGCCAAGTTCAAGAGTTCATCCAGAAAACAGAAGTGGCGCTCTCCGAGCAAAGCTGATCCCCGACCGCCCTGAACCATCTGGGCATTTTTTATAACCCATCCGGGCGCACCGCCCAATGGGCGGGTGTTCGGTGATTTCCGAGAGGATTCCCATGACCGACAACCACACCACAGCCACGCAATTGATCACTATTGATCAGCAGGCGCTGGCCATCCTCGTCGCATGCGCTTCGACCCATGTCGAAGATATCGAAACTGGACTGGCAGAAGGGCTCTATGAGAAGGCAGAGAACCAGGATCTTCCTGAAAAGCAGAAAGCCGTCCAAACGGCTGAGGCGCTGATCCGGTCCATGACTGAAAGCGCGAAGCATCTTGCTGCAGCGCTGACATAGCGGCCTTGCACTTCAGTTTGTGGCGAACCAAGCGACGCATGCTGACTTCGACCTCCACACGTCCCTCGTGTGGTGGTTTTCTTGAGTCCCTTAAGGGCAGGGGGCTCAAGAAAATCAAAATTGACTCCACCAGCGTAATGCTGATGGTCATAGGCCCGCTCGCCTGTCGAAAGACAAAGAGCAATTCATCCGAGGAATCGGTACACCAACCCTGACGGGCACCCGCTGCCCTATGGGCCGGTGCCTGTCTCTCAAAGGAGCAAGCACCATGAATAACACCCCCACCGAACTTGAAGCCTCCGCAGACCGCAACCTCACCGTTGCTACTCAGGCGATGCTTCAGTGCCTTGAAGGGATCAGAGACAGCCAGCCAGAATTGATCGCCGACCACATGCCGAAAGGCTGGGGTATGCATCGGATTCGGGATGCGTTCAAACAGCACCAGTCGCAGCAACGCGACGAAGCGAAGCGGATCGTTGATCAGCTGACCTACGGTGCGCAGCGAAGCAGCTGGGAACAGAGTGCTTCCTTCAAGTGGCAGTACGCCACTCTCACGATCCGCGGCCACGATCTGCGCGTGGGGGTCTCAACAGGCGGCGTAGTGTCGTTTGAGGGAGATCCGTTTGTACCGTCTTCACGAGTGCTGTGCACATCGCTAGAAACAGCCTGCCAATCGCTCAATGAGCGGTTGATGCGGATGGACAAGGCGGCAAGCGCAATGCGAAGTGCAACGGCGCCGGCAGCTGAAGTCTCAACGCTGTAAGGCTTTCATTTCAACCCACTGGGGAACCAAGTTCCCTCGTGGGGCTGGTTCCTCAATTTTCATTGGAGAACCAGTATGGACATTCAGTTTTATCCAACTCCCCAGCACTTGGCCAAGAAGCTGTGGTCGAAGTTCGTCACACCCGTTCAATGTGTACTCGAACCTCATGCGGGTGAAGGCCACATGATCACTGCGTACGAGGAATACTTTCCGGAGGTGCCGGACAACGATGCCGATGAAGATCTGTCAGAACTCCGCAGGCATATGAGGAGCGCGAAGGATCGGTATGGATCGCGGTCCTATCGCCGTACCGTGAAGTGGCACGCCTGCGAGATCAACGCGCAGAAGCATCCATTGCTTCAAGAGCTAGGTGCGCAGGTTGTCGGGCATGACTTTCTGCAGATGCAGAGCGCGGTCGTGTACTCACACATAGTGGCCAACCCTCCGTTTGCGGATGGAGCGCGTCACCTGCTGCACGCTTGGAAGATCCTGTACGCAGGGGAGATCGGCTGTATCTTGAATGCGGAGACCTTGCGCAATCCCTATACCGTCGAAAGGCAGTACCTCGCAAAACTGATTGAAATGCACGGTTCGGTTGAGTACCTGGCGGACCAATTCATGGGTGAGGGGGTTGAGCGGGAGACACCGGTTGAAATCGCATTGGTCTACCTTCGAAAGGAGGCGGAGCACGCGGTGAATATGGAGTCGATCCTCGACGGCCTAAAGCCGGATGAGTACAAGGCGGCCAATGAACCTGACACGCATCTGCTGAGCGCATTGGCCCTGCCAATGAACTTCGTGGATCGGGTTGTGATGGACTACGAAATCGCTGTGAAAGCAGCGAGACAGTACAGCGAATCAAATGCTGTGTTCGAGGCCGCGAAACAAAGGCTCGGACGCACTTTTGAGGAGATGCAATCCAAAGGGTTGGACGGGCTCGCACGCGAGCCTGCCCCTTCGGTAGAGAGCTTGATAAGGCAGGGATATGAGGAACACCTGGTGGCCATGCGTGAACGCGCGTGGGCTCAAGTGCTACGCTCAACTCAGCTTCTCAATAAACTCTCAAGCTCTGCTCAGCGCAACGTAGAGGCCCAGTTCAAAACGATCTCCAAACTGGAGTTCTCAAAGGTGAACATTCACGGGTTCTTTGCGGGGCTGATGGAGAGCATGGACTCTATCAACGCTGACATGGTTCTTGGGCTGTTCGACATGATCATGCAGCGGGACAGCGACAACTGCACCTTTTACAGGTCGTGGAAGTCGAACGAGAAGCACAAGGGAATGGCGATGCGCATCAAACGCACACGCTTCATCTTGCCGCTCATGCAGCATGAGTACACACGGACCAGACTCTCGTATAGCGCGGGGCAGGTTCTTGGCGATATCGACAAGGTTTTTCGACTGCTCCATGGGCGCCCAACGGAAGCTGGTGACGGGCTGCGCGAATGCCTATCTGTGGATGCAAACATGGTCGAAGCATCGCATGGGAAACGACTCGAAACCGAGTTCTTCGGTCTGCGCTATTACCCCGGGAAGGGGACCATTCACTTCTTCCCGAAATCTCAGGAAGTTGTGGAGCGCTTGAACCGGTACGTGGGAAAGATGCGCCAGTGGCTGCCTCCAGAAATGGACCAAGCCAACGATGATTTCCAACGCCAATATGAGGAAGCCGAAAAGCACACAGAGGCTTATCTCAAGGAGTATCGGAAATCGAGCTCCTACGCTTCGCATCCAGTCTATTTGCTCAATGTGAACAGGCGAGATGACGAAACAGCGAGTGATGCCGAAAAAATGACTCGCGCATTGACACTGGTACAGGACGATTTGGGCATCAAGCCCTTCGACTCCATCCAGGATCAATCAGCGCCACAGGCTCAACTTGCGTTGTGTATGTGATCGCTTGGCAGCAGAGGCTCACCTTTGGGTGGGTTTCTGCCGCTTTTCTACCCTCCGAGAAATTGGAGGGCTTTTCAGAGGGCTCTCTTGAGTCCTGCGAAAAGCAGATTCATCGCCTTGGCTTAGCGCCCTGGTTTGAAGCGGAGTTGACCGCGCCACCCGGCAATCAACATAACTCTACCCCGCGTAATGCGAGGTTTTTTCATCCCCTCATCAGTGGGGCTTCCCAACCGCAAGGAACATCCCTTGCGGGTGAACCTTGCGACATCAAAGTAAGGTTCAAAAATGACATATTTCCTTGGCCCAACGCCTTGTGACGAAGACTGCGCATCTATTGGTGACGTGTTTTTCCGAGAGGATTCGCGGATCGAAATCGCTGCCTATATCAATCAGCTGCGGCGCACCTTTGTGTTCCATACCGAGAAACCGGGTATTGCGTTCACCAAGCAACGCGAATCCCATGACTTCGGCGCCTACTTCGAGGCCGTTGCAGAACCATCCGGATTGGATTTTGTCGGCTTCAAGCTTGCAGAAATCATCGAAAACAACACCCCAACGGAATGGGATCTCGCTTCGATTCGGGAGATCATTAACGAATCGAAGGAGCGCTTTTTCGAAGCTCAGGACCTCCGCTTCGATGGTGTGTTTTCATGGATGGCCACCCCGATATCCTCCGTGCCACACGGTCGCCGCATGTTGGCGCTGATGCGTAAGGTGCGCGATGGAAAGCGGGTGACGACAAACGAAGTGTCTGCAAACCTGGCGCCTGATCCACAAGATCAAGCACCATCGGATTCAGATGCTCGCCGGCATGTCGCAGTTTTTGCCGATGCTAAGCAAAACGGTGAGACGTTCGACTTTGAATGCTCCGCAACCAGTCCCGAGCTGGCGGTGGAGCGGGCTAAAGAAGCGTTTCCCAATAGCGATCTTCTGATGCATTTCGCTGCAGACAAGATCTAACACCAACCCCGTGGGGCACTACCCCATCGTGGGCTTGGTGCCCCTCTTTCGTTTAGAGGAGTACCAAATGAACCATCGCTTTGCAGCAGGGTTGACCTTGACCAGGAAACCCAAACGATTTACCCTTCATCGCATGAGCAAAGCACGCGCAACTGCTTTCGGTTTGACTACTGACCAGCTGGCAGCAATTGCCAAGCAAGCCGGTAGAGACGCCGTTGCAGAGAACATCGAAGCGGGTGTAAGCACAACCGTTCTCATAGATGGTCGTGTTCAGAAGCTCGATGCCTCGGACCCACGTCTCCTTGAGCTCGTGAACGTTCGGAGCAGCAATGTCCGCGCGTCGTAGCGGACACAAAGAACCCCCTCTCCTCACAGTTTTTGCCGGACCTAACGGTTCCGGGAAATCCACACTGACCAAGACGCTCGCGTCACAGTCGCGCATTGGCATTCTTGTCAATGCAGACGATATCGCGGCTCGACTGGCCAGTGACAGTGGTTTGAAGATGGCCACAGAGGCAATGCAGTTTCAAGCCGCTATCGCAGCGGAGGAAATGCGCTGGTCTTTGTTGGCCCAAGGGGTCTCGTTCACTACAGAAACGGTCATGTCTGACCGTACACGGTGGTTCAAGCTCTTCAAGGATGCACGCTCGCGTGGATTCCGGATGAGCTTGTTCTTCGTGACCACCGCCGATCCTCAGATCAATGTGGACCGGGTAGCAGCTCGCGTCCAACATGGAGGTCATTCAGTTGACCCCGTGAAGATCGAGGCCCGCTACCGCAGGACACACGAAATCCTGCCTGAAGCACTTGCACTTTTTGATCACGCCTGGCTCTTCGATAACTCGTATGAGCTGGAGCTTGTTCTTGTGAAAGATGCAGATGGCCTGAGAGCGCATGTACCCGCCGAACGCGTGCCTGCTTGGGCGGCCGCCCTGATCTAGCCCTTCATGGGGCTCCAAGACCCCTTTGGGGGTCATTCTTTAACCCTGCGGGTGTAGCACCCGTTGGGTGCTCACCCGCTCCTTGTATTGGAGATTTTCATGAGCCAAACCTACTACCTCCCTGACAGCCCTTACGAGGACTGGCGTGGCAGTGAAGCGGGTGGTTATCGTCCTAGCCCACGTCAGCAGGCTCTCCTCGACGTGTACGCGTCCGCGAAACGGACGGGGCTTTTCTACACCTCGGATATTGTTGCGTTTGCGAGTACCAAGCTGGGCGTCAGTGCTGAGCTTCTTGCACGCTGCACAACAAATGTCGATGGAGGTGATTTCGCTTACGACGTGTATTTCGCAGGAAAGTGCTTTGGCGCCATGCAGCGTTATGAGAGCGTAAAGCGAGCAGCTGCAGATCTGTGCCACCTTCAAAAAGGCATGCAGCTCGGAACCTTGGTTTTCAACGATCACAAGCGTTGCACAAACGTCTGTGTCCACGAATCCAACTCACCAGAGAGCATCGTGCTGAAAGGCAAACGGGGCTCGTCAGTGGTTGGGATGGAAACAGATGCACTCAGCATCAAGCACGCAATAGAGCGGGCTGCAAGCAAGGGCTTGCGCAAAGACACCTTTGAGGCGTTGTCTTCGAGCCTTCGACCTGGCCAGGGCTCCGTGAAGGAGCTGAAGGCTCGCTGTTCCCTTCTGGATGAGAGCCAATCGGCCTTGTTTTAGTCTGCTCCGTTTTTCTGAGCATCATTGCCCTACGGCATAAGCCCCGATCCCACCATTTATGGTGTGCTCGGGGCTTTTTTATTTTCCGTCTTCACTTATCCTTCCTGCGCGAACGCTACATTCGCAGTCATTTGGATTACATGCCGAGGCCATAGCGCAGATGAAGAATGTCATCAGAATAGAGCTTGTACTTTGAATTTTCGTGATATTTCCGCTTTAGCAAACGGCAAACGGCATCTTTTTTGTATACCAGCCATCTGCCTGAGGAGCCATTCGACAATGGCTTGAGTCTCAGTTCCAAGAGGCCGGGAAATAGGACGACGCTCCTCGCCCAAAGCAGTATTTGTCAATTGTTGAATTGGCAATTCGGAACAAACAAATTACAATTGCCTCTTAAAGATCAGCATTGAAATATGGATAGCATCACTGCAGATGAGTTATTCGATGCGTGGCTAGCTCACAGCTCGGCTACAGACCGTGCGCCCATCGATAACGGGGAGTTCTACGGCCATTTTTGGAACACATGGAAAAAATTCCTCGGTGGCGAGGGCTTGAAGGTTCCTCGACCCCCCATTCATTGGCAAAGCGTCTCCCCGGTGGATATCGAAAGCTTTTTGAATAATGCCGTTAAAGAGCGCAAGAAAGATGCAGGGGTCAGCGAGATAACAAAGCGGCGCTACTGGAGGCTGTTGGAGCGTATTTATTCATTCGCCGTCGACAAGGGCTGGGTGAGCACCAACCCTGCGGCGGAAATGGTAGATAAACCCCTTCCCGAGAAACCCATCGGGGCAGTCATGACCTCGCATGTGTGGAGTCAAGCCCAAAAGGCCTTGGCAGTCACGGATGAGGAAGATGGGCCCCTTCCTTGGCGAAACCGCGCACTTTTACTCACCCTGTTTGAGCTCGGGCTCACGCCCTCTGAGGTTCGTGGCCTCACTCTGGATCGTGTTGTTCTGAGAGACCCATGGACAGGTTCGGGGGGCTATCTTGAGGTCGATGGCGAGGATGTGAAGTGGCAACGCCGACTTCCGCTGAGCGACAACCTCCGCACGGCACTGCAAGAGTGGATAGAAGTTCGCGCACTTGACGCGGGACACTCGAAGAGCGACGTGGTCTTCAGTTCGCGACGGGGCGGGGCGATGACAGACGAAAACTTGCTGGTGCTCGTTCGCAAGCACCTGATTTCTGCTGCTGAGGCCGCTGGCCAACCACCACCCGCGCGTCTTGGTCCCCAGATCATCCGGAATACGCGCCTCGTGTTCTGGCTTCACGACCGCGTACCAGTCGAGGAAGTTGTGAAGCGTGCGGGGCTCAAAAACTCCAAAGGCCTGTACCACCTCATCGACTACCTACCAGACGATGTTAGGTCGCAGATCCGCAACCAGCGCGATGACGTTCCGTCGGTGGACCTCCCCAAGCCTTCGTTGCGCGGGGTCTATGTGAAGCAGCCCTCCCTTTTCGCTGACGAACTTCAATGATCGACCGACAGCCATCGCGGTCTGTATCGTTGGGGCTCGCGCGCCCCATTGGATATACCGATCTTCTTCGCAGAGATATCCCAGGTTTCTGTGGATAACATGCCCTTTTGGGGCGAAGAATCGCGCCACTGTTGAGCTCAAGTACCTTGCCCGCTTTATGAGCAATGCGGGCAGTCCACGCGACAGTGCCGAAACTCGCTGTTCCGTCACACGCTGGTCTTGAGTTTGTCCACCGCCTTGATGCGGTCCCCCAGGTTCGCCTTCACATAGATGGCCGTGGTGTTGATGTTCTTGTGTCCCATCAGCTCTTTGACAATGCTCAGATCTCCCCCGGTCGCTACCAGCGCCTTGTGGGCGTAGGTGTGTCGGAGCCAATGGGTCGATGCGCGCATGAAAGGGCCGTCCGCTTCGCCTGATCTTTCACCGGCAGCGACAGAACACATCGCAAAAAATCCCTTGAGCACGTGATAGAGCATGTGACTGGACAAGGCGCCGTGCTCATTGACTGTGTATTTCAGCTTGCCGGCCTGCGCCACGCGCTCGATCTCGATGGTCGGCAGCGCCGCGTTCCTTCGCACAGCTTGATCTGCGCGTTTGATGGCCAGCTTCTTGTCCTTGGCCGAGATCCACCGGTCGTCGAGCACACCTATCAGCGGCTGGTCCGCGGGCTTAACTTGTTTGAACAGGCTGAGCTTGCCTTGCGCCATCAGCTCTTCTCGATCCGCACGATGCTCGCGAAGCGCTTCCATCGTGGCAGCGTTCAAGGGAACCCTGCGTTTGCGTTTTCCCTTGCCCAAGACCTCCAGCACGCGGGACTCGGACCCGTGATCGAGTTCGCGGTCAGTTTGCACGTGCGACCATCGCGCCTGTGCCACCTCCGCCCGCCGCAAGCCCGCGTTTTCGATAAGACGGAACAACGCGCGAAGCCGCCGTTTCGCGGGGCCCTCCGGAAGTTCTGCGAACGTCGCACCGACCACCTGCAGGTCAGCCTCGGTGAACGAACGGAACACATCCATAGTCTCCTCGTCGCGCTTTTGGCCGTGCACGGCCAGGCTCGCGTTGGCGGTGATGTATTTCGACTCGACCCAATGCGTGAACATAGAGCGGATGGCGGCAAATGTGACGTTCAGGCTCTGCGAGTTCAATGGACCACGCAACGGCCTCCACTTGGAGGTTTCCTTTTGGGCTGGTCCCTTGGACTGCTGCACCCAATCCTCGGGCGGGTCTACCAGAAACTGCTTGAAATCGAAGAAGTCCTCCTGAGCCAGCGAGGACAAGGTTTGCCGGCGCACATGTACGGCCCAGAGAATCAAACGCTCGATGGCGCGCCGATAGGCTTCTTGCGTGTGAGGTGACTTCTCCTTGATGGATTTAAACCAGGCCGACACAGCCTCGCGGTCATTGTTCGCATTCATCGTGTTGGCCACGCGCGTGCGAAACGCTCCATACTTGCCGTCCAGCTCTGCGGGCCAAATCATCTTGTCCAAGGGCAAAAGAACGCTGGTGACTTCGACCTGCAGCTCTCGGGCCTGGGAGAGACCAGGGAGCCGGGAAAGTCCCGCTGAGGGAGCAAGGTTCCAACGCTGAATCCAGGCCAATAGATTGTTCGCTCGTTTTGCTCCGTAGCCGGGGATGTCGTCAAACCAGCTTTCTCCCTTCAACGAGATCCAGTCCACCAGGTTGCCCACAGTGATGACGCCGGCTTTGCCCAGCGCCTCCATCTGAGCGCCCGACATGATCACCCACTGCTCCACACGATGCGCGCGTTCGGGCTTGGTGCCCAAATGCTCATCGAGCCAGTTGATCGCCTGGAGCACATTCGCCATGCGCTCGGCCGCGCTTCGTGCCTCGGTTAGCACGTGCGCGGGCTCAACAGGGAGAACGGTGGTCGACGCCTCGGTCGGAAGCGCAATTTCTGCCTGCTTTGGCGCCGTGGCGGCTGCAGGGTCGGGCAGGGCGGCAGCAGTTTCAAGCAGCAGCGCCTCGTACTGCTCGATCAGCTCAGCCTCAGAAAACATGTCCTCGTCGAACTGAGCCGCAAACTCTTCCAGCGTTGGCGGCTTTGGCGCCAGTGCCGCCACCGGCGCCGGCATGGTCGTCATCGCATCGCCAAGCGTCACCGCGGTCGGTTTTAGGGCACCGGGCTCACCAGCCATAACGCGCGGCTCATCGACCACGATGGTCTGGTGGTCCCTGAGAACCCTCACCATAGCGCGGGCCTCCTGCGACTGAGCGATCCCGTGCGCAGCCGCCTCGATGCGGTCAAGAAGCTCCTGGTACTTTTTGATCAGGGCTGGGCGCTCGGGCGCGCGACCTGGCCACAGCAGATACTGGCGCGATGCCACGGTGAGATCCACCCCTTGGGCGACCGCGCGCAGCATGGCGAACTCGTCGGCCGTCGCGTTGTGATGGGCAATCTTGGTACGCGCACCTGGTGGGCGCCCGCGCCGGCGCGGCGCTGGCTTGGCGCTCTGCGGGGGTTCCAGCGGCTGGCCACCGTCAGCATCCACGGCCGCGAGCTTTCCTGCTTCGGCGATGGGGCCGTTTTCGGCGGGGGATTGCGCTTGTGGAAATTGGGGCGTAGAGTGAGCCATGGTCATTGAAAATGCATTGTCAAAATTCACTGCCAGCTGGGCAACCGGTACAACTAAGCGTTGAGAAAAGAGGCGAATTTCGAGGCCTCTATTTTTTGATGCTCATTTAATCCACCATAACTATCATTATGAAATAGTGAACGTTAAATGTAAACGGGCCGTGTCCCTCGGCCCGATGGCGCAGTGTGAACCTAAATTTCTTCGGTGTCCATAGGCTTGTCGTCCGCCATCGATCTTTCGGAAAATCCGTTTTGTACATGCCAGGGCTGATATGTATGATTGAGCATGTACAAATTTGGTCTGCACCATGCTCAACTTCAAAAGCGGCTCCTTTTCAGATCTGGCCAACACCCCCATGGGCGCAGACCTCTGGGCATTGATGACAGCACCCGAATCTCTTATTCGCCTGGAAACAGCGACCTATCTCGGTAGGCCTGCCGTCGAGGGCCTCCAGCCTCAGCTGCTTGCAGCGTTCGGCGAAGTCATCCGCCAGGACCGCTGGAAACAGGTAACCGGAGCAATGGCCAGGCAAGTGATGGAGTACCTGGGGTATCAGTTCGTCCGCTCTGGGGTGAAGATCAAAGTGAAGGATCTCTTCAGCACGGGCGCCACCTACGTGAAGCGCAACACACCGGCTGCGAATGGAGATGAACTCAATGCTTAAACGCCTGAAGCCCACGGTAGTGAGGACGGACGCTGCTGGCCTCGCCGCCTTCCAGGGTGACGCGCTGCTGGTGTTGGAGATCTCCAAGGGCGAGATTGAGACGGGCAACATCGCGAGCGCGCTGGAGCGCTTGCACTCAATCGCTGAATCCAGAGAGACGGCCTTGCGCGGATGCGCTGGATGACAACCACCTTTTGGTGGTGTCAAACCAGTTCCGAGACCTTCTGTCTGGCGTGGGTTGGAGTGGAGATCATGATCCCGCTCGCGCTGCCTTACCGCTCACCCTATTGCTTCTGACCAAGGCGGGTGCCAAACGGTCAGGAGACAGCTTGGAAATGGGGCTGGAAACTTTGCAAGAAGCACTGTGCTTGCTCAGCACTGCCGTGGATCGGGAGATCGTCAATCGGATGCTGCAACGCCAAGATGCCATTCCGATTGGCACCGGCCTGATACAAGGCCTACAAATGCTGGTACAGCACGCCCAGGAGCACGCCGATTCGGAATGCCACGCCTAGTCTGACACCAAGCCCTTGAAATCCGCAATGACTGTCTGGAGGATCTCATTGACGGAGGCGGCGTCTAGACCCGGGCAGTATGCGGCAGCGACCAGGGTCAATGGATGAATCTGCATCTGCTCGGCCAACACCTCAATGGTTCGGACACTGGGTACTTGATGTCCTTGCTCAATGCGACTGATATGTCGTCGGCTCGTGGCCACCAACATGTCTTCCTGGACCAAGCCACGTGCCGCGCGCAACTGCTGCAACGCTCGACCAAAGTCGGCTTGGGGTGGGACACGCTTTCGGGAAGACATTCCCCCGATTTCCGCCCAATGAGACTAAAAAGACCACGACCAACTAGTCTCATTGGCTCTCTCACTTCGTAGAAATCTCTTCCCTGTTGGAAATCTGATTCTGAACTAGCGCTGTGCCCATCCTGTTTCTAGATTTTGATGGCGTCTTGCACCCAGAGCATTGCCATGAGTCGAAGCACTTCTGTTGCCTACCCTTCTTGGAAGATGCGGCACGGCAGGTGCCTGAGTGCAAGGTGGTGATCACAAGCACCTGGCGGCTGGAACAACCATTTGAGGCTCTTGTGCAAAGGTTTTCCCCGGACGTAGCCGCCATGATCGAAGGCGTCACCTCTAGATATAGCGATCTAACGACCATCCCAGATACGCTGGTTGGATACGAGCGGCAGGCGGAGTGTCATGCCTGGCTTTGGGCCAACGACGTGCCGCATCGCAGCTGGGTGGCTGTGGATGATCGGTCATGGCTTTACAGGCCTTTTTGCAAGTCGTTGTTTTTGGTCAATGGGCTCACAGGGCTCACGCCAACGTCCGGTGCGCACTTGACGTCTCGACTTCAATGTCTTTCGTGAAATACATCTCGATCTAGAAACCAAGGCAAGGATCAAGGTCACGGCAGGACCCGACCCGCTTTTGGATTGATTCAGAGCCAGGTTGGATCACTTCTCGATGGTGTGGCACAACGCGGAAAAGTGATCGTTTCGGCACGGCTTCCGAATGTCCGGCGCTAACTCTACTTTCCGGTTTTGCAAGAAATAAATGAAAACACGAAATGGCTATCACCGCTAAGTTGTTGATTCATATAGAGCAGCTTTCCGATTTTGCAAAGAAAAAATTAAAAACGGAAATGCGATGCGTTTTTGACATCAATTGGCGCGGGACCGTTTTGGCGGGTTTTGGCCCCGCAGGAGCACGCTGGCATACCGGTCAACGCTAAAGCTCATCAGGCCCCGAAAATTGATATGCCCGAAGTGCACTGGACCGATGCACCGAACAACGTTGTCTTCAATGCGTTGTCCACCAGCCTTGAGTCGGTCTACGGTTTCTTGCAACTTCATCGTGTTCCAGCCAATCACCATGTTTGTGAGCAGCGCGTGAGCGCCCGAGATGGACTTAAGTTCATCGCGGCGCCGGCCGCGTTCCGCAGTGACGCGCCCGTAGTAGATGGCGCGTTGCAACAAGTGAACCGATTCGCCACGATTGAGCAGGGTGCGGATCTCTCGCCTGAACACCTCATTGGTGAAGTAGTCGCACAAAAACACGGAGCGCAGCAAGCGGCCATACTGGTCGAGACAGCGGCGCACGTCGTCTCCAGCGGCGGCGCTGCCGTGGCGAGCCAATGCCCAGGCAACGCTGACCCGTCCTGACTTGATTGAGGCAATGAGTCGCATCGCTTGATCCCAACCGTCACGGATGGCTTTTTCGGTGATCGTGGGAATTGCCACTTTCTCCAGGGCCTCAGGCACCTGAATCGAGCGTGGCGTCCAGATTTTGCGGTCGGGCAGGCCTGCCAGCTGCGGACACAAATCGAACTTCAGCAGCTTGGCCACGCTCATGCCGGAGTAGGTATAGCCGTGTGTATCAACCGCCAGAAGATCGACTTTGATGCGGTCCTCACTGTTGTCAACAAGGGCGCTCTCGTCGGCATAGGGAAACCCGACGTCCACGAGTCGCTGGTGGATGTCATGCAACTCAACGAAGTGACCGGATATGACCCCCGCTCGGCCCCACTGCCAATTCTGGACCAAGGCCTGAAGATAGACTTTCAGCAGATGTCCCTGTGTCAATGAGTCGAGCCATCGGCGCGTACGGTGCTCTCTCTCAAGTGCGTCCTTCCTGGATTTATCGAGTTCATCAAGCTCGACCATCCCGCGGCATGCTGGGGTATTAGGGGTCTCCTCGTTTTCAGTGCAATAAGTGACGGTACGAAAAGCTAGCACTGGCGCGGAGGTGGTGTTGGTAGATCGTTGATTTCATTGACTTTCCTGTTCACTTTCAAATCTGCGATTCGTGGCGTCAAACCGTGGTCGGTTTCATCCATTGGTGCCAGTTATCGATGCATTTGGCCGCGAAGGCAGGATTTGGTCAGGCTTCGGATACATCGTGGCCGTTGAGCAGTACTTTGTCGCCCTGGAACTGCACGGGCAAGTTCGCAGCCATGGCGATGATTTGCTGCAAATTGACCTGATTTTCAGGATTCAAGCCCTGCCGGGCTGCAGCCACTGCCAACACGCGGTAAATGGCGCCACTGTCCAGGTAATGAAAACCCAGTTCGGCAGCCACCAACGCTGCCACAGTGCCTTTACCCGACGCGGTGGGTCCATCAATGGCGATCACAGGACAAGTTGAGCGGTTCATTGCATTAACCTTTGCGGACTGACTGCACCCGCATGCCCAGGGAATTGGCCAAATCCACAAACCCCGGAAACGAGGTGTCTACGGTTTGTGCGCCATGAATCACCATGGTGCCTTCAGCGCGGATGGCCGCCACGCTGAATGACATTGCTATGCGGTGGTCGCCCTGCGATTCAATGCTGGTGGCCTTGTAACGCACACCTTCCAGGTGGCCCGCTCCTTGAATAATCATGCCGTCTTCAGTAGGCTCTGCATCAATGCCGCACTTTTGAAGCCCGTGCGCCATCACGGCGATCCGGTCTGATTCCTTTACACGCAATTCTTCGGCGCCTGTCAGCACTGTGCGCCCTGTTGCATTGGCAGCCGCCACAAACAAAACCGGGAATTCATCAATCGCCAAAGGCACCAAGTGCTCCGGAATCTCAATACCTTTCAAAGCAGCGCTTCGGATTCGCACATCGGCCACGGGTTCGCCACCCACCTCGGCGTGGTTGCTCAGTTCAATGTTGGCGCCCATCAATTTCAAAATGTCGATCACACCGGTGCGGGTGGGATTCATGCCCACATGTTTCAAGGTGATGTCGGCTTGGGGTGCAATCGAGGCCGCAACCATGAAAAATGCAGCCGATGAAATATCGGAAGGCACATCGATTTTTGTGGCCTTTAAAATTTGCCCGCCTTTCACGCTGGCCCTGGGGCCTTCGGTGATCACCTCAACGCCGAAGCCACGCAACATGCGCTCAGTGTGATCGCGGGTAACAGCCGGCTCGGTGACGGTGGTGGTACCTTCGGCATACAGGCCGGCCAGCAATACGCAAGACTTCACTTGGGCCGATGCCATGGGCAGCACATAATCAATTGCCTGCAAGGTGGTGCGGCCATGAACATGCAGGGGCGGGCGACCGCCTTCCTGCGCTTCAATTCGGGCACCCATCAGCACCAGGGGGTCGATCACACGCTTCATGGGACGCTTGCCTAGGCTGGCGTCGCCAGTCAGCATGCAATCAAAATCCTGCCCGGCCAGCAAACCCGACATCAGGCGCATGGACGTGCCCGAGTTGCCGCAATCCAGCACCTCGCGCGGGGCTTTCAAGCCATGCATGCCAACACCATGCACTTTCACCTTGCCGCGATCTGGCCCTTCAATACTCACACCCAGGGCGCGGAATGCATTCATGGTGGCCAGTGCGTCTTCGCCCTCCAGAAAGCCGTCCACCTCGGTGGTGCCTTCCGCAATCGAGCCCATCATGATAGCCCGGTGGGAAATTGACTTGTCGCCTGGCACACGCGCCGAACCCGACATGTGTTGGGTGCTGCTGGCGTGAAATTCGATCAAATTCAAATCTGACATGACAATGTATCCGCTTAGTTTTGGCGATCAATGGTGTTTCCAGGCGCTACGGTAGTCCGCAGCTTGCCCCAGAATTCGTTCCAGTGTGGTGCGGTCACCGCTCTCAATGGCCGTGCGCAGGCTTGCAATATTGGCCTCGAATTTGCCCAGCATGGTGAGGAGGGCCGCGCTGTTGTTTTGAAAAATATCAGCCCACATTTCAGGTGAACTGGCTGCAATGCGGGTGAAGTCTCGATAACCGGCCCCGCCCTCTTTCATGAACTCGGCACCTTTGGGATGGCTCAACACGCTGGACACATAGGCAAAGGCCAGTAAATGTGGCAAATGACTGACTGCACCAAACATTTCATCATGGTCCATTGCATTCATGGTGCTGAGTTTGGCACCAATGCCCAGCCACAGATTTTCAACTTTTTTCTGGCCGCTGGCACTGGTTTGTTCCAGCGGACACAGCACGCAATTTTTGCCCTCAAACAGATTGGCCACTGCAGCAGCAGGGCCATGCGACTCACCGCCCGCAATCGGGTGGGCCAATACAAATCTGGACTTCAGTCCTGGAAACTGTTTTTCAAGCTCGTCCAGCATCACAGCCACATCCGACTTGGTACTGCCTGCGTCGAAAATCAGGCAATTCGGTGGCAAGGATGGCAGAAATTGGGTCAGCACCTGCTTGTACTGACGAACGGGTATGGACAACACCACCGCATCCACATTGCGTACGTTTGAGTCGCCTGGGCCAGCAATGCATTCATCCACAATACCCAGTTTAAGTGCTTCATGGGCTGTTTCCAGTTTACGTGAATAACCCAGCACATGCCCCACCAAACCCTTTTTCCTGGCAGCAAGGCAGATGGATCCACCAATCAAGCCCACACCAATGGCAAGCATGCGATTGAAGACAATACCTTTGGCCATTACGACGCCTTCATGGCGGTCAGCGCCTTGGGCAATGCCGTCAAGAATGCTTCGTTTTCATGGGGCAAGCCGATGGAGACACGCAGCCACTCCGGCAGGCCGTAGCCATTGACCGGGCGCACAATGACACCCATGCGTTGCAGGGCGTCAAATACTTTCATGCCGGCGTCTGGCGTACTGCCCGCCCTGAACAACACAAAATTGCCATATGAGGGCACGTACTCCAGGCCCAGCAACTTCAAGCCATTTTGTATTTGCGCCAAACCCTTCAAGTTCACTTCATAGGTTTTCTGCAAAAATTCCTGGTCGTCAATGGCGGCTTCAGCAGCAGCCAAAGCCAGCGAACGGATAGGAAATTCAACCGCATGAGGCCAAGTATGGCACGAGTTTTGGGCCTCGAAACACGTTCGGCCAAGGAAGGTTGAGCGCTCGCTTGCCGCTCAATGGCAAGAGCTTGGGAGGCAGTATGCATTTGGGCCTGGCGCGCGCGCAGCTGCTTCCCCGCAGCGATGGATACCGCCGCTTCACTGGGTCACCAATTGACGCGCTGGTCTACCTCGTCGGGTTGAGCTGCCAGATCCCAATCCGGCTCGCCTTGCGCACCATCATCCACCGGCGCGTCGCAGCCCTCCCACAGCGGTGGCCCGCGTGCCGGGGTGATGTGCGGGGGGGCAGACTCCACCCCGATGTGGTTCAGGATGTGGCGGATTTCGGCGCTGTGGGTGATGAAGGCAATGATGCGCATCTGCCCACCGCACATGGGGCACAGCAGCGGAAATGCCTCGTAGATGCGGGCAATCAGCACCGCCCACAAGTAATGCGCCGCTCGCTTCGGGCGTGCTTCAGGTTCGGGTGTGGGTGTGGCCGCGTTGCCCGGCGCCGCCACCCCAGGTACGCCCGCGCCAGGTTGTGCAGTCTCCACCGTGGCTGGTTGCGACGCAGCAGGCTGAGCCAGCGCCGTTACCGCCGCTCTCAGCGGCGAGTTTGGTGCCAGCACACCAAAGTAGCGGTGCCGGTGGGTGCGTGGCGGTGGCACCAGCGCGGCGATGCGGTCGATCAGTTCCAGCGGTGTGAGGTGCAGCTCATCTGCCTTGGCACCACGCTTGTCACTGGTGGGCTCGCTGCGCTGTTTGGCACAGCGGTACACCAGTTTGCTTCCCTCTTTGCGTAGGCGCTCCATGGAAAACGGTGGACGCGCGCAATAGCGCAGCAGCCGCTCCAGCGCAGCGCGGTCGTGGGCTTCGATGCAGACACCGGCGTCCACCGAGAAGCCGCTGTGTTTGTAGCCCAGCATGTCTTTGGCGTCACAGTTCTCCAGCAGGCCCCGAGCAACGAAGGCGCGCAGGATGCGTTTTTGCAGTGTGGTCTGCACTGGGGCCACGGTAGCCGCATCGATGCCGGTGGCCGCGTGAAAGATGACACCCGGCGATGAGATTCGAGGGGTCGCATCAGCATCGCCCTCGCCCTCCACTTCCTCAAACACCCCGTCCACCACACAAACGTGGAAGTGGACGTGTTCATTGAGGCTGGAGCCGAATCGGTGAATGAAGGCGATGGCACCGATGTGCAGGCCTGCCTTGTCCATATGGGCCGCACCGGGGCTGTGGGTCTGCAGAGTTTGTGCGATCACCCGCAGAAAGATGCGCAGCACCATGCTCAGCACCGCTCCGTCGCGTTGCATGAAGTACCGCAACCTCTTGGGCACGGAGAGCACCCACTGGCGCACCGGCAGGCGGGGGAAAACGTGGTCGCTCAGGTGTGCCGCCGTCTCCACCATCCGCCGCGTGGTGCACGAGGGGCAGACTCCCCGGCCTTTGCAGGAGAAGGCTACAAAGTAGTCGTGCCCACAGTCGCCGCAGCGAGCGCGGGCAAAGCCATGGGCAAAGATGCCGCACTCAAGATACTTGGCAAACGCTTTGCGCACGAAGGGCTTGGGGGTGTGGTGGTCGCCCTGGCCGTCGAACTGACCCGCGCTGGCCAACTCTAGCCAGGTCTCGTAGTGCTCGGCTACCATTTGGTAGAGCAGCGTGCGTTCGGGGTGGCGTGGGTTGTAGAGCTTGGGCTTGGAAGTGGCTGACATGAATACTGTACAAATGCACAGTATTCTGCGGCGATTGTTTGGGTACGCAAAGCACAAGGCCCGAACCGTCGCCAGTTCGGGCCTTGTCAGGGTAGCTTGGCTGCGGACTTACTTGCGCGCAGGCGGCACATCCGTGCAGCTGCCATGCGCCACTTCCGCCGCCATGCCGATGCTCTCGCCCAGCGTCGGATGCGGGTGGATGGTCTTGCCGATGTCGACAGCGTCCGCACCCATCTCGATGGCCAGGGCGATCTCGCCGATCATGTCGCCCGCATGCGTGCCGACCATGCCGCCGCCCAGGATCTTGCCGTGGCCCCGGCCAGCATGGCCGTCTCCTGATCCTGCTTCGGGGCTGTCGTCGAACAGCAGCTTGGTGACGCCTTCGTCGCGGCCGTTGGCAATGGCGCGGCCCGAGGCCGCCCAGGGGAACAGGCCCTTCTTGACCTTGATGCCCTGCTGCTTGGCCTGGTCTTCGGTCAGGCCCACCCAGGCCACTTCGGGGTCGGTGTAGGCCACGCTGGGGATCACGCGGGCGTTGAAGGCGGCGCTGGCCAGTTCCTTGTTGCCCTGCAATTCGCCGGCGATCACTTCCGCCGCCACATGCGCCTCGTGCACCGCCTTGTGCGCCAGCATGGGCTGGCCCACGATGTCGCCGATGGCGAAGATGTGCGGCACATTGGTGCGCATCTGGATGTCCACGTTGGGGTCTCCTCGTTTTCAGTGCAATAAGTGACGGTACGAAAAGCTAGCACTGGCGCGGAGGTGGTGTTGGTAGATCGTTGATTTCATTGACTTTCCTGTTCACTTTCAAATCTGCGATTCGTGGCGTCAAACCGTGGTCGGTTTCATCCATTGGTGCCAGTTATCGATGCATTTGGCCGCGAAGGCAGGATTTGGTCAG
>NZ_CAXUSE020000003.1:0-57908 GCF_964253765.1 Acidovorax sp. LjRoot129
GGCACGTCGAATGCGCCATGACCATCGCCAATCACTTTCGCGGTAAGACCGGCCTCGGAAAGTGCCGCTTCGTGGTAATCCACTACTTCAGCAGCCACCGAAGCGAGGCTCGCCACGGGTGCGCGGCGCGCTCCCACCCCTCGATCCGCCTGTGACAGGAACAGCATGTCATTGACGATACCGGTCAGGCGATGCAACTCCTCCAGATTGGACGCTAGGACCTCACGAATATCCGCCTGCTCAGGTCGAAGCAGCGCCAGTTCATTGTTGGCAATGAGGGTGGCCAACGGTGTGCACAACTCGTGCGCTACGTCCGCATTGAAGCCCTCCATCTGTGAGTAGGCCTTCTGAATGCGGGCCAGGAGCGCGTTGAATTGGTCAATCAGGGGGACGAGCTCAAGGGGTTGCTCTGCGGCATCGAGCCGTTGATAAAGTTTGTCGGCCGAGACTGCGCGCGCCTGGCTGGCCAATCTTCGAACGGGCGCGAGGCCCAGGTTGACCAGAGAAAAGCCACCGAGAGAAACCACGAGAGTTCCACCGATGGCTGCCACCAGCAAGGTGAGTGCAAGCCGGTGCAGCAGCTGATTGTCGGTTTGTATGTCCAACAAAAGCTGGACGCGCAAACCTTTCGAGGGAGTCTGGCCAGCAGTCAGAGCTACCTCGAACTGCCGTTGCCGCCACATGGTCTTCGCATTCCGGTTGCGGGTATGGGCATAGAGAACCAATCCATCGGCCTGCGCTACTTGCAGCGACAGATCTCCGTGCCCCACCAGGAAATCATCGAGTTTGTGCGCAAGGTTTTCCGTGTCTCCGTGCTCCTTGCCATCGCGCAACAGGTGCCGAATGACGTTTTCCTTTTGCGCTAGCGTTTCCTCTTGCCGATCGCGAAAGTTGAGTTCAGTCACCAGATACACGGCAAGACAGACGAGTCCGAGCCCGGCAAAGCTCTGCAGTGCCAGCCACCATGACAACCGCTGGCGTAGCGAGCGATGTTTCAACGCCTTCATCCGTTGCGCTCCTCCATGATGTATCCCATACCGCGGATGGTGTGAAGCAACGGACTGTCAAAGGGCACATCGATCTTGGTACGCAAGCGCCGGATCGCGACCTCCACCACGTTGGTATCGCTGTCAAAGTTCATGTCCCACACTTGCTCAGCGATCTCGGTGCGGGAAAGCACTTCGCCCTTTCTTCTCAGGAACAAAGTCAGCAGCAGAAATTCCTTTGCAGTTAACTCCAATCGCTGACCCCCTCTGGACGCCTTGCGCCGCACGAGGTCGACTTCCAAGTTTGCCAAGCGCAGTTGGGTGGGCTCCGCCACATCGCGCGTACCGATGGTGCGCCGTAGCAGCACCTGAATGCGGGCGCTCAGCTCGGAAAACGCAAAGGGCTTGACGAGATAGTCGTCAGCACCTGTCTGAAGGCCTAGTACTCGATCTTCAACGCTGACCCTGGCCGTCAACATCAAAACCGGAGTCTGCTTGGTCTTGCGAAAGGCCGTCAGGAGGCTGAATCCGTCGATCCCGGGGATCATGGCGTCGAGCACCAGCAGATCGTGCCCACCTTCAAGAGCCATGTGCAGCCCGTCCACCCCGTTGTGGGCGACGTCCACCACATAGCCCACCTCTCCCAGGCCCTTGCGCAAATACTCGGCCAGCTTGACTTCGTCTTCGATGAGGAGAATTTTCATCATGCGATTCTCGAAGATTGCAGCCTGTTTACAGATTACGAATTTGTCATCTGGCTGTTGGCGCCTTGTCGCGAGCTGCTTTCTAAAGTCCATCTCATGTCGAAAGGCATAGCCCCGGCGGAGCGCCGATGGCTCACTTGAACCAAGGGACAACATCATGACCGTTCGCAAACCCCTCACGCTCTCTCTGATCGCCCTTGCCATTGCTATTCCAAGCGTGGCATCTGCTTCTTCGCTATACCACCCAGCCAGTGGTGAAGTGGGCGCGACCTCACACCCCGACCACGTTCAGAGCAATGTCTCACGCGGCGACGTGCTTGGGTCGGTAGAACTCGCCCGCAAGGACGGGACACTCTCGATACTCTCCCGCGGAGGCGCTGTGCCGATAAAAGCGACAGCTCCCTCCAAGACGCGTGAGCAGGTGCAGCAGGAATATCTGAACATGTCTGCGGCAGAAAAACAGCGCTTGCAAGAACTATACGGTTCGGGCGGCTGAATCTGGATTGGCCGGATTTGATTCGCCTCCTGGGCGTCACACGAAGTTTCCCGACCGCGTGCTAGACTCAAAAAATGCGCCGCTTGATAGCTGTTTTTATGCTTGCATTGCTTCCGTTCCAGTTCAGCTGGTCCGCGGTAGCTGCGTATTGCATGCACGAAAACGAGACGGCCCAGGCGCAACACTTGGGGCACCACGAACACAATCATGACGCCAAAGGCGGGTTCGACAAGGCCGGTCAAGGCAGCGACCAGTTCGACATCGATTGCTCCGTTTGCCATGGCGCGGGCGTTGGTGCTCTCAGCTGGTCCTGCACCGAGCAAAGCATCGTCCGTGACATCCTTTTGGAGTCAACGCCTGCCGAGCGCCTAGCGGCTGTGACTCCCACTCCCCCTGACCGCCCTCAGTGGTCCCTCCTCGCCTGACCGGCGGGGGCGCTTCACTTCTTTCGTTAAGTCTTTTCCGCTCTCAGGCGGATTCAGTTGCGGTCTTTTGCAACTGCCGTGACTGACGAGTTGCCAGGCAACTGTATGGCTGCCAACCCGCCGATTGCTTCGTGTTGTGAAATCACTGGAGAATCGGATGTTCAAGGGTATTTACCTTCAAGAGAAGCCCTGCGTATTGCGCGGCGGCACAAAATTTAGCCTCGCTGCAGGTGCTGCGGCCATATTGCTTGCCGTCACGGGCGCGGCCCATTCGCAGGGCTTGCCGCAAGGTATTGTTGAAGCCAGAACACTCCAGACCTCAGCAGTGGCCACTGCCGAGCCTCTGTCGCTGGCCAAGGCCATCGAACTGGCTTTGCAGGGAAATCCAGAGGTGGCAGCGGCAACGCGCCAGTTGGAAGCGACTGAGGGGCAGGTTCTTCAAGGGCGCTCGCGGCCAAATCCGGAACTTGCTTACTCGCTGGAAGATACTCGCTCCAAGACACGCACGCAAAGCTGGCAGCTCAGTCTCCCGGTGGAATTGGGTGGGAAGCGCTCAGCACGCACCAAGGCGGCCGAAAAGGCGCGCGAACAGGCGCAAGCCCAACTCGCCGAACTGAAGGCGACCGTGCGGGCCAATGTCGCAGCCGCTTACTTTGATGTGCTGACTGCGCAAGAGCGATTGGTGCTCGCCGGAGATAGTGTGGCACTGGCCAAGTCTTCAACAGATACGGTCGCCAAGCGTGTAGCGGCAGGCAAGGTGTCACCCGTTGAAGAGTCCAAAGCCCGGGTCGCAGAAGCCGGCGTGCGTGTTGAACTGGCCCAGGCCGCAAGTGAGCAACGCAATGCGCTGTCTCGCCTCTTTGCGCTGTTGGGGCGGATCGATGCCCCTTTCACAGTCCTGGAGGGCAAGGCTGAGAACTTACCCTCTGTGCCGAGCCTTGCCGATCTCCAGCCGCTGATTTCTTCTTCGCCAGGCGTTGTCCTTGCGCGAATCGAGGTGGAACGGCGCAAGGCCTTGAGCGAACTGGAACAAAGCAAGCGTGTGCCCGATGTCACCGTTAGCGTCGGAATGCAGCGCAGCAACGAGACGCAGCGCAACGTCCTTTTGTTCGGTGTATCTGTGCCTCTGCCCGTGTTTGATCGCAACCAAGGCAACCTGCTTGAAGCGTTGAAGCTGGAGGACAAGGCTCGCGACGAGTTGCAAGGGGCCACTGTCCGTCTGCACAGCGAGGTGGCGCAGGCGCGCGAGCGCCTTTCCACAATCAACGCAGAGGTCCAGGCGCTGCAGCAGGACGTGCTCCCCGGCGCTAAGTCAGCTTATGACGCGGCCACCATTGGCTTCGAGAACGGCAAGTTCAATTTCCTTGAGGTGCTTGATGCACAACGCACTTACTTCACCGCCAAATCCCAGTACCTCAAGGCCCTGGGCGAAGCACACCGTGCAGCGGCTGATATCGACCGCCTGCTCGGAGGCAGCACGGTTTCCGGCCTGATCTCAACGCACAACTGAGCATGACCATGAACTCCAGCAAATCCACCATCAGCAAAAAACACCTGATCGCCATCGCGGTAGTCCTCGCACTAGGGGTCGGTGCGGGGGCCTTCATCTTGCAAAGCGGCGGTAAACCCAAAGCCACAGCCGCTGAGGGTGACGGGCATGGGCACGGCGGCGGCCATACCGAGGCCAAGGGGCATGGCGACGGTGAGCACCACGGCAAGGGCAGTGAAAAAGGCCATGACCACGACAAGGGCCACGCGGATGGCGAACACCACGAAAAGAGCGAAGCCAAGGGCCCTCATGGCGGCACTGTGTTCAAGGAAGGCGACTTCAGCTTGGAAGCGCTGCTCTCGGAAGACGGTGGCGAGCCTCGGCTGCGCGTCTGGCTGTCTGACAAAGGCAAGCCGCTCCCCTTGAACGCGGCAACGGTCACGGCCACGGTGACCCGCCCGACAGATGAAAAACAGAAGCTGGCGTTTGCTCCGGAAAAAGACAGCTTGGTCAGCCGCGAGATCGTTAGCGAACCACATGTGTTCGATATTGAGATCATCGCGCAGACTGCCAACGAGCCTTTTATGTTCGTGATGAGCAAGGAAGAAGGAAAGATCGAACTGACTGATGCCCAGATCAAGGCGGCGTCGGTCAGTGTGGACACCGCGTCGGCAGCCAACATTAAAACGTCCCTGCTGTTGCCTGGTGAGATCCGGCTGAACGAAGATCGCACATCGCACGTCGTCCCCCGCCTGGCAGGAGTTGTAGAGAGCGTCAGTGCCAACTTGGGCCAAGTAGTCAAGAAGGGACAGGTCCTGGCTGCGATTGCAAGCCCGACTGCTTCCGAACAACGCAGCGAACTCCAGACAGCGCAGAAGCGCCTCGTGTTGGCCAAGACCACCTACGAAAGGGAGAAAAAACTGTGGGAGCAGAAGGTGTCTGCCGAGCAGGACTATCTGCAAGCCAAGCAGGCACTCAGCGAAGCCGAAGTCGCAGTGGCCAACGCGAATCAAAAACTGAGTGCACTGGGCTTGGCCACCTCGTCGGTGTCTGGCATGAATCGTATCGAGTTGCGTGCGCCCTTTGACGGTGTCGTTATTGAAAAGCACCTGAGTTTGGGCGAAGCTGTGAAGGAAGATGCAGCGGTTTTCACCATCTCCGACTTGTCCCAGGTGTGGGCTGAGATCAACGTACCGGCAAAGGACCTGCCGTCGGTGCGGATTGGCGAAAAGGTCACCATCAAGGCCACCGCTTTTGACGCCTCCGCTACAGGCACTGTCGCATTTGTAGGAGCGCTTATTGGCGAGCAAACCCGCACGGCGAAAGCCCGCGTGGTTCTTGACAACCCCAAGGGCGCGTGGCGCCCCGGCCTGTTCGTTAACGTCGAGGTGGTGTCCGAAGAAACGGCAGCGCTTGTGACCATCTCGGCTGACGCTGTCCAGAACGTCGGGGAAAAGCCCGTGGTCTTCCTCAAGGTTGACGGCGGCTTTATTGCTCAACCCGTGAAGCTGGGCCGCAGCGATGGCAAGCGGATCGAGGTCCTCTCCGGACTCAAAGCCGGTATGCCCTACGCCTCGACAGGCAGCTTCGTCGTGAAGTCAGAACTCGGCAAGGGATCTGCCGAACACACGCACTGATCGCGGAGCCTCTACATGTTTGAAAAACTCATTCGATTCTCGATCGAGCAGCGATGGCTGGTGCTGCTGGCGGCCCTGGGCATGGCGGCGCTGGGCGTGTTCAGTTACCAGAAGCTGCCCATCGACGCAGTTCCCGACATCACGAACGTCCAGGTTCAGATCAACACCCAGGCCGCTGGTTACTCGCCTTTAGAAACTGAGCAAAGGGTAACGTACCCCATTGAGACAGTTATGGCCGGCCTGCCGAACCTGGAGCAGACTAGGTCGCTTTCGCGGTACGGCCTGTCGCAAGTGACCGTCATCTTCAAGGACGGAACCGACATCTACTTCGCGCGCCAATTGGTCAATGAGCGTATTCAGGAGGCGCGGGACCGATTACCCGCCGGTATCACTCCAGCCCTAGGGCCTATTTCGACCGGACTGGGTGAAATCTATCTGTGGACTGTCGAGACCAAGGACGGCGCAAAAAAACCTGATGGCAGTCCCTATACCTCAACGGACCTGCGCGAGATCCAGGACTGGATCATCAAGCCACAGCTGCGAAATGTTCCTGGCGTGACCGAGATCAACTCCATTGGTGGTTTTGCCAAGGAATACCAGATTGCACCCATCCCGGAACGCTTAGCGTCTTTGGGCGTGACGCTGCAGGATGTGGTCACCGCGCTGGACCGCAACAACGGCAATGTGGGCGCGGGCTATATCGAAAAGCGCGGCGAGCAGTACCTGATTCGTGCACCTGGCCAGGTCAAATCCCTGGAAGACATTGGTAACGTGATCCTCAGTAGCGCCAATGGTGTTCCTGTGCGAGTGCGCGATGTGGCAGAAGTGGGCATCGGTCGCGAGCTGCGAACCGGTGCCGCAACGGACAACGGGCGTGAGGTGGTTCTCGGCACGGTGTTCATGCTGATCGGCGAGAACAGCCGGACCGTGTCGCAGGCGGTCGACAAGAAGATGTTGGAGGTCAACAAGAGCCTCCCAGATGGAGTGCACGCGGTGACAGTCTACGACCGTACCGTGCTTGTCGACAAAGCCATCAGTACGGTCAAAAAGAACCTGCTGGAAGGTGCGGTTCTCGTGATCGTGATCCTGTTCCTTTTTCTGGGCAACATCCGGGCCGCGATCATCACCGCAATGGTCATCCCTTTGTCGATGCTCTTCACGTTCAGTGGGATGGTCCACTACAAGGTCAGTGCGAACCTGATGAGCCTGGGAGCCCTGGACTTCGGCATCATCATTGATGGCGCTGTTGTGATCGTGGAGAACTGTGTACGGCGCCTCGCCCATGCGCAGGCGCATCACGGCCGACCGCTGACACGGGCGGAACGTTTCCACGAGGTGTTCCTGGCTTCCCAGGAGTCACGCCGTCCATTGCTGTTCGGACAGCTCATCATCATGGTGGTGTACCTGCCCATCTTCGCGCTGACGGGTGTCGAAGGGAAAATGTTCCACCCTATGGCTTTCACAGTGGTGGCCGCTTTGGTGGGCGCAATGATCTTGTCGGTGACCTTCATCCCAGCAGCAGTGGCGCTTTTCATCGGCAATCGGGTCAGCGAGAAGGAGAACTTTCTGCTGGGCTATGCCAAGCGCCTCTATGGGCCGATGCTCGACCGCGTCATGACCGCGAAGACGGTGGTTCTGACCGCTGCGGCGGTTGCAGTGATCCTGTGCGGGTTGATTGCCACGCGCATGGGCAGCGAGTTTGTGCCCAATCTCAATGAAGGGGACTTTGCGATCCAGGCGTTGCGTATCCCAGGCACCAGCCTTTCTCAGTCGGTCGCGATGCAGCAGCAGATCGAAAGGACGTTGAAGGACAAGTTTCCCGAGATCGAACGCATCTTTGCCAGAACTGGTACAGCTGAGATCGCGTCAGACCCTATGCCGCCGAACATTTCGGACGGGTACATCATGCTCAAGCCAGTGGATGAATGGCCTGAGCCTCGAAAGACCCGCGACGAACTGCTTGCGGCGATCCAGGAAGTCATCGGGAAGATCCCCGGCAACAACTACGAGTTCTCCCAGCCTATTCAGCTACGTTTCAATGAGCTTATTTCCGGGGTGCGTAGCGACGTGGCAGTGAAGATCTTCGGTGATGACATGGACGTCCTGAACAAGTCTGCAGAAGAAGTCTCCGCAATGCTGCAGAAAATCCAAGGCTCCTCTGAGGTGAAGGTCGAGCAGACTACTGGCCTTCCCATGCTCACTGTGAACATCGACCGCCAGAAGGCCGCCCGCTATGGTCTGAACGTTGCCGATATTCAAGACACCGTGGCCACCGCTATCGGTGGTCGCGAGGCCGGCACGATGTTCGAGGGTGACCGCCGCTTCGACATCCTGGTTCGTCTGCCTGAAGCCCTGCGCAACGATCTTGAAGGCATGAAGCGGCTGCCTGTGCCGCTGCCGCGCTCTGCCAGCGGGACTGAAGCCAAGACGAACTTCATCCCACTTGGTGAGGTCGCGACGTTCGATCTTGCTCCCGGCCCCAACCAGGTGAGCCGCGAAAATGGCAAGCGGCGCATCGTCGTGAGCACCAACGTGCGCGGGCGCGATGTGGGCTCCTTCGTTGCAGAGGCCGAACAAGGCCTAGCCCAGATCAAAATTCCTACCGGCTACTGGACGAGCTGGGGCGGGACCTTTGAGAACCTACAGTCGGCCACAAAGCGCCTGCAGATCGTTGTCCCGGTGTCCCTGCTGCTGGTCTTCGTGCTGTTGTTCGCTATGTTCGGCAACGTAAAGGACGGTCTCCTGGTCTTCACGGGCATCCCATTCGCTTTGACAGGGGGCATTTTGGCGCTTTGGCTTCGCGACATTCCAATGTCGATCTCCGCGGCCGTTGGCTTCATCGCACTCTCTGGGGTGGCGGTACTCAACGGGCTTGTGATGATTTCCTATATCCGCAGCTTGAGGGAAGGCGGTGTTGGCCTGGACGAAGCGATCCGTGAGGGGGCGTTGACTCGGTTGCGCCCCGTGTTGATGACTGCCCTTGTGGCTTCGCTGGGCTTCATTCCCATGGCCATCGCTACAGGGACCGGCGCTGAAGTCCAGCGTCCTCTGGCCACCGTTGTGATCGGCGGAATTCTCTCGTCCACGCTGCTGACGCTTCTTGTACTGCCGATCCTGTACCGCCTGGCACACCGGCCCGATGAAGAAGATGAGGACGTGTCTGCTGAGCCCTCTCACCCGGAAGCACCGAAGCCTGTGTAGTCGTAACCGGTCCCGCTGATCGCGGGTCATTTCCCTTTTCTCCAACCCAGAAGGAACTGTCATGAAACTCTCCCAACTCATTCTCGCCGTCACGGTATCTATCTCTGGAGCAGCCTTTGCTGCCGACAACCACGGACACGACCTCAAGCCGATGCATGGTGGCGCTGTAGCCGAAGCCAAGGAGGTCGAGTACGAGTTTGTCGCCAGCGCCGATAAGCTGCAGCTCTATATGCGCGACCACGGTAAACCGGTCGCCGTAGCGGGAATGACCGCAAAGGTCACGCTGCTTGCGGGTAGCGAGAAGCAGGAAGTTCAGCTTCAACCTGGCGAGGGCAAGCTGGAAGCTTCTGGCAGTTTCAAGGTCCCCGCAGGTACTAAGGCCGTCGTTGCCGTGTCGAAGGGCGGAAAGTCAGTTGCCTCCGTTCGGTTCACGCTTAAGTAGCACAAAGTCTGCTGGAGCGATCGCTTTTGGGGACTGTCTCGCAGCGATTGCGCCTCCGGTTGTCTGTCGTCTAGCGAATGCCCAGTTACAGACGGGATCGAACCTTCCCTCGGGGAGGTCTGTATCGGGAGTAAAAGGAGCGACCCATGTCAATGCAGGTAGCTCATGGTGGGCCCTTTGACAAACTGTTCTGGATCTGGCTTGGCTTGCTGACCTCTGTGTTTATGTTTTGGCGGTTGCGGGGTTGGTGGCTCAAACGGAGACCCCGACCCCCCATAGGAGTCAAAACCAAGTACAGCCGTCGCTTGGTCAAGAGGCTGAGGGATCGACCAGCAAAGCGTACGAGATGCCAAGGCATTCCAAAGTTGCGTCACCGTCGCCGGCCTTGAATGAAAGGGCATGGACGTACCTCGCGCTTGCGTAGGCAAATGACCCTTGTCAGATGCAATTTGAGGAGACAAACCATGGGTAAAGGTTCTCAGCACGCGCTGCCAGCGGCGGGAAACGAAAAGGCATTGCGCTACGCGTTGATGCTCACCGGTGGCTTCATGCTGGCCGAGGTCATTGGCGGGGTTATGCTGAACAGCTTGGCGCTGCTGTCAGATGCCGCACACATGTTCACCGATGTAGCTGCGCTGGCCATTGCGCTGGCGGCCATACGCGTCGGACGCCGAGCCGTGGACGATAGGCGCACCTTCGGCTACCACCGATTTGAGATTCTGGCCGCCGCATTCAATGCCTTGCTTTTGTTTGGCGTTGCGGCCTATATCCTCTTTGAGGCATGGCAAAGATGGAGCAATCCACCGGCAGTTCAGACCACGGGGGTGCTGGTAATTGCTGTCCTCGGCACGATCGTCAATCTTGTGAGCATGCGCCTCCTGGCCTCCGGGAAGGATTCCAGCCTCAATGTCAAAGGCGCCTACCTAGAAGTGTGGAGTGACCTACTCGGTTCGATCGGGGTGATCGTAGGGGCGCTGGTCATTCTATTCACGGGTTGGAATTGGGTCGACACCGTCATCGCAATTGCTATCGGCTTATGGGTGCTGCCACGAACTTGGATCCTCCTGAAGGAGACACTCAATATTCTGCTGGAAGGTGTTCCGGAGGGCATCGACCTCCCTCAATTGAAGCAGGCGCTCTTGGATGTGCCAGGGGTGATGTCCATACATGAACTCCATGTCTGGGCCGTGAGCAGTGCCAAGACCAGTCTTAGCGCTCACGTCGTGTACATCCCCGAATCCACCAACCCTGCCGAGTTGATGGACTCCATCACTCAGGTGCTGGCCAAGCAGTTCGAGATCACCCATACCACCATTCAGCTGGAAACCGGAGTCTGCGGAATGGCTTCAACCGAAGCTTCGGACAAAGGTGCGGAACATTGGAAGGCTTCGCTGTGATCTCCGCGCGGAGATCCAGAGCCGGCTAACGCTTGCCACGCTGTCAGCGCACGTCTGTTTTGCCCGCTTGCGCTGTATGCCATACCATTGCTAGCCGCGGATGTGCCATCCCGTGTACCAAAGACCCCTGTCATGGGCAGATGGTTGGTGCGTTGGCCAAGTCAGCACAATTGTCAGCTAGCTTTTTTTGGTCGCTCCGCATGGAATCTCAGCGCAGCCTCAGCTTCTGCCACCTGGTGCATTCGCGCTTGGTAGGCGACTTCAGCTTCTGCCACAAACCGATCCACGATCGCACCGGGCGCGCTGACGGTTACTCGCTTCCAACCACGCGGCAAAACTCGGGAAAGCGCAGCCTCCTCAGTGGCCTTTGCCTCCCTGTACGCATGCAATGTCTCCCGCATGCGCTCAACGGTCTTCCAGATTGCTTGACGAGTCACACCGAAACGATCGGCCGCCTCTTGATTGGACAAACCGTCGACCATCACTAAACGCGCAGCCTCGATTCGATCTGCGCTCAGGCTGTACGCTACAAGTCTCTGGAGCGCTTCAAACTCAGCAATGGTTACAGCGGCTTCATACGTCATCGTTCATGGATATTAGCTGCTGACGGTACCGACCATCGGAACCCACTTTAGTGCGGATCCTTCTCTTGGGTTAACAGCTCATCTTTTGAGCCAGGTCAGCAAAACACGATCAGGCGCTGATCACGGCGAAAATCTCGTCCAGGCGCAGCTCGCCACCTGTGGCATCGAAGCCGCACATGCACGCGGCCAAGAGCAGTGCGCCGGCGCCTTCTGTGGAATACCGCCCAGCACGCAAGCCCGCAAAAACATGCTTTCCGGAATTTTCAGCCTTCCGAGCGGCGTTATAGGCGGGCTGCAGCGCAGCCAAGCACGCGCTGACCTCCTTGGGAGTCATGTCGGCAAGCACCTTCGCAGGGCGCTGCTTATCGCGCGTCAGATGCTGGTAAACGTCCACCAGCAGCCCTGAAACATCCACCTGAGTTCCGCCGGCAGCGAGAAGATCGATCGCGCGCGTGCCCTTCGGCTGGGCGACCGTGGTGCCCTTGTCTGCCTCACCCTGCTTACCCTTGCCCTCCTTCTTGGGCTTCACCTCATCACGCACGGCCTGGGCCGTGATGCGTGCGTCCTGCTTGCCCCTGGTTTTCTTGAGCTCGTCCACCAAGTCTTTAGCCTTGGCCGGACTCACCTTCTCGACCTGGCGCACGGTAGCGATCACTTCAGCATCCGCGCTAATGGCCTCAGTAACAAGACGCTTGGCCTGCTCGGGCAGATGCAGCAACGACAGCATCTTTGACAGCCATGGCCTGCTCTTGTTGTGTTTGGTCAGCACAGCATCCACGGAGCCCAACACGTCAAGGTCGTGCTGAATTTTCTTGGCTTCCTCAATTTGAGTGAGGTTCTTGCGGTGTACGTTCTCGGCAAACTGCAGGTCCGAGGCTTCCTCGTCCGTCATTTCCTTGGCCTTGGCCCGCAAGGTCTGCAAGCCCTTGAGCTTGGCTGCACGGAATCGGCGTTCGCCCGCCACCAGCTGGTAAGGCTTTGGGTGCCCTGCAGGCATCACGCGCAACAGGATGGCTTGGATCTGGTACTTGACCAGGCTGTCACCCAGTTCAGCCAAATCTTGGTCTTCGCTTTCAAATTCCTCTCGAACCTGGGCAATGATTTCAACGTCATCAAGATGGACCGGAAACTCGGGCAGATCGTCTTGCGCAAACAGCGCATCGATGCCGGCGCCCATTGCGAGCCCAGCACCCGCGAATGCGTTGGAAGTGGCTTTTGCGGCTGGCTTCATGGTGGTGGTGTTTTGCTTCTTCACTGCGTGCCCCTTTGGCATGGCTGCGGGTTTTTTGACTGCTGTAGCTTTCACTTGGCGATCCTCCCCAAAATCGAATCACATGCTGCTCGCCACTCATTGGCGGCCTGCAAATGGCCCTCCCCTCGCGTACCCACCCAAACTGGACGGCGCCGGGCAATGGCTTTTCGCACGGGTGCTCGCTCAGGCAGCACTTCGGGCAGGATGGCCGCGCCATATTGAGCACGCAGCGACTCCAGGGCCTCGCGTTCCTCGGCGCTCCGGTTGTTGGTTTTCATTGGCAGGATACCGACGTGCTTCAAGCGCGGGTTGAAGCCCCGGGTCCGGATCACGTGGATGGTCTGGATAAGGTCGGCCACTCCTGCCAGCTCGTACAAGCCTACAGAAACAGGCGTGACCACGTAGTCAGCCGCGGCGAGAGAAGCCATGAGTCGTACGCCAAGCAACGGAGGGGTATCGATCAGGCACAGGTCAAAATCACGCGCATAGCGGCGCAATGCGGCGCCCGGCCGCCGAATCACCTCGTTCTCGGCCTTGTCGATGGACAGGAGGCCTTTGTCGGCCCGGACGATGGCCAGGTCATCGTCGATCCGCTCTGGGGATTCCTGGTGCGCCTCGAGGTCGTACAGCCGGGAGGCGAGCAACCCAGATTCCCCGCCCTCGGTAGAAGGAAAGCTCAGCGACAAACTGCCCTGTTTGTCCATGTCCACAAGCAATACACGCAATCCAGCCTCTTTGGCCGCGTAGGCCAAATGCACGGTCAACGTGCTTTTCCCAACCCCACCCTTTTGATTCGCAACTGCCAGAATTTTCATGCTCTTCTCCTGCCCGCAGGCTAGGCTTGACTAGAGGAAATGGGCGGAACAGCGGGTGAAACCTGTCAAGGCTGACTAGAATTTCGCTTCCGCGAATACTCCCGCCCCGGTTCAATAAGGCAGATCGCCCACTTCCTCGCCCATGCCGGCAGGCGTCGCCTCCCGCCCCTGCGCAGGCGAGCGATCACCTGGGCCTTCTGGGCGCGCTCCAAGAGGCTGTACTTCCTGGGCCACGATCTCTGTGGTGTAGTGGTCAACACCCGCCTTGTCGGTCCATTTGCGAGTGCGCAAACTCCCTTCGATGTAGACCTGACGGCCCTTGCCCACAAAGTCCCTCACGAACTCGGCCAAGCGGCGATAACACACGACCGTATGCCACTCGGTGGCTTCCACTCGCTCCCCGCTGCTCTTGTCTTTCCAGGCTTGGGTAGTCGCCAGACGGAAATTCACGACCGCCGTGCCGTCTGGCATCACCCGACTCTCAGGTGAAGTGCCGATGTTCCCGATCAGCTGGACCTTGTTCAAGCTTGCCATGGCATTCAGCTCCTTTGCCCCTAGGGCCGTAGTTGAGATTGCAGTTACTGGTGATCCCCTTTGCCTCACCATGATTGATATTATACGCCAACCATTTTATTTGACAACCTTTTTAGGTTGACGTTTTGTGATAGATTGCAACGCCCATCCCAACAGGCGGAATCCTCCCCGGGGTATGGGGCACGCCCCATGTAGCCGCCCTGGCGGCGTAAACCAGCAGCGCTTGCACTGGCACCACCGCCCGCCGCGAGGCTCAGCCCTCCAACACCCCACCCCACCCCCTTCGCGCCTTGATAAACAGGGCTGTCCACGGCCGCTGCAGGATCTGGCCGCAGGCCAGTTCCTGCCCTGCAATTCGGCATTGAGTGAATTTCGCCTCCGCGAAAGTGGTGATGGCTTGGTGCTGAGAACGCCAGAGCAGACCCTTGGCCGGGCTTGCGGGGTGCCGCTCGCACAGCGAGCAGCAGGTCTACCGCCCCGGCCCCTACCGGCCAACCCGCGCGCCAGCGCGCGGGCTTCGGGGTAGCATGCGCTGGATGGCCCCAAGGAGGGCCTTGTGCCCTTCTTGTCTGTCTCTCAAGGGGGAAGCCCTAGCGGCGGGGGATATGCGTCAGCATTGCCCCCAGGAGCGCGGCAAGGCGGCCTGGAGCTGTGACCCGCAGGGTCAATCCCGTAGGGATCGAGCCGGATGAGGCGAGCTGCGGAAAGCGCCAACGGCGCGCGGGCGTCCGGTTTTTCGCCTCAGCGAAAAATGCCCCTTCAGACCTCTGGAAAGCCCTGCACCCCTTGTTGCTCCAAGGAGTGGCCCAGCGCCAGCATGAACGTCACCCAGTCCCCATCGATGGCCTCCAGCCAAGCATAAAGCTCGACGACATCGATGCGTCGCTCTCCGGATTCCACCCTGCTGACATAGCTCTGCCTCACCCCGAGGCGCTGCGCAACATTCGCTTGCGTCATGCCCACGGCAAGCCGGGATTGGCGAAGCATGGCCAGAAAAGCGGTGCGCCCGCGTTGGTTCATAGAGAAAAGGTGCGTGTGGAGCTAACCATCCAGAATGGACTGAATACATATTAATGCCAACACTGAATTACAAAGGCAACAATCAATTACGGCAAAAATAATATCTTCTCGTTAGTAACTCGTTATTTAGTATTTATGATCGCGTCAAATCAAAATATGCGCTTTTGCAAATTTCTGTCAACTCAAATAGTTAACGTTATTAAATATAAGGAAAGGTATGGACTTCACCGCTCTCGCCCAACAATGCGCCCCAGCGGTGCACCCCCAGACCCTGGCAGCCATCGTCAAGATTGAAAGCGGCTTCCGGCCCTTTGCCATCGGCATCAACAAGGGAACGGCTGTTCTCAAACGCCAGCCAGAGAACAAAGAAGAGGCCGTTGTGGCCGCCAAAAAGTTGATCGCAGGCGGGCACAACATCGACATGGGTCTCGGTCAGATCAATTCCGACAACCTGCCACGCCTCGGGATAACGGTCGAGGACGTGTTCGACCCCTGCAAGAACCTCGCCGCCGCAGCGGCAATCCTGACTGACAACTACACCCGGGCAGCAACACGAACGGCCGAGCCGCAAACGGCACTCAATAAAGCCCTGAGCGCCTACAACACAGGCGATTTCATCCGCGGCCTGAAGAACGGATACGTCTTCCGCGTGGCTCAGGCCAACCAAGAGCTGACACGGGGTTACACCGTACCGGCGATCAAAAGCGCTCCTCAAACCGTGGCGCCAGCCACAAATGACATCAAGCCACTTGTACTGACGGCAACGCCGGCCGCACCGCAGCGTGCCAACCTGCAGCCGAAACCCCAGTTGCAGCAAGACACCGCCGACCCGGCACTCGTATTTGGAAACCCAACTGCTGGTGGCGAAGGCGAAGCCTCCCGAGCCATGGTGTTCTGAGCCATGAAGCTGCTCATCATTGAATCCGCTGGCAAGACAGAAAAGCTGCAGGCCATCCTGGGTCCGAACTGGCGTGTCGCAGCCAGCCTGGGCCACATCTGCGATTTGCCCGACAGGGAAATTGGTGTCGAACCTCCTCGGTACAAACCTCAGTACACGCTCTCAGAGCGCGGCAGATCCATCATTGGCCGGCTGCGCAGCCAATGTGAGCGCGTTCAAGAGATCTACATAGGCACCGATGCTGACCGCGAGGGCGAAGCCATTGCGTGGCACCTGGCACGAGAGCTCAAGCTGGGTCGTGATGCCAAGCGGGTGCGTTTTTCGGCCATCACGCAGGAGGTTGTGAGCCAGGCGATAGCCGCCCCTACAGGCATCGACTACAACTTGGTCGGAGCCCAAGAAGCACGTCGGGTGCTCGACCGTCTGGTGGGCTACATCGTCAGCCCAGTGCTGTCCAAGATGGGCGGGACAACTCTCTCCGCAGGCAGAGTTCAGAGCCCAGCCGTCGCACTCGTTGTGCAACGCGAGCGGGAGATTGCCGCCTTTGTCTCCACCCACCACTTCCACGTACGTTTGGATTTTCAGGGGAAACAAGAGAGAAACACTGTTTTCGCGGAGGCGAAAACAGTTACCAGCTCCTGGTCTGCCCTGTGGGCAGTCGTGCCCGACCTCGCGCCAGAAGAGCAACCGTATTTCCAGGACCGCGATTTCGCTCTCAAGGTAGCAAGCCTGGACAGCGTGATCGTCGACTCCTGCGAAGACGGCCGACGTCGCCGCGCCCCCCACCCACCTCTGGCAACAAGCGGCATGCAGCAAGCTGCCAGCGTCAAGCTCCAGCTTGACCCCGAAGACACCATGCGCATTGCGCAGCGGCTTTTTGAGAGCGGTCACATCACGTACCACCGCACCGACAACCCGAACATCAGTGCCGACGATTTCCCACAAATTCAAGCCGTGGCTTTGGCTAACGAGTGGACCATGGCCCCGAAGTTGCGTCAGTTCAAGACTTCGGACGCCGCGCAGGCCGGGCACCCAGCCATCACCCCTACACACTGGGATGTGACCGAAGCCGGGGACACCGAGGACGAAAAGGCCCTGTACCGATTGATCCGGCAGCGGGCGATAGCAAGCCAGTTGGGCGATGCGATCTACAACACGCGCACGGCCTGGTTATCAGGCCAGGTATCAGGCAAAGATGTTCGCTTCCAGGGGAAGGGCGAACAGCTGCAGGAGCCTGGCTGGCTGAAATTGCTGTCCGATGAAGCCGACGAGAGCAACGAAGTATGGGAGGGCGGAGCACCCAACCCCCTGCCCTTGCTCAGTGCCGGACAACAACTCGCACCCATTGGCGGGGAAGTTCTCGCAAAGCAGACAAGGGCTCCAAAGCGCTACTCAAAGGCATCGCTGATCGAGAAGCTGGAGGTCGAGGGAATCGGCCGTCCTGCCACCTACGCCTCGATCATGAGCAATATCGAGCGCCGCAGCTATATCGCCGTGAAGCAGCAGTTTCTCTACCCAACAGAGACTGCCTATTACATCGTCGATCAACTCAGCAAGGCGTTCTCGTTCGTGGACGTTGCATTCACACGGGAAGTAGAAGCCGAACTGGACAAGATCGCCAGCGGCAAGGCCACCTACTTGGCCACAGTGCAGGCCTGCCATGACCAGTTGAATCGAGAGCTGGCAACCCTGGATGTGGGCGAAACCGCCGCGCCACGCTTCCCCTGCCCTGAGTGCGGCAGTGCAATGCGCCGTATTCCAGGCAAAACAGGCCACTTCTGGGGATGCAGCAGCTACCCCGCCTGCTCGGCCACCCGTCCAGATGCCGATGGCCACCCAGGCGAGAAAGAAACCCCCAAGGACTCCGGCCATGCCTGCCCTAGCTGCGGCAAGCCGCTGCTGCGCCGCACCAAGAAAGGCAAAGAAGGCTATGACTTCTGGGGGTGCGCTGGCTTCAAGGACGGGTGCCGCACCAGTTTTCCCAACAAACGCGGCAAGCCAGATTTATCACAAAAAAACAAAGGGGGTCTCCATAACAACACATAGCAATATGAAAAACCAAGAAACCAATCCTGAAACCATTACTGATACGCAATTACTTCAGTTTATCCAATCGGACTATGTGAAAAAAATAAAACTCAGAGAAAACGAGGGGGCCGTTTTGAGATAACAGTAAGATTGAAATGGGACTCCAAAGAATATAGTGTGATTACCGTCCGAGGAAAGAAGCGGGAATGGGCGAGTTTAGACAGAATGCAAAACCACCTAAAGAGCTCAACTGACGGGATGAATTTCACCTGGGCAATTGAGACATCAAACCAATTAATCAATAATTTAATGCAAAGGAAAGACGAAAATGCTCAATAAACTGAAACTAGCCTACAACAACAATGCCATTGCCAAGCGCGAGATAAGTGGGAAAACGCTCACATTCATCCTCATGGCAATGATCGCTTTGGTTTCCATGATGCCCGACGCCGTGATGGCCGAACCTTGGGACTCTACCGCCCAAAAGGTTCTGGACATTTTTAATAGCGGCCTGGCCCGGTTACTGGCCATTATTGCCGTGATCGCTTGCGGTATCGCCGCCTTGGCTGGCCGTTTGTCCTGGGATTGGGCTATCAAGATCGTGATTGGCTTAGTCTTGATCTTCGGTGCTACCGCCATCGTGGACTACATCATTGCTGCCGCCAAGGGTTAATCGAATCGGGTGCAGTTGATAACTGCACCCTGCCAAACCAGGAGTCACTATGACAGAGGAAGCACGCCGCGAATTGGACGTTGATGAATTATTTGTGGGGTTGACCCGACCAGCGACTGTCCTTGGCGTCCATTTTTTCGCTTTTGTTGCAGAAGTAATGGCCGTCGGGATCATATTTTTGGCGATTGGCAATCCGATCTGGCTTGCTCTGTTTCCTCCAATTCATTTCATTCTGTATTTAATATCATCGCACGACCCGGGGAAATTCGATTCCATGGCTAAATATGTAATATCCAACGGCCTTTGCTTGAATAGATTTTTCTGGAAGTCGGCAAGTTTTTCACCCATCCACTATTTAGCACTGCCCCGGCAACGTAAGCCAGAGTTTTTCTCGTCCGCGAAAAAGAGATAGGAGTATGCAATGCAAGAATTGAAATTCGCGGGCGCAATAAAGAAGGAAATTGGCGTAAATGCTTTCCTTCCTTATTCCGGGCATGTCACAAAAACCATTATCAAAATGGAAAACGGGGACATGATGGCCTCCATCCGCCTCAATGGTGCAGCACACCAGAGCGCGGACAACGAGGACTTGAATGGCTGGCATAGCCAGCTGAACGGACTCATCCGCAACCTCAGCTCCCCCCATGTTGCCCTGTGGAGCCATATCGTGCGCCGGGAGGTGTCTCAGTTTCCAGAAGGGGACTACCCAGAAGGCTTCATTCGGGATCTGAACGACAAATACAGAGCGCGCGTCGAGGAAACAAAACTCATCGTCAATGAGCTGTACATGACGCTCATCTACCGGCCGCAGCCCATGAAGTCGGTGAAGGCCATGGACTTTTTCTCGCGCCTGAGCCGCAAAGAGGCCGAAGAGCAGCAGAACGAGCACATCGAGGAGATGGAAGACCTCATTTCCAAAGCCTTGTCAGGGTTGGATCGCTACGAACCTGCGTTGCTCGGATGCTATGAATTCAGAGGCAATAGCTTCTCCGAAGTTTGTGAATTCCTGGGGTACTTGCTCAACGGCGAGTGGCACCGCTTTCCGCTGCCGCGTGCCACGCTGAGGGACATCCTGCCCACTTCCAGGCCCTTTTTTGGCAAAGGTGGGCTGATGAGCCTGCGCACCCCCACGAAGACCCTGTACGGGGCCACCTTGGCGTTTCAGGAGTACCCGGCACACACCCTGCCAGGCCTGCTGAATGACCTGCTCTCCGTGCCTTTTGAGTACACGCTGAGCCAATCGTTTACCTTCCTATCGAAGCCTGCTGCGCGTGGACGTATGAGTCGCCAACAGCAGCGGCTTGTCAATGCGGGGGACGTGGCCAGGAGCCAGGTCGAGGCCATTGACGACGCATTGGATGACCTGACCAGCAACCGCTTCGTCATGGGCACGCATTCGCTGTGCCTCTTCATCCGCGCCAAGAGCGAAGACGACCTCAAAGATCACATATCGCTGGCCGGGACGATCTTGAGCGATGCCGGCATCAAGTGGTCGCGCGAAGACCTCGGCATGGCCGCTGCATTCTTTTCGCAGATGCCCGGTAATTTCGAGTATCGCGTCAGGGCGGGGGATATCAACAGTCTGAACTTTGCCGGGTTCTCGAGCCTGCATAACTACCCTGTAGGCCGCCTGAAGGGCAACCAGTGGGGACCAGCGGTGACCATGTTCAAGACAACATCGGGTGCGCCGTTCTACTTCAGTTTCCACAAGGGTGAAGAAGGAGCAGATGCCAAAAAAGCGGCGAAGCTTGACCCCAACCACAAGGAGTTGGCCAACACCATCGTCCTCGGCAAGTCCGGCACGGGCAAGACGGTGCTCGAAGGCTTTCTACTGGCACAAGCGCAGAAATTCAACAGGCCACCCCAGCAGCGTTTGACGACTGTGGTCTTCGACAAGGATCTAGGCGCGGCCGTGGCTGTGCGTGGAATGGGTGGTCGCTACTACCCACTGAAGAACGGCATTTCGACAGGCTTCAACCCCTTCCGACTGCAGCCCACGCCGAACAACATCAGCTTTCTGGACGACCTGATCAGATACCTGGTCAAACGCGAAGGCCTGCCGCTCACCCCACGCGACGAAGCCGATATTGCCCAAGCCATCAACGGAGTGATGTCAAACAAGGTGCCCTCGCACCAGCGGCGCCTGAGTGCCGTCCTGCAGTTCCTGAATCCGACCGAGGCCAATGGCATCCATGCGCGCTTGAAGCGCTGGTGCCATGGATTTGGCCCCCTGGGCTGGGTTTTCGACAACGACGACGACACGCTCAATGTCGAAGAAAACCCCATAGTGGGCTTTGACGTGACCGAGTTTCTCGAAAACGACGAAACCAGGACCCCAGTGATCATGTATTTGATGCACCGAATTCAGTCGCTATTCGACGGGCGGCGGGTAATTATTTTCATGGATGAATTCTGGAAACTACTGGATGACCCTGAATTTGAGGATTTTGTAAAAAACAAGCTGGTGACCATCCGGAAACAAGATGGATTCTTAGTTTGTTTTACTCAGGCTCCAAAACAGGTGATCAAGTCGCCAATTGCATTTGCAATTATTGAGCAAACGGCAACTAAGATATTCCTCCCGAATCCCGAAGCTGACAAGGAAGACTATGTCAAACATTTCAAATTGTCGGAGCGGGAGTATGAACTCATCAAAAACCTGCCAGAGAAATCACGGCGCTTTTTGATAAAGCAAGGCTCAAATTCGGTTGTGGCTGAGTTGGACTTGCGAGGTTTTGACGATGAATTGGCCGTCCTCTCGGGCAACACGGCCACCTCTCTGCTGGCCGAGTCGTTGGTAGCAGAGCTGGGGGATGACCCCAAGACCTGGTTGCCCGTATTCCACCAACGCCGCAGGAGCCTGCTCGCATCATGAAAACAAAGACCACTCAATTTGCCGTAGCTATTGCCATTGCCATCAGCTGCTCGTCTGTGACCGTGCCTGCCTATGCCTTCTTGGGCATGGGAGGCGCTACCGACATTGCGAAGGAAAGCACCCAGATGGCGCGTTGGATACTTCAGTACGCCCAGATGTATGAGCAGTACACGCAGCTTGTTAAAACCTACAACAGCTTGAACGGCACTCGAGGTATGGCAAGCCTGGTCAACAACCCAGCGCTGCGTCACTACTTGCCTGCTGATTATGAAAATATCTTGGGTAAGGGCTATGGCAATTGGCAACCGCTGAGGGCTTCAATCGAAGACCCTATTGGAAACCAAAAGCTATACAAGAATCGACGCGATCAAGTCGCGATAGATGAGGCGATGGCCCTGGAGAGCTATCGCCAGGCCAGCCGACGCTTCCAAGATATTCAGGTGTTGCTTGACAGGGTTAATGCAGCACCAGATGCAAAAGACATTGCGGACCTACAAGGCCGCATTCAAGCAGAGCAAGTGATGCTCCAGAACGAGTCTGTAAAACTCGCCATGTTGAAAAACCTCCAGGAAATTCAACAAAGAAAAATGGCGGAACAGGCGTCACGCAATTACATGGATTCACTTTCAAGACCAGGCGCCTTAGGAGCTCCACGGTCCGCTCATGAGATTTTCGGAAATCAGCCCTAATAAGTGAGATATATATGAACCGCCTATTATTCACCACTTTTATTGCAACCTTAATTGTGGGTTGCGGTGAAAAAAGCCCACCCGAGATAAACACCAAAAAAGCATCCAAAGCCGAATTGCAAACCTATCTGGATGTTAATTGCCAAGACAAATACAGAATGCATGCATTTTGTGTTGATGCTTCTGGAGAGCTTAAATCTCGCAACTATATCGAATCACTTAACAAACCAGGCGCACTTGGCTCTACCCGATCCGCAGAAGAGCTCTTTGGGAAGAAAAAATAGAAAGGTGAGCAATTATGCAAACATTCTATACCGATCTTCTAAAAAACGTTACAGACCCATTGGCTGGGTATATCACCTCGACGTCTAGTTCAGTTATTTCCTCCATAACAGGAGTCGCTACCACACTACTCCTGATTTACATCATGTTCTGGGGTTGGTCGATGATGCGTGGCGTCATAACTGAGCCCGTCACGGATGGTGTGACGCGAATGGTAAAACTTGCAATCATTATGGGCATTGCTCTCTCAGCTGGTCGCTACGCAAGCTTTATGGTCGATTTTCTCTGGAATGCACCGGATGCAATGGCCTCAGTAGTTGCGGGGTCAAAGTCCGAAGACAAGGTAAGTTTTCTCGACGCTCTTTTTGAAAAAATGTGGGTTTACTCCACTGAATGGGAAAAAGCGGCTGATGAGAACAAAAGTGCAGTTGGAATACCGAATCTCGGACAGTTATTCATGGCTTGGTTGATTCGTATAGTCGCCGCGTTAATGACAGGTTATGCCGCATTTCTATTTGTTCTTGCAAAAATTGCAATAGCCGTTCTTTTAGCGATTGGCCCAATATTTATTCTGATAACAATCTTTGAAAGCACGAGAAAATATTTCGAATCCTGGCTCAGTCAATGTTTGAATTTTGGATTGGTCATTATTCTCACCGCGGCCGTACTGAAGATTGTGGGAACGTACATTGAGTCGTCTGTAATGAAAGCAGGAGCAGCAGCAACAGGTTCGCCAAATCCATCGTTTTTTGACGGATTTGTTCTGGTTATTCTCTGCGCTATTTGTTTTGTAATGCTTCTGCAAATCATGGCTATGTCTTCCGGGCTTGCTGGAGGAGTAGCAATCTCGTCAATGGGCGCCGTTGGGTGGGCATACTCAAAAATTAAAGCAGCAACCACGGGACCGCTACGATTTGGTTTCAGGGAAATGACCGGACGTGGACGACTTGATCGAATTGATAAACGTAGAAGAGCAGCCGTATTGAACTCCTGGAATAGGCGCCAAGCACGCGACGTTCCTATCTCGCCGAATAACACCATCAAAAAAGCATAGTCGTTTCATGCGACTTTAATCCGCCCCAAATATTGGGCGGCAGGCCATACTCACGCCCAAACTTTGTCTTATTCATCTATCGCTTTAAGAAGCAAAATATTTAAAAAGGATATGAATCATGAAATTTTTTCTATTAATTATGGCTGCATCCCTCTTTATGACGGGGTGTGCCACTGGTCCAAAACCGCCGCCAGGCGTAGTCGGCGAATACCGGCCAATCAATCAGCCAGATTTCAGGCCCCCTTCGTCGCTAATACCACGCATTTTTGACTTTAAGTACAAAGGCGATCCTGAAATGGCTTTGATGGCATTGAAGGAAGTTCAACCGCAGTTAAATGTCATGCCCCCCAATGGATTGAAGGTAAGCGCAGGCCTGGTCAATGTCGATTTGCGCCAAGTCACCCTAGACAAGGCGTTACATGAGATTGGGAAAGAAGGGCGAGGCAATTTTGAAATCATTTACCGCCAAGACCCTGAAAGCAATCGTGATTTCGCACATGTGAGGTATCCCAATGTTCGGTAATAAGAAACCCAAAAGCGAGATTGATCGCTACACGGATGAAGTCCGCTCATGGGAGACGGATAAGGTCATGGAAGCCGCAGCGAGTAAACGCCTCGCCTGGAGGGTTACCGGTGCCAGCTTGGCGACGGCCCTCCTGGCCGTTGGAGCGGTCATCGGTCTGACCCCTTTGAAATCTGTTGAACCCTACGTTATTCGTGTGGACAACAGCACAGGTGTTGTGGACGTTCAGCGAGCATTGCAAGGCGGCGACACGAATTACAACGAGGCGGTCAACAAATACTTTGCTCAACTCTATGTGCGGAACCGCGAGGGCTACAACCGCGAGCTTTCGGCTGAAAACTATTACTCAGTGGGATTGATGAGCAACAACATTGAGCAAGAGCGATATTTCAATTTTTTTAACCCAAAAAATCCTCAATCACCTCTCGTAGTTTTTAATAAATATGCAAAGGTCGGAATCTCGGTTAAAACAACAACGTTCATCAAACCGAACGTAGCTCTGGTCCGTTACGTTCGCGAAATCATCCGTGGTTCAGACAAACCGGAAATATCTCATTGGGCGGCCACCATTACTTTCCGATATGTCGGCGCACCCATGACGGATAAGGACCGTGCCATTAATCCTTTGGGTTTTCAAGTTGTTGACTACCGAACGGACCCAGAGTCGCTGACGGCAGTGGAGCGAAGTAACTATTTGCCGACGCAACCGAGCCTTGCTGTACCTGCCGAGCCTGCGGCCTCGACCACCAGCGAATCCCTCACCCGCACCCCCCTTGAAGGGCTGGAGGCAAAGCAATGAAAAAACTCCTACTCGCCAGCGTGACAGCAGCAGCGTGCCTGCTCGTGCACGCAGAAACCATCCCAGAGCCAGGCCCGTCAGATGCCCGCATTCGCACCGTCACATACAACCCCAAGGGCGTGGTGCGGCTCAATACGTTCTACGGCGTCTCGACCCATGTCCAGTTCAGTGATTCCGAGCAAATCAAGGATGTGGCCGTGGGTGATGACTTGGCTTGGAAAGTCATCCCCCGGGGGAACAACCTGTTCATTAAGCCGGTAGCTAAAGAGGGCGATACCAATATCACGGTCATCACCAACAAGCGCACCTACCAATTTGTGGTCATGGTCGTGGCCGACAAAAACACCAAGTCTGGCGCCTGGGCCAATCGCGATTTGACCTATTCACTTTCGTTCCGCTACGTGGATGAAGACCAGGCGGCTGCCGCAGCGCGTGCGAAAGCAGAGCAGGAAAAAGCCAAACGTGCAGACATTAGCAACCGTCTAAAGAGCGCACCCAGCAAGACGGGCCACAACATGGATTACTGGGTGGCAGGTGACGGCGAGGTCAGCCCAAGCGGCGCCTACGACGATGGGCGATTTGTGTTTTTCATCTTCCGCGCCAACGCGGAAATGCCCGCTATTTACGAGGTCGACGACAAGGGCCAAGAGTCACTTGTGAATACCCACGTCATCAGCGGGAACACGATTTCCGTGCACCGCATGGCACCGAGCTACGTCTTTCGCAAAGGGAATTACGTCGCAAGTGTCATCAACAAATCTTTCAACCGCAAAGGTGGGGTGGACAACCTCACTGGAACAGTCGCGCCCGACGTTGAACGTGTCGTGAAGGAGGTCAATTAAATGAGCCAAGACAATATCAACCCACCCGGTGAAGAGCACCAGCGCAAAGACAACTGGCGCGGAAAAGATGCCGAATTTCGCGGAAGCGAAACTCCTCGGGAGGCCGATTTCAATGAGGACGATGACCTGCCGTCCTTGAATCGCCGCCGGCGTTCAAACAAGCTGGTGACGGCCGGCGGTTACTTTGTTATCGGTGCCTTGTTGATCGCCGTCCTCATCATCATGACGCGCAACGCTGGCCCCAGCGAGAAGGCCGTACCGCCCCCCATCAGCAACCGCCTGCCGGCCCTGGTCGTGCCAAATGCTCCTGAGCCACCTGCAGCGGTCGCGCAGAAGGTGGAGCAGCCCAAGGAACAGATCGAGGATGACGACCCCTTGTTGCGCAAGATGAAGGGGAACCTGGTCATGCAAGGGGGCAGTTCGGGCAGTGGGTCTGGCAGCGGTGGAGCGCGTGGCAGCGGCCCAGGCGGGCAGATGACCGAATCTGAGCGTTTGGCTTTCATGATGGCGCAGAGCAGGATGCCCAATCAGGGTTTCATTGGACCCGATGGTCAGCCAGTGGGTGGCATGGGCGGCGCCAATGACAACAGCGAGGTGTTGCAGGCTGGAGGTGCTGGTTCAGGGTCGCTGGGCCAGCGGCTGAAACCCACCATTACCGAAGCGGTGTCCGCTACGGTACTGCCGCGCCGGGACTACCTGCTGGCCAAGGGCGCCACACTGGATTGCGCACTTGAGACGGCTATCAACACCAGCGTGCCCGCCATGACGACGTGCCGTCTCACGCGGGACGTGTACTCGGACAACGGGCGCGTGCTGCTGCTCGATCGGGGCACGCAGCTCGTTGGCGAGTACGCAGGGCAGCTCGGTCGTGGTCAAGCCCGCATGTTCCTGCTTTGGACTCGTGCCAAGACCCCCTCTGGCGTGGTTGTGAACCTGAACTCACCCGGCATCGACGCCCTTGGCCGCGGCGGCATTACCGGTTACGTGGACAACCATTTTTGGGAGCGTTTCGGTGCCGCAATCATGACCAGCTTCCTCAAAGATACGGTCAACACCGTGGTGGGAAATCGCACCCAAAAAGAGGGCGGCGGCGGCAACACAAATATCTATACCGGCTCGCTGAACAGCGGCAACGAAGTGGTGTCGGCCATGCTACGCGAGCAGGCAAACATCCCGCCCACGCTGATCGTGAACCAGGGTGAGCATGTTCAGGTGATGGTGGCCCGAGATCTCGACTTCAGCGAGGTCTACGGTCTTCGCACCACGAACTGAAGGTTCCAAGATGCAAGCCAATGATTCCGGCAAGCGTCTTGAGAACCGGGCGATGCTCGATACATACATCGCCCCTCTCTACACCTTGCTCCAAGGAGACGTCACCGAAGTGGCCGTGAACCGGCCTGGTGAGATCTGGACGGAGGGTCCCTACGGCTGGCGCAAGCACGCGGCGCCGGAGCTGACCCTGCAATCCTGTTTGCACATTGCGCAGTTGATCGCCACCTACAACAACAAGGACATCAATATTGATCGTCCGATCCTATCGGCGACGTTGCCCGATGGCGAACGTGTGCAGGTGGTGACCCCACCCGCGTGTCTGGCCGGAACGGTGTCGTTCACGATCCGCAAACCCAGCATGACCGACAAGACTCTTGAAGAGCTGGAAGAAGGTGGAGCCTTCGATCAGGTAGCGGCTGCGGGCGACAGCCTCAAGCCCTTTGAGGTCGAGTTGATGCAGTTGAAAGAAAGCGGCCAAGTGCGCGAGTTCCTGAACAAAGCGGTGGCGCACAAACGGAACATGCTCATTGTGGGCAAGACTGGATCTGGCAAAACCACGCTGACACGCAGCCTCATCCGCATCATTCCCAAAGACGAACGCCTCGTCACCATTGAAGACGTGCATGAGCTTTTCATGGACGACGTGCCCAACAAGGTGCACCTGTTGTACGCACGGGAAGACGAGGGCGGCTCCAAGGTCACAGCGAAGCAGTCATTGGCTTCGTGCCTGCGCATGAAGCCTGACCGCATCCTTCTCGCAGAGCTGCGAGGCGATGAAGCCTGGGAATTCGTCAAGTCGATCAACACCGGGCACCCCGGGAGCATCAGCACCATGCACGCCAATGGCGCATGGGAGTGTTTCGAGCAACTGACGGCCTTCATCAAGGACTCCCAAACCGGTTCGCACCTGGACACACAGGACATCAAGCGCCGGCTCTACACAACGATTGACGTGGTGGTCTACATGGACCGCTGGAAGGTGCGAGAGATTTTCTATGACCCTGAATTCAAGCGGAAACACATGGTTTAAGCCCACGCTGTGGAGCAGCGTGGCAGTGGTTGCTTTGATGGCCTGGTTGTACCTGGCCGGCGCCATCGTGCTCGCAGGCATCGGCAGGGACCATCACAACGTCACCCCCCTGACATTCGCGCAATACGCCATCTACTACGGTGAACACAAGCGTGTGGGCCTTTGGCTTTGGGTTGGCGGCGTGGTCAGCACGATGGCGCTGCTGGTCCCTGTTCTGTTCATTTTTCGGCCACGAGCACGAAGCCTGCATGGCGACGCACGCTTTGCATCAGCCAAGGAGATCAAAAAAGCGGGCCTATTGGACGGCAAAGGAATCATCGTGGGAAAGAAAGGCAGGGACTACCTCATGTTCGATGGGCCGCAGCACGTGCTGGTGTCGGCTCCCACCCGCTCGGGCAAAGGCGTCTCTGTTGTCATTCCGAATCTGCTGACCTGGCCACAGAGCGTTGTCGTGCTCGATATCAAGCGCGAAAACTGGGACCTGACCAGCGGCTATCGACGCAAGTATGGTCAGCGCTGCTACCTGTTCAATCCCGGCACCGCCGACGGCCGTACGCACCGCTATAACCCTCTCGGGTACATCAGCGAAGAGCCGGGAAAGCGCATCGACGATGTGCAGAAGATCGCCAACATGATCTTTCCCGACCTGCAGGGCACTGATCCTATCTGGACGGCTACACCTCGCAGTCTCTTTCTCGGCGTCGTCCTCTACCTGCTCGAGTCCCCTGGAAAGCCTGTCACGCTTGGCCAGGTGCTGCGCGAAACCTTGACGGACGGTGATGGCAAAGACTATTTCGACAGAGCCATCAAAGACCGCCGTGAGTCGGGCTCAGCTCTATCAGGCGCGTGCGTGCGCGGGTTGCAAAGCTACACCTCCATAGCCAGCGAAAACACCCGCAGCGGGATCATGACCAGCTTCCGTTCACGCCTTGAGCTGTGGATGAACCCGGCCATCGACGCTGCCACCAGTGCGAACGATTTTGATCTTCGAGATCTGCGAAAGAAAAAGCTGTCGGTCTACCTGGGCATCACGCCCGACAACCTGGAGCGGATGCAGCCGCTCATCAACTTGTTCTTCCAGCAGCTCATTGACCTCAATACACGAGAGCTACCGCAACAGAACCCGGATTTGAAATACACGTGCCTGCTCTTAATGGACGAATTCACCGCTATGGGCAAGGTGAACATCTTGAGCAAGGGCATCAGCTTCATTGCAGGTTACGGACTGCGGATGATGCCCATTATCCAAAGCCCGGCCCAACTGGTTGAGGTGTACGGACGTGACGCTGCGCAGACATTCCAAACGAACCATGCACTGAATATTGTATTTCCCCCAAAGGCTTCAGAAACCGCAGCTGCCCGGGACATATCTGAATGGCTAGGTTATACAACTGTGAAAAGCGCTTCGAAATCAAAAAACACTGAAATTTTCCGTAGAAAAAACCACTCGGAAAGTGTCAGCGATCAACGCCGCGCTTTGTTGTTGCCACAAGAAATAACCGCCCTCGGTCAAGAAGCTGAATTGGTAGTTTTAGAGAACGTTTTGCCAATCATGGCCAAAAAAGTTCGCTATTTTGCGGATGTGACGTTTATGGATCGCCTAAAAGACGTTTCGCCTTCACTTGCCGCCATTGGGAATCGACTTCCTGACCAAAAAGAACTGAGTACTGCCATGACTTCCGGGGAATTGTCGGCGCCAGTTCTTTTCGTTGATGTTGAGTCTTATCAGGATTCAATATCTGCTGCCGAAGGGGTAATTGAAATGGTTGGCAAGAAACCATCAACACGCCCATTTGCGCCAGGAGACTATCCTAAAATTTCTGAAATAAATTTTGCTCTGAAATTTGACAACCTTAAGGCACCGCCAAAAGGTGAGCGAACGACAGAGAAGTTACACGAATTTGCAGATGCAGCCTGCAGAGAAGTTGGCTTTGTTTTTTAAAATCCGTCTCGGCATTTAGAGGGTATTCAAAATGGAAAAATCAGTCTCGAATTCAAATAACGACAAAGGAAAAAAATCTCAGCAAGCCGACGCCGTTGTGGCATTAACAGAAATTGATGGGAAATCAGCTAATGCCATTAAGTTTGAGCGTATCGAGAAAGAAGGGCGAAGTGTCTTGTTCAATCTCACGTTCTCAATGCACAACAAGAATGTGGCAAAACTAGCTGGTTTGAATGCAGAAACCCTGCAGGATGCGGCGGGGGAAAAGAACGCGAAGGCAATCCAGGAGAGCCAGTCGCCCAAAGGCACTCTCAAAGGCACCGACCTAGATTTTGTGCGCGGCCTTTCGCCTGAAGAAAACGCTCGCAGGATCATCGAGAAGGAAGAAAGCAAGGCACCGGACATGGGCACCCTTGATCCCAGCACCCTGGAAGCCTTGACTCTCAAGCGGAACGCTGACTCCGCTGCAGTTCGCGCACAACTGTCACAGCAGAGAGAAGACGCGATCAACGCGGTTGCCAAGGACAAGCAGGGCAAAGAAGAGGGTGTCAGGGTTCCAGTGGACGGCGGCGATAACGAAGTTCAATCAGATGAGGTTTTCAGCACCGCCGAGGAAGACCGCCTCCCCCTAGTGCCACCTGAAATTGCTGCGAAGTACATCAAGGTTGGCGACAAGTACCACTTCCAGCGCAACCCTGAAGCCGTGGCATTCCATGATCGGGGAAACAAGCTTGAAACGCCGACAAACAGCCCTGCAGTCGCCGAATCCATGGTGAGGATTGCTGAGGCCCGCGGCTGGGATGAGATCCGTGTGACAGGCACCGAATCCTTCAAGCGCGAAGTTTGGTTTAAGGCGGCAGCGCAAGGCATGCACGTTCGCGGCTACACCCCGAATGACACAGATCTAGCCAAACTGGAGGCCATCAAGCGGGAAGATTTTCGCGCCCGCGAAAAAACAAATTCTATTGAAGGGGAACGCTCTCGGGAACAGAAGATGGCCGAGGCCTTCAAGAACGAAAAACCCGAGCAAGCCCTGAAGACCTACCCGGAGCTCGCAGCTGTGTATGCAGGTGTCGAAGCAGCGCGCAGGCATGCAGGGAAGGAGAGCTTGAGCGAGGAGGAAACCCGCGTCGTGATGGCCCGTGTCACTCAGAACGCTACCAAGTCCGTTGAGAGCGGTCATATCCCTCAAGTCAACGTCCAGGAACCGGAAAAAGATCGGACCATAAGGGAGGGCACGCCCCGCCGCCCACACAAAGAAAAAGAGCTCGAACGTTGACGCTTTAACGAGAGGAACCAGAGTATGAAAGAAGCATTAATTATCGCAATGGCCCTGGCACTGTCTGGTTGCGCCACTGATGAATTCAAGGCGGGGTCCGTCACGAGTCCGGACTACATGGCGTCAGGACAGATCGGTGCTGCAAAAGCTTGGGTCTATGCCCAACGAACTGTTTTTGAGGACCGCGAAGGCAAGGAGTACAAATTCACCAGGCCCACTGGTGAAGTGATAGCAGCATCGAAAATAGGGGTCTACCACCGCATGGATAGTCTTGAACGTGACTTCATTGTCAGCGACGGGCTTCATACTATGCGATTCGTCCTGTCACCCGCCACATGGACTTTTTCGCATACCGGCGCTACCTATGAAGGCGGACTAACCCCACATCCACCCCAATGACGACAACCTACCAAGAACTTGTGCGCCAGCGAGCTGAGCTGGATCGGCAAATTGAAGAGGCACGCTCGCAGGAATTGGACGCTGCTGTGAAGCAAATCCGCGACCTGATGAGCCATTACGGCATCACCGTAAATGAAATCATGCCTGCCGCTGAGCGGGCTCCTCGAGCACGGCAGCGAGTTGAGCCCAAATACCGTGACCCGGCTTCCGGCAAGACATGGAGCGGCCGCGGTAAGCCTCCACTATGGATTGCAGGCAAAGAACGCTCGGACTTTCTAATTAAGCATAGCTAGACGGCCAAAGCCATCACGACGACGCCCTCTTCGGAGGGCGTTTTCATTGACCGTTTTGGTCCGCATCTTTGGGGAAGACGACATGGGCTGAGTTTGCAAACATGCTGTGCCGCTCTATTAATCGGTCAGCCAGCAAATCGGCATGCTGACGCATTTCGCCCGCCGCAACACTTCCAATACTGACAGTCTCGTACCAAAGATGAAACCCCGCAAGATCAGGGAGGGGGTTTTCTGCTGCGAGAAGAATCGCCTCTGCGATGCTGCCTGCATCATAGTTACCTAAATGCTCTTGCCCCTCCATGACATGCGCACGGTACTGGCCAGGCTGTAATTTCAGGATGTGCAATGTTAGCAGCATAGGGAGCCTACTATTGATCCCGCCTAGAGCTTCAGACCTTAATAGGTCCAAATAGGCCTGTGAAAATCAATTGTTCCCAGATTTTTTTCATTGCCTGGCCTGTCTCCTGCGACACAAATAACGAAGACCGGCTCCCGTGAGGAGCACCCAGGAAATAGCTACGCATAGACTCCCAGGTTTCTGCTACTTGGGACCATTCCCAACACGGAAGCTCCGTTTCTAGTAATAACGGCATCGCAATATTCAAAGGGATAGTGCGATCATTGGGCATTGTTTTACGCCACTCACATTTTACTAAAATTGGAGTCGCTTCTGAGCTGTAAAACTGAACATTTAACCGCTCAGCGGTAATTCGGGCGACGTGATGGCTATATGTCATTTTTTCGACTGACTCAAGCACTTTCTCACCGTCTCCATATGGGCATGTAATGAAACCGTGCACAAAATACCGTGTGTGATCGAGTCCGTTGTAGCCGCACTCGGCACGCGGCGTGTTCACGGGATGCCTGCTGTCATGGTTCCTAACCAATGGGTGCCAAGAAGGATAGGTGTCAATTGCCGGGCCCAATTCGTCAACGATGTCCCGTAACGCGCTCTTGCTCGCCTCCCTTACTTTTGGGTCCGCATCTCTCGCCCGTGGGACTAAGTAATTTTCAGCCTCTTCGTAGCAAAGTCTTGCCGCTTCGTCCGCACGGAATGCCATGGATTGCCCCTTGTTGAGTGGTCTGTGCATGATACATCAAAGTCATGCAAAAACCATGCATATGGTGCATTCGCAAACAACTTTACGCACAAACCGACTTGCTATAGAAAGTATTGTTGATAAAATATATTATCAACACGAAATTGTGCCGCAGGGCATTTCGCGGAGTTCTCAACAGAATCGGCGTGACTGGTCAAGCTGCTGCCGTGATCCTGAAGACCGCCGCATAGCATTTGCGGGTACCGCTTTTCCAGTCGTGACGCCACGATCGTGGCAACTGATTTGGAGAACCGACATGCCGCTGCCACCGAAGAAAACACCTGATCCGATCATCGATGGTTTCATACACATCAAAAACGAGAAGCTGCGAGCCTGTCTCTGCGCACTTCGCGAAATGCGGCTCATGGTCACCTGGGCTGCAATCGCAGCTGCCGGCCTGTTTGGCGCGGAGCTTTCCAATTGGCTGAAAACAATGCTCTGAGCCTGGGGGCGAGCAGTGGAGCGTTGCTGGCTGACGCTCGGTTTCGTCAGCTGCAGGAGGTGCCTCCTGAGGTGCTGTGGTTCGCCAACCTGTCCAGCTCTCACACGCGTCGGGCCTACAAAGCTGACATCAAAGAGTTCATGGCCTTTGCCGGCGTACGAAAGCCAGAGGATTTTCGCGATGTGGCACGTGGCCACGTGCTGGCCTGGCGCGCCCAGCTCGAAAAAAACAAATTGTCTGGTGCTACGGTACGCCGGAAACTCGCCGCTCTGTCTTCTCTGTATGAACACCTTTGCGACGTGAACGCGGTCGCGACTAACCCTGTCAAAGGGGTCAAACGGCCGAAGGTTGAAACCTATGAGGGGAAGACGCCGGCGCTGGGAGATTCCCAGGCCCGTGATCTTCTCAATGCCCCGCCACCGCACACACTCAAGGGTGTGCGTGATCGAGCGATCCTGGCTGTCCTGCTCTATCACGCGCTTCGGCGTGAGGAGGTTGCCAAACTGCGGGTCAAAGATTTCAACATTGAGCGACGTGGTGTGCGGCACATCCGAGTGAATGGCAAAGGGGGCAAGCTGCGCTACATCCCCACCCATCCTGCAGCGTCCAGCCTAGTAGTTGAGTACTTAGATAAAGCCGGTCACGTTGACGACGCGCAAGGGCCTTTGTTCCGCCAAGTCCACCCGCCAAAAGCAGCTACTGAACCACGTGGTCTTACTCCTAATGGCATCTACCAGCAGTCCGTGAAGCTCTATATGCGGCAGCTAGGTTTTTCTGGGGAAAACCTCGGCCCGCACGCGCTTCGAGCTACCGCAGCAACAAATGCACTTGATCATCAATCAGACATTGCAAAGGTACAGGAATGGCTGGGTCACGCCAACATCGCGACGACGCGCATATATGACAAACGCTCCTCGCGTCCTGAGGACTCGCCTACTTTCAAAGTTGCTTACTAACGTTCTCAAGCTGCTCGCACGTTCGCTGCCAACTCCAGCGGCGATCATCTATTTTTCGTCGAGCTAAGAATTACCCCATCCATGCCGCTATCAGCCTTCTCAATTACCTGCATTGGCGAGTTCGTTTGCAGGCGCGAACAGCTTGGCGCCTCAGTCGGTGAAGCGTTCCATCCGCCTCTACGGCGCGCGCCCCGTCTCGGGCTCATGGGGGAACCTTGCGGACCATTTGCACTTGGTCGCAGTCCCATACGTTGAAGTAAACCTCATCGCCCACGGCCATGCCGGAGCCCGCGTCAACTCTGGCGAAGTGCCCACGGGTTCGGGTGACTTCCCGCCATCGGATGACTGCAATCTGGTCGGTGGGGCCGAGCCCAATTTGCCGGCAGCGAGAGCCGCTCACCTTCAAGAATTCGTCCGCTTGGATTAATTTGGTAACTTTGCCGACCCTCCAGCCTTCGGACCAAGCGTACCGGTCCTCGTAGACAGGTGTGCTGCAGCCGGAGATCGCAAGGAATGTCAGCGCAGCAGCTGACAAGAGCATTGATTTTTTCATCATGAAATTTCCTTAGCCGCTGTCTCGGTACCGCTCAATGAGTCAATGCCTGTGCTGATGGTGCACATCGGGCGCGTGGGGATGGGCATGAGTCACCGGCTCGTGAAAGTGCACATGGCTATGGCTCCCAGTGGGCATCACGTCATGGGAGTGCGTATGGTGTCCATCGTCGTGACGGTGGGCATGCTCATGCTCCAGCGGGTCATGCGCATGTTCATGCCCGTGACTTTCAGCCAAATGCAGCAGCACTCCAGCAAGCATCAGCACCCCTCCCAGCAACATCAGCCACCCTGCAGACCGTTCGCCGAAGCCGAACGCTACAGCCGCACCGATGAAGGGTGCAAAGGCGAACACGGAGCCGGTCCGCGCCGCACCAAACGCCCGCTGAGCCAAAAGGTAGAACCGAAGACTCAAGCCATACCCCGTGGCACCTACAGCAAAGAGCCCAACAGCCGCCGCCAATGAGGGCAAAGGCTCTCCCCACACCGTGGCAAGACATGCTGTCGCAGCGGCTCCCAGCGACGCCTTGGCCATCACGACCTGACTGGGGTCACGTTCGGCCAATCCCCGGGACAGGGTGTTGTCCGCACCCCACGCCACGGTTGCCAGCAGCACGGCAAGAAGACCGAGCAGCTGCGTGCCGCCCTCCAGGCCCTGGTCCATGACCAAAGCCATGCCCCCAGCCAGCAAAAGAAGCATCGCAGCCCACACGCGGCGGTCCATGGTTTCGCCGTAAAGCCTCCAAGCCAGCGTGGCGGTGAATAGGGCTTCGAGGGTGAGCATGAGCGATGCGCTGGCGCCGCTCGTGTGCTGCAGGCCCCAGGACAAGGCGACAGGGCCTAGGGCGGCGCCAAACGCAGCCATGGTGATGAGGCGCCAGGCATCGGACCTCTGCAACCTTGCCTCGTGAGCGGAGGTCCGAAGGGACAAGGCGCCAACGACAGCCGCCCCTGCATACAGCAGTGCGGCCGTCGTGAACGGTCCCAGCCCTACGCCCAGCCGCTGGACCATGGGGGTGCTGATGCCGAACAAGGCGGCCGCCAGCAAGGCCAGCAGACCGCCTCGCAGTGCAGGCAAGGACAGAAATCCGCGCGCCACGGCAGCCCTACTTGACCGTGAATCGCACAGTGATGCTCTTCTTGCTATTGGTGGTCAGCACAGCGACCGCCTTGGCCCCCTTAGACAGGGTGACTCCTTTGGCCTCCAGCTTGTTCGCTCCAGCTGGTTTCAGGGACGCTTCGGACTTTTCTGCGCCGTTGAGCACCGTCAGCTTGCCGTCGAACCGCGAGGCATCCGCATCTTTGCCGTGGTCCTGGATGTAGATCTCCGCGCCTTCGGCAGTGGCAACCAGCTCAAACGACAAGTCCGCGGCGGTCTGCACGACCCCACCGTGCATGGGGGCGGCAGCACCATGGGCCATTGCCGTAGGAGCGAAGAGTGTTGATGCGGCCAGCATCAAAGCACCGCCAGTCAGTTGGGAGAGTTTGGTCTTGATGGTCATTGCGGTTTCCTTTGGATGAGTAATTGCGTGATACGGCGCGCTTGGGAAGGCGGCGCACGAATGCCTACGGGAAAAGGGTGAGAGTTAAATGGTCGGCGCAGCGTTCAATAGGCCTCCTGGGCCGCAGTGGCTCCCGTGGGCGCCTGGGCATCGGCCTCGATCAGGTGCCGCGTTGCCCGCTCCCCGAACAGCCAGAACATCACGGGCGTGAGCAAGGTGTCCAGCAAGGTCGAGCTGATGAGTCCGCCAAAAATCACTACCGCCACCGGATGCAGGATCTCCTTGCCGGGGGCGTCGGCTGCCAGCAGCAGCGGTGTCAGTGCAAAGGCCGCCACCAGCGCCGTCATCAGCACCGGGGTCAGGCGCTCCAGCGAGCCGCGCACGATCATGGGCTGGCCAAAGACCTCACCCTCGAACTTGCACAGGTTGATGTAGTGGCTGACCTTCAAGATACCGTTGCGCGTGGCGATGCCTGCCAGCGTGATGAAGCCCACCATGGATGCTACGGACAGGCTCACCCCGGCAAGCCACATGGCAGCCACGCTGCCAATCAGCGCAAGCGGAATGTTGGCCATGATGATTCCTGCCAGCACGGCCGACTTGTAGCGCCCGTACAGAACGAGAAAGATCATCGCCAAGGACACCAGCGACAGGCCGACGATCAGTTGCATGGCCTGCTCCTGGGCCTGGAACTGCCCTTCCAGGCTCAGGAAGGTCCCCGGTGGCAATGACGTCTTGGCCATCACTGCACGGATGTCGGCAATGACGCGGCCCATGTCGGAGCCGTCCGTGTTGGCATAGACGACGATGCGCCTACGACCGTTTTCTCGGCCAATCTGGTTGGGGCCATCGGTTTCCTGGACCGTGGCAATGGCAGAGACTGGGATTTGCCCTGCAGGGGTGTCAATCAGGGTGCGCGCCAGATCCTGGGGACTGCGTTTGTCATCGGGCAGGCGCAGCACCAATTCATAGCGGCGCAGGCCGTCCACAATCTGCGCGCCATGGGCGCCATCCGTCAGGGCCTGCAGTACCCGCACCGCCTCCCCAGGAGACAGTCCGACCTGCGCGGCCTTGCGGTGGTCCAACCGTACCGTGATTTGGGGGATCAGCACCTGCTTTTCCACCGTAAGATCCACCAGCCCTGGAACGCCCGAGAGTCCCTGGCGCATTTGCTCGGCCAGGCCCCGCAAGGTGTCCGTGTCGTCGCCGAAGATCTTGAGAGCGATCTGCGCCCGCACCCCTGACAGGAGGTGATCCAGGCGGTGGGAGATGGGCTGGCCAATGGCCACCTGGGCCGGAAGGACGGCAAGGCGGGCCCGGATGTCTGCCATCACAGCCTCACGGTCGCGGGCGGACCGCTTCAAGTCCACATCGATCTCGGCCGAGTGCACGCCTTCGGCATGTTCATCCAGCTCGGCGCGCCCTGTGCGGCGCCCGACCTGTGTGACCTCCGGGACCTCTGCGATCAGCGTCTCGGCCAGCGACCCCATGCGGTTGGCTTCCGCCAGCGCCGTACCCGGGTTGAACACCATGCCCAGCACCAGCGAGCCTTCATTGAACGCCGGCAGGAACGCGCGCGGAAAAAATGGGACGCTGGCCACCGCTGCTGCCACCGCCAGTGCGGCGACAGTCATCAAAGCCTTGGCGCGGGGAAAGGACCAGCCCAGCACTTGCGCATCCCGTCGCTTGAGCCAGGCGACCAGGGTGCTGTCACCGTGGTCCAGCCGCTTCATCCCCGGCAGCAGGTAAAGGCACAGCACCGGCGTCACCGTCATCGAGACCAGCATCGATGCCAGCACCGACACGATGTAGGCGATGCCTAGGGGAGTGAACAGGCGGCCCTCGATGCCGGGCAGCGCAAAGAGTGGCACAAACACCAGCACCACGATGGCGGTGGCGTAGACGATGCCCGAGCGGACTTCCACGCTTGCACTGCGCACTACCTCCAGCGTGGACAGCGGGTTGCCCAAGGCCCGGTTTTGCTTGAGCCGCCGCAGGATGTTTTCCACATCCACCACTGCGTCGTCCACCAGCTCGCCAATGGCAATGGCCAGACCGCCCAGGGTCATGACGTTGATGGACTGGTCCAGTAGGCGGAACACCATGGCCGTTACCGCCAGCGACAGTGGAATCGCCACGAGAGAGATCAGCGTGGTTCGGGCAGACAGGAGGAAGGCGAACAGAACGATGGCCACCATGATGGCGCCATCGCGCAGGGCCTCGGTCACATTGCCGATGGACGCCTCGATGAAGTCAGCTTGGCGAAACAACACCGTCGGAGCGGCTAACCCTGCGGGCAGCCCTTGTTTGAGGTCCCCCAGTGCTGCTTCGATGGCCTGGGTGAGCTTCACGGTATCGGCCGCTGGCTGCTTTTGCACACTGACAATGACGGCAGGGGCGCCGCTGTATCCAGCGTCACCGCGCTTCATCGCCGCTGCGAACCGGACATTGGCCACCTGCTCCAGAAGGATGGCTCGGCCGTCCTTCCAGGCCACCGCAACGCCTTGCAGGTCCTCAATACGGCTGGTGCGGCCGATATGACGAATGAGGAATTCACGGCTGTTGAGGTCGATGAACCCGCCCCCAGCGTTTCCTGCAAAGCCTCGAAGGGACTGTTCGATCTGCGTCAATGTCACCCCGAACTGCGCCATGCGGGCGGTATCGGGCTCAACCCGCAGCTGACGTACTTCGCCGCCGATGGGGATGACCTGGGAAACCCCCGGGATCGACAGCAGCCTTGGGCGGAGAACGAAGTCCGCGTACTCGCGGGCCTGCATCGGTGTCGCTGCAGCGGCCTTGCCATCGCCTGCCGTCAACGGCAACGCTATGAGCATGACTTCGCCCATGATGGAAGACACAGGCCCCATGACCGGCGAGATTCCTCCTGGGAGTTGCTCCCGCACCAGCGCCAGGCGTTCTGCCACCAGCTGCCGGTTGCGGTAGATATCGGTACCCCAATCGAACTCCGCATAGAGGATGGACAGTCCCACTCCAGACGTGGAGCGAACCCGCGTGACCCCGGGCATGCCGTTGAGAGCGGTCTCCAGGGGGAAGGTCACCAGCTGCTCGACCTCCTCGGGGGCCATGCCACCGGCTTCCGTCAGGACGGTCACCAGGGGTTTGTTGAGGTCGGGAAACACATCGACCGGCGTGCGCCACGCGGTGATGGCCCCATAGACCATCAGCAGCGCCGCGACCGCCAGGACGAACAGGCGGTTGTGAAGGCTGTTCCGTACGATCCAATTGAACATTGCGTGGGCTCCGTTCAGCGGATCTGCGCGATCAGCGGTGCGCCTTGCACCACGACGCGGTTGTCAGCGCCCAGGCCCTGCGTGACGACCACCGTGGCTGCGTCCAGGGACCGGTACTGCACCGGTTGGGGGATATAGCGCTCGGCACCGGACTTGATCCAGACCACCGGCTCGTTGGCGCTGTTGCGCACGACGGCCTGCGCAGGCAGGACAAAGCCTTTGACTTGCTCGTTCAGGGAAGCTACGACGGTGACGGGCTGTCCGACTGCCAGCGGCAAAGCCGCACCAGGTTGCGCCGGTATCGCCCTGAAAGTCATCGGCAAGACCCCATCGCGCAGGCTGCGTGCGGCACCGATCAGCTGCAACTTGACGCCTGGCACCCCCTGCAGGTGGGCTTGACCAGTGCGCGCGGGCAAGCCGGGGTCGGCCGTGGTGGCTTCCACCAGCACGCGTGCGGGGTCAATGACCTCAAACAGCACTTCGCGGGCCTCGACCACCTGGCCTCTGGTGGCATCGGCCCTGGCAATCACGCCGGAGACGGGCGCCAGCAAGGGCTCGCGCGCCGAAAGGCTAGCGCCGATGCTTTTCTCGCGCGAGGTGAGACTCTGCAGTTCGGCGCGTGCAGCTTCGATCTCCTTGCGAGGCACCGTACCTTCGAGAGATTGAAGCCGCTGCACACGCTGTGCAGCCAGCTCACGGCCACTGCGCAACTCGGCCAGTTGGGCCTGCTGGTTGGCCAGGGCGTAGGGCTCTGCGTGATGGGCCACGTAGGCCAGCACCTCACCCTGGCGCACGGTCTGACCGGCGACCGGCAGCCCACCTGGTCCGGCTTCGATCCGTCCCCCATGGATCGCCTGGACACGACCGCTCGCATTGGGGTCCACGACCACCCGGCCTGACAACTCGATGGTGGCTGCGGCCTGGGTCTCCGGGGTCAGCTGCGTGCGGATGCCCAGGCGCCGCTGGGCGAGCATCGGAACGTTGACGCTGCCGTCCGGCAACCGCATCAGCCCGGATGCGTTGATGGCCGTTGGAGCATCCAGGTGCTCACCGTTCGGCCCATGGGCGCCAGGCGCTGCGCCGGCAGCCGGCGTAAACAGCACCATGACGAACGCGATAGCGGACAGGCCGAGGACGTGAAGCGTGCCGGTTGCCTTTGTCTGTTGGAGCGGTGAGGTCACAGCGCACCGCCCTTCGGCGAAGTCCCTGCAGATCTGGGCTTGCGCCCAAAGATCCAACCGACCGCTGCCAGAACAGCCAAAGCCAAAGCAAGCCAAACTGTGCGGGACGGCCCATGGGCGTGGCCATCGTCGTGAGGGTGGCCTTGGGCATCGGGCGAGGCGCCAGCGACAGTGAGGGTGCCGTCCAGGAGATCGGACTCCTTGCCCGCCAGCACGCTGACCACCATGGGGTGATCTCCTGGCGCGGCCAGCGCCTTGAGCATGTTGGCGTCGTCGACGGCGTAGTCCCCCATGTCCGCATGGATCTTTGCAGGAGCCTTGAGATTGCCGCTCTCCACCTCGACCGTGGCGTTGAGCACGGGTTCGTTGGTTGCAAAACGGTTGATCAGGATGGACAACTCTCCACCCTGCAGCCGGCCCACCAACTCGAAGGCTTCCGAGCGGGCCTCAAAACTCGGCACCGGACCGCTGTTGGCCCCTGTTTGGGTGGTTGTATCGAGGTGCTCACCGTTGGGCCCATGGGCCCCGGGCGAAGCGAAACCAGGCGTGCTTGCCAGCACCAGCGCGGCTAAGCCAGCACCCTGCCAGGTGCTGCGGTGAGCGGAGGGCAATAGATTCAAGAGATTCATGGGAGGATTCCGAGAGATTGCTGGAGACGGGCGCGGGCCAAGCCCAGTGCCGCTTGCTGGCGCGCGAAGCTGGTATCGGCCTGGGTGGCGGCGGCGAGCGCGCGCAACAAGTCCGGCAGCGGGGTTTCTCCAGCTCTGAAAGATCGGTCGATGAGGGAGGCACGCTCTCGCAGGAGTGCCGAGCGCTGGCGATCAACCTCCAATTGCTGCTCGGCCGTGTGCACTGCACCCTGGGCCAGCGCTGCGTCAGCAGCCAGGCGCTCTTCGGTTCGCTGTTTCGTGGTCAGCGCTACATCCAGCTCACTTAGTGCGGCAGCTTCGAGCGGGTGGTTGCGGCTCGCTGGGCCCAGTGGGACGCGCACGCCGACGCCGATACTGTTTTGCGCCGCCTCGCCCCGCCCGGGTGTGTCTTGCCGGATGCGTAGCAAGAGCTCTGGAGGGTCGCGCCGCGTGGCGGCCACCACGTCCAGCCGCTTGCGAGCGCGCTCAACCGTCAGCGCAGCGACACGCGCATCGGGGTGGGTTTCAACGGCGAAGTGCGATACGCCTGCTGAAACAGCAGCAGCTGCAGAAACCGGGACAGGCGTTAGATCAGGCGCCAGGGCTATGCCTGTCAGGGTCATCCATTGCGACTGGCTGGCGCTCAGGCGCTGGCGCGCTGCCAACTGTGCAGATTGCGCAGCAAGAGCCTCTGATTGCGCGGCGAGCGCATCAGCATGTGCAAGGTCACCCGCTTTGACACGGCGACGCACGTCATCGGAGATTTCCTGCACGGATCGCACTTGGGCATCCGCCAGGTCGGCCTCGGTCCTGGAGGCTGCAATGCCCCAGGCCGCTTCTCGCACCAGACCCGCAAAATGTAGTCGCCCCGCTTGGACCGCAGCTTTGGATAGCTCTACGTCTGCATCGACAGCAGCGCCGCGTGCATTGCGCTGTCCTGGCAACCACAGCGGCCAAGCCAAGCCGGCCTCGGCCTCTCGGCGTCCAGCTGAGGTTTGCCAGCGGTCGTCCCGGTAGGACAACTCCAGTGCAGGGGGAGCCGCCCACGGACTTGAGATAGCCACCCGTTCGGCAGCAGCCCGCTGGGTCTGCCCTTCGGCTTCTCTCGCCTGTGTGGCGCGCTGCCATGCGCCCTCCACGGCTTGCGCAAGCGTTGGGCTCGCGGTTGATACCGTGGCTGAGTGTGATGAGGGGATGTTGGCTTGCGCAAAGGCTGTACCAACGAGGGCGCAGCTGAAAGCACACCCAGCGGCACAGCGCGCTGCAAGCCTGGAAATGACAAAACTCACGTGATTCCTGACCGATCAAGGCAGTGGTCCAGGATCGTGACGCATCAGCGCCTGATCGAAAGGACTACCGCACCGATGAACAACCACGCTTCCGTGTGGAAAGCGCGGCGCTAAAGGTGGATCAGGAAATCAGTCGGGGAGGTCGTCGTAAACCGTCCAGATGAGGGGACGGGCTGACAGATTCGGCGGTCACGGCCGGTGCGGGTGAGCGGTCGAGAGAAAGCGACAGCTGGGGAACATGGAGAAGTGCTGCGGTGCCCGGGCCTGCTTCCGCCAGCATGTGCTGGATCGATTCCTGGGAATCGTCCTGGTGCATCACACCATCTTCATCATGGTGGTGCGCAGCACCTTCCAGATGCATCTCAGCGTGCACCACCTGAAACGCTCCCTCATGGTCGAACGCGACCACCTGGCGGGCCGTTGCGAAGGCCTGACAGAAGAAGGAGAGCAACAGGATGACTGCGAGCAGTCGGCGCATGAGCGGAGAGCGGACTATTGAGAAGTGATCGCAATCATTATGGACGATCACGACAACGTTGTGCCCACACGTCGCGCTAAAGCCCCCGAGTGGACCGCACTGTGATTGGAGTATCTATAAGGTGCCAAACAAGGAGTCATGGCCGCCCCTTAACGCCTGTTCGACCAGAATTTCCACGAGCTTTTGCCGAGAGTAGTCGCTGTCTGTCACCATGGTCTGAACGACATCCATCGTCGTGCGCCTGACGATAATTTCTGCATCCTTGAAACTGGAATCCACCGAAGGCAGTCCCTTAGCCAACCTCTCAATTCGCGCGAAGGCTTCGTCTGGGACGCTCTCTGCCACTGCGCTATCGATTTTCATAGTGACTGGTCTCGTAGCTCAAGATCATCTTAGGCGTTCTGCGTGAGGCGGGCGCCATCACGACCAATGCGCCCGCAACGAAGACTTCGGCAGATCCTGCTATCCATTTCGAGCTCTATCATTTCAGCCGACTCTCAGGCGGTAGTGCCAAGGTTCCGACACCCGAGGGGGGCCGAGGTGCCAGCCAGTGCACCCACAGACCTTTGAGCCAAGCCAGTGCGCAGGCGATGGCAACCACAGCCACGCCCCACTGGCCGCTTTCCATCACAGCCCAGAACCAGAACGGCTGACTCACAAGCCCAACAATGCAGGCCCAGCGCTGCAAGAGCACGCTGCGGCTCTGTGATAGCCATATGGCGGCCGGGCCAAGGATGGCGAGGACAATTTGAACGATCTGATCCGCGGGCATGGCAGCATTGTGCACTACTGTATAAAATAACAGCAATCGCTTGACGCCGATGGCACCGCTGAAGTCGTCGTGTCACGCGTGCGGTTTTGAGCCTCTTAAACTTCCTCCCATGCCGCACATCTACGAAACGCTGGTGAGCGCGCTGCGCGGCCACTGGAAAGCACATGCCGAGGCCTACCCCCAGAAGTTCATCCTCTCGTCTTCCCAGCACAAAGACCTGGTTGAATCCATCGCCTCTGTGCGAAAGGGCATCTCCTCGACAGCAACGTCTGACCCGATGAGTTCATGGGCACGAAGCTCGAGATCCGAGATGGGTCGCCCGGGATCATGGTTACGGTGGACGGCATAGAGACACCGCTTCCAACTCAATGAACAAGTCCGCGCCCTTTTTTCGCGTCCGCGAAAAATATTGGTTGATGTTCAACGTAACGCTTTAGGCACAGCAAAATGATTGCTGGAATGCCTCAAATTTGATACATTCAATGCAACAACTAATCCGCGATGGCTGTGTGGCTCGACCACCTGAAGCGCGGGGGAAAAAGCCGGCGAAAGCCGGTTTTTTCGTTTCTGGGGGACACTTTGCGTACGCGAGTCTATGTCGATGGGTACAACCTCTACTATGGGTGCCTCAAAGGTACGCCCTTCAAGTGGCTCAATCCCCTGTCTCTCTTTGAGCGCATCCTTCCCACCGTCACGGCCACTATCGACCAGCACGGTGCGCTCACCAGCGAGCTAGACCCCCTGTCCGTCAAATTCTTCACCGCGCCTATTCTTGAAAAGGCCGCCAAGGCGGAAGATTCCCTGCGCTGCCAGGAGAAGTACCACAAGGCACTGAACAAGCACCTACAGGGTCGCATAGAGATCGTCAACGGGTACTACTCCCTCACGGCAGCACGGGCAAAAGTCATTGATTCGCAAGATCCAAAAAAGTGGCCGCGCGATTGTGTCGAAACCCCTATCTGGAAGCTGGAAGAAAAACAGAGCGATGTAAATCTGTCTCTGCAAGCAGTCGTAGACGCATTGGTGAGTGGCATCGAGCACGTGGTCATCGTCACCAACGACACGGACATTGAACCTGCTCTGAAGATGATCCGTGCGCACACGAAAGCTGCGGTAGGGCTCATCATCCCCACAACAGATCATCAGCGGCAACCAAACACCAGCTTGGCGCAACACGCTCATTGGGTACGGTCTCACATCACAGCCGGAGAGCTTCAAGCATCTCAACTTCCGTTTGTAATTCCCGATGGCAAGAAGACCGCCATCTCAAAACCTGAGTCTTGGTACGCTCGTCCAGATCTGCTCGCGCGTGCGCTGGAGCTGGGCACGGCACACTACGGGAACAGAGCGCAAGCGTTCAAATGGCTGACCAGACCAAATAAGTTCTACGAAGAACGCACACCTCTGGACCTCCTTGAAAATGGAGACGCGCGAGTGCTGCAGTTCATGGAAGAAATGGCACTACCAACGGTCGGGGACGGCAGCTAGTTTCGCGCGACACCTTGCTCGCGCTTGCGGTTGCTTTCTCGGTAATCCCACGGCGCCACCGGGCCAGGATCGGCCCATAAGCCTTGTTTTCCCGCTCTGGCTTGCCTTTCCAGCTCGTAAAGTTCGGCGTCTCTCGCATACTGCCGATAGACCCAAGCCATACCCTGACGCACCATCTGGGCGTTCACATCCACGTCGCCAAAATAGACTGTGCCGATGATTCGCCCGTACCGGTCGCGCCCCTTTTCTACGACTCGCACTGGCAGACGAAACACTAACTGGGCCAACGCCTGCCTGGACCGTGTTCCGAAAGCTTGGTGCTTTTCCGGCGCGTCGATCTGCGCAAGTCGCACGCGCACCGGATGACGGTCCACCAGCACATCGATGGTGTCACCGTCGAGGATGGATACCACTTGTCCAACCAGCTCAGCTCGGGCGAAACCAGCAAAGAGCAGGATGGATAGGAGGAAAAGCCGTAATGCGTTACCTGCTGCGGCCGTTGTCTTTGTTAGCACCTGGCCCACCTTGTTTCGGATCTATGACGGGAGCGCCCTGCTCCAGGGCGCGCGGTTCAACAGCACGTTGCTTGGTGTGCTTTGCAGCTTCGATCTGCGCGCGAATTTGGCGCTGCAGGGCTTCTTGCGCTGTGATTGGTTCCGGCATCCTGGCAACGAAGCGGCGGATCTGCGCAGCCAGCCGCTCATTTTGTTCCCTCAGGCTCAATCCGCTCTTTGCTGCATCTGCATCAGCGCCAGCTCTCTGCCGTCGCACCTCATGATCGGCGTATCGCCCGCGGTCCAAACGATTGCGTGCATTCGCCCGCAAAAGCAGCGCAGCTCGTCCTTGGTCGCGTGCCACATTGACAACGGGCATGTCTCGCAAGCTGGGGACGGGTCCGGCCGGACTGCGCTGGCCAGGCTCGCCACCACCGGGCTGATATAGGCCGGCTCGTCGCTCATCTGGCTTGTTGATCCCGGCGACGGCTGCGCCTCGACGTTGCCCGTCTCGAGCACGGGTTCGGTTGATTTGGCTGTAGTCGATTCGAGCATTGGTTAGCTCCTTTCCATCTTTGGTTTCCAGGGCCGTTGGGCGGCTTGAGAGGTCTTGGGCAGCCTTGAGCCAAGCTGCCTTCGTTCGTCCCTGGGATGCGCGTACAGCGGCCTCCCAGGGTCGATCTGCGGAGTGGTGAGGCTCGTGCTCCTTCAAAGTCCTCACGGCCTCCTGCAGGCGGGATTGCTTGACCTTGGACTGACGAGGCGCCCTGCCCTTCGGTGGCTCAGGGTCGTCAATATGTCGCAGTACCTGCTTTTCAGGTTTTCTTACTACACCTCTCAAATTACGTGTCGTGGCTTCCGCATCAATACCTTGTTCTCGTAGACGTTCGGCAAAATTCTGTCGCCACAGCTGCACTTGGCCCTTCGGAACATGCAATTGGCGCCCATCAAAACCCCGGCATTTAACAGATAAGTGGCAGTGGTCATTATCTGTGTCGGTATGCAGGGCAAAAACATACTCATGATTGCTACCGAATGCATCAGATGCGAAAGCTCTGACTGCATTACGCAATAGATCAGGATTATTCTTACCAGGCATTGATAGAATCATGTGCATCGTGTCGCGCTGATTCTTGGACTTACCGGGCTGCTTGTTAGCTTCTATGTCCCGGCTCCAATCCTGGTATAGCTGCTTGACATCATCAACGGTATCGAATAATTGCCCCAAATCGTTTTCAATGGCAATCTTCTCTTTGTCAGCCATGGCATGACGCGTTATATACATCAGATGCGCTTTAGCGTGCTCTCCGCCTTTGCCATAACCAGAAATCTTAACCATCACCTCAGATGAGCCAGAGGCAACGCTCGCAGCCTTATCACGTGAACGAGGCCGCCCTACCCCAGCACGTAATTTTCCGGATTTATTGGTTTTGGCTTTGACCTGGCCAGACTCGCCACTCTCCTGAAAAAGCAATTCAAGAATCTGAGTCATCTTCAACACCCCAGGCCCTATTTCTGGCCGTGATCAGGGAAAGAATCGTCATGCGCAATTTCTCAACCTTCTTATTCAATAAAGAGATGCCATGCAAAGTTAGTATTTCATCTTTAGAGAAGTTTGCACCAATCAACTCTGCGCGATTCATTGACCGCGCTATCTGATTCAGATTACGCCCAACGGCCGCAAGCTCGCGATTGGCAAATCGAACGGCCTCAGCTTCTCGCTCAGTTAAAACAGGCTCAGCGGTAACGACAGACTGAATTAGAGCAGCCACCCATTCAGATGACGACATGCCCTCTCGGGCTGCACGCTGCTTTACTTCGGATTTCAGAAACGAAGCGATGCGCAACTCAAAACGTTCCAAGTCTGCATCACCAGGATGCACGGGTTTAGGTCGAGATTTCAATGGCGCGCCCGTACCCTCCCCCTCTGGCTTCTCGCCACGAAGAAACGCCCGGATGACTGAACGCAAAAGGCTCCCGGGTTTTTGGCCGCTTCTTGCAGCAGTGGCCAGAAATTCCGAGTGTTCATGTTGTGAAACCCGAGTTATCAAGCTCGGATAACGCGCAGGACTATCTGGCGAGCCTTTCTGCTGGGCTTCATCCTGGGAAGGGGAAATGGGAAGGCGGGGCATAACAAGACGGGCAACGCCGCGGATTGTAAACAAAAAACGGCGCTTGCGCGTATCCTGCCCTCAATAAAACAACCGCCACTCCATGAACCCACCTCTCGCCTTACTCAACCCTAGCATTAGCACTCCATCACAACATTCGAAGCAAAAAACTACGTCTCATCACCAGACATCACAACTTTTCGCCCCCGCGAAAAGCAATATGTGAGCATATTAGTAGCATCTTGAAGCAAATGTGTAGCGCTTCATCTCTTACTATCACCTTTTAAAATGCTAGGATTCAATCATGACTGGCACACCAATAAAAGATCCTAGAGAAGCCTTGGAAGCGCTTGCCAAAAGCTCTGAGAAGAAAAGCAAGGCCGCACTATTTCGCTTGCATCGACCACAGATCGAAGCTGCACAAACAGCGGGTGTTGCTCAGTCCGAAATAGTCCGCGTTCTAAATGAACATGGATTCGATATTACGCTAGGAATGCTGAGAAACTATTTGCACCGGGAACGTAAGAAAGCCACTGGGACCAAAAAAGAATTTCCGAGAGAACAGGCGAAAACCGCTCAAGAGGGCAACGATGTGGATCAGATGCCCGAAATGCCAATTTCAGGAAAAACTACAGACCCAAGCGCAATTGACAAAATTGTGAGTAGTAAACCCGATCTTGCTGCGCTGGCAAAAATCCATCTTAATCAACGAAAGTAGAGCATCATGAAGATTGCAGTTTTAAATTTCTCTGGCAACGTAGGCAAAACAACTATCTCAGCTCACCTGCTAAAACCACGCATGCCGAATGCCAGAATTTATTCAGTCGAATCAATAAACTCTGGCGCTGATGCGTCAGGCGTCGAAGTCGAGAAACTACGAGGCAAAAAATTCGGGTCCATGATCGACGCAATCATGATGCTCGATGAGGCAATCATCGACGTGGGCGCGTCCAATGTCGAGGACTTCATGAAGATGATGCAGCAATATGATGGATCACATGAAGAAATAGATTTCTTCATCGTCCCAACTGTTAAAGAGAAAAAGGTGCAGGAAGACACAGTAAACACTATTCGCGCATTACGTGCGATTGGAGTTCCCTCGAAGAAAATTCGGGTTGTTTTCAATAAACTTGATGTTGATGAGAATACTTCCGACGAATTCCCCGGCATCTTTGGACTGGCTGCTGGGGAAAAATCATGCGTTGTATCCGAGGAGGCAACCATTCGCACTAATGAAGTTTTCGAACGAATGAAAACCCTTGGAAAGTCACTCGGTGATTTAGTGAATGACCCCACTGACTACCGGCAGAAACTGCGTGATGCTACAGACCAAGCAGAAAAAGAATTTTTCGTTCAGATGGTCGCATTAAAGCGGCTTTCGGTCACCGCATCTGAAAATATGGATCGCGTCCACGCAGCGATAACAAAATGACCGCAAAAAGCAATACTGTTCGTGAAGCAATAGCGGCAGAATTGTTTGGGGAAATCGACGGGCTTGTCTTGCGGCTTGAGAACATCGCGCGCGTCATTCAAGAGCATGAAAGCACCCAAAAAGAGAGCACCGCAGCCCTTATCGAGGCTGCAGACAATTTCAGGCTTGCGGTTACCCATTTCAGCGAGGCAGCGACCAGAGATGTGCGCGAAGCCGTTGAACGTCACGCCCATGAGGTAGTGACCCAAAATCGAGCAGAGCTGACGGCGACCATGCAAGAGGCCGCACGGCAGGCATGGCGAACCAGCGCGCTCGATGAAGCAGATAGATTGACTCAGCGGCTCCGCGCGCTGGCTGGTCAGTTCAAGCCGCTACCAGGTTGGCAGCGCGTTGTGGAAGCCGCATGTGGCGGCATCGTTGGTGCAGGCCTGGTCTGCGCCCTTCTCGTGCTTGCTGGGAAGCTGTAGAGGTTGGCAGGGCTAAGCGCGTGAAGGAATCCAGGCTCAGTGGCTGCAACGAGGCCCGAACGATGTTCAATTTGACGAAGCGGCCCCAACTAAACTGAGTGTAAATGCAACGGTCAAGGAAAGCTTCAAGTTCACCCGAGTAGGCGTATCACTTGCACCCCACCAGTCCAAAGTGATAGGGGCAGCAGCCCTCCAGATCGACCGAATGGACAGAGCGGAACCCGGCTTCTTCCATCCAGGTCCGGCATTGTTGCGGTGAGGGCCGAATCGATAGGGACGGGCCGCGCGGTGTCGGAATATCCCTGCGCCAGTGGATGACGGACAAAGAGCCTCCATGTTGCAGCACGCGATATGCCTCGCGCAGCAACGCCACGGGGTCCTCAAGGTGCAGGAGGTTGAAGATCATGGCGTGACTCTGGGTGCCGTTGTCGAGGCCCGTGCCCTCCGCCACGAAATCACGCAGGGCTACACGCACGTTGCCAAGTCGGGCAGCGTCTGCTTTTCGAGCCACGATCTCCAGCAAGTCAGTTTCGATATCAAGTGCGGTCACGATACCTGACGCCCTGCGAGCAGCCGGGAGGGTGAAGGTGCCGTACCCGCAGCCGAACTCGACAACTTTCTCGCACTCTCTGGAGTCGCTGAACAGTTGCCCCAATGCGGCTTCAGGGTCAAAAAATGATACCCAGTACGCCTCATCAGGCATTCCGCTTTCACGCCCTTTCATGATTGCCGGTTCTCATATCGCTCCAATTCCATTGCCGTGTTCCTCCACCCAAAGCCTTTGCTTCCGCAGAGCCAGGCTCGCTTGGCAGGCCACCCTGCACCTCCGATAGGACGGTGGTCGGCTGTGGGTTGTGTTCACTCATGCTTTTTCAGCTGCGAGTGTTTCGTTCATTCGCACAGCGGCGATCACGCCTGACAGCAAGGTGATGGCTGCGACCAGCCACACTGCGGCGGCCAGCCCAAAAAGGTCCGCAGTGATACCTGCCAACAGCGCGCCCACCGCATAGCCCAGATCGCGCCAGAGCCGGTAGACACCCACCGCAGAAGCGCGCCAGGTGGGATGGGCTACATCTCCGATGGCCGCCAGCAAGGTCGGATAGACCATCGCGGTACCGAGCCCGAGAAGGACTGCGCCAAAGCCGAATCCCAGAAAGCCAGCACTCAGCGCGGTGACGGCAACGCCCACCGCCTGCACCCACATTCCCCAAACGATCAGTTGTTTGCGTCCGATGCGATCAGACAGCGCTCCCGTAAAAATCTGCGCCATCCCCCAGACGGCCGGGTAGATTGCAGCGAGCGTGCCTATCTGCGCCAAGTTCATGCCTGCAGCGGCAAAAACCAGAGGAAACAGCCCCCAGGCCATGCCATCGTTGAGGTTGTTGACGAGTCCTGCCTGGCTGATGCTGGACAGGTTCTTGTCGGTCAGAGAGGCGCGGCGGAAGATTTCCCCCTGGCTGGGCAGTGCCACCTCGTGACCGGCATGGTGCGTCCGCACTTCTTGGGCCACATAGTGCCGGGTCTCGCGGACCGCCAGCACCGAGAGCGCCAAGCCAAACAGCACATAGGCCACACCAAGGTAGAAGGGTTGTGGCCGCAGCCCGTAGTGGGAGGCCAGCCAGCCGGTGGCAAGCGCACTGCCCGCCACCGCAAAGTAGCCAGAAAACTCATTGAGACCCATCGCAAGGCCGCGCTGCTTGGGCCCCACAAGATCGATTTTCATGATGACGGTGGTGGACCAGGTGAGGCCCTGGCTCACCCCCAGCAGCACATTGGCCGCGACGATCCAGTTCCAGTCGGGCGCCCACATCAGCATAAAGGGCACAGGGGCTGCAACGAGCCACCCAGCCACCAGAACGTGCTTTCGGCCATAACGGTCGGAAAGCCGTCCCGCAAAGTAGTTGGTCAGCGCCTTGGTAATGCCGAAGACGACGATGAACGACAGAATCGCCGCCCGCGCCGCAATGTGGAACTCTTGCTCGGCGATGGCCGGAAGAATGCTGCGCTCCAGGCCCACCATCGCGCCGACGAAGGCATTGACCAGGACCAGCAAAGAGAACTGGCCCAGGTTCTCACGCAGCCCCAGGTGGACGGTGGCCGTGTGCATCGTTCAGCCCTCCAACCCGAGGTTGAAACGCACCATCGCGTCCATGGCGGCCGGACGGGGGGGAATCTCTTGCGTCAGAAAGCTGATGAAGGCACCGCGCTCCATCGCCAACGCCGGGTTCCAGCGCTTCTCGAATCCCAGCGTTGAAGAGGGCTTGCCAGACAAGCCCGCGCCACAGGCGCTGCCAGCCTGGTGCCCCGGATAGATTTCGATTTCGTCGGGGAGCGACAGAAGCTTGGTGTGCAAGGTGTCATGGAGAACACCCGCCATCTGCTGCTCCTGTCCAGCCAAGTCAGGCCGACCGACTGCGCCAACGAACAGGGTGTCGCCGGTCACGACGAACCAGGGAGCCTCACCGCGCCGCTTGTCGGTGACCAGCAGACACAGGCTGTCCGGCGTATGCCCTGGCGCATGCAGAACCTTGACTTTGACATTGCCGACATCGAGCAGCTGTCCGTCCTGCAACGGCAGGAAGTCGTAGTGCACCTGACCGTGATTGGATTCGTGCAGGCAATAGGGGGCCTGAACCTTCTGGGCCAGCGAACGACCACCCGAGTAATGGTCGGCGTGGACATGGGTGTCGATGACGTGGGTGATTTCGACATTGGCCTCACGGGCCGCCTGCATGAACCAATCCTCGTCGCCAGCCACCACATCGACCGCGATGGCTTTGCCCAGTCCAGCGCAGCCGAAAAAGTACGACAGGGAGGACTCCTTGGTCGCCAGTTGCTTGAAGAACATGGGTGCCTCCTTAGAAAACGAGAACTTTGTCGGCCTCCGCCGTCCAGGCGGCCAGCTCGCTCAGAGTGCTGCGGTGGCTGCCTTCGATGAGTTCTTCCACCTTGATCCCCCGGGCATCCAGGCAAGAACTGCACAAGCCAACCTCACCGCCGACCATGCGCACCATGTCCCCGGCGTTGTAGTAGCCATGGGGTACCTCCTGGCCCTCCTTGGCGCACGCAACGGCATCTCCCATCAAGAACAGGCGCACCGATTCACCTTCTCGCTTCGCCAAGGCCTTGGCGAGCCGCAAGGCGTTGTAGCTACGCTCACTCCCATAGGGCGCGTCATTGAGGATGAACAGGGTTTGCATGGCGACTTCCTTTTCTTCGGTGTCTCTGGGTTGTGCCGACTCGATGGCCTCAATGGGGGGAGGTTTCGATAGGCAGGCCGCTGGCGGCCCACTCGCTGACGCCATCACTGATTTTTCTTGCGACGAAGCCACGGGCGCGCAGCAGCTGCACTGCCTCTTCGGACATGAGGCAAAACGGCCCCCGGCAGTAAGCGACGATGGTGCGATCCGCAGGCAGATCAGCCAGGCGCTTTTCCAGCTCATCCAGCGGCATAGAGCGCGCAAAAGGCAAATGCCCCGCGTTGAACTCGCTGGAAGGCCGTACGTCGATCACGACGATCTCTCCGTGCCGTGCTTTTTCCAGCAGGCTCTCCCGTCCCTCCGATACCAAGGTATCCGGTTGAGACGTCATTTGCTCCAGGGCAACACGCAGCTCGACCAAATGCTCTTCAGCGGTCTCCCGCAGGGCGACCCACAGTTGAGACACGTCCTGACCACTGAGGCGGTAGTAGATGTGCCGACCGTCGCGCCGGGTTGCCACCAGACGGGCTTCCCGCAGTGCTTTGAGATGCGCGCTGGCCAAGCGCAAGTCGATACCAGCCTGCGAGGCCAAGGTCTCGACCGATTTCTCGCTTTGGGCGAGCAACTCCAGCAGCTCCAGCCGTTTTGGGCTTGAGAGGGACTTTCCGATGCGGGCAACCTGCTCGTAGAGCAGGTCTTTCAAGGTTCGTGCGCTCATTATCTTTTAATCCAACGATTATTGGATTGTATGGGAAAATTTTCTTTTCCTCATTCACGGGCAGATTTCGGACTGGCGCTGGCGGCGTTTGGTCTGCTGGTCTATGGGCGCCAGTCACCAGTGCTGGTCGTAGTGAATGGCACTGGTCCACACCGGATCGTAGAGCGCGTGTTCGGCGGCCCTTGACAGATCGTTTGGGGGGGGCGGGTCGCACCGGTCTTCAGCGAGCTATTTCCCCCATCTCCCGACGGCGCTTTAGCCGTGCCAGAAGAACGTCCAGCTCTCGCGGGTACGAGTCAGGCACTTGCCGCTATGGCTGGTTGGCTGCTTGCCATGTGATTCGGTGGGCGGTGCTGCGTCCAGTGGTATGGGCGGATCAGAACTCTCCACAACGCATGTGCTGCCTCTTCGCTTTTGCTCTGAGAGAGGCTTTGGAACAGCGAGAGCGGTTGCCACAGGTTAGCCCACGATCTTCAGAGAATCATTGCCATTCATGATCAATGGCTTGGGTGCCCACGTGGTCGGTCCGAGTGTTCAAGGGAACCGGAATACGCATCTCGCCCAGAACTAGTGTTCAGGCCGCGCGTCCCTGTTTACGACGCCGGTGCCTTGATCTTGATACCGGACCAGTGTTCATGATGCACAAACCTTGGCCATGATGCCGGTCCGTTGATCATGAGCAGTGGCACGGCGTTCACGGCGGATCGGTGTCGGTGTCCAGGATGAACCGGATTGGGTGTTCAGGTCGAAGTGGATTGGGTGTTCAATAGTGCCCGGTTTCCGCAGCTGCGAAAAACTGCTCAACGGCCCTTCGTGGCCGAAATCAAAATCTGCTTGATCGTCCATGGTTGAACTCCATGCGTGCAGGCCGTTTCGCGGAGGCGAAACAGCCGTGCTACGCATCGATCAGGCCTCGGCCTTGTTATCCAGGCCAAGGGCCTCGATAACGCTCTTGGCGCCCCAGCGCCCCGCGTTGTTCAGTTGCCGCTGCCAGGCCTCGTTGGACGGAGCCCAGCGAAATCCATTGCGTTTGAGCACTTCGCGAGTCGCTTGGTCAGGCTTGTGGCCAAAATGGAGCATGACGCGATTCAAGGCCACGTCTTCACGGTAGGTCACACCGCTGGCAAGTTTGCGCTCCACGTCCTGGGCCTGCAGGTTGCGCTCAATCTCCTTGATGCGCAGCTCGATACGACGCATGTTCGCGTTGTTGTTGCTCAACGCATAGGAGGGGAAGCCGACCCGGCCCATGAAGTCAGGCTTCAGGGCCTCGCGGGCGTTGATCTCCGTCATTCCTGCTTCCACCAGAGCGGCAATGGCGGCGTCCGTGTTCCCTTTGTGCTTGCGGATCTGCTTGTTGGCAGCAGTCATCAGATCTTGGGATTTCCGCGCATGCAGCAGCTGGTCCCGCAGCTTCACCAGGGCGTCCGGATCGTCCGACGAAATGCCGATACCCACGGCCTGGACCTGGCTGCGTGCCTCCTTGGCCTGATCTAAAAGGTCAATGCCTCTGCCTATGTCATTGTGGATCTTCTCGCGATAACGCCGATCCCGCCCTTCCGAGTGATGGCCAACCAGGATAGGTTGACCAAAAGGAATGTTTGATGCCCGGCTACGTGCGGAATCCAGCAACTGCTGCCCTTGGCCTTCTAAAGCTGCCGCCTTCGCAGCCAGACCATCGCGCCGGCGCTCGGCCCGGTCACCGTATACATCCCGACGCGTTTGCAAAATTTCAGTGGTGCGGCTTTCAGAATTTCTCATATTGACCTTTCAGCTTGACTAAATATCTCTTAATAATGGTAAATCTTTTTGCTCACCATGCAGATATTATATATCCACCGATATTTACGTCAACCTTATTTGGTTGTCAATATGTAATATATTGAAAGTCGATAAGGCGATTATCAAGAAGCAAAATATGCATTGCCTAGAATTCAATCATTAATTCCTCTGGCGACAGAACCATTAACATACCGTCATAGAACCACCTCAGCATAAATGCCCCAAGCGATAGTGCAAGCATGGGCCAGAAACTCGAATGCGCTCGACCATCCTCGCAGCACCAACATGATGAAAAAAGCGATAGCCGCCAGCGAAGTGACCCCCTGCAGGACGAGCGTCACCGGGACGCGCATCCACAGGAGGACGTAAAAAACGACTAGGCGCAGCCCAACGAGCAGCGCCTTCAAAACACCTCGAAAACTAAACCGCCCACGGAACCCGTAAAGGGTGCTGAACTTGCTTCTCATAAAACACTCCCAAAGCTTTCATAATTACCTCAGATTAAAACAATAACCAATAAAAAACAAATATTATTTAATATGCTAACAACTTTTTTAAGCGTATGCGGTCCAGGCATCCGGTTTGAATTCCTTTATTCCGCCCACAATCTTGCTTTCAACCTTTCTCGCCCATGAAAAGCTTGTGATTTTTACCCCTCCCCGGTCGTCAACACGCTTGCGCATGGACTCGCCGATAAACTTCCCAGGGCAAGGGACACAAACCCCTTGCATGCATTCGGTATTTTCTGACTCGCGAGCGATTTCTCTGATTTCGACGGTGTGCTTTCCCACTACTGCGGTTACTTCGTAATAGTCGACATTCGTTTGCTCATATCCCCAGCTGGATCGGAGAACATCCCCCACGACCAAAGGATTAGGCGTCTCTGAACGCTTTTGACGCAGCGCCCTCTTCTCTTGAGCGCGAAGAATTAACCCGTCAAGCCAGGCAGTCACATGGTTTTCCGCACGCTCTTTTTCACCAAACCTGATATGAAAATCTGGCTTTTGACGCTTCCCCGAGAAACCCATCACTAGCAAGCCATCCACGGAGGCATAAACTGCCACACCGATTTCATCCATCTTCTGAATTTGCACGTAGCTTTTAGGTGTATAAAATTCACGGGTAAAACTGAATCTTTTCATTTTCAAACTCTCGGATGGGTCTTTATTTACTGGTGATTCCCTTTACTTCACCATGATTGATATTATACGTCAACCATTTTATTTGACAACCTATTTAGGTTGTCGATGTGTGATAGATTGCAACACCGATCCCAACAGGCGGAATCTCCCCGGGGTATGGGGCACGCCCCATGTAGCCGCCCTGGCGGCGTAAACCAGCAGCGCTTGCACTGGCACCACCGCACGCCGCGAGGCTCAGCCCTCCAACACCCCACCCCACCCCTTCGCGCCCTGATAAACAGGGCTGTCCACGGCTGCTGCAGGATCTGGCCGCAGGCCAGTTCCTGCCCTGCAATTCGGCATTGAGTGAATTTCGCCTCCGCGAAAGTGGTGATGGCTTGGTGCGTAGAACGCCAGGGCATACCTGTCGCCCATCATCGATTGCTTCGATGGAATGGTGGTGAGCTGGACGATTGGCACGAGCCCGGATGCAGAGCTGGTCAACACAATGCTGGATGCAGCCATCGAGACGGTGGCAGAAACCACCGAGAGGCCCGTGGTTAACTCCGACCGCGGTGGCCACTACCGCTGGCCTGGCTGGCTATCGAGAATGAGTGATGCGAGTCTCACCCGCTCAATGTCCCGCAAGGCCTGTTCTCCTGATAACGCTGCCTGCGAAGGGTTCTTCGGTCGCCTCAAGAACGAACTGTTCTATCCTCGAGACTGGAAGGACGCGACCATTGAGCAATTCATTGAGTTGGTCGACTCGTACATCCGCTGGTACAACGAAAAACGGATCAAGATCTTCCTTGGCTCTCTCAGCCTCATTGAATATCGGGTGAGCCTTGGACTTGCGGCATAAACCAGTCCAAGTTTTTATCCGCACCCCCGGTGGGTCAGGTTTGCATGGAAATCAACAATCTGTTCCTGTCACAGGCGGATCGAGGGGTGGGAGCGCGCCGCACCCGTGGCGAGCCTCGCTTCGGTGGCTGCTGAAGTAGTGGATTACCACGAAGCGGCACTACTTTCCGAGGCCGGTCTCACCGCGAAAGTGATTGGAGATGGTCATGGCGCATTCGACGTGCT
>NZ_CAXUSE020000004.1:0-52637 GCF_964253765.1 Acidovorax sp. LjRoot129
GTCAAGCGCCGATGCGAGTTGACCTATGTCGAAGCGACCTCTATGCAGTAAACCAGAGTGCTCCCGAGTCGGTGGGGTGGTCGGTGCGTTGGCGAACATAGCGGCGTAAGGCAATGCGCCGAGTTCAGAAGCAATGCAGTTCTTCAGCTGAGCAGCAGCGCGACGGGCGTACCATGCCGCAATGCCCCAATTCCTTTCCTCTCGTTTAGCCAGAAGTCGATCCTCATGATCACGGCAGCACCATTTACGTCCGTGGAGCATGTTGTCAGCGCGCAAGAGTCCCTCAACAACGGATGCTTCTGCCTCACTTTGGACAAGGACGCGTTGGCGCGAGCATTGGACTTTGAGCTCGCGTGAGTGCAGCTTTCCGAGCTCGTGCGGGAGAGCTGTCCTTATGTGTTCGCAGCGAGGCCAGTGTTTGTTGAAGCCGCCCAGGCCCGTCGCATTGCGGAGGTGATCCGCGCGGTCGAGTCGGTTGTGACCCTGCCGGCGTATCGTGATGCGTGGAGGGTGGCATCGATTTGGAATGCTGTCGGTGCTTTAGGGAACATAGCGGCGCAAGTCACAACGCCGCGATCAGGGGGAGGGTCAACAGTTTGAGTTGGGCAGTCCGGCGCCGTACCATGCGCTATGCCTCATTCCCACTGTTTTAGCTTCCTCGGTGTTTGCTGCTCATGACCACGACTGCACCATTGACTTCGACGACGCCCGATGTACGCGCACATGAGTCCCTCAATAACGGATGCTTTTGCCTCACCCTGGACAAAGACGCGTTAGAGCGGGCATTGGGCTTCGAATTCGCAGGGTTGCAGCTCGCCGAGCTTGTTCGCGAGCGCTGTCCATTTGTGTTCTCAGCGAGGCCGGTGTTTGTTGAAACCTCCCAAGCCCGGCTAATGGCCGAGGTGATTGACGCGGTCGAATCGGTTGTGGCCCTGCCGGCGTACCGTGAACAGGTGCTCGGAGCGGCCCCGTCCATCGCCCGACTGGGCGCAGCAGGGCCGAGAGGGGTTTTCTTTGGTTACGACTTTCACATCGGCAAAGATCGGCTGGGACTTATCGAAATCAATACCAATGCAGGGGGAGCAATGCTCAACGCCGTACTTGCGCGCGCGCAACGTGCCTGCTGCTCGGTGATGGATGCGATGGCGCCGACGTTGTCAGATGTGGACTTTTTCGAAGAGCGAATCGCGTCGATGTTTTTTCAAGAGTGGGACCTCGCCGGGCGCGAAAGACCGCTTAGGAGCGTCGCTATCGTCGACCAGGTGCCTGAGCAACAGTATCTCTACCCCGAGTTCCTTCTATTTCAGCGGCTGTTTGAGGAGCATGGCCTGCGGACCGTCATCGTCAGCCCGACTGACTTGACTTGGCGCGGCGGTGTGCTTTGGGCAGGGGACCTTGCGATTGACCTCGTGTACAACCGGTTGACGGACTTCTACCTTGAGGAGCCCGGCAGCGAGGCCTTGCGTGAGGCACACATCCAGGACGGAGTGGTTTTGACACCGAACCCTCACGCTCACGCGCTGTACGCGGACAAGCGCAACCTTGCGCTGTTCAGCGATGCATTGCGTATGAGCGCGCTGGGTGTACCAGACGCGACGCAGAAAATCCTGCTGGAACATGTGCCCCACACTGAAGTTGTCATGCCTGAAGACGCACAACGCCTCTGGGAGGGGCGACGGAGTTTATTCTTCAAGCCAGTCGCTGGGTTTGGCAGCCGCGCTGCCTATCGTGGTGACAAACTTACCAAGCGCGTCTGGGGGGAGATCTTGGCCGGGGAGTATGTTGCGCAGGCGTTGGTGACACCAGGTGAGCGCAGGGTCAACGCGGATGGTGCCGGACAGACTATGAAGTTTGATATGCGGGCGTACACATATGAGGGATCTGTCATGTGGTTGGCCGCTCGCTTGTATCAAGGACAGACCACCAACTTCCGTACAGTGGACGGGGGCTTTGCACCCGTGTACAGCGGGCCAATGGTGAGTGCCTTCAGCGCATCATTGCCTTCAGGCGTCAGCAGCGATGATTCGGGTCAAATAGGGAACCCGATTTGCGGGTGCTGATGCTCGACCGAAAAACAAATGAGGTATCAATAACTCCGGAGTTTTCACTCACCGAAACACTCAGCAGGCCTACTACGGAGTGGCCTGCTGAGCGAATCGCTGCCGTTACTTGGGAGTGGTCCCTTGGCTTGTTTCCTTGTGAGGCTTGGCTTCACGCTCGTTAGCCTTGTCTTGCCCGCGTGCTTCGGACTTGCTCGTCGTGGCCATTCCAGAGCCTTCGCCCCGGGCGGTACTGCCGTCATTGGCGCGCTTGACGGGGGTCACGGGGCGGGCTTTCTTGTGTTCCTCTCCATGCGCTTGCGCCTTGGAGTTGGTATTAGGCGTTGCTTCCTGGGTATCACCGGCTGCAAAGGCAGAGGATGCGGCTGTCAGTGCGAGCGCGATGAGAAGAGTTTTCATGATTTGTCTTTCGCGGCATTGCCGTAGAGTTGGGGAAATTCCCTCTGGATTGAGGGCGCTGTCTAGGAGTTGCTGGGATTACTTGGCTGGCTCGATGGCCGTCACGACCATCTTTCCGCCCTCGCTGACCACCATAAAACTGACCTTGTCGCCGACCTGTACCTTGTCGAGCAGGGACTTGTCTTTGGCGTTGAACACCATGGTCATGCCCGGCATCTCCAAATGCTTGATCTCCCCGTGCTTGATGGTGATCTTGCTGCTGTCCTTGTCGATCTTGCGAACCTCGCCATCAGTCATGGAGGCTGCGGCGGGGGACGACTTGGCGGCATCACCTGCAGCCTGCGCCATGGTCGAGACCGGCAGCAGCGTGGCCAGCGACAGCAGTACGGCGGAGATGGCGGTATTGGTTTTCTTCATAAATGTTCCTTGTTCAATGGGTTGGCACAGCAACCCGGGATTTACTTCTTGGAGACCTTGACCTGGCCCTTCATGCCAGCGTCGTAGTGGCCTGGGTACAGGCACGCAAAATTCACATCACCGGCTTTGGTGAATTGCCAGATGATTTCGCCCTGTTTGCCTGGTGCGAGGGAGATCTTGCTGGGTTCGTCATGCTCCATCTCGGGAAACTTCTTCATGGTCTCGTAGTGCTCCTTGAGCTCGGCCTCGGTACCCAGGCTGAACTCGTGCTTGACCTGGCCACTGTTCTTGATCACGAACTTGATGGTTTCGCCCTGCTTGACGGAGATTGCTGCCGGCGTGAAGCGCATGGTGTCAGCCATGTCCACGTTGATCGTGCGGGTCACCTTGGCAGCCTTGCCGGGTTGACCGATGGCTGACTCCTCGCTTGCGTGGCCGTGACCACCGCTGTGAGTGCCACCTGCAAAGCCGTTAAAGGACAGAGCCACCAGGGCGGAGGCTGCGATCAGGGAAAGAGTGCGTTTCATAGTTGCCTTGGGTTGTTGAAGTGATGTGGAACGAGCGATCAGTGGCCGCTGTGCGAAGACGGCTTTTTGACCTTGACGACAGTGTCTGAGCTGGACTTCTCTTTGCGAGGCATGGACTGCCCACCCTCGGCCTTGAAGCGGGCCGGTTCAGCCATCGGACCGGTGTACTCGTAGGCCACCGTGCCCTCCGGGTTCTTGTACCAACCCGGGTTCTTGTAGTCGCCCGGCTTCTGGTCGCGGCGTACTTTGAGGACGCTGAACATCCCGCCCATTTCGACCGAGCCGAACGGGCCTTCTCCAGTCATCATGGGAATGGTGTTGTCCGGGATGGGCATCTCCATCTCGGTCATGTCCGCCATGCCCCGTTCGCCCATGACCATGTAGTCGGGTATCAGGTTGTTGATCTTCTTGGCAACGCCCCGGTGGTCCACGCCAATCATGGTGGGAATGTCGTGCCCCATTGCATTCATGGTGTGGTGGCTCTTGTGGCAGTGGAACGCCCAGTCGCCTTCTTCGTCCGCAAGGAACTCGATCTGGCGCATCTGGCCCACCGCCACGTCGGTGGTCACTTCATAAAGACGGGTGCTCTTGGGCGTGGGTCCGCCATCCGTGCCCGTGACCAAAAACTCGTGACCGTGCAAATGCATCGGGTGGTTAGTCATGGTGAGGTTGCCGATGCGAATGCGCACCTTGTCGTTGAGCCGCACGTTCAAGGAATCGATGCCAGGAAAGATGCGGCTGTTCCAAGTCCACAGATTGAAGTTCAGCATTTCCGCGACCTTGGGCGTAGCGGCTCCGGGCTCAATGTCGTAGGCACTGAGCAGGAAGCAGAAATCGCGATGCACTTCATCAATCAGCGGATGCTTGGTCTTTGGATGCGTGATCCAGAAGCCCATCATGCCCATGGCCATCTGGGTCATCTCATCGGCGTGCGGGTGGTACATGAAGGTACCTGGACGGCGCGCCACGAATTCGTAGACAAACGTCTTCCCCGACTGGATAGCGGGCTGGTTCAGCCCTGCCACACCGTCCATGCCGTTTGGCAAACGCTGTCCGTGCCAGTGGATGCTGGTGTGCTCGGGTAGCTTGTTGGTCACAAAAATACGAACGCGGTCGCCTTCCACCACTTCGATGGTGGGGCCCGGACTTTGGCCGTTGTACCCCCAAAGGTGCGCCTTGAAGCCAGGGGCCATTTCGCGCACCACCGGTTCTGCCACCAGGTGAAACTCCTTGACCCCCTGATTCATGCGCCAGGGCAGCGTCCAGCCGTTCAGCGTGACCACCGGGTTGTAGGGGTGCCCGGAGTTGGGTACGAGCGGCGCCATGGTGTCTGGACTTGTCTGGTACACGGGTTCCGGCAGTGCTGCCATCGCCACCCGGCTCACACTCGCTGCGGCCACGGCCCCTCCGGCGATGCCCGCAAATCGGAAAAAATCTCTTCTCGAATTCATGTTGGTTTCCTTGAGGGGATCAGTGGCCTGCACCAGCTTCGGCAGCGGCTGCGCCACCGCCCGAGACGCCAGCACTGGTGGGCTTGCCGATGAGAGAAGCCTGAAGGGCGGCGTCCGCCTGCCAGAACTGCTGTTCGGCGTTCAGGGCCGCCATCACCGAGTTCACCTGGTCGCGGGAGTCAGCGAGCAACTCGAAAACGCTGATCAGCATCCCGTTGTAGCGAAGCTGGTTTTCTTCTGAAATGGTTTTTCTCAGGGGGATTACTTCATCGCGATGGTGACGCGCGATGTCGTAGGCCGTGCGGTACGCGGAGTAGCTTTCCCGAAGGTTGGAGCCCGCCGCGCGGGCAGTCGCCTCAAGGCGATTGGCTGCAGCCAGGGTCTGCGCGTTCATAGCGCCGCGCCGCATGCCACCCCAATCGAAGATCGGCAACTGCAGGCTGATCTCGAAGCCGCGCCGTGTGGAGTGGGTTTTTTCGGCGGCATCAAAGACCGAATCGCGCCTAACTCCCAGCTCGATGTCCGTGAAAGTGGTGAGCGTGTTCCAGCCTTGCGACCGAGCCGCTGCGTCGTAGTCGGCCTTCGCAAGCTGCAGATCCAGGCGCCCCTTTGATGCCTGGCGCGCAGCATCGGAAGGGGACAACGGCTCCTTGGGCAGTGTGGGCAGGCGCTCGGGCAACTTGAGCTGTTGGGCTTGGCTGTCGTCCAGGCCCAGCAGCCGCACCAGCTCCTCGCGGGCTGCCGTGACCTGGTGCTGGGCAGTGGCCAGTTGGGTCGCTGTGTCGGCATAGAAAGCTTGCTGGCGTGCCCGGTCAAGCTTGTTGAAATTGCCCACCGACTGCATGCGCTTGGCAAGTTCGGCGCTGGCCTGAGCACTGGCGAACACTTGCTGTGTGTAGGTGAAAGTCTGCTGTGCGGCCACGGCGCGTACCCAAGCCTGGCGCACCTGCGTCACTTGGTCCACTACGTCGCTGCTCAGGCGCAACTGGGTCTGCTTGATGCGTCGCTCGGCAATGCCCTTGCGCGTTGGCAAGGTCAGCAGGTCCAGCAGGCCGAAGGACAGGAGGCGTCCGATTTCCGTCTCATCTCCCAAGCGCACGCGCTCCAGGCTCAGGATGGGGTTCGCGATGCGGCCGGACTGAGCTGCCGTTGACGCGTCCGCCCAGTTTTGGGCCACGAGGGCCTGCATGGATGGGCTATTGACCAATGCAAGTTGCACGGCATCCTTTTGGCTCAGCGGTTTGGCCAGCAGATCCGAAGCGCGCTGTCGCAACGCATCTCGCTCGCTCTGGTCCCGGGCCAAGGTGAGCTGGCCGTCCGTGAAGCTGCTTGCCGCCGCGTTGGCGCTGGAGAGGTTTTGCTCCAGATTCACGCTGGCGCAGCCAGACAACACCGCAACTGCGGCCACGGCGATCACGAGTTTGGCGCGGGGCATGCGCAAGGGGCGGTTCATTGTTTGCCCCCGTGGTGTGCATCATGGCCCTGCGCGGGTTGTTCCTGGCCGGTTGCCGGTGATGTTTGGCGCATTTCTTTGGCATAGGCACGCCACCCGCCGATCTCGCCCACCTTGTCGTTAGCCGCCTTCCAGGGCTGGACGGATTGCTCTTTGTAGGCTTCATAGCCTGAGAGGGCTGAACGGTACGAAAGCTGGTAGTCCACCTTCGCGGGTTCGCCATCGGGCATCTGCGCCAGGGCCAGGGACGGCGCTAATAGCGCTGCGGCCAGCCAGGGGGTTGAGGTAGGTCGCGAAAGCCAGGAAATTTTCATAGGTTCACCATGCGTTCTTGATGCAACGCATTGTGTGAGCCAATGGCTTCCGACGACATAACGGCTTCATTACATCTTTGTCATGTTCAAGAAAGCCAGCGATCCACGGGCACACTTGCGGCCACACGCAGTGCCAGGGAGAGCGCATGAAGATATTGGTCGTCGAGGATGAAGTCAAAACTGGCGAATACCTGCGCCAAGGGTTGCGCGAGGCAGGGTTCAACGCCGACCTTGTCCACAACGGAATCGATGGCCTGCATCTGGCCCAGGAAGGTGACTACGACCTGGTGATCCTCGACGTGATGCTTCCTGGAATGGACGGATGGCAGGTGCTCAGCAATCTGCGCCGCCACGGCGAGGAGATGCCCGTCCTGTTTCTCACGGCAAAGGACCAGGTGCAAGACCGTGTGAAGGGCCTGGAGTTGGGTGCTGACGACTACCTAGTCAAACCGTTCTCCTTTGCCGAGCTGCTGGCGCGGGTGCGCACTATCCTGCGACGCGGTCGCAATGGCACGGAGGTGACGGTACTGCAGGTGTCCGACCTTGAGCTGGACCTTCTGCGCCGGCGCGTCAGCCGCTCAGGCAAGCGCATCGACCTCACGGCCAAGGAGTTCGGCTTGCTGGAGCTATTGATGCGCCGCCAAGGGGAAGTCCTGCCGCGTTCCCTGATCGCCTCCCAGGTGTGGGACATGAATTTCGATAGCGATTCCAACGTGATCGAGGTGGCGATGCGCAGGCTGCGGGCCAAGATCGATGACGCCTACGACACCAAGCTGATCCAGACGGTGCGGGGAATGGGGTATGTGCTTGAGGCACCGCAGGAGAGTGTGTGAAAGCCCGGTACTCGCTCACGACGCGGCTGACGGTCTTTTTTACGCTGGCCTCCGGTCTTGTCCTCGTTGGCTTGGGGACACTTGTCGCCATTTCCATTGACCGGCATTTTGTGGAATTGGACCGGGATGCGCTGCGTGACAAGATTCATCTGACACGGGAAGTCATCGGAAAATCCAAATCCCAGCAGGATCTCCAAACTCGGCTGGATGATGTGCTTCATAGTCATGAAGGCCTCTTTGTCAGCGTGCTTCGGGGCGGAAAACCGCTCTACGCGACCACCGATTTCCAGTTTCCAGATGACTTGGTCGCCCTAACCCAAAAGGCCCGCCTGGGGGTTGCATCCTGGCAAACCAAGGACCGCGAGTACCGCGGTATGTCCGAATCCGTGTCGTTGCCGGGCTCCTCGGAAGCATCGATCCAGATCTGGGTCGCGTTGGACATTGCACACCACAAGCATTTCATGCAGGGCCTCACTCGGGTGCTCGTGGGTTACGTCGCATTGGCAACGCTGGTGGCCGGGGTTCTGGGCTGGTGGGCCGCAAAGAATGGCTTGGCCCCCCTTCGGGCCATGCGGTCCCGCGCGATGGCCATCACGGCACAGCGACTGGACGAGCGGATGCCGACCCAGGAGTTTCCGGTGGAGATGGCAGACCTTGCTACCACTCTGAACGAAATGCTCCGGCGCCTAAAGGAAGAATTCGACCGCCTCTCAGAGTTTTCTTCGGATCTCGCACACGAGCTGCGTACGCCCATCAACAACTTGATGACGCAAACGCAGGTCACGCTCAGCCAGACACGTTCTTCAGACGAGTACCGGGACATTCTTGCCTCCAACGCCGAGGAGTACCAACGTTTGGCCCGCATGGTCGCCGACATGCTGTTCCTTGCAAAGGCCGATCACGGACTCATCCTTCCCAGTACCGAGAAAATCGCCGTTCACGATGAAACTCGGGCACTGTATGACTTCTATGAAGCGCTTGCCGAAGAAAAGCAGGTGCGGCTGGAGCTCCTTGGGCAGGCAGAGGTTTGGGGTGATCGATTGATGCTCCGTCGAGCCCTGAGCAATCTTTTGTCCAATGCGATTCGCTACACACCCGCTGGTGAGCGAGTGGTCATCGACGTCATGGGCAACGCCAATGGAACAACGGTCAATGTCTTGAACGCAGGCCCTCCCATCGACGAGCAAATGATCCCCCGCCTGTTCGATCGGTTCTTCCGGGCCGACAAATCGCGAAAGCAATTGGACTCAGATGGAGCGGGCCTTGGCCTGTCCATCACCCAGGCCATCGTTCACGCGCACGGCGGCAGCATGTCAGTGAGTTCGGTCGATGGCATGACCTGCTTTTCGATGCATTTTCCGAGCACGCGCAGTGCTGGCAAACACCTCACCACCGAGGCATGACTCTCTGCATATCCTCATAGACTGCTTCAGGCGGAACCCACTAGAACCGGGGCGCCTTAATGGAATCATCTGAACTTGCGGCCACGGTTGAATGGTGCGCTGCATGGTAGCGGTCAGGATAGATCTCGTTGAGCTTGCGGCCGTCTTCGCCCACAGCGACAAGTTCGCCTTCGCGGATGGCGCGGGCCAGCTCACTCTTGACCTCGTCCCGGGACTTGTAGGATTTGGCGGCAATGGCTGGGTAGCGGCGCGACATGAGTTCATTGAGCTTGACGCCTGATTCTCCTGCCGCAAGCATCTCGCCCGTCTGGATTGCCCGATCCAGTTCCGCGCGCACTTGCTCGCGAGTTTTGGGGGCCTGGGTTAAAGCACTCACCGGGTATGCAGTGGGGTTTATTTGCTTGAGCGTCAGACCCGATTCGCCAGAGGCGAGCATCTCGCCGCTTTGCTGAGCCTGCACCAACTCAGCCCGCACTTGTTCGCGCGTTTTGCTGACCACCCGATCCGAAGCAAATGCGGGGGCGGCGATGAGAGAGAGGACGATGAGGGTGGATTTTATTTTCATGATGGGATTTCCTTCTTGAGTTGATGTGGTGGTTTAAGTGCGACCGCAAGCCAGTTTTTGAAGGCACGCGGTCGCGGGTGTCCCTGAGGGCGTTCAGGGCAGTTGGCGGGCGTTGACCCAACCTGCTTCGCCGCCCAGGTCGCGCATGCCATCGCTGGTGATGCGGTTGCGCTTGGCGGCCTGCAGCTCATCCGTGACTTGCTGGCGAGTCTTGGTCAGCTTGGGGCCCTGGACGAGCGGGTAGGTGGCGGGGTAGCCACGGCTGATCCAGTACAGCGAACCGTCCTTTTGGGCGGCCACAACGGTGCCTGCGACAGCCTCGCGACTGACCGCGTTACCCAGATGGTCGGGGGCCAGGCTCACGCCTTCTTCCTGGCTTGGACTTGCGTGGTAAACGGAAGTGGCGAAGGACGTCGTAGCGAATGCAGCAAGGCTGGCGACGAAGATTGCGGTACGTATTCTCATGATGGTCTCCTGTGGCGCCGGATGCCCGATATGGCCCATCCAGGTGGCTTTTTTTGCACCACGGAGAGAAGTCTAGAAATCGCACCCCTACTTGGCAGTGACCTTCCGATTACGCTTTTGATAGCCACATGCAATGCCTGCGGGAGAGGGTCACAAATATGACCCTGGTGCGCGCGTCCAGGGATCAGAGCGCGCCTTTTTCGGCAAATCCTTACGCGAAGGTGACGCACCGATTACAGCCCTGAAATCTCCTCGTAATCTTTGGCCCGAAACGAGGGCAAATCGCTCGAAAGCCGCTTCAATCGGTGGTGCCAGCCTACAGCGCCGAGTACCCCACGCGGCAAAAGATGGACGCTCCTCGCAGGCAACTGCGCAGGTTCCCGCTCATCTTTCGAGCTACTTATCAGGAGATTTTGATGAACCACACCCCGAACCAATACATGTCTTGCATCGAGGCTTGCCAGTCGTGCGCGACGGCTTGTCATCAGTGCTTCGCAGCTTGTCTGAAAGAAGACGACGTGAAGATGATGGCGCGCTGCATTGCCTTGGACGTCGACTGCGCAGCAGCGTGTAGCTTTGCGGCCGACGCCATGGCGCGCAATAGCGAGCATGCAGCTGCGATTTGCGCGCTGTGCGCTCAGATCTGCAAGGCCTGCGCCGATGAATGCGCCAAGCATGAGGCAAACCACTGCAAGGCCTGTGCGCAGGCTTGTCTCAAGTGCGCCCAAGAGTGCGACGCCATGGCGCGTGCGGCTTAATCGCGTTGGTCAACTCCTGGAGAACACCATGAAAACATTCCCAGCTTCTCACTCGCTGTCCGGCGCCGCTGTCATAGCTTGTGGCTTGTTGTCGCCTCTGGCACTGCAGGCCCAGACCGCCCCCCACTCGGGCATGAAGGGCGCCGGTATGGATCAATCGATGCCTCACGGCAAGATGGACATGAAGGCGATGATGAAAGAGAACAACGACAAGATGGCATCCCTGCCAATGTCGGGCAACCCAGATGTGGATTTTGCCCAGATGATGCGGGTCCACCACCAGGGTGCGATTGACATGGCCCAGGCCCAGTTGCGGGATGGCAAGGACCCGAAAATGCTCAAGATGGCCAAGGACATCGTTGCCGCTCAGAAAAAGGAAATCGCTGAACTGGATGCATTTTTGGCCCGCAGTGGCAAGACACCTGCCGCTCCTACCAAATAGTCCTGAGTCCGATGTCGCTGCCCTGGCTCTTGGATCGTCGAAATCCAGGGCAGTGCCGTTTGGGGATCGGATGCCTGTTGCAGTCCAGGCCCTTGATTGAGGTCAAAGGTGGCAAAGGTTCTTGCTTGACACTCCCACCGTGTTAAGCCTTATCGTTCCCACGAGGTCCACCACCCGTGACCTTTGTTGGAGAACACCATGAACCACAGCCACACCATTGAGCATTCGGGCGCTACAAAGCCCGCAGGAGGTAGCAAGAAATTGATCGGTGCAGTGATCATGCTTGGACTGATCGGGGCATTCTTCCTGCTCAGAGAGCACTGGTCGCATATCGCAGGTTTTTGGCCTTACCTGCTCTTGTTGGCCTGCCCACTAATGCACCTTTTCCATGGGCATGGGGGCCACGGTTCGCATGGCGGCGAATCGGGCCGCAAGTAATCCCGAGCAGCACAAGACACTCATCTTCAGGAATTACAACCATGGCTACAACAGCGCCGCACGATCATGCTCATCACGAGCATCCTCCTCATGAAGGTCATGAAGGTCACAAACCTCCATCCTCGACGGCGCTGAAAGACCCCGTCTGCGGTATGGCGGTGACTGCCCAGTCCCAATACACTGCGCTCCACGAGGGCCACAACTACTACTTTTGCAGCGCGAAGTGCCAGGGGCGCTTTGTCGAAGCACCGCATAAGTACGCACCGGGCGCTCATGGCACGTCTGGGACCGGGCCTGAAGAAACTCTGCCCGGCACCATCTACACCTGCCCCATGCACCCAGAGGTGCAGCAGGACCATCCCGGAAACTGCCCCAAGTGCGGCATGTCGCTGGAGCCCATGCTACCCACGCTCGACGAGGGAGAAAACGCCGAGCTCGTGGATTTCCGGCATCGCTTCTGGTGGACGTTGCCACTGACCGTGGTGGTCACTGTTCTGGCCATGGTGGGGCACAGGTTGCAGTGGTTCGAAATGGCCACCCAAAGCTGGATTGAGCTGGTGCTGACCGTTCCCATCGTGCTGTGGGCTGGCTGGCCCTTCTTTGTGCGTGGCGCCCAGTCCATCGCCAACCGCAGTCCCAACATGTGGACGCTGATCGGTCTGGGCACCGGTGCCGCTTTTGTCTACAGCGTGGTCGCAACCGTTGCGCCCGGGGTGTTTCCCGCCTCGTTCCAGGCCATGGGGCGCGTGGCGGTGTACTTTGAAGCGGCAGCCGTCATCATCTCGCTCACTCTGCTCGGCCAGATGCTGGAGCTGAAAGCACGCTCGCAGACCTCCGCCGCCATCAAATCGTTGCTGGGCCTGGCCCCCAAGACCGCGCGGCGTATTGACGCCAACGGTCAGGAGAGTGATGTTCCCTTGTCCCATGTCCATGTGGGAGACCTCTTGCGCGTGCGCCCCGGTGAGAAGGTGCCGGTGGATGGCGTGGTGGTCGAGGGGAGCAGTGCAGTGGACGAAGCCATGCTCACTGGTGAGCCGGTGCCCATCGTCAAAGGGCCTGGTGATGCAGTTATAGGTGCCACGCTCAATACCAACGGGGCACTGGTGATCCGGTCCGAGCGGGTTGGCTCCGCCACCATGCTGTCCCAGATCGTTCAGATGGTTGCGCAGGCACAGCGCTCACGGGCTCCCATGCAGCGCATGGCCGACCAGGTGGCGGGCTACTTCGTGATGGCCGTGGTGGGTATCGCGTTGCTCACACTCTTCGCGTGGGGCCTGTTCGGGCCGGAGCCACGCTGGGTCTATGGCCTGGTCAACGCCGTGGCCGTGCTGATCATCGCGTGCCCTTGTGCGTTGGGCCTGGCAACACCCATGTCGATCATGGTGGCTACCGGCCGGGGGGCGACCAGCGGGGTGCTGTTCAGGGACGCGGCAGCCATCGAGAACCTGCGCAAGGTGGATACGCTGATCGTGGACAAAACCGGAACGCTCACCGAAGGCAAGCCCTCCTTCGAACGTGTAGTGGCCATGCCCGGTTTGTCCGAGGACGAAGTGCTGCGCCTGGCGGCCAGTCTGGACCAAGGCAGCGAGCATCCGCTGGCCGATGCCATTGTCCAAGCGGCTCGCTCCAAAGGCCTGGTACTGGACAAGCCCGAGGACTTCGAGTCCGGGTCGGGCATCGGTGTACGCGGGCGTGCCTCCGGGCGCCAACTCGCCCTGGGCAACACGGTCCTCATGGAGCAGGTGGGGGTTTCTGCAGATCCGCTGCTTTCGCAGGCAGAGGCCCTGCGCGCCACAGGCGCCAGCGTGATGTACCTGGCGGCCGACGGCCAGCTTCAAGGCCTGCTGGCGGTCTCGGATGCCATCAAGGCCAGCACGCCCGAAGCCTTGGCGACCTTGCATGCGGCGGGACTGCGCATTGTCATGGCCACGGGTGACGGCATGACCACTGCCAAGGCGGTGGGGGCAAAGCTGGGGATTGATGAGGTCCATGGTGAGGTCAAGCCTGCCGACAAGCTGGCTCTCGTGTCGCGGCTGCAGGCCGAAGGCCGTGTCGTTGCCATGGCGGGGGACGGAATCAACGACGCGCCCGCCCTTGCCAAGGCGGATGTGGGGATCGCGATGGGCACCGGCACCGATGTGGCGATGAACAGCGCACAGGTCACCTTGGTCAAGGGCGATCTGCGGGGGATTTCCACAGCGCGGGAATTGTCGGAGGCAACGGTGGGCAACATGAAGCAGAACCTGATGTTTGCCTTCCTCTACAACGCGCTGGGCATCCCGATCGCCGCAGGGCTGCTGTATCCCTTCACCGGATGGCTGCTATCGCCAATGATCGCGGCCTTGGCGATGAGCCTGAGTTCGGCGTCCGTGATCGCAAACGCCCTGCGGCTTCGCAAGGGCTGAATCGACTTGGCTCGCTCAGATTTGATCTAGGTTAAGTTCGCGGCCACCGCTGGGAATACCATTCGTACCATGATCTTCGCCAGAAGCACGATATCGCGCCAAGCCCGCTGGATAACCAGCGCTCTGGTGGCGGCGTTGCTTTTGATGCAGTTTGCATTGGCAGCCTATGCCTGTCCCAAGCTGGACTCTGCAGCTCATGCGGCGTCGATGCAAAAAGCGGGCATGGCTATGGAAGATGCCATCGGCATGCCCTCCATGCCCGATTGCCACGCGATGGCGGGCACCATGGATGAGCAGGATCCTCAGCTTTGCCGAGCACACTGCGATGGCGACAGCTTGTCCACCCCGTCGCTACAAGGTCTCGATCTGCAGACGCTCGCGGCGCACGCCATCTGGGTTGCTTATGTGCTGCCTGTGACCCTGGACTCAGAGCGCCATATCGACCCTCGGGCTGTCTACGCAGAGCTGGACAGTCGAGCGGGCTCTCCCCCCATCTATCTGACCCATCAGGTCTTTCGGAATTGAACGTGCACGGCGTGTGCGCTGCCTTGCAGCGTGCGCGCAGGTCTGACTTCGTGCCCCTTCATTTCGAGGACCATCATGCCCAACATCTCCTTCGGCGCTCCCTGCGAGCGCCTGCCTGCGCAACTGCGCATTCATCCTCTCTCGCCGCGCATCCGTGTGCGCAACCTCAACCATCTGCGCCTTTGCGCTCTCGGATTCCTACTGGCCGGCATCGGCCTTGCAGGCAACCAGGCCCACGCCCTGGGGTTTGCCGAAGCCTTGGATCTGGCGGAGCAGCACAGCCCTCGTATCACGGCCCAGCGGCTGCAGATTGACGCAGCCAGCAGTACCCAGAAGTCGGCGGGAACTCTGCCGGATCCAAAGCTCTCGGTCGGGGTCGAGAACTTTCCCATCAGCGGCATGGATCGCTTCAGCCTTACGCGCGAGTCCATGACCATGCAACGCCTGGCGCTGATGCAGGAGGTTCCCAACCGTGCCAAACGAGATGCGCAGATCGCCAGCGCCCAGGCCAAGGTGGAGCGCGAACGCGCCACTCTGGGGGTCCAGCGTCTGCAGATCCGCCAGGAGCTGAGCCAAGCCTGGATCATGGCCCAGGCCATTGAACAGCGCGACCAGGTGCTTGCCGGTCTACTGAGTGAGAACCAGCGCCTGCAGGACAGCCTGCCTGCCCGCATCGCAGGGGGGACGGCCCAGGCGGGCGATCTTCTGATGGCCAAGCAGGAGGCTCTTGCGCTGTCGGACCGCAGGGACGATCTGCAGCGGGACCGATCCAAGGCCAGGGCGATGTTGCGGCGCTGGGTTGGCGCCCGCGCCGACGAGGCGCTGCAGGGAGTTCCCGGGCCGCTGAGCCGCCCTTTGGACCAGCTTCGGTCAGAGGTACACCGCCACGCGGAACTCGCGCAGTACCCCGCCATGCAAGCCATGGCCTTGGCGGAAACGCGCGAAGCCCAGGCAGAAACCAAGGGTGATTGGTCCTGGGAAGTCGCCTACAGCCGCCGCGACCGCCGCTGGGGCGACATGGTGTCTTTCCAGGTGACCTTTGATCTTCCCTGGCAACAGGAGCGGCGTCAGGGACCCCAGATCAAGGCCAAGCAGCTGGAGCTGCAGCGCCTGGAAGCCGAGCAGGAGGACGTGACCCGCAGGCACCTACAGGAGCTGGAGGACAGCGCCTCAGAGCTGGCGGCACTGAACAGTCAGATCGAGCGGCTGCAATCGGCTGGCATGGGCCTGGCCCAGGGGCGCGCCGAACTAGCGTTGGCCAACTACCAGTCTGCCAAGGGCGATTTGAGCGCCGTGCTGGCTGCAAGGGCCCAGGTGCGGGAGACGCACTGGCGACTCATTGAGCTGCAGGCACAGCGGGACACCGTGATTGCCCGCCTGAACAGCCTGATCGCGGACTGAAGGGAGAACCACATGACCAATACCGTTTTCAAGAAGACCGTTGTGGCCGTGGCATTGGTTGCCACAGGCATCGCCCTCGGCTGGGGCGTCTCCCAATGGCGCACCGCGAGCAACCACGCCTCTGGCGCCGTTCCTACCTCGGCCGAAACTGCGAAGGCCGACCGCAAGGTGCTGTACTGGTACGACCCCATGGTGCCGACGCAGAAGTTCGACAAGCCAGGCAAGTCGCCCTACATGGACATGGCGCTGGTTCCCAAGTATGCGGATGAGGGCGCAGAGGAAAGCTCCGGCCTGAGCGTCTCCGCGCAGGCAGTACAAGCGCTCGGCCTGCGCACGGCCATGGTCGAGCAGCGCGACATTGGGTCCGATGTGGACGTGCTGGGCACGGTCCAGCTCAATGACCGGGATGTGAGCATCGTCCAGGCGCGCTCAGCCGGGTTCGTGGAGCGGGTCTACGCCCGGGCCCCGGGCGACGTGGTGGCCGCAGGCGCGCCATTGGCCGATCTGCTTCTGCCCGAATGGGTGGCTGCACAGCGCGAGTTCCTCGCGGTCCGGGCGCTCAAGGACGAGTCGCTGACATCGGCGGCACGTCAGCGACTGTCGCTGTTGGGCATGCCTGCCTCGCTCGTGGCTCAGGTGGAGCGCACGGGCGAACCTCAGGGCCGCTACACGGTTTCCTTCCCGCAGGCTGGGATGGTGGCCGAACTGATGGTGCGCCAGGGCATGACGGTCTCAGCGGGCGCCAGCCTGGTGCGCGTGAACGGTCTGGCCAGCGTCTGGATCGAGGCCGCCGTTCCGGAAGCGCAAAGCGGTCCTTTGCAACTGGGGCAGGACGCCCAGGTCCGCCTGGCCGCGTTTGCGGGTGAAACACTCAAAGCCCGTGTCGTGAGCATCCTCCCAGAGGCCAACCGGGACACCCGCACGGTGCGCGTGCGCCTGGAGCTACCCAACCCCAACCAGCGCCTGAAAGCGGGCATGTCCGGGCAGATCGCCCTGGCGGGACGCACGCAGCCGGCGCTGCTTGTCCCCAGCGAAGCGGTGATTCGTACCGGCAGGCGGGCACTGGTCTACGTGGTGGACGGCCCCGGCAAGTACCACCCCGTCCAGGTGCAACTTGGCGCGGAAATCGATGACCGCCTCGTCATTCAAAGCGGACTCACCGCAGGACAACAGGTGGTCGCCTCGGCACAGTTCCTGATCGACTCGGAAGCCAGCCTGCGAGGCATCATGCCCGCACAGCCTCCAGGCAGCAGCGCGCAACCCATCGCTGAACAGGGTTCCTCGGCCTCTGCGGCTCCGGCGTCCAAGAGCTTTACGGTGCGAGGGGTGGTCGATGAGGTCACGCCCACCGAGCTGACCCTTACCCACGAGGCCGTGCCTGAACTGAAGTGGCCCGGCATGACCATGCCATTCAAGTTGGCAAACCCAGAACTGGCAAAAGCACTGAAACCCGAGCAGCAGGTGAAGTTCACCTTCCAGCAGCAAGGCAAGGACTTCGTGATCACTGCCGTGGAAAGGATCAAGCCATGATCGCGCGTCTGATCCGCTGGTCGGTGGCGAACCGACTCCTGGTTCTGCTGGCGACCGTGATGCTTACGGCCTGGGGCGTGTGGGGTGTGCGCAGCACCCCCGTGGACGCTCTTCCCGATTTGTCGGATGTCCAGGTCATCATTCGCACTTCCTATCCCGGCCAAGCACCGCAGATAGTGGAGAACCAGGTCACATACCCGCTGTCCACCACCATGCTGTCCGTCCCGGGCGCCAAGACGGTGCGAGGTTTCTCGTTCTTTGGCGACTCATTCGTCTACATCCTGTTCGAGGATGGCACGGACCTGTACTGGGCGCGCTCGCGGGTGCTGGAGTACATGAACCAGGTGCAGGGACGACTACCCGCTACGGCCAAGTCGTCGTTGGGCCCAGATGCCACCGGGGTGGGCTGGATCTTCCAGTACGCCCTGGTAGATCGCACCGGCAAAAACGACTTGGCCCAGCTGCGCGCCTTGCAGGACTGGTTCCTGAAGTTCGAACTCAAGAGCTTACCCAACGTGGCCGAGGTGGCATCCGTCGGTGGCATGGTCAAGCAGTACCAGGTCGTGCTCGACCCCATCAAGCTTGCGTCCCAAGGCCTCACTCAGGGGCAGGTGCGCGAGGCCATCATGAATGCCAACCAGGAAACGGGGGGATCGGTGCTGGAACTGTCCGGCGCCGAGTACATGGTGCGCGCCAGCGGCTATCTCAAGACGCTGGACGACTTCCGCGCCATCCCGTTGGTGTCGCGCGCAGGGGTGCCTGTGCGCCTGGGGGATGTCGCCACCGTCCAGATCGGGCCGGAAATGCGGCGCGGCATCGCTGAACTCGACGGCGAGGGGGAAGTGGCTGGAGGCGTGGTCGTGCTGCGATCTGGCAAGAACGCCCAGGAAACGATCCAGGCCGTAAAGGCCAAACTCAGCGAGCTGCAAAGCAGCCTGCCCCAGGGCTTGGAGATCGTCACCACCTACGACCGCAGCGCACTCATCGAGCGGGCGATCCAGAACCTCAGCACCAAACTCGTAGAGGAGTTCATTGTGGTGGCGGTGGTCTGTGTCTTGTTCCTCTGGCACCTGCGTTCTGCGCTGGTCGCCATCATTTCTCTACCGCTGGGGATCATGGCGGCGTTTCTGGTGATGCGCTACCAGGGCATCAACGCCAACATCATGTCCTTGGGCGGGATTGCAATCGCCGTGGGCGCCATGGTCGATGCAGCGGTCGTGATGATCGAGAACGCCCACAAGAAGCTGGAGGCCTGGCAGCACAAGCATCCCGACAAGCAGTTGGTCGGTGAAGAGCGCTGGAAAGTGATCACCGAAGCTGCCGAGGAAGTTGGGCCCGCGCTTTTCTTCTCGCTGCTCATCATCACGTTGTCCTTTGTGCCCGTTTTTACGCTGGAAGCACAGGAAGGCCGCTTGTTCGGACCGCTGGCGTTCACCAAGACCTACGCGATGGCCGCAGCTGCGGCCCTCTCGGTCACGTTGATCCCTGTCTTGATGGGCTACTGGATCCGGGGCCGTATCCCCGATGAGCAGAAGAACCCGATCACGCGCGCGCTGATCGCCGTGTACCGACCTTGCCTGGAGTGGGTGCTGCATCGCCCCAAATCCACCTTGGTCATCGCCGTACTCGCACTGACGACCACGATCTGGCCATTGTCGCGTTTGGGGGGCGAGTTCCTGCCCAGGCTGGACGAAGGCGATCTGTTGTACATGCCTTCGGCGCTCCCAGGCTTGTCGGCACAGCGGGCGACGGAGCTTCTGCAACTGAGCAACCGGATGATTAAGACGGTGCCCGAGGTGGAACGCGTTTTCGGTAAGGCGGGCCGCGCGGAGACCGCCACTGATCCGGCACCGCTGGAAATGTTCGAGACCACGGTGAAACTCAAGCCCAGAGACCAATGGCGTCCAGGAATGACGCCCGAGGGCCTGATCGAAGAGTTGGACAAGGCTGTCAAGATTCCCGGCCTGTCCAATATCTGGATTCCGCCTATTCGCAACCGGATCGATATGCTGGCGACCGGCATCAAGAGTCCCATCGGGGTCAAAGTGACGGGCAATGATCTACAGGTGATCGATGGGATCGCAGCACAGGTCGAGCAGGTCGCCAAAGGCATTCCGGGGGTGGCCTCGTCGCTGGCCGAGCGCTTGACGGGGGGGCGCTATATCGATGTCCACATCGACCGCAAGGCCGCAGGGCGCTATGGGCTGAACGTGTCCGATATCCAGGCGGTGGTCTCTGGGGCCATCGGTGGTGAAAACGTTTCGGAAACCGTCGAGGGCCTGGCCCGTTTCCCTATCAACTTGCGCTATCCGCGTGAGTGGAGAGACTCGCCAGAACGCCTGGTGCAGTTGCCCATGGTCACCCCCACGGGGCAGCAGATCACGCTGGGTACGGTGGCCAGCATCTCTATCACCGATGGACCACCCATGCTCAAAAGCGAAAACGCCCGACCATCGGGTTGGGTTTATGTCGATGTGCGGGGGCGCGATCTGGCATCCGTTGCGAATGAGCTGCGCGATGCGGTGAGCCGTCAGATCAAGCTGGATCCAGGAGTCAGCATAACGTACTCAGGCCAGTTCGAGTACCTTGAGCGGGCCAATGCTCGCCTCCAGGTGGTGGTTCCGGCCACCTTGCTGATCATCTTTGTGCTGCTGTATTTAACCTTCTCGCGCATGGGTGAGGCGGGACTGATCATGGCGACGCTGCCATTTGCGCTCACCGGAGGCATCTGGTTCCTTTACCTGATGAACTACAACCTTTCTATCGCCACCGGTGTGGGCTTCATCGCCCTGGCGGGCGTCGCGGCAGAGTTCGGTGTGGTCATGCTCATCTACCTCAAGCAGGCACTCGTTGAGAGGTGCCCAGATGGCAGGCAGCCCACGCAGGAAGAGTTGCTGGATGCGATTCGGGAAGGTGCCGTGCTGCGCGTGCGCCCCAAGGCCATGACCGTGGCAGTCATCCTGGCGGGGCTGGTGCCCATCGTGTGGAGCAGCGGGACAGGATCGGAAGTCATGAGCCGAATTGCGGCGCCTATGCTGGGGGGGATGGTGACGGCGCCATTGTTGTCGCTGTTCGTGATTCCCGCGGCCTACCTACTGATGCGCAGAGGAAAGCTTCCGGTGGTAACGCGTAGTCACTGATGTTGAGCGCGCCAAATTACCTGAGACTGGTCGCGCCGTCCCGGATGGCGAACTGCAAGTCGGTGACATTGACGCAGGACGCAGGCCCCGTTGTCCAACATTGCGGGGCGCGCTCCGATCTGTGAACGGGGGGTTCAACAGGTCCTTTATTGCCGATGCGACAGGTGACAATAACGCCCTCGAGTTGTTAGCGCTCTCGTCTGCTAAAGCTTGTGATCAACGCTTCGAGATCGTCATGCGGTCACTCAATTGCCGCACTGGGCGCTTCGACCGCCAACAGCGCGAGGAACGCCGTAGCACTAAGTCCCGCCGAAACCCATAAGGCACCGGCTCCCAGTTGGTCCAAACAAATGCCGAATAGCCACGGCGATGCTGCTTGGGCAATTCGTGCCGGCACCATGAGTACGCCTTGTCGGTGCCCGTAACCAGCTGACCCAAACAACACGAGGGGCAGCGTGCCCTTGGCAATCGTCAAAATGCCATTGCCCGCGCCGTGAAACGTTGCGAATAATGCAGACACCGGCGCTCCCCAAATAACGAGCAGCCCTGCACCCAACGGATGCATCAACGCGGCGAGGCGAGCTGACAACAGAGGGTGTACACGGCGGAGGAAGCCGAACTCCAGCAGCCGGCCGGCCACTTGCGCCGGGCCCACCATCGCTCCCACCGCCACCGCCGTGGCCATCGTGGCGCCACCCTCCTGCAGCAAGCGCGGCAGGTGTGCCGCCATCGCCGTACTGGTGAACCAAGTGGCAGCAAAAACGAAAGCCAGCAGCATGGTGGTACGGCGCGCATTGGGCGATGCGGGAATGGAAGCCGGCAACGCTGCATCGGGTCCGCTCAACGAATTTGCTGCGCGTTCGACCTGTTCCCTTCGCGGTATCCACGCGTTGAGCGGCAGTCCCACCGCTAGATGCAGTGCCGCCCAAGCCCAGCAGGCCTCACGCCATCCCCACTGAGACTCCATCCACATTGACAGAGGCCATCCGACAGCACTTGCGAAGCCAGCGATAAGCGTGATGCCCGTGATCTGGTTGCGGGCGTTCTTACCGTGCAGGTGCACCAGCGCCGCAAACGCGGCTTCGTACAGGCCACTGCCCATGCCGACTCCGAGCAGGAGCCAAGCCGCAAACAGAGTCCAGGGTCCCTGGGCCATGGCAAGAGCTGACAAGCCGAGGGCGAACACGACGCTGGTCGCCATCAGCACCGGCCGCCCACCTAGTCCATCAATGGCACGACCAGCGCGAGGGCCCAGCAGCGCAGAGATCACCAACGCGCAGGAGAACGCCGCAAACACCGTCGGTATTGAAACCCCCAAGTCCCTGGCCATCGGCACTGCCAGGATGGCTGGCAAGTAGTAGGTAGAGGCCCATGCCAGGGTCTGTGCTGTTCCAAGGCTGACTACCGTGGTTGCGGACTTCATGGTGCTCACGCGGTTTCCCTTGGAAATGTTGGTGATGATGATTAGGAGCAGCAGGCCGTGCGGCCGAGTGTTGCGGCAAGCGCAGGCTCCTTAGCTACTGACGCAGGAGCTGACGTACAGCCGCATCCTGGGTTCCCTGCCGACTTCTCCGCCTCATCGAGAGCGCAGCATGCCGATCCGTTTTTCAAAGCAGGGCCTCCGCAGCAGCTGGATGCCAGGGCCGGTGTTTGCAGGGTGGCCGCAAGGTCAACTGAGCACACGCCCGTTTGCGGCAGATCGAGTTGCACCTCATCCGCTGCAGCCCAGTCGCCCGCAAGGGCAGCGACCACCGAGCGCGCCTGCTCGTAGCCGGTGGCCATAAGGAAGTTGGGTGCACGGCCGTAGCTCTTGGCGCCGATGGCGTAGAAACCTGGCTCGGGATGGGCCAGCTCTTTGTGGCCATGGGGTCTCACGGTGCCGCAGCTATGCACGTTCGGGTCTATCAGCTCAGCCAGCGCCTCGGTGCTCTCGATCCAAGGGTCCAGCCTAGTACGCAGTTCACGTGCCAGCGCCAGATCAGGGCGCGACCCTGCCGCCACGATGATCTCGTCAACGCCTTCCACGGGCGCCAGGCTTGCATCAATTGCACGCACTGTCATGCCTTGGCCGGTCTGCTCAACAGACTGCACGCCGAAGCCCTGGTGCAGGGTCACCAGTTCCTGATCTACAAGACGCTGAAGATTCAGGCCCAACGCGCCGCGTGCAGGAAGTCCGTCCGCGCTGCCGCCGCCGAAGATTCTGCGCAGGTCCTTGCCTCGCACAACCCAGTGGACGCGCGTGGCTGGATGCTCTGCTGCCAAGGATGCGAGCGCCAGGAGATTACCTGCAGCAGAATGGCCGGCACCACCACCATCACTGACTTGCCAGCATAGGCAGAGCGGCGTGAACCCAGAATGTCTGGCATACCGTAGGCGATGTGTTCGTGAGCCTCGCGCTCTCCCGCCGCAGGAACGCCGTGTATGCCCATCGGGTTCGGTTGCGCCCAAGTGCCTGATGCATCAATCACCGCCTGCGCCCTAACTTCCTTCACTCCTTCTGGCGCTTCCAGCTGCAGGAGGAAGTCTGCCTGCTCTCGCCCGACTGTTTTGAGCTTGGGGGCACCTCAGAAAACGGAAAATAAAGCACGCTAAGGCATAGCTGACCTTGCCAGGCCTGCTTCGCCCTGTAGTGACGCGATCAACGGGCAGGAAACATTCCCCTTTCGTGCATGGCAGGCGCACACGAGTTCAGACAGCACGGTTTCCATGCGCGCCAAGTCGGCCATCTTCTCGCGCACGTCCTTGAGCTTGTGTTCGGCCAGGCTGCTGGCCTCCTCGCAGTGGGTGCCATCGTCGAGCCGCAACAGCTCGGCAATCTCGTCCAGACTGAACCCCAGCCGCTGTGCCGATTTCACGAATTTCACCCGAACCACGTCCGCCTCCCCATAGCGGCGGATGCTGCCGTAAGGCTTGTCCGGTTCCGGCAACAGGCCCTTGCGCTGATAGAAGCGGATTGTCTCCACGTTGACCCCGGCCGCCTTGGCAAAAACGCCAATGGTCAGGTTTTCCAAATTATTTTCCATATCGCTTGACTCCGTACATGAGTACGGAAGTAAGGTTACGCTATCCAATCCAAATTCAAAAGGGCCAACGTATGTCTGAACCACAAAACGGGCGCGGTGCGCTCTTCGCCGGCGGGCTGGCCGCCATTCTTGCATCGACCTGCTGCCTGGGGCCGCTAGTACTGGTCGCCCTGGGCTTCTCCGGTGCTTGGATCGGCAACCTGACGGTGCTGGAACCCTATCGACCGTTGTTCATCGGCGCGGCGCTAGTGGCGCTGTTCTTCGCCTGGAAGCGGATTTACCGGCCCGTGCAGGCATGCAAGCCAGGTGAGGTCTGCGCGATTCCGCAGGTGCGCGCCACCTACAAGCTGATTTTCTGGATCGTGGCCGTGCTGGTCCTGGTCGCGCTTGGATTTCCCTATGTCGTTCCATTTTTCTATTAACCAGGAGTTCATCATGAAGAAACTGTTTGCCTCCCTTGCCCTCGCCGCCGCTGTTGCCCCGGTGTGGGCCGCTACCCAGACCGTCACGCTAGCGGTTCCCGGCATGACTTGCGCCGCCTGCCCGATCACAGTCAAGAAAGCGCTCTCCAAGGTCGAAGGCGTGAGCAAGGTCGATGTGGGCTTCGAGAAGCGCGAGGCCGTCGTCACTTTTGACGACACCAAGGCCAGCGTACAGAAGCTGACCAAGGCCACCGCAGACGCCGGCTATCCGTCCAGCGTCAAGCAGTGAGCCAGCAAGCCAACGACAACAGCGAGAGCCGCTTCATGGGACTGATGACACGCATTGCCGATAAAACCGGCGCGCTCGGCAGCGTCGTTTCCGCGATGGGCTGCGCCGCCTGCTTTCCAGCCCTCGCCAGCTTCGGCGCGGCCATCGGGCTGGGCTTCTTGAGCCAGTACGAGGGACTGTTCATCAGCCGCCTGCTGCCGCTGTTTGCCGCGCTGGCCTTCCTGGCGAACGCGCTGGGTTGGTTCAGTCATCGGCAATGGCTGCGCAGTCTGCTCGGCATGATCGGCCCGGCCATCGTGTTTGCGGCCACGGTCTGGCTGCTCGGCAACTGGTGGACGGCGAACCTGATGTACGTCGGCCTGGCCTTGATGATTGGGGTGTCGATCTGGGACTTCGTGTCGCCGGCGCATCGCCGTTGCGGACCGGACGGCTGCGAACTCCCCGCCAAGCGCTTGTGAAAGACGGCTGACCGTGCGACACGGCGGCCCACACGAATAAGGAACGATGGTATGAGCACTCTCAAAATCACCGGCATGACTTGCGACTCGTGCGCAGTGCATGTCAAGGACGCCCTGGAGAAAGTGCCCGGCGTGCAATCAGCGGATGTCTCCTACGCCAAGGGCAGCGCCAAGCTCGCCATTGAGGTCGGCACGTCACCCGACGCGCTGACGGCCGCTGTAGCTGGACTCGGTTATCGGGCCACGCTGGCCGATGCCCCCTCAGTTTCGACGCCGGGCGGATTGCTCGACAAGATGCGCGATCTGCTGGGCAGAAACGACAAGACGGGTAGCAGCGGCGCATTGCATATCGCCGTCATCGGCAGCGGCGGGGCCGCGATGGCAGCGGCGCTGAAGGCCGTCGAGCAAGGCGCACGTGTCACGCTGATCGAGCGCGGCACCATCGGCGGCACCTGCGTCAATGTCGGTTGTGTGCCGTCCAAGATCATGATCCGCGCCGCCCATATCGCCCATCTGCGCCGGGAAAGCCCGTTCGATGGCGGCATCGCCGCTACCACGCCGACCATCCAGCGCACGGCGCTGCTGGCCCAGCAGCAGGCCCGCGTCGATGAACTGCGCCACGCCAAGTACGAAGGCATCTTGGAGGGCAATCCGGCGATCACTGTGCTGCACGGCTCCGCCCGCTTTAAGGACAATCGCAACCTGATCGTGCAACTCAACGACGGCGGCGAGCGCGTGGTGGCATTCGACCGCTGCCTGATCGCCACCGGCGCGAGCCCGGCCGTGCCGCCGATTCCCGGCCTGAAAGACACTCCGTACTGGACTTCCACTGAAGCGCTGGTCAGCGAGACGATTCCTAAGCGCCTGGCCGTGATTGGCTCATCAGTGGTGGCGCTGGAGCTGGCGCAGGCGTTCGCCCGACTCGGAGCGAAGGTGACGATCCTGGCTCGCAGCACGCTGTTCTTCCGCGAAGACCCAGCTATAGGCGAAGCCGTCACGGCCGCATTCCGCATGGAGGGCATCGAGGTGAGGGAACACACCCAGGCCAGCCAGGTCGCGTATATCAATGGTGAAGGGGACGGCGAATTCGTGCTCACCACGGCGCACGGCGAACTGCGCGCCGACAAGCTGCTGGTCGCCACCGGCCGCGCGCCCAACACACGCAAGCTGGCACTGGATGCGACGGGCGTCACGCTCACCCCGCAAGGCGCTATCGTCATCGACCCCGGCATGCGTACAAGCGTGGAACACATCTACGCCGCAGGCGACTGCACCGACCAGCCGCAGTTCGTCTATGTGGCGGCAGCGGCCGGCACTCGCGCCGCGATCAACATGACCGGCGGTGACGCGGCCCTGAACCTGACCGCGATGCCGGCCGTGGTGTTCACCGACCCGCAAGTGGCGACCGTAGGCTACAGCGAGGCGGAAGCGCACCATGACGGCATCAAAACTGATAGTCGCACGCTAACGCTGGACAACGTGCCGCGCGCGCTCGCCAACTTCGACACGCGCGGCTTCATCAAACTGGTGGTTGAAGAAGGCAGCGGACGACTGATCGGCGTGCAGGCAGTGGCCCCGGAAGCGGGCGAACTGATCCAGACGGCCGCACTGGCGATTCGCAACCGGATGACGGTGCAGGAACTGGCCGACCAGTTGTTCCCCTACCTGACGATGGTCGAAGGGTTGAAGCTCGCGGCGCAGACCTTCAACAAGGATGTGAAGCAGCTTTCCTGCTGCGCCGGGTGAGGACAAGGAGGTGTGCGATGAGCGCCTACACGGTATCGCAACTGGCCCATAACGCTGGGGTGAGCGTACATATCGTGCGCGACTACCTGGTGCGCGGCTTGTTACGGCCGGTGGCCTGCACCACGGGCGGCTACGGCGTGTTCGACGATGCGGCCTTGCAACGGCTGTGCTTCGTGCGCGCGGCCTTCGAGGCGGGTATCGGCCTGGATGCCCTGGCGCGGCTGTGCCGTGCGCTCGACGCAGCGGACGGCGCACAAGCCGCAGCGCAGCTTGCCGTGCTGCGCCAGTTGGTCGAGCGGCGGCGCGCGGCGTTGGCCCATCTGGACGCGCAACTGGCCTCCATGCCAGCCGAGCGGGCGCACGAGGAGGCATTGCCGTGAACGCCCCTGACAAACTGCCGCCCGAGACGCGCCAACCCGTTTCCGGCTACCTGTGGGGTGCGCTGGCCGTGTTGACCTGCCCCTGCCATCTGCCGATTCTCGCCGCCGTGCTGGCCGGGACGACCGCCGGTGCCTTCCTTGGCGAGCATTGGGGTGTTGCCGCGCTCGCGCTGACCGGCTTGTTCGTTCTGGCCGTAACGCGGCTGCTGCGCGCCTTCCGGGGCGGATCATGACGAGTTCGCAGCCCGCCGGATGGACGGCGGCCGAGTTGGCGCAGGCGGCGGCGCGCGGACAGCTTGACCTGCATTACCAGCCGCTGGTCGATCTGCGCGATCACCGGATCGCTGGCGCGGAAGCGTTGATGCGCTGGCGGCATCCGAGGCTTGGCCTGTTGCCGCCCGGCCAGTTCCTGCCGCTGGCCGAGTCGTTCGGCCTGATGCCGGAAATAGGCGCGTGGGTGCTGGGCGAGGCCTGTCGCCAGATGCACAAGTGGCAAGGACCGGCATGGCAACCGTTCCGTCTTGCCGTCAATGTGTCCGCCAGCCAGGTTGGGCCAACGTTCGACGACGAGGTAAAGCGGGTGCTGGCCGATATGGCCCTGCCCGCCGAGCTTCTGGAGATCGAACTGACCGAATCGGTCGCATTCGGCAATCCAGCCCTGTTCGCCAGTTTCGACGCCTTGCGCGCCATCGGCGTGCGCTTCGCCGCCGACGACTTCGGCACCGGCTATTCCTGCCTGCAACATCTGAAATGCTGCCCCATCACCACATTGAAAATCGACCAATCCTTTGTCGCCAGGCTCCCGGATGATGCCCGTGACCAAACTATCGTGCGGGCGGTGATCCAGCTCGCGCACGGGCTGGGCATGGAGGTGGTAGCCGAGGGTGTGGAAACACCCGACTGCCTTGCGTGGTTGCGGCAGGCGGGTTGCGACACGGTGCAGGGTTTCCTGTTCGCCAGGCCGATGCCGGCGGCGGCCTTCGTCGGCTTCGTCAACCAATGGAGGAACACCACCATGAACGCCAATGAACCGAGCACCAGTTGCTGCGTGTGCTGCAAGGAAATCCCGCTCGATGCCGCCTTCACGCCGGAAGGGGCCGAGTACGTGGAGCATTTCTGCGGGCTGGAGTGCTATCAGCGCTTCCAGGCGCGGGCCAGCACTGCGACCGAAACCAGCGTCAAACCGGACGCTTGTGATTCGCCGCCGTCAGGTTGAGGCATACCCTAACCTGATGTCAGATGCCATGTGTAAATTGCGTCAGGATAGGATTGAATTTTGAATTTATTGACATATCTCGTTGAAGGTCATAGAGTCTTCCCTGACATTTTGCAGGGAATTCCATGACTGGACAGCGCATTGGGTATATCAGGGTCAGCACCTTCGACCAGAACCCGGAACGGCAACTGGAAGGCGTCAAGGTTGATCGCGCTTTTAGCGACAAGGCATCCGGCAAGGATGTCAAGCGTCCGCAACTGGAAGCGCTGATAAGCTTCGCCCGCACCGGCGACACCGTGGTGGTGCATAGCATGGATCGCCTGGCGCGCAATCTCGATGATTTGCGCCGGATCGTGCAAACGCTGACACAACGCGGCGTGCATATCGAATTCGTCAAGGAACACCTCAGTTTTACTGGCGAAGACTCTCCGATGGCGAACCTGATGCTCTCGGTGATGGGCGCGTTCGCCGAGTTCGAGCGCGCCCTGATCCGCGAGCGTCAGCGCGAGGGTATTGCGCTCGCCAAGCAACGCGGGGCTTACCGTGGCAGGAAGAAATCCCTGTCGTCTGAGCGTATTGCCGAACTGCGCCAACGTGTCGAGGCTGGCGAGCAAAAGACCAAGCTTGCTCGTGAATTCGGAATCAGTCGCGAAACCCTGTATCAATACTTGAGAACGGATCAGTAAATATGCCACGTCGTTCCATCCTGTCCGCCGCCGAGCGGGAAAGCCTGCTGGCGTTGCCGGACTCCAGATGACTGGCGACGCCAAGCCCTGCCTCGAACACCACTACGCCGATACCTCGGCGAATCAGGTGAGCTGCAGCAGCCAGTCCGACAGGCCCTGCACCGATCACAGCGACTGAGGAAGCTTGCGATAAGGGAACACTCATTCTCATCTCCTTCGTGATTCGTAGATTAACGAATAATGTGGGAAAAAAGAGAAGCTTTCGCCTCTCCACTACAGCGACTGAACCAGCTGCTTGAGTTCTTCAAGCCGCGCCGGATTGATGCAATAGCAGGTCCGCTGTTCTTCCGCCGACCCCAGGATCAAACCAGCCTCCTTGAGGACCTTCACATGCTGTGAAGTGGTTGACGGTGCTAGACCCACCACATCCGCGAGGCTTCCAAAGTAGCACTGACCGTAGCTCGACAAATGGCATAGCAGCTGGATGCGGGCCGGATGGGCCAGCGCCTTGAAGAGCATTGCCAACTCTGTCGTGCGTCCGTCGTCCAGCACGACCAGTCCACCTTCTTCATCGTCAGGGCAACAAGACATAGGGCGCTTAATTCGTATTTTTACGAATGATCTCCCGCCGGTCGACGTTTGTCAAGCGCTATGACGCGTTTGCCAGTCACGCTACCGCCTCAGCCTCGGCAGCACTCTGGTGAGAGCATGGACTTGAGCTGCGTCCAGTAGCCCGCATGTGCTGGGTAGTCTGTGGTGGATGCAAACAGTCCGACCTGTGCTGGATCGTTTTGCCCTGGCAGGTAGCTGAAGGTGCCGAAGACCTGATCCCAGAGGATGAACGCACTGCCGAAGTTCGCCTCAGCCTCGGCGCTTTCCGTGGAGTGGTGCCAACGGTGCAGCTCGTTGGTACTGAAGACGTAGTTGGCCCAACCGCTGCGCAAGTCGAGGTTGGCGTGCTGGAGCATCAGCACCGGCTGCGACACCGCGAGATAGGCAAGGATGGTCTCTGCAGAAAAGCCAAGCAGCATCGCCGGGAGCATTGATACGGCGAAATTGACGATGTAGTTGAGTGGGTGGAAACGCAGGTTGTTGAGAGCGTACAAGCGCTCGCTGCTGTGGTGCATCGCGTGGAGCCAACACAGAGACCGTACCTTGTGGTGAAGGCGGTGCGACCAGTATTTCCCGAACTCGATCAGAAGCGCGGCGAGAAGAACCTGGAGCACAAACGGCAGGCTCTGCAGCCCACCCGCGTTGTCGACCCCGCTGTGCCCATACACCGCCAGCATGGCCAGAGCGCCCAACAGCTTGAGCATCGGCTCCACCACGGAAACCATGGTGGCAGCGCTGGCCCAGTCAGTTACACCATCTCCCATGGATCGGTTCCAGGCTGCTCGATAGGGAAAGTAGCGCTCCAGCACGCTGGCCATCAGCAGTGTCATGGCCGAGGCGAGCAACACCACGAGTTCCAGTGGGCCGGCAGCGCTCTGAACGTAGGCGAACGCACCAACGCTGGCCGCAGCGACCAGCACAACGAGATAGCGGGACAGAAATACAGGCATGTGGCGATCCTCCTACTCAGGCGGAAAGCCCGCCTGCGTGGCCGCCGAAGGCGTCGAATGCCTGCAGTGGCCTGGGTTCTGCCGAAGCCTGCAGGGTGCACTGCCACCAGCTCACGTCATGCCACTGTCCGTGCTTGAACCCCACGTTGCGGTAGACACCCAGGGCCTCGAAGCCGACAGACTCGTGCAGCGCCACGCTGGCTTCGTTGGGCAAGGCAATGCCGGCGAACGCCTGGCAGTAGCCCAGCTCGACGAGGATGCGCTTGAGTTCGCCGTAGAGCTCCTTGCCGATGCCCTGGCCGCGTGCATCCTCCCGTATGTATGCCGTGGTATCCACCGACCATTGGTAGGCTGCGCGCTCGCGATGCTTACTGGCATACACGTAGCCGTTGACCCTTCCCTGAGCGTCCTCGCTGACAAGCCAGGGCAGGTCTTGCAAGGTCTTGACAATGCGCTCGCGCATCTGCTCGACACTCGGCGCCTCCGTCTCGAACGAGATGCTCGTGGCCTGCACGATGGGTGCGTAGATGGCAGCAATGGCTGCAGCATCTGCTGAAGTAGCTGTGCGAATGGTCATGTGACGGTCGGTTGGTTGCGAGAAAGAAAGGGGTGGTGCGCCGCTAACAGCAGGGGCCGGCGCTCTTGGGCGCGCTAGGCAAGGCGCAACAAGCACCGGACTGGTCCTGCCTTAGCGCCTTGAGCAGCAGCGAAAGGGATTTCTCGACGGTGGCGCGGTCCCGCTCGCTCAAGCAGGCCAGCAGTTGCGCTGCATGTGCGTCAAGCGTGGCATTTAGTTCATTGACGGTCTGCACGCCTTCTTTGGTGAGGGTCACCAGCCAGCTCCGGGCGTCAGCGGGATTTGGTTCCTTGACGACCAGGCCCCGTGCGGCCAGCGCTTCGACGGCACGCGACACCCAGCTTTTTTCCAGACTGACCCGCGTTCCCAACTCCGACAACGGCAAAGTGCCCGAGCGCCCGAGTTCAGTGAGCAAATGGCATTGGGTGTTGGTCGTGCTGTTGCATTCGACCACCACGCGCTGCGCCCTGGTGTACATGCGCGAGACCTCGCGCAACAGATTCCCGGAATTGGCGGACGTCATTTAGATGTGCATAGCAACTAATTGGGTGAAGCTTAAACGTCGCCCAAATTGTTGTCAATAGCAACTATCTGGCCCGAGGCCAGATCAAATGCTGCGTTGATTCACCCGCTTTGAAAGCGCTTCCGCACTCTCGCGGCGCTCGCTGTACCGATCCACCAAGTAGTCGGCGCAGTCGCGCGTGAGAAGCGTGAATTTCACCAGTTCCTCCATTACATCCACCACGCGCTCGTAATAGCTCGATGGCTTCATGCGACCGCTCTCGTCGAATTCGAGAAAAGCCTTGGCGACCGATGACTGGTTGGGGATGGTGATCATCCGCATCCATCGGCCCAGCACCCGCATCTGGTTGACCGCATTAAACGACTGCGAGCCACCCGACACCTCCATCACCGCCAGCGTCTTGCCTTGGGTAGGCCGCACCGCGCCCACAGACAGGGGTATCCAGTCGATTTGCATCTTCAGGATGCCGGTCATCGCGCCATGTCGCTCGGGGGAGGTCCACACCATGCCCTCGGACCATTGGGCGAGCTCTCGCAACTCCATCACCTTGGGATGGGTGTCAGGCTCCGAGTCGGGCAGCGGCAAGCCGCGCGGATCGAAGATGCGTGTTTCAGCACCCAGGGAGCGCAGCAGCCTCGCAGCTTCTTCCGTAAGCAATCGGCTGTACGAGCGCTCCCGCACTGAGCCATAGAGCAGCAAGATACGTGGGGCATGTGTAGCCCGCGCTGCAGGCATCAGTCGTGCCAGAACCGGCACATCGAACGACTGGATGTCGACGTTCGGCAAATCAGTGCTTTGCGACACGGTGTCCTTTCGCGTCAATGACGGCTTCGCCGTCTTCTTTCGTGAACGCGCCCTGTTGGGGGTGCGGGAGGATATCCAACACGGCCTCGGAGGGGCGGCACAGACGAGTCCCTAGAGGGGTCACCACGATGGGGCGGTTGATCAAGATCGGGCGCTGGAGCATGAAGTCGATCAACTGCTGGTCGGTCCACTTGGGGTCGGCCAGGCCGAGCTCATCGAATGGCGTGCCTTTTTGCCGAAGGATTTCGCGTACGGGCGTGTCCATGGCCACCAGCAAGCGCTCCAGCGTGGCCCGCTCGAGCGGTGTCTTTAGATATTCGATCACCGTGGGTTCTTCCCCGCTGTTGCGAATCAGGGCCAGCACGTTGCGGGACGTGCCGCAGGCGGGGTTGTGGTAAATGGTGATTGTGCTCATGCCAGTTCAGTACAAAAAGGAAACGTCAGGCGAAAAGGCTCAGGCGCAGTGCCAGGGCAGCAAGGGTGACAAGCAGTACGGGCACGGTCAACAGGGTGCCGACTTTGAAGTAGTAGCCCCAGCCAATCGTGGTGCCCTTCTTGGCGAGCACATGCAGCCACAGCAGAGTGGCCAAGCTACCGATGGGTGTGATCTTGGGTCCCAGGTCACAGCCGATCACGTTCGCGTAGACCATGGCTTCTTTGACGACGCCACTGGCGCTGGAGGCGTCGATGGATAGCGCGCCCACCAGCACGGTCGGCATGTTGTTCATCACCGACGAGAGTAAGGCCGACAGCAGGCCAGTCCCCAAGGCTGCGCCCCAGACCCCTCCCAGCGCGAAACGGTCCAGCATCGCCGCCAAGTAGCCCGTCAGGCCTGCATTGCGCAGACCATAGACCACTAGATACATGCCTAGCGAGAAGACCACGATCTGCCAGGGGGCGCCATACAGCACCTTCTTGGTGCTGATCACCGAGCCACGACCTGCCACTGCGAGCAAGACCACCGCGCCCACTGCCGCAACAGCGCTGACTGGAACACCCAAGGGCTCCAGGCCGAAGAAGCCAACCAGTAGCAGGACAAGTACCACCCAGCCAGCGCGAAACGTGGCCGGGTCCTTGATGGCATCTGTGGGTTGTTTTAGCTGGCCCAAGTCGTAGGTTGCCGGAATATCACGTCGAAAAAACAGCATCAACACGACCAGGCTGGCCAATACTGAGGCGATGTTCACGGGAACCATGACCGAGGCGTACTCGTTGAAACCGATCTTGAAGAAATCGGCCGAGACGATGTTGACCAAATTGGACACGATTAGCGGCAGGCTGGCCGTGTCGGCAATGAAGCCTGCGGCCATGACAAAAGCCAGGGTGGTTGCCGGCGAGAAACCCAAAGCCACCAGCATCGCCATTACGATGGGCGTAAGGATCAGCGCGGCTCCATCGTTGGCAAACAGGGCCGACACTGCGGCCCCCAGAATTACGAATAAGGCAAACAGCTTGGGGCCTCGACCGCCGCCCCAGCGAGCGAAGTGCAGCGCCGCCCATTCAAAGAATCCGGCTTCATCCAGCAGCAGACTGATGATGATCACCGCGACAAAGGTGGCCGTGGCGTTCCACACGATGTGCCAGACCACCGGAATGTCTGTCAGGTGCACAACCCCCAGTAGCAGCGCGATGGTAGCGCCCAGAGAAGCACTCCAGCCGATACCAAGGCCGCGTGGCTGCCAGATGACCAGAACCAGGGTGAAAACAAAGATCAGGATAGCCGTGAACATCGTGCTGGGGCGCTATGGGTTGAGGTCGTGTGCGCTGAAGCGCAGACACGGGGATTCATTGGGCGGACAGTTCGCGGGCCGTACCCTGCATTCGTGCCTTGTCCAGCTTGTCACCAGGTAGGTTCACCAGCAGCTCCAGACGGCGTTTAATGGCGTGCAGCGTCTGGCGGAAGGCTTCAAGCTTCTGTGCTTCGGGGGCATCGCCCTCGCTTGGGTCTGCGTAACCCCAGTGGGCCGTGGCGGGGTGACCTGGCCAGATCGGGCAGACCTCGCCCGCAGCGTTGTCGCATACGGTGATGATCAGATCCATCTGAGGAGCGCCGGGTGCAGCGAATTCATCCCAGCTCTTGCTGCGTAGTCCTTCAGTGGAAATGCCTGCGTTCTGTAGCACTTGCAGGCCCAGCGGATTGGGTTGCTGGTTGTTGCGCGGGCTGCTGCCTGCGGAGTAGGCCTTGAACCGGCCCTTACCCATGTCATTGAGCAGTGCTTCGGCCAGGATGCTGCGTGCTGAGTTGTGCGTGCAAAGAAAGAGAACATTCAAGGGGTGCGGGGTATCGCTCATAGTGAACTCCAGGGTTGACGGCGGTGAGATGGGTGAATGGGGGCACGTGCGCACGGGCGCTTAAGTGATGAATCGCGTCACTGCGAATCACTCAGCAGTCGCAGGACGTGGCCTCTTCGGTGAGGCATGCCGCACCTTGGCAGCAGTTTTCTGTCAGATAGGCCAGCAGATCGTTCATGGTTTGAAACGAGGCGCGATAGACCAGGTTGCGGCCCTGGCGCTCCTGGCTCACTAAGCCAGCGTGGGACAACTCTTTGAGGTGGAACGACAGGGTGTTGGAAGCAACGCCCAGCTGCTCGGAGATCGCCCCAGGGGTGAGACCTACCTCCCCCGCGACTATGAGTGCACGAAATACACGGAGGCGCACCTCTTGCGCAAGGGCTGCGAGCGAGCGGACAACGGCTTGTTCATTCATAAATCAATGATACAACGATTATTGAATAGTTTAATGACACCTAGTCTTTGGGATTCAAACAGCAGGACTTGTGAGGGCGCTAGTGGGGTAGCGCGACCAGTACACCCTTCCTCGACCTTAAGCCGGCTAGCGTGTGCTCGTTCCCGGAGAGTTCGGCTGTGGTGCTTTGCGCAGGCCGAATTGGACAGTGGCATATAGAGCGACTGCTACGCAGCGGTTGCTGCCGTTCGAGTTTTCAACGTGAATGCCCTTGGCGTGCCGGATTGCGATCACTCCTATTCATGCATCGTGGTAATGCGCAGAGACAGGTTTCAGGCGCGCAGTTGACATTGCTAGAGAGTTGACAACAGCGTGCAGAGATCTGCAAGCTCGACGAGCAAGACTGCAGCAGCATCAAGCATGGTGCGATCAATCACCTGGGCGTGTCGCCAGCGTTGATGGCTTACCGCGAGCACAAGGCCATGCTGGGCAAGACTTAGGCCGGCGAGAAGTTCCCGGCGGTTGTGATGATGGGGGCTGGCTGGATGGTGGTCCCCGACATCAAACCAGGCAAGTGATGGTGAGTGGCTGACCCGCCCTGGGTCAGCCACTCAGTCGGGATCGCTGTTTGCAGGTGATCCCGTCCTTTTTGTCAGTTGGCGCAACAGCGCTGTGGCCAACCAGCCATCACTTTGATCCACCCGAAGCCTTGGCCACGTAGGCCGCCAGGGCGGCAATTTGCGCATCACTGAGTTTGCCGTTGTAGGACGGCATCTGCCCAATGCCGTTGCGCAGCGCGGTGGCCACGCGCTTGGCATCGGGCTTGAGCTCGTCCAGGCTGGGGCCCACGGCGCCTTCGGCTCCCGCGTCCTTGAGCGCATGGCACAGGGCGCAGGCAGGCACCGCGCCTTGGCCGAACAACACCTTGCCTTGTTGAAGTTGCGCGGCATCGTCGGCGGCGTGCACGGGCAGCACTGTGAATGCCAACGACCACAGGGCAGCGACCAACGCGTGTTTTTGGATTGTGCGCTTCATGCCACGCTCACTTTCACGGCGTGGTCGGCCCAGCTGGTGTTGTTGTAGCCGCCCGCGTTTTCCATGCGTTGTTCGGGCTGCACGTTGCCTGCGGTGTCGGTGGCTCGGCTCGCCAGGGTGAACTGGCCCGCCGGCAGGCGCGCCGCAAAAACAAACTGCCGCCACGCAAAGCGGCCGAGGTCGGGCCCCACCATGCGCGCGAGCTGCCAGGTTTTTCCGCCGTCCAGAGAAACCTCGACCTTGGCCACCGCGTTCATGCCGCCAAACGCCACGCCATGGATCTGTGTGTCACCCGCTTTAAGCGGGGCGCCGTCCGTGCCGGGACCGTTGATCCACGACTTCACCGTCATTTCCTGCACCGATGGCTGCGACGGGTCGCCCTTCGCGCCGGGCGGTGAAATGCGGTAGCCGTGCGACATGATGCGTGCGTCGGTCTCCTGAGCGGTGAAGGCCAGGCGTTTGACGTACTTGATGTTGTTCACGCCCGTGTAACCCGGCACGATCAAGCGCAGTGGGCCGCCGTGGGCCAGCGAAATCGGCACACCGTTCATTTCCCAGGCCAGCAGGGCATCGGCGAGTGCGGCAGCAGGCACCGAGCGTTCCACGATCACGCTCTTGGGGTCCAGTCCATCGGGGAGTTTTTCGCCGCCTGTGCCGGTGAGGTAGGCCATGCCGGCCTCCACGCCGCCCAGGGCATCCACCACCCAGCGCACCGGCACACCGCTCCACACCACACAGCCTGCTGCGCCCACTTGCCAAGGCGTTCCACTGGGCTTGTTGGGGAAGTAGCCGCGTCCGTTGCCAGAGCATTGCAACACCATCGCCGTGGTCTCGATGCCTATGCGCTTGAGGTCGCCCAGCGTGAGTTTGCGCGGGTTCTTCACCCCCTCGATGTTGATCTCCCAGGCATCGCGGTTGCCCAGGATCGAGGCGTCGGGCGCGGGCAGGTTGTTGCGGATGTAGAGCTGCTCGGACGGCGTGATTACGCTGGTGCCGAACACACTGCGCTTGGTCTCAATGGTGGTGCTGCTGTGCACGATCAGGCTGGCCGGGTCCTTCCAGCCCACGTACGCTGGCAGAGGCTTGGCAGCACCGGCCAAGGCGACGGGCGCGGTCTCACCAGCAGCGGCTGCGGTGCGGCCAAAGCTGGCCAGACCAACGGCAGCCAAAGCAGCGCCGCTGCCGGCCAGCAGGTGGCGCCGGGGGAGCGAGGTGGGTTGTTGGTTCATTTCTGGGGTCTCCGGTGGTTGGGCGTCGTGCGCCGGTTGGGGTGAAAGGGGTGAGCGGTTGATTCGTTGACAGGGACGCGGTGCCTCAGCCTGGCCCGGACACGGGAGGTGCCTGCAGTGCCGTCTGCGCGACCGCCAGTGCCTTCTTTTTCTGGGCCACCAGCAACAAGGGCTTGCCCTCGCGCGAGCGGATCACCTTCCAGTGCACGTTGCTCCACCAGCCGCTGGCCTCGCGCAGGTCCACAGACTGGTCAAAGGCATACACCGTCACCATGCCGCCCTTCTCGAAGAACGTGGTGAGGTGGTAAGCGAGGTGACCTTCGATATCGCATGGCCGCATGAGTTGGGGAAACCCGGGCACCACGTTGGCGTCCCGCATGCCCAGGTGCATGAGCAACTGGCGCTGCTCCATGAAACTGCCCCGCAAGCTGCGCTCGTGGTATTCGTGGTCGATCGCGTCGCGCACCATCGCTGGCGGTCGCACGGCGAGCACCCCGCCGCTGGTGCCACCGGCCAGCAAAAGCGCAGCCAGAAAACGCTGCAAGCCGCGTCGCGCCAGCAGCGGCTGCGGCTTTCGGTACAGGTGTGCCGGTGCGTCGCTGGCCTCGAAGGCGATCGCCAACTCGGCGCGCGCGCGCAAATCGAATTCGCTGTCGGGCAGGAAAGGCGCGTCGGTATCGGGGCTCATGTCTTGGTCCTGCGAAACGGGGTAACGTTGACATCGGCCTTGGGTGTCGCAGGTACCCCCATGGCCAGCTTCAAAGCGTCGCGCGCACGGGCTAGGCGCGACAACACCGTGCCGGGCGCGATCTCCAGCGCCTCGGCCATCTGGGCGGTGGGCATGTCGTCGAAATAAAACAGCACCAGCACCTCGCGGTGGATGGGCGCCAGGCGCGCGAGCGCCTTGACGACATCGAGTTTGTCGTCCAGCCCCGCGTCGGGCGCCGCTTGCTCGGGCTGCTCTTCATCGTCCAGCGACTGCATGCTGGGTGCGGCCTGGCGAAAGGCGGCGCGGCGCATGATCTGAAAGAGCCAAGCCCGTGCCAGCGCAGCGTCGCGCAGTTGCTCCCGGTGCTTCCAGGCGTTGGCAAAACAGTCTTGCACCACGTCTTCGGCAATGGCGCGCGAACCAGTGAGCGCCCACGCACTGCGCAGCAAAAAACGGTAGTGCTCACGCACCCATTGGTTATAGCGGGACTCGGCAGACTGGAACAGCATGGTGATCAAGAGCGCTGCATGGCTTGGTTCATTCCGTGGCGCTCATTGGTACTTTCCCTAGGGCTGTCGATCAAGGCCCCCGCGTCCCACCCAGCGACGGAAATTCCGCTTCCGCACCTTTGGCTGTGCGCTGCTGCAGGGTGTGCAGTCGGCGTTGCATGCTCTGGATCTCCACCGTCTGCCCGGCAATGATTTCCTCGGCCAACTGCCGGGTGACAGGATCGCGCCCATGCTGCAACACCAGCCGCGCCATGTCCACAGCGCCGGCGTGGTGCGGAATCATCATCGCCAGAAAGTCCTGGTCGGCCTGGCCTGCGTAGCCCGGGCTGTGCATGGCCTGCATCATGCGGGCCATCGATTCGTCCATATCCCGCTGGAATGCGCTGGTGTGCGCGGCGCTGGCGCCGTGGCTGGTGTGCGCGCCGCTCATGCCGTCTGGCCCTTCTCGCCCACACGCACGTAGACGAGGTTGATGCTCTTTTTGTTGCGCAGCGCGCCAGAGGGCAGCGTCAGATTGCCCAGGGGGATCTGCGCAATGAAGGTCGGGCGCAGCGGGTCGCTCACATCAAATGCACTGCACACGGTCTGGCCCGCGTTGGGCGTGCCGGGCAGCTCGTCCTGTTCGTGGGCCACATACAGCAGCGTGTTCTCGGGGTTGGTCCACAACCCGTGCGACTCGCGGCCACGGCTGGAGAAGGTGCCCACCACCTTGCGCTGTCCGCCCGGAGCGCTGCGGTCGATGATGGCGATCGGGCTCGACGCCACGCCGCCGGGGCCACCATCGTCGATGCGCGCCAGGCTGGCATAGACCACGCTGCCGCGCGCATTGCGCACGAACTCAACGTGGTTGGGCCGAGCGCCCATGCCGAGTGGCACGGTGTCGATCAGGTCGAAGCCACCCTGCGTCGAGCGGCAAGACACCGCATCAGCCAGCTTGTGCGAGAACCACACCTCGGCACCGTCGGGTGTGGTCTTCGTGAAGGGCGTGAAGCCGGGTTTGTCCTGTGCGCTGATGTCCAGCGTGGTCAGCCGCTGCGGTTGGCTGTGGCCATCCGCGCCGGGGTTGACGCGGAACACGTCGATCTTCGACACCTTCTGGCTGGCCACAAAGGCCAACGTACCCTCACGGTTGAACCACACCTGCGCCGGGCCGCTCAGTGTGGGCAGGTATTGGCGAACCGCGCTGGAGCCCGGGCTGTCGGCCCCCTTGAGCTGGCGAACGGCACGATCGACGCCGACGATGGCAATACGGTCTTCACCGCGCAGCGTGACCCACAGCTCGCGGCCGTTGCGCGTGAAAGTGGGCTCGTGCGGTTCGCGGCCCAGCAGCAGGCCACTACTCAGGCGCTCGGGGTTGGTGGTGGGCCCAGACGCAGGGTTGGGTGTGTTGCCGATCACGCGGCGCTGCTCGGCGTCGATCAGATAAATGTTGCTGGAGCCGCGCCCGCTGGTGGCCAGCAGCCGGCCGTCGGGCGACGGCACCGCGCCGTGGGCGTCGATGCAGCCGTGGTACAGCGGCTTGTGGATCATCGCCGCGTGTGTCGGCGCCACGCCGGCGGTGACGTAGCGAAATGGAGGCCGCGGGTCTTCGTCGAAGCTGGTCAGGTTGATCGTGCTCTCGACGGTGTTCGTCTTCGGATCGATGACGACCAGCGTGTTGGAGTCTTCATTGGTGATGAAGACGCGGTCGCGCGGGTCGATGCCGGTGGCTGCGGCTCCCGCTGAAGCGCCGGACGGGGCCTGGGCATGTGCTGCGGGCAGCGCGCTGGCTGCCGCGGCGGCCAGGGTGTACTTGAGAATGTCGCGGCGTTGGGTGGTCATGTGTGCTTTCTGAGTTGGTGTGGAGAGTGATCGCTTGGGTCGTGGGCCGGGAGCCGCCGATGAACCACTGCCCAGCGCTTGCTTCAGGTCAAGAGCGCGGCTCGGGCCGTTTCATTCCCTGGGCATGCCGACAGCGCGTCGCGCCGACGCCGCCCTGGCCTTCAGCGCGGGGTGCCAAGTTGCCGATAGACCTCGGCCGACACCTGCGCCAGCACGCTGCGGTCGGCGTCGGACGACAGGGCGTAGCCGAAGGGACCGTCGACCCAGTAGAAGACATTGACCACACCTTCGCGTGCGAAGCGGAAGGCCGTGTCTGTGTTCTTCACGCTGGCCTGCAGTGCCTTGTCCGGCCCCGCGGCACTGCCCACGTCGGCGACATCGTTGGATACGTACAGCGTCAGTTTGCTGCCGAGCTCGTTGCGGTACATGAACTGCGCCACCGGCCCCTGGCCGCCCGGCAACAGGCGCCCGCCTTCCAGCGTATAGCCCTGGGCCTGCAGGTACGGCGGCTTCATCGGCGCGCCCATGCGCTTGGACAGCCAGGCCACGAGCTGGTCTTCGTGCGCCGCGTCCACCTCGACCGGGCGGCGCGGGTCGGGACTGTATACCGCGTGAGCCACCGCCGCGCGCTGCGCGAAGCCGCCCGCTGACGCCAGCGTCAGGCCGCGCTCGGCGGGTGCCGCGGCGGCCATGCGGCCGGCATCGTCGCCCCCCGCGGGCAGGCCGCCCCGCAAGCCCCAGCCTGTGGCGCCGCTGATGACGGCGATGGCGATCCCAGCGGCCAGGCGCTGGAGGTACCAAGGCGTCTGCGGCACGGCGCGCGGGCGCGCCGATTTCAGCAGGCGCTGCGGCGGCTGTTCATCCAGCACGGGATCGAACAAGGCGTGCAGTTCGCGCTTATGCGCCCGGTAGGCCTCCAAGCGCTGCGCGTCTTCAGGGCGTGCGGCCAGATAAGCGGCGATCTCGACCTGGCGCTCAGCGGGCAGGCGGCCATCAACGAACGCATGCAGGTCGGCCTCGGTGACCGGGGGAATGGACGGTGGCGGACGGTCGGTATTCATGGGTTGCTTCGCAATACATTCATTTGACGACTTTCAGCCGCACCGGTTCTGCGCGGCCTTCCATCAGGCCGCGCAGGCGCTCACGGCCTCGCGACAGGCGCGACATCACGGTGCCGATGGGGATACCCAGGGCCTGCGCCGCATCGGCATAGGCCATGTCTTCCAGCGTCACCAGAAGAAGCACTTCCTTCTGCTCGACGGGCAGCAAGTCCAGTGCAGCCTGCAGATCCAGTACAGCCAGCCTGTCGGTTTGTGTCGGCGCCACCGGCACTTCGGGCGTGTCGTCGTCCATGGTCACGGTGTGCAGCCTGGGACGGCGCACGCCATCGACGTGCAGGTTGTGCATGATGCTGAAGAGCCAGGCGCGCATGTCGGCCACGCCGCCCCACAGGTTCGACTTGGCCCAGGCCCGCTCCAGCGTGTCCTGCACCAAATCGTCGGCGTCGTCACGGTTGTTCACCAGTGCGCGCGAATAGCGGCGCAGGCGCGGCACCCAGCTCAGCAGGCTTGCGTCGTCTTGCATCGGGGGGTCGTGGCCTGAGGGTCTGGACGGAAGTCGACAGCAAATGTCATTCCTTGATGATGTGCCAGACGTCTTTGAAGTTGTCGCCGGCGCGGTCGCCGGGCTTCTGGTCGGCCTGGTAGGTGTACACCGGCTTGCCCTTGTAGGCCCACTGGCGCGCACCGTCGTCGCGCATGACGATCGTGTATGCACCGGCGGGTTGGTCGCTGGCGGCGGCCATCGCGGGCGGCCACAGCGCGGCGCAGCCGCCGTTGCAGGTGCTTTTGCCGCTGCCTGCCACGTCCTTGTCGAAGGTGTAGAGCGTCATGCCCTTGGCGTCGACCAGCGCGCCGTTGGCGAGCTTGGCCGGCGCGTCGGCAGCCATAGCGCCGGTGAGTGGTGCCGCGAAGGAAGCCGCTGTGATCAGCAGCGCGGCCAGAGTCGAAAGGTGCTTCATGGGGTTGTCCTTTAGGGTCTGGTGGAGAGTAGCCACGCTGCGTGCCGTTCAGTAAGCCGCAGCCACCGCCAGCTTGGGGTCGATCTGCCAGGTTTCACTGACGATCTTGCCTTCACGGAACGTCAGCACGTAGCGCACCTTGATGGGCATCTTGCCTTCGAAGACGACGTTGGCCGAGACGGTGGCGCCCTTGGGGTTGGCCGATTCTTCAATCTGGCCGACTGTGAGCTTCAGTGGGCCGACGGCCTTGCCGAACTTCTCCCAGGTGCCGCGAATGGCATCGGTGGTGGCATAGGTGCCGTCGAGTGGGCCGCCTACCCAGTTCAGCTGGGCCTGGTCGGCATAGGCACGCATGACGATCTGGGTGTCGCCCGAGGCGATGGCCTGGAAGTGCGTGCGGGCGTCGTCGCTGGGGGCGGCGAAGGCGCTGCCGGAGGCGAGCGTCAGGGCGGTGGCGGCGAAAGCGAAAGTCTTGAACATTGTGGGCTCCGATGAAGGGTTGGTGTGAAGTGAAGGGGGGTGAGTGCTGGACGAAGGGTCCGATAGGTCCCGACAAAAGAGCAGACGGCGTCGGCATGCGGTCTATTCCAGAGCGTGCAAAGAAATTTAGGGTCAGGGCCCTGGGCCGTGAATTCGAGGCTTCAGCCCAGCAGGGCCGGCACCCAGCGGTTGATGAGCGCGCCTCCGACGATGAGCCAGCCGAACAAGATCAACGCCAGCAGCAGCGGCTTGGCCCCGGCCTTGCGAATGGCGCCGATGTGCGTGGCCAGGCCGAGCGCAGCCATCGCCATCGCCAGCAGCGCGGTGTCAATCTCGATCGTCACTGCCACCACCGACGCCGGCAGCCATTGCAGCGAATTGAGCAACACAACCGCGACGAAGCCGAAGGCGAACCAGGGCACAGCGAGTTGACCCTTGGCGTGAGCATGCTCTGCCTCCACCAGGGCTTGCAGGGTGCTGTCGCGCGCCAGCCAAGCCGACAGCATCACCAGGAACGGCGCCAGCATCATTACTCGAACCATCTTCGCGATGACGGCCGAGTTGGCTGCGTCCGGGCCCACCGAACGTGCTGCGGCCACCACCTGGGCCACCTCGTGGATGGTCGATCCGACGTAGATGCCGAACCCGTTGGCGCCGCCGGGGATCAGCGCCCAGTGCCGGTTCAGCTCGAACAGCGCCGGGTACAGGAAGATCGCCAGCGTGCCGAACACCACCACCGTGGCCACCGCCACCGTGACCTGCTCGGCGCGCGCCTCGACCACCGGCTCGGCGGCCATCACCGCAGCAGCGCCGCAGATGGCACTGCCAGCGCCGATCAGCATCGCCGTCTTGCGCTCCAGGCCCAGCCAGCGCGTGCCGATGAGGCAGGCCAGTGCGAAGGTCGAGCCCAATATCATTGTGTCGATGGCGACACCAGCTATGCCAACATGGTCAATGTCCTGCACGGTGAGCCGCAGGCCGTACAGCACCACGCCCAGGCGAAGCAGGTTCTGCTTGGAGAAGTTGACGCCGGCGCCGCTGGCTACCGCCCAGCGCGGGGCCCACGGGTAAACCGTGTTGCCCACGATCATGCCCAGCACGATGGCCAGCGTCAGCGCACTGAAGCCATGGTCCTGCAGCCAGGCGATGCGGCCCAGCGCGATACCGGTGGCAGCCAAGGCGCCGCTCAGGGCCAGGCCGGGGAGCATGCGTGCGAAAGCCGATGCAGAGGCCGATGTGCGTGGCTCAGGAAGTACGTTGATGGTCATGCTGCTTGCCTCCGGTTGAAGTTCATGAGGACGAAGCTTCCGGCTTCATAGATGACCCGTCAAACGGGTTGTATCGCTAAGATGTACCCATCTGATCGCTTTGCAAACAAATCCGCCATGAATACCCTTCGCCTCACGCTGCGACAGCTGCAGATCTTCGTGGCGGTTGCGCGCAGCGGCACTACCACGGCAGCCAGCGCCGAGATCGCGCTGTCGCAGTCGGCCACCAGCTCGGCCGTGAATGAACTTGAGCGGCTGCTGTCGCTGCGCCTGTTCGACCGCGCGGGCAAGCGCCTGCTGCTCAACGACAACGGCCGTGCGTTACTGCCGCGGGCCCTGGCGCTGCTGGACGGTGCCGCCGGCATCGAGTTGATGTCCCGCGATGGCAGCGCCCAGGCGCAGTCGCTGCGCATCGGCGCCAGCACCACCATCGGCAACTATGTGCTGCCCAGGCTGCTGGCCCGTTTTGTCGCAGCGCAACCGGGCCATGCCAGTGCCTGGCGCTCAAAGGTCGTGATCGGAAACACGGCGGCCATCTGTGACGCGGTCGCTGCGTTTGAACTGGACGTGGGCCTGATCGAAGGGCCTTGCCACCAAGCGGCGCTGGCCGTCACGCCATGGCACCAGGACGAGATGGTGGTCGTTACATCGCCCGACAGCGCGTGGGCACGAATGAGCCTGGCCGGCGAGCGGGTGCCAATGCGGACACTGCGTGAAGGGGTCTGGCTGGTGCGTGAGTTGGGCTCGGGAACGCGCGAGGCCACCGACCAAAGTCTGCTGCCCCACTTGCGCTCCTACCGTCGAAGCATCGAGCTGGGAAGTTCGGAGGCGATCAAACATGCGGCCGAGGCGGGTATGGGGGTGGCCTGCCTTTCGTCGTGGGTCGTGAGCGACGCTTTGGAGGCCGGCCGCCTGTGCCGCATCGCCACGACCTTGCCGCGGCAGCTCCGACAATCTCACCTGGTCGTGCATCGCGACAAACAGCCCACCGCTTCGCTGCTGGCATTTGTCGACCAGGTATCTGGCGCCGAGAAAACGGCGCCATGAAATGTGACTCCATCGAGGTCAGGCCTGAGCAGCTCGCCAGTCGGCGCTCAAGCTTATCCACGCACCTTCAACGAGATTCACGGCAGGCTCACCTGCACAAATGCCGGATGCGGATGGCGAGGTCAAGACTGCCGCATATCCACATACCGCACGCGATGTCTTGGGCATTGCGATCCAACGGCCACCCCTTGTCTCCTTCTTTATTTGCGGCGAGAGCAATGATCAGAATGTTGCAACAGCATCAGGTCAAAGTGAACTATTGCCCGTCTATCACGCACTTTGAGGAGCACTGGGAACCCGGGTGGCGGGTATTGCGCTACGGACACTGAAGGACCAAAAGAAGTGATTCGCCCTCCCTGCTGGCGCTTGAAGAAGGCCTGCCCAGGGTCCAGAACACCGTTTCGTCCGTGACGCAAAGGGCCATTCCAGAACTTTGCACTTCGCTACAGTGCCGAACGACCGGTACAGGTAATCGATCGGTCGCTTGAGATCCTGACCGGTGAGCGACCGCTTGCGGTGGCGCCCATGGACTCTGCCGTCGAACCTAAGTGGCAGCAATCAGCCTAAAGCTGCCATTCACTGACTGCGTGACCTCTGAAATCTGGAACAAAAAAAGGCCGCACTGACGCGCTTAGCAAATAGTTCGATCAACCCTGCACCCGGATGAGCACGCTGCTGATGCTGAAAGACTGCTCAATGGGATTGTGCGCGTGCCCACCAGCACTCTGCGATATCGCTCGCACCGTCAGTCCTGTCTCCTTGAGGATGCAGCTGCCATCTCGGCTAGGAATGGACCCTGTGGAGCCCTTGGGCGCTCTATCAAGAAATCCTCACGGTTCTTCCCCGCAATCCAAGCGGGCGCCCTTCCTCGTCCAGTCCAGGTCGCACCGGTTTTTTCGTCCCGATATTTTTCGGCTACCTTTTTGACGAGGGGCTTCCAAGGGAAGACTTGCTGGGCAGTGAAGCCAAACTCAGCCACCAACTCGTGTACTTTCCTGAGTGCTTCCTCGGATGCCTTTTTCCGGGCCTGTGAAATCGCAGTATCCAACTCCGCCCGTTGTGCGTAAAGATCCTTCAGTGTTTTTGTCATCGCCTTAAATATTCCGCGGAATTCCATCTGTGGCAGAATTATCCAAGCTCCACCGCTTTGGATTGGTGCAATGGGAAATTTGACGCCAAGGCAGTTGGCGGCATCGCCGGACTGATCAGACTGCCAATCCAGCGTTGACTACTGTCTGCTTACCCCAATGGGCGTGCCTTGGGGAATGATTTTGCGGCTTCACATCCTTGGTCGAACGAAAGCATCCTGTCGATTGTCAATGGCACAACAGGTCCAGGTAGCTGCCGATCGGCTAGGCGACCTTTTGCTCAGACCTTCGGCGGCTTGATGCCCAATTGGGCCCAGCCGGCCAGCTCTTCAGCCGTTGTTTCGTCGAGGCGCGTAATTGCACCAACTGGCGGAGGGCCTGACAGCTCGATGTAAGACCCAGGCGCGAGTCGATCCACGAATACAGCCAAGCACTTTCCGCCACTCTTGCTGGACTGGTATTCAATGGCTTCAAAGTCAGCAGCCCTGATGAGCTCTGACAGGATTTGGCTAGGTGCTGGCAGACCGAACTGAATCGGGAGCACGCGCCAGTTGTGAACCGCAGTCGCATCGTGCAGTTGCTTGCCGGTTGTCATCATGCGCAGATCATTTGGCATGAACTTCAGTTTCTTTTTGATCCGCTCCGCTCTCTCTGGCATGTTGATCTTGCCAAGGACTCGCGCCAGAGGCCCGAGAGTTGCGGGCGTCAGCGGAAAGACTCGTGAAAGTTTGCCGTTGAGCACAACGGTGGTGTGGCTCTTACCTGGGTTGAGAGCCAGTTCCTCTGGACTCAATCCCTCGACCGTGTGACCCGCCTCGATTTGGAACTTCTCCCGATATGCCGTTGGATGGTCCGACGCTAAATACAGAGATGGCCATGGACTGAAAGTCTGGCTGTCGATTTCGGCCCCAGCGTTGAATCGACCACCAATGCTGGTGAGGCTACCGGCAGCGGACAGCGGGTAAAGCGTCCACTGGTAGTCAACGATCCGGACCCAGTTTGCCAGTTGCAAAGCCTCGGCTGGCGTGTCTTGCAGTGCCCTCAGTAGTTCTGGACGTCGGCGACGCCGTTCAGGCTCGAGGTTGAAGTAGAGGATGTCCTGAAGCTCATCCAGGTCTGCAGAGAGCTCACTCCAGCGATCCAGCGACACTTCACTGAAGCGGTCGAGTTCAAGAATCCCTTTGATCGGAGGCGTGCCTGCGGCCGCACCGCGGGGCGCTGGTGGAGCCGGCTTGCCTCTGCGTCCACTCAATTACTTGACCTGCACCTGATTTGTCATGGCTTGAATGATAAATCGCCGAAGTCTGTCGTACCGACCCAAACGGATCATGTCGCGAGGGGAGACGTCGCCCAACAGCGGATTTCTTGCCCGAAACCAAGCCACTGTTTTCTCGGGATCTCCCGAAAACTGCTTGGCAACCAAATTGATGGTTGATGCGATCTCTTCCATCCGGACTTGAACGGCCTCGGGGATGTTTTCATCCCAGCGAACGGAGGACTCTGCGACAGCAGCAATGCGGCCCACGTCGGCCTTCTTCAAGGACAAAAACTGGGCAGCCTTTTTTGCATCGAAGGTCGTACCGTGGCCGAACTGCAAAAGATCCTCAGGCACTGTGTCGAACAGGCCAAATCCAGACTGGCCAGAGGCCTGGCGGATTGCGGTTGCTTCCATGATGCCCATCAATGAGGTGGAAAGGTTGAAAGTCTATTGTGGCTGAAACACTATCAAACCACGAATAGACCATCTTTATACATCATTGCAAACGACTGTGCTTACTCCCGCGTTTTCATCGCTATTGATCGGGTGTAGCTTTGAACGGCCGATGGTCTGGCTCTGGTGTGGGGGACTGAGCTCAACGTTTAGCCGCACCAGCGGCAGCTAGCGATCCATAGCACTCTGCGGCGTGTGGGTCTCGTCGATGCTCACTGATATGGCCGAAGTGGCTGAACAGCGTCGTTGAGCCTATTTATTTGACATAAGGTATATCGTATCTACTGGCGTGGGAGCGCGCCGCTCAGGAACATTTATGCCAGCTCCTGGAACTCATCTCCAGCGTTGCCCCAGATTTCGATCGTATCCGTGAAGTTGAGGACCGTGCGCTGCACTTTGTACCCGTGCTCGATCTCCAGCACCAGCTCGCCGTCGCTCATGTTGTCGCGCACTTGCTGCCACCGCTTCTCGGCTTCTTCCGGTGTAAGGTCGATGTAGAGGCGGTGTGTCTGGCCGACCGTGTAGATGATTGCGGTATGCGTCATCTGTCCACTTTACCCGCACCCACAATTCTCTTCGACGTTATACTTTCGTATAACTAACAGGAGAGATTGATGCCTTCTACCAACCTTCGCCAAGTGGGCGGCTCCGTCATGATGGCCGTGCCGCGCGCGTTCCTGGACCAGCTGCACCTGGCGCCCGGAGCATCCGTAGACCTTACGCTGGACGGCGGCCGCATTGTGGTCGAGCCGAAGCCGGCGCCTCGGTACACGCTCGAAGACCTGATCGCGGTCGGCCCAGTGCCGGCGCGCACCGCAGAAGACGAGGCCTGGCTGTCCAGCGCGCCAGTCGGCAAGGAGCTCATTTGAACCGCGGCGACATCTACATGGTATCGCTCGACCCCACGATGGGCCACGAGCAGGCCGGGCGACGGCCGGTGATCATCATCACGCCAGAACCCTTCAACAGGCTCACCGACGCCCCAATCATCGCGCCCATCACCACGGGCGGTGCCTTTGCGATCAAGTACGGCTTTGCGGTCGAACTGGCCCCTTTGATGAAGACCAAGGGCCACGTTCGATGCGACCAGCTCCGCACGCTCGACCTCGGGGCGCGCAGGGCAACCTATGTCGAAGCAGCCACCCCGGAGGTCATCGATGAGATTTTGGCGAAAGTTGCCACCCTGGTAACGTAATCACCGCCCTGCTATCAAGTGTCCCCCAAAGGGGGAAGGGCCATGCCCCCTGGGCGGCTTCGCCGCGGCGTCCCGCCCGCGCCTAGGGCGCTCCTTGGCAGGAAGGCTGCGCCTCCCAGACCCACCGGGCTGCGCCCCCTGTGCCGCCTTCGCGGCACGGGCCCCGGCAAAAGGGTCAACCGGCGACAAGTCAATCTGGGCCGGTATCCGGGTTTTGGGGTGTTCGGGAATTCAAAAAAGAACAAGGCAAGCGAAGCGCGTCAGGCCGAAGGCAAGGTCCCTGTGGGCAAGTGTGGTGGGAGGTGTGGGCATGTGGTCAAGGCAAAGCCTTGTCCATATGTCCATGCCGACCCCCGCTTGTCCATCAGGCGCAATACTGGCAGGGCCGTACCTTGGACGAGCCCACGGGACGGTGCGGTGGTTGTGAGATCATAGAAAGGGCGGAAAATTTTCGCCAATAAAATCAACAACTTAGCCATGGGGGTGGGGTCATTAGCTGTGACCCGAGGTGGGGTCACGCCAGAAGAACCACGGCGGGTCAGCCAGGATGACCCGGGGTAAGGTCATCCAGAGTGACCCTACCTAGCAGCCGTGCTCGGTTATCGAGCAGGCTTGTTGCCTTGTCCGATACCGGTGCTATCATTTCCGGTATGGCTACAGACATTGCACGCATTGGAACACCCCCGCTCGCCGAGAGCAAACGGCAAACCTGGGTGCAGACAGAGCGCGCCTCCCATGAGGCATGGGCTGACCTGGTCCGAACAAAACCCCGCGCGGCCGCCCTGCTCCACACCATCGTGGCGCACATGAACGAACACTCTGCTCTGGTGGCCAGCCGCCCAGTGCTGGCCCGTATGGAGAAGGTCAGCGAGGCCACCGTCAAGCGCGCGGTGGCGGACCTCAAGGCCGGCAATTGGATCGAGGTGGTCCAGGTCGGTGGGAAAGGTGGCGTCAACGCCTACGTGGTGAACTCCCGCGTGGCCTGGGCGAACCGTCGGGACCAACTGCCCACGGCCATGTTCACCGCCACGGTGATCGCGGATGCTGGCGAGCAGGATTCGATCGGCACACAGCCGCTGCGCGCCCTCCCCGCCCTATATCCCGGTGAGGCCCAGCTGCCCCACGAACCTGCCGAGCCTCAGCCGCCGAGTCAGCCTGAGCTGCTTGGGGTCGAACCCCCTCCCCTGCCCGCCCTGCGTCTTGGCGAGAAGCTGGACGCAGCCACCGGTGAGATCAAGCAGGAACGCCTCAGCGTAGTGAGCCAGCTGCGTAAAATCACCTGACCGGCGCGTATAGCACTGCTAGCTAGCATAGCTAGCCTAGCTATACAAGCTAGCCTATCTAGACTAACTACGCTAGCTAGGATAGTCCGCGCTCCTTGAGCATGCGCGCCATCTTCTCTTCCAACGCCTTTTTCACGATAGACGTCTGCGATTCCCCATAGGTGGTCTCTCCGAGGAACTTGAGCTTGGCCAGGAGCGCCACGGGCAGGCGCAGGTTCAGCTGCTGGGATGCGGTCGAATTGGCCAGCTCATCCCACGGCATCACGGGCTTGTCCTTGCCCTTCCCCTTCGCAGGGGCCGCCGAGGCCTCAGCGACGGGTTCGGGGGCGGCGACCGGGGAAGCCTTCACCTCCTGCTGAACGCCCTCCCCTGCCCCGTCGAGCGCTTGCGCTGCAGCCCTGGACGGCGCCTCGGTGATCTCAGAGACGCTGTCCAGATCCTTGAGCACATCGGCCGAGCTGCGCATGGGCGGCCTGGCAGACATGGCGGGCCGGTTACTTGGCGAGGTGCCAGTCTTCATTGAATATCTCCCGATAGAGGTTTTGCATCTCCGCGTTGGCCTTTGCGTCGGCGTCCCCGCCCGTCAGCTCGACCACGCTCAAGCCCGCCTTGTTCGCCCGCACATAGGCGATGCGGTCACAAATGGTGGCTTGCATCAGCGGGAAGGTCTCGGCGAACTCCTGCAGCGACTGCCTGGTCTCCGTGGTTTCGCGCACCTGGGGGTTGTTGTGGACCATCGAGAGCATGGAGTAGGCATTGATGGTGCGCTCCATCTTCTCCTGCATTTCTTTGACGATGCTCTCCATGCGAGAGACGGACCACAGATCAAACTGGGCAGGCTTCATGGGTACGACCAGCATGTCGCAGATAGCCACGGTCTGGCGCATTTCGATCGAGTCGGCGCCCGCGCAATCCACGATCACGATCTCGTATTTCTCCCGGAGCTTGGCCAGGTCGTAGCCCACCTTGCCGGTCTTGGTCACGCTGGTCACGGAGGGAACAACCTCGGATTCGTGCCGCATGGTGGCCCAGAAGCTGGCGTCAGGCTTGTTGAAGTCGGTATCGACCAGGAGGGTTTCTTTGCCAGCCAGCGCGCACATGGCGGCGATGTTGACGGCTGCGGTGGTCTTACCCACCCCGCCCTTCCCTGTGGCGAATGCGTAAATGCGCCCTTGAGTGTTCACTAGAGGCTCCTAAAAATCTGTATAGCCAGTATAGGCTAGCTAGCTTAGCTAGTAAAGCTAGTGTTGCTAACCTAGCTAGTAATGCTAGCGAAGATAGTCTAGCTAGTATGTCTAGCTTAGATAGCCTTCATAGACTAGCTAGCGTGGATAGTATAGATAGCCTAGCTAGTAAAGCTATACAAGCTAGCCTAGCTAGTGTGGCTATACAAGCTAGCATAGCTAGTGTGGCTATACAAGCTAGCATAGCTAGCATAGCTAGCAAAGATAGCCTATATAGACTAGCTAGTCTAGCTATATGTCCTAATAATCCATTTCTTATTCAAGCCAGGGCCGCGAACTTCTTCAGGCGCTCTGGTGAGCTGGAGAAGTAGGCCTGGGTCGTCACGATGCTGGAGTGGTCCAGCAACTCCTTGACCGCATAGATGTCGGCACCGTGCTCGATCAGCCTGGTTGCGAACGACCGCCGGCCCGAGTGGGAAGAGCCACGCACGTTCGCGCGCGCATAGCAGATGGCGACCAAGCGCTGCATGCTGTTGGCGGAGAAGTGGCCGCCGCGCTGCGACTGGAAGAGGGGAGTGTCCATGTGCCGGAGGCTCCGGGTGCGCAGGTAGGTGAGCACGGCAGCGCGCGCGTCCGCGTTCACCAGGAAGACCTCGCGGAACCGCTCACCCTTGCTCATGGCGGCCAGCAAGCGGACCACCTCCTTAACCTGCCCGGTGAGCGGATCGAATACGTCACCGATGCGCAGGGCTGCCAGCTCTTTGGCGCGTAGACCCATGAAATGCGACAGCATCAGGATGGCCCGATCCCGGTCCGCGAACCGGTAGCGCGCCTGGGCCGCCAGGGTCTTGTCGAGCTGGTCGCGGGGTATGTAGGGGGCCTTTCCAGACTTCATTAGGGAATGATAGAGGTCCACCTCGGCCCGGGAAATCACATATGTCCTATAAGAATCAGAGGAGGACAAATGACGAGACGTTACGCACGCGCGGCGAGCTGAAGGAGGCAATTGGCTTCACTGGGGCCAACTTTCGCTGTGAAACAATGGTTAGGTCAACGGTGTTGATTTCGATGCGATCCAAACCTGCGGCCATTCTGGGTGGAGGTCAACGGTGTTGGGGTAGGGCGCGGCTGTTCCTAACGATCAATCACTGAAATAACGC
>NZ_CAXUSE020000005.1:0-4127 GCF_964253765.1 Acidovorax sp. LjRoot129
ACGATCCCGAAATTCTTCCGCAGTTGTTTGACCGGTTTTTCCGGGCGGATCCTGCCCGTAGCCATGGACAGAGTGACCATGGCCTCGGGTTGGCCATAGTCGGCGCGATTGCGCGCATGCATCAAGGAAAACCGTTCGCATCGTCCGAGCACCAGATGACAAGTGTCGGAATCGAGATTCGCGCTCATTGACGGGTCGGTTGAGTGAAGGGAAACGGTCCAGGCCGCGCAGAGTTCCTAGCGTTCTCAATCTGTTTGGCGTAGGACAAGACCGTGACATGCGCTTGTTGATTGACTTTAAAGCGGCTTCAAGGTTTCCAATACAGCCATGAAATCTGAAACCAGCACTTCTTCAATCGTTGTTGACACTTGTTGCCCGTCGTGCTCCTCCAGTTCGACAACTCCAGTTCAGTCCCCCACAGCCGGCCCATTGCAAAGCGCGGTATACCGGATCGCCACCATGGACTGCAGTGCCGAGGAATCGGAAATTCGCCGGGCTCTGGAGCCTGTCGCTGGCATCCGTTCTTTGGGTTTTCAACTCGGCGCGCGGACGCTGAAAATCGATGCTGAGGAAAACGCATACCCGCTGGCACTAGAAGCCATCCGAAAAGCGGGTTTCGATCCGAAGCCAGTGGCGGGGGACGATGAGGCCCAAAGTACGCAGCGGAGTGGAACTGATGGAGGTGAGGTCCACGAACATGGTTTTGCCGGTGGCATCTCTCGGTTGATAGCGGCGTTGGTATTTGCGACAGGTGCTGAGGTCGTCTCCTTTTTCGCGCCCGACCAGATGGCCTGGAAGGTGGCGGGCATGGCCATCGCCGCGCTGGCTATCTGGCTGGCCGGGATCGACACCTACAAGAAGGGCATTGCGGCGCTGCTGCGCGGCAAGTTGAACATCAATGCGCTGATGTCGGTGGCCGTCACCGGCGCATTCCTCATTGGTCAGTGGCCAGAAGCCGCGATGGTGATGGCTCTGTACGCGATTGCGGAGCTCATCGAAGCCAAGGCAGTGGACCGGGCCCGAAACGCTATCAAGGGCTTGCTGGAACTGGCGCCCGAAGAGGCGTTGGTACTGGGCACCAACGGAGCATGGACCGCTACACCGGTGGCTTCGGTGGCCATTGGAGCGACCGTGCGCATCAAGCCGGGCGAACGCGTGCCGCTGGACGGTAAGGTGACCAAGGGCAATGGCGCCATCAACCAGGCCCCCGTGACTGGCGAGAGCATCCCCGTGGACAAGGCACCTGGCGACCAGGTGTTTGCCGGCACGATCAACGAGACTGGTGAGCTGGAGTTCGAGGTCACAGCCTTGTCGAGCAACACCACCCTGGCCAGGATCATCCAAGCCGTTGAGCAAGCGCAGGGCACGCGCGCTCCGACGCAGCGCTTTGTCGATCGGTTCGCCTCCATCTACACCCCCGCAGTCTTCGCCATTGCCGTGGCGGTGGCGGTCCTCACTCCTTTCCTGATGGGACTTACCTGGCTGGAGGCGCTCTACAAGGCCCTGGTTCTGCTGGTGATCGCCTGCCCATGCGCTCTGGTCATTTCCACGCCGGTCACGGTGGTCAGCGGATTGGCCGCGGGAGCGCGCCGTGGGATCTTGATCAAGGGCGGAACCTACTTGGAAGATGCCCGGCTTCTGAAGGCGGTGGCGCTGGACAAGACCGGCACCATCACCGAAGGCAAACCCAAGCTGGTGAAGTGGCAGGTGTGGGGGGCCGGTGATGAGGCCGCAATCCAGCAAATGGCAGCCAGCTTGGCGGCGCGTTCCGATCACCCGGTTTCCAAGGCAATTGTTCAGGGCCTGGAAGTAAACGCTTCAGAGGCGGAGAGCTTCAAAGCTTTGCCCGGGCGCGGCGTTGAAGGCATGGTCAATGGTGTACGTTTGACGCTAGGTAATCACCGTCTTATCCATGAGCTAGGCCTGTGCGGGCCAGAGTTGGAGGCGGAGCTGTCCACCCACGAAAAGCAAGGCCGGACGGTAACCCTCCTGGCGGACGATGCGCGCGTCCTGGCGTTGTTCGCGGTAGCAGACACCATCCGAGAAACCTCCAAACAGGCCATCGTCGATCTCAAGGCTTTGGGTGTGACATCCGTGATGCTGACTGGCGACAACACAGCGACGGCAAAAGCCATCGCTGCGCAGGCCGGGATTGATGATGCACGCGGCGATCTGCTTCCTGAGGCCAAGCTCGACGCGATCAAGGAAATGCAAAAGCGCTATGGCGCCACTGGCATGACCGGCGATGGGATCAACGATGCGCCGGCATTGGCGCAGGCCGACATTGGCTTTGCCATGGGGGGAGCGGGAACCGACACTGCCATGGAAGCGGCGGATGTGGTCATCATGAACGATGACCTGCAGCGCGTCGCAGAGACAGTGCGTCTGTCCAAACGTACCCATGCCGTGCTCTGGCAAAACATCACCCTGGCCTTGGGTATCAAGAGCGTGTTCTTGGTCATGGCGGTGGTAGGCACCGCAACGATGTGGATGGCCGTCTTCGCGGACATGGGAGCGAGCTTGCTGGTGGTGGGTAATGGGCTGCGCCTGCTTCGGGGGACACGAGCTGATCCAACCTATAAGGAGGTGAGTGCAAAACCAGTGAAACATGCACACTCGCATTAAGCGATTTCGCACTCTATGGTCGGCAGCTACGTCGCTGGAGCAAAGAAGTTGGCAGCCGAATAATTCCTGGGCTAGTCGTTGCAATAAGTACCAAAATGAGAACTGCTGATTCGGGAAGACTTCTTCGCGAGGTTGTTCGCTTGTTCACACAAGCGCAGAGTGTGGTGATTCAATGCAACAGCACTACGAACAGCCAATGCAATCTGCTGGCCGAATTGGCGCGCTCCGGTCCGCTTGCGTTGTCTGAACTCGGCGTCCGATTCAGACGTGAAAAAAGCTGGGTTTCCCGTTCTGTGGAAGCATTGGCGGGCCATGGCCTAGTCGTCAAGGTGAACAATCCCGCCGATTCCCGGAAGTGGCTGGTCACGCTCACCGACGAAGGGTTGCAGTCAGTCAATGCTTGGAACGCTGCCCTGGATACTCACGCGGAGCAGTTGCTTGCCCACCTGAGTGATGGGGACCGTGTCGCTGTCGAGAAATCTCTTCTCGTTTTATTAAAGGAAATGAGACAAGACTAGTCCACTAGTTGCGGCATGCACCTGATTCCGTCTTCGCTGTCTCGCGAGGTGGATTTATCTCGAACACTGGCTTACAGGACGGTTCCGTCCAGGAGTTTTCTTCCTGGGGAGCGTCGGTGTGGCGCCCCCCCCTGGCTAGCTTGATGTGTTGATCTCTCCATTACATACCTAACAGGAACACCCCAATGAAGAACCATTTTTTGAAATTCGGCTTGGCCGCAGTCTTAATGTCGATGGCAGGCATGGCCATGGCTCAAATCTGATTGCTGCTCAGAACTTGCTGAGTGCTGCCTCGAAATGCTGGGCTGTTGTGACTGCTAGCTAGCTTAGCTATGTCACGAAGGACTGGCGTCGATGGGACGCCAGTCCTTTTCTTTTGACGGGCACGTGCATGTTGCCAATGTGCCATGCGGCGGTGGGCCATGCGACACACCTCCCAATTTCGCGTCCGCGAAACTATGCGAAATCTCGTTTCATCTCGGCCTCGGTCCAGTAGAGCTCGTAGCGGCCTGTCCGCGGCGACTCCAACACGATGGGAGTGTCAGTCCTTGGATATGCAGCCTTGTAGGCCTGCTGCAATTCTGTGAACGTCACCCCTGCTGCGTAGTCAGGCCCATAGCCTGGGTCCTTGTTGCAGTCGGCCACGAATTTTTCAAATCCGCGCTGCGCTTCTTCTCCTGTCATTTTCTTCCTTCGACTGTTAGGACAAACAACATTTAAACAGTTGGCCACCGGCGAGAATGTTGTCGCCCCCAACGCCCACATCACTGTGAACAAGAATTTGTGGCTGCTGGCCCTGTGCCAGGGCCTTTTCCTCACCAACAACGTCGTCTTCATTGCCATCAACGGCCTGGTGGGTTTGCAGCTCGCGCCCTTCGGCTGGATGGCCACGTTGCCGGTGATGGGCTATGTGGTGGGCGGCGCGCTGTCCACCCCGCTGGTGGCGCGCACCCAGAGGCGCTGGGGGCGGCAGGTGTCGTTCCA
>NZ_CAXUSE020000006.1:0-1545 GCF_964253765.1 Acidovorax sp. LjRoot129
TCGATCCCGAAATTCTTCCGCAGTTGTTTGACCGGTTTTTCCGGGCGGATCCTGCCCGTAGCCATGGACAGAGTAACCATGGCCTCGGGTTGGCCATAGTCGGCGCGATTGCGCGCATGCATCAAGGAAAGCCGTTCGCATCGTCCGAGCACCAGACGACAAGTGTCGGAATCGAGATCCGCGCTCATTGACGGGTCGGTTGAGTGAAGGGAAACGGTCCAGGGTGAATCGCCCCGGGTTTTGAGGAGGCTCAACACTCTGAGAGGATTGAGCCATGAAGAAGACAAACAAGTTCTCGCCTGAGGTGCGTGAGCGCGCAGTGAGGATGGTGCAGGAACAGCGCGGGGAGTACCCATCCCTTTGGGCGGCCATCGAATCTATTGCCCCCAAGATTGGCTGTGTTCCGCAGACTCTGAACGAATGGGTCAAACGTGCCGAAGTGGATGCAGGCGCGCGAGAAGGTGTCACCACAGCCGAAGCCCAACGGGTCAAGGAACTGGAGCGCGAGAACAAGGAGCTGCGTCGGGCCAACGAGATACTGAAGCTGGCCAGCGCGTTTTTCGCCCAGGCGGAGCTCGACCGCCGTTTGAAGTCCTGAGGGATTTCATCGACAGGCATCGTGGCACCTTCGGGGTCGAGCCGATCTGCAAGGTGTTGCAGATCGCCCCGTCGGGGTATCGAAGACACGCAGCGCTGATGCGCGAGCCCGGCAGGCGCTGCGCTCGGGCCCGTCGCGACGAACTGCTGGCATTGCAAATCGAACGTGTCTGGCAGGCCAACATGCAGGTCTACGGCGCAGACAAGGTCTGGCGTCAACTTCGTCGGGAGGGTACAGCAGTAGCCCGCTGCACAGTGGAGCGGCTGATGCGCAAGCTGGGGCTGCGCGGTGTGATGCGCGGCAAAGTCGTGCGAACCACCGTCAGTGATAGCAAGGCGCCATGCCCGCTGGACCGAGTTAACCGCCAGTTCCGAGCCGAGCGGCCGAACCAGTTGTGGGTCAGTGACTTCACATATGTCTCGACCTGGCAGGGCTGGTTGTACGTGGCCTTTGTCATCGACGTGTTTGCCCGGCGCATCGTGGGCTGGCGCGTGAGCAGTTCGATGCGAACTGACTTCGTCCTCGATGCGCTTGAGCAGGCGCTATACGCGCGCCAACCCGAGCGGGACAGCAGCCTGATTCACCACTCCGACAGGGGCTCGCAATACGTCAGCATTCGGTACACCGAACGCTTGGCAGAAGCTGGCGTCGAGCCCTCGGTGGGCAGCAAGGGAGACAGCTATGACAACGCGCTGGCCGAGACGATCAACGGGCTCTACAAGGCCGAACTCATCCACCGCCGCGCTCCCTGGAAAACGAAGGAGGCAGTCGAGTTCGCCACGCTCGAATGGGTATCGTGGTTCAACCACCATCGCCTGCTTGAACCCATCGGGTACATCCCGCCTGCAGAAGCTGAGGCAAACTACTATCGGCAACTCGCCAGTCAGCCCGCCACAACGGCGGCCTGACTTAAACCAACGGGCCTCCACGGAACCCAGGGCGATTCA